>JAQEYU010000009.1 GCA_027692465.1 Enterococcaceae bacterium OF42-14pH9A | reverse complement strand
AATATACGTGGGATGCCGGGGATCGATTGACAGCTGTGAGTAAAAAAGGTTCCAGTACCCCATTTGCGACCTATCAGTATGATGATGATGGCCGACGAATCAAGAAAACTGTTGATGGGGTTGTCACACAGTATCATTATGATGGTGACAGTATTGATGTGTTGTATGAAACAGATGGGAATGGTCAGGTATTACGACAGTATATTTATTCAGATGACAATATCCGATTGGCAATGAAGAGTGGAAATCAAACAGTTTATTATCACTACAATGGTCATGGTGACGTGATTGCGCTCACAGATGACAATCAGGAAGTGGTAGCCACTTACAGCTACGATGCTTGGGGCAATGTGCTAAGCAGTACAGCAAAGACCGATATTGCTAAAAGTAATCCATACGGGTATGCCGGGTATACCTATGATGCCGAGACACAGCTATACTATTTGATGGCGCGCTATTATCACCCAGCGCAAGGTGTCTTCTTATCTTTGGATCCAGATCCGGG
>JAQEYU010000008.1 GCA_027692465.1 Enterococcaceae bacterium OF42-14pH9A | reverse complement strand
GGTACTGGAACCTTTTTTACTCACAGCTGTCAATCGATCCCCGGCATCCCACGTATATTAACAGTTTTCTTGATTCGTCGGCCATTTTCGTTTGGATTATTCCAAATTAGATTTTTCTTGAGGATCAGACCCGTAGAGCCTCTCCAATTTAGTTATCACATTTGAATGAATAAATTTAGCAAGTTTACTATCTCTAAATTGATTAACTCGAATTGCTCCCAAGTTTCTTAATAGCAAATCATCTACTTTTTCAGTAAAGAATTTATTCAAGCCAAACAATAAAATATCATAGTCATCATCATAAAAAATTGTAAGGCTATCATTTGGAAAAATCACCATAAACTCAGACCCATAAAATTGAAAGGGGTTTTTCTCTAGAACTTGCGAAGCAACGGCTCTCTTTATCACTTCTATGGGAAACTCAACAACTTCAAAACTATTTTCATCTTGGTGATAGTAAATGAAATTGTCTCTACAAATAATTCGTGAAATATGAATCGTAACTCGTAAAAAGTCAAAGGTAATATCTTCACTTTGCCTTATAGATTCGAGATCTGCGATAAAGTAATCATAATCTTTATAGCTCTTCATCATATTATTTTCATATGAGACTGGGTACCTAACATATGAATAATCGTTTACTTCATCCACCGAATCACATCCTTTTTCCATCCTCGATAATAATTGATATGTGTTTTTGCCCTATCACCTGATAGTTTC
Source organism: Enterococcaceae bacterium OF42-14pH9A (assembly GCA_027692465.1). Taxonomy (GTDB): domain Bacteria; phylum Bacillota; class Bacilli; order Lactobacillales; family Enterococcaceae; genus Enterococcus_C. The sequence goes on along the minus strand of JAQEYU010000008.1, from coordinate 527 downwards.
CCATATCTCGTAAGTGCTCCTTTTCTATCCACTGACATTCTAAAATATCCTTTTGGCCTACCACCACTTCCTTTATTCATTGCCCTGAATAATTTATTTCCATTTCGTACAGTCCACCCATTTTTTGATTTTGCACGATTCAGCATACCACCAGTTTTTCTAGCGACACTTTTCGCCTTAAAATAGGACCTTGAGAGTTTTCCAGCAGCTTTCAATTTATTTAAATAGTGTCCTCCAAACGCACCTGCTACAGCACCTATTGTTGCTCCAATTCCGATACTAGCATATTTTTTCCATCCTTTATAACCTCTATTTTTAGCGAATCGATACCCAGCATATCCCCCTGACAGACCCCCGAACACTCCACCAACTGCGGCCCATACCCAATGTCCATCTGGATCAATGTTCACCACGGGGTTATTATCCGCATAGACATACCCATTCATCGTCAACGGATCATCTTCATCGCCCGGATCTGGATCCAAAGATAAGAAGACACCTTGCGCTGGGTGATAATAGCGCGCCAT
>JAQEYU010000007.1 GCA_027692465.1 Enterococcaceae bacterium OF42-14pH9A | reverse complement strand
TGCTTTTTGGGGTGGAGTCATGTGCTTTTTGGGGTGGAGTCATGTGCTTTTTGGGGTGGTATTATGCTCGTAAACGTTGATATAAAGTCATTCTTGTCTCCCTAAGTATTATAAAGTATTAAAGAAGTATAAATAAAATATAAAGGCGCGCGTAGGCGTGTGTTTTGTTTTTCTATTTTAAAAACAAACAACACAAGACAAAAAATAAAAAAAGGAGTGAGCGAAAGACACGCTCACATTTTACTTGCAGCGTTCACTTCGTTCACTCGCTAAGACCAAAATCAAAAGACAGTTGGTCAAAGGCGGGTTGGGGTAGTGCTAAAACGTCATATAAGGCTCTCTAAGACGGTTTTAGTGGTTTCAGCTAATCTTGTTCATCAGGCGCCTTTCAGGCGGTCAGGGCAAGCCCTAACGACCCAAAAGCAGATTTTAGATAGCAATACAAACTAAAATACCATTTAAACGTCATATTTTTCGTTCTAAGGTGTTTTAGCGTTTATTTCGTTTAATTGTCGGCATGATCGTTAAAACACCTTAGAACGCATTTTATGAGCTTTAAAAATGATTTGCTTTTTATTCGCACGTTTACTTTTGATTAAACTAGCGAAGTCTGTTTAATTAAAAGTAAATGTTTAGTTGAGCAAAGCGAAACCAGAAAGGAGCAAACAACATGACCTTAGATTACAGAAAAACATTTGAAATTGAGATAATCAATGAATTTCAATCAGCGATTCACTCAAAAATGTTGAACTATGTTTTAAATAATAAACTCGATAAAAGTGATTCGACAAACCTACAAGTAAATTTATTAAAACAATTATCAAACATGAACCAAATTAATTTATTTGAATTATCTTTAGAGGAATTAGAAGCCTATCACGACTATTTACGAATGATAAAAAAATATGCTGATAACATCACACGAACAACGTGAGTTTTAACAAACACGCTTGACGATAAAACGAAATATAAATTAAGTTTTATAGCACAATTACCACTAAATGAAATTTAGGGGTATAAGTGCTCCCTTAAAAATAAGGGTGCGTTTCTACAAAGTTAATTTGAAAAATGTTCCCTTAGTGATTTTTACTAAGGGCGCACTTACACACCCTCAAAAAATTTGGGAGTTTGTGCTAAAAAAATGTGTGAAAAATTGCTTCGCAATTTTAAAAATTTGTTGCACTCATTTGAAAAAAAATCAAAAAAAAAGACCATAATGACACAATGGCCTTTCTAATCAGATCAATCCAATTCTTATTTTTCTTTAGCTAACAAGTCGCGAATATCTTTTAGATATTGCTCAGCAACAGGAACTTCGACTTCTTCGATTTCAATGCTTTCTTCGCGTTTAAATTTAGCAGAAGCAGTATTAATAATTTTTATGAACATAAAGACAACAAGTGCAATAATTAAGAAATTAACAACGGCTTGTAAAAAAGAACCATATGCTAAGTTAGCCGTACCTATTTTAATGGATAAATCTGAAATATCGTTTCCACCAGTCAACATACCGACTAAAGGCATAATAATATCTTCAACTAAAGAAGTAACGATTGTTGTAAATGCAGCTCCAATAACAACCCCTACAGCAAGATCAAGCACATTCCCTCTAAAAGCGAATTCTTTAAACTCATTTATAAATTTTTTCATTTCTATCATCCTCTCCTTTCATTATCTTAAATAGTTTATATCATATAAAGCACATATTCAATGTTAAAGTGGTGAGTAGTTCACTTTCTGGTGTCTCTCTTTCAGTCCGTTCATTCTGATTACCTTCTTTCTAAAATGTGAGATAAAACATATTGTAAAAAGAGCAGCCAAGGAATTAAAGGGGTGCGTTTCTACAAAATTAATTTGAAAAATATTCCCTTAGTGATTTTTACTAAGGGCGCACTTATACCCACCAAATTTTTCTTACGAAAAATTGATAGGTTTGTGCTAAAAAAGAGTACAGTTTCACGTAAGTGATCTGTACTCTTTTTCCGTCAGGCGTGTTGGATAAAATTCGCTTTGCTCATGTATATAAAAACGTTATAAAGTATTATAGCGAGCTTACTATGTGTGTACACACATAGGGTAAAAAGTAATCATCTTCCACTCGTCAACAACTAAAAATTACATTTTAGTTTGTTCCTCGTTTCAGACGATTCTTTTTATTTTTGGGGCGTTGCCCCAATCCCCATATTCTATTTTTTGTTGGTACCAAAGGCAACTTCTTATACAGGTTTTTAGGGTTTAGCACGACATCAATTTATTTGATGTGTAAGTGCGCCTTTATTTTGCTTTACAAAATTTGCGATCAGACCTAAAAAAGCAATAAAATATCCTGATGTATAAATCATTTTGAATCTTCCTTCAGCCAATCATGAGTAGAAATGCTTTCCACGTATTTCGAATTTTCTTCCGTTGCTCGTTGTACCGTCCAATTGTTATGAATTTCAACTTGAACTACCTTGCGACCATACCGCCCTTGTAAAATTTCTAAGTCCATATCGTCGATTTTTAGATTAATTTCTTCAACTGCTTTTTTTAATATTTTTTCTTTTAACTGATTATAGGTGTAGTTATCTGGGGCACCTAACCACTCTTTAAATTCTTCAGGAGTTCCTTGTAAGATTGCAATTGAATTGCCTTTATCCTTATCCGCTTCTCTCATAAGCTTATAAAGCAAGATAGAGTATTTACTTTTTAACTTAACCGTATCAATCAGCAAATATTGAGTATAATTATTTTTCAAATCAATGAGATAAGGGGAGAAATCTTCATTGATTTTTAATTCAATTTGACCATTTTCCCAGACTTTAGCTCTTTCAAACCAGCCTGTCATAGTGATTGAACGGTCATTTTCATTGTATATTTTTATACTTTTAGCACGCATATCTTCTAAGTTTTGGGCTATTTGACTATAAGTTCGTCCGCTGGCTTTTAGTTCTAAAACTTTTGTAAGTTCATACATCGAAGTATTTATAGTTATTAGCCCACTATCAGTGGGTTGTATCTTTGAAATAACGTAATCCATTATTTTTAATTCTCTAGCAGTTAAATCATGTCTTGCCTTAGTGATTAAGTCATTAGATTCTGCCACATAGTAATATTGTTGTTGTTCATATTCATCTAAAGCAAAATTTCGGTCGTTCCGCCAAATATAATTCTGTTTGCCCATGCTTATATCCTCCAAATCAAACATAGTATTAATTACGTTACAAACCATTATATCATAAAAACATCTAAAAAGGGATTTTTACAATAAAGGGGGTGGAGTCATGTGCTTTTTGGGGTGGAGTCATGTGCTTTTTGGGGTGGAGTCATGT
>JAQEYU010000006.1 GCA_027692465.1 Enterococcaceae bacterium OF42-14pH9A | reverse complement strand
GGTACTGGAACCTTTTTTACTCACAGCTGTCAATCGATCCCCGGCATCCCACGTATATTCGTAGTTTCCATCACTAAGACGATTGCCGTTAGCATCATAGGTCAACACTGTACCATCATATGCTGTCAGTTGGTTCCCAGCATTGAAGGTTGCCTGAATTGTCTTATCTCCTAAAGTGACTTGTGTACGATTGCCAAATCCATCATAGCCATAGCGTCGTACCTCACCAGTTGGTAAGACCTCTTCGGTAAGCTGATGAATGGCATCGTAGGTATAGGTTGTTTGCTTACCTTCACCGTTAGTGATGCTGGTGCGGTTGCTTGCAGCATCGTACGTGTAGCGTTCTCGCAAGATCTCTGGCTTACCAGAATAGGCAATCACCAAATCCTTTACCTTATTGGTCTGATCGTAGTTGAAATTGGCCAAAACCCCATTGCCAGCTGTATATAGTGTCTTGTTTCCAAACTCATCATGATCAAATCGATAAGTTTTTTCACCATCATGAACGGTAGTATTCTCATCTAACGCATTGTATTCAAAGCTTACTTTGCGAGAATACGAACCAACTGTAGTTGTTACTTCGGCTACTTTATCGGTCTTTCCTTTATTTTCTTTGGTGGGCTTGTCTTTATAGGTGTACTGGATCGTTCCGCCCCGCTCCATCACTTTCGTAATTCGATTGGCGTCATCATACACTTTATCGGTAATCACATCGTTTAAATGATCGGTCACTTTTGTCTGATTCCCATTAGGATCATACTGGAATGAAAAAGCGGATTCCGTCCCCCACATGACCTTAGTCTGACGATCAGCTGAATCATATTCATTCGTAATCTGAGTCCCATTTGGCATCACTACACCAGTCTCGTTACCACTAGCATCATAGGTATAATTAATCTTTCGAGCTAAAGGATCTTGATAGACCGTTGTTTTGTCATCTGAATCGTATTGATAACTATGATTCTGAGTCGCAGTACCAGAAACAATTTCACGCTTGGTGATATTGCCATTATCATCGTACGTGTATCGGACTTCCGTTCCGTTGGCTAAGAGCGTACTTAGTAATTGATTGTCTTCATTATACCGGAAAGTCTTCTGATTGCCTTTTTCATCTGTTTCAGATAATTTATTTCCCTGTGCATCGTAACTAAAGGCCGTTTTACGCCGCTCTTCATCATACTGTGCAACTGGATAATTTCCTTTCCCATCATAGGTTGTCTCCGTCAAGCGACTCCCTTCCATGATTCGTAAATTATCAAAATAGGCCGTTCCAGTCACTTGTCGTCGGAACATAAAGAGAAGTTTCACTTCTTTGATTGGTTTCGTTGGCCGTATGGTAAAAGCGGTTCGATTCCAGTCCTGTGTACCCGTTGGGAACATTTCTGAAGCGTAGCTAATGGTTCCATCTTGATAAATCACATCAGCCCACAAAGCATAATCTTTATGCGCCGTGCTTCCATCACTAGCCTTAACACTTTCTGCTTTGGACATGGCTGATATCGAAATTGGAGCTGCTTCTTGCTGATTAAGTGGGACCAGTTGTGAAATATACCGATCGGAGTCTGTTGTCTTCGTACGATTAATCTGAAATCCAAAATTCCCCGTAAAGCTCTCTTCAGAAATTGATAATTCATCCGGCATAGCATTTGAAACGGTAAAGTTGTCGATGTCATGAACGCCATGTGCCTCTTCCAATCCACTGTTTTGAACAGGATTATAGCCCGTATGTGTTGCTCCTTTTTCCAATTGAATATTGTCATACCAAACGGTTCCGCTGCCCTTTTTACCAGCATGCTGCTCATTTTTCAGATAAATTCCAATTCTAGCAGTATCACTGGTCGTCGTAAACGTGACTTGCCGCCGAACCCAGTCGCTATTTCCTCGGATAGCCGTCTCGCGATTATTCCGCCAACCAACACCAGTCTTATTATCTGCTTTGATTAACCAAACATCCATAAACGCCTGCGACTCTTTCATATTAGCCGCTTTAATATCTGCACTTAATGTATAGGTTGTATTTGGTTCGACACTAAAGCGTTGCGCAACCGCTGTACTACTTCTTGTTGCCGTATTCCCAGCGGCTGGTGATGAAGTGATCTTCACACTATATGTCCCGCTTAATGATCCAGGTGCCCGCTCGTTTGTGTCCACAGACATATTCCCCTGTGCCAACGTTTTATCTTGAGAAAGATACCACTGTTCAGTCGTTCCTGTTTCGAATCCACTATTTTTGACCATGTTTTCGCCGGTTCCAAGGTCTTGTGTTGCTTTCACAGGGTTCCCGTAAGCATCATACTTCGTAAAAGAGGAACTTGCTGCTGTGCCTTGAGTTTCGGAAATCGCATCTGCGCCATCATAAGCTACCGTTGTTTCGCGATTTTCAGTATCTGTTGCGGAAACAACATCATTATTCGCATTATACGTGTAGTTTTCAGTTCCATAAGCATCGGTAAAGGCAGTCACATTCCCTTCAGAATCATACTGATACGTTTCCGCCTGGCCTTTTGGATTCGTTTCTTTAATTAGATTATTCGCAGAATATTCGTAGGTTGTTGTTAACTTGAGTCCTTCATTATCTTCGATAATTTTTATCGGATTACCGGCAATTGAATAGGAAAATTCTGTTTTCTTCCCCCGTTCATTGGTTAGCGTTGCAAGTCGTTTTTCAGAATCATAAGCTAATGTCGTCCTCTTTTGAACAGGGTCGATAATTTCAACTAACTTTTTATCCACGTAACGATAATGTGTCTCTTGTGGATTCTTCTCTGTATGCTTTGGCTCAAATAGCGTGATTAACTCATCTTTGTCATTGTACGCATAGCGATATGTTTTCCCCCGCGCAGTTTTTGATTCAATTAATCGCTGTTTATCATCATAAGAAAAAGACAGCTTTTTATCGTCTGGAAGTAGTATTTCAGAAATGAGCCCGTCAGACTGATAACTTATCCGGACACTACGCCCGCTGGCATCGGTCACAGAGGTTAACCGGTCAGAAGCATCATAGACATAAGCCATTGTATTTTGGCTCTTATCTACTTCTTTTAGCAATTTACCAGTCTTACTATAATAAGTCGACGCTTTGTCCTCTTCGACTTTCATATAGCTACCATCGGTTTGCCTAATAATTTCTGAATATAAACCTGGTGGGGCCTCAAATTTTCCGGATTTTTCTTTAAAGATATTTGCTTTGCGGTCTGCCTCAAACCAAGTAATTTCCTTTTTGGCTGTATCTAATATTAAGAAATCTTCAAATGAACTAGACCAGCCCTTTCCAAATAGCCCAACCTCTTGACTGAGACTATTATAGTAACGGTTTAAAGAGAGAGAAGGTCCCCGTCCATCGATGTTGAAATCACTTTCCGAGAAAATCAGATTTCCATTCGTAGCATTTACATTTCCGCCGCGTACAGGTATTGACGGCCAAAAATCTGTCATTCCGAGTTGCTCAACTTGGTTTTGTGGAATAGTTGGTGTTGCCTGTGCAGATTCCACACTACCTACATGTTTATTGTCTTTGCGATAGGCTTTAATTCTGAACCAGTAATTTGTTTTTTCTGCATATTGCGTCCCCGCATTTTTGTAAACCGCTCGAGGATCGCTTGCTAGTTCTGTTCCCTTACCATCCGTATGCAACTGGTATTTTCCTTCAGCAATTTCGGTTGCAGTTGGCCATATCCCTTTTCCCTGGGTAGTCCATGTAAGTTCACTTCCAACATCAAACTCCTGATAATCTTTCCCATTAAATACCAACACTTTATACGCATCTGCCAATGGGACTTCGTCCCAACTCAGTGTCACGTATCCACTCTTTTCATGAGAAAGATTGCTATAGGCTTTCGCCTTTGGTGCTGTCGGAGGACTTAAAGGTAGGTAGGTTCGTACATAATCAGAGACAGGACTCTTTCCTCCTGAATAGACAGCAACAATCTTCACATCATATCCAGTTACCCCTCGAAGGCCATTGGTTCCAGCATAATTCGCTGCATTTTCATAGAATTCTCTGGGATCGATTGCCAATTCTGTTCCTTTACCATCCGTATGAAATTGTGACATATTATTTTCAATCTCTTGATCAGTCGGGAAGATTCCTCTCCCTTTGGTACTGAAGGATGCCACATTCCCCACAGGAATTGAAATATCTCCTCTCCCACTGGAAAAAAGCACTTCATATCCTGTTGCGCCCGTTACTTTTGGCCATGAGACTTCTAAGTATCCGGATTTCTGATCATTGTTGCTAAATCCTTTTACGGTCGGTTTGGCTGGTTTATTGTACGTGTAGGTAATTTCAAAGTAAGGAACATTCGTATCATTCTCTGCCGCAATGACCTGTTTCCAGTGATCTTCTTGTGGTTTGGTTGTTAACGCAATCCCATAATTTTTTCGCTTTCCACTGGTCCACTCATTCACTAGAGTAGTCACATCGAAAGTTGCCCATTGCGCCCGTTTAACATTAGTTTTCGTAATTGCAGTATAGGCAGGCTTATTGTTCCAAGTCAGTGTTTTAGGATTCCAATCCGCATTGACCGCATTCAAACTTAATTCATTTGACAAATTTTCATAAGCATGCCACAAGTTATAAACTTTAAACTGTGCTTTTTGAATGGTTGCCTGGTTCAGTTTACTCATATCTGTTTTTAAATAGGCAACATTCAGTGGGTTTTCTCCAAATTTTCCGACCCATAAGGTATGTGCCCCCTGGCTTGGACGCCATAGTGCAGCCCCACTATAATTGGTCGTTGGATTCAACTGACGTGCATTTGCATTTTGTAACTTATTGTAAGTAATACTTGGATCAATATAAACTGGATATTCCCGCTCTTCGCTCTGTAACCAGTCCGTATCTACCCGTAAAACCAACTGATACCGATTTTTGGCCAGTTCAAAGAGTTCGTAAGATAAATTTTCACTAATCGCCCCTACACCCATTCGTTCGTCAATCTTTGAATCAGACATCATTGGACGCGGAATTTCATAGATTATCTGGCCCTTGATATTCCGAAAAGTAACTGCTCCAGAATCTTCTAGCACAGGACTTAACAAGGTCTCCAGCTGAAAATAGATAGATTGAAGTGCCATAGGTGCTTTTACAATTAAATCTTCTTTAACGGATCGATTGAAAACCGTTTGACGGAAATCTACACTCGGTAAGACATCAGAGTAGAGAGCAACATTATCCTTCACTTCTGCCGTTCGATCTTCTGCTTTGATTGCAGGGACTTCTCCATGCATTGGTTGTTCCGGATCAGGATCTTCACTCTTCGTGTCCTCAGATTCAATTTTGCTTGTAATTGGATCGTTTGTGCTGACTTCTGTTGTCTGCTCTTCTCCCGAGGTATTTGCTTCTCCGAAACTTGTTGTGCTCCCTTGCAGCGAAAAGCGAATAGCAGTGTCTCCCTCGCCAACTTCTTGATAAAGGCCTTGTTCCATTTGTAATAGAAATTGCGCTTGTAACTCGGTATTTTTTGGCTCTATAATCTTTTCTGTATCATCTGTGACCAGTTCAGTTTCAATTCGTTCAAGTTCTCCAGTCTCCTGATTTTCTATATGAATGGGCTCCTGATAAACTTGTTTCGTAAACGAACCGTCTCGATTGTCCAAAACAATTTCATTCTCGCTTCTTTCTTCGACAACTTCAGTAGGTGGATCCTCCTGCTTTGCATTCGGCTCATTACGAACGGGCGTCTCTTGAACAGTCTTGTCAAGTGAATTTGAATCCACTGTTTCTGCAAAAACCAACGAAGACGGTACAATACTTGCCGACAGTAAAATCGCGACGCTTCCAATTAACCCTTTTTTAAACCACTTTTTCTTTTTGCTCATGCTCGCTCTCCTCTCATTTCTTAAGTAATCTTTGCGAAGTCACTCGTCAGACTAGAAACGCCCTTGTTTCATTCCCTCGTAATGTCTTCATCGAGATGATAGTATCATGAGTCATAATTAAATGTAATCGTTTACATACAACCTTTCGAATATGCAACATTCCTTACATTTTTGTTATTCATTCATTATTACTTTCCCAAAAGTATAGGCAGTGTTACCTGCATTGTTAGCCACGAATTAATCTATGAAACTATTGCCAATATGCGAATAAAATACAGTCCTTTTTTCTCGAAAAAGCATCCTTCAACATGTCACGGCTAATGTCTAGCAAGTTGGTGGTTTCTTAATACTCTTCTTAATTTCCATGATTCAAGATCAATTACATGGCCTAAATTAGCAAGAAACTTGTTCAGGGTATCCAAGTTTATATCGTGTTGAGAATTAGTTTTAAGCAAGCCGAATGCTACTTGTACAAATGCTATTATGGTAATGTTTGGTATTGAGTCCTATTGTATGGAAAGTCAAAAAAAAATACGACAGTCTAAGGCTGCCGCACAAAATCTACCTTTGAATAAGATGATTGAATGTTCTAGGATCAGAAAGCTGTATATCGCATCTGAAAAGTAAATTCAGTTGTTTTACCATTTTTTGCATAACCTCATCCATAGTTAGATTTTCGACATCATTCTCAGTAAACTCGATAACTGAATCAATGTGTTGATAGTCTACAAAATAGTAGTTATCCGGCAGATAGCCTAACAGCCGATCAATGAGTCTATTTATATTTTCCTGCTCGTTTTCTTCTAGATCTCTAATGACCCCAACCTTCACTAAAATAAAGTTATCAGCCGCTTCAAAGCTATTGTCGACTATCCCCAAAAAGGATTCAAACTCTTCTTTGGTTTGTTGTCTAAACATATCTTCAATAACAATATAGCCAATCTCATCGCCATAACTTGGAAATTGAAGCACTTCGTACTTATCAGTTAATAGTATTCGTTTAAAATCCAATATGTCTTTCATATTTACCTCCATGAGTGTTCAGTATTTTAGCTACAATAAAAATAAATTACCTAGTCATGACTGTTATTCCCTAATAAAATATTGAATTCAGAAGGATTCCCTCATAGCCACCATGGATAAACCCTTTTTTATTTTATTCGGCCAAATGTAAAAACCGTCAATAACTTGCTACAAGTCTCTAAATTTTATACCTTTGGCAGAACCTTTCAGTACCGATTCACCAGTTTCAAGGGAACGTGCAACTGTAGTTTTAGAACAACCAAAGAGTCTCGCAGCTTCTTTCACACTTTCCACCTGTTGAACAGATCCGTCGGGATAATTTATCAAAATGGAGCGAGAGCGATCCCGCACTGAGAATTTTCCGCAGATTGCTTCCAATTCAGATACGCAGACCTGCACCTCGCGAACTTTGTCCTCTTCCTCTAACCAGGAAGAATCATCGCCCATGACTGCAAGCATTTTTCTTCGGATTTGACGCTTTTCTGACTTTGCTCCCAAATTATCACCACCAGTCCTCGCTCTCTTTCTATATTCTACTGTTTTCCTAGTTAGTGGACTAATCTTGATTCATAATAAGTGTTACAATTACATAAAAAGGAGTTTAACATGATTAAAACTTTAACAAGCTTAACCAAAAGTGAATTGGATGTTATTTCTAATATTTGGTTACAAAGTAACCTGCAAGCTCATAAATTCATATCGCCCGATTACTGGATTGACCATTACAACTTGGTCAGAGAAATGTTTCCCCAGTCTAAAATTCACGTATTTGAAATAGAAAATACAATTGTTGGCTTTATTGGACTCTCCGGTAACTACGTTGCTGGCATTTTCGTATTGGAAGAATTCCGTTCTCGTGGTATTGGTGCTGAATTACTGAATAAGGCAAAATCAGAAAACCAAAACTTACTACTAAATGTCTTTAAAAAAAATAATCTTGCCTACGATTTTTATAAAGTGCATGGTTTCAAAACAATTAATGAAACTTTGGATAAGGGTACGAAGGAATTTGAATATCTGATGAAATGGGTAAAATAGCTTCAATAGTCGCATTCTGTTATTTACACATACGCTACAATTTGTGCTGGAGGTGATTCTATGAAGTTTCCAAAATTGAATGATGCTAATAAAACATTTTTTGGTTTAGCTTTAGCATTTTTTGCCCTAGGTGTCGGAACAAGTAAATTCTTTTGGATTCCGGCATTGATATTTCTGGTATTTTCACTCCCGAAAAGCAAGAATTAAGTTTTTATTACTGACTAATTTTTCCAGGAACAGCAAATGCTGTTCCTTTTTACATATTCTTCTAGATCCGTCGTTAGCCCCGTTGAGCAACTAAAACTGGCTGATCTCCAATCATCTGCCAGCGACGCAGCATGAACGTCCCTCGTTTTCTCTCGAACAGTTGTAACTCATAGCCTTCTCGATTTTTTGGGGCTACATTTCCTTCTAAAAGCGCCACTAATTCTGATACAAAGATATGCTCACTTGATTGATATCCTGTCGCCTCTAGCAAAGCAACTGGCGTTGAAGTCCGACTATGGTCTTTACCCGTAGAAATCAAGGTTTCTCGATGGATACCATACACCGTTTGATATTCTGGTACATAAACCGACACCCACATCATCGGTTGGGCACGCTCCAGGTGCCCAAGTAAATCTCCCACGCTCCGCATTGGGAAATCTTCTTCAATCACATTCTCTTGAAGCTTTTCTAGTAGATCAGCTTCACAATAGCATTTCACCATAAATTCTACCTCCAGCTGATAGCCTAACACTCTCGCTTAACCCCACTCTACGGCTGAAGAGACGATTTGAAGTTCGTCTGAATCCAGTTCAGATACTTCGCCAGTATCTTTATTTGTTACTGGAATATAGTCGCCTTCAGAAACGCGAATATCAGTTGCTAGTTCTTCTGCAATGATTTTCGGTACGGTTTTAAGTAGGTCGATGTCATTGGTAAAAACAAAATGATCGTCGGTTGATTCTATACTCAAAAAACCGTGAAGGTTGTTTGCTGAATCTAAAATTAGCACCGTATGATCTTTTACTAAATAGTCTGGCATAAAGATGATTTCTTTCGATTTATCCATTCGTAAACTCCTCTCAAGTTCCGCCTAAAATACTCGAGCTTGAGAAACCTTCCGGTATAATGCGACCGCAGGTAAATGTAGATCTGCTTCAGTCGGATTCACAATCATAGCTCCGTGGTCCTCTTCCAACTCATTCATCAGCTGCAAGTATCGTAAATTCTTCTCGCCCTGTCCCATGTCACCGTTGGCTTGAATATCCTCAAATACACTCGCGATTGTTTCTAGGGTCCGGATACCTGTATACCCCTGCTTCGGTTGATCCTCAAATTTAACCATGCTTTTTTTCCACCTCTCGAATTTGTTTTTTATTTTTCAAAACTTCTTTATCTATAACAGACTCAAACACGCTGGCGGGATAATAGCCATGTTTTTCAATCATAATATTTTCAATGACAAGCTTTGCCGAAGTGACTGCCTTCAGGTTCTCGCGATCCAGGTCATCTGCTTGGCTATTGTGGCCATAGACTTTTTTCCTTAACTCACGATAGACGCCTCTCGCCAGCTTCAGCCGAGACAACAGTTCAACATAAGTCATCTGCAATAATTCTTTTGTCGTCGTGTATTGGAAAAAGAACGGATCTGTTTCGACGGTCGGTTCTCGATACACTCCAGACCTGGACTCAATCAGTTGGTTCTCAAAAAAATCTAGCTCACAATTGGCACAGTGATACTGGCTCCCTTCTAGCTTCAAAACCTTTTTATTACAATATCGACAAATCATCACAAATCCCCCCTTTTCACAAATAGTATATCATGCTAAATAAACAATGCTGCTCTTCTTTTTCTGCTACAACTTATAAAGTTTGCATATATTAATCTCTCCTTTTTAAGAAAATTGACGAAACTCCTTGTCTCGGTACCTACCCAGATTTTCTTTGTTTCTCTGAACAGCCGTATTTTGCACTACAAAGATGTTTTTAAACCAAAATTGGAGGATACCTATTGATATCCTCCAACATGATTTGAATTTTTAGGCTTTGAAATTTCTACTAACTACATATGAAAATCATTAGTTCTTGAAACCTGCATAAATAATTTTCCATGTTTTTGGGCCCTCTAACACCCAATAATAATTATCATATTTTGTGTAAGAATCTAAAGCTCCTTGAACTTTCCCAGTCTTTATTGTTGAGTTCAAGAAAATTATGTTCTCTTTATTTTGATAAGAAATATCTAACATGGGTAAATAATCTACAACTAACTGGTTCGACTCTTTTTCATCGTACTCAATTGATAGTAGTTCCCCACTATCCAAATATTGGCTATATGAATTGACCACTTCATTGATAGCAGAACCAATCTCCTCTTTTGAGTATTTTTCAGAATTACCTATTTTCTCCGTTGGTTGTGAAGAGCACCCTGTGATTCCAAAGGTGACCAAAACTGCAAATGCCAATCGCGACAATTTCATACTATCACTCCAATCAGCCAGGTTTAATTACATATACATCATTCTCTTTAAAACTTATTCCGATTTTATCCCAGTTATCGTTCTTTCTATCAGAAGAGTGTTGACTTACATAAAGTACATTTCCCGTTTTACCTGTAACAATCGCACTATGCCAAGATCGCCCCGTCTTTTTCAAAACATAACTCAAAATATCACCCTTAACAGCTTTCTTGGATACCCCACCATTGGTTGTGTGCTTTGTAACACTTTTCGCATTCATCTGCCAATATAGTCGAAATGTGTTGGCATTAATCCAAGCAACAGATGCCTTTGCCCCTGTACTTGTTTGAGAATAAGACCAGTCATAATTTGTTGGATATCCGGTTTTCCCATCTTTTGCACCGCCCGCTCTCAAAACTTGCGATGCAAAGTTGGTACAATCCCCGCCAGACCCTGAAAAGCTTACATAACTTTTATTATAGTTCTTTGCATATTTTAGTGCATAATTTACTGCCTTTACTCTATCATAGGTAAATGATCTCGAAGCAGCTCTAGCCATAGGTTGACTTGTTGCTTCTTCCTCCATAGTCCTGACTTCATCTCGAATATCATTTAAAGTCCAACTAGACACGGTTGTGATATCCTGTTGCTTACCATTTATGCTTGGAAGTGATTCTCTATAAATATATTCAGCGGCATACGCTAGTATATTATCATATTGATCTACAGTCTTTAAGTTTTCATCATTTTCAGACAACAGTTGATTTAACAAGTATGATGACAATTCCTCTGACCCTACAGAATAATCTCTACCCGTGCTGTGCAAGTAACCTAACAATCGATTCTCAATTTCTCCAATGGTCATGTTCATCGTATTGTCATTTTCTCCAGTAGAGGGCGCCTTTTCAGATGCATTACTGTCAGTAACTGTTATAGAAAATAGAGCAAGAAATAGAACAACGATAGATACACAATATTTAAATATTTTTTTCATAAAATTACTCCTCTCAACTAATCCATCTACAAAGCGATTCTTGGATGTCATCAGATAACTGATACAACTCAATATATCCCAATTTTTTTCAAGCTATTTCCCCCTCTCTATGCCGAGCAAACACCTAACAGAAAACACATTTATCTATCTTTGTGAAATGTTTTTCTATGATTTAGTATACCCTCACCACATTTTTGAAACCACTTACATTTATGTAATATCAGTCATATTCAGAACCATATCGTCTTTTAGAAGCTCTCTCTCCCCAAATACCCCTCCATTTCAGTTCTGAATTGGGTACAATCCGCTGCGCGTATTGCTATGAATTTATCAATAGACGTTTCAAGCGCTCGTACCGTCTTCGACTTCACGCTTTCCTCTTAACGCTTCGCTCTATTGACAAATTCAGCCGTCTGCTCCACAGACGGCTCTATCAAAGGGAACGCAGGCGCCGCCTGCTTTTCCCCCGTTGATCAACGATCACCGGGTCCCCCTGCGTGGGCTACGCCCACTTCCGCTCGTTTCCAACTCGCCCGTCTCCTTTTGGTTGGCAGCTTACCTTTTGAATAGTTTTTCCTTTGGTTGATACGGCAACGCTGTTGCCTTCTATCACGGCCACCACGCAGACACAAGGATAAATGCACGACTCCGGACATCCAACTGAAGTTGGTGCCGGTGTACGTCCTTGTGTCTGCCTTTCTGCCGTGATCGCCTCAACACATCAAAGGAAAAACGCTTCTCTCAAAAGGCATTCCTGCCTTTCTAAAGGAGAATCCTCTCCTTTGAAATACATTCCAATGGAGGAATCAACAATGGGTTTAGACATGTGGTTAGTCGCAAAAAAAGAAGAGGATCAACCAGAAGTTGGGTATTGGCGAAAAGCAAACCAAATTCGTAGGTTCTTCGCCTCCCACATTCCAGAAAAACGCAACGAAAATATTGAAGAGCTAGTGGTTAACTCAGAAATGTTGGCAGACTTGAAATCGAAGATTTTAACATGCCTTGCTGACCGTTCCCCAGAAACTTCAGAGAATTTGCTCCCAACAGCAGGCGGTTTTTTCTTCGGTTCCATTGTATACGATGAAATGTACTATCAAGAGCTAGAAGAAACGTTACCTATCATCGAAAGAGCAGAGAAGTTACTTAACGACGGGTATCAAGTCAGTTACACCGAATGGTGGTAAGGAGGAGAAAATAATGGGTTATCATACCGACTTTATGGGCGAATTCACAATCAATGAGCCAGTCAATGAAGAAGTAGCCGCACTTTTGCGAGGGCTGCAACAGACAAGAAGAATGAAACGAAACAACCAACTACTCATCGAGGCAGGCTTCGGTGATTGTGGTGAAGACGGCGAGTTTTTCTGTTTAGATGATGGAAACTATGGGCAAAACAGCCATCCAGCATCTATCGTGAACTATAATCAACCACCAGCAACACAACCAGGTCTTTGGTGTCAGTGGGAGCTGCAAGAAGACAATCAGACCATCGAATGGGACGGACAGGAAAAATTCTATAATTACGTTGAATGGATTCAATATCTGATTGACAAGGTTCTTGCGCCTAACCACTATACCGTCGAAGGACTTGTCGTTTACCGTGGTGAAGATTTCGAAGACTTTGGCTCTATCCATATTTCCAACAATCAGGTGCAGGAAAACTATCAGAATTTTGGTGATTTCTTTGAGTAATTACTGTGATTTCAACATGCTTATTGAAGGCACCCATTCATCAATGGAACAGCTCTATCAACGTCTGAACGTTGATAGAGCAGCGTATGAAAGAGATTCAATCGTTAATCTATTTGGTCGTTTTTTTGGGGTACATGAAGCCCTTGCATTTACCCTTGAAGAGGAAATTATGCGGATCGAAGGGTTCTGTGCCTGGAGTGTCGAATACAGTTTTCTTGAAGACCACCCAGAAAGCCCGCAGAATCTCCTATATCTATCAAAAGAGCTGATGTTAACCATCACGGTTAAATCACTTGAAACAGGATTAGGGTTTAACGAACACTATGTCATTGAAAACGGAGAGATCGTGCTAAACAAGTGTATCCACCTTGATGACGAGGAGTTCTACGATGAGGAAGGAAAGCTTCGAGACGGCAAAGAAGACGCACTCGATGCAATGCTAGTAATTGATTAATAATTGGGACAAGGAGATTGAAATCATTCTCCTTGTCCCAGCTCGGATGCAAAGCGCTGCTCGCTTTGCCATGAATTTGTCAATAGTCGGTCCAAGCACTCGTATCGTCTTCGACTTCGTGCTTTCCCCTTGACGCTTCGCTCTATTGACAAATTCAGTCGTCTGCTCCTCAGACGACTCTATCAAAGGGAAGGCAGGCGCTGCCTGCTTTTCCCCCGTTGATCAACGATCACCGGGTCCCCCTGCGTGGGCTACGCCCCCTTCCCCCCCCCTTACAACGGGCTGTCGGCTCCGCCTCCCTGTGGTGCTCCTCCGTCGCACCCCGGCCCTTCAGGCCTCCGCCTTCCTTGATTTTATTTTCCTTTGAGAAGAACGGCTCCGCTGTCGCCTTTTATCATACCTTCCATTCAACCGACAAGGGTAAATGCACAACACCTGCATCCAGCTGAAGCTGGTGCAGCTGTAAGCCCTTGTCGGTCATTCCAGGTATGATTCATCTTCTACATCAAAGAAAAATAAATCAAATCAAGGAAGGCCAAGAGCCTTTCTGAAGGAGGTCCCCCTTATGCCAATGCTTTACTACGACGAGTTTGTAAGACTACCTAGAGAAAAAATGGCACAACAAATAGAAAATATGACGTTTGCCTATAACGAAACTCGTGTACCAAAAAAACATTACAAACAGATTTTGGAAAAAGCGCAAGAAGAATTTATTGAAAGTAGTGTTGAATTGAACCTGATTGACACCTACTACCGAACCCTTGAACAGTTGTATAAATCCAACCCCAAATGGCTCTTTCAAGCGACACTTTGTCTTGATACCGGTGTAAAACCAAGTGCAATTAAACCGGCAGAATATCAAGCATTAGAACTCACATGGCTCCGTTTTACAGAGGAAAAAAGGGCGAAAACGGTTGATTCCAAATGGCTTGAATACTTTGAAGATATTAAAACAAATGGCGCTGTGTATTCCTTTAAGCAGGGTACAGACAATCAGGAGGAAAACTAATATGAACGAATTATCAAAAGAAAAAATGAAACAAGAGGCTATCAAACGAATGAAGGCAATGGCTATTATTGATGAAACCATTGCACAATTTTCTCAATCTGACCTCGTTTCCTTTTCAAGAAACGGCGGGAACTTCTGGTTAACTGACAAAATGAAACACTTAGTCAGCGAATTTGAGGAAGATTATCAAGGTATCGTTTACTATGCTATCTTATCCAACACCTCAATTGGTCAAATGTTATCCGTTTTCTATGTATCAGAGGATACCAGCACTTGGTCAGATGATTGGCAAGAGTTAAAAGACGGCTATCAATTTGTCTATGTCTTCAATTTAGACAATCCAATGTTTTCGGAGTTTGGGACAATCGCTTTTCAGCCAGTTTTTGGAGGATTGGTTCGAACCGCGTAAAAGCAAAGGGCAGAGAAATAGGTATTTCCTATTTCTCTGCCCTTTCGGATGCAATTCGCTGCGCGTATTGCAGTGAATTTGTCAATAGTCGATCCAAGCGCTCGTACCGTCTTCGACTTCGCGCTTTCCCCTTGACGCTTCGCTCTATTGACAAATTCAGTCGTCTGCTCCTCAGACGACTCTATCAAAGGGAACGCAGGCGCTGCCTGCTTTTCCCCCGTTGATCAATGATCACCGGGTCCCCCTGCGTGGGCTACGCCCACTTCCCGCCCGTTTTTACAACGGGCTGTCGGCTTCGCCTCCCTGTGGTGCTCCTACGTCGCACCCCGGCCCTTCAGGCCTCCGCCTTCCCTTGATTTTATTTTTCTTTGAGAAGAACGGCTCCGCTGTCGCCTTGTATCATACCCTCCATTCAACCGACAAGGGTAAATACACAACACCTGCATCCAGCTGAAGCTGGTGCAGCTGTAAGCCCTTGTCGGTCATTACAGGTATGATTCATCTTCTGCATCAAAGGAAAAAAATCAAATCAAGGAAGGCCAAAAGCCTTTCTAAAGGAGGTCACCTCACATGAGAGATGATGAAACACAAGGATTATTAGAAGACCTAGCCACAGCAAATCACTACCTTGACCGACTATCAATCAACCGCTATCTGGACGTACCTCTTATCTATCACAATTTTGAAAGTGGGTCAGACGTTTGGGAATTCTTTCAGGAAAATGGCTTTATCCTGACACACAACCCTCTATGTTTTGGGGCAGAGGATTTTCCGGATTTTGAAATGGTGGTCAAGGAACTTCAGCAAGCAGACAAGGACTTTCCGACTGAGCTTCACTGGTTAGACTATCTCCTCCAGAAGAACCAACAACAAGGGAATGATTTTTGGCTGACGCCTATGCCACTTGATGAATGCGATGTAAGCTACCAATTCCTCTTTTTTGCCTTTTGTGTCAATCGTTTTGACATGATGATGGGGGATCAACCGACGTTTGCCACGTTCTTTGAAGCCACGAAAGCGCTAGTCTCAAAATCACGAATTCGTGCCAATCTAAAAGCCATCAAAGCACAAGAAGTCGCTCCTTATGCCTTTGATGAAGCATGCAGTCTCTACTACTAGGTATGACAAATTACTTAAGCCTCCAGGATATGGAGGCTTAAGCAACACCAAAGAAGCAAAGCGCTACTCGCTTTGCCATGAATTTGTCAATAGTCGATCCAAGCACTCGTACCGTCTTCGACTTCGTGCTTTCCCCTTGACGCTCCGCTCTATTGACAAATTCAGTCGTCTGATTCTCAGACGACTTTATCAAAGGGAACGCAGGCGCTGCCTGCTTTTCCCCCGTTGATCAATGATCACCGGGTCCCCCTGCGTGGGCTGCGCCCACTTCCCGCCCGTTTACAACGGGCTGTCGGCTCCGCCTCCCTGTGGTGCTCCTCCGTCGCACCCCGGCCCTTCAGGCCTCCGCCTTCCTTGATTTTATTTTTCTTTGAGAAGAGCGGCTCCGCTGTCGCCTTGTATCATACCTTCCATTCAACCGACAAGGGTAAATACACAACACCTGCATCCAGCTGAAGCTGGTGCAGCTGTAAGCCCTTGTCGGTCATTTCAGGTATGATTCATCTTCTGCATCAAAGAAAAATAAATCAAATCAAGGAAGGCCAAAAGCCTTTCTGAAGGAAGTCCCTCTGCCAAACTAAGAAATACGGATAAAAACAATTACTCGGAAGGAAATGGTGATGAAAATGTGTGAACAAGAAAGCAAGTGGCAAAAAATTGATGAAGAGTTCCTAGACGAAGGCGACGGTTCGGGATTCGGAACCTGTGAAGAGTGCGGGATTGAGCTGACTTCCATGCCTAACGGTGCCTGGGGGGTAGGATACGTCTGTGAAGATTGTGCACATAAACTCCGAGGCGAATACGAATTGTGATCCATAAAGTCGCTCGTGAAGGTGTAGGGGACTGCTCCTATACTTTCATGCTGGTAGCGTGTTGCCTTTACTTCAGAAAAAACGAATCTTTGAAATTGGTGCAACGTGAGGCCAATTTTGGAGGGTTGGTTCGAATCGCATAAAAGCAGCGGTCAAAGAAATAGGAATCACCTATTTCTTTGACCTTACGGATGCAATTCGCTGCACGTATTGCTGTGAATTTGTCAATAGTCGGTCCAAGCACTCGTACCGTCTTCGACTTCGTGCTTTCCCCTTGACGCTTCGCTCTATTGACAAATTCAGTCGTCTGATCCTCAGACGACTCTATCAAAGGGAACGCAGGCGCTGCCTGCTTTTCCCCCGTTGATCAATGATCACCGGGTCCCCCTGCGTGGCCTACGCCCACTTCCCGCCCGTTTACAACGGGCTGTCGGCTTCGCCTCCCTGTGGTGCTCCTCCGTCGCACCCCGGCCCTTCAGGCCTCCGCCTTTCCTTGATTTCATTTTTCTTTGAGAAGAACGGCTCCGCTGTCGCCTTTTATCCTACCTTCCATTCAACCGACAAGGGTAAATGCACAACACCTGCATCCAGCTGAAGCTGGTGCAGCTGTAAGCCCTTGTCGGTCATTTCAGGTAGGAGTGCATCTTCTACGTCAAAGAAAAATAAATCAAATCAAGGAAAGGCAAAAACCTTTCTGAAGGAGGTCATTTCATGGACATCAAAAAAACTATTCTTACAAACCTTCGGTCAAACACTGGATCCTACGGGCTATCTACTATCTTTTTCGATTGGGTCGAACTAATGGCATATGCTATCGCCAACGCCTCAGACAAGACGGACTTTTCTGAAAGAGAAAATGCCTATCTCACGATTGTTCGCAAATACTCCAAAGAGCAGCTTTCCTGCTTTTCTGAATCATTTGCCGCTCTCATTCTTGCCCTGGAGTCGGAAAAGCGGGACTGGTTAGGTGAAATCTACATGGATTTAGGTATTGCCAATCGAACGACCGGCCAGTGTTTTACTCCTTCTCATGTAGCTCGCTTAATGGCAGAATTAACTTTATCTAACCATGACACCGCCTTTTCTTCAGATGGCTGCATTCATTACTTCGAACCTTGTTGCGGATCCGGCAGCCTGGTCATTGGCTTGGCTTCAGCAATGGAAAAGAATGGCCACAATTATCAGACCGAGCTGAAGGTGCACTGTGAAGACTTAGATCGTCACTGTCTAATGATGGCCTATATTCAATTGTCATTACTAGGGATCCAGGCAGTTTGCCAGGTCAAAAATTCATTATCACAGGACGTCTACTCCACCTGGTTAACACCCTTTTTCGTACTTCATAACTGTAGCCCCTTTCAAGCCCAATAGACTTAGGCTATACTCTTACTAATGATTGATTTCTGGACGCTTCACTAGCCAAAAAACTTACTTGGAGGAATTCCCATGAACACAGAAACATACACTTGTAAATATTGTGGTACTCACTTAACAGATACGCTGTTCTGCGAATTCTGCCAACTCGGCTTTTCGCTTGATGAAGTCTGCAAAAATCAAGAACGACAGTCGCAAATCCCTGACGAAATCCCTATGCTGGAAGATGAGAATGAGATCCTAACTCGCAACACTCACGATCTCCTTCAGGAGAAAACACTCACATTATACTATCTGCTAAAGATTGCTCGGACTGCAAAGGACCAAGCATTTCGAGCACACGATGATGAAAGAACTGCCCATCTGGTGAAGAAAATCTATGTATTAGAGAACCTTATCCTGGAACGAGAAGGCGTCTTTCCAAAATCCATGCGTGACTCCGTGCTTAAAAAGAAGAGAGAAGAAATTATTGAATTTGAAACTTTTCTTTCCGAAAAGAAGCGTGATGTTTTGAGTGATTTCAGAAGAAAGTCTTAACAAAATCACTTCGTTCATTTTGACTTAAAAAAGTAGAGAATTGGCTAATCAGTAAGTTAGCCGATCCTCTACTTTTTCATTTATTGATTTACGTAATATTGTCTATCAGCTGAAGATCATCCTTTATCTCGTTTACGCTCACCGTTTCGCTATCAAAATCAATAGTTTCAAACTTTTCTTTATTGTGGAACTTCAATAACGTAGGCGTGTACTCGACATTATAGTTATCAAAAAACTGATCTACTTCTTGATCTTCTAAATCCAATTCGTCGGTATCCAAATAGAAAATATCAACTTTAGCATCCGTTGACGCCTCTGCCAACTTTGGAACAAATATCTCACAATAGCGGCAACTTTTACGGCCAACGTATAGAACAAAATCGTCTTCTACCTTTATTTTTTCTTTTACCTTTTCTAAGCTCACACGCTCAAAATTCTCAACATATGAATCATAGGTTTTTATTTGGCTTTCGCTCTTCGATTGACAACCCGAGAGTACCAACGTAAGCATAAAACACGAAAATATGATTTTCAGCATTTTCCTAAGCATCGAAGTAGTTCCCTAATCCGGCTAGGATTCCATTTTTCGAGATATATCCAGAGAATACAATCGCAAAGATTAGAATAACTAAAGGCGATACGCCTACTAAATGAATCAATGACCAAGCAACCAGTAAAAAGGCGCAAGTGAAAAGAATCCTTTTAACCCAAATCATTTCTTTCACCTCATTTCACAAATTTGAAAGTCACGTAAGATTTTCTAGAATATCCATCCCATGTTACCTTTTCGCAATAGAACTCTTTTGCCTTGTATCCACTGTTTCCTTTTGAAATCAGTGAACTTCCCTTCATACCTGCCTCAGAGGCCATCAGTCCTGCAGTTGTTCCAAGAACTTTTCCGATATAAGGAACCAGAGCAGCTACAACACCCATTTCTGCAACTTTTGCCGCGTTCTTGTTATATGCCTCTCCCATTGTTTTGAGTTCACTTGAAGTATACGTCCTTCTAAGTGTGCATTTCGAGCGACTCATTCCTGTTCCCTCATAATAGGTTTCAGCAGCAGAAGCAACAACATTTCCAAATCCAAGCGATGCGAATGCCAACAAAAAAATAGATAATACCATTGTTACCTTTTTAGTCATTATACATTCCTCCTCTTCAATAATAAAGCCCTTTTCTCCACAAAGACATTGACAAGACCAAATGACAATAGCAGCAGCCAATCAAGAATTCTTGTTCAAAAGGTATCACCTTCTGATAAACATATATTACCAAACCAGACAACGTAATGATAGCGCTTACATTGTTGTCACCTGCAGTCTATTTCATGTTAAATAACTTTATATTTTGATCATAAGCGTCCGAACTCAACGTTTTATTTCATTTTTGTTCAAATTTATTATGTAATAATTCCTATATTTGAGAGCTTTACAAAATATAAATAATTTTTGCTCAATATCCAAAATTATTTACTATGGATATCGGTTTTTAAAGACTATTTATCATAACAAGTTCACTAAATTTACGTTATTTTATTTATTCTTTAACTGAATGACAAACAAAATCAGCAACTTGTCTCCAAATGTTTATAAATAAAAGAACCACCTCTTTTCGCAAAGGTGGTCCTAGTTACTATTATAATCCTTCTACCGATTCCTACTATCTGCTGCGGCCACGTTCAGGCTCAATCCTTCTGTGTACCGAATGCGACGGTCCTGACTCCAACTCATTAGACCTTTTTGCTCCTTTTTCTAACTCTGGATAGGCTTGCTTGATAACACTTCTTGCAGCTTCAAAGCCTTTTGCAAAAGGGACACCAATTGCATACGCATGATCAAGTTGATACTTCTCCCAATAAGCTTGCTGTCTGGGTGACGACTCTAACTGATCTAGAATTTGCATATAGTCTGAAGGTTCAATTTGATCCCCTCTTTGTTTCTTCGTTGCCTCAATGGACTGTTTTACCGCCGCGTAATCGATTTGTTCATGAAAGGTACTCAAATAGTACAGATCGTACAAATCCTTGGCTCGCGAATTCGTATCGTCAATTGCCCCATAGGCTAGGGTTGTATAAAGTTTATCAGATAGAATTTGCTCGGCAGGGTATGCCTGGAACGAAATCTCCCCTTCCGAAAAAATCAGTGGGATTTTTGTTTCTGGCGTAGGAAGAATTTTTTCGCCAGTAGTAATATCAAGATCTAACGGAATGACGGCAGACTCGTTGATAAAATGCAGTCGCATATTAAACCCACTGTATTCGAAGTTTTCCCTTGAATCTTTAATTGTAGTTACTTTGAAATGAACTTTTCCATCAGGATAAGGGCTTTCGAGATATGCCCCAATCGCCTCAATCGTTTCTCTATCCAAACTAAGATCCTTTACTGAAGCATCTAAATCTTTTGTTGTCCGATTATCCAGGCCAAAGACTGATGTCAGTAAATACCCACCCTTAATCACTAAATACTCTTTGTACGGAGAGTCAGATAAGCGTTTTAATAATTCCTCCAGCCCATACAGCGAATACAATTGTTGCGGCGGGACATGGAATTCCTTTGATTTTTCACGAACTAGATTTTTCATTTTTGCTAAACTTAACAAGATACTCATTCCACCTTTTCAGCAAATAGGTACGCTTCATTTGTTCCGCATAATGAACTAAGCGATCAAAATCCGCATCACTATCCGTGTAGTAATCATAAACTGCCTCTTCAACTAAATAGGGCAGGATTCTTTTTGAGCCTAGAATATCCAGGATTGTTCGTTCTTTGTCGTACACACGTAAGGGATTTCCAACCAAAGACAGCAATTCAGTTAGGCCAATCTCATAATATTTTTCAGTAATCCAACTTGGTGAAATCATATTTTCCTCGAACGAGGAGTTACTGTATCCACGAGGAAAAGTCATATAGTATTTGAAGGGTACGAAGCTGCCTAAACCATTCAGATAAAGAGCTGTTTCATAAGAATAAATACCTTTTGAGTAAATCGATTGCATGGCCAATAGATCATCATCTAAGCTCTCAGGAAGAACATAGACACCACGATATGGTTTCTCTATTTCACCACGTCGGTAGGCTTTTTGTAGTGTCCCATTGCTAATCCCGTGTTCTGCTGCAACCTTCACTGGCAAAGTCCCACTATACAGTTCAAATACAAGTCTAGTTTTCTCGTTTAACACATCACTCACCCCAAGACCATCATACCATTTCCTGAAGAAATTCTCCATCCGTTGCTTTGAGAAAAGACAAAAAAACACGCAGAGAATCCCTGTTTTTTGGGACGTTCGCTGCATGTTTCATGCTATACTGGCAAAGTAGAAAGTTTATGGTGGTGGCTATCTTGGAAAGTGAGGTGGTGCGTATGTGCGTACTTCCAAAATCTTTGAAAGGAGAAGCCTTTTGTCTGCATATGAAACAATTCAGACGATTTTTGCCTTTGGTATGTTTACCATTGCATTAATTGGTTTGGTTGTGTCCGTGCTAAAAAATGACAAAAAAAAGTAACCAGTCATAAACTTTAGCGAGTGCTGACTGATTACTCTTTGTAATTAAACTCTTGCTACCGCTTTAAACGGTCTACTTGAGGGCGTATGTCGAGTACGTCCTCTTTACATAAATAGTGTAACATATTTTAGTGAAAAGAGGAAGGCAGCGCCTTCCTCTTTTCGCATGTCCACTCGATCAAAACGGCATATCGTCGTCTGAAATATCGACCCACGTATGTCCAGAATCATACGGATCGTAGGACCCATCTTCCGGAAATTCTTCTGAAGCAGGTGCCGTATGGTCCGCTGCTTGCTGCCGATGTTCGATAGCCGAGCGACTTTCCAGAACCCGAAAAGTCAATGCGGTAACTTCCATCACAAACACCTTTGTGTCGCCCTTTTGATAAGTGCGTGTGGAGTTGAACCCGGTAATTTCCACCAGGGTTCCTTTTTTCACGTACTTAACAAAATTTTCTGCTCCCTTACGCCAAATGACGCAAGGGATAAAATCTACCATCTTCTTACCATCTTTACCGATTCGGTCTCGATTGACCGCTAGATTAAAGGCAACAACCGTAGTTCCAGAGTTGGTTTTACGCAGTTGCGGATCTCGGGTTACACGTCCACTTTGACACACATTATTCATGTTTTTCCTCCTTACGTTCGACTATAGGACACAACTTGATTCAACTGCTGTCCGGCACGCCCGTTCGCTCGATCTAAGGCTGCCATCCGTGCGCGCTTTTCATCAAGTTCACTCAACCAATCAATCCCGATTCTCGGCCGCAGAGAGCGAAATTGGATTTTATCTCCCTGGATAGTGGTTAGCTGCCCAGTCTGCCGATCAAAGCTTTCGAGCTGAGCCACCTTGTCCATAAGATCAAGTGATTCCTGGTTGTTTCCCATGCAAAACTCCACCTGCTTAATCTTATATCCTGCCTTCATTTTGAGATTAATATTTTTGATCACGTCGTCTGGATTATTGTTCGACAGGGAAAATAGTACCGTGTCTTTCAGATCATCAATGTGCATCGTCCAAAATGCCAACAGGTCTTCAGGGGTTTGGAAAAGGTGCATCTTATCCGGCCGGCCTAGTGTCACATTGAAGCCGTAGCCTTCTTCTGATTTATCCATGACCTTCTTCTCATACCCAGCTGTTTTCTTGAAGGCTGCCTTATTGTAGAACGTCCCACGAATTTGTCCCCCAATGACTTCGCCCTCATTGTTCCAAAGAAAAACAATCCGATCATTGACGTCCTGCCGAATCAGGCCCTTTTTGATTAAGGCATTGACGACATTGACGTTAATGCCATATTTCCCAACCAGCATACCACGGACAGCTTCTTGTGTCGGAGAATCTTGCAGGTAGTAATCGAATGTTTCTGTCAGGTAGTCGTCCAACCCATCACGTTTTGGATCAAAGGCAAGTGGTTCACGTTCTGTTACCATTCCTTCTGAACGTTGTTGTAACAACAGCTCATTCCAATCCTTCGAAATTTCTTCCACACGTTGGTAGTTTCCTGCATAGTAATCGTCATAGTAATACTGAATCTTCTCTTTAATCAGCTGCCGTTTACTCTCAGATTCATCTTGATCAACGTAGAGACTCACCAGCTGTTCTACCGGGTCATTCGGATCTGGTGCGTCCAATAAAACGGCATGTAGTTCCTCTGCCGCGGATTGAACGGCAAGCGCCACATCGATTTCTTCATTAGGTAGCTTACTCGTAGCGTCCTGGGCAAAGTAGCGGTGTAAGTTGAAGTTATTGGCAATCTTATTTGTATTGGAATAATTGGTCTCAATCTTATGAACAGTGGCCAACGTTACCCAATTGACGTTGGGAAAGTCCTCTGCGGCCTCTTGATAAAGTTGAATCATTTGGTTCGGGATTTCATGATCAAAGGGAATCTGATTGATATTTTCTGCTGGTTTGTCTGACTCTCGACTGCCAATGATATTGATCCGTTCCTCGACAAAATCAAACAACCGGTGACCAGCTGCATCGTTGTCCACGCCGTAGACGATACCTTCAGTTGGTAGCTGATCAAAGTACCCATTGGTTTCTTGAATAAAGTTTAGGATTGATTGATGCTTCAACCCTTCCAGGCTCATCAACCGACTATTGTCCAACTCCTTATGCAACGACCAGTAAGAGAGCAAATCAATCGTTGATTCAAAGAAAAGATACTGCTTTGGTTTACCCAGCGTGATTGAAAATCCATAATGCCGTTTTGAATTTTTTGCAATATATTTGGCGGTTCCGCGCTTCCCATACTGATTGTAGTCAACAGTTGTTCCTTGAGACGTCGCGCCTACGATTTCACCTTGTGGCAAACCGAACTCTCGCCATTGAAAAACAGCACTTTTGTATTTTTTATCCTGAATGACATAGCCATTCGTAAAGAGAAAATCGACAATATCTTTATCAATTCCCCGTACCTTGCGTAAATAGTTCTGTGCTTGATCATAAGTCGTATCCTGTTCATACACTTGCTGGTAGGGCCCGATGGGCTCTTCGACAAATTCTTTATGCGGCTCCAGGTCTTCCCCCAACAAAAAACCGACAGCATCAGGAAAGGAATACCCCTCATACTCTCTCAAAAGAGCGACAAGGTTATCCCCGCGTTGTTGGCCATTGTGATAGAAATAGTTCAGCTTTTTGTCAATGACCAGTGAATCATGACCGTTCACATGATACTTAAAGTAACGGCCATGCCCTTCAAGGGTGCCTTGACCGTGAGACTGGATAAAGTCCACCATATCCACTTGATTCGCCCGCTGGATTTCTTCTTTCGTATACACACGCTTCCGTGTCTTTTGCGCTGATTGTGCCATCTCTTTTCCTCCTTCAGATAGAAAAAGAGACTACCAAGTTAGTAGCCTCTCCCCTGTTCTAATTCATGTTTTCGTTGCATGTCTTTCCGGTATTGTTCCTGGTAGTAGGCACGCTTACTCAAATACTCTTGTCGGCTGCCTTCCACCGCCTCTGTGATTCGGTTGAGGGTTTTCTTTGTGACCATCGGCTCCTTTTTTTCTTCGAGATAGGCCTGAATTTGTTCTGGAGTGTAGCGATTTTGTGCAAGCCATTCCTCTCGAGACATGCTGCGAACCAACTCTTTCAAAAGTGCATTTCCCATATCCTTGTTGACTTGTTTTAGCTGATTTTCTTTGTAAGAGAGCGGCGCACCACCAGCACCAGTACCATAGGTTAGCTTGAAGAAACGATCCTGTTCATCCAGAAGCTGTTCCAGCTCCTCCATCGCCTTCGGATTATTTCTCGCGATAATCGCCCGAGCCAGCCCATCAATCTGTGGTCGAAATTGTGCCATTGCATTGTTTCCGTATTTCCAAAGACGGCGATCCTTCGGCAGCTGATTGACAAGCTGCGTGATACTCCTCATGATCTGGATATCTTTCGAAAAACCGACACTCATTGATTGCTTCACCACTTGCTCCCGCATGAGATAAGAGATTCTGGCCAACGTTGGATCCCGATCAGCAATCGCATTCGCAAACTTTGATTTCATTGCCCGCGTGGTCTTTGGTGGAATCTTTCCTCGGTAAACTTCCTTCTCCTTATAAATCATTTTTTCCAACGTCGCCTCGGGATCTGTTGTCACTAGCATCGTGTGGACGTGAATGTTATCCGTATCATAGTGAATGGCAGCCGTCCATCTGGCGGTTGCCCCAAGATTCAAATCATTAATCACCTTATTCATTGCCAACGTTGTTGCCTGCTTCAAGGCTCCTTCATCTAAAAAGTCATGATCTCCGACCCGAAAGAGACCCAGCTCTTTCAGATAATCGTTGTCAAAACTGAACACGGTCTGCCACATTGGGCTGCCGTTTTCACGAGCTTCAGTGAAGTCCTTCTTTAGTTCAAGTTTGGCACTTTCATCCAGGTAATCCTGTCGGCCGTTGAAAAGAGCAGTAATATTTTTCAACTTGTCCGGCGAGTGAGAGTAGTCGTCAAAGGCATAGTACTGATTGAGATTATTTTGACGTTTAGACTTCTCTTTATCCAGGTAATCAATGGCCTTGCCAAAGCGCTTGTCGCCTGCTCCAATAAATTTTGTCTTCATGACAACCCCTGCTTGAATCACCATTAATCACTCGTCTCCTGACGGCCCTCACGAGTCGCCTCACGGGTGTTCTTTCTTTGCTTGAAGTGTTCGATTTCCTTTTGAATCTTTTCTTCTGACACCTTTAGTGCTGTCGAAGAGTGAACATCAGTGGTAATAATATTTGGATCATCAAAATCACCTTTCACCATTAAGTGGTTCATCATTTGGATTAGCACTTTCGTTTGTTTATCCGCATACCCTGTCCGGATCCGCAAGGGATCCAGGTATTGCCGTTTCAAGCCCTCAATGACATAGTTCGCGGTTGCCTGTGCGATTTGATCTGCGACAAGTTCCTTTGTGTCTTGATCTTCCAATTCTTTGACAATCTGATCAATTGCCTCGGCTTGCGTCACACAGCGATGCTTATCCTTATATGCCAGAATAAAAGATTTTGTACTCTCAGATACATCGACATTTATTCGTGTCGGATGTGTTTTTCTACTCATCTTTACCTGCCTCCTTCAATTCATTTTCGCCATCACCGAACACAATTTCCCAGCGACGATTATTTTCTTGTAGGGCCAACGTGTTTGATTCAATAATTTCCAGCAGCTTTGTTTGCTGCTCGGTCATTTTGACTTGAACGTCATTAATTTCTTCGCCGTCTGCCAGCCGGAGGGCGTTCTCGTACATGAAAGCCTGAAGCGTTTTTCCTTCGGCTGCGGCCCGCTGTTTGAGCCGAACTTTTTTGTCAGCTGGCACATTGCGAATGCGGATCTCATCAAACTCTCGGTTCGATCTTTTCATGGGTAGGGGGGACCTCCTTTCGAAGAAGGGAGTGGGTTTCCAACTCCCCTTGAACGGCGCGGAGCGACGAGAAAGGGGAAAATTGGAAAGAGCATAAGGGAAATCTGTACCCACATTCGTGGTTAAACCGGCAGTGCCAGTTGATTTATTAGGGTACAGATAGGGGCGCACAACGCCAACTTATGGCGCTACCAACGCCTTGCTATGGCGTTTTATCGCCAACTTATGGCGTTCTAACGCCTTGCTACGGCGTTGCCTTCTTTACTCATTTTCCACCCACATCTTCTAACTTTTTCTTGATTAGTTCGATCTGATTTTTCAATTCCTGATTCTCTTTTTCCAGTGCCTCACGACGTGAGGCTAACCCACGAGAACTCTCTTTCACTTGAGAAATCGTCCCGTCCGTCTCTTGTTTTTCAGCAGCCGTCTGGTACTTTTTATCCTCTTCTAGCCGTGATATCTTCTCGTCGTTCTCTTGAATCTGGCGAGTATTTTCTGACTGAAGTTGACGGTTATCTGTGATTTGTTTTTCCTTAGTAGTGATCTGATACTGCAAGGAAGCCAGCAAAACTTCTGTCTGATTTGGCAATTGGAAAGAGACGGTGGTCTCCTGTTTCGGGTTCATCAAAAGCGTTGCTTCGGTTGACTGACTGTCCGTGTTCATCGTCACATTAACCTTCATTGCTTTGTACGATTCCGGTAGGTTTTCAACGACAACAACCAGGTAGCCACGTTCCCCTTGCAATACCGTAGTCTTGGCTTTTTCACCAGACGAATCTTTGAATTCGACCTCAGCTTTTACTTCAGTTGCCTGATCGACGAGTGGTGCTTCAGGGTTGGCCAGTGTAAACGCGGCCCGCCTGTTTTTCGAGTCTAGCTGTTTCTCAATCAAAGTATAGTTCCCACGATCCAGCGCATAGGTCGCACCGATTTTCGTTGATCGGGTATCGTCATTTGATTGGATAAACACCCCACCAAAAATCATCACGGCATACAAAATAATCATGACAGCCAGGTAGCCAAGGTACCAAATGGACTCATGCCGCCGACGCCGAATTTGCATTTCCTCCCAGCGGTCACGCATCCGATCCAGACGTGACTTTTTCTTCACTTCCATAGCACACCATCACTGTCTTTGAAGAAATATTGGGGCACTGAATCAGTAACTTTGACTGGATTGAGTTGCCCAATTTTCCATTGACTATCCGATTTTACAAGATCCATTTTTACGAGATAAGGGACGTCTTTTTCTTCCTTTCCACTCGCAGACTCTGTCACTTTGACCAGCGCTAGGACCTGCTGCTCTTCCTCATTCCAGTGACTCACAAGATATTGTTTTGACCAGGTTAGCTGACGCGAATCTATCGCTTCAGGAGTCACTTCCTTCGCATAAGGCAAGTTGGATTCTTGGCCGACGGCTGTCTGAATTTCTTCCACCCCTGCCATTTTCTCATCGGCATTTGTTCGTGTGTTGGTGAAATAGGCATCTAGCACGCGGTCTGCATTTGCTTGAATTTCGTCTCTTTCTTTGGTCATTTCCTCATACCCAACCAAAGCTTTTTGTGCTTTCTTCAATTGGTATTCTTGATCAGATACAGTTGGTTCACTAGATATAACTGTACTCGTTTCACTAGAGGAATCGGTAGTCGTTTGGGCAGTGACTACAGCTTGTTGATCGCTTGCTCCCATCCGATGGCCGATAAAAAAAGAGCCTCCTAATAACAGAAGACCCCCTAACGTCGCAAGAACAATTTGCAAAATTTGCTTCGATTTTGTTGTCAAAATTTTTCACTCCTTTGTCTGATAAAGCTGTGAAATCAATAGGCTTGTTGCACGTAATTCAAGACCATTTCATCGACTTTATATTCCCCAGCTTCTTTTACAACTGTCAGTTGTAAGAGAACCTGGCGATGGATCGTTTCCCGAACAACATCGCTACCAAAAAGAAGATAGGTATTCGATTCTTTGATATCTTGAGTGATCAGATGAAACTGTCCCTTACCCTTGAAGTCAGCATGTGGATCCACGTCAAGGCTGCTGGCTTTGATCGCTTTCTCCGTGCACAATTCCACCACCGACGCATTTCTCTTTCCAATAGAATCGTAATTGAGCCACCGGCGACCAAACGTCTTTAAGAGTTTTTCGATTGCCTCCTTTTCACCAGTAGAATCTTCTTTTGCTGAACTAGATTCTTGATTGTCCTCGTTCTTACTTACAAGATCGTTCTCTGCACTACTAGAACCTTTTTCTTCAACCGTCACCGCTGAGGAGTTATTGCTCGTCTCAGCTTGTTGGCCGCGTAGGGAAACAAAAAAGAAGATTCCTAAGCAAACAATTACGCCGGAAAAAATCACCGCATACCCATATTTTTTCATTTACCCTCACTTCACCTTTCGGATAATACTGTAGATGCTATCGTCATAATAGCGCGTGTATTTGGCACCAATCTGACCTTGTTCTGAATTTTGCTCGTAGGTATCGTAGGCACCCATTTTTCCAACCGAAGCAATCACTCCGGTGTGACCATACTCGCTTCGACTGTGCGTAGAGAACGGCTTCCAATTGATGATATCTCCCGCCTTCAAGTCCGCATATTTGGGACTATTAATGACCTTCCATCCGTGCCCTGCCCAATCATAGGCATTTCCGATTTGATAGGCGCTGGTGCCATCAGTACCTGGAATCATATCGATCTTATCTGTCACACCTGCTCCAAGACTGGGACCACCCATGAGGTGAGAATAGAGAGCGGTGAGCGCGTAGCACTGTCCGTTCCCAATTCGTGTGCCGACGTATCGATCCAAGACTTTCGGATTCCCTGCACCAGGTAGTGAAGGGACGCTCGGCCCATCATCAAGACCTGGCAATGTAGGGGTATCAGATCCCCATTTTTCAATCGCAAAGGTGTCATATTCAGTTAATTTATTGGTACTGATAATGTTCATCGCCGCTTTGAAATACTCACTATCTTCATCAATACCGCCTGCCGCATATCCCCCACGGCCTAGAATTAGCAAACTTTCACTTGGGCTTTGATTCCCGACACTTGCATTGAAATTGCTTTGTGAGGCTACCATATAGCCATAGTAGCTAAAGCACGTCATTGGATTCGGAAAAGCCATATAGTGCCCGCCCTCAGAACCGTTTATGCCACGTTCCATACCTTGCGGGAAAGGGCAACCATCATACCAAGTGATCCCAAAGAAATTGATATCTTTCGTGGCTGGTCCCGACTTTCCCCACGCACTTTCATACGCCCATTGACTCAAAATTACTGAAGGCAACAGGCGATACTTAACTGCTGTACCAACTGCTAGTTGGGCCACTTCATCGGGAAAGTCTCCACGACCTTTGATCTCGTCAAAAATAGGTACGGTGTCGGTAAACTCGCCATTATAACGCTCACCAGTCCCTCCGCTACTCGTACTCTCCGATTGAGAGAGAAAACCGGCTGACATCATGAGAACCAGACCAACGACTCCAATAATCAAAAGAGCAGGGGCGAGTAGCCCACATGCCCATAAAAATACTTTTTTTGTGACCTTGCGTCTCAAATATTCCTTGATCATTTCATCGCCCCCTATCTCGTGTCGGCAGCTTTACGTCCACCACCATCAAAGAGAGCCAATTCTTCAGGTGAAGCATACACACGCATTTCATACGCTTCACCGGAGGTAATTTTTAATAGAGTCTTGTGGGGTTCAAACTTGCTAACGAGTTCCACCTCTTCATCTGCTAGCGGGCCACCATTTGATTTCCCCAACGTTTTCAATTCTTCTTGACCAGGCTGAAAAAAGAATCGATACTGCATGAAATCGTAAATATCATTCAATTCACTATCGCCTGAATTGTTTTCTTGTTGGGACACTAACGAGCGAATACTTTGAGTATCCAGGCACAACCCGCTGTAACGTTTTCGAGCCTCTCGGGCAAAGGTATTGAAGTACTCCACCATCCGAGGGTTACGCCCATTGAGTAAATTATGCGCTTCAGCCATGAAAAACATACCTCGTTTAATTGCTTCGAATTTGATTTCACCATCTTGATAACGACGGTGCTCCCGCCGACCATTATTGAACAAGGTACCGACGAAAAGGTTGAAGGCATTGAACAGCTGGGCGTTTACAAAGCGCGGGTCAAAGTTTGATAAGCCATCAATGTTGAAAAATAGAATCTGCTGGTTTGAAAAGTCAGGAATCGTCGTCGGTCCGTTAAAGAGAGTGCTTGTTTTCTTCATCAATGTAGTAAGTGTGGACTGGATATTGTACAGATGCTTCCGTTCTTCATCAAACGTGGATTCACTATAGCGCCGCACTAAAAGTTCGAGTAGATCCGCCAGAATTGGATAGGCATTTGGTGGCAGGCCCGTAACTTTTTCGACTTTTCCTTCCGCATCTGACAGTCCTTTTACAACATATAAATCACTCACTAACGTATCAAACTGATCGAGTTCTTCCAAAGGGGCAGTAGGTTTCAAAATGGAATACCAAGTCCCTAGTTTTGACAAGTGTGTGGTAAATGAAGCTTGTTCACTGACTTCGAGTGTGGTGTCGTTAATCGCTAAAGGGAACACTTCAAAAATATTAATCCGGCCATCTTGCCCATCGAGGCGGATAATGGTTCCTTTCTCATGTTTCACTAATTTTGTGAATTCACCAGATTTATCAAACCCGCGGATCATATAACCGCGGCCAATCATATCTCGCATGATTTTTTTCATCAGTGTAGTTTTCCCACGGCCCATCAGGCCGGTAAGCAGAATATTATAGAATGTTCGACCTCCAGTAATTTCAAAGAAATCAACGATCATCTGACCGTTGGTATTGGACAATCCCAGATATTGACCTCGTGGATCCATCAAATAAACCTGGTTGGCTGGGAAGCTGGCACCGAACACGGTGCTAGTCACATCAAGACCAGAGCGGGTATTAGGCAGCAACATCTGAGAATAGTAGTCTAAAAACATGGATTGCCAGTCATACCCTTGTTCCAACGTGGAAGACACCACACCGAACTCTTCTTTTTGAAGCTCTTTTCGCACTGTAAAAATTCGCTTTTCCAATTCATCTAGTGACTCTGCGTAGAGATACAAACGTATCGTCACGTACTTAATAATCTCACGGCCTTTTCGCACGTCTTTTGACAGCTGCAACAACGATTGATATTCCTCTCGGACGATCTCTTTTTCAGTCGCATCTTTCGACGTATTGTACCGCGATTGAAGTTCCCCCAGTGCCTTTGTAATATCATTCCGTAGATTCTCATCGTCTTGTGTAGCCACATCAAGTGTCAAAATTTTGTCCTTAATTTTTGTGAAGGGGTTCAACCATAAATAATCTGGTTCACTTTGAAGCCGATAAGTCGTCAAACAAGCCGAAAAGCCTGTGCCAGTCTGAATCGCGGTTTCGCCTATTTTCAAATTACCTTGCGGTTGGATCCGGCTTAACAAGCCGATATCGATTCCTTCTTGCAGAATTCGTTTCGATTTTACTTCAAAACCACGAGGGACTTGTGGCGCTAATTTCAATGCAGGATTGGCCATTTGGAACAACAGCTGCACCTTCTCTTCGCGCGTCATTCGATCCACTTGAATGACCCCTAAACATTTATAGAACTTCTCCAAATTTTCTCGGAGTTTTTCTTCGTCATACCCGTACACAAACACGTAGTATTCTTCCATTTGACGGTACTTAGCGATGAATGCCAACTCGCCATATTTTTCTTCTAAGATCTCGCGGTGCCCAGGATTCGTACTCCGTTGAAATTCACGCTTATAGAACCCTTGTGCTTCGGTGGTATTTACCGCCGAATGGATAGATACCAGTTTAAATGCTTGATCGTACAGACTAGACAAGGCCCCGTAAGAAGCCATTATTTGTTGGAACTCTTCTGGTCGCATACCGAAAAGATTCTTCCCTCGGATTCGTAGGATCTCGAAGTAGCCAGAAGTGTAGCGAACAAAATTTTCATCGGTTCGACTCCCCCAGCTTTTTACCGGATGGAGTTCTAAAATTTTTCGTAGCTGTTTCCCGGTCTTCCGGTTCAGTTTCTTTTCTTCCCGCGTCAGCTTCCCTTCACCTAGGTGATTGGGTGATTCACGTTCTTCACTTTTGCTTTCCTCGCTAGGAATATGAAAGTCAAACGAAGGAATGGCCTCTTCAGATGCTTGATTTGCAGCTGCCACTTTCCTCTTTTTCAAAATGATCCCTCCAGTTCAAAAAAGAGTAAGGCAAATGCCCTACTCTTCACGAAATTCTCTCACATCAATTGTCTTATACCCCACATATTCTTTAAATAGATACCGTCGAATCACTAATTTGAACATCTGTAAATGATTCAAGGTGGGGTTCTCTTTAGGTTTCATGACCAAGTAAGTCGCATTGAGAAACGTCAAGATGACAAAAGGGTATTCGAACAACGGATAGACGAGGCCCCGTAAAACTGCCGCAATCACAGTCACTACAATCACAAACATCACTTCGAAGAGCGAAATTCCGAATTTGACCTCGCGTTTTGGCCGAATGCTAGAGACATTTTTTAATTCATTCATCCATTATCACGCCCTTTTTTCTTTCGATTCAGAATTTTATTTGCAGCTTTGGTCCCTGTATTCTTCCCAATTTGATGCAATTCTTGATACTTCACATTCTTCTCAGCTTTTGAAATCTGCCGATCTGCATACTTGTTGGCCAGCACTTCACCAACGGTTTCAGTCCGTACCACTGGTGCTTGCAGATCAGACTGGAATTGTTGCACACCAGGTAGATTAGCGACTTGTGGCAAGCTCACATAGCCTGGTTGTGGGATAGAAGAATTTTGCGGAATTGACATGGCCTGTGCAACTGCTGTCGGTGCCAATTCTTGCGGCGACATCGCCGTATTTTGATAGGTGGCCGATTGGACAGAAGCGTTGGCCAAAACACCAGCCATGACGGCACCAGATTGTGTAACCATCTGTTGAACGGCTGGTGCCCCAGTGCTCTGCAAAGTTGCCATTGCAGCCATTGGCGCCATTGTTTCTGCCGTTTGAAGCCCGATAGCTGTCCCACGCAAAGCTTGTTGGGAAACCATGCTTGCGGCAGTGCCAGCGGCTGCTAATGCTCCAGGGACTGCTTGTAGCCCTTCAGAAGCACGAGTTGTCAGTGCTTGTCCTGTATGGCCGTGTGGCACGAGTGCTTCTCCGCTGATAGAATTTGTCATTTTTGCTAGTGGTGCCGTGACACTGTTCAATCCTGGTTTCGCGTTTTCCGAAAGATCTCGATTTTCATCGAGTGGCTGTTGATTTTCAATAGCTACTTCAGGTACTTTAGTAGTTTCGGATTTTCCATCACTCAAGGCTTGATCTGCTTTGGTTTGCTCCGCAGCTAATTCAGGGTCCGCCTGTTTTGTACCTTCGGCACCGTGATCTTGTGTTTGACCGATGTTTGGTTTATCAGCTTTTGCCAATTCTTGATCACTTGCAGCTTTTTCCGGCTGATTCGCTCCATCAATTGCTTTTGGATCCTTTTCATCTGATGGGGCTTGCAAGTCTTCTTTAACTTTCGACTTAAAGTCCGCCATTTCTTCCGAACTCATCGGTTTTGGCTTCAGTCCCGTTGGCTCTTCTTGTTTTGCTTCCTTCATTTCTTTACTCAACGTATCGAGGGCAGATTCTGCGGCGCCACTAGCGGCACCACCTGCGACCGCAAGTCCGCCTCGCATAGCACCCATTGGTTTCTTCGCCACATCTGCAACTTTACCCGCTCCAGATTTAACAAGCCCTGGCAGTTTCGCTCCCGCATACATGACACCTGCTGTAGCCATGACACCCTTCAACGACGATCCGACGCCTGCTTCTTGACCGGTCAGTTCTTGAATGATATATGGACCTTCCAGGACAATTAGCGCCATCATGATTTGAATGACAACAGCCGCAAAGACATTGATATCTTGTTTGCTGACATAGGTAGAAAACATTCGATACATCTTGACCGAAACGGCAAACATCACAATATTGATGGCGATATTGATACTTGCAGTCATGATTTTTCGTACCTTCGCTCCTTCAGCAAGATCCGTAAAAGCAAAAGCAGGGGCGACGATTCCATTAAATACCCCATTGAATAGGCTTCGCAGATATTTGTAACTGGTTGCTAACACAACCACGATTGACGCAATAAGTTGTGCGACAATCACGAAAGGGTGCCAGGAATAGCGGTAATAATGTTCATCGATTTTGAACCATCCGGCTTCCAAATCGACTAACTGAGGGGTACCATCAATATCATTGACAACTTTTTTTGAAAAAACCTCTGTTGAGACATCGGATTGAAAATCATATTTACCAGGATCCACCTCTTCAGTGATATCCAGCCATTTCAGCGCCTCATTACTATAACGATTATTAATAGACGGGGCAGAGTCTGCTCCAGACCAGCCATTCGCATCAAACGCTACGGTATCGTAAATATTGTTCTTCATAATTGTTTCTGCTGTCGTACCGCCATCAGAGGTAATCGCCTTCGCGATTTCGAAGCTGGAAGACATTAAAGTGGTCGTCAGCGTTAGGCTAAGCAGCACAACTCCAATGCCCAACATCAGGTTGTTTAACAAATTATTTAGTTGGTGCTTTCGCGAATTTTGCATGTAGGCCAGAAAGAACAAAATCAAACAGACGGCACCAATCGCAAACACCGCCCCGCGGTTGGTTTCCACAAATGCACTTACCGCCGAGTCTTCTGAGAAGCCGGCCAGTGAATAAATACTATCTAACAGATAGTCCACTGCGTCCATTAACCGGCTCAATAACCAGATGACCCCCCACATGATTTTTCGGAAGGCCCAGACAAGCATATTGCTGACTTTCAAGTAATCACTGTAATCATTGAGAACATCGTAAGCGTCCATTTCGTCCTCTTTTCTAGTCTTTGAAATACCCCATAAATTGAAGTTTTTTCAACAACTCTTCGTTGAATTCTTGTTTCAAATAGGCGTTGTATTCATCGTAATATTCAAAGTCTGCGATTTTTGCTTCATCATCTGGGTTCGCATCAATGATTGTTCGATAAATGGTGTATTGTGATTCTGGACTGTATTTCTCGATTAATGTTGGTTTTTCGCCTTTTACATAGACCTGATCGATTGCATCTAAGTCCGCTGCAATCTCATTTCCTGCAATCCCGTTATAGAGATCATCTAGGATAGCTTCTTTTTGTTCCATTAATTCTCTCAGCTCCTCTTTTCGAATTTCTGTATCTTTATCTCGCTGGACGCTCGTAATTGGATTTTTGATCCGTTGCACAAAGTTCCGACTGTATTCTTCCAAAGAAATATCTCGGACACGAGGCAAATCCAAGTCTTGCCAGCGACCATCTGGATCAAACCACTCCTTCAGATAGGTATGTGCATACAGCAAACGACCATTCTCTCCCGCATTAAAAATCGGGTACGGGCGAACAAGGTTTCCTTTCAAATCTTTTCGGTGAATCGAGCGCTCGACGATCACTTCGCCTTCTTGTAGGCGGCCAATCTCGGCCGGCGCAAACAACGGTCTTGTATCCACGGTTTCGGTAAACTGCTTATTGATGTCAAACAAGCCCCCTGAGCGGCTTTTCAAAGTGACCTCCTTATCACCTAGAAGTGCTGAAAAGTCTTCTCTAGCCTTCTTTGAGCCAGTCATTAACATGAATTTATTCATCGCTTCATCTTGAATGAACTCCCCAACTTTTTCAGAGTATTTCATTGTCAGCTGATTGGGGTGCTGCACGTAAAAGTCAAATAAGATTCCGCGTCCGGCACCAACTGATATCATTGATCCGATATTTGAAAAGCCAGGCAAGTTCCCGAACTCGTCTAGTGGGACACGGATCCGTTTCAGAAGTTTCCCTCCGTCTAGCGACGACGCATAGTCACTGGCGACATGGTACATTTGTGAGATCCAGGTACTAGCAATAATATAGTTGGTTTGAATATAATCCGGCAGCACCAAGAAAACCGCTTGTGGTTTATAAACGTACTTACAAGTTACCCCAGCTCTGGGATCAAAAGGCGTCCCTACCGGTAAGACGACTAGCTCGATTCCTTTGAAAAATTCGTCGTTATTCGGCAAGGTTTGATAAGCAACACCTTTAGCGACCGTAATCAAACGTTTGGCGGTATAGGTCTCGTCAAAGTCATTCGTCACCGAATAGGTGAGGTAATATTCTCCTGGAACTGTGATATCCACATAGCCTTCCACCACCATTCGATCCGTATAATCGACTGGTTCTGAGTCTTTCGTTAGTTTTCGGAAGTCAAACGTGGAACGAGCCATCATTTTGGCAACCTTCGGCGCGGTGAAATTCCGGAGCTTGGCTTGTGTGGAAGCAAAAATGGACGCCCGCATTTGACCGTCCGCATACTTCACCGTTGAATACTCTAACTTCGCTGGATTTCCTGGAGGGAGATTTTCAAAATACTTATCCAAAAGTACGTCTCCGTTTTCTCCAGTCGTTCCAAGTTCTGATAGCATATTGGAAACAGCATACATGGAAATGTATTTCTCCGTCTTTTTTGGATCCTTGCTTTTTTCAATAAATTCGTAGCACAACGCTAGAATCAACGCATTGACTAACGCCATAGCTGTTTCTTCCCAGATTGGCTCCTTAGCCTCTTCATTGTGATAAAGCGGGTAGCTGAAGGTTTTACACAACTCAATCGCGTTGTCGATATCGCCTTCCATATACGCCCGCTTAACTAAATCCAGCGGGTTGTACTCGAAAGAGCGATCAAGATCAATCAAATTGAGGACGTGGCATTCATACCCTCGCTGCTGGAGTGTTCTTTTTCCCATGCCAGCAACGGCTAGTTCATATTTTCCCGAAGCATAGACGAGGTGCGGTTTTTCTTCTGAACGAGAGTAA
This sequence comes from Enterococcaceae bacterium OF42-14pH9A, assembly GCA_027692465.1. GTDB lineage: Bacteria > Bacillota > Bacilli > Lactobacillales > Enterococcaceae > Enterococcus_C. The sequence continues at coordinate 32,021 of JAQEYU010000006.1, read as the reverse complement.
ATATCCATATCTGGAATGACTTTCGTTTGTCCTTTAGCAGATCGTGAGCGACCTAGAATATAGTTGTGAGCTGGATCCTGATCCAAATACACGGTATTGCCTATTCGCTTAACAATTGTGCCTGAAAGACCTGGATAGGTTTCTGTCACTGTTTTCGGTTTAATCGGGACGCCAACATACTGTGCCTTAATTTCCTCGTCAGTGGTCAGACGTTGCGTTGCACGATCACCTTCCTCAAGGGATTCATAGTTCACCTTGATTCGAAACCTGAGATAATAGTACAAACCGATGCCAATAAGATAGGTAATCAGGTACACCCAGGGATAAAGAATTGGGTGAAAACCAAACACATTTTGCATTCGCAAGCCCTTTGGCAAGACCCAGTGAAAGTTATAGAAAAGGGAACTCACCGCATTTGCAAACAGCGTCAGGACTACAAAAAGACCACCTGCAAGAACCAGGCGGGCACGCTTTCCATCCATTTTCTCGATTTCGTTCTTCAACCGAGTCAAAAAGATCGTATTCTTTTCTTCGCGAAATGGCTTTAGTTCCCGGTTCATGTCATTTCACGCCCAGTCTCGGACCGGTAGGTGTCACGCATAACTTGATTATGGATCAGGTGTTGTTGCAGTTTTTGATCTCGATCATCACTCAAAAATTTTCCGACAAACGGCAAATTATCTGTTGGTATCGCATCGAGTTCAATCAGTTTTGCCATCGCTTCATCGCGTGATCCCATTGTCAAACTGGACGAGTCGCCAACACGATCAAAAATCATAAAATCAATTGCCTGACCCTCTTTTGCAGGAACCAATACAATCTCCATTGATTCATCAACCTGGTAGAAGTTATGCCCTTCAATCACGATTTTTTTGAAGTTCAGCGATTGCTCGTTTCGATAAGCCGCAATTTCTTCTGACGTTTTCTCTCCGGTATACGACCAATCAAAGACCGCTTCGTTTCGTTCCAAATGAATCTTTGCCCGTAATTCTTTTCCCGTCAACGTTTCTGAAGCGCCATACAAGCGCTCGATATCTTTTTGTGTAAAAGCGATATCGGAAACTAATCCCCACTTTTCAGCAAATTCCTGAAGAGGATCAATGCTTGGCGGATCAACATGGTCCAATACAGTCGCTCGTTCTTGTTGCTCCTTCTGAAGTACCACCGGCGTTTCACGAATCAGATCAGGTGCTAACTGCCCTTCAATTTTCTCAATGAACTGGCGGCTTGTCTGTTGGATTTCGCCTAAGATTTTTGCTTGATCCCAGTCACTTTCTTGATCGAGAGTAGCCAGTTTTTTTGTCCATTCGGCCATGTATGGAATTGCCTGTTCTGAAGTATCCATACCAAAATGGCGGCTAACCACGAATGAGACCATTTCAGCTTGTAATTCCTTCAGCGAAGGATCGTTACTGTTCAATGTTTCGGTGGTCCAATAGCTGCCTTCTCGTTGAGTAAAGGGATCATGAAGTGTCGCATGTGCCAGTTCATGAATGAGCGTGGCTACTGTCTCTGCTTCAGAAAACCCTGATCGAAGGACGATTTCCTTGTCCCCTTCCCTTGATTCAATGAAGGCACCTTTTGCGGCACCTAATTTAAATCCCTTGAATTGTGATTCCTCTGGCGAGGTGATAGGAACCCCGATATCCGCAGCAATGCCTTGAAGCCCTTCGCGAACCTGATTCAGCATTTCTGGATTTTCCACGTCAAGATCAAACGGCCGATTAGGAAACAATTTTGGATAATCTTCTGGCTTGGCGTTCGTTTGTGTGATATCAAATACCGAAAACGGGTAAAAGGTGCGATATGTTTTTTTCTTCAAGATTCCTGATTCAATTTTTTTGAGTTGTGCAGGTGACGCGTCCGCTATCCGACGGAGTTTCTGAGCTTCATCAATGAAGTAGCTAACTTCCTGTGGCCGCAAAATTTTGATTTTGCTCTTTTCTCCCTTATTGACTGAAAACCCCAGGTCTTTAAAGAATTTATAGGTGCCCACGCCTTGGGCTCCTGGGAATTGTTTTTGAATCAGGACTTGATTTCGCGGAGAGTACTCATAGAAACGGGACATGAATTCCAGAAGTTCAAGCTGCTGTTCAGGTGTTCTGGCGTATTCCTTGATTCCTTCTAACGCAAGGTCCGTCAGGGATTTCACCTCGGCTTGTATTTCTTCCTTCGAACGTTTCGGGTAAGTTTTTTTAGCCATCTAGCTCACTCCGTTCGATGAATAGCCCCTCTTCTTCTGCTTCACGCTGGATACGCAGGGCCTCAAAGTCTTCCGCAATCACTTCATCTACGACTTGTGTGATTGTTTCTCCGGTTCCAATCACTTCTCCATACAACGTATTGCCTTCAACTTTTACAATTTGAACAATTTCATGTTTTGTCAAAACAGTTCCTCCTCTCGTACTTTTGGTTCTGGAATTTTTTGATTCCACTGTGTCATCAAGGTGTATTCCTGATCGATCCAACGCCGTATCAGTTCTGATCGATCTTTCTTGGTTAACTTCATAATCGTTTCCAAGCGACGGATATGTGGTGGATCCAGCGTCGCTTGAAACCGTTGGTTTTCTTCCTTGATTGCCAGGCTGCCCACCTCCTACGGCATTTTTTCCACAATAAAAAGGCCACTGGATTCCAGCAGCCTTTCGAAAAACATATTCATTCATCAATCCATAGACCAGCCTTTTCCCATTCATTGGATTTTCGGCTAAGCGCAAGTAATTTTTTTGATACCGTGAGATAGACATATCCTTGCGCTGGCTGGTGTGCTTGTATGAACGTACTCTCCTTCACAATTCCAAGCGCCATTAACTTCTGGAGATCCAGTGGTACCTTTTCCGCATGTATCTTCAGATATCCTGTTGCCTCTATTTCTTGAACAAGACCTGTTGCCATTTCCTTATTTTCTAGCACCCAACGACTCCAATTTATTCTTTCGCTCGCCTGACCTACTTCAATGAAATAGAGGCACCCAAACAGGATCCAAAATAAGATGGCCAATAAAAGAGAAGGCATAAGAATGGACGGCTCCATTTCCTCCAGAGAGAAAAAGTGTCCTACATAGAAGAACCCCACGAGAAGCATCGTGAGTAGTAGCCACTCCGACCATCTAACAAGTGTTCGAAAGGAGACCACTATCGAAAACGGGCACCCAGAATCCTTTTGTACTAAACAAACAGCTTTACGTCCTTCAATTCTTGGCAACCTCAGATAGCCGATAACCATTAAGCCCAACCAAATTAGCGAGATACAAAACAGCTCCAATACGAGGTTGGTTTTATCCGAATAAACGAGCCAATCATGATCAAAAAACGCGCCACTTGTGCTTACGAACCCCGATAGCAACAACCAATTGTCAGTTAATTTTGCAAAGATCAGACTTATCGTGAAGTAGATAAACATTGATCCAATAGGAGCTCCTATTAAAACTAGAAATCTCTGCAATTGATTCTTTTGTGACAACTCGTCGTATAGCTTTATCCCAAGTGCAATCATAGACCAACGTCTCCTTATCCCTCTCATTATTCCCCTCCATTCTAACATTTTTCAAAAAGTGCCTCACCCTTCCTAAAATACGAGAAAAAGTGAGGCACTTCGCATGGCCAAGAAAAAAAGCCGATTCCGTAATATTCGGAATCAGCTTCTGACATATGATATACTAATTTCGGTAGTAAAGTTGAAAAGACGGTGGCTATCCTTCGAAAGTGAGGTGGTGCGTATGAACGTACTTCCAAAATCCAAGAAAGGAGACGCCCTTTTGTCTGTGGAAGCAGCGTTAGGTTTGATGATCAGTTTCGGCTCATTGATTGCCACTCTGATTTTCGGAATTCTAACAATCACCACAAAAAACGACAAAAAGAAATAACCGTCCACTTTAGCGAGGCGACGATTATTTCTCAGAGATAATAGAAACCTGCCGCCGTCTTTAGCGGTGCTACCAAGGGAGGCTGTTACTAGCAGTCTCTCTTTTCATTTGTAGTATATCACAATTCCAGCTGATTTTCAGTGTCTTTGCGCTCATTTATCAGTTAGTTATCAGCTTGGCTTCGTATTGAATTTTTTCACAACTTCCACAAAGTAACTTTTTCTAATCCACAAACCAAAAACAATTAGCCCAATCACTAATAAACTTACCACCCCATTTTCAATAGGATTTTTAATTGCCCCAGTGATTGCTACTACAAGTGTCAGAACGCCAATTAAAGTAAATACTACTAGATTAACAAATGGAATCATGGTTGATGAATACCGAGATAGATCCAATTTAAGCCAAGGGTGGGCGCTTAAATAAACCCTCTCGTTTTCCTGCTGAAAACGTGTATCCTCCTTCACCAAAGACTCTCCTAGTTGAGGGTAAATCTTTTGATTTAATCGCTTTATGAGATATACAACCGGGTAAACCATTAGGATTACTGGTAACTCAAAGCCCTCAAGTTTTATGCCCGTCTCTTCATATTGTAGACATAACCCAATGGCCCCAAAAAATATAAAAGGGTAGAACGCCATTTGAAAAATGCTAAAGGTTCGGCGTAAGTCCAACTTGAAGTCAAACACGAACAGCACCATACACACTATAATCGCAGGTAAAAGCGAAAAAACTGTCATGGTAAGCGAGAGAAGATTTATCGTGACTTTCGAGGTCTCTTGATATCCGCTTTGAGTGACCCATCCAAGAGATAACTGTCGATCAAAGATCAAAAACCGCCACCCTTTCGCTGTAATATAGAGTATCGCGTAGAGCACAAGTGATTCGCTAACAATGTTGGAAATTTTGATTCCTAAAAATGTCCAAATATTCTTCATTGGCTCTCCCTTCATTTTCCGGATACATAAGTTAGACCTTTAGCTGTCTCCGCTGAAAGAATCCGATAGGACACGGTTCCCGTGCCTTTCTTAACGACATTCGCTTCTGAAATCAGGATGGACCCGTCTTCATTGACTGCTTCTACAAAAGCCACATGCCCGTATGATGGGTTAGATCCTAGCTGGCCGCCAGGAATTGAAACGGCAGTCCCGACAGCTGGCGTATTTGTCACGGTGGAACCCAGGGCTTTTCCTGTTTCGCCCCATTGGCCCCCATTACCCATATGATCATCAACAGTCATACCTAATTGCGCCATACGATTGAACGCGTACCACGTGCATTGCCCAAATGGATAAGAACCAGAGGTATTACGTTCCACACCGTCATAAGCCGGATAAGTGAGCTTCCCTTGATAGACTGTTGGAACTTCCGTTAGAATCGCGGAATCCGCAGTGACACCCGGAAATGCTGGTGCGGGTGCCGGCGCTTTTTCTTTCACAGTCACCGTCACCACGGCTGGAATGCTTTCTTTCCCGTGAGAGTCTTTTACCGAGTAATGAATCTCGTAACTGCCAACAGTGTTGAAGTCAACGTCACCGACAACAGAAATAGCTTGCTGCGAAAGGTTGCCGTCTTCTGTATCAGTCGCCGTGATTCCGTCCTTCAGATTAAGAGGTTGGCCGACTTCTGTTTCCAGGTCTTTTGCGCCGTGAATCACTGGCGCGTCATTGATCACGTTGATTTTGCCTTTCACTTCAGATTTCTTGCCGTGGGAATCCGTCGCAATGATCTGAATTTCATGGGTACCTTCAGCGGTTGTTTGAACAGCGTTCAGGTCTTCTAAAGAGAACTCAGGCGTGATTTTATCGCCTTTGCGGTCGTCTTCTCGGTCAGTTACTTTGACAGAATCACGATAGGCAGTCTGATCAAACGGTTGGCCGACATGAAGTGTCAGTTCTGGTACGGTGATTACCGGAGCAACATTTGTCACTTTGACGTAGATAGTTTTTTCAGCTGCACGCTTACCGTCGCGGTCTGTCACATCGCCGATTACCACTTTGTAGGTGCCTTCTTTGTTAACATTCACATGATTTTCAAGAATGTTGGCAGCTGTCAGTTGAATTGGTTTGCCGTCGCGGTCGTCTTCACGGTCAGTTACTTTGATATGATCCAAGATTTCTAATGGCTGATCGATTTCCCACTCAATATCTTTTGCGTGGATCATAGGTGCTTCATTAGTGACAGTGAACGTAAGAGCAAGTGTATCTGATGCGGCGCCCTTCGAATCGACGACATCATATTTGACGGTGTACGTTCCTTCCTTGTCCACATTGAGATTGGAAGTGACCTGTACTTTTTTGAGTAAATCACCATCTTCGGGGTCGCTTGCTAAAACATAATCCGTCAGATTCACATCCTGGTGAATTGAAAGTGACACATTATCATCTTTTGCGACAAGTAGCGGTCGTTCATTGATCGTGACAAACAACGTTGCAAAAGCCGTATTCCCGAAACGATTGGTGACAGAAATGTAAATCGGATTTGTCCCAGGTTTTAACTCATACGGGGCAATTGTCACGACTGGTTTTGAGCCGTCGGCGTCTAGTACCGTGAAGTAAGCATGAGGATCAAAAGAATCACCAGCTGTGATTGTCACCATTGATTCCGGCATAGAAATCACCGGAGTTGTTTCTGGATCAACAACAGGTGGGATTGGGTCCGGATCTGGCGTAGGCGTTGGATTTGGTAAAGGATCAGGTGTCGGATTCGGAGTTGGTTTTGGCAGCTGCGGCAACGCTGGCAGCAAGTCTTGACCGTTCGAATTTTGGTTCGGCTTATTGGCCGCATTTTCTTTTTCCTGTTCCTTAATCGCATTGGCAATGGTGATGATCTCGTTCGGGCGCAGGGAATTGTTGCTGCTGGAAATCACGCTCGTACTAGATGAGGGATTTCTTACCCCAAATTGTTGCAAGATTGATTCACCGGTATCTTTCGACTTTGATTTCGAAACTGTAAAACCAGAAGTGCTTTCTTTGTCCTTTTCCTTCTTTTTTATGGTACTCTCAACAATCGATTCCGTGCTTGAAATGGTCGTCTCACTATCCATCGTAGATGAAATAGCGGGTGTTTCTGCCTGATTTTTTCCCTGCGGATCGCCAGTTTGACCGTTTACCAAAATGATTCCCCCAGCGGCCAGCAGTACGGCACCACAAAGTAGTAAATAGCTTTGCCATTTTTTATAGATGGGCTTTTTTAATTTCGATTCATCAGATCGGGTTGGTTCGTTATTCTCCACTTTCTAAAAACTCCTTTCCTAATCCGGCCAGTCGGTCCTGCCAGATTTTCTTGTTCTCGTTGTCTTTTTTCTTGGAATACAGCTCAATCATTTCCTGACATGTTTTCCCGACGTCGATTAATTCTTTGACGTCCGAATCGTTAATTTTTTTCTGAATACGCTCGGCTTCCTTGAAGTCAGCCTTTTGGATCGCCCTCACAGCGGCAGCTTTCCAACCTCTCTGAATTTCTTCGGCCAGTTTGTCACTTTTTAGCGTTTTATTCAGAATTTCTGCCTCTTCCATTTGACCCAACTGCACATAGGCATACACCAGCATGGCTTGTCGTTCCGGGGTCAACTGCGGGTCATTCAGCGTAATCACCTGTTTCCAGTCTTCTTTATGAAAGGCAAGATCAAACGTGCCTTCAGGGGTTGGATATTGTTCGTTAAATTTTTCTAAGTCGTCAAACCGTTGGTCTTGCGTCAACAGGTTCGCAATCAACGGTAATTGTTCAGGAAATTGCTCGGCTACTTTGACTGGCTCTTCCGTTTTTAAAGCCTTTGCGACCTGTTCTTCCACCGGTTCTTGCGAAGTGGTACTTTCTATCGTTTCTGTACCGCTGGTCAATGGATCCGTTGCAGCGGTTGAGAAATGCTGGAAAGCTAGAAAGCCACCCCCTGTAATCAGTACAATCACTAGAACACTGACACCAACAATCAGCGGCCACTTTTGCTGCTTTCGTGACACAAGTGTAGGAGGGACCGAAGGCCTAGCAACCTTTGTCGGCTTCGTTTCTGACCGATTCGATCTCGCTTCTTTCACTTCATCAAGTAATAACTCAATGAAAACATACACTCGTTCATCATCATCACCATAGTATTCTCGTAACTTTGACTCAATGAATCCAATCAACTCATACCCGTATTCCTGCCCTAATGGAAGTTCTGAAGAAAAGTCAGGGTGTTTTCTGTTAATTGACTTGTCTCGTTGGATATAGATTTTGATCTGAACAGTTTCGGTATGCTCCTCTGCAATGACTTGATCCTCTACACGGGAGAGGAGATCCAGGCCATCGTAGAAGGCAACTTCTTTCTTTGGAAATCGCGTGTTTCCCTCAAACTTGATTTTGATCACAGGATTCCCCTCCTTTCAATCATGATCTTGGTGGCAACGAGAGTGCTAAGCTTTGCAGAGTAGGGACGATAATTGTCGACCAGCTACTTGCTTGTGTTTGCAAATATGACATAATTGCGCCAGCGGAGAAGCAGGCAACTACACCCATACAAGCATGTAGCATGTGATCCTTCCCAGCAGATTGTTTCTGCGGCTCTTTTGACATGAATGACAGGGCGCCAATAATGAATTGCACGACTGCAAATACTACAGCACCGGCAAGCAACCATTCCTTAACATTGTTTAAAACATTAACAATCATTTCTCCTGGGCTTTTTGCAGCAACGAAAAAACCGATTGCCATCAACTTCAAGTGATTTGTCATTGTGAGTTTCCTCCTTGTGTTGGTTTTACGGGAACCTTCAGATCTCCCAAATTGTTCAACAAGTAGTCAAAATGAATCTGAAATCGCCATTCTTCATAATCAACGCCGTTTGATTCCATGATTTCTTTTGCTTTCTTTTCGATCTCTTGTTTCTTTACCTTCGACAATTCCATTAATCTTCCCTCCTACTCTTAATACCGTTGTTTCCGTTTTGAGCGAATGTAAAGAATCCCTGTTGGCACGGCTAAAACAACCGCACAGCTTACCAAAGCAACGGTATTCCCTTGTTTCAAAAAGTAAATGATTAGTCCTCCACAGACGATCATCAGCACGCCCAAACAGATTACTAAGGCTAATTTCTTTTCTTGTGACATGTAATTTCCTCCTTAAACTTCATAACTAATTCAATTTCAGTTTGAATCTCTTTTCTAATCCTTATTGCCGCTCATTTCTCAGTGCTCGCGTATAGTTTTCCATGAAAACCCCTCCCTTAAAGTACAGAATCGGGATTTCCATGCCGGTTTGGGGGCTATAAGAAAAGTAACTACGTTCGGGGTCTAATTCAATTTCAAACATTTTCTCGTTTTTGATAATTTTCAATTTCGTAAATTCCTGGATATTTTCTTTAGTAATTTGTCCGTTGGCAAAAGCTTCAATTGCCCGGCTCTTTTTCAACTTCGCATAGCGAAGGCGGCCACTTTCTTTTCTCACCGCAAGAGTTAAATCTTTTTCTTGAATCGCAATTTCACGCATAATTCCACTTCTTTCTATACACAATGATTCCATCTGATTCTTTGTTCACCCTTTCTTTTCATTCGTGCCAAAGATAAAATGAAAATAGCTACGCTGAAGGCGGGAACCAAGCAGCATAGCTATTACATTTTGGAGTCAGCTTCGATGATTAACGTCACCGTAGCTGGCTTATTTTGTTGCTTTTTTCTTTTGGATTACCAAGTAACCCGCAATCATTACAATGCCAAGACCAATCAAAGTTAGGCCAGCTGTTGGTGTTTCACCAGTTTTTGGATAGCTGGTCACGTTTTTCGGAGTGGTTGGTGTAGGCGCTTTGGTTGGATACAAAGTCTGAGATTTTTCTTTCAAATCGTCGTTGTGACGGCCATTTTCTTTGCCCTCACCGTCATAGTGAATTTCTTTGAAAGTGAAAACCGTACCTTCTGGATACTTGCTAGTGTCCACTTCTTTTGTGACAACCGTTTTAACAAATTCTTTTTCGTCAGCTGTATAGTCGATCCGATCAGATTTCCAAATCTCTTGAGATTTTCCGTCTGGCGTAACAGCGTACAAGATGGTTTCGAAGGATTGTTTTTGACCTTTAACCAAGCTATTTGTGATTTTCACATCGTCATACATTTTCAAAACGTCGCCGTGGGTAAAGGTTTGTTGACCCTTGTCATCATGCGCTTTAGTCATAATATCGACGATATTTTGTTCAGAATCCACAGTGACAGTTTGCGTTTCAGAGTTCAAGTCGGTATCAACGGCCACAGCTGCTTCACCCGCTTTGAAGGCTTCTTCACTGGCAAATAGGCGGTTGAAGACAACCAAAGTTTTGCCTTCTAGGTCTTTGGTGTCAATGGTGTGTTCCAAGTACCAATTACCTTCCGCAAATTTATTGGAGACTGCCTTTTCTTGCGTAGAAAGAACGACTGGTGCTGCTTTTTCGTCTTTGGCTTGCGCGGCTTTTGTCGCATCAACATCGATCACGTCGGCAACCAGGTACCAGTCTTTTACTTCGTCCAGCTTGTAAGACACCTTGTCTTTAATAACTTGTTCGCCTTCAGCGGTAGTATTTTTCGCACCATTTGCCCAAGTGGCATCTGAGCCAATGGCGTAGTGCAATTCTTTTACTTCATCAACAGTGACCGTTTGCGTTTCTGATTCCAGATCCGCGTCAACCGCTACTGGAGTTTCTTGAGCCTCGTAAGCTTCTTTGGAAGCATACAAATAGTTGTAAACCACCAATGCTTTGTTTGCATACTTGCTGGTATCAATGGTATGGCTCATAGTCCAAGAGCCAGTTTGCAATTTATTTTTGACTTCTTTTTCTTGATTAGAAACGACAACTGCTTCAGCGGCTTCGTCTTTTTCGATAGCGGCTTTAGTAGCTTCAACGTCAACTACTTTAGAAACGAGATACCAAGATTTCCCAGCTTCCGCCAGATCGTAAGTCACTTTGTCTTGTAGCTTCGTGTCACCAGCAGCAGGCGTTTGTTTTTGACCGTTCGCCCAAGTCGCATCAGAGGCAATGGCATTAGTGCCCGCTTCCTTGTCGTAGAGCATAAGATTATTCAGTGAAACCGTGAAAGCTTCATTGGTCAATTCACTGTATGGAACGGTAATTGTTTTGACCGCATGATCTTTACCTTCTTCAGTAATGGTGAAAACATATTCGCTTTGAGCGTAGTCTTCCTCATTTTCATTGAATTTGACGTTAATTAACAGTGGCGTGATTAACTCGAAACCTTCAGGCGCTTTTGTTTCCTCAAATTTGTAATTCCCGATTGGGATATTTTTGAATTGGCCGTAGCCGTCAAGACCTGACGCTGCATTCGGGCCAGTCACAGCGGTATCATCGGCTCCAGTGATTGGCTTTGTGCCTTCCTGTGGAGTCAATTTGAATTCTAAGCCATTGACACCGGCGGAAGCGGAACTGCCTTCTGCCCATTTATAGAAAGAGAATCCAAAACGGATCACTTGTTCTTTAGCAGTAACGTCCTGTTTAATTACTGCATTTGAAGCACTGTCGTCCACTTTTTTGATCTCTACTGGGTATTTAGTATTGTCAAACGTGTATCCAATTGGCGCTTTCGTTTCACGCCAGTAATACGACCCGATTGCCAAGTGGCTAACGCCTGCTTGTTCGTTTTCATCAAGCGTAATCGTCACGGCATTTTCAGCAACAGGTGTTTCAGAATTGGCGCCCACGGTCAGAGTTGGTTTATATTCATCAGTCCACAAGACAGGTTCATCGGCTTTGTGGCTGCCCACGTTTTTGCCATAGTACAAGGTGTATTCGGCACCATCGAAAACAGCATTCCCTTGCGTTTCAGATCCTGTGTCTTTGTCTTCTTTGGTGAGAGTGGTTTCACCGGTCACTTCCTGGTTGGCACCCTTCAGGGTATTGATTACGAGTTCAACGGTTTGACCGGCATATTTCAATTCAACAGGAGTTGGTTTGAAAGTATTCACAAAACCAGCGGAAGCTTTGGATTCAACGACCCAATATTTACCTAATTCCAACGCTTTTAGAACGTCGGAAGACGTTTCCGCTTTCCCGTCTTTATCAGTCGTCAGTGTTGCGACAATTGGGCCATCCTGTGTGTCTTTGCGGATCTGGAATTCATTTCCGGCCAAAGAATAATTTTCATTCCAAGGTTTTGTGCCAGTTTCTTGTCCGCTTTTTTCGATTTTGATCTGGCCTTTTTGACGCATGTTGCGGCTAGTCAATTCAATGGTTTCACCGGCAACGATTTTGCCCTTGAAGGTGGTGCCGTCAACAACATAAGGTGCCGGAACTGAAATTTCTTTCACGGTCACTTCGGTACCGTCGATAGCGACGTTTTTCAAAGTCACTGTACCGTCAGCACCAGTAGTGACTGTTTTCTTAGGTGTCCCATCAGAAAACGTCACTTCGAATTTCGTACCTGGTACAAGATCGCCAGATTCTTTGTCGCGTTTTACGATTTTCAGGTCCCCATTTTTGATTACTTCGATAGGAATTTGATAACCATTTGGATCATCAACGGCACCTGCCATGACAGTTTGTTGCCCTTCTTTCATATATGCGACAGGAGTTCCTTTATCCATTGACTTCATGAGTTCTAATGTACCGCTTGTTTTTGAGGCAGTAGTTGGTGTGATTGTTAACTTGTTTCCACTTACGCTATATTGAATATTCGCAGTGTTGAGTGTTTCAAAATCAAAGCTTGATAGATCAACACCATTTGTATCAGTAAGGGTAACTGATTCTCCAAGCTTTACTCTTACCTTGTTTCCATTAAAACTTGGTTGTTTTTTATATGTTTCAACTACTTGATTGATTTTTGCACTAATCCCTACAAAGTCTAGCGGGGTCCCATCAGGTCGTGTTCCATGAATATTACTCAATCCCACAATTTCATTCCAAATCATCCATGATGCAACTTCTTGGGTATCAGTATCTGTCCCGGCATATTTCCAAAGTACAGAAATCAATTTTGCTCTGGCAGAAATCCCTGTTAGGGGGTTCTTTGTATATCCAGGCGTGCTTGCATTATCGATTGGAAAACCAGGTTCGATACAAAAAACAGGCATCCGTTTTCCTTCATAGACTGCATATAGAGGGTTTGTCGGATGATTGTCAAAATGTCGTCCATCTCCCAAATCGGCGGTAATGTGATACACCTCGTCATAACTATATTCAATTGTGACCTCTTCGGGGTGATAAATATCTGCGGCAAAAACTTCTTTAATCGGCAGAAGAGATCCGAAGACTTGCGCAATTAATACAAAGAGTGCCAAAAGCACTCGAAACTTACTCTTTTTGGGTTTCATGATTTTCTCCTTTTCTACATTTTCAAAACGGCCAACAGAGCACCACATGGTGGATCTCGTGTACTTCCCATAACAAATCACCTCAAATTCCAAAATAAAAAGCACCCACAACGTGAGTGCTTCAGATCAAATACTTCGATTTTTTAATAAGGTTGAATCCAATCTCCGGATGCAAAGTAGCCGTAATACCCATTTTCAAATAGCCAATTGGACAGTTCCTTACTTCCAGGAGGATACGGCGCCTTAATCCATCCGTCCGCTTCCATATCCGCATCGGTAGTTTCATCGCCTGATCCTGAGTTACCTCCAGTTGCCCCACCATTGTTTCCGCCACTTGTTGAACCGCCACCGGTATTTCCACCGGTTGATCCTGAATTACCACCAGTAGAACCGCTGTTATTGCCGGAAGAGCCGCCTGACGAATTGTTGTTACCGCCTGCATTAGAAGAACCAGCGCCGGTATTTCCGGAGGATTGATTGCCGCCAGTTGCCGCGCCTTGGTTGCTACTTGATCCAGAACCCCAGTTGCTATTATTGCCTGTATTGGAAGAACCGCTCCAATCGGAACCAGCATTTGAATCCGACCAATCAGATTCAGAGCCTTGATCGCTGGTTGATTGATTGTTGGATTCCGTATCACTCGTAGAATCTACATCCTTAGTTGCTTCTGCTTTTTCTTTGGCAGCTGCGTCAGCTTTGGTCTTTTCAGCTGCTTCCGCCTCCGCCTTTTTCTTGGCTTCCGCTTCTTTTTTCGCTTTTTCCGCCTTTTCACGCTCCTCAATGACTTTCTTCACCTCATCGAGTTTTTTGTTCAGCGGATCTTTATCTGATTTTCGAGTCAGACCTTTCACCGCTTTGACAGCTTTCTCGTAATCAGCGCGTTTAACAGCCGGATTCACTTTCTTATCTTTGTATAGGTTGTTGACCAGTTTTTCAGCCGTCGCAATAGCCGACAACTGTTTCTCAGTCGTTTGTAAGGCGTCCTCAATTTTTTTAGTCCAGCTGTCTGCCATCAGATTTGCTTCACCGAGTGCTTTTTTTACCCCTTCCAAGGATTCAACCGATGCTGCGTCACTTATAACAAACTTCTTCACATCGGTATCGGCCGTCAACCAACGATCATAGGAAGTAATTTCTATCTTCAGCTGCTCTTCGATAGCGAGTTTCTTTTCGGCTACCGACAAGTCTTGTTTCAGTGTATCAATATCCGAAAGATTAACCGTCTCATTCCGAATAGACACGAATTTTTTTACTTCGTCATTCAACGTGGAAAGTTCCGCTTGTAGTTTGGAAACTTCTTCAGAAGTGAGATCCTTTTTCAAGAATCCGTCTTTGTCCACCAACTGACTGACTTTCTGAGCGAGCTCCCCTTTTTCTGAAGCTGTCGCAAGTTTTTTCGTGATCTCACTTTTTTGATCGCGATACTGATTATCTGCATTAACCTTAACGGCGCCAGCCGTTCCGCCGATTAGAAGTACCGCTGCCCCACCAATCAGTCCAACCTTCGCTTTTTTGCTTAATTCTTGCCACTTTTTCATTGTCTTACTCCTTTCATTCAGCGATTCTAATCGCTTTCTTGAACACATCTAGTTTACCACTTACAACAGGCTTAATCTCCTCTGTTTCGCCATATCTTAGCGCTAGAATATAGCCATCACGCACGCTGCATGTATATTTTTCACCTCGTTCTAGCTTAATCAGCCGTCCACAACCATCGTAAAATGGCAAAGTATCGTCTTGATTCATATCAATGTATCCTTTCGTTACAAACTTTAATGTACAAAGGCAAAGTATCCAGAATAGGCAACCATCAGTTTTCCTGTTAAAATTTAGCTGTGCCTGGCGGAAAACAGGTATCTTGTTCACTGTTGAGGTAGCCAGTGGTCGGCTGCCTCTTTTTTGTGATTTTATTTAAAATCGACTGTTTCATGTGCTTGATGAAAGGCACCAAGAATAGCTATCTGGGAGAAAGCTTTATTGGGGTGTGGCGCCCTTCGTCAAACACATGAACCTCCTTGCTAAAACAGCCGCTCTCCAATCCGTTCATAACGGTAACGATCTGTTTCAATCTCTGGTTGTTGGATCTTCCGCGTCTGCGGAAAAATTAGGATCATGTCACATTGATGAGCGTCCGGATTGGCTAAATAACTCTTCGTGATCCCACAGTTTCGTTCAAGATACGACACGATCTGAAGCTTCTCACTCGCTGAATAAACGGACAAGCGTCTATTCTTTCGCCGAAGTTGATTCAATTCAGCGAAGGTCACTTGTTTCTGATTCTTCGTTGCTTTCAAAATCCAAGTACATTCTTTTTGAACATTCATGCTAAAACGTCCCTTCTGTAGCTTTGACAGTTGGATTTACTGAAAATAATGGCGCAGGGTTTATAGCAATCGGTACCCCCAACTCTATGCAAGTTGAATATGCTCAATCATAAGATGAATGACGTCTTGGCATCTTGCAATGTAAACTGCACACGGTCCATCACTTTCGTGAATTCCCCCGTGTTACCGGAGGCTCCGTATCGTCCAGGACCCCTTTTAAGCAGCGCTGATAAGCCCTGAAACTATATTGTGCTTTTATACAACGAGTTATCCCTGTTTTTCAGTCCACTTTTATTGCGAACTTTCATTATTGGCTACTGTAAGACTAATCAAGATCAATGGCTGATACCTTGAGTGCGACTTTTCAAAAGAACTTATGTAGTGCCTCTTTTGATTGTCACACATGCCGTTAGCTTGCAGGACCTCAACGATTACTTTGTTGTATAAACAGCAATGTTGAATTTGCTTTCCAGCAAATTCAACTGTCAAATATATATTTATGAAATTAGTCCAGGGCATCGATTAGGTAAAACTTTTGTCTGGAGCCCTTTTTCCAAGTCCGATATTGATACATTTCGGCAAGCGATTAGTTCATCACCAGTGGTCTTTCTCAATGCGATTACCTTGCCAGATTCGCTAAATAAGACTTTGATTTGATCGTAAATCTTTTCAACGCCAATAGGTTCTCCCCAGTCTTGATACATGGTTTCTCCGCTGACAAATTGCCCAACTTGGCGGATTACACTACCATCTTCAAAGCGGTAAAATTGTTTCGAGAAAGTTTGACACCGCCCAGCCGAGGCTCCTTCTAATCTATTTTTTGAGATTGTAAATTTAATTGCCATGAACGATCATCCTTTCGATAAGTTGTGCAAGTTATTTGCCAGCAACGAACAGCCTCGTTTTGTGGCAATCAATGCCTGCCCCGGACCGGTTCTACGTGCAATTATTGCACCATCTGCCGCAAACACGATTCGAATCAACGAGTAGACCCATCGCAAAGGATAACCTGGTTGAAACGCTCGAAATTTCACACCTTTTTTTTCATGACACGGGAGACAAACAAAAACTTCCTTCTCCTTGATTAGAAGTGACTTTCCGTGAAGCGATAGCTCCCCAGGTTCGATAACTTTCTTTTCACTTTTCCGAAATGTCACACAGCGATAACCAACTTTTTCAACATCACTTTCACTCAATTCCATTTTGTCACAACCCTTCTTTAACAAAAAAACAGGAGATCGTTCGCAATGAAATGCGCTCGATCTCCTGTTTGCCAGTTCAACTCGTTTGCAAAGCTTTCACTAAAATCACGACCTTATTTTTTAAAATGCGTGATATTGAAATGAAAGCGTGATAAACTTAACTACGTTGCAACGCAAGTTGTGACAAAAAGAGGCGAGACATTTCAAGGCCTGTAAACCTTTTTGTGAAATGTCGATCTCCCTCTGCGGTTACCAGCCGCATGGAGACGCTTCTTTTTTTTGCTTCAAAAAGAAGCTGTTCAATATGAATGTTACAAAGAAACATACCCGAACTATTGTTCGTTATACAGAAATGATAGCACTTACATAGCTATAAAACAAGCGCAATCTAGAATAAATCTAAATAAAATTTTGTTTGACTAAATAATCATAGATTTTGTATGGAAAATGAACAGATTTCACAGATTCAAAACAAAAAAGGAGAAGGTCTATAATAGCACCTTCTCCTACGCTGCACGGTTCCGATTCACCTATGTAATCAAAACAACAACTGTTGACTTCTCAAAATATTAGCGAAAAAGTTTAACAAGTTGTAAAATTTTTGATATACTTACGGGTGTTGCGGAGTGATCCGTGACAGGCGAGGGGTTAATGCTTCAAGTGTGGCTTGAAGCCAGCTTATCGGCGCTGACCAGGGTTGGTAGCCCTGCGAGCCGTTAACTGCCTCTCGTTAATTTGTCAAAAACCTCGGGTTGAGATCCCAGAATCTGGAATCTGTTCACAAAGAGCATATACCAAACATTTTGAAAAAGCAACAAAAAACCAGTTATGCAAACTCACATAACTAGCAGCGCCTTCTTGGTGCTGCTTTTTTTTCTCGAAAAACAAAATTATGAGTTGATCCAATCATACCAAATGCCATCAACTTCCGTGATCTTGCAGGCGATTGTTCTGCAAATATTGCCAAACACTCTCTCTGTGTGGCTCAAACCCAGCATTCCTCATATCACTTACAGCAATTTTCAAGCCAGATTGATCTTCAAATCCAATCAAATAAACATACCGACTACTCACACGTCGTACCTGAAATATCTCTCTTTCACCGCTTTTTCCCCATGCCAAATAAGAGCCTGGAAAAATATTTCGTAACGATTTCTCTTTAGTCACCAGCATTCACCCCCATCAAAAATAACACGTTCTGAATCAACCTAAAATTACACGGCGGGCTGAACCCGGCGTTAGGCGTGTCAGAAACGGGCTGCCCTACTACCCCACTTGCAATCCACCGCGCTAAGGCGCTGCTGCTGAGGCAGCTGGATTGATTTATATAAAAATAGGTCAATCTAGCAAGAAAGTCAAAACCGAAAACAACACCAACCGACAAAGAAAGACAGCATGTATCATAGATATATTGTATTGGCAGTTTGCATGTTTTAGATTAGCCAGTGCCAGCACGGATTTCTTTTGTGTCAAAAAGGCTTACTGGTGTGATTGTGCGTGGTAATTCGAATAGCTTAGTTAACATACGTGCCTCTGGGAAAAACGTCCGAATGGCCTCTTTATACGCGTCCTTTACTACTTGGTTTGTTTTGATCACGGTCCGAATCAATGCTTTACGGGTAGACAAAATCAGCCCACCACCCCGGCCGGCTTTTACCTGGAGATAAATTTTCCCTTCAGCAACCAATTCCTTTAGCGCAGCGTCTAGTGAACGCTTTGGAATTTCTTTCTCGCGATACTTGATATTTGCTTGCAATTCTTGCTTTGTAAACTGAAGTTCTGGCCGATAAGTTACACATTCCTTTTCTAAAAAAGCAAGAATGTCTTGTTTCCATTCGCGCAAGTGAGAATGTTTACGCTCGGCGCGGTCTTTCTTAAACTTCACCCACCCATTACGATTTTTACTGAATAGTTGCGTATCAGAGAGCGATTCTAAGCTCCAGTTCGCTAACAGTTCTGATACATAGACCGTACTTGCCCCTTGGTAGTTCCCACTATAAGCACTCTTGACAATTCGGTTGACTTCGCAAGCTTTAAGTGGTCTTGTCAAATTCGAATTAAAGAAATCCATGTCATCGTTGCAGCGTTCCTGATCTACATCAGACGCATAGTAGGCCAAAGCTAACGTAAAAATCACATTGTTGCGGCCAAACTTGCCCTTTTCACCAACGATTCCGGGGTTCTTCAGCAGGATATCCACCCATTTTTCTTGAATCTGTTTCACTGGTTTCAAGACTTGAAGATTTGGCCGTGCGTAAGTCGCTTCCGTCTCTTGCGCCATCGACCAGGCAATCAGATCTTGCATGTCATGCGTTAGCGCTGGGTAGTAATAAACTACGTTGTCGGTTCGTGGAATCCGTGCAATACCGAAATGGTTGCAGCCCAAGTCAACCTCCAGAATTTTGGCTGCAAAGCTCTTCCGCAGGTTTTGAGAAACTAATTTTGCAATCCGAATGGATTGATAATCGTTCTTCTTGCTGATAAACCAAGGGTTTTCTAGGATAAAGTACGCCTGGTATCCCCCTGGAGTTTCCAGGAGCAGCGTTGGAATAAGATCAAGATCAATGGCCACATCTAAAATGTCCTGGTCACTTAATTCTGAGCCAGCAGGTTTGTCAAAGTCGAGTACAAAGCAATTGATTTGTTTCAAATTCTTTTCGGAATGCCCTTTGACAAATAGTCTCTGCTCGTCCGTGTATGATCCGTACTGGTACACGTTCGGAGTCCAATGCGTTAGCCGATCTGCATTTTCACTCAGCCCTTCTTCGGAAGTGAGAACGATACCTCGGCCATCGATCATATGTTTTTTGCTCCTAAATCCAAAGATTGCACCTTTTGCCCCTTCAGGAGTATAGATAATCGACTGAATTTTTGAGTTTTTGAACTTCATTTTTCGAATCCCGCCGTGCAGGATTTCATTACAAATCTCATCAAGGTTAAGCATTGTCTCACCTCCATTTCCTAGCACTAAAAAAGGGAACGCTAAATAAACTAGCGTTCCCTGGAAATCAAACCTTAAAAAAGTGCAACACTTTTTGATGAAAGCGCACTCAAACAAGGCTCAACATATTGAATTTTTTCGGAATTTCTGCTAAGATAATGAAGAAGTGAGTAACCTACTTAAACGTATTACGGATACGTTTTAACCTTTATGAATCGCCAAATTCAAAAAGGTTGCTATTAGTTTTCTAACAAAATTGTTTTAGCAGTTCGCTCTTAGCAATTCGCTCTCAGCAGATTTTTCATTAAAATTCAATACGAGAACACTTTTGGGAACAATCTGACGCCAATCAGGTTGTTTTTTTATTTCGTTTCTATCAAAATAGATGAAAAACTAAAATTTTGCAAATTTATATTTTCTTCAGTTTGCCACATTGCAAGAGTACCCTAATTTCATTGAAAAAGAAATAGATTGTAACTCAAATAATTTCAGGAGAAAAGGAGAAATTTCTCTTTTTCTCTTTTTTAAATATAGGGGTAAAAGAGAAAAGGAGAAAAGGAGAAAAGGGTAATTTCTCTTTTTCTCCTTTTTTTATGAAGTTAATTCCAGCGTGTTTCTTCTTAATAAGTACTTATGCAACAATATATTGTTTTTAGGGGTAAAAGAGAAAAAGGGTAAAAGAGAAATAAATGCGAAAAAAGTAGTAAAGGAGAAAAAGGGTAAAAGAGAAATTTCCCTTTTTGAAAGTTATTCCCAGCATTAACAATAATATTTCTCCTAAATACATTTTAATGTAGACAATACTTTTGAAAAGACTTATACTGTATTCAGGAGAAATAATACAAAAAGGTGGTATAACATGAATTCCTACAGCCGATACAGTGATATTCTCAACAAGTTTTTGGAAAAACGCTGCCGAGTGCTAATAAATGCAAACCAAAAGGGCGGAGTAGGTAAGACAACTTCTTCCACTGGTGAGAGTGCGGTGGCGACACTACCAAACCCTGAGTTTGATCGGAAAGGGTGTTTCATAGATTGGGATAAGCAAGCCAATGCTACAAGTCTTCTAGGGAAAACATTCGATGTTGATTTTCCTAAGACAGTATTTCAATGTATTCAAGATAATGACTTAGAATCTGGGATTGTAGAACTGACACCTAATCTTCATATGATTGCTGGTGGGAGTGATATTGTCGAGCTTGAAGAATTTCTTGAATTTACCTATCCACACACAAACAAAGATAAAACTTCTAAAGAGTATTGGGAGACTAAAACATTGAGAACTTTCCACTTCTCAAAACTGCTTGAAACAATCAAAGATCGATATGACTATATTTGGATTGATGTTGGGCCAAGCACTGATATCAAAGTTGATAATGCCATGGTATGTGCCGACTACTTCATTATCACTCAAGAAACTAAAACATATTCTTTTGAGGGCTCAATCGATATTATTAACGTATATTTACAGACACTTATTGACGATTTTGGAGATAAGTTTAAAGGTGAGGTTCTTGGCCTGCTTCCATTTCTTTTACAACCGAAACGTTCACTTCATGAAAAAATTATTCGGGATACAAAGGATACCTTTGGCCCAAACTTCACATTTAATGCAATTGTTACAAACTCAACTCGCCTTGAAGAATATCCAGATACTGGGTTTCTGGTCACTGATTATCATGATCGTAAAATATTTGCACTCTTTGCTGATATTTTCTGTGAAATTGAGGAACGAATTAAGCTATTCGAACATTTCGGAGATATCCCAGAGGATTATCTATATACCCCTAAATATCTGAATGGTAATAAGCTAACTGAATATTCTAGAAAACTAGATCTAAGTAGCTTTGAAAGAAAGGAGTAATCTAGATGGCGCTGACTAATAGAAAGCGAGAGAGTAAACCACGTCCAACAATACAACAAGAAATTCAAACGTCGCGATTTCCTGATGAAAACAGCACCAGCTCTTCTGAAACAAAAAAATCTACAACGGATAGAAACGTACGCAAGTACGCACCAACAATAGCTGATGCTGAGATAAATTTTGATCAAGCAAGTCAGTTTTCCCCTTCAGATAGAAAAACAATAAAGATAGATCCAGATATCAAAAGTCTTATAGAGATATTCGCTGACTTTGAAGGTAAAAAGGAATATGAAATGATTCGATCCATGGCGCAATATTATTATGAAAACAGTTTTGATGAACGAGCACAAAGAATCATTGCAAATATCCACAATAATAAATTCTTTTGAAAAGGAGAAAAGGAGAAAAAGAGAAATTTCTCTTTTTCTCTCATAACTAATATACCGAAAAAAAAGTCTGGTTAATCACCAGGCTTTTTCTTTTTGAAAAAGTGACGATATATAATTGATAAAAAATATATTGTATTGCGGATTGCATGTAGTTTAGTGAAAAGCTGATTTTCTACCAATCAAACTCCAGGTTTAGCCCAAAACTAAAAATTTGCGTGCCTCACACAGCGATTCTAAGCATAGTTCAAGTATCTGACATAGAGGATTGATTGAGTAGCGCGTTTAAAGCGCGACTTTTTTCAAGTAAAATCCGTTCCACTTCCTGAATTTCGCTAATGGTGCCTTCACGCTTCAGCCGACCAATATCCTGACCGTATTTCTTTAAGATCTGGCCGATTCCGCCATCGTCTTGTAAAAAACTCTCCGTAGTAATACCTCCTAATCAGCTGTATCCGAGATACCGGTACTTGCTGATTTTTGTTTTCTCTATTTTATTGACTGCAAAATGGAAGACATGATCCTGGCGATCTTTGGTTTGGTGTCCTGGCACACGAAAGTAGGGGACAGCGTGTTTTTCCATCATGTATAGTAACTCGCGTTTCACGGCAAACAAAGGGACGTCGGTCTCGACGAGGGAGTAATAGTCTTTCGCAAACTGATCGTCTGCGGCTGAGCGGTACTCGAACATGGCGCCGCTGGTATCAATCATCGTAACACTTCCTTATCTAAAATCTTATCTGTTCCCAGGATCTCAATATTGCGGATACTCGCCACATCAATCAGCAGCCCTGTCTCTTCCAGCTGAAGATAAATGCCTTGTTCACCTTGACCGGCTATCTTACCGATTAAATCATCGTAATAGTGATTCTCTGGATCGAGATCCGCTAGCTGGATTGCCACACGTCGAAACTGCGTGTAGGCTTTTTGAATCCGCTCATCAATTTCAGCGCTCGTTAGTTCTTCCTTAGGAAGATTGACTTTTGAGCGTTTTTTACCGTCTTTTTCCATCACAGCCGTGTGATCGGAAAGATAGAATCCATTCCATTTCATCATTCCTCTATCCTGGTAATTCCTGATGATTTCTAGAAAGAATTCCAAAGCTCCTTCGTCCGTATACAATGCCATTAGTTTAGCCCGTCCCGGCCGCCAGCATGGCCACCGACCAAACCAGCCCTTTCTAGCGCTGTCCCGCCAGATGTCTTCGAACGGGCGCGGATAATTGCACTAAAATCATACTTCGCGCGAATTTTGGCGATCACATCATCCAGGGCATCGTCTCGAATCGTCTTTTCCGGTTCCTCGAAAAGATTCAGCTGCAAATCCCCAGCCGGCTGAAGAGTGCCTACGGTTACCCCAACATGACGCACGATTGACTGGTCCCAATACTTATCGAAGAGCACTTGAGCCGCTTCACAGAGCGCGCGGGCCTGGTTTGTTTTAGGAATCTTCATTTGCCTGCTGAAGCCGCCACGAGCACCAACAGAATAACCGATAGAAATATGCAGCGTTGATCCAACCTGGCCGACTTTCCGGAGCCGCTGGCAAACCTGTTCGCAAATCTCAAATAGCACGGTCAAAATTTCGGCCCGAGTTTTGTAGTCCCGCATCAGAACTTGAGAGTTACCAATAGACCGACTGGCTGGTTTGTATTCGCCTTGCTTGCGTATCATCGACCGGTCAACGCCCCAGGCGTGCATGTAATACTGTAAGCCCATGACGCCTTGCGTCCGTTTCAACTGATAAGGGTCTAAATGGGCAATATCACCTATACAATCACAACCCATTGTTTTAAATCTGGCTTCCATCCCTTTGTTGATTCCGCAGAGATCCGTCAGCTGAAGCGGCCATAATTTATCGGGGACGTCGGCGTAGTCCCAACTAGCAAACAGATCATCGTTCTTCTTGGCATCAGTATCCATTGCGACTTTCGCCAGTAGGGGATTGACCGCAAGACCGATAGTGACATAAACGCCCAGCTCCTCGTAGACGTCCTCCTGGATCATTCTCACAACGTCTTCCGGCGAATCGCCAAACAACTTCCATGAGGCTTCGAGATCTCCAAACATTTCATCAATACTGAAGACATGAATATCTTCGTCAGCCATGTAGCGCCGGAAAATTTCTAGAATTCGCATCTGATACTTAATGTAAAGGTTCATACGTGGGGGCACAATCAGCAGTTCCGGATGTAGCGGAATATTGAAAGCCCTGGAGACGTTGGAAATCCCTAACACTCTTTTTGCACGCGGGCTAGCTGCCAGAACAAGACCGGCTTTGTTTTCATCACCGGACATGACGACGAGCAGCGTCTTCAGCGGGTCAAGTCCCCGTTCAATACATTCGACCGAAGCGTAAAACGACTTTGCGTCCATACAAAACACGGCACGGCGGGGTTCGTTGGCATAGGCTTTGGAAAAATCCATCAGGTTCACCTCCTAAATTATTCTCTTTCACTCCAAATTATACGAACGTATGTTTGTTTTTGCAAGGGGCAGATGTTAAAAATGTCCATTCTAAAGAAAAAGCCACAATCACGAAGGATTGTAGCCGTAATTCTTATAAAATTAGTTTTTCATGTTCTTCTCGAAAGCCATACACTGGCAGCTGTTGCTCGTTGTGCTCGACAAATACATGTGCTTTTCGATGTAGCATTAGCTGAAGGACAAACTCGTTCATCGACATTGGCGGACTGCCCTCTGTTACAAACAGTACCAGTTTGTCGTGTTCTAAACGGATACCTGTGATTGGCAGCTGCCTATCCCCCTCTTGAAAACAGACTTCCTGATGAGGGTTTTCAAAGGGTTCTACCGTGATCGCAGCTAATAAATCGCTTGCCTTCATACTCAAAACCTACCTTTTTAAGTTGACCAGCTTCTAAAAAGCGTTTACAATGATTGTATACCATTCGTTTCACCCAATTTAATACTTGCTCCCAGCAAGAGCCTTCGCTTTTAGCGGAGGCATTTTTGTACCTTTAGCTCAGTTGGTTAGAGCAGGCGGCTCATAACCGCCCGGTCGTAGGTTCGAGTCCTACAGGGTACATTTCAAAAGCAATTTCTCCAAGTTGATTGACCTACTTAGTTCACAGGAATATACTGAATTTGTACCTTTCTTTATTGTGCCTCTCTAACCACTGGCCCCCACATTCATTGTGTGGGTCTTTTCTCTTTTTCATCAGACTTTCACCTTTAATCTGATCAACTTTCAAACGACAGTTTGGCCTCACCAAAAGATTCTTCTAAGAGACTCTCGGTCGAAAGGTCTTCACCTGCTTGGATTTTCTTAATCTTGGCTTCAATTTCAACCATCCTATCCGGATGAGCCAGCAATTCCTTTTTCATCGGTTCCTTCCCTTGTGCTTTTAATTCCCCCATATAATCATACCAAGCGCCCGATTTCTTGATAATGTCTAATTCCACGCCTAAATCAATCAACTCTGAGACACGAGAGATTCCTTTCCCATACATCAACTCAACTTCTGCTATTTTAAACGGCGAGGCCACTTTATTTTTCACAACTTTTATTTTAGTTTTATTTCCAATGACTGTTTTATCTTTGTCAGGAGTCTTCAATTGTTCTCCACGACGAACATCTAAACGAATTGTTGAATAGAATTTCAAAGCTCGGCCTCCAGGAGTTGTTTCAGGACTACCAAACATGACCCCAACTTTCTCGCGGATTTGATTGATAAATATAACTATCGTTTTGGTTCTGTTTATGGAACCCGAAAGCTTCCTTAGCGCTTGGGACATTAACCGAGCTTGTAAGCCAACATGGGCATCGCCCATTTCACCATCAATTTCTGCACGTGGAACCAAGGCAGCAACCGAATCTACGATAATCAAACCAACTGCGCCACTCGACACTAACGCGTCGGCAATTTCTAATCCTTGTTCACCGGTATCTGGTTGTGACAAGAGCAGTTCATCAATATTTACACCAAGATTTTGCGCGTAGACGGGGTCAAGCGCATGTTCGGCATCAATAAAAGCGACAGTTTCACCGAGCTTTTGTGCTTCCGCCACTGCATGTAAGGCAACAGTCGTTTTCCCTGAGCTTTCCGGGCCATAAATTTCAATGATTCGTCCTTTTGGATAGCCTTCTACTCCCAGGGCAAGATCTAACAAAATAGATCCCGTAGGTATCACCTCGATATTCATATCCGTTTTTTCACCAAGTTTCATTACAGCACCTTTTCCATAATTTTTTTCAATGGTTTTAAGGGCTTTTGCTAATGCCTCTTTCCTTTTGCCATCATCAGTCAATTGTTCTGGGGCGTCGTATTTTGGTTTTTTATCCGCCATTTTCTATCACTCCTTATCATCACCAACCTACCAAAAACAAGAACATATGTTCCTTTTTAGTATACATCATATTTCACTTTTTTCACAGATTTTTTATATTATCTGTTTACTGAAAAAGACTCACACAATGTGCTGTGTGAGTCTTTTTCAGTAAACAAAGTGAGAACTAACTTCTAGAAATACCCTTCATATTCTTTTCTAGAGCACGAACGACTGCTTGCTGGAATCCAAGCGGGGAAAAGCCGTTAAACTTTTCGTGAGGCTTATTTTGCTTTTTTGCCATCTTGACTGCAAGTCCACTTTGATTGTGGCTCACGGCTTGAATGGCAATGACAACAAGATCCACCTTTTTCACGAATACTGCAATCTCTTTAGGCCGCGCTGCCTTCTTATCAATTAAAATCAACTTGGCGCCTGAGTTCTCGACCATTTTTCGGAATTCTGCTGTTTTCGCACTCATGCCGATACATCCGACTGTCAGACCAGAGATACCTGGAATCCCTTCAGCAATTTTCGATGTATGATCGTAACTCTCACTCGCTTCAGCTTTTTGGGGAATGGTGTCCTCAGGCTCTTTCACACGAATAGGTATGGAGGGGGCAATCTTGTGCTTCCAAAACAACCGCTTTTGAAAGGACTTACCCGGCTCCCATCGAAGATCAACAATATCCCCTTCCATTAGATCATAGACAGAAACAGCTTTCTCTGGGATCATATAGGGTTCATCGAGTACCTCGCCATTCACATTTTTCTCGATGCAATAATGTTTGTCACGAATTTCCACGATTCCTTGTGTAAACCTCTCCATTGTTGCCGGCAGGCTCTTGTGATTGACTATAGTTAACTGATAGCGAAACGAGCGACTGTCTTCCGGTAGTGACTCTTTTTCTTCCACACATACTAAATCACCATGAGTCAGGCCAACCGCTCGAGCAACATTTTCTGGAACAGTCGTCAACGTATAATTGGATTTTTCACGCGTCAGCAGATACCCCGTCAGAACCTCAGTCGCTAGGTATAGTTCCTGTTGCGGCATTTCTTTTGTTTTCTTCGGAAGGGATTGTGTTTGCTGAGGGGGCGCTGGTTGCTCTTCAGCTTTTTTCTCTGCAAGAACTTGCGGCAGAATGGTTGGTGCCAAAGACTCCGACGCCTTTTTCTCCTGGGAGACTGCCTGTCTCTCTTCAGGAAGAATAGGTATTTCGAGCGTCGCAGCTGTCGCGGCCAATGACCGGCACTTTTCAATCCAGCGAGTCAAACGGGAAAGTTCCTGGAGTCGTTGCTCTAAATTGTCACTTGTAATACCGGCCGTGATTTCACTGAGATCATGCTGTGCTTGTTGAGCGATTTCTTCATTGAGACAGACGTCGGATCGTTCAGTCGTTTGGATCATATTTTCTGTCCCCTGTCCGTCAATTGCTATCTTAAGGATTTCATCAGTTAACCAATCAGGGCGTGACACACGATTGGTCACTTCTTTGTAGGGAACTTCCGTATCTGGACAGGTAGAAACCGAAACAGTCACGATAGTTGATAGCTTCTCTATATCCTTCACCTGAATTTGGAAACAGTCGCCTATCGCGATCCTTGAGGCAATTTCTTCAGGAACTAACCAATTGTACTTTTTCTTCGTATTTATTTTTTTACTTCTATTATTAATATGATATCCCGCAATCAATCGCTGCATACATTCTCCCCTTGTTCTTTCCGTTGTATCCCGAATTTTTTCCGATAGCGAATAAACGTGGCTCGACTAATTCCTGTCAGGTTAGCAGCTTCTTTATCACTCATGCCGCTTTGATAGAGAGTAAAGGCGTGCTGAAGACGAGGATCGTTTTCTGTAAATTTTGGTTTTCTACCGGTATATTTGCCTTTTCCCTTCGCAATTTCTATGCCTTGCTCCTGGCGTTCTCGGATTTTCTGTAGATCATTTTCTGCCTGGTACTTGTAAATCTCAATAACTAAGTTAGTCAAAAATAGTCGTAAATTTTCATCTTCGATATTTGAAAAGTGTGGTAAGTTCAAAACTTCCAACGTCGCGCCTTTTCTCCGGATCGTATCGATACTATCAGTTAATTCCTTATTATTCCTGCCCAAACGATCCAATTCCGTGACAACCACGATATCTCCTTCACGAATGTACGCCAGCATCGCTTGAAATTGCGGACGTTCGACCGTCCGTCCACTCAATTTGTCTGAAAAGAGCTTAGAAACGTCCTGTAGTGCAAGAATTTGTCGATCTAAGTGCTGATCTTTCGAACTGGTGCGGGCATACCCGATTCTATTTGCTTGTTTTTCCTTTGCCATTTTAGTTCTCCATTCCTGGTATGTATCGAAGTGAGAGCGCCAGCTGTTCGGTTGCAGCAGCCACAAACCATTGTTCATCGACAATTTTTATATCAATTCCAGCGGCGATTAACTTTTCAGCTACTTTTCGTTTTTGGGTTCGGCTATCCGACTCCAGGAAATCGATTATCGTATTCCCTACAACGAGAAAGTCAGTTTTAGCTGAAACCGTACTTTGGACATTGCCGGCCAAGCTTAAAACTAAATTTTTAGCCTGGGATCTCGTCATTGTCATTAAGCGACCCGTGAAAACAAAATTCTTATTCCGGATATCCATGTTTTCCCTCTTTTCGTCAATTAGTTTTGAACAACCCTAATGATACACCCTCAAATCCTACTATAGCAAGATTTTTCAATTGTATCAATAGGGTATACCCTATTGATACAATTAATAAGACAGAGTCAACCTTAAACGCTGACTCTGCCCTAAATTCTAATACTTAATTATCCACAATTTGTTCATTTCATGTCATTAATCATAAATGCTACGTCGATGTCCGACTTGTATAGCCAGTACAACAAGTTCATTGTCTTCAATTTCTACTAGTACTCTATACTTCCCAATCCGATATCTCCACTGCCCGACACGATTTGCTGTCAGGCCTTTTCCATATTTTCTCGGATCATCAACACCATCTATATTTTGGTAGAGCCAACGTGTAATTAACGTTGCTTGGTGCTTATCCATTTTTCTAAACTGCTTTTGAATTTCCGGTGTAAATACCAACCTATAACTCATGAAAGCCCACCAAATTCTTCTAACATTTCTTCCATAGATATTGTTTGTTTCCCACCTTCTACCCAGTACTTATGTGCAATTTCAGCGGTTTGTCTATCATATTCATCTTCTAGTTGTTCCATTGAATATTTTTTAAGTAATTCAGATAGCGTAATATCATAAAATTCTGCCATATATGATAGCCATTCTTTTTCGGAATCACTTACTCGAACAGTAATCATTGCCATAATTTATCCCCTCTTTCGTATTACATTGTAATACGAAAGAGTTGTTTTATCAATAGTTAACTATCGCTAAAAATAATACCTTTTGCAGAGCCCTTCAGTACTGGACCACCAGTTTCAAGGCAACGAACAATTTTTGTTTTGGAACAGTCAAAGAGTCTAGCAGCTTCTTTCACACTTTCGACGAGTGGAACATATCCGTCGGGATAATTGATCAGGATAAAACGGGAATGCTCTCTCCGAGGATCGACCGGAAATTGCTTCTGAGATTCAACACGCTTTCTTCAACTCTTTTGAAGAGATGCTGGAGCATGTGGGTGAAATTACCTATTATCCCGATTGTAATGATATGAGTGATGTGGCATATTATCTTGTTGAAGAAACAGATGTTTTAGGTGAAGCGCCAAGTCACCTACAAAACTATATTGATTACGAGGCATATGGTTGAGATTTGGAATTCGAAGGAAATTTTTTTGTTACAGGTCGATGGATATTTGAATATTCATTAGAATATGTTTGGAGGGCTTTATAAACAGTAGTATAGTAAGTACGAAAAATAGCTTCTAAATTAGTTCATGCATAGAAGGGATGGTAGTATATGGGTAATTTGAAGAGAATATCTTCTAGAAAGATATTTCAAAATTACATTCATAGTTGGGAAGAAAAAGCCATTTCATTATTTTTATCTCTATTAGATGATCAGGTTAGCATAACGGAATGTTTTGGTGCTAAATATGACGGAAAAAGTGAAAGTGGAAAGTGGTTTGACCATTGAAATTCCAATTCTCTAAATAAAGTAACTAAATGGGACATTTTGAACCATTACTATGATTCAAAATCTGATTGTTCTATTTTTGAGTGGAATTTCGAGTATATCTATAATGGAAAACAAAATTATTTTACGCAAATTTCAAGTAGAACTTAGCCACTTATTGAAATTTGCGATTTTTCTACAATTGATTCAATGTCCAAGTTCTACCCTACAAAGCATAAAAAAGAGCAACAGTCTGAGACTGTCACTCTTGCTTTCACATAAATAATCTATCGATGCTCTTTGAAAACATATCAATTATTTTCTAATTTGGTACCATCATGCGATAGGTCTGGACCTGATTCTCCTGTGTATATTCTTTTGGTCCAGCATTTGAAGTAACAGCAGTAGAACCTGATAAAGAACTGGTAAAGAAGCAGTTGGTTTTTCGCCATCTTCATCAGTATAAACGACGCCAAGGTTGTAGGACTGCACACTCAAGTCAAGACCATCAGGAGTTATCACAGGCGTGCCTACATCACCACTTATCAAAAGAATTCCGTTGCTTGGCAGAGGGTACCCCGTATCATATAGCACAAAGCTCTCAACAACGACCGGAGAAAAAATTCCATCTGGCTTATACACATAATGTAGGTGGTAGCGAATTGGCAAATGTCAAACAGTCCAAAGATACTGCTACCTACGTCATAAAGCTCTGTATACTTCCAATTTTAGAGGCATAAGCGTGTCTAGTTTTTACATTATCAAAATGAATTTTCTTCATCTGAGAATATTACTTGCTCAATTTTAATCTCTCCTTTTTTTTGCAATTGGTTGAAATCCTCTAAGTGCATCGAAAAGTATCGATCTGGAATGTTCTCATTAAAATTCTCATACACATGCTTTTTTTTATAATTCAGTCTCTGAAAATAGATATTTTCTTTATCTCGAAAATGAGCTACTGCTCTAAATCCTGAAATTTCACTGGGTGGAACAATACCCAAGAAGTCTAAACTTGCTTGAACATCATTTCGCAGCCTTTTGATATCTTTTTCCGTGGCTGTTTCCCATTCAAAATCCAATTTTCTTGAGTACTCTCGAAGTTCAAATTTTCTTATCCATTTGGGATAAATAAAAACTAACTTGCTAACACAAATACCTGAATACAAGATTTTTCATCCTTTCAAATCTTATTTGTAATAATGGGCATGATAGACTCGTTTGGTAAACTTATTATATACTACTTTAACTTGATACTTTCTTCCGTTCTTGTACATAGACGAATAGGCTGTTCTATTAGATAGCTTTTTAACCCCCCTTACTCCTGTATCTGCTGCTTTCTTACCATACTTAATTGTATTCGCAACATAGTATTTGGGTATATATCTTGACGAATTAGCCATATGGCTTGCTACTGTGTTAGTATACGTTATTCGTTTTGCTAACCGCATGACCTTACTTGCTCTACGAACATTTTTCTGTGCTTGATAGCCCTTATATGCAACTTTTGCTGCTCTTCCAGCAACTTTGAAAGCTCCTCCCATTAATAGGGACGATCCAATACTCTTTGCCGCGGCCCACCCTGCTTTTTTCCATGACTTTGTTTTTTTATAGGTCTTGTATGCATCATATGCCGCAAATCCTGCACCGACTGCGGCCCATACCCAATGTCCATCTGGATCAATGTTCATCACGGGGTTATTATCCGCATACGCATACCCATTCATCGTCAACGGATCATCTTCATCACCCGGATCTGGATCCAAAGATAAGAAGACACCTTGCGCTGGGTGATAATAGCGCGCCAT
>JAQEYU010000005.1:116775-298803 GCA_027692465.1 Enterococcaceae bacterium OF42-14pH9A | reverse complement strand
GCCCTACACATTGGTTCGTTTGCTTTGTTGTTCAGTTTTCAAAGGTCTAAATCTTTGTCACTAGTTGTTTCAGCAACTTTTAAATCATATCAGACAAGCGAATGTTTGTCAAATACTTTTTGAAAGTTTTTTTCGTCCGACTCAACCAGCGTCTTGCGACAGCTAGTTAATAGTACTTCATCAAACGTTATTTGTCAACAACTTTTTAAGCGTCCCGAAGCTGATTTCAGCGGTTCGCTCTTGACGACTTTGTTATAATATCACGTTGCCGATAAGAGGTCAACCCTTTTTTTATCTTTATCTAAAAAGAAGAAATCCCTCAATCGGACAAGTAATAATATAGCAATTCTCAATCCAAAAAGCAACACAAAACCCGCATCAAATCTGCTTTTTTTCAAATCCGAACATTGCAGTCATAAAAATTATTATTGTTCATAAAAATCTCTGCGTCTCAACAAAAGGTTGCGTTTTCAAACAATATGTTCACCTCCTTTTTGCGAGTGATAGGATTTCCAAGCAAAAAAATACACTCTCGGTAAACTGGCTGCACGCCAACCTGAGAGTGTATCTTTCTTATTTTTATGCTTCAAATGTTTCCTTCAACTCTTCTTTAATCGGCAAATAGATTTTAAAAATCGTCCCCTGTCCCAAGACGCTGTCGGCAACAATTCGTCCCTTGTAGCTTTCAGCAAGCTGTTTGGCAATCGACAATCCCAAGCCATTGCCCCCCTTTGTGCGGGCACGAGCTTTATCAACTCGGTAAAAGCGATGGAAGATCTTTTCCAAGTCCTCTGGAGAAATTCCTTCGCCAAAATCTTGGACAGCTATTTCAAATTCATCGTTAACCAGGCGGATACTTAAATTGACCTCTTTGCGATCTGCAGAGTATTTGACAGCATTGTCCAAAACAATGATGATCAACTGCTCAAAATGATTTCGGTAGATTTTTAGTTGAATTTCTGTTTTCAAATCATCATCCAGTGTGAAAGTGAACTCCGGATACAGCATAACAAAATTATTATAAACCTGATGGGTGACTTCTTTGGCATTTGTCACTTCATTTCCATAGTGCATTTCTACCTGTTCGGCACGGGAAAGGTCCAACATTTCCTGAACGAGGGTTTTCATCCGGCTGAGCTCTTGGATACTGGCAGCCAATGCCTCATCTAAAATTTCCGGATCCTTTTTCCCCCAGCGCTGGAGCATGCTAAGGTGTCCTTCCATAATCGCCACCGGTGTACGCAGCTCATGAGAAACATCTTCAACGAACTGCTTCTGTTGATCCATGTAAATCCGCATTCGCTCCAACATGTCATTAAAGATCTCTGACAGATCCGTCAACTCATCATTAGTTCCGATTTCCGGCATCTGAACGTCTGAGACCGGGTCTTTTCTGATCGTATCCATCGTATCCCGCAAAACCTTCAGTGGCTTCAAGAAATAGGTGGACAGGAAAAAGCCCAGGATGCTGCTCAATATCAACGAAACAACTTCCAAAACAATCAGAGTTATCAACAAACGACTGCGAATCTCATAAAATGCGGATAACTCATAAAAGCTTTGCGCATAGCCGATCTTTTCCCGCGTCGTTTTCGAATAGATCGGCTCTACCGAAAGAAACCCGGTCCGCTCCCCCACTGTTGTGATCGTAGGGTCTTTTCGCTTGGTCTGGCTCAACGGCATATTCTGTTCGATCGTTTTCAAAACAACCTGCTTTTCTAGGTCGTAAATATAAAAGTGCATGACTTCTTGTCCGATGAAGGAGATGTAAGGATCGATGGTCAGCAGATTTCCCGCCAGATCCGGTGCTTGCCCGATACGACTCTCATTGTTATCAACCGGAGTGTTTGCAGCGCCTGTCAAATGCTGATAGGCCGATTGGGAAGAAAGTTCTTCATCCGCATCAGCCAAGCGTGAGGTAAATTCCGACATGGTCTGCTCTATTTCCTTCCGCTCATTGGCTACGATCAAGTTCACGGAAGACTTGTAGGTGATAACAGCAAAAATCGTGAATACAACGAAGATAAAGAAAGAACTGGCAAAAGCCCACTTTGCAGTCAAAGATGGGCCCTTGAGTTCTCTTTTTTCCTCAGATATCACTTTCGGTGTGTTGGTTTCCATGTGCTTACGAACGCATCACATAGCCGGTTCCGCGGACAGTCTGAATATAGCTTTCCTCACCGGGTACGTCGATTTTATTCCGCAAGTAACGAATATACACATCGACGACATTCGTTTCCACTTCGGTTTCGTAGCCCCAAACTTTGTTGAGCAGTACATCCCTTGCCAATACAACGTTGACGTTTTCCATCAAAGTCAACAGCAGTTCATATTCCCGCTTAGTCAATTCAATGACATCACTGCCCCGGCGAACGACGCGGTTTTCTTTTTCGATAGTCAAATCGCGATAGGTGATCGTGGTCTGCTTGGCAACGTTCTTGTCCCCTTCGATATCGATTCGGCGCAAGAGAGCCCGCAACCGAGCCAACAGTTCTTCAATAGCAAAGGGTTTCACAATGTAATCATCGGCCCCGTGATCCAACCCGGATACCCGGTCAATAACGGAATCTCGCGCAGTCATCATGATGATCGGCGTATTCTTGACTTGACGAATGCGCCGGCAAACTTCCAAGCCGTTCAATTCCGGCAACATCAAGTCTAAAAGGATCGCATCCCAGTCGTTATTTAACGCAGCCTCCAAGCCGGTTCTGCCATTATAGTGCACTTCTGTATTGTAGCCTTCGTGGGTCAACTCCAACTCTACAAAACGAGCCAGATTCTTCTCGTCTTCAATAATCAAGATATTACTCATCGATCTAACAGTCCTTCTCTCCACTTGTATTCTTTTGGGTGAACTTTTGTTTTCTTATTAAAATACTATAGCCAGTTTATCATGAAAGCGTCAAATTAAAAAGAGCTATGTAATAAAGATATGAGTTTTTATAAGGTTTTATAAAACAGTCTTCATTTTTTGTAAGGCCTGCCGCTTCAGTCCTGCCCTGCCTGTAAAACAAACCGCAAAAAAGCCCGACCTTGATGATCGGGCTCAAACTTGCATTATTCTTCGTGATACCAGCTGTAATGGAAGATGCCTTCACGATCAGTCCGTTCGTAAGTATGCGCACCGAAATAATCCCGCTGTGCTTGGATAATATTTGCCGGCAGACGGTCGCAACGATAAGAATCAAAGTAGGCGATTGCAGAAGAGAAGGTGGGAACAGGCACTCCCGCTTGAACAGCAAGCGCAACAACTTCCCGTACTGCTTGCTGATATTTTTTCGTGATCTCCACAAAGTATTCATCCAATAAAAGATTTTCCAGATCCGGGGTCTTTTCATAAGCATCCGTGATTTTCTGCAGGAATTGGGCCCGGATGATGCAGCCTGCTCGCCAGATTTTCGCAATTTCACCAAAAGGCAGATCCCAGTCGTATTCTTTGGAAGCTGTCCGTAATTGGGCAAATCCCTGGGCGTAACTCATGATTTTACTGAAGTAAAGTGCCTCGCGGATTTTTTCCACCAGCTCTTTTTTGTCTCCTTCAAATTTAAAGGCCGCCGGTTGCGGAAGGACTTTGCTGGCATTGACCCGTTCTTCCTTGTAAGCGGAAATATAGCGGGCAAATACCGACTCAGTGATCAAAGGCAAGGGCACCCCAAGGTCCAATGCACTTTGTGAAGTCCATTTTCCGGTCCCTTTGTTGCCGGCAGCATCCAAGATGACATCCACGATTGGTTGGCCGGTGCCAAGGTCATCTTTGCGGGTCAGAATATCCGCAGTGATCTCGATCAGATAGCTATCCAACTCGCCTTCATTCCATTCTTTGAAAATGTCAGCCATCTCTTCAACCGACAATCCCAAAATGTTCTTCATCAGGTCATAGGATTCGGCAATCAACTGCATATCCCCATATTCGATCCCATTATGGACCATCTTGACATAGTGGCCGGCACCATTTGGCCCGATATAGGTGACACACGGCGCACCATCTTCTGCTTTGGCAGAAATCTGCTCCAGAATCGGTGCAACCAGCTCATAGGCTTCTTTTTGACCCCCGGGCATGATCGAAGGTCCCTTCAACGCACCTTCTTCCCCACCGGAAACGCCGGTACCGATAAAGTTAATCCCTGAGTTGGCCAACTCTTCATTTCGGCGAATCGTATCCTTGAAGAATGTGTTTCCGCCGTCAATCAGGATGTCACCTTTATCCAGATGCGGCAATAATTCTTTGATAGTCGCATCGGTGGGGGCACCAGCTTTAACCATTAATAAAATGCGGCGCGGTTTTTCAATTGAGTCTACAAAGTCCGCAATGGTGTAGGCAGGCAGAAAGTTTTTATCCGGATGTTCTTTGACTACTTCTTCAGTCTTGGCTCCTGTTCGGTTATATAACGCAACGGAATAGCCGCGGCTTTCGATGTTCAAGGCCAGATTTTTCCCCATGACCGCCATCCCCACGACGCCGATTTGCTGTTTTGTCATGTCCATTCCTCCAATATTGTGAAATTGCTCGTTCAATCTCTCTCATTATAGCTCAAAAGCAGCCCTCGTCAAAGCAAGACAAATCACACCACTTTTTCAAAACTGCCGATCGTTCGTGAATTGAGAATGACTCTCAGTGAACCGCAGCAGCAGCCGTTCCATCGCAGCCAGACTTGTCTGCCCAAAAAAGTTCAGTCGTTTTTCTCAAAACAAACAACCCCCGAGACTCCATGGTTAGTCTCAGGGGTTAACGGTCGTCTTCAGTTTAAAACGACTTATGCTTCTGCTTTGGTTGTCACATCTTTACCGTCGTAGTAGCCGCAGTTGGCACATACGTGGTGGCTCTTTTTCAATTCACCGCAGTTTGGACATTCGTTCAAACCGTTGATGGTCAATTTGTAATGAGTGCGACGTTTGTTTTTCTTCGCTTTAGAAGTTTTTCTAGCTGGTACTGCCATTTCTCAATACACCTCCTTGTATTTGAAAACGCGAAAATTCCGCGCGATTTATTCCAATCTTACTCGTTATCTTCGTCGTCGGAAGTATCCAACAGCTGGGATAATTTGGCAAGACGAGGATCGATAGTCGGTGCAGCCTGCTCTCTCAGCTGCAGATAATCAGATTCTGAGATTACTTCCCAGTCCTGACCCTTTGGTAATGCCTGCGATGTTTTCTCAGCTTCGGTCAAAATCTGCATCGGAATCTCCAATAAGATATTGTCCAAAACCGACTCGACGGTATCCAAGGTTTGACCTTCCAAAATCAAGATCTCATGTTCGGGTACCACATCGGAACGACTTTGAAACTGCTCCGGCGTCATGAACTGCTCCGTTACTGAAAAATCCAACGGCAACTCCACCGGTTCCAAACTTCTTGAAGAAGGAACGGTCAAAGTAACCTGTATGCGATAATTCAGCAGGTAGCCGTGATCATCGACAGTCACTGTCCCTGCTACTTCAGCAGGCGTAGCATCGAGAATCTGATCATCGCGTTTCAATAATGCTGTTTTGACATCCAAGACTTCTTGAAATACGGCTCCGGTTTCCCGAAGCTTGCGCAATTCCTGTAAAGACCACTTCATAATTATCACCTCTAAGCAACAAAAGCTATTATACAGGCTGTATTTTAGCTTGTCAATGAAATTTTCTTGACACCTTTTCAAACCGTGAAAACAACAGATCACGACGCGTTTGACAACAGCTCATACCAAAAACAGCCCCCAATTCCCTGCCGCTGTCTGGCTGTTACCATTTGTAAACATTCCCTATTCCGCAACTCTTGACCGCTGCAAAATAAAGTAAAACAGCCACTGCTTGTGACAGTGGCTGCAAACAACAGAATGATACAGACTGACCTTTAGATTGCTGTCGTTTCACCGCGGTATACAATACCACGACGAGGGTCAACAGTTACCAGTTCGCCGTCTTCGATCGTTGTGGTCGCATCTTTGGCACCAACGATAACCGGGATATCTTTTGCGATACCGACAACGGCTGCGTGAGAAGTCAAGCCGCCTTCTTCAACGATCACAGCTGCTGCTTTTTCAAAAGCAGGCATGTAGTCTTTGTCAGTTGTTGTAACAACCAGAACCATACCGTCTTTTGCTTTAGCAACTGCTTCTTCAGCAGATTTGGCAACAACTGCATTGGCAACAACTGCTTTTTCACCGACGCCTTGTGCTTCCAACAGTTTAGAACCGATCAATTGGATCTTCATAACGTTGGTGGTTCCACGTTCACCGACAGGAACTCCGGCAGTGATCAAGATCAAATCGCCTTCTTTGGCAAAGCCCAAGTCAACAGCTTTCTTAGTTGCCAAGTCGAACATTTCGTCAGTTGTAGTAGGTTTTTCGGCAACTGTCGGATAAACGCCCCAGTTCAACATCAAACCGCGTTTTGTGCGTTCGTCAAAAGTTACAGCCAAAATGTCTGCATCCGGACGGTATTTAGAGATCATCCGAGCAGTATGACCAGATTCAGTTGCAGCAACGATTGTTTTAACACCCAAGTTTTTCGCCGCACGGGCAACAGCAATACCGATTGTTTCAGTAACATCGGTCTTGTCGAATTCATTGATTTGGAAAGTACCCAATTCTTGCAGTGCTTTTTCAGCTTCCATATCGATACGAGCCATTGTCGCAACAGATTTCACCGGGTAGTCACCGTTTGCGGATTCACCGGACAACATAGTTGCGTCAGTTCCATCAAAGACAGCATTGGCAACGTCAGAAGCTTCCGCACGAGTCGGACGAGGGTTTTGTTGCATAGATTCCAACATTTGTGTTGCAGTAACAACTACTTTACCGGCAGCGTTACATTTTTTGATGATCATTTTTTGAACCATCGGCACTTCTTCAGCCGGAATTTCAACACCCATGTCCCCACGAGCAACCATGATACCGTCTGAAACTTTGATAATTTCATCGATATTGTCGATACCTTCTTGGGATTCGATCTTAGAGATGATTTGAACATGAGTCATGTTCTTTTCTTCCAAGATTTCACGAATATCCAAAACGTCTTGTGCTTTACGAACGAAGGAAGCTGCGATGTAGTCGATTTCGTTGTCCAAACCGAAACGGATGTCGCCAGCATCTTTTTCAGTGATACCTGGCAAGCTGATGGAAACGCCTGGTGCATTGACACCTTTACGAGAGCCCAGGATACCGGCATTTTGGACTTCAACGACCAATTCTTTGTTGGCTTCGTCTTTTTCCAAAATCTTCATGTCGATCAAGCCGTCATCAAACATGATATGGCCGCCTACATGAACATCGTCATACAGACCTGGGTAGGTAACAGCGATTTTTTCTTTGTTGCCTTCCAGTTCGCCATCCATGGAAATACGAGTTTTGTCGCCGATTTCAAACGGAATTTTACCTGTTTCAGTACCTTGAACAGTGGTACGGATTTCCGGACCTTTTGTATCAAGCAAGATCGCTACGTCTTTACCAGTTTTCGCAATAGCTTCACGAACCAGGTTCATACGACCCAATTGTTCTTCGTGGTCCCCGTGAGAGAAGTTGAAACGGAAAACATTGGCGCCTGATTCGATGAGTTGGGAGATGATCTCCACGTTATTACTTGCTGGTCCTAAAGTACTAACGATTTTTGTTTTTTTCATTACTGAACGCTCCTATTCCTTTATTTAAAAAAGCTGCTTAAAGCTCTTTTTTCAAGTTTTATCCTGCCCTGCCTATGTCATTTAAAATCAGAAGGACAGTTGTTTGTTCAAGTCGTACAAGGAAAGATCCGGTTTGTGTTTGTTATTTTCCAAGGTGTCGATGATATCAGCTGCCACAACTTCATTATTCATCATACCGACGCACAGTCCGCCTTTGCCCTGTTCCAAAAGTTCAACGGCATACGCGCCGAATTTTGAGGCCAGCACCCGGTCGCGGGCACTTGGAGAACCGCCACGAACCACGTGACCCAAAATAGATACCCGGGTATGGTAATCGCCGTATTCAGAAAGTTTTTCAGCAAATTCGTTACCGCCCATCACACCTTCAGCCAGGACGATCAAGCAGTGTTTTTTACCTCGGTCGCGACCTTCTTGGATACGTTTAGCAACAGCTGCCATATCAAAATCATGCTCAGGGATAATGATCTCATCTGCACCACCGGCTACACCGGACCACAAAGCAATATCGCCGGCACCCCGGCCCATCACTTCGATGACAAACGTCCGAACGTGGGAAGTCGCCGTATCCCGAATCCGGTCAAGAGATTCCAAGACGGTGTTGATTGCTGTGTCGAAACCGACTGTAAAATCAGTTCCCGGAATGTCATTGTCGATCGTCCCTGGGATCCCGACTGCCGGGAAACCGTGACGTGTCAATGCCATCGCACCGTGATAAGAACCGTCACCACCGATAACTACCAGACCTTCGATACCGAATTTTTTCAATTGTTCGATCCCTTTTAATTGCCCTTCTTGAGTAGCAAATTCAGGGTAACGAGCAGAGTATAAGAATGTACCGCCTCGTTGGATCTTATCCCCTACGTCGGCAACATCCAAACGACGGATATCACCTGCTACCAAACCGGCAAAGCCGTAGTTGATCCCGTAGACTTCTAAACCGTCGTAGATCCCTTTGCGGACAACGGCGCGAATCGCCGCGTTCATCCCAGGAGCGTCACCGCCACTGGTCAAGATTCCGATGCGTTTCATTAACCATTCACCTCATTAAATGTTGTTTTGTTCGGTTTATACACATAATACCTGTTAGGCATTAACCACGAGTAACATTTTACCATTAAATCCTTGAAATGTCTTGATTATCCTACAACAATTTGAAAAAAATGAAAACGGAAGGTATTATTTACTGAAAAGCACATGTAAGCTATTTAAATACAACATTCTCCGAACCCAACAAGCCTGCCAGTTCGCTGATCACTGCTGCCGAATTTTCGATTTGATTTTCATGAGAGAGGATCTTTTTCACGCCGGAAGATGCATAGACCAATATCACCGGAACATTTCCCGGATGGCTGCGAATCACTTGTAAAAGCCGATTCAAATCTGCTGCGGTTTCTTTTGCCGGCAGGATCCGCAGATAGCAGGTAGTTTGATCCAACTGCGCCTGCGCTTTTTCTGCGGTCATGAGCCGCTCAGCGATCAACTGCAACTCTTGATTGTACTTGCTGACTTCGCCTTTTCCTTCAATATAGAGGACATCCCCGATTTCAAATTGTTGGCGAACTTGGCGGTAAAGATCAGGAAAGATTGTTACACTCAGCTCTCCGGTAGGATCATTGCCTTCCAAAAAAGCCATCTGATCCCCTTTTTTAGTACGAATCTCACGGATCTCCCGCAAGTACAACAGGACCTTGGCTTTTTCCCCGGCCACCAACTCTGAGACATGCCGAACCCCGGATCGTTCCTGCAGTACTCCGTATTTTTCAGCCGGATGGCCGGACAGATACACACCCAGATATCGCTCTTCCAGATCCAGCTTTTCTTCCAATGAGTATTCGCGGATATCCGTGACTTTCAAAGTCATCAGATCCAACAGATCCAAACTACCGCCGCTGTATTGGATATTTTGAATCTTGCCTTCCAATTCACTCCTCAGTTGGCGCCGGTTTTCCTCAATCTCATCGAAGACCCCGACTTGGATCAACGGTTCAAGGATATCGTTTTTGCGCCATTTGTTGTTAATACGGTACAGAAAATTATCCAGCGATGTGTAGGGACCGTTCAATTTACGCTCTTTCACTACCTCGGCAATGAAGTCCCGTCGCAGTCCTTTGACGGCTCCCAAGCCAAAACGGATGGTGGTCATGTCTTCCAGATAAAAGCCGAAGCTGCTCTTGTTGATGGCTGGCGGCATTATCCGAATTCCTCGCTTTTTGGCTTCTGTCAGGTATTCTTTGATTTTTCCGGTATTTCCACGGACCGACTGCAGTAATGCCGCAAAAAAGGGACCGGGATAATGGACTTTCAAATACGCCATTTGAAAGCCGACAAACGAGTAAGCAAATGCGTGGGAGCGATTGAACCCGTATCCGGCGAAGCGCTCGATATAACCATAAACTTCTTCAGCCTTTTCCCGAGAATGTCCTTGACTTTCCGCACCATTGACAAAGTTCTGTCGCTGCTCATCCAGGATTGCTTTCTTCTTTTTGCCCATTGCCCGTCGCAACAGGTCGGCTTGCCCCAATGAAAAGCCTGCCATCCTGTTGGCGACCTGCATGACCTGCTCCTGATAGACCATAATCCCATACGTATTCTTCAAAATCGGTCGCAGACTGTCATCCAGGTAAGTGACCTTTTCACGACCTTTCTTTCGCTGAATAAAGTGATCGATATTCTGAGCCGGACCCGGGCGATACAGTGCGTTGACTGCAGCAATTTCTTCAATATTTTCCGGCTCCAAACGACGGAGCACATTTCTGATACCTGCCGACTCAAACTGAAAGATTCCCGCTGTATCTCCCCGCTGAAATAAGGCCAGGGTATCAGTGTCCTCCAACGAAATGTCCTTTTGCGAGAGTACTTTGCCGGTAACTTTTTTGATCCCCCGCAACGTATCGTCGATGATCGACAAATTTCTGAGTCCCAGAAAATCCATTTTCAACAGGCCGACAGTCTCCACATCATTCATAGTGAACTGGGTCAGTAAAATATCATCGGATCCCGCTTGCAGCGGTACCAACTCCAACAGCTCCCGGTCGCTGATCACAACACCGGCTGCGTGGGTGGAAACGTGTCGGGGCAGCCCCTCCAAAACCAGGGCCACTTCGAACAAAGTATGGTTTTTGGGACTCGATTCTGTCAACTCCCGCAGTGCAGCCGATTGATCATAGGCTTCTTTCAAGGTAATCTTGCGCCCGTTTCCTAACGTAGGTACCGCTTTTGACCAGCGGTTAGCTTCGGACTGAGACAATCCGAAGACCCGAGCTGTGTCTTTGAGCACCATTTTAGCAGCCATCGTGCCGAATGTGGCGATTTGGGCCATTTTCAGCCGTCCGTATTTTTTCTGTACATAATGAAGGACTTCCTGGCGCCGATTATCCGGAATATCCAGGTCGATATCCGGCATACTGTAGCGTTCCGGATTAAGAAAACGCTCAAACAGCAGGTCATAACGGATCGGATCCACATCGGTGATCGCCAAAACGTAAGCGACCAATGAACCGGCAGCCGAGCCCCGACCGGCCCCGGTCACGATACCGGTACGATGGGCAAAGTCCATAACATCCCAGACAATCAGAAAATAATCGTCGAAACCCATTTGATGGATCACCGACAACTCGTATGCCAGCCGCTTCTGGTAGTCATTAGTAATCTCCGCCACTCTTTGAGGCAGCAGCTTGCGGCACAAAGCCTCCAGAAAGTCACCGGCAGATTGATTTTCCAGCGGGTAAGCCGGCAG
This sequence comes from Enterococcaceae bacterium OF42-14pH9A, assembly GCA_027692465.1. Taxonomy (GTDB): domain Bacteria; phylum Bacillota; class Bacilli; order Lactobacillales; family Enterococcaceae; genus Enterococcus_C. The sequence continues at coordinate 287,444 of JAQEYU010000005.1, read as the reverse complement.
CAGTTTCTGATGAAGCGGCAGCTGCCAATCACAACGGTCCGCAAAAGCTTCAGCATTGGCTAATGCCCGGGAATCAACATTAGCAAAATATTCGGCTGCTTGCGACGCAGGCAGCAGCTGTCCGGTACCGGTCAACTGCAGCTCCTCCAGCTCATTGATTTGCGTTCCTGCCTTTAAATGTTCCATCACCTTGACTGCTCGCAGCTCTTCCGTTTTTAAGCTGACAACAGCAGCTGTGGCAAAAGGTTTTATTCCGACCGCGGCAAACCATTCGGAATCCGCCTCAGCTTGTTCACTATTAATTTCAACACTGTAATACAGTTCCGGCAGCAGCCCTTTTAACTGCTCCAGCCGCTTTTCTACCAGTTCCGGATGGCCGTACCGCAAATAGGTCAGCTCGTTTCGCAGCGGCAGGATTCCGATCACGTCTTTTGCAGGCAGGTATTCCTCCAGAGCGACTTGACCGTCACTCATCTTTTTAGAGGACAGCCGGATCAAAGTCTCGTAGCCGGCTTGACTAGCGGCAAACAACAGCAGTTCATTTTCCTCCTGCTGGACCGGTGAATAATAATCCAGATGCAGGCCGATAACCGGTTTAATCTGATATTTTTGACAGCTTTGATAAAAAGAGACAGCTGCGGTAAGGACATTGCGATCACAGATACCCAGGACGCCGTAGCCTGCTTTTTGGCCGGCAGCGACGTACTCCTCGACGGCAACTGTACTTTGAAGCAGTGAAAAAGCTGTGGTAGTGGTTAGTTGGGGAAAACTCATGAAAAAACCTCCAAAAAATTTCCAAACTGTGTTTTCTTTACTTCTCAGGAAATTATGTTAAACTATTTACGACAGATTTACATCAGAAAAGAGGTGCCATAAATGAAATATATCGTGACTATGTTTTGGGCCTTCATCTTGGGTCAGGTGGTCGGATATCTCGGGAGCGCACTGATCGGAGCCCCTTATGATTTCCAATTGTCCACTGTCTTGTCATTGATCGTCGGCTTGATCGTCATCTTGATCGGCACCGTTGCTCCACCGAAAGAATCCAAGGCAGGCTGACAACTGCTACAACCGAACAAGCATCTCATAAGAAAAACCAGTTACCTTATTGTAACTGGTTTTTTTGCGATTTCAACTCAGACTGGTGTCCGCAGGTTTTTACGAAAATTAAACAGCGACAGCAGAATATTCAACAAGACGAACCCGCTGGTCGCCCAGAAAACCGCCCGGTAACCGAAACTGTGAGCGACAGTCGAGCCCACCATCGGTCCCATCACTTGACCGAAATTGGAAAACATTTGATTGTAGCTGTAAATCCGACTGACGCCTTCCATAGGTGTGATTTTTGAAATCAACGTGTTGATGGACGGCATCAGCGCACCTGTAGAAAACCCCAGTAAAAAGCGCAGCAGCCCCAACTGAAACGGTGATGTTACAAACCCCATCGGAATAAAGCAAAGCAGTGATAAAACCAGGCCAAACAACAGCACCTTGTGATTGCCGACCCGGTCACCGATGCGTCCCAATGTCGGTGAGGACAAAATGGCTGACACGCCGGAGACAGAAACGATCAGGCCACTGACAAATAAGATATTGCTGCTGTCCCCACTAAGCTGTCGAATATACAGTGTCAGGATCGGACTGATACTGGTGACACCGATCTGCAGGATCAACGAAGTCACAAACAGCCCGATCAGTACCTGCAGATTAGGAATTTTTTTGAAGATTTCGCGAGTTGACAGCATCTCCGTCTTATCTACCGGTGTAAAGTCTTCTTTCACCAGAAAAATCGTCAAAATCGTCGTAATCAGCAGTACCGTCCCGGTAATGATGAACACATTTTCCATTCCGAACCACTGGGCTAACGCACCGCCCATCGAAGGACCAATCAGGTTGCCGGCGATGGCTCCGGTAGCCAGTGTTCCCAAAGCCCAGCCGCTCTTTTGCTTCGGTGCTTGCGAAGCGATTAACGCGGTAGCATTGGGTATGTACCCCGACAAAATACCTGTCATAAAACGCATAATCAGCAACCAATAGACGTTGGGAACGAAGGCCAGCGAGCCCATCGTAAAAGTCATCCCCACAGCAGCTCTGATCATCATCAAGCGTCGACCTTTGCGATCGGCCAGATTCCCCCAGATTGGTGCCACGATCGCCGAAGCAAATGCCGTGACGGAAATCGCCAACCCTGAGAACAACTCAACTTGACTTTGCGGTGTCCCCAACTGCTCGATATATAATGGAATAAAGGGCATCACTAAACTGAAACTGGCTCCCGTAAAGAAACAACCGATCCATGAAATCAGCAGATTTCGCCGCCAATCGATTTTCATCCGCACAACCTTCTTTCCCTTTAACTATACCTTATTTTTTCAGCAGGGAAAACCCGGATGCTTTTTTCCGTGCTGCTCTTTTCCGGAAAATTTTCCATTCTTTTTCAGCGGCCTCTTTTCTGAAGAACTGATTCTACCACATTTGACAGAAAGATTACCGGTAAAATCAGACCGGGATCGGCACGGACTCTTGGACATCTTCCTTTGCCAAAAAATCGCTTCCCTGCAAACTTGTTAAAGCCGGACGTTATGCTTTTTCAGCGAAGTCTTCATTCTCTCAGCACGATTCGTCTTTGCAAGCGATAAGTCTAAAAAAACAGCTCTCTGCCGCTGCAGAGAGCTGTTTTTCAGATGATTGAACTAGGGTGCGTCTTACAAGACTGCCAGAATCACAAAGTTGGCAATAAAGAGCAGGTCAACAACCCAGATGATTGGTGAAATCTCTTTGAACTTGCCGTTAACGATTTTCACCAATGTGTAGAAGATGAACCCGGCTGCAATCCCGTAAGAGATGCTGTAACAAAAGCCCATAAAAATCGATGCGAAGAAGGCAGGCACCGCCTCTTCCAGATCCGTCCATTTGATATCCGCAAATGAAGCCAGCATCATCACACCAACCAGAATCAACGCTGGCGCCGTTGCCTGAGCAGGCACCACGGAAATCAGCGGCGAGAACAGACTGGAAAGGGCAAACAAGGCCGCTACAACAACAGATGTCAAACCGGTCCGCCCTCCGGCACCGATTCCGGCAGCAGATTCCACGTAAGTTGTTGTGTTTGAAGTACCAAAGATTGCACCTACCGATGTAGCAATCGCATCGGCAAACAAAGCTTTGTCCATCTTGGTATTGAAACCGCGGCTGTCTTCCAATGCATCTTCGTCTTCTTTTGAGAAGATTCCGGTACGACGGCCGGTCCCGATAAAGGTCCCAATCGTATCAAAGGTATCAGACAGACTGAAAGCAATGATCGTCATGAGGACTTGGGGAATTTTTGAAGTATCTGAAAACAATGACTGCATGCCGTCTTTTCCGAAAGCGGCCCCGAAAGTCGTTTTCAATTCGTTGATGGAAGCCCCTAAAGAATTGGACTTCATATCGATTGCTGACAGGTCTACTACCCCCATCAAAATACCGATTACAGTTGTTGCAACGATCCCAATCAGGATACCGCCACGGACATTTTTGACTACCAGCAGAGTAGTGATCACCAAGCCGATAAGGGCCAAAATGATCCCCGGGTTGTTAAAGTTTGCCAAAGCCGGCACGATACCACCGTTTGCTACTAAACTGGTTTCGGAATCGCCATTTAGTACATTGGCTTTTTCAACTGTAAAATTCAGCAGGTTCGCATTTTTCAAACCGACATAAGCGACAAAGATCCCGATACCGCCCCCGATCGCATGCTGCAGACTTTCAGGAATGGCGTGGATGATCATCTTTCGAATCCGAGTAATAGTGATAAAAATATTGATCAGACCGCAGATAAAGACCATCGCCAGGGCTTGCTGCCAGGAATAGCCCAAACCGAAAACGACTGTGAAGGTGAAAAAGGCATTCAAACCCATCCCCGGCGCCTGCGCATAAGGGACATTGGCAAACAGCCCCATGACCAAAGTCCCGATCACTGAAGCGATGATCGTTGCTAAAAAGACCGCTTGAAACGGCATCCCCGACAATGACAGAATAGAAGGATTCACGAACAAAATGTAGCTCATTGCGAAGAAGGTCGTCACGCCGGCCATAAATTCAGTTGAAACCGTTGTGTTGTTTTCCTTCAATTTGAAAAACTTTTCCATAAAAAATGACTCTCCTTAATATGATGTAATAATTGCATCCGGGTAATCACCCGACCGAAATTGATTATAGAAATCATTTTAATAATTATCAAGAAAACCATGATCTTTTTCGTCGTTATCCGATGTTAATGTTCGTGTTTTCCCGATGCGAGGCATTTAATATAAATCATATGAGCCTTTTTATTCGTTTTTACTTTCGTCATTTTTTACGACTGTTTTGATTCGCAGCAGCTGCTGCCTCAAGCTCCTCTAAACTTTTCTTAAATCCCCAAGAAACTCTTTTGAAAACTTTGTGAAAACGCAATAATATGTTACACTATGACGGATACTAATTAGTGAAAGGGGGCAAATCTCATGACACAAAAATTAATTGCGATCGACTTGGACGGGACTACATTGAACGGTCAGTCGTTGATTTCTCCCAAAACCAAAAAAGTTTTGCAGCGAGCAACTAAAGCCGGACACATCGTCAGCATTGCAACGGGGCGTCCGTTTCGTATGAGTGAACAGTTTTACCGGGAACTGGCTCTGAAAAGTCCGATGGTAAACTTTAACGGCGCATTGGTACATCTTCCTTACCAAAACTGGGCTCAGGAATCCGAAACACTGTTCAGTCGAGACATCGTTTTTGAGATTTTGGCACAAAAAGAGGAATTGCAGTTGGAATATGTGGCTGCTGAAAACCGGGAGACATTTTTTGTCGACCGGATCGATTTTGATGATGCGTACCTATTTTCCAACGAAAAACCGACAGAAGCCAATCTGTTGAAAAATCTGCGCACCAATCCGACATCGATGCTGGTACAAACCAACAATGAGATGGCACAGATTGTATCTAATCGCTTGAATGAACAGTTTTCCGATTATGTTGACGTCCGTACTTGGGGTGGTCCAAAAGCCATTCTCGAGATTGTCGCCAAAGGGATCGAAAAAGCTCGCGGAGTCAAAATCATCGCCGACTCGCTGCAGATCGACCAGCAGAATGTGATTGCATTCGGTGACGAGCACAATGATGTGGAACTCCTGGATTATGCCGGTTGGGGCGTTGCTATGGCTAACGGTTCGCAAGCAGCCAAAAATGTGGCCGACGATGTCACTGAAAAAACCAATGATGAAGACGGCTTGGCAGATTATTTGGAAAAACACCTGGCTATTTGAGTCTTCAGAAAGCAACCTGTCAAAAAGACCTCCGAAACTAAAAAGCGGAGGTCTTTTTGTGTCTCCCACAAGCAACCGCATCTCCCCCTCCTTCCTGAATCCTTTGCTATAATGAAAAAAGGAGTTCTTTGGAACAAACTCATGTAACAAAAAGAAGGAGGACCACCTATGACGCTCTTAGTTAATGCCAAACAGATGAAGCTTTGTGATACCTACACAATTGAAACCATCGGAATGCCGGCGATGGTCTTGATGGAACGGGCAGCACTGGCGGTAGTCCAACATCTGACAGAACCAGACCGATATGACCTTTCCCAAGTGCTGGTGGCTGCCGGCACCGGCAACAACGGCGGTGACGGCTATGCCATCGCCCGCCTGCTTCATTTAGCAGGTATTCCGGTAACGATTTGGCAAACCGGCAATCCCGACCACTTTACAACAGAGACAGCTCAGCAGGCAGCAATCTGCGCGCACTATCAGATCCCCCACCTCCATCGATTAGACAGCTTTTTAGGATATACACTAATCGTGGATGCGTATTTGGGTATCGGAGTCGCCGGGAACTTGCGAACCGATGCGGTAAAACTTATCGAGAGCATCCGTCAGAGCGGGTTGCCGGTTGTGGCAGTTGATATTCCCTCCGGTATTGATGCTTCTACCGGGGAATCATTGGGTGCTTATGTCCAGGCCGTCGCGACAGTTACCTTTCAATTCAAAAAAATTGCCTTTACCGTTGCTCCCGGAATGGAAGCCTGCGGGAAATTACTGATTGCGGATGTCGGGATCAGTGACAAACCGCTCCGTTGAAAAAGATTTCCCTAGTTTTCAGACATGCCTTATTCCTATCATAGTTTTTTTACTTGTTTTCCATTTATTTTTTTACTAAAAAAATATACAATAAAGGCAAACAAGTTAAAGGAGACTAGCTATGGAAAAATGGTTATTGGAGGCAAAAACCTTCATAGAAGAAAAAACGCAAGCGAACCTGACGCGCATCGGTGATAAGTTCCCTCACGCCACAAAAGGCGGCAGATATGATCTTTGCGATCCGCAGTGGTGGACAGCAGGTTTTTGGCCGGGGATCCTCTGGAACGTTTATTTGAGTACGGCTAATTCCCGCTATCGTGAATTAGCCGGCAAGCTGGAACATCAGATGGATCACCTGCTGCACGATCCTGAGAAAGTCGATCACGATATCGGTTTTATGTGGACCTTGACCAGTCTGGCCCGTTATGAGATTACCGGTGAACAAGATGCCCGCACTACCGCTCTGCTGGCAGCAAACATGCTTTTGGCCCGCTACAACAGTGCCGGTCATTATTTCAAAGCTTGGAACAACTGGCACGGTACCGATGACAACAGCGGTATCGTGATCATCGACAGTATGATGAACATGGGGCTACTTTTCTGGGCATCAGAGGAAACGCGGGATCCTCGATTCAAACTTGCGGCACAAGGTCATTCCGATATGATCCTTCGTGAATTTGTCCGTCCTGACGGTTCTGTTCACCAAATGGTAGATTTTGACTCAGCGACTGGTGAAGTCAAAGAAAAACGTGGTGGCCAAGGCTTTGCTGAAGACAGTTCTTGGTCACGAGGCTGCGGGTGGGCAATCTACGGTTTAGCCATCGCTTATCACTATACAAAAGAAGAACGTTACCTGGAAGGGGCCATGAAAGTAGCCAACCACTTTGCACTTCATTTGGGGACAGACGCCCTGCCGTTATGGGATTTTCGCGTACCGGAAAATACTGCTGACATCAAATACGACTATCACGATTCCTCCGCATCGGCAGTTGCTGCCTGCGGGGCCCTACTGATTGGCAAATATGCCCAACATAACGAAGCCCACTTCTATACTGAATTCGGTACCGAACTTCTGCGTCGCCTCTACACCGTTGCCGCATCGACGAACAACCCTGATTTTGAGGGTTTATTGACTGACGGTACCAGTCATTGGCCGGAACAAAAATACCTCCACGAAGCATTGATCTACGGTGATTACTTCTTCGTTGAAGGGATCTACACTCTTCACGGGATTCAGAATACTTTTTGGCTTGGTAAAAAAACCGATAACTGACCGCTCCGCAAATAAATCTCAAAAGAAAACTGTCCGCCAGACTCGGACAGTTTTCTTTTTGTGTCCAACAGTTAAAGGCATACTTGAAACCGCCAATGACAGCTATTTCGCAATAGTGCCGTAAATAAGCAGTTTTCGCACCATACACAGAATTTTTGCTCCCTGGTTACGGCCGGGAATAAAAAGTCGGAAGCCCGCCAAATTTTCCAGACCTACTTCCTTCAAAACTTCTGAAGAAAGCAATACTTTTTTAAGTTCCATTCAATAATTAGAGTTTTTTTATCAGTTCTAGCTATTTTTTTCACAAGCGGAAGAATTCGGATTAAAACAAGAATAGAAAAATAAATTTTCAACATCAAGGAAAGTCTATTTGCTATCACTGACATTACCATCTATGTAACAGCCTACGCATTTTCAGAAAGTGACATACAAAACTTTCCTTTACGAAAACCGCGCGGAGAATTCACAATATCTAAAACATCCGAAAATATTTTTTAGTAAAATAGTTGTATTTTTACCTACTTTTCCTATACAATCACAAAGAATCAAATAAGGAGGACTAGCTATTATGGAAAACAACTTGGAAAAAACGGCTGCTTTGTCTGCGGCTCAACAAAAAACAATCACTAAGCGGCCTTTTGGCATCCGAGACTTGTTCGGATACTTCATGGGAGATTTCGGATGTAATATGAGTTTTACGTTGATCAACTCGTACATGTTCATCTTCTTTACCCAGTACATAGGGATTTCGCTTGGTCATTACGCAATCATCATCTTGATTTCAAAAATTCTGGATGGTGTCAATGATCCGATTGTTGGAGCTATCGTTGATAAAATGGGTGCCGACAAACATGGAAATAAATTCAAACAATGGATCTTTATCGGCGGGCCGCTGCTTTCAATCGCAGCGACACTCATGTTCTTTGATGTCAGCTCTTGGCCATACCTCGTAAAACTAATCTGGTGCGTTTTGAGTTATGTGGCATGGGATATTACTTTTACAATCGTCAACGTTCCTTACGGGGCATTGAACTCTGTCATGACCATTAAGCCAACACAGCGGGCTGCTCTTTCCAGCGCTCGAGCATGGGGCGGTGCGATTGCCGGTGTCCCTCTGGGTATTATTATCCCAATGTTGGCTTACACCACAATCACTTCTGCAGACGGATCAAGCAAAAGCGTCTTTCAAGGCGGGAAAATGTTTCCGATTGCTGTCGGATTGGGCATCGTTGCTGTTGTTTCGTTTGCCTTACTCTACTTTAATGTAGAAGAACGGGTCACTCATGCTGAAAAGAAAGAGGAAAAATTCAGTTACATCCAAATGCTGAAGGGCTTTTTGACTAACCGAGCGGCTATTGCCATTTCATTAGCCAGTATCGCGCAAATCCTTTTCGTTAACTCTGCTGCCCAATTACATCAATTGACCTATCAGATGTATTTTCATGATGGCCAGTTGAGCGCCTATCAAGTGATTGCACAAATCGTTCCCCTGGTCGTCGGCACCGTGATTGGCGGACTTTTCGTCGGCAAATTCGGCAAAAAGGAAATGACCATCTGGCCTTCAATCGGTGCGATCCTGCTTTACGGCACCATGTTCTTCGCCCCAGTCCAAAATCCGATCATCTGGATCGGGCTGCAGGTAGTTGCCAATTCATTTGCCTTCGGGATCGTATTGTATACCTGGGCCTTGGTTTCTGATAGTATCGACTATCAAGAATGGCTGAGCGGAGAAAGAAACGAAGCGTCCATCTACGCGACGTATTCCATGTTCCGCAAAATCGCTTCGGGCCTGGGCCAGTCTGTTGTGCCGGCTGTTATCGCGTTTCTACTGCCAAAATTGAACGTGTCTAATCCGGAGACCTGGACACCAGCTGCCGGCGAAACCATTCGCCGTCTCTCTGCTGCTTTTCCATTGATCGGTTATGTTCTGATTTTCATCGTCCTGTTCTTTATCTATCCGCTGGACCGCAAAAAATCCGAAGAAATGGAACAGGCTTTGCACCCGGAAGCGAAATAATAAAAAAGACAGCAACTGAGCAACAAAAAAACATCCGCACTCTTTGTCCGGGACCCTCATCCCAGTAAAGAAGTGCGGATGTTTTTTACAGTCAGCTCCTGAAAAGCAATGAATCTCCTTAACTTTGCAAAACAGCGATTGTTCCAACCGGATTGCTCGTCGCGGTACGCTTATGAAAAGAATCCCTCTTAAGAAGCTGCTTTCTTGCCATCTGACTTTTTTGAAGCGCAAAAAAACCGAGACATCAAAAGTCCCGGTCAAAAGTCTAATCGCTAACGTCTTTTACCCGCCCAGCAATCCCGAAAGGAAGCTGCCGCCGTAAATTAACGCCATGCTGTAAAGAAAGATAGAGAGCGGTTTTGCCAACAAAATGATGGCAGTGAATTTTTTCACTGAAATATTTGTCAAGCCTGCCATCAGACACAGCGCATCATCCGGTGCTACCGGCAGAAAAATTGCCAGTGCGAAAAGCTTGTCAAAACGGTTCTGGTTTTCCAACCAGCCGGCATAACGATTATAGGTTTTGTCAGATACCATGCTCAAAATAAACGGCTTGCCGTAGCGGCGACCCAAAAGAAAGATAATAATGGAGCCGATGCAGATACCTGCGTAATTATAGACAAACCCCATCAGCGGACCGAAAATCAGGACTCCCGCCGCACTCGAAATGCCTCCGGGTATGATAGGAATCACAACCTGCAAAATCTGCAAAAGGATGAAGATAACCGGTCCCAAGATAACATTGTCGCCCACCAATCCCCGCAAGGCATTCATATCTTTAAAAACACCCAGATTGATAAAGTAAATCGTCAGGACAACAGAAACTGCCAAACCGATAATCGAGATCGTATTTATCAATTTTCTTGATGCAGCAACACTCATGGAACTCATCTCCTTTTCTCCTTCATTATAGAAGAAATACAAAGTCTTTTCGATGTTTTTACCTTTTATTTAACAAACAATTTTGTAAGATAACCAAAAACGTGCCGGAAAGCGCCGGGGGAGTCCGGATTTTTGCAGACCTGCCGAAATTAAGAAGTAAAGCACAGCTTATGTAGTACAAAGTTGCGCATTTACGACGCAGATTGCAGTAAAAAGAACCAAATATCGACCGCTGAAGTTTTCAGATACGCCTTAAAGACAGCTTCAGTATAGATGAATGAAGAACGTTTCTCATCGGGCCAAAGTCGGAATTTTTTCCCGTCATACTAGCGCCGAGCCTGCTGCTTTCTGACTTGAAGCAGCCATTTTTGCATCAAGGTCTCGACTACCCCGGTGATCATGAATGCGCAGGCGATTGCACCGGCTGTAACCAAGACGATTACCGCATTTTCCAACGCAACCTGATTATCCCCCAGCACCAATTCCCGCACAGCCTTGTACGCCGGGCCCCCGGGAACCAGCGGTACCAGACTGGGAATGTTGAAAATAATCATGGGCATCTTTTTATGGCGGGAAAACCAGATGCTCATCAGTCCGATCAAAAAGGCCGCTGCGAAGTTGGCCATTCCTAAGCCCCAACCCCACTGACGCAAACCCCAATACAATAGCCAACCGGCACCACCGGTCAAACCGGTGCTGACCAGTGCTTTTCTGGGAATATTGGTCAAGACCCCAAAAGCGATTGTACTGATAATACCAAAACTTCCCTGAATCAACCATTCTTTCATAGCACACCCCCAAAGATTGTCAAGACAAAGGCGATGCCAATACCGATTGCAGCAGCAGTGAAGATGGCTTCGATTCCCCGAGCCGAGCCGCTGATCAGATCTCCTGCCATGATGTCGCGAAAGGAATTCGTGATGGCAACCCCCGGAACCAGTGGCATCACCGCTCCGATAATAAGATTGTCGACATTTTCAGCTAAACCGAACTCCACACAGAGCACCCCACTGACTCCGATAACCACAGCGGCGGCGAACATGTCCAGAAAACTCAACTGCAGCCATCTTTTTACGCCAATCGCCGTCATCAATCCCAGGCAGCCAATCACAAATGTTGCCGGAAAGTCCCGCCAACCGCCGCCAAATGCGTACATCAATGTGCAGCTGACAACCCCGGCAGCGGCTACCTGTGTCCAAAATCCAAAGCTGGGCGTATATTTTTGTGCCTGCTTCAGATCGCGATACAACTCTTCCAAACTCAGTTCTCCTTGGGCAAAGCGTCTGGAGAGCTGATTGACAGCGACGATTTTCTCCAGATTGATGGCCCGTTCATGAACTTCTTCCAGCTGACAGTAAGGACCGGTACGAAACCCCATAAAAATACCGGTAGCAGTCACATAACTGACACAATCCGTCTCACCGGCATTTTTGGCAATTCGGATCATCGTATCTTCCACGCGGTAGACCTCAGAGCCGTTTTCCATCATGATTTTTCCTGCCAACGCACAAGTCTTTAGGATCAATTCTTTCCGATCACTCAAATCATCGCCTCATTCCCAGCTATACTGTGATTCATAATCATTTTTCAAGTTATTATCTCAGACAATCGATAACTATACCAGCCTTCGTTCTGCAATCAAAGAAATAACTTGTTTCCTCAATATTAAAAAGAAAATTTCATTTTACTAGTATTTTTTATCACCGATACACACGATTATAAGCGCCGACAAAACAATACTAAAGTTATTTATAAATCCCTTGCACCCCTGGTAAACATAACGAAACGAGTGTATTATTTCCCAAAAAGAACATTTCAATATATAATGAGTTCAGATATAGATAACGTTATAATAAAGAAGGGAGTATCGTTATGCGCCGGAAGGTTTATACAAAAGATCAGATTTTGAAAGCTGCCTATGATGTAATTTCAAAGGAAGGGTTCAGCAAGTTTACCGCACGCAATATTGCCAAAAAGATGGGGATCTCCACTCAGCCAATCTACTTGGAATTTAAAAATATGCAGGATCTGAAGAATACTTTAGTGGAATCCGTGATGAAAGATCTGCAGGAAAATGTTTTTCCAATTCGTCATACCGATGATGCGATCATCGATCTCGGTATCAATTATATCAATTTTGCCCGAGAAAACCGCAACTTATATGTCGCCTTGTATGTCGACGAGTACGGCGGCGGCCAAATGATGCATAAAGTTTCCTTTGAGTTTTTCAAGGAGATCGTTCAAAAAGATCCGAAATACGCCGCTCTCAGCGATGACTACCTGAAAGCCCTCCACGATGGCACTTGGATTACTGTTACCGGGATTGCTTCTTTGATGTCTTCAGGAATCATCCAGCCGTCACAAGAAGAGATCATCGAATTGATCCAACGGGCGATTGAAGGGATCCTGAATGTCAAGGAACCGGAAAAAGTCTTCGAATCCTAAACAAAAAGCCGGCAGCCCTTGAAACATGCCGGCTTTCCTCTTGACAAATCGAATTTTTTTGAGAAAATAGGGGATGTACTTCGGAGAGTTGGCAGAGTGGTAATGCAGCGGACTCGAAATCCGCCGACCCGGCTAAAACCGGCGCGCAGGTTCAAATCCTGTACTCTCCTTCCTATCAATCTTTTGCGCACTTCTGCCCTCGACGGCAGAGGTGCTTTTTTGTGCCGTTTTTCTTCTTGGGGTTGAAAATGAGGCTGAGCTCTTAATCTTACTGAAAATAACTAACGAAGCTTCCTACTGCTCCGCCGATGACCGCCAGACACCGACTTTCCTTTTCTCAACATCTCCTCGTTTAAGCACACGGATGTTGCAGATGACCAAGGCGCGCTGCTCCAATCGTGTCCCCAAGAAGCAACATGAAAAAGCCGGCTCACATTTTCGCTGTTCGACCGCCGCTTCCACCAGGGCTTTTCAGTATCTCTTGAGGGGAAAATACCGTAAACTAAAATCAGGTGATGACAATGAACTACTTAAAGAAAACCCTTTTCAATACCCTTGATTTTCTGGGAAACACCCAATCTTATTTTCGGGATGTCCTGCTGATGCATGGGTTTATGCTGTTTGTACTACTGCCACTTTTGACCGGTTCTACCAAGTTTATTTTGGCTCGAGGCGACATCCCATATTTATCGTATGATAATATCAGTGAAATCGTGACCGGTCACCCGGCGGTCGCTTTGCTGCTGGTGGCAACACTGCTCTTCATTCTGCTGGCAGTTTTTTTTGAATTTACTTTTCTCTTGTTAAGCGTGTACTTTATCGAGAAAAAAGAGCCAGTCTCACTTCGCCAGCTCTTGCGGATGACCTTCATTCAGCTTCGCAAAGTCCGTCTCTCCGTGATATTGTTTTTTATTTTTTACTTTTTGCTGGTCCTGCCCTTTGGCGGATTGAATTTCAATTCGGATCTTTTGAGTCGTGTGAAGATCCCGGCATTCATCATGGATTTCATCTTCGCAAATCGGCTGGTGATTATAAGCGGATTTCTCTTGTTTTATTTACTGATGGTGTACCTGGGGATTCGCGTAATTTTTGCCTTGCCAGAGATGATTCTACGGGATCGTCCTTTTAAAAAGGCAGTCAAAGAAAGCTGGGAAGCGACCCGACGCCAATTTTTTGCCATCGTTGGCCGTTTTTTATTCATCGGTGGCGCGGTTTTGACGATCACTGCACTGGGTTTCGGGATCGTCATTGGACTGCAGACTCTGGTCGAAACTTTTTTGCCGGAACAGTCGTTAAACACGGCAGTCTTTGCTATGACGATTCTGCAGTTTTTCTTCCTGTTGAATATCGTACTTTCAACAGTCGGGATTTTTGCTATCATTGTCGATTTTATGAATGATGAAGGTTTTCTGCCTGAGATTCCGGCATGGTTTTATCGTGAACCGATACGACCACAAAAATACCCCCGCCTGAAACACTCGCTTCTGGCAGTGGTTGCCTTGTTTTTTGGGATCGGTGTCAGCATATACAACATGAACTACTTGACGGATACCAGTCAGAAACTCCCGCTAACAGCTTCCCACCGAGGCGTATCAGACAACAACGGCGTCCAAAACAGCATTCCTGCTTTGAAAACGACCCATAACAAGTATCAGCCCGACTATGTGGAAATGGATATCCAGATGACTGCGGATCATCAATTCGTTGTCGTCCATGACTTCGATTTGAAAAAACTCACCGGTCAGTCGCTGGTCCCGGAAAAGTTGACCTTTGCCGAGGTCACTGCCCTTTCCGCCGGAGAAAATGGCAAAACGGCGCCGATTGTCGGTTTTGACGAGTATCTGTCCGCGGCTGAGTCCTTGGGTCAGAAACTGATTGTTGAGATCAAGACGCAAAAAAAAGAGGTGGCACGCCTCTGTCAGGAATTTTTGACAAAATACCAAACCAGGTTGGCAGCAAACGGCAGTCTGGTTCAAAGCCTCTCCTTTCCAGTAGTAGAAACCATCAAATCGCAAGCTCCAGCCTTGCAAGTCGGCTACATCCTGCCTTTTAATATCGTCGGACCACCGGTTACCCGTGCTGATTTTTTGACGATGGAATACAGCACCATCAACCGCAACTTCATTCAGTCGGCAGAAAATGACGGCAAAAAAGTTTTTGTCTGGACTCCGAATGACGAAGACGATATCAGTCGGATGATGTTTTACGGTGTCGACGGCATTATTACCGATTCCATGAAAAATTTGGATACCGCAATCCGAGAGCACAAAGAAAACACTACCTATTCTGATAAACTGCTGAATTTTGTTATCGGAATCGGCTGACAAAAGACACAAGACCGTCTCTTGCAGCTCAAATGCGCTGCACTGCTCATATCACTCAAGTGAACCAGACGACGATCTTCTCCCGGCCTTCATTATCAAGCCGGCCCTTCTTACCGCATAAGTTGTCATTTGCGCCACCGACTGTCTATCCATCAGAAAAAAGCACAAAAGATTCGGCTTCCTGTTTTTGCCGGATCTTTTGTGCTTTAGTCGTTGCCTATTCAGATTGTTTTGTCTGTCAGCAAAATAGGCTCGTCAACCTACCAAGGCGATGCCTACTTGCTGTTGGATATCTTCATATTTCACCAACATGCGGTGTTGGTACTCGATCACCTTCGCCCGGTCTGTCCGATGACAATCTTCAATCGTGATCACAACAGTGTTGGTATAGGCATGTTCAATCGTACCAATGACTTCATTTTCCAGGCCGATCGGTTTGCATATGTAAGATTTCCCGATTTCAATTTGTTCCATGCTTTTCCCTCCTCGTTTTTTTATTTGACCATATAATAACAGAAAAAAATCGATTTGAAAACGCTTTTCACAATTTTTTTTAATTTTTTTTGTGATTCTACCGACATGTATAGACCTTTATCAGAAAAATTATTAGATTTCAAGTTGATACTCTTAGAAACGAATAATTTTACATTTTTATGAACAATCTAAAATGCGTTATTTTAAATATGTCTTTCTCACATACAGTCTGATTTGATAACAGACGGCTGTTGGAATTTGCACACTTCTTGTGCAGTATAATTCACATCCTTCCTGCTATGAAAGGTTTGTTATCCCTTTCATAGCAAAATATTGTTAAGATTTTATTACTGCTTTTCATTTTGAACTGCATCTTCTTTGTATTTTTTAATTCACTGTGATATATTAAAAATGTTGGTGAAACAACTGGCAAAACAACAAAGAAAGAAGGTGCATATAATGACTTATACAGGAACAGAATTAACCTATCGTGTTGCCTTTGACACTGAAAGCAACCGCTTCATGGCAATTGATGCTCATGATGATACACGGGTAGCTTATGGTATCACTATCGAAGAAGCTGTACGTAACTTGCGCGCTTAATCAAAAAGGAGCCTAAAAGTAAGTGAAGATCGTAGACGCGATACATGATTAAGGTCGTCAATTAGTTGCCAAACTGATTGACGACCTTTTACATATTCCTGCTGTCCTCAAGACAGCGGATTTCTTTACCAAACTAAGCGGAACTCCTATAATCAAAAGTAGGACATGACGGAATACTCCAATGATGGGCTGCTTGGTCTCATCGGAGCTTCTCTTTCCCTAAGTAAAGGAGTGACTGCAAATGGAATTATTCAGAAAAGTCTTTGGTGAGTTTATCGGTACGTTTATGCTGGTTTTCGTGGGTACTGCTACCATCGTCCTTGCCAACCCTGATCCCTTGACCATTGGCTTGGCATTCGGATTGGCCGTGACCGCTATGGACTACGCAATCGGTCACGGCGGATTGTCAGACGGTCATTTCAATCCTGCGGTGACAATCGCAATGGCCATCAATGATCGAGTGCCGGTGCGGGATGGTCTGTTTTTCATTCTCGCTCAGTTTTTCGCCGGTATCTGCGCCGCTGCGTTTGTAGGTGTCTTGGGGAATGCTGTAGGCGTACCTGCCGGATCCTATGGGCAGACAGATTTTCCGGTCGTCAATGCCGGTCTGGCGTTCTCCTTTGAAGCAATCATCACCTTCTTGTTTGTCTTTGTCATTTTGATGACCACCAGTAAGGAATACGGCAGTAAACAGATGGCATCAATTGCGATTGGCGGGACACTGACACTGTTGGTCATCGTTGCTCTGAATATTACCGGCGGCTCTTTGAATCCGGCCCGCAGCCTTGGCCCGGCCCTTTTTGCCGGTGGAACTGCGCTTTCCCACTATTGGGTCTATCTGTGTGCCCCGATTACCGGGGCAGTGGCAGCAGCCTTCATCGCTAAATTCATGGGCAGTGAACAAGGCTTGACAGATGCCGACGACTAATCACTAACTAAGGTGTGTTTGAAAACACCCGGGAAATCCAGATATTTGCGGGCTTTTTGCCGAAATCATGGCATAAAGCGCAGCTCATGTGGTGCAAAGCTGCGCATTTAGGACGCAGATAGCGGTGAAAAGGACAAAAATAGCCGCCATTGAAGTTTTCAGACGCGCCCACACAAAAACCGGATTGCACAATACAATCCGGTTTTTGTGTGGGCGCAGGCACTACTAAGTGATCCCGAAGATGGCAGTAATTTGACAGGTCTTGTATAATGAAGACACGGTATCCGCCGTAAAAACCATGAGAGGTGTGAGATCATGGAAGAATTTGAAGGCGTTCTGGTAAAGACCGCACTGCTTCAGGAAAAACCCATCATGTTGTCACTGATGCGTCTGAAAAATGATCAGACTGCCATCGACTGTGTGATTCGGGACCGCTTCCTGTCTTCTTATATATTCCGTCTGCCAAACGATAAATACACAATTCACGTTTCCGGTCGCCGGAATAAGCGAGATCAGCTGTTGGTCAAACATATGACCATCGTCAATGTGGATGACTACATCAAAGTCATCGGAACTCCGGAATAACCAAAACGCGCCAAGACAGCCTTGACTGTCTTGGCGTGTTTTTTCTTGTGTCCGATACAGAAAAAGATAACGCAAGCGTGCGGAACAAGTTTGAAAAGAGTAGACCTTTTCCTTCGTTGACATTTTTATGAGCAGCCGGCAATCCCTGCTTATAAGTAAACTGTATACCGATACCTACTGAAAATGCAAAAAGCACCCGAATCAAATTCGAGTGCTTTTATTTTTAGACGATCAATCCCCTCGTTGCTTGAAAAGTTTAAGGGCTGAAGGGTGGTCTTTGCTGAGGCTTAAAGCCGGTCGTTAAGCTCTTTCGACAATTCTTCAAAGCCAGGTTTGCCCAAAAGTGCAAACATATTTTTCTTGTAGGCTTCCACCCCTGGCTGATCAAACGGATTAACACCGTTCAAGTAGCCGGAGATTCCGCAGGCAATCTCGAAGAAGTACATCACATAGCCCAATGTATAGGCATCCATTTCAGGAATTGTCACCAACAGATTCGGCACGTCGCCGTCGGTATGAGCCAACAGCACCCCTTGGTAGGCTTTGGTATTGACGAAATCAACATCTTTGCCTTGCAGGTAGCCCAGTCCGTCCAGATCAGCCTCTTGTACCGGGATTGTTACGTTTTTGCGCGGTTTTTCGACCTTCACAACAGTTTCGAAGATGTTGCGGCGGCCTTCTTGGATGTATTGACCAAGAGAGTGCAGGTCAGTTGAGAAATTGGCACTGGATGGATAGATCCCTTTTTGGTCTTTCCCTTCTGATTCGCCGAAAAGCTGTTTCCACCATTCAGAGAAATATTGCATGCCAGGTTCATAGTTGATCAACAGTTCGGTCACTTTGCCTTTACGGTACAGGATATTGCGCATTGCCGCATACTGGTAAGCTTCGTTTTCTTCCAGCTTGTCAGAAGCGTACTCTTTAGACGCATCGGCCGCCCCTTGCATCAATGCGTCGATATCTGCGCCGGATGCTGCGATCGGCAACAGGCCGACTGCAGTCAGAACAGAATAACGACCGCCGACATCGTCTGGAATCACGAAGGTCTGCCAGCCGGCTGCGTCAGCTTCCACCTTGACTGCCCCTTTGGCTTTGTCGGTTGTGGCATAGATCCGTTTGTTGGCTTCTGCTTCACCGTATTTATTGATCAGCATTTCTTTGAAGACACGGAATGCAATCGCCGGTTCAGTGGTCGTACCGGACTTGGAGATCACGTTGACTGAGAAATCACGGTCGCCGATAACTTCGATCAAATCTGCCAGATAAGTAGATGAGATAGAGTTGCCGGCAAAGAAGATCTGCGTTTTCTTTTCGTCACGGTTCATGTAGTTGTAGAAAGTATGGTTCAGAAAATCGATAGCGGCACGAGCGCCCAAGTAGGAGCCGCCGATCCCGATCACCACCAGAATTTCCGAGTCAGATTGGATCTTAGCTGCTGCCTCTTTGATGCGGGCGAATTCTTCTTTATCATAGTTTGTCGGCAGGTCGACCCAGCCGATGTAGTCACTGCCGGCACCGGTACCGTTGCGCAGCAGGTCGTGGGCCGCTGTCACTTGACTCTGCAGGTAACCGAGTTCGTGTTCATTGACGAAGGGTGCCACTTTGGAATGGTCAAATTTGATGTGTGCCATTTTCGTTCCTCCTATTGATAGAAAACTTTTGCGTTTCTTTCCATCTTCTACTTTACGTTTTTCATGGTTTTTTTTCAAGCGTCAACTGTTGCGAAATAGGTACCTGTACTGGTAAAAAAGAAACCTCCGCAAGCCTGTCTTTAAAGTTTGGACAAGTTGCGGAGGATCTTTTGGTCTATTCGGCGCTATTTTGCGTAACTTGTTTTTTTATCTTAGACAAGGCCTTGTGCCAGCATGGCTTGGGCAACACGGGCAAACCCGGCAATATTGGCACCCAACATGTAATTGTTTTCGGCACCGTTTTCTTTCGCCGTATCGCGACAAGTCTCGTAGATATCTTTCATGATATCGTTGAGGCGGTTGTCGACCTCTTCTTTTGTCCAAGTCAAACGCTGTGAGTTTTGGCTCATTTCCAGAGCCGATACTGCGACTCCGCCGGCATTGGCTGCTTTACCCGGACAATAGTGAACACCGTTTGCAATAAAGTATTCGGCCGCATCAAGTGTAGACGGCATATTGGCCCCCTCGGCTACGACTTTCACACCGTTGGCTACCAGACGTTTTGCCTGATCGCCGTTGATCTCGTTTTGCGTGGCACAAGGCAGTGCCACCTCAGCTTTGACATCTTGGTCCCACAAAGAACCTTCCACGTAAGTAGCTGACGGTTTTGCGTCCTTATAAGCAGTCAGCCGTTCTCTTTTGACTTCCTTGATCTCTTTTAGCAAGTCCAGATCGATGCCCTCCGGATCAATGATGCAACCGTTTGAATCCGAGCAGCTGATCGCATTGGCCCCCAGTTGTTGCAGCTTTTCGATAGCGTAGATTGCAACATTTCCGGAACCGGAAACCATCACTTGTTTGCCATCAAAGCTGTCGTTGTTGTATGCTAACAGGTGGTTGACGAAATAAACACAGCCGTATCCGGTCGCTTCGGTACGTCCCAGACTGCCCCAGAAGTCCAACGGTTTGCCGGTCAGAACGCCGGCATCGTATTCCCGCAGGCGCTTATACTGACCATAAAGATAGCCGATTTCCCGGCCGCCAACACCGATATCGCCGGCCGGTACATCGAGATTCGGGCCGATATGCTTGGACAGTTCGGTCATGAAGCTTTGACAAAAACGCATGATCTCTGCGTCGGATTTTCCTTTAGGATCAAAATCCGAACCGCCTTTGCCGCCACCGATAGGCAGGCCGGTCAGCGCATTCTTGAAGATCTGCTCGAAGGCTAAAAATTTTAAAATGGATAAGTTCACACTTGGATGGAATCGCAAGCCGCCTTTGTAAGGCCCCAGGGCCGAGTTGAACTGGATCCGATAGCCGCGGTTGACGTTCCAGTTGCCCGCATCGTCCTGCCATGGCACACGAAATTGAATAAAGCGTTCCGGCTCAGTGATCACGGAAAGCAGGTTGTTTTTCTCGATTTCCGGATGTTCTTCCAGATAAGGCGTCACAGTGGATAAAAATTCATCCACGGCTTGTAAAAATTCTGCTTGGTTAGCATCTTTCTCATGAAGCTCACTGCCGATCTGTTTTACATAGTCTTGCGCTGTCATAAATCGTCCTCCAATACCCGTTTTGATTTCCTTTTTGTCCGTAGTTACCTCTTTATTTTATCAGATTCGGAACGATCTGTGGAGGAATTACCAGAATTTTTCGTCTTTTCAGCTAAAAAAATGCTAAGAACAGGAGTCCGATCATGAATAAAAATTACGATGTCATCGTGGTAGGTGCTGGTCCTGCCGGTTTGATGAGTGCTATCAGCGCCGGCGAACAAGGCGCCCGCGTAGCCTTGTTGGAAAAAAACAAGAAACCAGGGAGAAAACTTTTGATGACCGGTGGCGGCCGCTGCAATGTCACCAATAATCGTCCAGTTGCCGATTTGATCACCCATATTCCGGGAAACGGCCGCTTTCTCTACTCGACATTCGCCCAATGGGACAATCAGGATATCATGGCGTTTTTTGCAACGCAGAGGATCCCTTTGAAAGAAGAAGATCATGGACGGATGTTTCCGGTCACCGACCGTTCCAAAACAATCCTGCAAGGCCTGACAACTGCTGCTGAAAAAGCCGGAGTTACCTTCCTGCTGCAGACAGCTGCCACCAAATTAATCACTGACGGTGAAGGACGAATCAGCGGTGTTCGCACCGATCAGGGGGATTTTCAAGCGCCTGCCGTGATTCTGACGACAGGCGGTATCACTTATCCGGGAACCGGCTCAACCGGTGACGGCTATAAATTCGCCAAGGCTCTGGGCCATACTGTAACACCGCTTTTTGCGACCGAGGCACCGTTAGTCAGTGAAGAAAACTTCATAAAAAGCGGCGCACTGCAGGGGCTGGCTCTGCAGGAGGCGGCCTTGTCAGTGATGGGAAAAAACGGCAAGCCGATCGTCACTCACAAAATGGATCTGCTGTTCACCCATTTCGGACTATCCGGTCCGGCCGCCTTGCGCTGTGCTTATTTTGTCAACAAACTGCTACGAGAGCGGCCGGATCAACCGGTAACACTAGTATTGGACGGTCAGCCGGATGCGACAGCACAAGAGGTAGCCACTCAAATAAAAAGAATGCTGGCTTCCAAGAAAACTGTTAAAAACGCCCTGAACGGTCTCTTACCGGAAAGGCTGCTGCAGCTGTATTTGGATACCCTGCAAATAGCCGACTTGCCGGCTGTGCAAATGACTGAGGTGCAGGTACAGCAGTTAGCTGCGCTGATCAAGCAATTTCCGATCCGTGTCACCCGAACCATCGGCTTGGAAAAAGCCTTTGTCACGGCCGGTGGTGTCAATCTTAAAGAGGTCAGCCCCAAAACCCTGGAATCCAAACTTTGCCCCGGACTCTTTTTTGCCGGGGAAGTGTTAGACATCAACGGTTACACCGGCGGCTTCAACATCACTTCTGCTTTGTGCACAGGCCATGTCGCTGGCCAGCATGCAGCGCAGACTGTCGGCTACTGGTGAGCTTTTCTTCAGACAAGATTTCTGGGCCTCCTCGATTCCCCTTCTCTTAAGCGGTGTCTGAAACCTTTCTCGATAGCACACTTGCTGCCACTGCTGTTTTCCACCTCTAAATAAAAACTGCCTTGCCGTCCCGGTCTTCTTCCGGTGGGCAGGGCAGTTTTTATATTGGGATTGTTTTATTCCTCTGTCTGGGTCAAGTCGACAAAACTTCCGTTGACCAGCTTTGCCAGATTCTGAGGGGCTAATTCCATCTGCAGACCACGGCGGCCGGCCGAAACGATAATCGTCTCTTTGGTTTCAGCACTGCGGTCGATAAAAGTCGGAAACAGCTTTTTCATTCCTACCGGGGAGCAGCCGCCGCGAATATACCCGGTGGTCTCCTCCAACTCTCTCAAATGCAGCATCTCCACCTTTTTGTTGCTGCTGGCTTTAGCAATCTTTTTCAGGTCCAACTCGCGATTACCGGGAATTACAGCAACGATGGGGCCGCTCTTGTTGCCGACTGCTACCAAGGTTTTGAACAGTTGGTCTTGGTTTCTTTGCAGTTCTTGGGCGACAGTCTCAGCCCCCAGATGATCCTCTGACCATTCGTAAGTGTACTCCTTGTATGGGATCTTCTTTTGCTCCACTAAGCGGACAGCGTTGGTTTTAGCACTTTTTTTCTTAGGCATTCCCGTCACGTTCTTTCCCGTCGGTATCAATTTTCATCAGATCCAAAAATTCAGGCAGTTTATTCACCGGGATCTGTCCCGGCGCAGAAGCCTCTGCCAAGGAGGCAAATGTCATAACCGATTCGATGAGCTCGCCGCTGACCCGGCTGGGCTTGCCCAGATCCCCCATAGAAATCAGAATCAACGGCAGTTCCACCAGCCCTTTCAATTTGGCCGAGACGTTCATCAATCGCAGCACATCCTTCAGAGAATTCGGCATGACTGCCAATTTCCCTATGTCTGCGTTGAACTGCTTCATGATGCTGATTTTCAGCACCAGTTCTCCGTCTGCCGGCGTTTTGGAAAAGTTATGATGGCTTAGGATTACACCGATTTTTTGTTCCTTGAACTGCTGAATGAAACCGCGCCCCAAATATTCAGCAACTTCCAGCTCGATATCCAACAGATCCGCCAAGCCGGTCTCCGCCACTTTGGTATAAAGCTCTCGATACTGCTTCAAAGAGAACTCCTGTGGCTTGCCGCCTTCTTTTTCCGTCCGAAAGGTCACTAGCAAAAGCTTGTCTCGCAAGATTGTCTTGATATGAGACAAGGTATCCAGAACTGCTTCTGTATCTGCCACTTGACCGAAAAGATCTACTCGCCATTCCACTACTTCACACTGGCTGTCGGCCGCCATCCCCGCCTGATGCAGAATACTGTCGGTACTGATCCCGGTCAGCGGGACACAGATCTTGGGCCGACCGCTGCCGAAATTCGTGTTTTTCAACTGAAATTCCATGTTTTCCCTCCCACTGTCAAAAAGGTTGGATACCCTTTTTGCCGCTTATTTTTTCACTTCATAGATATAAACTTTCAAATAATTGCCTTCAGAAAATGCCGGCAAGACGGTAAAATCACTGGGCAGCCGGTACGCTTCTTGCAACTGCCAGCGAACGCCGGCTGCTGTGAATTGTTCTTCGATGCTTTTTCGGAACTTCTCTGCTGAAAGATTGGCCGCGTTGGTGGAGGTGATCAGCAGGCCTTCGTCACTCATAATGGACAAGCTGTCGGCCACCAATTCTCCGTAATTCTTTTGGACACTGAAAACCTGTTTTTTATTGCGGGCAAAGCTCGGCGGATCCAAGACGATCACATCAAAAGCCAGTTTTTTCTTGTGGGCATAGGCAAAATAACTGAAGACATCCATCACGTGGATCTTATGGACATCCGGATCTAAGCCGTTAACGGTAAACTGCTCCCGCGTTTTAGGCAGGCTGCGTTTGGCCAGATCCACGCTGGTGGTCGCAGCCGCGCCTCCCATCGCAGCCGCAACGGAAAATGCCCCGGTATAGCTGAACATATTCAGTACGCTTTTCCCGGCAGCCAAGCCCTCTGCCAAGCGCCCCCTGACCTCTTTTTGATCCAGAAAAATACCGGTCATCAGCCCTTCATTCAAGTATACCGCATAATTAACAGAATTCTCTCTGATGAGCAGCGGTTCCGGTGCCGAGTTGCCGAATAGCTGGCGGCTTTCCGGCAAGCCGCTGCTAATGAAGCGGATTTTTTCATAGGCACCTTTGACTTCCGGAAAAACCTGGCAAAAGGCGGCAATCAGCAGCGCTTGTTTTTCAAACAATGTCTCGTTATACCAGGAAAAGACCGCATACTCACCGTACAAATCGATGGTCACCCCACCAATCCCGTCACCTTCCCCGTTAAAAAGACGAAAGGCGCTCGTCCCCGGATCGTTGTAGAAGCTTTGCCGCGCTGCTTTAGCTCGGGTAAACTTCTCGACAAAGAAACTCTCATCGATTGGACGCTCCTGCCACTCCAGCAGCCAACCGATCCCTTTGTTTTGCTCGCCCAGATACCCTGTAGCCAGATAGCTGCCCCGACTGTCGGTGAATACTGTCCAATCCTTTGTCTGCGGCACCTGTTCCAGATCTTCTTTTTGCAATAGCGGATACCCGCTGCGCAATCGTTTCTCTGCACTTTTTTTGACTCTGATTTTCATTTATGTCTCTCTCCATTTTTCCGTTGCAAAAACAGCTTTCCTACCTGAAGTACAGCTGTTTTACGACTGCCATTCTTCTTTCGAGTATATCAAAAATAACAGTTTTTGTCCCCGTCTCAGGGAAATTAAAGAATTGCTAAATAATGCACAAGGCTTCCGCTTTCAATTGACACTGGATTTTCTGACTAGTAGAATGTAAGGTGATGAAATTTATGAAAATCCTTTTCAAAATATCTCTGATTCGAAGCAAAGGAAGGACACGACAGTGAATAAACTAAAAAATAAAAAATTGATCGATACACGAATGGGCTTCTTCGCCCTTTTGGCAGTGTTGTTATGGGTCAAAAATATCGCCGCCTACTTGACGGAATTCAATTTGGGAATCGAAAGTATTCGTCAATACTTCATTCTCTTTATCAATCCAATCGCGACGACTTTGTTCTTATTGTCCATCGCATTGTACGTGAAGCGGCCGAAAGCTTCTTATATTACGATGCTGGCAATCTATTCCGTGATGACGCTGCTGTTGTTCTCAAACATCGTCTACTATCGCGAGTTTACCGACTTTATTACCATTAACACGATGCTGGGAGCCGGTAAAGTTTCCAGCGGCCTCGGGGAAACGGCGCTGCGCTTGTTCCGGCCGTATGACGTCTTGTATTGGGTAGATATTATTGCCCTGGTGGCTTTATTGGCCCGCAAGAAGATCAAAATGGATCAGCGTCCGGTGCGGGCCCGCATGGCGTTAGCGGTGACTACCCTGTCAGTCATGGTTTTCTCCGGTAACCTCTTCATGGCCGAAGTGGATCGTCCCGAATTGTTGACCCGGACTTTTTCCCGCGATTATCTGGTGAAGTATCTGGGAATCAACGCCTTTACCGCTTATGACGGCGTTCAAACCTATCAAGCCAGCCAGGTCCGAGCAGAGGCTTCAGCGACGGATATGGATGACGTTGCCGACTATGTAAAAAGCCATTATGCTGCACCAAATGACGATCTTTTCGGGATCGCCAAGGGTAAAAATGTTATTTATGTCCACTTGGAGAGTACCCAGCAGTTTCTGATCGACTACAAACTGAAGGATGAAAACGGCGTTGAGCATGAAGTGATGCCTTTTATCAACAGCTTGTACCACGACAATCAGACTTTCTCCTTTGACAATTTCTATCACCAGGTCAAAGGCGGCAAAACCAGTGATGCGGAAACTCTGATGGACAATTCTCTTTTCGGTCTCAATCAAGGAGCCTTGATGACACAGTTGGGGGGTAAAAACACCTTCCAGTCCGCACCGAATATCCTGAAACAGACACAAGGGTATACATCCGCTGTCTTCCACGGCAACGACGGAACCTTCTGGAACCGTAACGAAACTTACAAACATTGGGGTTACGACTACTTCTTCAGTAAAGAATATTACGATGTCAACGAAGACAACTCCTTCCAGTACGGCCTGCATGACAAACCGTTTTTCCAGCAGTCCGTCAAATACCTGGAACAGCTGCAACAACCGTTTTACACCAAGTTCATCGCCGTTTCCAACCACTTCCCGTATTCGCAATTCACTAACGACGAAGCGGGCTTCCCGATGGCGCAAACGGATGACGAAACGATCAACGGCTACTTTGCGACAGCCAATTATCTGGATACTGCTGTAGAAGAGTTCTTCAACTATTTGAAAGCCAGCGGTCTCTACGACAATTCAGTAATCGTTTTGTACGGTGACCACTTCGGAATCTCTGAAAGCCGCAACAAATCACTGGCTGAACTGGTGGGTAAAACACCGGATGAATGGAACAGCTATGACAACGCGCAAATGCAGAAAGTCCCTTATATGATCCATGTTCCGGGACAGCATAACGGCGGCATCAATCATACCTATGGCGGTCAAGTGGACGCACTGCCGACTCTGCTTCACCTGCTGGGTGTAGACACGACAAATTACATCCAATTAGGTCAAGACCTGTTGTCACCGAAACATGAGCAGCTGGTGGCTTTCCGCAATGGTGATTTCGTCTCACAAAAATATGTCTTCCACAAAGGCAGCCTGTACGAAACTGCGACCGGGCAAGAGATCATCTCGCCGACTGCCGAGCAGACCAAAGAAGTCGATGGGCTGAAGGAAAAAGTCAACAAACAGCTGTCGGTCTCCGATCAAATCAATAATGGCGACCTCTTCCGCTTCTATACTAAGAGCGGCCTGGATGAACTCGACTACAGCCAATTCAATTACAAGACCGGTCTGGAACAGCTGCAGGAAGCGGCAACTAAGGCCGGGAAAGAGTCCACCAGTATCTTGGACGAACACGCAGGCAAGAGCACCGAAGACCTGTATAAGACCCAAACCTATAAAGAATTGAACGGTGGCATCACCGATACTGCAACCAAGGAAAGCACGGCTGCAGAAAAATGACTACCGTCTTCCCAGGACCTCGTAAAGGCTTAAGCTTTTACGAGGTCTTTTTTTCAGCTTTTGACCTATGCTTGTTCATACTTTGTTCAAAAAGCTGTTCTATACTTTTTATGATAGGAACCTTTACATACACTCAGCCAGATACTGACAGCCGTAAAAACAGGCTGGCTTCTCTGCATTTTTAATCCAGTCTGACTGATCCTGCTGTCAATATCCCGTTATCTTAAAATCCATACTGCAAAGAGAGGTGAACAGCCATGACGATTATGAGCCGTGCGTGGGCCAGTTTGAAATATCACCGCCATTTTCTGCACCGTTACCTGCTGGTATTGACACTCTTTGTCCCGCCAATTCTGTTTATGAACACCTTGCGCTCCGGCATCCAACAGTCTGGCGAGCATCTCAAACTGATTTTCAAACAGGAGACCATGCCGCAAGTGGATCAGAAGTGGCTCCACAGTCTGTTGGCAGATATGCGCAACGTCTTGCCCCTTTATGATCTTTCGCTGTTAGTGTGCTGCGGGCTCTTCGGTGTACTGGTGTTTTTATTGAGCTTTCGCTACTGCACCAAGCGCCGTTCGGAACTTGTCACCTATGACCGGTTGGGAGTCAAAAAAAGCCGTCTGTTAGGACAGCTGCTGTTAGAGTTTCTGATCCCGGCAGCTTTTTCCCTGCTGGTTTTGTTTCTGCTGCTGGTGATCTTTCAAGCAGCGATTGAAACCCTCGTCCAATCTGTGCAATCCCGACTCTTGGAAAAATATACCGCCGCCTCCTCCATGACTACCGCAGCTGCCGGGCAAACCGGTGCCGATTTCCCGATTGCTGTCCAACTGCCTTCAAACGGTCTGCTGTTGATCAATTCACTGCCGCTTGACAGCAGCCGCTGGTTTTATGTCACGCTGCAGGCGATCCTCATGACTGCTGTGAGTCTCGTGGCCGTCTTGACTGTCGCATTGCCCCTCGCTGTATTTGCTGTAACCAGGAGGTCTTACAAATGATAGCCGAACAGATGTCTCATGCGCCACTCCATGCTTTTTACACAAATGATCCTCAGGCAATGCTTTCCGAACTTAACGCTCGGACTGAAAAAGGCGGCAATAGGATCGTGATTCATGAAACCTGGGAAACGATCCCCTACCTGACCCTGAGAGAAAACCTCTTTTTAGGCTTGCCCCGCCGCCAGCGAAATCAGCTGCAATTCTCCACTTATCTGAAATTGTTAAACTTCAGAGAGGAGATTTTGCAACGTCCGCTGGCGGCTTTGACCGACTTTGAAATGCTCCGCCTTCAGATTCTGCAGCAGCTGTTGCGGCAACCGGAAATTTTAATCTTTCAGGATGTCACGATTCGACTGACCATCAAAGAAAACCAGGAGCTCCTGTACTTGGCCGGGTTGCTGAGCCGTCAATTAGGCATAGAGATCCTTTTTATCACTAGTGATCCTTCGTTTGCGGCGGCGGTTTCACAAATGAACGACTGATTAGGGCGTGTCTGAAAACTCTGGGGGAATCCAGATTTTTGAGGGCTTTTTGCCGAAATCAAGGAGTAAAGCACAGCTTATGTGGTGCATAAGCGAGCATTTACGACGTAGATTGCGGTGAAAAGGACCAAAATATCTGCCGCTGGAGTTTTCAGACGCGCCCTAATACGCCTCTTTTCCAAAAAACAAAAAGATCTTGGCAGCAGGCCGGTAGTTCCCCGCTGTCAGGATCTTTTTTGTGTCTCTGAGAACACCGGCCGGCTTCCATTTTTTTAAGAAGTTGGCGGAATCAAAAAAATGCCCGCTTATCTGGTTCATAAGCGGGCATTTTTTGCGATAAAGCCGGCGTCAACAGCTGCTGAAGTCTTCCGACAAGCACTGATTGCGGTAAAAGCTTTGGCTTCTGAGCTGTCATAATCACTGTTGGGCTTGGTTCTCATCTGTTTCCGAGTTCGGCGTCGGATCGATAATCCGGCCGTCTTCAGCCAGCTCTACATCTGGAAAGCTGATCCTAAAGGTTGTGCCATGATCGACTTCACTTTCTACATCGATCTTGCCTTTGTGCAGCCGCACCAATTGCTGCACGATCGGCAAGCCCAGCCCGGATTCACCGAACTTGCGGTTTTTACGGGAAGGATCAGCTTTATAGTAGCGTTCCCAGATATTGTTCAACTGTTCTTCACTCATCCCGATCCCGGTGTCGGTGATCTCGATAATGGTCTCCAGATACCCTTTGCTGACAGAAACCGTGATGGTCCCGTCGGTAGTGAACTGGATCGCATTTTGGATGATATTTACCATGATTTGCACGAAGCGGTCGTAATCTGCAAAAACAGCGATCGGCTCCTGAGTGGTTAAAATCAGTTGGTCACCGGCAGCATCTGCTTTTGCCTCCAACTGAGTCAGCAGGTTGCGCAGCGTTTCTGTCGCGTCGAACTTTTTCACCACAATAGAGATCTGATTGGTACGGATTTTTTCGTAGTCCAAGTTCTCATTTACCAGCCGGATCAGCCGTTCTGTCTCATTTTTCATCAAACGCAGCGCATTTTCTTTTTGACTTTCCGGGATCGCATTATATTGCAATCCTTCCAAAAGGCCGTTGATCGTGGTCAAAGGCGTCCGCATCTCATGGGAGGCATCTGCCATGAACTGCTTGCGGCGCTCTTCCTGTCGTTGAATCTCTTCGTTTGATTCCTGCAACGAAGCAGTCATTTGATTGAAATCTTCTGCCAACTCATCGAACTCATCCCGATGGTTTACCGGGATCCGCACATCAAAATTCCCGCTGGCAATCTCTTTCGTCGCTTTTTTCATTCGATTGATTCTTCGTACCTGGATACTGGCGTAAAAGAAGCTGATAATCAGTGCCACGATACTGGAGATGATGAATCCTTTAAAAAGATTCATATTCAAGGACTTGGCACTTTCCTCCAAATTGGTAGCCGGCTGCGTCAAAACCAGCGCTCCGAAACGGTCGTTCAGCTTCAATGGCAGCATGACGAAGGCGGTCGTTTCCGAATCGCTGTAAATGTTGCGTCCGGAAGTAAAGCGCAGCGCCTGTCCCTCCTTCAGCGCATCCCATTGTTTAGCGCTGATGCTAAAATTCACCCGCTTGCTGTTATCCTGATCCGCCACCGGATAGACGACTTCTTGATGATCATTGATATAAACCAGTTTGATATCCTGATATTTCAAGAAGCGCTCAGTCCCTAAAAGCGATACCCGCAACGCCTGCTCAGGGTTGGCTACCACGCCTTGTTCATTGGCGGAGATCTGCGCCAGATCCACGGCAATATTGGCATAGCTGGTCAACTGATCGTAGTTGTTTTCTTCGATAGTCCGCCGCGTCATCTGGGTAAACGAAATCCCCGCGATTAAAAGCACGACAGCAATCACCACAAAGAAGGCCATCAGCTGCTGATAAAGGTAGCGCATCACGCCACCCCGGAATCATCAAATTTGTACCCGACGCCCCAGACCGTCTGGATCACCTGCGGCCCGACTTTCTCAATCTTCTGCCGCAATTTCTTGATATGGGCATCAACGGTCCGTTCATCACCGAAGTATTGATAATCCCAGACCAACTCCAACAGCTGCTCTCTGGAAAAGACCTGGCGCGGCTTTTTCGCCAAAGTAAACAACAGGTCAAACTCTTTCGGGGTCAGTCCCGGAATCAATTTATCATCCAAGTAGGCTTCCCGGGTCTTGGTGTTCATTTTGAAATGGGCAGTCTTCACGTCAAATGCACTGGCATCCTCTTCTTCCTGAGGGCTCTTCTCCACCAGTTCACTGCGCCGATGCAGCGCTTTGATCCGGGCAATCAAGGTCAACGGGCTGAAAGGTTTTGTAACATAATCGTCTGCTCCCATCTCCAATCCAATCACCTGATCGCTTTCCGAATCCCGAGCCGTCAACATAATGATCGGCACTGTGTCGGATACTTTGCGAATCTCACAGGCTACACTCATCCCGTCCAACCCCGGCAAATTCAAATCCAATGTGATCATATCCCACTTGTCCGGTTCGGCTAAGAAAGCATCCAGCCCCTCTTTGCCGTCATATTTAAACGTGGCATCCCAGCCTTCATTCAAAAAAAACATTTGCATCATTTCCGATACTGATTCATTGTCTTCAATCATTAAAATATTCATCGTCTCACGTCCAATCCCCAGTCTTATTCTCTTTGCGCCTGCTATTTCAGGCGGAAAGAATCACTTTCAGTATACTCGAAAAAGCCTGTTTTCTCCATTATCTTCATAAAACCTTCCCATAAGCTTTCCTCTTTATTCGATTTTCTGATATGATGTGAGCGATGCATCAATCATGGTGTGCTCGACTCTTGTTTATGAAATCATTGAAAAAATGGAGGTAAACTGTGATGCCGTCTTTGGCCGCAGAGATCCGCCCGCTCACTGATTTTTCAAACCTGCCGCATAATGATGCAAACAAAAGAATTCGAGGTGTCTTTATTGACTTATAAAGCGATTGCTTTTTTTGATCTGGACGGTACCCTGCTGGACCAGAATTCCCAAATCACACCGGAAGTAGCCGCTGGTATGCTGCAGTTAAAAGCCAATGGTGTCCTGCCGGTGATCGCTACCGGTCGGACTGAAATCGAGATCCAGGCTATCCGTGAAGCTGCTCATATCGATTCCAATATCGTGATGAACGGCGCTTATATCCGGGTCGCTGGTCAGGAAGTTTATTCCGACCTTATTGAAAAATCCCAGATTGAGCGAATGTACCACGCAGTCTTAGACCATGGCGACCAGCTTTCCTATTATAACGAAGGTGCCATCTGGTGTACCGGCCACTCTGAAGATCTGATTGGAGCCTACACCTTCATCCACTCCAAAATCCCGCCTATTGATCCTTTGGGCTTTGAAGACAAGCCAGTCAATATGCTGTTGGTCCTGGGCCGTAACAATCGGGATTTCTATGAAGAAAATTTTCCGAAATTCGATTTCTACCGCAACACCCCTTATTCCATGGATACCGTCAAAAAAGGCATCTCAAAAGGGGCCGCCGTCAAGATTCTCCAGGAAAAGACCGGTCTGACCCACCTGCCGACATACGGTTTCGGTGATGGTCCCAACGATTTCGCGCTGCTGCAAGCCTGCGATTATAAGATTGCTATGGGCAACGCCGGGGAAGAATTGAAACAGTTGGCAGACTTTGTCACGAAGAAAAATACCGAAGGCGGCATCCTCCATGCCCTCAAACATTTTCAACTGATCTGAAAATACCAGCTATCGGTCCATCTAAAAAACTCTTAATCCTTCGTCATGATCCTTTTCAAACCGGCGCACCTGTGGTAGACTAACATCACGGAACCTCCCTTTTATAAGGGGGCTGTTACGGATTCGACAGGCATTGTCGAGCCTGAATCGCGCTTCGCAGGTTACGTCTGCGTTAAAACGTTACAGTTAAATATAACTGCTAAAAACGAAAACTCTTACGCTTTAGCTGCCTAATAACAGCTTAGCGTGATCCTCCCGGCATCGCCCATGTGCTCGGGTCAGGGTCTCAAATTCAGTGGGATACGCTGAAGCTTTCCGTCTGCAAGCTTCAGAAGAGATCATCAGACTAGCAAAATCAGCAGCCTGTCATTCGGCGGCTGATCACGCGAAACCCTAAGTAGAACTGACTATGAGCGTAGACTTTTGGGTAGCGAGATGTTTGGACGCGGGTTCGACTCCCGCCAGCTCCATTGGTAGTTTTTACCACTTTTCACTAAGCGTTAAAATCCTTTTAGATAAAGGGTTTTGGCGTTTTTTGTTTTTCGTGGTTTTCAGGGAATGAACAACTAACGTAATCACTTTTAACTCAAAAAGTGTCCTTCCATCCGGTTGCGGACAAGAAAGTGTTGGCACACTATCCGGAGGGCAGTATCATCATGATTTTAGATAACGACCGAATCCATCATGCAAAACTGATCCAGCCGTTCTTGAAAGATAATCCGCGTTTAGAGTTGGTCTTTCTGCCGCCGTACAGCCCGAATCTCAATCCGATTGAGCGTTTATGGCACTGGCTGAAAGATACTTGTATCAATAACGTTTTCTATAGCGATAGTGCACAAATTCGCGAGTCCGTTGATACCTTCATCGACTGGGTCAATACGATCCATCAAACAGCGATTGATCGGCTTTGTCTATAAATTAACACTATTTAATCCGATTTATATAGTTTCATTAAAAAAGCAGCCGTAACCAGCGGCTGCCTCGTTGACTGCGGGAAGTCCTGTTTTCTTCCCTTCGTCCTTTTTCATTTTTTCCCCCACCCGTTGTTCGGTGAATACTCCCATAAAAAGAAGGGAATCAGCTGAAGAAACATGTCGCCAGAGCTTTGCCGTATACTTCGTCATAGCGAACCACGACTTTGCCGCAGCGTTCTTGGATTTCGTCATAATCGACGTAATCATAGCGTTCGACGCTTACAATTACGCAGTTTTCAAGTTTCTTGATGACTTCACCAGTGACTTTGCGCTGTAGTCCGACCGGTTTGCATTCATAGGCTTGGCCTAGTTGGATGTTCTCGCGATTCATAGTGTTCTCTTCCTTCTTTCTAATCATTTTGTAATTTCATAATAACATCCACTTTCTCATATGTCAACAGTTATTCTAATTTATCTCTCCTTTTTTTCTAATTTTAAAAGCGCAAAAAAAGCCATCTCCCAAACACGAAGGAAGATGGCTTTTAGTTAGGCCTTTGTACTCAGCAACAGCTGTACATATTGTTCCAAAAATTCCTGGTCGACTTCATCGTACATATCCACGACGCCGGCATCGATGTCCAGTACACCTACCAGTTGATCGTCTTTGACCATCGGAACGACGATTTCGCTCATTGCGGCGCCGTCACAGGAGATGTAGTTGGCATGTTCTTTGACATTAGGTACGACTAGCGTTTCCCGCCGCTGCGCACTTTCTCCACAGACGCCCTTGCCCATTTCGATGCGGGTGCATGAAACACGCCCCTGAAACGGCCCTAAGATCAATTCTTCTCCATTGAACAAATAATAGCCGGCAAAAACCGTCTCCTTCAGTGTTTCATTCAAAAGTGCGGAAGAGTTCGCCAAATTCGCCAACCAATCTGTTTCCGCTTCTAATAATCCCTTTTGCTGCAGCAGCAATAATTCGTATGCTGCTCGCTTTTCAGCTGTCGTCCACACCATTTTCGGATTCCCCCTGTGTCTTATCTGCCGCCGTTTCCTGCAACAGAAGCGATGATTTGTTCCCCATGATACCACCCGGACGGTTTCGGAGCAATCATTTCTGCCTTGGAATACAAATAAAAGGTTCCTTTTAACGATACCGCAGATCATCAAAAGAAACCTCAATTTTTAATTCTCAGCCGGCAATCGCTAAAAACAGCTTTTAAACTTCGATTTCCCGCTGTTTCCCCAATTCGAAAAGGGCTGCTTCCAATGCGGCACCGCCCAAAGCCCGGGCTTTGTCGGAGATTGTCAGAAAATCAACGGTCTCTTTAGGCCGGGGATCGACGTCCGCGGCCTTCAATCCTTGAGGAATAGTCAGGCCCTCTTGTATCAACCCCCGCAAGGTTCCGTCCAAAGGGGAAAGAACCGGCGTACTGTCGACATAAAAAATTACTTCTCCGGCACGTACCCGGTCCCCGATATGGTGTACATGTTTTACGACGCCGGCTGCCGGTGAATGAACGACCCGTTCGCGGCTTTTACCGCCCAGGATTCCCGGGACGCCGGTGTTCGGCAATGCCGCACCTTCAAAAATCAGCCGGCCCAACTGATGGCCCCGCATGGTCTCAATCACCACATTCACATCCTGCGGTGCTGAAAAGCCCGGTCCCAGAGCAATTGTTACCGGCGCCATTTTCCGATTTGTTCCTAAATTCTTCTTGGCAATAATTACATCTACCAGAATGGTCGGACGCAAACTTGTCAGAGATTGCCCTGCCGGATCTACCAGCAGCGGGATCTCACCATTACTCCAGATTGCCGGACACTGAGTAGAATCCGTGATTTTGCGGGCCGTCAAATCTTCCACTTGATAGCGGCCTTCATAAACTGCGGAACACAAAGAGACTGTCCGGCGAATAGCCAGCGGTTGCCCGGTTTCCAAGATCACGACTTTGAAGCCGGAACGATGGAACTTCTGGATCACACCGGTAGCCAAATCGCCGCCGCCTCGTACGACGACAGTCATATCTGTGATGCTTGCCATATGCTCACTCCATTTCCTTTTTGGGCGCTGCCGACTGTCACGGTAGCCAGCCGCTTTTTGACTTCAGCTGAGAGGTCATCAAAAACCGCCGCGCCATTGCGGAAATCCTCCACCGACTCGCCCTGATTGAAAAATAAATGAATTGTCCCGACTGCTTTTTGCAGAATCCCTTGAGGGTGCTCAATCAGACGTTGCAGGTGGGAGATCTGCAGTGCATCCCCGGTTTCGGCACTGGTCAAGACTGTGAAAAGCGGCAGCCGTTGAACCGTTTCTTCGCTGATACGCAGCCCGATTGCCGAAATTGGGATTACAGCGATGGTAGCCGTAGTTTCCGACAGAATCACCGGCTCGTGTGGCGACCAGCCCTTCAGTGGCAGTCGACGCGAGCCATCTGCTTCCAAGATTACCTTGTCATAGCTGCTAAAAGACTTGCGAAATGCCGGATTCTCCGGCATTGCCAGCTTATGCAAGCCGTTTTGGGTAACGGGTTCACCGGCAACAGTGATCCCCGGAAGCGGCGTCAACAGGCGATCAAAATTTGCTGTAATCGCTCGGTCATAGGCAGCAGGTGGCGGGAGCAGAATCTTGGTGGTAGTTCCCCACAAAATCCGATCCCCCGCTTGCTTGTATGACTCAGACAGGCTGTGACAAAGCGTGGTTTTGCCGCCGGAGCCGATGACTGCGATCACCTGGTGACCGGTAAGTCCAAATAGTTCATTTAATTCAGCCATGGCAGATACTCCTTATTTCTCTCGGTTTCCGAGATCTGGTAAACAGCAGCCGGAGCAGCTCCCCCGTCAGCGAGCAGTTGCAGAGCAGCTGTCGTGTCAGCTTGCGAAATACGCAGGCAGATACCGCACAAGGAGCCCCCCAGTTTGACCGGCAGCGGCATAGGAGCGACTGAAAGGGCGGCCTTTTGCAGCAGCTGCTCTGCTTTGATCGCAAAATGGGTATTAGTGAAGGTCAGTAAACTCATCTCCATCCTGCTGTCCTCAAACCGTGATGGCTTTGTCAGCTTTTTGCTGCATCTCGCTGATGGCATACATATTGGTGATTTCGCCGATTGCCAACTGGTCTTTCTTTTCGTAAAAATCAATGCAGGTGCCGCAAACATAGATCCGGGTTCCTTTATCCGCTAACGTCTTCAGATCCGGCAGAGCAGGCGAATCCTGCAGTGTCAAAAAAATTCCTTCATTAAAGAAGATCAATTCTGTCGGCGCTTCGGAAAGCTCGGTCAAGGAATAGAGGTAACTCTTCATCAAAAGAGCACCCAATTGCGGATCGCCTTCTCCCAGATGTTTTTTGCCGATCAAGTACGTAGTGACCGCTTTTTGAGAAACCGGAACACTCTTTTCGGCGGCGACGGCTTCGGTCAAAAACAAGGTGATCGTGAAGCGGTCATTGGCCAATTTTTTTCGCTGAGTGGGAATCTCCAAGCCGGATGTCAGCTTTTCGATATTGTTCAAAGCGACTTCGTTATCCACCAGCACTTCGATCTCTCCGGGCTGGTTTCCCAATTCTTTGATAGCTTTTTTGGTCTCAATTACCGGGATTGGGCACGGTTTTCCTAACGCATCGATATGAATCATGTGAATTCCTCTTTTCTTCAAATCTACAAAATAACGATTGGCTTTTCGCCTCGTTCTGCAGCAACCATTCCGATAATAGCTGCCGCCGGATCATCCTGCCGGATCGAATCCAACAGTGCTTGTGCTTCCTCGGCCGCAACACTGATTAACAAGCCCCCGGAAGTCTGGGGATCCAGCATAAGCTCCTGATATGCAGCCGGCACATCAGACAAATCAGCTTTGCCGGCGACAAATTGCCGGTTGCGTTCGCCGCCGGCAGTCGCCAGATATTCTTCAGCATACCGGCGTGCTTGCGGCAAAATCGGCAGCGACGCGGTATCAATCACCAAGGTATGCTGGGTGCCCGCCATTTCCGAGAGATGCCCCAGCAGACCAAAACCAGTGACATCCGTACACGCATGGACGTCATAGTTGACAAGTTTTTCAGCCGCATATTTATTGAGACGGCACATAGAAGCCAAAGCAGCTGCTTTGGCCTCCTCACTGGCCAGTCCTACCCGAACAGCCGACTGAACCAGGCCGACTCCCAGTGCTTTCGTCAAAATCAGCGCATCTCCCGATTGGGGCGTATCGTTTTTCAGATAGCGATCAGGGTGGATCATCCCAGTGACTGCCAGGCCGTATTTCGGCTCGTGATCGTAGATGGAATGTCCACCCGCCAGACTGGCTCCGGCTTCAGCAACTTTTTCCGCACCGCCGGCCAGCATTTCCGCCAACATTTCTTTGTCCATTTTCTGGGGAAAACAGACCAGGTTCAAAGCATATAGCACCTGCCCCCCCATGGCATAAACATCGCTCATGGCATTGGCGGCGGCAATCCGACCGAACATACGGGGATCTTCGACCATCGGCGAGAAAAAATCCACTGTCGAAATCAGAGCCTGTTGGTCGTTCAAACGATACACCGCAGCATCATCAGCTGTTTCAAAACCGACTAACAGATTCGGATCAGCGGCTCGAGGCAACGCCGAAAGATAACCCGCCAGCTCGCCAGCGCCGATTTTGGCGCCGCAGCCTCCCGAAGTACAACTTGATAAAAATGACATGACTTTCCACCTTCTGTTTATGAACCCAGTATTTTTTGCAACGCTGTTAAAGCCGTATCGATTTCTTTTTCAGTGGTATCCCAGCCAAAACTGAAGCGGACAGCACCGGTTGCCAGGGTCCCTGCCACCTCATGAGCCCAGGGTGCGCAATGCAAGCCGGTCCTGGTCACAATACCGTACTCGGAAAAAAGCGCAAACGCCAACTCATCACAGCTGCCGACTTGCGGGACCACCGATACCACTGGAACTCTTTCTTCCGACGAATCCGGCCCCAGCACCTGCACCGGTAGCTGGTGGAGAGCTTCGATAAAGCGGCGGGTCAAAGCCCGCTCTTTGTCTGCCAAGGCACTTACCCCCTGCTCTTTTATCCAGAACAGACTGGCGCTCAGACTGCGGATTCCGATATCATTGGGCGTCCCCGGTTCAAAACGATCCGGCAAAACCGGCGGCATCTCTGCCAACTCGGAAAAACTGCCGGTCCCGCCGGTCAGCCACGGCTGGATCGTTGCCGCCGCTGTTTCATTTAGGATAAATCCGCCAATCCCCGTTAATGCCAATAGTCCCTTATGACCGGTAAACGCGATTACATCAGCCTTGAGAGCCGCCATGTCGATGGGCAAAAAGCCGGCTGTCTGAGCCGTGTCCAATACCGTCAACAGGCCGCCAGCTTTTGCAGCTGCAAAGCACTCTGCCACCGGCTGGATCGTCCCCAAAACATTGGAGGCGTGCGTCATCACCAACATTCGGGTATTCGGACGAATCAGTTGCGGGATGGCTGTCGGATCCACCCGCCCGGTACTGTCGCAGGGCAGTCGGGTATAATCGATCCCTTGGCGCCGTAACTGTTCCAACGGCCGACTGACAGCATTGTGTTCAACTGCTGTCGTCAGGACATGGTCCCCGGGATGCAAGCCGCCTTTTAAAATCATATTCAAAGCGGTTGTGACATTGGGAGTAAAGATCACGTGGCTGGCATCTTTGGCAGCAAAAAAATCCGCTACTGCCTCACGAGCTTCAAAGGCATTTTCAGCAGCTCCCTGTCCTAAAAAACTCCGTTGCAGTGTATTTTCTTCATTTTGCTGCAGATAAGAAACCAGGGATTCGATCACAGTCGACGGTTTCTTTAACGAAGTCGCTGCATGGTTCAAATAAATTTGCTCGGCCACCGGCTTCTTCTCCTTTCCAACACCCGCGCTAGTACGCTTATTTTTTCTCTGCTCGTGCCAGGATCAGTTCAGCAGCGATACTCACAGCCAACTCAGCCGGCGATTCAGCTTTGATTTTTAAACCGATCGGCATATGGATTCTGTCAATCTCATCCTTCGTGAAACCATCTTCTTGCAGCTCCCGAACCATGACAGCAATCTTGTGACGACTGCCCATGCCACCATGATAGTAAGCCGGCGTCTGCAGCAATTGCCGATGCAGCATCAGATCAAACATATGCCCCCGAGTCATCACCACCGCATAATCATGCTCCGTCAAGCTCACCGTCGCTGCGATATCTTCAAAATCTACCAGCAGTCGTTGCTGAGCCGTCGGAAAAACAGCCTCCGTCAAGAACTCCGGCCGGTCATCCAATACGATGACTTGAAAATCCAGTTTCGCCAAGACCGGAACCAATGCTTGAGCCACATGACCGCCACCAAAGACGTACAGTTTTCCCGGTTGCTGCAGTTTCTCAATGTAATAATCCTTTTCCCCGATGGTGTGTAATCCGCTCTCCCAAGCTTTCACTTCCCGATCTGCCATCTCGGCGCTCAGATCTGTTCCGAGCCAACCGCTGGCTTCACTGAAAAAGCTGAGGGGTGCTTCCGTAAGTGTCAATGAAGAAAAGAGCCAACCGCCTTGATCAGCAGCAAAAGCAACCTTCACCTGCTCTAAGATTGATCTGACAGCAGCATCATTCGAATCCAGATACTGA
The DNA here is from genome assembly GCA_027692465.1 of Enterococcaceae bacterium OF42-14pH9A. GTDB lineage: Bacteria > Bacillota > Bacilli > Lactobacillales > Enterococcaceae > Enterococcus_C. The sequence continues at coordinate 247,408 of JAQEYU010000005.1, read as the reverse complement.
AATAACAAAGACACTTTACCGCCGCACACCATGCCCAGACCCGAGGCTTCCTTTGGTGTCAGACTATAGTTCTCCAAACGGCTGCTTTTCTCTTGAATCAGTTGGCTGGCTAATTCACCCGCCAAGTATTCGACCTTGCCGCCGCCGATTGTTCCCCACTGTTTGCCGGACGCCGTGAAAATCATCCGCGCACCTCGTTTTCGGGGGGTGGAGCCGGCGCTTTTGACTACAGTTACCAGCATCACTGCTTCATTTTGTCGGAGACAGGACACCAGCTCCTCGATGATATCTTTCATTATGATCACCCTCACTTTGTTTTCTGCCACTGTAAAAGCATAACCATTGACAGAAAACGCTCTCACGTTCTTTCTTCCAAAGTATAACACTGGCGCTAAATAAATACAATTTCACCTAAAAAATATTTTGGCCGCTTTATTGACAAATTGGTTTGCGTCCAATCCGACATTCTGGCAGCCAAAAATTAATTATTTTCAAAGACGAACAATAAATGGTCCAGCTCCCTTGATTATTCAGCTGAAGACTGTATATTGGACACTAACTACTTGTCGGTTTTTACCTTAAACGGAGGAAATACTTATGAAAAAAGGAATATTGTTTATCGAGAACAGTCGATTCAGCCCGAACCCGATGATCCGAACCTTGATTGATCAGATCCACTATCTGGATGAGGATTATCCGATCTGCCTGATGACGGAACAACAGTTGCAGCACCGGCATTTCACGAACGAAGTGGTCTTGGTGGATTTTTCCCTCAGCGATCAGGTGGACCGATGGCGCAGCCAGCTTCCCGACGAGGTGGTCATGGATATCTTTGATGCAGCCGGCTACGCTACCATGAACGGTCAACTGATCCTGAATCAGATCCAAAAGCTGGAGCTGAGTCTCACTGTGACCTTGGAAAACCTGCAAGCTAAACGACGGCGGCAATGGTTTGCAGCGATTGGAAAATAATGCCACGGGAAAGCTGAGCTATTGATCGGCGACATATTTATTTGATATTAAGGTGTGTCTGAAAACTCTGGGGGAATCCAGATTTTTGCGGACTTTTTGCCGAAATCAAGGAGAAAAGCGCAGCTTATGTGGTGCAAAGCTAAGCATTTACGACGCAGATTGCGGTGAAAAGGACCAAAATATCTGCCGCTAGAGTTTTCAGACACGCCCTAAACTTATTTGGAACAGCCTGACTTGGTTTTTGATAACCAGTCGGGCTGTTTCGTTCAGCTATCGTTAAGTAGGCTTTGCACATGTATTTTGCGTTGGATTCTTACCATCTCCCCGTCTAAAGAGGCTCGCTAACACCATAACTTTATGTAAAAAAAAGACCCCCGATTTCTCGGAGGTCCCAATCTTTCGATAACAAAAAATTAACGACGGATTTCTTTGATACTTGTGAAAAGTCGTTAAAGTATTGATATAAAAGGATTTTTATTACCTCTGACTACATATTGACTACTTTGTAAAAAAATCGTTTTTCAAGAATCCTGTAATACCAGTGCTTTCACCGTTTTTTTAACTCTCTAAAGAACTAAAAGCAATCAGAGGTTTTACCTTTTCATTTGACGTTAAGTGGCGATAAATTTTCGAAGTTGTTTGGTCAGTATGGCCTAAGCGATCCTTCAAGACTTCCCAGCTACAGTGTTCTGCTACTAAGCTTGCCATTGTATGACGAGCTAAATGAGTATGAAATGGCTTATTAATTCCTGAGCGATTCACACATCGTTTAACGTGATCATTTACATACTCTCGACGATAAGGAATACCACGTTTACTAGAATCAAGATACACAAACAAATATGTTTCTTCTATAGTAAACCTGTAATGTTGCCTCATCTCATCCAAAGCCTTAATCAACTGTTGTAGCTTTTCCATAACTAGAGGAGTTACTAGAACTCTTCTAGCAGAGCTAACTGTCTTAGTAGTTTCAATCCGAAACTCCTTACTCTTACCTTTAACTGCCGTTTGCTTATAGAATAGAATTTCATTTCTTTTGAAATCTATATCTCCAGGCTGTAAAGCAAGCGCCTCGCTGACACGGCAGCCAGTGTAAAATAGAACATGGAAAAGGACAGACATCGGTAATTCCTCATGAACAATGCCATAATTCAAAAAAGTTCTCAATTCATCGACAGTAAGAAACTTGTCCTCAATATTATTCACGGCTTCTTTTAAATCAGTTACCGTTAACTGATATTTTGGCATTCTCACAGACTTCATTGGGTTTTCACTTATCAAATTCTTTCTTTGGCAGTATTTGAAAACCATATTCAGAACTTGAATAAGTGATTGTAAACTATTTTTGGCATAGCCAATATTTGTTCCATTAACGCCACATTCCTTTAAGGTAAAAAGTAGTTCTTGAAGGCAGTCAGGTGATAAATCAGACAACTTTTTATCACCAATCCATCGAACAATAATTTTTAATTGTTCTTCTCGCTTATCATAGGTTGTTTCCTTTTGTTCATTTAACGAACGGTAATGTTGGAACCATTGCTCACCTATAACACTAAACTTGTCATTGCTTGCAACAATTTTTTTCTTAAGCCTTTGTTGTTTCTCCATTTCAAGATAGGCGAGTTGTGCCTCACGTTTTGACTTAAAGCCACGTCTTGTTGTTCGATATGCTTGGAAGTACCATGTGATCCTACCAGTAGAACTGATTTGCTTCTTGAATCGATCTGTTTTTTCCATTTATTGATTCCTCCTATTTTGAAGGAACCCAACAAGCAGAAACCCTTTGGAAATCTTTCTATCTATGAAATCATTGTACCGCATCTTAGAAAGAAAAGATAACTTACAAAGATCGAAGAAGTCGCAATTTTTCACGATAATCATCTGAATCACTCTTTCTCATCCATTCTAAAACATCATCACGAAAATAGTGTCCCCGAATCCCATACCAACAGGGAGGAAACTCACCAAGTTTTACTAAACGGTTCAGTGTGCTATCACTTATCTGAAATAGTCGCTTTAAATCAGTATTCGTTAAAACCAGAGGTAAATGACTAACTGCAAGCAATTTTTCCGTGTAATCTTCCAGTTTTTTTTGTAAAATTGAATAGAACTCTATTTCCAGAGAATTAATATTTGTTTTAACTTCCAACTCCATCACCCTTCTCTATCAAATTCAAAACGACCACCACAGTTCCCCCTTAAAATTGTAAAAAACCACTCCAGTATCCCATCAAAACGGACTAGAAAAGAGGAATTAATAATATGAAACAAGGAATTGCAGACATAAAAATAATTAAAGAAATTCTTGAAAAATCTACGGCTAATGCAATAGCATCCGGAACAGGAATCAATTTGAGTACAGTAAAAAAACTTAAAAGTGGAGAGAGGGCTGTAGAAAAATTAAATCTTGCCGATGCTATTAAAATCACAGAATTTGGCATGAAAATATGCCAACCAAAATCGAAATATGGAAATAGTAGTTTCTCTAATCTATCAGCTGCTCTGCCAAAGCACATAGGAATTTCACCTCCCCCCAGTAATGGCGGGCCAATTTGGTTACGGAAGTCTCATTATTGTAGTCATGATTTTCATATTAAGTTTGTCGCTCAAAGGATAACCCGGTCATGGCGTAACTAGAAAATCGTAATCTACTTGTACTGATAGATTTACTATTCACTTTTCAAAGAGCGTTAGGCTATTTTCAGCCTATGGAAATCCTTTATCGTTAACCAATAAAAAACTTCCATAGAATGAAAAGGAAAGGGAAAAAATACTTTAACGAGTTGTGTCAAATTCAAGTATCTTCTCAATCAATTTCGTTTCCAGTTGTCTACGCATATATTCATCTACGTACATAACCATTCCTTTTTCTTCTTCATAGACAGGTTTCATGGCTAATCGTGAAATATAATTTTGATATTTTGACAGAACGATGGACATGGCAATTGAATCACCTGAAGTTGCTGCTTTAATCGTCGTTAGTGGTATGAATGGTATATATCGTTTATTTTGCTTCATAAATGCCACCCAAATACTTTCCTAACTCTTCCAATGCCACTTGTCGTTTGTACCAAACACTGCCGAGACTTTTCCCAATAATATCGCCAATTTCCCGATCATTGAGACCGATGAAGAAGGACATCAAAATGATTTCTTGTCTTACGCTAGGTAATGCTGCAATCGCATTTGCCAACTCCTCATTAGAAATAAAGATTTTCATACCTAGGACAGTAAAACTACCACTACTATTCAAATTTGGTTCAGAATAATAGAACTCTGTCCCTAACCCTTTTTGCTGTAATATTTCCATTGAGATTTGACGTTGGCGAAATCTAGCATATTTCTTTTGAATATTTAATGCCTCATTTCGGACTACTTTCTTGCAAAAACTGTCAAACGCGTGTCGAATGTGGGTTTCTTCTGAGTCGCCCATAAAATTCTCCTCCTCAAAAAATTCATTCACCTCGTTTTACTTCTATCCCTTTCCATTATTACTACAATCTGGGAGTGAGCATTTTTCGAAAAAACTAAAATTTTTTCAAAATAAAAAAGGCATACAGACAAAAATTGTCTATACGCCTCACAAACTTTTTTCATACTATTAGAAATAACAACTCTATAGTAAACTCAAGTGGTATCTTTAATTTCTATTGAATATATTGATGATATAAAATAATTGTTAATCAAATGTTTCAAAGATTAGCGATATTATTTAAATAAAATAAGAATAAATGAAACAAATCTCAAACATTTTGTTGATACAATTAGAGAAAAAAGGAGAAAACAATGACTAACATATTAGTAGTAGAAGATGATTTAAATTTAAACAAGTTTCTTTGCACATCATTAAACAACCATAATTATAAGGTGACGGGATGTTTATCCTCTATGGATGCTTTTGATAAATTAACTGACAATTACTTTGATTTAATTATTTCAGATATTATGATGCCCGAAGTAGATGGTTTTGAATTCGCTAAATCTGTTAGAAATACAAATAGTCAAATTCCAATTATTTTTATTACTGCTAGAGATGACTTTTCTGCAAAGCAAAAAGGCTATAATTTAGGGATTGATGATTACATGGTTAAGCCAATTGATTTTAATGAATTACTATTAAGAATTAATGCGTTACTCAGAAGAGCTAATATTGAGAGTTCAAAAAAAATTATCCTTGGCAACTTAACATTAAATTCAGAAACTATGCTAGCAACAATTAATAACCAACCTATCAAAACATCTATCAGAGAATTTAATATTTTATACAAACTACTTTCCTATCCTAATCACCCCTTTTCAAGAAATCAGCTAATGGATGAATTTTGGGATATAGACAGTGAAACAACACTACGTGCAGTCGATGTTTATATTACTCGATTGAGGGAGAAATTTTCCGAATGCAACGAATTTAAGATTGTAACAATGTATGGACTAGGATATAAGGCGGTAGTTCAAGATGAATAATTTAAAATCTAACGAAAAAATTTTGATACGATATAAACGTTTTTCATGGAAACAATTTTTTGCAATTATTACCATATTTTTACTTCTATCATTAACGCAAACACAAATCATGGATACTTTTATTAATAAAGGTACTTTTCAGCAAGCAAAATATTACTTTACCGCAATGACCCTGTTATGGACAATTGTTGCGATCACTTTCATCCTAATCCAACATCATTGGGTGAAAAAAAATTTTGGTAAGCCTTTAGAAGAGTTATGTGAAGTTACGCAAGAAGTGGCACAAGGAAATTTCGATGTTCATTTGGATAGTAAGAATCAGTCTGAATATATTGCTGTCACTTATGAAAATTTCAACCAAATGGTACAACGGTTATCTAGTATTGAAACGTTGAAGGATAGTTTTATTGCAGATGTTTCTCACGAATTTAGAACTCCTCTTTCCGTAATTCAAAACTACGGCACAGCTTTACAAAGTGAAAACTTATCAGAAAAAGATAGATTTGAATATGCTGACACAATTATTGAAGCTACTCGTAGGCTAACCTCATTCATAACCAACATATTGAGACTAAATAAACTGGAAAACCAAGAAGTTGCTACCGATATTAGTTCATTTGATTTAAGTAATCAATTAACCGAGGCTGTTTTATCCTTTAGCACAAAATTAGATAGTAAAAGTATTCAGCTTGAGACAGATATTATGGATACTTGTCCAATTGAATCAAACGAAGAACTGCTTTTTATTGTTTGGCAAAACTTAATATCCAACGCTATAAAATTTACACCCGATAACGGGAAAATTTTTATTCAACAAAAAATAAAAAATAATAAAATTATCGTTACAATAAATGATTCCGGTCCCGGTATGGAAGATGAAACTATACAACGGATATTTGATAAATTTTATCAAGCCGATATATCTCACTTTACTGAGGGAAATGGGTTAGGATTATCACTTACTGCTAGAATTCTTTCACTTCTAAATGGTGAGGTATGTGTTGATTCAGAGATAGGAAAAGGTTCTTCCTTTTCCATAACCCTATCTAAAAAATATTCTATTTAAATATGAGGCGTTAGAATTACGATAGATAAGAAAAATTTTTTTCTTGCCTATTTTGCTTAACAAAAATAAAATCGTGTGGACCTATTTTTATTAAGCCCACACGATTTTTTATTTAACAGAACCAACCATTCCAGAGACAAAATATTTCTGTAAAGTTATAAAAATAATAAAAACAGGAAGTGTTGAAATAACAATTAGAACCATCACTGGACCATAGTCAATTAAATAATTATCTTTTCCTGCTAAGGATGACAGAAGCAATGGTAATGTTCTTTTATCTTCTGTTTGTAGTGCAACTAGTGGCCAAAGGTAAGTATTCCAGACTGTGGTAAAGGTCATAATCACTGCTGCCGCAAAAGTAGCTTTTAGTTGGGGAATAACTATAAAGAAGAAAATGTACCATTCACTTGCACCATCTAATCTTGAAGATTCAATAGTATCAATTGGGAATTTTTCTAAATTTTGATAAAAGAAAAAAATAATTGGGACAGAAACTAAAGTCGGAAGAATCACAGAACTTAAGCTATTTAACATTTCTAACTTGGCAAATAGTCTATATCGCGGAATCATCAACACGGCAAAAGGTATCATCATTGTAACCATAAAAACATTGTAAATCATTTTTTTCCCTTTACTTTTATACATTTGTATTCCATATGCAGCCATAGCTCCGATCAATACAGAAACTGTAACCGTAATTACACTCACATAAATACTATTTTTGTAAGAAGCAACGACACTTGTATTTTGAAATAGATTACTTATGTTCTCAGTAAAATGATTTCCGAACATAAATTTTCCACCAATAATTTCATTACTACTATTAGTCATTCCAGTAATAAGCCATATTAAAGGAGTGATACTTAATAATGAAATAATAAGAAGGAACCCATGCATAGCAATTTTTGAAAGAATTTTCATTTCTATTTCTCCTTTGCTGCTCTCATTTGGATAATTGATAAAATTAAAATAATAATCATTACAACGTATGAAACTGCCGCTGCATATCCAAAATTTGGAAGATACTTAAATCCAAGTTTATAAATGTACATTGAGACTGTCATAGTTGAATTAGCAGGACCCCCCATGGTTAAGTTCATTGGCTCGTCAAATAGCTGAATAGTACTAATAGTAGATTGAATTACAGTAAAAAGAACGACTGGTCTAAGCAAGGGTAAAGTAATGAAACGGAATTTTTGCAATACGTTTGCACCGTCAATAGTCGCAGCTTCATAGACTTCTTCACTAATATTTTGCAATCCAGCAAGAAAAAACAGCATATTATATCCCGTCCAGCGCCAAAGAAGAGCAATTATGATGACTACTTTTGCCCAAAATGGATCCTGTAACCACAAAATAGGTTCTGAAATAACTCCCAAGATATTCATAAGAAATTTGTTAACTAATCCGTCCTCAGAGAAAAGCATCTTAAACAGAATTGAATATGCTACAAGAGAGGTCACACAAGGTAAAAATATTGCGAGTCTATAGAAAGTTTTTCCCTTTAGTAATTTTGAATTGAGCATAGTTGCTAGAATTACTGCTGCGAAAATCATTATAGGAACTTGAATAATTAAAAAAAGAAAACTATTTTTCAAAGAACTCCAAAATACTGGATCATCCAAAATACGTTTAAAGTTGCCAAGTCCTACAAACTCACTAACACTGCCCCTCACTGACGTAAAAATTAATGTCAGTGAATCGGCAATTGGTATTAGAAGAAAAACGATAAATAGAACCAATGTTGGTGCTAGAAACCACCAACCAAATTTTTTGTTTACCAAAACGAATTCCTCATTTCGTCATTATTGTTGGAATTGATTTTTGAAGTCTTCTTCTACTTTCGAAAGTAACTCCGTTGTTGTTAATTTTCCACTATAAAAATCTTTGAGATAGTTTTTGAAAATATCTTGTACTTCTGTCGTATATAACCCGTAATTAACACTAGGAACTTGTGTCATAGCATCTGAAAAATAACTATTTATTTGTTCTCCACTAAAGAATTCATCTTTTGTTTTCCACGAAGATGTTGATTGAGCTGGTAGATAAGTAGTTACTGCTGCGTGTTCATTTAAAGCTTTATCGTAAAAGTCAACATTGCCTGCGAACATTGTTTTTAAGAAAACAACAGCCTCATCATTTTCCCCTTCATTTCCCGAATCAAGAATGTACCAACCTGATCCACCATGATTACTATAATTAGAGCCATCTTCTAAACCAATGCGCGGTACAGAGGAAATCATCCAATCACCACTTTGATCTTCAAATGATTTGATTGTTGCAGTAAACCATGATCCGGTAACTGCACAAAAATCAGTACCTGTTTGAAGTGCTTTTGTTCGTTCATTAGCATCAGAGTGGGGACTTAAAATTCCACTATCGTTTATTTTTTTTAATTCATCAAATACTGCTACAACTTTTTTATTGTCTACTAAATCTATCTCACCTTCTGAATCGAAATACCACGTACCAATTGATTGCATCAGAACAGTTTGGAAGTTTGCGTCTTCTGAAATTGGGGTAGATAAAGTGATTATACCCGTTCCAGTTTTCTCCTTTACATCCTGAGCAATTGTAATAAATTCATCCCATGTAACATTATTAATATCATCAAAGCTATATCCGGCATCTTCTAAAATATCGTTTCTATAAAAAACACCTGCTACACCACTATCAAAAGGGATTCCATAATAATCATTTTCATCTTTGACGGCATTTGTTTTGTAAGAAGGAAAATCATCATACTCAACTTGATCGGTTAATTTAACAAAACTTCCTGGATATGATTCTAAAAATTTTTTTGCATTGATATCTTCTATTTTGACAATATTAGGTAAGTTTGCTTTGCTACCAGATGATAGGGCCGTATTCAGTTTTGTAGTTAAGTCCGAAACTTCTTGCACATCTATATCATTATTACCATCTTTATACATTTCAACCGCTGTTTTCATGATAGGAACATTGAAGTTGGGATCATCTGCCCAAACAGTAATTTTCCCATCACTTTTACCTTTTTCCGAATCAGATGAACCTAATCCGCACCCACTTAATGCAAATACTGAAATTAATCCCAAACTCAATAAAAATCTCTTTTTCATCGTTTATTCTCCTCTTCAATTTTTATTAATTTTACATCATACGGAAGTATCGTAATCTCACCAGGAACAAAGTCTTTTTTTTCTATTAAATCGTTGAACTTATAGTTAATATTAATTTTTTGTTTATGACTTGATACGTTAATGTAAATATAAATATTCGAATTCAGTTTTCGAGTTACAAGTTCAGGACAATCAAAGAATTCAATGTTTTTTTCCGCTAGTAAATTTTTTAGAATGCGTTTCATTGTACGCGTTTCGACGGGCAGGCCGTAATATAACGCTTGTCCATTTCCATATCTGTTTATTGTACAGGCGGGGATTTGGGAATTATCAACTGAAAGCGACATCAACGATTCTGCCGTTTTTAGATTAATTATTTCATAATAATCAATATCGTCGGCCAACTTCATTTCATCATCTAATATTTTGACTTCTTTAAGTTTCACTCTCATTTTACTTTTTTCAACCCCCCCTTCATTAACAGACGGTGTAAATGAGAATGCCCGCCCAAATCCAGAAATAGTTACTCCAAAAATTTCAGTTAATCGTCCTGGAAGAGAAGTGCTAAAAACACTATTATTTTGATTAACTTTTGCAGAATAGGCAGTCATCAATACTGTTCCACCATTCTCAACAAATTTTTTAATGTTTTCTGCTGATGAATCTTCCATTTCAGCAATACCGGGTACAATCAAAATATCATAATTGCCCGAAAAGCTTCTTAAGTCTATGATGTTACAGTCAACATTCAAGTCAAATAAAATATTATATAAATCTAATACTTGATCTGATGAACTTGTTGAATAGTAATTGCTAGATAATTTAGTAATAATATTACTCTCATAAGAATAAGCAATAGCGACTCGTGGCCTAATTTTTCTTGGAAAGATATCCAAGGATTTAACCTTATCTATTTCTTGAGAAAACTGATTTAACTCTTTTAATTTTTCAGTCTTTGAACCGTCATGATTCAGTAAACCAAACAAATATTGCTCTTCACCTGCAATCATTGAATCCCAAGTCCAAGCACAGACCATTTCATTTCGGTAAATCAGGCTCAAATAATAATACATACGATTCAGACCTTTAGGTCCACTAAATCCACCGTTCGTTCCTGTTTGAAATTCAAGGGCCCAAATATTTTTTTTTGAATCTGTTATTCGATGATCCATATACATACATGCTCCAACAATACTTCTCTTATCATTTGGATTTATTCCTGGATAGAAACCAATTCCTGGAATCTCTACGAACTCATCAGAAAATTTTAAATAATCAAAGCCTACTTTTTCATTTTCAGCCCAATGATTAGAGGTTGTGGGAATACTCGGTGCAATTTCTTTTACTATTTTTTTTAAATTTCCCAGATACTCACCTAACTCATCAGAAAAAAATCTTTTCATATCTAAATAGCTTTCCGGAGCACCATTTTTTTCAGAATTGATAGGGAAGATCACACTTGAAAATGAATTTACTCTTCTTGACCAGCGCTGTGTAGACCAAGCAGTATTGAGAGCTTCTACAGTTCGGTATTTCTTCTTTAACCAATCTTGAAAACGGGACTCTGCGCTTGAAGAATAACTGCTAAAGCCTGAGCCAATTTCATTACAAAGGCCAAAGGCTAAAAGAGCTTCAGTTTTACTATATCTTTCAACAATTTTTCTTGCGAAGCGAAAAGCATATTTCTGAAAATCTGGATTCCCGACATCCTCCATATATCGAGTAATAGGTCTCATTCGTATTCCATCTTCATTGTGGATGGCAATTTCTGGATACATTTCATGTAACCAAAGAGGAGCAGGTCGAGTTGGAATATCGATAATCACTTTAATCCCCTTCTTTGCAAAAAGATCAACTACTTTATCAAACCATTCAAAAGTGTAGCAACCATCTTCTTTTTCAAAACTATCCCAACAGAGGTGACCTATTCTCACTACTTCTAGATGGTTTTCTTGCATTAACTGAATATCTTTTTGAATTCTTTTAAAAGGATGGTCATGCGGATGATAATTGGTTCCAACATATACTTTACTCATTGCACTCTCTACTTCCTATAAAATTTCACCGTAGTAGTAATACATAAAAACATAAACATCGGTTCACTAAGTATCCTACTAAAGAAAACGATTTCTTTGTTAATCTCTATCAACAAATAGTTTATGAATATCACTTATTAGGAAAGAATATGATATACTTTCGTTAAAAAGATAATAACTGAACTGCACTGGTTTAACGATTTTTTACTACTTATTTGTTTAACAATCAGCAATCTAAGGAGTTGATCAATTATGATTTATCACTTTAGCACCATGGACAGAGAGTTACCTATTTATGTAGAAAGTGTTGGTCAATATTGGCAACAAGAATTTTATCATCGACCTAATGGTTATCCATTCCATCACTGGATTTATTGCACCAAAGGTAGCGGTATCTTTACTATAAATAATCAATCCTATTATCTGAATCAAGGTGACTCTTGTTTGCTTAGAAAGGATATTCCTCACACTTATTCCCCACAATCACTTCTATGGGAAATTTCCTTTTTCACTTTTGACGGCTTTTTGGCGGATGACTTTTTTGATAAACTACTTATCAAAGACATAGGCATTCTTGAACAAGTATCGGAACAAAATTTTCAAGTTATTGTTAATCACGGAATTCAGAACTATTCTGATGAACACTTATATTCTCAAATTGATACCTCTGTAGATTTGTATCGATTACTACTTGAATTTGCGAAATTATACAAAAATGATGGCTTTTCAAAATATGAAGAGGTAGTAAAAAAGGTCATCCTTTATTTTAATATGAATTTTGACCAGCCTTATAAATCTCAAGAATTATCACAATTCGTTGGATATAGTATTAATGCTTTAAATACTATTTTTAAAAATGCTACAGGTTCTACTCTTTATGCTTATTTTCAAGACTTAAAAATCAGAAAAGCCAAAAGCATTCTATTGACTAATAAACAAAAAAACATTCAGCAAATATCAGATGAACTTGGGTATACTTCTCCTAACGTTTTTATCACGAAATTTCGGACGTCTGTCGGCATAGCTCCCTTAAAATATAGAAACCAGATTATGAGCAAAGATAGGAAAAATTAAGTTGTTAGCTTTAGTCATTAAACGGCTAAATTTATTCTTATTATTTAATAACCGTTGTTATACTTCTCCGAGAGTTAGTGCTTTCTTTTGTCTTAAGTTCATGAAAACTGTCTTTATAAAATCGTTCTTTTATTTTAAGCCTAAATTAAGCAAAACACTTCATTCTAGTAATTAATTCTTACTGCTTAAAAGTAATTAAGATGATAAAGAATTTGAAAGGATGAAAATCATGAAAAAAAGAACAAAATATTTACTGAGCAGCCTACTTTTGGGAAATCTATTTTTTACCGGTTGTAGCTCAAAATCTGAAGAATCGGCTACCTCTCACATTGAAGGAACAACTGTAATTACTCAAGTGTATGGAGATGGCCAAAAAGTAGCAGCTGTCGCTATTGAATATGATACTGATATAGATGCCGACAGCCTATCTACAGATGACTTTACTATTGAAGATCACACTATTACAGATATTTACACTAACTCTGAGGCAACTACCACTGACCAAGTGACCGAGGGGAATTATGTCATTTTGGAATTATCAACTGATTATATAAATTCATCTTACGCAGCTGAAATGGACGATAAGGATGAAGACTCCGATAACGGAGATAGTCATGGCGATGAGGATCGACCAGCTGATTTAGGAACTGATTCTTCAGAAATTTCTGCCTCTGATTCAGGTGGAACTATGTCGGGACAAACAATAGCTGCCGATAGCGAACTAAGTAATCAACTTGAAGTTTCACTTGAACAAACCGGTGAAGTAAAAACTAGTGATGGCGATAGTTATTCTGCAAATTCTCAGGTAATTGAAACAGATTATAATGACAATATCAATTTAGGTGTAGATGATTTCGAGCAGAACACATATACTGAGTCAGATGATAGCGACAGTTCTCTTAACTATAATTTATATATTACAGAAAACTATGATGAAAATACAGCGTATCCGATTGTATTATTTATGCCTGATGCAACAGCAACTAGCGATACTGATACCGTAAAAACTTTAACACAGGGGCTTGGAGCAATCACGTGGACTACTGATGAAAGTCAAGAAAGTAATCCTTCTTTTGTGGTAGCTCCCCAATACACATCTGATGGTAACAACGACGTAGAAAACACCATGGCTATTTTAACTGAATTAACGGAAAAATATAATATTGATGAAAGTCGAATTTATGTGACTGGACAATCTGCTGGTGCAATTCGTGCCATTCAAATGATGATTGAATATCCAGATTATTTTGCAGCAGCAATGTTGGTTGCAGGTCAAGCAGATGATTCTTATACTGATCAGTTAGCTGAGCTAGCAAATCAAAATATTTGGATGATAGCATCAACTGGAGATGAAAAAGCTTTACCTGGAATGACTGCAATCGAGGAAGCAGTCGAGGGGGCTGATACTTCTGTGACTGATGGAAGTTGGTCAGCTACTTTATCTGAAGAAGAACAAAACGAAAAAGTTGCTGAAATGATATCGAATAATACAAGTATTAATTTCACTCAATTATCAGACGTTGTTCCCTCCGATATTACCTCGAGTGCTGTAACTGAGCATTTAAATACATGGAGAGTTGCCTACTCTATTAGCGGTATCAGAGATTGGATTTTTACGAGAACAAATGCTGATTAAAAATAATTACCACTTGATAAGTTTAAAAGCCGTCTGAATCTAAGCAAATTACTCTTATAAAAAATATCGAAAATAGCCTAAATCCACTGTGGATTTTAGGCTATTTTTTCTTCCATATAAATATCTTCTAAAATTTGTAAGTCTAACATTGTTGAAACAATTATTTAAAAGTTTTCAAACAATTTCCAATTATATTAGCAAAGTAGTTAAGAAACAAGAAAAGGAGAGCACAATGTCTATTATACAAGTAGATCACTTAACAAAAGATTACGGCTATGGCCGTGGAATTTATGACGTCTCACTCAATATTAAAAAAGGGGAAGTTTTTGGCTTCTTAGGCCCTAATGGTGCCGGAAAAACAACAACAATTCGTCATATAATGGGTTTTTCAAATCCAGATAAAGGAAAAGTTTACGTTAACAATTTGAATAGCCAAACCAAAGCAGGGAAAATTATGAAAAATGTTGGCTATCTTCCTGGAGAAATTGCAATTCCTGAATATTTAACTGGATGGCAATTTATAAAAATGATGGCTGGTTTACGGAATTTCCATGATAAACAACGTCTAAACTATCTATTAGAAAAGTTTCAATTAGATCCAAGTGGAAAAACGAAACGGATGAGTCTGGGAAATAAAAGAAAACTTGCTGTAGTAACTGCGTTTATGGCTGATCCGGATGTTTTAGTCTTAGACGAACCCACAAGTGGGCTTGATCCCATAATGCAAGAAAAGTTCATTGAATTTTTGGAAGAAGAAAAGCAACGTGGCAAAACAATTCTTTTGTCTAGCCACATGTTTAGTGAGATTGATGCAGTTTGTGATCGAATTTCAATTATAAAAGAAGGGAAAATTATCTCAACTGTTAAAGTACGCAAATTTCAAGTGCAAGTTAGCCACTTATTGAAATTCATTGGTTATTTAGTTTTTGATGGTTATCTAGCGGCTAAGGATAGCTCCGATAGCTCGTTCAATAAACACTCACGCGGAGTGGCGTAACCCAATATTCTTCTCGGCAAATTGTTCATCCAATCCTGTACACGACGAATGGTAGTCAACGCTACATCTTCCATACGTGTTCCTTTCGGTATAAAACGGCGAATCATCCCATTATGATTTTCGTTGGTCCCTCGTTCCCATGAAGAATAGGGATGGGTGAAATAAACTTCCGTAATATCTTTAAGAAGTGTGGTTAGACCAGCGAATTCAGCACCATTATCTGAAGTAATCGTTTTGAAAAGCACTTCGAAATCGTTGCCCGCAGCTTCTTTTAAAGTAGTCAGTGCACGATCAACTGGATTAGCTGCTTTTCCATCGATTTTGATGATTATTTCGTAACGTGTTTTACGTTCGGTCAATGTAAGCAATGCTTGGTCTTTGCCAACGCGCAGCCGTTCACCGTATCAATTTCCCAATCACCAAAACGTTCACGAGTATCGACAATATCTGGTCGATTTTCGATCAAATCGCCGAGAATTTTTTTATTCTTCCTACTCTGTGATCGCTTGGTGTTTCGTCGAACCTTGAGATGCAGATCAATATTTTTTGTTTCCAGCCAGCCGAGATCAATATAGGTGTAAAGGGTTGTGGTACAAGGGATTGTCTCATTTGGAAACAAGCCGAGTTTCTTTGCACGACCAACAACGACATCAGGCGCTTGTTTTTCTGTCTTCATTTGATGATCGGCATACGCCATGAACTTTGGCGAAGAAACCCATTTCGGTTGTTTTCGAGAATTTGTTCGTGCGTTTTCGTAAGCGGCTTGACCAGCATCTGCGGAATAAACAAACGATTCATATTCGTAGGTTTTACCATTTTGGACTTGGCGCCTGATTTGGCGAACCGTACCGTCTTTTACTTCGCTATGAATGGTTTGAGGGGCACGTCCGAGTAATTTTGCGATCGCACGATTCGACAAAGGGCGATCGATTTGTTTCCAAGCTTCAATTTTATTTCGTTCTTCATAATCAAGGTGTTTGCCTTTGCGTAAAAATGTGGTATTCTCAGTTTGCGTCATTGTCATTTCATCCTTTATTGATTGTGTAGGAACTTCAATAATACATGAAATTGGGCAATGATGTTTTTTTATTTTATGAAGTGGCTAAGTTCATTTTAAAATTCGCCAACTGTTAAAGTAGATGATATTAAACACAACAAAAATAAAGTCTACCTAATCTCCTTTGCTGATAACAAAACTCTAAAAACTTTTATCAATAACGAGAAATTTAAGATTGATTCCAATCAAGACCTAACTATAAAAATTTCAATTCACGATAATAATATTCAATCTTTACTTCAAACACTTACCAATTACCATATTACAGATTTTAAAGAAGTAAAGCAGTCTTTAGAAGATTACTTCTTACATTTCTATGAAAAATAAGGAGAAAAATGAATGGACAATAAAGAATACATTTCAATCAAAAATTTGACCAAAGATTATGGCGAAAGAAAAGGCATTTTCGATATCAATCTTTCCGTAAAAAAAGGAGAAGTCTTTGGATTAGTCGGAATAAATGGTAGTGGTAAAACGACACTTATTCGACATCTTATGGGCTTTCTATCTCCAGACAAAGGATATGCTTCTATCAATAATCAAGATTGCTGGACAAAAGCATCGTTTATTAAGCAAAAAACAGGTTATGTACCTGGAGAAATCGCTTTTCCCGATGCAAAAACAGGAACAGACTTTTTAAAGGTCCAAGAATCCTATTTAAAAATGAAAGACCATAGCTATTCTAAAACAATTATCAACAAACTAGAACTAGATATAAATGCTAATTTAAAACGGATGAGTAAAGGGATGAAACAAAAAACTGCAATTGTAAATGCCTTTATGAATAATCCAGAAGTGCTTCTACTGGATGAACCTACTACAGGTCTAGATCCTTTAATGCAACAAACTTTTGTTGAGCTCATTTTAGAAGAAAAGAAAAAAAGGAACTACTATTTTTATGAGTAGCCATATGTTTAGTGAGTTGGAGAGTACCTGTGATAGAGTAGCTTTTTTAAAAGATGGAAAAATTATTGATATTGTTGATATGAGTTTGCTTCGTGGAAATGAACACACTAAACAATACAAAATTGCATTTACCAATACCAAGGACTTTGAAAAATTCAAAAAGACAAATTTTTCTTTTACAAAAATTCAAGAGGAATATCTTCAAGCTTCTGTCAAAATTTCTAAGAATCAATTAGATTATTTCTTTAAAATTTTAGCAGACAAGGAAGTTTCTTTTCTTTCATATATTCCTCTTACATTAGAAAACTATTTCCTTGAAAAATATAGTGAATCGGAGCGTGTTTAAATATGATTAGTACAACATTAACGAAACAAACATTTAAATCAAATTTCTCATTTTGGATGATAATGACTATCCTCCCTGCCTCTTTAATTGTTTTAATTACAGCATTGGGACAAAACGTTCAGGCTACAGGCCTGATGTTTTATCAAATGCTACCTAGTATTTTTACCGGAATATATGTTATTATTACTGCCAACAAGTTAATTGCAGCTCAAATCGATCGTGGAACTATGGCTTATATACTATCAACGCCAACTACTAGAGTAAAAGTTGCTATGACACAAACACTTTTCTTTATCGTTTCATTAATGGCTACTTTTTTAGTTACGGCTGGTGGTCACGTCATCGCAGCAAAATTAGCACTGAATTCCTTTACATCTGATGATTTTTGGTTAATCATAAAATTAAATTTAGGTGTTTTATCTTTAGGGATTGCCTTTAGTGGTATTTGCTTCTTGGCATCATGTCTTTTTAATTTATCTAAAAACGCGGTTGGTGTAAGTGGCGGAATAATTGGCGGATTTTTATTGCTATCATTTTTACCAATGTTTAGTAGCGATTTAAAAATATTTAAAGACTTTACGATTGTTTCTTTATATGATGCGAACTCTATTCTTAGTGGATCAGATGACTATATCATCAAACTGATAATCTTAATAATTATCGGTGTCACTGGATATATTTTAGGGATTACTATATTTAAGAAAAAGGATTTACCCTTATAATGCAGTTTGAAAGGAGTACTACCATTTCGGTAGCGCTCCTTATTTTGTTAAAAAAAATTCTTGCATTTGACAATTTTCCAATTCTCTTCTTTATTTAGTTGTAAATTATACTGAAAAATATTGGTTATTTTTGCTTTAATATCCAGATATTTAACATAAACAATCACCTGAGTAACATCTCCATCTCGGATATAGACTGGATTCACTAATTCCACAAATTTTAAGCTATAACCAATTGGTCGCATCGCATCATTTTCTACATAATACTCAAGTTCTTTTTCCGATGCTGTTGGATAAAGCTTGAAAAATGTCTCTAAAAACTCCGTGATTTCTTCCGTGGTTTTGGCATCAATTTCTGAATCACTTTCTACCTGTTTTTCTTCATATTGTACTTTTTCTGGTTTTGCAATCATGGTGGGCAAACTCGTCACAATATGATTCCCTTTTTCATCTTCAAAGATTGTCACTCGATAAGCAGAAGAAATTGATTGTGTCTTTTTCCCTTCCGTAATCTTTTGATCCACTAAAAATGAAACGACAAATTCTTTTGAATGTTTTTCTACATCTAGAATTTTTACTGATTGAACTTCGGAACTAGTGGGAATATCTGCCCGGACCATATCTTGGCTCAAAGCGAGTCCTTCTTCTGTGAGGTATTGTCCAAGAGTACTCATTCTCTTTTCAATTACTTCCTTGTTATTCTTCCACGAAAAATATTCTTTCGCAAAATCTTCTGTAAAACTTTCAACGCCAGAAGTATTCACTACCTTCTCTTTTACAACCACTTTTTCATGAGTTGTATGTTGATCAATAGCGGTGAAATTTTTGTAGATGCCAAAAGCAATACTACAAGACAATAAAAGCCAAAGGGCAAGCACCATTTTTCGATGCTTACCCATGGATACGACTCGTTCTTTCTTCTTTTTTGGAGTCTTTTCCTTTTGATTTCGTTCAATTTTTATCTTCATGTTCATTCCTCTTTTCTCTTATTTGTATCGTCCAGCACCGATAAGATGCTGCTGCCAATAGTTTTCTGTTAGATTTGTCCATCCCACTGGGTCCCCTGCATGAAACATGCGATTCTCTCCTGCATAAATGCCCACATGGGTCACATAAGTACCGGCATCATAAGTCGAATGAAAGAAAATCAAATCACCTGGTTTGGCATCTTTTAAATCAATATGGGTCATGGCATCATATTGATCCTGAGCGACCCGAGGGAGTGTTAAACCAACTTTGGCATAACACCATTGAGTTAAACCACTACAATCAAAACCTGTGTCGGGACTTGATCCACCAAATACATAAGCCGTTCCTTCATACTTAAAAGCTTCGTCAAAAATTCCTTGAACTGTTTTATCATCAAACTGTATCGTGGTTAGGTATTGCTTCACTAATAAGCGATAAAACATATTGCCGTAGTTATAGCGCCATCCACCATTTTCCTTAATAGCGATGGGATTTGGATAATCAACTTTTTGACCACCCGATTTTTCCTTTGAAAAAGATTCGGCTAAAGCAAAACTATGCTTCTTCCCGTTTTTTGCGACATGATCCAGATATCCGCTGCCATAGTTATAGGCCTGAATAGTACTATCTTGATCACAACCTAACTCTTTGGAACGCTTAACTAAAGAAGCAAAATAGAGACATCCTTGTTTAATGGATGCCTCTGTACTTAATGAATTCGGTGGTAACCCGGCTGACTCCGAACTTTGCATAACATCTTCCATTGTGCCGCCAGATTCCACTTGAATAATCGCCAAAAGAACCGGAACATACTCTGCTATATCCGATTCTTTGGCATACTTTTCAACCATTGAGCGGTGCTTTAAGACTTCTTCTGAGACACTACTACCTCCAGGAGAAGTTTCAGAACTCCCACTTCCCTCACTGTCCTCACCAAACAACAACCCCACACACATCAAGATGCTCATAAAGGAGATGGTCAGAAAGGTTAACGAAATGATACTTAATTTCTTTACGTTTATTTTTTCTCACCTGACCTTGATTTTGGACGAGGGTTCATTCTTTTTTGTACTTTTTGATTGGTTCGCTTGGGCAGAGTAGACCTCTGTTTCACTTGTTGGAAAGAATTTTTCTTACTTGAGGATTGGTTTATTCCTTTTGAAACAATTTCCTGACTAGTTAGTTTTCGTTTGATTTCAGGATTCGAATTTACTCTCACAATCCACTTTGATGCTTCTTTTTTCTGCGTCCTATCTTTTTGAGGCTGAGTTACTTTGTCTATCGGAACATTCGTCCTTCTTTTTCTTTGATGGTTCGTTGCTTCGCCCAAAACTTTTCGTTTTTCAGCCATTTTTTCATCTCTACGTTGCCGTTGTTTTTCTCGCAACTCCGCTCGATCCTCTTTTTCTTGGACAAGTCCGCGCTTGAATTCTTCTGGTGCTTTTTTCGTCTTTTCGATTCCTTTGTGGAGATTGTATTTCAAATTCGTTGGCGTATTCCTTACCTGATCCTTTACTTGTTTGGTCTTATCTTTCACCAAAGCTTGGGCATCCAGAACTTTGCCGACTTTTCTCCCGGCCAAATTCATTCGAGACCATTTCTTATTATTTGAAGTTGGATTTGCATTAGTCGAGTCAGGTGGTACCTCGTTATTGTTAGGTAGCAACGGATTCTTTCGTGGAGAAAAACCAGAAGAATGCAATCTGGACTTTTGTTGATCCTTTGACAACTTTTTCCCGACTACTGTACCACCACCAAAAGCTAAAGTCCGCCCCACATTGCGATTAAGTTGCCGCAATTTACGGTTCATCAACATTTGCGGTTTTCGCATGACCCTTCTGCCCATTGATTGGCTATCATTACTCTGGAGGTTGAACATACTCATAATGTCGCCCATTTTGAAATAGATACCGGCAAAGGTCACAATTTGCAGAAAAGCAACCATGAAAAATGGATAGGTTGCCGAAATATTGAAAAACATCGTGGAGATGCTAAATGCAGTCGTAATGACTAATGTCACTCCCGCTCGCATCATAATTGTATTGAATAAGCGAATAATCACCTTCTTTCCCAAACTTTCATAAGTCGGCAACATGGACAATAAGAAACTAATTGGCAGAAACATCGCAAAAATAATGAAGAGAATTTGCGAGAACAACATAATCCCTGTCAGAAGAAAAACAAAGAAGGAAATGCCAATATTGAACAATACCAAAAAGACCACGGTTCCTAAGCGGTTCATGGTCTTGGTAATACTTAAATTCGCATTGTCATTGTCTTCAATCTCTGCCTTGACCGCTTCTTCCCGGTCCTTGCCTTTGTTTTCATCTGGACTCACAGATAGGATCTTGTTGACCCGGTCTTCACCAATTTCTTCTATGTTGGAATCGTCAAATTGCAGTAGTAACCAAGGTTGTTGGACTTGAATCGAAAACAAGCTATCTCGAATCAAATCCACACTATCTTTTCCTTGGCTTTCTGAATTGGGCACGACAATCTCGGTCCCAAGGCTAAGGGCCGCTTCACTAACATCTGAACTAAAGTCATTGATTTTTGTGATATAGGTAGGTGCATACGCAATAAAGGAACCAGATAGAAGAAAAATCATCACAAAATTAATCACGGCTCGGACTGCTTTGGTGGTTTCTCGTTTTAATAATCCGGTATACGCCACATAAACTCCTAGAGCCAAAATCATCAATAATAGAAACCCAAAGTAGAATCCCGAGGACTGGAGTCCATTTTCGGTAATGCCCGCCAATGTCTGAATGTTTTTCCCAATACTCTCAGCCGTATCCGAGATGAAATCCAGTTTATAAGCTTCTTGAACCACATAGCCCGTGGCATTTGATAAGTACAAACTTACGGTCCAAATAAAATTGGTAATGGCATAAAGGCCATACATCACGCTCTTCCCTAGACCATCACCCCAATTCCAGGGAAGCCAATCCCACGAACTATCCACAAAGAAATCTAGTTGATAATTGTTCAGTGAATATTGAGAATAAAGATTTCCCGCTTCAACTGTATCATCAACCAGACCAGTTGCCTCTGCTACCGTACCGACTAAACTCAATAGGATTGTCAGGGTGATGATGCTAATAAAAACGATTCCCACATTCCGAAAAAGTTTCTTTTTCATCCCCTCACTCCATTCTCTCTTGAACAGGTGGACGGGTATCAAATGCATGGAAGAGTTCTTCAAAGACAGGATGAACTTGAACCACACCTACTCGACCATACAAATCTTGCATCAAGCATTGGCCGTTTTCCAAATCTCGCAGGCGTTTTTGATTGCTTTCATCCTCTTGATCCAAGCCAAAGAATTCCAATGTTTTCTTGATTTCATGAATATCGGTACTGCGAAACGCAAATTTCAACCCGATATTATTCTTCAGCCTCTCATCCAATAAGTCATCGCTGTTTTGCGTGACAAAGTAAACACCGGCATTCATGGCCCGCCCAGCACGAACGAGCTTATTAGATAGTGTCTTTCCTTGCGCTACTTGAAGGAAACTCCACGCCTCATCCAAATCC
Source organism: Enterococcaceae bacterium OF42-14pH9A (assembly GCA_027692465.1). Lineage (GTDB taxonomy): Bacteria > Bacillota > Bacilli > Lactobacillales > Enterococcaceae > Enterococcus_C. The sequence goes on along the minus strand of JAQEYU010000005.1, from coordinate 224,528 downwards.
ACAATTTTGAAAATTTCTCGATTACTATGGATAAAGTCCAAGGCAAAAGTGGAAATGACGATTAGCATGGAAACACTTAGCAACTCCATCGTGGTGTATTCTTCAAAAGTGGTTTCTGCATCTGGTAAAACCAGATCCGCTACTTGAATGATATTCAACTGCTTGTCTAAGCTAATCGACTGGGTAATCGAACCGTCTGAGAAAAGCAAATGGGCAAAATCATAATCGGTAAAAGACTCGATATGGTCCGCGATATTTTCCGCAATTGGCGAGTCCTCTTTACGCAATTCAACGATTACTTGTAATAACCCCCGTTGCTCACTTTGAGTAACGGTTCGAATGGCTTTGCGTAACACAGGAAACTTCTCTCCATCCCGACTAGAAATCCCTGTTAAAAAAGTCAGGATATCAATTGCTAGACTTTCCGAGTCCTTCTTTTTCTTCATAATCACATAAGGATCAAGCAGACCTTGGTTTTCTGGCTTACTGGTCAAGTTAAGAATATTGATTTCATCCGCAATTTCTGGCAAGGTTTCTTTCCAGCCACCTCGCTCACCTTTTGGATCGACAATCACAGCTTGCCCACCGAACAAAACAGCATAGTAGACCAAGAGATTGTTACTAAAAGATTTTCCGCCACCTAACGAACCAAGGAACGCAGCTGCCAAAGCATTGGTAACTGAACCCTTTACCCCTTGTGAAGCCAATGCCGGCTTGAGATAAACATTACGACCCGTATCTACATTGTAGCCAAAGTAAATGCCTTCTAATTCACCTAGCATCTGAGTAGCCCCAAAACCAAGTCCGGCGAGAAAGTCAGACGTCACATACTGGATATAGTCGTTCATGTATCGTTTGCTTGAAGGTAAAAACTCTTCATGTAAACCCATCATATCGCCAAAAGGACGGACTAGTTTTACATTGGTATCGTCATAAAAATCGAACACTTCATCACAGCGGCGTTTTAATTCATCCACTGATTCGGCACTCACCCGAACCACATAACTCAGTTTATACATGGATTCTTTCGATTGATCCAAATTAGTTTCCAATTCATCCACAGAATCCAACGCATCTAAGACATTAGAATTCGTTTCATTATCAGATTGGTAAGCGTGATTATCTAAATCTTTCAGTTCCTTTTTCTTGTTGCGAACGGTAGCTAAGGCCTTTTTGTTCGTCACGATTTCTACATTCATTGAAGTATCAATGGGAAAAGTAAATTGTTGTTGCTGGTAATAGAAAAGTTCTGAGGAAGGAAACTCCATCTCTCCTACAATCGTATTGATTGTTAAGTACGCTACATACGATTCATGATTTTCATGTTCCATGCGTAAGTAACGGGGCTTTTCTTCAATCAAACAACGACTAGGACGTAGTAGGTCATAACGTTTCACCAGTGTTTCTGATTTCAGCTTTTTCTTTGATAGCTGAAATTCATATTCTTCAAACGGTGTGCCTTTTTCGCCATAGATATGTTCAATCAGGTAAGTTAAATCACTCGGTGTGACTCGTCTGACTTTGAATCTTCTAGCCAATTTACTTTCCATTAGTTTTTCAAGCTTGGTATACCGGCGAACTTCTTCATTGGATAAGGAAACAAAATCGCCCATCAAATGATGATTCACTCCATAGACAAATTCTTGAAGTCCAGAAAAGAAAGATTTCTTGAGATTCTTTAGATTGACCTCTTCATCTGTCGCAATCAATTTAAAGCCAATAAAAAAGCGATAATCAATCTGACTATCGCCAATCATGGATACTAATGCATCTGTCTGTATGTCAATCCGTTGTTTCGCTACTTCTTTGAGTCTACCGGCAATGTCCTTTTTCGATCGTTCTTGTGTAGCGCGTATACTACTTTCTGTGGCAATTTGTAAGGCATGAATCTTGCCTTCACGATTTTGCGCAATTAATTGGCGAAAGCTATCATGTACTTGATACTTCTGTTCAGGTGACAAAAAGGAGTAATTGTAAGGCACTAATTCATAGTAAGCAAAACATTCTCCCTCTTGATTAAAGACAAGATTATTTTCAATATACTTAATCGGGTACATAATTCACACTCCTTACAAGAGTAATGGGTTCGTCCCATCGTTTCTTCTGTTCTTCGACTTTCTTTCCTGCAAAAGTGACCTTAAATCGCAAGTGATAACTGATAAAGGATCGTAAAAATCCCAATGGTTTCTTGCCGTCAAACGTCTTTTGCGACATAAACCAAGTAACCGCCACCGGTATGCCCAAGTATTTTAAAAAGGCTCCCTCTATCATGGATAGTGGAGGCACATGAGCAAATACAATGACAAACAGCAAGGATAAAACAAACCAAGCCATCTGATTAAAGGTCACAGGAAAAGGAAGCTGAAAGTCATTAATTGCGTAAATGACTTTTTCAACTGCCCAAATACTGGTGTAACTTTTTATTTTTTTCATCAAATCATTCCTTAAAAAAGAAGGATAGTTTAGAAATCAACTACCCTTCAATAGTTTCGTTAATATGGATACTCAAAAACACCTCGACTCGTAACCAAATAGTTGCCTCCGATCTCCAAGTCTCTACCACACGCATCAAAATCAATATACGTCTTTAAGTGTTCTGGTACTTCTCCAAAATCACCATTTTCTACAATCAAGAAATACGCTACATCACTCATATCATCGCAATCTGGATAATAGACAATATCATCCACATGCTCTACCATTTCCTCGAAAGAATTGAAGAAGGCGTGTTGAATCTCAGAAGCAACTTCACCAACTGGCGTTCCTTCAAGTTCCTCCGCTAAGCCACACAACCGATTAATTTCTTCAATTGGTGTATACTCATCAATCTCAAAGGGAAGTTCATAATCATGGATTGCATATTCCTCATATTCATTATTTAATCCAATCCGTTCTTTCACTTCATCAAAATCGACAGGTGGGGTAAACCATGCCCCCACCAACTCACCTTCATTGTATTTTCCAAGGTTCGCAATATAAACACGCATCTGTTCCATCGTGATTCCCCCTAAGCACCGACAATTCGGTTAAACAAATTAAGTAAGACATCCTTCACACCAGAAGCATTAAAGACCAGACCTACTGCAATCAAGGCAATCACCAAGAAGCCAATCAGTTTGGAAAACTCACGTTTAAATCCTAAAAACAAACCAATGACCACAATCGCTAGTAAGACTAAAGATTGAGCATTGGTTAAAAACCATTGATATAAATTTTGTCCGAAATTCATCTCGTCACTTTCCTTTCTTTTCCATTGCTCGGTCTGCTGCTGCACTTGCATGCATCAAGCACATCACGGTAACGCCGAACATACTGCCACCAAATACCAGTAAAATATCTTTTACAATTCCCATCGCAATTCCTCTTTTCATATAATCAAGTTTTCAATTGCCATACTTTGTTGCTCCAAAATCTTTTTATGCCGGTCTGATAAGCGTGCATTCTGTACCATATCCTGGATATAGGTTGTCTGATTCAATCGATCCAACTCCTTGGCCATTTTCCACGTAGGGGCAACTTGTCGGCCTAACCAATTTAAGGTTCTTTCAATGGTATACGGTTTGGGTTCAGAAGTGAGTTGAATCTCTTTCCGATTCCGTCCAATAAAACGACCCCATTGTTCATTCAAGGGCCAGTTAGTTCGCCGTTTTCCTTCCACTTTATCCGCAAATCGCAAATAACGGTTGATAATGGAAAACGTGGTACTTTCAATGCTACGACCTTTTAACAAATCTTGAATCGCATGATAAGCACGGTCATTTTTCAGTCGAATCTCAAAGCGATTTTTCGTTTCGGTCTTGTCTAATGGAATCCCTAGCTTGATATATTGTTCATAATCTTTTTCGTACAAACAAAAATAAACCTCGCTTTTGAGGCTGCCAATATATAAGGTATTGCCCATACCATCCTTTTCATCAGCTTTCAACAGTTCCCCGGAATGGTAACTTTTAAAGGTACGAAACAAGGAGATACATTCTTCCTTCTGACATTTTTTCGTTAAATCAGGAATATCCAACAAGCCCACTCGATCATTGATTGCCAAGTCCAAGCGTTTCATCACGCCACCGGCCTCTAAACAATTTTCAAAAAAATCGTACCAGCTACGCTTTTGAGCGAGTAAAAAGGTTTCAAACTGTCGACAACCTCGCCCCTTTAATTCCAAAAGCACACCTTTATCTTCTTCATGAGACAACATCACCACAATATCTCCCATGACATATTGTTCCTGATAAGAGTAAAAGGCGTAATCTTCATGAAGCATATACTCGAATTTCAAATGGAGAATTTCTTGAATAATCTTTCGTGCATCCGTTGTGGGGAAACGAATCCTTACATAGTCAAACAGTAACGTCAAAGGCAAATCGGGATTGAAACTTTCCAGTTGGTCAAAAATTTTTCTCATGGTCTTTGTAGAGGCGGTTACGCCACCGTTTTCTATCTGATTTAAATAGGGACGACTAAGCCCACAAGCCGTAGCCAATTTATTTTGTGAAACGCCATATTCGTTGCATCGGTCTTTTAATAACCGATAATCTAAATTCCGTTGTGCCAAGTTCTCACCTCCAAATTCAAGGTGTTAACTTTTTCAAATGAGTTAACACCTATACAAATTACTTAATATCGTTGCTACAACAAGTATTCTTAATGGTTGCTTGCTTATTTTTTGTGTTTTTGTACCCCCCTGTTAGATACGGGGGGTGAGACATCATGGCCGGCTGGCGCCGTCCATGAACAGGCACATCTCCACGGAGGATTTCTGCTTCGCAAATCCCCCGCGGCCAGCGCCTATCAGTAGTGGTTTATTTAGCCGTTACTCCGCGGTAATGCCCTCAATTTCCAATTCTGCTTTTATCTCAAACAAGTATTGGCGGATATCTGGTTCTTTGGCAAGGTCTGCAATCCGTTCCAATTCACTGATGAGTTGATTTAGCTCAATTCGAGCATCGGGTTCCTCGTCCATTACATATGAATCACCAGGGACCTTCACCCCGTTTTTGCGAATATCAAAATTGAGCCGGTCAGTTCTTCTTCCAGTTCCGGATCTGACTGAATCTTGCCAATCACCCCGTAGATTTCCCCAATCAACTCATCATAAATCATCTAGTTTTGCCTCCTTTAATCTTCTAGCAATATCAAAAATGACCGGAACTGTTACAGAGTTTCCGGCTTGCTTATACAACTGGCTATCTGAATTGACTTGAGAGGCCCGGTCAAAAGCCCAATCAGGAAATCCTTGAAGTCGCCAGCATTCTCTAGGTGTTAACTTCCGAATCTGGTACTGATCTGTGACGACTGCTTGTTGGTCTCCTGTTAGTAAGGTATGCACACTTTGTTTTCCCAAACGGCCTCGACGACTTGTGGAATTAGGAAAAGCCAGGTTCACACTGTCCCCTGGCTTTACCTCTTGATATTCTGTTTTATTTTTCCGAATCATAATCTTCGTTCCCCCTTGTTTCGTTGACAAGGTGGGAGCTGTTCCGGTTACCTCATAAACCCGATTGCCTTGTTCAAAATTTCCCGGCAACATACCCACTACAGAAATTCCCTCATTCGTGGGTAAGGCTATTTTGATTCCTTCATCACCGGTTAAGGTTGGCGCAACCCCATCTGCCCCATAGACTTGTCCACCCATTCCTCGATTGGAAGGATTGATATTTAACAAGTTTCTGATGTTTTGATCAGATATTGGAGACGGTCCAATGATAGGAAATACTTGTTTGGTACATGCGTCTCGAAAATGTCCGATAAGAAAGACCCGCTCGCGGCTTTGGGGAAGGTAGGCCTTTGAGTTAAGCACCTGCCATTCCACATCATACCCCAGTCCATCCAGCGTTCGGAGGATCGTCTCGAACGTAGCCCCTCCTTCGTGATTGAGCAATCCCCGGACGTTCTCAAGGAATAAAAACTTAGGTTGGAGAAGAGTGGCGAACCGAGCGATTTCAAAGAATAAAGTACCTCGAGTATCGGAAAATCCTTGCCGCTTTCCCGCAATTGAAAAAGCTTGGCACGGAAATCCGCCGCAAAGGATGTCCACTGGTCCGAAGGATCGAACAAACTCGTCTGATACACTTGTGATGTCATGCATTTCCACCTCCTTCCTTGTATCATGGATTGCGTTATAACTCCGTCGAGCAAATTCATCAATTTCACAAAAACCGATACACTGGTGACCGGCTTGTTCCTTACCTAAGCGAAAGCCACCAATACCAGCGAATAAATCTAAAAATGCCATAAATCACCTCAATAAAAAAAGCCGAGGATTATTGATATCCCCAGGCTACACACTATTATTTTCTCTTTCCATATGAACGGATAATCCAGCGATGTTGCTAATTTCCTTTAAGAAATCATGCCCTTTTGGCACAAGTGGTGTATAAAACTCACTAATCACACTGCCCCCTGTATCTACATAACCTCGTCCTTTGATGCGTTTCATAAAAAAATTTTTATCGACCTCACCAAACATCATGGAATACCCGAGTTCACTCATACGACCTAAAGCTACGCGAAAGTTAAACTGATCGCGAATCCCATCTCCTAGATATTTCGCATCCGGCCTTTGACAAGCTAGAATCAGAAAGAAACCAGATTGACGGCCTAACATCACGATTTGTTTAAGCTTATTCAAAATCACCGCACTTTCTTTTGTCGTTAACATCTCCATATAAGCCACGTATTCATCAAAGATTAAAAAGTTGGGCGGAAGTCCAAGATACGCATAATTCTCTCCTGTTTTGTAGTTGGGCATTTCTTTCATTGACCTACTACGAGCCATCATGCGTTCGTAAAAGTCTTCCACACAAGCAGAAATTTCTTCCTTTTGAGAATAAACATGGGGCATTACCGTACCTAAATCGGCAAGGTCCGCATTTTTGGGATCAAGAACAAAAAGCTCGGCATCCGACTTCAATAAAGCTTGGATAATGGTGAGTAAAAAATAAGTCTTCCCACCACCTGTCCCACCAGCAATTAACATATGGGGCAAGGAATCATACGCCCATACTTGATTTTTCATCAATCGCAGAGTCCCGTTTTCTGCCACTACTTCTTCAATTCCAATTCGATTGGCAATCATATCGTATAACAAGATGTATTCCACATAGGAGTCTTTGAGTTCCTTCTCTACTAACTCACAATACAGTCCGCTTTCTAACTTCTTTTCCAACTTCAATAACTGATCTTGATATTTTCCTAGTGAAATTTGAACGCGTATAGAAAGTAAGCCATCTTTCATTCGATAATAGATTTTGGGGAAGTAACTGATATTCTCTTTGGTCCGACTACTATTCAAATCTTTGAAAAAACCTTCACTTTGAGTTTGTTTCACTTCATACCAATGGTTTTCTAGAATCATCCGGGCTAGCTTTTGTCGGTGCCACAAACTTCGCCAATGATCAGGAAAAAAGTGAATATAAAGCAATAGCATACTTCCTGACAAAACGAGACTTCCAAGCAGACATACTAAATCTTTCATGGACCAGCCAATTTCACTAGTGGAAAATGATACCTTAGAAATATCAAATTGTCTAAGTTCTTGTAAATAAAAGACGCTCATCCAACCAACGAACAAAACGATTAGCCAACCAAGAATAAAGTGATAAACTAAGTGCTGATCTCCTGCACGTATGCGATGCCCTTTGTACATTTTGATGGTTTCCACCTCCAATCAAAAAAAGCCCAATAGGATTTTATTGGGCAATTAAAAAAAGTTATGCTAGTCATTTACTACTACGGGAAGTTGCTTCGTTTCCACCAATTGTTTTAAAAAGCGTTCGATGGCATCCGGCATCTCCACACCGATTTCTTCCAAGACAGATTCTGCCTGGCGACATAAACTTTCATTTATTTCGACAACCATAAAGAAGGACTCTTCCTCATCCAACCATTTGAGTACATCAAAATCTTCCTCTTCGGTTTCAAAAAAATCCTGATACATAATAAGAAATATTTTTTCATCTATCGTCAATTTCTCGTTGACTTGTTCTTTAGTTAGTTCTCCTTTGTTATAACGATCGAGACAATCTAAAATATGTTCGACATTAATTTCCATACGCTTCACCTATTTCTTTCCTTCATTTTGGTTCGTGGGATTTCCTTGATTCGGTTGTCGTTTCAAGACTAAATCATCTGCCTTAATGAACCAATTGACAGTAGTTCCTTCTCGGAAAACATAATTGGCGACCGTATCCACGATTGGATTGACCAACTCTACCTCTGCATCATAGGCAAACTCGCGTAAGGGCACATTTGCCGGGATACTAACTTGGATCATTCGACCTTGCGCGGAGGATTTCAAATTATAGGTTCGTTCTTTTACCTCATTACTAACCGTTCCGTCCTCATTTTGTTTCCGTACTTCTCGACGTAATGCGGAAAAGCGCAGCTTCCCAAACGTTAATCCTGAATCTACGACAATACCTTCTGTTAATCTCATCTTCTTTTCCTCCTATGCTTTCACTAAATCATCGACATACAACACGTAATCAGTAAACCCACGATTCTCAATCTCATAGCCTTTGGCAACCAAGTGAGGATTCACGACTTTTAACGGTTGGTCTTGGTCAAAATCCTTTTCGCCAGCTTCCGCAGCTACCACCACCTCAATATCATCGGCTCGCTGTTTACTGGAATACAAATGGTAACTGCGACCAATCACTGTGGTATTCCGACCATATCCTTCTGTTAAAATTTCACCTTCACCGGCATAACTTATCTTTCCAAATGTTTCGGCCATATCTGGCACAACAAATTTCAATTCCATATTTTTTTCCTCTTTTCATTGTTAGTTTTGGATACAAAAATAGCGCGACCACTTTTTTAGGAGGCGGTCGCGCACGTTGAGTTTTCCTATTTACTTGTTTCATCGCATCACCTTAGTTCCGGCGATTCCAGAAATAATAGCCAGCCGTCGCAAAGATCAAGGTAAAGCCAATGAACAGTAATACATTGGAACTTTTCTCCCCAGTTTGTGGGAATGTCTTCACTATAGGACTAGATTCTTGAGAGTCGCTTGGAACAGTTGGTGTTTCTGGTTGTTCTGGCGTACTTGGTGTGGTTGGCACTTCTTTTGGTGTTAAGGTTTGAGATTTTTCTTTTAAATCTTCATTGTGTTCCCCATTGATGTTTCCATCTTTATCATAGTTAATTTCTTTAAAGGTAAAACTTGTACCTTCTGGATATTTACTTGTATCCACTTTTTCCGCAAGCACGGTTTTGGTAAATTCTTTGTCGTTCACTTCGTAATCAATCTTGCCAGATTTCCAAATTTCTTTGTTCGTACCATCTGGCAGTAAAGCATACAAAATTGTTTCGAAGGCTTCTTTTGAGCCATCCAGTACATCATGGGTAATGGATACATCATCAAACATATCTACCACGTCACCATGAGTGAAAGTTTGCGAACCGTCTTCTAAGTGCGCTTTTGTTTGGATGGAAACATGGCGTTCCACCGTACAATTAACAGTTTGGGCTTGGTTATTCAAACTAGCATCCTTCGCTACTGGCTCATCGCCCTCTTCAAAGGCTTCCTTGTTTTCATACACATAGTTGAATAAGACAATGGTCTTATCCAAAACTTGTTCGGCGGTTAATTTATGCAGAATTTCCCAAGTTCCTGTTTTTTCTTTGTTCGCCAAGGTGGCCGTTGTTTCCGCAATCACGACTGGTTTGGCATTTTCATCTTTTTCTTGAGCAGCTTTTGTGGCTTCTACATCAATGGCTTGCGCTACCACATACCAGTCTTCTTTGATTTCATGCAAGTTATAGCTCAACTTATCAATTAGCTCGGTAGAATCAAGGCTAGTCAATTCTTTGTCCCCGTCTTTCCAAGTCGCAAGGGAAGTCAAACTATCTTCTTCCTCAGGCAAATCATAAAGCATCAAACGATTCAAACTAACGGAAAATTCGTTGTTCGTCAGTTTCTCGTATGGAACGGTCACCGTCTTAATCGGTTGTTTTTGTCCCTTTTCGGTAATGGTGAAGACATACTCACTATTGGCGTAATCCTCCTTATTTTCTTTAAAAGTAGAACGGATTTCTAATGGTGTAATCTTTTGAAATCCTTCTGGGGCTTCTACTTCTTCAAGTAAATAATCCCCATAAGGAAGATTTTCAAACTTGCCATAGCCATCAAAACCTAGTTGCTCGTTATAAGCTGTGGTCGCTTCATCTTCAGCGCCTGTGATTTCATTGGTTCCTTCCAATGGCGATACTTTAAAAGTCAGATCATTGAAGCCAGTTTCGGCAGTTCCCGTAGCTGATCCGGCGAATTTGAAGAAATCAAACCCAAAGCGAATCACTTGTTCTTTTGCCGTAACATCTCGGGTAATCACAGCATTTTTTTCGCTATCATCCACCTTTTTGATGGAAACAGGATACTTCGTTTCATCCAAAGAATATCCTTCAGGTGCTTTGGTTTCTTGCCAGTAATACTCGTTAATCGCCAGATGTTTAACGGCAACTTGATTCTTTTCATCTAAAGTCAAAGTCACCGTTTCATCAGAAGCCTTCGTTCCTTTCACTAATTCTGGTTCAAAAGCTTCACTCCATTTAACCGCTTGACCATCTTTTGCAGTAAAGAGAGTATATTCAGCTCCTTTAAACTCAGCTTTTCCTTGAGTCTCATTACCGGTATCTTTGTCTTCTTTCGTCAAAGTGGTTTCACCAGTAATTTCTTGGTTTTGTCCTTTTACGTTACTGGTAACGAGAGCCACCGTTTGATTAGCATACTTCAATTCGACTTTTACGGGTTTGAAAGTATTCACGAAACCATTAGATGCTTTGGTTTCGGTCACATAATAAGTTCCCAATTCCAACGCATTGGCAATCTCTTTTGGAGTTTCTGCATGGCCTTTTTCATCCGTGATTATTTCTTGAACGATTTCACCAGTTGGGCTATCTTTGCGAATAGCAAATGTATTGCCAGCTAAAGAATAATTGTCGTTCCAAAGATCATTTCCTGTTTCAACTCCGGTTTTATCCAGAATGATTTGACCTTTTTCTCGCGTATTTTTTGAAGTCACGGAAATGGTTTCACCTGCTTTAATCGTGGCAGTCATAGGTGTGGTATCAATCGTATAAGGCGCCGGCACTGATTTTTCAGTAATGGTTACCTTTGTACCATGAGGAATCCCATCCAATGTCACAATACCTTCTTTGTCAGTAGTCACGTCTTTTGCAGGCAAAGTTTTTCCAAAGTCTAAATGGAAAACCGTTCCCGGTACAACATCACCTGATTCTTTATCGACTTTTTTAATCTTTAAAGAACCCTCCGTTTCCACATCAATTTTGATCGTGTAAGTGTTCGGTTTATCAATTGCCCCGGCCATCAAGGTTTGTTGTCCAGCCATCTTATAAGCAACCGGTGTTCCAGTTCCAGCAGATTTTTTAAGCGTCAGCACACCATTTTCTTTAGAATTGGCATTTGGGGTGATGACCAACTGATTGCCATTGACACGATAATCAATGTTTGCGGTATTCTCCACAACCTCATCGAACTCTGACAAGTTCAGATTATTCGTATCCGTCACAGTAGTCGATTGACCTAACACTGTTTTTACTGTGGATTTATGGAAACTTGGTTTCTTCTGATAATCGGCAATAGCTTGATTAATTTTCGCTTCAATGGCTGCGATATTTACGGCACTACCATCTGGATGCTTCATAGAGTGAAGAGTATACCCGTTGGCCTCCTGCCAGATCATCTTTTGAGCAACCATTTGTGTGTCAATGTCTGTACCGGCGTTTATCCATAAAACGGAAACTAATTTGGCTTTCTCCGACATATCAGGCAATGGATTTTTCTCATAACCTGGCGTGAACTCATTGTAAATTGGCACTCCTGGTTCAATACAGAAAATATCTTGTTTCTCCCCATTATAGATAGCATAGTGAGGAACCGTTACCTCAGATAATGTTCGACCATCACTGAACGTGCCTTCGACCGCATATAAGTGTGACAAATCGCAGTGCACAGTCACTGTTTGCGGATGAGTAATCTCATCCGCAAAGGCAATCGTAGGACCAATCGCTCCGACAATTGTTTGACCCAACAGAGCTAAAGTCGCAAACAATCGCCAATTTTTAAATCTCAGCTTTTTCATAAAATAAAATCTCCTTTCGTTTTTAAGAAATAAAAAAAGACGTTCAAATTTTTAGTTTTGAACGTCTAATCTCTCGTATTACTATTTAGTTTTCTTTATTTGAGATAAGTTATTTCTTTGTTTATAGATTTTGATTCTTCGATAATCAAATCCTATTTCTGCCATCAATTCCTCCCAATTTTTATTTGTTCTTTTCATAATTGTATCAACTGACGGAAGTTTCGAGGATTGGACAAGTTTCCGAAATTTTGTCATTGATAAATCATCCTGTAATTTTAGTCGGATTATTTCATTTCTTAGTTCAAGCATCAGTTCAAAATCAGTAAGTGAAGGTTTCTCTATTTTCTTTCTGAATAGAGGTTTTACATCTCCAAGCCTCTTTTTCAATGTACTTAATGAAGGAACATCTTTTCCCACTGATTTTTGTTCATATTTACGCTGAGAAGTTATTTTCTCAGCCACAATAAAGGACTCTACTATTTCCAATAATTTTTTTTCTGATATTTTTGACCATTTCCCATATTCTGTATTCTCCAGACCAACACTAACCAATAAATTTTCCCATGATCCATATTTTTGATTGATAAACCACATACTTGGTGCAGAATTTGGATTCTCTGATAATTTTTTCTGGTACTGACGACTAGATTTTATTCCGTGTTTTTCGATGAATTGATTGATTAGCAAAATTAGCTTGAGGTCACTCAAATTTTTCCATACGATTCGTCCATCATCTTGCTTCACGATAAAAACTCCTAAGAATTATTTAGATAGAAACCTATCACATCAACTTTTTAGTAGAAAAGTACATGTTTTGTCTTTTTTAAAAAAAGTCAACCTTTTTAGTAACTCGGGTTCAAAAGTTGCTAAATTCGGTAAATGTTTTGGTATTTTTCGTATTAAATTTGCAGTCAGACTGACTACTAAATTTTGCCCTATTTTGACGACACTGTTAGTCAATATCGGACAATCTAGGACATTTTAGGGGAATATGAGTGAAAAATGGTCCAAAACAGCCAAAAATGGCATAAAACTGTGATAGAGAAAAAAGAAAAAGCCCTTGATATACAAGGACTTTTCACAAATTTCAGATTTCCAAGGAAGTTTTCCGTGTTTATCTTCTAATTTCTTTGATACGAGCTGCCTTGCCGTGCAATGCGCGCAGGTAGTACAGTTTCGCACGACGAACTTTACCGTAACGTACGACTTCGATTTTTGCAACACGTGGTGTGTGCAATGGGAAAGTACGTTCAACACCGACACCGTTAGAGATTTTACGAACAGTGTAAGTTTCGCTGATACCAGCGCCGCGGCGTTTGATGACAACACCTTCAAACAACTGGATACGTTCACGAGTTCCTTCGACAACCTTTGCGTGAACACGTACAGTGTCCCCTGGGCGGAAAGCCGGGATGTCAGAGCGTAATTGTTCTTGAGTCAGTTCTTGAATCAATGGGTTCATTTTGCATTCTCCTAATTTCCAAACATTCTTAGGGTAACACACCCCAGCGGAATATCGTAATTGTTGAGCAGTGCGCTCACCAAAATATGTTACCACATGGGAAGGCTGCTGTAAAGGAATTTTAACAGCAAATCACCGAGTATAACCCGAAAGGACAGCAATTTATTTTTCTGATGAATTTCTGTTGGAAGGCCGAGACAAAACAAAGCAACGGAGTGATCAGACACACATTCAGGCTCCAGGTTACGATAAACAAGCGCAAAGAAGCGGTCACCTGTATTATTTGATAAACACTAAAAACCGGAATCTTTTGCCAAGCTTTCACCAGATTGCAGCCTGGTATTTTCGCGCAAACAACTTTTCTGCTAAACTAAAGAAAATCCCCTACAAGGAGTGACTCTCATGATTATTACCGACAAGCTGTTGCAAGAAGACATTCCTCAATTTTGGGCAATCGACAAGGCTGTTTGGAATAGTGACAATACACCGGCGCTTTTTCAATATGAAGATTTCGACCGCTATGCAGAAGGTCTTTGGCGACAACAGCTGCTGATTGCTAAAGACGAAACTACCGGTGAAGTGCTAGGCTCTGTCAGTTATCACCATCCCTCTCCCTTGCCCGGACACAGCCGCCAGTGGGAACTGGGGATCAGCATCGCTCCCCACGTACAAGGTCAAGGTATCGGCCGTAAATTAATGGAAGAATTGATCCGCCGGGCACCCGCAGAAAATATCGGCAAAATCTCTTTGGAAGTTTTTGCAAGCAATCCTGGTGCCCGGCTCTTCTATGAAAAACTCGGTTTCGTGGAGGAAGGCTTTTTGAAAAAAGAGTTTTGGATCGACGGTCGTTGGATCGATGAATACACGATGGCCTATTATATCGATGAAGCAAATCCGGAAGCAAACTAAAAGACATCTTGAACACCGCAATGCAGGTCTACGGACCGGCTGCAGGTGTTCAAGATGTCTTTTTTTAGAAATATCGGAAAACGCGGAGGGGACTCAGAATTTGAGAGTACCCACTGAAATCCTTGCCAGGAGTATCGTGCAGTTTATGTGAGAAATAAGGCGGCATTTTCTGCGCAGCGTCACCGAAAATGCCTCGGACCTAAAATGCCCCGGACCTAAACAGCTAGGGCCGGCATTTTTAGGCAGGTTCTATTTTTCTTGGACTTCCGGCTCAGCGAGTTCTTTTTTGACTTCATCCAGGAGCTTCGCCATTGCCGGAGTCAGCGGAAATTTAGCCAGCATATCCGGTCGTCTGGTATAGGTTCGGCGCAGTGATTCTTTCAGCCGCCACGCTTCGATCAGCTTGTGGTTGCCGTTTAACAGAACTTCCGGCACCGCCATTCCTTTGAAATCTGCCGGGCGGGTATATTGGGGATGTTCCAGCAGTCCGGTAGAATGAGAATCGGTTTGCGCCGAGGTTTCATTGCCCAGCACTTCCGGTAATAAGCGGACAGTGGCATCAATCATGACCATCGCCCCCAATTCGCCGCCGGTCAAAACATAATCCCCCAAAGAGACTTCATCTGTCACCAGGGTTCGGATCCGTTCATCATATCCTTCATAATGGCCGCAAATAAACACTAGATGCTCCTCTTTGGAAAACTCTTCGGCCTTTTTCTGGTCGAATTTACGACCGGCAGGATCCAACAAAATTACTCGCTTTTTCGTCTCGGGAGTCTCGGATTCGATGGCTTTGATGTTGTCATAGATGGGCTGCACCTTCAAAAGCATCCCGGCACCGCCGCCATATGGATAATCATCAACGGTATGGTGTTTGTTGTCGGAAAAATCCCGAAAATTAGAGACATTGATCTCCAGCAAGTCTTTGTCCCGGGCTTTGCCGATGATAGATTCTCCCATCGGCCCTTCAAACATCCGCGGGAACAGCGTCAATACATCAATCCGCATCGTCCAACAACCCTTCCGGAATTTCTACTGTCACGACTTCGTTTGCCAAGTCGATGTGCTTCACTACTGATTCAATATAAGGAATCAGGGCATCCTTTTGTCCTTTGCGCTGCACTACCCAAACGTCATTGGCCCCCGGAGACAGGATCTCCTTGATCTTGCCGATGACCGTGCCGTCTGCTTCAAC
The DNA here is from genome assembly GCA_027692465.1 of Enterococcaceae bacterium OF42-14pH9A. Classification (GTDB taxonomy): domain Bacteria; phylum Bacillota; class Bacilli; order Lactobacillales; family Enterococcaceae; genus Enterococcus_C. The sequence goes on along the minus strand of JAQEYU010000005.1, from coordinate 208,861 downwards.
TACCGTCAAGCCGATGATTTCATGGTAATAAAACTCGTTTTCCTCAAGCTCGGACAGATCCTCCATGGAAACCTTTAAAATGCCGTCACGCAGCGGCTCGACATCATTGATATTGGGATAACCTTCAAAGGTCAACAGATCGAAATTCTTGTGCTTGCGATGGCCGGCTACTGTCAGTTCCAACGGTTCTTTGCCCTCACGGAACAAAACCAGTTTGGCCCCTTTTTGATAACGTTCTTCGGGAAAATCAGTCTGGGAAATGACCCGCACTTCGCCACGGATTCCATGAGTATTGACGATTTTTCCTACATTTAAATATTCGGTCACGATGGACGCCTCCTTAGATTCAAAAAACCGGGTCTTACCGGATCCGTTTTATTTTAGCACGCGGTACGTCCCTTGGCTACTTCTCTTGCGGCAGATAAAGAGCGATTCCCTGCTCAGTCGCTTCGACCCTGACGTCTTTCGGTGCCCCTCCCACACGCCAAATCCAATAAAAATCACCGACGCAAGAAGCCGCATGGGTGATCAGCAGCAGGCCCAGCCAGAAATAAACACCGGTGAATGCCATAATCACAGCCCCCAGCAGCGTCAACAGGACAAACGGCGCCGCTGCGATCCAGATAAACTGGCTCTTTGAAAAACGACTTCCGGGGCTGATGATGTGGGCAAAGCCATTTTTGACCCCACTATGCAGTTTACGCTCAGGCGCGAACAGCTTGAAAAACGCCCCGTGCAGTCCTTCATGCAGTGCAGCAGAGGCCAGATACCCGCCGAAAAACAACAATGAATCTGCAGTAAATGCTAAATGCTTGATGGGCATCTGCAGCCGATCCGTCACGATCCAAGCCGCCACCAGCAAAAGCAGGAAGACGATCAGTGCACCCCAATTCAGGCGCAAGGCGGTTTTTGAACCTTCCAACAACTCATATGATTTAAAAAGCATCAAACACTCATTCCTGTCTTTAGTGAATTGCTGTTATTATAGCATACCCAATCAGCCGCCCCCCGGCTTTTCAAACACAAGCCGAAATATTCAAGAATTTTTAAAATCTGCAGACAAAATAGGACGTGTCTGAAAACACCAAAGGAATCCAGATTTTTGCGAATTTGACGAAATCAAGGAGTAAAGCCGCAGCTTATGTGATGTAAAGTTGCGCATTTACAACGCACGCGGATTATGGTGAAAAGGACCAGAATAGCGGCCACTGCATTTTCGGCCCCCCCCTAATCTTCGGTCAGCCTCAGGTCATGGCTGCACTTTGCCACCGGTCGTCCACTGAGTGCTTTCCTGTTACCAAAAAAACCGCCGAAAAAATTCCGGCGGCTGGTATTCGGCCGCCAAAGGGAGGAGGCTGCCGAGTACTCAATGGGAGATGATAAATATGGAATGACTCTGATCGGCTTTCACCGACCGGACAGGGCTCTGTTTGACAGGCGTCAGCGTGAAGCGCTGAGCCTTTGGTTTGGCGACCTTCGCTTTGAAGATCAGTTTGTCGTCGCTGGCAGCCTTCACCAGATAGTGGCTGCCGCGAACATCCGGGATCAGGAAACGTCCGCCAGCGTCTGTCACTGCCGCCAACTGTTCGCCGTCACGCTGCACCGGAATCTTGCCGTTTTTGGAATATAGCGCAAACTGCATGCCGCTAAGGGGACGCCCGGCTTCGTCCTGAATTGCAAAGAGCATTTCATAACGACGGCCTTTGATCAGCACACCCCGCAACCAGCGGGAAAACAGCCACAGCAACAGCAGCAGGATCACAATCGCCCCGCCGAGGATCAAAATCTGGTACAGCTTGCGATGGTTATCGGACTTGGCGAGTTCTTTTTTCATTGCCGGCACATAAGGGATTCGATGCCCCCGCACCAGCAGCCGGTGAGAGTTGATCATATAGGGGGTACAGGTCAGCAGCGTCACCAGATCCTTACCGGCTTCGATATGAAGATCCTCTGTCTCCGTGGGCTCGATGACCTTCAGCTGATCCACCTCATAAGCATGGGTCTCGTCGTTGATCTCGATGTAGAAATGATCTCCCGCTTTAAGATCCGGCAGATCCGTGAACAGCTTAGCTTCCGGTAACCCCCGATGTCCGGAAATCACACTATGGGTATCATTGCCCCCTGTGGGATACGAGGTCCCCTCCAGAAGGGATGTTCCCTTACTCAAAAACAAATCCGTCGTCTCATCAAAAATCGGCAGCTTGACATTGATCTTCGGAATACGGATAATCCCGATCGTGTGAGTCTGGTAATAATCCGGCGTCGGCTTCTCCTTAACCTTCTTGCGTTCATCGGAAAAAGGATCAGCCCCGGGACTGCTGCCTTCTTTGGCTAGTTTTTTATTTTTGGCTTCCTGCTCAGCTTTGACCTTTGCCAATGCTGCTTCATTTTCTTTGTTGGCCTTGTTCTGATAGTAGGTAATGATCTGCTGATCCAAAATTTCGTTGACCTTGTCACTGACAAAGGGATACAGCAGGGCAATCACCCCTACCACCAGGATGGCGATCATCAGAATATCGGTGATCAATCGTTTGGTGTGCTTGGGGGCTTTGTCTTTTTTTCTACTGCGTGTCTGGTTTAACGCATCATTACCGCCCTCATCTTGCAGATTTTGCGGTGGTTTGTGCTTCGAGCTTTCTTTTCGTCCCATCTTCTCAACCTTTTCTTTGATTCTATGTAGCAGGAGACGGCGGCAGCTGAAAAAGCGTGCCACCGTCTCTATGCATTCCTTTATCCAACTGCTTCAAAGTTGCAACAGTCGAACTTTACATTGTGTTATTAAGCTTGCTCAGTGAAGTAATCGATCAGCCTTCGATATGACGGCGACCTTTAGCAAAGTACAGGTATGCCCCGCCGATTGCTGCAATACCAACCGCTACAAAAGCAACGATTCCCATGCCACCGGTTGAAGGAAGTGTGCCTTTGTGTTTGTTGACTACTGAATCAGTGATTGCTCCCTCACCATTGTATGATCCTTTGCTAATTTCAAAGGGCTGCGCTTTCGTCAGCAATACGTAACCATCAGGTGCGGTGACCTCTTCCAAGTAATAAGTGCCATATTCCAATCCGGTTACTTCAAGAAGCCCATTTTTATTTGAAGTGAATTCAGTTCCTTTAGAATCATCACTTTCCCACGAGACAGCCTTGGAATCGACGACAAGGTAGAGCTTTCCGCCTTTCCCATCTTCTTTATACACTTTGAACACAGCGCCTACCAAAGCTGTTTTACTATCACTATCTTGTTTTACAAACTTTTTACCACCAGTAGTAACGTTGATATCTTTTTCAGTAGTCAAACCACCTGTTTCAACTGTCACTTTATTATTAAATGTACCATCCGCAACTGCATCTTCGTTCAAGTACATTTCATAGGTAAAGACGAGTTCTGTTCCAGCAGGTGCTTTTGCCAAGCCAGAATCTGTCAACTTAACTGTAAACGTATCTCCTGATTCTACAAGCTTATAATCAGTGTCTTTATCAAAAGGTGTATCCCCGGCTGTCATAGTAAACTTGCCATCCGCTTTCAAAGTCAATGCTGCATCATGCTCATCGGTCAGCTCTAGTGCAGGGTAGCGGCGGTCTCCATTGGCCAATATGTCTTGGAATCCTTCTGGAATCTTGAATTTGATTGTAAAGGTTGTTGCTTTGCCTACTTCGAAATCTGGCTTAGTTGTGGACTTATCGACAACAATCGTATCATTTTTTACTTCAATTTTTACAGGCGCGGTTTTATCTGCCACAATTGTAAAATCTTTCTCAGTTTCAGCTGTGATCATTCCAGCATTCTCTGGGGCTTGAACTTCGACCAAAGTGTAGCTGCCAACTTCCAGATTTTGAACTGTAAATGTCCCTTCACCCTCAGTTGTAAAGCGTTTTGCTGAGTTAATATTATCCGTCCAAGTATACAATCCGCTCTTTTCGTCAAATGAAGCAATGTATTGAGTCGCATTGCTTACGGTACGCTTGATAACAAATTGTGCCCCATTCAATTTCTCACCATTTGCCGTTCCTTTTTTGGAAACTTCTAAGCTACCCGGAGTTGAAACAACATTTTTAGGGTACAGATTAATTTCGCTTAATTCATTATCAGTATAACTACCATCTTCGTTCAATTGATAGACAGGGAAAGTGACAACCATGTTTGCTGCTTTGGTCACACCATCTTTAGGTGATTCAACGATCAAATAAACTGCATCTTTATCATCGCCGCTCTTTTTATCAACTGTAAAAGTTAGATCTCCTGCCGCATCTGTTTTTCCAGATGTCTTTAAAGTAGCAGTAGAATCTAATTTTTGAATTTCTGCCACTGCGTCTGTAACTGCATTTCCATCAGCGCGCAATTTATAGAATTCTTCTGTAGCATCATATACTTTAAACTCAACATCTCCCAGACCTTGATATTGATCAAACTCTTCCATTACATCACCAGTGTTTTGGATAGTTGGATTTAATTCAGTGAGCATCTTCTTTTTGTGAAGTATCAAATTCGCTTTACCTTCTGCTAATTCAGCGGCGCTAGCTTTTGTAGCAAACCCGCCAAGCCCCAGTAAAAATGGTAAGACCATGATTACGGATGCAATGATTCCCCATACTCTATTTCTCGATTTCATTTTCATTTCTCCTTTTTCCCTGCTTTTTTATTCTTCTGCCACAAGATGACCACTACCACAGCGATCAAGATGGCACCGAGCCAGACCAGCGAACGGTTGACCGTATCGTTGGTTTTTGGATAGCGTTTCACGTTGGTCGTTTTATTGACCGGCGTGGTGGGCTTGCCCGGTTTGTTTGGTTCTTCCGGTTTCTTCGGCGGTGCGGGGGTTTTCAAGTTGACGACTTTGAGCGCATCATCGGCTTTTCCATAGCTGTTTGCATCGACGGTGAAAGCGATCGGATCTTGATTGATCTGATAGCCGGTCGGTGCGGTGATTTCCTGCAAGTAGTAGTCGCCATATGACAAGCCGTTGACCTCAAAAACACCATTCGCTTTTGAAACCAGCGTTACCAACTGTTTGTTATTTTCATCATCTGTCCAGGCATAGCCGGCCGCGGTTTTCACCAGCAGGCGTTTGTCTTGGTCCAGTACATGGAAGCGGGCATCTGCCAAGCTCTTTTTCTGATCTTCGAGATCGACTTTTACAAATCGTTTGCCGCCGGTCTCCACCTCGACTTTTCGTTCGACCGTCTCATGATCGGTGTCAAGGGTTGCAGTATTGGCAAAGTGACTGGCATCATTCACCTGCTCCACCAGCTGCATCTCATAGCTGAGGGTGATCGTCTGCCCGGCAAAACGATCCAGACCTTTAAGATCGGTGAAGGTCAAAGTAAATCCATGCTCATCGGTGGTCAATTCGTAGATCTTGGGCAGCGCTTGGCCGCCTTGTGTCAGCTTCAAGCTTTCTTTTTGATAAAGCAGTGCAGGATCCGACACATCCTTGATGACGAATTTCTTGTAATCGAGAATGTCCAGCGGAATCTCAGCCGTCACTTGGAACGGGATGATATCGCCGTATTCAAAGCTGCCCTCGATTCCATTGATCGTTTTACCCAAACGCGGCGTCACGTGGGTATTTTCTTCATTCTTCGGATAGAGGTCGATGGTCGTTGCCGCCGAGCCCTCTTCAGATATAATCGGCAAGACAACTACTAGATTTTTCGATTTTTCCTTAACGACAACCGGTGCTGCCGTTTCATGGAACAGATACACTGCATCCCGTCTTGCACCATCTTTTGCCGGCAATGTGAAATCTGCCCGCCCGTCTTCTCCAGCGAGCGCCGCAGTCACCTGAGTGCCCTTCGACTCGCCCAATTCACTGACAGTCAGTTGGCTGAGAGCATTTTGAGCATCAGTGACAGACTGGCCGTCTTTGCGCAGCTGATAGAAGCGCTCGGTCACATCATACACATCAAAAGTCACGCCATTCAGGCCCCGGTATTCTTTCAAAAGATCCGCATGTTTCCCAGAAGTATCTCCGGTATTTGCAGCTGCATCCGGCATCTGCCCTTCCGGAAAGACAATCTTATGCAGGCGGAAGGTAACATCTGGCGTTTCATCCGACCCGTCTGCCAAACTCCGCTGCCCACCAAAGAACAGCAGTCCCAGCAGCAGTCCCAAAGTCGTCATTGTTTTCATCAATCGTTTCACCTACGCCACCCCCTGATCTTTGCGACGCAAGAAGTAGATACCGGCACCGGTCAGAGCCAAAATTCCCAGACCCGTGAAGATCACCGTACCCGGACCACCAGTTGCGGGGAGCGGGACTTTGGGGGTGTTTTTAACTGCAAATTCAATCACCTTATTCGATGATTCACCTGTAATCCAATTGTCAAATATTTGATCAACAGAATTTCCCACTACTGAAACAACACCATTTTCTTTGATTTCAATAGTAATCGGCTTGTCTAAAACCCGATAACCATCAGGTGCCTTCTTCTCTTCTAAACTATAGGATTTCCCTCTGTCCAGACTGTGTAAATAGTTATCAGGCAAAACATAGTGTCCTTTTGTAGTAGTCTCTTTGAGGGGAACACCATCGCCTGGTAAACCATTCCCCTTAAGAATGAATTCTGCTCCAGATAGTAGAGTTTTTTCGCTGTCGTCTGATCTTTTAATAATTTCCAGTCCAAGTTTGGTAAAAATCTTTTTATTTATCCAAGTATTGTTGTCGTCAGTACTTGTTGATTCATAACCAGCCGGAACATCCGTTTCTTTAGTAACCGTGTAGCTAAACTTCGCCCCGCTGTTATCAAACTCTGGAAGCCAGACAGTTTTGTTGGAAACCTGTATAGAATCAAAACTTTGTTCCCATGTATCAAGACCGTCTTGTTTGTCCATTTTGACTGTTCCGTATTCAACACCATTTCTTGCAATTGAAAATGGCACATCGGTTCTTCCGGTTTTATCTCCATCAAACTCTTCCCAAATCTTTTTGATTGAGATTTGTGTCCCAGGTGCTTTACCAGAGGGAATCCCAAAGTCAACTTTATTTGATGAGTTATTCCCATTTGGTGTCAGCGTGGTCTGCCCATTCATTTGGTACCATTTGTTAGGAACAAAATTTTCATCCTCCGTATTGATGTGAAGCTGGTAATGAAGTTGAATTTCCTGTCCTTTACCCAAGTTCAGATTTTTTAAAGAAATCAGGCCATTGTCATCGCTTATCTCTAACGTTGGTAATATCGCAGTCGAAGACGTGACACGTGAAATTTCTACAGAATTTTTATCTAACAAGAATTGTTCCCCAATAGGATCTGATACCGTACCGTCGCTGATTGTACTTGTCAGTTGAACAGCTTTCTTTGTCAGATAGTCAGAAATATCTGATGCTTGTTCCGCAGATTCGTAATAAAGAACACCATCCGTATTGGTGGTAACGATTTTTTCCATCTTATCTTTTACTTCTTCTGCAGTCATGTAGCTTCCATCCCCAGAGAGCTGAATGCCCAAACCATGAATCTCTATACCTTTAGCTTTGATTGATCGAGCTTCACCAAGAGTAGCAGGATAGGTGTCTTTAATAACCAATCCTCTTTTTCCACCAATCGTATAACTTGAAGCGAGTTCAGCTGTGTTACCACCACGATCAGTTTTAGTATCAAAACCAGTGCCATATATCTCTCCATCACTTTCTACGGCTGACGTAACCTTGTAGGAGTATGTTGGCACACCATCAGTCAATAAGACGATGACATTACGACCAGTTTTCCCTGTGAGCATGTTACCTGCATCGCGCAAGGCTTTTTGCGTAAATGTTCCACCATTTGGTACATGATCAGCAATTTTAGTTTCAATTTCTTTTTTAGCGGTCGAAAATTTACTTAAGCCAACAGAAAAGTTAGTGTATGTGTCCAAATTATCGCTTGAATAGCCAACATATCCTAAACTCACTTTGTCTGAAATGCCACTCTTACTTATTTCCTCCAAAAAGTTTTTAACACCTGTCTTGGCATACTCAACTCGATTATTCTCTTTCATACTTCCGGACCAATCGACAACTAGAACAATATTTAGTGGATCAATTTTCTTTTTCACATTTCCACGAACATTTAGGAACACATCAAACAATCCTGGAGTGTCGGTTTCCTTAGCGTATTTTCGAATTGCAAAATCAGCCGCTTCACCTTTTCCTCCATATTCAATATAAGAGTACGTAACATCCTCAGATGAACCATCCCAGTTGGTTACACTATCCCAACCATCAGAGGTCCCACCTTTATGATTTTTCACATTCTCATTTTCTCCAGGAACCCAACTATTCTCTGGATAGGTTCCAGACTCATCGGCTGTATATGTTGGTGGGATATTACTGTAATCAGTATGATCTTCTTGAACACCAGCGACTCGCGTAATTGCCTGTGCTTTTCCATTGTCGGAATTTCGTGCTTCCGCAGCTTTTTTTGCTGCTTCAAAGGCGGCATCATCTACGTCACCGAGATGAGTCTTTTCTGTTTCCATTGATGCGGCCGTTTCATTCGTTACAGACTCGCTAATATTTTCTACTGCTCCAGATTCGCTTTGTAAGCTTTCTGTTGTTGCCTCAGTCCTAGTAACTTCGGTACTTGTTGAATCTATTGTTGCATTACTTTCCCCGGTAGACTCAGTCTCAATCTCGATTGAAACTCCTGCATTTCCCGCTAACAAATCGATATCTTTCTTCGATTCAGTTGACACTGCATCAGCGGACTGAACCATTGCCGCTTGATCAGTAGCTGCGTTATCTGACGTAGCTGCTTCCCACAGATGGGGCACTGCCTTCATACTCCCCAGATCTCTTGTAGTGATAAATGTCACTATTGTAGATCCTAACAACGTACCCGTCTCCCGCTGCTCCTGCAAGCTCCCTGAGATATTACCCTCTTGATCTTTCATCCCCAAGATCAAGTCCGGATTCGAATTTTCAACAACTGTTAGTTGATCCGGTATCACTGGTTGGCCGTTGCTGTCTGTTAAATCCAACACAAAACGAGTTGGTGGATCATGCCTCTCCTTGTTTAATTTTAATGTCCACTGTACAGTTGCACTGTCAACAGGGACATAACTAAGAGATGCCCAACCAAGTTCACTTTGGAACAGTTCTTTTTCATTCGGCTGCTGAGTCACGGCAATCGCAGTAATACTAGTCAATGCCCCAATCAGTACTTGTGCAAGCAAAACAAAAAGAGCCGAAAAAACCAAGAACTTCTTCCGCCTGTTTACCATATTTAAATACCCCCTTTAAACTTTTCTCCCAGCAAGTGATATCATAACGAAAAGCGAAATAAAACACAAAACGTTGCATTTTCGAAAAAATCATTTTCCATATTTTCATATAAAAAAACTTGATAATCGAAAACAAACGATTTGTTTTTTATTCTTCTAACTCTAAATTAGAATCGCTCTTATTTTAAAATTTATTTAACCTAGGCCGCCTCGTAATGACAATCCCTTACTATGGGTTCTCGCTATAACGTGTGCGAGATCGTTTTTTTATCATTCGATTCCCATTCCAAGTAATGTTCTTTTATCTTTTCATCTCGTGGTGAATGCGTTGTATTTTATTCACTTTCCTTCATTTTTTTTACGAAACAAAAAAGCAGAAAATCTCCTGAAAAGAAGATTTTCTGCAATCTTGGAAATAATGTGATTTAATTTACAGTCGATACCGCCATTTGCAAAGCGGGTAGAGCGGATCTGTTTGTGACCGTATACACTACTTGTTCTTTTTGCCACACCACACTCACTGCTTCATACCCGGAAGCGGCCAGATCGATGGTGATCTGCCCGACGGATTTGGGTACTGGCAGGAAGGCCTTTTCCAAGTACTCGACGACTTCTTTGGCCGTTGGGACCGGATCTTGTCCCATAACGTTGCTGGCACGGACAGTGAGGGACCAGTTGCCTTCTTTCCAACTGAGGTAGGAGGAACCGGCTGCACCGTCGACATAGCCTTTGATGTTATGCCCCAGATCAACTTCCTGACCACCATCATCATAGATATAGTTGACGGCGTCTTTGGCCCGGCCGGCTGTCTGATAAGTAGTCTTTTTGAAGGAAGCAGCAGGTTGTGCCTGGTTGAGTTCTTTATGGTTCATAATCAGAGGATGGTCCATCTCATAATACAGGATGCTGAGATTTTCCGAATCGCTGGTACTGGCAATATTCAGATAACTGCCGTCTTTACGGGGAATCTCGCTGGGCATGACCGTATCCGGGAAACGTTGCTGCAACTCATTGAAAGCATCCGGTGCGGCAGCTTCCGTAGTGCTCGCAGTTGTTGATTGGTTGGTACTGGCAGTCGTCGTCTTGCCGGAGCTCTCAGCAGTCGAGCCGGTGGTACTGCTTTTTTCCGGATTGTCGGTAGATTTCGAAGCGGAAACCACTGTGCTGGCGGAAACTGAAGCTGCCGTTTCCTTTGACGAGTTGGTTGAGGAATCCGCAGCGTTTCCCTGCGGTCCACATGCCGACAAGAGGAGAATACTCATTAATAAAAAAACACTCTTTTTCATTTCCTTCACCTCATTTTCTTTATTCAAGGGTAATCCTTAAAAGAAAAAAAGACAAATAGAATGCGCTTTGCTACAACCGTTCGCTGAACCAATGACCGACCTGGTTCACCGTCTGCTGCACAAAAGTTCCGGCTTGGCTCAGCCATTGATGCAGATTGCCGTCAGTTGTCAAGGTATTGAACCAGTTTGCCAGATCCTCCCGATAGATCCAGATTAAAAACAATGCAAAAGCGATGCCAATCAGCCGCCACAAAAACGAGCCCACCTTGATGATTCCGATGATAATAGCCAGAATAATAATTACTGCAATGATCTGTTCCATGTGCCCACGTCCTTTTCGCTTTATTTATTCGTTTTTTCGAATGCTTTTGGATACACTTATTCTCTCGTAAAATTCGCCACTTTTCATGGGTCTCGGGACTGAAATCAACTGCTGGCTGAATCATTTCCAAATAAAAAAACCGGGGATCAAATCAGATCGCCCAGTCCGTAAAGTACTTTATCCAAAACATGCTTGGTGGTCGTCGAAACATCCGTCATAAAGCTCATCAACCCGTCGCCGGCCACTGATTGGCTGAACCAGGTCATGATGTCTTCTTTATACAGCCATACCAACAGAATTGCCGCAATCAGCCCGACCATCCGCCATAAGAATTTCGCATACTTCATCACTGCCACCAGCGCACAGCCGATGAGAATGACCAAAACAACAGTTAACATCCGTAATCCCCCTTATTCTCCGAAACCTTTCATTTGCAAATGAAGTATCACCGGTTCCCCCACCGCTTCACACTTCAAAATCTTTTCCCAGATTACCACAAGCGACGGCGCAAGAAAACAACTGTTGTCGACTATGAGAAATTTCTCGGCATTTTTTACGGATTTTCAAGTATTCTGCGGTCTTGTTTAGGCGCTCATAATGCAAAAATACACCGATCCTCCGAAGAAGACCGGTGTATTTTGTATTATTTGCCGTCAAGAATGTTCAGGCGGACCTTTTTGGGGCCGTCTGTCCGCACACCGTAAACGATTGTGCGAATTGCTTTAGCAACCCGACCTTGTTTGCCGATGATGCGGCCGATATCTTCCGGTGCGACGGTCAAGTTATACTCGAAGAATTCATCGGATTCGACGACTTCCAGCTTCACTTGATCCGGTTCAGTAACCAGCGGACGTACGATCGTCAAGACTAAATCTCTTAAATCAGTCATAAGCCGGCACCTTATTTCGTGAACTTAGCTTCGTGATGCTTTTTCATAACGCCTTGTTGAGACAAGATGTTACGAACTGTGTCAGAAGGTTGCGCACCTTTAGACAACCAATCCAAAACCAGATCTTCTTTGATCGTAACTTCTGCCGGGTTTACCAACGGGTTGTAGGTCCCTACAGTTTCGATGAATCGTCCGTCACGAGGAGAACGAGAATCAGCTACGACGATACGGTAAAAAGGTTTCTTTTTAGAACCCATACGTTTCAAACGGATTTTTACTGCCATTACTTACACCTCCATATAATTTTCTCACAATGGGTAGTTTATCAGGTTTTCACGACGGTGTAAAGAGTTTTTTCTTTACAGGTAAAAAAGAAGTCCACTTCTCAGATGTTAGCACAATCATTATTATCGTTTAACGATAATAAATTATTGACGAAAGTAAAATATACGGTTATCCTTTAGATGAAAGGTCTTTGGCGACGGAAGCTTTTCCAAGCATTTTTTCAAAAATTCTTTAGAAGTCTGCTCTTTGAAAGGAAGTCATCAACCATGAAACAAAATCGTATTCTGCGTCTATCCAAAGTACTCGCTGTCTTCTTGTTTCTCTGTTTTGGGGTGGCCTGCCTGATTCTGCTCTTGGGGTTCAGTACCTTATTCTTCAAAAAAAGCAGCTTCCACATCCAGCCTAATGTTCCGACCGGCATCGTCTTCTTTAATGTTGCCATTGGCCGTCCCAATGAAATGAGTGCCACTGCAAAACAAATCGCGGCAGTACTCACTATGCTCCTGACGCTACCGCCTTGGATGGCACTGTATTACCAGGCCGGCTCTTATTTTTCGTTGCTGTCAGAAGGCACTTCACCTTTTGCTGCACCATTGATCAAAAAAATGCGGCTGGTAAATCTCCTATTGTATATCTCTGCTATCTTGCCGGTATTCGTCTGGCCGATGCTTCAATGGGCTTTCAGTGGCCGCTTGGAGCTCTCTTTGGTCTTGTCGGATACTCTTTTCATGGCAATCATTTTGACCATCCTGATTGAAATCTTCCGCTACGGCGCCGAGCTGCAGCATGAAATCGAAGAAACCGTGTAGGAGGTCTTTGGTATGATCATCTCGCGTCTTGACCGCGTGATGGCTGATCGCAAAATCAGTCTGAACGAACTCTCACAACAAGTGGGCATCACAAACGTCAACTTATCGAAGCTCAAAAACGGCCATGTCAATGCCGTCCGTTTTTCCACACTGGATGCTATCTGCCAAGTATTGGACTGCCAACCCGGAGATATTCTCGAGTATCTGCCTGACCCGCCCGCTAAAGAGAACTGACAATATTCTTGGTCCCTTCAATATGCGGTGTAGGCACTCGCCTACGAACCGCGTAGATTCCCAATCATTCCGTGATTTTTCGGTAGCCGCTTAAAGAATCGAATCAGCCGATTTTTCGAACCCTTCACAGCTATTGATCAGTTAGGCATATCTGTTGTTTTTTTACTTCATCCTCGTTAAAATTTAATTGTAGTGTTCTGTCTATTGATTTAAATACGATTTTACAGGAGGAATTATTCATGACAAAGAAAATCGGATTCATCGTCGGCAGTCTGCGTACCGCTTCCTACAATAAAAAAGTAGCGGAAAAATTTGCAGAGTTGCTGCCGGCAGACTTTGAAGCAGAATTTATCGAAATCGGCAATCTGCCTTTGTACAATGAAGATCTCGATGCAGAAAACAATGTACCCGTGGAATGGCAGGCATTTCGTGATCAAGTAGCTCCATTGGATGGGATCTTCTTCTTCACACCGGAATACAATCGCTCGGTACCGGCAGCGTTGAAAAATGCACTGGATGTCGGTTCTCGGCCTTATGGTGCCAGTATTTGGGGCGGCAAGCCGGCCTTGGTGGTCTCGGTTTCGCCGGGTGGTATCGGTGGATTTGGTGCCAATCATCACCTGCGGCAATCGCTGGTCTTCTTGGACATGCCGACCTTGCAACAGCCGGAAGCCTATATCGGCGGTATCGTCAATTTGGTGGATGAAAACGGCGTAATTGCAGAAGGCACTGTGAACTTCTTCCGTACCATCCTCACAAATTATATCGACTTTTACAACAAACTGAAAGCCTAAGCCAAACAACGTCCCGGCGACAGAAGTTCATTCTTCGGTCACCGGGACGTTGTTAATTATTAGGCTCGATTACCATGCTCTCGTCTTATTGCGCCTGCAGGACGTCAGCTGCCGCCCCCAGCAGATCGCCGGTCAGATCCAGCGAGTACTCCCAGAACATCAGTCCCCGCAGCTCCTCAGCCACTACATACTCCGCTTTTTCCTTCATTGAACGTCTGTCGTCAAAAGACATGAACTGCTCGCCGTCGAAATAATAAGGTGCGTGGGCTGCTTCATCCCAATAGAGATTTTCCGGATGCGTCTCAAACAGCGGCTTCAGCTGATTGTAATTGTTGGTCTCGCCGCCGGGTGCCTGGGCTTTTGTTCCTACCGGTTGTTGAGTGTCTGTCGGAAACCCACGCCAGATCCGGCTGTAAAAAGCGCAGCCAATGACGATCTTGTCGTTGGCAATATTTTTCGCCCGCAAATTATTTACTGCTTCCATGACACTGAGGCCCTGATCCTGATACGGAGCCAGATTCGTGTGATGACCGGCGATTTTGGTAAAGCTGCCCCGCATGTCGTAAGTCATGACATTGACGAAATCCAGATAATCGATGTACTCGTAATGTTCATCAGGACTCATGGTATCCAGCAGTGGTTTAGCTGCTCCGATAGCTGCCGTCAAAAGATAGCTGCGGCCGGTTTCTGCAGATAAAGAATTCAATTTTCCTCGCAACTCTTTGACAAAATGCAAAAAGTTGGCGGCATCATCCGGTGAAGCTTTGATCCCTGCCAGATCCATCCCCGGATATTCCCAGTCCAGATCGATTCCGTCAAAATCGTAACGCATCATGTAAGCAATCAGATTGTCACCCAATATGCGGCGGTTTTCGGCAGTCGCCACACCGTCGGAAAAACCGTCGGCACTCCAACCGCCGATGCTGATGCAGCTGCGCAGGTGAGGATACTCCTGCTTCAGTTCATTAATCAGATGGATCTTTTTCAACTCTCTGACGATTTCCAATCCGATAATGTTGGCAAAGGCATAGTTGATGATTGTCAGTTTCTCAGCTGCGATGTCCTCCTTCTCCCATTTTTTGTTGTCGTCCAGATAAGCAATAATCTCTCTCATAAATCCTCCAATAAAATCGGCTGTGCCGTTTTTTAAGCGATTACATTTTCACTTTAGAGAAAAGCGCTGCCCTTCACAATATGTAAGAGTTGATCAACTGTGTTGTCCTTTAGCAGCAGCATCAGCAGGCTGACTATTGACGAATAAGTGCGTTCCTTGCATAAGAAGATGCGGGTCTCGGCTCTTTTGGTAATTAAAAAGCGGAAGAAAGCACGTCTTTACCTGCTTCCTTCCGCTTTGATTTTTTCAGTCACGTCTTACTATCGGAGGCCGACAGGGTGTCAAACAACCTGTGATATCCGATTTTAAAGCCCTTATCCTCGGCTCTTCAGCGTGCGCTTTTCCAGGTGTGCCTCCCATTTTTCCGACAAAAATCTTCTAATCTGGCCGAAGAACAACAGCAAAGTGGCGCAGATGGCTGCCGCTAATAAAATGAAAAGGGTGTTCCCAACCGCATGGCTCAGCGGATAGCGCCACATTATTTCACTGTCGACATCCGGCATCAGATTGGAATAGACATATGTGTTCCAAATTGGATTAAAGATAGTCAATGCGCAATAGCTCATATAAAAAGTCATCACAAACCAGATTGGCCAGCGGGATTCAGGGTACAGCAGAAATTCGCCGTCGTGTTCCAAAGAGAGGGTTTGATACTTGCGATACGCCCAAAACAGACACAAGAGTGAGATCAATACCGGGATGAAGCTCATCAAAAAGCTGCCGCTGCTTTTTCCGACATCAAAAGTGAATATCCGGCTGAAGTCCCTCAGACTCCCATCTGCGCTGTAGTTAACCCCATTTTTTAGCATCTCAATCAAGTCGGCTGTTTGCGAAAGTCCTTGCGGCAAAATAAGCAGCGACCACATGAAGACAAGATAAATCAGTGGTCCGAAAACCAAATTGCCCACCATTGCTCCGATAAAGCAGCTGATTAAAAAGGCGAAAAGACAAGTCATGAAGCTGATTCCGACTGAATTCAGCAGCTCACTCCAGTCGGCATTCATATAAGGTGCCGGAATCCCTAATTTCAATGCCGTCACCAAAAGCAGACTGCCGCCTAAAAATGCAGCCAATAGCGGCAAGCCGATATAGAGCAGTTTTCCACAGAATAGCTGACGGCGGCTGACCGGCAGGCTGAACAAAAAGCGATTGAAGGCAGTTTTTTGATCTACGAAAAATAGCAGGAAGCCACTGAACGCGATGATACTGATAATCACGATCCCATTACTCCCCAAGTGAGCACTGTAGTAATCAGTTGCGGGATCATTTTTTCCGGAAGAGGTATTTCGGAGAAACTCCCGAAGTGAATCACTGCCATAGTTTCCCTGAAAGAAGTAGGAGGCAAGCTCCACCGACTCTTCAAAAGTCAGCGTTTCTTCTTTATCATTGCCCTTCTCATCCACATAATAGTAGATCTCAGGCGATTCCTGAAATTGTTTTTTATGTTCTGAACTGTGCAGCCAGGTTTGATCGCTGTGCCAGCTGCGGACTGCTGAAAAACCCGACAGTAGGAAGGCCCCCACAATCAGAATCAATAATGCCAGCAAGGCTTTACCATAACGTTTTTTATAAATTTCTCTGACCATCTGCCCCACTCCTTTCTATTGAATAAAGCTTTCTTTACTGAGATTTGCTTCGAACAGATCCTCCAGAGACAACGGCAGTTCTTCCATCAAGAGCGGTTCCTGTGCTCTCAAAGCTTGCGCCAGATCCGGGGTGAAACGTTCGAAGACTGCGGTAATCACGCGTCCCTGGATAGTCAAAAGCTTTGAATTCTCCTTGACGATATCCGGAACTTTTTTGGTTTTGAAAACCAGCTGCAGCTTGCGGGCATTTTCCCGCATCGACTCAAGGCGGTAGTCCCGCACGATAGTCTTGCCTTTCAGCAGTAGGGCCCTATCGATGATGTCTTCCAGTTCTTTGAGATTATGAGAGGCGATCAGGGCACAACGTCCTCCGTCACCGGCGATATGCTCCAACAGCATCCCGATAACCTGCTTACGGATGATAACGTCCAATCCGTCAAAGGGCTCATCCAGCAACAGGTATCTGGCCCCGGAAGCAATCGCCAGGATCATCTGATACAAGCCTTGCATCCCTTTTGACATCCGCCGATAAGCCAGGTGATCCGGCAGTTGATTCTCCTGCATCAGCTGCAGATACAGATCCTGATTGAAGGTAGGATAGGCTGCTCGATAGAAGGCGTTGATTTTTTTTAGATTGTAGGTTTTCAAAAAATTATCCAGTTCATCGATATAAAAGATCTGACCTTTCTTGGACACATCCTGATAGATGGAGACCCCATCAATCGCAATGTCCCCGGCTTCCGGCAGATAATCCCCGGCGATCGTCCGAAACAGCGTGGTCTTCCCGGAACCGTTTCGCCCGATCAGGCCCACGATCTCATTGTCGTACAGCTCAAAATCGATTTGATTGATGATGATGCGATCATCCATCTGTTTTCTGAGATTGCTTATCTTCATTGTGCCGCCCCTCTCAACGTTTCATAACTTTCCCGGATCCAACCGGTCATTTCCTTTTCCGTTACCTGCAAGTGGATCGCCTCCACAATCAACTCGGCAAAATTGTCTTTCACTTGTCGAATTTTGAACTCATCCCGCGGTTGATCGGTAACTTGATTGACAAATGTCCCTTTGCCCTTGATCGTGACCAGGACCTGCTCGGATTCCAAGACTTTGTAGGCTTTGCTGACTGTATTGGGGTTCATCAGCAGCATTTTGGCCATCTCCCGCACGGAAGGCAGTCGATCGCCGGCCTTCAAGACACCCTGCAGGACCTCTTCTTTGACTGCCAGGACCAGCTGTTCGTAATAAGGTTTACTGGATCTTTTATCGATTGTGACCATCGGCTTGCTCCTTTCTTTCAAGTGTTCTACGTGTATTACTATACATAGTACACATAAGAAGCGCAACTTTTTATTGAAAAGTTTGCTAAACTGTAAGAAAAGATTGCGGGAGGCTGAAAAATGATAGAAAAAACACGCTGTCGTTGGGGCACTGACGGCGCAAAAATGATGCGGTATCACGATGAGGTCTGGGGCGTCCCGGAATTCGATGATCGCAAGCTTTTTGCCAAATTGATCTTGGATATGAATCAGGCCGGCTTGAGCTGGCGCACAATCCTGAACAAATGGGAAAACTTTGAGCAGGCCTATGAGGGCTTTGATATCGCAAAGGTGGCCGCCTTTACGCCCGCAAAAATCGCAGAACTGATGCAGGACCCCGGTATTATCCGTAATCGCCGCAAGATCGAGGCTGCCGTCAACAATGCGCAGAAAGTGCTGCTGCTGCAAGAAGAGTTCGGCAGCTTCAGCGAATACTTGTGGGGTTTTACTGACGGTCAGCCTCAAATCAATCACTGGAAGCAGGAAGCTGAGATCCCTGCCCATACGCCGCTCTCAGATGCAATCAGTAAAGACTTGAAACGGCGGGGCTTCAAATTTATCGGAACAACCGTCATCTATGCTTTTTTGCAGGCAGTCGGCATCGTAAATGACCATACCGTTGACTGTTTCCGCCATCAGGAGCTGTCTTGATTTACAAAAAGAGCCGCCGCTGACACAAAATCTGTAAATCCTGTTGCAGCTTCCTGGAATTCAGCGAAATCCCAGCTGGCAGCTGTTACAATAAAAGAAAAGGAAATGAGGACTGTAAATGATTAAATTAATCATAACCGACTTGGACGGGACATTCCTGGATCCTGCCAGCCAATTCGACGAAGCTTATTATGTAAAAGTCCGAAAGCTCATGCAGGCACAGCAGGTTGCCTTTGCCCCTTGTACCGGCAAACAAAGCGAACGGGTAGAAGAACTGTTTGCCAATGTCGGCGCTGATGATCTGTGGATTCTCGGAGACAGTGCCAGCCGAATCAAGCATCAAGGAACATTTGTATACGAATCCCTGCTCCCCAATCAGACAGCACTGGCCATCATCCGTAAACTGCGAGCCCTCCATCAAGACTACGGGATCATCGCCCGGACCGACGATACGGCCTACATCACAACGGATACACCGGAAAACTGCCGCGAGAAGATCCAAGGGTCTTATACCAATGTCACTGAGATCAACGATTATCAAGAAATTACCGACGATTTTGTCAAGATCACGCTTTACGATCCTTACGAACGGGCCTTCACGATTCGTCCCCAGTTGGCGGAATTCGACGACCGGGCCTATATCGTTGCTTCCGAGGCTGCCTGGATCGACATCACTGATCACAATGTCCACAAAGGAACAACAGTCGCCAAGCTGCAGCAGCTCCTGGGCGTCACGCCGGCAGAAACGATGGTTTTCGGTGACGGCTACAACGATCTGGAGCTGATGACCTGCGGCGAATTCAGCTTCGCCATGCGCAACGGCTTTCCCGAGACCAAAGCTACCGCCCGCTACATCTGCGGCAGCAATGCAGAGAATGCTGTCTTGCAGACAATCGAGCAGCTCTTATCACTGCAGGGATGATGCACCGCAGCAGTTGAAAAAAATCAGGCGTGCAGCTGTCCGTTTGCAGTCAAGCCCTCAAGAACGCCGAAATTTAAAAAGCCGATCAGGAGAACCATGAGGGTTCCTGATCGGCTTTTTGACGAAATATTAGTGATTCACAAGCTCTGATTATGGTCGTCTTGCAACAAACAAGTAATGAGGCATATCGATTCCGCGGTAGTGCTTGATAAAGCGGTCACGGATGATCATTTGATTTCTGATCGCCACATTCATGGAAGCCAGATTCGTATCCCGAACCGTAGAACAGACTTCCGACAGCTGCAACGTTTCAAACGCATACTGTTTGACTGCCTGAGCGGCTTCGGTCATATACCCCATGTGCCAAGCCTCGCGAACCAGATGGTAGCCGATTTCCGGCAGTTGCCGGCCCTTGACAGTCTGCAGCGTAAGTCCGCATTCACCGATCACAGCCCCGTCTTCCTTGCGCTCAATCGCCCAAAGACCATAGCCGAACTTTTCGTAGCTTTCCAAGTTCCACTGGAGCCAGTCGGCGATCTTTTCATCGTCGAATGCGCCCTCGTAAGCATACATCACCTGCTCATCCCCCAGAAATTCCGCTAACTTCGCCCCTTCATCCGGCTGCCATTCCCGCAAGCGCAAGCGGGGGGTCTCCAAAATTACTTTCACAGAATCTCATCTCCTTTTAAGACCCGCCATTCTTTTTGTAACAGGCCATAATCATACTGAGGATACCAGCGGCCTTCATGGAAGACACTCTCGCGGTTTGTTCCTTCCAAAATAAAGCCCAGTTTTTCATAAAGCTTGATTGCCGCTGTATTATACCCGTGGACCGACAGACGGACTTTGTGAAGACCGATATGGTCAAAAGCAAATGCCAGCAACAGCTGCATAGCTTCATGCGCATAACCTTGGCGGCGACTGGCAGGATCCATGACGGCAAGCCCGATTACTCCGTTGCGATTTTTGACTTTTACCTCAGAAAGAGTGATGAACCCCACTGCTTGTGCATCTGCTGTCTGCCGAATCACAAAATTGAAGACACTGTCGCTTTGCGTATCTTCGAACATGGCCGCCCAATCCTTCTCCCGAAAAGGATGAAAGATATCTTCCGGAATTCCGGCCATCATTGCCTGATCCCATTGCCACAGCGCAAAATCGCTGCCGTCGCCCTCCCGATATTCGGTCAAATCGACTTTATTGCCCTGCATTACGCATCTTCCCCACTTTCTGTTGCAGATTTCAAATAGATGACTTCAGTTGCCACCTGTTGCAAAAATGTTTCATCGTGTTCGACGATTAACATCGTCGGTTGAGCATTTTGGATCATTTCTTCCAGCTGTTCCTGATTGAAAACATCCAGATAATTCAATGGTTCATCCCAGATGTACAGCTCTGCCGGTGTCGCCAGCGACTTGGCCAATTCGACGCGTTTGCGCTGCCCCATGCTCATATCTTGGATCCGATTTTGAAACACCGCCCGTTCAAAGCCCAGTTTTTTCAGATTGTTCAGCAAATCTTGATAGCTCAGCTGATGACTTTCGGCAAATTCCGGCAGAGTACCGCTGTTGTCTTCATAATTTTGGCGAACATAACTGATCTCAAGCTGCTGCGGTCCAATGAGTTCCCCAGTGGCTGTGCCGTCAAATTCTCCACGAAGCCAGCGGATGATAGACGACTTGCCGGAGCCGTTCGCTCCTTGGATCGCCAAGCGCTGTCCCTGATGCAGCTCAAAAGAGATGGGCGCAAACAGCTTTTTGTCATCATATGACAGCTGCAAATTCGTCACTTTCAACAACAGATCGTGGTGAGTCGGTTGGTAATTGATCTTCAACGGTTCGATGTATTCGATATCCTTCAACAGTTCCTCTTTTTCTGAGATCTGATGTTCCATGCGCCGTTCAAGATTCTTGGCTTTCTTCATGACACGCGCGGCACGAGCACCGATGAAGCCGGTGTCACCAATCCCTCCGCTGCCCTTCACGTTGGGCTTGCCATATTTGTCTTTTTCACGCCCTCGGGACCATTCTGCTTTATCGGCAGCGGTCTGCTTCAAACGGCCGATCTCTTTTTTCAGCTTCCGATTCTGATCCAGTTCAAAATGATCCCGCAGCTGCTTTTGTTCCTCATAGACAGAAAAGTTTCCCTGATACAGCATTAGCCGACTTTTTTCGATCGACAAAATATGGTCCACTACTTCATCGACAAAGCCGCGGTCATGACTGACCAGGATGAAGCCCTGCTTTTTTTGCTTCAGGTAATCGGCCACCTGTTTTCTGGCCACGATATCCAGATGATTGGTGGGCTCGTCGATCAGCGGAAAATTCACCTCATCGACGAACAACAGCGCCAAGAGTACCTTGGTTTGCTCTCCGCCTGATAGTGTGGCAAATTCCCGCCACAAAATATCCGGATCCAACTGCAGCAGATTCATTTCCCGCTGAATCTCCCAGTCTTCAAAATCCGCCAACTCCTGCAGCAGATAATAAGTCAGCTGTGACTTGTCGGTTACCGGCTGGGGAAAATACGTGAAACTCAACTGGTGGCGGATTGTCCCGCTGTAAGGCAGCTTTTCCTGCAAAATATTCAACAGCGTGGTTTTCCCGCGGCCGTTACGTCCGATCAATCCCAGCTTCCAATCCGACTGAATCACCAGCTGGGCATCGTCGAACAGATTTTGCCCCTGATTGTCATAGCCGAATGTCAGATGTTTGATTTCGATTGTTGACATACAATCACCTCTTTTAACGTGCACCGCCTTTGATGCACAGCCGACCCTTTGCTTTAAACCAGCAAAAAGGCCTCTCCTATTTTCAGGAAAGGCCGACATGCTTTTTACCCACAGAAACGCAGCAAAAAAGACCCGCCGTAAACCCCTGCCAATCCTGAAAATCTGCACACTGAACCCCTGATTTCACGAGTACTCAGTCTTGATGCAGCTTCAACAGATTGGTCAGTTTTTCAACGGCGGATCCCTCATTTCGAATGTATTGTAATCAGATTAGCACGCTATCGCCCTTTTGACAACCCCAAAGCTCAAGCAATCTAAAAGACACACTTGAATAGGATTCAGGGAAAGCTGCTGAGCCGTCCAGCTTTACGTCTTCAGTGGTCGAGCTGGCCGTTATCATGCTTCAAGGAAGCGTGGTTGCGGTCTTTTTGGTCCTCGTCCTTGGCTTTTCCTGCCAAATAATAGCGCCACGCCAATTGGATGAACAAAATTAAGACGCCACCGATCCCCAATACTGCAAAAGCCAGCATCCGCGAGGTTTGACTGCTCCTTGTAGCCGTCTCGGAAAATTCCCATTCACTCACAAAAAGCCCCAATGCAATAAACAACACACACCAGTAAATATTTGCCAATCGCCAGAATTTCATCTTCAACACTCCACTGGCAAGCGCATTCAAAATCAGCTTGCCGTTTTCTTCTATCCAGATTATAACACATTTCTTTGTAATCTGTTTCTCATTTTTCTGAATACGGCAAGCGAGCAAAAAAAGCCGCACCTCTTGAATAAAAGATGTGACTTTCGGGAGCTGTCTGAAGCTATCAGAACCGACTGCCTTCAAAGCTTTCCAGATGAAACACTGTCAAATACTTTCAGAACAGTAATCCCACCGCTTGGAAGTGGCCAGTTTTCAATCCATACAGAAATCAAATCAATTTACTCGAAAACTCCAGAAAAGTTTCAGAAGGCTCGGAGACTGGCCCGGTGTACAGATTTTACCGTTTGAGTGGCTACCAAGACCATTACGCATACAGTTACTTCTAAGCAGAACCCGCTAAGCAGAACTTGCAAACTACTGACAGTTCGCTGCTGATTTGAAAAAATCAGTGGCGTTACTGTCAGTTTGAAGTCAATAGGCCCAAGACAATGAGAAATTTCCGCTGCCTTTCAAGTGGAATTTCTCGTTGGCTTCGGCCGGTGGCTGTACGCTGAGCTCAGATCGGAGAGCCTTCTGAAACTTTTCGACACTCGGCCGATTACTTTACTTCCAGTCCGGATGAAATACTAGCTGACAGCGGTTTATTTGCGTTTTTTCTTTTTCTTGTTCTTTTTCACCATTCGGTTCATAGCCATCTTGCCCAGCTTGCCTTTGACACCGGTACCGAACATCTGGTCCATCCCCGCCGGCATACTGCCTTTGGACATTTGCTGCATCATCTTTTGACTCTCTTTGAACTGCTTGATGAATCGGTTGACATCCACGACGGAATTGCCGGAACCGGCAGCGATCCGACGGCGGCGGCTGGGGTTCAAAAGATCAGGATTTTCCCGCTCCGCGGTTGTCATGGACAAGACAATCGCTTTTTGGCGGGCCAGCATTTTCGGATCGACTTTGACATTTTCGATGCCTGGAATCTGACTCATCCCAGGGATCATTTTGATCAAATCTTCCAGCGGCCCCATATTTTGGACCTGATCCATCTGCTCGATAAAGTCATTGAAGTCAAAGGAGTTTTCCTTCATCTTACGGGCCAGCTCTTCGGCCTGCTTCTCATCGTATTCCTGTTGGGCTTTTTCGATCAGGGTGAGCATGTCCCCCATTCCCAGGATTCGACTGGCCATCCGATCCGGGTGGAATACCTCAAGATCGGTGAGCTTTTCACCGGTACCGGTGAATTTAATCGGTGCGCCGGTAACTTGGCGAATCGACAGTGCCGCACCGCCACGGGTATCTCCGTCCAGTTTGGTAATGATGACCCCGGTGATCCCTAACTGCTGGTTGAAGCTGTCGGCAACGTTGACAGCGTCTTGACCGGTCATGGCATCGACTACCAGCAGAATCTCATCCGGCTGCGCAACTTCTTTGATCTGCTTCAACTCATCCATCAAAGCTTCATCAATATGCAGACGGCCGGCGGTATCAATCAGGACATAGTCATTTTTCTTTTCACGAGCCAATGCCATCCCTTGACGGACGATCTCCACTGGACTGACGTCTGTTCCCATATCAAAAACCGGTACATCCAACTGCTGCCCCAGGACCTTCAATTGGTCGATAGCCGCCGGACGATAAATATCTCCGGCAATCATCAGTGGGCGGGCATTTTCATTCTTGATCAAGTAGTTGGCCAATTTGCCGGCAAAGGTGGTCTTCCCGGCCCCTTGCAGACCAGCCATCATGATGACCGTTGGGATCTTCGGTGACTTGTTCAGCGGGACGGTTTCTTCCCCCAGGGTTTTGGTCAGTTCCTCATTAACGATCTTGACGATCTGTTGTGCCGGTGACAGGCTGTCCAAGACTTCCGAACCAACCGCTCGTTCTCGCACATTTTTGGTAAATTCTTTGACAACTTGCAAATTGACGTCGGCTTCCAGTAGGGCGAGGCGGATTTCCCGCATCATTTCTTTGACGTCGGCTTCTGTTACCTTGCCTTTTTTGCGCAAACGGCTCATGGCCGACTGCAAGCGTTCTGTTAAACTTTCAAATGCCATAATCAGTTCATTCCTTTATTCATCGATTTCCTGAATCTTTTCCACAAAGCTTGCCAAGGTCTCATCTTGCGGATAATGCTGCGTAAGATATGCGGACAGTTCGTCCAAGACTTCTCCCCGCACGATATAATCTGAGAAGAGGTGCAGCTTACGCTCATAGTCTTCCAGTATTTTTTCGGTCCTTTTAATATTATCATAAACCGCCTGCCGACTCACCTGAAATTCTTCGGCGATCTCTCCCAGGGAAAAATCATCGGCATAGTACAATTCCATGTAATTCATCTGTTTTTCTGTCAACAAGGTCGAATAAAACTCGAACAAGGCATTCATACGGTTGGTTTTTTCAATCTCCATACTATAATTCCTTTCCTGAGGAAGCGATGATGACAGCTTGTCTGTATCGGAAAACACCCTGATCATTCGGCAATCGGCGGATTCAATTGTCCGATACTGCCTGGCGCCAATTTTCTTCCGAAAAAACCCGGATTCCGTGTTGTTGAAACAGCGCCGCAGCCACTCCGACGCCAGCGACTTTGTTCCCGGAAAAACTGCCGTCGTAGATCATGCGGCTACCGCAGGAAGGGCTGCGTTCTTTCAAAATGATCCGGTCGATCCCCAACTCCTGCAACTGGGTCAACGCTTTGAGGGCACCGGCTTTGAACGCCTCTGTCACGTCATTTCCGGCAGTATCCATAACTCTGGCAGTCCCATTCCAGACATCGCTGCCGTCACCACCGAGGATTTCAGCAGGATTTCGAGGGGTAGGCAGCTCACCCAAGACTTCCGGGCAGATCAACCGGGCCTGACCATTTGCTGCCAGCTCCGCCAGTTCACTGATTTTTTGTGTACCGCCGTCATAACGGCAGCAAATCCCTGCAAGACAGGCACTGATCCCGATCATCGTTGTACTCCTTTTTTTCAACTTTCAAGAAGCGGAGAAAGCTGCTTTCTTTTCTTTCAAAAACACGAAACTTCAGTTGCCATTATAGCATTTTTTCAACGGCTAAAATAGTAGCAGTCCGGATTCTATGCTAGAATGAAGGCAAACCATGACCGGCGGTATCTCCTTAATACACAAGACCTGAGAGAACGCCGCAGCCCCCCTTCGAAAAAAGAACATCAACAAAGGAGCAATCATGAAAAAAGTATTGATCGTGGACGACGAACCTTCCATCGTGACCCTCTTGACCTTCAACCTGGAAAAAGAAGGCTATCAGGTGACCAGTGCAGTAGACGGAATTACCGGCTTTCAACTGGCTCTCACCAATCATTTTGATTTCATCATATTGGACATCATGCTGCCGGGATTGGACGGCATGGAGATCACAAAAAAACTGCGTCAGGAAAAGATCGAAACCCCGATCCTTTTATTGACGGCTAAAGATGATACCATCGACCGCATCCTGGGGCTTGAGATTGGTGCAGACGATTACCTCACCAAACCCTTCAGCCCCCGAGAAGTTTTGGCTCGGATGAAAGCTATTTTCCGCCGCCTGCAGCCCCGCAAAGCTGCTGAAAAAGATGAGACACCGCCAGCAGAACCCGCTGAAGAAAAAAGTGAGCTGTTGAAGATTGGGGCCATCACAGCCGATCTGGACAATTTCGAAGTCCACGTTGCCGGCGCGCCGATCTTTCTCACCCCAAAAGAATTCGAGTTGTTGGTATACTTTATGAAGCGAAAAGACCGAGTAATCGATCGCGACACCTTGCTGGATCGAATCTGGAATTTCGATTTTGCCGGACAAAGCCGGATTGTGGACGTCCACGTCTCCCATTTGCGGGAAAAAATCGAGCAGGATCCCAAAAATCCCCAATACCTGGTGACCGTCCGGGGATTCGGCTATAAATTTCAAGAACCCAAGCAGGAGCTGTAATCATGAAAAAACATTACGGTGAATACCTGGCCTGGCTGGCTGTCCTGCTGCTGGTCTTTACCGGCGCCTGGCAGCTGATCGGCGGCTTTTATCAACGACAGGTCCTGAGCCAGCAGCAGGACTATCTTGAAAAAAAAGGCGAGCTGCTGATCCGCATGGCACAGACAGCTGCCAATCAGGAAGACCTCTTTCAACTCAGCGAGGACTATGTGACTTCTTCCGGTGAACGGGTAACCCTGATCGATGCCAAAGGAAATATCATCCATGATACCTTTGATCCCCAACTGCAAGGGACCCGCAGCGATCGCCCCGAGGTCAAGACCGTGCTGCAAGGCGGCAAGCTGGGGATCTCCTTGCGAAAAAGCGATACGTTGGAGCAGGAGCTGTTGTATGTGGCACTGCCAATCACCAGCGAGGGAAAATTGGACCGGATTCTCCGCATCGCCGAACCTACTGCCGGCTTCATGGCACAGGCCGGTACTGTGCGGCGTTCGATCTTCGTGGTCTACAGCGTTTTGTGTTTGTTGATCACCCTTTTGATTCTTTACTTTTTACGTCAGAAAAACCGTCCCATCGAAAAAATCCTGCCAGTCCTGAAAAAAATGGCAGCCCAGCCGGAAAAGACCGAGCTGATCATGCAGACCTCGCCCCAGTGGCAGGAGTTGTATCAGACCATCAATAAACTCAGTGAACAGCTGACTGAGACTTATCAAGCATACACTGCTACCGAAAATCAGCTGCATACACTGTTGAATGAACTGATGATCGGTGTCTTTATTTTGGATGAGCACAAACAGCTGATCATGATGAATCCCACAATGAAAGAGCAATTGGGGCTCTACGGCAACCTCTCGCTGCCGTCTGAATTCGCGGCGATCATCAAAGACCCGGCATTGATTCAATTGATTTATCGCGTCAGCCCGCAACAACCGGTACTCCAAGAAGAATTAAAACTGGAGCTGCCGGAAGAAAAGGTGCTGGACATTAACCTGCGCCTGTTCAACGAGCAGCAGCAGCTAATGGGGATTTCCTATGACCTGACCCGGGTCCGGCAGCTGGAAAAAATGCAGAAGGATTTTGTCGGCAACGTTTCTCATGAACTGAAGACACCGGTCACATCACTGATTGGCTTTACTGAAACCTTATTAGAGGGGGCGATGGCAGATCCTGAGACGACGCGGGAATTCCTGAAAATCATGCAAAAGGATGCACGCCGCTTGGAGCAGTTGATCAAAGAAATCATCCAACTGTCCAAAACCGACCGTCACCCGCAATATGAGCAGCAACCGCTGCAGCTGGCGCCTTTATTCCGACAGCTGCGGGAAAGCTACCAGCATCTGTTGACTGAAAAACAGGTACAGCTCATCTTGCAAGGGACGGCACCGGAAAACTGGTACACCAGCCGGGAATTGTTTTATCCGATTGTCAAAAATCTGGTGGAAAATGCAATCCAGTACTCTCCGGCCAACAGCGAAGTTCTTCTCAGTTGGGAAGAAACAGCAGACGGTGCATTGAAACTCAGTGTCCAGGACCAGGGGATCGGCATTGAAAAAGAGGACCAGGCGCGGATCTTCGAGCGTTTTTACCGAGTAGACAAAGCGCGGGCCCGTCATTCCGGCGGTACCGGACTGGGGCTGGCGATTGTCAAAGATTACACGGAATCTCTCGGCGGCCGGATCGAACTGGACAGCCATCCCGGTGTCGGCTCCCGCTTCACCGTAACATTGCCGCGAAGAACCGTTTATTAGGGCGTGTCTGGAAACTCTGGGGGAATCCAGATTTTTGCGGACTTTTTGCCGAAATCAAGGAGTAAAGCGCAGCTTATGTGGTGCAAAGCTGCGCATTTACGAGAAGATTGCGGTGAAAAGGACCAAAATATCTGCCACTGGAGTTTTCAGACACGCCCTAACCAGAAGCTCACAAGGCTTCAGGTGGCAACTGCCAAAGCGACAGCTGATTTTTCGAATTCAGAATTTGTGAGCACCTGAAAAAGATAAAACAACAAAATCTGCATGCGATCTAGGAGTACATCCGAGCGCATGCGGATTTTTGGGGTAGACTTTGGTTCAATTCAGCACAGTCAGCTCTGGCGGTAATCCGGTGTGCCGGCAAGTTTTTGAGAAGCATAGTAGGCAGCGCCGATCATGCCGGCTTCAGATCCTAATTGGGCGGTCACCAAGTCGCAGGCTCTACGGGAGATTTCCAAGCTGTGTTGGCTGATAATTCGGCGGGCCGGACCCAACAACCTTTCACCGGCTGCTGCAACACCACCGCCGACAATGATCCTTTGCGGGTTGTAGAGATTGATCACACTGCTCAACCCGTATCCCAGCAGTTCTCCGGTTTCTTCAAAGGTTTCACGAGCGACGCGGTCTCCTTTATCGTAGGCCTCCGAGAGCAAAGCCGGCGTCAACTCTTTTCCCTGCGCCAGCCATTCCTGCAACAGGCCCGGTGCTGTCACAGCAATCTTTTCCCTTGCCGTGACGATCAGTCCCCGCCCGGAAACATAACGGCCCAGACACCCACTGCTACCGCACGCACAAGGGCGGCCCCGCCGATACATATTCAGGTGGCCGATCTCCCCGGCACTGCCGGTCGCACCGTACAACACCCGGCCCTCCATCACGACGCCGGCTCCCAGACCGGTCCCAATCGTCAGTAGAACGAGATCCTTCAGTTGACGGCCGGCTCCGAAATACCATTCACCGAACAAATTGACCCGCACATCATTATCGATAAAAACCGGCACCCCACCAAGGGCATCAGCAATGAGCCGGGCGATCGGTACATCCTGCCATTGGGCGAAATTCGGCGAAAACAAAGAGATCCCCCGCTCGATATCCATCAGCCCCGGCACACCGACCCCGGCGGCTGCCAAATCCTCAGCATCCACCTGCGCTTGTGAAAGCAGTTGTTGGATGCTGCCGATCAAATTACCCATGACCCGCTGCGATCCTTTTTCTGATTCTGTCGGTGTCGTAAGCATAGCAACCTGTGTAAAATCTGCCGCAAACAAGCTGATTTTAATGCGTGTTCCGCCCAGATCGATTCCCAGATACATCTTCTCGCCTCCGAATTTACTAAATTTTAGTTAACAAAAGTATACAAGCTGCTCTCCCTAAACACAAGCTCTCACGTTTTTTTCTCCAGTTAGGACGACAACCATAAGAAGCTGTCAAAAAAATCAAGTTGACCAAGCGGGATTTTTTTCTTTTTACAGCCTGGGAGGTATCGGGCGTGTCTGAAAACTCTGGGGGAATCCAGATTTTTGCGGACCTGCCGAGCGCAGCTTATGTGGTGCAAAGCTGCGCATTTACGACGCCGATTGCGGGGAAAAGAACCAAAACAGCTTCAGACACGCCCTAACAAGTTGGACGCAAAAAGAACGATGAAACAGCTTCGAAGCTGCCTCATCGTTCTTTTCAATTATAACGCTCACGATTCAGATCAAAGGTCTTTGACTTCTCCGTCTGCTGTCCGTTCTACTTTCATCGCTGTAATCGGCAGGTAGCCCAGATCTTTCACCGGTCCATTTTGGACAGCATCTTCCAGCATATAATCCAAAAATTTCTTCACATCGGCAGTCGGTTCGCCTTTAGTGTACATATGCTCATAGGACCAGATTTTCCAATCGTTGGTGGCAATTTTTTCAGCAGTCGGTTCAACACCGTCTACTGATAAGCTTTGAAGGGAATCGTCCAGGTAGGAAAGCGCCAAATAGCTGATTGCACCCGGTGTTTCGGCAACGATTTTCTTAACAGTCCCGGAAGAATCCTGTTC
Source organism: Enterococcaceae bacterium OF42-14pH9A (assembly GCA_027692465.1). Lineage (GTDB taxonomy): Bacteria > Bacillota > Bacilli > Lactobacillales > Enterococcaceae > Enterococcus_C. The sequence continues at coordinate 178,359 of JAQEYU010000005.1, read as the reverse complement.
TTGTGATTGCACCGATTCGGCACCGTCCAAAGCCCATTTCTCAAACGTTGCTCGTGTTCCGCTGCCGGATGCCCGGTTGATGACTGCAATCTCCTGATCCTTGCCGCCGACTTCTTTCCAGTTTTTGACTTTGCCGGTGAAAATATCTACCAGCTGCTGCTTTGTCAACGCCTTGACACCGACTTCTTTGTTGGCTACCGGGGCCATCCCCACGACTGCTACTTTGTGGTCTACCAGTTCATCAGCCGGTACCCCTTCTTTTTCTTCGGCAAAGACATCCGAGTTGCCGATCTGAACTGCGCCGGAAGCGACTTGTGAAAGTCCGGTACCACTACCCCCGCCTTGAACGGTGATCTGATAATTTGCATTGTCCTGCTCAAAGGATTCACGAGCAGCGTCTACCAACGGCTGTAATGCTGTGGAACCCACCGCTAAGATTTCTACTCGGCCGCCTTTGCTGCTGGTATCGCCGGTTTTGGCATCTGCCTTATTATCACTGTTGCCGCAGCCTGCCAATAATAATCCTGCTGCTAATGCGATCAAACCCATTTTTTTCAATTTCACTGTTTTTTTCTCTCCTTCTTCTAACCGCACGTAGGTGATGGGGACCACTGCAACTCCTGTTGACTGCGAGAGAATCGTCACTTTTTGTTCGCTCCCACGAAGTCTTGCGCTGTCCTTTTCAACCGTGCTGCTTCAGTTACAAGCTCAGTTTAGCAATGGGATGTAAAGCTATCGCCAAAAGTATGTAAAGTTTAGATAAAGCCCTGTAAAGATTTCGTAAATCTGCAGAAAAGCACATGAAAACTTTCTCTGCTGTCCTGTGCTTGACTGGTTGTTTCTGGAAACTCTGATGGAATTCGAAATTTTGAGGACTCGCTGGATTCCGGGAGTAAATGGCTTTTTATATGCTCCATAGTGTGCCTTATGACACAGATCACGGCGCAAAGAGTCAAAAAAGCTGCAGCCATCAAATTCGACGACTGCAGCTTTTTTGGAGCCTGAGCTTTCATTAGGGCGTGTCTGAAAACTCTAGCGGCAGATATTTTGGTCCTTTTCACTGCAATCTACTCGTAAATGCGCAGCTTTGCACCACATAAGCTGCGCTTTACTCCTTGATTTCGGCAAAAAGTCCGCAAAAATCTGGATTCCCCCAGAGTTTTCAGACACGCCCTAACATAATCACTTTTTCCGGTTCTCTACATCCTGCAAGGCTCCCCGGACTGCCAGGCGGATGATCCAGTAAAGGATGACTGCTCCGACTGCATAAAACAACAAACTAAACAACAAACTCATTCCTACGGTCACGGTGATCTCCTCCGTTTCTGTACTATATCAATTATAGCATAGCGGAAGAAAACACTTTCAAAAAGCTTGCGGATTTTCTGCTCGATCGTCCAGATGCACAAGATAGCGCCAACGACAGATCAAAAACAGTAAAGCCATCAATGCTGCATAACAAGAGATAATAACAGCAAAGTAATGCCAGAGACTCAAGGAAGCCAACTCGACAATCCCCCAATAAGCCACTGCCGAATGAAGCGAAGCAATCACCATCGGAATAAAGAACATCCCCATCATCTGCCTGGTCACGATCTGATGGCGTTCTTTGGGCTGCAGACCGATCTGATAAAGACTGCGATGGTAACGGCCCTCTTTGTCCAGATCACCAAACAGTCGGAAATACATGATGGAAGCTGTGAAGATGAAGAAGACGCCCCCCAAAAGGATACCGATCATCAGGATCATCCCGTTGTCTTGTCTTTGTCCCTGCCAAACTTCAAAACGGGATTGATAACTGATGTAGTTTTCGGCGAAGTTTTTTTCATAGGCGGCGCTTTTTTCTTCTTCTGACAACTTACCATTCTTTTCGATTTCTTCATTTGTCTTCGTAAATAATTCCTGGTGCTCTTTCAAAAGCGTCAAGATCTTTTTATTCACTTCGGCATCCGACTGCCATTCTTTAAAGTCGATAAGCTGGAATCTCATGGTATCGTACTCATAGTCCTCCGGAATGGCAAACGTGTCCACCAGCTCGTCCGGTGCAACAAAGAAGCGGTACATCGTGGCGATGCGAAAGCGCGTCGGCACCTGAGTTGCAGTGATTTCCTTTTTCTGATTGCCGGTTGTCAAAATCGTCATCGGCTCCTGGCGTTCAGCGGCAGATTTCTTATTGATCTCGGTTTGTTCAGGTACACTGGCTGCCGGTGAGATCATTTCATCTGCTTTCGGATGCAGCTCTTGACCGCCCAGCGCTTTTGCGATGCGGTTGTAGTCACTGGCTTTCATGGCGTAGATCATAAAAACGCCGTCTTCCAGGCCTTCCCCTTCCGGAAAATACTGTACCGGGTGTGTTTCAGCGACTTCATAGACTGGCTGATGTCCGGCCTGTTGGATGATATCAGCGATCTGTTTTCCCATTTTTAAGGATTCAGGAGCATCGCCAGCGTCACTGACAGAATCATCCAAAACATAGGCGGCAGAAGCTGAATTGCGGCTGCCGGTCTCGGAGCTGCCCAGAGCGACGGTTACACTGATCCCCACCAGCGCCACCGCAGCCGTGCAAGCGATCAATGCGTACATAGTCGCATTTTCTTTGGCTTTGTAGATACCTTCAGCAATCCCCAGCAGCTTTTTCCCCTGCCAATAACTGCTGCGCTTTTGGGCCCATTTGTAATAATAGACCACCACTTGATGGAAAAACAGAAAGGTGCCGAAAACCGTCAGTAAAACGCAGGCCAAAATCCAAATCAGTGCGTTACCGTTTGTATTTCGGACAAATGCCACTAACGAGCCGTAGCCTGCCGCCAGCGCAGCAAAGGCCAAGATAACCAGTAACGGATGCGTTCGCGGCAGCGGTTGCGGTGTTTCGTCGCTTTTTCCCAGCTGGTTGAGGTTTTCTGTTTCGATGCGAAAGGTCATCACCGTACTGATGAACAGATACAGCAATAAAAAGACAGCGACCGTCAACAGAATTCCTTTGGCAGGAAAATAGAAATCCAGACCGGTGACAATCCCCAGCAGATTCTGAATCACGATCAATATGACCTTGGTAAACAAGACCCCCAGCCCGACGCCGGTTGCAATCGAAGCCGCACCGATCAGCATGTTTTCACCAAAGAGGATCTTGCGCAGATCTCGCGGCTTCATCCCCAGCATCAGGTAGATCCCCAGATCCCGCTTACGGGCTTTGACAAAGGTCCAAAAAGAATACCAGAGAAATATGATGGACAATAAGACGATCAACACCTGACTGGCTGACATCCCCAGACCAGCCAGTCGACTTACACTGTCACTGGAGCCGCTGAGACCGTTTGTCATCTGCGGGTGAAAGGTCAGCATCGCAAAGGTGAAAAAGACGAAGACCGAAAACGTACTGGCTAAAAAGTAACTGCCATAAGTTCGGGCCGAGCGGAGAACGTTATTAATAATCAGCTTGAAGAAGCTCATGTGATCGCCCTCCCAAATGACTCAGCACAGTCAGAATTTTTTGATAAAATTCGTCTCGGTTTGCCCCCAGATAGATCTCATTGTAAAAGCGGCCGTCCTTGATGAAGATTACTCGATTGCAAAAGCTGGCGGAAAAAGCATCGTGGGTCACCATCAAGGTCGTTACCTGCCGCTCCTTGTTCATGCTGGTCAAAAGCTCCATCACAGAATTGGCAGATTTGGAATCCAGGTTTCCGGTAGGTTCATCAGCCAGAATCAGGCTGGGATCATGGATCAACGCACGACAGATAGAGACCCGCTGCGCTTCCCCGCCGGAAAGCTGATAAATCCGTTTGTCCCGCAGATGAGTGATCCCCAATTCCCCCATCAGTCGTTCTGCTTCTTTGATCATCACCGCCGGCTTTTGGCGATCCAGTGTCAAGGGCAGCACGATATTTTCGATGACTGTCAACGGGGCCAGCAGATTATAGTTTTGAAACACGAAGCCCAGCTTGGTGCGGCGAAAATCGGCCAAACGATTTTTATTGTATTGGTGCGGATTTTCGCCCTCCAAAACGATGCTGCCGGATGTCGGCTGATCCAGCGTGGCGACACAATTCAACAGCGTCGTCTTGCCGCTTCCCGACGGTCCCATGATGGCAACAAATTCCCCTTTTTGGATCTTCAAATCAATGCCTCGTAACACTTCAACGGTCACTTCACCATCATAATTTTTCACTAAATGCTTGATTTCCAATAACGCCATAGTGATCCTCTCATTCCTGCCGCTGATAAATCCGCTACCAGACTTTTTTACTTGATTGCCTCAGAACCTGTTCAGCTGATGGCATCCGGTATTTTGCTGCGGCATTGCTTTTTTATTGTCTCCAGTCTACCAAGGGACTATCTTTTTACCTATGGCTTAAGTTGACGGTATTCTTACAGTTTCGTAAGACAAAGTGTCGTGATCTTAAAAATGGCTTGTCACCATTGCCAGCCATAGACACGAAAAAGCGCTGAATCCGGCGCAAAACGAGCGGCCTTCGGAAATTTGACTTCCTCAGATAAAAACCGATGTTCTGCGCGCAGATTCAACGCCACGTATTTTTTTCACACTTCATCCGGAAAAACCAGCGTCACCGTCGTTCCTGCATCGATTTCAGAAGTGATCTCAAAAGCGATGTCCAGTTCGGCAGCCACCCGATCAGCCAAGTAAAGACCCATGCCGGTGGCTTCGCCTTGTTTCCGCCCGTTTTCTCCGGTGAAAAAAGGTTGCTTGACACGAGGCAGATCAGCTGCCGGAATCCCGATTCCGTGATCCACAATTCGCAAGACAGCACTGCCGTCGTAAACCGCCCCTTCTAACAATACTCTGCTTTGCGGCAGGGAATACTTAATGCTGTTGATCACCAGCTGTTCAATGAGGAACTGCAGCCATTTTTCATCAGAAATCACCCCCAGTCCCGCTGTGATCCTGACTTCCGGGAATACCTGATGTTGAATGAAGAAATTTTTCTGCTGATTCACGGTTTGATTGACGATTTTTTCCAAAGACAGCTGCTTCAAAACGAAGTCAGCCCCGAAGCCGTCAGTCAACCGAGCTTCGTTCAATGCCAAATTCAACCCGCTTTTCAGCCGCTGCGTCTCTTGCAGAACTTCAACCGAGTCCAGCTTGTTTGCTTGTGCCATCATCTCCAAGACGCTGATGGGTGTTTTCATCTGATGGGTCCACAGGTTCATAAAAGTAATCTGCTGTTCCCGGGCGCGGGTGGTCTGCAGCAGCTGCTCTTCTTGTTGCCGCAGCAAATAATTAACTTTGGAACTGGCCATCCGGCTTTCACCATCTGTGTCTCCTAACAGGATTGTGCGAGTCTTGCCGGATAAAAAATCGTACCAGCGGCGTTTGCGTAAATAATCGACAAAAAAGCAGACCAATAAAAGAAGCAGTCCCAAAAAAAGCAGGTAACTCAACAACTGCCAATTTTCCCGCCGGGCCAGACCCAAGACCAGGACAGTAAACAACTGGACACCAAAGGCCATCAAAAACTGCAGCCAGTGGGTCTTTGCATAGACTTTCATTGCTCATCGCCCCAATCCAGCTGATAGCCTTGTCCCCGCAGTGTGTGAATCTTGTCCACCAGTCCCATGTCCTCCAGCTTTTTTCGCAAGCGGCCCATATTCACTGACAATGTGTTGTCATCCACAAAGCGCTCATCATCCCACAGCTTCATCAAGAAGGTTTCCCGCTTGACGATGGTCGGGGCATTCTGGATCAAGAGCTCCATCAGCTCACCTTCTTTTTTTGTAAGGAGTTCTCTTTTTTCACCGTAGCGGATCTCAAAGCGTTCCGGAAAGTAGTGCAGCTCCCGGTAATTGAAAATCCGCTCACCTGCCACGGAATATTCGCCATAGGCTCGCCGCAGCTGGCTTTTGATTTTGGCAATCAGGACTTCATTGGCAAAGGGTTTGATCAGGTAGTCATCGCCTCCGTATTCCATCGCCATCACCTGATCCATCGGGTGATCCCGTGCAGACAGAAAAATGATCGGCAGGTTGGAGCGTTTGCGCAATTCTCTGGTCCAATAAAAGCCATCAAAATATGGTAGATTGATATCCATCAACACCAGATCCGGCAGCACTTGGGAAAATTCTGTTGCCAAGTCGGCAAAATCCTGAGCAGCGGTAACCTCAAACCCGTATTTTTCGATAGCCTCCTTGACCACCTTGGCCAAAGCCGCATCATCTTCAATCAAAAAAATTTTCATGCCAGTCACTCCTTTTTTCTGCTCTCGCATCCGTTCGTCACCCGGGGTCTGTCAGAAAACACCGGCGACCGTTCTTCGGGTCCGTTTCATCACAGCTCGCACCGTAAAAGCGCCGCTTAACATCACTTACACGCACGGCATTTTTCTTCTTGATTCCGGCGGCTTCTCAAATTTCTGAATCCCATCGGAAGCTCCAGACAGGACCGCTCTTCATGCTCAATTTTAGCAAACTTGCCTCCTGATGGTAACCCGAAATCGCCAAGTGTCTTTGCACCCCTTTTTCTGAAAAAAGTCGTATACTGTTACTAACGAAAAGAAAGAAGGTAATGACCATGCTGGAAATCCATTACATTCCCATTGGTGACGAAGAAACGGTAAAAACCTATGACAAGGCCAGCGATTTTGTCGCAGCCCAATACAAAGAGGTTCCCGATCTGCAAGACAATTACCACGTTACCAAAGCTTTGGTAGATGGCAAAGAAATCGAACTCAGCGACAAAACGATTGGCGGACTCTTCGCTTATTTGAACAAATAGGCAGCCAAGCCAAAAAGCCGGATCTCGGCCTGTTTTCCTCACACAAGCAGGAAAACAGGCGGGATTCGGCTTTTTGCGTCTCTTGCTTCCCACGAGCCAGCAAGAATCAGCTCGTTGTGGATAAGTTCCGTAAATAACAGCAAAATTGTTTCATAACTCGTGGAAACCGTGGGAGAACCCGTTTTTAAACTACTGAAAATAGTGTACAATTTCGCCGTTTCACCACTGAGAGCGTTATCGCTAAAGTTCAGGCATAGTGCTGCCTTGTGCATTAAGAACTGCCGCAATTATTGGACCGGATTCTCTACCGCTCTGCAGACAGCTTCCATTTTCAGGACAAGGCAGGCCACGGCAATTTTCAGCTGCCAATCAACTCGCCATATATTCCGCCAAGCGCTTCATGGCCGCTTGCAAAGTTTCCATACCGGCTGCGTAACTGATTCGGATATAGCCTTCTGCTTCCGGGCCAAAAGCAATTCCGGGGATGACGGCCAGCTTGTTTTTTTCAGCCAGATCGACACAAAATGCCATCGAGTCTTGTTGGTAACCTTCCGGAATCTTCGCAAAAATATAAAAAGCACCGGAGGGTTTGGCGACGGAAAAGCCCACTCGCACCACTTCTCCATATAAGAAATCGCGACGTTGGCGGTACTCTTCCTTCATTACATCGGCATCATGGAGACCTTCTACCAAGGCCCGCACAGCTGCTTTTTGCGAGATTGTCGAAGCGGCCGTCACCAGATACTGATGGACTTTGATGATCTCTGCGGTCAGCGGTGCCGGGGCAAAGATAAATCCGATCCGCCAACCGGTCATAGCATGAGACTTCGACAAACCGTTGATCATCACGGTCTGTTCCGGCAAATATTCGGCAATCGAAACGTGGGTCTGGTCATAACTCAATTCGCTGTATACCTCGTCACTGATCACAAATACCGGATATTTCCGCAAGACATCTGCGATTGCTTTGACCTGCTGCCGGTCATAAGTTACCCCGGTGGGATTACTTGGATAATTCAAAATCACCGCCTTGACCTGTTCGCCATGTTCTTTTAAGGCAGCTTCCAATCGCTCCGGTGCCAGCACAAAACCGTTATCGGTGGTATCAATATAGACCGGCTCGGCTCCCGCTAAGGTGATCACCGGTTCATATCCGGGATAAATCGGCGCCGGCAGTAGTACCTTGTCACCGGCCTCCAGCATTGCCAGCAAAGAAGCCGAGATTGCTTCTGTCGCACCAATCGTTACCAGGACTTCCTTCAGTGGGTCAAAGACCAATCCGTACTTTTCTTTCATGAAAAAAGCTGCCGCTTCCCGAACATCAGTCAGCCCTGCCATCCCGCTGTAGTGGCTGAAATTATCTTTGATTGCCTGACGTCCGGCTTCTTTGACATGCTCCGGAGTATTGAAATCCGGCTCCCCCAAAGTCAGTTTCAACATCCCGTCGATCCCGGAGACCCGCTCATCGAACTGGCGGATCAGAGAGACCGCAATCTTATAGACTTGTTTATTAAAACGTTCCTTCATATCAGTCATCCAACTGCTCCTTTCAAAAATCTGTTCCGTCGAAGAAGCTTCCACCCATCAAAGCACTGCGAAACAAACGTTTGTTTATCCATCATCCTATCACAGTTTTGTCTTTCTAAAAAGCAAAAGCCGGAAGAAAAGCCACAGAAGGCGTTTTTCATCCGGCTTTTAGGGTGTGTATTGAAACAAACGAAAAACTACCCCCGATCATCAAAGAAAGACAGTCCGGTTGCCGGAACAAAGCCTCTTACTAAGCTTTCCAGCCAAAAAGCTGATTTGCCCAGTATCATTCACTATCAAAAGCAGTCTCCGCCAAGTAGGCTGCTGCTTCCTTCTTGACTGCCTTTAGATCGACTCCCTGCTGATTGGCAGCAAACACACAACCGCAATAACATTGGCGATAGATGTCATATTCTTTACACATCTGAATCGATCGCTGATAGCCCCCGCGTTTTTTGAAGTCTGAGGGCAGATAGGCGACATCATAAATTTTTTGAATATCCAAGCCGATCTCATTGATCAGTTGGGCATCCTTCATAGGAGAAATCGTCAGCGCACTGCCAAAATAATCAAAGCCCAGCGCAACCGCGGCTTCTGCTACCAGATCCAGTCGCATTTGAAAACAGGCACTGCACCGCTTGCCTCCTTCAGGTTCATTTTGAAGCTGTCCGGCGCGTACCAATGCCACAAATTCATTTGGTTTATAGTCAGCGGCAATGAAGCCAACTTGTTGACCGGTCTGTTCATTGAAGGCCTCGACAAATCGTTGCTGAACCAGCAGGCGCCGCTGATATTCAGCTTGCGGGTGGATATTGGAATTGGCAAAATAAACGGTAACATCGGCATAGCCTGTCAAAAACTCCAGCGTATAGGTACTGCAGGGGGCACAGCAGCTGTGGATCAAAATTTTAGGTCGCCGCTCCTGCTTTTGCCATCCTGCGACCAGTCCCAGCAGCAGTTTGTCGTAGTTCACCTTGGTTTTTTCCGGTTGTTTTTCAAGTGGTTTCATGGGTATTAAGGCTCCTCGTTAATTTTGATTCAAAGTTTCTGCTTCGGTACCTGAAAATGAAATGACCGTAGCTGAGATTCGGGTCCGGTTCCCCGCAAGCCAGGTTGCAGGTATCCAATTATAACCCGTCCCGCAGCCAGACTCGACTTTCGGCTGTCGGCAGGTCCTCAATAATCCGAATCCCACCGTAGTTTCCAGACACGCCCGCCTCTTCATATATCCGATAAAGGAATAGAATGAATCCACTCTATTTAAATCAGATCCGTTATATTTCTTTTTTAAAAGAATCAACTAAAAAAAATCTCATATTAAAAACAAATCGGTACAGTTGCATTGTTTACAGTTATAAATGGACGTAAAATGAAAATGAAATAACATATATTTAGGAGGTGTTCTATGAACAAGCAACTATATCGTCTACCGTTAATGTTATCTATTATTCCTTTTGTCTATCTCTCTCTGTGGTTGGATACATATTTTCAATCAGTGTTGGGGTTTTTCTTTTCACTGGTTTTGGCCGTTCTATCGGGCTTTTACTTCAAAGCTTCCCGGCAGCTGCGGCTGTGGTTTGCAGGAAACGTCGTCAGCACAGTGATCTCGCTTGTCCTGCAACACCAGCACCCTGAATGGCATTTTTACTATCAGCCCTTTAATCCCTCCTGGCTGGTTTTGGGACTTTCACTGTTGTATCTGATCCCACAGCTCTTCGGTATTTTCTGGGCCGCTTTTTTGAATATTACGATTCCCAAAAACGATCAAAACGTCGGGGTCCACAAGTCCGGCCGCTGACTGTCTGTTTCCTTTAAGATATGAATAAAACCGGATCCTCATTTGGCAGGATCCGGTTTTTTTTGCTTGTCAGCTTTCTTTCAGGTGGATCTTTTTGATGATCAATTTATCGAACATCGTAGCCTGATTGTCCTGTTCGCCGATCACTTCGGCTACGACATTTTTGCCCTCGTGCTTTTTACGCAGCTGATAGACAATCTTACCGGTCTGCTTCAGTTCATTTACCATGTCCACAACTCCGCCAAAACCGGTCTTCCGCGTGATAAATCCAAGGGCAACCATACGTTCATCAAGGTTTTTCGCCGAAACCGTCGATCCGGTGATCAAAGCCTCTCTCATCACATTCAAAAAGTCGTCCAAACCGTCTACTGTTTCGATCTGACTTTCTTCAGCTTCCGGGCGATCGTGGAGTTCCTGCAGAAGATTTTCATATTGTTCCTGCGTCAGCATGACACCGGCGACCTTTTCGCGATTAAACACATAAACCGCCGTTCCTGCTTGCCGCGCTTGATCGAAAACATCCATCGGTGATTTCTTAACTTCTGTAATGGAGGTTGTAGGTACTTCCAACTTTTTCAGTTCCATTCCGGTCACTCCTAATATATTTGCAAACGCCGCAACACACGGCACCTGCCCGCATACGGTCTATGTGTAAAACAGAGCCGTTGTCCATTTATTCAACGCTCACATTATATCATAATCCGACCTTATCACCACAACCAACTTAGAAAATTCTCACGACTGACCGTTATGACCGTCTCGCTAATTTTAAAAAGCTGCAGCTGGCGACCGCTGCAAACCTTTTTTTCATTGCGCATTCGTGCAGCATCCGTCCATTGATCGGAAACATTTCACTGCCAAAAACCGGACGCAACTGCGTCCGGTTTCTGGCGTAAACAAACTTTCTTTTTTCACAAAACAAGGCGTGCCTGAAAAGCACAACAGCCGGTTATTTCTTGATCTTCAAAGTCAACGCATTGATTGCCACAATAATCGTGCTCAAAGACATCAAGATTGCTCCGACAGCCGGGTTCAAAATAATTCCGACAGGAGCCAAGATCCCTGCTGCCAAGGGAATTGCGAAAATATTGTAGCCGGCGCCCCACCAGAGATTCTGAATCATTTTCTTGCGGGTCTGCTTAGCCAGATCAAGAAAATGCAGGATATCTTCCGGGTTGGAATTGGTCAATACGACATCAGCCGAATCGATGGCGACATCCGTACCGGCACCGATTGCGATCCCGATAGTTGCTCGTGCCAAGCTGGGCGCATCATTAATCCCATCTCCGACCATGACCACCCGCTTGCCTTCTTTGGTCAGCTTCGATACGATCGCTTCTTTACCGTCCGGAAGCAGCTCCGCATAAAAGCTGTCCAGCCCCAGGTATTTTGCCACAGCCTCAGCCGCGTGTTTGTTGTCCCCAGTCAGCATGACCGGTTCGATGCCACGCTCTTTGAGAGCAGCAATGAAGCTTTTTGCTTCCGGTTTGACCTGATCTCCCAAAGCAATCAAAGCAGCCGGCTGGTCATCCACCAGCAGATAACTGATTGTATTTCCCTGTTCCTGATACTTGACCGCTTTTTCTGAAGGGACCGTCAATGACAGGCGGGTCAGTTCTTTTTCGTTGATGATTTTCAATTGATGACCGTCTGCCTCGCCGGAAAGACCGACACCGGAAATATTTTTGACATTTGAGCCGGCAGCCGGACTCACCTGTTCTTCCTGCAGATATTTCATGATCCCAGTAGCGATGGGATGGTTTGCGGAAGCTTCCAATGCCCCGATCCAGGACAAAAGCGTCTGATCCTCTTGTTCAGCGGAAAAGTTCTCAAAGCCTGTTACGGCAAAGGTCCCGGCTGTCAAGGTACCGGTTTTATCCAACAGCACCATATCCAGGTCATGGGCATTTTCCAACGCATTGCGGTTTTTCAGCAACAAGCCGTTTTTAGCAGCAATCGAGGTCGAACGAGCGATAACCAGCGGGATGGCTAAGCCCAAAGCATGGGGACAAGCGATTACAAAAACCGTCACCATCCGATCCATCGCAGTCGGCAGATCACTCACTGCCAGCCAGACAACAAAGGCTGTAATCCCAGCCGCCAGTGCCACGTAAAAGAGCCATTTGGCAACCTTGTCCGCTAATCCTTCCAATTTGGATTTTTCCGACTGGGCACGGCGGACCATTTCCATGACTTTGGCCAGATAGCCGTTTTCGCCGGTACCGGTAACTTTGATCCGGATCGTACCGTTGCCATTGACGGAACCGCCGATGACCTTGTCGCCGCTCTGCTTTTTAACGCCGCGGGATTCACCGGTCACTGCAGATTCGTCCACTGTGCTCTCGCCGTCTTCGATCACCCCGTCAGTCGGCATTTTGTCTCCGGCACGCACGATCAGCCGGTCGCCTTCCTTGACTTCCTGGAGTGAAATTTTTTCTTCACCCCCATCAGCCGTGAGCCGGGTCACAGTGTCGGGCAAAAGCTCTGCCAGTTTCTGCAGGGCATTGCTGGCGTTGGAAACAGCATTCATTTCCACCCAATGCCCCAACAGCATGATGACGATCAGCGTTGCCAGTTCCCAGAAGAAATCCATCACATGCTCGCCATGAAGAAAATGATTGGCAATAAAGGCATACAAACTGTAGACATAAGAAACTGTAATCCCCATCGCTACCAACGTCATCATGGCCGGACTCTTTTGTTTCAACTCCATCTTGGCACCGCTCAAAAACGGCTGCCCACCATAGAAGAAGAGGATTGTCGCCAAAATCAGCACCACCCAGTCCGACCCGGGAAAAGTAAATTGGAAGGGCAATTCAATTCCCATCATAGGCGACAGCAAGATGATCGGAATCGCCATCACCAAAGAAAGCCAAAATTTCTGCTTGAAATTCCCCATGTGCATGGAATGATCCATCCCGCCCATGTCATGCCCCATATGGCTCATGTCGTGGCCCATCATTTGATGATTCATCTTGCTGTGGTCCATTTCGGACATCTCATGACCTTGCTCTTGAGAATCAGACGGCGCTGCTGCCCCCTTCATCTCGGTATCTTTGTCAGTCATTTCCTTCACACCCTTTACTCAAATAACTTCCTTTATCTAATCGTAACATTTAAATAAAAAAAATTCATTTTGTGAGCATTTCTCCCACAAAATGAATTTTCAAAAGCAGATCAGAGTCTCTTTCGATTCAGACTAAGCGAATTCAACAGGACACTGACCGAACTGAAAGCCATCGCACCGCCGGCAACGATAGGATTCAAAAAGCCCAACGCTGCAAAAGGAATTCCGATAGTATTGTACACAAAAGCCCAAAAGAGATTCTGCTTAATCTTGCGGATAGTCGCCTGTGAAAGCTCGATCATCTTGCTTACATAGGTCAAATCGCTGTGGATCAGCGTGACATCTGCCGTCTCCATGGCGATATCCGTCCCACTGCCCATGGCGATACCGATATCTGCCAAAGCCAATGCAGGCGCATCATTGATCCCATCCCCTACCATGCCGACAATTTCCCCTTGTGCTTTCAAAAGAGCGACTTTTTCGGACTTGTCCTCCGGCAGAACTTCGGCAAAAATATTAGCGACCGGAATTCCCACTTGTTCTCCGATATACTGAGCAGCTTTAGCATTGTCACCGGTCAGCATGTAGACGGAGACACCGGATTGCTGCAGCTGTTTGATTGCAGCCCTTGAGGTGTCTTTAATCTGATCGGCCACAGCTATCGCACCCAGTACCTGCTGATCATTAGCCAACAGCATCAATGTTTTGCCTTCTTGTGCCCATTGGCTGATCACAGGATCGTAATCAGTGATTCCCGCCAGCTCTTTTACAAAATTACGCGTACCCAAGCGGTAGGCAACACCGGCCACGTTTCCGACAATCCCGAAACCGGGGACAGCAGCAAAATCCCGGACTTCCGGCAGATCCGTCCCATTTTCTTGGGCATAGGTGATAATTGCCTGGGCCAGCGGATGTTCTGACTGATTTTCCAGACCGGCGATCACCCCCAAAAGCTCAGGGTCACTCAATTTCATGTCCGTAACGACAGGTTTTCCGACAGTGATGGTTCCGGTCTTATCCAGAATAACACTGGAAATATGCGAAGCGGTCTCCAATGCCTGCCCACCTTTGATCAAGATTCCGTTCTTGGCACCCAGTCCTGTCCCCACCATAATAGCCGTAGGAGTAGCCAATCCGAGGGCACAGGGACAAGCAATTACCAAAACCGCCACACTATGGATCACTGCCACCTGCCAATCACCGACGATCCAGCCGGTAGCAAGCAAAGTTACCAACGCCGCAATCAGCACGGCCGGTACAAAGATTCCCGAGATTTTGTCGGCAATCTGTTGTATCGGTGCTTTGGAACCTTGGGCATCTTCCACCATCCGGATGATGCGAGCCAGCACAGTATCATTGCCGACTTGCAACGCTTTGATCTTAATGGTTCCGGTAGTATTCACCGTGCCACCGAAGATTGTGTCACCGATACCTTTTTCTACTGGCAGGCTCTCACCGGTCAGCATGCTTTCATCCACTGAAGTGCGACCGTCAAAGATCGCTGCATCCACCGGGATCTGCTCCCCAGGACGCACCAAGATCTGCATTCCGGCTGTGACCTGTTCCAAAGGCAGATCGACACTGCTGGCATCTGTCTGCAGCACTCTGGCAGTTTTTGCCTGCAGCCCCATCAACTGCTTGATGGCATTTGAAGTCTTGGTCTTGGCCAACGTTTCCAAATATTTCCCCAAAAGAATCAATGTGATGATCATCCCACTGGATTCAAAATAAAGTTCGTGGGGTTTCCCGGCGAAAAAGCCGTTATAAACACTCAGCAGATAAGCGGCTGTCGTTCCCATCGCCACCAAAACGTCCATATTCGGCGCCTTGGTCTTAACCGCATGATAGGCACCTTTGTAAAAACGCAGTCCTACGCCGAACTGGATCGGTGTCACCAATACCAGTTGCACCCATGGTTCATGGAAAAACATAACCAGCGGGTGATGGACACCGGCCATCATCAACAGCATTGAAACCATCAAAGGTGCCACCAAAACAGCGCTGACGATCAGATCCCGCTTCATATTGCGCAGGTGGCGGGCTTTGCCCTCTGCCACCTGCTTGCGATGATTCTCATCATCCAAGATTGCCCCGTATCCGATTTGCTGCACACAGGCAATCAGATCAGCAGCCGTCGTATCTGCATACGAAACCGTTGCTTTTTCCGTCGCCAGATTGACATTGGCAGACAGGACGCCGGGCTGACGATTCAATTCTTTTTCCACTCGTGCCGAACAGTTGGCACAAGTCATGCCGGTGATGACGAAACTCTGTGTTTGCGTCCCTTCGCCGGTTGCAGTTTGCGCCTGAGCCATCAGATCACCTCGGCAGGATAGCCGACTTCAGTAACTTTAGCTGCAATCTGGTCAGCGGAAACCTGATTGTCATCGAACTTGACGACACCATTTTCTTTTTTCAGATTAATTTTCACTTTTTGGATCCCAGGCAGTTCGTTGATGCCGTTTTCTACACGGGCTGCGCAATGTTGGCAGCTCATTCCTTTGATTAAAAATGTTTGTTTCATAAAAAATCCCTCCAATTTATGATTGCTTGTCTTGCATATTTCGATTCCTTTTTCAAAAGCGCCACCGACAAAGCCGCAAAAACCTCAGTTGTCGGCGGTTGAACGATGCTCCCGGCACTCACATTGTCCCGGAATACAGTTGCAGTGGATCACTGCTGTCGGCGTTTTCTCTGTTAATGCCGCTTGAATTGCCGCAATGTCCGCAGCAGTCAACTCTGCTTCTTTGACCAAATCAGCAATGGTCATACCGACTTTTTTGGCACAGATATGAGCAAACAAGTTTTCCGTTGCACTCTTCATGGTTGCTTCTTCCCCGACTGTCGGAAAATAGATGTACTTCTTACCACAAGGCTCAGTCCGTAACGCTTCTTTTTTGACGAGACGCCCCAGCAGGGTTTTGACGGTCGCCAATTTCCAGTCCATCGTCTGCCCCAGGATGTCTGCGATCTGCTGCGCATCCGCCTGCCCCAGCGTCCACAAGACCCGCATCACTTCCCACTCCGAATCAGAAATCTTTACGGCTTCGGCTGTTGTGTCGATCGTCCTCTCCATGTCGCACCTCCTTTGTTTACGAATGTAATCGTCCTTTACATTTTTGAGTTTACACTTGTAATCATTCAGAGTCAATTAAAAAGAGAACAAAAAATCAAAAAAGATTTTCTGCTCTCTTGTCATCACTGTCAAAATTTCAAAGTAAAACTGCTTTCCGCCAAAAACGGCTTGCCGGGTTCCAAAAGAATACTGCCGAACTGCGGGTAGGCTTCCGTTCCCGGGATTGCCTGCGGTTCGATGGCGATTGCCGCATGTTGGGACATGATACCGTTTTTGAAATCCAATCCGGCTTCAGCGTCACGGGTTGTATAGATCACAACCGCTGCTTCAGTCGTCGTCAGTTCCATAGCAATCTTGCCATCCGGAGAAGTCAGCGTCAACACCGTCCCTTGATTGTCGTCAAAAACAAAGGGATCATCCAATAAGGTGGTCCCGATTTTTCGACCAGCCAAGAAATCGAATTTTGTTTCCGCAACTTCCAACAGTTTACCAGTCGTCGTCACATCATCATTGGTCTCCCCGACTTTGGAGGCACGAATTTTCAAGGTGTGCTCATCGATGGTGTTTTCCGGAGTACCGGTCAGATTGTAGTAGCCGTGATTGGTAGGATTGAAAATCGTCGGCTTGTCGGTTTCCGCTTCAAATTTGAATTGGAACTCGTTGTTATCAGTCAAACTATATGTCGCTTTGACTTTGACATTTCCGGGAAACCCGTGGGCCCCGTCCGGATCAGTAAAAGTGAATTCGACACCGGCTTTTCCTTCTTCTTGGAAAGGGGTCGCATCAAAGTTTTGTTTATCATAACCAGTCAAGCCCCCGTGAAGAGTATTACCGGATTGACTGTCTTCAGTATGATAGGTTTCGCCCGCCAGTTCAAAAGAGGCCCCTGCCACGCGCCCGGCAATCGGTCCAATCGTTGCATTGAAATACGGATTTTCACGATAGCCCGCCAAATCCTTCGGGCCCACCATGAGATCGACTTCCTTGCCGTCTACCGGCACGATCAGATCCAATGCCCGGGCACCGAAAGGACTGAGAGCCAATTTGACACCGTTTTTGTTCTCCACCAGATAGTGGTCCTGATAAGCTTCATTGTGTACTGCTTTGACTGTTGCCATTTGTAGTTCCCACCTTTTATCGAAATTTGTAAGTCCTTACACTCATTTCCCAGTATAAAGCTTGCGGGAATGACCGTCAAAGTTTTTTTAGTGATATTTACTTAATAATTTACCTGCTGAGGTCAACCCCTACAGTCAGCCGCCACCGAGACTCCAACATCGAGGAAACGTGAAGACTGTTTTTTATGAAAAAAAAACTCTCTGTCATTGACAGAGAGCTTGCAACTGGGGTAGCTGGATTCGAACCAACGCATGAGGGAGTCAAAGTCCCTTGCCTTACCGCTTGGCTATACCCCAATAAATGGTGGAGGAGAGTGGATTCGAACCACTGAACCCGAAGGAACGGATTTACAGTCCGTCGCGTTTAGCCTCTTCGCTACTCCTCCATCTGAGCCGGTCGCATGTGTTATCTCAACCCGACTTCATTATGATACTAAAAACCTTTTTTGATTGCAAGTGGAAATTTCAATTTTTTTTACAGGAAAGCCGTTTTTTATTTCCTCAGCTGTTTTAAGGATCAATCATGCAGATTATGCTGCAGCAAAATCGCCTCGACAGCCAAATCGACAGTCTTGTAAGCTCCGAGATCTTCCTCTCCCAGAAACGCTCCATGTGCTTTTGGTCCGACAGTCATCACTTCGCCGATCATTTTTTTGCCGATCAGTAATTGATTGACTGTATATTCGGTACCCTTAATGGTGCGCTTGGTCTCTTCCACCCGCACTTCGATATCTTTGTTTTTCTTGGACATGGTCTTCACCTCGTACTGATAATCTGATAACCCCGCGACTTAATCGGCTACTTGCCGTTGATTCCGCCTAATTAGCTTACCACAGCCGCAAAAAAAAAGCACGGGAATAACGACTCTCCTTTCTTTAAAAAAATTTCTCGCAGCAGCGCCCTTCCCGGATGCTGCTGCGCCATTTCCAGTAAAAAAATTCGACAGGCGCAGCATTTCCTCTTCCTTAACAGAAAAAGCGCTGTTGCCTCACTGATCCCAGACTACTGGCTTTATTCCTCAGGCAAGCGTTTCTGTTTTCGCCATCGCTTGACAATCTCTCCTATTGAATACCCCTGATATTCACGATAAATCTGCCATTTTTGGTCCAACACCTCCAGAATCGGTTGCAGCGCAGCAGAAGCGGGCTTACCGATGGCCAGCATATCATAACCACCATCTTTTTTCCCATAGAACAATCCCGGTCGGTTGCCCCGACTGACACGGGCTTCAAAAAAAGGAGCCGTAACCAACACAGCCAGCTCCGAAAAGGGCAGCTGTTCCAGTTTTTCTGTCTCGAGCCATTCCACTGCTGTCGTTCGCCAAAGACCGCTCTCCGTGACGAACAAATAAATCCCGTTGTCGCCGCCAAACAGTGTCTGATAACGACGGGTACGCTCTTTTGACACGACTGTCACCGCGGACAGATTGCTGCCCATTCCTGCCGGGATTTGAGGCAGGACTGTCTGCCATAGGATCCGTTCCGGTAAAATTCGCGCTGCAATCGGCTCAAACATTGCCGTAGTCAAAAAAGCCAGCTGTTCTGTGTTCGGCTCTTTATTCCGACAGATGAGCCGACTGCTGTCTGCTGCCATCGTTTCTGTTTCCAAAGCCTTCAATAACATGATTTTCTCCTCCTGCAACTGCAGCAGCTCATCTAAAGAAAAGTCGTATAGCAGCGCCAATTCCTTCAGCATCCCGATATCCGGCAGACTTTTATCAAGCTCCCATTTGGAGACGCTTTGGCGGGAGATCCGCAACTTTTCTGCTGTCTCGGTTTGAGACCAGCCCTTTTGCTGCCGCAGCAGTTTTAGACGACTTCCAATCGTCACCATCAGATTACCTCCCCATCCTGTCCAATTCCAGAAAAACCGGTGCACCAATCAGCTGCCCCGCTGCTGCTGTGCCGCAACCGACAGTAGCAATCGCAGTGGTGACCGGCAGCAAGCCCTTTTCAGACGACAGCTCGCCGATTTTATGATGTTCAGGACATTGAATTCATTGCCATTGTACCATCCCTTTTTCAGCAAAAAAACAGAAGACTTCTCGTATTCGAAGTCTTCTGTATCATGTGTCAGCCTCTGGTCAGAACAACATCTGTCACCAGATAGCCGGCTTTACTGAGGATCTCGCGGATTTTTTCCGTATTGCGGGATTCCACCTGGATTTCGACAATCGTGGTCAGCTCCATACGGTTGACTACGATCGTCAGAATACTCAAATCATTATCAGAGAGCAGCCGGGTAATATCCGCCAAGATTCCTTTATGGTCTTCGGTAATCTGCAGGCTGACCCGGGCGCCGCCATCGTTGTAGCCGGTGATTTTCAAAAAGGCGTCAAAGATATCATTGTTGGTAATCATGCCTACCAGCTGCTCACCTTCCATGACCGGCAGGACACCCACGTTGTTTTGCCGCATCCGGTAGATTGCATCTTCCAAGAGGTCATCCGGTGCGATGGTCAGAACCTTTTTCTCCATAACATCCGCTACTGTCGTTTTATTCAACAGGTAATTGGCTTCATAGACGCTGAGACTGGTCGCTTTCGAGGGCATGGCTTCCGCAATGATTCCCTCTGTGATCAGACCCACCAATTTGTCGTTTTTCAAGACCGGCAGTCGGTGAATATCATTTTTTTTCATCAGATCCACCGCGTCGAAAATCGGTGTCTCGGGCTTGACGGCGATCACATTTTTGGTCATAAAATCACGTACGCTCATGGTTTACCCTCCTAAATAAGCTTTCTTGACTTCCTCTGATTCCAGCAGTTCACTCCCGGTACCGGACAAAACGACTTTCCCCGTCTCCAAGACATAGCCGCGATCAGCGACAGACAGAGCCATTTTCGCATTTTGTTCGATCAAAAGGACCGTGGTCCCCTGCTGGTTGATTTCTTGAATGATGGAAAAAATCTCTTTGATAAAGATCGGCGCCAGTCCCATCGACGGCTCATCCAGCAACAAAAGCTTGGGCTTGGACATCAGCGCCCGCCCCATCGCCAACATCTGCTGTTCACCACCGGACAAAGTCGCAGCATCTTGATTTTTCCGTTCTTTTAAGACCGGAAATTTCTGGAATACCTGCTCATAATCGGCTTTGGTGTCGTTGTCTTTTCGCAGATAGGCTCCCATCTCCAGATTTTCCATTACCGTCAAGCCGGCAAAGACGTGGCGCCCCTCCGGTACTTGGGACAGCCCGCCGGCGACGATTTTTTGCGGTGCGATTTTAGTAATCTCGCTGCCTTCAAAGGTGATTGATCCTTGAGAGGGTCGAATCAAGCCTGAGATGGTGCGCAGGATCGTCGTTTTACCGGCTCCATTTGCACCGATCAGCGTTACGATCTCCCCTTCATTGACTTCAAAGGAAACATCGTGGACCGCTTGGATCATGCCATAATGGACGGCCAGATTTTGGATTTTCAACATCACATCTCGCCTCCCAAATAAGCCTCGATGACCCGAGAATTATTTTTGATCTCTTCCGGTGTCCCGTGGGCGATCAGCTGCCCGTATTCCAAGACATAAATCCGCTGGCAGACTTCCATCACCAGACTCATGTCATGTTCAATCAGCAAAATGGTGATCTGGAAATCTTTTTGAATCTTACGAATCAGCTGGGTCAAATCTGCTGTCTCCTGCGGATTCATACCGGCTGCCGGCTCATCCAAAAACAAAAGCTTCGGATCAGTCGCCAGTGCCCGTACGATCTCCAGGCGTCGTTGTTCTCCGTAAGGCAGGTTCTTTGCCAGCGTCTTCTCCTTTGTTTCCAAACCGAAGATTGCCAGCAGCTCCAGTGCTTTTTGCCGCAGGTCAGCTTCGGTCTTGTAAAATTTCGGCAACCGCAGCACACTGCTGAAAAAACCTTCTTTGTGTTTGGCATTCATTGCGATCAGCACATTGTCCATAACGCTCAAATCTTTGAACAGCCGGATGTTCTGAAATGTCCGGGATAACCCGGCAGCAGCAACTTTATAGGGCTTCATGCCGTTCAGGCGTTCTTTCTTGCCTTGATTATAAAACAGGACATCCCCGCTGGAAGGCTCATAAACTCCTGTCAGCAGATTGAACAACGTTGTCTTCCCGGCACCATTTGGCCCGATCAAGCCTACCAGTTCATTGGTATCCAGTTCCAGATCAACATGAGAGACGGCTGCCAGTCCGCCGAAGTTTTTCGTCAAATTATTAACGGTCAACAGAGGCATCTGCATCCGCTCCTTTCTTGCTGAATTTATCGAAAATCCGTTTCACGGAAAATTCCCAAGTGCCTAACAGCCCCCCCGGTTTGAAGATCATGATCACGATCAAGGCCAACGCATAGACGATCATCCGGATGGAACCGGCATCTTGCAAGAGCGTATTCAACACCCCCAGCACAATCGCTGCCAGTACCGCACCGGTGGTCGAGCCCATACCGCCGAATACGACGATGATCAGGATATCCACAGACTTCATGAAGCCGTAATCTCCCGGGAACACCGACTGCTTGTAGCCGGCAAACAAAGTCCCCGCCACGCTGGCAGTCATGGCCCCCACTACGAAAGCCATCACCTTGTATTTAGTGGTGTTGACCCCCATGGATTCAGCAGCAATCTCATCTTCCCGTACGGAAAGAACCGCACGCCCTGGACCGCTGTGGATGAAGTTTACCACGATCAGGATCGACAAGGCCGCAAAAGCAAAGACCATTTCCCACGTGGTGTATTGCGGAATCCCGAAGATTCCCGCCGGTCCGTTAGTAATCCCGTCCATATTGACAATCAGGATACGAATGATTTCGGAGACTCCCAGAGTGGCAATTGCCAGGTAGTCTCCTTTCAAACGCAAAGTGGGGATTCCGACGAATAACGCCACAGCTCCGGAGATCAAGACCCCGGCCAGCATGCCCAAAAAGAAGCCGCCGTACGTTGGCATCTGCATTCCGAAGATCGCACCGGCGTAGGCCCCAATTGCCATAAAACCGGCATGTCCCAGAGAGAACTGACCGGAATAACCGATGATCAGATTCAAGCCTACCGCCAAGATCACATTGATGCCGATATTAACGATCGCATTGTCCAAAAACAAGTCGATGATGCCCAGATTGTACAACATGAATAAAATAAAGTAGCTGCCGCCGATTAGTGCCAGCCAGATCAAATTGTATTTCAACGTTTTCTTCATGGCCGCCACCTACACTTTCTCTTTGACATTTTTGCCCAGGATTCCCGCCGGACGCACCAGTAAAATAATGATTAAAACCAGATAGACCAGGGCATCTTTGAAAGCTGAAAAGCCCAATGCGGTGGCAATCGTCTCAATCAGCCCGATAACAAATCCGCCTAACGCCGCACCAGGAATGATCCCAATGCCCCCCAGTACTGCAGCGACGAAGGATTTCAAGCCCGGTGCCACACCCATCATCGGATCGATGGAGTTGTAGTAGAGGCCGATCAGCATCCCGCCGGCAGCTGCCAGTGCCGAACCGATAGCAAAGGTAAAGGAAATCGTTCGGTTGACATTGATTCCCATCAGCTGGGCAGCATCCCCGTCCACCGAAACGGCCCGCATCGCTTTACCCATTTTGGTCTTTTGGATGACCACTTGCAACAGCACCATCAACAACAGCGAAACAAACAAAATGATCAGTTGGATATTACTGACTTTGATGATTCCCAGATCATACGTCTGTAAAGCAATAACCTGCGGAAATGGCCGAGCATCGGATTTAAAGAAATAAGTCATCACATTCTGCAGCAAATAGCTGACCCCAATCGCCGTAATCAAAGCCGAGATACGGGTAGCTTTTCTTAATGGCCGGTATGCCAGAAACTCGATCACTACCCCCAGACAAGCACAGGCCGCCATCGCAATGAGCATGGCCGGGAAAAAGCCGATCTTCGCATTATAATTCAAAATAAAATAGCCGATAAAACTACCGATCATGTAGACTTCACCATGTGCAAAGTTGATCAGTTTGATGATCCCGTAGACCATCGTATAGCCCAATGCCAACAAGGCATAGATTGAGCCCAAAAACAGTCCGTTCACCAGTTGTTGTACGATCATTTCCATAGCGTCACTGCCCTTTCATTCAAAGCCCAAAAGGAGGAACGCCCGCTGGGGACGCTCCACCTTTGTACTCTTGTATTATCAAGGATTGACAACATCGGCTGTTGCTTCCTCACCGTTTTGCATCCCCAAGACGACAGCCGGTTTTTCCGGATTGTGTTCTTTGTCGATGGTCATCGTTCCGGTCACCCCTTCGAAATCTTTCAGCTCAGCCAATCCTTTAGTGATGGCCGCTGAATCAGCGGAGCCCTGATCTTCGATGGCTTGTTTTACCATGTAGATAGAGTCGTAGCTGAGGGCATTGAAGGAAGACGGCTCTTTGTCATATTTCTTTTTGAAGGCTTCGATAAAGGTCTTGGCTTTTTCGCTGGTATCCACTTTAGTCGAAAAGTGGGAAGCGTAATAAATCTGATTAACATTTTCTTTGCCGGCGATCTCAACATATTTCGGATCAGAAAAGCCGTCAGGACCCAAGATCGGCACATCGATCCCCATTTCCCGCGCCTGCTTGGTGATCAACCCTGTTTCTTCATAGTAGCCCGGCAGATAAAGTACATCGAAGTCCTTGTCTTTGATCTTCGTCAACACCGCTTGGAAGTCTTTATCCCCTTTGGTAAAGTTTTCTTCGATAACGACTTTTCCTTCATAAGCATCTTTGAAAGCTTTAGTCAGACCCTTGGCATAATCGCTGGAATTGTCCCCCAGGATTACTGCTTTGTCAGTCTTCAACGTTTCATGGGCATAGATTGCCAGGACTTTTCCCTGGAAGCTGTCCTGGAAACAAGTTCTAAACGCATACTCTTGTACCGCACCCTTTTGCACGGTAATGGCATCATCCGTACCGGAAGGCGTCAACAAAGGCACTTTGACTTTCGTTGCATTGGGCAGCGATGCTTTAACAGCACCGGATGTCGCCGGCCCGACAATCGCCACAACGCCGTCTTTGGTCGTCAGGCTGGTGGTCACGGATACGGCCTCGGTACTGTCGGATTTATTGTCTTTTGTGACCAGTTCGATCTGCTTGCCGTCGATCCCGCCGGCAGCATTAATCTCTTCCACCGCCATCTCGATCCCTTCTTTTTCCTGGTTGCCATATGCAGCCACTGAGCCGGACAATTCCATATTCATCCCCAATTTGATGGTATCGCCGGAAGTATTCCCACCGTCAGCTGATTCCGATGCATCCGAACCAGATCCTTTCGGTGCTGCACTGCAGGCAGACAACAACAGCATACCCGTAAACAAAAATGCCAATTTCTTTTTCATTCCATTTCCTCCGTTTTCTTAATAATTATAATAGAGCTTCTCTCCAAGTATGCTTTTTAATATACTGAAACTTTCATGATAAGTCAATATAATATTCAGAAAATTCGATTATTTCAGAAGAGAGTGTATTATTAATTTTCGCTAACCATTATGTAAATATTTTATCATAATGAAAAGCAGAGGGAAAATATTCTGCAAGGAGCTGATTGGTTTGCAGTACGCTGCTTGCCTGCGGGTTTGAAATTCTCCAGTACGCAAAAAAAAAGACACAGCAGATGCCGTGTCAGCCAAATAGTTATGATGTGTCTGGAAATTCCACTGGTGCACATATTTTAGGGTGGATCTGAAAACTCCAACGGCAGCAATTTTAGCCTTTTCACCGCAATCTGCTCGGAAATGCGCAGCTTGGCCCCACCTAAGCGGCACTTTACTCCTTGATTTCGACAGGTCCGCAAGAATCTGGATTGCCCGACAGACTATCCTTCAGCGATTTGAAAGAAAAAACAGCCTGCCTAATCAATCCAAGGAAGCTTCAGTGAATCCGTCCCGTTGCAGGATTACCTGATTTCTGAGGCGGATGCCGTTTTCGTAAATCGGCTCCGGGTAGTGTTCCACAAAATAATCCTCAACAAGTGCAATTTGACGAAAGCCCTTCTTTTGATACAGCGCGAGCGCCGGTGAGGTTAAATCCCCGGTTTTGATCAGCACCGGTTTCCCGGAATCACGAATCGTGGTCAGCTCCAGACAGCGATCCAGCAATTGACCGCCGATTCCCTGATTTTGCCAGCCGGTCTTCACTGCGACATTCAAAATCTCAAATTCAGCAGTCCGCTCTTCGAACACGGTGACTCCGATGACTGACTCGGCGCTCTGCGGAAGGGGATCATCGTTCCCCGACACCTGCTCCCAGGCAATCAGGACCCGACTGCGCAGCAAATAGCCGGCCACCAATTTGCGATCAGGGTCAGCATCCAGCAGCAGTGGCCACGGGAGCAGTTCGGTTTGCTTTTGCGGATCAATCTCGGAAATCAGATAGTTCATTTGACAGGTTCTCCTTTGCGATAGGTATAAACAGGCTGTTCCTTGTCCGCCGTGTTGCGGGTCAGAGAAAACTTGCGGGGAACATAATCGATGCCGCCTTTGACAAACGGGTGGCAGCGCAGGATCCGTGCCGTCCCCATCAAAAGGCCTTTTGCGGCACCGTGAACTTGGATCGCTTGGATCATATAACTGGAACAAGTAGGATAATAACGGCAGCTGGGAGGAAACAACGGCGAAATAAACCGCTGATACCCTCTTACCATGCCGATCAACAAACGTTTCATGGATCGACTTCCTTCTTTCTTACTTTTCAAATCATAGCTTCTTTCCCGGCGAAAAACAAGATTTCGATTTCTGCCGGCGACCCCTTTGCAAACTCCCCTGACTTTAAAAACGCCGGTGATAACTATCTGGATCCACTTCACTATGCTTAGCACTGCAGCTGCCTGCTTATAGTACGGCTTCCCCTTGGCTTTTGGCAGACCACAATAATCAAAAATGCTAATAAAAAAACCGGGAACCAAGTCCCGGTATAAAGTCTGTTAATCTAAAATCGTTACTTGAACCTGACGCCGTCCCCAAGTATAACATTGGGCTGCGGTAGGAAAATGGACGTCGATGATATTTCCCTGAATCGCACTACCGGTATCGACCGCATAGGCCTCTCCGTATCCTTCAACATAAAGACGGGTACCCAGTGGAATCACATTCGGATCAACCGCGACCGCGATCGGATTACTCAACAGGTTTTGTCCGGTTGCAGTTACGGTTCCTCCACCCAATGCATCAGCCGGATCGGAACTATAAGCAGTCGACTCCATAATCATGGTCCGACCGCCGCTTGGTGCAGCACTGACCGATTGTTCAGCAGCAGCCTGCTCTGCGGCAGCTTGTTCCGCAGCTTCCCGTTCTGCCTTTTCCTTAGCAGCTTTTTCAGCAGCAGCCTTTTCAGCAGCTTCTTTGGCCGCTTTTTCTTTAGCGGCTTTTTCCTTAGCAGCCTTTTCTTTCGCCGCCTTTTCACGAGCAGCTTTTTCCTTTGCTGCTTTTTCTTTGGCAGCAATATCATTTTTTACCAGTGTCACTGCCTGATTGTCTTTGCTGACTTCAGCCAATGATGCCGACAGATTCATTACTGTATCTTTTGCTACGATCTGTGTATCAATCGCATTTTCTTCCGGTTGATTTTCATTTGCATACACCGGTAACAGACTTCCAAATGCCAGAACAGCAGCAGCGCCGATCAATGGCCATAAACGAGTATTCATAAAGTCGTTTTCCCTCCTAAGTAGCTCACGAAGGGTATCTTATCATGGAGATTTCCACCTTTGGTTACAGTCCTGTTAAAGCTCTTTGACACAAAACGGGAAAACGCTTTATTTTTTGTTACAAACGAAATAAACTTTGCAAAATTTCATCTAGAATGTTACGTCGTTCATGCTCTATCCCTTGACACAATAGCATCTTTTGATTTTAAAATTAAAATAAAATGAAAATCACAACAGCACTTTTTAGAAGCGGCGAGTCAGCAAAAATCACAGCAAAAAATTGAAAGAAACGGCGCTTTTTCTTTTAAAACAGAACTTTATTACAAAACGGTAACAATTAATTCAGCGAAAAACTCACCTGCGATTCTCAAAGGCCGCTTTTCAGGAGGAGAATGCCAACAAGAAACAGCCGGATACAGGCCTTATGCTCATGATGTACAACAGATGCACTTCTTCAAAACGCCGGCAAGCGGTGATGAGATTTCTCGTGCCGGCTCTCGTTTTAACTGTTTCCAATCGTGAAGTCCGGCTGCTCCAACTCTTTGATAATGCAAAAGCCGCGACAACTCGGCGCAAAAAAAGCCGCTCCCTTTTCGGAAACGGCTTTCGGCTGTTTATTTAATAAATTCCAGGATGTGGGTCCACAGTCCGGGGTAGAATACCTTCAGGGGCATGCCCCCGCCGATCCCGCCGTAACCGATCATCGTCCCCAAAATAAACATCCCCATCGCCAGCAGGATCACGATCAAAATCTTTACCAATGTCGTCAAGATATAGCGGTTCAATCGCACAGGTTGTTTCCCCTTTCCTTTTTTGACCAAAAATTTTGGAAAAAGCCGAAATAAAGTCAGCAGACTCCTTCCGGCTTATCTGGTTACATTTGAAAATCCATCAGGCAATCGTTGCTTTTGATTCAGATTCCACCACCGCATCGGTATCTACCCGTTCAACGGAAGCCCCCAAAGCCTGCAGCTTTTTATGGAATTGATAATAGCCACGATCAAGGTATTTTAGGTTGCGGACGCGAGTAATGCCGTTTGCTGTCAGTCCCACCAGGATCAAAGCAGCTGCTGCTCGCAAATCAGTCGCATAAACCAGTGCCCCCTGCATTTGATGACCACCTTCGATAACAGCGATATTGCCGTCAATCTTCACATGGGCATTCATCCGGCGCATTTCTTCCAAGTGCTGGAAGCGGTTCTCAAAGACTGTTTCCGTCACGATGCTGGTACCTTGTGCCAGCATTTGAATTGCAGTCATCTGTGCCTGCATATCTGTCGGGAAACCAGGGTGAGGCATCGTCTTGACATCGGTTGGCTTCAAAACTGTCGGGCCGACTACTCGGATACCGTCAGCTTCATCAGTGATTTTAGCGCCCATTTCAGTCAATTTTGAGATCAGCGGCCGATTGTGTTCACTGATGGCGTCCAAGATCAAAACGTTTCCTTGAGTCATGGCTGCAGCCACCATGAAGGTCCCGGCTTCAATGCGATCTTGCACGATAGAATGGGTAACTGAGTGGAGGTGCTCCACGCCTTCAATCCGCATCGTTTCGGTACCGGCACCATGGACAGAAGCACCCATCTTATTCAGAATGTTTGCCAGGTCAACGATTTCCGGTTCGCGAGCAACATTCTCGATGATTGTTGTTCCTTTGGCTTTAACTGCTGCCATCATGATATTTTGCGTAGCACCGACACTTGGAAAATCCAAATAGATCGTGTTGCCATGCAAGCCGTTTTCAGCGACAGCTTCAATGTAGCCGTCTCTTTGATGGATGGTTGCCCCAAGTGCAGCGAATCCCTTCAAATGCAAATCAATCGGCCGTTTCCCGATGGCACAGCCCCCTGGCATCGCCACTTTTGCATGACCGTTACGGGCCAACAACGGACCCATAACAACGATGGAGGCACGCATTTGGCTCACCAATTCGTAAGGTGCTTCTTCTTTTAAAGAATTTGAAGCATCAATCGTTACTTGATTTGTCGTTTGATCAAAAGCGACAGCCACGTTCAACTGCCGAATGACTTCATTCATCGTCAAGACGTCAGACAGAATCGGTACATTTTTCAGAGTCGTGACACCTTCTTCTGCCAATAACGTTGCTGCTAAAATCGGCAGAACCGCATTTTTGGCTCCTTCAATCTTAACCGTACCTTTTAATTGATTACCACCGTGGACGATGATCTCTTCCATAATTTTCCCTCCAGAAATAGCTTTGAGCAGCAAAAAAAGCCCAAAATCTGTACCATTATATCATATACCGATAAAATTGGTACCTTTTTATTTTTCAATTGTTGAATGTCAAAAAGAGATTTCTGCACAAAGCCAGGATCTCCAAGAAAAAAGAACTGGCCTGATAGCCGACAGCAATCGCCACCAGCGACAGGAGCAGACGGACCTGATGCGTGTGATAAGCTCGGAAAAAAGTATCCAGGCGAATCGCTCTCAGACCCCAGAATGCCAAATAGATAAATGCGAAATGACTGATGATACGCAGCATTGCATCGATACCGTAGAACGCCATAGCACCCCTGCTTTCAAAAAACTCAATAAGTAGATACTACCATAAATACGTTAGAATGAGAAATTACTTTTCTCGCTAAAAGACTCCAAATGATCTTTTAAAAGACTTAAACGCCTACTTTGCGACTATGTAGCGGACTCATAATCCAGCCCTGACAGACTTCGTCAAATTTTTAACAGTTTTTTTTCCAATCTGCCGTTTATTCTCCCATAAAGATAACGGATGGTATTTTTTCGCTTGGATTCTCCGGTAGAATTCTAAAGTATTTATTAAAAATGAAATACTCCGGCGAAAGGCCCTGTAAAACAACTGCATTTTTCACAGAAAAGGCCGCCGGATTTTTCCGGCGGCCTGCTTAAACTTGCGATCTAACCGTGTTTGGATACGTTGATACGATTGATGGCACGGTGCAATGCAACGGTTGCCCGTCGCAGTTGATCGACGTCTTCAGATTGTTTTGCTTCCTCGATCATCTTTTCAGCCCTGATCTTAGCTCGTTCAGCACGGGACACATCGATATCCCGTTCTCGTTCAGCACTGTCGGCGATAATGGAAACAACATCGTCTCTGACTTCCATAATTCCGCCGTTGACTGCAATCCAGTCTACGTGGGTATCGGAGTCCACCCGTTTGACACGGACCTCATCGATCGCCAAAGGGGCAATGATCGGCGCGTGACGGGACATAATTCCGATCTCACCGCTGAGAGTCTTAGCAACAACGATCCGAGCATGGTGATCATAGACCAGGCCATCAGGTGTTACCACGTTTACGGTCAAATATCTCTCTTCCATGGGCCACCTCTTTTCTGACTACACAGCTGTCTTCAAGCAGTCAGCTGTTAATATCCCAGTTTTTTCGCCTTCTCGACAACTTCTTCGATACGACCGACACTGCGGAAAGCTTCTTCCGGAAGATCGTCGTATTTTCCTTCCAGGATATCGCGGAAGCCTTTGATCGTCTCTTCAACCGGCACATAAGACCCCGGCAGACCGGTAAACTGTTCGGCTACGTGGAAGTTTTGTGACAAGAAGAATTGGATCCGGCGCGCACGAGCAACCAGAACTTTTTCTTCGTCCGATAATTCATCCATCCCCAAAATGGCGATGATGTCCTGCAATTCACGATAACGCTGCAAAACGTGTTGGACTTCTGTCGCAACCTGATAGTGTTCTTCGCCGACAATTTCAGGTGCCAACGCACTTGAAGAAGATGCCAGCGGATCCACAGCCGGATAGATCCCTTGTTCGGTCAGTTTACGTTCCAAGTTGGTTGTTGCATCCAAATGGGCGAAAGCTGTCGCCGGAGCCGGATCGGTATAGTCATCGGCCGGTACATAGATTGCTTGGATAGAAGTGATAGAACCTTTCTTAGTCGAAGTGATCCGTTCTTGCAGCTGACCCATTTCAGTCGCCAAAGTCGGTTGGTAACCAACGGCTGACGGCATCCGGCCCAACAAGGCAGATACTTCAGAACCGGCTTGGGTAAAACGGAAGATATTGTCGATAAACAGCAGCACATCCTGGCCGGCTTCGTCACGGAAATATTCCGCAATAGTCAGCCCTGTCAGTGCGACCCGCATCCGGGCACCAGGCGGCTCGTTCATTTGACCGAACACCATAGCTGTCTTCTCGATAACACCGGATTCTTTCATTTCATAATACAGGTCATTCCCTTCACGGGTCCGTTCCCCGACACCGGTAAAGACAGAAATCCCACCGTGTTCTTGGGCGATATTATGAATCAGTTCCTGGATCAGTACGGTTTTACCGACACCGGCACCACCGAACAGTCCGACTTTACCACCTTTCAGATAAGGCGCCAATAAGTCGATAACTTTGATCCCGGTTTCCAGAATTTCAGTACTGGTAGACAATTCATCAAATGCCGGGGCGCTCTTATGGATACTGCTGCGCTCTGCATCTTTGGCAAAAGGCGCCTCCATGTCGATCGTGTCACCTAAAACGTTGAACACACGACCTAGGGTGTCTTGTCCGACTGGTACGGAGATTGAGCTGCCGGTATCGACAACTTCCATCCCCCGTTGCAGACCGTCTGTTGATTCCATTGCGATGGTCCGGATGACACCGTCACCCAGCTCCAAGGCTGCTTCCAAAACGATTCTGCTTTTTTGTTCATCGTTGCGATACACCACGAGGGCGTTATTGATATCCGGTAATGATTGATCCAACGAGAATTCCACGTCGACAACGGGACCGATGACCTGAACAATCTTGCCTGAACTCATGTGTTTTCCTCCTTGCTTCGTGTGCTGCGGAAGCTCTTTTCAAAGCTCATGAAAACCTTTGACCCGCAAAAGAAGACTTCCCTTGCGGCCCTGAGGTTTTCTTCACGCAAACTGTTACCTTTGACTACCGGATAAATGCGGCCGTCAAAAAAAAGCAGTTTGTCAGCACCGTTAATTTCGTAATCATTCCAGAGCAGCAGCCCCGGCAACGATTTCGGTGATTTCTTGTGTGATTGCACCTTGGCGAGCTCGGTTATAAGAGATCGTCAAGTCGCCGATAATATTGCGGGCGTTGTCTGTGGCTGTCTTCATGGCCGTCATCCCGGCGGCATGTTCAGCTGTTTTGGCATCCACGATTGCACCGTAGATCAGACTTTCTGCGTATTGCGGCAGCAGCTGATCCAAGATAGCTTCTTTTGAAGGCTCGAACAAATACTCCTGTTCATAGCTTTCAGCTTCGTCAGGATCCAAGTCAGTGATAGGCAGCATCTTTTCCACGCGGAATTGACTGGTCAGAGAGTTGATGTGGTGGTTGTAACATACGTACAGTTCATCAAAAACTTCATTTTGATACATGGTCGTTGCCATCGTCACGATCTTCCGTACTTCTTCAAAGCCCGGTTGATCCGACAGATTGCGCAACTCGTAAGCCAAATTGATGCCCCGGGCCTTGAAGAAGTCCGCACCGGTCGCACCGATGGCGATCATCACATAATCTTCCTGAGAAGTGTGATCATCTTGGAGCATCGTCATCATCTGTTTCAAAATGGAGCTGTTGTAGCCGCCCACCAGTCCGCCATCGGAAGTGATGACGATGTAGCCGGTCTTTTTCACCGGACGACTGATAAGCATGCTGTTGTAGTTGACACCATCTTGCACGTTGTTGGTGTAGATATCGGTCAACTCTTGTGCTGTCATATGGGTGACCACTTCACGTACTTTCTGAGCGTAAATCTGAAAGTGTTTGGAATGACTTTCGGATTTCGTCAGTTTAGCGGCAGATACCATCTGCATCGCATTGGTGATCTGACTGGTTTTTTTCGTAGAAGCGATGCGTTGCTTGATCTCATTCAAGGAAGCACCCATGTCCGATCATCCTTTCTCGTACTAAAGTATAGTCTGGGTTTCAAGAAAGCCTATGAACGGTCTTCTTCCATCGTTTTCAGTTTTTCTTGCGGAGTGGCAGTCCGGCTGTTGGAAGCCATAAACAAATCTTTGGCTTCTTTGATTGCAGCATCCAATTTTTCGCCGTCCGGCAGATCCTTGGTCGTCCGGATCGTTTCGAACAATTCGTCATGATTGGCTTCAATCTGTTCAAACAAGAACTCTTGGAAATCCAATACTTTACCTACCGGAATACTGTCGATAAAGCCGTGGGTTAAGGCATATAGAATCACCACTTGTTTTTCTACAGCCAATGGATTATGCAGTTTTTGTTTCAAAACTTCCACAGTTCGGCGACCACGATTCAATTTCGCTTGCGTCGCTTGATCCAAATCAGAACCAAATTGCGTGAAGGCTTCCAGTTCGCGGTAGCTGGCCAAATCCAGACGCAGGGTACCGGCAACTTTTTTCATTGCTTTAATTTGAGCGGAACCCCCAACACGAGACACTGACAAACCGGCGTCAATCGCTGGACGCGTCCCCGCATAGAACAGGTCGCTTTCCAGGAAGATCTGACCATCAGTGATGGAGATCACGTTGGTTGGGATATAAGCCGAAATATCGCCGGCTTGGGTTTCAACAAATGGCAGTGCAGTCATAGAACCGCCGCCTAATTCATCAGATAGCTTAGCCGCCCGCTCCAATAAGCGGGAATGCAGGTAGAAGACATCCCCCGGGTAGGCTTCACGACCTGGTGGCCGACGCAAAAGCAGTGATAATTCACGATAAGCGACCGCTTGTTTTGACAAGTCATCAAAGACGATCAATACGTGCTTGCCGTTGTACATGAATTCTTCACCCATCGCTGTACCGGCATAAGGTGCGATGTACAACATTGGCGCTGGCTGGGAAGCTCCGGCTGAAACAACGATCGTATAATCCAAGGCACCGAATTTCCGCAGTGTTTCCACTTGGGCCCGGACCGTTGAATCTTTTTGACCGATTGCTACATAAATACAGATCATATCTTGACCTTTTTGGTTGATGATCGCATCGATAGCAATCGAAGTTTTACCGGTTTTCCGGTCACCGATGACCAGTTCCCGTTGGCCGCGGCCGATTGGGACCAAGGCATCGATGGCCTTTAAGCCGGTCTGCATCGGTTCAGAGACCGATTTACGCTGCATAACCCCCGGTGCCATTGCTTCGACCGGGCGGAATTTATTGGTATTGATTGGGCCCAAACCATCGATTGGCTGGCCTAAAGGATTGACGACACGACCGATCATAGCATCCCCGACAGGAACTTCCATGATTTTACCGGTACGTTTAACTTTGTCACCTTCACGAATGGTTTCAAAATCGCCGAGGATGATAATCCCGACGTCATTTGTTTCCAAGTTTTGTGCCATACCGAATGCACCGTTGGAGAATTCCAACAGCTCACCACTCATGGCATTTTCCAAACCGTGAGCTCGTGCGATACCGTCCCCGACATAGGTGACAGTGCCGACTTCTTCAACTGAAAGCTCACTTTGGTAATTTTTGATCTGTTCTTTGATCAAAGCACTGATTTCTTCAGCTTTGATGGCCATTCGATTCACCTCTTTACTAATGTGTTGGGCAGCATTGACCAGGCCAATGCCGGCGAGCTTTTACTTCAACATTTCCCGCAATTTTGCCAACTGGGTTGCTACACTGCCGTCGATCACGCGATCCTGGACTTCGACGATGACACCGCCGACAATGGCAGGATCGACTTTTTCAGTCAACTGCGCAGATTCATATCCCAGTCGTTTGGCAACCGATGCTTCCAAACGGCTCTTTTGCTGATCAGTCATGGCGACAGCTGTTGTCACCTGACCCAAAATCAAGCCTTGTTCTTCATCATAGCGACGTTCATATTCATCGATGATCAACGGCAGATCCGCCATGCGATTGTACCGATTGACCACCAACAGAAAATTTTTCATAATTCCGGAAAATGGTGTTGTCAGTTGATCCATCAGCTGTTGCTTAGCTGCCATATCCAACCGGACATCACTGAGCATATTGCCCAAATCCGGGATTTCCTTATAAATTTTACGAAGGCTCAACAAATCATTGTAGACCGCTTCCGACTGGTTCTCTTCTGCCGCCAATTCGAAGAGTGCTTTGCCGTATCGCTTGCCTACGGTGTATTTATTCAGCTTCATGTTGTGAACCCAAACCTTCGATATATTGATTGATCAATGATTCGTGGGCATCGGCAGTGAGTTCCTTGTTCAGGATCTTGGCTGCGATCTGCAATGAAAGATCCGCGACATCGTCTTTGACAGATGTCATAGCCGTTTCCTTCTGCAATTCGATATCCGCTTGGGCTTTGTTTTTCAAGCGGGAAACCTCTTCTTTGGTTTCATCCAAGATCTTTTGACGGCTGGATTCTCCACTGTCTTTCGCGGTTTTGATGATTTCGGCTGCTTCGGATTGTGAAGACATCAATTTTTGTTGACGTTCTTCTTCCAATTTGGCAGCTTTGATCCGCGACTGCTCCGCTGAATCTAAATCATTGGCGATCTGATCTTCACGTTTCTTCATTATATCGGTGATCGGTCCCCAAGCGAATTTCTTCAACAGGATCAACAGGATCAAAAATGAACCTGTCACGACCACCATGCTCGAGATCGTTGTATTTTGGATCTCGGCAAGTACCAGATGATTCAGCATACGCTTGTGCTCCTTTACTTAGGCTGATAACGTTACGCACAGATGCACGTAAAAAAGCGAAAGGCACCCATCGCGTAACGTTTGCTTTTCGCTTTTATATCTTCTACATCAATACGAGAATAAAAGCAATTACGATACCCAAGATCGGCACAGCTTCTACCAGGGCAACCCCGATAAACATTGTTGAACGTAATTGACCGGCAATCTCAGGTTGACGAGCCATTGATTCCAAAGTTTGTGAGATAACACGTCCGTTACCATAACCGGCACCGATTGCGGCACCTAAAACTGCGATTGCTGCTGCGATTGAATTCAAGTCCATAATTTTTTTCCTCCTAAAGTTGTGA
The DNA here is from genome assembly GCA_027692465.1 of Enterococcaceae bacterium OF42-14pH9A. Lineage (GTDB taxonomy): Bacteria > Bacillota > Bacilli > Lactobacillales > Enterococcaceae > Enterococcus_C. The sequence goes on along the minus strand of JAQEYU010000005.1, from coordinate 142,495 downwards.
AAATTAATTGTGTTGGTACATCAGTGTTCAGATTCCACCTTGTGGCTCATGAATACCATGGACAAAGTGACGAATACATAAGCTTGGATCGCACCGATGAACAGTGAGAATCCGATCCAGATCATCTCCAGGGGCATCACGATCGGCAGTGACCACCAGCCTAAACCGTTGGCCATCGTAACGATCAGTCCCAGCAAAACTTCGCCGGCATAAATATTCCCGTAAAGACGCAACCCCAACGTGATAACATTGGTGAATTCTTCGATGATCTTGATTGGGAGCAAAAACGCCACCGGCTCCAGGAAGGAGTTCTTGATGTAGCCGCCGAATCCAAATTTTTGGACCCCGAAGAAATGAGTCATGACGATCATCATCATAGCAAGAGACATCGTGACGATCGGGTCAGCTGTCGGACTCTTCCAAAGTGAAAGCTCCTGACCACCGCTTTCCACGGCAATCTTGGTGACCAGACCGATTTCATTTGCAACGAAAATGAACAGGAACAAGGTCACTGACAGCAAATGAAAATTGTTGACTTCTTTTGTCGAAAGATTGTCTTTCAAGATGCCCCGCACAAAATCGATCAGCCACTCGATCACATTTTGCTTTCCCTTTGGTCTCAACTGCAAGTTGCGGGTACATATGAAGACAAAGGCAAAAACAATAATGCAACTGAGCAACGTCATGATCACCACCGTACCATCGAACCAGACCGGACCGATTTGGAACATCAAGGATTTTTCTTTCAAAATTCCTCACCTCTTTTCCTGCAAGATCCCTCAAAATATTTTGGTAAATAATGCCAAAAAAGCTTTAAGGCGGGTAACCACTGGGTATCATACCACCGTGAAAAGAAAATTTCAAAGTATTTTCACGAAAATTAGACAATCACGAATTTTTGCCTATTTTTACATGAATGCGCGGCACAATCTCCGTTTACCAATCACAACAGAAGCACATTTTTTAGTCAAAGGCCTTCTATTATTGATTAAATGCTAACAAAAAGGCCTGATTTAATAAAGCAATAGCCCTCGATGACCCTGAAAGAATTTAGTAAGAGGGTGATGAGAGAGAACGGCTGTTTTCTAAGGCGTGGTTTTTTTCAGATTTCTTACATTCAGCGGCAGAAACGATCTCTGCTGAAAATCGCTTCCTGAAATGAGCCGCTGCAGCAAAGCTCTGCTTCGTTCAGATCAGCCGCGATCCTTCAATGCGCGGGAAATCTGCCGCTCCTGATCTTTGCGCTTCAAGGTTTCCCGTTTGTCATATTGTTTCTTCCCTTTGGCCAGACCGATCAATACCTTGGCATAGCCGTCTTTGATGTAGACTTTCAATGGTACCACAGCCATCCCGGCCTGTTTCATTTCTCCGTACAGACGGTCGATCTGCTTTCGATGCATCAACAGTTTGCGTGTCCGTAACGGATCATGGTTGAAGATATTTCCCTGTTCATAGGGACTGATATGAACGTTGTATAAATAAGCCTCCCCGTTACGGATGCGCACAAATCCGTCCTTCAAGTTGATCCGACTGTTGCGGATCGCCTTGATCTCAGTTCCCTGCAGCACCATCCCCGCTTCAATCGTATCCACGATCGTATAGTCATGGCGGGCTTTTTTATTTTGGGCGATAAGCCTGCCCTCGCCTTTTGGCATCCGGATTCCTCCAATCTCAATCTTCAGTAAAATCTGTATCGCCTGCTTCGGTGAAAGCCCTGCCTACTCTGTAAGCAGGGGCATTCACCGATTATTTGCGGCCTTTTTTCTTCACACCTTTGTAAAAAGGCTTTTTCGCTTTTGGCTTGCGATTTTTCACGTTTTTCTTTCCAGCGGCCTCTGCTGCCGGACGGGATGCTTTTTTGGCAGCTTTTTGACCGCCGGTATTTTGCCGCTCCCGCTTTTCACTATTGCGGCGGCGCTTACGGTTTGCCTGCGGACGCTGCACCGGTTCGACTTCTTCTGCAGAAACCAGTTCGAAATCGATGTCCTGAGTCACCGGATCAGCCTTCACTACTTTGACTTTGACTTTTTGCCCGATCTTGAAGGTCAGTCCGGTCCGTTCACCTACCAGCACCAGCTGCGTTTCCATATAGTGGAAATAATCCTGCTTGAGAGCATTGATATGGATCAGCCCTTCGATTGTATTCGGCAGCTCAACAAAGAGACCGAATTTCACGACGGAACTGATGATTCCGTCGAAAGTTTCACCGACATGTTCCGCCATATATTGAGCTTTCTTCATAGCATCGACTTCCCGCTCGCAATCGACTGCCCGACGCTCCATCTGAGAGGAGTGCAGTGCGATTTCCGGCAGCTTCTCTGCCCATTTCGCCTGATTCTTGTCGCTGATATCTTCTGAGTAAGAGCGGATCAGACGGTGGACGATCAGGTCCGGATAACGACGAATCGGTGAAGTAAAATGCGTATAATAATCTGCAGCCAAGCCGTAATGTCCGAGATTGTCTTCAGAATATTTGGCCTGCTGCATGGAACGCAACAGCATCGTATTAACTACGAAGGATTCCGGCTTGTCAGCGACATCTTCCACGACCTTTTGCAGATCTTTCGGAGTAATGCTGCCTTTGGTGGTTTTTACGACCAAGCCCAAAGTTGCGGCAAAGTCGAAGAAACGCCGCAGTTTGTCCTCTTTGGGTTCTTCATGGATTCGGTAAATGAAAGGCAGATGGCGGCGATTGAAATGCTCCGCTACCGTTTCGTTGGCAGCTAACATGAAGGATTCGATCAATCGTTCCCCCACGCCTCGTTCCCGCAGCAGAATTTCTTGAGGCTTGCCCTTTTCATCCACCAGTACTTTGGCTTCCCGGTCTTCAAAAGAGACTGCTCCGCGACGGATTCGCTTGTTCTCCAGGATTTGATGGAGTTCGGCCATTTCCTGAAACATCGGCACCAGCGGTTGGTAACGAGCCATCGTGTCGGCATCGGCAGCTTCTAAAATCTGATTGACTGCGGTATAAGTCATCCGTTCGGTCGTCCGAATGATGCTGGCAAAAATTTCGTGAGCGACTACTTCACCATTGCCGTTGATCTCCATTTCACAGCTCATGGTCAAGCGGGGCACACGAGGATTCAAAGAACAGATGCCGTTAGACAGACGCTGCGGGATCATCGGAATCACTCGATCTGTCAGATAAACACTGGTCCCCCGCTCGAAGGCCTCACCGTCCAGCGGGCTGTCCTCGGTGACATAATAGGACACATCGGCAATGTGGACACCCAGGAAGTAATGGCCGTTTGCCAACTTGCGAACGGTTACGGCATCATCCAAGTCCTTGGCATCTTCACCGTCAATGGTCACGATCAACTGATCTTGTAAATCACGGCGCTCCGGAAAGTCTTTCGGATCGATGCTGTCAGGCACGCGGTCAGCCTGTTCCAAGACCGCTTCGGAAAACGCAGTCGGAATTCCGTGAGCCGCAATGATCGCCAAAATATCCATACCGGGATCGTTTTTATGCCCCAAAACCGATTTGACGATACCTTCCAGACTGGTAGCATAGTCTTTTTCCGGGTAATGAGTGATTTCTACCAATACGATAGCACCATCCACCGGCCGGATTCCCTCGGCGGCGACCATCACTTTCAGTTCCGCCAGCTTTTTATCCTTGGGCTTCACCACGCCGTACAGATCAGTTTCTGCAATCTCTTCTTCCGCAAACAACGTGAATTCTCCTACCAGTTGCGTGATTGCCCGTTTACGAACCTCCACCACTTTGCCTTCGGGACCCTTTTCACCAAAAGGATCCGCGGCAGCCGTGATATCTACGGCAACGGTATCCCCGTCCATTGCATAGCCTGTCGCGCCTTTAGGAATATAGATGTCCTCTTCCTCCGGATCGTAATCGACAAAGCCGAAGCCCCGCTCATTTCCCCGAAAAGTCCCTTCCAACAGGACTTGCGGCTCAGGCAGCTTGATTTTGCCTTTTTTGGTAAAAACCAGGCTGCCTTCTTGCTCCATCGCTGCAATGGTCTGTACCAGCGCTTTGTAATCAGCGCTTTTTTGCAGCTTCAGGCCGGCAGCAATCTCTTCGGCAGAGAAACTTTTTTTGTCCTGCTCGCTGATATACAGCCGAATCTTTTCTTTTAAATTTTCTTTCACTGTTTTTCCTCATTCCAAGGTAGATTTTCAATAAATTGCAAGACTGTCGCTTCAAAGTGCTTATGAACCGGATCAACAGTAATCACATGCCCGCTTTTGGCAAACCAGTGAAAGCTGACATCGGTTTGCGGCAGGGCAGCCACCGTTTTATACACGGTGGTGGCATCGATCATTTCATCTTTGCCTCCTTGCGCCAGATAGACAGGCACCCGGAGACCCGACAGCTTTTGCGCCACCGCTTCACCGAGGGCTTCGATTGCTTTGAGTTGCTGCCCTTCTGCTTCTTTGATGCGTGCCAGCTTCTCAGTTTGAACCACCGGATCCACACCGGCAATCTGATAGACCTGTTCGGCATAGCGAAAAAAGTTTTCCGGCACTTGGTTTTCTGTCTTGAACAACGGCGAGCAGAACAAGCCGCCGCCGATGATCTCCGGAAGCTGCTCTACCAACAGATCCATCGCCAGGATTCCTCCCATGGATAGTCCGAACACAGAGACTTCTTCGCATTCTTCAGCTAATTTTTTAAAAGCCTGCCGCACATCCCGGCGCCACTCTTCAACAGATGCCGCCAAAATATCCAACGGTTCAAAAGTGCCGTGACCGGTCAAAATCGGTGCCGACACCGTATAATTATTATTCTCCAAAACCCGGCTGAGCATCCGTACATCATTGGAGCTTCCGGAATAGGCATGTAACAGCAGGATCCCCCGACAGCTTTTTTTCACAAAAAAAGGCCGCGGCAAACTGGGTTTACGTTGCATCTTTTCTCACCTCGCAAATCCCATTCTATCACAATGCAGCCGAAATATCGGCAAAAAGAGCCGGCCCGCCAGACAGAAGTAAGTCGCATCACAAACAAAAAAACCGTGCCCTGCGATTGCGGCAGGGTCACGGTACACTGTGCTTATTTTGATGACAGATAGGCCAATACGAACAGCAGGATCATCCAAGCTGCGCCCATGATCGCTGTTGCCCGCTGCATGACAGCTTCGAACCCGCGGGCCTTCTGCTTACCGAACAATTCACCAGCTCCGCCTGAAAAGGCACTGGCAGCACTGTTTTGCTTGCTTGGTTGCATCATGATGGCAATAATAATCAAAACCGACAAGATGATGACCAAAGCCAGTAGAAATTCATACATTCGGTGATAGCTCCCTTCATTGCAAAATTCATCTACTATACTTTACCATATCCCTACTTCCTTGGCTACCTGAAAAAAGCCGGACGTAAAAGTTATCTTTACCGGCAGTTATCAGTGTCTATGGCTGAAAATCGCTGCCCAGCCGCTTTCAGACAGCCCTTCAACACAGGTGGTGAGTTTACCTCCGCTTTTTGAGCTGAAAAAAAGCCGCTCCTATAAAAAAGGAAGCGGCGGCAGTCGTAAAGGAAAGCAAGTTCCGATTACGTTTTTTGATTATTTACGCAATACATCGCCGTATTCCGGCTTTTCGTTGAATTCTTTTTTCGCAAATGGGCACAGCGGCAGAATCTTCAAATTGTCGCGGCGGGCTTTTTCTACACCGGCTTTGACTAATTTTTCCGCATAGCTTTTGCCGCGGTATGCCGGGTCGACAAAGGTGTGGTCGATGATAATCAATTCATCCCCGGCGTTGGACCAGGTCATTTCACCGATTTCGTTTCCTTCGTCATTGTACAGGGCAAAACGATTTTTTTCTTCTTTGATTTCCATGATTAATTCCTGCTTTCTATTAGTGATGGCATATACTGACAGACAGCTGATCTGCTGCTTTGTCAGTTTTTGCGGACAAATTTCAATGCACCCGTCGGACAGGTGTTGATCACCCGTTCGTTGTCGTCGGCCTCACCGTTGTCAGCGATGATCCACGGGCGGCGGCCTACTTCAAATACAGCAGGATTGCCCCGCACGCAATTGCCGACATGGGCACAGATATCCTTGTTGTAATAAATGTCGATGTCCTCACCGGTATATTTACGATACCCTTGTGCCAACAATGTTTCTTCGGTATTTTGAACATCGCCGATTCTGCTTCCGTCCATTGCATTTCCTCCTTTTTGTCTCACACCGGTCCTGAAGCTTCAACCCGGTGCAATCACAAACCATGATAGATTTTTGTGCGCTGATCTGTCATTGAGCTGTGTTCTGCATTGCAGTCCCCAACAGATGTTCATTTTAAAATAACCACTTTAATTGAACGAACATACAAGCAATTTCCCGCATAAGAAAACACTTGTCTCAAATCACTTACATTTTATCAGCGAAAGAGAAATGTTACAAGTAATTGTATCTCCTCCTGTGCTGTCTGAAAAAAAGGAAAATTGCTATAATAATTTTAAAGACGTTTCTGATACTTCGCCAGCAGTATTTTTGCTTTTTTCAGCAAACACTGCCGCGCTCGTATGCGCTTATCTTCCACGATAAGTAACACCTTAATTCCGCATTCTATAGGTTTGCAGGTCTGCGAAAATTCGAAAGTTCCCACCACATCCTGGAGGTGAAAGAATGTTCAAAACAAGCTATCTGATCCTTCAAAGCTGCCTCTGGGTAACGTTTATCGGCTTGGACCTGTTTTCTGCTGGTCCCGCAACACTTAGCGACCGCTTGAAATACTGTGGTCTCCTGTTGTGTTTGACATTTCTGCTCTCACAGCGAAAAAAAACCGCCACCGCCGATTGGCAGCAACTGCTGTTGGGAATGATTCTGACCATCGGTTGCGATTATTTTTTGCTGTTCACAGATGCTGTTTTCTTTCCTCTGCTGGCTTTTGCTGCTGTTCATGGAATCTACATCATTCGCAGTCTGCCCCATTTGCAAAGAAAAACGGCCCTCTGCTATTTCAGCGGAGCACTGCTTTTGCTGTCAGCTCTGCAATTGGGGTTCATCAAAGATTCTTTTGGCGTCGGCCTTTTTTACGTTGCCTTTTTGCTGGCAGACGTTGCGGCAGCTTTTAGGAGCCATCACCCCCGTAAAAAAATCTTACAAGCTGCACTGTCCCTGTTTTTTCTGTGTGATGTCGCAGTAGCGATCTTTAATCTGTCGTCAAACGAAGTACGAAGCCTCGTCGGACCGCTGATGTGGGCCTTTTACTTGCCGGCTCAGGTTCTGCTGAGTCTGAGCCTTGCGAAAACTGACAACACGGAAGACTCCAAATGATTTTTTTAAATTGAAAGGTCCGCCAGTACGCTGAGTGCAGCTTACTGGTGGACCTTTGTTTATTGTTTGATAAAGCTGAAAATCTTTTCCAAATCTGAACCCAAGCACGGGAAGCAGCCACGCGGGCAGAATTTACGGACACCCGCTATTCATTTTTATCGTTATTCACGTCCCCATAGCCGGAAATAAATTCATCGACTACTTGCCAATATCGATCCGGCTGTAGTGTTTTCGCCTGCATATGACCGGCAGTCTCAAATATGACACAGCTTTTCTCGCCGGCAGTCGCCTCCAGCAAGGTGCCAGTCTCAGCAACCGGCACCAGGGGATCCTCCCGGTCGTGAAGAAAAAGTACCGGCAAGTGATTGCTGCCCAACTGACGGGTCACCGATGCCCGAATCAAAGAATAACCCATTTTACGCCGGGCATAACGATTGGCTAATACCATGAAGCGGTTGACCGGATATTTCGTATACTTGTGCAGCAGCCACTTAAATTCACTGTAAACTGAGGTATAAGAACTATCGGCAATGATCAGTTTGACATTGTCCGGCAGTTTTTCTCCGCTGGTCATCAAGACAGCAGCGGCTCCCAGGGAACAGCCGTGAAGCAGGATTTCAGCGGCTGGATCCCGTTCACAGATCATTTGAATCCACTGAACCAGGTCCAAACGATCCAACCAACCCATACCGATGATCTTCCCTTCGCTGCGGCCGTGCCCCCGCAGATCCGGCACCAATACATTGTACCCTTGGCCATAATAATGCATGGCAACATCTGCCATATCTTGAAAACCGGTGCTGCGGTAGCCGTGAACTGCGATTACCCACTGCCGACTCTCCTGCAAAAAAGCAGCACCCGTCAGTTTCAGCCGGTCCGGCGTTTCCAGCTGCCAAGTTTTTTCCAGTAGCCAAAAATCAGCCTGTGCCTGCTGCTTTAATTCATCACTGCTTTCCCAACCGGGGTTCAGCAAGCCCGCGCCATCTTGCAAAAACCAGTCATTCTCCCGTTCCACTGCCGCATTGACGAAAAACTTCGCCCAACGGTTCAAATAAACCAGTCCCGCGATAACCATTATACCTAAAACCAGAACTATCAAAATCAGCCATTTTATCATCAGATCCATCCTATTCGTCGCTTCCATTATGCCTTTACGCCGCCGCTTTTGATTGCGACAGCCGCAGGTCACTTTTTAGTTTAACACGCTTTTCAGCCGTCACCAAAAGATACCTGCAACCTTTACGCGGGCTTAATTTTCGGCAATCCATTATAATCAAACTCGTAAAGGTAAAAGCAGTCCCTTGTCTGGGGCTGCCCATTATCTACCAGCCACAACACACAGAAATGAGGGAGCTGCATGAATTATCGTTTGACATCACAATCTGTTTTTCCGTTAGTGGAGATCCAGCTGCAAAAGGGCGAACAAATCCAGCTGGAATCTGGAGCTATGGTGTATCACAACGGTCAGGTCGATCTCGAGGGCCACATGAACGCCAATGGTAAAAAAGGAATCGGCGGCGCATTGCGTGCACTGGGACGTTCAGTCACCAGCGGCGAAAGCTTTTTTATCACTACTGCCACCGGCCGCACGGATTCGGCGCTGATTGCCATCGCACCGTCAACACCGGGAACAATCCGGGAGCTGACCATCGGACCTGCTCAATGGCGCTTGAACACTGGTGCTTATCTGAGCTCCGACAGCGGCGTGCATTACAACATGGCCCGTCAAAGCATCAGTGGTGCCCTTTTTGGCGGGACTGGCGGCCTATTCGTTATGGAAACAGCCGGCAGCGGTAAAATGCTGGTGACCGGCTACGGAGATATCGTGGAAGTTACGCTGGACGGCAGTCATCCTTTTGTCGTGGATAATCAACACGTGGTTGCCTGGAGCGACAGCTTAAGCTATCAAATCGAAGTCGCTTCCGGAGTCTTCGGCTTCAAAACCGGTGAAGGTCTGGTGAATACCTTCACCCGCAGCGGAACTGTGCTGATCCAAAGCCGGAACATTGAAGCCCTGGCCGGCTTAATCAGTCCTTATATTGCCACTGGTAACAACTGACGACGGAATTCGATCAGAAAACGTTTTACTATCTATTTGTAAGCTTATGTTTTGTGCTTTTTTCAAAGTGGGCATACAATGAAAACATACGTCAGGGTATTTTTTGGAAATTGCAGCGGGATTCAGTTTTTGCCTGTCTGCCTGAAATCAAAAAGCAGCAGCTCACGTCTGCGGTGCGTAATCGGGCTTTTTTGCCACAGATTGCGGTGAAAAGGTCCCAATAGCGGCCGTTGTTGTTTTCAAAAACCCACTGACAAACCAATCCAGAAAGAAGTGGACAATATGTCAACAATCAATGCAGGCGTTGCGATGGTCAAAGTCATGAAAGCCTGGGGGATCGACCACATCTACGGTATTCCCGGCGGTTCTTTCAACTCTACCATGGACGCATTATACAAAGAACAAGATGAAATCAAATACATTCAAGTGCGCCACGAGGAAGCCGGCGCGCTGGCAGCAGCAGCTGATGCAAAATTGACTGGTAAAGTCGGTGCTGTTTTCGGTTCAGCCGGTCCTGGTGCCAGCCATCTCATCAACGGTCTTTACGATGCTCAGATGGACCACGTTCCGGTATTGGCTTTGCTGGGACAAGTTGCCAGCACGGCCATGAACTACAACTCCTTCCAGGAATTGAATGAAAATCCGATGTTTGCCGATGTGAGTGTCTACAACCGCACCGTCATGACTCCGGAAAGCCTGCCTCACGTAGTAGAAGAAGCAATCAAAGCTGCCTACCAATACAACGGAGTGGCAGTTGTGACAATCCCGGTAGATTTCGGTTACGAAGAAATCGAAGACAACTACCTGCCGACTGCCTTCACTCGGCAAACAAGCTTGCCGCAATTGAATGAGGAACCGCTGAAAAAAGCATTGCCTTTCATCAAAGAAGCCAAACAACCGATCCTTTATATTGGTCAGGGCCTGCGCGGACATTTTGATGCAATCAAAGCTTTCTCCGAACATTTCAGTATGCCGGTCATCAATGCAGTCTTGGCTAAGGGAATCATTCCGGACCGCTACGAAAACTATCTGGGTTCCGCTGCTCGGGTCGCTACCAAACCTGCCAACGAAGCCGCAGCCGCAGCTGATCTGGTCGTCTATGTCGGGACTGATATGCCTTTCACCCAGTTCTTTGTCAATCCGGATGCGAAATTCATCCAGATCGATATCGATGCCTCAAAATTCGGACGACGTCACAAAACCGATGTCGCCATTTTGGCAGATGGTGCGCAAGCCTTGAACCGTCTGGTAGAACTCGGTGAAGCCCGTCCTGCTGATGCTTGGCTGAAAGCCAATCAGGAAAACGTCAAAAACTGGCACGCATGGCGCCACAGCTTCGACAATTTCGATGACGGCAAACTGCTGCGTCCCGAACCGGTCTATGCTGAAGTCAACCGGATCGCCAAAGAAGATGCGGTCTTCGTAGTGGATGTCGGCAATGTCACGACCCACTCAATCCGTCATCTGGACATGAACGGCAAACAGGCCTTCACCACATCCGGCTGGTTTGCTACAATGGGCTACGGTGTACCCGGCGGGATCGCCGCTAAGCTCAGTTATCCGGATCGTCAAGTATTCACCTTCTCCGGTGACGGCGGCTTCGCTATGAATATGCCGGACATCATCACCCAAGTCAAATACAAACTGCCAATCATCAACGTCGTACTGACCAATGACACTTTGGGCTTTATCCAGGCCGAACAGGAAACTACCAACACTGCTTTATTCGGTGTCGATCTGGCAGACGCTGATTTCGGGAAAGCTTCCGAAGCGCTGGGTGCCAAGGGATTCACCGTAACCAGCTTCGATCAGTTACGTCCCGCCTTTGACGCTGCTGCAAAAGCAGAAGGTCCGGTGGTCATCGAAGTCAAGATCAAAAATGAAGACCCACTGCCGGTAGAAGCCCTGCAATTGGACCCGAATAAATTCTCAGAAGACCAGATCAAAGCCTTCTCGGAAAAATTCCAAGTTCACGATATGCCGACATTGAGCGAACTTCTGAACAACTGATAAACGTTGAAAAACCGTCGAGAGTTATTCTCGACGGTTTTTTGCTGTGTTCCTGTTCTACTTTGTGACTACTGTTCTATTGGTCCCAGAATCAAAGCAATCTGTCCGAAGATGCTAGTGTTCTATCCAGACAGAAATCAAAGCAATTTACTCGAAAACTGCAGAGCCAGCTGGCATGCCAATCCTCGTGGTGCACGATCCTGGGTTCGGTAAGCGCACAAAGATCCGGCTCCTATCGAAATTCTTCGACGCAGACTATTTTTCAACAGTGATTGTTTGGATCCAGCCAGCCGGAGCCGGGATGTCGCCAAACTGGATCCCGGTCAGCTCTTCATACAGCTTCCGAGTGATTGGACCGACTTCGGTTTCCGAGTAGAATATATGGAAATCAGCGCCATTTTGGATCCCACCGATCGGGCTGATGACTGCTGCAGTGCCGCAAGCCCCCGCCTCGACGAAACGATCGAGTTCATCGATAGGACAATCCCCTTCCGTCACTTTCAGTCCCAGACGTTGTTCCGCTAAATACAAAAGTGAATATTTCGTGATACTCGGCAGAATCGAAGGCGACTTCGGTGTAACAAATTCACCCTCAGCTGTGATACCGAAGAAGTTGGCCGAACCCACCTCTTCAATCTTCGTATGGGTCTCCGGATCCAGATAGATACAGTCGGAAAAGTTTCGTTCATGAGCCAGTTCCCCCGGCATCAGGCTGGCAGCATAGTTGCCCCCTACTTTGGCTGCACCGGTTCCCTGTGGTGCGGCGCGGTCATAGTCGGATACGATGAAGTTCGTCGGTGCCAGACCGCCTTTGAAATACGCCCCCACCGGCATACAGAATACCAAAAAGATATATTCTTTGGCAGGATGGACGCCGATATTTTCTCCGACCCCGATCAGGATCGGTCGAATATACAGTGTTCCTCCGGTACCATATGGCGGAACGTATTCTTCATTGGCTGTGACGGTCTCTTTGACCCCTTTTAAAAACAATTCTTCCGGCACCATCGGCATCAAAAGTCGTCGAGCGCTGCGATTCATCCGCTGACTGTTCTGATCGGGACGGAAAAGATTGATGGCCCCGTCCTTACGCCGGTACGCTTTCAACCCCTCAAAACACTGTTGTCCGTAGTGAAGCGCCGGTGAGCCTTCATGTATGTGCAGGATATTATCCTCAATCAGTTCACCTTCATCCCAGGCACCGTCTTTCCAATGAGCGATAAAACGATGCGGTGTCTTGATGTAGGAAAATCCCAACTCATCCCACTTGATATCTACCATCCTGATCCCTCCGATCTATTTTTTCCATGGTACTACAATTTTTAGCCGCTGTCATGAAAATGATGTAAAAATTTTCAGATTATTGCAGGCTCTTTCTTTGGGCTTATGATAAAAACGGAGAAGCCTTAATGAACAGCAAAAGCCCCCTGTCTGTAATAAGTAAACAGACAGGAGGCTTTTGTAACGGTTACCTGCAATGGCTCCGAACAAGTTGTTCAGAAGTCCTGCAGATCCCACCGTCGATAATTATTTGTTTTTCAGGTTGTAGAAAGCTTGCAACCCTTTGTATTCTGCAACTTCACCCAATTGGTCTTCGATGCGCAGCAATTGGTTGTATTTAGCAATCCGGTCAGTACGTGACAGAGAGCCTGTTTTGATTTGACCAGCGTTTGTTGCAACAGCGATGTCAGAGATTGTAGAATCTTCAGTTTCGCCTGAACGGTGAGAAACAACTGCAGTGTAGCCAGCTTCTTTCGCCATTTCGATAGCGTTGAAGGTTTCAGTCAAAGTACCGATTTGGTTAACTTTGATCAAGATTGAGTTACCAATCCCTTTTTCGATACCTTCAGACAATTTTTCAGTATTGGTTACGAACAAGTCGTCACCCACCAATTGAACTTTGTCACCCAGACGGTCAGTCAACAATTTCCAACCATCCCAGTCGTTTTCATCCATACCGTCTTCGATAGTGATGATGAATGGGTATTTTTCAACCAATTCAGCCAAGTATTCAACTTGTTCAGCAGAAGTGCGTTTTGCACCGCCTTCGCCTTCGAATTTAGCATAGTTGTATACGCCGTCTTCGTAGAATTCAGAAGCTGCACAGTCAAAGCCAAGACGTACATCGTCGCCAACTTTGTAACCAGCTTTTTCAATTGCTTTAACGATTGTTTCAACAGCATCTTCAGTTCCGTCAAAACGAGGTGCGAAACCACCTTCGTCACCAACAGAAGTTTCCAAACCACGTTCAGCCAAGATAGATTTCAAAGCGTGGAATACTTCGGCACCCATCCGCAAACCTTCTTTGAAAGTAGGTGCGCCGACTGGCAAGATCATGAATTCTTGGAAAGCGATTGGTGCATCTGAGTGAGAACCGCCGTTGATGATGTTCATCATTGGAGTAGGCAAAACTTTAGTGTTGAAGCCGCCCAAGTAGTGGTACAAAGGAACTTCCAAGTAGTCAGCAGCCGCACGAGCAACAGCAATGGAAACACCCAAGATAGCATTGGCGCCCAATTTACCTTTGTTAGGAGTACCGTCCAAAGCAATCATTGCTTTGTCGATCGCCATTTGGTCGCGGACATCGTAACCGATGATAGCTTCAGCGATGATGTTGTTTACGTTGTCGACAGCTTTTTGAACACCTTTGCCGCCGTAACGAGATTTGTCGCCGTCACGCAATTCAACAGCTTCGTATTCACCGGTAGAGGCACCTGAAGGAACCATACCGCGGCCGAATGCGCCTGATTCAGTGTAGACTTCTACTTCGATTGTTGGGTTACCACGTGAATCCAGGACTTCGCGTGCATAAACATCAGTAATAATTGACATGTTTTGTCTCTCTCCTTTGAGTTTGTTTTTCTAAAAGGCCGAAGCCTCTATGAACAATTTTATTGAAATTACGGGATTTCTGCAAATCAAAACCCGCAATTCTCATAAGAAATTCAGATTATTTTACAGCTTTCAACAAAGCCAAGAATGAATCTGCTTCCAAGCTGGCGCCGCCGACCAAAGCACCGTCAACGTTTTCTTTCGCCATGTATTCAGCGATATTTTCCGGTTTCACAGAACCGCCGTATTGAATCCGAACGCTTTCGGAAACTTCATTGTCATACAGTTTTTCAACAGTTTGACGAACCACGCCACAGATTTCATCTGCAATATTAGCATCCGCAGATTTGCCGGTACCGATGGCCCAGATTGGTTCGTAAGCGATGACCATGTTGGAAACTTGACCAGCTGTCAAATCTTTCAAGCCGGCAGTGATCTGTGTTTCGATCCATTCCGCTGTTTTACCTGCTTCATAAGTTTCCAAAGATTCGCCGCAGCACAAGATCGGTGTCATGCCGTTTGCAAAGATCGCTTTGGCTTTTTTGTTGATTTCTTCGTCTGTTTCATGGAAATATTCACGACGTTCGGAATGACCGATGATCACGTATTCGATTCCCATGTCAGCCAAAGCTGCCGGAGAAGTTTCACCAGTGAAGGCGCCGGCATTTTCCCAGTAACAGTTTTGAGCTGCCAATTGTACTTCTGAGCCTTTAGTTTTGCAGCGCAACGGTGCCAAGAACAATGCCGGAGAACCGATGACAGAATCCACAACATCTTTTGAAGGGATTGCATCTTTGACAGCCAAAGCAAATTCTTTGGCTTCGGACAATGTTTTGTTCATTTTCCAGTTGCCTGCGATGATTGGTTTACGCATTTGAGTACTCTCCTTTAAAGTTCGCTTGTCGTCCTCCGGTTGAGTACGACAGAAACACGGGAACCGGTCCGCCCGAGTGAGACCCGAACGAACCTTTTTCCGTTTCGAAATTATTTATCGTTGATTGCAGCCAAGCCAGGAAGTGTTTTACCTTCCAAGAGTTCCAAGGATGCGCCGCCACCAGTCGAAATGTGGGTGAATTTGTCAGCAAAGCCCAATTGTTCAGCTGCTGCTGCAGAATCGCCACCACCGATGATGGTCGTTGCGCCTTCCAAGTTGGCGATTGCTTCACATACGCCGATTGTCCCGTTCGCAAAATTAGACATTTCAAACACACCCATCGGTCCGTTCCAAACGACAGTCTTGGCACCGGCTAAAGTTTCAGCAAACAAAGCGATAGACGCAGGACCGATGTCCAATGCCATTACGTCGCCTTCGATTTCCCCTTCAATCGTTTCTACAGGAACATCGTTTGAGAATTCTGCTGCACAAACATTGTCGATTGGCAATACCAATTTGTCGCCGGCTTCAGCGATTAATTCTTTTGCCAATTCGATTTTATCAGTTTCAACCAATGACTTACCGATTTTCATACCTTTTGCAGCGTAGAAAGTATAAGTCATACCGCCACCGATCAAGATCTTGTCCGCTTTTGGAATCAAGTTTTTGATCACGCCGATTTTGTCGGATACTTTTGCGCCACCCAAGATAGCGATCATAGGCCGTTTTGGATCTTCAACTGCTTCACCGATGAACTTGATTTCTTTTTCCATCAAGAAACCGGCAACAGTCGGGATACCTGTAGAAGCAATCCCTACGTTTGAAGCATGTGCCCGGTGCGCTGTACCGAATGCATCATTGACAAAGACGTCACCAAGAGATGCCCAGTATTTGCCCAATTCAGGATCGTTTTTGCTTTCTTTTTTACCATCGATATCTTCAAAGCGAGTGTTTTCAAATACCAAAACGTCGCCGTCTTTCATGTCAGCAATTGCAGCTTCCAATTTTTCGCCACGCGTTTCAGGCACGAAAGTAACTTCTTTGCCTAACAATTCACCCAAACGTTTAGCAACTGGTGCCAAAGATTTGCCGGCTTTATCTTCTTCAGTTTTCACACGGCCAAGGTGAGAAAACAGAATAGCTTTTCCGCCATGATCGATTACATATTTGATGGTTGGCAAAGCTGCTTTGATACGAGTATCGTCGCCAATCACGCCGTCTTTCAAAGGCACGTTGAAGTCGACACGGACCAAGACTTTTTTATCTTTTAAATCAAGATCTTCGATAGTTTTTTTAGCCATGTTGGTTCATTCCTCCAGTACATTGATTTCATTGCAAACGGTCTGTTCGGTAACAGATCGGAAGAAAAAAAGCGGGGAAGCGACGCGCTTCCCCGCTTCAAGTTCGAACTATGAACGCGTTGTCGTAAGAAATCTTACAAGTTAGCAAAGTATTCCAAAGTACGAACCAATTGAGCAGTGTAAGACATTTCATTGTCGTACCAAGCAACGGTTTTAACCAATTGTTTGTCGCCAATTGTCAATACTTTTGTTTGAGTTTCGTCAAACAATGAACCGAAAGTCATGCCTACGATGTCAGAAGAAACGATTGGGTCAGCAGTGTAGCCGTAAGATTCGTTTGAAGCTTCTTTCATTGCAGCATTGATTTCGTCAGCTGTAACTGGTTTTTCCAAAACAGTTACCAATTCAGTCAATGAACCAGTTGGAACTGGTACACGTTGAGCCGCGCCATCCAATTTGCCGTTCAATTCAGGGATAACCAAACCGATTGCTTTAGCAGCACCAGTTGTGTTAGGAACGATGTTAGCCGCAGCTGCACGGGCACGACGGAAGTCACCTTTAGGATGTGGAGCATCCAAAGTGTTTTGGTCGCCTGTGTAAGCGTGGATAGTTGTCATCAAGCCTTCAACGATACCGAATTTGTCTTGCAAAGTTTTAGCCATAGGAGCCAAGCAGTTAGTGGTACATGAAGCACCGGAGATAACTGTTTCTTCGCCAGTCAAAGTTTCGTGGTTAACGTTGTAAACGATTGTTGGTACATCGTTACCACCAGGAGCAGAGATAACCACGCGTTTAGCGCCGGCTTTCAAGTGCAATTCAGCTTTTTCTTTAGAAGTGAAGAAACCTGTACATTCCAAAACGATATCTACGCCAAGTTCGCCCCAAGGCAGTTCTTCGGGGTTGCGGTTAGCCAAGACTTTAACTTCTTTGCCGTTTACGTTGAATGAACCTTCGTGAACTTCAACAGTACCGTTGAAACGACCTTGAGTTGTGTCGTATTTCAACAGGTGAGCCAACATTTTAGCATCTGTCAAGTCGTTGATTGCTACTACTTCGATTCCATCTACATCTTGGATACGACGGAATGCCAAGCGTCCGATACGTCCGAAACCATTAATACCTACTTTAACTGTCATTTGAGATTTCCTCCTTATGAAAATCAAAAAAGTTATTTATTTTAAAGGGTTGCCCCTTTTAAAATCTCGTTTGCGGCGGCTTCATCTGTGATGAGCCACGTTTGTTTGGGTGCATTTTTCATGTAAGCACCGATTGCTTTTGCTTTGCTTTTACCACCGGCGATCGCCACGATGACGGGAACTTTTTTCAAATCCGCCAACTCGATGCCGATCCGAGGCACTTTATGAACGACGGTCCCTTGTTCATCAAAGAAATAGCCGAAAGACTCAGCCACAGCGTTCTGCTGCTTGAGCATTACAATCTCGTCTTCGGTCATCTTACGTCGAGCTGCCATATGCACGGCTCGCCCGATACTGTGGATCACACAATTGGCATGACTAATCAGATCCAGTACTTCCTGGATGGAAGGCTCAGCCAATAACGAACGATAAGTCGCAGCGCTCAATTGTTCAGGTACATACAGGGCCCGGTAATCACCATTGGCCCGCATCGCCATAACGGATGCGACTGAATTTGCCTGCAGAGTTACGGCTTCACCGATTCCTCCGCGAGCCGGTACAAACAGGTTGTGGCGCTTTTCGCTTTCCAAATTGGTCAAGCGTTCGGCCGCAGCCGCCATCGTCGAACCGCCCATTACCGCAATTATATTATTACCTTCCGGAAGCAATAAGTCCAATGATTCGTTCAAACAGTCGCCGAACTCGGCAACAATCTTGTGCTGACGATCACTGTCCCCAACGGAAATCAAACAGCGTTCAATACCAAAATGGTCCGCCAATTTTTTTTCGATCTGATGCATTCCGAATAGCTGATCCATGATCTTTCCGAGACTGTTGTAGACTTCTTCGCCCTTTTCAGTCAAGGTCATACCGCTCTTGTCGGCATTGATCAGTTGCAGCTTTTTCAATGTGTCGGTCTCAGAACGCAAGACACGTTCTGTCAGTTCCAAACTTTCCGCCAGATTGCGTCGGCCGATGGGCTGCATCCAATAGATGTTGCGCAGAATCTTGAAACGTTCCTGCAGTACAGCCAGGATATCCGGTGCGACTGTTTCAATCAATTTTAATTCATCCAGCACACGGCACCCCTCCACGGGACTCTTTTCGTCCAACATAGACCTAAAGCGACCCATCCGGTCTAAAAAAAATGAAACACGTTGGTAATCCAACGACCTCCAGGTATGATAGTACCATTTCCACAGCATTCATGCAACCAAAACAATCCATCTTTTCCTTCCCTGCACCGCCACTTTTTTTATGATAACAAAAAAACACAGCAGCCGCTTCTGCCGTGTTTTCGTTTATCCCTCATTTAGTCGAACCGTTTTCTTTTGGATGAGCTGGGTATTTTCAATGCCTCACGGTACTTGGCTACTGTCCGCCGCGAAAGCTCGAATGATTCGGCTTTCAATAATTCCACCAGTTTCTGATCTGAAAGAGGCTTGCGCTTGTCTTCAGCAGCGATCAGCTCTTGCAGACGTTTTTTGATGGTATTGGCTGAAATGTCTTCGCCATCTTCGTTTTGACCGCCGACTTTTTGACTGAAAAAACTTTTGAGTTCGAAAACACCGAATCTCGTTTCCATATATTTTCCGTTGACGGCGCGACTGACTGTCGACTCATGGACTTCCAGCTCATCAGCAATCACCTTGATGGTCAATGGTTTCAACGGACGATGAGGCTGCAGGAAAAATTCCCGTTGATGCTGGACGATAGCACTTGCTGCCCGCAAAATCGTATCTCCCCGCTGCTGGATCGTTTTTTGCAGCCATTGAAAATCCTGCTTTTTCTCTTCCAGATACTTGATGACTTCCGGATCTTGACTTTTTGCCATCTGCTCAAAGTAGTTCTGTTGAAATTTGACTTCCGGCATCCCTCGGCGATTGGAGGTGACTGTGATCTCATCTTCAGCGACTTTTACCAGTACGTCGGGAATAATGTACAGACCTTCTGTCGATCCAAAGCTCGCTCCCGGTGTCGGTGTCAGCGTTTGAATAAAATCGAATACCCGCTGAATCTCTGAGACCGGTACCGCCAAAGCTTTAGCAATCTCCGGCCATTTCCGGTCCACCAATTCCTGAAAATGTTCTTCCAACACCAGATAGGCAATCGCCGGTGCCGCATCATCCCGTTCTGTCTGCAGCATCAGGCATTCCTGCAGATCCCGTGCCCCGACACCCGGCGGATCCAACTGCTGGATCAAAGTCAAAGCGTCCAGCATCTGGATCGGATCGGCGGTGGTTTCTTTGCAGGCTTCCCCCAACGTGATCGTCAAAAAACCGTTGAGATCGATGTATTCCACCAGATACAATACCAGCGTTCGCAAATAGGTATCCCGATAATTCAAATGAATCTGGTCAATCAGATGCTCAAACAATGAGATGCGGGTGTCCGGGATCTGACTGAGGTAATTGACCTCTGTCCCGCTGTTGGACATGGGCTTTGAATAATTCATGGTATAGTTGGGCTCGATCACTTCGATCAGCGGATTGGCCATTGCTTCGCTGTCGACGAAATCAGAAAGTTCTTCAACCGAGTATTGCAGCACTTGGATCGACTGTTGTAATTTCTGCGTCAGAGCAAGCTTTTGCGTCTGTTTTTGAGCCTGCGAAAAATTTTGTTGAAATTTCATGAAATTTCCTCTTGTCTTTTTATTGATTATTCGTTAAACTACATATTGTTCGGCGCTCTTAGTGTAGTGGATATCACGTAAGATTCCGGTTCTTGAGACAGGGGTTCGATTCCCTTAGAGCGCGTCATCAGCAACACAGTTGATTATACTGGAAAATTTCCGGATAATCAAAAACAGAAAACACGCGACTTCCGATTCGGAAGCCGCGTGTTTTTTTCTTGCCTCATTTTCTCCTGTGATCAAAGCACTTGGAAAAATCAGCGGCGTTCGGGTCCTTGCCTCATCAACGAAAAAAGGAAGCCGCAACGGGCTTCCTTTTGGTGATCAGTGTTTTTCTTCCTCGTCTTCATCATCGAAGTCATCGTCGACATCTTCATCATCAATGATGGAAAGATCTTCTTCGATACCGCCAGGAACTTCTTCCTCGTCGTCGGATGGCTCGTCAGCGCCGATCTCCTGCAGGTCAGAATCGTATTCAGCGATTTCTTCGTCATCGTCGTCATCGTCGTCATACAACTCTTTATCGTCTTCATCTTCCGTCAGATCGGTATCTTCCGGATCATCATCGTTATAATCGATCGCATCTTCGTCGTCATTGATAAAGGCATTGACGCGTTTACGCTTGCGCTTTTTAGGTGTGGATTCTTCGTCTTCATCTTCCAAGCCGGAATTCAGCTCTTCGTCGATGGAGTCGATTGCGTACCAGGAACGCAATCCCCAGCGGTTTTCTCCCAATGAGATGAAACTGCCGTCGATATTCAAGTCAGTGTAAAATTGGGCCAGAGAATCACGGATCTCGCTGTCAGATTTGCCAAGATAGTTTTGGATTTGGTTAACCAAATCAGAAAAATCCATCACATCGCCCTGTTGTTCTAAAATCGCATGGGCAACCTCAATCATGGACAGCTCATTCTTGTTGAGCCCTTCAAATACTTTAATTTCCAAATTAGGACACGTCCTTTCACAGTCTACGCTTTATCATACAAAAATGAACCGCAAAAATCAATTTTAATTTTCAGACCACCGCCAAACTTATTCTTTCTTTCATGAGTTGAGGGATCATAAACCAGAGATGCCTGAAATGCGCCCGAGTTCTTTGCATCTTTCGCGATTCCGCCGGCTGAAACATACATTTAAAGATAGATCAGGCCGTGAAATCCAAATTGATCTGATAATTTCCCACCAGTTCGTCGGCCATGAACAAGTCGTACTCGATAAAGATTTTGCCGGAGGTCGGTCGATCCTTCAAGCTGACATGAAGGTTGCGCGTATAGGTGCCAAACAACATCTCTCCATATGGGGTCCGATAACTGGTTTTAACGGTCTCCCGATAGACAAATTTCAATTTCAGCCGCATTTCACCGGATCGCGTCAACTGGACAGTTCCGTCCGGCATAATCTTGATCGTGACCGGGACTTCCACACCGTCTGGTTGCAACTCCTGGTAGCGAATGTACAGCGTATCGCCGATATTGACGATTTGGCCGTTGATATCAAAATAAAAATCCTGTGTCTCTTCATGTTGCGTGACTTTGGTGGCCAGTTTGATGGACACCGGTAGTCCGTTTTTGATTGCCATGACAGATACTTCCTTTCTTGAACAAAGCCGCTCTGAGCCCAAGCTTAGACCCACAGCCTGCAGAGCACCTTGGTGTTGCAAACGCTTCTGAGGGAATCTTCTTTCGTGACAGAAGACCTATGGCGTTACAGATCCTGTGTATAGAAGCCCGCTGTTTGACCCACCATTTTTTCTTTATTGTTAACGGATTTCGCCTTTTTGTCAATCAAACGCCATTTCTCAGGGCGTATAGGTTATTTATTTATGGCTTTTCGTTTATAATACTAGTGTGAATCTTCATTTAAAGGAGTTTTTTTATGGATACCCCTCTGATTTTGGATCAACCGCTATATACTTCGGAGCAAAACCTGCTGCCTTTTGCCGTCACCGATGTTCTGACTGAATATGTCGGCAGTCATGCACAGCCGCTGCTTCATTTTTGGCAGTTGGAAAACACGATGATTCTGGGAATGAAAGATACCCGCGTTCCGCACTTGAACGCCGGGGTCCAAACACTGCAGCAGGCAGGCTTGGAGGTGGTCGTCCGTAATTCCGGCGGCCTCGGTGTGATTGCCGATGCCGGGGTCCTGAACCTTTCATTGATTCTTCCGCTGAAAGGCAATAAGCTGGCCACAGCAGCCGCTTACGAAAAAATGCTCACGCTGACGCGGACTGCATTGCCTCAATTGACGATCACCGCCGGAGAAGTTGCTTCATCTTACTGTCCCGGTGAATATGACCTCAGCGTCAACGGCCGCAAAATTGCCGGCATTGCCCAGCGCCGAATCAAAGAAGGTGTGGCTGTTATGATGTACCTCAGTGTCAACGGCGATCAGGGGCTGCGTGGGCGCACCGTCAGAGATTTCTACCGTGTCGGTTTAAAAGAAGATTTCGGCACCGGCGGCTATCCCCCGGTTGATCCCAAAAGTATGACGACGGTTGCTGACTCACTAGCAGCTGCGATCAGCGTCGAAGAAGTCAAGAAACGCTTCAGCCGGGCTTTTCACAACTCAGTCCCGAGTCGGAGCAGCAGTCGTTGGCTTGCAGAACATGGTGATTCCGACTTGTATCAACGTCGGATCAACAGCATGATCCAACGCAATCAGTTAATAAAGGAGTTGACAGAAAATGATCTGTTATAAAGAACAAATGCTCCCCATCGAAAAAGTGTTTCGGGACCCTGTCCACAACTATATCCACGTCCAGCATCAAGTGATTCTGGATCTGATTAATGCCAAGGAGTTTCAGCGATTGCGCCGAGTGAAACAACTGGGGACTTCCTCTTTCACTTTTCACGGAGCTGAACATACCCGTTTCGCCCATTCCCTCGGAGTCTACGAGATCGCCCGCCGGATCTGCGATATCTTTGTCCGCAATTATTCGGTGGAAAAGATGGGGCCCGGCGGCTGGGATGACAGTGAACGACTGGTAACTCTGTGTGCCGCATTGCTCCATGACTTGGGCCACGGCCCTTTTTCTCACACCTTTGAGCATATCTTCCACACAGACCATGAAGCTGTCACTGTAGAAATCATTACCTCACCGGAGACGGAGATCTTCCAAATCCTCAATCGGGTAGAAGCCGGCTTTCCGGAAAAAGTCGCCAGCGTTATCACCCATGAATACCCTAATCCGCAGGTGGTGCAGATGATCTCCAGTCAGATCGATGCTGACCGGATGGACTATCTGCTGCGGGACGCTTACTTTACCGGCACAGAATACGGAACCTTTGATTTGACCCGAATCCTGCGGGTGATCCGGCCGTACGAAGGCGGAATCGCATTTTCCTACAGCGGGATGCACGCGGTGGAGGATTATATCGTCAGCCGTTATCAGATGTACGTTCAGGTCTATTTCCACAAAGTCTCCCGCGGTATGGAAGTGATGCTGGAGCATTTGCTGGACCGTGCTCACGAGCTCTATCAGGAATCACCGGAAATCTTTGCGATGCATTCCCAGCTCTTGGTTCCTTTTTTGAAGGAAGAGTTCACCCTGGCCGATTACCTGAAATTAGACGACGGTGTTTTGACCACTTATTTTATTCAATGGGCCGATGAAGCAGATCCCCTGCTGAGTGACCTGGCCAAACGCTGGCTCAACCGCAAGCCGCTGAAATCAGCAGCCTTTGATGAAGAAAATCAGATGTCGCTGATTGGTGAATTGAAAGAGCTGGTGGAAAAAGTCGGCTTTGACCCACAATATTACACGGCTATCAACTCCAGTTACGATCTGCCTTATGATTTTTATCGACCGAAATCCGGCATTCACCGGACACAGATCGAGCTGCAGCAAAATGACGGCACCCTGATCGAGTTGTCCAAGGTCAGTCAGCTGGTGGCAGCGATCGCAGGGCAGAAGACGGTCGATCATCGTTTTTATTTCCCAAAAGAAATGGTTGACCGCAAAGCTTCTGCCAACTATGATTTATTTAGCGATACCTATCAGGAATTTGCCGCCCATATCCACAACGGCGCACTGATCTGATAATCCTACTGTCTGAAAAGAGAGATCGCCGGCCGGTCTCTCTTTTTTCGCTTTTCGCATCAAAAAAAGCTGGTCCTCCAAACAACTGCCGCTACTGCTTTTTGACAGAGCTGCGGCTGACCGGAAATTTTTTCGAAAACTGCAGCTGTGAATCTCGTTTGAAGCTGCCGCTTGGAAGGACCACAACAAAAAAGGAGAATCTTTTTTATGTCAATTCGCATGATCGCCATCGATATCGACGGCACCCTGGTCAATTCAGAAAGAAAAATCACAACAAAGGTCAAAGAAACACTGCTGGCTGCCCGTCAAAAAGGAGTCAAAATTGTTCTTTGCACCGGCCGCCCCTTCCCCGGAGTCGAACCGGAACTAGCAGAGCTTGGTCTCTTGACTGACGAAGATTACGTCATCACTTATAACGGTTCCCTGGTCCAAAATGTCGGTACGAAGCACACGATTTTTGCTGCCGGGCTGAGCAATGCTGATTACCTGGATATCAACTACATGGCACAAAAACTGGCGGTCCATCTCCACGTTTCCTCAACAGATGCCATCTACACCGCCAATCGCGACATCAGCCCCTACACTGTTTACGAATCCTTTTTAGTGCATATGCCCATCAAATACCGCAGCACCGACGAAATGCTGGCAGAACCGGTAGAGATCATCAAGATGATGATGATCGACGAACCGGAGATTCTGGATGCGGCTATTGCCAAGCTGCCTGCTGCATTTCGTGAACGCTACACCGTCGTGAAAAGTGCGCCTTTTTATCTGGAGATCCTGCATCGCGGTGCCAGCAAGGGTGTCGCATTGTCGCAACTGGCCAGTCACCTGGGCTTGAAAGCAGATGAGGTGATGGCTATCGGAGACAACGAGAACGACCTGACCATGATTGATTACGCCGGCATCGGTGTCGCAATGGCAAATGCCATCGATGAAGTCAAAGCTGCCGCCGATGTCACTACCGCCTCCAACGACGAAGACGGCGTGGCACTGATCGTGGAGCAGTACGTCCTTTGAGCAAGCTTTCCGGGGATACCCTCCATGGACTTGCGTATTCAATCCGCCTGCAATCCTGCCTAGTATTTCATCTGGACTGGAATCAAAGTAATCGGCCAAGTGCCGAAAAGTTTCAGAAGGCTCTCCGATCTGACCCCGGCGTACAGCCGCCGGCCTAAGACAACGAGAAATTCCACTTGAAGAACAGCGGAAATTTCTCATTGTCTTAGGCCTATTGACTTCAAACTGACAGTAACACCACTGATTTTTCAAATCAGCGGTGAACTGTCAGTAGTTCACTCAAACGGTAAAATCTGTACGCCGGAGTCAGTCTCCGAGCCTTCTGAAATTTTTCTGGATATCCGCGGAGAAGACGGAAGAGACAGCGCATGACAGCATCGTAGTGCACTTCAAGGGGAATGTGGAATTAGTCACTGTTAAGTTTGCGTAAGCGAACTTTACAGTTAGTTTGACACATTTAGGCTCCAACCTCAGCTTGCTGAGGTTGAAGCCGACCGTGCACCACGATGAGTGGCATGCCAGCTGGCTCTGGAGTCTTCAGACAAATTGCTTTGATTTCTGTCCG
>JAQEYU010000005.1:0-116765 GCA_027692465.1 Enterococcaceae bacterium OF42-14pH9A | reverse complement strand
CCCGTCCCGGCAGATCCATTCTGATTAGAATGGATCTGCCGGGATGGGTCGTTTTTAGTCAGCAATAATGTGCTTGAAAATCCAGATTTTTTTGAACAGAAAGCACCGGACACAAACACACACAGGTTGGTGCTCTCACCGAAAAGCAGCATTAAGCCATCGACAGTATCAGCCGTGGCGCTGCAGCCATTGTTCGACAGCCCAGCGGTGACTGCCGCGTTTTAAAAGCATCAGGGCCTTTTGGGGTGAATGCCATTCGATGACGTTGGTCTTTTCTGTCGGCTCTGCTACCTTGACAAACGAGGTCACTTCATAAAAGTAGCCGGGATGATAGAAATCAGTATCCCGGTGGCGGGAATAAAAATATTCGACTGCTTCTCCCAGATAAGTCCCGATAACGACTTCAAAACCGACTTCTTCCAACATTTCCCGCCGAATTGCCATTTCGTGATCTTCGCCGACTTCGATTTCGCCTCCCGGTAAAAAATACGCCCCATTCGGCGCCTGTACCAGCACAATCTCACCGTCTGCTCGCGGGATCACCACATAAGCGCCATAACGGGCCTGATACGTCTTTTCTGCTTCCTTTACCCCAAACACCGGTTTATCCATCCACAAACTCCCCATTTTCTGATAATTTTACCGAATCCTGCCGCGATGCACAAGCCGGAGCTGATTTCTTATCAGCCCGTTGTCGCTGTGCTAAGATAAAGAGGACGGGGCACTCCTGTTATTTACAACTGTCGGGCAGCCGGTCTGCCTAAAAAGAAAGGACGATCGTATCATGAAAATGGCACACACTTGTGTCCGGGTCAAAGATCTGGACGCCTCACTGGAATTCTATCAATCCGCATTTGATTTTGTAGAAACATCGCGCCGGGATTTTCCGGAAAACAAGTTTACCCTCGTTTACCTGACCTTGCCCCAAGACGATTATGAGTTGGAGCTGACATATAATTATGATCACGAAGCCTATGATCTGGGCAACGGCTACGGCCACATTGCGATTGCAGTCAGCGATCTGGAAGCCCTCCATGAAAAACACAAAGCAGCCGGCTTCGAGATTACGGAGCTGAAGGGGTTACCGGGGACTGCGCCTTCTTATTACTTCATCGTCGATCCGGACGGTTACAAGATCGAAGTGATCCGGGAAAAGTAGCATGGACCTCAAAATGCCGGCAGGTTTCAAATTTTTGCGAGCCTGCCGGAATCAGGAAATAAGGTTACCGCTTGCAAGTGCATAAGAGATTACGATGCAGGTCACGGCGGAACGAACCAAACAGCTACCGCCTTTTCAAATATGCCCTAACCTTCATAAGCCTTTACAGCAACAAGAAATGAGGAATTTGTATGAAACCGATCATCGGTATTGCCGGCAATGAAACTGTCATGATGGATTCTGATAGTCATTGGATCAGTTATACCCCTAAAAATTTCGTCACCGGCTTGCAACAGGCCGGCGGAATCCCGCTGATTCTGCCTATCGGTGATCCTGACGAAGCTGACCGCTACGTTACCGGTATCGACAAGCTGCTGCTTGCCGGTGGTCAGGATATCGATCCCAGCTACTACGGTCAGCTACCGGATCAGAAGCTCGGCGGGACCAATCCGGACCGAGACCGCTTTGAATTGGCCTTGATCAAAGCAGCCATTCGACAACAAAAACCAATCTTGGGCGTCTGTCGGGGAATGCAGCTGTTAAATGTCGCATTTGGCGGGACATTGTACCAGGACCTCTCGTTGCGACCTGAAAAAGCGTTAAAACATGTCCAGGTCCCGACACCTTTTCATCAGCCTACTCATTCGGTGACGATCGCCAAAGACAGTTTGTTGGCTGCCTTTTTGCCCACTGAAGCAGCTTATCAAGTGAATTCTTTTCATCATCAGACAGTGGCTGAGCCTGCACCGGAGCTCGCTGTCATTGCGACTGCTCCCGACGGTGTCATTGAGGGGCTGGAAAACCGGGAACGTCGAATTTTGGGCATCCAATGGCACCCGGAACTCACCTGTGCTGATATCAAAAAAGAGCAGCAGATTTTTGATTATTTCGTCACTCAGCTTTAAGGTGTGCCCGAAAACGCCAGTTGCAGCTTTAAAACATTTACATGTGCACAGAAACGCCCCCTCCTGCCTGTATGGGCTGAGGGGGCATTTTTTATTATGCTTTTTTGCGGTCGTTCTTCAACAGCACGATAGATTGTTTTAAGGAGGCGAAGAAGCCGTTGTCGTTATAAACCAGCACGTTGGATTTATACAGTCCGGCCGAAACCAGCATCATCACCAATGTCACGACTGCCAGAATCACGACTGATACGACAGCACTGGAAACAGAGGCGGTGTCTGAAGCCAAGCGGACAGGCATGGAAAAGCTGGAGAAAAACGGAATGTAAGAAGTTACCCGCAAGATGGCACTGTGAGGATCCATGAGCCCCATCAAATAGGCGATAAAGTACCCGGCCATCGACAGATAAGTCACCGGTACAATCGCTTTGGCAGTATCCTCTGCCTTGTTGACCAGTGAGCCGCACAAAGCCGCCAAAACAGAATAAATCAAGATACCTAAAAGCACAAAGATCACGGTGAAGATCAAGAAGGGTCCGAAAAGCTTCTCAAGGGAGGCGTCTCCCAGAAACTGTTTGACAACCTCCATATCTTTGAACTTCTGCCAGCCGACGATCCCCATCACGATATAAATCACCATTTGAGTCAACGCCACCAGCAGTACGCCGGCCAATTTGCCGTAGTAATGAGTCTGTGCCTTGGTGGAAGACAAGATGACCTCCATAATCCGCGTCCCTTTTTCTGAAGCAATCTCCTGAGCGATGATACTGGCATACGTCATGATGAAGACCAGCAGCAGGATCGTCGCCACCATTGCTACGATATTTTGGATCGTACTGTGGTCGTCTTTGTCCTCCATCTTGCCAGACTCGTCAAAACTGACTTTTTGGGTCTTGAAGACAGCTGGCTGATCCAATTGCGCGACCTGCTCGGCAGTCAATCCCAACGATTGAGAACGGGCACTGCGCTGCATGCTGTTTAGGATCTGCTGGACAGTCATCTGCAAGGTCGTCCCAACTGAAGACTCAGAAAAGATCGTCCCTGTCACCTCTTTATCAGACATGTTCAATACCAGATAGGCATCCAATTTCTCGTCTTTCAGCTGTTCTTTAGCAGTAGCTTCACTGTCGACTGCCACAAACTCATAGTCATCCCCCTCCATCTTGGTGAAGGCCTCGGCTACGGCTGTATCTTCGGCATAAACCCCGATTTGGTTCAAATCACTGCCGGAAGCAATATTGTTTACAAACCAGAAAAACGCGCCAAACAGAAACGGCGCCAGAATCAAGATGGCAAAACTGACCGACTTCACATTTTTCTTATAAACGTCTCCTGCGATTACCCAAAACTTACTCATGGCGGTCACCTGCTTTCATTTTGAAGATTTCTTCCAAAGTTGGCGGCTGCTGGTTGAACATCGGAATATAGCCGGCGACCGTGGCCAATGAGAAGATCTCACGACCAACCTTTGGATCTGACAGCGTCACCGCCAGTGTCCCGTCTTCACGGGTCGCAACACTTTGCACCCCGGCCAGCTCTTCCAGTTGTCCTTTGCCAAGAGGAGAATCCAAAAACAGTCTGGTACGACCGAAAGATTCTCTAATATCATGCACTTTTCCGTTCAAGACTGTAACACCGTTGTTCAGCATGATCAGGTGGTCACAAATTTTTTCTACGTTGTCCATATTATGACTGGAAAAAATGACACAGGAGCCTTTGGATTTCAATTCAATGATCCCGTCTTTCAGCAATTCAGCATTGACCGGATCCAAGCCGCTGAAAGGTTCGTCTAAAATGACCAGTTTCGGCTCATGGATCAACGTGGCAATCAATTGAACTTTTTGCTGATTCCCTTTTGAGAGGGATTTTACTTTATCGGTTTTCTTACCTTTGACTTGGAATTTTTCCATCCATTCATCGATTTTCGGGAGGATTTCTTTACGACTTTTGCCTCGCAGCTCCGCAAAGAAAACCAGTTGATCTTGAATTGAGACTTTCGGGTACAAGCCCCGCTCCTCCGGTAAATAACCAATCAGATTATACTCTTTGCTGCTGATCGGACGACCATTCCACAAGACTTCCCCGCGATCGGCTTCCAAAAAGTCCAGGATCAGCCGAAAGGTCGTTGTTTTACCGGCCCCGTTCTGACCGATCAGGCCCATGATTGTCCCGTCATCGATCGTAAATGACAGATCGTTAATAGCCGTATACTCGCCGAAAGTCTTTTTCAGATTTTTGACCTCTAACATGTTCATTGCTCCTTTTTCATGATTTTTTATCCCTACTCAAAAAATTCAAGCCACTGCCAGACAGCCTATTCCAATATGGCTGTAGGCCCGGCAAAATCCATTCTTGAGTACGCTTGTATCGAAATCCCCTACTGATTCCATTCTACCGAATACCTTTGGAAATACCAAGATTCCACAACAATATGTTCAAAACATGCAGAATTATCTGTCATTTCTAGAATTCCTTTATCCGAGGAAACTATAGTTGCCTGAATGTTTGCTTGCTAGTGCTTTTTCGCAACCAAATCCCTACCCATCACTGAACATTCACGTTCTTCTTTTCGAAATATTCAGTTCACAGCGCACTGTTATCACCGTCACATTTGCCGATCATAATACTTCAGAGCTGCTGCTTCAATTAGCTGTCCGAGTATAATCAGGTTGAAGCTGGTAGTGAGGGCCTTTTCCAGGGAAATCAGCACCGGTTCGGGAAGAAACAGCAGATAAGTAATTCCCACTGCGATCAGCACCACCAGTCCTTGAAAATAATGATAAGCGATTTGACCAGCCTTCAGTTGGATCAGATGCCACCGCTCATCGTTTTTATATTGCATTTCTTTTTGCGCTCTGTAATGTAATCCATATAAAAAAGCGGCTAACATCGCCAATGTCAACAATAACAAAATCGTTTGCCTCATCTTTGTTCCTCCTCCTGAACGAATACATCGTTGATATTCACAGCGAATACTTTGGCAAGAGTAAAAGCCAGTTCCAACGATGGGGTATATTTATACTTCTCAATGGAAATCACTGCCTGACGGGAAATCCCCGCCCGCTCTGCCAATTCTTCCTGCGTCCAGTTTCTTTCCGCGCGCAGAACTTTAATTCGGTTTTTAATCAACGTTATCACCTCGTTTCATTATGTAACCAACTGATTACATTCGAATTGTAACAATATCAAGTCTTTATGTCAACAAGTCGTTACATTAAAATGGGCAATGTCTGAAAATTAAGTGGAAATAAGTTTTTTGTATACCTGCCAGAGACAATGAGCAAAGGGCGTCATATGTAGGGATACGGAGCAGAGCAGCAAAAAACCGACCCTCTGCAGGATCGGTTTTTTGGGGCGGATATTCTTTGGCTATCGTCTCTGAGTCAGACAGCATCCTCACTCATGGGTACTGTCTCATCAGTAAAATGTTCATCTTTCCAAGCATCCAGTTGAATTGGCTGTTGGACTTCTGCTAATTCACGTTTTAAACGCCGAATCTGCTCCAGCTTACCGGCTACAATATCCAACTGATCCGGCAGGCTATGGCTATGCTTGGAAAATTCATTCAGCTGACTGCGGACGTGCTCTACAAAGATTCCCTGGTTTTCCACCTGGATTCCCATTGTAGTCTCCAACTCTTGTCGCCAAGTCAGCATACCATCAAATTCGGCTGCCGTCTTGTGCTGTAATGCAATCAATTCTTCTGAAAGCTGATCTAACAGAGTTCCTTCTTCTTTCAGTTTATCTTGTAGATTCTTTTTCAATGCTGCTGTTTCCTCATGAGTCAAGATACGGCACTCATTGACGACTTCCTGATGCAGCGATGCAGTCAGATGCTCCAACTGACCTGATTTTTTCTCTTGTTCTTTATTCATTTCGAATAACCGACGTTCCAATTGCTTGATCTGTTTACGACTATTGTATTGGCTGAATACCGAAACAACAACAGCCGTCGCCAGTACGATCAAGCACGCAACGATTGCGATAGTGGAAGCTTCCACAAATCAATCCCCCTCAAATTGCATTTTCGCTTATTATAACAAACAAGATCAGCTCTTTCCATCTAATTTTAAATGTTTTCAAGCCTCAACGAGTTTATAAAACACTTAAAATAAAAAGAATCTATAAATTACCAAGCTTTTTTATCCTGTAATAAAATTCGGATACTGGAACACCTTTCCAACAGTCGCTGTCCGTTTTCCTTGTTTAACTTTGACTGAGCAACAGATTTTATCAGACAATTATTTCTCACAATAAAAAACAGATTTTTCCTGATGCAAAAGAGAGTATTCTTCTTGAGTCTCCGACATTTCCTGCCACTTTGATCCATACAGAAAAAAACCGGCAGCTGCTCTAAAGCAAGCTGTCGGTCTCTGTCAGTCGTGAATCTCTTCGATTTGTTCTGTCTTTTTTTCGGGAGAACGCTCCCCCAAAGCCGTCTTGACTGCCTGTGCTACTTTCTCAGGAATCCCCAGTTGCCGAATGTCTTCGATACTTGCGGCCTGGATGTTTTTCAAGGACTTGAATTCCTTCAGTAAAAGCTTCTTGCGTTTGGGTCCCAGCCCCTCTACACCGTCCAGCTTGGATGAAAAACTGTTTTTGCTGCGAAGTTGTCGATGGAATGTAATGGCAAAACGGTGGACTTCATCCTGGATACGCTGCAGTAGGAAAAACTCCGGTGAATTACGCTCCAGTGGTACCGTGGAAAGCTCCGGCCCGAAAAGCAGTTCGCTGGTTTTGTGTTTATCGTTTTTGGCCAGACCGGCGATTGGAATATCCAAGCCTAACTGGTTTTCCAAAACGTCCCGAGCGACATCCACCTGGCCTTTGCCGCCATCGATCACTACCAGATCGGGAAATGGCAGTCCTTCTTTCAGCACACGAGAATAGCGACGGTAGATGACTTCCCGCATTGACGCATAATCATCCGGCCCTACGACTGTTTTGATCTTGTACTTGCGGTATTCATTTTTTGCCGGTCTGCCGTCGATGAAGACGACCATCGCCGAGACCGGATCCGATCCTTGGATATTGGAATTGTCAAAAGCTTCGATGCGGATAGGTGTCGGGATGTTCATGGCATCCCCCAGTTTTTGGACCGCACCGATTGTCCGCTCTTCTTTGCGCTCGATCAGTTGGAATTTTTCACTCAGTGCGACACGAGCATTCTTGCCCGCCAGATCCACCAGTTTTTTCTTTTCCCCTCGCTTGGGCTGCAGAATTCTGGTCTGCAGCAAAGCTTCGACCGACTCGGAATCGATATCGTCGGGGATCAGCACTTCTTTTGGAACGAAGTGTTCGTTTTCCTGATAAAACTGACCAATATATGTCAAAAAGTCGTCCGGGGCATCGTTATAAAAAGGGAAGATGGATACGTCCCGTTCGATCAACTTGCCCTGACGAACGAAGAAGACCTGGACACACATCCAGCCTTTGTCTACCGAATAGCCGAAAACGTCTCGATCCATAAAATCGGTTTGTGTCATCTTTTGCCGAGTCATGACGGTCTCGATCGCTTTGATCTGATCCCGGTATTCCGCTGCTTTTTCAAATTCCATATTTTCGGCGGCTGTTGCCATTTTTGCCTGCAGGTCATGCTGGATTTCGCTGTGACCGCCGTTTAAGAACTGTTTGATCTCTTTGACCATGTCCACATAAGTCTGCTTCGGGATATCAAAGACACACGGCGCCAGGCACTGACCCATATGGTAGTAAAGACAGACTTCTTTGGGCAGCACTTTGCATTTGCGTAATGGGAACAAACGATCCAACAGTTTCTTTGTCTCATTAGCCGCGCCGACATCAGGATAAGGACCAAAGTAAAACGCCTTGTCCTTCAAGACCTTCCGGGTGATCAGCAGACGGGGATAATCCTCGTTGGTGATCTTGATAAAGGGATAGGTTTTGTCGTCTTTGAGCATGATATTGTATTTGGGATCATTCTTTTTGATGAGATTAATCTCTAAAAGCAGGGCCTCGATATTCGATTCGGTAACGATGTACTCAAAATCCTCGATCTCGGAGACCAGCCGTTCGGTCTTCGTATCGTGGCTGCCGGTAAAATACGAGCGTACACGGTTTTTCAGGATCTTAGCCTTGCCGACATAGATGATCGTACCGTTTTTATCCTTCATCAAATAACAGCCCGGCTGGTCCGGCAAAAGGGCCAGTTTATTCTTGATCCGTTCGTTCAAAAGCCTCACCTTCCTGTGAAATCACAAAACTTGCAGAAACGGACAAACCGTCCGCTCTCGTTATGACTATACTAAAGCAGACCAAAAAGTGCCAGCCCGAAACGCTACAGCTGTCGTCATCTCTGAGGATTCGACAGCTGCGAACGTCCGAGCTGGCATTGATTAATTAAGGGCGCAGCTGAAAACTCCAGTGGCGGCTAATTTGGTCCCTTCCATCGCAATCTGTTCGTAAATGCGCAGCTTTACACCATATAAGCTGCACCTTACTCCTTGATTTCGGCAGGTCCGCAAAAAGCCGGATTCCCCCAGTGTTTCCAGACACACCCTAAAGTGTTTTAAACACAATCGATACTTCTTCTTATAAGTGTGGTTGAATCAATTGCTGCAATTGTTCTTTCGTGTGCACGCCAACGACTTTATCCACTACTTCACCGTCTTTTTTCAAGAGCAGTGTCGGGATTGACATGATACCGAATTGACTTGGAGTTTCAGGGTTTTCATCCACATCCATTTTTACGATCTTCAATTCATCTTCGTCGTATTCGCCGGAAAGTTGTTCCAAAATCGGAGCCTGCATACGACAAGGTCCGCACCAAGTTGCCCAAAAGTCGATCAAAACCAATCCGTTGTCGGTTTCTTGTGAGAAAGTTGCATCAGAAATAGCCTTAGCCATGTCTCTACCTCCAGTTATTTTGCAATCGTAAAACATCTGATAAGTCTACAGAAATTGTTTAACAGGTTGCTTAATTTTGTTATTTTGAGGTTCCCCTCATTCACTGAGAGTATTATAGCACGCAAATCATTCAATGAACATCGTTCTGCTTACAATTTGTAAGATTCTCTGAAATCATTTGAATTTCACGATGGTTGCCCCATTGCCCCCCTGATTGGCGGGTGCAAATTCAAAGGATTTGACACTGCGATGATTTTTCAAATAATCGGTGATCCCCTGCCGCAACGCACCGGTTCCTTTACCATGGACAATCGTTACTTGCGGGTAGCCTGCCAAAATCGCAGCATCCAGGTATTGATCCACCTCATTCAGCGCTTCTTCATAGCGTTGGCCCCGCAGATCCAGCTGAGTCGAAACATGTGAAGTGTTTTCGGAGCGAACGGTGCTGACGATGCGTTGAACCGGTTCTTTGGCTGGTGCAACCGGCTGCAGATCCGCTTCCGGCAAGGTCATCTTCAAGATCCCCAGTTGTACCTGCCATTGATCCTTACCGACCTTTTGGACCAGCGTTCCCCGCTGACCGTATGAAGTCACCAGAACTTCATCACCGGCTTTGAGCTTTTTGGCAGCCTTGGCTTTTTGCAGGACCTTGTTTTTTTGTAAATGCTCCTCCTGATGCAGGTCGTTTAACCGACTTTTGGCATCGATCAATTCATGTTCTTTGACTTTGGTTTGCCCGCCCGCCAGCTGCAGCTTTCGCAGATCCGAAATGATTGCTTCGGCATCATCTTTTGCTTCTTCTACCAGTTCGTTGGCTTTACGTTTAGCTTTGCCCATTTCTTTTTCCCGCTCTTCAAAGAAATAAGTGTAGGCCTGCTGCAGATCACGATGGAGTTTTTCGGCTTCCTCAACATGATGCCGCAGCTCCAAGTATTCAGTCTCTGTCATTTTCCGGCGATTTTCCAAGTCGGCGATCATTTCGTTGAGGTCTTGACTTTCCCCGTCCATGATTGCTTTGGCCGCATCGATAATCGGACTGTCCAGACCTAAACGTTTCGAAATCTCGAAAGCATTGGAACGACCCGGTACACCAATTAAAAGGCGATAAGTGGGACTCAACGTGTCCACATCAAATTCCATCGAAGCATTGATGGTATTGGAACGATTGTAACCGTAGACTTTCAATTCCGGATAATGGGTGGTCGCCATGACGTAGGCAGCTTTGGCACCCAGTTCATCCAGAATGGCTATCGCCAGAGCAGCCCCTTCCTGCGGATCCGTTCCGGCACCCAACTCGTCAAAAAGAACCAGACTGTGAGCATCCACCTGCTTCAAAATGGAGACGATATTGGTCATATGAGAAGAAAAAGTAGACAAGCTTTGTTCAATGGACTGTTCATCCCCGATATCGGCGAAAATTTCATCGAAGATCCCCATCTGGCTTTCCTCTTCCACCGGAATCGGCAGACCGGCTTGGCCCATCAGTTGCAAAAGTCCCAGTGTTTTCAAGGTGATGGTTTTCCCACCGGTATTGGGTCCGGTAATCACAACTGCCTGATAGTCCTGACCAATCAGGATATCGTTGGCAACGACTTTTTCCTGATCAATCAACGGATGACGAGCCTGCTTGAAGATGACGTGGTTTTCCGGGCTGACAGCCGGTACCACAGCTTTCAATTCTTTCCCAAAGCGGGCCTTGCCGTTGATGAAGTCCAAACGACCGATGACGTAGGCGTTTTGCAAGATATCCCGGCGATAAGGGACCAAGGCTGCGGACAACTCAGCCAGAATCCGTTCGATTTCACGGCGCTCGGCAATTTGCTGAGAGCGCAGTCGATTGTTGGATTCCACGATCTGTTTAGGTTCGATGAAAAGCGTTTGACCGGAGGAACTCTGATCATGGACCACGCCGCCGAACACACCGCGATATTCCTGTTTGACAGGAATCACATAACGATCGTTTCGCATGGTCACGATGGTATCGCTCAAATATTTGGCATTGCCGCCACGGATGATACTGTCCAGCTGTTCTCTGATGGTCTGCTCACTGCGGCGGATGCTGTTGCGGATGGTCTTCAACTCCGGCGAAGCATCGTCGGTCACCCGCCCGTCTTCGTCAACAGCAGTCTTCAGCTGCCGAGTCAATTCCGGCAGTGTCACCAATTTGTCACGCCACTCGTACAGACGCTCAAAATCCAATTCGGCTTCTTCCAGATCATCCAAAAAACGGGTCAGTTCACTGGTGGTGGTCAGCACTCGTGTCACCTGAGCCAGCTCGACGCCGTTCAAATCGGCCCCGATTTCGATCCGCTTCATTTGCGGACGGATATTTTCGATCTTGGGGATCGGGATCCCGCCCCGCAACCGCTGCACCTTCAAGCCGTCTTCGGTCTCTTGCAGCCACTGAGCGATAGCAGATGCCTCACTGGTTGGTTGCAATTGGGCCAATTCTTCTTTCCCCGGCTCAGTCACCAGAAAATTGGCTACCATCTGTTTGACTGCCTGAAATTCCAGGGTATTCAATATACGTTCATTCATGTTGTTCACCTGCCTGTTTAATAGTCGTCGCAGCTGTTTTCACCTGATCATAGGCTCCTGCGACCTGAATAAGATAAGGATTGATTGCAACAATACATCAAAGGCAGACCGTGTAACACCGTCTGCCCCGCGATTATTTCAAGATATTCGTAAACCATAGCCCTTCGAAAAAGTTGGAGAAGAACAGTGAATGCTCCACGATCGTCCGGGCTGCAAAGCTCTTGCGGAAAAGATTTTGAATAGTTGCCAACGGGATCATGGACAAGACTGACAACAGTAAAAAGATCACCAGATAAACGGTCAGGACATTCAACATCCCGCTGATCAACCAGTCGAAGTTTTCCGTCAAGCGCTTGAAACGGAGATTATACAAGAAGATCCCTAAAAATTTTGTAATCAGCCAACCGCCAAACAAAAGGATGATAAAGGCGACAGCCGCATAATAAGATTTGTCCAGATCCAAAGCTTCTTCCATCGTGAAAAAGACCAGTTTGCTGTCTTGGGTCACGGAAAGATACGGGATATAGAGTTCGAGCTTTTTGGCAAGCCCCTGGTATTTGCTGCAGGCTACCAAAAAAGAAATCAGATAGCCGACAGAGTATGCGATTTGCAAAGGTGCCCCCCGCCTGCCGCCGACATAAAAAGCGACGACCAAGAGGAGCAGGATGACGAGTCCGATCATATACCGTTTCCTTTCTGTCTGCAGGAGTGGCCTGCAAAATATTGATTTGGCCGCACGCAGTCAGTTGACAAGCATCGTTGCCAAACTGCGCACCGGCAGAGCGACTGGTGCTTACGGACAGAAGATAAAGCCTAGACTGCGCTCACTGCTTATTTCTTGTTGTCCAGCGCTCCTGTTCCTTGTTTTTCCTGCGGTGCTTTGCCGCGGATCTCTTGTTTGCGATACTGGTTCAGGATCTGCTGCGCTTCCACATGGTTGTGGATTACCACATCACTACGACCGGCTTGCTCCAGAACCTGTTTGGCTTCTGCTTCGATTGCCTCGATCCGTTTGATCCGATTCTCCAGCTCGGTCGCTTTCAAGGCCTGCGTCCGCAGCTCGCGGTTTTTCTTCTGCAGCTTCAGTAGTTCTTCCTGACGTTTCAGCTGATCGCTGATCGCATTGACTGCCAGAAGGATCGCGGCCTGTTCGTTGTCGATGGCCGGCGAAAGGCTTTTGATTTCTTTTAGCTGGTCATTTACCAGTTTGATCACCATGTCCATAT
This sequence comes from Enterococcaceae bacterium OF42-14pH9A, assembly GCA_027692465.1. Taxonomy (GTDB): domain Bacteria; phylum Bacillota; class Bacilli; order Lactobacillales; family Enterococcaceae; genus Enterococcus_C. The sequence continues at coordinate 104,073 of JAQEYU010000005.1, read as the reverse complement.
GTGCAGCCGTCTCGTGGCCGATAATGGTATAAGTCTGATTGGCGATTACTGCTTTATAGCGTTTCTTTTCTGCAGGCATGCCCACTGATTCCTCCTGTAATGATGTACAAAAAGGCGCCGCAAAACTGCTTTGGCCTCGCAAAAAAATCTCGAAAACCAAGCCCTCTGCTGCCCACGCCTTGAAGCCCCTGCGACTATGCTCAAAAACTGACAAGACGTCACTGTCGGTCACAGCCGCTTTTCGCAGCGCCTTCAATCAACGCCGCAATAACGAACGTTTCATTTCACGACACACGAAAACACCTATACATTATATGTTAAACAGCCGTGAATTTCCACGTCTAAATACGGCCCCCAACGATTTCTTACAGTTTTTTGCTGTACTTCTCAAAACCGAGGACAATTATGTTACACTTATCCTCGACAATTTAGAGAAATGGATGAGAGACATGACACAAGTCGTATTGAACCCCACCCCTGCCCAACTGGCAGCGATGAAAAAACAGTATCAAACCCAGCTCGTTCCCAATAAAAATCCCTATGCGGCTTTTACAGCTAAAGCAGGAACCGTGACCATCACTGCATACAGCTCCGGCAAAGTGATGTTCCAGGGCAGCGGCGCCCAAAAAGAGGCCGGCCGCTGGGAAAACATCGCTCCGGCCGGCAAAAGCAGTCCCTCAGCCGCCAAATCAGCTCCTTCCCGGGGGAAAACTGCTGCGGTCGATAGCGGAAAACTGCCTGCCGGCTTTTCAGGCTGGAGCGTCGCCGGTTCTGATGAAGTGGGCAACGGCAGCTATTTCGGACCTTTAGTGGTCTGTGCCGTCTATGCCGCCAAAGAAAAGCTGCCCGCCTTGCAGAAACTGGGGGTCAAGGATTCAAAAATGCTGACGGATGCTCAGATTCGCAAGTTGGCTCCGGCAATCATGGAGCTGGTTCCTTACCGGAAATTGGTTGTCACACCGGAAAAATACAATGCGGTTCAGCCTCGTTACAACGCTGTCCACATGAAAGCTGTCCTGCATAACCAGGCTCTGTATCTGCTTTTGCAGGACATTGCACCGACAAAACCTGACGGCATTCTGGTGGATCAGTTCACCAGCCCGGCCAATTACCGCAAGTACCTGAAGGAGGAACCTCGCAAAGTCACTGAATCCCTGTATTTTGTGACTAAAGGCGAGCAGTACCATCTGGCCGTAGCGGCAGCTTCCATCTTGTGCCGTGCCAGCTTCTTGGAAGAGTTGGAAAAAGAATCTGCCCAAGCCGGCATGACGCTGCCTTCCGGGGCCGGTGCCAAATCCGACCAGGTGGCCGCCCGGCTCTTGCAAAAAGGCGGACTGCCGTTGTTAGAGAAATTCGCCAAGCTGCATTTTGCCAATACGGAAAAAGCTCGGAAACTGGCAGAAAAATAAGGTGTCTGAAAGCAGTACAACGCCAGAACAAATCAGCGAACAGCAAAAGAGGTCGAACCGGGACAACTCCCCGGTTCGACCTTCTTTGGTTTAGTGCTCAAAGTGCTCCCCATATCGCTGATGCCAAGAGAAAAAAGGTTCTTTATGAGATGAGCAGTTTCCGGGTCGCTTCACTGCCAAGCTGGCGGCAATTTGAAGCGGCCGGCTGTTTCAAAACTTGCTCCAATTGCCAACAGAAGATCTTCCCGGCCTTTTTGAGCCATGAATTGGATTCCCAGCGGCAGCCCTTCTTTTGTCAGGTGGGTCGGCAGGCTGATTGCCGGCTGTCCTGTCAGATTAGCCAGTTGAGTGAAAGGCGACAAGTCCAGACTTTTTTCGAACATGCGATAGATCAGTTCCGCTCCTTCTGCTGTCGTCTTTTGATCCATTACGGCCAATTCTTCATAGAGCGTTTTTGTGACCAGCTCCTGATCCAGGCGCGGGGCAGTCTGAGCTGTCGTCGGCGTCAAAAGCAGGTCCCAAGTTTCATGAAAATCACTCATGAACGCTGCCGCCTGATCCCACACCGCCAAAGAATTCACATACCCTGCTGCCGGCAATTTTCGACCGTATTGCCAGATAGCCCAAGTCATCCGCTCAATTTCATTTTTTGCCACCGGACGTTTCAGGCTGTCCTGGATGTTATCGAACATCGCAGCGGTTTCGGCGCCGTTCATCTGATAATAACTGCGGATGATCCGCTCGCCATCAAGGGGATAAGCGACCTCCGTCACCTGATGGCCGGCTGCTTCCAAAAATGCAGCGGCCTCGCGCACAGCTCGAACCGCTTCTTCAGAAACAGGACTGCCCACCGGAGAAACTGTCGTAAAAGCAATCTTCAAGGGCCGGTTCAGCTGCAAATATTCTGCGGAATCATGCTGCCATTCCTCCCGCGGGGCCTGATAAGGGGCAGCATTTTCTGTCCCCCGCATGCCGTAGTAAAAAGCGGCCGTATCCCGCATAGAAACAGTCAGCGCAAAATTGATGGATGCTCCCTGCCAGCCCCGCCAGCCGTCTGGCCCCACCGGCATCGTTCCACGGGTCGGCTTCAGACCGATCAAACCGCTGAATGAAGCCGGAATGCGGATCGAGCCGCCGCCATCACTGGCCCCAGCCAAGGGAAACATACCGCTGGCGACGGCTGCGGCCGCCCCACCGCTGGAACCGCCGGGATAGCGGTCAATATCCCATGGGTTGCGGGTTGGCCCGAAAAGCTCGGGATCCGTGATATTTTTAAACCCGAATTCCGGCGCATTGGTCTGACCCAGCGGAACGATTCCGAGGCTTTCCATCCGTTGAACAAAATGGTTGCTCTGGGCAGAAACCGCATCAGCAAACAAGCGGGAGCCGCCGCTGTCCCGCCAGCCGGCTTTTGCCTGCCCGAGGATTTTCAGGGGGACCGGCAGACCGGCAAACAGACTGTCGGAGAACTCTCCGGCAGCGGCCCGCGTCTCATATTCGGCCTGGGCAGCTTGATAATCCACCGCCACCACTGCATTCAATTGGGGATTTTCTGTATCAATTTTTTCTTTGATCTGAGCCATCAGCTCACTGAAACTAATGTCTTTTTTTCTGAGGGCCGCCGCCCAGTAGGTTGCATCCTGCATATTTTCTGCCTCCGATTTGGAATATTGCTCCGTGGTTTGAAACAATTATACTATAAGCCGGGAAAGCAGGGGGTGTCTGGAAACTCCGCTGACCTCAGATTTTTGCGGACTTGCCGGAATTTAGGAGTAAACGCTGCTTATGGGTGTACAAGCGAGCCTTTACACCGTAGCTTACGAGAAAAAGGACTGCCGCAGCCCACGAAAAGAGGGGTGCAGCAGTCCTTTTTAGTTTGCATGTAATCACCATTGAATGGCAGAAACGTCATGTTTTCCTGTACCGAAAACACTCGTATAGAACCGGCTAAAAATCAAATGAATGCGACTTTTTCTACGACTTCGATTGCCGGATCCAGTGACTGGATCACCGGGCAGTGCTGCGATACCAATCGTACACTGCGTTCAGCCCGCCCTTGCAGTTCTTCGGCAACAGTTACGAAAAAGGTCACTTCAATCCGTTTCAAAGGTTCCGCTTTTTTGCCTGCATTGCGTTCGTATCGCAGTTGAACTTTATGGAAAGTCGCCGGAATTTTGGAGTTTTCCAAGACTTCCTGATAGACGTAACCGCCGCAAGCACCGACAGCAGCTACCAGACTCTGGACCGGCGAATAACCGAATTCTTTACGCAATACCCAGTTTTCAGCGCTTTCCCGGGGCAGTTCAAATCCGTGTTCCCCGCTGATCAGCTGCAATTCATTTTGTCCGTTACTCATCTACTCTACTCCTTTGACACGATACTCTCAAAAAATATGGCCCCGCTTTTCCACCGACTAGTCTCAGCTGCGTCTATCTCAGTCGGCAACAACTTTAGTCCGATCCTTTTCAATGGAATCTGCAGCGAAATCATCCCGCCTATACACCATGTAGGCCGGACTTTGCTTCTGGATTTCGGCAAGACCGTAAAAATCACAATCCCGGAAAAGTTTCCAGATATCCTCTGAGACACCGGTCGTTTTTTCTTTTATGCTAAACCAGTCCGCAAAAAAAGCAAGTAAAACGATCAAACCCGGACAAAGTGTTCACCGGAATAAGTTGTCAGCCGTTCGCCAATTGCGATCTCTTCGGTCACCGCTGTTTGCTGCCATTGCCCCAGTGCTTCCCGGGCTTTTTGCGGATCAGGGATCGGTGCTGCCGCCAATAAGCGTTTGGTATAAGCGTGTTGCGGGTCGGCAAAGAGAGCTGCTGTCGGACCGGCTTCCACCACCTGCCCGTGATACATGACAAAGATCCGGTCGCTGATGTGACGGATCACATTCAAATCGTGGGAGATAAACAAATAGGTCACACCAATTTTTTTCTGCAGGTCCGCCAGAAGTTTCAGTATTTGGGCTTGGATTGAAACATCCAGTGCCGAGGTCGGCTCGTCGCATAAGACAAAGCGGGGCTCATTAATCAAAGCCCGGGCAATCCCGATCCGCTGGCGCTGTCCACCGCTGAAAGCACGGGGCAGTTTATGAACATCTTCTCCTGTGATACCCACCAATGCCAATATCGCCGCAGCTTTTTCTTGAGCTGCTTTGCGTTCTGACTTCAGCAGAGGTTCTTGGACCAGCTCCAACGCTGTCATACGCGGATTCAGGGCAGAATAGGGGTCTTGAAAGATGATCTGCATCTGCTGGTAGCGCCGGCTGCGTTCCCGTTTATCCAACCGGTTCAATGAAGCCCCCTCAAAAAAGATCTCACCGGCAGTCAACTTCTCCAGACCAAGAATACTGCGGCCCAGCGTGGTTTTCCCGCTGCCGGATTCTCCCACCAGTCCGACTGTCTCCCCTTCATAGATCGTCAGGTCCACCTCTTTGACCGCAGCTACCGACAGATTCTGTCCCCGCCAGTTGCGGGAGTGAAAGGTTTTGGAGGCCCCTTCTACGCGAATCAGTTCTTTTTTCACAGGTCGCCACCTCCTTGGGGTTCTTCAACAAAAGCCGCTGCCTGCAGCAGTTTTTTGGTATACGGATGCTGCGGATGGTAAAAAATATCCGCGGTACTGCCGGATTCAACAAAGCGTCCTTCCAACATCACGTGGACCTCGTCACACATCCCGGCTACTACTCCGAAATCATGGGACACCAGGATCACTGTCAGCTGATTTTCCGCCTGAAGCTGCTGGATCAGAGCCAGAATCTGCGCCTGGACGGTCACATCCAGTGCCGTAGTCGGCTCATCGGCGATCAGCACCCGGGCATCCGTCAAAAGCGCCATGGCAATCATGACCCGCTGCCGCATCCCCCCCGACAACTCGTGGGGATATTGTTTCAAACGCTGTTCCGGCTGTGGGATCCCGACTTTTTCCAATTGCTGAACCGCCAGACGGTCGCATTCGGCCGTTGTTGTTTTCTGTTTTCGGCGGATGACTTCCCGCAGATGATAACCCACCGTACGCACCGGATCCAGTGAAGTCATGGGATCCTGGAAAATCATACTGATCGGCAGTTTCGCCGGATTCCGGACCGGCTGACCCTCAAAAAGATAACTGCTGTTTGCTGCATGTACGGCTTCCGGCAACAGTCCCATCAAGGCTTTCATCGCCATACTCTTGCCGCTGCCGGATTCGCCGATGATCCCGACAATGCGCCCTTTGCCCACCGATAAATCAATCCCTTTGACCAATTCTCGGGCCGGCGCTTTCTTTGGTGCGTGAGTCACCTGCAGGTTGCGGATTTCGATCAATTCAGCCATTGTTACACCTCCCGTTGCAGCAGGGATTTGAGATAATCCCCCAGATTATTAAATGAGTAGATTGTCAAGGCCACAAAAAGTCCCGGTAAAATTGCCATATAAGGGGCCCGCTGCAGACTGTTCTGAGCATTTTGCAGCAGGCTGCCCCATGACGCCAGCGGCTGCTGGATTCCCATTCCCAAAAAGCTCAGCGCGGACTCGGTCATGATAGCACTGGAGATACTGTTGGAAGCAGCAACTGTCAACGTCGGCAGGACAGCCGGCAAAATGTGACGCCGAATAATCTGCGGTGCAGCTGTGCCGACAAACTGACTATACAAGACATATTCCCGTTCTTTGACTGCCAAAGTCTCCCCTCGGATCAGACGAGCGATGCTCATCCAGGAAAAGCCGCCAATGACGATGATGATGGTGGACAGTCCCGGTTTCAGGAAAACACTCAACACGATGACCAAAACCAGCCACGGAATCGACGACAGGATATCCACGATCCGCATCAGCAAATCATCCAGCCAGCCGCCGAAATAACCGGCTAAAAGTCCCACCACTGTACCGATCGTCGTCGCTGTCAGCATCGCCAGGACCCCCACCAGAAGCGATACGCGCCCGCCGTACAACACGCGGATAAAATAATCCCGTCCCACTTCATCGGTACCGAAAAGATGCTGCCAGCTGGGAGCCTGCGACATTTGCGTGACATCCGTTGCATTAGGATCGATAGGAATCAGAGGTGCTGCCAGCGACAACACGATCAGCAGTGTTAAAAAGAAAAAGCTGAAAAGATAGACCGGCGAAGAAAACAAGGCTTGCCGATTTTTTTTGCCAAATGCTCGCTTCATGCCTGTCCTCCTTTTCTGATACGGGGATCCACCAGTGAATACAAAATATCAGACAGCAGATTTCCCAAAATCACCAAGGTCGCCGACAAAAGCATCAACGCCATAATCACCGGATAATCCAAACTCTTGGTGCTGTTCATGAGATACGGTCCCACTCCCGGCCAGCCGAAGATCGTCTCAGTGATGATCGCCCCGGTCACCAGCATCGGCAGTGCCATACCTAGCTGCGTCACCACCGGAATCAGCACATTGCGGCTGATATGGCGGCTGAAGATCTGCCAGCCGGTCGCCTTGAAAGCTTTTTGCACCGTGACATAATCCTCTGCCACCTGCTGCAGTGCCGAAGAACGGATATAGCGGGTCAGTTCAGGAAAAAATGCGACTGTCAACGTCAGATAAGGCATGATGAAATGCTGCAGAAAGTCCGACAATGACCCCTCCTGCCCCACCGTATGCATCCCGATGATGGGGAACAAATTCAGGCGATAACCCAGCACATAAATCAGGATCATTGCAAACCAAAACGTCGGTACAGCTATCCCAATCGAAGCGATGCCATTGATCAGTCGATCCGGCCAACGATCTTTGTGGGCAGCGGCAGCCAAGCCCAGCAAAAAAGCCAGCAAAAGCGCTGTCAGATAAGCCGGTAACACCAGCTTAATCGTATTGGGGATCCGCACAGCCAGTTCTTGGGAGATGCTGGTCTGAGACACCAGCGAATGACCAAAATCACCCTGCAGAATATTTTTCAGCCATAAAAAATACTGGACAAAAAAGGGCTGATCCAATCCGTTTTTCTGCCGCAGCAGATCAATCTGAGCCTGGCTCATGTTCGGCGTAGTCAGCGAATCAATCACGTCGTAAGGGGCAGCCTGGATCAGCGAAAACACAATAAACGAGATGAGTAAAAGCATCGGAATCGCTTGCAGCAGACGCTTGAGAATAAAACGAGACAAAGTAAACATCCTCTCCGGGAATTTTTTGTAACCACTACTACCGCCTTGCAAAATTGGCAGCCGCTTTTGAGGTCATTCAGGCAGCAACGGCTTTGGGGCGGTTATGAGCGGCAGCGGCTTGCGGCTCCTCCTTCAGCTGCAAAAAAGCGGAAAGAACAGTTACCGCCTGATACGGCAACTGCCCCTTCCAATCCTCCGAGCTTATTTGACGGCAAGTTTTGACATGTCTTCAAATGTATAAATAGGAATCAAACCAGCCGTCTCCACATCGCTGATCCGGTTGTTGACCGCCAGAATCTTTTTGTTGTCAACAATGGGATAAATCACGGCATCGGCAGCGATTTTGGCCTGCAAGTCATTGTAGATTTCTTTGCGCTTGCCTTCATCCAGTTCCGCAGCCCCTTTTTCAAAGAGCTCGTCCGTCTGGGCATCGGCGTACTGGAAGTAATTGGCCGAACCATTAGATTTGAAGAGGGCACTGTATAAATCAGGATCGTTGCCCATGATATAACCGCCCAAAAAGAGGTCGTATTTAGTACTGCCGGCTTTTTTCAACTCGGTAAAGATTGCCGTGCTGTCCCCGCCTTGCAGATCCACTGTGATTCCTGCTTTTTGCAGCTGCTGCTGAATCAGAGTCGCTTGGATCGTCTGAGCCGGATCCGATGAACCGAAGCCCAACGTCAGAGTCAAGCCTGACACACCGGCTTCTTTCAACAATTCTGCAGATTTAGCGGTGTCCGTCTGATAAGTTTCCACATCCTTAGTGGCAAACGGATTGGCAGGCGGCAGGATCGATACCGGTTCTTCATAGTATTTTTCATCCAAGTAAGCTGCCTTGTCCAGCTCGGCCTTGTTCAGCGCATAAAGGACTGCCTGCCGGACTTTGACGTCCTTCAGATTCTCTGTCTTGGTATTCAATCCCAGATAGCCGATGCGGTTTTCGCTGTATGGATAAGTGGTGATGGTTTTGGTATCCAAATCAGCGATGTCACTTGGCAGGACGAAGCTGGCATCGACTTCGCCTTTTTGCAGGGCTACTTTCGTCGTATCCGCTGAAGCGATGATTCGCAGCGTGATATTTTTGATTTGAGGTTTGCCGCCGTAATAGCTGTCGTTGGCTTCAAAGCGCAGGTACTCGCCCCGTTTGTACTCAGTCATTTTGTAAGGACCAGTACCCACCGGCTGTGCCTGCAATTCGTTGACAGAAAAGTCCGGTTCTTTTTCAAAAATATGTTTCGGGATGATATAGGTTTCAGTGGCAATATTGTTGACTGCCGCTCCGCTGACTGACGGCAATTTGAAGTCCACGGTATCATCATCAACTTTTTCTACCGTGATCGGTTTGTCTGCTACCCACAAACTGTCGGCATTGCCGTTTTCTTTTTTGACTTTTTGCTCGTAAGTGAAAACCACATCGTCGGCGGTCAACGGCTGTCCGTCCGACCACTTGATATCCGGTTTCAAGTCCACTGTCACCGTCATGCCGTCCGAGGAGGTTTTCACTTCTTGGGCCAGCTCATTTTTCAACGTGCCGTCCCCTTCCACTCGCACCAGCGGCGAATAGATCATATTAGTCACGGTCAACCCCCAACGATCGCTGGTATTGATGGGATTCAGTGAAGTCGGATCCCCGCTGATCGCGTAAGTGAAGGTATCAGCAGCTGCGTTCGGGCTTGTTTCAGCACCTGTGCTGTCTTTTTCAGCCTTTTGTCCCCCGCAGGCTGCCAAAAAAAGGGCTGTCGTTCCCAATAAACCAATCAATAGATTCCGCTTTTTCATTTCGATTCCTCCAGAAAGCTGCGATTTTTCAGAAACTGCGGATCAAGGAGACCAAAAATCGGCTTCTCATCCGGATCCGAGTCTCGAAGTAGTTAACAAGTAGTATACGGCTGTTTTTTGAAAATGACTAATCGGCGTTTTTAATAGCTGGTCATAGGTTTTGCTTATGGATAAAAACGGTGCATATTTTGCAGCTACGTGCTTGTAATCCCCCACTGCCGGCTTTTTCGGACAAGCCAAACAAGCCCCGCTTCCGCTTTGGAAGAGGGGCCTGTTCGAGCAAATAGCTGTTCTTATTTTTGGTGATCCAGTACCTGCTGATCCGACTTCAAGGTGCCGTCATACCCGTCTAACCGGATCGCAGCCAAGGTCGTCTCCCCGATGGCAATCAACAGCAGCTCGTCTTTTGCAACGGTTCGGGCCTGTTCCCAGATTTTTCGGAACCGGCGCCACGCTGAAGGACTGGTCAAATAGACCGCCGTCACCTGCTGCTCGTTCAGCAGCTTCATGATCTGTGCTCGGCTGCTTTTGGGAAAGACATTGCGGTAGGCAGCAAAGCTGTACACCTGCAGCTGCTCTGCCAATGCAACCTCCAAGTAAGCGTCTGCCAATTGCGACTTGGGATACACGACTTTTGCACCTTCCGGCAGGCGGGCTTTCAGCTCCTCCACCAGCGCTTTTTTCGTTTCACGGGGACTTACCAGGTCCACGGCAAAACCGGCGGCAATCACCGCAGCCGCCGTCTTTGCACCGATCACTGCGACCTTGACTCCGGGAGCGGCCTGCTGCAAAACCGCGGCGACCGGCGCTTGACTGGTGAAAATCAGCCATTGTGCATGGCGGATCGCAGTCTTCGTTTCCTCGGAAAAAGCAAGCGGCTCAATCGCAGTCAACGGAACCGTTATACTGTGAAACCCTCGTTGGTCAAAAAAGCGGCCGTCTTCTTCATTCAACCCTGCCCCTCGAGTCAGTAAGACGGTCTTTTCCTGCTGCGGCTGACCGCTTTTTTTGAAAAAAATACCCTTACTGGTCTTATCCGCTGCTTCTGCTTTCTTTAAATGTCCAGAGGGCTGCTGCCGGCGGGTGTTATCGCAGTTCGCTGACGGCTTCCGGAGCGCGTAGGTCATTTCCATTCTCCTGTCTCAAATCATTCTCATTGTATCAAAAAGCTGCGCCAATCGTCGGACCGGCGCAGCTGGCAATATAGGGGAATGCAGTTGTCAACTGATTGGGGCTTACGGAACAGTTGCCGCAGATATGTTAGCGTCTGCCTCGTAAACGCCTTTCGTATACCGTATGATCACCTATTTGATGCTTGGCGATTCCAACAGGTACTCAAAAATCTGAAGTCCACCGGTTTATTCGGATATACCTTATTTGTTTTCCAAAATCCCGGCAGCCGGATCTTTTTTGACCGCTTCCGTCGTTGCGGATTGTTTCATACCGACTTTGAAGGCCAGGAAATAGCTGCCCGCCAAGATGACACCGCCGCCCACCAGGTTGCCCAGCCAGACAAAGACCATATTGGAAGCAAATTGTCCCCAGGTCACGCCACCGGCCAGAATACCCGCTACAATCAGGAACATATTGGCTACCACGTGCTGATAACCGGCGATTACAAAACCGGCAACCGGCAGCAGCGTGCCGAAAATCTTGCCGATAAAATCTTTTGCAGCCATATTCATATACACCCCGGTACATACCAGGATATTACAAGCAATCCCGGAAAGAAAAGCCTGCAGCGGTGCATCCGCTACCCGGCCCATCGCCACAGCAATCGTCCGTTCTACAAAAGCCCCTTGCAGCGTGTTGGAGAAATAGCCGAAGAACACGGCCACACCGGCAGCACCGACAAAGTTGAATACTGTGACCAAAAACATATTGCGGGCCCATTGCTTGAAGGTGATGGCTTTGGCGTAAAGTGCCATGGTCACCGCCAGCATATTACCGGTGACCAGCTCGCCCCCGACCAAAAGCAGACAGATCAGACCGAAAGGAAAGATCAATGCCCCCAGCAGGTTGACGAAAGTTCCCCATTCTGCCGGCATGGAACCCATCGTACGGATCATAGCCACGCCTGCCAAACCGATGAACACTCCGGCCATGATCCCCAAAACCGCAGTAGTCAGTGTACTGTACTCTGCTTTGGCTTTGCCTCGTTTGATTGCTTCATCTACTAATTCTTTTGGTGATAAACTCATGATTTTTCCTCTTCTCTTGGATTCGGCTCGTGGCGAACCGTTAGTTAGTATGTATCTTTGGAAGCCGGCTGCCCCAAAACTGCGGCGGTCCGACTTCCACTTTTTGCTCGGATCAGGCGATTTCCAGATAGATGTCGTCGCCTGTTACTGTGACCGGATAGGTCTTCAGCTCTCCTTCGTCCGGCTCTTGGATCTTGCCGTCCAAAAGAGAGATCTTATAGTCCCGCATCGGATCAAAGACATATTCACCAGCTACCAAACCTTCCAAAATCGGTGCTCCCGTCAGCGGACAGTAGTCCTCCAGAGCGAAGATCCGGCCATCGGAAAGTTGATAAACAGCGATTTTTTCACCATTGACAGTGACGGAACGACCCACCAGCGGCATCAGTTTTGAAACTTGCGTCGCCAATACTTTCATCAGTTGACACCTCCTGCAGTTACGACTTCACGATTGTCCAGTGTATACATTTTTTCCCGCAGGTCCGGGCTCTTGACAATTTGCCCCCACGGATCTTTGCGTCCTTTGGCTTCTGAAGCAAAGTTCAGCGCTTCCCACAGTGTTTTGCGTTTGTCGGCATCCAGCATAACGGTTTTGACATTTTCAAAGCCCAGCCGTTCGACCCAAGGAGCCGTCCGCTCGCCGTAGATTCCGGTTTCACGATAATACTGCAGCATCGCTCCGCAAATCTCGATGACTTCTGCTTCGGTTTCGGCTGTCGTCAACAGCTGTGCTTCCACCAATTCCGTACCGCCGTTACCGCCGATATAAATCTGGAAGCCGTTCTCCACACCGATGATGCCGAAATCTTTAACTGCTGATTCGACACAGCTTCGCGGACAGCCGGAGACTCCGACTTTGAACTTATGGGGTGTATCGATATATTCGAAGGTTTCTTCCAATTTCACACCCAGCCCCATCGTATCCTGGGTACCAAAACGGCAGAAACTCTTGCCCACACAGGTTTTAACCGAGCGGAAGACTTTGCCGTATGCTTGGGCCGCAACCATATCCAGTTCTTCCCAGATCGCCGGCAGGTCGGCTTTTTTAACACCATACAAGCCGATCCGTTGCGAACCGGTGACTTTCAGCAGCGGCACATTGTATTTTTCGGCCACTTTGGCAATTTGGATCAGCTGCTGCGGATTGGTTTGCCCGCCCCGCATCCGGGGAACCACCGAGAAGGTCCCGTCTTTTTGGATATTGGCATGCATCCGCTCGTTGGCTACCCGAGAAGTCCGCTCGTCTTCGTGTTCAGCCGGCCAGGCCACATTCAAATAGAAATTGACGGCCGGACGACACTTGGAACAGCCTTCCGGATTGCGCCAAGCCAGCGCTTCGAAGACTTCTTTTGTGCTGGTGAGATGTTTGGCATAAATCTGAGTGACGACCTGGTCGCGGTTCAGATCGGTACAACCACAGATTCCGGTAGCCGCTGTCACCGCATCCCCCAGTTCAGCTTCCAGCAGGACTTGGATGTCCCCTTTACATTTTCCGCAAGAGGTCCCCGCTTTGGTGACTTTGCCGACCTCTGCTACGCTGGTCAGACCTTTTTCCCGGATTGCCCGCAGAATGTCCCCTTTGGAAACGCCGTTACAGCCGCAAACAGTCTCGTCATCTTCCCATTCCAGCACATCGCCGCCGGCTGCGCCGTCACAGCCCGGTGCCGTCAAGACTGAGATTGACTGCAGATCTTCGATGGTCGCACCTTTTTTCATCATATTGTAATAACGGCTGCCATCTTCAGTATCGCCGTATAGTACGATTCCCACGATCTTATTGTCTTGCAGGAAGATTTTTTTATACTTACGGGTGGCACTGTCGAAGGCTTCAATCGTATCCAGTCCTTCGGTGTGCAAAATGTTCCCCGCCGAATAGAGATCGGCGCCGGAAACTTTCAAAGAAGTAAAGGTAGTCGATCCTTGGTAAGGCTTGATATCTGCCTGATCTGTCAGACGATCTGCCAGCACTTTGCCTTGTTCGAACAACGGCGCTACCAAACCGTAGCAGATTCCGTTGTGTTCTACGCATTCGCCGACACCGTAAATATCCGGCAGACTGGTTTCCATGAAGTCATTGACCAGGATCCCGCGATTAACAGCGATTCCCGTCTCCCGTACCAGCTCGATAGCCGGACGAATCCCGATGGACATCACCACTAAATCCGTTTCAATTTCAGTACCGTCACCGAATTTCAACCCCGTCACCCGTTCGTCGCCGAGGATTTCGTGAGTCGCATGTTCCATCAAAAATTTCAGGCCCTGGTCTTCCAGATCTGCCTGCAGCAATTTACCGGCTGTTTCATCCAGCTGCGTTTCCATCAGCCATTTTGCCAAATGAACAACTGTGACATCCATTCCCTGATCCTGCAAACCTTTAGCAGCTTCCAGGCCTAAAAGTCCGCCGCCGATCACGACTGCTTTTTGATACTTGCCGGCGGCCGCCAGCATTTCAGCTGTATCATCGATGGTTCTGAAGGCAACAACACCGGCTTTATCAGAGCCCGGCACCGGCAGAATGAAAGGATTTGAGCCCATCGCCAGGAGCAGTTTGTCATAAGCTGCTGTGATGCCAGCTGCTGTTGTGACAGTTTTCTTTTGTGAATCGATGGCAGTCACCGGATCGTTATTGATCAGCTCAATGTTATTTTCCTGATACCATTCCAGCGGATTCGTGATGATCTCGTCCACTGTCATTTTATTTTGTAAAACATTGGAGAGCATGATGCGGTTATAGTTGGGGTATTCTTCTTTGCCAATGATAGTGATCTCATAGCGATCAGGGTCCCGTGCAATGATTTCTTCCACTGTCCGGACACCGGCCATCCCGTTACCGATCACGACTAAGCGTTCTTTCATATTGTTCACCTCGTATGTTTTTAAACAGCTGTTTAATGCCTTTATTCTTGGATCAAACGTTTTTTATTATGAACAGATTGTTCCTTCACATTTGCTTTTGCGATTTTCATACAATCAGATTGTTACTTTATTCACAATAAACGAAAAGTCAAAAACTGAGAATTAGGGGATTCCCTAGTATTGTTCAGTGATGATCAAGAACCGTTCTCAATTAGCTTTTCCCGTTCTATACAAAAACATGCGTCACCCCTTTGAACTTCCTGTTGAAGGCGGACCTGCTGCTTCAGCCTGTTATCCAACAAAAAAAGACCTGAAAAATCCAGGTCTTCTGTCACTCTGTTTCTAATAGCTTGCGAATCTGCTTTTGCAGTTCTTTGGCCTTGGCAGGATCAGCGCCGAAAGTCGTGATTCCGACTGTGCCCTGTTGGCTTTTTACCAGCGCCAGATTGAAAAAGCTGCTGCGGGCCTTGACTGTCGTATCATTTACCAACTGATCAGGACGGGTCTCGGCAAAGACCGCCTCGTTCACATCCCTCCGGTCGGTAGCGATGAACACCATGGCAAAGCCCCGAGTATCGCCGGCTTGAAATGCCCGCCGCTGCCAGATCAAACGGTTTTCTTTTTCCCAATTATTGACAGCTTCCGAAGCAGTCGGTGCGATCACGGTTGGGCGCGCCCCTTCTGCCAACAGCTGCGCCAACTTGCGGGTAGCGATCCGGCCGCCCCCAACAACCAAAATCGCAAGCCGACTGACGTCCACTAAGATGGGATACATCCGGCACTCACCAGCCTTTCCTTCAAAGCCCTGGTCACTGCCGGGCTGCTTTCCAGAGTCGGCAGCACCTGATCGATATTCGCATGCACAGTCCGGATCTGTTCGGTGATTTTAGCCACCAGCTGCCCCTCAGTCAAAAAGAAAGGCTGGATCACGAAAGCCTCTGCCGGGAATTCGGCAAGCAGCTCCAAATAATTAGCCGCCCCCAGATAATTGACCCCGATCACCTCACGGCCCACATCAGCGCTCAAGTTTTCAGCGATCGTCTGCAACTGGCGGTTGGGTTCCGAGTAATGGGGCGTACCGTGGGCGATCAAAAGCCCCCGCCGTGTCGGAGACTCCGTAAAACCGGCTGCCAAACTGTCCTTCAAAGCTTGGTAGATCGCCACCGTCGTGCCCAGCGGCTCCAAAATTTGAACCGGTGCGGCTCCCAATGTCTGCCGGGCCCGCTGCGGCAGATCTTCTTTGACATGCGTCGCCGCAAACAGCAGCACCGGAACCAATGTGAACTCGCTGACCCCAGCTGACAACAACTCATGCAATGCCGTTTCCAGTGTCTGGTATGTCCCTTCCAACAAACCGACGCGATGAAGAATCCCCGCCTGATCCAGCAGCGGCGCTAATTTTTCCACTGCCTCCAGGTTGGCTTTGGCAATCCGATCCCTTCTTCCGTGGAGCACAAAAACGATCCCTTTCACATTTCTTCCTCTTTTCTTGCACGAAATTTTTGCATCCCGCTAAAAATCCACCAGATGATGCTTCAGGCTGTACTGCAGCAGTCCGGCATAGTTTTCCAGCTGGAGCTTTTTGCGGATATTGGCTTTATGCACTTCGACCGTCTTGACGGAGATGAACAGTTTTTCGGCGATTTCTTTGTTATTATAGCCCAGTGCAATCAGCGGCAGAATCTCTTTTTCTCGTTTTGAAAGACTATCATACAAAGGATCGGTCTCCGCCACGGCCAGACCGCTGAGCTGCTCATCGGTGTAGCCGTCAAAGAAACGTTCTCCCCGAGCGACTTTGCGGATCCCCTCCAGCAAGGTTTCTTCATTGGCACTCTTCAAAATGAAACCATCGGCACCGGCTGCCAGCGCCTCTCTGACATAGGTCTCATCATCATGCATCGTCAAAACGATGATCTTGATGCGGGGACGGATCTCCTTGACGCGGCGGGTCGTCTGGAGCCCGTTTTCTCCCGGCGGCATGGAAATGTCCATCAGCAGGATATCCACGGCCAGCTGCTCAGCTTTCATAAAGGTTTCGTTACCGTCGGCAGCATCTCCGACTACTTTCATGTCCGGCTGTGCGTTGATCATAAATGATAGTGCATTGCGAATCAAAGCGTGGTCATCGGCGATCAGGATCTTCATTGCGGTCACCTCCTTTAAGCAATAGCTCGCGGTTTTCGGCATATGGCAGGCGGATTACGATCTCCGTGCCGCTGCCCACTGCGGTGTGGATCACAAGGGTGCCCCCCAACGAGGTGATCCGCTCCTTCATGTTGGCCAAACCGAAGCCGTGCACTTTTTCCGGCAGCAAAAAGCCCCGCCCCTCGTCTTTAATCGTCACAGCCATGTAAGCTTCCTGATAATCCAGCATCACTCGGATGTCGTTGACGCCGGCGTATTTCAATGCGTTAGCTACGGCCTCCTGAACCACTCGGTAGACAGCAATCCGTTTGGCATCGGTCAAAGGCTGCCTTTGACCGATGTGATCGATCACCACTTCAAAGCCGGTCATCTCCAACGTTCGATCGGCAAATTGTTCCAAAGCCGGTTCCAAGCCGAATTCATCCAGTGTCATCGGCCGTAATTCACCTGCTAATTCCTTGACCTCCTGCAGAACCTCAGCAAAATGCCGGTCGATCTTAGCCATCTGTTCCGGCTGGTCTTCTTTGGGCATCCACTTCAATCCACGAGTCTCCAACATCAGACTGTAAATGCTCTGAGCAATCCCGTCGTGCAGGTCCTGTGCGATTTTTTTCCGTTCTTTTTCCCGCGCATCGTTCAAATAATCAAACATCAGTCCCTGCTCGGCACCGAAATTCTCTGCGACTTGCGGGATCACCTGCAGCAGCTGCTGACCGCTGACCGGATCACTATTCAGACTCCCCCAAAAATCATAGAGGGCCTCTTTTTCATCCAATAACACAAATGGAAAGCCGCCGGGATCCACCTCACCTACCGGACAATCCAAGCAGACTGCCTTGGTACTGTGTAAAAGGCAGCCCTTACCACGGGCGATATCCAGGACTTTGCCGAGATCAAAGCGGTAAGTGCCGGCAAGATGACGGGCCGCCTCCGTCTGCATCAGGACCGTATCCTTTTCATCCAGCAGCCAGACTGCATCCTGAAGCACTGAAAACAAGGAATCAGCCAACGTCATGAGTAGCTTCCTCCTTTTGCAGCAGGACAGCCGCCGTTTTGGCTTCTTCGGTCAGCCGCTGAACAGCCTCCTGATTGAATTCCTGCGGTACTTTGAAACCGATCATCAAAACGCCGATCACTTCATCCGTCAGTTGTCCCGTTGCCGACAAGATGGGAACTGCCAAGGCCGCCTCCAGCTTTTCAGTTCGGGAGATAGGGTATTCCATCAGTTTTTCCGGCTGAGCCTGCAGTTGATTCTCACATTGCGGGCGGGCCGTTTTCCAGACCATCCCGGCGATCCCCCGCCCGACTCGCAACCGAATACTTTTATGGGCATCGTTATGGGTGCCGTCGGTGTAAACCCAGCGGATCTCTTTGACCTCGCTTGGCGCTGCGGTATTGACAGCAATCCCGATAAAGTCACTGCCCCACTCATCCCGCCGTGCTTTCAGCCATTTTTTCACAGCCTTCATCTTCTCACTACTCCAATTCCCTATATTTGTGTAAAAACGCACAATCTGCTTGTTTTCTGATACGCTCGTCACTAATATAATAGCAGAAAAGCGGCACTTACAGGAGCGGCAGCCTTCAGCGTCCATTCTTACCTGCCGACTGCCGGCAATCGTCCTTGCCAAACCCATAAGACCGGCACTGCTTCACACGGTTGCCTGTTACAGTTGCCTGCTGCTTGAATGACCCTGTAAGGAGGGCTCTCATGCCTGAAAGAAAAACACTCCCGCTGCCTCAGCTGGTATTGATCATCACGACCACCGTCTACTCATTCTCCAGTATGGCCACCGCCTTTTTTATGATGGGGATCAAAGCGCTGCCCTGGTTTTTGCTGGCGGGGTTCGGTTATTTTATTCCCTATGCACTGATCGTAGCCCAATATACCCGCAAATACGGGAATCGTTCGGGGACTGTTTACGACTGGCTGAAAGATGCCCTTTCGCCAAAAGCTGCCTTTGTGACCGCCTTTTTGTGGTACTGTAGCTATTTTACCTGGATGGTCAGCCTGTTCATGAAGCTGGTGATTCCCCTCTCAATCCTGCTCTTTGGTCAGGATATCACTGTTCGGGCCGAGTGGTTCGGCCTGCCGACCCGCTGGCTGGTGGCATTCTTCGGCATCACAGCCGTGGCCGGTCTGACGTGGCTGATCAGCCGTGGTTTCGGAACCGTCTTACGCTTCTTGAAAATCTCCGGATTGGCGATGGCCGGCCTGCTGCTGCTTTCAGCCGCCAGCAATTTCTTTTTGCTCCTGCAGCAGCCCGAAGAAGCCTGGACAAATCTGAGCCGCAGTCTGTCTGCCCCCAGCTTTTTCACCGGGACCGGCGATCATTTTTTGAGCCAGCTGCCTTTTTTCATTTTTGCTGTTACGGCTTTCGGGGGCTTGGACACAGTCGCTGCCCTGTCTGACCGTACCAAAAACAGCCGGCGCCAATTCCCACGGGGGCTGTTCTACAGCGGTGTCTTGATCCTGATCCTTTATATCGGTGGGATCCTGCTGTGGAGCAGTGCCAACGATCTGAGCAGCTTGCGCCAGCAAGATCAGATGCATCTGGGCAACCTCATGTATGGTTTGATGGGCAGTCTGGCACACGCTGTCAGTACTGCTCTTGGTCTGAAGGGCTCAGCCGCGGCAGTGATTTATCAGCTGTATATCCGCTACACCGCTTTTGTGCTGTTCGTCTCTTATCTGGGTCTGTTGTCTTCAATCACCTTCGGACCGCTGAAAAGTTTGATCCAGGGCACGCCAAAATTTCTGTGGCCAAAACGTCTAACCCTGCTGAACCCGCAAGAAATGCCCGCCAAAGCACTGCGGCTGCAGGCCCTGATCATCAGTCTGGTAATCCTGGTGGTCACCTTCAATACCTCCGTGGCCGGCCAGCTGTTCAATCAACTGACCTACATGACCAATGTTGCTCGTGCGATGCCTTATTTTGTCGTTGCCGCCAGCTTCCCCTGTTTTTTGAAAAAGCGGATTGCCGCTGACCACGAATTGTTCGTTGCCAATCGCAAATTGAGCAGCGGGCTGGCCTTGAGTGTCTGCAGCTGCATCCTCTTTGCCATTGTCTTTCAGATCTGGCAGCCCTTCTCTCTGGGGGAATATCGTGACGCTTTGACACTGGTGACCGGACCACTGCTTTTTGCCGGCGCAGCACTGCTGCTGTATCGCCGGGGGGAAAGCCGCCAGTTGACAGCAGAATAGCGCACAGCCCTCGCAGGCAGCCCCAATCATCCCATAAATCAAAAACTTCCGGAAGCGGCCGCTCACTGCTGCTTTCGGAAGTTTTTGGTTTCAGAAAAGGATGGCTGCTTTTCTTTGCTTCATGGTTTTCCTAACTGGATGATCTTGTCTGCGACCGTGGTGACAAAATGATGGTCATGTTCAATCAGGATCACAGCGGGCTTCACTGCTAAAAGCAGCTGCCGGATCTGTTCTTGATTGAAGACATCCAGGTAGTTCAGCGGCTCATCCCAAATAAACAGCTGTGCTTTTTGCGACAAAGATTTAGCCAATTCCACCTTTTTTTGCTGCCCCATGCTCATCTGGCGAATGTCATTTTCAAAAATATTGCGCTCCATTCCCAGTTTCCGCAGATTATTCAAAAATTGCGGATAATCCAGACCTTCCAACTCAGCAAATTCCGCCAAGGTCCCCTGATTGTCCTCATAGTTCTGTCGGACCCGACTGATCACTATTCCCTGTGGCAGCAGCAGGCTTCCCTGCCGGATTTCGCCGGGAAATTCTCCCAGCACCGCCTGCAAAAGCGAACTTTTTCCACTGCCGTTTGCACCGGTAATCGCCAGGCACTCTCCCTGCAGGAGTTCAAAGGAAATTCCACTGAACAAATCCCGATTGCCGGGATAGCCCAGGCTCAGCTCCTCAACCTGCAGCAAACGCCGCTGATGCCCCGGTTCATAGCACATTTTCAGCTGATCCACCTGTTCAATATTTTTCAGAAGCCCGGCTTTTTCCGTGATTTGACTTTCTACCCGCTGCAAGATCGCCTTGGAACGCTTCATCATTCGCGCCGCATCGGCACCGATTGCACCGGGACTCTTGCGCCGATCCTCGGTATCAATGAAACCGCGGGAAGGATTATGTTTGTCCCCTTCCCGGTTGCGAGACCATTCGGCTTTTTCGACGGCAGTCTGCTGCAGTCGGCTGATTTCTTTTTTCAACTTGCGATTTTGCGCCTCTTCAAAGGCATCCTGGCGGGCTTTTTCTTCTTCATAGGTGGAGAAATTGCCCTGATACAAAACCAGACGGCTCTTTTCGATGGCCAGCGTGTGATTCGTTGCTTCATCCAGAAACTCCCGATCATGACTGACCAGGATATAGCCGGACTGCTGGCGGCGCAAATACTCGGCAACCTGCTTGCGCCCGGTGATATCCAGATGATTAGTGGGCTCATCGATCAATGGAAAGCCCCCTTCCCCGGTGAACATAAGCGCCAACAACACCTTGGTCTGTTCCCCGCCGGAAAGCGTTGCAAACGGCCGCCACAAGACTTCCGGATCACAAGACAGTAAATTCAGTTCTCTTTCCAGCTGCCACTGTTCAACTTCCCGGATCTCACTCAGTGCATAAAAAGTGATTTCCTCAGGATCTGCAACTTTCTGGGGGAAATAGTCAAAGTCCTGCTGCCCGGTGATCCGCCCTTGAAACGGCAATTCTTCTTGCAAAAGTTTCAGAAAAGTTGTCTTGCCACGGCCGTTGCGCCCCACCAAACCCAGTTTCCAGCGGAGGTCGACCACCAGCTGGGCATCGGCGAACAATAGACTACCCATTCGATCATAACCAAAAGTCAGATTTTCAATTTTAATAGCTGTCATAGCTTTTTCACTTCCTCGTCCCTGTTCAGACAGGGGAAGACAGAGGCGAAGTGGCTGATTCTCTTGGTAACAGGCAGCAATCCTGCTGTTGTCGCCGCTCGCTTTACAGCATTTGCGGACATTTTCGGTACACAAAAAACCAGTCCCGCCTCGGTTATTTTCACAAAACCGGGTGGACTGGTCATCAAGTCAATATTGCAGGCCAAGACAAAGAAAGAGTTACCGAAAAAAGCAGCCTGACAGACTTGCGTTTTTCTGCGTCTTGTGCAACGGATCTGATGAGATCGTCTCTTATCACCGGTTCTTGCGAAAATCTGCACACTGCTCCCGTCAACTTGCTCACGGTACAGTCTGAATGCAGCTTTTGCCTTACTTGGTGATATCGATCATCAGGATCCCTCGCTCTCCTAGTGTTGGTCACACTGTAGCATGATTGAGAAAAGCGGTCAACTCAGAGGCACCAATAAAACGCGGTCCGATCTAGAAATATCGCCACAAACCGAGCAGCCCGCTCATTGTAATCGACAGTAGGCCCGCTCTGAATAAGAAGCCTGCCCGTGCCGCCGGTTTAGGCTTCACTACTGCCCTTCTTACTCATTTACTGCTATGTCGCTTCAGCCCAGATCCGGCTGATCGGAAAAGACGATTGACTCGCCGACTTTGCCGTCTGATTCGAAGACGATGATCTCATTGGTTCCGGCTTTCAAGACCGGTCCCGGTACATACAAGCGTTTTTGTGGTCCGGCTTCCCAGAATCGTCCCAGATTGAAGCCGTTGACTGTCACGAAGCCTTTGCCCCAACCGGCAAGCTCGATAAAGGTATCGCCGACTTCATCGACTACCAGCTCAAAGAGGGTAAAGCTTGGCTGGCCCTCTGCGTAAGCACCACTGAAATCGATTCGGTCCAGATTATCCATTGGCAGACCGTACATCTCCCATTCCGATTGGTAAGCACCGTTTATGATCACGCCGTCTTTGATCCCTTTGTGCTGGTGGTTCATTTTGACCGAGTAATTCACCCGGCCCATGTTTTCCACCAGGATTCCCAGTTCATTGGTTGCAGCAGTCAGATCAAACGCCTGCTGCACACCGATTTCCTGATCGTATTGTGTCAGCAGCAGCTGATCATTGACGAAGATATTGGCCCGGTCCATACAGGAAATCAGGCGGAAGTCTTCGATATGACGGGCGCCGCCGATATTGCTCTTGTAATAGACATAGCCGTACGCCTGATTCAAGTCTTCCATCGTCAAAGGATAGGGACTGTGGACAGCCTCCGCCAATTCATCCAGTGTGCTGAACAAGGAGACCCGCTCTTTGGCTTTCACTGGACCATACGCTTTTTTCAGGATCTTGGTAGAAAGTTCAAATTCCGGGATTTCCGCATATTGCGCGATAATCTCTTTAAAGGCTTCGTATTTCGGTGTAATCTCGCCCCATTCTGTCAACAAGGCGTCGTAGTCATAGCTGGTCACATCCGGCGCCAGTTTTTCGTAATAATTCGCGCCGGAAGTAAAGCCGAAGTTGGTGCCGCCGTGGAACATGTAAATATTCACATTGCCCTCTGCCAGAATATCTTTCAATTCGTTGGCTGCCTCTTCTACGGAAGTCGTGTGGTGATGCTCATCTCCCCAGGCATCAAACCAGCCGATCCAAAATTCCATCACCATCAGTGGTTTCTTTTCTCCGTGGAATTCCCGCAGACGCTGGAACCATTCTTTGATCTTGGAACCACAGTTGATCGTCGGCAGCGCCAGCTCCGGAATTGAACCGTTGTCCAGCATATCGTGCCAAGGACCATCGGACGTCACCAATGGCACATTCACACCTTTGTCGATCATCATTTGCGCCATCTGACGCAGATAATTCTTGTCATTGGCATAACCGCCATACTCATTTTCCACCTGCATCATAATGATCGGGCCGCCCTGCGTGATCTGCAGATCCGTCACCTGTGGCAACAGCTGATCGAAATAGCGGTCGATTTTTTCCATGAAAGGCGGGTAAGAAAAGCGCAGTTTCATCTTCGAATCCTGCAACAGCCAATAAGGCAGACCGCCAAACTCCCACTCCGCGCAGATATACGGCGCCGGGCGCAAGATCACATACAGACCCACTTCCTGAGCAATCTGAATAAAACGGCGCAAATCATTCCCGCCGGAAAAATCGTATTCCCCCTCGTTGGGTTCGTGTTTGTTCCAAGCGACATACGTCTCCACTGTATTACAGCCCATCAACCGCAACTTTTCCAAACGGTCCCGCCAGTATTCCGGCACCACGCGGAAATAATGGATCGACCCGCTGATTACTTTGAAAGGCTTGCCTTCCAGATAAAAATCATCTTTGATTTCAAAACTCATCCTCTTTGTTCCTCCTGCATCTTATGTAGCCGACACCCGCCGGCTTTTTTCATAATGAAAGAGGCAGTTACGCCCCTTTCACGAATCGTTATCACAGCTTACATTTTCACCAGATAAGTGGCGTATTTTTCCAAATCATGAGCTGCCAGTACGTCACCTTTCAACAGATCTGTCTGGCCGATAAAAGCTGTCGGCAATGGCAGAGCTTCATCCGTGAAATTCATGATGAAATAATAGCGTTGGCCGTCTTTTTCCCGCACAGCAATCTCCAGTTTCGTTGCTTCATCCAAGACCGGTGCTACGTCAGCGGCAGCATCCGCCAAAACTTTGTCCAACAATACCGGTTCCAGTTCGGTCCCCACATAATAGACCGTTCCTTTGCCGAATGTATTTTTGGTAACCGCCGGCGAACCTGCATAAAAGTTGCTGGTGTATTCTGCCAGACTTTCGGCCCCTTCCAAGTGGAGGATGTCACACAGCAAATGGGCAGTCCCTTCTGTGCCGTCGCTGAATTTCACGGTGTTGCTTTGTTCCGGCGCCAAGGCATCGATCTCTTCGGCCCAGATTCCGCACATTTCCCGCAATGGTCCCGGGTAGCCGCCCAAATGCACATTGTCGGATTGATCCACAATCCCGCTCATGAAGCCGGTAATCAAGGTGCCGCCAGCTGCCACGAAGGCTTGCAGTGCTTCCGCCATTCCCTCTTTGACCATGTACAAGACCGGTGCCACGATTACTTTGTATTGGGAGAAGTCGGCGTCCACTCCCACCATATCCACAGAGATATTTTGATCGTAGAAATAACGATAGTATTTGTGGATCTGATCCACGTATTTCAGATCGACGGAAGGTCCGCTGGTGTATTCCAATGCCCAGTAGTTGTCCCAGTCGAAGATCATCCCCACTTCAGACGGCGCAGTCGCACCGATGATCTCGGACAAACGGGTCAATTCTTCCCCCAACTCCGCCGTTTCCCGGAAGACCCGCGTATTTTCAGTGCCCACGTGCTCGATCACCGCACCGTGGAATTTTTCACACGCACCGACACTGCGGCGCAATTGGAAGAACTGGATTGTGTCTGCCCCGTGAGCAATGGTTTGATAGCTTTGTGCCCGCATTTGGCCCGGTTTCTTCAAAGAGTTGTAAGCTTGCCAGTTTTGTTGGGACGGTGTTTGTTCCATCAGCATAAATGGCTGTTGGTCTTTGACCCCGCGCATCAAATCGTGGGTCATGGCCACCTGACTCCACGGCGTATCGTAAGCCGGGTAGTTGTCCCAGGAAACGATATCCAGCTCCTTGGCCCATTTGAAATAATCCAAGCCTTTATAGGTGCCCATCAGATTGGTGGTGATAGCTGTTTTGGGATCGTGGGCCCGAATGGCTGCTTTTTCCAGCTTGAAGGTCTCCAGGCGGGAATCCGACATGAAACGGCAATAGTCGATCGAAATACCGGCAAATGCCGTCTTATCGTACCCGATCCCTTCAGATAACGCATTCGGCACGACGATCTCATCGAAATCGTACAACGTGTGGCCCCAGAATTCCATGTTCCAGGCTTTGTTCACCGCCGCGATGGTCTTGTATTTGTCTTTCACCCAGACACGGAAGGCTTTTTCACATTTTTCGCAGTAACAATAGTTGCCGTATTCGTTATTGATATGCCAGCAGGTGACATTGGGATTGTCACCATAGCGTTCCGCCAATTTACCCGCCAACCGGGCAGAGTATTTGCGGAAAATCTCACTGGATGGACAGTTGTTGTGGCGGCCGCCGAATTTGTGGGTCCGGCCATCATAGTCGACATGAGCCACTTCCGGATAGTTTTTGTACATCCAGCCGGGCATAGCTGCAGTAGAAGTCGCCAGTACGATGTCGTAGTTATCCTTTGACAGCATATCGATGACTTCATCCAGTTCATCGAAATAGTATTCATTTTCGGAAGGCTGGATCTTCGCCCAAGAAAAAACATTGATCGTCGCCGAATTGATATTGGCCTGCTTGAAGATCCGCATGTCTTCGGACCAGACCTCTTTTTCCCATTGATTCGGATTGTAGTCGCCCCCATAGAGGATTCGGTTGAACATGGTGTAGTCTCCTTTTCATTGATGCCGTTTCCTCTGTGAATGCCAATATTTCCCGGAAACGAACACCGTGATTATGTAAATTTTTGGTCTGGGAAAGCTTCATCGGCATTGCCATTCAATAATAGAAGCAGCCCCTTTGACACCCTTATTGTAAACGCTGGCGCCGCATGTTAGTATAGATTCCACAAACAAAAAATATAAGAAATCGAAACAAGAGGTGTCCGGAAATGCCAATCTATTTTCAACCCATCAGCGAAAGCCTCCCCTTCTCTTTGGAATCCATCGGAAATCACTGGGGCCAGGAGAGCGTCTCCCGCAAGCAGGGCTATTCCCACTACCATTGGCTTCAGACCGAACGAGGACAGGGACAGGTGCAGGTGGACGGACAGCTGGTAACGCTGCGGGAAGGCGAAGGCGTCCTGCTGCCCCCCTATACCCCTCATGCTTATTTCGCCGATGAAGAAAAAAAGACCGGCACAGGCACTGGTCACCCCCGGATTCCGCCGCTGTTGAACGAGTACGGCATCCGCTCCGATCGTAATGAAGCACCGCTGAACTCAGAGCCCGCAGCCAACAGCACAACAAGCGATGCCGACACCTCCGGCCAAACTGCAATCCAATCCGAAACCATGGCACACGGCAGTTGGCTGACCCGCTTTGTCACCTTCAACGGCTCACTGGAAGACCACTTTCCCGAAATCCTCGGTACCAATCGGGTGATCTTCTCTGCTGATGCGCAGGACTTCTCCTTTTCCCGCTGGATCGATGCGGCTGTCACCGATCTCAACAACCGGACATTGGACCCGGCCCAGGCTTCGGCTGACTGCTACCGCTTTTTGATGTATCTGTCTAAGGGTTATGAAAACCAGCTGGCAACCAGCCACCCTCTCTTCCAACAGTTCGTCTTGCCCACCATCGAACATATGGAGACTGCATTCGGTGACGACTTGACCGTCGACAGCCTGGCTGCCGCCCTTTTCATCTCACCACAATACCTGACCCGCCTCTTTCGCCGCTTCACCGGCAAGACCACCCAGCAATACCTGCTGGACCTGCGCCTGAATAAAGCAAAAGAGCTCCTGATGAACCATCGGGAGCTCTCGGTACAAGATATCGCCGGCGCCGTGGGCTTCGCCAGCGCCAGCCGCTTTGTGCAGGTCTTCAGGGAGAAAAATCGAGTGACACCAGGGAGGTTTCGGCGGGGGGGCTAAAAGAATAAGCTCTCGGCGAAATCCGGATTTTTCAGGATCATTTATCGAAATCAAGAGAAATACGTTTATCCTCTGCGTTTTAAAAGCTCCTTCTGTTTTCCATCATAGAAGTCAGCACCTGCTGCAGCTGTTCATCAACGGTATAAATATAAAGCCCATTCACCCCCCGAGTCAGCAAAACATTCAGTTCATTTCGCAACAGTTCATCTGATAAAACTTTCTTACTGCCATCTTTTAAAGTCCGTTGCTGGGTGGCTTTTCTATTCTTGCTGGCTGTCCGATCAAAGCAGATTTTTCCGTTGCGATAGATAACAGAAGGACCGAGGATTACACCCGCATAATTCAAATCAAAGCCCTGGATTGTAAAAGTAGACCCTACTTCTCCGACAGTCTGTTTCTGCTCAGCCCAGGCTTTCCCACGATTTTCACGTTTCTGTGTATTTGTAGCTTCGATCTGCAGATTCCAAGGAACTCGCCAATCACCGATTACGACATCCCAGGTTTGCTCCGGATTATTATGAGGTCTGCGGTTATCGACATATTCCCAGTCAAAAGTTGCAAGCATTCGCGAGATACCGTTTTTTTCGTCGGCAGCCCGCTCCTCAATCATTCGTTGCAGTTCTGCAGGAGAATCAACGATTTGTAAATCATAGCTGTCATCATGAGGAATCACATCGACCTGCTGCTTGTCTATCAGATTCCTGATCCAGTCGATTGTCGCTTGGCTGGCATTAATCCGTAGCTGATTTTTCAATCGGATATATGCTCCGTTGAGGTTTGCCCTATGAATCAAATCATTCTGCTGTTCCTCATCCAAGTATTGTTCTCGCGATAAGATTTGATGTTTATCAAATACTGCTACGACTACCCGAGCCCGCTTCAGTATATCTTCCAATTGGTTTGTACCGCGATATGATTGTTTTCCCTGTGTCCACAATAAATGAGCTTCATCAATTATCACAACATCGACCTTATTGTCCTCATCTTGAGAATTGATGAAACTTGTAGGTTTTGCAACCAGCTTTTGTTGCCTCCCATTGGTGATTCCAAGCTTTTGTGCAAGCTGTGAATAGACTGTCAATTGTTGCTCGTGGTTTACCAGCAGATAATGCGTGGTCCCCCTTAAAACAACATTTTCTGATTCAGCTTTGGATAGTTGGTCCAATTCGTAAAACAGACTGCTCATCAAGACTGTTTTTCCCGATCCGGCTTCCCCATCGACTAAAATCAGCTGCCCCTCTGTTCCACGATTAAGTGCTTCCTCGATTTTTTGAATAATCTGATCACTGGCCCACAATTGTTCCTCTGTCAGTTTATGAAAGGGAGAGGCTTTGAACAGTGCACTTTCGCGAACTGCGTGTGCCACAGGAAAAAGATTGACATTCTCACGGTGGAGTTCATGCCATATTTTTTCAAATATCTTTTCCATTTCGTTAGCCGTGTAATAATCCAATTGTTGATTGATCCGGCGATTTGTGACTTTGGAAACATTCGGAACACTGCTCATGTAATGCATTAGTCGATTTTCGATATCCAGAGTCAATGACTTGTTAAAATGCTCATGGCCGATAATGAACATTTCAGATGTCTTGGACGCTTCAAACGCTCTCCAATCTTCTCTAGTCGCAGGATCATTAGTCAAATGCTCCATCGTTCGCCGCTTGATATTAGCAGTCTCCCCAATATAGACACTGTATTTGTCAGCCGCTTTATCATTGACCACATAGACCGTTGGATACGTAACCAGATATTTCTTCGCTTCATCATCAGAAAGTTCCTGCTCAATTTTCGCAATCTCTTTTCTTGAAAACGGAATTTTATGAATAACCGGTAAGGGCAGAGTCATAATCAACACCTCGTCATTTCGTTACTGCCATTGTATCATTACGTCTGCGCTTGATACAGAGGATCATTGAATTCAACCCTGCTTTCCTCATTAATCATAGCAGTACTCTTTGTTTTTTAGTCGCGAAATCGTTCCGTTGAATAATCTGTGTTTCCAATAAAGAAAGAGTTATACTTATTTATGTTATGAGAATCCATGAACATATCCCCCCAGAAAGCGAGGCCCCTTCATGAAATTCCTCCTGACCATGAACCAGATCGCTTATTTCAAACCTGAGACGACAGCCCGCCGCTTGAAAAACTATTATTACCAAGAGAATGGCGATCCCGTCATCTTTCTGGGCTACCTGCGGCTGATCCGGCATCTGCCCCATTTAGCGGCTCGAGCAAAAGCCTTTCGACCGGAACTTTACCACAACGAAGTCCGGAAAATTTTTCTGGAAACACCTTGGGAAACGGCATCCTCCTGCTGGCTGCGGCTGTTTTTGCGGGAATTTCGCGAGTTTTTCACGGCGGCAGAATGGCATCAGCTGAAGATTCGCTATCAAAAGGCCCATCCGTTTCTGGGGATGCTCCTCTTTCGGCATGTCGTGACCGCCAGGGCTGCTCGCATAGCTCAGGTTCACGCAGCCGGCTCCCAGTTTTCGATAATTTTTCCTGATGTTCCTATCTCAATGGGTGAATTAGCACTGCCGCTCGTCTGTTGACCCGGTCGCAGATGAGTAAATCAGCCGATAACCAATAAATAACCCGCGTCATATCTGATACGGGCTCTTTGTGCTGTTTTCAGCTACCTTTTCCCTGCCAAAGCTCGCCATATGTTCCGTAGATGGACACCTTTTGCCAACCAATCAAGCCACCCCTACTAAAATAGCTTGCTGTCAATTCTTCCAATTGCCCTTGCGTTAAAGCTGAAAAAGAAAAATCCATCATATGCGAATTTGTTCCGTAGATTCGTATGTCAGTCTTACACGTGCCAGTCTCATCGATATAACCGTAATTCCAATCTCTTGAGTAAAGTCACTTCGCAAAGCTCTATTTTTCACCCTTCAAGAAAGCTTTTCTTATTTGCGATGGAAACTTTCATAAAATTACCGAAACAACTTGATTTTCTTCTGGAATTCCGTAAAGTAAAGGATGTAAAATTCAAAAAAATACATTCGTTTAAAGGAGCACTCATTCATGCATACCCCTTATGAAATCGTCGCTATTTCCATCGACAACGGTGTCAAAAAGATCCAAAAACCCTTTCTCGCCAAACTGATCCTGGGCTTTATCGGCGGTGCCATGATCTCGCTGGGCTATCTGGCCTACGTGCGGGTCTCCGCTTCTATTCCGGCAGATTTAGCCAGTGTGGCCGCTTTGGTAGGAGCCAGTGTTTTCCCTATCGGTCTGATTGTGATCCTGTTGGCAGGCGGCGAGCTGATCACCGGCAATATGATGGCGGTGAGCATTGCCTTCTTTGACAAAAAGGTCAGTCTCAAGGAACTGGTGATCAACTGGCTCACCATCACCTTCGCCAATATCATCGGTGCACTGTTTGTCGCCTATTTCTTCGGCTATCTGGTGGGTCTGACTCACACCGGTGTTTACCTGGATACTGTTATCAATCTGGCGCATCATAAGGTTGAAGCCAGCTGGATCCAAGCGATCGTCTCCGGGATCGGCTGTAACTGGTTCGTCGGTCTGGCGCTCTGGTTGTGCTATGGCGCCAAAGACGGTGCCGGCAAGATTCTGGGCATCTGGTTTCCGGTGATGATCTTTGTTGCAATCGGCTTTCAGCACAGTGTCGCTAACTGCTTCATCATTCCTGCGGCGGTCTTTGAGGGGCACGCCACTTGGATGGACTTTCTGAAAAATTTCATCTTCGTCTATCTGGGCAATATCATCGGCGGCGCTATCTTCGTTTCCGGCTTTTACTATGTAAGTTACAAGCATCATTGATCCGAAATATTGTAAAACGCAGGCTGAGATACATTTCAGCCTGCGTTATTTTATAGAGCGTGCCTGCATTCTGCAAAAGCCAACCGTCGCTGTTATTTGAACACACGAAAAGGACCTCGCCAACTTTTTGGGAGAGGTCCTTTTTCTTCATTCACAAACTATTCTCGTTCTTCCATCCTTCTGCCGAAATGGCCAGTCGCCCCACGGATAATGGTTAGGCAATGCTCGTCATACCGTTCTTCTCTTGGGCAGCGAGAATCCAGCCCCGGTCAGCCGCTCCCTACCCTACCAACCTATCCACGGTGCATGGAAAACACCCCAATAACAACTCGGAAGCCTTGATTTGCAACCTTGAGAAAGGCTTACTCACCATGGTTCGAACAACCTAAAACAACCGACTGGAAAGGTGCCTGTCTACAAAAAAAGAACCCTTGTCATATCAAAGGTTCTCCCGCTTATTCAGCTTATTCTTCTTCAGCCATGAAGTTAAGTTCATTAAAGATAATTCAAGATAGTTGGTATTTCAACGATTTTTGACTAGAGTTAATCACTTTATTGATGATAATTCATCTTGATTGGTCTTCTAATCGTATTCAAAAACGTATTCAAGTTGCGTGGCGTGCTTTTGATAGATATTTATGGAGAATACTTAGATACTAAATTCTGTTATTAAATTTTTTACGTTTATTCTTTCTAAATATTTATCATAATTTTTCTCCGCAATGATCTTTAAAAAATTACTGTTAGCTGCATCAAGCATCTGTTCAAACTTTTTGGAATTTATAAGATTTTAAAACTCCGAAACGGTAACCCTTTTTTTGACAAAAATACAAGAAGGTATTGTATGACTATTTTGGAGTAGCTTATCCAATCCCATACTCTATAAAAAATCATATTTCCGTTTCATCCATCAACTTCAATATCTTCTCTTTATTCAATTGATACTTTTCTATAATATCTGGATGAATACTGAGAATATTTTCTGAGTTAATAGCCCTGTGTGGCAATCCTGAAAAAGCTATATAACATTTTTCCTTTGACCAAGTTTCTTCATTATCACCAATAAAATCTATAATTCTCGGATAATATTTATTCCCAATTTTTGTATTGACATTTCTTAGATAAGTATATATTAAAAAATCTTTGTATCTAGTGTGGTTTGCATAAGTATTTTTAACATAATAATTTCTGAGACTCTTCAGAAAAATAGTAGTATAAATCATCTCATATATTTTCCGAGTAATAGTTATGTTATAACCATACATAATTCCAATAGAGCGTATCAGCTGCATTTCTATAGTAGAGTATCCTCTAATATGTCGTGTAGCTTTTACATAAACTATTGTCTTTTGATACTTTTGAGCTATCGTCTTAATTTGCTTAAACTGACCTAATTTGTATCCTAAAAACTCAAGTGAAAAAAAATTGTAGGTATTCGCTCGAATTCTGAAAGTTTTATCCTCCATATCGATCAACATATTAAATATCTCATGATCAATTTTATCAAATGGAACCATATTAATAGAAGGCATAAATACACTAATAAGTTCATTTATATTTTTTATTTTGAACTTTTCAGAAGTGATTTTTACGATTCCAGTTATAAATAATAAAATAGAGATACATTGAAAGAAAATTTTTACATTCTCAAAAGGATAGTAACTTATCGAGGACACATAATAACTTAGTTTAAAACTAGTTAGTAAAATAGACAGAATAACATAGATAACCCCATATTGAAAAATGATTAAAAATAGGTAATCTAGCAACTTATACCTTACTTTAGTTATTATTTTCATTTTAAAATCATCTTGAGTTAAGATTTCTAAAAACAGAAAACTACTAACTATCAAAAATAATACTGTAGTGCCTATATCGAATATTTTCAAAAATCCCATTCCAAAAGTTGTAAGATATAGGATAATGATTTTTTGGTTTTCTTTAAAAGAAGAATAATTGAAGATAGTTATACATGCAAATATATACAGAAAGAAATAATTATTTCCAAACAAATCAGCCATTCTTCACCTCATAAATTTATAAAAAATATCATATCACATTAGAGTATACCCTTGCATTACACTAGCTATTTCCCATTATATCAGCATTTACCTGTGTAACATATAGGTGTAACACAAGGTTTTCAAATCAAAGACTACAAGTAGTCTAGCTCTAGAGTAATTTCAAATGAAAATGCCCTTGCAATCGATTTTTCGTATACAGCTATTCATACACTTCTGCTTCTCGTCTCATTCAAGATTCACTGTCAATATTACCCTTCGATAAAACGTATTATTTAACACAATTGAACGTTTAAAAACGTCTAATAATACTTATTTATACGTCCAAAATCGTCAAATTGATCTTTTTTCTCTTTTTTATGCTTATCACAAAAAATTATCCGGTTATTCATTTTAGTCATGAAACCTTATCGCCTACTATAAGCTAGCTTGGCAATTTGTGAAGGTGGTGTGGTTTTTTTCATCCCGAAGTGGTCAATTTTGAATGACTTGCTCAAAGTCTACAAGTAGTCTTTGCATGGATTACTTCCGAGTAATCCTCTTGATCCAATCTTTATGCAAACGTGTTGTAACGCCCTGTACATCGCCATAGCCCGTATGCTTAGGAAGATTAAATATTTCTTCAAAGCCTTCAACCTCATCGCTAGGATCATCCCAGAAGTGGTTTAACGGGCCATGCCAATTCACGAAATCTGACCAAAGAATATTTTCCCTATAGTATTTAGCAGGCACTTCAAAAGTAAAAAAAGAATATTGCTCAAAGTCCGTAAAATTATCCTTACGGGCATATTTCAAGTGATACGTGTCTTTCCAAACCCAGATAAAATCTCGATCCAGCGGTAGATTAATCCGTTTGATATATTGATCTTTCATCCAATCAAGCGCTCCTAACGCATTTGGATTATCGTAAAAAACTGACATCTCTCTATTGAATTCTTGCGGAATAATAAAGCCTTTTTCATCAGTATGATCCAAAAAGTCTTTTGGTTTAACCGTATATACTTTCATTGTGCCACCCAGCCTTTCACAAAAACTCTCCTCTTATTATATAGTAGAAAGCCAAACGAAAAACAACGTAGATTAGAAAATAATCCACGTTGCTAATGTTTTATCGTAAATTTTCCGGTAGAAAATCATACCATTCCATATTGTCTTGTTTTCGATACATCAAAGTGTATAAACCTGTATTGTTTAACACGATTACATTATCAAATTGCGGATAAAGCTGTTGGAAGTTTTTCATTGAAGAGACATAGCGCTTCCGAATAACTTCTTCCGGCACACCATGACCGCCTTTTTTAACTCGTTGATCAACACGATCTACTGCAATATCAGGGTGTATTAGATAGATATAAATTAAAGTCGTTGCATAGCCGAGTTCTTTTGCTTGATTCAACCGATTTTCAAATCCGCGCACACTTCCAGATAAAGTGGTTTCATGATGGAAGGATTCTCCATCTTCAAAATAACTGTTCATGCGCTTAATCAGTTCACGCATACTCTTTGCATTATCACTTTGACTACGCCAATCCCCATTATTTTCACGTAAAATTTCATCAGCATTCAAACGTAATGTGTCTTTAAAGTATTCAGGATGAGCTAAAAAGAAAGTAGATTTGCCCGCACCATTAACGCCGGCAACTAAAATATACTGCTTCGACATTATTTATCAAATCCCTTCTGTTCAAGAATTCTTCTTTGCGGTTCTTGCAATTTATAATTCAGCAAGGCAAAATAAAAATCACTTTCTGCTGCACTTTCCGCTTGTTCATGAAGTTCCTCAAGTGTTTCAACTGGTTCCCAATACACAGTTGTAAAAACATCTTGTATATGATCAGCCGCATACCCCAGCTGAAAATATTTGGTCACAACGTTCTTCTCCAATTGGTCTAAACTATCCTCAAGCTCCACCTTTACTTCTTCCTCAACAATTTTTTCGAAACATTTTTTCTTTATTTCTTCTACGAAAGATCGTAAATTTGCAAGGTCTATCGTGACCTTTGTAACAGGTCTTCCTTCTATTAATTTATCGTAATCGTTCATTACTATAATCCTCCTTGGTTTGGTATCAGCTTTAATTAGAAACACTAGCACACTTATTGTAGATCATTTGTTTCTATTTTACGTGTAGTCACGACTCGCCTAAATTTCGATAATGTTGCTGCTAGTAAAATCGTATAGCGCTCGCTATACTTATAAAAAAAATAAGGTGATTGAAAAACGTGTTAGAATAAAGTAATCATCAAATATTCTATAAGCTGAAGGTGGTTCATTTTTATGCTGAGATGGTCAATTTCGAATACCGTCTTCAGCTTTTGATATAATCATGTAAGGAAATGTTATGGAGGTCTATTATGAAATCATGTGTGTTCTGCTCTATTTTGCAAGAACAAATCATATTTGAAAATGATAGCTGTGTTGCTTTTTTTGACAAATCCCCAGTTTCTATAGGACATCTTTTGATTATTCCGAAAGTACACAAAGAAACTTACTTCGACCTATCTCGTTCAGAAAAAATGGATATTGATGAGATAATTGTTCGTGCAAAAGTGGATTTAGACCAGCAATACTCGCCAAATGGGTACAATATTGGATTTAATTGCGGTGAAGCTGCAGGACAATCGGTATTTCACTGTCATTGTCATTTAATTCCGAGATACGATGGGGACATCAAGAATCCTAAAGGTGGAATTCGCGGTGCAATTCCAGATAAAATGAACTACTAATTTATAGAGTAGATGCCTATTCTATTTTTACGACAAGATCAGTGGGTAATGCAGTCCAAAATCCTATAAAGAATTGGAGATTACGGATTTGAGTAAAGTAAATAATTATATAAAAAAGAAGTCTGCCGAAAGTGAAACTTGGCGTTTGGGTTTTGAAGAAGAGTCTCGGAAATTAGAACTGTCAGTACTAATGATGAAGCTTAGAGAAGCTACAGGGTTAGATCAAGCTCAATTTGCAAAATTAGTTGGACAATCTCAAACACTGATAAATGAAATTGAACACGCACAAATCAATCCCTCCGATGACTTTATGAACGAAATAGCTGTCAAAGTATCCCAAAAGAGTCAGGCTTAGGAGCTTTATTCCTAAGTCTATTTAGTTACTTAAAATTTGAATGGCACATCAATTTTTTCTTTTGCGTTATCATCAATAATCAAATTGTATTCCTGCTCATCATTTGGTAGTCGATAATAGTCATTCATTGTCACAACTTCTTTTGCCTTAATGTAATCAGGATTGCCTTCAATGATAGGATATTCAACTAATTCCTTTCCTTTTTTATCAACAACTGACATTCTTTTATGCGATAAAATTTCTCCCGATTGATTATCTATTGTGTAACTAACTTTTAAAACTCGATCTTGTTTAGCAAAATCATTTCGCTCGTCTGTCAATTCTATACTATCAATTGTCAATTTTATATTGCCAACTTGAAGGCTGTCGCCAATTTTTAAATGCTTTTCTGTCACTTCAATTTCAGGCTCTGCCGGAAAAAATTTAGCCTTAACAGTTAGATAACTACCAAATAAAAAGAGTAAAATAAGCAACACGATGAATCCTTTTAACAAACTTTTGAACGGGATATAAATTCTAAACATTATACTTGATCCTCCTTTTTAATTTTTTAAGCAACAAACTTTTCCTATTAATTAAGCGTGTTTTGGAAATAACTTGTCACTGTGGGAGTCTGTAGGGAGCGTGCTCCCTCAGCGAGGTTTGCCATCACGACTCTTGCCAGAAAGTAGCCCAGCGTAAGCAAGGGCAACTTTTCTGGCAAGAGAGTGAGTAGCTGGCGTATGCCCTCAAAACCGCCTCTTTCCAACTCCCTCAGTATCGATGGGACACTGGAAAGTCTACTGGCGAATTCCTTTAGAAATCTATCTCAAAATCTCGTTGTCTCCTTTGCTGATTTTCAATCATTTGTTGTGTAAATTCATAATCTTTTTTTGCACGATACATTTTCACATCGTCATTTATTATGCGGATAATTTGATAGTGAATCTGTTTAGCAGAAGGTGTGTGAGAACAATTTTTAAAACCCTCTGCCGGTAGAAATAATTCTTTTTGATCCGTCTTTTTAACTGAGATTGTTTTATTTTTGCTACTACGCAAGCTTCGGGGATTCACATCAGTATGAAGCTTAATAGTATATTCTTGATCATCTTCTGAAAACATTGTGGTGGTAAAATGCTTGTCTACTTCCCGTAAGAATTCATCATATTTAATGAATTTTTTATCACCATTACGATTGCTAAATTGCTTTTGTGCAATGGGATCCAATTCAACAAACGGTACATTTAATTCCCCAGTTTTATAATCAACGCCACTAGCTAAAGCCATGATTTGTTCTGTGTCTAGTTCAACAAAATTATTCTGATGTGTTTCTTCTAAATTATTCTCAAGTCGTTCATAAACAGATTCAAACGAATATCTTTTTCCTAATTTTCTCGCACTAAAAGTACGTTCAACATACTGACTTTTTTCTTTTCGAGATTGTTTATCTCTACCCAAATTTATGAGTTCATCTCTACGTTCATAGAAATTTACATCATCTTTGTAAAGAACATATCCAAGCTTGTTATTTGTTTTTGAAAATTGATAAACTTCGATATTATATTCCTTTGCTAAGTGATTCGAAAAATGTTCAAAAGAATTCACCTCTCGATTTTCCAACGTAGCTTCAATCGCATTTTGCACAAATTCTTGATAATTAATTTTTCCATATTTCAATTTACTTGGATCATTTGAATAGAGATTCGTTCTCTTTTCTAAATTTTCATAGTACTCATTGTCTATTGGTTCGAGTCCATTTTTAATGAGCACCTCATCGTTAATTTTTCGCAATCGTTCTAAATCCTTAGGGTCAATACGCAATCTTTTACATGTCTCCATGTCGATATTATTAATGACAAGATGGCTGTGAAAATGATCTTTATCATTGTGACTTGCAACAATGATTTGCGAATTTGGGAAAGCTTTTTCTGCAAACTCAATAGATATTTCGTGCATTTTTTCAATACTTAATTCTTTAGAAATGCTCTTGTCAAATGAGTGAATGACATGCCAAGCCTGCGCTATATCCTTTGATTTATTCATCTTAGTTCGTACAAAATTCATTTCTTCTAGTGCTTCCGCACTGTCATCACTACAATTTATTCCTGATACTGCAACGCATTTTTCCTTTTTTGAAGGATTTGCTGCATACTGCAATAACGAAGATAGATTTTTTTTACGGCCTTTCGATGTTATAGTAGCTCCCAAATTTGTTTCACCTCACCTTTTAAGCCTGCCATAATTTGAATCGATTGAATTAAATTCCGGTCAACTTTTTGAAAATACTCTTCTTTCGTATCAGGCCTAGCTTGTTTCCCTACCCAGTATTCAAAATATTCTTTTTCTGCTTCTGAGAGTTTCATATAAGAAATAGCATTGCGATTCGACTCTAAAAAAATGTTATTCGGATTACTATTTGCAATTTTTTTTGCTATGCTATTTGCAATTTCATCTTTAAAGATGTCATAACGAGTGCTGTCAAAACTAAAACTTACACTCTTTTCTTTTTTGTTTTCAGATTGTTCTTTAAAATATTTCGCAATGATATTTAATGCTTTAACGGCTTGATTCAAATTGTTGCCAATTTGATTTAACTGTTTGTTTAAAGCTACTTTATCCTCTTCAGCAAATAGCGGTGGCTCATATTTGAGTCCTTTTAGTCGTTCACGACAAACATCTGATCTAGAAATTCCTCTTTGTTGTGCAATCAATGTCAGTTCAAGATAAGTCTTCTTATCAACTCGAAAATTCAAAGCTTCACTATGTTTGCGATTTTTTTCATATATCTTTTGCTTTTCATTCACTGATTACACCCTCCTTTTTTGATAGAGAACAGTTTTTTAAACTGCTCTCTATTGCACTTTTCAACTTTAATTCTTCTTGAATCATCAATTCAATATAATTTGTGACAGTGATTTTTTCATTTGTTGTGTTGTTGATTGTTTCACACAACTCGTCAAGCATTGAAAAATCATTTGTACTTAGCTGTAGAATTAATCGCAATGCTCTCACCTCTTTATTTTTTGAATAGACTATCGAAAAGCGGGTTCGGTTTATTTGAAATATCCTGAAACAATGGATTGTTTTCATAAGTAAATCGTGGCCGTTTTTTCTCTTTCACTTCTTGCTCCACAATCACTTTTTCGTTGGGGCTTTCTTTTCGTTCTTCGACAATATTTATTTTTTGTGTCTTATCGTTCTGTTTTGCTTCTGATCTTGTTTCTCGTACATCAACAGTTCGATTTCCACTTTGACTACTTGTAGTATTCTGTAAGTTTTCCCGAACTTCTACTGTTCTTGCTTGGCTTGATCCGCCACTTTGAATATTTTCTTTTACATCAACAGTTCGATTTCCGCCTTGACTACTTGTAGTATTCTGTAAGTTTTCCCGAACATCTACTGTTCTTGCTTGGCTTGATCCGCCACTTTGAATATTTTCTTTTACATCAACTGTTCGATTTCCACCTTGACTACTTGTAGT
This sequence comes from Enterococcaceae bacterium OF42-14pH9A, assembly GCA_027692465.1. Taxonomy (GTDB): domain Bacteria; phylum Bacillota; class Bacilli; order Lactobacillales; family Enterococcaceae; genus Enterococcus_C. The sequence goes on along the minus strand of JAQEYU010000005.1, from coordinate 64,727 downwards.
ATTCTGTGAGTTTTCCCGAACGTCTACTGTTCTTGCTTGGCTTGACCCGCCATTCTGATTATTTTCTCTTACATCTACCATTCGATTTCCATTTTGACTACTTGTAGTATTTTGTAAATTTTCTCGAACATCAATTGATTTCATACTATTTGTGCCGCTATTTTGAGTGTTTTTTCGAACTTGCATATCTTTTAGGCCTGTATTAGCGCTTCTATGCCCTTCTGTTCGTTGCTTAATCATTTCCTCACGACTAAGAGCTTCAGGTGTGTACTTCGCCTCTTGACGCTTTTGTTGAACGAATTCTTCTCTTGCTTTATTTGTCTCACTCTCACTCGCTCTAATGATCCGTTGTTTTAAATCTTGTTGCATTTGAGTTTGTGCTTGTTGCATATTTGAAGAATTTTGTTTCATACGCTCAGAGCTTGGAATAACTCTATCTGTTTCAGGTGTTTTCGCACCATCTTGACGATTTGATAACCTTGTTGGCGCAGAAGTATCATATCGACCATTTTCTTTTTCGTTATCTGAAGCTGACACAGGCTTACTATTTTTCTTGATTGCTGATACCGTGCCATCATCTAAACCTTCTTTAAAGCCTTTACCGATACCTTCAGCTACACCACGAACATCTTTGAGTGGCTTCGTTGCCGTATCAGTAGCTTTAGACACTCCGTCAGAAGCAAGATCTGATAATCCTCTCTCACGAGCATAACCAAGCGCTTTACCTGTTTTACTTGCTTTTTGAGAAAGTGATTGACCAAAGTTGCGTTCAGGTTTTCGTTCTTCCCCTTCTGCTTGATCGTTACCACCACCATTTTTCCCACCTTTAGATCGGTTCATACCACCTGTTCCTTTACGAAACAGCATAGCCCCCATACCAAAAGCAGAAGCAAGCTGACCGTAGCCTTCTTTTAAGCCAATATCCACACCGAAGTAACGCATAACTGTTCCACTACCTTTAATCAACACAATCACGGCACAAATATAAGCAATTGTTTTTATAAAAATATTTGCTGATATTCCTTCGCCAGCGTTCAGAAAATTAATGAACATAGCGAACATTGATAACCCAAACCCTTGAAAACCGACTGTCAAATAGCACTGTAAAATATCTGATAACACTAATTTTGAGCGTTGACCTGTTTCTAAATCCGTAGCAAATACTAAAACTCCAAGAACACGTTTAAAAGCAAGTTCTAATATTGCGGTAATAATCACAAAAGCGCTAAAAACATAGGCTATTGCCAAAGCTATCAGCCCAATCGAAATTCCCCATAGATTCGCTTGATAGCGATAATATCCCGACTTTAAACCATCTGAGAAGGTAGATAAAAAGTTATCATCAAATTTCGTTGCAACAAATTCATTGTCGGAATTTTCAACTAATTCATAGCGCAAATTATCAGCTATTGCATTTTCTTTTTCCATTTTATCAAGTACGTTGTCTGTCAATACTTGCGTAAGATCCGTTTTCCCAAAATTTTTCTTTGTTAAATTATTACGATTACTCGTTTTATCAATCATTGAATACTGATCTGTTTTATTAATATAAGCTAAATCCGTAACACCTTGCTCAATTAGTGACCACGCTACTCCCTCATCAGAATTTGTAATCGTAGTCGTATCATTATAAAAAGTTTTAGAGAACTCTATTCCTGTATGAATCAAAGTTGGCATTAAAAGAATCAATGTAATCGACATGACAATATTCATTCCAACCGATTTTAGGTCAATCGTTCCTTTACCAGTTACCATTTTATATCCAATGATTATTAGTGAAAGTACCATTAAGCCAACAACAATTGTACTTAATACCGACTGATAAACTTTGTTCATTCCCGTGCTTTCAATAAAGCTAAACAAATCTAACACTTCAGGAATCATATTTTGAATACCATCCGTGATTGCAAACATGGCTTTGATGACTCCCCAGCCTATCCACATGCCGAATTGTCCGTAAAAGTCTCCATTGAATTTTTTCAAGTACGGTTGATAAAGAGGATTATTCAAAAATTCAGTTTGACTTTCCGTGTCATCAAACCAATTAAAAATACTCGCATGAGCAACATTACTAGTAAAAACAACGATAAGCATTAAAGCCAACATACTCAGGGCTAACCAGTATATTTTTCTACTAGCAATCTTTTCTTTAACTATTTTCATTGCTACCTCCTTCTGCCCATTTTCTGAGACTCTCAGAGAGCTTCTGAGCCATTTTTTGATTAATTATGACATGAGTTACACAGCTATCATTCACTGCCCTTAAATCGAGAACCACGGTGTTAAAGCAGATACTCTCGATTAATTCGAGAGTATCTACATTTTGATCGAGACAGCAGATTTGGTCTATTAGACGATTTTCAATCATATAACACCTCTCTTGTTTGAGTAACAAAGTTATTATATGCCCTAGAACTTACAGTATTTTTGCAGTTATATAAAGTTGTAATCCAATAAAGATTGAGATTGTGTATCTCATGATCAATTGCGTTAAATGAATCAATAGCAGATTCAATATCAAATTGATTGAGTTGTTCTACTTTTTCTATCACTTCATTTGCAGATTTTTCTTCTCTATTTATCCTGTATGTTTTGCTCTTTTCAGAGTATATTGATTGAATTATATTAACAATATCTTCAACAATTCTTTTGTAACAAGGATTGGATTTTAGCGCATTATATCCAATTTGATTCTTTATTTTTTGTCTCATAATTTCGACTTCCATGTCATCCGATAGATTGATAGATTGATCTTCCCTAATCTCACCTAAACTAACCTTACCTGACCTACTCTGATCTGAACTAACCTGACCTAATCTAACCTGGGCATGCCCATGGTCGTCTTTTGGTAGACCAACGGGATACCATTTTTCAATCAAATCATTTCGAAGCATTTCCGTTTGACCTGCTTTTAAAATTTTTTCAATACTAATTTGTTTTAATCTTGTAAAAAAGTCTGGATTACTATTTAATAATTTAAATCGATATATAGAGGGTGTATATCTTGTAGTTCTTAACGTTTGATTTTGCAGCCAATGGGGAAGAAATACTAATAAATCTTCATTCAGCATATAGAGAAATTCTTTAGCTAAAAGAATTTTCACGTCATCATCAGGGGTTCCAAGCATCCGTACATATGGATATGCTTCGACAATCCCATCATCGTCTGCATTGACATTCAGATATACATATAATAATTTTGCTGAATCTGACATCTTCATAAAGCTCGCATTATTTAAAAAACTTTTGGATAGCATTCGTTTTTCTGCCATAAAAATACATTGCTCCTTTTTAAATGTTAAAATGTAGTCAAATAAAGTTTTCTCAGAACTTTATTCTTGAGTGTCCCCCTGGTTGTCAAACTTGGCGGGGCACTCTTTTTTTATTTTTCTCAACGCATTTCTAATTCCCTTTGTGGCATATTCTTGCTGCAACAAATCGAATGATAAATAATACTCAATCTCTTTCATAATCACCTTCACTTCTTCATCTTCAACCATTTACTCACTTCATTTTTCCTATCGAAAGCACGCCACGCAACTTTTATACTTCAAATTCTTTGATAAATCTTGCTAACTCTTCTTTTCTGATAAATTGACAGTCTCCGATGATACTCACTTTTAAACCACGCTGATTAATGAATTTTTTCAGTGTACTTCTACTACAACTCAAATATTCACACGCTTCTCCGAGTCGGAAAACTTCTTTGCTTAAAGATGTCTCAACACGAACTTGATCAACAGCTTCTCTTGCAACAAAATAGAAGTAATTTCTTAATTCTCTATCTAATTCCGGTGGCAGCAGAACTTGAAAACTTTTTTGTGTCATTTCTACCCCTCCTCACCATTTGCGTATATTTTTCCGCAATCGCCATTAAAAAAAATAGATTCAATTTTCAGATCTGGAATAGCCTGTTTCACCACTACAAAAAACTTCATCATTTCAGACTGTTTGAACTCTGTTCGCCCATTTTCCTTTTCTTTATAAGCACTTAAAGAAATTGATAATGCTTGCGACATCTCTTCTTGAGTGTACCCTGCGAAAAGTCTATACCTTTTTGCATTCATCAATCTAACCCCCTTTTTATATTTGCGTATATTTTTCCGCAAATCAATATAACCAGATTATAGCACAAAAAAATTATAAAACAACCATTTACGTATTTTTTTCCGCACTTTCATGCTATAGTATTATCAAGGAGGGGTGATATGAAAGTTAACTTATTTGAATCTGGAAAAAGAATTAAAGAGATACGAATGAAACATCATTATTCAATGAATGAATTTGCTAGAATTCTAGACTCAAAAAGCACCAGTTCGGTTAATGATTGGGAAAAAGGGAGAAATCTTCCAAATAAACAGAGATTGGAAAAAATTGCTCTTTTAGGTAGTACGACAGTTGAGTGGATAAAATATGGAGATTTCGCAAGTTATGTCTCTCAACTTACGAGCGAAATTGAAACAAAGATATTAAACGAGTATGGGGAAACAACTCTAAATAATTATCGGGAAGCTTTGCTAGATGAACTCATGATCGAAAAGGTCACATATGAAGAAGATACAAAGATATTAGCAGCTGCCGAAGAAATCTATTCTATGCTGGTACATTCAAAGAAAAACAACCAATTTGAACAAGTAACATTTGATCTAACTCCTGAAAGAATACAAGACAGATTTGCTAACTTAAAAATAAATGATTTTGAAATAATGTGCCTAGCAGTGATTCATCAAATGGACCCTCTTTATAAAAAAGGTAACCGGTCCATTGATTCCCAAATTCACTCAACAGCAATTATGCTATATGATTTATATCAAAAAAATCAGGATGACTTTATCTTGTATAGAGACATAAACAAGAAAGATTAGCTTATTTTTCCTATCAAAAGCACGCCACGCAACAGATAGGAGAAAAAATAATGGCAACAATTAAACAATATGAAAAGAAAGACGGAACCAAAGCATGGTTGTTTCAAACTTACCTTGGAATCAATCCATTAACTGGTAAAGAAGTCCGTACTACACGTAGAAATTTTAAAACAAAAAAAGAAGCTCAAATCGAACTTAATAGACTACTTGTAGACTTTGAAGAGAACGGACTTAAACAAGATACGAACGAGACTTTTCAAGAAATCTATGAACTTTGGTATGAAAGCTATAAAACCACTGTAAAGGAAGTTACTCAATTAAAAATTGAGATCAAGTTCAATAAATGGATTCTTCCAAAATATGGTAAATTCAGGATCAAAGAAATCACTGTAAAACACGTTCAGAAAATATTGAATCAATGGGCGAAAATGACGGATCAATATAAAGTCCTACATTCTACTGTAAGCCGTATTTTCAAATACGCAATGACTTTGGGGCTAATTACTAAAAACCCCTGTGAACTTGTAATCATGCCCAATAGAAATGTTGAAAAAAAGAAAGATACTGTCAAAATTTATTCACGGAATCAGCTAGAAATTCTCTTCCAATACTTGGAATCAAAAAGAAGTACCTATAGAGCAGATTACGATAAAACGCTGCTTCGCTTTCTGTTTTTTAGTGGTTGTCGAATTAGTGAGGCTTTAGCTTTGAACTGGTCAGATATTGACTTTGATTCAAACACCGTCACTATAAACAAAACTTTAAGCCAAACAAAATATGGGTACAAAATTTCAAGTCCAAAAACGAGAAATAGCTATGGTTCTCTATCTTTAGACAATAAAACCATTAATTGGCTAAAGAAATGGCAAATCGATCAAAAAAGATATATGTTAACCCTTGGTATTACTGATCCAGCAATGATTTTTTGTGGAATCTACAAGGAAATCATTACTAAACACGCTATTTATTCTCGTATGATCACAATCTGTAAGAATTCTGGTATTCCATTTCTAGGTAACCATGTAACGAGACACACTCATGCTAGTATGCTGTTAGAGTCAGGAGTCTCCATGAAGGAAGTTCAAGAACGCCTTAGACACTCATCAATCAAATTAACAATGGATACTTATGCTCATCTAACTAAAGAAACCAAAGAAAAAACCGTTGAAAAGCTTGCAGAGCACCTAAATTTCTAGCGGAACGTATTCAATCTCGTATTCAAACCAAAACACAAAAAAGCTGAACCCTTATCTACCAAGGGTTCAGCTAGCATTTAAAGCTTATTCTTCTTCTTCAGCCATGAACGTATTAAAGACTTCTTCGATCATATCCCATTCAGCTTCGGTTTCGATCTGTTGCAGTTCGCCTTCTGTACCTTCTTCGTTTTCCAAGTAAGCGTAGGCTTGCAATTCCACATCTTCTTCTTCAGGAACACCGGCTGGATACAACAAGACATAGTTTTTACCGAATTCTTCCTGACCGTCGACAGTCAAAAGAATTTCGTACAGTGTTTCATTGCCTTGGTCGTCCACCAAAGTGATATGTTCATGTCCTTCGTGGTCATGATCGTGATTATGGTCGTGATGATTGTGTTCTGCCATGATAGATTCTCCTTTTTAAGTGTTTCGACACGCGTTCTGCGGACTTGCTCCAACAGAGGCTCTGTCGAAAACACCCGCAATGCACATCTCAAATTCACTTTGATTATACTCGTTGATTGTGAAATAAACGTGAACCGGAACTGCTGAATCCATGAAGAGTGAATTCGCAAACACGCTTGCTCTGAATTTCGCTTCGATTCACAAGGTCATGATAAAAATCCGCCGCTGATTCGGTCCAAATAATTCTGCAGGATCATGACTGCGGCGACTTTGTCGATGACTTTTTTACGTTTGGCCCGAGAAGTGTTGGCTTGTTCTACCAACATGCGCTCGGCCTGGACAGTAGTCAGGCGCTCGTCCTGATATTCCACCGGCAAACCGAACAGTTCCGCAATTTTTTCGCCATAAGCCATTGAAGCTTCTGCCCGTGGTCCGATAGTATTGTTCATATTTTTGGGCAGGCCGACAACGAATTTTTCGACCTCGTATTCTTTTACCAGCTCACTCAAGCGGGCAAAGCCGAACTCGCCCTCGTCTTCATTGATCCGTATGATTTCGACCCCTTGGGCAGTCCAGCCCATCAGATCACTGACCGCCACTCCCACGGTACGGGAGCCGACGTCCAGACCCATGATCCGCATTACAGGCTGATCCCGTGGTTGCCAAGATAGTAGCGGATCAATACTTCCATGATCTCATCTCTTTCGTGGCGGCGGATCAGGTTGCGGGCATCACGGTAGCGAGGGATATAAGCCGGGTCTCCGGAAAGCAGGTACCCGACGATCTGATTGATGGGATTGTAGCCTTTTTCTTCCAAGGCTTTGTAGACGATCGCCAAAGTTTCGCTGATCTCTTTTTTGCGGCTGTCGTCAAAATCAAAACGTACTGTTTCATCTGTATAGCCCATGCTTTACACCTCTTTTGATTATTTTGGTGAAAAATGCGGTCAAACCGCGATCTTTCAAGAATTCAGTTATGAGTTTTTCCTATGTTAATTGTACTTCATCCCACTACAAACTACAAATAAATGATTGGGGCATTCGGCATACATAGAAGACCGTGGTTTCTCCTGACAGATCATGCCCGACCTCCAACTGTTACGAAAAACTCCCTCACAATCGATTATTTGTGTAAATACTCTTGATAAGCTGCTTCATCATAAACCCGATCCAATTCACCGATATACGCAGTAACGTTGTCTTCGCCGACAAAGCCGCGTTTGAACTTGTAAAGGCCGTCCGTCTCATCGATTTCGAAGATGCCGCCAAAGTCATACCAGCGAGTCCCGCGTTCTAAGCCCCATTTAATCATTTCCCACTGCATCAGATAGTTGGGCATCAGATTACGGTGACTGTTGGTCGAGCCGCCGTACATGTACCAGGTACAAGTGCCGTAGCTGAGGCACAGTGCACCGGACAGAACTTCACCTTCATACGTTGCCAGATAGATACGGGCATTCTCTCCGAAAGCGGCCATCACCCGTTGAAAGTATTCCAACGGTCGGTGGGTAATCCCCTGACGTTTACTCATCACTTCATGAGTGTCATAAAAAGCTTTCACTGCTTCATCGCTGCGAGACCAACTGACTTCTACCCCTTTTCTGGCCGCCAGACGGATGTTGTAGCGGGTCTTGGAATGAAAGCTCGCCAAAAGCTCGTCCTCTGACTTGCCGGCCGTATCTAGACGCATGTTCATCCGCGGTTGGATGGTGGCATGCGGCGCTTTTTCCGAATTACGTACTAGAAAACCGGCTGCTTCATAAGCCTCCTGCAACTGCGGATCATACAGCACTTCCGGATCGCAGCGCAGCAAAAAGATGTCTTGGACTTCTTGCAGATAGCTCTCCGCCTCATCAAACATCTTTTTCACCAGCTGCACATCCCGCGGATCACAGATAGGGCCTCGATTGGCATAGGCCAGCTTCTTCCCTTTAGCTGCAGTGATGGTCAAAACTGACATGGCAGCGCAAATAGCTCCGTCTTCTTCCAGAAAGAAATAAAACGGCTGCCAATTGTTTTTCACTTGGCTCCAGGCAGGATCTTGACAAGCCTGGGCATAGGGACTGTTTCTGACGAATTCAGTGTAGCGTGTCATAGCGGCTTCGTCATGTACATCCACCATTGGCATCGATTAAGCATCTCCCTTTTTTTCAAACCATTTCTGGTAACGTTCCGGATAACCGGCATAATATTTTTTGACTGCTTGATTTCTAAGCAGCGACTTGTCTTCATCATAGATCAACGTGAAGCCGTAATCGCCTTCTGTGATCAATTTCTCCGCTTCAGCCCGCAAAACCGGATCCTCGGTGTAAGTCGTAACGACAGCCTCCGGTACGCCCAGCCACAGATACTCCTTGTCTCCATAAACGGTTTGCACCGCTTGCCGATCGAAGACCAAGTCTTCAATCGCAGCCTGCATCAGGTTGCAGCCGGCCAGTGTTGTATAAAAGCTGGAACGGCCCGGACGCAGATTGATCTCGAAGATTTTAAACTTGCCATCGCGGGGATCGTATTTCATATCGAAGTTAGCAAACCCGTGGTAGCCGATCTTTTCCAAAAAATCCTGGTACTTTTGGTAGATTTCCATATTGGCGATGGATTTGATTGCGACATAATTGCCCACCAGGATTGGTGTCACATCTTCAAGATAAGGATGTCCCAAACACATCAGTTGGACTTTGCCGTCTTTTCCTACGTAGGCGTTCAAGACTCGCATATTGGAATCGGCCCCGGGAATAAAGTCCTGGATCAGCATCGTCTCCTGGTATTCGGAACTGTAAACTGCCGCCAGCACTGCTTTCAACTCGGCTTCATCTTTAACGATATACGCCTTCTTCTTGCCGTCGAAATCCACTTCAGCATATTTCACACTGTTGCTGGGCTTGACAGCCATTGGAAAGCCGAAAGGACAACTGACGTTTTGATAGTCGGTACCGTTGACTTTGACAGTCGCCGGATGGTCCAGCCCCACCGCTTCGGCCAGATCATAAAAGTTTTCCTTCAAGATCAGCTGCTGCAGGAGATCCTGCTGAACAAAGGGCAGTGCATAATAGTCTTTCAGCCGTTCCTGATTGTTAATGGCCAGCTCAGCATACCCGTCACTTGCAGCAAACAAGATCAGCTTGTCGTAGTTTTTCAGTTGTTCATTGGCAACCTCGATCAGCGCATCGGCAAACTTGTCCGGATCGGTCAAGCCTGCCACCACTTGGATCTTCAAGATTTTGGAATGATTGGTCATCAACAGCTTGCCCTGACCCACACAAAGGCTCTTGACACCATAGGCCATGTGGACGGAACGGGCAATGCCGTATGCGTTGACGTCGGTACCCAAAATCACTGGTAAAAAGTTCATTTTGTCGGCTCCTGTTCTTTCATAAGGTGAAAATCAACCGTACTCTTCTCAGAGAAAGTTTTTGATTTTCCCAAAAATCAGCTTTTAACAGTATAACATAATTTTCCGAAATTCTCAGAAAGAACCGGCTAAAATGACCGATAAACATACTGATTTTCCGGCGCTGCGATCGTCGTCACCTTTTCAGCCTGAACCAGAGGCAAAGTCCGCTTGAAAGGTTTGTAAAAATCCGACTGGATCACGCCTTCTACCCGCACCCACTGATCGTTGGCTAAGGCCTTAGCACCATTAGGCAGATGGACCCGCAGACCGAAGACCCCGGAGTCTGCCACACAATGGATGATCCCGAAGCGAAACACGAAATCATCTTGCTCGTCGTCTTGTTCTGCATGAAAAACGAAGCCTTCATAGACGATCTTGCGGCCGATAAAATCACTGGGATAATTGTAGATCAGCTCCATAACCTCCAGATAATTTTCATCGGTGATTGTCAACGTTCCTTCGTCCCCATATTTTTTCTGCAGTTTAGCCATCTGATTTTGGTAGTCCTCTTTGTTGAAATAGATGCTGGTATTGGGTTGCAGGTACTGCGTCTCCATCTGGGGATCCCCCACGGATTCTTTGGCCAAGGGGAACTGGAATCCCTTGGCCTCAACGATGGTCGTATTCAAAGAGACAGTGGGAAAGAAGGTCCCGACGATGATTGGCAGCGCCAAGAGCACATAAGCGATCACCCGCTGGTAACGTTTGTGCAGCCCGTGGTCGTGGTCATCCTCCAGATCATGCTCATGATAATGGTATTCATGTTCTTTATTCTCGTTGCTGTGATCATGTCTATCCGTCTCGACCGCTGCTGCCGTAACCAAACCGTCTGCAGTGTCGTTTGCCTTAACTGCTGTCGCCAACTCCTCGGCGCCTGACGCTGCTTCAGCTGTTTTTTCATCACTTTTTCCCGGATCTTCTTTGACCCAGAAGTACAGTTGCACCAAAGTTAAAATCAATGCTAAAACCGTCGACAGAGTGGCCAGGTATTGATAGTGGACATTGATGAACTGGTCCAACTTACCGGTCACCTGCAGGTACAGCATCAGCTCCACGTAACCTGCCAAAATCAGAAATCGTGCCATTTTCACACCACCAATGCATAGCCGGTCACACAGATTATGATGATCCCTACCAGCTTCAGAATAAATTTACTGTTGAAATAACGATTCATCATCAACAGATTCTTGATATCCACCATCGGACCGAAAACGAGAAAGGCCACTACCGGTGCGGTGCCGAACAAGCTCAAAAGTGACGAACCGATAAAAGCATCGGCTTCTGAACACAACGACATCACCAAAGCCAAGACCAGCATCACCAGAATCGCCAGAATCTTGGAAGAACCCAGCGTTAAAAGTGCGGCAGTCGGCAAATAAGTCTGCATAGCAGAGGCAATCAGTGCACCGATCATCAAATAGCGGCCCGTGTCGAAAAATTCATCCAGACTGTGCTTCATCAGATGGCCCAGCTGGCTTTGGAAATGACGAAAATTCACCGCAACATTGCCGCTTCGATTCTCACAAAGCTCCTCGACAGCTGTCCCGTCTGCCGCACTGGCCAGATCAGCAGCAGCGCCCGGGTCTGCTGCAAAAGTCGTCGCACTCACAGCGGGCCTGTCGAAATCATGAGCGGCGACAGTGGCGGGTCCCAACAGGCAGGCTGATTCTTTTGATGGTGCCGGTGAGTTTTTGGGATGTTTCAAGGTGGCTTGTGTATTGAAATAAGCCAGCCAGATCCCCACTACCATTGCCACCAGAACCGCCCCACCCACCCGCAGTGCGGCGAAGTGCCAGGAATTGCCAAACGCTATGTAGGTGGAAAAGATCACAATCGGATTGACGATTGGCGCCGTCAGCATGAAGGCAAAGGCCGTATGCTGGGGGACGTCCTTTTTGACAAATTGATTGACGATTGGCACGATTCCGCATTCACAAGAGGGAAAGAAAACACCCATCACGCAGCCGACAACGACTGCAGCTAAGCGGTTTTTCGGCAGGAAACGCCGCACCCGTTCCGGCGTCAAAAATACGTGTAATGCACCTGAGATCAGGCAGCCCAACAACACAAAGGGCAGCGCTTCGATCACGATTGATAAAAAAATCATGCTCATCTGTAAAACCGAATCCGGCAAACCAGCAAACATGTTCCAACCTCCTTGAGGGATCCGCAACGTTTACGGATCTGTTATTCTCAATTATGTAAAACTAAAATAAATGTGCGGCCGCTCGCGCCAGACATCTCAAACACTATACCGCCGCGTTATTTACCTGACAAGACTTTGCCGATCTTCTAAAGAAAAATTAGGAAAAGCTGCCGACAAAACAGAGCTTTTGACAATCTGACCCTCAGGACTTAAAGTGCAGATAACAGGTTGCGGTGCTCCCTTTTGACCTAAGACAGGCTGCTGCAGCGGCAATACCCTATTGCAACAGGTTGAAAAATCGTCGGCACCGGCAACACTCAACAAATCGAGGTGACCCCTATGATCCCGGTAACAGAATTCAATACAGGGCTGAATCAGCTGACGTCTGAAGAATTGGCCGTCGCTTATGTTTCGCTGCCCGGCTGCAGTGTCTGCGTCTCGGTAAAACCGCAATTGATTGCACGTTTGTCCGAGTCCGGCGTACCGATCTATCACTTTGATGCCCACCGGCTGCCGGAAGTCGCCGGTACTTTTCAAGTGATGACCGCACCGGCTGTCCTGCTGTTTGCAAATGGCAAAGAGGTGGATCGACAAGCGCGTTTCATCGACTTTGACCGCTTGGAAAAGAAGATCACCGACTACCAGTCCGCTGGCAGTACGCCGGTTGATTACGAGCAGTTGTTCGGTTTGGATAACAAAGGCTGACCGCCCCTGATCCGTAACCGAAGACGAGCAGCCATCCGACCGGTGCAAGCTCGCACAAAGCTGCTTGGGAGAGATTTTATTTTAGGTCCTCAGCATTTGGTGCAGTCCTGTCGTATTCCCCATAAAAAGACCCGTCCAAAACGAAGGCTGAATCAGCAGTCGTCTTGGGCGGGTCTTGTTGTCTACGGTGAATCCGGATCTGTCAGTGAAAAAACTTTTGGTCTTTTCCACCGTAACCTGGGTCATTAATGCTTACTTATGCATCACATAAGCGGGCTTTACTCCTTGATTTCAGCAGTTCGCAAAAATCTGGATGCTGCCGGCGTTTTCAGACAAAACCTGATTATTTGGCATCTTTTTCGTTAGCGTGCAAAAAGTAGATCAGTGTCTGCAGCTCATTGGTCAGGTCGACGTTTTGGACCAGAACACTTTTAGGGGCATGCAGCCGGGCCGGGGTAAAGTTCAAAATCCCTTTGATGCCCGCTTTCACCAAGTCGTCGACGATCGGCTGGGAAGTCTCAGCCGGCACTGTCAAAATGGCGATATCGATCTGCTGCAGTTTAATCTGTTCGGCCATATCGCTCAACGGATAGACAGGAATGCCGTCCACGATCCGTCCAACAATATCATCGTTGACATCAAATGCCGCACTGATCCGAATGGAATTGGATTGATGGAATTTGTATTTTAACAGCGCACTGCCCAGATTCCCAACCCCCACCAGCGCCACATTGGACATGTGGTCATCGTTTAACGTCTTGGCAAAAAAATTCATCAATGCTTCCACATCATACCCGTAGCCGCGTTTGCCCAGCTCGCCGAAATAAGAAAAATCGCGGCGGATGGTGGCACTGTCGACTTGGACAGCCTCACTGAGTTCGGTGGATGAAACTTTTTGTTTGCCGGAATTGTTTAAAATACGCAGATATCGATAATACAAAGGCAGCCGCTTGGCAGTCGCCTTCGGAATAGCATGCTCTTTCAAAGAAAATCCTCCTCAATATTGTTTGTGACTCTTTGTTTGCCGGAGAGCAACGGTTTGTCTTGCAGCCGCAATCTCTTGTACCAAGAAATGCACATTACTGCAAAAAGCCGAGACCCCCGGACGGTTCCGTCAAAAACCGAAAAAACCAAGTGATCCTTATCAGTTCCGGCCTTTTTTACGCTGAAATTCTGACGAAAAAAGCGCCGTTTGTTTGTGAATTTTTCACTTGCTAACGGGATAATAACAGGATTCATGTGAAAAAACAACAAGATTGCTCACAATGGGGTGTTTTCTAAGCTTTTCCTTAGGCAGTCCCGTCGCGCCGGTAACGAAAATATGATAGACTTACGGAGAATGTCCCCTGCGACGACCGGACAACGGCTGCTGACGCTTTTTTTCACAAGGAATTTAAAAAGCAGTCCTTGCTGCTGTCGCCGCACAAAACAAGTCGCAAACGGTCCGACTTGTTCAGTGGGAGCAACGGGATTTTACTGCTGATAAGTCCGGCACCCACCTATCACAATATAAAGGAACTGAAAATTATGATTTTACTGCAAGCCAATCAAATCGCCCGGCTCTTTGGGGCTGAGGTGTTATTCAAAAATATCCAGTTGGAGATCGCTGATCGTTCTCGTATCGGACTGGTAGGTCGCAACGGCGCCGGCAAATCCACGTTACTGAAGATCATCTCCGGTCTGGAGGCGCCGGATGAAGGAACCATTGCCAAAAACAAAACCGCCACCATGGGTTATTTGGCCCAAGATACCGGCCTGGATTCCGAAGAGAGCGTCTGGAACGAGATGCTGGCTGCTTTCGAAGAAGTCCGAAAAATGGAAGCCCGGCTGCGGACCTTGGAGCAGGGAATTGCCGCTGCCCAGGATCACACCTCGACAGCTTATGGCAAATTATTGAAAGAATACGATCAGTTGCAACACGATTTCACGGAGAAAAACGGCTACGGTTATGAAACAGAGATTCGCTCTGTCCTCCACGGTTTTCAATTTGACGAAAGCTTCTATGAACAGAAGATCAATACCCTTTCCGGCGGCCAAAAGACCCGGCTGGCCTTGGCTCGCATGCTGCTGACCCGCCCGGACATTCTGATTTTGGATGAACCCACCAATCACCTGGATATCGACACCCTGGCCTGGTTGGAAAATTACCTGCAGAATTACAGCGGCGCGTTATTGATCGTTTCCCATGACCGCTATTTTCTGGACAAGGTGGTCACAGAGATCTATGAGCTCAGCCGCCACCGGATGCGTCATTATAAAGGTAACTACAGTCGTTACCTGGATCTGAAAGCCGAACAGCTGCAAAGTGAATGGAAAGCCTACGAAAAGCAGCAGCAAGAAATCAACAAGCTGGAGGATTTCGTTGCCCGCAATCTGGTTCGGGCCTCCACCACCAAGCGTGCCCAAAGCCGCCGCAAACAGTTAGAGAAAATGGATCGCTTGGACCGTCCTCAAGGCGATGAAAAATCCGCCCATTTCCTCTTTGACATCGAGAAGCCTTCCGGAAACGTCGTCTGTCAATTGGAGGATGGCGCTATCGGCTATACGCCTGCCGAGATCCTTTCTGAACCGATTGATCTGGATATCCGGCGGCAGGATGCGATTGCGCTGGTAGGCCCCAATGGTATCGGCAAGTCGACGCTGTTGAAATCCCTGATCGGCAAACTGCCCTTGATCCGCGGTGAAGTCCACATGGGCACCAATGTTTCCATCGGTTACTACGATCAGGGACAAGCCGAACTCAACAGCCGCAAAACGGTCTTATCGGAATTATGGGACGAACACCCAACCACACCGGAAGTCGAGATCCGCAATGTCTTAGGCGGCTTCTTGTTCTCCGGCACGGATGTGGAAAAACCGATTGCTCTTTTGTCCGGCGGCGAAAAAGCTCGCGTTGCCTTGGCGAAATTGTCCATGGACAAAGAGAACTTCCTAATCCTGGACGAACCTACCAACCACCTGGATATCGATAATAAGGAAGTCTTGGAAAATGCCTTGATCGACTATCAAGGTACGCTGCTTTTTGTTTCCCATGACCGCTACTTCATCAATCGCATCGCTTCCAAAGTCATCGAGCTTTCCGAAACAGGCAGCAAACTGTATCTGGGCGATTATGATTACTATCTGGAGAAAAAGCGGGAGGAAGCAGAAATCGCGGCAATGATCGCCGGTGCAGAAAATACCGTCACTCAGCCTTCCAGCGGTCGCCAAAATTTCCAGCAGAGCAAAGAACAGCAAAAACTGCTGCGCACACTGCAGCGGAAAGTGACCGAGGCCGAGGAAAAACTGGCCCACTTGGAAACAGTTATCCATCAGTTGGAGGTAAGCATGGCAGATCCGGCCGTGCTGGATGATCACCTGCAGCTCAATCAGCTCAATCAACAACTGGAGGAGGCCCAGCAGCAGCAGGAAGCATTGTTGGAGGAATGGGAAGAACTCTCTTTGGAGCTGGAGGAATACGAAAGCAGCGGTTCATAAGCGCCGGCGCTTTTTGCTGAGGAGACTGTCGTTAAAGCAACTGAATGAACAGCCAGAGCAGCCGGTCAACGTTGACTGGCTGCTCTTTTTCCATTTCCTGCCTTGAAAGCACCAACTGTTCCTGCCTGAGCGGGACTGCTTTCGTAAAGCCGTGGTATCCTTATTCGCATATTTTCAGCTATAGGACTTTAGTCTGATGCTTTTTCTGCTTTTTTTTGTTTCAATTAGAGTAGGATGTGTCTGCTGAGTTATCGTTAAAATTGCCGGCAGCCGCATTTTCCACTACATAAATCAAACTTTTAAAGGAGGCAGCCTTATGCGCAGTCGTCGTTACGCCCTCATTCCCCACCCGGTAAAATTCATTCTCGGAGTCGTCCTCATCCTGGCAGGTGTGGGTCTGGCCACCCAGCAGCGCGATGACTGGTACGCCTACGATACTTCATATGCCGAAGAAGCGGCTTACGAGGAGATGGCTGACGACGGTTATTGGGACAGTCCCGAAACTTACGCTCAGGAAGCCAACGAATTTTTAAAGAGTGAATCTGTCAAAACACCGCTGATTTTGCAGACCGATGAACGCTGGTCCGGTGAACCTTACGGCAGTGACGGTGCCCAGAACATTTATGAAAACGGCTGTGCGATGGCTTCCCTTGCGATGATCCATTCTTACTTCCAAAAATATGAGATCAATCCTCTGGAAATCACTACCTGGGCCGGTGAGACCTATTACCGGCAAGGAGAAGGTACCGCTTGGGACATCTTCCCGGCCTTCGCTGAAAAATACGGCTATGTCTGCCATGACCTCAAAAATGATTTCACCCAAGCGCAGGCTTATCTGAAAAAAGGGACTCCGGTCGTCGTTTCGGTTACCGCCGGCGAATTTACCGAGCGGGGCCACATCATGGTACTGGCTCGGATGCAAGATGAGCTGATTACTGTTTTGGATCCTGCAGATAGCAATGACAAGAGCCACAGCTATACCCCCTATGCCCCTGAAGAGTTGAAAGATCAGATCGTCAATTACTGGGCTTTTACTGATGCCCCGGCTCTCTGATTAAAATATACCGTTGTCGTCTTTCGGATCCCACCATCCGGAAGACGTTTTTTTGCAGTTATATCTGCCCTCGTTGAACAAAAATCAATCCAGGGGCGTATCTGAACGTTTCCCCTGATTCGAAATTCGATTTTATTCACCGCTTTCTTTTTGCTATAATTAAAAATAAATCACATAATTCAGACAAAAAGGAGTGTTGGGATGAAGATCGGAATCGCAAAAGAAATCAAGAACAATGAAAATCGAGTGGCACTGCCCCCAAGCGGTGTGTTGGAATTGGTGGAGTTGGGCCACGAAGTTTTAGTCGAGACCGGGGCCGGTATCGGTTCTGCCATCACTGACGGAGAATATCGAGCAGTCGGTGCCAAGATTGCTGAGACTGCAGCTGAGATCTGGGCCTGTGAGCTGGTATTGAAAGTCAAAGAACCGGTCAAAGAGGAATACGGCTATTTCCGGGAAGGCCTGACCCTTTTTACCTACCTGCATATGGCGGCCAATCAAGAACTGGCTGAAGCGCTGTTGGCGGCCAAAGTCAATGCAATCGCATACGAAAATGTTCAGACGGAGGATGGCGGATTGCCGCTTTTAGCGCCTATGAGCGAGATTGCCGGACGGATGGCCCCGCAGCTGGGCGCTCAATTTTTGGAACGACAGGCAGGCGGCAAAGGCATCCTTTTATCCGGGGTCCCCGGTGTCAGACAGGGGAAAGTCGTGATCATCGGCGGCGGAATCTCCGGTACCAACGCAGCCAAGATCGCCAACGGTTTCGGTGCCCAGGTCACAATCATCGATATCGATCTGAACCGTCTCAAGGAGCTGGATAACCAGTTCAACGGCCAGATTCAGACCCTCGCCTCCAATACCACCAATATTCAAGAAGCATTGCAGACCGCCGACCTGGTGATTGGCGCCGTCCTGCTGCCCGGACACAAAGCGCCTTGTCTGGTATCCCGTGAGATGGTCGCAGGTATGCCGGAAGGTTCCGTGATCGTGGATATCGCCATCGACCAGGGCGGGATCTTTGAGACCGGCGACAAAGTCACTACCCACGATGATCCCATCTATCTTCGGGAAGGTGTGATCCACTATGCTGTCGCCAACATGCCCGGTGCCGTACCACAAACATCGACCTATGCACTGAGTAACGCCACACTGCCGTATATGAAACTATTGGCCGGCAAACCTTTACCGGAAGTTCTGAAAGAGAATCCAGCATTGTTCCGCGGGGTCAACACCTATCAGGGCAAACTGACCCTGCAGGCAGTCGCCGAGGATCTCGGTCTGACCTATACAAAATTGAATGAACTGCTTTGATTGACAACTGACAAAAGCTCCGTCCGCTGCTTACCACGACAGGAAAGCAGCGGACGGAGCTTTTTTAGTGTGTTTTCGCGGGAGCACTGTCAAAAAATTTGATATGGCAGCCGCCCTTCCGATAGAACTGTGAAAAACTTAACTGGCAAACATACCAATACATTCGATTAACGCTGATACGCAGAAAACGGCACTGGCAGTTTATGTTTACGAATCAGCCGGATTGCTAACGCTAATTGAAGCAGACTGATCAGCATAAAAACCAACTGAATTGGGAATATTGCCGCCATCAAGAGCCACTGAGCAATGATCCAAATCCCCGTAACAAAGCCCATGAAAGCTGACAAATACGCACCTGCAGCCGGCCTCTTTCCAAGCAAAATTCCACTAACAAGATTTCCGCCAAAAATTACTACAAGTAAAAAAATTCCAGGGATGAAAAAAGTATTGAAGGGAGCATGAATCAACAGATCGGTGCTCACTCCCATACTTTCGGCTCCACCGGGGATCAGAGCTGCGCTGGCACCAACTGCACCGAAAATTGCCATGACTAAATCAAAAATCAGCAAACGTTTCATTCCCTACTCTCCCTTTTCAGACTGTTACTTAAATTCTCAAACTTACTGTTATTGTTATAGTAAGTAGACCTTCATTCTTTATTTTGAACAATTCTGCTATAATACAGCTTTTATATTGCTAACAAAAATTGGGGCTTTTCATAAACGATACTATTTTTCCCCACAATAGAAATTTTCAAATCTTTATAAACTTGCAATTTTGGACACCGTGTTGGCGGTGCGAATTGTAATCTGGTCCTTTATTTTTTTATTAGCAGTTTTTGACCACCAATTTGATTTGCGATAATCTTTTCGCACATAGGACCAGAAAATAACATTTTGATAGTCTGCGGCCTGCTCTAAATCTTCACTTAACGCCCCTACAGCTTTATGAAACTCTGATACGGTTACCGGCGGGATAAGAAAAACTAAATTATCATAAATCTTGGTATCTGCGTTTTGCCACCATGTTGGTGCGTTAGCTAAGATTTCCACCAGCTCTGCCTGCAAAAGCGTAAAGACCGGTATCTCCAGCTCAAAACGTTCTTTTATCATGGTCTTTATTTGACAAGAGAGTACTTCTGGATCATTACTTTCAGTCGAAAATATGATGTTGCCACTATTGATATAAGTGACAACATCTTGAAAATTTAACGCTTCAAAACCGGCTCTCAGCTCAGGCATAGCAATTTTATTTTTGCCACCGACATTAATCCCTCTCAATAAAGTGATATAGCGCTCCAATGCCTTCTCCTCCATTTAAACTGATTAGCAGAGAATAAATTCTCTGTCTTTTTTACGTTTTCTTAAGAAGTGGGGGGTTACTATTTTCCAGCTTACCCCATCGTTTAATAACAATGATTAAGAACGAAAAACCGACCACCTCGCAGATGATCGGCTAAATAGCAAAATACAAGCTCAATGTCCTTTCTTCTTTTGCAGCTTTTTTTCTTGCTTCAATTGAAAACGACGTTGGGCTTCTTCCTGCTTTTGTGCTTTTGACACTTTTTTGCGTTGCGCTTTTTTGATCTCGATGGATGCTTGCATCGCTACCTGCGCTTTAGTGGAATAAACAGGTTGACTCTTTTCTTTATTCACCATGCGCTGCAACCGCTTAGGATTGATACGATGTTCATTTACTTGTTTACGAGCCATTGAAACACTAGGAACTTTCGCTATTTCTGCCAAAAGCTGTGTGTTTACAAAAGCAAGTACTTCCGTATCTTTGGGTTCGGGACCAAAAACGTGTTTTAGCACTTTCATTTTCCCGTCCTCTTCGTCTTCTACCAATCCGCACCAAAAGCTGCCATCAAAGAAAATCGTTAATTTCATGATGACCCCTCCTTATATAGATTGCAATGGACGACCTGGAGGGAAGGTTACTGACGCTTTTGCGCTCTCGGACTACCAACCGAGACGTGTTTTTATGCAACTTTATTGTAGGAGATGCTTTTTGTCCTGTCAAACGACTAACGTAACCATTGCGCTATAACGAAGAAAAATTTTTCAGCACATTTTGAATATAGACTGAAAACTATTTATTGATGATGAAACAACTCAAAGCAAATGCCCTCAATGGTTTCAAAAAATAGCGCATAATACTCCGAGGCCGCTGAAAAAGTGGGGACGGATATTTATCACAAAGGCTATTCCCAAATTAAACAGAAAAATTCGGCAAAAACTGGCCGCATCTCATTTTAACTCCTTCAAATTTTTACAACTGCTCGCATCCTCTGGTGGTATTCCTTCAAAAAGTGAGGCTACTTCTGATAATGCTCAAAGAAAGTTGCATGCCAAATATTCGCTTCCGCACTTCCATTTTAAAAAGAATTCAGCCATATGAAAAGTGTTATGAAGACTGGTGTCTCAGTGCCCATAATACTTCAAAAAGATATAGCCTGTCTGAAAACACCGGAATCATCCAGATTTTTTCGGACCTGCCGAAAGCAAGGCGTAAAGCGCAGCTTATGTGGTGCAAAGCTGCACATTTACGAGCAGATTGCGGTGAAAAGGAGCAAAATAGCTACCACTGGTGTTTTCAGGCACATCCTAATCCTTTTATCAAAAAAAGCGGCTCTTCAGCCGCTTTCTGTATAATATTGGAGAACTAAAGGGAAAATGGAGGCTCTTTCCCTGATTAGACGGACGATAAATTCCCGCTTTTACTGAGTTTTGCCACTATCTCCTATACATCTTCAGTTCAAGGAACAAATCGTTATAAATCCCCAGGTAATCTTTCCCCAGATCCTCATAGACTTCCATATTCTCCAACATGTCATCAGTAGGATAGAATTGGGTATCACCGGAAACTTCTTTCGGCAAGAGCTCCTTAGCCTTTTCATTCGGTGTGGAATAGCCGATATATTCCGCATTTTGCGCAGCATTTTGGGGTTCCAGCATGAAATTGATGAAGGCGTAGGCCCCGTCGATATTTTTCGCAGTTTTGGGAATCACGATGTTGTCAAACCACAAATTGGAGCCTTCTTCAGGAATCACATAATGAAGATGTTCGTTTTCATACATCATATCGGCTGCTTCACCGGAGAAAGTGATCGCTAGGGAGCTTTCTTCGTTAGCCATGTACATCTTGATCTCATCGGCAACGATTGCTTTGATATTCGGCGTCAGACCTTTCAAGTGCTCAAAAGCCTGATGCAGCTGTTTGTCATCTTTGGAGTTTAAGGAATAGCCAAAGCTTTGCAGGCCGATACCCATGACCTCCCGAGCACCGTCGATCACCATCAACGTATCGCGGTAATCCTTGTTCCAGAGATCATTCCATGACGTAATGGCGCCTTCTTTGATGAATTTGTCATTGTAGACAATTCCCAACGTTCCCCAGAAATAAGGGATGGAGTACTGATTTCCGGGATCAAAACTCAAATCCAGAAAATCATCATGGATATTTTCCAAGCCTTTGATTTTGCGGTGGTCCAGTTTGACCAGCAGGTTTTCTTTCATCATCTTTTGGATCATGTATTCAGAAGGGATGGTGATGTCATAAGCAGTCCCCCCCTGCTGGATCTTGGTAAACATGGCCTCGTTTGAATCGAAGGTCTCGTAGTTCACTTTATAGCCGGTCTCTTTTTCAAATTTTGCGATCAGGTCAGGATCGATGTAGTCGCCCCAGTTGTAGATATTGACGACTTTGGCACCAGCCATTCCGGTCGCGTGCTCCAGCTGTTTGACACCTAAGAGCAGCACGCAGATGATGGCTACGATCCCGATGATCAATGATTGCAGACGTTTCATCGGATCTCCGGCACCTCCATTCCCTTGCGGCGCAGGCGGCCCGGTTTTTTCACGCGGTTTTCTTTACTGATGAAATAATACCCCACCACCAAGATCATCGAGAACAAGAAGACTAGCGTGGATAAGGCATTGATCTCCAGGCTGATCCCTTGTCGTGCGCGGGAATAGATCTCGACAGACATCGTCGTAAAGCCGTTTCCGGTAACAAAGAAGGTCACCGCAAAGTCATCCAGTGAATAGGTGAAGGCCATGAAATAGCCGGCGATGATTCCCGGTGTCAAAAACGGCAGAATGATATTCTGTAATACCTGCAGGTTATTGGCTCCCAGATCCCGTGCTGCATCCACCATGGAATCATTCATTTCCTGCAGTTTCGGCAGGACCATCAAGACTACGATGGGGATTGAAAAAGCGATATGGCTCAAAAGCACACTGGTAAAGCCTAATTGAAAGCTTTTGAAGACACTTCCCACCATCGTAAAAAAAATCAGAAAGCTGGCACCGATGATGACATCCGGGGAAACCATCAAAATGTTATTGGCAGACAAAAGCGCCGTACGCGTCCGGCGTTTCTTTGTGTAGTAGATTGCCATTGCACCGAACGTGCCGATGACAGTGGCCAAAAGTGCCGACAAGAAAGCCAACATAAACGTATTCAAGACAATGATGATCAGGCGGGTATCTTGAAAGACCGCTTGATAGTGCTGCAACGAAAAGCCGCTGAAGCTGTTCATTGAATCACCTGCATTGAAGGAGTAAAAAATCAGATAGAAAATCGGCAGGTACAGCACAATAAAGACGGCTGCCAGATACAGATTGGACCAACGGAATTTCTTCTTCATGTGCGGCGTCCTCCCTTCCTTTTTTCACCGGTGAGGAGCATCACGATGAACATCGCGATGATCAGGATCACGCCGATGGTCGAACCCATGCCCCAGTTTTGGGTCACTAAAAAGTGCTGTTCGATGGCAGTTCCCAGGGTGATTACCCGGTTTCCGCCGATCAGACGAGTCAGCATAAACAGTGACAAAGACGGGATAAAGACAGCCTGGACGCCACTTTTGACGCCATTCAGAGACAGCGGGAAAATCACCCGCCGGAAGGTTTCAAAACTATTGGCCCCCAGGTCACGACTGGCAAAGATCAGCGAAGGATTCAACTCTTCCAAAGCATTGAAAATCGGCATGATCATGAAGGGCAGCTCAATATAAGTAGCTACAACCAGAAAGCTGAAATCAGTAAAGAGGATCTGCTTGGGAGCGATCCCGAAAAGTCCCAGAAAATTATTGATGCCGCCATGAACGCCGAAGATTCCGATGAAGGCATAAGCTTTCAGCAGCAGGTTCACCCAGGTGGGCAAAATGATCAATAACAGCCACAGATCTTTGTGTTTGAGCTTCGTCAAGAAATAGGCAGTCGGATAGCTGATCAGCAAGGTCAAGACGGTAATCAAAAAAGCATAGACCACAGAATTCAAGGTCATGGTCAGGTATTTTCCGCTGGCGAGATAGGTTTGATAATTGGCGAAGGTGAAGTTGCCGTCCATATCAAAAAACGATTGATAGACGATCAAAAGGACCGGCGCAATCACAAACAACAGCAACCAGATAAAATAAGGAACTGAATAGAGACGACGCATTTTTGTCATATTGGCGCCCCCTATTCTTCGTAGCTTTCCAAACGAGCGTCAAAATCTTCTTCCGACTCGTTGAAACGCATCACGTGGATGTCTTCCGGCTCAAAATACAGGCCGACTTGACTGCCTTCTTTGGCTTTACGGGTTGAATGAACCATCCATTCATTGCCGTCTTCGTCATAGCAGATGATCTCGTAATGAACCCCGCGGAAAAGCTGCGTATCGACTTTTACAACCAGCTTGCCCCGATCGACAGTGGTAATGGACAGATCCTCCGGTCGCAAGACAATCTCCACCGGTTCATTCGGGCGCATCCCGCTGTCGACACATTCAAAACGCTTGCCGACAAACTCCACCAGGTTGTCTTCGATCATTGTGCCGGAGACGATGTTGGATTCACCGACAAAATCTGCCACAAAATGGTTGATCGGCTCATCGTAAATATCCACCGGTGTACCGCTTTGGACAATTTTACCTTTGTTCATGACAAATATGATGTCACTCATCGCCAACGCTTCTTCCTGGTCATGGGTGACAAAGATAAAGGTGATCCCCAGGCGCTGTTGCAGCTCCCGTAGTTCATATTGCATATCGGTTCGCAGTTTCAGATCCAATGCCGACAAAGGTTCATCCAAAAGCAGGACTTTGGGCTCGTTGACGATGGCACGGGCAATCGCTACCCGTTGTCGCTGGCCCCCGGACATCTCACTGATTTCACGTTTTTCATAGCCTTTCAGTTGGACAAGGCGCAAAGCCTCCATTACTTTCTTTTCGATCTCGGCTTTCGGCAGCTTTTTGATCTTCAGGCCGAATGCCACGTTGTCGAAAACATTCATATGCGGAAACAATGCATAATCCTGGAACACCGTGTTTACTAGGCGTTTATTGGCGGGGATGTCATTGATTCGTTTCTGATCGAAATAAATGTCTCCCTCGGTTGCTTCGGAAAATCCGGCGATAATCCGCAAGATAGTCGTCTTGCCGCAGCCGGATGGTCCCAATAATGTGTAAAACTTTCCTTCCTCGATATCAAAACTGATATCTTTCAGCACCGCATCGTCAGTATCTTCATAGCGCTTAGTCACGTGCTCGAATGAAATGATCGGTTTTGCCACTGTCGTCCTCCCCTTTTTATAGCGCTTCGATGCCTTCACGCCACCATTTGAAACGCTACTTCCGTTTTTTTAAGTTACTTCATAAGCATACTGATTCTTGCCAAAAAAACAAGCAGAAATTCAGACCCGTTTTCCGAAAATCGTTTCCGGCTGAAAGTCACTGCTTTTTGCTCTGCCGCCAAAGCAGATATACTGTAGCGGCGTGCTTTGTTTATGGTATCATTGATTGAAAAGAAATGGGGAAATGACGACTTTTCAGCAGTCGTCCTTTTTTCCGCTAATGGGAGGGTCTGTTAATGAAGACATGCAAGGCACTGGTGGTAAGAAATGAACCGGTCTTCTCCGTTGCTGTAGAAAGTATACCTAGACCAGAGCCCGGCCCTGGTGAGGTATTGCTCCAAATCCAATGGTCGGCAGTCAATTACAAAGATGCACTGGCGCTGAGTGAAAAAGGCGGGGTCATCCGGAATTATCCCATGACACCGGGGATTGATCTGGCAGGCATCGTGGTTGAGAGCCGCGATTCCGCATTTCCTGCGGGACTGCCGGTACTTGTCACCGGTTATGGACTGGGTGTCAGCCGGCCCGGCGGTCTCAGTGACTTTCAGGCAGTTCCGGTTGACTGGTTGGTACCGTTACCGACCAACTTGAGCCCCCGGGAGGCCGCGACTATCGGAACAGCCGGCTTTACAGCGGCACTGGCGGTCCGAGCCGTGACCGCTAAAACAACACCGGAACAGACGATTCTGGTGACAGGAGCCAGCGGCGGAGTCGGCAGTTTTGCCATCGCACTGCTGGCACAGCTGGGATATAAAAACATTACAGCGGTCAGTCGCAAGCCTGAAGCCGTAAAACAGCTGACAGAATTGGGCGCAAATCGCGTCATAAGACCGGAAGAGCTGCTTTCCGATCAGCCGCGGCCGCTTTCCAAACAATTGTTTCACGGTGTCATTGATACAGTCGGAGGCGATTTACTGGCACAGATCCTGCCAGCCGTTTATTATGGTGGGGTAGCTGCGCTGTGCGGTAATGCCGGCGGGATCAAATTGACCACCACCGTTCTGCCTTTTATTCTGCGGGGTATCACCTTGTCCGGAATCGATTCCGTCAATGTCCCCATGACACTGCGGCGGGCCGTCTGGCAGGAATTAGCAGACGACTTGCACTTTTTGCAGCAGCTGTCGGTCACGGAAATCGCCCTTGCCGACGTTCCGGCGACCGCACAAGCCCTTTTAGCCGGCAGCCACAGCGGCCGGACTATCGTGAAATTGTAGGTGAAAACTATGCATATCCTGATCACAGCCGGCGGTACCTCGGAAAAAATCGACGAGGTCCGTTCCATCACCAATCATTCTTCCGGAAAATTGGGGGCGGCATTGGCAAAAGCCGCTTTGGCTCAACAAACTATCATCGTTGATTACATCATCGCCAAGGGGGCTGTCGAGCCTCCCGGCGATCCTCGAATCCGCCTGCACCGGATTGAAAACACTGCCGAACTCCATGAGACGATGGCAGCCCTTTTGGAAAAACAGGCCTATGATGCCGTGATTCATTCAATGGCCGTCAGCGATTTTACACCGCAAGTCAGCAGTGACCAGGCTGCCTGGCTGAAAGCCTTCAACGGCTGGCTGAAAACACGGGAAACTGACGAGCTGCTTTCTGATGAGGTCTTCAACGAGCTGCTGCTACAAATCGCCAAAGACGCCCCAGCCCAGACCAAACTGTCCTCTCAGACGGAGCACCTGCTTTTGGTGCTGAAACAGACACCAAAAGTCATCGCCATGATCAAAGAAAAACAGCCGGAAACAATTCTGGTAGGCTTCAAATTATTGGTAGCCGTCTCAGAAACAGAACTGCTTAAAGTCGCCGCCGATAATTTGGCGAAAAACCAGGCCGACTATGTGCTGGCTAATGACTTGACCACGATCACTGACGGGCAGCACCACGGCTATCTGCTAAGCAAAAACGGCATCACAGGTGAAGCTGACACAAAAGCGGCTATCGCCGAGTTGATCCTAACGACAATCGCCGCTGATGTTCGCAAAAAACACTGATTTTACGAGCAGCACCTTTTGAGGGCTGCTTTATCTGCCATTATCTACTTATTTGAAAAGGAGTTTTTATCATGAAGCAAAAACATATCCTGCTGGGAGTTTCTGCCAGTATTTCTGCTTATAAAGCTGCCGATCTCACCAACGAACTCACCAAACGGGGCTACGCAGTCGATGTTTTGATGACGCGAAATGCCACGAAATTCATCACTCCGCTGACCTTGCAGTCTTTGTCCAAACGAGCAGTCCACACAGATGTCATGGCGGAAAATCAGCCGGATCAGATCAATCATATCGATCTGGCCAAAGGGGCCGACCTCTTCGTCGTTGCACCGGCTACTGCCAACACCATCGGCAAATTGGCCAACGGGATTGCCGACGATATGGTTTCAACCGTTGCAATGGCGATCCGTCCCGGTACACCGCGGCTGATTGCACCGGCGATGAATACCTATATGTATCAAAATCCCGTCAATCAAAAAAATCTTGCTTACTTGAAAGAAGTTGGGTATAAAGAGATAGAACCGCGGGAAGCCATGCTGGCCTGCGGTGATTTCGGACGGGGGGCCCTGGCTACAGTCGAAACGATCGTCAAGGCCGTCGAAGCCGCACTGGCAGAAAACGACCGCGAACAAGACTGAACCCCAAGGAATTTACCGACCACAATCCATTGCGACAGGAGTTAGCACAATGAAAAACAAGAAAACCTTTGATATCGTATTGACCGCTTTCTTTTTAGGAATCATGATCCTGATGTCGGCGGTGCCGTTTCTGGGCTTCATCCCCATCGGACCGCTGAACGCTACGATTCTCCATGTACCGGTGATTATCGCTTCAGTAGTTCTGGGACCGCGCCTGGGCGCTTTTCTCGGAGCCAGCTTCGGCGTCATGAGCGTTATCAACGCCACGACTCGCCCCAGTGCATTGGCTTTTGTCTTCTCCCCTTTCATCCCCATCATCGGAACGGATCACGGCAGCTGGAAAGCACTGATCGTGGCCATCATTCCCCGCATTTTGATTGGGGTCGTTCCTTACTATGTCTACAAGCTCTGCCGTCACCTTTCAAAAGGCAAGGCAGACGGGGTTTCCTTGTTCATCGCCGGTGTTTCCGGCGGTCTCACCAACACGCTGCTGGTGATGAATCTGATTTACTTTTTGTTCAAAGATGCTTATGGACAGCTGATCAAAAAAGGTGCTGACCAGGTTTACGGTGCAATTTTGGCAGTTATCGGTACCCAAGGCATTCCGGAAGCAATCGTCGGCGGGATCCTGACTGCTGCAATCGCCAGCATTCTGTTGCGTTTGAATCGCAAAAACGAAACGGAAACGTTGTAACCGATATTCACGAAAAAGCGGCCTGCTGTCGGGAGACTTCCCCAAACAGCAGGCCGCTTTTTTGCTTTGCTCTAGTATTTCATCTGGACTGAAAATAAAGTAATCGGCCAAGCGCCAAAAAATTTCAGAGAGCTGTCGTACTTGTAACCAGCTCGGTCAATTTTGCAAACTGTTCCTCGGTGAGTGAACTTTCCAAGAAATCCAGGTATTCCTGTAATTCTTCCGGTGTATAGTTTTCCTTCTCGGCCGCCAATTCATCGTAAAGCTGCTGAAATTCTGCCTCGGTCAGCGGCTCTTCCCAGCCATAATCTGCATCATCTTCAAAATCATAGTTTTCTTCGGTCAGTCCGTTAGCGGAAAACTGACTTGTTCCCAACATTTCCGACAGCTCTTCTTCGGTCACGATCTGATCGGCAGCCGGCATCGTCACTGCTGCCTGCTTGTCAGTAGGTTTCAGGCTAACTGTAAAGGCGGCTTTCATAGTATTTCCGTCAGTATCTCCGGCCATAGACATCTTCAGATCCTGATCACCGGACTTGGTATCTACTGTCGTCTCCAAATCAAACACTGTCAGATCCTTCAACGTTTCCTTCAATTCAGCGGCGGTCTTTTTCGCATCCTTGTCCCCGTTTTTTTCTGCGTACTTCACAAAATCGGACAGCTCTTCTTTTGTAAAGGTATGACTGATCTTGTCGCCGTCTTTTTTGAAAGTGTCGGCCTTCAGTGTCAGCAGCCAGTCCTTCATGAGCTGATTGTTACCCTGCAGTGCAGTGATTGCCGCAGTCCCGCCGTCAGTCGAGACATCGCTGTCTGCCAGCAATTCTTTCATATCTTCCGGATCAAGTTCCAGATACTTCCCTTCCAAAGCTTCCGCATCCACTGACGTCCCCAGATCCCCGGCCCCCAGCATCGAGCCCATCAAAGTCATCAGCTGCTGATAAATATCGGTGGACATATAAGCCACCTGCTGTTTGTTATCTGTCAAAAGCTCTACCGGGAAACGGCTTCCCAGCACCTTGACAGTCAGATCCAGCTGCATCCGTTCATTTTTCGTATCATTGGCAACCGTACCGGCCAATTCGGCATCCTTCAGACTATTCAGGATGCTGTTTGCAATCATTCCGGCAGCGGCATCCTCTTCATTTGACATTGAAAGCTCCAATTGATCAATCTTAAAATGGAGGTCAACGGTCTGGTTTTCCCTACTCCCGCTCAAACCGTTAAAATATTCCTCTTGGACCTTCTTGCCGCACCCCGTCAGCAATAATAGCCCCACCAACATTCCTACCAACACTCTAACCTTTTTCATTTTTTCGCCCCTTTTCTGGTAAATAGTAAGGCTTGTCTGAAAACACCGGAGGAACGCAATTTTTGCGGACTTTTTGCCGAAGTCAAGGAGTAAAGCACAGCTTATGTGGTACAAAGCTGAGCATTTACGACGAAGATTGCGGCGAAAAAGATCAAAATAGCGGCTGCCGGCGGTTTCAAACATGCCTAATTGTTTTGTTTCCTTTCGAGCATATCAGGGGACAGCGGCAAATTCAAGGCAAACAGACCTTTTACGAACAATCCTTTTTCCCATTTTTTAAAAGAGGAGTTGCCTTCATCAGCCCCGCCACATCAAAAAGGCGACAGCCGGAAAATTACTTCCCGACTGCCGCTGACGGTTTGTTCCAGCTGCCTGACTGATTGTTCTTACCGATCTTCTCCGATGATCCGAACTTCTGTTTCCAATGCTACATCGAATTTTTCTTTGATGACCTGTTGGATGTGGGCAATCAATTCGATATAATCCGTTGCTGTGGCATTGTCGATATTGACGATGAAGCCGGCGTGTTTTTCCGAAATCTGCGCGCCGCCCCATTTCAATCCCTGCAGGCCGGCATCTTGGATCAATTTACCGGTAAAATATCCTTTTGGACGTTTAAAAACACTGCCGCAGGAAGGATACTCCAAAGGCTGCTTCAACAAACGCAACTCGGTCAATTCCTTCATTCGCTTTTCAATCTGCTGATGATCACCGGCAGTCAGACGGAACCGCGCCCGTAAAATGATTCCCTGCATTTCCTGGATAACGGTATGACGATAGCCAAAAGCCATCTCCGCATTGGTCAAAGTCACGATAGATCCGTCTGCCAATAGCACATCACAGGACTCGAAAACATCCCGGATCTCCCCTTCGTAGGCGCCGGCGTTCATAAAGACGGCGCCGCCGATACTGCCGGGGATCCCGCAAGCAAACTCAAAGCCCGTCAAAGAAGCATCCAGCGCTGCATAAGTCGTGTCAATCAGTTTTGCGCCAGCCTCGGCGGTAATCAGCGTATCAGATACGGTGACTGCGGTCATGTCCGACAGCATAATCACGAGCCCGCGGATACCGCCGTCTTTGACAATCAGATTACTGGCGTTGCCAAGGACCATCCAAGGGAGCTGCTGTCGGCGACAAGCATCCACCAAGGCCTTAGTTTCTTCCGCCGACTTCGGAAAAGCCAGCAGGTCGGCCGGCCCGCCGGTTTTGGTAAAGGTATAATTCATCAACGGCTCATCCACTAAGATTGTGATTGCCGGAAATTGTGCTTTAAATTCATTCTTCACGAAAAAATTCCTCTCTTCTGTGAACAGGTATTCTGCGGCAGCAGCCTTTTCAGGCAAGTTCCCTTTTTCAGGTCCCCACCGAAGATCCCGTCTGTAATCACTGCTGTCTCGCCGTATACTCCCGGCATTTCCGTCATTTCCTGTGTCTCCGGTATCCGGCAGCACAGCCCACAGATGATCAGCAGCTGTCAATTGACATCCCGTTCATTTTAGCACGAGTTGCAAAAGGTGGCTAGTCCATGACAGATTGCCGATGACTCCTTTGCTATAAATACACCACCGTGGCTGCTGAGAAAGCGCCGCCTCGCGAGCCCGCCAGCCGCCTTTCCTGTAGCCGTTTCTCTCATTCATAAGAACCAGCACAACTTTCAATCTTGGCTGCTTTCTTGGAGCAGTGTTTCACACAACTGATGGCTTAATAAAACCTGTTCTTGACGCAAGTGACTTGCATCTGCTGTTCGGACACTTTCCAAAAATGCGGCCGTCATCGGCGCAAAGCCTCGTTTCGTCAGGGTCGTCTCCCAATCGCTGCCCCGCAGTTCGCTGATCTGCTTTTGATCTGTCACAGTCAAACGGGTCAACTCTGCCAATTCAAGACGGCCGGATGCAGCAGTCAGTTGATAGTTTTCCAGATTGGTCCCACTCACCAGGTCCATGTGTAAAAAGAGACTGCAGCCAGTGGTCTCCAGCTGCAAATGAGCTTGGTGCAGCAGTCCGTCTTTGACCATCAGACGACCACCGGCATACAACGGCGGCTCATCTGCCAAATAAACGGCGGTATCCACCAGATGCAAAAACAGATCATAGATTACAAACTTGACGGGCTGAGGTTCGTTGATCCGGTGCTTTTGCAGAATCAGCAGATGTTTGTCCGGTGTTTCTTTCAATTGCTGGACCAAAGGAGCAAAGCGGCGATTGAAGCCTGTCATCAGGATCAGGCCGCGACTTTGGGCCAACTGCTGCAGCTCCAGGCTTTGGGCGGCAGACTCTGTCAAGGGCTTATCCACGAAAACATGGACGCCTGCCTCCAAAAATTTTTTCACCAACGGATAATGGGCTTTCGTGGCCGCATGGATCAGCACACCGTCTATATTTTCAGCCAACAAGTCGGCCGGTGTTTCATAGACCCGGTCAAAGCCGTAGTGGTTTTTCAGCAACGCTCTGGTGGCAGGTTGAGAGCTGGCAAAATAAAACTCCCCCTGCTCCTGTGATGCAGCATAAATTGGCAGATATGCTTTTTGAGCAATGTTGCCGATCCCGATGACTCCGATTTTCATAGCGTGTTCCTCTTTCTCCTGTCGCAACTTCCGCCCTGATGATAAATGTTTCGTCGGTCTATCGTTTCGGCTGTGATTTGACAGGGGTGTTTTCTTTCATCTTACCGCAACTTTCGTTAAAATGAGAGAAACAGGTTTTGTCAACAGCAGGCAGCGACCGACAGCTTTTCACAGGCGCTTTTCAGCTTTTCAGGCCCAGTCCGTTTACGAGTCAGCTGCTGTTTTTTGAAACCGTCAGGAGGAAACAACACGTGAAATTGATTTCTTGGAATGTCAACGGCTTACGAGCAGTGATGCAAAAAAATTTTATGGATGTCTTTAATGAATTGGATGCCGATTTTTTCTGTCTGCAGGAGACCAAACTGCAGGAAGGTCAGATTGTGATGGATCTGCCGGATCACCATGAATATTGGAACTACGCTGTCAAAAAAGGCTATTCCGGTACAGCAATTTTTGCCAAGGAACCGGCTTTGTCCGTCAATTACGGCATCGGCATCGAAGAACACGACCAAGAAGGCCGGGTCATCACTTTGGAGTACCCGGAATTTTATCTGGTGTGCTGCTACACCCCAAATTCTCAAAATGAGCTGCGTCGGTTGGATTATCGTATGACTTGGGAGGATGCCTTTCGCGATTACCTCAAGCAGCTGAACACCCAAAAAGGGGTAATCCTTTGTGGTGATTTAAATGTCGCCCACGAAAATATCGATTTGAAAAATTGGAAAACCAATCAAAAAAATGCCGGCTTCACCCCTCAGGAACGGGAAAAGTTCACGCAACTGCTGGCGGCCGGTTTCGTGGATTCCTTCCGCTTCTTCTATCCGGAACTGGCGGGTGTGTATTCTTGGTGGAGTTATCGCTTCAATGCCCGCAAGAATAATGCCGGTTGGCGGATTGACTATTTCGTCGTTTCCGAGGACCTGCAAGATAAAATGACCGATGCCAAGATCCACACCGAGATCTTCGGCAGCGATCACTGCCCGGTAGAACTGACTATCGGTTTATAGGCACCCGCAAACAGCTGCCCTGACAGCACCGTTTTTTGAAACTGCGAAACGGTGCTGTTTATGATGCAGCTTAGCTTGCTGAGGTTGGAGCCGACCGTGCACTACGAATGATTGGCATGCCAGCTGGCTCTAAAGTTTTCGAGTAAATTGATTTGATTTCTTCCTGGATAAAACACTAGCAGGCGGAGAGTTTTGCGTTCCCGGCAGCAAACAGGTATACTGACCCTAGCAAAAAGGCCGTCGCGAGGGCGCGCACGGTCACGAAAGGAATGACAGCGATGTTGCTGCATAATGTATCGGAAACTGAGAAACTGGCTGAAATCATCGGCAAAGCGGCGCAGCCGGGAGATGTACTGGTGCTGACAGGTGATCTGGGTGCCGGAAAAACCACGTTGACCAAAGGAATCGCCAAGGGACTGGGGATTACTCAGATGATCAAAAGCCCCACCTACACCATTATTCGGGAATACACTGCCGGGCGGCTGACGCTTTATCACATGGATATCTATCGTGTGGAATACGGTGCTGCCGACCTCGGCTTAGATGAATACTTTGAAGGGGACGGACTCTCAGTAGTCGAATGGGGCAATCTGCTGGCAGACAGTCTGCCGGAAGATTATCTGGAGCTGACCTTGGAAAAAGACGAGCAGGATCCCGAGCGGCGTAGCGTTACTCTTCAAGCCTTTGGAGCACAAGGCAGCGCTTTTGAAAAACGGATCCTGGCTGACTGGACGGCTGCTTCATGAGCGGGGCAGTGGAGATCCAACTGCGACAAGCCCAGGCAAAAGATGCGGCAGCGTTACTGCACCTGATGCAGCAGCTGGGCAGCGAAACCGAATTTATCGCACTGGATCGAGTGGGCATGGACCTCACGCCGGATTTTTTGAGTCATCAACTGACTGCCTTGGAGGAAAGCCCGAATAATTTGTTACTGGTGGCGGAAACCTCCGACGGCGACTTAGTAGGAACGGCTTCAGTAACTGCCGACAGCGACCCCCGCACCCGCCATATTGGCGAAGTCGGGATCGCTGTCTTACAGGAATTCTGGGGTAACGGATTAGGCAGTCTGCTCTTGGATGAAGTGATCTATTGGGCAGAGCAGTCTGAGATCATTCGTCGGCTGGAGCTCACCGTCCAAATCCGCAACGAACGGGCGGTGGCTTTGTACCGGAAATTCGACTTTCATACGGAAGGACAGCTGGCTCGCGGTGCTCGTGCCGATGACGGCAGCTTCGTGGATGTCTGGCTTATGAGCCGGCTGATCGACTGAAAACAACACATAAAAAACGATTGTGACCGGAAATTGCGGGCCACAATCGTTTTTTCGTTTTATTCGGCAGAGGGCCTGCCTGAAAATATCTACCGCCGGCGTTTTCAGACTCACCCCAATCTCAGACACCCCCTAAACTCATTGACCGTACCGTTTGCGACTGTCTCGATATTCGCCGGGACTCATCCCCATCTCGCTGCGAAATACTTTACTGAAATAATTGCCATTGGCATATCCCACCTGACGAGCGATTGTTTCGATTTTTTCGTCTCCCAAAAGCAGCTTCAGCGAATGAATGATGCGGAGTTTTTTTAAATAATTGATCGGCGTCGTGTGACAGCGCTGTTGGAATTTGCGGATCAACTGATACTTTGAAAGTCCGAAGTGCTCAGCAACCTCGGTCAAACTCAGGTCTTCTTGAAAGCGATTCTCCAGATATTTTTTGACTGCCTCCATAAGGGGATCTTTCGGCAGCTGCTTTTTATCCAGCAATGCGCTGATCTGCAGAAAAAGCGTCATGGCGGTCTGAGCATTCTCATATAGATCCAAGGGTCGCTGTTCCAATTGCCGGACCTGTTTTTGCCAATGAACCAACTCCGCTGTCGTTAATTGAAAGACCGTCAATGGCAGTTCCAGCCACTGACTGAAGATCGGCGAAAATTCCAAATAAAAGAACTGCCAATCCGTGCCGTAATAGCGGAAGTTTCCCGGCATTGCTGCCAAAAAAGCACTTCCGACCGGCAGCTGGGTGACTTCCCCGTGATGTTCCAAAAAGCCGCAGCCGCTAAGGGTCACCTGCAAAACCACCAGCCGTTCTTTACGAAGTCCGGCATCCCAATCGTAATCCTGATTCCCCTGCCCGCAACTGGCAGCCTGCAGGACCGGCAGCTGACGATCCTGGACATAGTGGTATTGGCGAATGAAAGACTGCAATTTTTTACCCTCCTTACAATTATCTCTTCTTGTTGTCTTCTATTATGCAGCGTACACTTGAACTAAGCAAATAGAAAAGAGGGCTGTTTATGATGATAACTTTTGATGAGGCACAGCAATTTTTCCACTTAAAAAATGATCAGGTCAGCTACATCATCGGCATCGAAAAAGGAAAATATCTTACACACCGCTATTTTGGTCCGGCTTTGACCAGCTACCACGGCAGTAATCAACTGCAATTGATTGGTTGGGGCTTTGCCACCAATCCGATTCCGGAAGAGCGAAATTTTTCTTTGACTACCCTGCCGTTGGAGACCAGTACCAACGGCAGTCTGGATTATCGTATATCCAACTACCGCTTCTTAAACTCTGCCGGCGAAGGCGTGACGGCTTTTGAGTACGCCGACTACCGGATTCTGACCGGCAAACCACAACCAGCCTCGCTGCCTTCCTTACGGGGAACTGATGCGCAAACGCTGCAGATCACTTTGAGAGACGAGATCCAAAAGCTGAGCCAGGTCCTGAGCTACACCATCTATCCTGATCAGCCGGTGATTACCCGTTCTGTCACCTATCGCAACGATTCCCAGCAAGACATTTGCTTGGAGCAGGCCGGCTCGCTGCTGCTGGATTTTCCCTCCAAAGACTTTGATTTTGTGACGCTGGACGGTTCCCACACTGATGAAGCCAATATCACCCGCACTCCCCTGCGCAGCGGGATCCAGGCTGT
This sequence comes from Enterococcaceae bacterium OF42-14pH9A, assembly GCA_027692465.1. GTDB lineage: Bacteria > Bacillota > Bacilli > Lactobacillales > Enterococcaceae > Enterococcus_C. The sequence continues at coordinate 28,414 of JAQEYU010000005.1, read as the reverse complement.
CAGCTCAATCCGGGGAACCAGCAGTCCGCAGCACCAGCCTTTCCTGGCGCTGGCTGATCCTCACGCGACCGAAAATCAGGGAAATGTGTATGCCTTCCACTTGGTCTACAGCGGCAACTTTTTGGCTCAGGCGGAAGTGGAGCAGTACGGCAGCACCCGTGTTCAGTTGGGGATCCATCCGGAAAACTTCAGTTGGAAGCTTTCACCGGGGACCGAATTTCAAACGCCGGAAGCGGTCTTGAATTTCAGCGACAGCGGCTTCAATAAAATGTCCCAGACCTTCCACCAGTTGTATCAGGCGCGGCTGGTACCGGAATTTTGGCAGAAAAAGGAGCGTCCTGTCCTGTTGAATACCTGGGAGGGCAACTATTTTTCTTTCACGGAGGCAGACCTTCTCAAACAGGCTGCACAAGCCAAAGAACTGGGGATTGAGCTCTTCGTCCTGGATGACGGTTGGTTCGGTAAACGCGACGACGACACGACTTCTCTGGGGGACTGGCAGCCTGACACCGCCAAACTTCCCAACGGCATCAGCGGTCTGGCCCAAAAAATCCACGCCTTGGATCTGCTTTTCGGGCTGTGGTTCGAACCGGAGATGATCTCCCGCAACAGCCACCTGTTCCGGCAACATCCCGAGTGGGTCCTGCAAGTGGCAGATTATCCGATGACAGAAGGACGGCAGCAGCTGGTGTTGGATCTCAGCCAGACAGCTGTACAAGATTTTCTGATTGAGATGCTCAGCAGCTACCTCAAAGACGGCCATGTGGATTACATCAAATGGGACATGAATCGCCATTTGACCGAGGTCGGCAACCGCCTGTTGCCTCCCGACCGTCAAAAAGAGATCAGTCATCGCTATGTATTGGGCCTGTATCGCATCTTGGACACCGTCACCGGTCGTTTTCCGCAAGCACTCTTTGAAAACTGCTCCAGCGGTGGCGGCCGTTTTGATCCGGGGATGATGGCCTATATGCCTCAGACTTGGACCAGTGACAATTCAGATGCGCTTTGTCGCAGCCGCATCCAATCCGGCTACAGCTATCTTTATCCGCCAATCATGATGGGAGCCCATGTATCTGATGTTCCCAATCATCAGGTGGGCCGGATCACACCGCTGGAAACCCGCGGCTTGATCGCCATGAGCGGAAATTTCGGCTACGAACTGGCTCTTCAAGAACAGACTGCTGAAGATCTGGCAATCATCCGCCAGCAGATTGCTTTTTATAAAAAGCATCGGCAACTGCTGCAGTTCGGTGAGTTCTACCGCCTGCAGCTGCCGGATCAGACCTTCTCCTGCGGATGGCTTTTCAAAAACGAGAATGAAGCCTTGCTGATCTACAGTCACGGACTGGCTCAGCCGTCACAGCCGATACGGCAACTGCGGCTGCAGTATCTCGATTCAGAGGCCGATTACTTGGAAACCGGCAGCGGGGAACGCTTCAGCGGCAGCGAGTTGAATTATGCCGGGATTTCGATTCCACGGTTGAAAGGTGACTTCCAAAGCTTCTGCCGTCACTTCCAAAAAATCACTGAAGCTTAGTATACACTGGCGATAGCGGTTTGGGTCCGCATCATCACGATCGATTCTTTTTCTTTCAGATTGACAGATCAAAAGAGGAGCAACAGCTGCCGGACCGGCGCAGCTGTTGCTCCTCTTTTGCATTGCCTATTTCTCTGTAAACAAAATCCCATAGCTTTCATAGGGCAGCAGTTCCATGGTGATTTCCTTGTCGTAATTGTGGATCAGCACTGTTTCATTTTTCACCTTTTTTCGGGAAAAGTGCTTGTTTTCCGGAGAGAAATTGACCACCACCAGCAGTCGTTGCTCGCCGTAAGACCGTTCGTAGGCCAATACTTCCGGATCATCGGTGGTCACAATTTGATAGTCTCCGAACACAATAATCGGATGTTCTTTTCGCAGGCGAATCAAGGTCTGATAGGTATAAAACAGTGAATCAGGATCAGCCAAGGCCGCTTCTGCATTGATTACACGGCTGTCTCCTGCCGCCAACCACGGATCACCGGTCGTAAAGCCGCCGTTCTCCCGGTTTTCCCAAAGCATCGGATGACGGGCATTGTCCCGTCCTTTTCCATTGATTGAAGCCAGCAGCTCGTCTTTGTGATAGCCCTGCTCCGATCGCTCCTGGTACATTCGACGGCTTTCGATATCGTCGACTTCACTGATGTCGGTCACCGGATAATTGAGCATGCCGATTTCTTCTCCTTGATAAATATACGGCGTTCCTTTCATCAGATGCAGGTAAATCGCCAGCATTTTGCCGCTTACGACCCGCAAACTTCCTTCCGCTCCCCAGCGGGAAATGATTCGCGGCAGGTCATGATTGTTCCAAAACAGGGAGTTCCAGCCTTTACCCGCCAGTTCCGTCTGCCATTTCGAAAAAACCTGATGCAGCTCTTGCGGATCCAATTTTTTCAAATCCCATTTGCGCTTACCTGCCTGTTTATCCAAGTTGATGTGCTCAAACTGAAACACCATCGACAACTCCTGCCGGTCCGGATCAGAATACAGTTGCGCAATCTCAGGGGTCGCTCCCCAAGTTTCACCCACTGTCACTACATCATACTTTCCAAACGTTTCCCGATTCATCTCCTGCAGAAATTCATGGAGGCGGGGGCCGTTTTTGGTGACCAGCCGATCCGGTTCTTTTCCGATCAGATCAATCACATCCAGACGAAACCCGCCGATCCCCTTTGCCAACCAAGTATTCATCATCTCGTAAATCGCCTGTCGCAACTGCGGATTTTCCCAGTTCAAATCCGGTTGCTTAGCCGAATGAAGGTGCAAGTAATATTGACCGATCGCCGGTACAAAAGTCCAGGCAGAACCGCCGAAATTCGACTGCAAGTCATTTGGCTGATCCCGCCAGACATAAAAATCATGATACGGACTCTGGGGATCCTCTTTGGCGGAGACAAACCACGGATGTTCATCGGATGTGTGGTTTACCACCAGATCCATGATGATCTTGATGTTTTTTTTACCTGCTTCCGCGATTAAATGCTCCATATCCGCCATCGTGCCATACTCGGGTCCGATAGCCAGGTAATCGCTGATGTCATAGCCGTTGTCATCATTGGGAGAGGCATAGACCGGACTCAGCCACAGCGCATCTGCACCAAGTTTCTGCAGGTAATCCAGACGACGCAGAATACCGGGGAGATCCCCGATACCGTCGCCGTTGGTATCTTGAAAACTGCGGGGATAAATCTGATAGATCACCGCAGTCTGCCACCACTCAGTCGCCATTTGTCTCACTCACGGCCAGGAGGTCCTCGCCGCCTTTCACTGTCGCTTTTTCCAACACTTCCACATCGGCATAAGACTGGCTGTTGGTAACGATCATCATCACGGTGTCATCGTATCCCGCAGCTTTGACCGCCTCTTGATCGAAGGTCCCCAGAGTATCCCCTTTTTTAACCAATTCACCGGCTTTTCGACTCGTCGTAAAGCCCTCACCTTTCAAATTCACTGTATCGATTCCAATATGAATCAACACCTCGGCACCTGCCGCCGTTTTCATGCCATAAGCATGTTTGGAATCATAAACCACCGTCAATTCCCCATCAGCCGGTGCAACGATGGTACCTGCTGTCGGCTTGACAGCGACGCCTTTTCCCATCATCCCGCTGGAAAAGACCGGATCATTGACATTTTTCAATGAAACCACGGTTCCGGAAACTGCAGAAGCCAAGAGCTCATCTTGCGGTTTTTCCTGACTGTCGGGATCAGCATTGATTGCCACGGCCACCTCGACGGCTTCCGGATCTTCATCTGCCAACAGATTCATGTGTTTTTTCCCATACAGATACGTCGTTGCAAAACCGACAGCAATACTGATCACGATCCCAATCATAAAATAAGGGATCGAATTTGAAGCAATCGAGATAAAACCGATCACACTTGCCGGCCCCATGGCAACGGATAATACGTGGAAAGCACCGATGAAAACTGAAGCGACTCCGGAAGCAATCATCCCGCAGACAAACGGAAATTTCAGTTTCAAATTGACCCCGAAAATCGCCGGCTCCGTGATTCCCAGCATAGCGGAAATACTGGCAGAGGTTGCCAGACTTTTTTGTTTTTGATTTTTAGTCAGCAGCATGATGGCAAGAGTCGCTGCCCCTTGACCCACATTGGCCATCGATGCCACCGGAAAAATGAAGGACCCGCCACTTTTGGCGACATCCGCCAAAAGTGTCGTCTCAATCGCCGGAAAACTCTGATGCAAGCCGGTAATCACAATCGGTGAATAAAACAGCCCCAAGATCCCCAGTCCGATTGCACCGGTGGTCTCATACAGCCAAGACAAGCCGAATGTCAGCCCATCCCCGACGTTACGCATGATCGGACCTACCAAGATGAAGGTCAAAAATCCAGTAATGATGATCGACAGCATCGGCGTAAAAGTATAATCGAAAGCATTGCTCAATCGTTTATGGAAAAATTTCTCCAAAGTCGCCAAAATCCATGAGACGACCAGCACCGGCAGAACTGAACCTTGATAGCCGGCTTGCGCAACGTTCAAACCAAAGATATCCCAATACGGCATTGAGCCGTCAGCGATTGCATTGGCGACACCGTAACCATTGATCAGATCCGGCATGACCATGACCATCCCCATCGCAGCCCCCAGATACGGATTTCCGCCAAAGCGCCTTGTCGCCGAAAACCCCACCAGAATCGGCAGAAAAGCAAACGGTGCTGAAGCCATTAAATTGATAATTCCGGCAACATCCTTCAAAGCCGGCATCATTTCTACAATGGACTGCGGCCCAAAGAGATCTTGTGCTGTCAGGACATTGTTGATCGCCATCAGCAGACCACCGGCCACCAGCGCTGGAACGATTGGTACGAAAATATCGGATAAGACTTTGATAAATGCCATTGCGGGATTGTTTTTCTTGCCGGCCGCTGCCACCGCTTTCAAATCTGCAGTAGAGGCTTCTTTTGCGCCGGTGATCTTGACGAACTCATCGTATACAAAATTGACGTCGCCGGCACCGATGATAATCTGAAACTGGTCGTTGGCTTCGAAAGTCCCTTTCACTGCATCGTTACGGTCCAGCGCTTTTTGATCCACTTTGGAATTGTCCTTCAAAACCAGACGCAACCGGGTCGCACAATGAGCGGCGGCTTGCACATTGTCTGCTCCTAACGCTTTGCTGATTTCCTCAGCGGCTTTTTTGTAGTCCATTTTTTCTCCTCCCAAATTTGGCAATTTTTGCAAATTTCTTTCGCTCAGACGAAATGAAATCGCTTTTTCTAACCACAGTATGCCACGAGCTTTTAAAATTGTCAAACGCTTATCAATTATTTTTTAAACATTAACAAGATCGAACTAAACAACGATGTATACTATAAATCGATTTTGATATACGTTTGACATTTTATCCATTCCCATTTACACTGTAGAAAAGAAGACGCTTACGAGGAGAAAACATTATGAACTCAAAAAACAGCTGGACGACCCGGCAGCGCTACCGCCCCTACGACGAATGGCCGACAGAGTGGGTAGTCCGTTTGGATGAAAAGATCGCTGATTCCCGCTGGCGGCTGGGATATCACATCCAACCCCAAAGAGGATTATTGAATGATCCAAACGGTTTTTCTTATTACAACGGCAAATGGCATTTATTTTATCAAGCCTATCCGATGGGCCCGGTCCACGGGATCAAGTCTTGGTATCATCTGACTTCTGAAAATCTGGTGGATTGGCAGGAGGAAGGCCTGAAGCTGCTGCCTGATTCTCCCTACGACAGCCACGGTGTTTATTCCGGCTCAGCTGTTCCGGTAGGGGAAGAGCTGTTTTTGGCCTATACCGGCAATGTCCGCGACAAAGACTGGCAGCGTCACTCCTATCAATTGGGTGCCTGTATGGATCAAAACGGTACGGTCAGTAAGCTTTCCACCCCTCTGCTGACAGCTCCCCCGGCTGGCTATACCCAGGAATTTCGCGATCCGCAGGTTTTTGCCTGCGATGAGGGATATTTGATGGTAATCGGTGCTCAGGATCAGCAGGAAAACGGCCAAATTTTGACATATTTCAGCCAGGATCTGACTACTTGGGAATTGCGCGGGGAGCTGGATTTCACCTCTGAACGGATGGGCTTCATGGTGGAATGTCCCAATCTGTTGTTTTCAAAAGAGCAGCCCCTCCTGCTCTTTTGCCCACAAGGTCTGGATCCGGCTGTCTGCAACTATCAAAATATCTATCCCAACAGCTATGTCATCGGAAGTCGTTATGATCCTGCTGCAAACCGGATCACCGCTGCTTCTCAACTGAAAAATCTCGATGAAGGCTTTGATGTCTATGCTACTCAGGGGTTCAATGCACCGGACGGCCGGATCTTGGCAGTCAGTTGGATCGGACTGCCGGAGATCGACTATCCCTCAGATGCAGAAGGCTGGGCCCACTGTCTGAGCCTGGTCAAAGAGTTGACCTTGGAAGAGGACGGTCTGCGTCAAAGACCGGCGCGAGAAACCACGCAGCTGCGCTCTGATACAAAAACGAGTCTCCAAGGCGATTCTTTATTACTGGATACAGTTCATAATCGTTATGAGCTGCAGTTGGAGATCCCGGCTGACAGCCACGGCAGTCTGCTGTTATTTGCCGATAATGCCAAAAAAAACGGCTTTCGTCTTACCTTTGACACAGTCCATGGTAGAATAGAGCTTGACCGCAGTGCCGCCGGTATACCGTTTGCCGAAGCTTTCGGAACGACAAGAAGCTTTTCAGTTGCAAAAGGAGCGCTGCAGCTGCAGATTTTTGTCGACACTTCCGTCGCAGAGCTGTTCATAAACGACGGCCGGCAAACTGCCACCGCCCGTATCTTTCCAGAGGTCGGACAGCGCTTTTTGGCTGTGACTTGCGACCAACCTGTGACCGGCGAACTTTGGCATTTGCGTACCATGAGATAAGGACTGAATAATATGGCCATCAAATTGACCGACGTCGCCAAAAAAGCCGGCGTCTCACCTACCACCGTTTCCCGTGTAATCAATAATTACGGCTCCCTCAGCCAGAAGACTATCGATAAAGTCAACGCTGCCATGAAAGAGCTGAATTATCAGCCCAATTCGCTGGCTCGATCACTGCAGGGAAAGAATACGCAACTGGTGGGACTGATTTTTCCGACTGTTGCCCACCCATTCTTCGGCGAACTGGTGGAACACTTGGAGAGCAAGCTGTTTGAATTGGGGTATCGCTCCATTCTTTGCGACAGTGCCAACAATAAGGAAAAAGAACGCAATTATATCAACATGCTGACCGCCAACAAAGTCGATGGGATCATTGCCGGCGCCCACAACCTCGGCATCAAAGAATACGAGGATATCGCCTTGCCGATCGTTTCTTTTGACCGGTATCTGGCTGACGGGATTCCCATCGTCGGCAGTGATAACTTTCAAGGCGGTTATCTGGCAACGGAAAATCTGTACCTGCGAGGCGCCCGCAAGATCGCAATTCTCACCGGATCTCAGGAATCCGATTCTCCCACCAACGATCGAATGAAAGGCTATACGGAATTTTTGGCAACGCAGGGCCTGGAGCCAAATGTCTATCAATTCCATACTACCGCCCGCTCCACAGCCCTGAAAAATCTGGACATCAAACGGATTTTGGAAAATGAAGACATCGACGGCCTCTTTTGCACCGATGACCTGACAGCAATCTTGGCTTATAATCAATGTCGGACGTTAGGAATCAAGGTGCCGCAAGACTTGAAAATCATCGGCTATGATGGTACTAAATTCATCCAAAATTATTTCCCGCAATTGTCTACGATTGCCCAACCCATGACAGACTTTGCCGATATTTTAGTGGACCTGCTGTTGCAGCGAATCCAAAATCCCCAGCAGGAACTTGAGGCCAATTATGTCCTTCCGGTAAAACTGATCCAAGGACGGACCACCTGACCGCCTCCGGAGAGCACACGGTGGCCAGCTGGCTCTGGAGTCTTCGGACAAATTGTTTTGACTTCTGTCCAGACATAGCTCTACCGTAGCAAGTCCGCTGATATTTAACCAAGCCGCTACCGGATAGATCAGGCAAGATCTTTCACGAACTCGCTGGATGATCATACTTTAACAGTTACCAAAAAGACCATGTCTCGTAATCGGAGGCACGGTCTTTTTTGACGTCTTTATCTGGTCTTGGTTCTACTGAACAGTCACCAGTTTCTTCAGCGGTTCAATGCCGAACTCATTTTCCTGCCGCAACAAGATCTGAGCACAAGCCCGACTATCCTCCAAAGCATCATGGTGGTTGTCCAGACGGATCGCCAGCTGCTCACACATGGTATTCAGCCGGTGATTGGGAAATTCCGGATACAGCTTGCGGCTGGTGCGCGCCGTGCACAAAGAGAGAAACTCCGGCTGCTCCAGTCCGTAGTAGTCCAAACAGCCCTTCAGCACCCCATTGTCAAAAGGGGCATTGTGGGCAACGATCAGGCTTTTCGGATTGTAATATTGAGCAATCTGCTCCCAGACCTCCGGAAATTTCGGTGCCTCCGCCACATCAGCCGGCCGAATTCCGTGGATCTGGATGTTCTTCCAAAAAAACTCCGTCTCCGGCTTGATCAGAGTATAATATTCGCCTACAATCCGGCTCTCCCGCACCATTACCAACGCCAGCGAGCAGGCACTGTAAGGCTTGAAGTTGGCTGTTTCAAAATCCATCGCAATAAAGTTCACCTTATGCCACTTCCGTTTCCTGTGATTTCTCAGAAAAATATACCACAAACATCTTAAAAGACAGTGTCTTCCGCTTAAATTTTACCAAAAGTGAACGTTTGCGTATAGAAAGTGCCCGCCAAGATTCCTTCCCCCAAAAAACACCGGACTCGTAGTGTTGCTGATCATTTGGATTCAAAAACAGATCGCAGTAGCTGCTGACAGCCGGCTGCGATCTGTTTTGGATTTCAGAAAGATTATTTTTCGTTGTTTAATGCTTGTGCGGCAGTGATGATGGACAATTTGTAAACATCTTCTTCATTGGCACCGCGAGACAAGTCAGAGACCGGTTGGTTCAGCCCTTGCAGGATCGGTCCAATCGCTTCAAAGCCGCCGAAACGTTGGGCGATCTTGTAGCCGATGTTGCCGGCTTGCAGATCAGGGAAAACAAAGACCGTCGCTTTACCGGCTACTGGTGATTCAGGAGCTTTCAGCGCACCGACAGACGCTACATAGGCAGCATCGAATTGCAGCTCACCGTCAATCAGGTAATCCGGAGCCAATTCTTGGGCAATTTTGGTCGCTTCTGCTACTTTATCCACTTCCGGCGCTTTGGCAGAGCCTTTGGTCGAGAAGCTCAACATAGCAACCTTCGGATCGATATCAAAGAGTTCTGCTGTTTTTGCAGAGTCAACGGCGATTTCCGCCAGCTCTTGAGCATTCGGATTAACGTTGATGGCACAGTCTGAGAACAGGTATTTTTCCTGGTCGCGTCCGCGGACCATCAAGAACGCCCCGCTCGTGCGGCTGACACCTGGTTTGGTTTTGATGATCTGCAATGCTGGACGCACCGTATCACCGGTAGAATGAACTGCACCGGAAACCATACCGTCTGTGATGCCCATATAAGTCAGCATCGTGCCGAAGTAGTTGACATCTTTAAGGATTTCCCGAGCCTGTTCTTCGGTTGCTTTGCCTTTACGACGTTCCACGAAAGCTGTCACCATCTCATCGAATTTGTCATAATCGTTTGGATCCAGGATCTCAAAGTTATCAACAGAAACGCCCCGGTCTTCGGCAGCTGCTTTGACTTCTTCCACATTACCGATCAAAATCGGATCGATCAGACCGTCAGCTTTCAAACGGGCAACAGCCCCCAGAATACGCGGTTCGGTCCCTTCCGGAAATGCGATGCGGATGTTTTTGTCATAGATCTTGGACTTCAAACTTTCAAATAATTCCACTTGAATACCCTCCATTTGATTAGGCGCTGTCTGAAAACAGCTGGGAATAACAAATCCTTCAAATCGTCTTTATCCATAAGCGCAAGCATAAACCTGTCTATACGCAGATTTTCTTGCTGGTCTTACTACAACGAAACGAACCATCTGCCAACCATACTTTCCGACAGGCCTGGTGATTTACGACTGACCTCCAGTCGCTGACAGGCCAGGGAAACGTTTTTAAAGTTTCTGAACTGTGCCTGCTGATTTCCATTTCATCATACACTATTCCTTTTAAAAAGAACAGTTTCATTTTGCTGTTATATAAAAAAGCCTTTATCTTCGTTATGTTTTTCACATAGTTTCGCTATTATGATATAACAGTCTTCACTATTGTATCACACAGACTCCGGAACTTGCGGCAGCCGCCAGTCCACCGGTGCCTCCCCGAACTTTTCCAACGCTGCATTGGCCTTTGAAAACGGTCGTGATCCGAAAAAACCGCGATAAGCCGAAAGTGGGCTGGGATGCGGTGCTGTAATCACGGCATGCTTTTTAGTATCAATCATCTTGATTTTATCCTGCGCTGGTTTGCCCCACAGAATAAAAACCAGCGGCTGCTCCCGCTGATTCAGCACCTCAATGATTTTATCTGTCAATTGTTCCCACCCGTGGCCACGATGGGAATAGGCTTGTCCCTCCCGCACGGTCAATACCGTGTTCAGCAAAAGGACCCCCTGCTTGGCCCAGGAAACCAGGTTGCCGTGAGTCACCGGCGGATAACCCAGATCTGTTTCCAATTCCTTGTAGATATTCTGTAGAGACGGCGGAATCTTGACTCCCGGCTGGACCGAAAAAGACAATCCATGAGCCTGATTGCTGCCATGATAAGGATCCTGACCCAAGATCACGACTTTGACTTTTTCATAAGGCGTCAACTCCAACGCCGAAAAGATATGATACATATCCGGATGAATTTTCTGACTGCCGTATTCTTGTTTTAGAAACTCCCGCAATTGCAGATAATACGGCTTTGTGAATTCCTCTGACAAGATTTCCTGCCAGCTGTTATGAATAATGTTCTTCACTGTTCTATCTCCCCTGTTTACCCGCCCGCTTTCAGCTGACGGCACTCACCCACCAACTTTGACACTACCTTTTGCAAGCTGTTTTATCAGCATTATTGTACGTCATTTCCGCGACTTTGTCTTGGCTTACTGAAAGGATCCGACTGTCAGTTCTCTCCTGTTTTGTGGTAAACTGTTGACAGAGAGGTCTGCAGACACCTTTTGTCAAAGACCCAATGAAGCAGAAAATGAGGAACGAGTATGATCAAATTAATCGCCTCCGATATGGACGGCACATTACTGGACAACAGCATGCAGATTTCCGAGGAAAATGCGGCGGCCATCAAAGAAGCTCAGGAAAAAGGCATCGAATTCATCGTCGCCACCGGACGCAATCGCCCGGAAGCTCTGCCGGCATTAACCGCTGCAGGCATCACCTGCGCGATGGTCACCTTGAACGGAGCCCATGTTTTTGATCAGGAGGGCAATTCACTGTTCACGGTCCCCATTGAATATCCAAAAGCTACTGCGATTCTCGATCTCCTGGACGAGCGTCAGATCTACTATGAAGTCTTTACCGATCAGGGCCTGTATTCGCAAAGTCGCGAAGAACGAGTCGAATTATTTGCCGAGCACATTGCGGAAATGATGCCTCATCTGACCCGTAAAATGGCCATCGCTATGACCGCTGCCCACTTGGAGCAGCTGCCGATCCACTATGTTGCAGATATCCGTTCCACGATTCGGGAAAAGAGTCTGCAGGTCTTGAAATTGATTTGTTTTCACAAAGAAGGGCCTGCCGTTTTGGGACCGGTCGCAGCAGATATCGACGGCTACGGTGATTTGGCTGTCACCTCTTCCGGGGTCAATAATATCGAAATCAACCATAAAAATGCCCAAAAAGGGATCGCCGTGGCCCATATCGCCAAAGACCGCGGGATTGACCTGCAGGATGTCATGACCATCGGCGACAACTTGAACGATGTCAGTATGATCCAATTGGCAGGTGTCAGCTTCGCCATGGGCAATGCTCATCTGGAGTTGAAAGAATACGCCAAATACCTCACCGATTCTTACTTGGAATCCGGGGTCGGCAAGGCGATTCGCCGAGCAATCGCAGAAGATCTGTAAGCATTCCTGCGACCATCTATAAGGATCTGGAAATGCCGCATATACTAAGCAAAAGGAGGCCCTCGATCATGTCGGAATTTTTCATTCAGGATAAGCAGCTGTCCAGTGTTACCCGGACAATCGTGAAAAACGAAGACGGAAAGTCGCTTTTTTTGCTGGTGGGTCGCTGGGGCACCAAAGGCGATGCCCTCTCCTTATATGCAATGGACGGCCGTCTGGTGGCCAGTATCAAGCAGATCAGCTTCACATTCGGTACCCGCTTTGAGATTTATGAAGATTTCAAGAAAGTCGGTACACTCCAAAAGATCTTCAATTGGCCCGGAGACTTTTATTATATCCAGCAACTCCATTGGACAGTGATCGGTGATATCTACAACCACCGCTACAGCATCCACCACTTCAATCAAACAGTCATGACGATGGACAAAGCTTCCCTTTTGACAGGTGATTATTACGTTTTGGACGTTACAGACGACCGGGATGCCCCGTTGTGTATCTGTATTGCGGCTGTCATGGATTACTGGCTGTACAATCGCAAAAAAGATGCCAATCGCAATCTTGACTGGCACTTTCTGCCCAGCAACTGATCCAAACAGGCCCAAAAATAAAGCTGCCTTTTTGCCAAAGACTGCCTCCGGGTAGTCTTTTTTGGCTGCGTTCGGGTATATTTTCTTATTTCAGACAGGTGGTACAGCTGCTTTGATGCTTTCTGCTAGAGAAGTTGCTGCTCTTGTGACAGCACCGCTGCGATTTCCTCGTCAATCCCTTTAAAAACGGTATATACTAAAACTTTTTTTGCATTAAAATTGTTATCTTTATTTCTTCATAAAGTTCTTGGACAAAGTCGAATTTTCTGAATCTTTAATCTTGCATAAAGCCTAGTGTATAAACTATACAACCGCTTTCACATGCGTTACAATATGAATGTGAAAGCGGTTAGATGATTGTTGGAAAAACAGGAGCCAACGTTCTCTTTACCACAGCCTACATATCACATCAATTCATTGAGGAGGCCTTATCCATGGAACCAACAGAATATCAAAAGAAAGCGGAGCGCAGCAAAACGGCATTGACGAAAGCAGAGTTCAATCCACAAGATCCGGTATCCGCCTACTGTATCCCGGCGATTGCTATCGGAGGCGAAGAAGTGCTGCCGGATTACGGTGTCACCGAATTCGATCAAGGAAATATCGCATTTATTTGCGGTTTGATCGGCCTGATCGTCGGCGTCGCGATGTTTTCTTTTGTATTCCCGCTGATGCGTTTTATCAGTCCCGAATTTTATGATTCTTTGTTCTATCTTTTCACCAGTATCGCATTGTCATGGTATGCCGGCGAAAAAGTCGGTCACACCTTATGCGAACGCTATTACCGTACCCGCCACTAAGAGAAAACAAAAATAACCCCAAAAAGAGCCTTCCGCATTCGGAAAGCTCTTTTTGATTGGCTGACTTCTGATCAGATACGTCTTTGCATATGTTCATAATCATGGCCGCTGATGACGGTCTCAGCTACTACCTCATAGCCCATGCGGGAATATAAGCGTTTTGCCCCCGGGTTCTGGCGGTCGACAGACAATCCGATCACCTGCTCACCATCTCTAAGTGCGATCTGCGGCAGAGCTTCCAGCAAAGCGGTCCCTACGCCATGGCCACGAAATGCCGGTGACACGCTGATGGTATCCAGGTACCATTCCCCTGGCAAGGTTTCCGGATCAGTAAACAGTTTTTCCTCAGGATCAATTTCCAACTGCTGCAAGATGGCTTTCAACGGCTCATCAATCTGAGGTTCTTCTTTGTCGGAATAGCCGAATGCGACCCCGGCCACCTGTCCGTCAATTTCAGAGACCAGTGCTCGGCGATAGCTGTACCGGTAAGACTCGGTCACAATCCCCGCCTCCAGCACGGCCAGTGTCTTTTCTTCTCCATAGCGGGCTACAAAAGGCAGCTCCATGTCTTTTAAAATCACCAGGATCAGCGGTGCAATCGCCTGAGCATCTTTTTTTTCAGCGTAACGAATCATGATATCCCTCTTCTTTATAAAATTCCGAAACAAGGTGTTCGGTCACCTTTTCAGCATACCACGCAGGCAATTAAGCGCAAGCACAACTTGCTCTTTGCTGAGCAGAATTTCGTGCCTTCCAGTCTTGGAATGCTATAATCAGAAATTAAGAACCGCTTTTTCAGCCAGTACAGGAGGTCCGAACCATGATTACTATCTTTTACATTTCCATCTCCGGCAACACCCGCGCCTTTGTCAAGCGGCTGCAGGAATATGCAGCTCAGCAGCAGACAGCCGATCCGACAGCACCGACGATTGAATTGACGGAGATCGATGACAATACCTTGCCGCAAACCGTAACGGTACCTTTTTTTGCATTTGTCCCGACTTATCTGGAAGGCGGCAACGGGGTCGACAACGGAGACCAGGAGATCTTGACCGAAAGTCTGCGGGAGTATATCGACTATCAGCAAAACGCTGACTACTGTCTGGGAATCGTCGGCAGCGGCAACAAGAACTTCAACCGCCAATACTGCCTGACGGCCCAGCAATATGCAGAACAGTTCAATACCCAGGTGTTGGCCGATTATGAACTTCGCGGAACCGCAGCCGATGTCAAGCGGGTCTATGAAATCTTGCGGCAACGGCATGCTGAAGGTTAGGGTGCGTCTGCAAAGTCCAGGGACAGCTATTTGGCCCTTCTCACCGTAATCTGCGTCGCAATGATCGCTTATGTACCACATAACCTGCGCTTTACTCCTTGGCTTCGGCAGGTCCGCAAAAATCGGCCTTCCACCAAGGTTTCCCGACATACCCTAATTTTTCATCACAGCCCTTCACTTACTTCGCCGTTCGTTTCGACAAAAACAGCCGGCTCAAGTTCAGAAAGTCCACAAAAGGCAGCGCCGGTAAAATTTTTATTTCAACTGCTTGCTATGACTTTGCTGTTGCCTCAGGGAAAAGTAATAACCGGGGCCTGTTGCCTCCCCGACATTTCGATTTCAGCTCCTTTATGGCAACCAAAAACCGCTGAAGACCGACTATTTTCCCGTTGGTCTTCAGCGGTTTTTTGCATAAACAGCGGCAGCCTCTCATGACTGCTTTAATCCAGCTCCGGTGCCTGGTGCAGCACATCTGCAGTCGCTTTACGCAGGAAATTCAGATAATGAATTAAAACAAACAGCACGACCGCAGATGCTAGAAGCGTCTCACTTTTAGCCAATAGCTCCAGCCACTCTGCCGAATACCCGGCAGCAGACAGATAACGAGCGGCTTCCGTGGCTGCAAAAGCTGAGATTACCAGCGGAAAAGTAAAAGCAGCATAGCTGGGATAAAAAGGCAGCGGCAGTAATTTGACGAGCCGGGTCAAAATAAAACCGTACAACACTTGAGACAGCAGCAAAAGCAGCAGCACCAGGCCCAATTGCGGGTGCGGGAAAGCCTTCAAATAGCCGGTCAATTCCAATGAACCGGGCGCAGCAATAATGGTAATCAAAGGCAGCGTCGGATCCGGCATGTTCTTGATTTTGAAGACCCGATAAATGATCAGGGGCAGCAGCACCAGATAGGTAAACAACCCGATCCAGAAGTTGATCTGTCCTGTCAGAGGCGAAAAGCGGCCACTGGTGACAGCGATCACGCCCAAGCCGACATAAACAATGAACCAGCTGGGATACAAGTGGGCCAATTTAACAGAGGGCTTGATCAAAAAGCGGAAGGTAAAGACTGCCATTAAGCCGTAATGACCCAAGATTGCCAAAACCCACAGGTATTTCACGAAGGGGGCGATTCCTTCGATTTGAAGCAGATAGGTACACAAGACCATAACTGCCATTGTAAAGGTGGGAGCAACAGAGGCAATCACCGGATCTTCCAGCCCTTGTTTGGCATGGGTGAAAGTCACGATCAGCTTCGCCAGCACCGGCAGCAGCAGGATTCCGGCACAAATCCCCATGCCGTTGCCCAGCCGCAGATGTCCGTATTCCTTTACCAGATTACCCAGGGATGCCAATCCCAGAATCAAACCACAGATGGGTATCGGAACACATTTCAAAAATTCTTTCATAAAAACCTCTCCTCAGTCCAAAAATCGCTTGCTTGCAGTTGGAAATATAAGCACAGTCCAAAGACACCAGTACCGGCTCTTAAAAAGCAGGAGCTCAGGGTATGTTTGAAAGCTCCAGTGGTATCCGGATTTTTGAGAACTTTTTTCCGCAATCAGGAAGTAACGCGCAGCTTGTAAGGGACAAAGTTGTGCATTTACAACACAAACTGCGGTGAAAAGGGCCAAAATATCCGCCGCTGAAGTTTTCAGACAGGCCCAACCATTATTGCCGGAGCTACCAGGGAAACATGTCCAGTATAGCGGCTGCAGAATCCTTTGAGAAATAAATAGTTTAAATGAAAACCATTAAGAAATATAATAGTTATATCGAAATCTGCTTTTTCCCCGACTGACAGCTATTCGAAAGAACTTTGGAAAAGAGGGTGCTTATGTTCCAATTATTGAAAACATTTGTTACGGTCTATGAGACCCGCAACTTTACGCAAGCTGCTCAACAGCTTTTTTTATCGCAGCCGACGATCTCGCTGCAGATCAAAAAGTTGGAAGACCAGTTGCAGACCGGTCTGTTTCTCCGCAGCGGCAAACAGGAGATCCGGCCCACCAAGGAAGCTGATTTTTTCTATCCTCGTGCACTGCAAATCCTATCCAATTGGGAGGATACCTCTGCCCGTCTCAAAGAAAAAGAAAATTTTCGGGAGCATTGCACTATTGCTTGTTCCCATACCTGCGGCGTCTATTTTGTCCCGGCGATTGTCGCAGATTTAGTCCAGCAACATCCCCATGTGGATTTTTCGCTGCAGCTGATGAACTCCGAAGCAGTCGTGCATCAGTTGGAGCAGAACAAGGCGGATATCGGTTTTATCGAAAAAGCCGTCCGCAGCGAAGCGTTGACCCAAAAAGCGGTCTATCACGATCAGCTGGTCTTAGCCGGTGATCCCCACTCTGCCTACTGGTTGTTGCGGGAAAACGACTCCGGCTTACGATTGGCCAATGAAAATCACCTCAAGCGCCACAATCTCACCCCGCATCTGATCCAAGTGAACAATAACGAGCTGCTGCTGTCTTTGCTCAGACAAGGAGTCGGTCAGGCCATCATCTCCAAGCTTTCATTGCGGGATGACCTGGCCTGGCAGGGGCTGCCGGAAGAAAATCAGCGATATTTTTATTTAATGACCCCAAAGGAGCAGTTTCGGGATATAATAAAACACATCCTGACCAGTATCGACGGATATTTGGCAGAAAAAACAACCGAACAGGGAGTAGCAAAGACATGAAAGAACTGCAGTTTGGGATCGTCATTATCATAGGAATCATCTTATTATTGATTGCACTGGACCTTTACAGCCGCCAAAAACTACGGCGTACTGTTCGTTACCGCTGGGGCCGCCAGCCACATCAAACCCGGCTGGATAAAGAAGACAGCTTGAAAAAAGCCTGGCAGACCGAAAAAAGTTTCCGTCCCTCCGCTTCCGAGGTGGACGACCTGACATGGTATGACTTGGATATGTTCGCCATTTTTGATCTGATCAACGCTACCTACTCCAGTGTCGGCTCAGAAGCTTTGTATCAGCGCCTGCGCAACTTTGACCTCGGTCAGGCCGACAAGACCGAGGCTTTGATCCGTTATTATCAGGAAAATCCTCAAGTCCGGGAAACCATCCAATACTTGTTCGCCCGCCTCGGCAAACAAGACAACAACTTCACCAAAGACTATCTGGCAAACGGCGTCAAAAAAGAACTGGGGAATTTCTGGCTCTTCGTGCTCCTGGGCTGTCTGCCGATCGTGGGAATCGGGCTCTTGATTTTCGGTCAGATCATCGGGATCGGTGTTCTTTTAGGGGCAATGGTTATCAATGTCATCTACTACCTGATGAAAAAAAACGAGCTGGAAACCGAGCTCAACAGTATGCGCTATCTGGTCCAGACCATCGCTTTGGCTGAAAAGATCGCCAAGCAGCCCCTCCCGGATCAGGGAGCCATCCGCGAAAATCTGAAACCGTTGAAAGGGATCGCTTCGTGGGGCTTTTCTTTCCGTCCTAAGGGGGCCTCTGAAATGGAGTTGATCATGGATTACCTGAACATGATGTTCATGATCCCCTTTATCGCCTATAATTTTGTCTTGAAAAAGCTGGCTCACCATTCACAACAAGCCATCAACTTGTGGGAACTCTTGGGCAATCAGGAGGTCGCTATTGCAATCTTGAATTTCCGTACCTATATGCCCCTCAGCTGTATCCCGGAATTTCGAGACGGTTCAGTAGCCGCCGAATCCGTCTATCATCCGTTGGTAAACGGCGCCATCGTCAATCCGGTAGATTGGCAGAAGAATACCCTGATCACCGGGTCCAACGCCTCCGGGAAATCGACCTATGTCAAAGCCATCGCCATCAGCTGTATCCTTTCTCAAACCATCAACA
Source organism: Enterococcaceae bacterium OF42-14pH9A (assembly GCA_027692465.1). Taxonomy (GTDB): domain Bacteria; phylum Bacillota; class Bacilli; order Lactobacillales; family Enterococcaceae; genus Enterococcus_C. The sequence goes on along the minus strand of JAQEYU010000005.1, from coordinate 9,818 downwards.
CGGCGGTAGCAGAAAGTTTCGCCATGCAGCCGGGTCACGTGATCACTTCCATGGCGGTGGAAGACAACATCTTCGAAGGGGACAGTTACTTCATCGCCGAGACCAAATCCATCAAGCGGCTGCTCGATCTGGTAGCTACCGATGTCCGCTGCTATTGTTTCATCGACGAGATTCTCAAAGGAACCAACACGGTGGAACGGATCGCGGCCTCCTCCAGTGTCGTAGCCTGGATTGCCGAGCATCCCAGCCTGGCTTTCGTGGCTACCCACGATATTGAACTGACGGAGATCTTGAAAAATAAATGTGTCAATCTGCACTTTGAAGAAACCGTCACTGATGAAGAAGGGGTCACTTTTGATTACAAGGTAAAAGCGGGTCCGGCTATCAGCCGCAATGCCATTGCCCTGTTGAAAGTCTTGAAATACCCGCAGGAGATTGTCACCAATGCTAAAAACGAAGCCGCCTATTTCGACCGGGAGCGCAGTTGGCAGGTCCTGGATTAGCAGGTCTCTGAAAAACTGATACAGCAGTTTAGCCAAAGACTTCAGAAAAATCGGCGCACCTGCTGAAACTTAAGAACACTTATCTATCACCTTAAACCTGGTCCGACGGTCTGCTGGACCCTGTCTCCTAAATCAAGTGGCAGCTGTTTTGCCGCTTAAAACGCCGTCATTCCCTCGGCAGCCTGCAGGATATGAGTCCAGGCTGCCATGGGAATGACGGCAATTTTTTGAAAAATGATTGCTGCTTCAAAATAGCCGCAAAAGACAGCAAAAGCCCTGCAAAGTTCTTATGGCGAACTTTGCAGGGCTTTTTGTGATTAGTCTTCCAATAGTTCAATGCCTTCAATGACAACATCGTGTACCGGGCGGTCTTGTGGCCCCCGTTGGACGTTTTGAATCTCATCGACCACATCCATGCCTTCGATCACGTGACCGAAAACGGTGTGGCGGAAGTCCAACCAAGGAGTCCCACCTTCTTTGTAGGCTTCGATGACTTCAGAAGGATAGCCGGCGCCTTCCAGTTGCCCCAGCATATTTCCGGGTACGTTCTGGTTGGAAACGATGAAAAATTGGCTGCCGTTGGTGTTCGGACCGGCATTGGCCATCGACAAAGCACCCCGTACGTTGAAAAGTTCCTTGGAGAACTCGTCTTCAAAGGTTCCGCCGAATGCACTTTCGCCCCCCATGCCGGTACCGGTAGGGTCGCCGCCTTGGATCATGAAATCAGGGATTACCCGGTGAAAAATAACGCCGTCGTAGTAGCCCTTTTTGACCAGCGTTTCAAAGTTTTCAACCGTGCGAGGTGCCAGCTCAGGAAACAGCTGCACCAGGATATTTCCGCGGTTGGTTTTGATCAGCGCTTTATGGCCGGCTTGTTCTTTCAATGATAATTGTGGAAATTGAGACATAACAGTCACTCCTTTTGATAGATGACAGGATGCATTTTGAAAAAACGACGACAGTTCATAGTCCGCTTTGCTTAACCTAAGAATCTTTCCGGCACACACGGCGCACACGACACACGCATGGTGTCAGAGGTGATCACTTTTTGATTACCGCAAAATACGCATTACATTCTCTTCGTCCAATAGTTCAGATCATCCTGCTTGATTAAGAAAAAGCCGCCGCAACACCGGGAAAAAGATCGGATCTCTCACATTGGCAGCCGCAGCTTTTCCCTCATAATTAACATGATAGCAGAAAACTGTTCGTTTGCCACTTGGTTTGTTATAATGCCAGTTAGCGACTGAGAAAGATTCTCAACGAACAGCTGCCGGGACTTTGCATCCTCCACAGCAAGGGCGTATCGTAAAACTCCGGATTGGAGTAAAGGCAGCTTACGTGGTGCAAAGCTGCGCATTTACGGGCAGATTGCGGTGAAAAGGACTAAAATAGCTGCCACCGGCGTTTTCAGACACGCCTTAAAGTTGTGCGTTTACGACAAAAAGGACCAAAGTAGCTGCCACTGAAATTTTTAGATACACCCTAAGCGCGACTGTCGCTTTTGACAACACTTATTACAGAATGCGAGGAATCTCCATGGATATATATGACATCACCATCGTCGGCGCCGGCCCGGCCGGAATGTTTGCCGGTTTTTACGCCGGGATGCGCAAGGCAAAAACCAAGATTATCGACAGTCTGCCGCAATTGGGTGGTCAGCTGGCAGCCCTTTATCCGGAGAAAATGATCTATGACATCCCCGGATACGAACAGATCAAGGCTGGCGATCTGGTAGCCAATCTGAAGCGGCAACTGGCAGCTTTTTCCCACAGTTACGCATTGGAACAAAAAGTCACCGGGATCCAAACCGCTGCTGACGGCCTGATCACCGTCACCACCGACAAAGAGACCCACTACACCCGCTCATTGGTTTTGGCATTGGGAAACGGCTCCTTTGCTCCGCGGCGTCTGAAACTGCCGGAAGCCGGGCATTTTGAAGGCCGCGGTATCGATTATTTCGTGACCGACGTCATGGCTTATGCCGGCAAAAACGTCGTCATCGCTGGTGGTGGCGATTCGGCCCTGGACTGGGCCTTAATGTTAGCACCGGTAGCCGCATCCGTTACAATTTTGCATCGCCGCGATACCTTCCGAGGCCACGAACACACTTTGGAACAAGTCAAAAATCATCCCGGAATCACGATTCGTACCCCTTATGTAATCAGCGGCTTGACGGGAAGCGAGGCCTTGCAGGCACTTACTGTCACCCATCCCAAAACCGGCGAAAGTCTGGAGCTGCCTTGTGATCGTCTGCTGGTGAGTTATGGGTTCACTACCGATCTCGATCTTAAGGATTGGCAGCTGGAGGGTGACCGGCGGGGAATCGCTGTCGCTTCGGATATGAGTACTTCACTTCCCGGAGTCTATGCCTGCGGAGATATCGTTTCCTACCAGGGAAAAGTCAAGCTTATCGCTGCCGGTTTCGGCGAGGCACCAACTGCCGTGAATAATGCTCTCTACTATTTGAATCCGGCCAATCGCCTGCATCCGGGACATTCCACCAGTCTCTTTACCAAACTGCCGGAACAGGATTAGGGCGTGTTTGAAATAAACAGGTTTTCACTCAAGAAAACAACTGCTACTGCCCTTTTTTCGCAATCCTTTCTGCTTTCGCCAATCCGGATAAGTATTTTTCAAAAGTTGTGAAATATGGTACGATAATCAGGTGAAAGCATTTACATTTGCAGCGGATCTTACTTTCAATCCTGCTGCAAAAAATGCAATACGGGCGCCGGGCAGCAGCAGCCTTACTGCCTGATCCGCTCTGAATCAAGATACGGAGGAATCAACTATGGTAATCGAAACAAAAACACTGGAAGAAAAAGCTCGGGAATTACTGGCCAGCCGCGGAGTCAGTTTAAAAGACATCGGTGAACTGGTTTACTTCCTGCAAAAAGACTACATCAAAGACATCACCATCGATGAATGTATCGAATCCGTGGATGCCGTGCTTACCAAGCGGGAAGTCCACAATACGATCCTGACCGGGATCCAACTGGACATCATGGCTGAAAAAGGCGAGCTGATTGCTCCGCTGCAGGAAATCGTAGCCGAAGATGAAGGCCTCTACGGTATCGATGAGATTCTGGCCCTTTCGATCGTCAACGTCTACGGATCCATCGGCTTTACCAACTACGGCTATATCGACAAAGTCAAACCGGGGATCTTAGCTGATCTCAACAGCCACGACGGCAAAAACGTTCACACCTTCCTTGATGACATCGTGGGCGCCATCGCTGCGGCGGCCGCCAGCCGCCTGGCTCACTCGCATCCGTCAAAATCCCATTATATCGTGCAGTAACTATTGTCTTGTAAAAGATACACAAAAACGGTACCGCCTCTCAAAAAAGGCGGTACCGTTTTTTCATGTCTTCATTTCTTCAAAGAGCGCCGGCCGATGATTACCAACGTCAAAAAGAACAGCTCAATCAGCAGGAAAGCCAAGATAAAGCAATGCATAAAAAAGCTTTCCGGCAGCACATTGATGATCGGGTCTGTTGCCGGATCGAACAGCCAGTCGTCATTGGCAAAAAACAATTCATGGAATTTTACGAAGAAGGTATCAAAGCCGATCGCCATGACTGCACCCAAGATGACCGGGAGCCCCATTCCCCATTGAAAAGGCCGCACCAGTTTGAAGAGCCGGGCGCTTTTTTTCAAATGCCGCAGATATAAGAATGCCGGCACAACCGTCAGAATCAAGACACCGTAATCCAATAGAAACAGCTTCTTGACATCCACGAAATGGCCCCGACCGGCCGCCGACATCGGAAAGTCCGGCAACGCCAGCGTCTGATTGAAAGGATTGTTCAAAAAAGCCATCAGCTGATCAAAGTTTTTCAACAGTGTCTCCTTGCTCATATCCACCCAGTCCAAGATCTGCAAATAATTGATATCAAAAACATACAACGGTCGAAAATTGATTGTGATTGCCACCGCCAGGGAGATCAGTGCCAAAAACAAGCAGATCAACCCCAAAAGTTCCAAGACCCGCTGCTTTCCTGGTGCCAACAGCTTTTTCCCAGTGGAGCGCCCCTGCTCATCAGAAGTCTTCTGAAGCATTTCCGCAGATTTTTTCATCGCTCAAAATCCCATTCATCCAAAGAATCCACGACATAAGTCGGCGGAATCGGCAGTCCCGCAACCGCCTCTTTTGGCGTGAAGCCCGACAGTACCAAAAGGGAATCAACGCCGTTATCAATGCCCGAACGGATGTCAGTCTCGTAATTGTCTCCTACCATCAGGACCTGTGATTTGGGCAGCCCCAGATGTGCGACCGCCTTATCCATGATGACAGCTTCGGGCTTACCGATAAAAATCGGTTTGGTCTGTGTTGCGGTTTCCACGAAGCTGATCAAAGAACCCGCTCCCGGCAGCAGGCCTCGTTCAGTAGGAATATTTTTATCAGGATTGGTCCCGATAAAGACCGCTCCTCTCTGGATCGCCAACGTCGCAGTCACGACTTTCTCATAGGTGAGGGCTGTATCCAACCCCACCACGACATAGTCCGGTGCCGCTTCTTCCCAGACAAAGCCGGCAGCCAGGATCAGATCAATCAGCCCTGCTTCACCGATGACAAAGACTTTTTTTCCGCGCCCGTCATCTTTCATATAGTCAATGGTAGCCAGGCTGGCCGTATAAACCGTTTCGGCAGCTACATGGATATCAAAAACCTCCGCCAACCGTTTCTGAACCGTTTCCGGTGAGCGGGTAGTGTTGTTGGTGACAAATAAAAAGGGCAGCTTGCGTTGCTGCAGCGACTCCACGAACCGTTTGCCGGCCGGAATCGGCTCACTGCCCCGATAAATAGTTCCATCCAGATCAATCAAATAGCCTGTATATTTCACGTTTCTACTCTTCCCGCTTTCTGATAGTATAGCCGCCTTTTTTCCCGCCCTTGGCAACAGCCGGCTGGCTTGCTGCGCTGTCCGGCGTCCCGGGTTGTTTCTCCTGACGGCTCTTGATCACCGGTTTGCGCTTTTTAGCAAGCGGCTCGCGACGTTCTTCGATGTGCGCCTGCCCCTCAGCCTGCGGATTGCGGCGTTTTTTCTGATTGATTCCGGAATTTTTGCTGCGTTCCTGATTCTGAGCACTGCGTTCTTGCGAATCCCGACTGCTGCGATTGCTGCGACGACGGTCTCGACTGTTGCGGTTTTGCCCGCTGCCGGCAGGATTCTCGCCACCTTGTTGTCCACTGCGTTCCCGACTGTTTTCTTCATTTGTCCGGCTGTAGTCATCTTGGAGATTGTCCTCTTTGCCGGTCCGTTTACGACGCCTGCGATTAGAGGTCTTCTCTCGCTTGCCGCCGACCCGTTTGATAACGAAATAGGCACAGCCGAAATTGCAGAATTCATACAAATAGTCCTCCAGCGTATCGATCCGCTGTTCCGGCAGTGCTTTGCGGTCATCCACTTCAAAAAAGCCCTTCAGACGCAGCTGCTCGTAGCCCCAATCGCCGACAATATAATCGTAACGGGCCAAAACGTCGCTGAAGCGTTCCCCCAGTTTTTCCGCATTGAAGCCTTCACGATGGTCAGCCACCAGCTTGTACTGACGTTCCCCGATCATGAAGTCCGTCTCGTTCAAAACCGTCACCGGCTCTCCTTTAGGCGGTTTGACAGCCTCGATATCGTCGGCTGCAACTTCTTCCAAAACCTGTGTCAATTCCTCAGACAGGCTTTTTTCTTGCTGTTCTTCTTTGTTACTGGTCATTTTTACACCACCTGTAAAGTATGCAAAAGCCGTCGCTTGGCTCCCCGCAGCCCAAATTGCGATAGCAGGGCTCAGACGGCTGTCGTTTAATTTTCTGTTTGCAGGACACAGCAAAAATACCCGGCACCAGACTTTCTAAACTGGCGTCAATCCACGCATTTTGACAATATACCTGTTTTCCATTATACCTTGTTTTCAAGTCAATGGATAGTGACTGTGCAAATAGCTGGCCACCACCGAGCGGATAAATTCCGGAAACAAAAACTCATGCTCCCCCATGATTTCAATCGTAGGAAAGAAGGGCACAAACATAAAATGATCGACGGTCGTGAAGGTATACGCCCGCTTTGGCTCCAACGGACGTCCCAGCCACAATACTTGATGATTTATCGCATCGTATTCGATCCCGGCATAGACGATTTCACCGAAGATTTTCCCCCGAAAGCCCATGCCCAATACCGGAAATCGCCGCAAAAAACCGCGATTTTTCTCCATTTCCAGCACCATTCGTTCAATATCGCTGCCCTGCAAAGTCACCCGGATCAAATGCATCGGATGCGGCAGTGCCTGATGGAGCATATCCTGATCCACTTTACCGGCAGGAAGCGGCGTCAGAAACAAGCCGCTGTTCAAAACGGCAACCTCTGTCTGTCCCCGAACTTTGACTGCTTCCAAAGCCGTTTTGATAAAAGGAAACTCATCTTCGGGATCCAGCGTCAAAGGGTGCGGCAGCAAAGCTACCGCCTGACTTTGGAGCAGGCGATGCCCGGTTTCCAGATAGCCGCTGATCTCTTCTTCGTCCTCCGGAAAGACCGTCAGTTCGTCCGTTGCAATCGTCCTGGCCTTCGTTGCCGTTATCCGATGCTCCTCATCCAGATACAGCCGGACCTCGCCGATATACTGCCCGAATTTCCCGGCTGCAGCCAGCTGGACTCCGTTTTCGATTTTTCCCGCCGGAAATAAATGATGGGTATGAGAGCCGAGGATCACATCAATAGCCGGCAGCTGACGGGCAATCTCCAGGTCATCCACGATCCCCAGATGACTCATCAGGACCAGAACATCCACTTCTTTTTTCAAACGTGCGGTCAATTGCGGCAAGATCTCCAATGGATTACGGATATCCCAGCCGTTCGGAGCATAAGTCAGCGGAAACGGTGCCGTCATCGCAATCAGCCCCACCTTGGTTCCCTGATTCGTGGTGATCACCTTGTAGGGACGACACCATTGCGGCAGCTGCAGTGTTTTATTGTCATATAAATTAGCCAGCAGAACATCGAATTCAGCTTCATCATAAAGATGATCCAGATCCCGTTTCGAGTTGCCGGTTCCTTCATTGTTGCCAATCGTCGCGGCATCATAATGCACTTGATTCATCAGGCGGATATTGGCTTGTCCGTTAGTGGCTTCCGTCAAAGGATGCCAGCGGTCGACGAAATCCCCCAAGTCTACCGTGATGACACTGTTGCCCTTGTTTCTGATCTCCCGTTGCCGCTGATCAATATAGCGGCGAATCCTGGGCCAGTTCTCCAGATGTGAATGCAGATCATTGGTATGGATCAACGTGATTTTTTCCATGTCTTTCCCCCGTTTCTTCCCCTCCAGTCTACCACAAAGCATCCCCTTGCGACCTGTCGATGTCATCGTATTATTTTCAACTGTTGAGCATCCATGCTAAACTGAAAATAGCAAAAAAGTATCGGTCACCGGCATCCGGATCCGATTCGGCAGCTGTTTTCAGCAGCCGCCTGACACGATCAGAACAGGAGTGGAATACAATGTTGAAAAAATTACGGCAAGAATGGGAAGCAAACTTCGGAAAAAAACACGATCTGACAGAGCTTCGGAACCGGCACACGGATAGTACCGGGCAATTCATAGAGGAAAGCGGACAGGCACAACCGGTCTGGGAGCATCCCAACGTTGATGCACTGAATCAGATGATCACGGCTGATTGGCAGCGATTTTTGACCGAATCTGACGTCTATCAGGAACTTTCCGAAGAAGAGCAGATCGAGCTGAAGGTGAATGGTCCCTCTTATTCCGATTACAGCGGGGATTGACAGCGGCCAGTCTGACTCGTTATACTGAAAAGAGTTGCAGCAGCGGGCTTGCGGGTCCGCTGCTTTTTTCATGGACCGGATTCCATTGACAACAAGAAATAATCTATAAAGAAGGGAATGAACCAGATGCAGATTTTCGGCCTGCGTTTCGGCTTTCGTAATATCAAGACCGGGGTCAGCGTCTTCATCTGTATCCTGCTGAGCTTTCTGCTGCAACGAGAGACTTACGTCGTGGCCTGTATCACTGCAGTCTTTACGCTGCGAGAAGATCATGTCAACACCCTGCGTTACGGCAAACATCGTATCATGGGCAATACATTCGGTGCTCTGGCTTCGATGATTTGTATTTTCATTTTCCATACATTCGGTCAGGGACGGGTTGTGCAGCTGCTCGCGATTCCCTTGGTAATCATGCTGATCATCGCATTATTGGCCCGCTTTGATTATCACGAAGGAACAGTGGGAGCCTGTGCAACTCTGCTGACGATTCTCTTTATGATCCCCGCCCATGAGTCCTATTGGTATGCCTTCAACCGGGTCTTGGACAGTTTCATCGGGATGTTCATTGCCATTCTGGTGAACCGGATCCTGCCCTCACCGTCTACTGATAGTGAGCCTAATGAGCCAATGGACAATCCTTTCGAAACATGTGATTGAAGTCAGTTCAGTTTAAGACAAACACGCCTCGTAATACAGGCAGGTACGACAACTCGGCGCTATAATTTCTGGGACTGATGGAAATATTCCATCGGTCCCAGTTTTTTTGAAAAAAACAAAAAGACATACAAAAAATCCGTTAGAATAGAGTCGCCTAAAACCACATTCTGAAAGGAAGTTTTTGTATGTCCGATCTTCATTCTATCAAATCACTCTTCAGTATTAAAGATGAAAACATTGAAATTACCGAAATCAGGGAAGCTGTTTATAAAAATAGGAAGGTGACCCTTGCGGAAAGCACCCTCACCCGTGTCTTTCGCCGTTGTCCGTGTTGTAAAGCAACGGCGGATCAACTCGTAAAAAACAGCAAAAAAGTATCCATGATCCTGCTCAACCGCTCGGGCAACAAACGAGCCTATCTGCGGTTGAAAAAACAGCGGTATCATTGCCGTACGTGTGGAAAATATTTTACAGCCCGTAAGCACGTGCCCGCAGAATTGCATCACATCAAAAAAGCCTTCTTTACGTATGAGAAAGGGATTCTCTTGGCCTTCATTGAGCCTTACTCCAATGCACGATTAGAGAACCTGCATACACATATCAAAGTCCTAAAGCGCGTCTCTTACGGGTTCAGGAGTTTCACAAACATGCGTCTGCGTATCCTCTTGATCAATGGCTTGATCAAGTACACATAAAAAAACATCAAAGGAGGAGGAGTTCCCTCACTTCGATGTTCATAGGTGACACCATCAGTCCGATTTGACAAAGTGCCGACAACTCTTGCAGCCGTCGTACCTGCCGCATTTTTTATATTTAAGACAACAAAAAACCGCTACGATAAACGTAACGGTCATGTTTTGCGTGGCGACGTCCTACTCTC
>JAQEYU010000004.1:81864-337128 GCA_027692465.1 Enterococcaceae bacterium OF42-14pH9A | reverse complement strand
GCCCTACACATTGGTTCGTTTGCTTTGTTGTTCAGTTTTCAAAGGTCTAAATCTTTGTCGCTAGTTGTTTCAGCAACTTTTAAATCATAACAGACAGTCATTCGATTGTCAACTATTTTATAAAAGTTTTTTTGCTGTTTCTCACTCGTTCGGAAGCTCGAAACCTTGCTGCAACAGCAACTTCGTTAGTTTACCAAGCTGACGTTCAGTTGTCAACATTTTTTTAAATGTTTTTTTCAACTGTGTGTTTTCTCGACTGGGTCGCTAACGGACAAGTAATAATATACCAACAGAACGGCTGGCGGTCAACGATTTTCTGTAATTTTTTTGCACTTTTTTCATACCCGAATAAACTGCAAACATCTCCAGTATAAAATTCGTTTATAAACCCTTTTCTTCTTCAACGACGGCGGATTTTCAGGTCAATCTGTCTATTCTGCTTTGCCTCTGTTGTGCCCTGAAAGCAAAAAAACTGTTCGATCCCGCAAAGGACCGAACAGTTTACGTGTTTTTTTATGAAAATCAGCGCATCGTCGGGAACAATAACACGTCCCGGATGGATTGCGCATCAGTCAGGAGCATCACCAGACGATCGATCCCGATCCCCAGACCACCGGTTGGCGGCATGCCGTATTCCAATGCTTCCAGGAAGTCTTCGTCGACGCCATGCGCTTCATCGTCGCCAGCCGCCCGTTGCCGCTCTTGTTCTTCAAAACGTTCCCGTTGATCGATGGGATCATTCAATTCAGTAAAGGCATTGGCAAATTCCTTACCAATGATGAATAGTTCAAAGCGATCAGTAAACCGGGGATCTTCCGGATTTTTCTTCGCCAATGGGGACACTTCTACCGGATGACCATAAACAAAGGTCGGGGTGATCAATGTATCTTCCACGAAAGTCTCGAAAAATTCATTGATGATTTGTCCCACCTGCATGGAATCATTAATCTCAACATTGTGTTCTTTTGCCAACGCCCGGGCAGCTTCAACAGACATCGGCTGCCAGAAATCAACACCGGTGATATTTTTGATGCCGTCCACCATGTGCAGGCGGGCAAAATCCGCCCCCAAATCGATGGTCTGACCATCATATTCGATTGCCGCAGTCCCGTTTGCAGCAATTGCAGCATTGCGGATGATCCCTTCAGTCAAATCCATCACATCCAGATAGTCCGTGTAGGCGGTATAGACTTCCAACATGGTGAATTCCGGATTATGAGTCGTATCGATCCCTTCGTTACGGAAAACACGGCTGATTTCGTAGACTTTCTCCATTCCACCGACGATCAGACGTTTCAGGTGCAATTCCAATGCGATTCGCAGGTAAAGCTCCATATCCAACGCATTGTGGTGCGTGATGAAGGGGCGAGCAGATGCCCCGCCGGCTTGCGTATGCAAGACTGGCGTTTCAACTTCCAGGTAGCCGTGGCCGTTCAGGTAATTACGGATGCTGGACACGATTTGGCTGCGTTTGACAAAGCGATCGAAGCTGTCTTTGTTACTGATGAGGTCCAGATAACGTTGGCGATAACGCTGTTCGATGTTGCTGAGGCCGTGGTATTTGTCCGGCAGCGGGCGCAGTGCTTTAGAAAGCATGGTGACTTTCTTGGCTTTGATGGAGACTTCCCCCATATCGGTTTTCATGATTTCCCCTTCGACACCGAGGAAATCACCGAGATCGGCTTTCTTGAAGATCTCGTAGTTCTCTTCGCCGACTTCGTCTTTGCGGACATAGATCTGAATCTGGCCTTCACGATCCTGCAGGTGGGCAAAGCCGACTTTTCCTTTGCCGCGTTTGGTCATCATCCGACCGGCAACGGCCGCGCTCAAATCCAGTGCGGCGATGTCTTCTTTGGACAGATCATCGTATTTTTCATGCAGCTCATGGGAATCAGCGGTCCGCTCGAAACGTTTGCCGAAAGGATCAATCCCTTCTTCCCGCAGCTTTTCCATCTTCTCCCGGCGAACTAACATTTGATCGTTCAGTTCTTCTTGTTTGGGCTGGTTTTGTTCTTCAGACACGTGATTTCCTCCTTGATATAGTGGGTGGTGTTGGGCGCAGGCACCAACAAATGCGGTCAGCTTCCGCTCGTGACAGCCAGTTGCCAAAGCAGCTGTTTGCTCCCGATTGCCTGCCTGCTTTAGTGCAGTCACAGTCTTGGCGAAACTTTTTCAGCAGCCGGCCTCACTGTTTTTCCGACGCCTTAAAAGCGGCTGTCAGCTGCGTCAAGCGTGAACTGACGCGGTTTCATTCTTACCTATAATGCCAAGATTCCTGCAAAAAAGCAAGCCGAAATTCCTTTTCCGGCTTGCTTTTCCCATGATAAAACGTATCAGAGCGCCTTTTGACAGCTGACAGCTCAGGCCTGCGCTTTGGCTAGCCGATTTTCTTCTGCCTGGATTGCAAATTCATCCAACAGCCGAACCACTGTCGCCTGGTCTTCGGCCTCATTGATCGCGACTTTGACTTTGGCAGCTTTCGGGATGCCTTTCAGATAATAGGAAGCGTGCTGGCGGAACTCCCGAGCAGCAATCATTTCACCCTTCAAATCCACCAAGCGCTGCAGGTGGACTTTGGCCGTCGCAATTTTTTCTGTCGGGGTCGGGTCGCCGATCAGCTCGCCGGTTTCCAGGTAATGCTGGGTCCGATGGATGATCCAGGGATTTCCCAAAGCCGCACGCCCGATCATAACTCCGTCTGCACCGACTTCATCCAGCATCCGCTTGGCATCTTCCGGCGTCCGAACATCGCCATTGCCCATGAAGGGAATCGTCAGGTGTTGTTTGACCTCTTTTAAGACATTCCAATCCGCTTTGCCTTCGTACATTTGCGCCCGGGTCCGGCCATGCATCGCAATCGCTGCGGCGCCGGCTGATTCAGCGGCCAGAGCATTTTGTACGGCAAAAATATGGTCGGCGTCCCAACCGATGCGCATTTTCACTGTCACAGGAATATCGATCTCGGAAGAAACCGCCTTGACCATCTCATAGATCTTGTCAGGGTCCAGCAGCCACTTGGAACCGGCATCGGCTTTGATGACTTTGGGTACCGGACAGCCCATATTGATGTCGATGATGTCGGCTTTGGTATTATTTTGAACGAAAAGCGCCGCTTCCACCAGGCTTTCCTTGGTACCGCCGAAGATCTGCACGCTCAACGGGTGCTCCCGCTCATCGATGTAAAGCATCTCGAGGGTCTTTTTATTGCGAAAATGGATCCCTTGGTCACTGATCATCTCACAGACGACCAGACCGGCGCCGAACTCTTTAACCGTCACCCGAAAAGCCGCATTGGTGATCCCGGCCATCGGAGCTACCACTACCCGGTTAGGAATCTCAACATTGCCGATCTGCCAACTTTGCTCACTCATTGCCCATTGCCTCCTGTTTCAATTCAGCCAAATCGGCTTCGGAATACTCGTATTTCTCCCCGCAGAAGGCACACACAGCTTCGGCTCCATGGTCTTCATCGATCATCGCCTGGATCTCATCGACTCCCAGGGAAATAATCGCTGCGGCAAACTTTTCTTTGGAACAATCGCATTTGAAACGAACCGGCATCTTCTCCAGTACAGTCAGCTCTGTGTTCGGCAGCAGACTTGCCAAAATCTCTTCCGGCGTCTTGCCGGCTTCCAACAGTGCTGAAATCTGAGGCGTCGCCGCCAGATTGGCTTCAATCTGATCGATAACCGTATCGTCAGCTCCCGGCATGATCTGCAGCATGAAACCACCGGCGACCTTGATGCTGTCGTCGGTATCCACCAGAACACTCAAACCGACCGCTGACGGAATTTGCTCGCTGATAGCCAGATAATAGGTGAAATCTTCTCCCAGTTCACCGGAAACAATCGGCGTCTGACCGGAGAAGGGCTCCTTCAAGCCCAGATCCTTGATGACCGTGAACATTCCCTGCGTTCCGACAGCGCCTTTGACATCCAGTTTGCCCTGAGGATTCAGCGGCAGACTGATATGAGGATTTTGCATATAGCCTTTCACATCCCCGTGACCATTGGCATCAACGACAATGGCTCCGGCCGGACCGTCCCCTTGAATCTTGATCGTCAGCTTGTCGTCCCCTTTGACCGTTGCCCCTAAGAGCAGACCGCCGACCAGGGCCCGACCCAACGCTGCTGAAGCGGTATTCCAAGTATCGTGGCGTCTTTGCGCTTCAGCTACGGCAGCAGTCGCCTGTACACCGTAAGCCCGCACCATGCCGTCATAGGCCAGGGCTTTTACTAAATAATCTTCCATTTGTCTGATCTGCTCCTTTTTACCGGCTGCGCCCGCATGTCTGCCATCCGGACGGCCGCTTTTATTCATTGCTAAATCATACAGTCTGACCGGCTTTTTTTCAACTTGGCCGGCTCCAAATTTAGGAAAAGTACAACAAAGCGGCCGCAAATTTGTAAAATAAGCGGCCGCTTTCTGCACAGCCGTCGACTAAACAACTAAAAACAGCGGTGCCGACACGTATTGAGCGGCACCGCTGTTTTTGATTGTTGTGACAAGATCGGCCGCTTTTCGGATTGGCCGGACCGGGTAGTTGCTTCTATATATAGTAGATAGTCATCTCAGCTGATAGCAGCTGCTTCGGACTCTGCCTCTTTTTTCAGAGACAACAGCCAAAAAATCAATGCGATCATCGTCGCCACCTCGTTTTCATCCAGCGAATAAGTGTCAGACATTTTTGCGGAAATGATCGTCGAAGCCGCTGAAATCAGCGCCATCCCGGGGATCGAATCCCCAAACGTCGCCACGCCCGGTGCCCCGGAAATCCCGGCCGCCAAAGCCCGGAAAACCGCTCCGCCGAGGACCGTGTCCGCCGCCAAAACCGCCCCGCTTGAATTCTTCCATCATCTTGCGGCGCATATCCGGGTCAAAGCCTCCTTGCAAGGCTTCTTCCGGCAGTTCTGCCTGCATGATCTGAGACAGCTTTGCCAAAATCGCTGCGAACTGCTCCTGCTCAGCCTCAGATAGCTGATCAAAAATCGTTGCAGTATTTTCCTGTGACAAACGTTCTGCTTCTGCTTTACCGGCTGCTGTTAATTTCACCACCATCACCCGGCGGTCGTCTTCAGAAGGCTCACGGGTGATGAACTCATTTTTCTCCAGCTTGGTGAGCAGCTCTCCCAGTGACTGGGGCCGCATATCCAAAAGATAGGTCAGCTCTTTTTGGGTGATCTCCGGTTGGATCTTCAAAAGCGCCAAGACGCGGCCTTGCCCCCGATGCGGCGTGCCGGCATTGCCTTTGCCTTTTCGCTGCCACAGCAGGTAGCGCCGCAACAGATTTTCAAATGACAAAAATTCTTCAAATAATTGGTTTTCCATGGTTTATCGTCTCCTTGATCTGGTATCGACAGCTCATCGTAGTAAAGAACGGTCGACAATTTCCTTACTGCCGCCTTTCGTTGCAGGATTCCAAAAGAAACCCGCCGGCAAAGCGCAGTATCTGCAACTTGCAAAGGTACCTTACAAAGAGAATTATACAGGTACCTTTATTATTAGTCAAGTACCTTATCATTATTTTTCAAAGCGCTATTCTTCCTTTAAAAAAAGCGCAAAAAAGACAGCATCCCCCGATTGCTGTCTTCTTTTTGACCGGCACCTGTTTTGCGCCGGTCATTATCCGATTTTCCTTGGTCCTTACGCTTTCAAGCATTCTTCTACGAACAGCTGTGTCCCGCAGCTGTTGATGGAATCGTTGATGAAGACGGAGCGAACTCCGCTCAATAACGCGCTTTTGGCACTGTTGAGTTTTGGCAGCATGCCGCCGGTGACGACTTTTTCTGCTACCAACTGATCCACCTGGGCAACAGGCACCTTGTCCAACCAAGTGTCCTGTTTTTTGATGCCCGGCACGTCGGTCAATAAATACAATTCCTCGGCCTGCAATGCCGCCGCCACCTTGCAGGCGACTTCATCGGCATTGATATTCAGCCATTGCCCCTCGGCGGTGATTCCTAATGGTGCAATCACCGGGATATGGTCTTTTGCCAACAATACATCTAACAACTCCTGATTTACGCCGGTGACCTGTCCCACATAGCCCAGCTCAGCTTCATTGATCAGATCCCCCAAAATGAGTTGGTCACTGCCGGCACTCAAGCCCAGCGCATGAAACCCTTCCGCCAGAAATCTCGTGGTGACCAGTGGCTGTACCTGACCCAAAAGGACCATCCGCGTAATCTCCAGTGTCTCGGCATCCGTGACCCGCAGGCCGTTTTTGATGACCACTTCCTGCCCCAGCCGATTCATCATTTCCGAAATATAGTAACCGCCGCCGTGAACGATGACGATCTTCTTGCCCTGCTGCTGCCACGTCTGGATCTGATCAAAAAATGCCTGATCCAGATTATCAGAGGCGACGCCGCCCATTTTCACTACGATGGTCCCCATAGTCCTACCCCTTTTCTTATAAATCCCTGTTACGGCCGCCACCTGGCAGCCGCTGCTCATCACGTGTGATACAACGCATTGATCTTGACGTAATCATACGTCAGATCGCATCCCCATGCGGTCCCGACCCCTGCGCCGTCTTCCAAGCGGACATCGATGAAGATTTCCGGTTGCTCCAGAGCCGCTGCCATCACAGACTCATCATAATCCTGCGGCATCCCCTCGCCGTAGACGGTGGACTCACCGATTTTGATGGTCAGTCCCGCCAAATCCAGCTCAGCCTCGCTGTACCCTACCGCACAAAGGATCCGACCCCAGTTGGGATCTTTGCCGAAGATGGCGGTCTTTACTAACGGAGAACCCACCACCGTTTTACTGATCATGCGGGCATTAAGATCATCTTTGGCGCCGCTGGTAGTCACTTGGATCAACTTGGTGGCCCCTTCGCCGTCTTTGGCGATGGCTTTGGCCAAATCCGTCATGACCGCCGCCAGCATTTGCTTGAACACTTCATAAGCAGCAGTGCCGGCTGCAATCGGCGGATTTTCCGCCAGACCGTTAGCCAGGACCAGCACCATATCGTTGGTGGAGGTGTCTCCGTCGACGGTGATCTGATTGAAGGTCGTCTCTGTCAACTCTGCTAAAAGCTGCTGCAGCGTTGCAGCCGAAATCGCTGCGTCGGTGGTGACAAACCCCAGCATGGTCGCCATATTGGGGTGAATCATCCCGGAACCTTTGCTGCAGCCCGCGACTGTCACTGTCTGCTCAGCAATCAGGTCTTCATAGACACTGACTTTTTCACAAGTATCCGTCGTCAGGATCGCCTGTTGAAATCCTTTGGCATCGCCGGCTTTGTGCAACTGGGCAATCCCTTCTGTCACTGTTTCCATCGGTAAAAGCTGACCGATGATGCCGGTGGAAGCCACTGCTACCAGCTGTGGATCGATTGCCAAGGCAGTCGCAGTGAGTTCTGTCATCAGTTGGGCATCCTTCATCCCTTGCTCACCGGTACAAGCGTTGGCATTGCCGGAATTGACGATGATTGCCTGCAGCTGTCCGTCAGCCAGTGCGGCCTTCGTATAATAGACCGGTGCAGCTTTGACCTTATTGGTAGTAAAGACCCCGGCCGCCTGCGCCGGGACTTCGGAGTACAGCCAACCGATATCTTTTTTCTTTTTCTTCAAACCGCAGTGGATCCCGTCGGCGTGAAACCCTTTGGGTGCTGCGATGGTTCCGTTGATTTTTTGCATACGGGACCTCCTTGTTGTGATTGCCGGCCAAGACCGCCGGCAGGGTGACAGCTTTTAGCTGCTTTATGGATAGATCGGCAGCGACCAGAGTCCGGCAGTTTCATCAATACCGGCCCAGCGATTGTAGTTTTGGATCGCCTGCCCGCTGGCGCCTTTCATCAGATTGTCGATGACCCCTACCAGAGTCACGATGCCGGTGCCTGCGTTCAAGCCCAGCCCGATATCACAGAAATTGGTGCCGATCACCTGGCGCAGCTGCGGCAGAGTTCCTTGCGGCTGGATGCGGACAAAAGGCTGTTGGGCATAGATTTCCTCATAAGCCGCCAACAAATCGGCCTCCGTCACACCGGGAGCAGCTTTGGCATAGCCCGTCATGAAAATTCCCCGCTTCACCGGGATGAGACTGGTGGTGAACTGGATATCGGTGATGCTAGGATCCCAGAGCTGCAACTGCTGCAAAATTTCCGGAATATGCTGGTGGCGGTTCAACTTGTACATGGTCATATTTTCGTCCACGTTCACGAAATGACTGCTCTCATTCAGATTTTTGCCGGCGCCGGACAAACCGGATTTGCCGTCAAGAATCAGCGTTGCCGGATCGATCAGCTTTTTGATCACCAGCGGCGCAACCGTCAGAAGCGCTGCCGTCGCATAACAACCGGGATTTGAGATCAGGTCAGTGGCTTTTTCGGTCATGAATTCCGGCAGCCCATAAGTCGCCTGCGCCAGCATTGCCTGCGGAGCGGCCGCTTTTTGGTACCACGCTTCGTAGACTGTCGGATCCTTCAGCCGCAGGTCTCCCGACAGATCAATCATCGGAAAGCCTCGTTCTGCGAAAGCCTGTCCCAGCTCTTTGGCGACCCCGGCCGGAGTGGCAAAGAAGACCAAATCATTTTCAGCCATGATCACCTCCGGATCGAAGGCCTGAATCGGCAATGCGATCAGTTGACGCAAATGAGGATATTCATCCGATATTGTATCTTTATGCACCGAAGAACTGTGGAGGGTACCGATGGACAATTGCGGGTGTCCTTGGATGATCCGCAATAATTCGATTCCGGTATATCCTGTTACACCAACGATTGCCGCTTTCATGATTACTACCTGCTTTCCTTGAATTACTTCAAATTATAAAACTTCCGGATTTTTCTGTCAATGATTAATTATTATTTTTAGTGATATTTTTGAATGTTTTATGCGGATTTAAACTGAATAAATGTATAAAAATCAGAATAAGTCCCTAAATTCTAGTATTTTCTGCATAACGGCTTGCGCCAGCTGCCACTCTTTGGCATACTGAATAAAAAATCATCGGAGGTTTGAGCAATGACTATTATACCCATGCAGGCGGCTGACTATCCCGCTGTCCATCGTTTATGGCTGGCAACACCCGGGATGGGCTTGAACAATCTGGACGACTCGGAAGCCGGAATCACTGCCTTTTTGAAACGCAATCCTACCACCTGCTTCATCGCAAAATCAGAGAATAACGGAGACGTGATCGGTGTAATCCTGGCCGGTCATGACGGCCGTCGCGGCTTTATCTATCATTTGACGGTCGCCGCCGACTGTCGCCGACAAAAACTGGCGACCCGACTGGTGACTGAGGTCAAGCAGGCGCTGATTGCAGAAAATATTCGTAAAGTTGCACTGGTAGTCTTCTCGAAAAATGAATTGGGCAACTGTTTTTGGCAGGAGCAAGGCTTCAAATTGAGAGCAGATCTCGCTTATCGGGATTTCCCGCTGGCAGAAATACAGCGAATCGATACTTGAGGACAGGATCAGATTATTTCATGAGTTGGCACAAAAACAGACGCACCGGCGGAAATCAGCTTTCAAAGTCGATTTCCGCCGGTGCGCTATTTTTTAGATCCATTATTTTTCCAAAACTTCCTGTATCAATGCCAATGCCTCTTTGACTTCCTCTCGGCTGACGGTCAATGCCGGTAACAGGCGCAGTACGTTTTTCCCCGCCCGCAGTGTCAACAGCCCCTTTTCTTCCAAAACGGCACTAACCTCTGCCAGGACTTCCGCCGAGGTCAGTTGGATGCCTATCATCAATCCCAGTCCCCGGATGTCTTCGATTTTATCGGAAGTAATCGCGGTCAGGCCGGCAAATAATTCCTGGCTCCGCAGGTTGACCTCATCGAAAAAGCCCGGTGCTTTCATCGCTGTGAGCACGGCTTTGGCCGCGGCCATTGCCAGCTTATTGCCCCCGAAAGTTGTCCCGTGGGAGCCGGGACCAAACGCCGACGCCAGTGCCCGCTTACCCATCATGGCACCGACCGGGATGCCGTTGCCCAAGCCTTTAGCCAAGGTGAAAATATCCGGTTCGATGGCAAACTGTTGAAAGGCAAACAGCGAACCCGTCCGTCCCATGCCCGTCTGGACCTCGTCGACCATCAGCAGAGCCCCGCATGCCCGACATTTTTCCGCCAGCGCTGTGATCCAGGCTTTTTCTGCCGTGATGATGCCGCCTTCACCTTGGATGAGTTCCACCAAAACTGCCGCTGTCTCGGAGTCAATCAGCGTATCGATGCTGTCGTAATCGTTATAGATACCGTAATGAAAATCCGGTACCAACGGCTCGAAACCGGCATGAATGCTGTCTTGTCCGGTAGCAGTCATGGCACCGTACGTCCGCCCATGGAAAGATTGCTCAAAAGTGACAACCGGGCTTTTCCCGGTGAATTTGCGGGCCAGCTTGATCGCAGCTTCGTTGGCTTCGGCGCCGCTGTTGCAAAAAAAGCCGACATAATCCAGCTCGCCCGCCAAACCTGCCGCCACTTCCTCCTGCAGACTGCTTTCATAAAGATTGGGCATGTGCCACAACCGGGCCGCCTGCTGCGCCAGCGCCTCTTCTACCGCCGGATAGTGATGCCCCAGATTCACCACACCGATGCCGCTGGTGAAATCAAGATATTGCTTGCCTGTCTGATCGGTTACTGTCAATCCCGTGCCTTCGACAATCTCGAAGGGTTTACGAGCATAATTCGGAAATAAATGACTCATCTTTATTCACGCTCCCTTTATTTATGTATTAATATACATTATAACCCGACAAACAGCAAACTTTATTCGGAAATTGCCAAAATCTATGCAAAATCCTCTTTACCCGCCGGCAGCAACAAAAAAAAGCGATGAGTCGGCAGCTGTTGTGCCTTCTCATCGCTTACTCACTGATTATAGTCATCTGTCGCTCAAAACTACTATTTCATCCGGACTGGAATTAAAGCAATCAGCCGAGTGCCGAAAAGTTTCAGAAGTCTCTCCGATCTGACCCCCGGCATACAGCCGCCGGCCGAAGCCAACGAGAAATTCCACTGGAAGGCAGCGGAAATTTCTCATTGTCTTGGGCCTATTGACTTCAAACTGACAGTAACGCCACTGATTTTTCAAATCAGCGCCGAACTGTCAGTAGTTCATTCAAACGGTAAAATCTGTACGCCGGGGTCAGTCTCCGAGCCTTCTGAAACTTTTCTGGATGTATCCGCTGAGAAGACGGAAGAGACAGCGCATGGCAGCATCGTAGTGCACTTTAAGGGGAATATGAGAAGCCACCCTCCCTACGGTCAGCTGGTACAGTTCAACTAAGGCAGAAAGCGCCAAGTTGAACTTGCAACTCAGCTTGCTGAGGTTGGAGCCGACCGTGCACCACGATGATTGGCATGCCAGCTGGCTCTGGAGTCTTCGGACAAATTGTTTTGATTTCTGTCTGGAGAGAACACCAGCTTATTCTGCAGTTGCGCCGGCTTTTTCCGGAACCAGCAGGCCGTCTGCCATACGCAGAATCCGGTCGCTCCACTGGGTCATGCGGGGATCGTGGGTCACCATGATCGTCGCCTTTTGTTTTTCATGGGCTTCTTTTACCAGCAGTTTCACTACATCATAAGCATGGTCGGTATCCAAAGCGGCAGTGGGCTCGTCTGCCAGGATCAGGCTGGGATCATTGTACAATGCCCGGCCGATTGCCACTCGTTGGCGTTCTCCACCGGAAAGATCCCGCGGGTATTTGTCTTTTAAATCCAAAATATCCAACGAGGTCAAAAGTTCGGTGACCCGTTCTTTGTTCATTGGCACTTTTTTCACCTTGTCCACCAGATAAAACTGCTCTTTGATCTTCAAGTAAGGGATCAGGTTCGAGCTTTGCAGGATAAAGCCGATCTCCTTGAAGCGCAGCTTGCTGCGTTCTTTTTCTGACAGGTCGGTGAAATCGTGCCCGTTGATCAGAATCTTGCCGGAGCTTGGGTTTTGCAGCCCGCCGGCGATTGTCAAAAAGGTACTCTTACCGGAACCCGAGGGCCCGATGATTGAAACAAACTCGCCGGGGGCTACCGCAAAATCGATGCCCTTCAGCGCGGTGACTTCTGTATGGCCGGAGCCGAAAACTTTTTTGATTTGCTGCATATCCAATGCGTTTGTCATAATGCTCACCCTCCGATTGCTGTGATTGGATCGACTTTTGTGACCGTGCGGATCGAGAAGACGCCACCCAAGACGGCGACTGCCAACAAGATCAGGCTATAGATCAACCATTGCAGCGGCAGCACTTGAAACGGCATCGCCGCCGGCAGAACCAGGCTGGTCAAAAAGGCCAGAATCGCGGCTGCGGCCACCCCCATTATCCCTACCATGAAAGACTGGGCCACGATGGATTTGGCGATGAAGCTGTTAGAGATCCCTTGTGCTTTCATAACACCGAAAACCGGTGCTTTTTGCATAGTGATGACATACATGAAAATCCCTACCACGGCAGCCACGATCACAAACAAGAAGTAAATCATCCCATTGAGGGTCAGATTTTGCGCCGAATAACCCGGCAGTGCTTCGATAAAGTCGGCAGTCTTGATTGACTGCAGATTTTCTGCTTGAGCATCACTGTTGTCCAGCGCTGCCTTGGCCTCTTTGACTACAATTGCATTGACCGGCTTACTGTTTTCATCGGCAAAGGGCTGGGTTCCGTATTTCAGATTCGTGAAGGTATCCAGCGACGTATAGACTACCGGCGAAACCAGGTAATAGGTCACCGGGAAAATCCCCACGATTGTCAGTTTTTCATCATATTTGCCGATGGTCACCTGATCGCCTACCTTGTACCCTTCATCTGCCAGATTCTGCGAAATGATGATCTCATTTTCAGCAGCAAAATTCTTACCTGCTGTCACCTTTGGCAGCAAAAAGGCATCTGCCTCCGTCCCGAAGACCGTCACATCATTTTTGGCAGCATGCGCGCCGCCTTTTTTCACGGCACCGTTGAAAACACCTACTGCCGCCTTGTCAGCAGCCGTCACGCGGGCCGCATCTCCTTGGGTCAGTTGCGAAGCATTCAGACTTTTATTGGCATCTTCTGCCAAGATCACCGTCTCGGCCTGCCAATCAGTAATGGCCTGTTCAAATTCGTGGGCCAGACCGGAAGCCAGACCCGACAGTAGAAACACCACATAAGAGACCAGCAGCATGATCCCGATGATCAGACTGTAGCGGAGTTTGGCGTAACGCATTTCTTTCTTTGCTAAAAACATCGTCATTCACTTCCTCGATAAATTACGGAAATCTTTTTTCTTGAAATTTTCAATTCTATTTCCGTTTACAAAAGGTAGTATAAACGTTCGGTGACACTTTGTCACTTACTTTGCTCACCAACAGAACTTTTCTCTTTCACGCCGCTACCAAGCAACATAGACAAAAGGCGGTTCGACTCAAATAGTGAACGGCGCCTTTTTGTCACTGCTTCTTTCATTGGCCGCTACTTGCGCCGACCCGCCAACTGTTCTATCAGCCGCTGTTCACGACGTCGGCTGACACGGTAGCGGGCATGCAGCAGCCCGCTCACGATGATCACCAGATCCACAGCCAATTGTCCCACCAGCGGTACCGTAAAAGGCAGGGCCGCAGCCAGTTCAGCCGTTGCAACGATGCCATTCAGCAGACCGGCAATTGCGATATAAAACCAGCCGGTAGTTTTATTGAAAAAATGAAACAGCGCCCGGACATCTTCTTCCTCACTGAAGTTATCCTTCAATATTTTGATACCCCGCTGCTTCTCCTTGGAAATCTTTACCGGCGGAAGCAGCCACCACCAGGGGGACACCTGCGGGTATTTTTTCCCGCCGACTGAAAATTTCCGCAAGACGCGCTTTTGCTCCGACAGTTCTTCGATACCTTGATACAAAGGAAAGATATACAACATCCAAACCCCGACAAAGGTCAGTAGGATATACACATTTGCTTCCATGAACGCCACCTGCTTTCGGTTTTCTTCAAGCATGCCGTTTTCCGACGAATTACGCAACTAAAGCAGCCTCGCAATTGCTGTGGAAAGACGCTGACACCATCTTGTCAGCGTGCAAAAAAACGACCCGCCGATTGTAACTCTTCGGCGGGTCGTTTGATTAAAATCAGAATTTGTTTTCGTCATCGACATCTTTTCGTTCGTTGTCGATATCTTCTTTAACTTCTTTGATCGCTTCGTCGGCATCCAGACGGGCTTCATCAGCTTCAGCTTTGAAGTAATCTTTCGCTTCATCGAAATCCTGCTTTTCTTCCGCTTGTTTAGCGGCATCCTTTTCTTCCAAAGCGCGTTTTGCTTCTTCGAAAGTCTGGGCTTTTTCGCTTGGATAATCGCTGCTTTCGGATCCTTCCGGCATCTTGCCTGTTTCAAACAAGGACTTGATTGCCTTGGCATCCAGTGTCTCAAATTCCAGCAGTTTTTCGGCGATCAGCTTGTGCTGTGCCCGGTGAGTTTCGATGATTTCACGAGCTTTGGCATGAGCGGCGTTCAAGATATTGCGGACTTCCTGATCAATCTCGAAGGCGATTTGTTCGGAATAGCCCTTGGTTTGACCGTAGTCACGACCGACGAAGACTTGGTGATTGCCTTCGTATTGAACCGGTCCGAGTTTTTCACTCATTCCGTATTCGGTCACCATGCTGCGGGCCAGGCCGGTTGCCTGCTCGAAGTCATTGGAAGCACCTGTAGATTGAACGTTGAAGATGATTTCTTCGGCCGTCCGACCACCTAACAGACCCACGATTTGTTCGAACATATCGTCTTTGGTCATCAGCATCTGATCTTCTTTTGGCAAAGCGATCATGTAACCGCCTGCGCGGCCCCGAGGGATAATCGTTACTTTGTGGACGACACGGGCGCGGCTCAATACCAGACCGACGATTGTATGACCGGCTTCGTGGTAGGCCACCATTTCCCGTTCCCGTTTGGAGATGACCCGGTCTTTTTTCGCAGGACCGGCAATCACCCGATCTTCAGCTTCATCGATATCGGAAGCATCGATTTTCTTCTTGTTACGACGAGCAGCAACCAAGGCTGCTTCGTTCAAGACGTTTTCCAGATCCGCACCGGCAAAGCCCGGTGTTTGTTGGGCAACGACTTTCAGATCAACATCGTCTGCCAGCGGTTTGTTGCGGGCATGGACTTTCAAGATGGCTTCTCGGCCTTTGACATCCGGACGACCTACCAGAATCTGACGGTCAAAACGGCCTGGACGCAACAAGGCTGGATCCAAGACATCGGAACGGTTGGTTGCAGCGATGACGATTACGCCTTCGTTGCCGTCAAACCCGTCCATCTCAACCAACAATTGGTTCAGGGTTTGTTCCCGTTCATCATGGCCACCGCCCATACCGGCACCACGTTGGCGACCGACGGCATCAATTTCATCGATGAAAATGATGGCTGGGGCATTTTTCTTAGCTGTTTCAAACAAGTCACGCACACGGCTGGCACCGACCCCGACGAACATCTCAACGAAGTCCGAACCGGAGATGGAATAAAACGGCACACCGGCTTCACCGGCAACAGCTTTGGCCAGCAAAGTTTTACCGGTCCCCGGAGGTCCCTCCAGCAATACGCCGGCCGGGATGCGGGCACCCAGTTCTACGAAACGCCGCGGATCTTTCAGAAATTCCACGACTTCCACCAGTTCTTGTTTTTCTTCTTCGGCACCGGCAACGTCCGAGAAACGGACCCGGTTGGCCTTCTTGTCGGCTTCTTTAGCTTTAGACTTGCCGAAGTTCATCACACGGCCGCCGCCACCGCCGCCACCGCCTTGTTGGCCCATCATCATGTAAAAGAAGAAGATGATCAGTACCAGCGGCAGGAAGCTCATCAGCAGACTCAGCCACAGCCCGCTGTTGGACTGCTCTTTGATCACAGTCTTGACGTTGCTGTCAGCTGCCAAGTCGGTAATCTCTTTTAGTGTGCTGTCGTTTGGCAAAATCACCGTGGTGAAGCTGGTGGTTTCCGCTGCCGTACTGCCCAGCACGCTGAGGCCGTTATTATTGGCCACTTCCTGTTTTTCTTTGTAGTGACCGGTAATCTTGTAGGCACCGTTCACCGGCTGAACAGAGAAATCTTTGACCTTTCCGTCTGTCAGCTGTTCTTTAAAGGTGGAGTACTCGATATCAGGCGATTGCTGTCCGCCATTTCCCAACAGGAAATAGACGATGGTGAACATCGCCAACAGCACGAGTACATAATACAAGGTATTCTTGAGAATACCGTTATTTTTCTTGTTCATGCTCGCCCTCCTTGGCTGAATTATTTTTCGCTGAATGACGTGCCTGCGCCCGTCAGCATTTTTTAAATTGTCTTATCAATCCTGACCATTTTATTGTATCATAACTCCCGCAAAATCTGTCACTAAATCGATCTCAGCACGGTTCATTGCGCCTTTTTTGACAGCTTTTCACGAAAGCGGTCCGTCTTATTCAGCCGTTTGGTAGACAGCCGGTTTCAACACGCCTACATACGGCAGATTGCGGTACTGCTCGGCATAGTCCAGGCCATAACCGACGACGAATTCATTGGGTACGTCAAAGCCGATGTAATCTGCTTCAATATCCACCACTCGGCCCTCCGGTTTATCCAGCAGAGTCACGATCTTGACGGACTTGGCTTTGCGGTATTTGAACAGATCTACCAGATAAGCCAGCGTGCGGCCGGAATCGATGATATCTTCCACGATCAACAGGTTGCGGCCTTCCACATTGGTGTCCAGATCTTTTAAGATCCGCACTTCACCGGAAGAAACCGTAGCATTTCCGTAACTGGAAACATCCATGAAGTCCAGCTCCAAGTAACAGTCCATCTCGCGGCAGACATCCGCCATGAAATGGATGGAACCTTTCAATACGCCGATCACCAAAGGATTCTTATCCTTGTATTCTTCCGTCAATTGTTTCCCTAATTCCTCGCAGCGCGCTTTGATCTCCTCACGTGTCACGAGGACTTTTTCGATGTCTTTTTCCAGCATCCGTTGTGCTCCCTCCAGCAGTTGGTTTTAATAAAGCGGTTCTGAAAATCGCAACGAGGCAACTTTTCCGTCTTTTGTCGCAAAAGTTGCGTCTCCGGCGGGTTATTTGACTCATGAGTTGAACCCACAGCCAGTCCGCTTCAGAAACTGGCAGCAGCGTTTTCAGTACAGCCTATTCTTCTTTGCGATATTTATAAAGAAGTCTGTAGTGTATTTTATCAGTTTCCCCGGCAATACTCAAATAGGAAAGGGCTTGCGGCAGCACCCCCAGCACCTGATCTTCCGGGGTCGTCATCACCCAGGAACGCTCCCGCATGTCATTGGGCGTTTTTTTATCGATAAAGATGCGGGAAATCTTCTTTCTAAGTGACGGGGTCAGCTGAATGCGGTCCCCGTCACGCCGTTTGCGAAAGACTGCCTCAGTAGGGAAGTTTACCGGCAAAGGTTGATCAATCTCCGCCCAAAGTTTGACTTTTTCGGGAATATCGTCGGGATCGATGTAGGCCCTGCCGCTGACAGGATCCGGGGTCATCGCCAAAAAGCCCACCCACTCGTTTTCAGAGAGAAAAACCGACTCTCCCAATTTCAGCGCAATCCGCTGTTCCGACAGTGTTTCCTCATCTTTTAGCTGCGCAGTCGCCGTTACCAGACTGGCGGGCCCGAAGATCAACCGGTCATACTCACCGCGAAACTGCCAACCCCCTGCCAGATCGATTCGCCACTGGGGCCGCCCGGCGTGCAGGCTGCGCAGAATCTGATCCAACTGGTCATCACTGATGGTCACCTGCCAAAGCTCTCTGATTTTCCGGCAGCAGTACTGCAGCGCGAAATACTTCTCCCCTTCCGCTAGTTCCAGAATCCGGGAGACGGGCAGCCGCAGACTTTCCGAGTGGACTTCGGCGTATTGAAGGTACCACTGCTGCATTTTTTGATCCTGCTGCTCCGTGAGCCACTGCAGCTGGCGGGCCAGGCGCCCGAAATGGGCCAGCACCTGCGGATTTTCAGCCTTCATCGGCGGCACAATCCGCTGGCGGACCCGGTTACGTTGGACCTGCGGCAGATAGTTGGTGGCATCGTCGTAATAGCGGAGCCCGTGGTCCTCGGCATAGACAATCAGCGTTTCTTTGGGAAAATCCAAAAGCGGCCGCACCAGGCGTCCGCCGCCAAAAGCCCGCCGCCTGCGCATCCCGCCGGCAGTCTGAACATTGCCGTCTCTCATCATCTTCATCAGCATCGTCTCCAGCTGGTCGTCTGCATGATGTGCTGTCATCAGCGTATCAAAGTAATGCTCCTGCATCAGCTCGCCAAAAAAGTCATAGCGAAACGTCCGCGCCGCTTCCTCCATCCCGCTGACCGGCAGACTTTCCCAGCGACGGACATAAAACGGGATCTCCCGCCGCTCACAATATTCCCGCAAAAAGGCTTCCTCTGCCGCTGATTCCGCCCGCAGCTGATGATTCACATGGGCCACTGCGATCAATACCTGATCCTCGGCAGCCCGCACCAATTCCAGCAGCTGCAGCAGCACCATCGAGTCCACCCCACCGGAAACCGCCGCCAAAATCCGACTCCCAGGCTGCCAAAGTTTTTCTTCTTTTCCCTGTCGTAAAAAGCGCTGCGCCAACTCTTCCATCAAGACCTCCAAAACCCTACCGGTAAGCTTTTCCGTCAATGTTTTTATTTGTTGCTTCTATTATACCGTGCTCATCCGCGAATGGACAGATGGGGCTGGCAATCAGTCCTTAGTATTTCATCCGGACTGGAATTAAAGCAATCAGCCGATTGCCGAAAAGTTCCAGAAGGCTCTCCGATCTGACCCCGGCGTACAGCCGCCGGCCGAAGCCAACGAGAAATTCCACTTGAAAGGCAGCGGAAATTTCTCATTGTCTTGGGCCTATTGACTTCAAACTGACAGTAACGCCACTGATTTTTCAAATCAGCGCCGAACTGTCAGTAGTTCAGTCAAACGGTAAAATCTGTACGCCGGGGTCAGTCTCCGAGCCTTCTGGAACTTTTCTGGATGTATCGGAAGAGACAACGCATGACAGCATCGTAGTGCGCATCAAGGAAAATGTGAGAAGCCACCCTCCCTACGGTCAGCTGGTACAGTTCAACTAAGGCAGAATTCGCCATGTTGAACTTGCAATCTCAGCTTGCTGAGGTTGGAGCCGACCGTGCACTACGATGATTGGCATGCCAGCTGGCTCTGAAGTTTTCGAGTGAATTGATTTGATTTCTGTATAGACAGAACACTAGATTCATGAAAAAAAGACCCCGGACGCGTGAACGTCTCAGGGTCTTTCATCAAATCGCAGCCAGCCGGTTGCCGGTCATCAGTTCCGGCGTCCGCCCCGGCCGCCGCGCTTGCCTTCTGTGTTGCGGCGCAAGGAGGACAGGCGATCATCTGAGTCCTTCAAAAATGAACTCATCAAGGAATCGAAGTCTTGCTTATTATCATTGCCAAAGCTGCCGCGACCTTGTCCTTGGCTGCCGCCGCGGTTGAAAGGTTTCTTCTGTCCGCCGCGAGCCGGTGCTTTGCCGGCGGGAGCTTTCGAGAATTCCCGTTTTTCCTGTTGCGGTTTGTCCTGTGCTTTACGGATCGACAAACCGATCTTCCCGTCATTGCCCACGGAAGTCACGATGACGGTCACTTCATCGCCGACTTTCAATACGTCGTTGATGTCTTTTACATAGCCGTCAGAAACCTCACTGATGTGGACCAGACCGGTCTTTCTTTCCCCCAAATCGACAAACGCA
Organism: Enterococcaceae bacterium OF42-14pH9A; assembly: GCA_027692465.1. Taxonomy (GTDB): domain Bacteria; phylum Bacillota; class Bacilli; order Lactobacillales; family Enterococcaceae; genus Enterococcus_C. The sequence goes on along the minus strand of JAQEYU010000004.1, from coordinate 317,453 downwards.
CCAAAATTGGTAATACCAGACACTTTTCCTTGAAGTTTTGCTCCTACTTCGATTGCCATTAACAAATGTTCCTCCTATTTTTGGGACCAGCGGTGATTACGGGCCTGGGCACTGCCGCTTTTTCCGCATGACGGGAACGGCTGTGCAAAGCAGGCAACGATCACTGCAGGATCCTGGTTGATCCTATATTCCTACTGCTTTTCGGCAGTGGTAGACGAATGAGTGTCATCCAACGCTTTTTTAACTTTTGCTTCTTCTTTGTCCGCCTTGGCGGCATTTTGATCCGGCAGCGGATAAACCGTCTCACCGTCTTTGGAATAAAAGAAGCGGCTGCGGGCCAGCTTGGCCACGTAGTCTTTGTCGTTCAAGCGGGCGACTTCGGCTTCCAGCTGTTTGACGTTGGCGGCCACGATATCGTGATCGGCCACGGTCTCGGCTTTGATCGCCTCCAGCTTTTTCACCTGCTGGTAATCGTTATACAGTTGAAAACCCACGAAAGCAAAGATAACTGCGGCGACGATCGTAATCAATCCCAACCGACGTCTGCGAAAGACTGCCTGACGATGCGCTTTGATCAATTGTGCGGTCTGCTCCTTGGCATAGTCGTTATCCAAGCGGGTCACGTTTGGTTGGTGCTTTTGCGTCATGACGTCTTTCTCCTTCTTTTGCTTTCCTGTAGCTAACTGCTGGGCGGGGTCCAGATAACAACCGATCAAACGCTGTCGTAACGGCGTTTTTCCACGGCAAAGGTACGGGTGCCCCACTTTTTCCTTATTATACCAACTATAGATTGCGTTGTCTAACGGAAATCGGGGTGTATTTGGAAACAGCAGCGGAGTTCAGATTTTTGAAGACTTTTTGCCGAAATCACCGGCTAAAGCGTGCCGCAGCAGTGTCCAAGGGGTCAATGCCGCTACCGATCACGACAGATTACGGCGTCAAGTACCAAACAGCGCTGTCCCTGATGCTTACAGATACTGCCTAAGCTTCGTCATTGCGTTTTTCAGAAATGATTTCATACATTTGGGCAGCATCGTCCTTTTTAGTGGATTCATGCAATTCCCTGATTTTGACTTCCAGTGTCTTGTTGCCGAATTGAATGGTCAAGACATCCCCCAGCTTGACAGTGGAAGAAGATTTGGCCAGTTTGCCGTTGATCATGATGCGACCTTTGTCGGCCACTTCCTTGGCAACTTGACGGCGCTTGATGATTCGTGAGATTTTCAAAAATTTGTCTAAACGCATGGTTTCCCTACTTTCTCAGTTTGAATGTGAGTATTTTTTTACCGAAAGGCAGCAACAGCCACTCTCGGACAGTAAACAGCCGGTTGCGAATGGCCGAACGGATAAAGCCCGTCAGCCCTACTGCGACCCCGCCGACCGCCATCAAAAGCGTGCTGAGACGGTGAGTTCGGGGATCCAGAATGATTACCAGCACCAGATAGTACAGCAGGATCAGCAGGATCATGGCACCGATGGAACGCAGCAGCTTCCGAAAAAAACGGCCCTCCCGCCAAAAAGCATTGATTGCGGCATCCTCTCGGCCAATCAGATACCAAAGCGTACAGCTCAGCCCCAGAAGTGTCGACCAGCTGGCGCCGGCCGTCCCTAAAAAGCGGGTGAAAGGCCAGGTGGCGACAGCTTTTGCCAACAGGCCCCAAGCAGCAGCCTTCAAGGGAATGCGAAAATGATTCTGGCTTTGGGCGACGCTTTGATAGGCTTGGATCATGCCCATCAAGAAGACTGCGAAAACGAAGATCACCAGCGGCAGGTTGCCATTGGCGTCTTTGAAGAGGGCGAAGTTGATAAAGGGCATCAACAGTGCCAGTCCCACCGCCGCTGCCAGCGAGATGCTGGCCGTCAGCCGCAGATAGATCCTGGTGGTGCTCAAAAAGCGGCTCCGGTCTTTTCCCAGCAGATATCTGGTCAATGCCGGCAGAAAAGTCGAGCTGAGGGCGCCGGCCACTACCAGCCCCAGCTGCACCAGCGGCTGACCGCGATCATAGACCCCTTTGGTCACGCGGGCTGCTTGGGGCAAAACACCGCCATCCTGCAGTGCATTGGCGACCAGAAAGGAATCTACCAGCTGAAAGAGGATCAAAAAACCGCTGTAAATCGAGATCAGGCCGCCCTCCAAAAGAAAGCGCCGAATCAGCGGTTTGTCCCACTTTTGGAAAAGCCGGGTGCGCTGCAGATCCAAACGCCGCCCGTGGATCTTGTTTTGATAATAGAGCAGGATCATGATCGCCACGGCACCGCCGCAAAGAGCACCGAACATGGCGATGGTCCCCGCCTGATAAATGGTCAGGCCCAGTTGGCGAAAGGCGACGGCGCCCCCCAGAATCACCGCCACCCGCACCAGCTGCTCGGCGACTTGCGAGACTGCCGTCGGGACCATCAGCAGGTTGCCCTGAAAGCTCCCCCGATAAAAAGACAGGATCGGGACAAACAAAAAGGTGAAGGAGACCACTCGGATCAAAGGCGACAACTGGCGGTCCCCCATCAGGTACGCCAGCGGTTCAGCCCCTAAAAAGGTCAGCAGAAACAACAGCACACCGGCTCCCAGTACAATGGGATACAGCTTGCGGATCGCTGTCTGCTGGTCCTTGGGTGTAACTTGTTCAGCGACATACTTTGAAATGAACTGCGGCAGCCCCGACAGCGCCAAGGTCATCGCCAAGCCATAGATAGGATAGATCTGCTGGTAAACATAAAAGCCCTCATCTCCCACCAGGTTTTGAAAAGGTACCCGGTAGACTGCACTCAGCAGCTTGGCCGCAAAAGAAGCCGCCGTCAGGACAAAGGCCCCCTGCATCATCGACTGCATCTGATTTTTCGCCATCGTTTCACCGCCTTTTTATTGGAAAATCGAAAAATCGTCCGGCCGACATTTTCCGCTTATTCAGCTGTTACCGGCTTGCTTTTGTATTTTTCGGCTCGCAACGCTTTGACGAACTCTTGGATTTCATGGAGCCAGATTCCTTCGGTCATTTTCTTGTCGATGGTCAAGGTGATGGTCATTTTGTCTTTGTCCATCGCCATCGCCGCCTTCATTCTGGTGGCACCGAGAGCTTCGAACAACTGCTCCACTGTGTAGGTCTTGGTCCCGACTTTGCTGAGCACAAAACGCAGCTTGTCGCCGATCTTGCGGATGGTCTCCAGCAAGGCCCGGTCACCGTCCATCTTGATCTGGCCGACTGTCAACAGATGAGAAACTTCATCCGGAAACTCGCCGAAACGGTCCAGCAGGTCATCTTGGATCTCGTCCAGATTTTCTTCGGTTTCCATTTCCCGAATCCGTTTGTAAATCTCAATCTTCTGCCGCTCGTCTTCGATATACGTCTCCGGCAGGTAGGCATCGATGCCCAGATCGATTTCCACGGAAGTTTTTTCGTTCTGGCTATTTTTCCCCTGCTTGCGGGCGACTGCTTCACTGAGCATCTGAGAGTACATGTCAAATCCGACGGCATCGATAAAGCCGTGCTGCTGAGCACCCAGCAGGTTGCCGGCCCCCCGGATGGAAAGGTCCCGCATGGCGATCTTAAAGCCGGACCCCAACTCCGTGAAGTCCTTGATAGCCTGCAGCCGCTTTTCACTGACCTCGTTCAAGACTTTTTGCGGCTCGTACATAAAGTAGGCATAAGCCACCCGGTTGCTGCGCCCGACCCGGCCCCGCAGCTGATACAAGGTAGATAGTCCCATATAGTCGGCGTTTTCCACAAACAGCGTGTTGACATTGGGAATATCGACACCGGTTTCGATGATCGTGGTGGTCACCAAGATGTCGTACATGCCTTCGATGAAATCAAACAAAGTGTTCTCCAGCTGGATTTCGGTCATCTGCCCATGAGCGTAAGCAATCCGGGCATCCGGCACCAGCATCTGCAGCTCGTCGACTTTCTTTTCGATGGTCTCCACTCGATTGTACAGGTAAAAGACCTGCCCGCCCCGCGCCAACTCCCGCTGGATGGCTTCCCGGACGGCACCGGGATTTTTTTCCATAACATAAGTCTGGATCGGGTAACGGTTTTCCGGCGGTGTTTCGATCACCGACAGATCTCGCACCCCCAGCATGGACATGTGCAGGGTCCGGGGAATCGGCGTTGCCGTCAGGGTCAGCACATCCACTTGCGAACGCAGCTGTTTCAGCCGTTCCTTGTGTTTCACGCCGAAGCGTTGTTCTTCGTCGATTACCAACAGCCCCAGATCCGCAAACTTCACATCTTTGGACAACAGCCGGTGGGTTCCGACGACGATATCCACCTGACCGGTCCGCAGTTTTTCGATGGTTTCATTTTGCTGGGCTTTCGTGCGGAAGCGGCTGAGCTGCCCGACATTCACCGGAAAGCCTTCGAAACGGTCGATCATGGTTTCATAATGCTGCTGGGCCAAAATAGTGGTGGGCACCAAAAAGGCCACTTGTTTGTTTTCTTTGATGGCTTTGAAGGCCGCCCGCAAGGCAACTTCGGTTTTCCCGAAGCCGACATCTCCCACCAGCAGACGATCCATCGGCCGCGGTCGCTCCATATCCTTTTTGATCTCGGTGGTACTGCGCAGCTGATCTTCGGTCTCCGTGTAAGGGAAAGCATCCTCGAATTCCTTCATATACGCATCATCCGGTCCGAATGCGTAGCCTTTTTCAGCCTCCCGCTTGGCATAAAGGGCGATCAAGTCGTCGGCGATGTCTTCGATTCTGCCGGTGACTTTGCGTTTGGTCTTGCTCCACTCGCTGCCGCCGAGCTTGTTGATCTTCGGCGACTTGGATTCGGCGGCGACGTATTTTTGGATCAGATTCAGCTGGGTCACCGGGATAAAGAGCTTGTCGTCGTTCTGATAGAGGATGGTCAGGTAATCCTGATGGACCCCGTCGACTTCCAGCGTCTGCATCCCCACGTATTTCCCGATCCCGTGATTGGCATGGACCACATAATCGCCGGGCTTCAGCTCGTTGTAGCTCTTCAGCCGTTCCGCATTGGTGATGGTCTGGCGGCGGGCTTTTTTGCGTTTGACCTGCTGGAAAATTTCCTTTTCTGTCACCACCACTAGATGATCTTGCGGCATTTCAAAGCCGTTAGCCAGCTGGGCTTCGATGATCTGGCTGCGGCCCGTGATCAGCTTGTCGGCAGCCGCGGTCACCGCATAGATATCATGGTCGCGGAAATTCTGTTCCAGTTTCTTGGCCCGTTCGCTGTCGGAAACCAGGAAAACCACCGTCTGGCCTTGTTTTTCCCAACGATCGACTTCGGCCTTCAAGAGCCCCATCTGGCTGAAAAACTGCTGCATCGGCCGGTATTGGAAATTCAGGACCGAAGTAAAGCGCAGATTGCCCATACCTTTTTGAAACAGGGCAAAGTAGGTGGTGATAAACTCCTCATCCCGGAAAAAGTCGTGGCTGTTGCGACCAAACGTCTGCTCGGAAAAGACCCGCAGCTCACTGATTTTCTGGGTGTGCCACTCGGCTTCTTCCCTTTGAATCTCCCGGTCGGTCTCCATGATGCGGGGATAATCGTCCACGATCAAGAGGGTCTCCTGCGGGAAATAATCGGCCAAACCGGTTTTTTCCGGGTACAACAGATCCAGATAAAACTGGGCATTTTCTCCGGGGATCCCTTCTTGCCAGGAAGTCATCAGCTGACCGAAATAGTCCTCCAAAAAGCTCTTATCTACAGCTTCATGGGTAACGGCCAGCCGCTTGTCCAACAGCTCCTGCAGGTTGGCCGCACCAATCGCCAGATCCTCGGCGGAAAAGACCAGCTCGGTAGTGGGGGTGATGACGACCGTTTCGGCATTGCCCAAAGAACGCTGGGTTTCCACGTCGAAATAGCGCATCGAATCTACTTCCACATCAAAGAGTTCGATCCGCACCGGGTATTCCGCGGTCAGAGGATAAATATCGATGATGCTGCCCCGAATGGAGAATTCCCCCGGCTTCATAATCATCTGCTGGCGCTCATAACCCATCAAGACCAACTGTTGCGGCAGTTCCCGCAGATCCAGCTCGCTGCCCAGCTGCCATTCAAACTGGGCGTTGCGCCAAGTCGCCGGCTGCGGCAGGTATTTTCTAAGGGCCGCCAGCGGGACCACATAGATCCCCGGCTGGCCGGCAGCGATGGCATTCAGTGTATTGATGCGGTCGATACGGGCTTCCGGCGAGGCAAAGGCCATCTCCGCTGACAAGACTTCATCCACCGGGTACACAAAAACATCCTCGCAGACATTCCGCAGATCATCAGCGAGTTGGTTCATATAATAGAGGTTCGGCGTCACTGCCAGGATCGGCCGTTTGAAATTTTCATATGCGGAAACCAGTGCCAGGGTTTTGGCTGATCCTGCCAAGCCCGTCAGCAGCTGCCGCTTTTGTCCTTCTTTAATCTGGCGCTGCCATTTGGCCACCAGGTCGGTTTTTCCCAATACTTGGATCAAATCCATCGGTCCACCTGCTCTTTTCTTGTATTCCTGAGTATCCTTTGCTGTTGCAGTCGACCGTGTACCTTGTGCAAAATATGCGGTCAAGCCAGCCTTTCATCTCGCTGGCGGCTACGCTCTGAGGTTTAGGCTTCAACCGTTGAAGCGATTCATAGCCCCGGTGAAATCACCGGTCTCCACGATGAACTCGCAGGCAGCTACCGCCCGCTGCAGGCTGTCTTCCAAAAGCGGCAGTTCTTCTTTATTGAAGCTGCTCAGCACATGATTCACCACGGTCATCTTCGGTTGCGGTCGGCCGATTCCGATCTTGATACGATCGAATTCCTGATGGCCCAGATGGGAAATGATGCTTTTCATCCCGTTATGGCCGCCGGCAGAACCCTTTTGCCGCAGCCTGAGTTTCCCCAACGCCAGGTCCAGGTCATCGTAAACCACCACTAATTCCTCTTTTTCGATCCCGAAATAAGTCATCAGCGGTCCCACTGCCCGACCGGATTCGTTCATAAAGGTTTGCGGCTTCACCAGCAGGATCTTTTCCCCATTGACAAAGAAATCCGCCACCTCCGCTTGGAAAGGATTGCTTTTGAAGGTCGCCCCCTGCCGCTCGGCCAGGCGATCCACCGTCATAAAACCGACATTGTGTTTGGTATTTTCATATTTCCGACCGGGATTGCCCAGTCCTACGATCATTTTCATGTAGTCAAAACTTCCTTTGATTCAAAGTGTCCGCTGCCTTTTCCACGGTACCGTAAGCAACACAAAAGGCTGGAGAATAAATTCTCCAGTCCGGATCAGCGCTTTTTTTAGATTATAGCACAGGTAACAGCAATCTGGCTTCCTCTGCCCGGCAGTTTTGGGTTTCTTTAAGAAAATCCCTGCTGTCAAGGCGACTGATGCTCCGCGGCACTGCCCTGTGCATTCAGCATTTCGGCCTCCGACACCGGCAGCAAAGTGCCCGCTGCCGTCACCAAAACACAGTTTTACGAACTGTATCGCTTTCATTTTGAAAATTGGGAATCTGTGTCTTTATAAAAATTTCACAAATCAGCTACACCTTGCTAATGTAACCCTTAACAAAATTAATACAGACAAAAAAACTGTTGCACTCAAAGGCATATTGCATGACAAACCAAAGGGTAAATGATACGATTGCATTGGTTAGTGAAAGACAAGACATAGTCAATATCGAAAGGACGGAAATAGTCATGACGAACACAGAAATCAAAGCTTTGAAAGACCATCAAAAAGTCATCCTGGTGGGAGACGGCGCAGTCGGCTCCAGCTACGCATTTGCCCTGGTTACCCAGAACATCGCCCAAGAAGTCGGGATCGTGGACATCAATGTCAAGAAAACAGAAGGTGACGCACTGGATCTGACAGATGCTTTGGCGTGGACTTCTCCTAAGAAAATCTATGCTGCCACTTATGCAGATGCTCACGATGCGGATCTGGTCGTCATTACTGCCGGCGCTCCGCAAAAGCCCGGTGAAACCCGCTTGGATCTGGTTCACAAAAACTTGAAGATCAACCGTGACGTCGTGACTCAGATCGTCGCTTCCGGTTTCAACGGCATCTTTTTGGTTGCTGCTAATCCGGTGGATATCCTGACTTACGCAACTTGGAAATTCTCAGGTTTCCCTAAAGAACGGGTCATCGGTTCCGGTACTTCTTTGGACTCCGCTCGTTTCCGTCAAAAAATCGCTGAAATGGTGGGTGTCGATGCTCGTAACGTCCATGCTTATATCTTGGGCGAACACGGCGACTCCGAATTCCCGGTATGGTCCCATGCCAATGTCGGCGGCCTGCAAATTTACGAATGGGTGAAAAACAATCCTGACGTGGATGAAGAAGCGATGGTCAACCTCTTCTTCGGTGTCCGTGATGCAGCTTATACCATCATCGACAAAAAAGGCGCGACTTTCTACGGTATCGCAGTTGCCCTGGCCCGGATCACCCGCGCAATTCTGGACGACGAAGGGGCGATCTTCCCGCTGTCAGTCTACTTGGATGACCAATACGGCCAAAAAGATATCTACATCGGTGCTCCGGCAGTCGTCAATGCCCAAGGTGTCCAACAAGTCATCGAAATCGAACTTTCCGACTCCGAACAAGACCGGATGAATGCTTCTTCCAAACAATTGAAAGAAATCTTGGATCAAGCCTTTGAAAAATTGGCTGAAGAAGATGCGGCAGCCGGCAAATAATTCCGCCAGTCAGTATCAGCATTTCACCGGAAGCAGGCCTGTCACGGCTGCTTCCGGTTTTCTTTTGGGAGTGGCAGCTGCTCATCGTGTTCAAGGCGACAGTTTTTTTAGATACGGGCAGAAATCACAGCTACAGATCGCCATAAGCCACAACAAGCCCCGTTCTTAAATATTCTCTTTAGCATAAAACAACTTACTAGTAATTTAAGCAATTCATGCTATGATTGTGCTAGAATTAAGAGGTTGTCATCAGAAATCATTACATAAACAAGGAGTAAAGCCTATGTCCAGAAGCGCTCGTCGCAAAAAGAGCGGGAAGAAAAAATATGTAATCATCGGGTTGTTGGTCCTGCTGGTTGGGTTGACCACAGGGTATGGCGTCTATGCCAGCAACTACTCGGACCGCTTTTTACCGAATACAAAAATCAATAACACCGATATCAGTGAAATGACTGTCGCCGAGGCCAATGATGCTTTGAAAAAAGCGACGAAAGAATCTTCCTTTTCCATCACCGATGACGGGAACGAGTGGAAAAATCTGCCTTTGTCCCAGCTGGGTTTGAAGACCGATTTCAGTCAAGACCTGACCAAGCTGATGGAAAAGCAGAGTCAGTGGTCATGGGGCATGGCTTACGTCTTCCCGGGAGACCACGCCGAGATCAACGGTTTGTCCATTGATCAAAAAGAATTGGATCAAGCCGCTGAGCAGATCAAAAATGAATTGACCAAGCTCAACGAAGGCCGCACCAAAACCCAAGATGCGACTCTGACCAAGGGGGAAAACGGCTTTACCATTACTCCGGAAGTCAACGGGAACTCCGTCGATGCTCAGGCCGTCAGTGAAGATCTGAAAAAAGCCGTCAATGAAGACAAAACCTCCATGGAGCTTTTGGATTACACTCAGAAACCGAAAGTCCACGCGAATGATGAATCCCTGCAACAGGAAATGAACAAGCTGAACAAAGTAGCCCAAGTGGAGGGCTACTACAAAATCAATGGCGAGACCTTCCAGATCCCGGTTGCTTCCATCGCCGACTGGTTGGATTACAAAGACGGTCAGGTTACACTGGATCGTGATAAAGTCAAAGCCTATGTCGCTTCTTTGGGTGACAAATACAATACTTCCACCAATCCTACCGTCTTCAAAAGCAGCAAACGCGGCGACGTTACCATTCCCGCCGGCACGCTGAGCTGGACGATTCAGGTGGATACCGAGACAGATGAGCTGATGAAGGCGATCCTCGCCGGGGAATCCTTCACCCGCACACCGGTGACCAAGGGCAGTGCCAGCGCTGGTAATCCGCTGGTAGGCAGCACCTACATCGAAGTGGATATGGAAAGCCAGCACATGTGGTATTACAAAGACGGCGCAGTCGTTTTGGAGACCGACATCGTGACCGGCCGACCACCGAAGTTTGCTACCCCGGCCGGCGTTTTCTACGTTTGGAATAAGGAAACCAAGGCCACCTTGAAGGGGGAAAACGAAGACGGCTCGAAATACGAAACGCCGGTAGACTACTGGATGCCGATCGACTGGACCGGCGTGGGCATCCACGACTCCAGTTGGCAGGCAGCGTACGGCGGCGACCGTTATCTGACCCACGGCTCCCACGGCTGTATCAACACCCCGCCGGAAGTCATGAAACAACTCTTCGATATGATTGAAGAAGGAACACCGGTCCTGGTGTTCTGATAATCGCAGAAAAAAGGTAAGCTCCTGAATTGGGGCTTACCTTTTTTGTTTGGTCATTTGATCAGCCGCAACACACTCACTCGCTTTTCAAATATTTTTCATTAGAACATAACTCCGCTAACCTTCCCGCTCCTGATTTTGCAAGCTGATCACCAGCACCGCCAGCAATAACAGCGACACGCACCAGATGGACCGACCTTTGAAGAACGGTGCTAACAGGGTACTCAAGACGGCGCCGCCGAAAAAGCCGGCAACGATCACCGATGTGTATTTGATCTTGAAGCTGGCAGTTGGATCTTTGGTAAAAAAATGGCCATAGATGTAATCGGCGATCGAACGCAAATTACCGGTGGTCATGGTGGTGGCATAAGGCAGCCCAGCCAGCCGGCGATAAGCTGCATATTGGATTGCCGCAAAGAAGGACAGCGCGGAATTGATCACCAGATTGCTGGCATGATGCGCCCACAGCCCGACAAAAAAGACCCCTGTCATTTCGATGATCACCGCCGCATTCTGCCAGATCAAAAAGTGCCGGCGGGGAAACTTATGCTTCAGCAGATCCGTCGCAAAGATGCCCACCATGAAGATTGTGATGGGCACCAGGTAGCGAACCACCAGGTGAAATTTCCCCTGCGCCACACTCACCCCCAGCAAGATTACATTTCCCGACTGCATACTGGCGAACACCTCGCCGTGAAAAAGGTAGGTGTAGACATCCAGAAAACCGCCGGCCATCGCTAACAGGATCCCGATTGGCAGGCTTTCATGGATTACAACACGTTTATCGACTAATTTCGGCATTCTCACAATCTGTTTCCGCACTTTCTCTCTGCTCTTTTTTCGACTCGTTGCAGCTGACAGTGTTCTCCGCTCACCGGCTGTCCGTAACAGCTTAAAAAATTGACTGGCTGTTACGATCCTATCAGCCGGGCGAAGCTTATCGCTGCCCGCTTGTCATTCTTCTTCCAGACTGGTGTAAACTTCGGAGACATCGTCATCGTCTTCCAGTTTGTCCACCAACTGCTGCAGCTGTTCTTTTTTCTCATCATCCAACAAAACTGTCGTCTGCGGAACCATCGTCAGCTCCGCCTGCGCCAGCGTAAAGCCGTCTTGCTCCAGCTGATCCCGAACGGTCGTAAAATCTTCCGGAGCCGTGTAAATCTCGAAAACTTCCGGCGAGGCGATCATGTCCTCGGCGCCGGCTTCGATGACATCCTCCAGCATCGTATCTTCATCAGTGGCCAGCCCTTCCCGCTCGATGGCGATATAGCCTTTCCGGTCGAACAGGTAACTGACTGAACCGGTCTCTCCCAAATTGCCGCCATTTCTGGTGAAAGCTACCCGTACATTTGTGGCGGTGCGGTTGCGATTGTCCGTCAGGGTGTGGACCAGGATCGCAACTCCGCCGGGACCATAGCCTTCATAGACGATCTCGTCGTAGTTTTCTCCTTCGCCGGCAGCCGTCGCCTTTTTGATGGCCCGCTCCACGTTGTCATTGGGCATATTGGCCGCTTTGGCTTTGTCCATCACCAGTCGCAGTGCCGGATTGTCTTCCGGATTGCCCCCACCGGCTTTAGCCGCCATATAAATCTCCCGGGACAGCTTTTGGAAAACCTTGCCCCGCTTGGCGTCCTGTGCATTTTTTCTTCCTTGAATATTGTGCCACTTACTATGTCCTGACATGTTATTTCCTCCTATTTGGCTAAAGGCAAAAGACAGCTGAAACACGAACCCCCTCGGCTGCTTTCGTCTTCTCATGGATTCTTTATCACTTTTATTGTAGTCTTTTCCAAAAATTTTTCAAAGCGCGGGGCCCGCTGCGGTCTGTCGAAAAGCTGATTTCCCGGCGGTGTTGCCCTTTAGCAGAAGCCTCATTAGGAGAAAGCGGCGAATCTGCCGGAAGAGCCTCCCCACTTAGCAGAAAACCCGCTTTAAGAGACAGCGGCATTTTTCTCTGACGAACCCCCACTTTATGAGGCAGCGGCGGATTTCCCGAAAGAATCCAACTCCGCCAAGCCGGCACATCATCGCAGCCGTTTTTTTCGCAGCAGCAGGACGATCAAAATGATCAAAACCGCAGTCAGCGCGCCGGCGGAATCCAGCATTACATCTTCAAACAGCGGCGTCCGCCCACCGGTGAGCTGCTGGTGGAACTCGTCCATCCCTGCATAACCGGTGGCGGCCAACCAGGCAAAAAAGCCGCCCCACCAAAAGTGTTTCATCTTCAGATACAAGCCGATACAAAAGCTGCCCCCCATCACAAAATAAGTGAAGAAATGGGCCCCCTTGCGAATGAAAAACTCCACGAATTTGACATAGCCGATCGCAGCAACACTCTGTTCTTTACCGGCATAAGAAAAGCGGATTCCCGCCAACTGTTCCTTCAGCGGCTCATCTACCAGCAGCCGGTGGATCGTCCCGACCTGCGACTGCTGGGCATAGGTCTGCGAGGAAGAATAAAACAAAACTGCCATGATCACAATTCCCACGGCAAAATAAAAATTCGGCTGCTTCAGTAATTTTTTCAACAAGTGCACCTCTCCATACAAGCTATATCGGAAAACACCAGTGGCTGAGCTTCGGGTCCTTTTCGCCTTAATCTGCGTCTTACCGGAGTTTCCAGACACAACCTGAACTCTTTTGGTCAAGCATTGATGCCGATTTATTTATCCTGCCCGCCACACGTTTTTCGTCTCCTCCATTCTACCACGTTTAGCCTCGAAGACTGCGGAAACAGTGGATTATGCTATACTGAGGACGTTGGAATATTCGTAAAACCGCCGCAACTGTTCCGCTTTACATCCGCGTGCTGACTGCTTGCGGCAAAATCAATCAGAAACGAGGGACCTTTATGAACTACTCACTCAACTGGGATCTGGACAGCATCTTTCCCGGCGGCAGCACTTCGCCGCAGCTGCAGGAGCGCCTGACCCAACTCCACACACAAATCGAAACCCTGAGCGCCATGATCAAAAAACTGGATCTGACTGTCGAGAATGCGGCGGATCAGTTGGCAGAGATTCTGGCGCAGATGACATTGGCAGGCAACGGTCTGGGCCAATGCGGCACCTTTGTAGAAGCGCTGCTCAGCCAAAACGTCAATGACGCCCAAGCGAAGGTTCTGGCAGGTCAACTGGCTCAGTTTTACCCCTTCTATCAAGCAGCAACTGTGCCGTTAACATTGAAATTTTCCGCTTGTACAGAGGAGCGCTGGCAAACGCTGATGACAGATCCCCGCCTGCAGCCGGTGGCCTTTCGTCTCAACGAAGAGCGCCGTGACGGGCAGGAATCCCTGCCGGAAGAACAGGAAAATATCATCAGCCACCTGGCTATCGACGGACAGAGCGCTTGGTCGGAGCATTATGATACGCTGGTTTCCACCATCACAATTCCTTTCACCCAAGCAGACGGCAGCACCGTCGAGCTGTCAGCCGGCCAAGCCTTCAACAAAATGATGGGGGATCCCGATTCAGCGGTCCGGGCCGATCTTTTCGCCAAATGGGAAGCAGCCTGGAGCGAACCGGCGGACCTGTTCGCCGACACACTGAATCATTTGGACGGCTTCCGCCTCACCAATTACAAACTCCACGGTGTCGCTGACTTCATGAAACAGCCGCTGGAGTACAACCGTCTGCAAAAAAACACGCTGGACGCGATGTGGCAGACGATTACTGACAACAAACAACCTTTCGTGGACTTTTTGAACCGCAAAGCTGCACTGATGGGCAAAGAAAAGCTGGACTGGCAGGATCAGGATGCGCCGGTAATCGTCGGCGATTTCAAGGAACGCACCTTTACCTTTGACGAAGCAGCGGCCTTTATCATTCAGCATTTCGGTCAATTCAGTCCGAAAATGGCCGCTTTCGCCCAGTCAGCTTTTGAAAAACGCTGGATTGAAGCCGAAGACCGGCCCGGCAAACGGCCCGGCGGCTATTGCGAAGCCTTGCCGGAAACTCGGGAATCCCGTATTTTCATGACTTACGGCAACGCAGTCGGAGAAGTCGCAACCCTGGCCCACGAATTAGGCCACGCCTTCCACAGCTCCGTCATGTGGGACCTGCCGGCAATGAATCAGGAGTACGCCATGAACGTCGCTGAGACCGCCAGCACCTTTGCTGAGCTGATCGTAGCCGATGCCAATCTGCAGGGTGCCGCGACGCCGGAGGAAAAACTCAACCTGCTGGACCTCAAGCTGCAAAATGCCATTGCCATGTTCATGAATATCCACGCCCGCTTCATCTTTGAAACCGACTTCTACCAATCCCGGCAAAAAGGACTGGTGTCCGCTGATGAGATCACCGAAAAAATGCTGACAGCCCAAAAAGAAGCCTACTGCGACAGCCTGAACAACTGGCACCCGCATTTCTGGTCGGCGAAACTGCACTTTTTCATCGATGACGTGCCTTTTTACAACTTCCCTTACACCTTTGGCTACCTCTTCAGCTTGGGGATCTACGCCAAAGCCCAGGCTGAAGGCGCCGACTTTGAGGACAAGTACATCGCCCTTTTGCGGGACACTGCCGCCATGACTACCGAAGAACTGGCAGCCAAACATCTGGGAGCCGACCTCACCCAGCCAGACTTTTGGCAGGCAGGAATCGATATTTTGAAAGACGACGTAGCAGAATTCCTGCGCCTAAGTGAAGACTACCTGCCGCAAGCCTGAGCAGTAGTTGCAGATAGAAAAACGCCCCAGGCAAGAGTCGGCTGACGCCTGCCTGGGGCGTTTCAATTTGATATTGAATCAAGGATTGACGATAAAGTGGAAAAAGACAAAAAGAAATAACCGTCTTGCTTTGGCGAGCGACGGTTATTTCTTTTTCATGATTTAATTGTACGTTAGCCACCGTTCTTAAAACGGCTTGTCTCAAAGGGGCTCTGTTAGCGCAGGGCCTCTTTTCACGTATACTGTAGCACGATTTGGAAAAATTTACATCAAAAGAAATAGGAGGTGTCTGAAAATACCTTAATATGTTCAGCTGATTTCGAAAAAATCGCATCTTTGCAGAATACTCATGAAGCCCTTCGCAGCAATCCTCAGAGAAATTTTCAATGAGTTCGGATAACACACTTGCCTTTCGTCCGCTCTTTAATAAGAACAAAGAAGACCCCGGTTGAGCAGACAATGAATAATCCTAACATTCGGATGAGCTTCAGAAATTCAATCCTGCTGCAAGTAGAGATAATTTCCGGTAAGTTAAAAATATTGATCTTATCTTTCAAGAGCAATTGTCCCAGGATTATCAAACACAAACTGACTGCAAAGGTAATTGTGAATTTTTCGAAGATAATCGAGAGGGTTGCACAAAAAACAGTAAGCAGCAGATACAAGAGGATTGTGCTGATAATATATTCAGCCAGATAGGAAAAAGCTGACTTCATAACTATTTCGCTTGTTTCGTCTAAAAAGAATAATGGATACCCCCTCATCCCAACCCCTGAGAAAATACTGACGATAACTGAGACAACAAGTAATGGACAAGCCAAACTTATGCATAGCGAGACATAATAGAGCAACGCCTTCTTAAACAATAGAACAACCGGCCTTTGCGGGGTGAGCCATACCCATACGCCAGCTGTATCTGTTTGTTCGTCGGTAAAATATTTACAAAGAAAAAGAAGGGCAATTAACCAAAAAGCAGTATAGGGGATTAGCTGAATAAAAAAGACAAAGTAGTTAATTAACGGCAGTTTTTGGGTAGTCAACGGCTCAATTAACGCCAGCTGATGATCCGAAAAATATTTCAATTTAGCACTAAGGAGTTTTTGCTCATTGACTTGTTCACCAGTCTGCCCGGAAGCAATCATTTCTTGATAATTTTCTTGCGCGATGTTGCTTTGAGTCTGTAAAGCTTTCTTGTCGTCCCCTTCTTTCAAAGCGCTAAGAAGCACTTGATAGATTTCAATTTCTTTTGTCAGTGCAGCAATTCTTGTTGGATTCCCCTTGTGTTTTGCTAAGCGGTCAATCTCTGATTCTAAATCTGTTTTGGTAGCTTGGGCATCGATGATTTTTTGTGCATCGCGGCTTTCTTGGGAACTGCTGAACTGAAGAAGCCAAGGGATAAGAAGCAGCAGCAAGAACAGCAAGATGGGTAAGAAATTCAATTTCTTTGATTGAAATTTTTGCCATTCCCATTTCATGATGCCATCCTACCTTTGGCTAGTTTTTTCGCTAAAACGAGGTTACTTATCAAGAGAATAATGATTAACACAGTAAGTAGCAACAAACCTTTTTCAAAAGTGATTCCGGCAGAAGAAAAAGAAGTAGCGCCAACCAATAACCGGGGAAAATCCCAATAACTTGTCGGAAGAAATTTTGCTATAGTTTCCGGGAGAAAGCCAGGCAAGTTGCCCAGGGCTAAAGGTAAAATCAAAATTTCCAGACATAAAAAAATGGGAATAAATTGCTTGAAAAAGTATTGCAGAAAATAACCAAGCAAAATTAGTAAACCAAAGAAGAGTAAGGTGCCGACTAATACAAGCATTACATATTGAATGATGGTGGTTTGTTGGACAATCTCCCTTTGATCGAGGTAAAAAATGGGATAATTCAGATTGCCCGCTCCACTTTTTATAGCAGCTATTACAAAAATACCAGTTGTCCCCACTATCAACCAGCTTGCTAAAACAACTAAAAGAAGACTAATCTTATTGCTCATAATTTTCAACATGCTTTGTGGTGTACTCCATAAAAAGTCATTGGTCTTTTTACGGTGCTCACAGCTGCAAAATAAGGCAATCAACAGCGCCCCCAGACTAAGAAGTAACGGATAGGGGATTTTCAAGAAGGCTTCCAATAAAAAATTACTTGCAGGCAAATCCGCTCTATAAAACGGATCAATCCATTTTATATCCGAGGATTGGAAAAAGCGCAGTTCCTCATAGTTTCGTTTCAGTTCAGGAATAGTTGCACCAATCAGATTTCCTTTTTCGGCTTTTTGCAGTTGAATTTTAGCCACCGCAACCTCTCCTGCCAGCTGCTTTTTTTCATCGTGTATTTGCGCCCCTGTCAGGATTTGTTGGTAGGCTTGTAGTTCATCTTCGGAAGTATTGATTAAGTCTTCGGGAGCACCTTGTTCTTTCATGGAGTCAATGGCAGCTTGCAGAAGTTCCCGATTTTCTTTAATGTAATTGATTTTTTTGCTAGTCAGCTCAGCTTGGTCCTTCTGTTCTTGGATGAGGGGTGATATACCGATAAGAATGAAGACTAATGTGAGAACAAGGACAACCCATTTATTCAATTTCCAGCTCTCAAATTTCATAATCAAATCCTCCTGGCACACCAAATAATTCATTGTATTTTTCTTGCAGGCTTTCAGATGAATCAGTTAGTTCTAAGAGTTTTCCTTCATGTAAAAAGACAACTCGTGTACAAAGAGCAGCTACGCTTTCCAGATTATGCGAGGACATTACGATTGCCTTATTCTGAGCAGTGAGCTTTTTAATAAAGGAATTAAATAGTTGAGTGTTTGTCGGATCAAGACCATTCAAAGGCTCGTCAAAGAACAGTAATTGGGCATTGCTAATATAGTATAAGGAAAGCAGCAACTGTTGTTTCATTCCCAACGAAAGGTTGCGAACTCGCTTTTCTTGAAAGGAGGCAATCCGGAATAGACGCAAGGTCTCTGACAATTCAACAGCAGAGTGCCAAAGCTCTTTGGTCATTTCTAAATGTTGCATTACCGTTAAATCAGGATAAAGATTTTGGGCACTCTCCAGGAAAAAGATTTGTTTTAAATACTGCTCTCGTTGATTTGTCAGTTCGATTGTTTCATCAATCATAAGCTTCCCGGATAGTCGTGGAAGAAGGCCGACTAGACTTTTGAGGAAGGTCGTCTTGCCTGTTCCATTGGGTGCGACCAGCCCTACAACTTCGCCCCCTTCAATCGAAAAATCCAATTGACTTAGAATGTTTTGCTTCTTATAGTTCACTGTAAGATTATGGACAACCAGCATTGATCTTCCTCCTGTATTTCAAGTGATAAAGCCAAAAAATGACTTCGAAAATGAATCGAAGCCATTTTTTCGTCTTACCAAACGTTGTAAGTATTTTGGCGTCGCCAGATGATAGACGACCCGGATGGCGCACGACTAATATTGTTGTATCCTGTCCGAACAAAGCTGGTATTATATCGTAATTGACGAGTTGTTATATCTCGTTTTGCTCCGTAGCTTCCATTACTATATTGAGTTACAGTATAGTAATCTTCAACAGTGGCAATTTTAATTCTCGGTGTTGGTGTCAGATCGTCAGTTGTAGTCGCAGCGTAGCTCACACTACCTATGGATAGTAAGCTTAAAGCTAATAGTGAAGAAGAAATAATTTTTTTCATTTGAAATCTCCTTAATATTTATTTTTATATAGTGTAAATATCAATGCGATATATTTTTAGTTATTGATAATGAATTTTGAATCGTTAGAGTTCTCATTTTTAGAAAGTCTGGGATCTATTTTTCGTCTGGTGATCTTTGCTTTACCAGTACCTACGCGTTTTCCATCCTTAATAGTATTCATTAGTATTTCCTCTTGAAAAAATGAATTACTAGAGGACCTATTTGGGGAAGATTGATCCGGTTCATCAAGAGTAAAATTTTTCTTTGAAGTAGCTTGATTGTATACTATGCTTAAAGACAATATTAGGGTAGAGACGGTAAGAATAGTCAAAACAGTAGATTTAGGATTTTCATGGTATGCGCCCCCTATCTCGTTGGCGTGGAAAATCGTGCCCAAGATTGTTTATACATTTTGTCAAAAAGAATTTGTTACCATTTAGTTGGAAACTTTAAGGGTAGTACCAATTAACTGTACCAGCCAATGTAGTATTTTCCTGAGCTGATGTATTCATAGTAAAGTAAAGTCTTACCAGCAAATTTTTTTGGAGGAATTGAAGGGAATCTGTAAGCATATAATGCCCTCGCCTCAATAGCTTGATTTGTAGGTGTCATCTTCTCACCATTGTTTGCAAGTGTACCCGGCCCCATCATTAAGGAACAGGCTAAAGTAAATAACACAGTTTTCATTTTCTCTCTCCTCTCTTTGTTTACAGTGTAGCAAACCAGCAATATATTAAGTACCGGACTGGGCTATTCGTCTAGTTTTGGAGGACATTCGTCCACACGGATCATAGTAATATTTTGATATATTAAAAAAGCAGGTGAAATTATGAACCATCTCTTCTTAGCATTTTGCTCCACAATTCCGGTTCTTCCATTTCTGATCAATAGTAGGAAGAAGAAGCATTCATTTTTGTTGTTATCCATTGTTATTGGCATCTTTATTTTTCAAAACTATACTTTTACAGTGGTTGGAACACTCGCTACATTTTTACTCATCTTTATTTTCCTATTATTTTCAGATCGTGATCTCATCCCGGCCTTTATCTACTCTTCTATTTTCTTCTTAAATAATTTGGTATTACAAGTTGCTATAGCTCCAATAATCTCCATTCTTTCAATGAAAGCGGAATGGTGGATGATAGTTCTATTTCAAGCTGGTTTTTATGCGTTCTTTCAGTTTTTTTTATCGAAACTAGAGGTATGGCTTTATGAAAAGTACGTGCATACAGAAATAGTGAAGATTATGATTGCTATGTCAGCATTATTTGGTTTTTTATATAGTATTTGGCTTAATGATTTACCGGGAATCAATGCAGCTGAATCGGGAAATCTTCTGAGAGGCACAATAATTGCAGCGTTATGTGCGGTCTTTCTGTTTCTGTTGGTAGTTTTATTTTTTGCACAACGAACAATTTCAGATCGAACAAAAGTAGCTCACGAAAAAGCAGAACTGAAAAACCGGCAACGTTATTATCAGGAACTAGCAAAAAACGCCCAACAAATCCGAAATTTCAAGCATGATTTTCAAAATCTTTGTCTTGGAATGGAGTTGGTGATTCAAAAAGGCCAAATTGATGAAATTTCAAAATACTTTGAAGAATATATCAAAAAGCCAAGCAGACAACTCTCAACACTCGCAAACAATCTCTCTGCCTTAGAAAAATTAACAAGTGTTCCATTAAAAAGTTTACTATATGCAAAACTGGGAACAATAGATTCAAAATCTGTTCATTTAGCAATAGAAATTGACGAGAATATAGTATTTTCGGAATCCTACTTATCTAATCTGATTCGAGGTCTGGGAATTATTCTGGATAACGCACTTGAAGAACTAGCTTTTTTGGGTGGGGGAGAGTTAAACATCGGAGTTAAGCAAAATGGCATTGATACTCAGTTGGTTGTCGAAAACTCCTGCCGAAAAAATTTGCCGCCACTTTATGAACTTCAAAGTGTTGGCTATTCAACTAAAGGAGCGAACCGCGGTTTAGGATTAGCTAGTCTGGAAAATTGCTTATCGGAATTTCCATTTCTATTGAGAACACAAATTTTATCAGGGCAATTTATTCAAGTTATTATTATTGAAGGGTCTGAGACAAAATGATCAAAGTGTTTGTGTGTGAAGATAATCATCATCAAAGAGAGTACTATGTAGAACTAATTATGAAGATTTTTCAGGATAATAAGTGGAAAGGTGAAGTCTATTCATTTTCAAATCCATATTCTTTGTTGGAGAAATGCAGCCAAAACTGTGCACTTGAGGAAAAACACTTATACATATTAGATATTCATTTATCATCTGATATGGATGGAATTGAACTTGCAAAAAAGATTAGGCAGTTTGATTCTCAAGGAGAGCTAGTCTTTTTAACAACCGATGGAGAACAGATGCCCATTACCTTTCGATTACAATTAAAGGCCTTGGATTATATCTTAAAAGATCAAGAGGACAATCTTATGGCAGCTTTTTCCAGGTGCATCAATCAAGTAGCTACAATAGATGAATCAAAGCGACGTTATTTAATAATTGAGAGCAAGGGAATGTACTATCGCTATCCATTTCAAGATGTAATGATTCTTTGCACTAGTGGAAAAAAGAATATTATTGAATTGCATACTCATCAGGGAACAGAAGAATTTAGGGGGACATTGAAAGATATTCTGACGGATTACCCCGAATTACTTCAAATACATCAAGGAATCTTGGTCAATCCTATTAATGTTGTGAAGATAGACGAAAAAAATAGAATTTTGACTATGTTGAGTGGAGAACAATGCGACATTGCGTATCGCTATCGAAGAAAAGTATTGGAGCATCTTAAAAAGTAAAATGTTTATGCTAACTATATGAATCGTTTTAAATATTAGGGCGTGTCTGAAAACTCTGGGGGAATCCAGATTTTTGCGGACCTGCCGAAATCAAGGAGTAAAGCGCAGCTTATGTGGTGCAGAGCTGCGCATTTACGAGCCGATTGCGGTGAAAAGGACCAAAATATCTGCCACTGGGATTTTCAGGCAGCCCCTATTCCAATCAGATAGTTTTTTTGCTTAATATAACTCTATCGTAGATGATTTGAATTGAACAGAATAATTCTGACTTTTCCATTAAACTGTTTTTTTGACGATGATAAAGTTTGCTGACTATGAAATATTAGTCGGTGATTCGCAAATAAGCGATTCCGCCCGCTTCTCGTAACCATCATTGCTAAACATCACTCACTTTAAAAAAAGACCCGAAACCTTTTTCAAGATTTCGGGTCTTTTTGTTCAATTTCAGCCTGTTGCTGTTTTGTTTACATAGATACTGCGAAGTCGAAGGAATACCAAACAGATTCTGCTTGAATCCGGACAACACCGCCGGGACTTGGCGCGTGGATGAACATCCCGCCGCCCAAAGCGATGGCTACGTGGTAAGAAGAGCCCGGTGTGCCACGGAACAACAGATCGCCGGCTTTTGCTTGCGACGTGCTGATGATTGGGCCGTTGCCTTCTTGCGTAGTGGTCGTCCGACCGATTTCGCGGCCGTAAGCTTCACGATACACATAAGAAGTGAAACCGGAACAGTCGAAACCGCTTGGATCAGAACCGCCCCATACGTATTGTACGCCCAAGTATTTCTTAGCCGTTGCAATCAGATCACCGCCTGTGTTGCTTGGCTGCTCAGGTGTCGGTGTCGGTTCAGGGGTCGGCGTTGGTGTAGGTTCCGGAGTCGGTTCAGGTGTTGGTGTTGGCGTCGGTGCTGGCGTGCTGCCGCCATTGCCACCGTTACCACCATTTGAACCGGTGTTTCCGCCATTGCCGCCGTTATCATTTCCGGATTGAGCCGGAGCTTCAGCATTTGTATTTTCTTCAGACGGTGCAGTTTGACTGTTTGAAGAAGGGTTGCCGGATTCAACTGCCTGCTGTTGTTCCCGTTCTTGTTGGGCAGTTTGGGCAGCGGCTTGTTCGCGAGCCACTTGGGCCAAGCGTTTTTCTTCAGCGATGCGGGCTTTTTCTGCTTCCGCCGCTTCTTTGGCTTGTACCAAACCGGCTTTCTTGTTTTCCGCTTGGTTTTGTTCCAAAGCCAAGTCCGCTTTCATCAGGTTCAGATCCGCTTGTTTTTCAGTGACGGTCGCCTTTTGTTTTTCCAAGTCAGCCTGATTTTTATTCAGTTGTTTTTGTTTTTCGGCATTTTCGGCAGTTTTGTCTTCTACCGCTTGTTTATCCGCTTTTTGCTGGTTGACCAATTCGTTGTTGGCATTGACGATTGTGGTCATAGCTGTCACTTTCCCGATGGCATCGGAAACTGATTCAGCATTCAAGACAGCAGACAAAAAGGAAGTGTTGCTGCCGTTGACCTGTACGTCACGGGCTTGATTCTGAATCTTTTCTTCCCGCTTGGCAATGCGTTTTTCCAGGTCGGCGATTTCTTTTTGCAATTTGTCCTGTTCTTTGACGAGGGTTTCTTGCTCTTTCACCAGCTTGGCAGCTTTTTCAGTGATGGCAGAAACTTCGCTTTGCAGGCTATCGATTTGCGCTTGGGCGTCAGCTTGCTGACCTTTCAAGCTGCTGATTTTCTGATCTTGTTGTTTGATTTGGTTATCGAACTCGTCTGCTGCGGCTACTGACGGTGCGGCAACTGCAGTTAATAACAATGAACATACCAACAGTGCTGATAATCCACGTTTCTTCACGTTGTTCTCCTCCGAATGGCTTATATTACGAATGACTTCTTCGTCTGCGACACTTCAAGCAGCCAGTGCTTAAAGCTTTTTTAACAAATAGAATTGTATCATAGAGATATGTCAGCCTTGTAAGGAGAGTGTTACAGATATGTTTCAAATGAGACTGTTCCTGAAGATTGGGATAACGCCGGCCTCCACCACTCTTGCTCAGCCGTAAAAATTCCACAACAAAAAACTGCAGTCAACGATTTCTGCAGCTTTTCCTCAGATAACAAAGTACTGGGCACCACCACAGTCGCTCTCCACGTCTGCCGAACGGAGCACAACAGCATAAAAAAAGCCCCCAAGAAATTATTTGGCAGCAAATAATTTCTTGAAGGGAAAAACAAAGATCACGAACAACAGCAGATTCAACAACAGCGTCGGGCCTAAAAAGCGGGCGATGAAAAAGTTCCAGCTGACGGTGGTCAGATTGAACAATAATTGGATGGAAACCGTCAACAGCTCATAGGCCGTTACCAGAATCACCGTTCCAAAAAACATGGTGAACACGTTGCGGTATAAGACCCCTGATAACAGATACATCATCCAAACGGCAAAGGGGATGGCGACGGTATAGATCCCGATAGCACCGATATAATAACAGTCAAAGAGCAGCCCCAAAACGACACCGGCAATCAGCATATAACGTTTTGATAACGACATGCAGCCCACCATCAGTGCAATCAAGAACAGATGGGCATTGGCCAGATAGACGTGCTGAGTGGCCGTATCAAACAGCCGGGTGATCTGGGTATCCACCAGCATCAACAAAAACAACACCGGCGCAGCATAATAAGGCAGATAATTTTTCTCCGCCATGCTATTCGCCTCCTGTCGCCCGGGCCACCACCGTCACAACGGACAAGTCGTACATTTGGGCATAAGGTTTCACGTAGACATTTTTATCGAGACCGAACTTGTCGGTCTGGGCTTTGACCACTATTCCGATCGGCAGATCCGCCGGGGAATTGCCCCCAAGACCGGACGTCTGGACCACGTCGCCGGCCTTTAATTCCGCATCGCCGGTCAGCTGGTCGACTACCAGTGCCCCCAGTTTTTCGTCATAGTTGCGCAGGATACCGAAGGACTCGCCGGCTTTCGATGAAATGCGGACCGGGAAGTGATTGGAGTTTTGATTGGCAGAAGTCAGCAGCTCGACTTTGGCAGAAGCCAGATTGACCTCGATGACCCGCCCCACCAGCCCTTTTTGACTGAGGACGGCCATGTTGTTTTCCAGTCCGTCTTTGGAGCCCTTGTCGATGATCAGGATATCCTGCCAAGCATCCGGTGAACGACTGATGACATTGGCGGTGATCTTGTCAAAATCCGTCAGTGTTTCATTCAAAGAAAGCTCATCTTTGAGATTTTTGATCTCCCGGTCTTTGTTTTTGTTTTGCTGAACAGCATTGTCGTACTCGTCCAGTTTTTCCTTTAAGCGTTCGTTTTCCTGATAGGTGTCCAGCAGGTCCCGGACACTGTCGACACTGTTTTCCACGAATTTCACCGGCGCTGACACGACTTTGTCCATGATGGCGACACTGTCATTGACCACCGACTGCACCACGTTGGGTTTACCGCCGGCGGCCCGCTTAGCCAAACTCAGACTCAGAGCGGTTACGATCACGATCCCCAGAATCAGGGCGATGATGATATTTTTATTGGGATTGAACTTTTTCACAAGGACACCTCGTATACTAGGATGAACGGACCGGACCTGCGGCAAGGCGTCGAAAAAGACAACAAAGAACAGCGCCACCGGTCCAAAAAGCCCGCCGGACCGGCACAAAGCCTATCCGGACTGCAATTTTCATTCTATCATTTATTGAAAGCAAACAAAAGGCAGACCTTGACTCTTAAGTTTTTTCTAAGAAAGGCCGGATAAACCGCAATAGCCCACAGATAATCGGTGCCTGCCACCAAATAAAACAAGCAGAAGCACTGAGGCACCTCTGCTCTGTTGATTATTTTGCTTTCCGGCCGGCACCACTGGTCAGTCCTCGGTCACTCGGCAGCATCGCGGCTTTGGATAACTGCGATGATCCCGTCAGGAAAACTGAAGCCAGCATCGGTGCCCGGCAGAAATTCGTTACTGGCCCAGGAGGTCGGCTGCAAGACCGGCTGCTGCTTTAGCTCGTATTTCACATCGATCAAGGTCAACGCCGAGACCGGAGTCAGGCAGCAAAAGGCCAGATAGGTCATTCCTTCAATGGGCTGCACTCGGTAGCTTCCCGGTCCGTAAAAGCTGACCCGGTTCTGCCCATCGGCTAAACAAAACTGCCGCAAAAACGGCTGAAAGCGCGGCTCCACTCCCAACCATAGATTCGCCAGCAGATGATCCAAACGGCCCCCGGTGGCTCCAACGATGGTCACTTCGGCTGTCGGGTCGGTGGCAAAGATCTTCTCCAATGCCAACTGAGTGTCCGTATCATCTTTTTCTGCTGCCGAACGACTCACATGGCCGGCTGCCGCAAACACCCGCTGCCGCTCCGCCTCATTGAGAGAATCAAAATCGCCTACCGCCAAATCCAACGGCAGTCCGGCTTCCAGCAAATACAAAGAGCCCCGATCCACGCCGACATAACGCTCAAAATCTTCAGCCAGCACCGGCCAGCTGTCGGGTTTTCCGCCGGCAGCCATCAACGTCTTCATTTGTCCAAAACCTCCCGCAAAGCAGCTAGGCGGCCCGCCGGATCTTCCGCATCATAGATGTAGGAGCCGGCAACAAACACATCGGCACCGGCTTCTTTGCAGGCTCCGATGGTTTCGTGGGTCACGCCACCGTCCACTTCGATCTCAAAGCCGAAACCCTGCAGATCCCGCAATTCCGCTAATTCTGTCACTTTTTCCAACGCTTCCGGAATGAATTTCTGCCCGCCGAATCCGGGATTGACCGTCATCACCAGCACCAGGTCGACCATCCCCAACACATGCTGGATTGCTGACACCGGCGTGCCGGGATTGATGGTGACTCCCGCCCGGACACCCGCCGCTTCGATCATTTGCAAGACCCGGTGAATATGCGGGGTGGCTTCCACGTGGACATTGATAATATCCGCTCCCGCTTTGGCAAAAGCCTCCACATAAAGTTCCGGCTGTTCGATCATCAAATGGCAGTCCAGCGGCAGTTTGGTATGGGGCCGGATTGCCGCTACGACATTGGGTCCAAAAGTCAGATTCGGCACAAAATGTCCGTCCATAATATCGACATGGATATAATCCGCCCCGTTTTCTTCCACCAGTTTCACATCTCGAGCCAGGTTGGCAAAGTCGGCGCTTAAAATAGATGGTGCGATTTTCATGATGATTCCTCCGCTTCAGGTGATTGGTTTTGATAACGCAAGGGACTGCGTGACCTTCTTAATTGATTTTTTGAAAAAGGCTGCCCGCCGTATGATTTTGCCGGCAAGGAGCGCTGACAGACCGGCTGCGATTAGCCCACTTGCCTGGCAATCTGGCGGGTTATTTTTATCCGACACGCTTTCTGACCAGCTCGAGCGATTGGCGCAACCCGGCTGGCGCTCCGGCGTGTTACCGACCGCCGCCACCGGTCATTTGTTTTTCTTGCGGTAGACCGGCCGGCGCTTTTCGATTTCTTCGATAAACTGCTGATAATCCGCGTAACGGCTCTCAGCGATCTCGCCGGCTGCCACCTGCCGCTTCACTTCGCAGTCCGGCTCCTTCAGATGCATGCACTCGCGAAATTTGCAGTGCACCGAAGCTCTGACAAATTCCGGAAATAAATGCCGCAACTGCCCGGACTCAATCTCCAAAAAGTCGATGGAGGAAAAGCCCGGCGTGTCTGCCACCAAACCGCCGGCAATCGGCAGCAGCTCCACATGCCGGGTCGTATGCTTGCCGCGCCCCAACGCCTCTGAAATTGCTCCGGTAGCAAGCGTCAACTCCGGCACCAGCTTGTTTAACAGTGTCGACTTGCCGGCGCCGGATTGCCCCATAAAGACCGTCACCCCTTCTGCAAAAAGCTGAAACAGCTGCCGGCGGGCTTTCTCGATATCCCGAGTGGCAATCACCGTGTAGCCGATCTGCTCATAGGTTTTACGAATTTCTTCAGCCAGCTGATCATCCGGCAGCAAGTCCAGTTTACTCAGATAAATCACCGGTTCAATCTCTTTGTCCTCCAACGTCACCAAAAAGCGGTCCAGCAGATTATACGAAAATGCCGGCTCCACCAGACTGATGACGATCACCCCGATATCCACATTGGCCACCGGCGGCCGCACCAGCTCGTTCTTACGGGGCTCGATCTCCAGCAGATAACCATCCGTCAGATTGCTGCTCTCAAAGATCACCTGGTCCCCGACTAACGGCGTGATCTTCCGATTGCGAAAATTACCGCGGGCGCGGGTCTGCCACGTCTGCCCCTCGGCCTCGATATAATAAAAACCACTCAGCGCTTTGCGGATCTGTCCTTTCATGAGACACCTGCTTTCCTTTGGTCTTGGGTCTGTTGTTGCCTTGATCTTGTCAGCGTCCTTTGCCGGTTGCTCCTGTAGAAAATAAACTTGGCAGCCGACGTCGTATTCCCGTTCATTTTAACATAGTTCGAGGGGCAAAAAGAAACAAGGGCGCTTTTTCGAAGGAAAGCTACAGCTGCAGTCCCCCTTAAAAAGCCCTTGTTTCAATTTTTTTCAGCCCCCTCTGAATGGGCTCTGATTAGCGTAATTCCTGTTTCAAATTATTCTGCACCCGCTTCAATTCATCCTCAGAGACTCGTTGATAACTGATATTGTCCTGCATGAACCCTTCACCTTTCAGCTGATCCGGTGCAACACTTCCGAATGCGCTGCGATAGTCCAAAGCAATCTTCTTCATATCATCAAAGCTCATATTGGTTTTCATATTGGCTTCGATTGCCTCCAGAATCTTCGGATAGTTGGTAATACCATCCATTGTCAGAACTTTTTTCACAATAGCCATCACAATTGTTCGCTGCCGTTCTTGACGGCCATAGTCTCCTCTCGGATCTTCCTTACGCATGCGGCTGTATGCCAGGGCAGCAGGACCATCGAGACTGATTTTCCCGTGATTGAAAGTGTAATCCCCTTGAGTGAATTGGATGTCGTTGCCAATAGTGACCCCTCCGACAGCGTCTACCAGATCCTCAAGTCCCTTCATATTGATTGATACATAATAATTGATTGGGATATCCAGATAACTTTCCACCGTATCCATGGACATCGCCGTCCCACCAAATGCATACGCATGGTTAATCTTATCGTCTTTGCCATACCCAACGATTGGCACATAAGTATCCCGTGCAATACTGAGAAGCGCTGTATGCTCTTTTTTAGGATTGACGACAGCGACCATCATCGAGTCTGACCGTCCTTGATCTGTCCGGCCGTATTCCCCAGTATCAACCCCTAATAACAGCACAGAAAACGGCTGCTGTTGTTTCAGATCCGGTGCGGCAGCGGCTCCATTTTTTCCATCCGCATTGTGCGTGCGCTCGACGCTTTCATAAGTTCGGTCCATGGAGTTTTGAACATCCAAGTACAGCTTGACTCCGATTCCGACTACAACCAACGTCATGGCCAAAATGACCCCGACAATCGCTAAAACGACTTTCTTTGCTCTTGACATACCCATTTCTCCTTCTAGACAGCCTCAATTACACAGCATCCAGGTTTTTATCGGAAAATCCTGTTTTAAAGACCGAATCGACTTCCCAATAGCTTTCCCTCTCATGGCTGGTGAAGCCCACAATTACCGGTTCAATGTTTGTTTCAAATAGGCTTGTATCCCGGTCTTTACATCAAATTTAGGCTCAAAACCAAGCCCTTTCAAGCGATCAACATCTGCATAAGAGCGGGGAATATCCCCCTCACGTCCAGCCGTATATTCCACCGAAATCTCAGTATCCAGAAAGTCCCGATAGATGTCCAACACCTGATTCAGGGACGTTGCTTCACCAGTACCGACATTATAAACATTTCCCAATGCAGCTTGGCTGTCGGAAATCAGCAGCAATGCATCTACGACATCTTCCACAAAAACAAAGTCGCGAGTCTGCTGACCATCTCCGAAAACGGTAAAGCTACTATCTTTACCGTTCAGCAGTTTTTCATAACGATCCGTCAAAATCGAAAGAACTCCGGAATACGGAGACTTAGGATTCTGATTGGGTCCGTAAACATTGAAAAATCGAACGGCACTGGTAGGCACGCCATACAGATGACAGTGATTCAGAACATAGCGCTCCGCCGCAAATTTGTCCACCGCATAAGGCGTCAAGGGACGGATCACGGATTCCTCTTGTTTCGGCAAGGTCGGCTCATCTCCGTAAACCGCTGCCGAAGAAGCAAATATCAGCCGTTTCAGTGATTTCTGATGCTTGCGGCATAATTCCAACAACGACAAAACACTCTCAAAGTTCACCACATGCGTTTCTACCGGTCGAGCTACCGAATCGGCCACACTGGCAATCGCCGCCAGATGATAAATGTAGTCGAACTGCTCCTCCTGCAAGAGTCCGGTCATCAATGATTGATCGGTCACACTGCCTTCGATAAAGCGGAGATTGTCCTTTTCACCAAGTCCGCTGATATTTTCCTTATCTCCCATCGAAAGATCGTCCACGATGACGACTTCATTTTCTTTTGCTACACGGTTTGCCAGAGTCGAACCAATAAAGCCGGCCCCTCCGGTGATCAGGTATTTTGACATTTGATCCCTCCGTTAATTCATTTATTACAGCTCACTATCGATCCATACCGGACTACTTAACCTATTTAGATCCAAAATCAAAAAGTTTACTCCGATCTTCGGTATCAAACAAATTGTTATACTCAAGATAGCTGTAGTTTCTCAATACATCTGAAGCAGTGTTATCCGTTCTCGATACAAACTGTTTTTTCTTCGCATCGTAATATCCTTGTGAGTTGATAGCCGGCATTTCCTTTTCAAATTCCTTGAGAAGAACGTTATACGGTGGCAATTCCATATCGCCGGCTTCATACATATAATTTGACAGATAGTTCAGACTAGTCAAAGGTACATTTTTTTCCTGAGATTCGAAGTTAGTCCATACAAAGAAAGGCACTTTAAATTCCAGCATCTTTTCTTCCATCGTTTCAAAACCGCGACCATGTGATTCTTCAAAAAAAGAACGATTAACATTTGGAAAATGGTCTCCGAAGAAAACAACTACTACGTCATTTTCGGCTTTTGATAATCTTTCAATTAAATACTGAACTGCTTTATCGCTTTCATTAATCAGAGACAGATACTGCTCAACATCCGGGTAGCTATTCTGGTAACCTGCCAACTTTATCGACGCTGGATAATCTTTTTCGGGATAATCATACGCTCCGTGATTTTGCATAGTTACACCAAAAAGAAATTGACTGTCATCTGACTTTTCTTTCTTCTGAAAGTAATCCTCAAGCATGTATTCATAGGTTTCCTGATCACTTACAAAATCTCGGACTAGATTATCTCGTGGAAAATCCTCTAAAAAGGAGGCGGAATCAAATCCCAAATTTGGATAAACAGTTGGACGCGACCACCCACTTGCAATATGCGGATGATAAGCAGCAGTCTCATAACCTTTACTCTCTAAGTAACTTACCATAGAGTATGATCCTTTTTTTATAAATTGCTGGTACGGAATCGCCCCATCTGGAACAAAGTACATTGAATTCCCAGTCAAAAACTCAAACTCTGAGTTAGGCGTACCACCACCAAAAACAGAGGAAAGAGCATAGCCCTTCACCGTATTCTCTTTTAAAGAATCAATAAACGGCATAACCGGCTCGTTTGTTTTGAATTTTTCTCCAAATACTCTAAAATCACTAAATGACTCATTCATAATAACAATAATATCCGGTTGCTTCTTATCTTCAGTATTCTGTACATCAACTTGCCGCTCTAATCTTTCCAAAACCGTTTTATCGTATCCTGCTGGTTTTGTAATGATTGATTTCGGGATTTTTAAAGTAAAATTCAATAAGCATCCAATATCAATGGTACCATTTTGTAAGTAACTATGCGTAGCCTTCACTGGAGCTATATTTGCAAAAAGGATCACAATCATGGCCCCAATCAGCGAAAAGATAAGGCGCAATCGAATCTTTCGCTTATAGTTACATCTTGGTAAGCCACTAAGCAAAAAATTGGAAAGTAATAGTAAAACCAACGAATAGAGCATCGGTCCATTCAAAAAAAAGGAATACTCTTCAGCTACATTTGCAGCTGTCCCTATGGATAGAATATCAGTAGGTGTTAATTCACTTCCTCTGAAACTATAGACATAATAGTTGATTAGTCCAAATAGAACTAGAAAAATAGAAGAAACACTTACTGACCATTTTAAATTCACCGTTATGCCAAGAAGAATGCTCTCTACACATAATACAACCAACACACTCAGTAATAAATTAATTATGCCAATATGCAGGGCACTTTGATTTTGAATAAACTGCGACAGTACCACAGTGAGCGCTGCAAAACCGATCAACAACGTTGCCGTATACACACCCTTACTTAGCGATTTCCTATCAGTGAAATCATAGTCTAGTTTTACCAGCCCTAGTATCAGGAACGGAGCACCTAATACAACTCCTTTCTTTATTGATGATAGCTGTATCGTGACCATTACAGCTACTAAAACTGCAAGAATGAAACCTGTAATAAATCTCGCTGTACTAAATTTAATAATTTTCTGAAGTGTAGTAAATTGTCTGTTCATTTCTAATCTCCTCGTTAGTGAATTAATCAGGCCCTGACCATGAATATAAGTTCTTATAAAAATTTTGAAAAATGTGCAATCGTCACTTTTGCGTTTGAATACTCTTTCGAAGCTCCATCTAAAAAGTCTACTCCGTGTTTTCTGATGTACTGTTCGTAAATAATGTATTCAGAACTATTGTCTGAATGAACTCCGCTCTTGATAAATTCGTCAAACTTATCAATATCGCTTAGTAGAAATTTGTAGTGAAGAAGAGGCGCTTCTGATTTACCTCGCTGCACTTTTAATGGAAAGTGCGGCAAATAAAAATTTCCTGCTTCAAACTTCATCAAAAGGAATTTGGTTTTTCGTTCCTGTCCAATCCCATCAATCTTGCTCGTGGGCCTTCGTATACATGAACTTTCTTTCCTTCGACTTTTTTTGATATTTTCACTTAAAAAATTTCACACCAGCAATAGAGGTCTATCTTAGCCATATTCTCATTACAGAATACAATGGTACTAAACACATGGGATTCTCGCTAAAAAAATTCTTTTCAAAAAATCAAATGCTTTCTTATTTTGCAAGGAACCCATCAATAACCCCTTGCACAGCACCCATCACCACCGTTTTTGTAGAAATATACCTGATACCCCTTTGATTTGTGAGAGACTATCGGCCGAACAGACAGTCACTCCAGCAGCTTCAAAGCACATGGCATCACTAAGATCATCACCGGTATCAGCCACCTGATCTATTGTCTGTCCGGAACGGCAAAGGACACGAGCTGATTTACGACCATATTCCTGTATTGATTACCTTGGCTAATATCGGCCGTAAATGTATGAATGATCACAACCCCATTCTAACCTCATTTATCTTGTTTTACCTGTTTAGATTCTCCTTATAAAGAATTCAACAGTTCAAATAATGAAGCAAATTCTTTTTTCAGAACTCTGTGCCGACATTCTCCCGCCATTCCCATCAGTTCTTTGATGTCTTCCTCCAAATTAATGAGATCTAACGGTCTAATAAATGAACAATCACGAAGCCACTCAAAGACACCACTTACCTTTTTATTGGAGTTATCTAGGAAGAGGCATGGTGTATCCGTCATATAACAAAAAATCATTCCGTGGAGACGATCAGTAATCACCAGTTGCTGTTCGGAAGAAGTCTTTATTTGTTCAGCTAGTTTCTCTTTTAAAAACTCATAACCTTCTCCGTTATACGAAGTAACATTATCACTAGTAGAAATCTCGTATTTATTTTCTAAAATCAACCGATGCAGTTGCCGTGACACTTCACTGTTTTCAACTTTTTCTTGGTCTCCTCTTAGGCAAAACAAAATGCCCTTTCTGTCATATGCCTCAGGTCTCCTATGTTTTTTAAATAGGTTTTCTCCCAACAATACTACATCTGGAGCCAATTGGACCTTCGCCTTGGGAAATAGTTCCATGCCAACTTGATAACTGTTTACTTCTCTTGTCAAGATATGCAGATTTTTCTTCTTGTTAAATATTTTTATGGATTTATTTTTTGTAGAATTTATCCCATCTGAATACGTAAACGTTTGGGGGAAGAGGATCATCTTATTATTTGGAAACATCTTCATCAGTAACCCACGTCTGTATTCCATACCCGCATATAAATCCCCAGTATTTCCACCACCCACAATTGTAAGTATATCCTCATCCGAAATGATTTTTTTCAGTTTACGATAATAACTAAGCGGTACAGTGTTATTGACATTTATTATCTCAAAGTCATCCAAACATTGTGATAAAAAATCATGTTGTATTTCAGTGATTGCCACATCACCAAGATTTCCATATTCCGCTGCTAAAAAGATGAAACATTTTTTTTAGTGGTATTTGAAACTTCCATATTACATGGCAAATTCTTACGAATAAATAGTTCGAGATTCCGTGGAAAGAGTTGTCTCAGTTTTAATACGTTTTCATTATAACGGAGCATTTTATACTGTACCTCCATTAGTTAACACTTTATTATTTTGTCGATTTATGTATCTCTATAAGTTTCAATAAATAATTACACAGGCATGGTGTTAGGATGAGAGAGGGTATAGCATCTTTCTCTCAGTATCGAGAAAATACAACTATATCCTCTTCATAATTTAAAATCCAAACGAGAAATCTATTCTACCATCAGCATAGAAATACTATCCTATTCCAGCAGTAGATCAATAAACTCCCGCACAGCACCATCGCCACCGTTTTTAGTACAAACATATGCTGATATCGCTTTAATCTGTGGGATACTATCGGCGGGACAGGCCGTCATTCCAGCTACTTCAAAACACTCGGCATCATTAAGATCATCACCGATATAAGCTACCTGATCTTTCGTCAATCCGCGTTCCTTCATTATTTTCAATAATACTTTTTGTTTATCGTGGATCCCTTGGTGTAGTTCGGTGATTTTCAATTCTTTGGCTCGTTGTGCGACGATTTCAGATTGACGGCCGGTGATGATGACCGGCTCGATCGCATTTTCATGTAGCATGACAATACCATAACCGTCTTTGACATTGAAGGCCTTCATGGTTTCACCTTCAGCACCAATGTAGATTTTACTGTCAGTCAAGGTTCCGTCGACATCCATGACAAAGATTTTAATCGTATTTTTCACTTTTTTATTCCACCCTCCAATAGTAGCTCGCAGCTTCCAAACTTCACTCTTACAATTTAAATCTGAAAACACGACTGTCTTGATATGTAGCAGATAAGCTGAAAAAAATTGCTTCAAATCCCCCGTTTTAACAAATTCCTCACTTTCGCATATTGCTTAGGCATATGGGTAACCAAAAATAGACTGATTCGGTCTTTACTGCTCGTACACCTCTTCTCAGAATCGGATATTGCGAATTTGTCCACATAGGTAGAAATCATCCATTGAATTTCACGGCGCTCCTCACGTTCCGAGACCACTAACGTTTTTTGATACAGGTATAGAGCAAGGTGAACAGACTTCATCAAGAATTCAGGACTGATATCAGGTAGATTCTGCCGTACGTATTCAATCTTACCCAATTGTGCTTCCAAGGAGTCCAAGTTTTTAATGCTCATCCGAGTTCCCATGATACTGTCAGTTCTTTGACGGTAATAGTAGAGTGGTTCTGCTAATTGTTCTACTTTTTTAGCCCTACTAAGTAGACGATAAGTAAAAAAATCATCCTCGTGTAACTTTTCAACCTCAAACGTCAGTCCATTCAGCAACGTACTGCGATACAGTTTATTCCAAACCACTGTTCGAAGTGTTTCCTTCAAAAAGTAGTCTGCCAAAATCTGCTCCCTGTTTTCGGAGCAATACGGCAATAGATTTACTGCTTTGTTATCGGCTTCCGTAGATAGAAAAAAGCTGCAGGCAACAACGTCTAACTGATTGCGCTGCGCTTCTTCCAAAAGAACTTCGATATATCGACGGTCAAGCCAGTCATCACTATCTACAAAGCAGACCCACTCTCCAGTCATCAACCTCAGCCCGGTATTTCTGGCCCCTGACAGTCCCTGATTTTTCTGCCGAACGTAGCGAATTCGCTGATCTGATTCTTGGTATCTCTGGCAGATTTCATTGGAGCCATCCGTGGAACCATCATCAATCAGTAGGATCTCCAGATGAGGATATGTTTGATTTATGATGCTGTCGAGACATATTTTAAGATACTTTCTTACATTGTATACCGGTACAATAACACTGATAATTTCCATCTTACACTCCTAAATCGTCAAATCACAGGTCGAAATAATAATAAAAAAACAACAGATAGATTTACGATAATCTTACTACTTTCTCAAAACTGATATTAACAATTTTTTGATATCTGCTACACCATCGATTTGAGTAATCGAATAAAATCTATTCTTATACAAATACTCACCAAAACAAGTTTCTGCATCTCTGTAAGCTTCAAATAAATAATCTGTGAAACCTATCATCCACGGTTCCATAAACCATTTACGCCCATATTCTCTTTCATAAAATTTATGGTATCTTGCATACGTACGCCGCTTCAACCTATCACTCACAGCAGGCATCGACTGATAGCCCATACTCTTCGTAAAGTTCATAACCATATCTGTTGGCCATAGGATAAACGGCCCCGCCATATTGACAGGATACAAACTATGATGAGCATCTACATAGGTCACCTCAAGCTCTTTGATCTTATTAAGGTTCACCTGAATTTCATTGATAATCGCTTGTTTTTCCATGATAACCAGCTGTGTACCCTCTTTGGCAAACAACATATTGTGTGGTAGACTTCCGGAGAAACAAGCAACTGTCTGAGCATGATTCAATTTACGAATTAACACTGACAAAGAATGCTCTTCTGGTGCAATAATCTCATAGTCATTGCTGCTGAAATACTTATCAAAATAATCTAAACCTATTTCATAGAGATGGGCTTTCTTCAAATGACTGCGGGTCATGAAGAGCCTTTCGCACCCGGATTCAGTACTTTCTTCAGCGGCCATCGCTGCTTCTATGATCTGATCAAATACCGCTTTAAACTCTTGAGAGTAATAGTCTTGCCATTTGTACCCCAACTCCGGGATCACAATCTCACGGTATCGAGTAGGGCGATTAATGATCCTAATCTTATCGGCAATACCCAAAAGCTGGAAAAACTCTAAAAAATTACCTTTCAGCTGAAAGTCTTCCTCACTTCGACAAACAAAGACATATTCATCGATAGTCTCATCCTTTTTCAAAAAATACCAGATGCGTGCGACTGACTCAACAAGAAAATGCCCCCAGTGTCCCAAAATAAATCCGCAGTAGACGATTTTTTTATCCTCATAAAGTAAGTCTTCAAATGGATAACTCCCTTCAACACGCCCAGGAATCGCCGATACCGAAACATACTCTCTATCTTTGTCAACAATTCCACCTTTTCCAAATAACAGACCTGGATCAGCTTTCACCGGTAGAAGCCATCCATTTTCAAGTGAAACAGTCCCTACTTTTTTAAGTAAAAACTCCTTACTTTCCCACTGTTCCAAATGTCGTCGCTTTATAGGACGTAAAAATTCTTTTCCTGTTTTGTACATATCCGTCTCCTAAGGGGCTATATTCATCATTTTGGAGTTTTCTTTTACCCCACAATCCCCGCAAGTGTAATATCATTGATCCGAATCGTTCCTGCCAAGACACCATCTCTCATCACCGGCAAAGCAGAAATTCCTCTTTGGTTCATGAGTGTCAGTGCATCGACTGCCAGGTCGGTATCCTTTACCACCACAGGATTTTCAGTCATATAGTCATCGATACGGTCCCCATAAACATCCAGTGAACGCGCCAAATATTTCCGCAAGTCTCCATCAGTGAAGACACCCATCAGTTGTGTCCCTTCGACGACATTGACGATTCCCAAAGCTTTACCACTCATCTCGATGATTGTATCTTTCATGGTACTGCCGCTTGTGACGCGAGCATCTGCTTCATCGCTGTGCATCAAGTCCTTAACAGTATAGATGAGTTTCTTTCCTAAGCTGCCTGCCGGATGGTAGACCGCAAAATTCTGCTGATTGAACTGCAGGTATTTCGATACACTGACAGATAGTGCGTCTCCCAATACCAGTGTGACTGTTGTTGTACTGGTAGGTGCCAGTTTCAATTGACAGGCTTCCTCAATGTCGGGGAAAACGATCGTCTGATTTACGCCCTTTGCCAAGGTTGACTCCGGATTATTAGTAATACCTACTGTTTGACAGCCAATGAGCTTGATACTCGGCAGCAGGCGAATAATTTCTTCACTCTCGCCACTGTTGGAAATCAGAATCACCAGGTCATTTCTCTCTAAGGTACCCAAGTCCCCATGCAGTGCTTCGGCAGGATGCATAAACACTGCTGCCTTTCCAAGACTAGCCATCGTTGCAGCAATTTTACGAGCGATATGGCCTGATTTCCCCATTCCTGAGTAAACGATTTTGCCGGTACAGCTGACGACCATGGAAAACACTTCAAAAAAATCACCGTTCAAATAATCTTTCATCTTCTCCAATGCGGCGATTTCACTATCAAAAACCTCGCGGGCGTCTGCCAACACCCGCTGCTTCAATTGGTCATTTGTTATCGTTTCAGTCATTGTGGATCACTCCGTACACGCCTTTGAACTTCTGCAACAGTGTTTCAACGTTTGCCAAAGCGACCGAGTTTGGTCCGTCAGACAATGCCTTGTCCGGATCTGGATGGACCTCCATGAACAGGTGATCAGCGCCTACAGCCAAGGCCGCTTTTGCCAAGTATTCGACATATTCTCGATTGCCGCCGGTGGAAGAACCATGTCCCCCAGGTTTTTGCACCGAGTGAGTCGCATCGAAGACAACTGGATAGCCGAGTTTTTTCATTTCAATGATACCGGTCATATCAACTACCAGATTGTTGTAGCCAAATGTCGTGCCTCGTTCGCAGAGCATGATCTCTTTTGCGCCGCTTTCTTCCAATTTATTGACAACATTTTTCATATCCCATGGTGCCAAGAATTGCGCTTTTTTGACATTCACAGTCTTACCGGTTTCCGCAGCAGCTACCAACAGATCGGTCTGGCGGCACAAAAAGGCCGGAATCTGCAGGATATCACAGACTTCTGCTGCTTTAGCTGCCTGCCACGGCTCGTGAATATCGGTAGTCACCGGCAGTCCCAACTCATCTTTGACCCGTTTCAGGATTCGCAGTCCTTCATCGATACCGGGACCACGAAACGCATGAATTGACGTGCGGTTGGCTTTGTCGAAAGATGCCTTGAACACATAGGGAATCTCCAAACGTTCGGTAATTTCTTTCATAGTCGTTGCGACCTGCATCACCAATTCTTCTGATTCGATCACGCATGGTCCGGAAATCAATGTAAACATAGTTTTTTTCTCCTCTTATATGGATTGTGGGTTATTTTTCCCCTTGTTCTTTCAGGTAGGCTTCTGCTTTTAGGATGTCTTTCGGCGTATCTACAGAGATTGAATGACAATGAGCATTGATATAATAAATATCTTTCCGATTTTCGATAAAACGGAAGCTGTCATTCTCTTCAATGCGCTCCAGTTTTCCTCGTGGTGTCGTATGGTAGTAGTCCAACGCGCTCTTTGTAAAGGCCCCGATACCGACAAACTTCTGATAAGCGTAGTCCATTTCGCCCTTTGGATAAGGAATCGGGCTGCGAGAGATAAACAGGCAAATCCCTGCTTCGTTGGTTACGATTTTCAGATTTGTCGAATCCACCACTTCCACCGGATCAGAAAAATCGGTCATCAAGTTGGAGACATAAAAAGCTGCTGGATCAAGTTCTGCCGGAATACATTTAACGATGGTCTCGGCCATAACAGTCGGCTCATCACCATTGACCATCACGTAAAGATCTGCCTCGATGATCGTGGAGAACTCATACAGGCGTTCAGTCGCTGTGTCGTGCTCTGAAGACGTCATAACGACTTTGGCTCCGAAAGATTCCGCCAACGCTTTGATTTCCGCTGTATCTGTCGCTACATAGACCTCATCGAAGCAGTCAACTTCTTTTGCGTGCTTCCACACCCAGTACAACATTGGTTTTCCTAAGATTTCCTTCACTGGTTTGTTGGGGAAGCGGGATGAGCCGCCCCGTGCCGGGATCATGCCTACGATTTTCATTAGTATTCCTCACTTATATTGAATATTTATTGTTCACATATGGGTCTCTACCGATAATCCGCAAAAAACGGCACCACGTTAAGCGCATTTGTACATTCGTTACATAGTTACCTCTAGCAAATACTCGCATACGACTCTTCTCTGTTGCGGAAAAAACAGAGGATTGGTCAATTTGATCTTGATAATTCAGAATGAAATCTTTCATCCGATTCAAGAGCAGCTCACTTTCTTCCTGCTTCTTATTAAGATAAATTCCATCGACAAAAGACCATGGGTAACTGAGACTGTAATATAGATAATCTTCTTGTTGAACGCCAGAATTTCTACAATATGCCATCATTTTTTCAGCCATATAAAACCAGTCTGGACTACATTTCTTTGCATTGTTTGAAACGATGCTGTTTGCTCTTTTCCGATAGAGATATTTAGGACTATTACTCACGACTACACTTCCGGATAACGATTGAGCCTGGGCAATAGCAAACAGCACATCTTCGAAGATTTTCCCTTCCTTAAAGAATAACTGATCAAAAACCTGACGTTTAAACAAACGATTGCAGACTCCGAATTCCAATTGCCGGTTTACTTCTTTTTGCAACAATTCCTGATGATTCATCTCAATGATTGTCTCACAAACAGGAGAAAAACCATTTGGATCTGTGCCATCATCGAAGCGATAGACACCACACATGGAGAAATTACAATCCGGTCGCAGTTCCAACAATCTAAGCAGTGTCGAACAGTAATCGGGCGTGACCAAATCATCACTGTCTATAAAGCAAAGATACTCTCCCTTTGCCAGGGAAATTCCAGTATTGCGTGCATTTGAAAGGCCTCCGTTTGGCTGTCGAAAATATCTGATGCGTGGGTCTTCTTCAGCATATCGTCGGCAGATATCCGACGATTCATCGGTAGAACCATCATCTACTAAAATAATCTCAATATCTTGAAAATCCTGCGAGCGGATGCTATCCAGGCATACCGGCAAAAACGCTTGGACGTTATAAACAGGTACAATAATTGAAATCATTTGAAGGCCTCCTCTGCTGTTTTATTTGTAAATTTCCCTTCACGCGCCGGGATCATACCTAGGATTTTCATCTTTTGCCAACCTCACTTTTTTCTCTTTTATACTGTTCTTTGAGCTGATTGAAGGATACCCTCGGGAAGACTTCCAATTGAGTCTTCCGAGAAGCATTGATCACCTGTATATCATGATTCAAACAAAAATTCTGCATATCCTGATAGTCTTTCGTAGTTTGGCCGATATCATGGATAACTTTATCTTGGACATCGGTATCGTAATCTTCGACAAAATAATTTTTTACCGAATCATCTTTGACAGTTCTGCCTTTATCCAAAATCACATGATTAAAGCTATGATCGATTCCCAAGAGATAAATCTCACGATACCCCATATGGATTGCCAACTGAATACAGGCCACCGTAACTGTAGACCTGATATTGACTTGTTGGGTACAATCCATTGAAAAAGACTCAGGTCCATCTTTCTCTCGATCATAATTAGCATTGATATAGTCAAACCCCGGCAAATCGATTCCATGGTAAAACTTGTAATCAATTGGTATGAGCTTCGACTTCGCCGGTATCTCGATCATATTTTTTTCATTATTCTCCACCATTATCGGATCGACACAAACATAATATGTTGGTCGCCACTTTGTTTGATTGAAAATCTTATTGATCCGATTGACACCGAAAGCAGGAAGTTTATTATCTGCCAACCAGTCCAGATCCGCAGCCGTCAAACTAGGGCCATGACCGATGATAAAGCACACCGGTTGTTTTGCAGAATCGTGCAGTTTTTCTATACTTTCGGCATATTTTGTCTTGGAAAAATTGCGAATTACATAGCGTTGATACCGAGCTTTGATCGAACTCAGTACATCCATAGCCTTTCCCCCTCTGTCAGCCCTCAGTGATATCCGGCAAACGTACTTGGCCCCAATACTCCGGCCATTCGATTTTTTCTTTTCTGTCCGAAATGATTGTAAAGGTGATGGCGGGATGTACGGCATCGATAAAAATTTCTGACCCGGCATTATTGAACTCAGTCAAGTGGATAGCGACATTGTAGTTTCCCGGTGTCAGCCCCTTCAGTGGTAATTCGAAATCTTCTTTAATTTGCCCTTTTCGGGTGAAGAACAGATTGCCATCACAGATAGATGTTGCAATCAGATTACCTCGGGAATTACGAACATCCATCCGTAACAGCACATTATCAACAGGTCTCTTGACATCGAAGGTCAATTTAAAGTGCAATGCTTCGTTATCTTTATAAAGAGTGGCCTGCTTATCCAAGATTCGAATATCATGAAGCATAACCTCTTCACGATTGATACGTCCAATATTTTTACGGAAGCCTCGATGAGCATCCGTAAAGACTGTTTCCAACGTATTGGTCCCGCTGAGGCCATAATATTTTTGAATCCCGCCATCAACATCACCGTCATAAATCACCTGACCTGCTTCTAATACCACCGCCCGGTTACACAACTGCTTGACGGTGTTCATATTATGGCTGACATAGATAATCGTCCGACCTTCTTCTTGAGCCATTTGTTTCATTTTCAGAAGACACTTTTCTTGAAACTTCATATCCCCTACTGCCAATACTTCGTCCATCAACACGATGTCAGAATCCAAATGCGCTGCAACCGAAAAGGCTAATTTGACATACATCCCGGAAGAATAGCGTTTTACCGGCGTATCGATGAATTTCCCTATTCCCGAAAATTCAACGATTTCATCGAATTTTGCAGCGATTTCCATTTTCTTCATCCCATTAATGGCACCATTCATAAAGACATTCTCTCGACCAGTCAGATCACCGTGAAACCCGGTTCCAACCTCCAACATACTGGAGACACGCCCATTCAGAATGATCTCTCCGGAGGTGGGCATAGTGATTCGAGACAAAAGTTTCAGCAAGGTCGACTTTCCGGCACCATTATGACCAATCAAACCGATTCGCTCTCCCGGCTTGACTGTGAGATCTACTCCCGACAAAGCACGGAAAGTTTTCTGACCAGATTCTTTTGTACTTTTTTTTGCCTTTTCTTGTTCCTCATTACGTTTCAGCAAGCGATTTGTGAAATTCTGCAGATCCTCTTTCAATGTACCGCTGCCAATCACACCTAAACGATATTCTTTTGTTAAGTTATTGATTATCACTGCTTCTTTCATTTTCTACTCCTCGGCTCATTTCTCATGGATCAGACCATATCCATAAATGTTTTTTCAACACGATTGAACATTGTGACCCCAATGATAAACAATATCAACGTCACTAACCATCCCAAAATGAAATAGCCCAGCTGGAACTGGTCAGTTCCTAAAAAGGCGTAACGGAAGTTGGTGATCACTGGAGAAACAGGGTTCAACATATACAAAAACATAAAACGTTCAGGAATGTATTCTACCGAATAAGTGATTGGACAGGCATACATCCATAATTGGACCATAAAACCTACTACCAGAGCCAAGTCACGATATTTGACCGTAACAGACGAAATGATGATTCCGCAGCCCAGTGCCAACATCGCCAACTGCAGTAAAAATATCGGTGTCAATAGAACCGCTGCATTCGGTGCAATAGCAGTCGTCCCCTGGATCATGTAGAACCCAAGAAATACCAGAAACATAACGAACTGGATCACAAAAGAGATCAACTGTGTGATAGTAACTGAAATGGGCATCACCAGACGAGGAAAATAGACTTTCCCAAGAATCGGTGCATTTGTAATAAACGTCGTAGAATTAGCCGTAAACGCCGCCGAAAAGTAAGACCACAAAATATTCCCGCACATATAAAACAGAAACGGAGGAACTCCATCAGTCGACAATCCTGCAAGATTACCGAAGACTAAGGTAAAGACAACCGTAGTCAAAAGCGGTTGAATAATTGCCCAGGCTGGGCCTAGGATGGTCTGTTTATATTGAGCGACAAACGTTCGCCTTACCAAAAGCATGGCAAGATCCCGATATTCCCATATCTCTCTGAAGTTGAATTCGAATAGGTTGTTGTCACCGGTGATTCGTGTGATTTGTTTTTCTTCTACTTCCATGATTACTCCTTCATATCCAGAACCTAAGTGTGTGGCTTTATTTCCAATATATTCTATCAGAAACTAACGCTAAGAAATGTCAGTAAATACGTGCGGCTATTTGAATGTTATAGTCTTCATCCTCACAAACTTCAACGCCATCTCCCCCAACTACTTCATTAGTATATTTTCCCTTGATTGGCGTTGTCCGTGATTGATTTGTGAGAGAATACTCATAGGAAATATCCAAGTGGCCCAAATCTATCGCCTGACAACCTGCAGCGCACAAATCCGCAGCTAATACCGTTGCTGTTGGTCCCAACGCAACCAGTACCAATGGATTTTTTTTATTTTTGATTGTTTCTTTTGTATGATGCAACAGATCATCGTATCGATCAAAAGCCGACTCAGTGGGGCCCAAAATTCTTGTGACTTCTGTGACGTTATCTAACAAATCATTTCCGATCCCCATCCGAGTACTTGCTCCCTCTACGATTACTACATTTCTTTGGCTCCATATCTCTTTCAACATGGTAATCATTTCTGTATTACTCAAACCATAATCAGGAATCAAGCGCGTAATATTGGTATCCCCGTAAACTATATTTTTATCGATTTTTCTGGTCCATGCATAGTAATGCTCTCGAAACGACTGTTTCCAAAATTCAGGAAGATGTTCAGACTCTTTAAGGCTTGCTTGATTCAATCTATTTGGCAAACAGAGCATCAATCCTTCACAGGGATTTATCAATATCTCATTCAGACGAGCTTGCAATTTTTTATCTGCTCGCTGAAACCGCAGACTTGATCCGTAGGCCGCCATCATGAGTTCCCCATCACCATACCGAGAAACGGAGCATTGCGTCTCAATAATCCGCTCGACTGTCTCTTTGAAGGAAAGAATATTAAATTCCGGACTTTTTTTCCTCTGCCTTGGAGATAAAATTCTGCTGGTACACTTATCGATTTCGAATTTTCCGTTTATCTTTTCTAAAATTGTCATAGCACCGCTCTCCTACTTTAAGATCTATTTTTTATTTTATCCAATCTTGAAAAAACATATATAACGAAGTCGGGTAGCTGCAGAATTTTACGAATTTCACTTGAAGAGAT
The DNA here is from genome assembly GCA_027692465.1 of Enterococcaceae bacterium OF42-14pH9A. Taxonomy (GTDB): domain Bacteria; phylum Bacillota; class Bacilli; order Lactobacillales; family Enterococcaceae; genus Enterococcus_C. The sequence goes on along the minus strand of JAQEYU010000004.1, from coordinate 272,577 downwards.
CCTTTGATTCAGTTCACGATAAAACGCCCAATATGTTTTTATCTTTTTCATCGGGGATACTTTCATAGCCTCATCTTTCTCCGACAACCAATTCCAATATCCCAGAGGATTTTCATAAAATAGTTGGATACCTCTCCTAGTAAGCCCATCATCCAGATATTCGTGGATCCAAATTACGTCATCAATGATTCTCACTTTATAGCCATCTACCGCCATTCGATTCCATACGACTGCTTCAGTGATAAATTTTTCACCTTCAAACTCAGGATAGCGGTACTTTCTATGAATTTTGGTATACCAAATGTCTGCCCGTTCTCCATCAAGGTAAATATCACCATAATCGGGATAACGATTCAGCATGGATAAATCCTGATAAGACTTGTTTATCAAATGGTTTGGCGTATGATTTTTAGCCGTACCCCTGTTAGCTAAAATACCGCATAGATTAGTTTCTCCTTGCATGGTTTCTTCCGTTTTCAAGATTACTTCCACCGCATCATCTGTCAAGTAATCGTCGGAATCTACCACAAAAAACAACTGTCCGTTTGCGAGATCCAATGCTTTATTGATAGCACGGCACTTGCCACCATTTTCGACTTTCAGATAGCGGATTGTAAAAGTGTTTGATTCCTTCTGCCAATCAGCCACTAACCTATCAGTATCATCCTGTGATCCGTCATCGATGATTAGCCATTCAAAGCGAATATCTGTCTGCCGCTGTAAGGAACGGTACAAATTTTCCAAGATATAGGCGCGATTATAGGTTGGGGTAAAAATTGTAAGTTCCATAGTTTCGTAGGCCCTCCAAAATTCCATTCCTTCAGTTTTGCAAAAGATCAATCCTTAGTCGATATCAAAGTACTTATGCCTTTTCGTCAAAGAATTATATGTTTTCCGTACTCCCCTCATTGTTCTCGGCATTTGCGCAGTCAACGCCATGTGCCACCGAAATCGCTTTGAAGAAAGTTTATTGAAACCTTCTTTGTCCTTGAGCTCACTCCGTAACAAACTCAAAGTATCCAGCCCGTGAATCCGTGCACCACTGGTTTGAACGTCTCTCGCCAGAACCCCCAGGTATCGCTTATAAGCAAAAGGCCATGCTTCAGAATCCTTTCGACAGTCCTCTACGATCGTCTTCAGTACTTTCAGCGGGTCCAGGATTTTTTTCTCATCTGTTCTGTTTTTGGTTGCTGAATTTGGTCTCATACGATAATGATAGTGTTCGATATCCTCAAAAACAAAACGTTGTGACTTTTTGAACAAATAATAGTTGATTAAAACATCTTCATTGTACTTCAACTCACTATCAAAGCGAATCTCGTCCCACAGCGCTCGAGCATAAAGTTTGTTCCAGAGGGATGGTTCAATAAGATCAGCTTTCAAATAGTGGAGCATCGCTTTTTCGTGATTCAGGAAATATTTCTTTCCGGTTCCATAATAGTGATAGACACGATCCGGAAATTCCATTTGAAACCCACATTGGGCGATGTCTGCGTGGTTATTCAGAATATTTTGGACTAGTACTTTATACATTTCTGCATCTACATAGTCATCACCATCACAAAACCCTATGTATTCCCCATTAGCTGAATCCAAGCCATGGTTTCGAGCTGCTGAAACCCCTTGATTAGCCTGACGGATCAACTTGATCCGCTGATCCTGCTCTTGGTGTGCTGCAATAATTGCATTTGTCTCATCCGTTGAACCATCATCGATCACGATGATCTCCAAATTTGGATAGGTCTGAGCTATCAAACTTTTCAAACAGTCTCCGATATATTCTGCAATATTATAGGCAGGGACGATAATACTGATAAGGGGAGTTTTTTCAGACAACAAATCCACGTCCATTCTTCAACTTGTTTATCATTTCTTTTTTCTTTTCATCGGTGATACCGCCTGCAATAGTATAGCTCTCATCGAAAACGGCCGTTTCATTCATCAACTTTGTTTGTTTGTCAAGGTATTCTGTCAAAGAACAAATCCTCACTGCAGGATTTCCACCGTACACATTATCCGAATCCAGGGAGCGGGTGACCACGCTGTTAGCTCCGATGATTACATTATCTCCAATCTCCACTCCGGGAAGAATGACAGATTCTGCTCCCACAAAAACATTGTTTCCTATTTTTATGGAACCTATTTTGGTGTATCCCAAATGATACTTCGTGCTGGCATCGTGTGCCAATACATGAACATTCGGTGCAAATGTCACATTATCCCCAATAGTAATTAGCCAGCAGTGACTTTCATCGAGGATAACGCCATGCATTCGTTTCAAATTTTTCCCGACTTTCAATCCCATCCTGATAAGGCGATCGGTACTATATTCTCCCCGAATTCGATAGATAAAATCTTTTATTATCATTTCTATCACCCCCCATAAGCTTTTCTAAAAAATTATGATTCTGTCAAATAGCTCTTACTGTTGTAATTGCCTCTTATGCCGCTACCAGCTTTTTTCAAAATCATTTCAAAGCAGAAGAAACCTCTACTTATTTGGTGTTCGTTCCCTAAAGAGTTACCAAAGTTCAGTCATCCCATATCCCTCGTCATCTCCTAAGTTTTTTCGCGATCTTTCAAACAAGGACTTCTTGTATAGAGACAAGGAACTCAAGAGCAGAAACTACCTCAGTTTTTTCATGGGGTGATAAAGTTTTCCACTTAATAGTGCAAAGATCCTGTATACTTCCAATATTCAAGATCTGTTCATCCCAAGCTTGCTCATCTAGCTTATTCATCAGCCGTTCTTTACTTTCCTCATGAAAAACTTTAAGCTGTTGATCTTTATAATCAAACCGGCCTTGGTCAGTTTTTTTTCGATTTGAAATCAATTCCTCTGAAAAGAGATCTGAAAATGCTTGCCGATATACCCATCTGGTCTTTCCATTTTTGAAAAACATATGTTGGGGAAGTGATAAACAGAACTCAACCAGATCACGGTCCAAAAGCGGATAAGTATACTGCAGACCATACTCTGCCGCCAGATAGCAAAAGTTTTCGATTCTCACCTGCAACGAACCATTGATAAAATTAGCAGGATTTCTCATGTCAAGGTACTTAGATTTCTGATTTTCGCCCTTCTGTAAAACTGTCGGACCACAAAAAGCTGACGTGATACATTCGTTGAATTTCTTAGGTCTCCTTCTGAGAAAAAGTTTTCTCGGGGTATGATAGCACAACCTACTAATGTAAGCTGCTGGATTTTTGCCATCCGTATAGTATATTTCTCTGAGATAGTGGGCGATATCTCCTGAGGCTAATATCGACTCAGGACTCCCATGGTGACTGACACCCTGATCCCCACCGTTCCCACTTAAAGCCAATTTCACATCATTTCCCATAAAATACTGCAATCCCGAGAGCAATTCGAAACCATCACTCAGTAAAGGAACCTTGACAAATTGTTCAGCTCTCTCCATTACTTTAGTCACGCTCTCCGGTCTATAAGAGAGATACTGACAGGTAATATCATACTTTTCTTCCAAATTTCGAGTTAAAAAACGCTCATCAGAATATTTATCTTCCAAAGGGAACTCAGCCGTCGATGGTGACCAAGTCTGATAATAGGAAGATTCTGGACGCATCTTCTTCAAATAACAGGCGAGTACCGTCGAATCCAGCCCTCCACTCACATCACAACCGATATTGCAAGATGTAGCTTTAACACGTTTTTCAATGGCCTGCTCAACTAACTGTCGGACTCTTCTCTTTGCCTCATCGGCTGTTATCCATATCGGTCTCAGTTTTGGCGTCCAGTACTGACAGGAAGTGACATCCCAAGATTTTTTTACTTGATTCCATGACAGGCTAATGCGATGACTTGCAGGTACGATTTTAACATTCGAAAATACTGTCTGTTCTCGCTCAAAATAACAGCCTTTCCGCAATTTTTCACCAAAGTAGTTGAGGTTGAGTTGGGTACTTTTGTATTTTTTTAATAAGTCATAGAAGCTTCTCAAATCAGTTCCCCAAAATAAGCTACTTCCACTAAAGCAATAGAACAAAGGTCTGACGCCAAATTGATCACGCCAGAGAGTCAGAATTCCAGTTGCTTTTTCATAAGTTGCAAGAGAATAATCGCCATCGACAATATTTACAAAATCAGATCCATAAGTGAGGAAACAGTGATATAGAAGCTCGCTGTCATTGTAACTTGAGATCAATGATGGGTCAGGTGCGAACTTTGATAAAAGTTCATTACGGTTAAAAATCAAAGCGTCTGTACTGATCAACCAATCCTCTGATTCAAACACTCCTCTATTACTTGAGGAATTCGAAAAATCATTGACTCGACTTCCGAGACTGACTCTATGGGAAGCAGTGGTGTCGTGCCAACCTTTAATTTCATCACTACCATTGCCATATATTTTATGAAACTCAGCTAAATGAAAGAAATCGTCTGTATGATGCTCTTCCTTTGAGAAGGTAATCACGCCAAAGTGCCCGGACATTATACTTCACCTCTTCTAAAAAAACGTTTCATCCAAAAAATCGGCCTTAGGAGAAAGTACATAAAATACCATTGATCTGAAAAATCAAATGTCTCAAAATCGATGATTTGAGGATGGACTTTAAATTTCAAAGAATGGTACATTTGTCGACGCCCCTTCAAAAGCACTGACTCTTTTTTTTCTAATCCAAGAATCGGACCATCCGCTGTTTTTTCCTCTTTCAGTTCATTTACCACGGATTTTGCCAAATCAAAAGCGCTCGCCAGTTCTTCTGAACAGTCTTCTTTGCTCTCAATCACCCAACATTCTTCCACTGTGTCGAATCTGGTTCCAATCTTTTTTGTGTCGACCGCCGGCATTTCACTACCCCAAAGAACATAGAGTACAATAAGACATTCATAAAAAACAGATAGCAACCCTTTTTTTTCATATGAATTTTCAAGGATTTGCCAATCAATGCGTTGCTGCTTCATAAGTAAGGCAATATCAATCAACCACTTTAACCGAAAATATTGATGCTTTGATGCATGATAAATAAGGTATGTAATATGATCTTGTAAAGCGACCGTGGGAAAATCCATTCCCATCAACACTTTTTTTTCTATTGGATAATAAATATCCCATACCCGACTAATTCCGTCATACTCTTTCCAGTGCATCTCGATTTTCGATGATCCCCGAGTCAAAACGACGTGATGTTCAAGTTTCATCATCCATTCCCATTTCTTTTGACTATTCGAAAAATTACCCTTACAAGAATAGCCGATAACCTCCAATGCCCGAACAGCCATAAACAATTGTTCTTCAGGCACAAACAAATCCAAGTCTCCCATTTGGCGATAATAGGGATTACCGTAAATCTCCATACCCAGGATCGGCCCTTTCAATTGGACAACAGAGATGTTTTTTTCTCCCAAGACACGAAAAGCTTCTGCTGCATGGCAAAGGTAGTCCATGGTCTGCAAAGAATAAGCTTCCATGTATTTTTGTACCGCATCCACGAAAGTAGGCTGTGCTTCTCCAGTGGTTGACTTTATGAAAAAAGCCAAGTTTGGCACAATACGATGATATTTGGCCAATGCCAGCATTCGATCTTGATCACCGTAGCTCAGTGTATCTGCAGAGATTTCTCCAACAGTCCCTTTTAAAAGCAATTGGAAATCGTTTGAAAAAACTCCATGATGTATGTTTTGTCTGAATCTCATGTTTTTCTCCTGGCTTTCTTAAATTATAAAACGATACATTGAAGTTACCGTATATGCATCAAAATCTGTAAATCCTGTAACGACGTATTCCTTTCCAACAATTGTCCATGCATGAGCTGCCATGACACCATTTTGTTCCTTCACCCCTAAATAGATTCTATAAGGAATTCCCCAGGAACGGATTTTTTTGGAAGCGACACAGGCCTTTACCAGACAATTGGTGGTCCACGGCGTCCTTCTTTCCAAAATTTCCAAAATGATTCTTAATTCATTGAGTCTCTTTTTTTTTGATAATTCCAGTGGAACGAACGGACCTTCGTCAGCAGCGAGTGCTGCGACACCAAGTATATGCTCATACTCTGAGAACTGTCGATGAGTGATCGTCCACCGAAAGTAACCTGACCAAAACAAGCAAGATAACAGCAACCATTTCTCTCTTATTGAAAGTCGCAATAACAAAAAAAAACTATTCAACATGTTTTATCAAGTCCCGTTCTTGTAGCATCGTTATAAAGCTTCTTACCTCAGCTTCGCACACGCCATACTCCACTTCGTATCTATGCAACAGAGTATCGATAATCTCGCCTTCGGATACTGGTTCTTCCAGAATCTGCCAAACCTCACCTCCAATAACTCCCATGTTGTAATACTTCCCTGCGACCGGGTCCATCATCACCGTGTCCTCATCCATCTTTGCAGTCAGTAACTCTCTCTTTTTTTGTATTTTCATCCTGAATCCTCCTGATAAAGAGACGCCTCTGTTTAATAAATATAAAAACATATATTTCCAATTAACAAAAAAGAGATTAAGCACATATGCACTTAATCTCAGCACGCTCATGACCAATCATAAGTATAACCTTCAGTTTCAGCACTTGACTTATTCGGGCCACCAGCAGTCATTTTCACTTCAAGTTCAGTCAAAGTGATAGAAGTCCATTCTTTTTTCATTCATTCGTCCTCCTTTCTTAGAATAATTTAATTATATCATGTAATCGTTTGGTGACAAATACTTTTTTTAATTTTAATTTAAACCCACCTTAATTTTGCTGTTTTCAACGATTTGACTTTAAGCCACTCAAATTGTTGTTCTCTAAAATCATTTTGATTACCTCTGTTTCTTTTCCAACTACAGTCGGTCTCATCACTTCATAATATTTGGAATTTCCAGCCAAATCGACACAATACTGAAATAGCCTTTGCTGTTTTTTTGTACCAATAACTAATTCTCTTCGAAAAACATAAGTCAGAAGTACATGTGTCGCAGTAATGTCATCCAGCAACCTCAACTGCGGAGTCTGGCAGTCATGGGGAAGTAACAGATAGATTCCTACTATAGACACGGGTTCTCCACAGAATTCGTCGCCCACCATAAGGTCGACCGCAAATTTAGATTGGTCATTGATTGTTCGTAAAATTTTGCGACTGTCACCGGTAGTCAATCGCGCCAATGCATCTTCCCATAATTTTTGTCCGGGAAAGCCTGCTTCTGCAAAAAATTGTCCATCATTTTCAGTTACAGCAATCACATCATCTGAAACCAGACGCCATCCTTGATTGATGAAAGCTCTGGCTATCGTGGACTTTCCGGCACCTGAATCACCAATAAGTACAATCCCTTCGCCATCCTTCTCAACACAACTGCCATGCAACGGAAAAATATCTCGTTGAATAAGTAATGCACCAAAGCAAGTCCCCAAAAGAAACAGCTGAATCGCTTCAGATTGTGAGATAACATGATCTGCTCTCTCGATCGCTGGTGTAAAAGTTATCTTGCATCCATTTTGAATAAAAAAAGTGGCTACCCCTTCCACATGGAAGAGCATCTCTCTATCTGAAACCATATAAAGATGTTGTTCTTCATTTTTTAGGGGAGCATCGATTGTTTCAGGTGTTTTCCCAAGACAGATTAGAACATCTGCCGGGTCGCTTTCCATCGTAACTGAGACCGCCTGCTCAAGTTCAACCTCTGATGCAACAGTCAATCCATATATTTTATAATGATACATATCTTTTCCCCCATCCATCAACAAATTTTACCATTACTGAGATGCAGCACATAATCAGCCGATTGGATCGTGCTTTCACGGTGAGCGATGATCAAAATCGACAATCCTTTTTCTTTTAAGCGATGCAAAGTCCGGTTTATCAACTTTTCATTCTCTGCATCTAAGGCGCTTGTTGCCTCGTCTAAAATCAAAACTTGCGGATTAGACAGCAAAGATCTAGCTAAAATAATCCGCTGCTTTTGACCACCGGACAATGCAGCTCCTCGATCGCCCACCAGGGTATCCAAACCATCTGGAAACTTTTGAACTTCCTCCCAAACTGCTGCTGCTTTTAGCGCCGCTTCGATTTCTTCTTCATTGTCACTTGCGCCGTAACGCAACAGATTTTCCTTGATTGTTCCATGAAATAGAACGGGATCTTGCGGTACATAGCTGATTCCATTTCGCCATTCATTAAAATTAGCGGGATTCAACTGAGCGCCATCTACTAAAATACGTCCTTGTTGCGGATCATAGAACCCCAATAGTAAGTCTACTAAAGTTGATTTTCCGGCCCCTGATGCTCCAGTTAATGCAACTACACGATTCGCTGGAATCGAAAACCGTACCTCATCCAAAATTTTCGTCATACCACCATCGTAAGAAAATGATACATCATCAAATCTGATTTCTTTAGTCAAAGTCAAGTTATCAGCAGTACGAACACTGGAAAATTCCTTATATTTCTTTTCTTTTAAATACCGATTGATATCTTTTACATATTCATAAGTGGGTACCAAATTGTAAATTTGCGTTGCTGAGCTTTGAAGTCCTGAAAAAATCGGCCATAAGCGTCCAAAAATAACAATCATCACCAACAGTTCAGTTATTGGAATTTGCAGGACAAAAAATGACACGTAAATCGTAGCAGTCATCATCAATACTAAAATCATCTGGTAAAAAAACGCAAAATTCTGACGAGTGTTGGTAAAAGTCAACAAGTTATCTTTCTTGCTTTGCAGTAATCGATGACTAATGCACATTTGTTCCTCAATCGCATTGTTAGCGCGAATTTCTTTCATTCCAGTCATAATGTCTTTCGTCTGATTCGCCCATTGCTCATAGTGAGCACGAAAAGTTGCCCCTAATGCTTTGGAATGCCGATTAGTCCTTTTCATCAATGGCAGAAACAAAACCGCCATCATTGTTACTAACAGAGTCAAAAAAGGTGAGATCAATAGTGCTAGTACATATTGGATGATTCCATTAATCGCAGCAATCACAAATTTCAAACCAAACATCAATCCCGAATTATATTTGGGAATTTCTGTCATAAAGAGATTCAATAAACTACCAGATTTTTCTTTTGACAAAATTTCCCACCCACAGGCAAAGATGTTTTCCAATGACAGTAAGGAGAGCTGCATCGTTGCACCTTCTGTCAGATCACTTTCAAGCCAAGCTACCCATTTAATCAACAACTGCTTAAAAAGCATAACAAAAATATAGATTGTCATTATCAGTAAAAATTGTTTTTTTTTCTCTATATTCGTAAACCATGAGGGAATAAACTTTGAAAAGCTTTCACTGTCCTGGCCGATCAGTCCCAACATTGGAACCAACATCACAACCCCGAAACTGCTCAGCAACGATGAGCCTAACGAGAGTAGCAATAACCACACGGTCTTGCGTCGATCATAGTTGAGCAATTCTTTAATGAACAGATAGCAGTATTTGATCATACGCCTATTTATTCCTTTCTTTATGGATTTGTCTTATTCAACCTCTGCAGGCAGTTTTGATATCCTCGTAGCAATTTCTATCTACAATTCGTTGGAAACGCGATCCACATTCATTATTTCCTTCAATCAGATACGGCCCTTTATCAGTAATAGCTACATCCCAGGGAGTGAACCGAACATCGGCAAGCTCTTGCGCCGCCTGTTCCACTAGACGTAGCGTTTCCGGCCAATATGGCAGTTGGTAGCCAATCACTTCAAATCCGGTCGGATGCCGTGTTCCAATGGTATCTTTAGTAACATCAACGATACCACGGTAAATTTTCCCACTGGCCGGATCAATTGGACTGGCACATCCACCGCCGCTAAGATTGTCTGTGATTCCCGGACCTGGATTAAATCTTAAAAACGCGCCTAAAACCTGGACATATTCCGGATGTTTCAGCGTAATAATCCGAACGGTGCTTAGCGCTTCTTTAGAGAACTGCTTCAGGTTCTGATGATTCACCAGGCATTCTTCTAAAAGAATCCCACCATGCTTTACTACTTCTGCTTGAATTTCCGAAAGATCCGATATCATTTGTGTGTCGATCAGAAAAATTCCTGTACCTCCTGATGCCTGTCGCGGTTTAGCAATAACCCGTTCTCGCCCTGAAAGAAATGACTTCACAGTATCAAGAGATGTTTGCTCATCCCACAGTAAAACTTCTCTGCCCAAGTAGCTGCTGAAGCGTTGGCAGAATTCAGCCTTATCGTTGAAAATTCGCATCGATTCAGCAGTTTTAAGGCTACTCAGATATTTCAGCATACGACAATAGGAGTAAAAGTCAGCTATTTCTTCTCTAGCCACTCCGTAAAGTCGGAGTGAGAGATACTCATCTGGCAAACAGGCTGACCAAATAGCTGTTTTGATAAAATCTTCATAAATTCTGATTAGCATTGTATTTTTTTCGGAGGCAGTTCTTTTGAATTTCGCACCCCAAGTTTGCCGCACTTGTGGATTGACCAACCGCCTACACATTTCTAAAAGCCAGATCAAAGTAACATGTGAATAAACGATTTTTTTGATCGATACCTTCATATTTACCTCCACGCTGCATAATCTATCCTTGCAAATGCCAAATCACTTAGGCTATCATTAACAATTTGAAAGCTGAATCTTTCAAATCTTCAATACTTTTCTACAGCCTCTTGATACCACTTTTCTAATTTGTAAGAGACATCAATGATATCATAGCCGTGCGCTCTTATCGAACAGAGTTGCTCCGAACGTCTATGTCCACGCTCAGAGAATTCAAGGACTTTTTTAGCCCATTCCTGCGGAGTCGCTTTCAGACTCACAAACTCCACCAATGAAGTCAACTTAACTTCATTCGGAATCGTATCCGAAATCACACATGGCAAGTCGCTTGCTTGAGCCTCAATAAGCGTAAGCGGCAGCCCTTCAAAAATGGATGGGAAGACAAACACGTCAAAAGCCTGCATCAAGTCCGGTATATCGTTTCGAGTTCCCAAAAAAATCACACTGTCCGCTAATCCTTTTGCGTCGACCCGTTCTTTGATCTTCTCCTCCAGTGGCCCTTTCCCTACGAGCAACAGCTTAGCGTTCTGTTGCTTTATAATCTCAGCGAAAATATCGATCAGTTGTTCATGATTCTTCTGCTCATAGAATCTCCCCACATGACCAATGACCAATTCATTCTCCAACCCAAGCTTCTGGCGCATTGCTAGTCGCCGATCCTCGTCGAATTCAAATTTTTTCAAGTCAATCGCATTTTTCACCACTGTGAAGGCTTTTCCTTGAAACATCCAATCTCCTGCTTCACCGCTGCATGCAAAACATTGAGTAGACGTTGATGCAATCTTTCTTCTTTGCAACAGCTTAATCGGGTATTTCAAATCTCGTGGCTGATTAGCATTATGGGAATGAGCAATTCTGACAGGAACACCAGCTTTTTTTGCAAATTCAAGCGGGATACCTGCCAGACAATCCAAATGGGAATGGACGACAGTATACTCATGTTCCGCGAAAAAGTTTTTCATAAATTTACGATATTTCGCCGAATAAGGGTTCAGTCTCGGGGCCCGATAGATTTTCCCACCCAGACTTTCGATCTCATCATCATAATCAGCACGAAATTCCCGATGCACCAGAAAATCAAATTGGACCTTGGTTCGATCGATATTGCGATAATAATTCATCAACATCGTTTCCAAACCACCCCGCCCCATATAGGTCACTACTTGTAAGATTCTCAGCATTTTTTCGCTTCCTTTTCTCTATTCAAACTGTCCCCAGAAGATTTTCGAACATCTCTTCAACAGCACCCACCGTTTCTTTTATCGAAAACTTTGCGCTGCGCTGTTGGCTCATTTCACGGTAATGATGGTAATAATCACTGTCTGTCATCATTTTTTCGATCTCGTCAGCCAACTCCTGATCGTTGTCGACAATCACACCATATTGGTTTTCACCAAGCATCTCTTCCATACCTCCAACACGAGTAGCAACTACCGGCAAACCAAGAATCAAGGCTTCTGTGGCTGCTGTACTGAAACCTTCTGCATGGGAGGAACACACATAGAGATCACATTGATCGATCACAGCATAAGGATTTTCCTGATAACCTAAAAGCTTGACTACATCTTCCACACCCTCAGAACTGATTTGCTCTTCCAACACCTTCCGCTGGGAGCCGATTCCCAGAATGTTGATGCAAAAAATATAGCCAACCGCTTTCAAATGTTTGGCGATTGTGATTATCCGATTAAATCCTTTATTTTTTTCTAACTTTCCAATCAAAGCGATATTGAACTTATTGGAATCAACTTTTACGGGACTTTCGTAGGCTTTCATCACGGCGATTTTATCCGTATCGTTAGCGTTGTATAAAACTTCTATCATTCTAACTGATGGAAACAATCGTTGGAAATCTTCCCTTACATCTCTTGAGACACACACATGGCGATCAAATGAACCGTAGCAAGCCGCCGCTTCCTGATACGAACGAAAAGGTGCCGCAGCTATCTGTTCATTTTTCTGAGTACTATGTATCCACGACACCTTCTTGGAATCTTCATAAGGACAGCCGGCAATGATTCGAGCACTAGGTCCTTCCAAGTAAGAGACGGCGATATCGTATCGATCTTTTATCAACCATTTGTACAAAGTCTGTGGCGAAAACAACAGCATCAATTTTGAATTTCCAGGAATCGCTTTGGCAAAGGATTCTTTATAGTGTACATGGTCTTTCAAAAATTGGCGATTGACACCACCGCCGAACAGTGCATGGACAGTGACATCATAGCGATTTTGATCCAGATGATTTGCCAGATTCACCAATACTTTTTCGGCTCCACCTTGCCCCAGATCATGGATCAAAAACAGCACTTCGACCTTTTTCATCCTGTCTGCCTACCTTTCATACGAATATATTGTGTCAATAACAATCCTGCTGGTGCCATGGCGACTGTCAGTGCTTTTTTGGGAGACTTGAAGATATCCGTTCCCCGACCTGCGATAAAACAACTGGAATCATAATGCATCGCATCCACCACCATCCGTTTGAATGAGCTGGGATAGGTCAGACATTGTTTCCGCCAAAAAGCAAACCCCCTGGGATTTTTCAAATAGCTGCGGAACATCGTATTCGTAGAGCCGTCCGCCTGATACTCCACATTGCAGAGAACCTCATTCAAAACCGCCAGCTTGTAGTCCTGATCAATCAATAGATACTTGTAAGCCAAAGCCACATAGTTTTCAGCCGGAAACTCCGGATACTCAGGGTAGGCTTTGATGATATCAGTTCGATAAACCAATTTTTTATCGCCGGAGCCGCCTTGAGCATAGTAGCCGTGCAGCGTCGTCTCCTTCATGCCTTTTGGAAATCCACTACCGATAAGCTTTCCTTCCAAATCAGCATCTAACCCGATAAACCCGGCATATCCTTTGTGTCTTACTTCCGCCCATTTCTGTTGGATCTTGGCGGCAGCTCCTATTGCCAGCTCATCATCTGAATCGATACAGACATTCAGCTCCGTATTGATCAGCCGATAAGCTTCATTGTGAGCCGTATGCATGCCTCCATTTTCTTTGTACTTGTAAATGATTTCAAAAGGATTATCTTCTTTTTGCCAAGATTTCACCAATTCACGAGTATTGTCCGTCGATCCGTCATCGATGATCAACCAGACAAAATTGAACGTCTCTTGGCGTTTTAGACTGGCATACGTACGAGGCAAAGTATGCGCCCGGTTATATGCCGGGGTGAAGATTGTCAGTAATTTTTTCACGCTTATACCTCCTTAGATCATCCCCAATTGAATCCCACAAAATACAAAATATGCCAATGTCGTAAAGATTTTCATCAGTGTATCACTACCTTTGGCAAATAGATACTTGAGCTCCCAAGGTAATAAGATATAATTATACAACGTAAAGTAGATAGGCAGACGACCGATATATATCCCACTAGTAAACATTGAGATGATGTAAATTCCCATCCCGACGATTGACATATTGATACACAAGTTAATCAGTGGGTTATCAGCTTCTTTCACGGCTTTTCTCTGAATAAACGCAATGATGACCGGCACTGAATATACCAGTACCCGAAGAGCATTTGTTCCGTCATCTTGCAACTCCTGCCAATCGGTGACCACATTGGTATACTGTGTTCCTCCCAAAAAGATATCCAAAATATTGGTGAATTGATCTGCCATGGTGATTAGAAAAATCGAAGCCACTAAAATCCCGATAGTTTTAAGGTTAAATGCCGGTCCTTGGACAATAAAAATGAAGGGCAGTACTAACCATACACTAGCGTGAAACGTACTGGCTAATGCAACAAGAAGAATTGCCTGAAAATGACGCTTTTTTAAGATAAGTGGTAGACAACAGAAAATGATGGCCGCCGCACAAAATTGTCGCATACCATTCATCGCCCATGACAGATAGTCTGTCGAAAAAATGAATAGAAAGAGAGCAAGTACCAAGCTTTCTGAATATTTTCTATACACAGCTACCAGCAAAGCAAACTGAAGCGTCGCAATGATTCCCAAATAAAAAATAAGTTGATCGCCAATAAAATGCTTTAATAACCACGAAAAAATGACGAATCCTTTGTCTTTTTGAGTATGCAGGTAAAGATGAAAGTCTTGTCCGTCTAGCGGCATGTTTCGAAATTCTCTCAAATAAAAAGAGGTATCTGCAAAATAACCACGATTCGCTGCGAAATAGACCAAGACGGCGACTATCATAAAGGCATAGATATAATTCATTCTGATTCTCAGCTGTCCCAGCACTACTTCTTGTCGTTTCATCGCAGGAAATACGGACAACAAAGCCACTGCTCCAAAAGCTGTTACCAAATTTTTATAGATTTCAACTGCCATGGCTGTCTGCTCTCCCATACATATCTAAAATTATTAGTCACTCCTGCGCATCAATTTCTAACCATAGCTACGACAAAAATGTACCGATTGTATTGATGACGTTTTTTTTGATCTTTTTTTGGGGGATCGTTTTAGAGAGGACGGTCAATAAATGTTCAAAATCCTCATTCTGAATCACCTTTTTAAGAAGCTTAACTTTCTCCGATTCCAATGAGGAGGGAATACATTGCAAAGCTACTTGAAAGCGCCCGTCCGAAAATACCCTCTCAGTCAACTCCAGCCATCGCCCTCTTTTCTGAGAAATCAGTTGGCTTTCATAATAACCTAAGTAGAACTGAACTAATTCAAACGCCAGCTCTCCTGCATAATCGCCTTTGTCATATTCGTTAAAGTATTTTCTTTTCATCTCATATTGCTTATAAGCATCCTCAATCAAGCTTTCTTTTAACATCGTCGTTCCGCCTCCCCAACGATAAAAGTACAATTCATCCGGCAGCACGACGATTTTTTCAGCTCTTGGAAGGATTTGCAAGTTTAGACACAAATCTTCTCCATAAAAAACATTTGATCTCATCAATTTTTCCTGCTTCAATAAATCGAGTTTATATAACTTCCCCCAAATATTCACAGGAAAAGAACCTGCACCGAAAAAAGCAGGGAACTTCGTATTTATAAATTGCTTGTTTGTTATTATATCGTGGGGAAAGCGATGACCTTTTTTTATACGACCATATTTATCAAATACACGCCAAAAACTGCAGACACAGACTTGCGCCCGCTCTTTTTCGATTGCTTCAACCATTTTCTTGATGGCCTCATAATCCAACCAATCATCACTGTCTACAAAGGTCAGATATTCGCCTCTAGCATATTCAATACCGACAAATCGAGTGGATTCAAGCCCTTGATTTTCTTGTTTGATGATTTCAATTCTATGGTCAGCCTTTGCGTACTTTTCTAAAATTTGGGGTGAATTATCTGTCGATCCGTCATCAATAATCAATATTTGAAGCTTCTGGTACGACTGTGAAATAATGGATTTCAGACACTTCGCAACTTTATTTTGTTGATTGTACACTGGTACCACAACAGAAACTAGCTTTTCCTGTATCATTTCTTCCCACCTTATCATTGAGCCTTAAATACAGCTTAGTCCCTTTAGGACATAATTTTTTAAAACTTTTCGAATTCTATTTTTTTCTTTCGCTTTTATTATCGCGGACACGTTCTTTTCCCTATATAATGAAATTAATTCTTTATGTTCTGGTGCAACTATCCAGTCTGGAAGATTCTCGAGGCTCTTTTGAAAGTCAGCATTTGAAACAATTTGAGCGATATTTTCATAAGCTCTGTCTTCTCTACCACCAAATACAATCATCGTTTCTAAAAATGAGTCATAAAGATTTACCCGCATTCTTTCAATATAAGGGCTCGTATGATGGGTATTATTTTTCTCGTAATACTCCCTTATCATTTTATTTACGTACAATAAATCCAAAAAATTATTATAGCTTAGTTTTTCTGACCCACCTCCCCAGCGATAATAGTAAACCACTGATGAGATCGTTGTAATTTTACTTGCCTTCAAAAAAAGCTGAGTATTCAGCCACGCGTCTTCTCCCATAAAGATATGTCCCAATTTAATTGCCTCGTCAAAAAGGTTCCTGTTATACAACTTTCCCCAAGCATATGCAGGAAACGCTCCAAAACTAAGTACGGAGAGCATTCCATTGTGAACGGCCTCTTCCCCTTCATATTGCTTTGAATCCAAAACCCCTGCCACAGATATTGGACTAAGCCTTCCGACAACACGTTTATAGCTACCAATCACAATATCAGCCTCTGAGTTAATTGCTTCTTCATAAAGAAGTTCGATCCCGTTTTCGGGTAGCCAGTCATCCCCATCAACAAATGCAAAGTACTTTCCTTTCGCCATAAGGTAGCCGGTACGTCGAGAAGCCTCCAATCCTCCATTTTGTTTATATATGTGCTGAAACCGCACATCTTTTCCAGTGAAGGCTTTGCATATTTCCGGAGTCCTATCCGTTGATCCATCATCAATCATCAACACTTCAAAATCAGTGAATGTCTGCTTTCGGATAGATTCCAAGCACTTCTTGATTTCTTTTTGCTTATTATATATTGAAACAATTATGCTGACTTCTGGACGCTTCATAAATCCCCCTGTTATTTCAGTTTCAAAAAAATATATTGCATTTAACTCCTATTACTTTCTTTGAAAGAGTATCTTTATTGTAGCCCCAACTACCTTATCTTTAGAAAATTCTCTTTCCATATATGTACGTCCTGCTTGGCCGAACATTTCTCGTTTCTCGTCAGAAAACAACAGCATCTCTTTCATTTTAGCAAACAGCATCTCCCGGTCTTTTACCGGGCACAACAAACCACTTTCACCGTCAAGAACCGCTTCTCGACATCCCGGCACGTCGGAGGTAATCACCGGTCGGCCAACTGCTGCAGCTTCCAGCAGAACATTGGATAACCCCTCATGGTAAGAAGGCAGTACGACGCAGTGGCTCTTGCGGTAATAGTCGTAAACTTCGGTTTGAAAACCGTGAAAAGTCACGATTTCTCGTTGTTGGAGATCCTCTACCCGCAGTTTATACTCATCTTCAAAGAATCCAACCAAGTCGAATGCGATTCGGTCCCCGTATATAGCTTTTAGTTTTTCGGCTGCGTAGAGGAATTCATCCATACCTTTTTCTTTCATGATACGCCCCAAATATAAAAAACGAATCGGACCTTCTACAAGGTATTCTTCATATCGATATTCCTCTAAATTGATACCGGCACCCGGTAAGACATGGATATCAGCTTTTGACAGGATATTTCTATTGAGAAATTCTTGCGCATTGGTGGTATTTTCGAAAAAAACTTTTTCTGCTTTTTTCAATGAGACACGAAACATTCGGGTCACAATCGCTGCTAATTTAGGATTTTGAAAAGCAGTTCCCAGACCTTGGACATTCGCAAAATAGGGGATTTTTTTCTGCCGGCATAAGAAACCCATATAGATATTCGGTTTAATGGAATAAGTGATGACCTGATCCGGCTGAACTTCTTTCAAAATTTTTCGGTAACAATTCACTAGCTTGAGATCGGTTTTGGGATTGATTCCCCGGCGATCTACCTGCGTTTCAATCATGTGACAGCCCATTGCTTCAAAGTCAGTTTCATGACCGACAAAAGGAGTGCTGATAACCACTTCATGTTCTTCCAACAGCTTCGCAATCAACTCCTTGCGAAAGCGGTAGAGCATATATGAATGGTTGGTCGCGATCAGAATTTTCATGACTTGCTTCCCTCCGATACTCCTTTAGCTTTTGCAACGGCAGTGACAGTATAAAGACAGCACTTCAAATCCATCAGTGGCCCCATGTGTTGGACATACTCCCCGTCAAGTTTCGCTTTTACCGGGATTGGCAGTTCATCGCGACCATTGACCTGCGCCCAGCCGGTGATTCCCGGGCGAATATCATTGGCACCGTAGTGATCCCGCTCTGCCAACAAGTCCGTCTGATTCATCAAACCGGGGCGGGGTCCTACCAGGGACAATTCACCCTTCAGGACGTTCACCAGCTGAGGCAGTTCATCGAGGCTTGACTTCCGCAGAAACTTGCCAATCTTCGTGATGTAGCGATCCGGATCAGCCAACAGATGTGTGGGCGTATCTTTGGGTGTATCCAAACGCATGGACCGGAATTTATAGATTGTAAAAGGGATCCGCCCTCGACCTGCGCGCACCTGTTTAAAAAGTGGGGTGGAACCCAACTCCTCTGCCTGAATCAATAAGATAATCACCAGAAACAATGGACTGAGGAGAACCAACAATATCAATGAAAGGATCACATCCATTCCTCGCTTCACATATGGATAAATCAATTCCATTCGTCTCCTCCACTCTTTTATTCGCCTTAATCAGGCTTTGCTGCTGCCATAATAATGACTGTAATAGCCATAATACGGTGACGTACCGGTGTTTTCATTTTCATTTAAAACAGTCCCCAAAATATTCAGATTCCAAGAATTCAGCAACTCCACTGCCTTGAACAGTTGGCGTTTCGTCGTGAAATCATAACGAGCAATCAGTAGCACCCCATCCGTTTCTCTGCCAAACAAAAAGACATCTTGAGAAACCGTACACGGAGCACTGTCGATAATTACGATATCATAAGTAGCTTTTTGTTGAGCCATAAACTCAGCTCCGTTGCCTGCTTGGAAATACTTATACGCTTGATTGGTCTCTTCGCTGAAAGTGATCACATCCAGATTTTCCCGGACCTGTTCGAATTTTGTAAATTCCAGCGTTTTATCTTGTACTTCAGACTGTATCAAAGATGTCACATTTTTACTTTTCAATCCCAAATATTTTCTTACAGAAGGACGATGGAAGTTACCATCGATCAACAACACTTTTTTTCCTGAATCAGCCGTATCAATTGCTAAATTGATTGCAATGACCGTCTTGCCTTCACCTGCTACCGGGCTCGTCACTACATAGCTGACAGCATTATTGCTCAGATTTTTTCGTATTTTGGAACGCAGCACCCGAAACGCTTCTCGAAATGCCTCACCTGTATTGCGATCTAGTATCGGATGGCGTAGGCCACTTTCACGGCGTTTTTTGACTTTTTGCTTCCATACGGTTCCCAGATAAGGCAGATTGACCAGTTCTTTCAACTGAGTCGAAGAAGTAAGGGTGCTTCTAGACCAACTCAAGAGCAGAGCTATCAATACTGCTGCGAGAGCTCCTCCCAAAGCACCTTTGGCAATCGTTATCGGCAGGGGGCTGACATTGATCGGGGCTGGTATAGCTTCGGGTTCTTGTACAAGCTCCAGTGTAATATCTCCCACCGTGTACTCGGCAATCTTAGAATAATTATTCAAGATCCCGTTTATCACTGCCAAACTTCTTTTTGAAGAAGAAGAATTAGCAGTTAATGTAAATAAGCTGGTGGTGGGGATGACGTTAACACTGATTTGAACTCCCGACATATCAAGCTTTTCTTCCTGTCTGAGTATCTGGCGCATGCGGTCACTTTTAAGCAACGCTGGAAATGCAGCTTCTAAAGTTTCAGTCGGATTTCCCATCGCCGCTTTAGACCTGTAATTAGCTGTAGTATCAACTTTTATAAAAAAAGTTGTCGTTGCTTGATATATTGGTTTCACCAAGAAAAACGATCGAGCTACCCAGACTCCACTTATCAAGAGAATTAGCAGAAAAAACCACAGAAAGTGTTTTTTTAATGTGCTCAGAACGCTATTAATTTTCTCAAAAATATCGATTTTATCTTCCGGACGAATATTCTCTTCGTACATATTACTCTCCTTTGATCAGGCCTCACCGAGATTTCCTTGGTATCCATAAACTTTTGGTATATCCCCGCTTTCCGGCAGGATATCATTCATCACTACTCCTAGGAGTTCACTGTCAGAATGCTCCAATCCATCGATGATGTCATTGATGTCTTTTGCCAACATGTAGTCACGTTTGACGATCAAGATAGTATAATCCACCATGTCACACATCAACGTAGTATCGGAAACAAGCCAACTCGGAGCAGTATCTACAATCACGTAATCATATTGCTGCTTCATCTCTCTAAGAAAATCGGCAAATTGAACCATTTGAGCTTCTGTTGGTTTGATGCTTGTTTTTGCATTCCATAACAAGCCGTCTAGGTTATCTTGAATCTGGCGAATATCGGATTTCATTACCAGTTGTTCCCGGTCTTGTACTTGATTGTTCAACTCCTTGATATTCAACAGCGTTGCCAGACTCGGCCGGCGCATATCTCCATCCACCAGCAATACACGATAACCGCCATCAGCTAATGCCAGCGCCAAATTGGCCGTCAGTGTCGATTTCCCTTCGTTTTCGAAAGTACTGGTAACTAAGAGGGATTTGTGGTTTGCCTCCATTCCTTCTGTCAATGTATTAGCCAGCATCCGAATTCCTTCTACAAAACGTGTGCTGCGAGCAGGATTTGTGATTAACAATCTGTTACCTCGAGACCTTCTTCCCCATTGTAGTTTTCCACGGTCCCGTTCGTGATAAATCATTCCTATGCGAGGTGCCATCAATTTCGTATCGACATCCTCTTCAGTTTTGACAGTATCTCGCAGATACAGGTAGACTACCAATACGCCACAGCTTGCAACAAAACCGACCCCAGCAGCAATCAGCGCAATCTTGATGGCTGTATTGGTTTCAGTAGGATTCGTCGGTACGAGAGGTTGTTCCAACACTTCAAAATGAATATTACTCATCGTTTCACCGGCTAATTGTTGGTAGTTATCCAACAAATAAGACAATGTAGTAAACGCTCCCTCAGGTGAAGAAGCGCTCATATCAATTTGGACCAGATTCGTCCCTGCTAAAATATCGCTATTCAAATTGAAGCCTGTTTTGACTTCGTTGCGAAGCTGCTTTTTAATAACGTTGCTTTTCAGAACTGTATCAACCTTCTCAGCTAACTTGACAGTCTCATTCAAATTCCCTGTGTTACCGATGGTTTCCCTATTACTGACAGCAATCAGACTTTCGGAACGATAGTTGGGTACATACTCAGCGTCCACCCAAACATATGCTCCCAAACCGATACATACTGCAATTAGTATGGCAATGCTCAGTTGATCCATCAAAGCAATCAAGACATTTTTGATGTCATTTTTTTTCATAAGTTATTTTCCTTTGCGGCTTCTTATTTGTTGACAACAACAATCAGTCTGGTCATCCCACTTTCACCAAATTCTAAAGAAAAGCGGTAACTCACTTCGTAAACCCCTAATTTTCCCGTATCTACCGGATTATCTATCTGAACCTGATCCACGTGGTAAGTTCCCAAATTGGCAGCCAATCCGGTAGAGGAAATAAAGTAGTTTTCTTCGTTGCGAATGAACAGATTATTTTGAATCTGCAGTGATTGCAGATAATTTACAGGATCGAACCCGTCACCTACCCGAAGATTCACTAAGTATTCGCTCAAATTGATTCCAATTTCTCCGGCTGTATTTTTCTCATCCTGAACGGTCAAAGTTACCGGCAGGATAGTCGTATCCCCAGCTGAATTTGTCACCCGGTATTCCACAGGAATATTGCCACCGTTGTTCAAACTTTCATCGGTAAGTCCCGACATTTTTATTTTGTACGTCAAATCTCCGTCCAACACATCGTCCGCACTCATATAACCATATACATCCATATCATTTTTTGAAAAAAATAGTGGTCTAGTCAAATGAAACCGAGGTGATCGATAGTCCTCATAGCAGAATTCTTTTTGAACTTTAGTTACGTGACCCTCTGCATCTGCTACAGCTATCGTTGCCATTCTCGTTTGATCTTCAGTAAACCCACTAACTTGCTCTACTATTTTTTTTATTTTCCCGTTATCAGAAGCAATTTCAACGCTGTTTTCCAAATCTTTTTGCCACTTCTCCAGGGTCGTGGTCAGTGTCTCGTCTGTAACAGTTACTTTAGGTGCTGACCAGACATCTTTTTTTTGAAAAACGGTCACGTACACAGCTGTGCCACCAATAGCTAACCCAGCAAATATTAACAAAGCAATTTTAATTTTCTTCACAATATTTTCCCCTGCATCTTATTTTCGTGGTGGCAGCGGCTGATATCCGCCAAAGTCCACTAGTCTATTTCGGATAATGTTATTAGGATTTTCAACCATTAGTTTGCGCATGATGGTTGATCCGTAATTTCTCTGAATGAAGCTTTCACATTTCTGCATATCACATCTACGAATAACATCGTCGTGAGCATCGCTGGCAACAGCACTAGTTAATCCAAAATTCAACAGAAGACAAGCGGTATCTTGTGCCTTACTTCCGAAATGCCCCAACACACTTCCTTGATTGATTTGAGTAAGCCCACCTATTCGATAGATTTCATACACAATTCCCGGATCCACTTGAACAGAAGTATATCTTTCAGGATGTGCCACGACCGGAACCACTCTTTTTTTGATAATCTGTCTGACTGCATCAAGGATACGTCCCTTAGTTTCTTCAAACGAAAATTCGATCAGATAATAACGGGAACCGTTCAGCGGCAAGAAATGTTCAGTGAACGTCTCCAAGCAGGCTGGCGTCACCAAAACTTCCATCCCCAAAGATAAATCAATCGGTAGTCTGTCTACCTCTATGGCCCGACACAATTGCTGGAAGGTCTGCTGCAAATCCTTGATTGGTAAGTTCTTTGAACGTTTGGGGTGATTGGCATGGGGTGTACATACCAAATGTTGGCATCCCGATTTGACCGCTGTTCTTAACATGTCAAGAGATGTTTCAAAATCCGGAGAACCGTCGTCCACTCCTGGTAAAACATGGCTATGAATATCTGTCACAATCCGCATCATTCCACCTCAACTCAGCGACAAGATCTCTGGGCATAATCGACAACATCCGCAGCGAGCTTGCTACTGCTTTCTTCAACAACTTCTTCACAAAACTTCTCGATATCTTCCAAGTCGAAACCGTTCACAGTACCTACAAAGATTTTTTCATGAATTTGCTGATTCTGCCGCTCTTTATCTACTAACAATTCTTCATATAATTTTTCTCCCGGGCGAATTCCGGTTTCAACGATTTCGATTTCATCTTCAGAGTAACCGCTCAATACGATCATATTACGAGCTAAGTCATAGATACGTACCGGCTCTCCCATATCCAAGACGAAGATTTCCCCACCTTTTGCCAAGGCCCCTGCCTGCAGCACCAACCGGCTAGCCTCTGGAATAGTCATAAAGTAACGGGTCATTCGAAAGTCTGTAACTGTAACCGGGCCTCCTTTTTCGATCTGCTTTTTAAAAAGAGGAATCACACTGCCGCGACTGCCTAACACATTTCCAAAGCGTACAGCAGCAAATTTGGTACTTCCTGTCTCATTCATACCAGTCACAATCATTTCAGCGATCCGCTTAGTAGAACCCATGACATTCGGCGGGTTATTTGCTTTATCGGACGATATCATAATAAAGTTTTCTACACTTGAACGTTTAGCAGCTTCTGCCAAATTTTTTGTTCCGAAGACGTTGTTTTTCACGGCTTCTTTTGGATTGTATTCCATCAACGGGACATGTTTATGGGCTGCAGCATGATAGACGATTTCGGGACTATACTGAGCAAAGATTTCTTCAATCCTTTTTTTGTCCTGAATATCTGCAATCACAGGAATTAATTCCGTTTCTGCTGCTTTTTTTTCTGCTAATTCCTGATTGATTAAATAGATAGAGTTTTCCCCATGCCCTAACAAGATCAGCGTTTTCGGCTTGAAATTGACTAACTGGCGACAGATTTCCGAACCGATGGATCCACCGGCACCTGTGACAAGAACCGTTTTCCCTTGGATCTGATCAGAGATTTTACCGATATCCAGTGCCACTTCCTCGCGCCCCAGTAAATCTACTAAATCAACGTTTTTCAATTTTGAAACAGAAATATCCCCGCAAGCTAGCCCCTCGATAGAAGGGAGATGATTGACCGGTATCCCAAGTGGTGCGATTTTATTCACCAACACTGTCAATTCTTTTTGACTTAGCGAAGGTATTGCAATCGTGATTAACTGGATATCTTTTTCAGCGACGATTTGTGCCATTTCATCTACAGTACCTAGGATTTTTTTCCTTCAAGATATGTCTTCACCTTGTTAGGATCATCGTCGACAAACCCTATAACACGCAATCCCATATTACTAGAAGCATTGTTTATACTGTTAACCAGCAGTCGACCGGCACTCCCTGCCCCCACAATAAGCGTATTTTTGACTTCTGCAGCCTTATCTCGTTTTACCAACCATTCTATGTATATCCGCCAACCTATCCGACTGGCAACGACCAACATTACATTCAGCAGCGTCGTCAACAATAAATAACGCTCACTATAACCACCTTCGCCAAACCTCCAGAATAAGGCCGATTCAATAAAAAATACAATAAGGAATGCAATACTGATCCACATAATTTCGCGCAAGTTAGAATAACGATTGATTCTGGAAAAAATATTCATGTGGTATCCAATAAACCAATACCCTATGATTTGAATCGCTGCGGCAATAACCCCTATACGTGATGTAACACCTATGTACGGCGACATAAAGAAGAACGAAAAAATATTTGAAAACATAATCAATAATGTATCTATCAAAAGAATGGTTAGAATTTTTTGCCTTCTATTCACAATATCCCCCCTAACTTGTGAAACACTTAGATAACATTTCTAAGAAAAATTCAGAATGTATAATACATTTTATCATACATCTATTTTAAATAAAATATTAATTTAAAAAATCAGAATATCAGATTACGCATGAACATTATAGGTAAGTATATCTAGATTCTATTTTACATATTTACTGTAATATATTTAATCTATATTTGAATAATTATTTGAAAATCCTCCTATGCTGTTCAACATTAAAAAAAGAAAAGAGCACGAAAACTCATTTTTATTTAATTATTTTTCATATTTTAGTGGATCATCATTCATATATCTCGTTATATAATTTGAATTTTATTATCTAAATATATTATTTCTGACAGAATCCTGTTTAAGATTCTAATACATCTTCTCATATCTCAGACCTCTTGTTCAAAAAGTAACAATCGATGCAACACATACTCGCACTATCACTACCAGATGAATGCCGTTATAAAATCACTACTCTCCCCTTCATTTCTCTTGATATGACTCGGACCAATCGCTCAATCAATTAAAACTACGCATAACCAACGCTTCAATAAATAACAAAAGAACACTATACGCTCTGATATTTTTCCGCGAGTTTTCTCAAATTAAAAATCCTTCGAAAAACACCACAGCTTGGTAGCTTTTCGAAGGATTGACTATTTAGCTATTCGATAAAATTCTAGTATACCATCAGTACAATACCTGTCTGATAACACGACTCAGCTCGTAAAGGGGACAAGCTTCTTGGCATCGGTAATTTCTAGTCTATGACAAATTTACCTAGAAATTCAAAATATCAGCGCGACAATACACAGTACTAACAGATCTGCTCCTACATCAAGGAATCTCAATCGTCATTTCTCCACTAACCTTCTGACTGCCTTCAGCATTGTCGCCTCTTTGGTAGTAGACGGTAGCGGATTCGCCTTCCATGACAGTGACGGTGAAGCTGCCGCTTTGTTCGCTGTCGTCAGCTTTCAAAGTAAAACTGGCGACTTGTTTGTGGTCGCCGGTTTTATCGGTGACCCAGATCTTGATGGCTTGGTTTGGTGCTTCCACTTGTTCGCTGGAGCTGGTTTCTGTCGGGATCTCGCCGGTATAGGCCGCCGTGTAGTGGACCGTGAACTGAGTTTCTTTGGGTTCAGGGGCCGGTTCGGGACCTTTTGAAAGGATGACTTTGACGGTATCTCCGATTTTGACCGTGCTGCCGGCGCCGGGATCGGTGCGGATCACGTGTCCTTTGGCGACTTTATCTGAATACTCGTCCTCGCCTTTTGCCATCGTCAGCTGTTTATTTTTCAGGTAGTTGGCGGCTTCTGTTTCGCTCATATTTTCGAGTCCTTCCAAGACAAATTCATCGCTGCCTTGGGAAACTACCAGCGTGACTGCAGTGGAACCGGGAATCGCTTCCTGCCCGACTTTCGGGGATTGACTGATGACGTTGCCGGAACCGAAGTCGCTATTGTACTCATAATTGACGGTGATATCAGCGGAACGAATGCCTTTTGAGGTCAGGTCACTCTTGGCCTCGCTTTCGGTCCAACCCTGATAATCCCTCATCACGATGGGCTCCTTGCCTTTGGAAATCACCAGGGCGACTTTGTCCTTCTTGGGATTGACCTCGGTGTTGGCAGCAGGACTCTGACGGATAACCTTGCCGGCTGCGATATCGTCATCGTATTCTTCTTCTCTGGTGTCGATCTGACTTTCAGTGAAGCCGACATTTTGCAGTGCTGTGATCGCATCTTCTTTGTCCATTCCCTGATAGTCATCCATCTTGACTTTCTCGCCGCCGCTGGAGAGGTACAAAGTAATTTCGGCCTTCTTCTTAACCGTGTCACCACCAGCCGGATCGGTCTTCACGACGCGGTCGGCTTCAACTGTATCGCTGGGGGCTTCTTTGGTTTTGGTCGCTACCGTCAGCCCCGCCTCACTCAATTTCGCCCGCGCATCGGCTTCGGTCAGGTTTTCCACGTCGGGAACGGTGACTTCGCCGCCACCGCCGCCGAAGACTGCATAAGCCAGACCACCGCCGGCTAAGATTACCAATAAGAGGGGAATCAGCCACCATTTGCGGCGTTTCTTTTTTGGCTCTTCCGGTGTCGGCCCAAGTTCCGGCGGGATCGGCGCAAGCGATGGCGTACTGCCGGTCGTTCCGGTGGTCGTGGCAGGGATACTGCCGGTGAGCTGGCCAACGGTGGTGGCGCCGTCGGAAGTATAGGCGCCGCTGTCTCCGCTGATAGGCGTCAATTGCCGGGTCTCATCCAGCATGGAATGGGGCTGCCAACGGGGTTCGTTCAGGCGTGCCGGCTGCAGGGCGGTGGCGAGGTCGTCGTACATTTCATCGGCATTTTTGTAGCGGTCGGCCGGGTCTTTGGCTGTGGCATGCAGGACGATATTTTCCAGCGATTGCGGCACGTTTGGATCATAGATGCGTACCGAGGGGATTTCTTCTTGAAAATGCTTCAAGGCAATCGTCACGGCAGATTCCCCGTCAAAGGGTACTTTGCCGCAAAGCATCTCGTACAAGATGATCCCAATAGCATAAATGTCTGACTGATTGGTAGCCATGCTGCCGCGGGCTTGTTCCGGTGACAAGTAGTGCACCGATCCCAGCATGGTGTTGGTCTGGGTGATGGAGGTCTCGCTCAGTGCGATGGCGATTCCGAAATCAGCGATCTTGACGACACCGTCTTCGTTGATCAGGATGTTTTGCGGCTTCAGGTCCCGATGGATGATGCGGTGCTGATGGGCCAATGAAATCGCCGATAAAATCTGTTGCATGATCTCGACTACCGTCAAATACGGAATCGGATAATGGGTCTGGATGTAACGCTTCAGGTCCATGCCCTTCACGTATTCCATCACTAAGTATTGCATGCCGTCTTCTTCGCCGACGTCATAGACAGAGACGATATTGGGATGTACCAGTTCCGTAGAGGCCAAAGCTTCTCGTTGGAAGCGGCGAATAGCGGCTTGATCGTTTTGGAAGTCAAAACGTAGGACTTTGACGGCCACTTCCCGATCCAAGATCAGGTCGCGGGCCAGATAAACGTTGGCCATGCCGCCGGAGCCGATGTTGCCGATGATTTTGTAGCGGCCGTTGATTTTCTTGCCGATTTCGATCATGAGGGACTGCCTCCTTTAGCGATCAAAAAGACCGTGATGTTGTCCACTCCGCCGGCTTCGTTGGCGGCGGCGATCAAGGTATCGGCTTTTTCTGCCAAGGGGGCATCCACGTGGAGCACTGTCTGGATGTCGGCTTCGGAC
Source organism: Enterococcaceae bacterium OF42-14pH9A (assembly GCA_027692465.1). Classification (GTDB taxonomy): domain Bacteria; phylum Bacillota; class Bacilli; order Lactobacillales; family Enterococcaceae; genus Enterococcus_C. The sequence continues at coordinate 244,309 of JAQEYU010000004.1, read as the reverse complement.
ACCATGTTGGTGAGGCCGTCCGAACACAACAGCAGGATGTCGCCGGCGACCGCAGCGATCTCGGTGACGTCCACTTCCACGTCGCCGGGCATTCCCACCGAACGGGTCAGGACATTGCGCCGGGGATGGGTGGCCGCCATTTCCTTGGTGATTTCACCGGAACGGACCAGTTCGTTCACCAGCGAATGGTCTTCGGTCAGTTGTTTCAGCTGCCCATCGCGGAACAAATAAGCCCGGCTGTCTCCCACATGACCGATGACATAACAGTCGGCAAAAAGAGCAGCGGCCACTACGGTCGTGCCCATACCGGTGGTCTCCGGTCGCTCCTGACCTTTTTTGTAGATCACATGGTTTTCTTCTTGAATGTGTTTCACCATCCAAGAAGAAACCTTCTCGGGATCCGTCAGTTCGCTGTCTTGCCAGAGCTGGCCCAGATCTGCCACGGTGGAACGACTGGCCAGATCGCCGGCCTGATGCCCTCCCATACCGTCCGCCAAAAGCGCCAAGGTGACGTTTTGCCGGTTGGTGAAGGCGTCGGTGTAATCCTGATTACTGGTGCGTCGTTGTCCGATATCGGATCGAAATGCGATTTCCATAAATAACAGTACCTCCTAAAACAAATCGGTAGCGCCGCAGTGAGCGGGCTTTTGGGGAGTGCCTTTGCTGCGGCGACTTGGCGGCGGCAGCGGGCCGGTGCCAAAGTGCTTCGGCGAGTCTCGTAAAATCTCTGAAACTGCGGGAAGGTGCCGGCACCGGCCAGTTTTTTTCATGAGCCGCGGACCAAAGCCTTATCCCCGCTTTTGCAGGCAGCTGATGAAAAAGCCGTCAGTCATGAAGCGGTCGGGATACAAGGTCAGCATGCCGTCTTGGATAGCTGCGGCCACATTTTCTGCGACCTTGATTTCTGCCAGCTCAAACTCAGGATGCGCCGCCAAAAATGCGGTGACTACCTGTTGATTTTCTGCTTCTGTGATAGTGCAGGTGCTGTAAACCAGTATACCCTGTTTTTTCAGCGCCGGGGCACAACTTTCCAAAATTTCCCGCTGAATCTGCGGCAGGCGGGCGAAATCCGCCTCCGACTTGCCGTATTTGATGTCCGGTTTGCGGCGCATCAGACCCAGGCCGGAACAAGGGGCGTCGATGAGGATGCGGTCAAAGGTCTCCGGGGCAAAGTGTTCGTGCACAGTGCGGGCATCCAGCTGCTCGGCATCCACGACATCGGCGACATGCAGGCGGGCGGCGTTTTGGTCGATCAGCGCCACTTTCTGCTTGTGGATGTCCAGCGCGGTGACTTTGCCGCCGCGGGATTTATCGAGAAAGGCAGCAATATGGGTAGTCTTGCCCCCCGGTGCGGCACAGGCATCCAACACTTGGCTGTCCGGTGCCGGATCCAAAATTGGCGCCACCAGCATGGAGCTTTCGTCCTGCACGGTGAGCCGGCCCAGCTGAAAGAGCAGGCTGCCGGCCAAAAAGCCTTTTTCGGCAACGATTCCGTAAGGGGAAAGCAGCGATTCCCGCGCTTCGATGCCGTCTTCTTTCAAGGATTCGATGGCATCTTGTCGGCTCACAAAACGGGTATCCACCCGGGCGGATACATGGCTGGGTTCATACAGTGACAAGCCCAGTCGGCGAGTCGCCTCAAAGCCGATCTGGCGGAGTAATTTTTCCGTCAGCCAGCGGGGCATGGAAATCTCGGTGGCCAGGCGTTCAGTGGGGTCTTTGATCTCAGCTAAATCAGGCACGCCGTTACGCTGCAGATTGCGCAGCACGCCGTTTACGAACTTGGCAGTTCCGGGATTGCCTCGGAACTTGGCAATCTCGACGGCTTCATTCAAGATGCCGTGATCTGGCACTTTATCCAGATACAGCATCTGAAAAACGGACAACCGCAGTAAGAGCCGCACCCAGTCCTCGACTTTTTTCGCCTGTTTCAGGTAAGGTGACAGGTAATAATCCAACAATAGCTGGCGGGCAATGGTGCCGTAAACAATCTCGGTCATCAGCCGCTGATCCTTGTCTTGCAACTGACCGCTTTTGGCGACTTCATTGATCAGCAGGTTGGAATAGGCGCCGCCTTTAGCCACCCGCTCCAAAGCGGTCAAGGCCTGCAGGCGGGCCGAGTGCCGCAGCGCTTGCGGCGGGCGTTTGGCAGCGATGCGGGTGCGGGCGGGACGTTGGTTCGGTTTGGTATCAGTCATCGTCATTCTCCCACTTTCTGACCGACTGTGACCTGTTGGCCGACGCCGTTCAAAAATTCCCGGATCTCCTGGCGGCCCTTGCCGGCAGGTTGCAATTCATTAATGCTCAGAACTGTCCCGTTGCCGCAGGCGATCCACAGGTGCTGCTTGTCTTTTTTGATGACGGTCCCGGGGGCTGCGGTGGTGGTTTCCTCAGTCAGCGGGGTCACCGCCCACAGCTTCCAGCGCACACCTTCATAGGTGGTAAAAGCGATGGGCCACGGCCGCATCCCCCGCACTTGACAGTCCACAGCTTCAGCGGTCTTCTGCCAGTCAACGGCTTCTTGTTCTCTGGTGATATTCGGCGAAAAGGTGACTTGTGCTTCATCTTGCGGGATCTTGGTGAGGGTGCCTTGCAACAATTGCGGCAGTGTCTCCAACAGCAGCTGGCGGCCCAGAAGGCTCAGCTTGTCGAACATCGTGCCCACGTCGTCTTGTTTGGTAATGGCCAGCTCTGCCTGACTGTAAATCGCGCCGGCATCCATTTTTTTGATCATTTCCATGATAGTGACGCCGGTTTTGTCGTCACCATTGATGATGGCATAATGCACCGGCGCACCGCCGCGGTATTTCGGCAGCAGCGAGGCATGGACATTCACGGCGCCGAAACGCGGCACTTGCAGCAGTTTTTCCGGCAGAAACTGACCGAAAGCAGCGGTCACAATCAAATCCGGCGCCAACTCCTGAATGCGGGCCATTTCCGGCGAACCGCTGATTTTTTCCGGCTGCAGGACTTCCAGTCCCAGTTGGACAGCGGCAACTTTTACCGGCGGCGGTGTCAGGACTCGCTTGCGCCCCACCGGACGATCCGGCTGGGTCACAACAGCCAAAACCTCGTAGCCGGCTGCGACTAAGCCCTCCAAAATCGGCACTGAAAAGGCCGGTGTTCCCATAAATACGATTTTCGTCATCTCAGCGCTCCTCCTTTGGCTCAGCTTCAGCGGGACTGGCGGAATCTGCCGCTGCATCGTCCTCGGTGTCGTCGGTCTTCTCTGCTTCAGCGGCGGCAGCAGCAGCACTCGTATCGGTGTTGCCCTTTGTCGGTTCAGTCTGCTCTGTTGCGTCAGTTTCCGGCAAATCTTGGGCCAACTCCTCGACGATTTCTGCGGCCAATTTGTCTTCCATGTAGCTTTCCAGCTGGTCTTCCGGAATACGCTCGATCATTTTATCGATAAAGAGCACGCCGTTCAGATGGTCGATTTCGTGCTGAACGGCCCGTGCCAGAAAATCATAACAAGTCATCTCCAGCTCGTCGCCGTCCCGATCGTAATAACGAACCGTGATCTCGTCGGGACGCTCCACAGTGCCGTAAACGTGAGGGATACTCAAACAGCCTTCAACGTCCACATCGGCGCCGCGGCTGTCGATAATCACCGGATCGATCAGCTCGATCAGGTCGCCTTCTTCTGCTTCGACGACGGCTACGCGGACATTGCGCCCGACTTGCGGTGCTGCCAAGCCGACGCCGTCATGGGCCAGCATCGTGGCATGCAGGTCATCCAAAAGGGCCCACAGTTCTTCGGTGATTTCCGTGATTTCGGTATTTTCCCGCCGCAGATGGTCATCCGGGTGTAAAACTAAAGGTAATATCATAGGTGCTTCGTACTCCAATCTGTCAGCTGCCCTCTTTTTGGGGGCGGCTTTATTTTTATTATGGCTTCCGACAAGTGCTATATTCGGGCAGCAATCAAAACAATTTGTCCGAAGACTCCAGAGCCAGCTGGCTGATGCTATTTGCATTTTAAAATTATACTAACGCTTGATAACAACTGCAGCATTTTCGAAACACATTTGCACGATCTTGGCAGCTTCTTAGCAAAACTTGCGAGTAAAGTGGTGCCAGCTAGGGAGCTCCGTCCGGAAGCGCCATTTGCGTGGAACGTTGCGGACACGACTTTTAGCCGATTAAAAAACAAATCGTCTAAAAGCTCGGTCATCTTCTAAGCTCAGAAGCAGTCGCTAAGAAGATCGGCGCAACTGACGCATGGCGCTTTCCGGACTTCGCAGTGAGGCTTGCAAGTTTTTTAAGAGCGGTTGCGCATGAGGGCATGCGCAAAAACCAGCAAAATTGTCATGCAGTGTTATCAGCGTTATGATCAGCAGATCTTAGAAAACACTATTGGACTGTAGCTAGTTGCTGCTTTGTACATCGTTGAAAACTGCCGAGCTAGAACGATTCAGCCGCTGTCATCACAACTTCCATTTGCGGAGAGCTACACAAAACCTGCTACGCTTGCAAATCTCACCGCGCAACCCGGAAGTTTCAGCGGCTTCAGCTATGAAATTATTCTTAGCGAGCGTTTTTTGCTCGGTTAGAATAAGGCCAGACTTTGAGATCGGCGCGGTTTTTGTGACGAGCTCAAAGCTGTGCCCATAGCGTTCCAAGCCGGCTGAAACTAGAGTGGTGGAGCTGTCCAAGTGGCATAGCTATCGGTGCAAGTCTTGCTGATTTTGATTGCTCTTTCAGCAGCAATTTGCACAATCTTGATGAATGTTTCACGCTATCGCTGTTAGCAAGCGTTAGTATACGGCGTCTATCATTAAATACGATTTCAAAATGGATTGAGTATTAAATGAAGTTCAGCGGTTCATTGTCGATAGCAATCAACAGTCCCCGCCGCTGAGCCAGCTGGCTGTCTGCCAACAGCTGTTTGAGGGCGGGCTGCAGCCGGGGTTCTTTTTTGTATTTGATGATCAGCTGGTAATAATAGCGGTTTTTCACTCGGGCCACCGTCCCCGGCGTCGGTCCCAGCATGACGGCCTGGGGACTGAGGGTGCCGGAAAGATCGCGGGTGATGGCAAAGATTTCCCGGGCCGCTTCTTGTTCTTCTTCGTGGCTGACAGTAATCTTCACAGTGAAATAATAAGGCGGGTAGCCGCTGCGATGACGCATGGTCATCTCCTGGCGGTAAAAGGCCTCGTAATCCTGCCGCTGGGCCAATTGGATTGCATAGTGCTCAGGATTGAAGGTTTGGATCACCACTTCACCGGCTTTTTGGGCCCGTCCCGCCCGCCCGCTCACCTGCGTCAGCAGCTGAAAGGTGCGCTCACTGGAACGAAAGTCCGGCAGGTTCAAGGCGGTGTCGGCATTCAGCACCCCCACCAGTGTAATGTCCGGAAAATCCAGCCCTTTGGCGATCATTTGCGTCCCCAGCAGAACCTGGGCTTTCTTTTCGCCGAAAGCTTTCAGGATCCGTTCGTGGGCGCCTTTTTTACGGGTGGTATCCACATCCATGCGCAAGATTTTGGCCTCCGGGAAAAGTCCCTGCAGCTCTTCTTCGACTTTTTGGGTGCCGGTGCCGTAATAGCGAATCTTGCGGCTGCCGCAGCTGGGGCAAGTGTCGGGGATGCGCTCTTCATGGCCGCAATAATGGCAGCGCAGCCGTTTGACGTCCATGTGCAGCGTCAAGGAGATGTCGCAGTTGGGGCAATCCACCACGTGCCCGCAGTCCCGGCACATGACAAAGCTGGAATAGCCCCGCCGATTCAACAGCAGCACAATCTGCTCGTCACAAGCTAAGCGGTCGGCAATCTTGTCTTTCAGCACTTGGGAAAAATTGCCGGGATTGCGTTTGGCATATTCTTCTTTCATATCCACGATTTCAACGGTGGGCAGCGCCGCCTCAGGATTGGCCCGCCTGCTCAAAGGCAGCAGCGTGTAAACATTTTTTTGCGCTCGGGCGCGGGATTCCAACGACGGGGTCGCACTGCCCAAAACTACCGGACAGCCGTGGTAGCGGCTGCGCCAGATGGCCAGATCCCGGGCGTGGTAGCGGGGTGTTTCGTCTTGCTTGTAGGTGGCTTCGTGCTCTTCGTCCACGATAATCAGGCCGATATTTGCCAGCGGCGCAAAAATCGCCGAGCGGGCACCCACCACGACTTGCGCTTCCCCCCGCTCGATTTTGCGCCATTCGTCGTATTTTTCGCCTTGGGACAAGCCGCTGTGCAGCACCGCCACCGCATCTCCCAGCCGGCTCTTGAAGCGCTCCACCATTTGCGGGGTCAAGGCGATTTCCGGGACCAGCATGATGGCGGTACGACCTTTTGCCATGACCTCGGCGATCGTCTGGAGGTAGACCTCTGTCTTGCCGGAGCCGGTGATGCCCTCCAACAAGAAGGTCCGGGGCTCGTTTTTTGCAGCGGCAGCCAGAATTTCGTCGGCAGCGGCCTGCTGCTCAGGGTTCAAAGACAAGGCGGTAGTAGCAGCAAATTCCCGGTGGGCAAAGGGATCCCGGTAGGTCTCGACTTCGGTATAAGCCAACCAGCCGGCTTGCGCTGCTTGGTTCAAATTGGCGTTGCTGATGCCGGCGTCTGTGTAATGCTTCACCGGCAGCTCAGTCCCCGCCGCTTGCAACAGCAGCTCCAGCAGCTGTTCTTTGCGCTTGGATCCGGAGCGCAGCTGTTCTTTAATGGCTTGGACTTGGCCGGCCTCTGTCAGCAGCGGTTTCACCAGTCGCATCATTTTGACTTTGTTTTTCTTATTCACTTGGTAACGGATTTCGACGGCTCCGGCTTGGCGCAAACGTAATAGCAGTGGCAGCAGACCGGCTTCCTCAGCTTGGGACCATTCCAGCTCGTTTGTCTGTGGGTCCACAAGTTCCGGCGGTAGACCGGCCAAGCGAGCTGCTACAGGATCGGTGACCCGCACGAACTTTTGATATTCGGCTTTCATCACCGCCGGCAGCATCGTCTGCAGACAGGTGATTTTGAAGGCAAAGGTCTGCTCTTTCATGTAATCCGCCAGCTCCAGCAGCTCGGCATTGACCACCGGCGCCAGATCCAGCACCCCCACGATATCCTTCAGGGGCGCATCCGTCTCCGGTGCGGCCACGATCTCTGTCACGAAGCCTTGAATGTGGCGGTTGCCGTTACCAAAAGGAACCTCCACCCGCATCCCCACCTGCACCAGCGTCGCCAGCGCTGGCGGGATATGGTAGGTAAAAGGCTGGTCCGTCTGCATGGCCGGCACATCTACGATTACTTTGGCAAATTCCTGCATCGACGGTCACATCCTTTCTGTCAGCTTTTTTTGCGGATCAACGCAGGTTTTTTGGGCTTTTCCTTTTGTTGATCGGCAGAAATTCTTCCATATTATAACGGAAAAAACGACTTTTGTCTGTAAACGGGAAAAGTCGCCGGTGGGGTTTTACCGAAGCTTAGAGATTTGAGAGGCGCACTGCCCGCTATGATCTTTGGCACGCCAATCGGCTTTGGGTCTGCGGATACAGCCCGCTGTTTTCCGGTCGGATGGAACACTGGTTTTTTCCTCAGTATCCCAGGGTTTCCCCCACCAGGATCACCTGCAGGCGGCCGGCGATTTTCGACATGCGGGTGATCACGATCTGAGAACAGATACAGCCGGGTTGGCGGCAATCACTGCAGGTACCGCTTTTCAGACACGGGGTCCTGACGCTGCCGGGAGCGCCTTTGAGCTGCGGATCCTGCTGGCAGCGGAGCTGGTTGGCAGGAGCGGCGAAATTGCGCGCCCGACTGACCGCCTCCTCCACGGTTTTGACCACTTTGTTCAAGCCGACCACAGCGATTACCTGCCGGGGCCCAAAAGCGATGGCAGCGGTGCGGTTGCCGACGCTGTCCACATTCACCAGCTGGCCGTCTTCGGAAACAGCATTGAAGCTGGTGAGATAGGTATCTGCCAAAAGTGCCTGCCGCATTCGCTGAAACCGTTCCTCCGGCGTGGCGGCGTTGTCGCGATCGATTACTTGAATCCGGCCTGCTTGCGCCGTTTCCTTGACGGCAGCCAACAGTCCACATTCTGCCAGCGTCACCGAACCACCCCAGGAGACAGTCTCTCCTTCAGCAATCAAAGCCAGCGCCGCCGCCCGGGCTTGGGCCGCCGTTTCACAATATTGGGCGTCGATATTCCGCCTGCGCAACTGTTTGATAAGTCCTTCTGCCAGCAGTTGATTGCGCTGCTGCAAAGCTAAATCTGTCTCAGTCATTCCGGTTTACCTCCTTGCACCGGGTCAAACCACTCCCGGACGCACGTTATTTTTCTGTTCTTCGATACCGCTTCACTGCCGATATTTCTCCTATTAGGATAACACGTTTTCCACCGACTTAAAAATCTCCCTCGCCGTCTTTACTGTTCGTTTACAGAAAAAGGGTCATTCTTTACGCAAACATTACTGAAAATTGATGAAGACCGCCGGAAAGCGTTATAAACTACAATCGTTCGCAGGCGCTGCTTTTTGCGCCGGCGCGTCCATCATCCAACCGGAGCGGCCTTCTCGGATGCCGCTCCGCCAACTTAAAGGAGAAATGAAAAAAATGAAAAAGAGAACATTGGCGGCAAGTTTGTTACTTACTTTGGGGTTATTTTCACTGACCGGCTGCAAAGGCAATGCCGAAACCGCCCAGGCAGCCACCCCCGAAAAGCTCACCATCGTGCAGATGCCGGATGAGAACAACCCCGACGCCGGCACCAAGCATGACGGCTTTCGCAAGGACATGGAAAAAGCGATCGGCCTGCCGGTAGCCGAGATGGAGGGCGCCGATTATTCCGTGGGGATCGAAGCCTTGAAAGCCGGCAAGCTGGACGTGCTTTTAGTGAGTCCCATGAGTTATTACCAGGCCAAAAAAATCGCCGGCGCCGAACCGCTGGTGACCACCACTTCCATGGGGGCCGAGCCTTACCGCACTGTTTTCATCACCCGTCAGGACAATGACCAAATCAATGAGCTCAAGGACTTGAAGGACAAAAACTTCGCCTTCGTAGATCCGGCTTCCTCTTCCGGTTATATGTATCCGAAAACGACCCTGGTCAAAGACTTGGACTTAGACAGCAGCAAGCTGGAAAATCCCGGCTATTTCTTCAAAACGGTGGCCTACTCCGGCAAACACGACGCCAGCATTCTCGGCGTGGTCAAAGGCGATTACGATGCAGCCGCAGTGGCAGGTCAGACCATCCCGATGCTGGTGGAAGCCGGCTTAATCAAAGACAACGAGCTGAAGGTCATCGGTGAAACCGACGTGATCCCGAACGCCCTCTTTGTCATCCGCAAAGACCTGGACCCTGATCTGAAACAAAAGGTCAAAGACTTCTACCTGAACTATGACAACACCGACTATTTCGAATCCTTCTACGGCTCCGGCGATGTTCGCTTCACCGCAGCCAAAGACAGCGACTACGAGGTCGTGAAAGAAATGGTCGACACCCTGGGAATCGAGGAGGAATAGCCATGACTGAAGAATTACTGCGTTTGACGGATTTGAAAAAGAGCTACGACGGCAAAAAGCTGGCCCTCAAAGGCATCGACCTCGCCATCAAAGCCGGCGAATTCATCGTCGTTATCGGACCCTCGGGAGCCGGCAAATCCACGCTGATCCGCACCATCAACCAGCTGGTGCGGCCCACCAGCGGCACCGTTCACTTTGACGGCTGCGAACTGACGGCATTGAAAGGGCGGGCGCTGCGAAAAAAACGCGGCGACATCGGCATGATCTTTCAGCATTACAATCTGATCGGCCGCACCAATGTCATCAAAAACGTGCTCCACGGCCGCCTGAGCCGGATGCCTTTTTACAAATCCCTGCTGGGGCTGTATCCGGAAATTGAACGGACCCAAGCCGTGAAGCTGTTGAAAACAGTCGGCTTGCAAGACCAGATCTACCAACGGGCGGACGCCCTTTCCGGCGGTCAGATGCAACGGGTAGGAATCTGCCGAGCCCTGATGCAAGAACCTAAATTGATCTTGGCGGACGAACCAATCGCCTCATTGGACCCCAAATCCGCCGACATCGTCATGGACCAGCTCAAAGCCATCACCGCGCGCCGGCAGATTACCTGCATCGTCAATCTGCACCAGGTGGATTATGCCAAAAAATACGCCACCCGCATTCTGGGAGTCAAAGACGGTCAGATCGTGTTTGACGGCCCACCGGCAGAGCTGACCCCGCAAATGACCGCTGTCATCTACGCCGGCAAAGAAGAACAGATGACCCTCAGCCCTGAAAACACTGTCCCGGCGGCCCCGACTGTCGAAACGCCGCCGGCAGCACCGGCGGGCACACCACTGCCGACCAGCGCCGTAAACACAGACACACCGGCTTCCCTACCTGTCAATCCGGCAGAAAAAACGCAGGGAGGTTTGGCCTATGACAACTGACAGCACTCCGAAAAACACGCGACAACTTGTGGCCTTGTCCGATGAGCGGGCCTTGAAAAAGCTCACCGGTGTCACTTTAACCGCCGCAGTTGTTGTCGCCAGCTTCGTCTATCTGCAAGTCGATCCGCTGACGGCCTTGGCGGGCTTTCCGGCATTTATCCGATTCTTTGCGGAAAACTTCTGGCCCATGAAAATCGCCAACCTGAGTACCTACCTGCCCCTGGTTCTGGAAACCGTGCTCTTTGCGGTAGTCGGGACCTACTGTTCCGCCTTTCTGGCACTGTTTTTCGGCATCCTGATGTCGGAACAGACCAACCCCATCGGCTGGCTGCGGCTGGCGGTGCGGGTCTTCATCAGTTTTTTACGAAACATCCCGGTATTGGTCTGGGCCAGTCTCTTGGTCTATATCTTCGGGATCGGCAATCTGGTGGGACTGTTGGCGCTGATTTTGGCAACGCTGGGCTTTTTGGCCCGCTCCTACGCCGAATCCATCGACGAAATCGGCGCCACCAAGCTGGAAGCCTTGCGGGCAGGAGGCGCCGGCTATCTGCAGGTGCTCTTTCACGGCCTGCTGCCGGAATTCATCCCCGCTTGGCTGAACTGGACCTTGTTTTCTTTTGAAATCAATATCCGGGCTTCGGCGATCCTGGGAATGGTGGGCGCTGGCGGAATCGGGATCATGATCCAGACCAACATCCGCCTCTTTCGCTACCACGAAGCGCTGTTTCTGATCGCGATGCTGGTGGCAATGGTGCTATTGACCGAATTCACTGTGACCCGGTTGCGCAAAAAGATTCTGTGAGCCTCAGCCCATGACCGAAAACATCAGCGAGAGCCCTTTTCGGTTCTTGCCACCACAATCCGGTATCGTAAAGCACAGCATCAGCCCTATTTTGCTTACTCTTTGATTGCGGCAGGTCTGTAAATATGGGGATCTCACTGGAATTTTCAGATACGCTTCGACAAATTCGCTTTTCAGAAAGGAAATCATTTGATGTCTTCTACTACTGTTCCCTTGGCCCCTAAACGCCAGCGACTGGCCCGCGCCGGCTTGATTGTCGGGCTGACGGCTTTGTTCATCGTCAGCACCAGCACACTGCAATTGGATCTGGCCACCTTTTTGCAACGGGCCAAAACCGCCGGCCGTATCTTGCGCAAATTCATGGTGCTGGACACCACCGCACTGCCGGAAATTCTGCCGCAACTGGGGGTCTCCTTGGCCTTGGCGGTTGCTGGGCTGGCTATCGGCTGGGTCCTATCGGTACTGCTGGCTTTTCTGGGCGCGGCCAACACGGCGCCGCTGCCACTGTTTTCCGGCCTGATCAAAGGGCTGGTGAGTCTGGTCCGGGCGGTGCCGTCGCTGATCTGGATCCTGATCGTCGTCGCCAGCCTCGGCTTTGGCAACACAGCCGCTGTCATCGGTATGATCTTCCCCACTACCGGTTATCTCACGAAATCCTTCATCGCCTCCATTGAAGAACAAGACGAGGCACTCATCGAAACGATGCAGGCGGCCGGCGCTTCTTGGGGGCAGATCATCTGGCACGGCCTCTTGCCAGGGTTGAAAAATCCGTTTCTGTCTTGGACCGCCATCCGTCTGGAAAGCAATATCGCCGAATCCATCTCGTTGGGGATGGTGGGCGCCGGCGGAATCGGTGCCCTCCTGACCCGGGCAATCGGAAAATACGATTACCCCCGCATCTCCACCATCATTTTGGTAATCTTTTTAACCATGGTCACGATGGAGCTCTTGGTGGGACGGCTCAAGAAAAACAGTCGCTGAAACGGCAGCTGGCTTTGTTGAACTGCCCCTCGGCTGGCGGCGCGATCGTCACCGCCATGCCAAACAGACGGCGCCAATTTACAGCCGCCGCCTGAAAAATAACCTTAAAAAATCGGAGGAAATTTACATGGAACATTACACCAGACTGCCTTTGACCGGCACCCTCAACACCCGCGAACTGGGCGGGATTCCCACCCCGAACGGCCCGACAGCTTGGGGCAAATTCGTCAGAAGCGACGGCCTGCAAGAGCTGACAGCTGCCGATATCCGCTTTTTGCAGGACTACGGCATCACCCGCATCATCGACCTGCGTTCCACCGAAGAACTGCTGCACCAGCCTAATCCGGTGACAGAAGGCATCCAGTATTTCAACATTTCCCTGATGCTGGGCAACGTCAGCGATGCCACCAAACAGATGAACACCGCAAACGGCTTTGACCTGGGGGATTTTTACATCGCACTACTGGAAGAACGGGACCAGCAGCTGCGGCTGATTTTCGAGCTGATGGCAGAAAATAACGGCGCCACCCTCTTTCATTGCGCTGCCGGCAAAGACCGGACCGGCGTAGTGGCCGCCCTGCTGTTGGCGCTGGCGGGTGCCGCTTTTCCTGATATCGTCGCCAATTACCAGACTACCCACACCTTCCTGTCGGCCCACACTCGCTTCCAGGTTGCCCAGACTGCCGTCGATCCGAAGCTGATGCGCTCAGATACCGAGAACATGGCCCGCTTTCTGGATCATCTGGCCCTGCATTACGGGGATGCCGCAAGCTACTTCCGCCAAGCCGGCCTCTGCGAAGAACACCTGCAGACCCTGCAGCAGAAACTCTGTCCCGGACGTATCAGTGAGATTGCGGTGAATGAATAAGCGTTCGCTGCGTGATGCAGACGGTGGGCAAGCTGTCTCGTGATAAATCGAAACTTTCGGTGCCGACAGAAAAATGCGGCCGGCGCCGGGCACATATTAGGGTGTGTCTGAAAACACCGGGGGACTCCAGATTTTTGCGGACTTTTTTCCGAAATCAAGGAGTAAAGCGCAGCTTATGTGGTGCATAAGTGAGCATTTACGACGTAGATTGCGGTGAAAAGGACCAAAATAGCTGCCACTGGAGTTTTCAGACACGCCCTACTCCCACTAACAAAAAAGCCCGTCCCCGCTTCGCATTTCACAGCAGCGAAGCAGGGAGGGCTTTTATATTTTGATTGGAGCGCAGCTGAAAAGAAGCTTACAGTTTTTGTTCGTCCCGGATTTTTTTCTCCAGTTCTTTCTTTTCCTGTTCTTGTTGCGCTTTGCGTTCTTGTTCTTCCATTTTGATGCGGGCCCGTTTGATCTCAGGATGAGGATCGCTGATCACAGTCTTGGCTTCGATCTCTTCCAAGGCCTGACCTACCGATTTCACGGATTCAAAAGAGTCCACGGTCGCTTTGGCACCGGCGTCCAGTTCGTGGGCCCGTTTTGAGGCCAGGATCACCAGGGAATATTTAGAATTGACACGGTCCAGCAGTTTGTCGATTGAAGGTTTTAACATCATAACTCTTACATCTCCTCTAGCATTTTGATATATTTTCCGATCACACGGTCGACGCGAAAGTGTTCGCTGGCGATGATCGCTTTGATACGCTCCACCGCTTTGGGCACTTCGTCGTTCACAACAGCATAGTCATACAGGGCCATCATTTCGATCTCTTCACGGGCAACCCGCATACGTTCTTCGATGATTTCCATCGCATCGGTTCCTCGGTTGACGATCCGATTTTTCAATTCATGCAGATCCGGCGGGGTCAAAAAGATAAACACGCCGTCCGGGGCTTTTTCTTTCACCTGGCGGGCACCTTGGACTTCAATCTCAAGGAACACATCCTTGCCTTGATCCAACGTTTTTTGGACATAAGACAGCGGCGTGCCGTAATAATTGCCCACATACTCGGCATACTCCAGCATTTCACCGGCTTCGATCAGCGCCTCGAATTCCTCCCGGGTCCGGAAATAATAATCCACACCCTCCACTTCTCCCTCCCGCATCGGGCGGGTAGTCATGGAAACGGAATATTGAAAATCATTGTCTTCACTTTCGAAAATCGCTCTTCTAACAGTGCCTTTGCCCACTCCGGATGGTCCGGACAATACGATCAACAACCCACGATCTGACATGGTTTCGTCCTTTCTGTCTGACTGGTGCGCAGCCTCAATAAAAAAAAGCCGCTGCTTCCGCGGAAAAAATCGCCACACTGTGCCAGTCTATCTTTTCGTCTATTTTGCACTTTTTTCGCAAAAGTTTCAAGAGGGACTTGCACAGACTGACGAAAACTTTAGGAATGCCCATCGCCGCAGCAAACCGCCGAATCCTGATTCTTGTTTTTTTATTCACCGGCAGAGCCCTTTGGTTACGAGATAGGGCGCAACAAAATGCCGGCAACTGAGGAACATCGCTCCCGCTGCCGGCAAAAGTCAGTCTAAAATCCCATATTGGACAAGGTGTTGATTACATTGCGCAGCTCATCTTTTCTGGTCTGGGCTTCATCGATGGGATCAGTCACCTCTTCCACATCAATACGGGAAATCAGCTCCCGCCGCATGGTCACGTAGGTTTCATTGACCAGCAAACGGATCTCGTCATCGGTCACCAGCGCGCAAGCATCCTGCCACGCTTCATAAGGATCCCGCTCAGAAGGCACTGTCCGCTTCACCACCGAACGCCCGCTGACGCCGTGAAAAGTCACATCATAATACTTCATCTTTGTCTCCGCCTTTCTCTTGCGCTGCTCGGCTCTCCAAACTATCCGGCACAGCCCCAACAGCCTTCTTCTTTATTATATCGGTAGCAAGTCGATCTGGCGAAGGATATGCGGGCAATGCGAGCGGACAGCAAGCAGGTCAAGATTCCAAAATGCCGGCTTTCCTGAGCAACCTACAAAGCAGCAATCACTAATTGGTAGCGGCCGGCAGTTATTTTTGCCATCCTCGTCACGGCACCGATCATCTCTTTCAGGCCGGGCGAAGTCGTTTGCTGATTTCCGACGTTGCGTAATTTTTCAAACCTGCAAAGTCAGCGGCATCATAGGTTGCGGTAGTTACGACAAATGCCATGCCTTCCGCCGTATCAAAAGGTGCTTTCCAACCATTCAAACGTAAAAAAACATCCATTGCCATAAAGCCGGTTCGCTTGTTTGCATTTCGAAATGGGCGTTTCTTTATGATCGTAATGAGCAGCATCGCGGCCTTTTCTTCAATACTGGGAAAAAATTTTCTGCCATAGTCTTCCTGAGCCGGCTGATGCACAACCGCATCTAAAGCACCGACACCAAAAACTCCGATTGGTTCTGCCGGAGAGGGGGCTTCATTCTGCAGCGCATTCATTTTGATCAGATCGGCGACGGTCAAACAGCGGCTCATCTATCCACCAGCTCTTGATAGAGTTCCTGATATTCCTGCAACGATTGTTGGATCAGCATAGCTACTTTCGCTTCCTGATCACCTTGCACTGTTTTTTTGACAATCGCTTCTTTCAACTTCTCCTCATCAATATACACTGTGTCATTTTCTTTAATGCCGGTAGTCTCCAAGAACTCCCGGGACAACGTGATACTGACAGAATTACCGGACTTGCGAACTTTCCTTTCTTTAATCGACATCCTTCTCACCTCGTATATATCGTAAGTACAATATATACGCAGGCGAGGTTTTTGTAAAATTTGTGCGGGGTTATTTTGAAGTTTAAAAACAGGGCGATACAAGAGAAAATGATTGTTTTACCATTACTCATTCCTTGAGAGTACAAAAACCAAGATTACCGGCGGAGGTGACATGATCAGTTTTACCATTACTCATTCCTTGAGAGTACAAAAACATAGTTGAAAGGATCAAATGCTATGGAACAGTTTTACCATTACTCATTCCTTGAGAGTACAAAAACAGACTTCTTCCAATGAATACCGGGTGGCATGTTTTACCATTACTCATTCCTTGAGAGTACAAAAACCCGTGTTTTTTTTCAGAGATACCCAAACCAGGTTTTACCATTACTCATTCCTTGAGAGTACAAAAACTGCGGGAGGTGATCGCATGGTAACTGTCAAGTTTTACCATTACTCATTCCTTGAGAGTACAAAAACGCCGGAAGTATGCGGTGCTTGGTAAGTCGCGTTTTACCATTACTCATTCCTTGAGAGTACAAAAACACTTGCTCTTTCATGCTTCTCCTCCTCAAAGTTTTACCATTACTCATTCCTTGAGAGTACAAAAACACACCTCCTTATGGAGGAGGAGTAATTTTTGTTTTACCATTACTCATTCCTTGAGAGTACAAAAACCCGATACTTTGCGAGGGTACCAAGGTGTTGGTTTTACCATTACTCATTCCTTGAGAGTACAAAAACCCCCTTTTAGTAAGCTCGATTTTCACTTTTGTTTTACCATTACTCATTCCTTGAGAGTACAAAAACAGATTACCAATCCAAAAACCAAAGCGTTAAGTTTTACCATTACTCATTCCTTGAGAGTACAAAAACCAATCGAGACACCTTAGTTGGCAATATGTCGTTTTACCATTACTCATTCCTTGAGAGTACAAAAACTGGTAATGCGTTTACGACCACAGGATCTGCGTTTTACCATTACTCATTCCTTGAGAGTACAAAAACACTTGGCAATACCGATAAGAAACATTATTAGTTTTACCATTACTCATTCCTTGAGAGTACAAAAACCTTGATTCGTCATTGCCGTAACTTGGTTATGTTTTACCATTACTCATTCCTTGAGAGTACAAAAACGTCCATGGTATGAGAATCAAGAATTGTTTAGTTTTACCATTACTCATTCCTTGAGAGTACAAAAACCTCAAATGGACGTCTCCAACCTGAGATTTTCGTATTTTCATTCGTTTTGGAGATATTTTAATTCCAAATTTGTTAATTCAGCATTAAAATCCAAACGTTTTTCTCTACAGGGAACATCCAATAATTGACTTACTACCTTTAATAGTACCATATCTCGTGGTTTTAAATATATATCTTCATGCTTCTGATAGCCCACATATGGAAAAATTCGATACAAAGATTTTAACAACTCGGGTCTTTCATAGTTGAGATGGTCTGGGTAATAGCGCTCTATAGAACTTATTAAATCGTCAAACTCAGGCAGTTGCTGCTGCTCATTTTGGAAAACTAAAACAGTATTTGCAATATCCTCCTCACAATGACAAATACTGAGACATTCATCACTGAATATAAAAACTCTCAGCAAATTTGTTTCAGAACAAATCTGCTTCAATCGATTTATGAAATATGAAAAAGCGTTATTATCAATGAATGCATTTGGATTCATTATCCACATCCAAGTCTCTTTCTGCATCCTTTTCAAGTTATATTGCAAAATATCACAATAATCATCAATCACAGTAGCCACATCCATCATCTCAAGAGGATACTCATTTTCAGCTTCATAATAACTTAGACCCAGAGAATTCTTTAAAAGATCTGCAAATGTGAATTGCTTCAAGATTGGCCGAATCGTTGTGAACAGATCAGAAAACCTCTCTAGAAAAACAATTTCCAACTTGAGTATCTCATCATTGAGCACATCGATTTTTTTGGTAATGTCAAATTCCTCTTGGAGTGTATCTATAAATTGATTCAGCATACTGCCTCGACTCAGCCGTAAATCTTCGAAAAAGCTTTCTCTGTTGTCTAAAAGAAGCAGATTAATGTCCTTCGCTTTGACTTTCTTTCCCTCAACCCGGATGACGATTCCATCGTCCCCATATACATGTTCTTCAATCTCAGAAAGCATCTTCCCCGTGGAAAAGCGTTTTAATCCTCGGTAGAGTTTCCATTTGATATCCGTATCCCCGCCAAGAATATATGTGACACCTTCACATTCACATTCCAGATACTTTCCAAACTCATATTCGACGGCAAATTCCATTAAATCACCACCAGTTTCTGATTACCGACCACTTCTTCTTGACAACCCTTCATTCCGACTAACAACTTCATGTCTTCAAACTGCTTTTCACTGACATAAAGAAGTCTGACTTCCCCAGCTTTAGGAATCAGCCGCTTCAGAATCGTTTCGTATTTTTTTCCTGCTGTACGATTTGGGACTGTTCGATAATAAATCGAATACTGAAGCATGACAAATCCATTCGACAGTAATTCTTTTCTGAAGACTCGATAATCTCGCTGATCCTCTTTCGTCTCCATAGGCAGGTCGAACATGCAAAAAACTCTCATCTGCTGATACCTCATCTTTCTACCTCCATAAAATCACACAGCTTCACTTCATGGACTATCACTCCCGAATTAGAAATCGCTTTCAAAAAACTCAACACATATTTTTGCATGACTTGATCAACGCTGCTTTTAATTGAACCATAGCGCATAGGCTGATTCATGAAATCAATAATCTGGAGACGCGCCTCATATGTCAAGTATTCATAATCTTGCGTAATATGCTGGTCCAGCCAATAGTCCATTATCGGACGAAAAGGTTCCATCAGATCATCTACCAGATTAAATGAATTGAATTCATTGCGGTGAAATACACCAACCATCGACATCAATCCCTGCCCGACTACTATTCGCGCCATAGCAGCCCGTATAATCGCATAACCATAGTCCATTGCGCCATTTATCAGTGAGCTGTCATCGCGTGTAAATTCCATTCCATACAGTGAATTGAAGTACACCTTAGCAACATGCCCCTCGCGATTTGTAATATCTCCCGGTTGCAATTGTTCCAATAGTTCTTTCATCACCGTAATACGCTCGGTTGGTATCTCTTTGAATTCAGCAAAAGAAATCTGATTTTTTATTTTTTGAGCAACGATTTGCCGCCACACGGATGCCTTATCTTCATCGGTCCATGCCACCTGCTCCAAGACTCGTTTTGCGCAATGATGGTAGTTTCCATAGTTCAGCATCAGACCCGTTGGCAGGTATCTGTTGTCACAAATAACCAAGACAATATTAAATTTTGTGAACCGTGATAGGATACTGGTTGTGATCGTTGTTTTCCCCTCGATAACTACCATACTGATATCTGAAAGAGGTATAAGAAAACGTTGGCCTCTCTTAAAAATCTCGAGATTATCCAACTTCAGCTGCATTTTTTCACTATCTTTTACGTGCACGATTCGCCATGTCATGGCATTCCCTCCTTGAATAAATAAAAAACCCACTCCGCGAAGAGTGGGAATTTCGGCATAAAGCCTTATTTTTGTAGATTCTCAAGGAATCAGTAATGGTAGCGAGCCGTCGCTCGCACCTTAATGATACCAAGACAGCGCTTACTGGTCAAGTATATTCCTCGGTGAATCGCCCTCCTTTTTGATGTAAAAAGGATTCCCCAGCTCATCTGTATTGACTTTCAATACCGAGTATCCTTTTGGCAAAAAACGTTTAACAAACTGACCATTAGGAGTAACTGCGCCATAAAAACCTACAACTTCTTTCCCCTCAAAACGTGATTTATCGATTGGCTTGAGTTCAACATAACCCTTGAGTTTAGGATTAGTTCTGGAACCAAATAGCAATTCCAATGCCTCTTCGCCATTAGAGACCTTTACTCGACCTCGCCGGTACAAAGAGAATAAGAATTCAGATGTAGCAGTTACTCCCTCCTTTTCCATGATTTCCTGATATTTTTCTGTCGTGACACCGTATCTTCCTCCTTGGTAACATAAATCGGAATATTTAAGTCCCATGATTTCATATTCCTGCTCTTCATGATTGTAATAGACATCCGTTCGCCAGGGATTGATAGACTGAAGAATAACCTTCTTTCCTTTTGCTTGTTCGGGTGTGATATCGATATGATTCCCGACCTTACTATCATAAAATTTGAGAGATTTGATTGCAGGACCGTTATTTTTCTTAGCGTATTTTGTAATAAACCCATGTTCTCTCCGATACATCTCAAACGGGCTGATATCGACTTGTGTGACCTTTCCATTTGGTTGGATTTGTTCAATCTTTTCAGGATAGTCTTTCAATACCTGTTCCAACTTAGCGAATGAACCGGGATCAAGGCGCTGCATCAAGAATTTCGTTTTATCCTTGTCATACACTGTCTTAAATCTCTTGTACTGCTTAAAATCATAAATATCCTTTATCTTTCCTATAACATACTCTTGTTCAGTCTTATCTTTTCCGACCATCGCTTTCCGCGTCGCATAGATCGTCGCATCGCTCACCTTCCGATTCATTTTCTTATCGACTTGATGATTGAACTTGATTTTTTCATTCAGCGCAGGCATTTGTTCGAGAAATCGTGTATATGGAGGCTTGTACATTTGATCCTCATACTCATCATCGGGAATCAGTTCATTGACTTTCAATTCAACTTGATTTTCGTCAACCTTCGCCGGGATAATTGTCGCATTTTTTTTCCAAATTTTAAGCATCGGAGAAACCGCAATGATGGTTGCATCGACAGCATGGTGATAGTGGGTATCCCGTGACTTGTTCAGACGCCAACGTTCTCGCAATTTGCTGGTCATCTTTCCCCGGATAACGGTCACATTTGTATCTCGCTGTTTGCTCCGGAAAAACTGTTGCAACTCATTTAGCACAACTCGTGAAGCATAGCGGGTATCCACGAGATTTCGAGCGATAAATCGTTTTCGAACTTCGATATCGTTGATGTTTTCTGTGTATAACAGATTTTTCTTTTTTGCCTCAGCCATGCGTTTGTTGTTCTTCAACTGAATTTGCAGCTTTTGGAACCCCTGACCATTCCCGGAGCTCATAAAACCATAGGGCGTTTGTTGTCCTTTTGCCTGATTCATGTTTGAATAGCATAAAACTTTATTGTTTTGACCATCATCAAATGAAATCGAAAGCGGAATGATATGATCGATTTCAAATAAATCATCTTGGTGGAAAAGATCCACCGCAGAGATTTTTTCGCCGGAATACGGACAATAGCCATCCTGTTGATACCAAAAGCGGATTTTTTGTCGCAGTTTTTTCCGCTTTCTCAATCTGGACTCAAGTTGTCCATCCGAAACACCTGCCAATTCTTGAAAACTTTTCAAAGAAGCATCTTTTTCTTTTTCATTTTCCAATTGAAATTTTTGATACTGTTTCTTCTCATCGCTCTCGTCCTCGATATCATCTCTGGGCATCTCAATTACCACGTAGGCGATATTCTCATACTTTTCAACTAATGCATTGAAAATATTCATCGACTGTCTGACTGATTTGCTGACGATTGGATTGAAGATATTCTCTGTCAGTCCTTTCACATCAATTTTTGCTACGCCCTCGTAATTCTTCTTGTTCTCGTGCAGCAATCCCATCTTTGTCAGGATTGTCATTTGCTCATCAGAAGTGCTCAGTAATTCAGGAATCAGTAGATGCAGTGTTTTCAATGAAAATCCGTGCCACTTATTATTTGACGTCAATGCAAAAGATGCTTTATTGGCAATGATGAGATCAATCAGCTCATCGGTCAAAAAATCGTAATCTTTCCTTCCTTCATTTTGCAGCCACTTGCGGATTTCCCCGTTCTCGGTATTGAGGGTTACCACAGGACCAAAGTCATCGAAAAAGCTCGGTGGCCACTCATTAATATCGATTTCCGTCTCCAAAAATTTTTTCCTGATTTTTCGATACACTGCCAAATGATGAATTTCCGGCTTTCCTTCCCGGTCTGTTCGAAATCCGGTAATACCATTCAAATCCGTATCGGCAACCTTGGCAAGCAACTTCATCATGTTGATATTTGATGTATTTCCAGTCAATTCATCAATGATCTGTGCTTTTTGCTCTGTAGTCAATTTGCCATCTTCATTCGAATCAATCGTCAAATTGTTCAGATCATTCAGCAGATTGAAAAGTTGCGCGCTATAAGAATTTCCGGCGGCACGGAACTCCTCAGGAAAAATCTTATCTTTGCCAATCAGCACTTCGAATAAATTGTTCAAAGTCGTGCCATCTTCCCGATAAATTCCATAATCCGTTCGAGACTTTTCTGAACCCGGGCCGACAAAATACTCTCTTTTACGTGACAGGATTGAACTCACTCTATCAATAAAATCATTGTCAATCTCCGGATAGTATGCACTTTGAGTACCCAGAATTCTCTTCAATTCATCTTCATAGGCAGCATTTGGGAAAACATTTAATAGTACTCGTGCGTCATCCCCTTCAGAATCTTTTACCTGTCCACGGACTTTTCCGTATTGCTCAAGGCGCGCAAGTTGAATCTCTGCCGGCGTTTCACTTCTTAAAAGTTGCTGATTGATTGCGATACTTTCTTGGTAGTTTGTCCCTTTAGAGGATTCTTCCTCCGAATCTTTCAAATCATAACTGATTCCCCGACGTTTAGCGAGATGATACAAAGCCGTAGCCAATTCTTCCGGCGATAACCGTTGTGTCAGCCCTTTAACCCGTACTGCATATGGATTTTCAACCACACTTGCTTCGTTAAACGAAAATCCCTTTTCGTCGAGCAGTTTCTTCAAGTCATCTAATCGATTACGGCGTCTTCTAAGTAATCGTCGCGATTGTCGAAAGCCACGCCGCTCTACATTTTTCGAAGCAGTTCCGCTGGGAAATAGGCTGACACCCTCTTCCAATATTTTCCCCGTCTCATTATCTACAACCGACCACCCTACTGAAGCTATACCAATATCGAATCCAACATTGACTTTTTCATGAATTTTACCTATTTTACTCATATTCCCCTCCATAAATAAAGCGTTTTCTAAATTTTACCAAAAGAATTTCGGAAGAACAATTATCTACCCTTTCGACGTATTGGGAAAATCCAGTAATACACATATTTGGGCGTACTTGCCAATATGCAGCTTTGCCCTCAGACTGTCCGTGATGGTAAAAACAAACTGTCACCAGAGTTTTCCGATACACCGCACTTCTATTTCCTCAAGGTAGCCATAATAAGGTTTATGCTGCCTTTTCAAATTGTGATCTTAGGGCGTGTCTGAAAACTCCAGTGGCAGATATTTTGGTCCTTTTTACCGCAATCTGCGTCGTAAATGCTTAGCTTTGCACCACATAAGCTGCGCTTTACTCCTTGATTTCGGCAAAAAGTCCGCAAAAATCTGGATCCCCCAGAGTTTTCAGACGCACCCTAGTTCAACGAAAAAAAGCAAAAAAAATGATCCTCAGACCAACAATCTGAAGACCACTCTCTCATTATATTTATACTATTTCTGTCCCCTACTCCACGTTTTGCACTTGTTCCCGGATTTTTTCAACGGTGGTCTTCATTTGGACCACCAATTCTTTGATCAGGATGGCGCCGGATTTGGAGCCGATGGTGTTGATTTCCCGGTTCATCTCCTGGATCAAAAAGTCCAACTCACGACCAACCGGTTCGGCGGCGGTCATCAGGTCGTCGAATTTTTGCAGATGGATCGTCAGGCGGTCCAGCTCTTCGTGGATGTCGCCCCGTTCCAAAAGCAGTGCCAGCTCGGTGAGGAGGCGCTCCTGATCGACGGTCTCACCCAGATAGTCCTGCAATTTTTTCTCAAACCGGCTGCGGTATTCCTCTTCATAGACCGCAACGAACTCCTGCAGGCGGGAAAGTGCGCTCCCGATCGTCTGGCGGTTTTCCTGCATGACAACAGCCAGGCCGGCTCCTTCTTGTTCTCTGCTAGCAGCGTTTTGATCAGCAGCTTGGCTGACGGCGGTCCGCAAAAGAGCCTCCAGACCGGTATCGTCGGCTTTGTCTTCTTTGATTTCCACGAAGTCCGGCAAAGTCACCAGCTGCTGTAAAATGGCAGCTACTTCCAAATCGGTTTCACCGTAGCGGGCAGCGGCTTCTGACTTCAGCTCCTTCACCAGTTGGTCCACCAGCCCCCAGTGGACGGCCACCTTTTTGGTATCGTCGGCGGTCTCTTTGACAGTGACGAAGACCTCCACCCGCCCACGGGGAAGGCGCTCTTTGATGAGTTGCCGGATTACGCCCTCATAGGGATTCACCTGTTTGGGACTGCGGATCTGGATATCCAAAAAGCGGTGATTGACGCTTTTGATCTCTACTTCAACGGTGTAGCCTGCGTTTTCTTCCCGACCTTTGCCAAAGCCGGTCATGCTCTTGATCATCTGTTTTCCCTCACTTTGTTTTACTTTATCTGAAATACCGGCCCACCGCAGCGCTGCAATCGGGCGCGGGCGGCGGGCTCAAACTCTCGCTGCCTTCGTCAATCAGCAGCTCACATTTTTTCGATTGCTGCTTTCAATGCTGCGAATTCCTCATTGCTCAAGGTCACGCCTTTGCCCATCTTCTCGTGATCCGGCGCCCAGTCTCTGATGTCGAACTTCGGCGGGCGTCCGTTCCAGCTTACCAGATTGAATTCCTTGCGCCAGCCCTTCGGATTTTCCGAAAGAACGGCGATCTCCTCTACGATCTCAAATGAAAATTCCTGTGCCATACGATCTCCTCCAATATTCGTTTATACTTTGCTTCGGCGAACTAAACTGCCGGGTCTGTCCTTTTGTTTCACGGCCGCTCCCAAGGGCTGAGCACCGACCGCAGCGGGAACTCTCGGCAGTCGCTGCCCGGAAGGTCCGGTGAAAATTTCGTTTTTTTCGGCTGTATCGGGTGGTCAATGCTGCAAATCATCCTTGTTTTGGGCAGCGGTCCTGATCAATTCTGCTAAAAAGGCGCCGGCCACCGCGGTCACCGGAGTCAGATCCAACAGTTGCCGCAACGCTTGCGTAATGGGAGTTTTTGCAGTAAAGCTCCGCTGCCAGTACAACAGCTGCCGCGTATCGGAAATCGCCAATAAGCGTTCCCGATACTGATGCAGCCATTCCGCCACCGACAGGACGCCTTCGATGGGTTCTGTCTGGTCGCTGGCGGCAGCATTCAAGGCGCCAAGAAATTCAGCGGCTTCGTAAGCATCCTCCGGCGGGACATTCAACAGCCCGCCACACAGCTCCGCTAACGCCATTCCGGCAGTCTCGAAGACCACTTTTCCCCTGTAGGCCTTGTTCAAGCGGCTCCAAAAGGTCTTGCTTTTGATGATGCCCCACAGCGGATCTTCTGCCTGCTGCAGGCGGCGGCAAAAGCGGCGCCACGCTTTGTTTAAGGCGGCCTGCCCGTCATCGCTGAAGGTGTACCACAGACCGTGACCGCGGCCGAAGTATTTCATCGTTTCCAAATAGCCCAGTCGGCAGTTGATGCGGGAGCGTTCCCGGTCAAACACCAGAAAACTGCCCAAGGTCCACGGGGAATCAAAGGGCAGAGTTGCCACGCTTTCCGGGATCGGCGTTCGTTTGACGAAACCGGGACCTTTGACGTCCACCACGATTAATTCACTGACGTCTTGTGCCAGCGCCACGTCCACCGGCAAGTTGTTGCGGTAGCCGCCATCAATATAGTAGCTGCCGGCGATTTCCTTGGCTTTCATCGCCGGGTAAAAGGACGCCGACGCGATCAGCCACTGCAGATTGCCGGCGCAGTCGCTTTTGTCAAAGTGGACCACCTGCTCGGCAAAATCCGGCAGGCGGGTGGTGCAGACGTACAGCTCGGCAGGGTTGTTGCGCATCTGTTCTTCGTCCAACGCGGCATAGATCAGCTGCTCCAAAGGCCGGGTGCTGGCGCCGTTTTCCCGCAGCGCCGTGACCGTCAGCGACTGGATCTGCTGCAGCAGGCGGGTCAGACTGGTGTTGTCGGCAGCCGCACGGGGAAACTGCAGGACCTGCTCAGTGCTGATGGCCAGCCACAGTTTTTTAGCCGCCGCCACATCTCCTACCAGGATCAGACCGCCGTTGAGTGCCCCCACCGAAGCCCCCGTCACTACCTGCAGCGGGATTTCCAGCTCCTGTAAGGCTTCCCAGACACCAATCTGGTAAGCACCCCGGGCTCCCCCGCCTCCCAGCACCAGCCCGGTCCGGTAAGTCAGTTCTTTTTCAAATCCCGCCGTACAGGACTGATAGCCCTGTGCCTCCAGCCACGCCTGGTTGGCAGCGGTGGTGGTCAAGGCGATAGTCAGCTTGGTCACAAAGCGGCTGCGGGCCGTCCGTTCCAAGACCTCCAGCAAACGGCGCCAAGTCAGCTCGCCGTTCCCATTGCCCGTGAGACGGGGCAGCCGGTCATCCAGCGGGGCGGCCAACAGGTTCGTCACCGTCAACGTGTTGCGCAGCTCTTCGGTGGCCGCCAGATAAAACCGGTAGCCGTACGCTTCTATTTGATAGGCGGCCCCATCTTTGACCGCTGCCAAAAGCTGCTCCCGCCCGCGGGAATGACTGCCGTAAAACGGCAGAATCAGGCGGCTGTCGTTGAACACTGAATCTGCCTGCAGAAAGTCTCCGGGATAAAGTTTTTCCAGCTGCATACTGCCTCCTTTCACAGCAAGCGCGCGGCTCACAGTTCCTCGCCAACGTGCCTGCTGAAAAGCTTTTTTCCAGTATACCATGAGCGGCCGACACGGGCAGGCCTCACGCTGCCCTTCTGTAGTTGGAAGACCTTGCTGACGATGGCAAAAATGGCGAACTAGGGCCGAGCAGCGTGCCTCAAAACAACAAGCGCTGCTGTCAATTGCGCTTGGAAGTTGTTCTTTTCAAACGAAACGCCGGATCCAGGAGACATGTCCTATGCTGACGAACCATTTTGCCGCTGGAAAACCACGCAACAATGGTAGAAACAAACGCAAAATTTGGCACAAAAATAGTCCAAAAGGCTTGCTGCCCTAAGGACGAA
This sequence comes from Enterococcaceae bacterium OF42-14pH9A, assembly GCA_027692465.1. GTDB lineage: Bacteria > Bacillota > Bacilli > Lactobacillales > Enterococcaceae > Enterococcus_C. Next base: position 217,486 of record JAQEYU010000004.1, on the reverse strand, counting down.
AGAGGTTTCTAAAGTGGCACAATCTGAGGTATAATGTAGCAGAGATCTAGAAGTATTATGGACGGTGGCTATCTGGAAGTGGAGGTGGTGCCTATGCTTGTAAGTGCTAAATCTATGAAAGGAGAGGCCTTTTGCCGATTGAAGCTGTCATTGCCTTGGTTGCTTTGTTGTTTGCGGGTGGATCATTTTTGATCTCCTTGCTAACGTACATTGACACCAGGATTAGTGACAAAGTGGAAAAAACCAAAAAGAAATAACCGTCTAGCTTTGGAAGGCGGCGGTTATTTCTTTTAAGAATATAATTGTCTGTTAACCACCGTTCTTAAAACGGCTTGTCTCAAGGGGCTCTGTTACAGCAGGGCCTCTTTTCATTTATATTGTAACATGATTCTGAAGAATTTTACACCCATTAAGAATTTGAATCGTTCCAAATATATGAAAATGCTTAGATGGACTGATTCCAAACGGTTTTGGTAACTTTTTCCAAAGAGAGGTAAAAGAAAAGAGGTCTCTCCTTTAAGGATACCTCAATTGAAAGTTTCATAACCAACCATTTCGTGAATTATTCAGCACTTAATCGTAAATGCTACGCCGATGTCCCACTTGTATAGCTAGTACAATAAGCTCGTTGTCTTCAATTTCTACTAGCACCCTATATTTCCCGATTCTATATCTCCACTGTCCTACACGATTTGCTGTCAGACCCTTACCATATTTTCTCGGATCATCAACTCCATCTATATTTTGATAAAGCCATCGTGTAATTAACGTTGCTTGGTGCTTATCCATTTTTCTAAACTGCTTTTGAATTTCCGGTGTAAATACCAACCGATAACTCATGAAAGTCCACCAAATTCTTCTAGCATTTCTTCCATAGATATTGTTTGTTTTCCACCTTCCACCCAACGTTTATGAGCAATTTCAGCGGTTTGTCTATCATACTCATCTTCTAGTTGCTCCATTGAATATTTTTTTAGTAATTCAGATAACGTGATATCATAGAATTCTGCCATATAGGATAGCCACTCTTTTTCGGAGTCACTTACTCGAATAGTAATCATTGCCATAATTTATCCCTTCTTTCATATTACATTGTAATACACACATGGCGTTTTATCAATAGTCAAGTATCGCTAAAGATAATTCCTTTTGCAAAACCTTTCAGTACCGGATTGGCAATTTCAAGGGAGCGAACAACTGTGGTTTTGGAACAACCCAAAAGATCCACAGCTTCTTGGACGCTTTCTACTTGTCGAATAGCGCCATCTGGATAATAAATCAGAATGGAGCGAGAGCGATCCCGAGCTGAGCATCTTCCGCAGATTGCTTCCAGCTCTGACACACAGACCTGCACCCGGTGAACTTTTTCTTCTTGCTCTAACCACTATACATTTATGAAAAGCTGAAATGGCACTAGGGCGTGTCTGAAAACGAACGAAAAAACTTCATCAATGCCTTGTCGGACAAAATAGCTGACAGCCGCAACTTATTCGATTCAATCGATAACATTTTTTCTTCAAATTGGTTTGCCCCATTGGTCCTACAGGAAAAGGCACCTGTCGAGTAAGCAGAAATCATCACCGGCCGCCCTTGTCAATTTCCAACGACAAGGGCGGCTTATTTGATAAATCAGCTCCGTATGCTTTTTTTCACACATAATGTGCCTGTACCGCAAAGAGTTATCACCTTCCCAGCTGCTTCCCGCCCAACCACAATCGTTATATTTTAAAAAAGATAACGCCTCCTCCCCCTCCGATAGCAACTGATAAATCAGCTTAAATTTCCGTTATCCATAAAAACACGAACATTGAGAATATTTCTCAATGTTATTTAAATGTTTTTGAACCGGTCTAAACCGCTTCTTTCGCCCCGTCAATTCGGGGACGAAATGTCACCGTTTTTGTATACTTTTCCCAATGCTGTCTCTAAACGTTATTAAATTAGAAAGCTGATTGTATTGCCTCAATGACAATGCTAGAATCGCAATAGATATAAAGCGTTTCCAAATATCGTGTACATTCATACACGGTGTTTTTTTAAGCATCAAACTAAATAATTTTTATTTTATAATTCAAAAATTATTTAAAAATCACCAGAACTGCGTCCTACCGCTTATTTGCGGAGGGTGAAGTGTTATCAGAAAGGAGATTTATCATGAAAAACGCAACTGTCGGAGAAAAAGAGCGCCGCTGGGATGCGGTGGCTAAGGTCAAAGGAGAAGCCAATTTCACCGACGACTTCCCGATCCTGAACTGCCTGCATGCCAAGATCCTCCGCGCCACCATCGCCCATGGCCGGGTGCTGAGCTACGACATCACCGAGGCGGCGCAAATGCCCGGCGTCATCAAGATTGTCCTGCCGGAGGATCTGCCCCAGAACCAATATGCGACGGCCGGTCACCCCTACGCCATGGTTGAAGCCAAGCGGGATATCGAAGACCGCCTGATGCTCAACCGCAATATCCGGGTTTATGGCGAAGAGATCGCCGCTGTGGTGGCCCAAACGGAGCTGGAGGCGGAAAAAGCCCTGGCCAAGATCAAAGTCACCTACGAAGAATACCCCGTCTACCTGACGCCGCAAGAAGCGATGGCACCGGATGCCCGCCGGATCCACGAGGAAAGAGACAATATAATCGCCAATACCAATGTCGGTTTCGGAGATGTGGAAGACGGCTTGGCAACAGCTGATTTTGTGATCAAAGAACAGTTTTCCACCGGGATTCAACAGCACGCCCACATGGAAAAACAAGTGGCGGTCGCTTTTCGCAATGAAGATCAACGCTGGGTCTGCATCAGCTCCACCCAGATTCCGCATATCTGCCGCCGGATTATCGGCCAGGCCTTGGGGATTTCCTGGTCGCAGATTCGCGTGAAAAAACCGTTTATCGGCGGCGGTTTCGGGAACAAACAAGACGTGACCATTGAACCGTTGACCGTTGCCCTCAGTATGTTGTGCGGCGGCCGGCCGGTGAAGATCAACCTGACTCGTGAAGAATCACTGGCCAACACTCGTACCCGCCATGCGATCGACTATGACATTGCCATCGGTTTGAAAAAAGACGGGACCATCACTGCCATCGATTTCAGCGTGTTGAGTAACCAAGGGGGCTATGCTTCCCACGGCCACGCGATCGGCGGCAAAGGCGGGACCTTCATCAATTCCCTATATACGACGGAAAATCTCCGTTATGCTGCAAAAACCATTTACACTAATATCGCCGCAGCCGGTGCGATGCGGGGCTACGGTATCCCGCAGGTCATGTATGCCCTGGAGTCGGTAATTGACGATTGTGCTGACAAAGTGGGAATGGATCCCATCGAGTTTCGCATCAAAAACGGTCGTCCGGAAGGCTATTTGAACCCTTTGAGCAAGATTCAGCAGTTCACCTTCAAAGTCAACGACTGCCTGCAAAAAGGCCGGGAAGCTTTCGATTACGACCGCAAGCTGCAGGAAAGTCTGCAATACAAAGAAGGCTCAAAACGCCGCGGTGTAGGGGTTGCCAGCTTTTCTTACGGTTCCGGGACTTATCCTTTCGGGCTGGAAGTCTCCGGTGCCCGCCTGATCCTGATCCAGGACGGTTCCTTCAAGCTGATGCTGGGGGCTACTGAAATTGGGCAGGGTTCAGATGCCACCTTCAGTCAGATGGCCGCCGAAACGCTGGGGGTCAGCTATGACAAGATCATCCGGGACGCTATGACCGATACCGATATCGATCCTTTCGACACCGGCGCCTACGCCTCCCGTCAGAGCTACATCACCGGGTTTGCCGTGCGGGAATGTGCGGAAAAAATGAAGGAAAAGATCCTGACTCGGGCCGCCGAAATGTACGACATCCGCCCGGAATATATGGATATCGAAAACGATCAGATCGTCTACGCCCACAACAGCCAGGTGATCGCTCCCTTGGCAGATTTCGCCCTGGCTTCCTTTTATGATATGCAGCACGGGCGGGCCATCGTGGCGGAATCTTCGGTGAATGTTCACCACAATTCCTATGCCACCGGCTGTACCTTTGCGGAAGTCGAAGTCGATGTGGAGACCGGTCGGGTAACCCTCTTGAGCTGTATGAACGTCCATGATTCCGGCAAGATCATCAACCCGCTCTTGGCAGGCGGCCAGGTGGAAGGCGGCATGGCGATGGGCGTAGCTTTCGGCTTGAGCGAAGGCCTGCGTTACAGCGCGGCCGGCAAACCATTGAACAACAACCTGCTGGATTACAAGATTCCGACGATGATGGATTTGCCGGACTTTGAACACGAATTCGTGGAAGTTGCTGATCCGCTGGGGCCTTACGGAAACAAATCCCTCGGCGAAAATCCGCTTTGTTCACCGGCACCGGCGATCCGCAACGCGGTGAAAAACGCAACCGGCGTGGCGATCAATCAGATTCCACTGGCTACTCAGACGGTCTTTGAAGAAATGAAAAAGGCCGGTGTCATCCAGGTCTGACACATTAAAAACAGGCGCAAGCGGGCCTCGTCAAAACCGACATTGCGCAAGCAGGCTTTTTAAAAAGGCAGCGCTGGCCCGCAGCTGCGGCAACCGCCCCGTCTGCCCCGCTTGCTCCGCCGAAGCGACCGTTTACTGCACGACTGTACACGACAGGAAGGAAGAAAAGACTATGTATGATATCACCGGCTATCACGAAGCCGCAACTTTAGCCGATGTTTTTGCCATTACCGCCGAAAAACCGGATGCCCGTCTGGTCGCCGGCGGAACCGACGTGATGGTGAAAGCACGGGAAATGAAAACCGGCTATGTCGGCTGCGATTTGATCGGCATCACCCGGATCAACGAACTCCATGACATCTATCTGGATTCCGACGGCACGATGGTGATCGGCGCCATGAACACCTTTACCGAAATCGAACACCACCCTCTGATCAAAAAACATCTCCATCTTTTGGGGGAAGCCGTGGCACTAGTGGGCGGCCCGCAAACCCGCAATGTCGGGACCATCGGCGGCAACGTCTGCAACGGCGCCACTTCCGCCGACAGCGCGCCTACGCTTTTTGCCTATAACGCTCTGTTGGAGATCCATTCGGCAGCCGGCGTCAAAAATGTGCCCATCGCCGACTTTTACAAAGGGGCCGGCTGGGTGGATCTGGCGCCCGGCGAAATCCTGGTGAAGATCAAGATTTCCCAGGAAGACTATGCAGGCTACACCGGCCACTACACCAAATTCGCGCAGCGGCAGGCCTTGGACATCGCCAACCTCAGCTGCGCCACATTGGTGAAACAGAAAGACGGCATCATCGAGGACCTGCGTATCTGCTTTGGGGTTGCTGCTCCGACACCGATCCGGATGCATACGGCCGAAGCCTTCGCCCGCAACCTGGCCGTCACCGACGAGAATCTGAAAGCCATCGGAGCCAAATGCCTGGAAGACACCAACACGCGGGATTCCTGGCGGGCTTCTAAAGAATACCGGGACTATCTAGTCTCCATCCTCCCGGGACGCAATATTGTCGAAGCTTTGAAAGTCAACGCTGTCAAAAAGGAGGGCAACCACTGATGAGCCGAACCACGCAAACCGGGACTGTCACGGAAGTCCCGACCCAAACCATCCGTTTTACACTGAACGACGAAGCAGTCTTCTGCACCGTCGATATTCGTAAGAGCCTGCTGGAGGTCCTGCGGGAATCTTTCGGCCTGATGGGTACCAAAGAAGGCTGCGGCGTCGGCGAATGCGGTGCCTGCTCGGTGATCATCGACGGCCGCACCATCGACAGCTGCCTTTATCTGGCGACCTGGGCAGACGGCAAGACTGTCACCACCATTGAAGGCGTCACGGACCCTGACGGCACTCTCAGCGATATTCAGGAAGAATACGTCGAAGCCGGTGCCGTCCAATGCGGTTTTTGCATTCCCGGCATGATCATTTCCAGCAAACAGCTGCTAGATGACATCCCGAATCCGACCCGGGCTGAGATCCGGCGCGGCTTGTCCGGCAATATGTGCCGTTGCACCGGCTATCAAAAGATCGTAGATGCGGTGGAAAATACCGCCGCTCGCCGCAACCGCAAGGACAGCTGAGTAGTTGCCGGACGGCTGGTTGAAAAGCAGCTGGCAGGGTTGCTCTACTTGTAAAAGTACCGCCCTGCCGACAAGACCACAAAAATCCAGCCGGCCAGCTTCAGACATTCCCTAAAGCCGTGAAACAGCCTGTTCAGGATCGTTCACGGCTTTTCGTCAAGAACTGAGCCGCCGCCTTTGCCAAGATGAGCCGGGCAAAAGGCGGCGGCGTCAATCAGAAAGGAGACTTTTCCTGTTATGGATAAAAGACCTGTCACTCCCCGCCAACCTGCCGATCACACAGCAGGAGGTTCACTTGCGCCCACAACGACTGTGGCCGGAACCGATCGTAAGCTGCCTTTATCGCAGCTGTTGCCGCTGGGCTTCCAGCATACCGTCATCGCTATTTTGGCGGCGATTCCGGTGCCTTTGATCATCTCAGCCAGTGCCGGCCTGAGCCCTGCCGAGACGCGTTTTTTTGTAAGCGCTGTTATTTTTTGTGCCGGAGTCAGCTCCCTGCTGGCAGCTTTGAACATCATCCCCCGAACCAGCCCATTGATCCCGATGGCGCTGGGGGCCAACTTTGCCGTGATCCCGGTGGTCACCAGCACGCTCCTGGGTGCCGACAATATCCGCCTGGGCTTTGCGGCCGTGGCGGGCTGTACCATGGCGGCCGGACTCTTCTGCTTTTTACTGTCGGGAGTCTGGGTCAAGCTGCGGCGCTTTTTCCCGCCGATCGTCGTCGGGACCAACCTGATGGTGCTGGGGGTAGCCCTTTTGCCCAACACCTTCCACTGGATGATGGGCGACCGGGCCTATGACCTGACCCAGTCCATCGAATTGAAGCCCTTCTTTTTGGCGCTGGGGATCTTTTTGTTCCACATTTTCCTCAGCAAATACCTGAAAGGCTTTCTCGGGAACTTATCGATCCTGATCGCCCTTCTGGCAGGCACCATCGCCGCGGCGCTGATGGGGATGGTGGACATGACACCGGTGGCTGACGCGCCCTGGTTTGATCTCAATCTGCCGGGACACTACGGCCTGCCCCGCCTGGATTTCGGGATGCTGCCCAGCTACCTGATCGTGATGATCCTGGGAATGGTGGAAGTTTCCGGAACCTCGATGGGGATTCACAACATCGTGGAAAAGGAAATGGACGAAAAACAATTCGGCCGCACGTTGAAAACGCTGGGGATTGCAACCTTCTTTTCCGGCGGCTTCAATGCCGTCCAACCCACCGCCTTCGTGCAGAATCTGGGTATCCTGGATCTTTCCAAAGAAAAAAGCCGTTATGCCACGGCCTGTGCCGGCGGAATGCTGCTGATTGCCGGCTTTATTCCTAAATTTTCGGCACTGATCTCGGTGATCCCGCAACCGGTGCTGGGCGGTCTGGGCTTTGCCATCTTCGGCGTGATCATCGGCAGCGCCGTCAACATGCTCAAAGGCGTCGAATTCAGCGGCAATCAAAACATGCTGATCATCGGTCTGAGCCTGGGCGTAGCGATGCTGCCGTCGGTGTACCCGAACTTTTACGCCAACTTCCCGGAATTGGTCCAAAACATCTTCGGCTCCGGCATTTTGGCAGGTGCGTTGACCTCCATCTCGCTGAACTTCTTCTTCAACTTCAAAGAGTTGATGGGCAAAAAGCCGACTGCCGCCGCGACCACCGAGGAGCAACCGGCAAAAGCAGCCCCTGAAATCTGCGAAGTCGAAACTGCGGAATGACTGCTGAAGCCGGTGCGGAGAATCTTTTGAGGCTTATCGGCACTTGGCTAGTATTTCATCCCAATCTGGAATTAAAGCAATCGGCCGAGTATCGAAAAGTTTCAGAAGGCTCTCCGATCTGACCCCCGGCGTACAACCGCCGGCCGAAGCCAACGAGAAATTCCACTTGAAAAGCAGCGGAAATTTCTCATTGTCTTGGGCCTATTGACTTCAAACTGACAGTAACGCCACTGATTTTTCAAATTAGCGGCGAACTGTCAGTAGTTCATTCAAACGGTAAAATCTGTACGCCGGGGTCAGTCTCCGAGCCTTCTGAAACTTTTCTGGATGTACCCGCCGAGAAAACGGAAGAGACAGCGCATAGCACTATCGTAATGCACATCAAGGGAAATTTTCAGCTAGTGCAGTTCAACTAAGGTAGAATTCTCCAAGTTGAGATACGGCGGTGACCACCCTCCCTACGATCAACTGGCTCTGGAGCCTTTGGACAAATCTTTTGATTTCTATCCGGATATAGCACCGGGAACAGCCGGTAATGCCGGCTGTTCCCGCGACACAGTGTTTAGGCCGTGGCCCAGTGGATAAGTATGCCGTAACTTTCGGTAAAACAAACCCAACCGGCGACCGCCGTTAAATTTAACCTGCCCAACCAAAAACGACTTTCCTTGAACGAACCGCCGCCAAAAATCAGCTTTATGTGCTGACTTTTGACGATTGGTTCAGAATCAGGAAAGTCGTTTTTTGCTGGTCTCAGGATGCCGCAACACAGCCGGCGGGATACGTATTTTTAAAGACAGGCAGCTTTTACGAATTTGGCGACCTTTTCCTGTCGTTTCCCGCTGATTGCAAGATCACAGCTGCTGCGGGCGTCACTGTTCTTTTTCTATCGCCAGCTCGTCTACATAAAAGCGGCCGATGAGATCGAGATATGGGGCGGATTCTTTTAAGGGATAGACGACGAAATCGTGCATCATCTCCGGTGCGATCTTCAAGCGCAGGCGGGTGCCGGTACTTTCCGGGGATCCGAGGGCATGGATGCGTTCTCGCAGCCGCAGCACATCCGGATTCAAAATATCGTCGGTGCCGCTGATCACCAGCAGCTCCCCGAGGTTTTTCAACGGGCCGTACAAAGGCGAAACCCGGGGATCCTCCAGCGGCAGTCCGCCGGCGTAATTGCGGGCGGCTTTGGCCAGCAGGTCCCGCTCCAACAGCACATCCTTGTCCTCGATGACGGCGATGCGGGGATCCGTCAACGTCAGATCCAGCCAAGGTGAGATCAATGCCAGCTTCTCCGGACAGCGCAATGGCGGGGTCTGCTGCGGCGACTGGCTACCGGGATTGGCAGCCGGCTGGGGTTTTTCCGCCAGCTGCTGCAGATGCTGGGCCAGACTCAGCGCCAGCCCGCCTCCTGCCGAATCGCCGAAAAAATAAAAGCGGTCGTCGGGATACAGGAACACCAGCCGCAAAAAAGCTGCCAATGTTCGTTCCAGCGTCACCTGGGCGGTATGCTCCGGCGCCAGCGGATAGTCAAAGGCGCTCACCTTCAACCCGTACGTCTTGACGAAATACTCCTGGATTTCCTTGTGAAAGGGCGAGGCCTCCAGCGCATAGCCGCCGCCGTGCAGATAAAACACGTGCCGGTCGGTGGCATGGTCCGGAAACAAGGTGATCAGCTCGGAGCCTGCGACGGTCTCCGAACGCTGAGCCAGCTCCGTGCGCTTCAGCTGTTGCGCATTCAGCTCCAACCGGGGCGGCGGTGTCACCATGTTTTTTCCCACCAGCTTTTTCATATTGATAACTTTGAATACTTCCTTGACAAACTTTGCGGAAAATCGCATATTTGCGGGCTCCCTCCCGATTTTTTTGGCAGTGGGCAGGCTCGCCGGCAGCCGGCCCTCAGGGAAAATTGAATAACAGCCTTATGTATCGCTGGCCCAAAACGTGCTATCATAGACGAGAGCACTTTTGTCGCCGAGCAAATCAGCTGATTTCCTGCCGGACCGCTCGCTATGGCGGTTCGCTGTTTTTTCAAGCATACCCTATTCTCACTGGAGGTGTCCATTATTTCAGAACCTGCCGCTCCTTTTAAAAAACCGGGTTCCGGATCAGCTGCCAAAGACGTGCCGGTCACCAACAAAGCTGCCGCCTCCGAACCCGCTAAGCTCACCCTTGGCGATAAACAGGCCGCAACAACCTCGCCGCCTGCAGCCGCAACCGCCGTCGAACCTGCCGAGCTTGCCGAACCTGTCGACTCCACCGCGCTCGCCGAATCCGCCGCCCCCCAGACCGGCGAGGCGCCTTTCATCAATGAATTCGATGATCCGGCGATCCCGCTGGACGTGTTGGAATCCCCGGTGCGGGAACATCAAACCCTGCAGGAATGGATGCAGCAGCGCGAAGAGGCCCGGCGCTTGCGTCGCCTGGCGGAGCAACAGGCCCAGGAACCGCCGTCGGAATCGCCGTCTGCCACGGCAGACCCGACGGCAGCGGCGGCCCCTGACACGGTGGTCAATCCGCAGGCGGCCGCCCCACCGGAGCCGACCCACGCCACCGAATCTGTCGGCGCCAAAAGCACCGGCGCCGCAAAGACAGCTGCCGTTGCGTCCGCAGAGACGGCAAACACGACAAAGACAGCCGCCACGTCGGCCACCCGCGACTTTTCCTTCGATAATATTCGGGCGGTGCTGATCTTTTTGGTGATCTTCGGCCATGCCCTGGAGTATTTCCGACTGACAGATCAGGTGGCGGAATTCGTCTATGTCTTTATTTATTTTTTCCATATGCCGGTCTTCATCTTCATCTCCGGCTATTTTTCCAAAAATCTGCAGCGGGGTCGGGAAACGGCGGTGCGCAATTTCCTGCTGCCGTACCTGTTGTTGAATCTGGTGCTGAGTTTGATCATGCTGGCCCTGGGCAAAATCGACGAGATCCTGATCTTAAACCCCGGCTGGACACTGTGGTATCTCTACTGCATGTTTATCTGGCGGCTGCTGTTGCCGGATCTGGTGCGGGTGCGTCATGTTTTGGCCGCCAGCTTTGTCGTCGCTGTTTTTTCCGGTTTTTTGACGGAGTTCGGCACCTATATGGCGATGGCCCGCACGCTGGGCTTTCTGCCGTTCTTTCTGGCGGGTTACTACTGCCGACCGGAACATATCGCCCGCATCCGCCGCTTGCCTTTTCGCCGGATTCTCAGTCTGGTGGTTGCGGCGGTAGGCCTTTTGACCGCGGGCTTGTGGCTGTCGGCGGACCTGCCACCGGAGATTTTGTGGGGTGACCGGGCTTACGCCACGATTGACATTCCCCTCTGGCAAAATCTGCTGGCGGACATTTACTTGTACGCCCTGAGCTTTGCTTTCATCTTTGTCTTTATCACGCTGGCCAAAAATCGCCGGCGCTTTTACACCATCTGGGGCCAAAATACGCTGGCCATCTACCTGCTGCACGTCTACCTGGTGGCACCTCTGGTCGATCTCGGCGAACGGCTGGGCACCTTGAAACCGGCATCCGGCAGCTGGTGGGGCATCCCGGCACTGCAGTTTCTCTTTTTGCTGGGAGGCTCCGTGACAATCCTCTGGCTGTTGAGCCGCCCGATCGTCAGCCGAGGTGTCGCCAAGGCACTGGATAAGGTCACCGGGTGGGTGATGGTGAAAAAAGGGTGACCGCCAGAGACTGCTGTCGCCGCTCCCAGTGAGATACCGTTCCCGCAAAAAAAAGCCGCCCCTTTGGCTTTCACGAAGATTTCGTGAGCTTCAAAGGAGGCGGCTTTTTTGATACTAAAAGCGGTAAATTTCCGTGACTGCTCTCAGGGTGTTTTCAAACCTGCCTAAGCAAAGGCCGCCTTTTCCAGTAATGGGGCCGGCGTCAGCTCCAGCAAGTTGCGGTCAAATTCCCTGGCAAATTCAGCGTCGTGGGTAATTACCAAAAAAGTGACGCCTTTTTTCTGATAGGTCCGAATCAGCGCTTGGATCTGTCTCATACTTCCGGCGTCCAAACCGGAAGTCGGCTCGTCAAGAATCATGATCTCCGGCTCCCTCATCAGTCCGGCGGCAAAAACCAAACGCTGTTTTTGCCCACCGGACAGCGTTTGCGGATGCTGATCCTTGAAATCGGCTAAAGCCAGCGCCGCCAAAAGTTCCTCGGCTTGCCGGATCAGCGCTTCTGTTTGCTTAAATCCCAACAACAGCTCGTTCAAAACTGAATCGGCAAACAGCTGGTAATCGGCATCCTGCAAGACAAACCAGAATTTTTGCTGACGTTGTTTGGCAGTCAGTCTTTGACCCTGCACGCGGATTTCTCCTCGACGGGCTTTTTGCAGGCCGCAGAGGGTCTTGGCCAGCGTCGTCTTCCCCAGCCCATTGCGCCCGGTCAATAAAAGAACCTCCCCTTTGCCAAGCGAAAAGTTCAGATCAGTCAGCAGGTTTTTTTGCTGCTGCGAGGCGGCGACCGCCAAGCCTGCAACCGAAAGATAGCTGTCGTTTTGATTGCTTTGATACGTCGCAGTCAGTTCACTGTCGCAATGCGAGCGCAGCTTCATTTGCGCTAACTGCTGCCGGCCGAAGCCTTGGAACTCTGCAACCGACCAATCCCCTTTGATTTTGCCGGCTTCCATATAAACGATCCGATCAGCCACATCCATTAAATAATGAATGCGATGATCCGCAACCAGGATGGTCTTGCCCTGCTGCTTTAACGACTGTAAAATTTCCGTCAGCTGCCGCGTACTCTGTTGATCTAAATTAGCTGACGGCTCATCCAACAGAAAAATCTCCGGCGCCAGCACCTCGACTGCCCCCATTGCGACCTTCTGCTTTTCGCCACTGGACAAATTCAGCAGGTCCCCTTGTGCCAAGTGCTGGATGTGATGCTGTTTCAAGATCCGCTCAGTCCCTGTTTTGATGGCCTCCGGATCGCAGCCGTAGTTTTCTGCTGCAAAAGCCAATTCATCTGCAACCGTCGCCGTAAAAAATTGCGAGCGGGGATCTTGAAAAACGCTGCCCACCAGTTGTCCGAATGTCCAAGACGGGAGGGATTCCACAGCTTGGCCGGCTAGCGTTACGGAACCCTGCAGCTCCCCTTCATAATAATGAGGGATCAACCCATTGATCACTCGTGTCAAGGTCGTTTTGCCGCAGCCGGAGGGACCGGTGACTAGTACGCACTGGCCTTTTTCGATTTTCAAGTCGATCTCGGATAACTGCACGGCTTGATTGTAGCTGAAAGAAACCTGCTTTAGTTCGATCATTTTCTCACCTCATTTTCAGACCCAGTACCATCACAACACAGACACAAAAGCCCAGCACCGCCAGCCAATCCACCAGTGCGATACGATTTCGATAGATCGATGTCCGTTGCGCCGGACTGTCGATTCCTTTGGTCATTCCGGCGGCAGCCAGCTCATCTGCGATCCGCAGTGTCCGCATCATCAGCGGCACAAACGTGTATTCAAAGCAGGCAAAAGGGCGCAGCCAGTTTCTCGGCTGGCGGTAGGATAATCCCCGCAAGCCGGCTGACATTTGGATCGCCTGGTTTTCCATTTTCAACAAGGGAAAGAAACGGATCGCCACCAGCAACGTGACAACGAAATTTTTCGGCAATCGCAGCTGTTGCAGACCCAACATCAGTTTGCCGACGGGGACCTGCCGCAGCGTCCCGGCGATGGTCAGTATCGGCAGAAAGCGCAGCAGCAAGAAAAAAAGCAGTCCCAAGGTTTTGCCATAGGTCAGCGAGCTGACCGTCACAGTCTGATACCCCCAAAACAGCAGACTCCCAGCAAGCAGCAGCCGGATCGCTTTTTTCACATTTCTGTTCATGAGCAGATAGCCCGCTGAAAAGAGGATGACCAGCAGCAACCCCTGAACATCAGCCACCATCACCAGGCAGCCGACAGCAACCAAAATCAAAAACTGTATCCGCGGATCCACCATACTCCTGCCTCCTTTTTCAAACCGCTTCTGCCACGAGCCCGGCTTTTAAGAAATGCTTTTTCAGCAGCCGATAGCCGAAGCGGCAGCCCAAGACAATCGCAACAAGCAAGGCTGCCACTGCCGTCACAATCCAAAACGGCTGAGTCATATACTTCGTGTAAGCCTCCCGCATGGCGCCTTCAATCTGCATCGATTCAAAATAATAATCAGCCGACAGCGCCAACACGAAATAGTTGCAAAACCCGTACAACAGATTATAAATGCAAAAAGCCGCAGTCTGAGGGGCCAGTTTCCGATAACCGTTTGTTTTTGCCAGCAAGATCTCGCCTACCAGACTCCCTATCAAAACAAAGGGCAGGACAAAAGGCGAACCCATCACAGCATAAATCAGCCCGTTGATGGCACCAAATAAAAACAAGGTCCCTTTTTTGCCTACCTTATAGGCCATCAGTAAGTAAATCGGGCAGGTAAAAAACAACACAAAAGCCGTAGCGTACGGAAAAAACCACAAGAGAATGGGCACCGTCAGCATTGAAAACACCGCGGAAACCGCAAAGTCGGCGACCGTATAAAGTCCGATAGTCAGATAGTCTCTTGAGGCCAGTTTATTGGATTTTCTCATTTTTTCTCCTTCAGGATCGTCTGCTTGGGTTACAGATAGACGAATTCTTTTTTTATTAGGGTGTGTCTGAAAACATCGGGGGAATCCGGATTTTTGCGACCCGGTCGAAAGCAGGGAGGGTGGTCCCCTCCGCATCTCAACTTGGCGTTTTCCACCACCAGCTGACCAAAGGGAGGGTGGCTTCGGGCTTCACACATTCCCCTTGAAGTGCACTACGATGCTGTCATGTGCTGCCTCTTCCGTCTTCTCGGCGGATACATCCAGAAAAGTTTCAGAAGGCTCGGAGACTGACCCCGGCGTACAGATTTTACCGTTTGAGCAAATTACTGACAGTTCACCGCTGATTTGAAAAATCAGTGGTGTTACTGTCTGTTGGAAGTCAATAGGCCCAAGACAATGAGAAATTTCCGCTGCCTTTCAAGTGGAATTTCTCGTTGGCTTCGGCCGGCGGCTGTACGCCGGGGGCAGATCGGAGAGCCTTCTGAGACTTTTCGGCACTCGGTCGATTGCTTCGAAAACTGTCCAGATGAAATATTAGGGTGTGTTCCGAAATTCCAGTAGCAGCCATCTTTGGGCGGGTCTGCCACTGACGCTTTCCGACAAAGCTCAGGATACGGCGCTGATTTCCTCGTCACAGCGGCTAAATTTCCAGTTGGCCGCCTCGTTTTGCATATCCACCAGCTTTTTATACAGACTGCAATCGGTATACAGGCTTTGATGTGTCCCCACGCCGGCGATTTTGCCGTCTTCCAAGACCACGATCTGATCGGCATTGATGACCGTTTTTAAGCGATGAGCGATCACGATTACGGTTTTATCAGCCACCAGATTGCGGATGGCTTTTTGCACACCGGCCTCATTTTCCAGATCCAAAGCAGCGGTGGCTTCATCCAGCAAGATGATCTCTGACTTTTTCAAAAAGGCTCTGGCGATACTGATCCGCTGCTTTTCACCACCGGAAAGACTTGAGCCGCCTTCCCCCACCATCGTGTCATAACCATTGGGCAGCGCCATGATAAATTCGTGGCAGTGGGCCTGTTTGGCGGCGGCCACCACTTCTTCAAAACTCGCGGCCTGATTGCCCACACGGATATTGTTCAAAATCGTATCTTTAAACAGATACACGTCTTGAAAGACCATCGACAAATGATCGTAGAGATTTTCCGGATCAATGGTTTGCAGATTTTTGCCGCCGATGGTGATCCGGCCCTCATTCACCTCATAAAAACGCGCCAGCAGCTTGACGATCGTCGACTTGCCGCTACCGGAAGGCCCCACCAGAGCCGTCATACTTTTCGGCGCAATCGTTAAATCAATGGCGGAAAGAACTGTTTCATCATTATAGGCAAAGGACACATTCTCCATGCGAATCGTATAATCCGCCGGCAATTTTTCCGTGCCGCTGACGACAGGCTGGTTGCGGATCTCCATGATGCGGCGGCCGCTGATCATGGCATAGCGCATCTCGGTATAATTGATCAACAGCGTGGTAAACGGATCGTAAATCCGCCCGGCGACCACGACAAAAGCCAGAAAAACGCTGACACTGAGGCTGTTTTGGCCCAAGAAGTAGGCGCCGGCAAAGATCATCACCGGCAGGCCCATCCGTAAAACAGAGATCCCCATCAATACCACCGGACCGAGAAAACCTTCGATCCGAATCGATTCTTTACGTAAATTGTTGAAGGCCCGCTCCAAGCGACCAAACTGCTGACCACCTAAGGAATACGCTTTGATTTCCTTGATTCCGTGGAGGTATTCCTGCAAACGAGAGGCGCTGTCCACCTTGGCAGCAATGTGCTTGGCACCCAATTTTTCCATCAAGACATTCGAACCCCAGATCGCTAACAGAACCAAAGGCAGCATACCGTAGATACACAGCGTCATCCGCCAATCGATGGCCCCCAATGAAACAAAGGCCACCGCCAGCAGCAATAGCGAACCGAAAGCTTGCGGCAGCATATGGGAAACCGCATTTTCCAAAAGGGCGTAATCTCCCAGCATCATCGTGGTCAGATCGCCGGGATCGCGACTGTCAAAATACCCCAGCGACAATTTGCGCAAATGATTGGCCAAGTTGCGGCGACCATCGGCAGATACCGTATAAGCCGCCGTATACTCCTTATCATAAGCCACCATCGAAACTGCCAGCTGGATCAAAAACCAGACGATACTGGCGATTGCCAATTTGCCGAACAGTGCCAGATCGATGGCCCGTTGTTCAGTATAGGTGTTAAAAATTTCCATAATGCCATAAAAGGCGATAACAGCCGGCATCATGCGCAAAATCGATTCCAAAGTGGCCCAAATGACAGAAGGAATGATTTTCTTCGGTTCGCCGGAAGTCAGATTGATCAACGTTTGTTTCATGATACCTTCACCGCCCATTCACTGGTTTCTTCATTGATTGCCCACAGCTTTTGATACAAGGGATTGTTATCCAACAACTCATCATGGGTCCCGGTGGCGATAATTCTGCCATGATCGCAGACCAGGATCTTGTCCACGTGTTGGATCGTCCACAACCGGTGGGCAATGATCAACACGGTTTTATTCTGAACCAGCGCGTTGATCGCCTGCTGGATATACACCTCATTTTCAGCATCGGCATAGGCAGTGGCTTCATCCAAAACCAGAATCGGCGCATCCTTCAACAAGGCCCGTGCAATCGACACCCGCTGCGCCTCCCCTTTGGATAAGAAGACCCCTTGATCCCCGATGATCGTTTGATACCCTTGCGGCAGCTCGTTGATAAAATCGTCACAGCGGGCCAAACGGGCTGCGGCCATCACATCCGCAAAGCTTGCCGTCTGATTTCCCATCCGGATATTTTCCTCCAGGGTATCATTGAACATGGTGACATCCTGAAAAACAAAGGAAACTTCCTGCATCAGCTGGTCCACCGTCAGCTGCTTCAGATCGACCCCGCCAATCTCGATAGCCCCTTGATTAGGGTCATAAAACCGCAGCAGCAGCTGAGCGATAGTACTCTTGCCACCACCGGAAGGCCCCACCAGCGCATTGATACTGTTTGGCAGCAGTTGAAAATCCACCTTTTTCAGCACATCATTTTTTTGATCGTAGGAAAAGGACACGTCCTTAAAGGCGATGCTGTTATTGCTGATGGCCGCTGCCGGACGCGCTGGCTCGGCAATCGGCGCTGCCGCAAAAATCTCATCGACTCGTTTCACCCCTTCATTGACATTACTGAAGGTCGAAGCGGCATACATCAGCTTCATAAAGGGGCTGCTGGCCCCGGAAGCCAAAATAATAAACAGCATCACCGTCAAAGCCATCGTCTGACTCTGAGGGTTTTCGGCGATCAGATACGCACCAAAAGGTAGTACAAACAAGACCACCGAGGAGATCAATGTGGTAAACAAGACGTAGCCCGAGCGAAATCCGTTCGACCAATCCAGAACCATCGTCTTATAGTTTTTGATACTTTCGTCAAAGCGTTTGAAATTTTCCACGGATAAGCCGAATATCTTCACAGCCGGAATCGCGCGCACATACTCGACCCCGTTACTGTTCATGGCTTCCAAGGAATCGTGATATTGCTTAACCTTGTTGTTTTTCATGGTCCGCCCCATCAGGACGCTGTACAAGGTTGCTGCGATAAACATCGGAATCAAGGATACCAGCCCCAAACGCCAGTCGATCTTGAACATCAACCCGATATAAATCAGCGGATAGACCACCGCCGAAACCACATCCGGGATCTGGTGAGCAATAAAGGATTCCATTTTTTCGACACATTGATCGATGATTTTCATCAGCTGGCCACTGGTTTTATTGCCAAAATACCCCATCGGCAATTTGGATAGATGCGCCAGCAGATCCATCCGCACCTCGTATAAAATATCAAAAGCCGCCACATGCGAGCACATCGACGACGCATAGTTGACGGCCGCCGCCAGCACCACGCTGGCAATCGACAGCAAACTCCAGCGAAACATTTCCCCGCTACCGTAACTTCTCATCATCAACAGCTCAATGATCTTATAAATGCAATAAAACGGTACGAATTGGACGGCCGTTGACAAGATCGCCAACAAACTGGACCCCACCAACAAGACTTTCTTCTTTTTCAAATAGCGAATCAACACGGATTCCTGCATCTGATTTCCCCCTTTTATTTTATTTCTAATCGAGACTGAGAATCATTCTCAATTAAAAGTGTTACCCATAGTTAACCACGACTTGTGAAAAAATTCAATAACCTTCTGAATTTATTTCGCAATTTTCTGAATATGGGGCAAGAAGATCTTGCCCACTGTTTCACAACTCAATGTTGCACGGGCTGCTTATGGGCGAGACGTTTTGGCTTGTGGGAGGCTGGTTTTCTTAAAGCGGGGGGATATTCCTTTTGTTTATCTTGTGTGAAATATCTTAAGTTTTATGTGGAAATTCGTATAGTAAGGGGTTTCTCAAGGTGTTATTCTCTGGGTGTAGGAAATAGCGAACGGACGTTATGATATTTTTGAAAGCGTCCACAAACCAAGGAGGAATCGAGTATGCTCGCAAATGACGGCTTTCGTCTGACGATTGATGAAAAAGGCTTTGTCCGGGAACTGGTGATGCAGGGGGATCCCCACGAAATGAACTGGGTGATCGACGAGGACTATCTGAAACAAGTCGGCTATGAAGGCCACGACAAGCTCTTCGGCCACTTCCAACTGACCACAGGAACTCAGGAATACCGCAGTGTGGAATTTGTACCGGTAATCACTGAAAGCGCTGACGAAATCACGGTGACATTTTCACTGCCGGAAGCTAATGTGACCTTCAGCTATCGACTGGCTGCCGGCACCGATCTCGACTGGCAGATTCACTTGGAAAACACCAGCAGTCAACCATTGGCAATCAAGAACTTCGGCGTCTGGGCAGCCTTTGCCTATGTGATGTTCCGGGACAAAAATGTGCTGCGCAACATCCATCAATCCGCCGCTGTCTTTCCCGCCATCTCCACCGACTACACCAAAATCAACGCTGTCCGCCGTGGCAATATCGATGGCAACCTGGGCTTGTACCAACGAGCAGGTCGCACTCTCTCGGTAGGAACCTATTGTGAATATGAAAACTTGTTTTTCGAAAATGTTTCCCCCTCACTGGACGGGATTTTGTACCACCAGCTGATTTTGGCAGGCGGCTACCCGGAAGGTTTTGAAAACCGCGACTGGCTGTATGCCAAAGACAGCTTTACCTTGGCAGCCGGTGAAGTGCGGCAATGGGCTTATACGTTGAATCGCAATGACTCAAAAGAAGAATTCGCCGCAACCGGAGCGACACTGGGGCATCCGGTTATCAACTATGCGCCACTGAATATTCTGGGAGCACCGGCTCGTCTCAGCATCCGCACCGCCGGCCACGAGCTGACAGCGATCCACGCCGACTTCTGGAAAAATGACAAACAGGAAACCGCTGAGCTGACGGCACTGGCTCACCAACAAGCAGCGGAGATCGTCTTGGATTTCGTGCCGCAGGAAACCGGTGAGCACAAGATTCGTTTCACTTTTGCAGACGGCAGCGAGGATTTCGTTATTGTGAATGTGATGGAAGATCTGGCCCAAGTCATCGAAGAGCGGGCCGCTTACATCTGCGACAGCCTCTATCAAGGTCCTGAAGGCGACGTACCTTATGCCTTTTCTCCGATTTCCAACCAAGGAGAATCACTGGGCAAGCTGAACCTGGTTTTGAAAAAGAACCTGCTGGGCACCCTTAATCCGGAGGAAGTCCGCAAAGTCGAAGCCAGCGCGGTAAACTACGTGCGTCCAAAATGGTTCATAGACGGTAATTTCTTCAAACCCCGCAATTTGTACGGCGACTTTTACCGCTGCATGGACTTTGAATATATCGGTCACCTCTTCTATCTTTTGTCAGAATTCGATGACAGCGTGCTGGCCCAAAACGATGCGGCGACTTATCTTAGCTGGGCCGCCGACGTCTTCAACTTGCGGGTCAACCCGGATCTCCATGAAACCGAACGAGGCAAAGAGGAAGCCCAGATGTTGGGAGTTTACTTCTTATATATCCAAGATCTGCTCACTAAATTGAAGGAAAAAGGACTGACGGAAACTTACGAGACTATCGACCGTCTCTGGAAAAAAGTCACTACCCGCGTCAACAATGAGTCTCCTACTTATAAGGCGGCAATCACCGAGCACTTCTACGACAATGCCGGCTTTGGTCCGACTGCCGGTGCCCTTAGCGAAACCGGCTTGACTGATGGTGCCGAACGCTACGGCCAACTGCTTTTGGCCAATATCGGCTACTCCAACGACTTCCGCGGACAAAATCCGGATCGCTGGTGGGAAGCCTTGACTTACATGATCCACTCCCTGTGGGGCGGCGTCACGGCTGCTGCCTGCTTCAAGGTTTATGAATTCTTGAAGGATCCGGCTTATCTGGAAGCCAGCTATCGGGCGACTGCCGGCATCCTGTACTGTTACGACACCCATGCGACAGCCTGCCTGCCGCTGGAAAAAGGTATGGCCGCCTCTACCTACGCGGTCGCCGGTCCACACCTCAATCGTCCGGACCTGTCCCGGGAACGTTTCGGCCAAGCAACCTTCTGGCGTGACGGCGGCATCTTTGCCCGCCTCTTTGAAAACGATACTCAGACACCGGACTGGGACATGGGGGAAGAACTGGTGGCTTACCTGGACGGCCTGGGTCAAAAGACCTTCCTGGTGAAAAAGGCCGACCGCTTCGAAGTCATCAACGGCAGCTTTGCAAAAACGCCAGACGGCCTGACCGTCACCAGCTTTGCACCGTATCCGAAAGAATACTATTTGGTAGAAGGTAAAAAGCTGACCCTGCTGAAAGACCAACAAGGCCTGCGTCAATTGGCTCTCACAAAGGAGGGAACTGTAAAATGAATAAACTGACCATCGATCCGGAAAAATTTGCTCTGGCACTGCTCCACAAAGAAAAGCCCGCCGCACAAGACAACGAAAGCTTCATAAAAGCCCAGCTGCTGCTGTATCTGGAAGCAGCTGTAGCGGCAGATAATTTCAATAAATTAGAGGATCGCCAATTCAACAACATGAAAGAAAACGAGATCAAACAGATCATCAACGATATCATGGGTGCCCGCTTGAACGCCTGATATAATAAGGAAAAGGACCACAGCTCCCACAGGCTGGCCGCTGCTTTATCACCGCAGAGGAAGCGCCGGCAGAAAACCGAATGAAGAAACGCGTGACGGGCGGCCGCCGCTAAGTGACTAGCCATCGCCGTTCAAAGGCGCGGTCTGGTATCTTTTAACAAAACATTCAAGGAGTGACTGTTATGGAAACTGAAATTATCTCCATCTCACTGCCCCCTTTTCCTGATTTTATTGAAGGCAATCATCGAATCTTCCAAGCCGGACAGAATCATCCCGACCGGGAAAATCTCGGCTATTTTGATCTGATTTTCGTTAAACGCGGCACCTTGTATTTAACAGAAGCCGACAAAGCTTATACTATCGGGCCCAACCAGCTGTTCATCCTACTGCCGGACCAGCATCATTTCGCTCATCGACCGGTGGACACCGACACCGAGATCGACTGGCTGCATTTTTACACGAAGGCCCAGTGGCACCAGGGGACGAAGCGGACTTATTTCGTCTCTGAGCTGCCGATCCCGGAGCTGCATTACCACCAGCGCTCTTATACGATCCATCTGCCCAAGCTCGTGACGATCAAGGAACCGCAGTTGTTCGCAGAATTGTACGATGCTATCTTGAACAGCACCCAAGAAGACAGCTTTGAAGCCATCTGGCAGACCGAAGAACGTTTTTTGAGATTTCTGCGCTATGTGGAAGATCAGGGGGTGTACCGGGATCGCTTGACCATTTTGGGAGAGGAGATCTCCTTGTACTTGGAAAAAAATCTCGACCAGCCGTTGGATAATCAATCACTGGCAGCGCATTTTCATCTCCACAGCAATTATTTAACCAAAGCCTGCAAGCACGTTTTCGGCAAGACCCCCATGGCTTTGCTGAGCGACCTGCGCATCGAAACCGCCAAGCGCTACCTGCTGCACACCGACGAGCCTATCAAAAGCATCACAGCCCTTGTCGGCTTCAGCTCCGAGGTCTACTTCTCTGAGCGCTTCAAAAAACGAGAAGGCCTCTCTCCGCGGGCGTATCGCCAGCATTACCGCAATTGACTTGACTCTTATGACACCAAAAGAAAGGTTCGATTTTCGTGGAAAATACATCTTCTAAGCAAGCAGCTCCTAAAAAGCTGTCTTTGATCAACAAACTGGCCTATTCCAGTACTGATACGGCCGGCAACCTGCTGTATTGTACCCTCACCAGTTTCGTCTTGTACTTTTACACCGACGTTTTCGGTATCTCTGTCGGTATGGCCGGTACGATCCTGCTGGTGGCGCGGATTTTCGACTCATTGGATGCCCCGATCTGGGGTCTGATCATCGACCACACCAATTCCAAATACGGCAAGAGCCGCCCTTGGTTTTTGTGGCTGGCCGTTCCGTTTGGCCTGTTTTTAGTCCTGACCTTCTTGACCCCTGAGCTGCCGACCCATCAAAAGGCCATCTACGCCATGGTAACTTACCTGATCACCGGGATCTTGTATACCGGGATTTCGACACCAATCACGGCGATCCTGCCTAACCTGAGTAACGATTCCGATGAACGGGTACAGCTGAATTCTTTCCGGATGATCGGCGGGAACCTGGGCTACTTTGTTACTGCTTCCTTCACATTGCCGCTGGTGGCCTTTTTCGGTGGCGGCAACGACCAGAAGGGATTCTTGATGACAACGGCGGTCTATGCGATCATCGGTATCCTGATGTTCTTCTTCGCCTTTGCCAAGACCGAAGAAATCAACCAGTCCTCCGATGAATCCCTGCCGATCAAAGACAGCTTCAAGGCCGTCAAATCCAACTGGCCTTGGGTAATCATCATCTTGGGCAATATCATGTACTGGCTGGGTAACACCGCCCGTACATCGACGGTCATCTACTACGCACAATACAACCTGGACAATAAAAACCTGGCTTCGGTCCTGAACGGTCTGGTTTTGGCACAAGTCATCGGTGTCGCTATGATTCCGTTCATCGTCAAACGTCTCTCCAAAGCCCACACCATGATTTTGGGTCTTTTGATCGCCGCTGCCGGCCAGATCTGCCTGGGTCTGGCGGGTTCCAACTTTATTCTCTTGTGCGGCTCTTGGATCATCACTGCACTGGGAACCGGGATTGCCGTCTCCATGCCATTTGCCATGCTGTCGGATACCGTCGATTACGGCGAATGGAAAAACGGCATCCGGGCAGCCGGCTTCCTGACTGCCGTGGGTTCTTCCTTCTGTATCAAGATGGGCTCCGGCATCGGCGGCTTCCTGCCTTCCATGATTATGGAGTCATTCGGCTACAAACCCAACGTCGAACAATCCGCTTCCGCACTGAGCGCTATCCACTTCTCCTTCATCTGGCTGCCGGCAATCTGCTTTGCCCTGGGCGCCTTGGTGATGGTCTTTTACGGAAAATACGAAAAACAAGAAGGCCGGATCAAAGAAGAGCTCCTCGCTCGGAAAAGTCACTAGGCATTTGGGACAGCAGCTTCTGTAAGAAATGAAAAAACCGCAGACAATCAGCGAAAGAAAGCTGACTGGCTGCGGTTTTTTTGCTTTTTGGGGAAGTGCGGGTGTAACAGAAAGTAGCGGCGAAATGCAGCTCCGATGCTCCAGTGACAACTACTTAGCAAAGCTGGCGAGGCTGAAGCCAGCAAACATCCCTATAATCGAATCCATAAACCCCCGCCCTGCTGCTTTTTAGCATCAAGCAAAAAGCGGCGGGGACGGGGGTTTTTAGTTTATCTCGTCGGGGACAGTTCTGAGGACAACAAACACCAATGATCATGTATCAAGTTCGCTCTTACATAGATATCCGCTCCCTTGACTCGGTTCTGTTCAACGCAATGGATCAGTCTGCTGCCGCAGCGGAACGGGTTCTCCCCTTGGCACCGGCTTCTGCCAGTTTTTGTTTCAATAAAGGCATGAACATGGCGCCGACGACAGTGCGGTTTTTGAAGTTCATGACATGAGCATCTTTGGTGTCATACCAATCAGAAAACGGCACCCGATCAGCACAACTTTCCAGATAATGGCGGATCGGCCGGATCATTTTTTCCATGGTGTCGGCATCTTTGGCAAAAATCGACAACCACAAAATCCAGTCGGCCTTTGTGTAGTCTGCCCGCTCATCCAGAGGAATGCCGAACTCGTTGGCTTCTGAGAGATACTTGGCCAACTCTTTTTCCATCAGCTCCGCCGGAAACAGCCCCAGCTCATAGAGATCATCCCATACAATATTGTATTTCAGACTCCAGCTGGCAGGACGATCGAAAGCCAACGGTGTATGCGCCCCGTCAGAAACAGCCGTGGCCAGCCAGATTTGCGCCATCGCCTGCGCTTTTTCGGCATAGGCTGCACCGGCCGCTGTCTCGCCGAAAGTCGTCAGCGCTTTGGCAAACAGGCCCAAAGCGCTGATCGCCTTCAAGGAAAGATTGCAGTTATGCGCCAGATGGCCGGCAAAATCGTCGGTGCACAGCTGATTTTCCGGATCTTGCCCGTAAGCTGCCAGATAGTCCGCCCATTTGCGATTGGTGTCCAGATAACGTCTGAAAAAAGCCTCATCGCCGTCTGTCAGGCAGGCTGCCGACACCAGCGCCAGCATATTGCCGCATTCTTCAATGGGCATCTGATGTTCTTCGGTATAGACATCTTGTCCGGCAGGCAGCTGGTAGTAATCATAAATGGTATCCCGCGGCCCCCGATCGGACCAGTCTTTGGAGTTTGGCCGGTAGACCTCACTGTAGACTTGACCGGTGGCGTAAGGGTAACGGCCGACATCGTGAGGGGCAAAATCAAACTCCCAGACCGGCAGTGCCGCAAATTTGTAGACCGGCCGGATCATTCCCTTCACCAGCTCCGGTTGATACAAAAGGTACAGCGGCATCGACGGGTAACTGATATCGACGGTGCCGATACAGCCGTTGGAGCTGCACTCTTTGGATAAAAAGACGATCTCCCCTTCCGGATCTCTGATCAGCTTGTGGGCGCAAATGGATTGGCGGTAACTGAAAGCGGTGAGGAAATCCAGCGTTTCCCCGCCGGCTGCAAGGGCGGCTGCCGCCACCTGCTCATCGATTCGGCGACAGCTGGCCAAACGTTGCGGCAATTCTTTGAGATAGTGCTGCAACAGCTCGCAAATCCCGCTGTAGCCCTCTTTCCACAAGGCATTGGTAGGCGTCCCAAAATAATTGATGGCATGGATGTCATCGTAAGCCACCAAAATCGCGGTCTCCGTCCCGTCAGCTGTGATCGGATAAGCAGCGGTCAAGAATTCCCGGTCCTTTTGATACTGGATAGCCAGATCGCCGGCCGCCGCCAAATACAGGTAGCCCCAGTTGATGTCGATCAGATCACCGGTGGAATCCAGCGGTGACTGGCGGGCTTTACCCATCCAGACCATTTTTTCCGTTGGGGTGGTGAGGGACCGCCAATGCAGCGGCTCTTTTGCTGCCGAATCCCGGCAGAGTTCTTCGGAAAAAGCCAGCTTGATCAGTACCGGCTCCCCGGCTGCTGATTTCTTCGTTTCAGCACAGGTGGTAATCACTGTCACCGGCTCAGAGATTTTCTGCAGCTGTGTCAGATCCAGGTCCGTTGAAAATCTCACTGTCAGTGTTAACCAGTCGTTTTCAAACTGATAGGTCGTCTGGGTGGCGGTCACTTCCAGTCCGGTCTGGGGGAGCGCCGGAATCAGCGGATCAGCCCCCATAAAGCGAAAGGTCGTCTCCCCCACTGTCACATAGCCGCGCACCGGCTGCTCTTTGCCGGTCCAGCTTTGGGTATCGCAGTCGGTCAGCCGATCCGCCGGTGACCAGACCGAAAAATAAGGATCACTCAAAATCAGCGGAACAGATGCCGCTCGGGTTACTTTTGTCATGGGATTCTCCAATCCAGAGCACATCTGAAAACGCCAGCGGCAGCGATTCGGGCTTTCTCTATCGAAATCGGCGGTGAAAATCCGGATTGCTCCTCTACATAAACTGTGCTTTTCACCGCGATTTCGTAAACGGTCCGCCAAAATCTGAATGCCGCTGAACTTTCCAGACACGCTTCAGTTATTCAAGTTTGTGTAAGATCGGTTACAAAATCTTTCTTATACGCCGCGCTTTTTGATAGTCATGGGATGCCATTGACCATTGATGGCAGCGATTTGTTCTGTCGGTACTTTCGGCTGACGGTCGGCAGTCAACAGGCCGTTTTTCTCCTGCTCGACATCTGTCAGCTGGGTGTAACAAAAACCGTTCAGTACTTCTGAATGGTAGATTGCTTTGACGATTCGCTCGTAATCTTTTAAAAAGCCCTCTGCTGATTCAGCCCGGGTATAGCCCCAGCCTTCTGCATTCGGATCATAACCGATCCCGCCACACTCCGTCAGCATAAAAGGTTCCCCCTGATACGAGAAGCCCGGACAGTAAAGCTTGCGGCGATTGGGTTCTGAGCCGAGGATACTTTCTCTGGTCCGCAGATCTTCCACAAATGCCTGATACATTTCCGGCTGGTCAGAGGCGCCATGGATGTAGCTATGGATTGCTGAAATATCTGTCTCCGTCATCTCCCAGCCGTCATTTGAGATCACCGGGCGCGTCGTATCCAAAGCGTGGATCGTATGATAGATAGCTTGGGAAAAATGCTGCTGCTGACGGTCGACAGCAATCTCCGGCACGCCCCAGCTCTCATTGATAGGTACCCAGGTCACGATAGCCGGATGGTTGTAGTCCCGTCGGATGATCTCAAACCACTCCGCAGTCAGCGCTTCTGCCCCCTCTTCGGAAAAGACCGAGGGCGCGGCGCATTCGCCCCAAACCAGAAAACCCATTCGATCGGCCCAATACAAAAACCGCGGGTCAGCCACCGTTTGATGTTTGCGGCAGCCGTTGAATCCCATCTCTTTGGCCAGCCGGATATCTTTGACAAAGTCATCATCGGTCGGCGCCGTCATCAAGGAGTCCGGCCAATAGCCTTGATCAAGCACCAGTTTTTGATAGTAAGGCCGATTGTTCAAATGAACCATCCCATCCTGGATATGGACTTTCCGCAACCCGAAATAACTGCCGACATGATCCAGTACCGCCTCTTGGCCGGTGGCATCACGATCCAAAAGGGTCACTTCCACATCGTAGAGATTCGGCGTCTCCGGCGACCAGGTCCAACCCTGTCCGTGAAAATCACTGCGATCGGCCTCGTAGTTAAACAGATAGAAGCTCTTTTTCAAATGCGGGTCATGAAGTGTTTGAACTTCTTCCACCAGCACCTGCCCCTGGTAGCTGATCACAGTCTTCACGCGCTTGCCGCTAAGATCTCCTGCCAACCGATAGCGGATACCGATCATCCCATGATCGAAATCCGGTGTAAAACGCAGGTCTTCGATATGGGCATCTTTGGCAACCGGCTCCAGCCAGACCGTCTGCCAGATCCCGGTGGTCCGGGTATACCAGATTGCCGCCGACGCTTCTTGCCAATATTGCTTGCCTCGAGGGATTCGCTCGTCTTTTGAAGGATCAGTGACCGCTACTTTCAAGGTGTGAACTTTTCCTGCCCCGAAACTGCCAGCTAAGGCTTCAGTAATATCAAAGGCAAAGGAAGTGTGTCCGCCGGTGTGGTTTCCTATGTAGCGATCGTTCACATAGACCCGGCAGCGATAATCCACGGCACCGAAATTCAGCAGTACCTGTTGACCTTGCCACTCGGCGGGCACTTCAAACTCCCGGTGGTACCATACCCGGTCATGATAACCGGTCTCACCGATCCCGCTCAGTTTGGATTGAAAGCAAAAAGGGACCTCAATCTGCCGATCAAAAACAACTGTCTCGGCGGTAAATTCCTCCTCCGGTCCATCGGCAAATGTAAAATCCCAAGTGCCGTTCAAATTCAGCCACTCTTGCCGCACAAATTGCGGCCGTGGGTATTCAGGTCTGTGTCTAGTTGTCATTGTTTGCTTCTCCATTATCTTTTTTACGAATTTTTCTTGCGGATAAAGTACCCGCGCTTCAGAATGCAGCCGCACCAATCCAGCCGGATCTGCGGCTGCCACACATTTTATTGCACCTCTAAAACAAGGGACCGACTCATGATAGACGATTGTCGTGAGTCGGTCCCTCGAGAAGTAGTACGGACAAAGCCTTGTCAAATAACGGCGCCGTCAATCGTAAAACAGCTTGCGTTTTTCAGGAATGATACAACGCAGCTGAATCGATTCTGTCGAGCCAGACTTTCATGTAACCGGGCTTGCGATTGTCCCAAGCATAGTAGGGAATCAGCTGCAGCGGCTGCCGCTCCATCCCCTCAGTTGATGCCTTATCAAAGATCAATCGTTCGCAGGACAACTCATCGTCCCATTGTCGTTGATAGCTGCTCCCGGGCGCCAACGCCAGTTCATCATAATAACGATCAGGATTATCGATTTTTTCCGCACAATACACCAACGGGCCTTTCATGATCGCCAGTTTGCCTTGATGACTCAATACATGTCGGTGAGCATACATTTCCCGGACCGTATTTTCAAAGGCCACTGAAATAACCATTTCAGCCTCCTGCCTCAGCTCCAGCGTCAGATAACCGGCAGCATCTGCCTGACAGTTGATTTTCTTACCATTTACAAGGATTTGGTGATTACGACTCCAAAATGGCCGACGTAACCGCAAACCGGTATAACCGGAAGCGGCTGCGACAGTGATCGTACAGCTGCCTTGCCATGGCATGTCAGAAGAAAGTTTCACGTACCCTTTCGCACCAGGCTTGGTATACTCGCTGCCGATATACTGATTCACCGTCAGAATTTGACCGTCATCTGACTCGCTGTAAAGGTAGTTCCCCAAAGAAGGCAGAAATCGCGACAGATTCGTCGGACAGCACGAGGTTCCGAACCACTCGCTGCGATGATGGTCCCCCACTGATGCTAAAGGATTCGTATAGAAAAACTTATTCCCCTCTTGAGAAATACCGGAAAGGATCCCATTGTAAAGACAGCGTTCGATGATATCTGCGTATTTTGCTTCATCAGTGATTAAATTCATCTGCTGATTGAAAAAGACTTCGCCGATTGAGGCACAAGTTTCGCAATAGGCACTTTCGTCAGGCAGCTGATAGGGTTCTTTGAAGCCTTCATTCTCCCTTGAAGAGCCAATCCCACCAGTGATATACATTTTCTTTTGCGTGATATCCTCCCAGACCGCTGTCAACGCTTCAAGATACTTTTCATCGTGTTCACTTTCAAAGATTTCCGCCATCGCAGTGTACAGATAGACTGCACGTACGGAATGGCCGACTGCCTGGCTGATCTTTGTCACCGGTACGTCATCTTGACAGTACGCCGGTCCCCAGTTGGGCTTATCCCAGATCATCCCTTGACCCAGACCGTGTCCCCGCTGTCCCAACAGCCATTTAGCAAAATCCAGGTATTCTTGACGTTGCGTTACCTTTGCCAACTTGACCAGCGCCAGCTCAATCTCCTCGTGGCCCTCTACCCAGTTTCGTTTGCCTTCACCGAATACCGCCAGATAGTGATCAGCCAATTTCTTGGCAACTGTTAAAAGGGTTTGTTTGCCGGTCGCTTGATAATAAGCGACTGCGGCCTCCATCAAATGACCGCCACAGTACATTTCATGACGCTCCATATCCGTCCATTTGTTTGCCGGCTCCACCAGCGTGTAGTAGGTAACCAGATACCCGTCCTCTTCCTGAGCAGCGGCAATGTAACTGATGATCTGATCAATCTCAGCTTCCAATGCCGGATCCTCTTCCAGCTGCAGAAAATAAGCGGCACCTTCCAGCACTTTGTAGACATCGGAATCATCAAAATAGATCCCTTTGAACTCACCGGAAATCAGTCCCCCGGCTTTTTTGAAGTTATCGATTCTGCCGCTTTCATAACATTTATCCAGACACGTCCGAATCAAGACCTGCTTCCACTGGTTCAGCTTAGGCGTCCAGAATGGGTCGGTGATGGTGATTTGGGTGAAGTTGATTCTTTTCATTTATATTTTTTCCACCTTTAACTGAATCGCATCTTGACGGCTTTGTTTTTGGCCAAACTCATGACAGAAGCAACGATATAGGCTACTGCACTGATGACATCTACCATCATGAAACTTGCCAGACCTAATAAAAAGAACCAACAAGGGATCGCCCGAAAGGCAGACTCATCCTCCATACGCGTACTCAAATAGATGTTCAGCACGCCCAAGAAGATATACAGTAGACAATAGGTTGTTACAAAGGAATTCAAATTTTCGGAGAGATAGTTCAAGCCGCGGGTCTGAGCATTCAGATTTTCAAATAAGCCGCTTTTCACCCAGGGGCTGACCAAGAATAATGTCAACGCACCATTTACGATGTTCCAGATCCCACCAATCCGAATAATGATCCGTTCTGTTTTTCTGTTCATGTGTTTCATTTCCTTTCAACTTTGTCAGCAAGTGATCCTTTTCACAGGACCACTTGCCAACAGCTAATATCAGCCCTTCACACCGGATGACAGCGAAAGCGACTCCATAAAATACTTTTGTGCAAACAAGAACAAAATAAAGGTCGGGATCAACGCTAATGCAGCTGAAGACATCAATTGTCCAACTTTCATGTAATCTCCGTAAATCCCCTTCAACAGCTGTAAACCAGCAGTTACTGTCATCTTATCAATATCATTGAAAACGATAGATGGCCATAGGAAATCGTTCCATGAGCCGGTAAACGTAAACAGCGCCACCACAGTCAAAATTGGCTTGATCAGCGGTAAGATCACCCGAGAGTAGATGGTAAAATCGCTGGCTCCGTCCATTCGGGCAGACTCATCATATTCCATCGGGATCCCCTTCATAAATTGCCGAACCAAAAAGATGTTACCGACTCCGCCTAGGCCCGGGATGATACACGACCAAATCGTATTGACCCAACCAAACGTGTCGACGATTTTATACGTAGGGATGATATTGACCACTGAAGGAAACATAGAAGCCGACATCAAAACCCAGAACAACACATCCCGCCCCTTGAATTTGACCCGTGTATAACCATAAGCCGCCAATGAGACGATCAGCAGTACCAAGACCGTGTGGATAACCGAGATCAGGATCGAATTGACATACCAGCGCATCATAGGTGCATTGGTCGTATTTTCCAACACTTCGATATAATGATTCAATGTCCAGTTGATCGGCAGCAATTGAAATCCTACCGACTTGATTTCAGCTTCTGATTTGAAAGAAGTAAAGATCCCAAACAGTAGAGGAATGATCCAAACCAACGTCATACTGATCAAAAAGAAATATGCGACGAATTTCGCTTTATTTGAAGCTTTCATTGTTTTGCCCTCCTTTACTTACTACTGTCTTTATTTAAAATCACAAACTGGAACGCTGAGATGATCACCATCACGATCCCCAGCAGCACCGCCATTGCAGATGCCATCCCGGCAACCGAGACCCCGCTACCAAATGCCAGATTACGGATGTACATCATCAAAACGGTAGTCGACTGTGTCGGACCCCCATTAGTCAACATCACCGGCTGACCGTAAATATTGAAGCTGGCAATCGTCGTCATAACGAAGGTGTACAGCAATTGAAACTTGATTGACGGCAATGTTATCTTAAAAAATTTCTGAACAGAAGTTGCACCATCGATATCTGCCGCTTCATATAAGTCTTTTGAGATCCCATTAAGGGCTGCTCGATAAATGACCATGTTGCCACCGACGCCCCACCAAACCGAAACAATCAAAATGACCAGCCAAGCATAGGGCTGCTCGACGATCCAGTTGGCGTTGGAACCAAATAGATTGTTGATCGGTCCTAAGCGCTTGTTGAAAACCAGTGACCAGATCAAAGCAACTGCCGAAATCGAAAACAGTCCCGGGATGTAAAAGATGGATTGAAACACACCGGCAGCTTTGGGTTTGGCGTTTAGCGCCATTGCGATCAACAGCGGAACCACGATCAAGACCGGCACACTGATAACTACATAGATTAACGTATTTTTCAATCCAGTGAAAAACTGTGAGTGAAATGTGGATTGGGTATTGAACAAAATTTCTTTATAATTCTGCAGTCCGACGAATGTGGCATCTCCGACCATGTCCCATTGCGTGAAGGATATGTAGATCCCGTAAGCCAGTGGAATCAGTCCGAAGATACAAAAGAACAAAAGATGCGGCCCAACGTAGAGCCAAGGTTTTGCCTTGGCTCTCTTACGGGTTTTCTTTGATGACTTGCCGACAACTGCAGATGAATCTGTAATAGTGGATTTCATCATCTTACTTACCTTCTTTTAATTTATCGTCGACCTGCTGTTGTGCTTTCTCCAAACCTTCACTAATATCCATCCGCCCAAAGATCATATCTCGTGCGTAGGTTCCGAGTGCATCTTGGGTGATCCCATTGTTCTTAAAGTCATAGATTTTCAGTGAATCCAATTCTTTTTGATCGCTTACCAGGAAGGATTGCGGATATTCTTTGTAAGATTCTGCTTCAAAAATGGCGCTGGAAGCCACGTTTTGACCGGATTCGGCCCAAACTTCCGAATTTTCCCGCACATAGTCCAAAAATTCACCGATAGCTTTCATCTTTTCATCTGTCCGTTCTTTTTTCAGCAGTCCGAATTGATGAGAAGAAGTCCAGTTAGACAAGACAGCGGCATTGAAAGTTGGCGTATTGGTGATACCCCAGTTGAGATCTTCAATTTCTTTCAAACCAGAGATGTCCCAGGTACCACCTTGCAAAAAGACTGACTTCCCGGTTTGGAAAGCTTGGACAGGTTCATCTCCATCTTCTTGCGTTGCACCGATTTCAACAAAGTGATTGAGTGCTTCATAAGTTTTTTTCATTTCCGGAGTATTGATCGTCGGGATCCCGTCTTTTTCAATGCTTCCGCCTTGGCTTGTAGTCATAGCCATCGAAGTCCAGGTTTCAACATTGATCGGATAAGTGATGTTACCGTCTGCTTTAGCTTTTGGTGCGATCTCATTGACTTCATCAATCGTGATAGCACCGTCATCCAAGGCATTCGGCAAATATTTTTCCAACAAATCTTTGTTGTAATACATCGGTGAAGAATGGACATCCAACGGTACTGTGTAACGGACACCATCCACTTCGCCGCCATCCCAGGCTGATTTCACGTAATTTTCTGCCTTGATGTCGCTTTGGCCTTCCAAGACTTTCGTCATTGGATCGATCAAGTCTTGTGACTGGAATAACTCCACTCGCTCAACGTGCATCACAGTCAAATCTGGAACATCCTTGTCTTTATTAGAGTTCATGACTGTATTGATCTTAGAATACATATCGGGAACGGTTACATTTTTGATTTTTATTTCAGGATCTGTTTCGTTATAGTTGTCCACGATTTTTTGGAAAAATTCCCCATCTGCACCGGTGAAGGGATTCCATAGGGTTACTTCATTCTTGCTGGAGCCACATGCTGAAAGAGACAATGCCAGAGCTGCCAATGCTCCTGCGCTAAAAACTGTTTTGATCAATTTGCTTTTCGTCATTCTTTCTTCCTCCTGAATTCAGTTGTGACCGGTTATTACTGATACACCGGTCACAACCATTTTTTCGATTTATCGCTTACTTCATTTCATCCGCTTCTTAACGTCGTTTCTCATTAATCCGTTTCACTTCGGTCAGATCGACTTTTGGTTTGCGATCGGGAGTCAGCAGGCCGTTGACTTCCTGTTCCACATCGGTCAACTGGGTGTAGCAGAAGCCGGACAGGTACGGGATATCCTGGATGGCCGCATGGATCTTTTCAAAGCGGGCCATGAATTCTGCCTCGTCTTTGACCTGATTGCCATAGCCCCACTGCTCTTCTTCATCAGCGGTAAAGGCGATACCGCCGAACTCGGAGATAATGATTGGCTGCCCTTTGTAGCTGGAATCAGAAGCAAAAGCGAACCAGTCCCGATTGAATTGTTTTTCATTGTTGACGATCTGCTCTTTGTTAGAGTAGCCGTGCACAGCAAAATCTTTGTGATCAGAGTAACGGTTAGCGAAGGCTTCACCAGTCTCCTCGTAGTCGTGCAGCGTCAAAATATCGGAAATCGTGTGCTCCCAGCCGTCGTTAGTGATTACCGGGCGATACGGGTCGATAGCCTTGGTCAGGTAATAGATCCCTTCCGTGAATTTCTGAGGCCGTTCCAACACGTTGATTCCCTTGATACCCCAGCTTTCATTGAAAGGTACCCAAGTGATGATCGACGGGTGATTGTAATATTGTTTGACGATCTGCAACCATTCATCGGTGAACTGCTGTACGGCCACGTCGTTGAAAACATAGGTGGAAGGCATTTCTGACCAGACCAGCATCCCTTTGGTGTCACACAGGTATAAGAAACGCTCGTCCTCCAGTTTTTGGTGCTTGCGCAAGCCGTTGTAGCCCATCTCAAAAATCCGATCGATGTCTTCTTCCAACGCATCGACAGACGGTGGTGTGATTCCCGATTCAGCCCAGTAACCTTGATCCAGGATCAGGCGTTGGTACAGACTGTGGTTATTCAGCATCACTTGTCCGTTATCAATGGAAATCTTGCGCATCCCGAAGTAGCTGAGTACTTCGTCTACTACATTGCCCTTTTCATCATAGAGGCGGACCGTCAAATCGTACAATTCCGGTGCGTGGGTCTCCCATTTCTTGGTGCCCCAGCAAGCGTCCCCTTTGACCCGGGTGTCCAAGGTAAAGCCGCCCATGTTATGTCCCAGCAAACCTTTGTGGCTGCTGACCAGCTGACCGTCAAAAGTGGCTTCGGCTTCGACAAACCAGTTCGGGCTGTCCGGTAATACAGAGGCATCTTTCAGTTCCACTTCGACTTTCAGCAGATCCAGGTCCAAATCAGGAGTCAGTTTCAAGTAGTCCAACCGTTGTGCCGGTGCTTTTTCCAACCAGACCGATTTCCAGATCCCCGTCGTCTGTACATACCAGCAGCCGAAGTTGTCCTTCAGCCAGCGCTGCTTGCCGCGAGGCTGTTCACAAGAAAGCGAATCCTCCACCCGCAACGTGATCGTATTCTCACCGACTGTCAAATAAGGTTCCAAATCAAAGGAGAAGCGTTCATAGCCGCCCTTATGTGTGCCCAACAGATGGTCGTTCAACCAGACTTGCGATTCAAAGTCGACTCCTTCAAAATAAAGAACTTGATTGTCCGTGCTCTCTGCTTCAAATGTTGTTTGATACCAAACAATTTTGTGATGAGCCGGGTCATTGATCCCGCTCAATTCCGTCTCGTATGTAAACGGAACCATGATTTCGTGAGTCGCCGGCAGTTCCCGGTACCACTCACCGACGAGGCCTTCGTTCTGATCGTCAAAGGCAAATTGCCATTTGCCGTCCAGGCTGCGCCAGTCTTTACGGATCAGTTGCGGTCTTGGGTGCTCTCTTCTGTTCATTTCTGATAACCTCCGAAAAATCAGTATTGGTCTTTTCCAAATAAAACTATTTGACTTTTTGGTTAACAGAGATATATAATTGCAATGTCTTTTAACTTCCCTGTCAACACAAAAAAAGAATAACAGCGTTTTCACCTACCGTCAATCCCGTTTTATCAAACTTAACCAACTTAACTCGATGATTAACCAACACATAAATTAATACAAAAAAGCAATAACTTTTTAACTTATTAGTAAAGGAGAAAACCAATGATTATCGATACCTCCCGCAATTCACTGCCGGTTTTACAAGCTTTGGCCAATGAGACCCGCTTACGGATCATCAATAACTTAGCATCCGGAGAAATGAATATTGGCGAGATTGCCAAAAAACTCAGTATCTCCAATGCCATCACCACACGACATGTTCAACAATTGGAAGAGGCAGGTATTGTCAAGACGCGCCGCACTCCGGGAAAGTACGGTCTGCAAAAGATCGTCGCCTTAGCGGTTGATCAAATCGATATCGACTTCCCGGAAAAAATCTTTCCGGAATACCGCCATTACCAAACCAATGTCAAAGTCGGCCACTTCACTGACTTTCTCGCCGAACCGACATGTGGGCTGACTGACGAGACGGCCTATATCGGTATGGCCGACCAGCCGCGTTCCTTTTTGGATAGCCGTCGTGTCGATGCCCAATGTGTTTGGGTGGGCAAGGGCTTTTTGGAGTACAAGATTCCCAATATGATCCAACCTGGCGATCACTTGGAACTGCTTGATATCAGCTTTGAGATCTCGTCGGAATTCCCCATCTCCAATAATACGTGGCCTAGCGATATCAGCTATTACATCAATGAGAAAAAAATCGGCGTCGATACTGTCAAAGGAAACTATTCTGATGTTCGTGGTCGTCTAACCCCTACTTGGTGGCCGGATACTTGCAGTCAATACGGTGAACTAAAGCACATTCGCATCAATCAGTATGATACCGGTATCGACGGAATCCCTATTTCCAATGTAAATATCTATGATCTCGGACTGGAAAATACTGACTACTTCACTCTGCGGATCGCTTCTGAAGAAAACGTCAAGCACGTCGGCGGTCTGACCCTTTTTGGTGAAAAATGGGGGAACCACGCCCAGAATATCAAGGTTTTGACTTATGTCAGTTGACATTGAACAATAGCGGTCAGCTAATACCCTCTGCACCGAATAATAGATAACACAATAAATGACCATCAGCAGCCGAGTACAAAAAAACTCGCCTGCTGATGGTCATTTATTTATTAGAGCGTTTTCAACTATGACTATTACTTCAAACTAACCCAACGATTCTCACGATCTGATTGATAAATCCCGCAGACCATTTTCAGCGAATCTATCGCATCATCGGCTGCCAAAAAAGCAACTCCCGGATCGGTCACCTTCGTCAGCTGATTGACAAATGCTTGCAGCAGCCGCAAGTGGCCATTGCCCCAATACTGCTTTGCCTCAGCACTAACCACCGCTTCTGCTAACAGCACCTCCTGGCCAGCCACCCGCAATTTATCCGCACTTAATACGACCTCTGCTGCTTCAAAGTCAAAGGTCACTGTCGGCGCAGGATCGGAAGAATAATTGTTGGAAGCATGAATCACCACCGGCAGCTCCTCATCGATCACAGCGGTTGCCATTGCCGCATCCTCCACTTCAATGGCTCCTTCTAATAAACTCGTCATGATTTTCCCTTTTATCTTATTCGGCAGCTTCACCAGCCAGCTCACGCCATCCAGTGTATGGATGGCCTGATTGATCAGCACGCCGCCCCCTTCTTTAGCCCAGCTGCCTTTCCAATCGGCTGCCTCGTAGTAACCGCGGTCTCGCTGCCAAGACAATTCACACTTGATTCCCTTGAGTCTGCCGAAGTGTCTCTTGTCGATCAGTTCTTTAAGCTTCAAGTAAGAAGGATTGAAGCGATTCTGATAACACACAGCATAGGCTAAATCCTGATTACGCCACATCGCAAGGACCGACTCGGCCTCGGCAACCGTGAGCGCCATCGGTTTCTCACACAGGACATGCTTTCCTTGTGCAAAAGCCCGTTTGGTCATTTCTCCGTGCAGATAGTGGGGGGTGGCAATGATCACCGCATCGATGGGTGCCTCAGACAGCATCCTTTGATAATCTGAGAAGAACAAGCAGTTGTTTTTCTCGGCAAAAAGACGGCCTTTTTCTTCATTGATGTCACAACAGGCGGCCAGTTCAGCCTGTTGGATCAACTGAACAGCCTCAGCATGGGTACCGGAAATGTTCCCACAGCCGACAATCCCGAATCGAATCATTTAGATCACACTCTTCTAATAGGTATTTTCTGTGTTCAGTACTTTTTCTTCCACTGCTTTGTCTTGTGAACCCTCAATCCGCTGATTCAACTCTTCCAAAAACAGGTCTTCGTCGATCGGCAGCTCAACCCAGCGATGCTGCCAGGAAGACAGATGAATCGCATTTGAAATGGACAGCCCATAAATTCCGTCGGTCGCCGGCGCCATCAATTTTTCGCCAAATAAGATATTGTTGATGAAGTTCTGAGTCACTTTCAAATGACCGGTATTCCCGTCAAATTCGACTGGAATCTTGATCTCCCAAACTTCCGGTTCACCAAAACCACCAGTATAGGTCTCGTTCCATTCCTTTTCGTCCATAACGGTGCGCCAGAATTTCAACTGCTCCTCTTCAATCACAATCTTCCCTTGCGAGCCGACGATCTCAAAGCGGTTCGTACCCGGCGTCTCGGTGGTCGTTGTCACAAAAACGCCGGTGGCACCATTTTCATACTCGCAATAAGCAGTCACTTCGGTTTCAACTTCCACTTCCCGCCGTTTGCCATAGTACCCAAAAGCGAAAATCCGAGCCGGCATCCCGCAGATCCACTGCCACAGGTCCAACTGATGAGGGTCCTGGTTCAAAAGGACACCGCCGCCTTCGCCTTTCCAAGTGGCCCGCCAGCCGCCGGAATTATAGTAGCTTTGCGAGCGATACCAGTTGGTGATGATCCAGTTGGTCCGGCGCAGTTCACCGATCTGACCGCTCGCCACCAATTCTTTGGCTTTTTGATAGGTGGGATTCATTCGTTGGTTATAGACCAGTGAAAGGGTCAGCTCCGGATGCTTTTCGGACTCCTCGATCATTTCACGGACCTTCTTGGTGTAAACACCCGCCGGTTTTTCCACCAAGACATGTTTACCGGCTTTCAGGCCTTCGATGGCGATCACCGGATGATCATAATGAGGCGTCGCGATGATGATGGCATCCACTTCCGGATCTTGGAGCAGGCTGTCCACCTGATCATAAAGTTTGAAGCGATCGCCATATTCATCGGCAACACGTTGCAATTTAGCCGGATTGGTGTCACACAACGCCACCAATTCTGCCTGTTGCAATTCGCCGCCCAGAACATTGCGCATATGAAAAGAACCGATATTTCCGACACCGACGATTCCGATTTTGACTGTTTTCATATTATTTCCACTCCTGACCCATCGTTTCAACGAGGATTTTCTTCAGCGCTTCACTAGCTACAGTAAACAGCTTTTCACCATCGGATTTGTCTGCATCACCTTCTGCAGCAGCGATGGAGGTCCCCGCTTTTTCCAAATCCGCAAACCCGTCGAAAATCGACAAGTGGGGCTCCAATGACGCGAAGCCTTCAAACCCGGCACTAACCAGCGCTTTTAAAACAAGCGCCACCTTGCCGTCTCCCAGACCGGCCGGGGTCACTTTATGATCGGCAAAGCGGGCATCTTTGATATGCATGTACCCGATATACTCTTTTAACAACTCGTAGGCGTGAGGATAAACCGCCACATCACACTGAACAAAGTTCGCCGGATCAAAAGCGGCTTTGACTTGCGGGCTATTCAGCTCGGTCAACAATTTCAAGCAGCGTTCCGGCGTATCCCCGTAGATGTCTTTTTCGTTTTCGTGAAGCAGGGTAATCTGCGGATAGTCTGCCGCTATTGCGAGAAATTGCCGCCAACGAGCCACGACAGCCTCATGGTAGGCATCAGCCTCTTTTCCTTCTGGGATAAAGAAACTGAACATCCGGACAAAGGGACTTTCGAAGATCACTGCCAAGTCCAGTACATGTTTGAACAGTGCCAGATGCGCCTCAAAGGGCTCCTCAATCGTGATCTTACCGATGGGTGAACCGATGGAAGAGACCTTGATTCCATTTTCATGAAGAATCGTTTTATACATCGCTGCTTGATCAACGGTCAACTCACTGACGTTCGTGCCATTGATCCCCCGAACTTCGATATGGGAGATGCCGTTTTCTTTCAACCCTTTGATCTGCAGGTCCAAGTCACCGGCAATCTCGTCTGCAAAAGCGGTGATAGTGAAATTGTTCATATTGATTGCCTCATTTCTTTAGTTTTCATTGATTCAATGCAGTCTTTTGCTCCCGGAAAAGGCCGTCGTCTGCCCACCCGGATGTATCAAATAGCTGGCTTTTATAAAAGTAACTGCCTCCGTAAGACCAACCTCCCAAAGGTGCAATCCGATCAAAAGTCAGCATAGCGTAGCAAGCTTTGTTTCCCATTGGTAAAGGAAAAATAACTGGCCAGATGTTAATCGATTCTGTCTTGCCGTTATAGGTGAGCTCCCCGATTTTTTCCAGTGCCGGATAGGACAGAATCTCAAAGGTATCAATTCCGCGGCCAGTAAAAATATACGTCTCCTCACCAATTTTCTGAATAATTGGCCCGGTGAAGCTGGTGATGCTTGTTTTAGTTACCGTCTGCCACGGTCCTGCTATCTCAGCAGCCTCCAGCAGGTGGAGCTGATAGCCCTTAGAGGTCGCCTTGCAATAAGGTGCACGCCATTTATTTTCTTGCCGGTCAAAAAAACAATAAAAATCTTCATCATTGCCCGATTTCGGATAGTCCAACTGCTGAATATCCAAAATACTCACCCCATACCGAATATCTTGCGTTGTCTTACCAATATACAACTGGTGGTCGCGATTATGACTGACTGGAAAAACATACCAGTGTTGATCCGCTTCATTGAACATAATATCTGCAGCCGTGAAATTGTGATAAGTATCTCCACCAAGGTCAAACAGCAGTTGTCCTTCCAGCCGCCAATCCCCGCCATCCAGATCGAAAGAATAAATAGCTTGAATGTCTTCGATTCCCCGTGTCGTCATCGCGACAAAGACCCGACCCTTCTCGATTATTGGCCGTCCAGCTTGGTCATGCAGTATCCGCGGATCCGCTTGCCCTACGCCGCAGGATTGCGAAACTGCGATTTCCCCCAATTCACACACCGCGCCAGCAGGCAATGCCGCGCCAATCCATACTTGTCCGGCTTGTGTCTCAAGATAGGCTTTTTGATAAAAGTCGACTCCCGCCAGCGCTACCTGAAAAGTATTCACAATCTTACCGCCTGTGGAAACAAATAACGCTAATTTATCAGCCCCACTAACCAGCATACAAACCTGATACGGCGACGGCAAAACGCCCAGTTCCCCCACCTCGATTCGTTGCTGTACCTGTTGCTCTTTATTGATCTGTATCGTGACTTTAGAGTCTGATGTCGCTGTTTTCTGCAGAGCAATTACGATTTCCATATCCGGATAGGAAAGTACCGCTTGGATTTCCCCACCGGAATGCTGTAAAACCGCAAAATCAATTTGATAAAACGGCGCCACTCCAGACACAAAAATCCGCGATTCCTGAATGGATTCCTGTGTATCCGCTGCTCCTTGTTGTCCCTCCCTTGCAAATGTGACAGTCTCCCCACCGGAGACTGTCACACCGGCTTCCTTATGATCTCGCTGATAGAGCCGATCAGAATAGCACTGACTGTTGACCCTTCCTAACAATCGTTTGGTTGAACAAAATCTGCGATCTGCCTTTTGCAATTGAAATTTTAGTTGTGTTGGATCAATTTTTACCATCTAGACACCTGCCATTTTTATCATTTTAATTCCATAAATCCAGTGACAGCCTCACTTACTGGACAATTTTCTCCTATTGGACTCAAAAACCTTCTGACTCCCCGAGAATAACAGCGTTTTCATTAATGGTCAATGTTATCTCTTCATTCTTAACTCGATTAACCTTTACAGGATCTGGCTTCATCCGATGCAAGTAAATAGCCTTCACGATTAACCAACCAGTGAAAGATAACAACCGGACCGCTTTTCTTTAACCCAGCCCGTGCAACACTAGTGACTTTGTATGTCAAAATTTCTTTGCCGGCAATCCTTCCTGATTTATCGGTGGAATTTCCGGAAAAAGAAGGCCGCACCATCTCCGAATCCGCTCGACAAGCCTTGCTAAAGCGTTGGCGTAAAAAGCGGGATTTTGTTGATGCACTGAAGGGTGGTATTACTTACAGCCCCTCAAAAATCCCCTTTTACTTGTATTTCAATGCGCTGAATTTAGATCATGTGATTACGAACTGGCTTCTGCCAAACGACAAAAAAGACTTGGCGGCAGTAGCTTTTCGAGACGCTCTTTCAGATGATTCGCAGCGCTTCCTCGCTTACTTTCGTAAAAAGGCTGCAAACTACGCCACTTATGCCGAATCATGGCAAAAAATAGCTATCGAAAATGAGTGGCAACACTCCCGTTCAAATATCTCATTTATGCTCGATGAGATTCTAAACTTAGAAAAAAGCACGGTTGTCGAAAATGAAGGCGATGTATAACTTCCGCCGACTTCCCTTTGCCGCAAACACGGGTTAACACCAAAATCCCCGCCAACTCTTAGGTCCTGCCCTAAAAAAGGGTGACCACCAGAGT
Source organism: Enterococcaceae bacterium OF42-14pH9A (assembly GCA_027692465.1). Lineage (GTDB taxonomy): Bacteria > Bacillota > Bacilli > Lactobacillales > Enterococcaceae > Enterococcus_C. The sequence goes on along the minus strand of JAQEYU010000004.1, from coordinate 174,967 downwards.
TGGCGGGGATTTTAAGTTGGTCAGCTGGCTTTTGCGCCCTTCGACTATCCAAGATCAATCACGAGCACCCGCCTTCACAGCCGCCAAGACCCGGAGAACAATGCGAAGGACGTATAGTCGCGGATTAGGGTGCATCTGAAAACCCAACAATCGCTGGCTTTTCTCACTTCAATGAGTATGTTCGATTGCGGTTGCCACCATGTGCTTCTAGCAGCCCTAAAGAAACGAACTCCGCCAAGTACCTGCGCATAGTCGTTGCTGCTTTGCCGGTCAATCTGCTTGCAGCGGCAGTAGTGATCTGTCCATGCAAGGTGAGGTACTGCTTCAATAAGCGATAGGTCTGAACAGCGCCGGCCGTCATTTTCTCCGCAGCTCATCAGGGTCGTCATCGTTCATTTTGTCAGGCAGGATTTCCTTCGTTTTATAAGTAGTAAGCGTCTCAAGAATCATATCCAGCGTAAATTCGATAAAGGGATCAGATCGTCCCTCTTTGTCTGCTTGACCAAGCATGTCGTAGTAGGACTGCTGATGCTCATAAATCATCGTCCCAATCGGTAACCAGGCAAAAAGCGGCTGCCAAGCAGTAAGAATTACCGTCTGCCCATGTATAATTAAGATATCATTTGGGAATAATTACATAGCTTTACAAACTGAGATTTTCAAAAAACAGCTAATCTTTTGTTTCTTTTGTTCATTAAATCTACAATACAAGTTTTATATTGTTTGTATTCTTCGACTGTTAAGGGTAATGCCGATCGATTAAAATTGTCAAATGGCAAAGAAAAGTTTATTTGTTGTTTTTCATCTATAAAATCCTGCAACATGAAAAAGTCAGTATATCCATTGAAATCAATAAACAAATCGAAAAAATCTTTGTATCTTATGAGCGTATCATATAGAGGACTTTGCTCCTCTTGATAAAAACGTCTAATACATTCTAAAGTTAAATCGAATCTGTCACCTATCAGTCGCTGTATCCCTCTCGCCTGATTTATTGTAAATCCATCTCTCCTATGTGCAGGAAAAATAATGTGACCTCCAATGGTGCGAACTTTATATTTTAGTTCTTCTCGTTCAGAGTCAGGCAGCCAGCCGTCAAATTTCCCTTTATACTTTCCGTCAAAATGCGGGCACATTCTATCGCTAGACAGGTTACCGAAGTCGCTTTTGAGCAGTAGTCGGCCATAATTGGCTACAATTTCCAAATCAAAAGCCTTTCCACAAGGTAACATTTTGCTCCATAAAATTTTATGAGCTTGATACAGTTTAGGACTGTCTGTATCAGGGTCACCACATTTGCTATCATTACGAAAATCAAAATTTATATCCACGCTGTATCATCCTCTGTACTACTTGATACCCAACCAGCTTTCTTATATCAGAATTTCCTCGTAAGCGTCATAAGCATTTTTCACTTCACGGATCTCTTTAGGATTTCCCAATACACGTTTGCCATCGATGATATCCGTAACTTGTTGGACTGTCAGGGTATTCTGCTCGATAGCCAGTGAAGAATGGATCGGTTTTATGCGATTTTCCTTTCGTAGCTTCAGGTTTCGCTCCACTTGAAATTCCAGATTTCCGACTGCTGTTGAAATGTCGACGATTTTATTAAGGCGTGTCTGAAAACTCTGGGGGAATCCAGATTTTTGCGGACTTTTTGCCGAAATCAAGGAGTAAAGCGCAGCTTATGTGGTGCATAAGCGAGCATTTACGACGTAGATTGCGGTTAAAAGGACCAAAACATCTGCCACTGGCGTTTTCAGACACGCCCTAAGCATTGCATTGCTTATCGCAAAGGGTGGCTTCATCTTTGGTCCCACCGTTTTTTTCGAGCATACCATAAAATCGAGGGTATCGCCCATTTTCTGAGCGATAAAACGGGCGATAACCTGAGCGATAACCCGCCCGTCGGCTGCCAGTTGACTTCAGCATCCGCCACTAATCGGCTTCACTCCACAATAGACGCTCGGGCCACTGCGAGCTACGCCGATTTTTCTTAGCGGCGGATTGTGGGTGGGAGGTTAGTCTTCGCCTACCAAATACCGGTAGAACTTACCCTCCAGTGCTTCTTGCAACTGGAATTCGGCGGAGACGACGCTGCGTTTGGTACCATCTTGGGTCGGCTTCATATGCTCAGCCACGGTGCCGGGCAGCGGGGTAACTTGGCCAAGATAGTAGAAGTCGGTGCCCTCGTCGTTGTTCTTTTGGGCAAACATGTAAAACTGCCAACCTGCCGGATCCAGCAGGATTTGAGACTCTGGCGAAGTAAGGGAACGAGGGGCCTTTGTGTAATACAAGATCCGCTGTGGATCCAAAATGGCGTCCTCGTAGGCCATTTGGGCACCAGTGAAGTTTTCGCCTTTGTGGATCCGCATGAAGATGACGAACTTGCCGTCTTTGTAGGTATAGCCGCCGATATTCTGATCCACCATTTGCTCCTGCCAGTTCAGCAGGCGCAAGACATCCCGGCGCCGGTATTTTTTATACATCGTCAAGGGCTGATCCGGCGCATAGCCGTCAGCCTTCAAGCGGGCGGTGGCCAGCAGATCGGTCAGCAACAAGCGATAAAATGGATTGGTCAGCGCCTGGGTGAAGCCTTCACTGCGACGAATCACGTCTCCGTGGCAACTCACCAGTGCCGCACCCTCATAGCTTTTTTTCATGCCGCCGGTAAAAAAGGACAGATCCAGCGTACGCACCGCCGAAGACAGCGTTGCCTCGTCTGCCAGGATTCCTTCTGCTTGAGCCAACCGGCGAAAATCCGCCAAGGACAGTGTTTCCTCCGCCATCAGTGCCTGTAATAACAGCAGTTCATGTCGGCGGGTGCCCGGCAGTAGCTCGCGGGAAATCAGCATCAGCTGTTTATTGGCTGTGGGGGAGATTTTCCCTTCGTTGGCTTTCATTTTCACTAAAAAATCATAATAAGAGGTGAACTTAGTGGCAATGATGGAAGGATCCACCACGCCATGCTGCCAGTAATCCTCTAAATACGGTACGCGATTGAGGCGGTTTTTCAAGTTGAGAAAAATCTCTCGCAGGGTCTTCATATCGTCCAGCTTCGCAGCATCAATGGACTGATAGATGCGTTCTTTTGCCACCGCTTCGAAATTAATCGACGACAAGCCGGTGATGTAAGTGGTATCGAAAGTATCCTTGCGCAGGTTGTTTTTGTTGCGACTGATGTCACCAGACAGCGCCATCGGAATCATATAGTTGTTGCGGTAATTGCCGATAAAATCAATGATCGTGACAAACGCCTTCGAGGGATCCTTGCGCAGGCCCCGGCCCAGCTGCTGGATGAAGATGATACTGGATTGCGTGTTGCGCAGCATGATCACCTGGTTGACCTTGGGAATATCGATCCCCTCGTTGAAAATATCGACGGTGAAAATGTAGTGAATCTCCCCCTCCTCCAACTGTTTAACCACTCGCTCCCGCTCATCGATGCCATGATCACCGGTTAAATACGCCGCGGGCACCCCCCGTTCTTGAAACAGCTGACAGAGTTCCCGCGCTTCTTCTTTGCGACTACAAAAGACCAACGCTTTGGGGTCATTTCGGGAACAGCCATAGTAATCAATCTTCTCCAACAAAAAGTCCACCCGCTCTTGATTGACCAGGTATTGTAAATCGGTGGTTTCATCGATCACCTGCCCGTCTTTTTCATAATCAGTCACACCGAAATAGTGAAACGGGCATAGCAAATCCTCTTCCAACGCTTCTTGCAGCCGAATTTCGTAGGCGATGTTGTAATCGAATAGCTGGTAGATATTGAAATTATCCGTGCGCTCCGGTGTCGCCGTCATCCCCAGTAAAAAGTCCGGTTCAAAATAATCGATCACCTTCCGATAAGAGGCTGCTCCGGCTTTGTGGACTTCATCGATTAGGATATAGTCAAAAACTTCCGGATCAAACGCCTGCAAGTGCTGGTCGCGGGAGATACTTTGGATCGTGGCAAACAGGTATTTCGCCTGCGTGTCCTTGGTGTTACCGGATAAGATACCATAATCGCTAGCCTCACCGCCGATAATCTTTTGAAAAGACTCCTTGGCCTTGTTCAAGATCTGTTCCCGGTGAACGATAAACAACAGCTTCTTTGGTTTAAACTGCTGTACATCAAAGCCCGCCAAATACGTCTTGCCAGTCCCAGTAGCGGAGATCACCAATCCTTTTTTCTCCCCAGATGCCCGCAGTTCTCGCAGATTCTGGAGGGCGAGCTTTTGCATTTTATTAGGCACGATGTAGCTGGCTTCTGCAACCAGAGGCGGCTCCTCCAAAAGCAGGCTCGCAGCTTGTTCTTGCGGCTGATAATGGGCTTCATAATTGGCTAACCACGACTTTGAAAGCGGGATAGCCTGCTGCCACTCCGCCTCCAGATGCTGCTGAATTTCCTCAATCACCGCCCCGTGATCCTGCGTCGTCAGCAAAATGTTCCATTCATAATTGAGCTTCAAAGCATTCATGGTCAAATTGGAGCTGCCGATCACAAAGGACTGGTACGTCCCTCGATCAAATAAATACCCCTTCGAGTGAAAGCCATTTTTCTGAGAAATCCGCACCTCAAGATTGGGAATTTTCATCAGCGAGTCGAATACATATGGATCGTTAAATCCTAAATACGTCGACGTCAACATCCTTCCCCGAATGCCACGATCCGCCAAATCCGCTAAGTGGGATTTCAACGCATTCAAGCCATCCTGTGTCACAAATGCCACCGAAAACGTAAAGGTCTGGCAGTTGTCGATCTCTTCTTGCAACACGTTCAGGAAAAATTCCTTTTTGTCTGGTTGATTGACGATAAATTTCGGATCCAATTTCGAGCCTTCACTGTTTTTATCAATAAATCCTCTAAACAGAGCCTTCTGCAAAAGTTCCGAATTAGTCATCAAAATCCCCCTGTGCGATCAACTTCTCCACTGTCGGAAGATCCACGGGCGCCCATTCGAGCTGGCTCAACTCACTGGGCCGCAGCCACTTCATATCCACATGCTCTGTCAAGACCGGCTCCCCGCTGAGCAGATGGCACACCAACGTATCCATCGTTACCCGGCCAAAATCATAGGTATAGCTTGCGTTGACAAAGATTTCCGGCACAATGGACACTTCAATCTTCAATTCCTCTCGCAACTCCCGTGCCAGCGCCAGCGCCGGCGTCTCTCCCGGTTCAATCTTCCCACCAGGAAACTCCCACAAATACGCCAAGCTCCGCCCCGGACCTCGTTTGCAGCATAAAATCTTACCCTCACGAACTAAAATAGCCCCCACGACATCGATTTGTTTTGTCATACTTTCACCCTTTTTCTTGATCTGGTTGTCGATTATATAAAAAAAGCCAACCTCACGCCTAGCATCCCATAAATTGCGGGAATGGGCAAGGCAAGAGGATGGACGGTAGCTTTATGGCACAAGTCTGTTCCTTTGTTTAGCAATGATTATTGTTTTTGCGGATGTGAAGAAAGTCTTGGCGGAGTTTAAGTTCTCGTCCCCTATTCACGGGGATGGGTGTCGATCTTCACGGGGAGGATTATCGATCCCGACCTTGCTAAGCTTGCTGTCACAACGGGCATAACAGTATTTTTTCCTTGCCCAAAACCCTGCCCAGAGCAGCCAGGTTAGACGATGTTTTGGCAGAATTTTTGACAAGCTATTTTCTCTTATAATCAGCGGATCGTGATGAATTAATTATACCATGCAGCTAAACCAGCCGTACCATTTTGACCATCTCTATTAGCCTTCCAATCCCCGTCTCCGCTGCGCAATCAGCTCTTCCAACTCTTGCAGATCCTCCAGTGTTGCGTGGTTTTTGACGAAACTTCGAGCTGTGCTTCGATAGGTCAGATAACGACTATGTTCTGGGTTCTTGTTGCGCCAGTTTTTATTTTTCTGCGTCTGAGTTAACTTTTCGTCCATCCTCGTCACTCCTTTTTCTCCTATTATATCAATAGTCCCGCATCCGTACAGGCGTGCACAGGGGGGCCGCTTTACCAGTGTAATTTACGATGATAGATTAGCTTTACGAATAGCGGTGTATTACTTCGGTTTGCACCTGAAAAAGTCGGATGCGTCCGGCTTTTTTGCGTCCTCTCGCAAGATTGCTGGTATCAGCGATGACCCTCCCTCGTTTCTGGCACGAGCATGATCGTTCACTCCCAGCTACATTTTTAACAGTCAGCTCCTCATATCTCCCTCACTCCCCCATCCCCCGCATCGCCTCTTCCACAAGATAATCCCGCCAGCGCCGGACGAAATCGCCGGAGCGGCCGGGGAGATGGCAGATGTCCAGGCCGTCAAAAATGATATCGAGAACCGGGGTGCTGCCGTAGCCCAAAAAGCTGGCTAAAGAGGACTGGGGATCGTAGCTTTCGTTATATGATGACCGGTAAAAATAACCGTGGCAAAGGACGGCCCGCTTGATGTGGCTCATCATGGTGCGGCGGCGCATCCCCACGGCAAAGGTTAGACCATAAGTGGTGTGGATCAGCGAGAGGGCACCGTCCTTACCGTCGATGATCTCACAGATGGTCGATGGCGCCAGCCACAGTGCCTGCTGAGCATCACCGGCCGGAAACAGGGCGTAGCAGCAGTGGGCCAGAGGCAGTTTTTTCAACTCGGGATTGCATTTACCAAGCCCCGCCTCCTCGTCAGTCGCCTCGAAGCGCTCATCACTGCGGTTGCCGTAGCCGTTATTTGTAAGCAGATCCCCCAGCGCGCTGGTGTACTTGCTGTCATAGTCCATGTTCTGATAAGGCTCCAGCAGCTTGCTCAAGACCTGCTCTACATCCCGCTTGAGGACGTGCAGGCCGTCGGTTGCGATCACCAGCGTCCGTTTCCGACCGTCGATTGCCGGCAGCGACGCCACCGCCAGCACCGCCGCCCGATAATTCATGTCCCGCACCGTTATGTGGCACTTCACCAGCTGCGGCAGCTCCTCCACCCGATACCGCTTGTGCATGAAATCCAAGTCCTCCTGCTCCAACTGTCCCAGCAACCGGGGCATCTGCTGCGCCGCCTTTTCCATCATTTCCGTAAAACACGCTTCTGTTAACATTTTTCGCTCTCCTCTGTTATGTAATGTATCCGATTTCATTAAAGTAACAATAATCACCCTGCCTTTCAAGTGACGATCGTTATCAAAAGGCTGTTCCTTATCCGAACATTAAAAAACGCTTACGAACTTTTCCCACTTTTTCATTTCATTTCCCCTCAGCCGACTTACCTCTGCAAAAATCCCGTAGCAGCAGCCTTTTTCAGCTGGTTTGAGCTCAGGGGGATTTCTTCCGGAAGAAACCGTTAAAGAAAAGAAAAGGGAAAGAAAAGCAAAGACAAAGGCAAAACAAGCCCGCTCGCAAGCTCGCTCTTTTACGGGCGCAGGCGCGCGAACAGGCGGTGTCTCTCGTTTAAATTATTCAATTTCCACTAATATCAAAGCGAGAATTTTCGTTTTATTATATTTTACTAAGATTTTTCGAGAAAGCGGCGACAATCAGGTGTGCAATTACGTCTTTACTGTGTAGGTCAGCGGGCGCAGGGTTTTCGAAAAAAAAAGGCGGAAACCGCAGTTGCGGCCCACTGGCAGGCCCGGTAACACCGGCAACACGGCGCACATTTGACTTGAGGAGGAGATTATCATGGCACGACCGATCAGACAGGGACTGGAGTATTTTCCCACCGACATCACATTTTTATCCGACATTCGGGTACGGCGGATCGCAGCGGCTTGCGGCGGGCAGGCGGTCCACATCCTGCTTTCTCTGTTGATCAACACCTATCGGGACGCCGGCTATTACCTGGAGTGGAACGAAGAGGTCCGCTTTCTGGTGGCAGACGAGGTCCGAGTCGCGGAAACGCTGGCAGCGGCGGTGGTGGAAAAGGCGCTGGCGGTGGGCTTTTTCGACCTGCAGCTGTTCAACGAGTACCGAATCCTGACCTCCCGGGAGATCCAGGACCGCTACATCGCCGCCACCCACAAGCGCAAGGAGGTGCGGCTGATCGGCGCCTACCTGCTGGTGGAGCAGCCGGAACGTAACAATCTGGTGATCGAAGCACTGGAGACTCCAGCGAAAACCAGCCCGGCTCCAGCGGAAATGGCCGTTCCGCCACAATCAGTGCCTGCGCCAACAGCAGCCAGCCCCCTGCCGTCGCCGGAAACCGTGGCAACGACCGCCTTAGCGGACACCCCACCGGTGAAACTTCCGGCGGATACCCCGCTGCCGAAAGCGTCTGCTGCTGCTCCCGCTGAAAACGCCGCTGCACCAGTGGCGGAGCCGCTGTTTTCTGACGTTTCCCCACAAGTTTCAGTCGACACCAACCCACCGGCGGCAAGCGGGACGGATGCGGAGCTGTCCTCTTTGTTCGACACAGAGCCCACCGAAACGGCGGACGACTGGCAAATAATGGGACATCCACAAGATTCTGAGAGCAGCATGATAAAACCAGACCAGCGCAAGCGTTCTGTCAACAAGCCATTAAATAACAAATCGCCAAACTCCCGTCCCCTGCCTCACACCGCCATTAATGCCGACTTCGCCAGGAATTCCGCTGCCGGTTGCGAACGGGTTGGCGGTAAGAGGGACGATATTGCTCCGGCGCCAAGTCCCGGTCCAGTTTCCGGTGGGAGTGCCGGTACTCAGCAGGGCGCGGGCCCCGATGCAGGTCCGGCAGCGGGTACCAGTGGGGCTTTCGTGACGGGTGCCAGTGCCGATTCCGAGCTTGTTTCCGCTACCGGTTTTGCTACCACTACCAGCTCAAGGGGCAGCAGCAGTGCGACGGCGACTCCCCGTCCGGCTGGTGATATTTCAGCAGCGGCTCCCCATCCAGCGGCGGTGCCCACCGTTGCAACGCCCTGCTCCGCTGCGCCGACCTCAGCCTCCACGCAGACGAACCCGGCGCCCCAGTCTACAGCAGCGGCTGCGGCAGCTTTTACCAGCTGGCAGCGCCTCTGGTCGACCCCGAATCAGCTGTTGCAAGAGCAACTTTCCTGTCTGATCCAGCGTTTCGGCGACGAATTGGTGGCCGAGGCGGTCAAGGTCGCAGCCTGGAAGTCCGTTCCGGCGGCGCGGGGGGCGGCTTTCATTACCGGTTGTCTGAAAAAATGGGCGGAAAATAACATCACCACGGCCGCCGAAGCTGAACGCTATCAGCAGGCGGGCCCCGGCGGAAACAACGTGAGAAACAGCGGGAGCAATGGCGGGAGCAATGGCGAGAGCAACAGCACGATCCGCAGCAACTCCGCCGCCAGTGTACCCTCACAAGCAGCCACCAGCGCCGCCTCGCAAACAGCTCGCAGCAAGCCCGCCGCCGCTTCCGGCTATGAGACCCGCCGCAATCGTCCCTATCGCAAAGAAACCCTCACCGATTGGGATGCCTATGAAGTGAAAACCACCGATAAGCAGACTTGGCTGCGGCTGCAAAAAGGCCTGTGCAAGCTGATCGGTGACGAGTTCACGGTGGACGAACTGTTCACTGCTTCGCCGGAAGAATTGGCGTGGATTCAAGATGACCAAGCCGACTTTGATGACCCGGTCTATCTGGCAGCAGCCGGGATAATGAGCTAAGTGGCGGCAACCGAGATAAGGGCTAAGTGCCGGCGAATAGCGGCGATTTTCTAAACGATCGTCAGCTGCGTAAGCGGGGCCGGAGCCGTTCCACGCACAAGGTCGACCGCCGCGCCGGCAACAGTGCAGCGGCTGCGCCTCGCCGGTTAACCACCCGCAGCCCTGCCAGCAAACTGTGCACCCCGCCTGCTATTTTCCGATTCAGCGCCATTAAAATACGCAGCCTCGCTTAAATTCCCGCCCAGACAGCACCGATTCCCCTGTCACGGTGTCAGGGTGCCGGCGGTCTGCCAGGCAGTGGGCATCAAGGATTTCCTGTTATTTATTATGGCTGTCGGCGGGTGGATTTTCCCCGGTGCCTTGCGGGATTCGGCGGCGTTTTTGGCAGGTCAGGTTTGGTATCTTCGTTTCACCGGCCGGAAATACCAGATGAAAACGAGGAAGAACCCATGACCATTGACGAAAGCGAAGCGTTATTGCTGCACTTCGATCCGTTGTTCAAAGGAGCCCTGCGCAATCAAAATGTGCGGCCCCAAGCCCCCTACTATGACGATCTGCTGCAGGAGCTGCGGCTGGCCGTCTATGCTTTGATGCTGAAATACCCTGACCCAGCGACATTTTGCGCCGCGTGGACGGAAGGGCTGCTGTTTGTGCGCTGCAACTGGCTGACGCTGGATTTATTGCGCCGGATGCAGCAGGAACGCAGCCGCCCGACAGCATTTCCCGTCGCAAGTGACGATATGAGCGCCTGTGCAACCGCTCCTGACCAGGATTTGCTGACGCTGGATCTTTGGTGTCGTTTTTGGGAATCACTGGCACCGGCCGATCAGAAAAAGCTGCTGGCCCTGTTGCAAGACGCCCGTGACGACAGCCTGGATCGCAACCGCCGTTATAAATACCGCCAGCGGCTCAGAAATTTTTTTCAACTTTTTCGCAAATAGCAGGCGACATCACACCAGTTATTTTCGTCTTTACTGTGTAAGCTTACAAAACCCCGCAACATCGGCAGCTTTAGTCGGACGGTGTGCACCCGCCCTGACGACTGCCACAATAAAAAACAGCTGCACGTAGTCGTCCGTCTTTTTGAGGACCGCTTGTGCCGGCTGTCACTACAAAGGAGGACACACTGATGAAAACACATTTGGAAACCGGCCTGGGGATCATGCTGCAGGAGCCCGGCAAGAAAAACCGCACGAAACAGACCCTGAACAACTGTATCCAGAGCCCGGAAGAAAGCAAAGTCATCTCTTTGATCGACCTGTGGGCACCCTTGATGCCTCAAGACACCGACGTGATTTCGGTGCAGGAAACCACCAAAACTGAATATGTAAAATAACACAGACGAAAAAGCGGCCGCCCAACAGAAATCCGGCGCGACGGCACGGGAAATCCAGGTGAATCCGATTCTTTGGCCCATTTTCCGGGAACCCCCGTACCGCCGCGCCCGACGCAAGGAGCACACCGCTGCCCCGCCCTGCTGGTCTGAGGGCTTGCCGCCTCGCCAATAATCACTACTATTTCATCCGGACTGGAACTAAAGTAATCGGCCGAGTGCCGAAAAGTTTCAGAAGGCTCTCCGATCTGACCCCGGCACTGCTGCGGCCGCCCTATTTTCGCCTGACTTGTCCCACTTGCCACCTGTCCTGCCCCTGAAAAAAAACGAAATGGAGGAACTGAATTATGAAAAAATTGCGTATGACCTTTTTGAACGGTGAAGGCAACAAGCACAGCTTGGATCCTATCATTGCCGCTACCAATCTGGACGAGCCCACTGTCCGCACAGCGATGGAAGGCCTGCGGGATCTGGAGTTGTTTGAAAAAGACGGCATCCAGCTTTACGCCGAAGTCCAAAGTGCCAAGTATATCGAAACCATCGAAACGCCGCTGTTCGAAGACTGAAGCTGATGTCCACAACCAAAAGAAGGCCGAGCTGCTGCTCCGCCTTCTTTTGGCATGTTATTTTCAGCGGTAATTCCCCTCGGACCTCGCCGTCATGCAGGTCCGCTGCCGGTCAACTCAGGTTTTCCCGGTAATCCGCCGCTCCCCTTCACACACCGCTCCACCCGTCAATTCGGCGATCCCCGCGTTTTTACCGCCCACAGAGACCCGCTCCAGCTGCTGCCAGCGAAAGCGTCGTATTCAGAGCCTTTTTCCTGCGAAATCACAGATACAGGTCCATCATTTCTCCATTGCGGGCGGCAGATCGGGTCACTTTGTCCACATAGACCAGCGTTTTGAACCCTTCGTTGACATCACAGGTGGCCGGCCGCCCGTTTTTGATACAATCCAAAAACTCGTTCATCTCCAGTTGATAGACATCCTCGTGGTCCTCGATGATTTCCGGCAGCTTGTCCGGGTCTTTCGTGTAAGTGATCTTGACTTTGCTTTCATTTTCAAACTCAGCCACCAGGTTTTCATAGACAATCTTAAAGAGGGACAGCCAAGCGCCCGGGATTTCACAGTTGTTGGCAGTGATGCTGCTGAGACTGCCGTTGGTGAACTGCGCGATCATCCCGCTGACGTCTTCGATGGTGTAATCGATGAGGTGATTGTGACAGATATTATTGGTGAGGGCCCGCACCGTCTTCGGCTCGCCCAACAAAAACCGATTCATATCATAGAGATGGATCACCTGCTCGAAAATCTGCCCACCGGAACGGTCCTTGTCGATGTACCAAGCATTGTGCAGCGAGTTACACGAGTAGGCCCCTTGAAAAAGCACAGGTCTGCCGGCGGTCCCGTCTTCGATCAGCCCTTTGACTCGTTTAACCGGTTGGCTCATCCGCATATGAAAACCCGACATGGTGATGATTCCGGAATTCGCCGCCGCTTTGACCATGGCCTGCCCTTCTGACAGCGATGCGGCGATAGGTTTTTCCACAAAAATATTGATTCCCTGCCGGGCCGCCGTGACGAATTCATCCTGTCTGGCAAATGGCGGCAGCGCGATGATCAGAGCGTCGAGCTTTTCCGCCGCCAGCATCTTTTCAAATTCCCCGCTCAAATACACCCGGGCACCGCCACCGATCTCCTGGTTGAAGGCTGCCAGCTTTTCTTTATTTCTCCCGCATAAGGCGACGACCTCCGCCCCGGCACGGATCGCATTGCGGGCATGGACCTTGGCAAAACCGCCGTTTCCTAAAATTGCTAATTTCAACATGGTTGAACCTCTTTTCGTTGGAGTTTGTTTTATTTGATTGATTTGCCTTGGATGTTACCGGTTTCAAAAAAAGTCGCCGCCAGCCGGCTTTCAAAGGACGCCACCGCATGTGCAAAATGGCATCCGGATCGTCGAAAGCCAAATAGCGGCTGCGCCTTTTTGCATTTTGCAGCGGCCATTCACGGAGGCAGGCAGCGCAAGTGCAAGCAGCGACATTCGCAAAAACAGCTATACAGATTCTGACGACCCCCGATATTTTTCGTGTTTATCCGGCTTATTTTTACGCTCTGCTAAGTATACCACAGCATTGTCTTTTCATTAGTAATTATCTGAAAATTCGGTCCTTTTGCTGCAAGCCGAGTCTTACCTAACGCATAGTTTTTTTGCCTGTTGCAGTCCCACTTTGATTTCATTAAAAAATCGGCTCTCAGCAGCGTTCCCGGCAATATTCCCAGTGTCCGCTCGACAGATTAGCGAAAAACTGCTCAGGCGCCGGCACCCCGCTCAGCTCACTCCTCACACACCGTTCGCCCTGTCACCCCGCCGATCCCAGCGTTTTTTCAACTCAGCCAACAGGGTCAGGTTGATCTTGCGGGTGGCATCGCCCACCCGCAGATAGCCGGAGCCGTCCACCAGCGTCACCACGCCTTCGCGATACGGCGCGACGTGAAAGACCAGGATCTCGTCCGGCTCCCCACGAAAATTGCGGCAGGGGATCCGGGTGGTGGTGTACGTAGGCTGTTCCCGCAGAAAACGACCGGGAGCTGCCAGATATTCCGCCACCGGCACCGAGCCGGGAAATTTGAAGCCCGTGATCCCGCCATCGTCTTCGACACCAAGGATCAGCCGTCCGCCCAAACCGTTGGCAAAGGCGCTGAGATACTGGGCAGCTCGCTGCGGCGGGATCGACGCCCGCTTGCGGTCCAAAAACTGGCCCTCCGGTTCGTATTGCAGATCCGCCAGATCAAGCTCCTTCATGGCTCCACCACCTTTCTTTTCATCAATCAAAGGATAGCGCAAAAAAGCCCCCGGCGCAAAAAATTATCGCCCAAACCGCGGCCACGACGGCGGCCACGACGACGGCGGCGGCCCCGCACCGAAGCCGAGCCGGAGCCGAGCCAGAACCGAGCCGGCGAAATCCGCAGTCCCGCCACCATCGCTGCAAGCAAAAAACAGCCGCCAGCCCCGGACCAAAATCCGGAGTTGGTGACTGTTGGTATTTTAGTTATTCAAAAGCTGTTCCAGCGCTATTTCGCCTGACCGGCAATGGCTGCCAATCCGACGCAGCGAGTATTCTATTTTCTAATCAGACGACCTGCAAGAGTCGTCATGGCCGGCGCCGTCCCGCTCCGGACTGCTCGAAACTCCGGCTTCTCAACGGTCCCATCGCTAATCTGAGCCCTGTCTTTGCCTCAACAGCCGCAGCAGCCTGCAAAAAAATCGTGTTATTCGGTTCCAGTCGGGCGCGGTTTTTATTCGTGTTGTTCCCGTTACAGCCGGGCGCCGTTTTCAGCGATGACTTGACGATACCAGTCAAACGAGCGCTTTTTGTAGCGGCGGCCGCTGCCGTTGCCTGCGTCGTCCAGATCTACATAGACATAGCCGTAGCGTTTGCTCATCTCACCGGTCGAAGCGCTGACCAGATCGATACAGCCCCAGGAGGTATAGCCCCAGAGCTCGACGCCGTCTTGATAGATGGCATCTTTTACTGCCTGCAGATGGCGCCGCAGGTAATCGATACGGTACTCGTCATTGACGGTGCCTGCCACCAGCTGATCCTGCGCACCGAGGCCGTTTTCCACGATGAAAAGCGGTTTTTCGTAGCGTTCATACAAGACGTTCAACGTGATCCGTAGACCCAGCGGATCCACCTGCCAGCCCCATTCGCTGACCTCCAGATGAGGATTGCGCAAGGTGGCGATGACATTGCCGTCAGTCTTTTCCCCGACCGCCGGATCAGCCGCCGTCAAGCGGGAAGAATAATAACTGAAGGAGATGAAATCGACGGTATTTTCCGCCAAAAGCACCTCATCTTCCGGCAGAATCGGCAGCGTGATCCCCTCGTTGGCCAGCTGGGTCAATGCGTAACGGGGATAATGGCCCCGCACCTGCACATCGCTGAAAAAGAAGACATTGCGGTTTTTCTGCAGTGCGCTGAAAACATCTTCCGGTCCGCTGGAATACGGGTAGTACTGGCCGGCTGCCAGCATACAGCCGATCCGGTTTTCCGGATCGATCTCGCGGGCCAGCTTGACAGCTGCCGCCGAGGCCACCAGCTCGTGATGGGCAGCGGTGTATTTGATTTGTTCCTGATCTTCGCCGGGGGCAAACTGCAACCCCGCTCCCATGAAGGGCATGTGCAAGAGCATGTTGATTTCATTGAAGGTCAGCCAGTAGCGGACCCGGCCTTTGAAGCGGGTGAAGAGCACCTGGCAATACCGCAGATAATAATCAATCATGCGGCGGTCCCGCCAAGAGCCGTATTTTTCGATCAGCGCCAAAGGGACATCGAAATGGCTGATGGTCACCAGCGGCTGGATTCCATGAGCCAGCAGGCGGTCGATGATTTCCTCGTAAAAGCGGAGGCCGGCCTCATCGGGCACGGCTTCCTCGCCGGTCGGGAAAATCCGGCTCCAGGCAATGGAAAAGCGGTAAACCCCCACCCCCAGCTCCGCCAAAAGATCGATGTCTGCTTGCCAGTTGCCGGCGAAATCCACCGCCTGTCTGCCGGGATAATGCAGCCCTTCCGGCAGTTCCCGGTGAGACAGGGTCCCGGCCATCACGGATTTTCGCAACGGTCCCCGGGGTATGACATCTACCAAGGCCGCCCCTTTGCCGCCGGTGCCGTAGCCGCCTTCGAACTGATTAGCAGCGGTGGCACCGCCCCAGAGAAAGCCGTCGGGAAACGGCCGGCCGACTGTCGTCATCTTGCCACCTCCAGCACCGGTTGCCCGGCTTGCAGCTGTTCTGTGTCGGTGGGCACCACATCGGAAAAATCAGCGGTATTGGTGACGATTACCGGCGTTGTGGTGTCGTAGCCGGCTGCTTTGATGGCTGCCAGATCGGCTTTCAGGATTGGTTGGCCTTTTTTGACCCGCTGACCTTGCTGCACCAGCGCTTCAAAGGCGGAGCCGCCCATTTTGACCGTATCCAGACCCACGTGGATCAAGATTTCGGCCCCTTCGTCAGAGCGCAGTCCGATGGCGTGCTTGGTTTCAAAAACCATCGCCACTTCGCCGTCTACCGGTGAATAAAAAGTCTCGTCTTCCGGGATCACGGCATAGCCGGCCCCCATCACCCCGCTGGCAAAGGCCGGGTCGTTAACTGCTTGCAAAGGGATTTTTTTGCCGGCTACCGGACTGAAGACATTGATGACTGATGCAGCGGCAGCAGATCCGGCTGTCGCAGCTGGTGGAGTCGCTTCTGAAGCACCCGCCACCAACTGATCCAGCTCGCCTTCCTGGACATTTTCTTCTTTGAACATGAAATAGGCAGCAGCAAAGGAAACGGCAAAGGCGATCGCCGCCCCGATACAGGCAAATAACAGGTTGCTCAGGCCGTCTTCGCCGATGTAGACCGGCAGCGTCATCAGACCCGGTGAACCGGAAGCGTAACGGCGCACGCCGAATGCCCCGATGAAGAGCCCGCCGACACCCCCGCCCAGCATTGCGGCATAGAGGGGTGTTTTAAAGCGCATGTTAATCCCGAAAAGGGCCGGTTCGGTAATCCCGCAGACCGCCGTGATCCCGGCAGAAAGTGCCACTTCTTTGACCGCTTTGTCTTTGGTCTTCAAGCCGACTCCCAACGCTGCGCCGCCTTGTGCGATATTGGAAGCCAGATTCCCGGGTCCGATCATCGCATCGTAGCCCACCGTCATGATATTGTTGGCGCCGATCGGGATGATCCCATAGTGGGTCCCGGTCAGAACCAGCAGCGGGAAGAAAGCCCCGATGACCATTGGTACCAGCCAACCCATGTGCAGATCCAGGAAGTTGATCCCGGAAGCGATGCCGTTACCGATAATATAGCCGATCGGTCCCAAAATCGTCAGCGCCACGACCCCGGTCACCATGGTCGCAATCAGCGGTACGGTGAAGTATTTGATCATTTTCGGTGAGTGCTTATCAGCCCATCGTTCAATATAAGACATGAACCAGACCGACAAGATGATCGGTACCACCGTCGAACTGTAGGTGGCACTGTAGATCGGCAGCACAGCCAGTTTGATGGCCTCACCGGATTCCCGGGCCGCATTGACCATGCCGATGAAGTTCGGGTGCAGCAAAATCCCTCCCACCATCATCGCCAGATAGGGATTGCAGTTGAATTTCTTCGCAGCGGAGTTGGCTAAGAGGATCGGCAGGAAATAAAAGCCGGCGTCCGCCATGAAGTTGATAATCTGATAGGTCTGGGCGGTATTGTCCACCCATTTGAAGGCCACCAGTAAAGCCAGCACGGCCTTGATCATCCCGGCGGCCGTGATTGCCGGCAAAATAGGGGTAAAAATACTGGAGATCGTGTTCAAAAAGCGGTTCAGCAGACTCTTCGGTGCTTCTTCTGCTGCTGCGGAACCGGCACTGGCGCGATCCGGGCCAAGGCTTTCTTGGATTGCTTGGTAAACGTGGCGAACATCACTGCCGATGATCACCTGGTACTGACCGCCGCCGATTGCCACGCCCATGACCTCAGGCAAGGCTTCTAATGCGGCTTTGTCGGCCTTTTTTTCATCCGCCAGATTAAAACGCAGGCGGGTCGCACAGTGGGTCAGTGCGGTGATATTGCCGGCACCGCCGACAGATTGGATGATACTTGCTGCTGTAGTTTGATAAGACATCTTTTTTCCTCCTTTTGATCGGGTCCTTCGCTAGTGAAATCGTGGTCGGGCCGTTTGGTGTGCTGAAAGACAGGTTCGCCTTGGCTGCGGCGGTTTTTTACGGATTTTTGGGTAAAAAAAGACCCGAACGAAACCCCCGCAGTCCTTGAAACTGCTGGTGTTGTTCAGGTCTCGCCCGCTTGACCGGTAACGATCCTATTCTTCAGTTGTGATCCGTTTAATGTGGATCGTCAGATAGATCAGCTCGTCTTCTTGCAGCTGGCGCTGATAAAGAGTGGCGATATAGCGGCTGATCTTTTCGGCACAGGCGTACTCTTTTTGATACTGTTCCTTCAGGTGACCCATGATTGCTACGGTGTCGGGGTCCTTCAGTTGGACGCCGCTGAACAACCGCTGCATGAAAAATTTCAGGTGAGTCACGAAACGCTCATAATTCAGGGAATATTCGTCCAGCTCCGTATTGAAATGGTACTTGACGATATTCATGATCTGCTGAATCGTCTCCGCCATTTCCGAAACCTGGGAGACGGCCGCCAGATCGAGATTGGCATTGACGATGTGCAGTGCGATGAAGCCGGCCTCGTCTTCCGGCAGCTCCACCGCCAGCTTGTCCCGGATGATCCGCAGCGCTTCTTTGCCGATGAGAAACTCATGGTTGTAGAAGCGTTTGATCTCCCACAAGAGGGCATTTTTCAAAAAGATGCCCTGTTCCTGGCGGCAGATGGCGTAGTGAATGTGATCCGTCAGCGTCAAAAACAGGTTCTCGCTGAGCTTTTTGCCCAGTGAGACGCGGGCAAAGCTGATGATCTCATTGGCTGCCTGCAGATGCTCCAGCGAGATTTCCCGCAAAAGCTGGGTCAGCTTGTTTTCCGTCCATTCGTCCGTGATAGCGTAGGTCTTTTCCACCAGGGCTTCGTCAACCGGCCCGCCGTTTTTGGCGTGAAAGCCGATTCCCTTACCCATCAGGATCCGTTCACTGCCGCCGGGATCCACCGTCAGCAGGATATTGTTGTTGATGATTTTTTTCACCTGCATAGAATCCCTCCGACGGCAAAAAATGACTGGTTACAATAGAAATAAAAATGATCGCTGTTTTTCCTCGGGGTTTGTCTCCTTTTGACTGACTGCTTGGCTTGGCGAAGCGGCAACTGGCAAAAACGACAGTCGGGCGGATCGATCCGTGGCCGGCGCTTGGCCGGTGGGCGCCCATGAGTCTTGCGCGCTATGTATGCGGTAACAATCTCGAGTTCAGAATAGCATGGAAACAAAAATGCTGTCAAACTATCATAAAATAACAACAACTTAAAGCCGTGTTTCTTTTCGCCGGCCCATGCCTTATAATCAAGACAAAAGCCATTTCAAAGGAGGCCTGCTTCTTGGATATCCAAAAACTGGCGGCGTTCACTGCTCTGGCAGAGACCCTGAGCTACTCGAAAACCGCCGAACAGCGCTTTACCACTCAGGGCAATATCACCAAACAGATCCAGGCTTTGGAGCGGGAACTGGGGGTGCGGCTGTTCAACCGCCGCTCCCGCAAAATCAGCCTGACAACAGCCGGCCAAAGCCTGCTGCCAAGGGCGCGGACCATCGTCAGCCAGTGGGAGCTGCTGCAGCAACAAGCCCGCCAGCTGCAAGCAGAAAACCGTCACCGCCTCATCGTCCAAGCCATCCCCACCATTAATAAATACGCAGCACTCCGCCTGTTGAACGACTTTTTCCGCCGGCATCCGGAGATTCACTGGAGCCTGCGGGAGATGGAAAATCCCCATATCAATCAGCTGGACAGCCTTGCCGAAGACGTCATCTACTTCGCCCGCCTCTTCGATCTGAGCCCCAAGACCTTTGATTATCGGCTGGTGGAAACCGATCGGCTGATGGTTCTTTTGCACCGGGACCATCCCCGCGCCAACGATGAGCTCGTTTCCTTGGAAAAGCTGAAAAATGAAGCCTTCCTGCTGCTGGGACCGGAGACCGGCAGCCATCAGCCCATCATCGAGCTTTGCCGCAAAGCCGGTTTCACCCCGCAGGACAACTACGGCGGCTCCCGTGTCGATATGATCTTGGAATTGACCGCCAGCCGCCTGGGCATCTCCCTTTTGATGGAAAAGACCGTCGCCGGCCAGCTGCCGCCGGAACTGGTGCTGCGCCCCATCACCCCCGGTCTGGAAAGCTACCTGTGTTTTTTGCGGGCCAAAGGAAGCCATTCTGCTGCCAGCGACCGCTTCTGGAACAGCTTAAAATAACAACAGCCCAAGTTATATTCCATTTTGGAATGCAACTTGGGTTTTTTTGAATTGTTCCGGCTCTCTTTGCCCCCTACAATCCAAGTAGAGCGTAAAACAAGATTGCAGCCTGCTGGTCACCGGCGATTCCCGCCGCCCCTCAGCTACAGTCAGGCTGCCAAAAAAGGGCGCAAAGCGTTTTTCAAAACAAATTTTTTCCAAAAAAGCTTTGCGCCGGTCTTGTTTGCTGCCATTCAAAGGAGGAAGGAATATGTCCAAACTGCATAATGAACATTCGACTCAAACAACAGCTGCCGCCAACCAGGCCCCTTATGACCTGCGGCGGGTGCTGCAGGAATTGTCCCAACTACCCGGAGCACTCCACGAGACCGATCGGCCGGTAGATCCCGATTCCCAGCTGGCGGGCGTGTACCGCTACATCGGCGCCGGCGGAACGGTGATGCGCCCCACCCAGGAAGGCCCGGCCATGATTTTCAACCAGGTAAAAGGCTTTCCGGACATGCGGGTGGCGATTGGTCTGATGGCCAGCCGTGAGCGGGTGGGCGCCATTTTGGGGCACGATCCCAAAACATTGGGGCATTTATTGAAGGACTGCGTGGATCATCCGGTCAAACCGGTGAAAGTCACCCGCGCAGACGCTCCGGCTCAGGAGGTGGTTCACCTGGCAGAAGATCCGGATTTTGATATCCGCAAAATCCTGCCGGCACCTACCAATACCCCGCAAGATGCCGGACCGTATATCACGATGGGCGTCGTGTTGGGATCAGATCCTGATAAGACGATGTCTGACGTCACCATTCACCGGATGGTACTGGAAGACGCCGACACCATCGGCATGTATGTAATGCCCGGCGGCCGCCATATCGGTCATTTCCAAAAGCAGTTCGAAGCGCTGGATCGCCCGATGCCCATCACCATCAATATCGGGCTGGATCCTGCCATCTCCATCGGCACGACCTTCGAGCCCCCGACCACACCTCTGGGCTACAATGAGCTCTGGATTGCCGGTGCATTGCGACAACAGCCGGTCCAACTGGTAGACAGCCTGACCGTTGCCGAAGTCGGGATTGCCCGCTCCGAATTCATCATCGAAGCCGAGATCCTGCCCCATGCCACGATGCAAGAAGACATCAACACCAACAGCGGGTACGCCATGCCGGAGTTTCCCGGCTACACCGGTGAAGCTAATCCGGCAGTCAATGTGGTGAAGGTCAAGGCCGTCACCCACCGCCGTGATCGGCCCATCATGCAGACCACCATCGGGCCCAGCGAAGAACACGTGGCCATGGCCGGTATCCCCACCGAAGCCAGCATCTTGGATCTGACACAGCGGGCGATCCCCGGCAAAGTTTTGAACGTCTACAACCCTCCAGCCGGGGGCGGCAAGCTTATGAGCATCCTGCAGATCAAAAAAACCGGTCCCGCCGATGAAGGCATCCAGCGCCAAGCAGCCCTTTTGGCATTGTCGGCCTTCAAAGAATTAAAAACCGTGATTCTGGTAGACGAAGACGTGGATATTTTTGATATGAACGATGTCATGTGGACCTTGAACACCCGTTTCCAAGGAGACAAAGACATTCTGGTCCTGCCGGGCATGCGCAACCACCCGCTGGATCCTTCCGAGATTCCGGAATACAACCCCGGCCAGATCCGCTTCAAGGGCATGAGTGCCAAAACCATTTTGGACGGCACAGTCCCCTATGATTTGAAAGAACATTTCCACCGGGCCGCCTTTCTGGATGTCCCGGATTGGCAGGAATACTTGAAGTAAGGAGTCCATTATGACAAAAAAACGTGTCCTCGTAGCCATGACCGGCGCTTCCGGCAGCCTTTACGGCGTGCGCCTGCTGCAGGCTCTGCAGTTGCTGCCGGAGGTCGAAGTCCACGGCATCCTCAGCAAGTGGGCCAAAGAAAACCTGCGCCTGGAGACAACCCTGAGTGCCGCCGAGGTCGGGGCCCTCTGCGATGTTCTCTATGATGAAAACGATCAAAGCGCAGCCGTCGCCAGCGGTTCGTATCCCATCGACGCGACCGTCATCGTTCCCGCCAGCATGAAGACCTGCGCCGCCATCGCCTGTGGCTTTGCCGATAACCTCATCACCCGGGCAGCCGATGTCGCCTTGAAGGAACAACGTCCGCTGCTTTTGGTCCCGCGGGAGACCCCGCTGAGCACCCTTCATCTGGAAAACCTCACAAAGCTTTCCCGGCTGGGCGCCCGCATCCTGCCGCCGATGCCCGCCTTTTACAATCAGCCCCGCAGCATCGAGGACCTGCTGGAACACCAGACCATGAAGCTGCTGGATGCCCTGCAGCTGACCCACGACCTGGGGCGACGCTGGTCAGGCGCTCCCGACACTGCTAAAAATCACATGCTTTAAACAAACTGCGGCGTACAGGCAGTTAGCAAGGAAATATGCCAAAGCTCGCTGGTCACGGGTATTTCATCCAGACTGAAATTAAAAACGGCCGAGTGCCGAAAAGTTTCAGAAGGCTCTCCAATCTGACCCCGGCAATCAAAAAGCACCCCCGAAATGCAGATTTCCATCTGACTTTCGGGGGTGCTTAATTGTTTCAGTTCTGTTGTCTGTCGGGTTCAACAAATTCCACAGACCTCAGCCCTTTTCCGAGGCACCGGACACCCCATCGACACCACCGGCTGCGGCTTGTGCGGCCGGAACGTTGACAGGAGCTGCCGCAGCTGGAGCTGGGGCAGCGGCTGGTTTTTCGGAGGCGCCGGCGACCGCATCCACCTTGGCAGCAGTCGGGGCCGGAGCAGCGACTTTTTCCGAGGCGCCGGACACGCCATCCACTTTGGCAGCAGCGGCCGGGCCAGCTGGGGCACTGCCGTCAGCGGCTACCAGCTGTTGGCGGGTCTGCTGCAGGTACCAGTCCACCCACGGCTGCAGGTCCAGGATGTATTCGTTGATTCCGGCATACTCGCCGTTTTCGTCGTGGATTGCCTGATAGTTGTGGACGACGAACTGGTCGGGCCCGTGATTAGGCACGTGCACCCGCACCACATCCTGATTGCCGCTGCGCAGCTGTTGGATGACCCATTCGACATTCTTGTAGGCTTTCGGCGGGTGGCAGTTAGCCAGCGGATTGCCCACTTGTCCCGGTTGGCGCTTGGCCAGCATGTCCTCGGCGGGCGCATTGTGATTGTAATACAGGAATTGATTGTTGCTGTCGGCATAGGTCAGCTCCAGCGGCATCGAATTCAGGAACCAATTCAGCTGATCCACCGTCAATAAGCCCCGGTCCAACTTGACATAGGTGTTGCCGATGACCGCTCCCACCTTGTCAGAAGCCTGTTCCAACCAGTCTTCGGCGGCCATATCCACTCCGGTGACCGTGGTCGGGATCTGTCCGGTAGCGTGCAAATCTTCCGGCGGCAGCTTATACTCCGGTTTTTCCATCGCGTCCATAATCTTGATGAACTGGACGAATTTTGCCAACGTCGCCCCCAAGAACTTGCGGGTGCCTTCTGATTTCAGATTACCCAGCTCGTCAAAGGCTTCCGGTGCTTTACCCAGCAAAAATTCATTGCCGGGCATCACTACCGCATTGACCCCCGGTGAATCCAGAATCTGCCGCAGGTGCAGCTGTGCCCGGGATGTTCCCTGATCGTAATAAGAAGAACCCACGATCAGCACCGGCTTGTTTTCCAACGGATGGATTTTGAAGGAGAGCCATTCGATCACACTCTTTAAACCGGCGGGAATGGAATGGTTGTGTTCCGGCGTGGCAATGATCACCCCGTCCGCCTTCATGATCTTGCGGGCCAGATTTTGGATCGGCACACTGTTGGTGGCATCCAGACTTTGATTGAACATGGGAATATCCCGAATCTCCATGATCTCCAGCTCGAACAACTCATTGAACTGACTGGCGATGTATTGCAACAAGATTCGATTGTACGAAAAATCGGCATTTGAACCGACGATTCCGACTAATTTCATGATGACATCTTCTTTCTGATAAAATAGCAAACAATAATCAAAATTTTGCGGAATGTTCCCGCTGCAATCAGCCGACTTTCCAGTTGAAATGGGCTGCTGCTTCTTTATCGGCCGCCACGTTGCGGTTCAATTGGGCTGTGATTTCGACAAATTGCAGAAAATCGGCGAACAAGCCTTCCAGACGTTTGATCTGCGTGTCCTCCTGCAGCTGGCCTTGTTCATCGAAGGCCTGCAGCGAGTGTCCCAAAAGGAACTCGGAGCTGGGCATGATGCGGGCTTTGAGCTCCGGTGCATCCAGCATTTGCCGCAGATGGGCCTGTGCACGGGAGCTGCCCAGTGTCCCGTAGGAAGCCCCGGTGATCATGACCGGCTTGTCCACAAAGGGATAGACCCCGTAAGACAGCCAGTTCAGTACATTCATCAAGGCAGCCGGGGCGCTGTGGTCATATTCCGGTGTGCTGATGATGACGCCGTCGCTTTTTTCTACTTTGTCGGCCATGACTTTGACCGCTTCGGGCAGCACCTTGTCCGCCGGCTTGTTGAAGACCGGCAGATCCCGGATCTCCAGCAGCTCGATATCCGCCTGATCAGCAAAATGTTGCTTGATATATTGTAAAAGTTTCCGGTTGGTAGACTCGTCTGAGTTGGCCCCGACGATCCCGATAAAATGTTTCATCTCTTCCACTTCTTTCTGATATTTTGCGAGGTAGTTCACATGTTTGCCGGCGGTTCTTGAAGACAGCTGAAAACGCCGGTGGCAGCTTGCTATGACCGGCAGCCTGACCCCGCTGCAGCGTCACCTTTCACGCTAACAGTGCCGCGATGCCGCTGGTATGCCGGATAGCCCCGGTGCGGTCCACCAAGATTCCCTCCAGCTCCGGCTGGGCTTCCAGCGCCGCTAGCACGGTGTCCTGGGGTTGGCCGAACAGGCGGGTCGTCCAGATCTCCCCGTCGACAGAACGGCGGGAAATCACCGTCAAGCTCACGACATCCGTCTCCTGCGGGTAACCTGTCCGCGGATCCAAAATGTGGTGGTAGCTGCGGCCGTCTTGTTCCAGATGCCGCTCGTAGATTCCCGAAGTCACCACCGAAAAAGGCCCGTCTGCCGCCGCCAATGCCAGCACTTCCAGATATTCGTTGCGGGGCTTGCCGGGATCCTGGATCCCGACTCGCCAGCGCCCGTCAGCCTGCGTAGGGGTCGGTCCGTATACCACCAGATTGCCCCCCAGATTCAAGAGCGCCCACAAGACGCCCTGAGCCTGCAGCCAATCCAGCAACACATCGGCGATATAGCCCTTCGCCAACGCCCCCAGATCGATCCGCATCCCGGCCTCCTCCAGAAAAACTGTATGAGCAGCCGGATCCAGCTGTATTTTGCGGGGATCGGTCAACTGTACCAGGCGCCGAATCTCTTTTTCAGCCGGGACCCGGGCATCGGCAAACCCGATGCGCCACGTCTGGACAAGGGGGCCAATCGCTATATTCAGGTTGCTGTCGGGAGCCAGACTGTGGCGCACGCCGGTACTGATCAGCTCAAACAGCTGCGGATGAACCGCCACCGGCTGCTGACCGGCCGCTTGATTCACCGCCCCCAGCTCGGCTTGGGGATCATTGGCACTAAATCGGTGCTCCGCTTCCTGCAAAAACGCCTCCGCCTGATCCAGCAGGATTTCCGACCAGGCGGCCGGGTTTTCGCTGTCAGAAGCAGCCGTGTTGCGGCTCCCGACCGCCGCCTCGTTACCGTTGCCGGCGATCCTCAGCAGCGAACCCGCCGCCGGATCATCAGCGACAGCCAAGGGCGAGACCGCCAGATCCGGTAGTTTCAACAAGATTACGGTTCCCATCATGGACCATTGCCGCTGCGCCATTTGCATCACCTTCATTTGTTTTGGGGAAAACAGCAGGTCAACTTGTGTTTCACTTCACATTTGATACAGCGTTATCATAGAACCATTCCCAATCTACCGCAATCAGGGAATTCCCTTAGCAACAGATAGTGATACAGTTTCCGGTCATATTTGTGACACAATGCCTTACCCAAAAGCAGCCGCTCCCCTTTTAGTGAGAATGATTCTCAACTCGATTTTTCCCCGATCTGCTGATTTGTGAAATAAAAACTGCGCAAAATTGACTTATTAAGAATTTACTAATCTTCTGTGCTATAACGGGAAAAGCAGTGGGATGTTTTGTGACCCTCTCGTCGCTGATCCCTGCTCTCACCAACAAGCACCCCGCTGCCGGCTGCCGGGATCCGCCCCCTGTGTCTGCCGAAAACAACACCAAAAAAACGCCCGCCACTCGTGGTGGCAAGGCGTTTTGGCTGTTGCATTATTCCCGAACTCGGACCGGCGCTGCGTTTTTCAGCGGCAGCAAACAGCCCGCATTCTCGTGTCAGAATTGGAATTCATTGGTCCCGGAAGCCAAGGCTGCTTCACTGGTTCCGGCAGCGGTATGGATCTTCACGGTCCCGGTTACCTGATCGGGATTCGTCAGTTTGATGCTCCCGTCAGTGCAGACTGCGGTCAGGGTCGCGACTGTTTCGCCGGCGGCATTGCAGATCACAGTGGCTACTGTGCTGCCTGCTTGCAGGTTATACAAATGTACGGTGACGTCCTCACAGTAGTCATATTCCGCCCGCTCTTCGCCGCTGCCTTCCACCAGAATCGTACCCGGTTTCACCAAAAGCGGCAGGTGGAAGTAGTCGTAGGTTTCCGTGTACCATTTGCCGGGCTGATAGACCTTTTGCGTCAAATGATCGATCCACTCGCCGGTCGTGGCCGGTACATAGAATTGCCCGCTGCCTGCGGTATTGAAAATCGGCGCCACCAGCAGTGCATCCCCCAGCATATACTGACGATCCAGCTCATGAGTGGCAACATCCTCCGGAAATTCCAGGACCAGCGCCCGCATCATCGGGATTCCGCTGGCTGCTGTGGCCACCGACTGGGCTTGCAGATAAGGCATCAGCCGCAGCTTCAACTTGGTGAAGGCCCGGGAAACTGCGACAGCCTCTTCCCCGTATAACCATGGCACCTTATACTGCCAGCTGCCGTGGTAACGGCTATGAGAAGACAACAAGCCGAATTGGGTCCAGCGTTTGTACAAGTCGGGATCAGCGCCGGCCTCAAATCCGGAGATGTCGTGGCTCCAATAGCCGAATCCGCCGAGCCCAAAGGACAGACCCGCCCGCAGACTCTCTGCCATCGACGGATAATCTGAAGTGCTGTCCCCGCCCCAATGAACCGGGAATTTTTGGGAGCCTACCGAAGCCGAGCGGGCAAACAAAACTGCTTCTGACGCCCCTTTTTCTGCTTTCAGCAGCTCAAAGACCACTTCGTTATAAAGATAGGCGTAATAATTGTGCATTTTTTCCGGATCGGAGCCGTCAAAATAAACCGCGTCTGTCGGGATCCGCTCACCGAAATCGGTCTTGAAGCAATCAACACCCATATCCAACAAGGCTTTTAATTTGCTGTTATACCAGGCGGTCGCCGCAGGATTGGTGAAGTCGACGATGGCCATCCCCGCCTGCCATTTATCCCACTGCCAGACATCGCCATTGGCCCGTTTCAGGAAATAACCGTTTGCCATTCCTTCATCAAACAACGGTGATTTTTGGCCGATATAGGGATTGATCCAGACACAGATCTTCAGCCCCTTCTCCTTCAAGCGGCGCAGCATCGCGATCGGCTCAGGGAAGGTCCGCTCATCCCAGGTAAAATTGCACCATTCGTATTCCCGCATCCACAAGCAGTCAAAATGAAAGACTTCCAACGGGATATCCCGCTCCAGCATGCCGTCGACGAAAGAATTGACCGTGGCTTCGTCGTAATCTGTCAAAAATGACGTGCTCAGCCATAAGCCAAAGGACCATGCCGGTGGCAGCGCCGGTTTGCCGGTGAGATCCGTGTAATCGCGCAGGACATCTTTCAACGTGTCGCCGGCAATACAGAAATACTCCAGCTCTTCTCCCGGTACGCTGAACTGCACGCGGGAAACCTTTTCGCTTCCCACTTCAAAGCTGACCTTGTCCGGTGAATTGACAAAGATGCCGTAGCCTTGGTTGCTGACGTAAAAAGGAATATTTTTGTAAGCCTGTTCGGTGCCGGTACCGCCGTCAGCATTCCAAATATCCACCGACTGTCCATTTTTGACAAAGTTTGTGAAGCGTTCCCCCAGCCCATAGATCTTTTCGCCGACGCCGATGGAAAGCTGCTCACTGATATGGGCTCGGCCTGTCGGGTCTTTCACATAGGCTTTTGCCCGGGGGTAACTGCTGACCAAGGTCCGACCTTTGTATTGAAAGGACATGGTCAGGCTTTCCCCTTTGGTGATGACCACCGCCAGTTCCCCGGCTTTGAAGGTATAGCTTGTTTCATCCTCGGAAATTTCCGGCCGGACTTCTTTTGTAAGGAGCTCAAAATTTGGCGCTTTTTTTTGGATTCCTTTGAAATTGTACAGTTTGACCCCGATCACATCGGCGTGAGGAGTCGTCACCTCCATCGTCATCAAGCCGCCGTCCAAAGTCGCTCCTTTATTAGCGATATACGCATATGGCAGGTACAAGATCAGCTTGTCCTCCCCGGTACGGATGTCGTAAACGTGTTGGGCATATTTGACTTCAAAGCCTTCTTTGATGAGCCAACCGCCGTCTGAGTATTTCATTTTGTCTCCTCCAGTTCTTTGATCAAATGATAGGCGCCGATCAGCCCGGCGTCATTGTGAAAACAACAGGCAGCTACCGGCACGTGAAACTCCTGCCAATAGGGAATGCTGGCTAAAGACTCTTGTAACAGCGGCAGGAGCTGGGGATTTTGACTGACGCCGCCGCCCACCAGGATTTTTTCCGGGTCGAGGGTCGCCACGATATTAAAGAGCACCGCCGCCACTTTGCGGCCCCACCGGTGCAAAAGCTGCTGAGTCGCTTCCCGTGAATCCGCAAAGATCGCTTCCCCCTCCACCTGATCAGGGGCAAGGCCATACAGCTCCCCGTAAGCCGAGACCAGCGCTCTGGTGGAAGCCAGATCATGGGCCGTCGTAAAACCCGCAGCCGTCAGATCCATGAGCATCATCCCGGATTCGCCGGCTCTGAAGTGTTTGCCTTCTCGGATCTGCCCTGCCAAAATAATACCGCAGCCGATCCCGGTCCCGAGAGTCACCAGCACCAGATCCCGCGTCCCTTTGCCGTTGCCTTGATAAAACTCCGCTAAGGCCGCACAGTTGGCATCGTTAGCCACTGCGATCGGCAGAGGACGCCGCAGTTTGGCTGCCAAGGCTACCTTGATATTGACGCCATGCAGCGGGGTCAAGGCCCCCGCCATGACCGCCAGTCCCTGCTGCCCGTCAATAAATCCGGGAAAGCTCAAGCCGATTCCCTTTAGTTTGCCTTCTTGATCATAGGATGCGGCAATGTTTGCCAGCGTTTCAAAAAATCCCTCTTTGTCATAGGGGGTGGGGCACTTGCCCTTTTCCACCAGTGCGCCGGACGCAGAAAACACGCCGTATTTGATGAAGGTGCCGCCCACGTCAAAACTCAACCAACTCACTTCGCTATCCGCCTCCTCTTGTTGCAAATCTGCCGTTGCGCCTATTTTGATAGCGCTTTATAAAATGATTATACCTGCCGGCGTCCTTTCTTTGGCACCCGTCAGAATAGACATCTTACCGTCACTTTTAGACATTCGCCCACCTGCTCACGGCTTTTTCACAGCAGGAAGAATTTTAGGAAATGCCCCCCGGCTGCCAATCGGTGTACAGCTACCGCAGCGAAACGGCCTGCCACGGCTCGCCAAAAAAACTGCTTCTCCCCGGCACGAAACCGTGCCGGCAAAAGCAGTTTGATCGGTATGGTTGCAGAGGGATTGTTATCGAGTTGGGGCCGTATCCGGACAGAAATCAAAACAATTTACTCGAAAACTTCAGAGCCAGCCGGCATGCCAATCATCATGGTGCACGGTCGGTGTAAACCTCAGCAAGCTGAGTTGCAAGTTCAACTTGGTGCTTTCTGCCTTAGTTGAACCATACCAGCTGACCGGAGGGGGGTCACCGCCGCGTCTCAACTTGGCGAATTCTGCTTTAGTTGAACTGTACCAACTGACCGCAGAGAGGGTGGCATCACACATACCCTTGAAGTGCATTACGATACTGTCATGCGTTGTCTCTCCGTCTTCTCGGCGGATAATCCAGAAAAGTTTCAGAAGGCTCGGAGACTGACCCCAGCGTACAGATTTTACCGTTTGAATGAATTACTGACAGTTCGCTGCTGATTTGAAAAATCAGTGGCGTTACTGTCAGTTTGAAGTCAATAGGCCCAAGACAATGAGAAATTTCCGCTGCCTTTCAAGGGGAATTTCTCGTTGGCTTCGGCCGGCGGCTGTACGCCGGAGGTCAGATCGGAGAGTCTTCTGAAATTTTTCGACACTCGGTCGATTGCTTTAATTACAGTAATCCGCCCCCTGTTTCTGTCAATTCGAACTCCGGTAGTCGTTTGGGGACATTTGGAAGAATTGTTTGAACTTTTTGTAGAAATAGTCCACGTTTTTGTAGCCGACTTTTTCAGCCACCTCGTAAACCATCAGATTGGAATTTTTCAACAGCTCCCCGGCCCGCTCCATCCGGACTTTTTCCAGATAGCCCAAAAAGGTCTCGCCGGTCGTCCGTTTGAATTTTTTGCCGAGATAGGCACTGTTGTAGCCGAATTGATCGGCAATCCCCTTTAAGTTCAAATCCTCGGCATAGTGTTTCCGGATGTAGCGCAGGATATCTGCGATGATGTCGATATTGTTCAGCTGCTTGGCTACTGCAAGGGAAAAAGCCGTCAGGTGCGTTTCAAAGACCGCCATCAGCTCCGGAAAATCCACCGCTGCAAACAACGCTTCGGCTACCTGATTCGGCGGTGGCTCTGTCGAATCGAAGGCCGCTTTTTGCAGCGCCTGATCGTACAACCAGCCATAATCGTGGTTCACCTGCCATTTGATGTCTTCTTCAAACGCCAGATCAAAAATGAAGTTGTCCCGGTAAGCCTGCAGCAGCAGACTCAGATCCTCCCCGCCCAAAATGGCAGCCAGCAGCTTTTCCGGAAGCTTTTCTTGGAAGGTCAGGGTCCGTTTCTTCTCCAACAGGCTCTCGGTGGACAGTCGCTGCTTCGGAAACAGAAACTGCATTTTTCTGAGGTGCTGGATCTCCATCGTCAGCTTCGTAAGATCCTGATCGGCGGCCACCCAATCAGTCGTCAGCACCGCCGCCCCGGGACCAAACACCTCAGCAAGCAGCGATTCTGCGTCGCTGCAGCCGGCTTGATCCAACAAGACAAGATAGGCCGCACCGAAGTTTTCCAAAAGGACATAGGGCTGCTGCCGCTGCTGCAGCAACGCCGCCTGGTCCGGACGCAACGGCTCGGAAAAGCTGGCCACCAAAATCTGGCGATAGCCGCTCAAGCCGCTGTGATCGCTGGCAAACAGCTTATTGTAAAGCAGACTGCGCAGATCGGCTTCATGCCGCTGCCGGTCATTGACTGCCAGCCGTTCTAAAAGCTCCACCAGCTCCTCTTCGTCCACCGGCTTCAAAAGATACGAGACAAAGCCCAGCTGGATCGCTTTTCTGGCATAATCGAAATCCGAATAGCCGGATAAGATGATTCCGTGAAAGCTTGCCCCTTGTTTCTTTGCCGCCTGGATCATGTCCAACCCGTCCATCACCGGCATCCGAATATCGGTGATCACCAGGTCCGGCTGCAGCTGCATGATCTTTTGCAGCCCTTCAATCCCGTTTTCAGCAGTCGTAATTTTTTCATAGCCGTACTGCTGCCAATCGATGATATAGGTCAACCCGGTGCGGATCACTTCTTCATCGTCCACGATCAACACTGTTTTCATCCTCTGCCTCCGTTCTTGCTTTCTGTCGCTGCAACCCCTCAAATCAGCCACCGTCTGAGCCGGTCGGGAATCTTTTTTGGTGCTTTTATCGCCACCGGGTCATACTACCCGAGCCCACCCTGAGCGCGGCCGCTTTCCTTGCCCCGACGGTTTAAAAATCCCATCGGACCAGCCGGTGTTTTCAGACACACGTAGAATTTCAGCCGGCTGAGGTTGCGCGTTTCCTCCCTTAGATGCTGTCATGCGCTGTTTCTTCCGTTTCCTCAGCGGATACATCCAGAAAAGTTTCAGAAGGCTCGGAGACTGACCCCGGCGTACAGATTTTACCGCTTGAGTGAACTACTGACAGTTCGGCGCTGATTTGAAAAATCAGTGGCGTTACTGTCAGTTTGAAGTCAATAGGCCCAAGACAATGAGAAATTTCCGCTGCTTTTCAAGTGGAATTTCTCGTTGGCTTCGGCCGGCGGCTGTACGCCGGAGGTCAGATCGGAGAGTCTTCTGAAATTTTTCGACACTCGGCTGATTACTTTAATTCCAATCCGGATGAAACACTAGTATTTTTCAAACAAGCAAGACAGCCAGTTGTCAAAGAGCTGGGGCCACAGCTGGATATTCTTTTCGATCCCGTAGCCGTCGCCGATTTGGGTTTCAGCGGTCCCCAGACTCAAGCCGTGCCCGCCCCGCATAAACGCATGAAATTCTGTCGGTACTTCTTTTTCCAAAAGGGCTTTGACAAAGGACAGGCTGTTTTCAACCGTGACCAGATCGTCTGCCATCGTGTGCCAGATAAAGGTGGGGGGCACTGCCGCTGTCACCTGATCCTCCAATGACAGCTCCGCTTTTTGGGCTGCGTATTGATCACCGAGCAGATTCTTAAAGGAATCCTGATGGCCGTATGCCTGCGAGGAGATCACCGGATAGCTCAGCAACAGAGCATTGGGCTGCCACTGCTCATTGGCTCCCGGAAGATAGGCGCTGAATAGTTCTTGCTGCCAGAATACCCCGAGACTGGCTGCCAGGTGCCCCCCTGCCGAAAATCCCGCCACCACAATCTTGTCCGGATCCGTTGCGTATTTCTCACAGTTGCTGCGCACGTGGGCGACCGCCGCCGCCAGTTGGACGACGGCTGTCGGAAACACGGCCGGCGCCACACTGTAGGTCAAAACAAAGGCCTGATAGCCGCGACCCACTAGCTCCAAAGCGACCGGTTCGGCCTCCCGATCAGATAAAAATTCATATCCGCCGCCAGGACAGATAATGACTGCGGGTCTTTTTTTGTGCGGATCGATCTCCGGGGAATTTTCCCGGACATAGGTCTGCAGTTTTGCCGTTTCGAGTCCTTCGATCGGCAATGCGATTTCTTCAACAAGCATCTGAATTCCTCATTCCATTATGATTTTACAAACCACCGGCAAGTCCGTATCCAGCGGGGCCAATGCGAGCTCCAAGCCGGCCGCAGTCTGACGCCACGCGGTCACTGCCTGCTCCTGCCCCAGAATCGTCACGTTTTTGATGATCCCGTGAAATTCCGGCGCATTCTGATCCGGACTGATCGCCAGCGAAGTGATCACTGTGCGGCGGACAGGCGGCTCCATAATAAAAGCATACAGTGCCTCACCCTTGACTGTAAAGCGGATATCCGCAGAAGTGTAGCCGCTTTTATTATGCTCCTGAAACTGTCCTTCTGCCACTTCAGTCGGTCCTTCACCGGCTTTGCGCCAGACTTTTGATCCGTAAATACCTTCACCATTAATCTGCAACCAATCGCCAATGGTCAGCAGAATGTCCCGGTCACGTTCCGGGATGCTGCCATCTGCTTTGGGCCCAACATTGAGCAGCAGGTTGCCGTTTTTGGCGACTACTTCGATCAGATCCCAGATGATCTCCTTGACTGATTTGTAATCCAGCGTCTCAGTATAGCACCAGGAATTGCGGGCAATCGCTGTATCCGATTGCCAATAAAAAGGCTTGGCATCGGCGAATTTGCCCCGCTCAATCTCGACGATCCCGGAGCCGAACATCATGGCATCGTGCTTGTAAGCGATACTGGCGGGAAAGCCCCACTCGACCCCGCGATTGTAATAAAATGCCGCCACTGTCTTCAGCGGTTCTTTGAAGGCCTGATGTTGGATCCACCAGTCAAAATACAGTACTTCCGGGCGATAACGGTCGATCAGCTCACACGTCCGCAGCAACCAGTCCTCCAAAAACTCCCGGCTCGGATACGGCTGGCTGTACAAATCCTGATTATCGGGCTCCGGCATTGCCGGCCAGTAAAAATCGCCTTTTTCCTGCTGCGGTGTGACATCACTGTCAAATTCCTTGCCATGACCGAAAAAGAACCAGTGCTCGGCCCGATGACTGGAGGTGCAAAAATGCAGCGCAGTCTTTGCGGCTGCCTGCTTCAGCTCCCCCAGAATATCCCGTTTGGGTCCCATCGCGACACTGTTGAACTTAGACAGCTCGCTGGCATACATCTGAAAACCGTCATGATGCTCCGCCACCGGGAAAAAATAACGGGCCCCGGCACGTTCAAACAGCGCCACCCACTCATCAGGATCAAAGTTTTCGGCCGTGAACAGCGGGATAAAGTCTTTATAGCCAAAGTCTTTTTGCGGACCATATGTCGCCACGTGATGGGCAAATTCCGGATGATCCTTGATATACATATTGCGGGAATACCATTCATTGTTGAAAGCCGGCACGCTGTACAGCCCCCAATGGATGAAGATACCGAATTTGGCTTCTTTGAACCAGTCGGGAACCTGAAACGCATTGAGGCTGTTCCAATCCGGAAAATAAGGTCCCTGGTGGGCGACTTGTGTGATTTCGGCTAACGTGATCGTCATAACATCCCCCCCAGACCAGCTGCTTTGAGCCACGCTTTAGCGATCAACAGGTGGCCCGCCAGCGATGGATGGACCCGATCAATACTCAGATAATAACCGGATTGAACCGCCAGATAGCGATCCATCTCCTTTTGAACATCGACATAGACCGCACCGAGGGCTTCGGCGACCTCCGCAGTCTGGCGATTGTATTCCGCCAGCATTTTACGCATCGGTTCCTCGGGATCTTCGGTCAACAAAAAGGCCGACAGCAAAAAGACCCCTTTTGTCTCTTGCATGGTCTGAGCGATCAGCTGGCTCAGCGTCTCACGAAATTCTGCCACGGACACCTGATCCTCCTGATAAAAAACGCCGTCGAAATGCCGGCAGACATCGTTGACCCCCACCATGACAGCTACCCAATCCGGCGCCAGCTCCAAAACGTCTTTTTGCCAGCGCTTCTTCAGATCCCGCACCCGGTTCCCGCTGACTCCTTGATTGACTACCATCAGCTCCAGCTCAGGATAGAAGGCTGTCGTATAGGAATTGATCACCTGAACATACCCGTCCCCCCACGAGGACCAGCGGGCGGGCAGAGCTTCGTAATTGCGATTGCTGTCGGTGATGGAATCCCCGACGAAAACAATCCTGTCATTCTTTGCAAATTTCATTTTTTTCGCTCCTCGACTTCTTTTTGTGCCGACACACCTGCTCCGTCCTTTTCAGCAGGAACACTCGGAAAAGTTTCAGAAGTGTCGGATCTGACTCCAGCAGCTATATGGCGGAAAAGTGGGACAAATATACTTGTCCCACTTCCTCACACCTCTTTGGTTATTTGAATTCCGCAACGACCTTTTCCCGTTGGCTGTTTTGGTCTTTGGCATTTTGCATGTCGACTTTCAATACATCGTCATAACCCAAGCCTTTTGCTGTGTCCTGCAGTTCTTTTTTCAACTTATTGAATTCAGCTTCGTCTTTTGAAAAGACCATTTTCCAGGAATATTCGACCACCGTGGATTTTACTTGATTTCGGAGGGTCGAGATTTCAGAAGAATCTTCCGGTGCTACATAGCTTGCCCCGGGTGCTACGATCATTTGATCCTTTTGCTCCAAGTAATCAACAGTCGTTTCGGCGCCGTCCATGTGTTTGGACCAGTCCTCTTTCAATGCATTGGTATTTTCTTTTTGGAAAGTTTCCCACAAGGTATAGTTGTATGGGTAGCCGGTGTTCGGATCGATGTCGATACCCAGGATCGTATTGACATTCAATGCGGAAACGCCGTCTTTGTAGCTGCCGCCGCCGTATTCGGCCGGCACTTCGGCGTCACCGTCGATCAGGGCCTTTTTCCCGAAATCGGTCAATTCCGGCAGGCCGTCTGCATTGACATCCCAAGTCAGGCCTTGAATCCCGGCACTGCCTTGTGTTTGAGAGGTATTGGCCAGCGCCCCTTCAGGAGAATACAGCCAGTCGATGAGTTCGGCGATACGTTCCGGATCTTTGGCCTTTGAGCCGATCCCGATGAACTGTTTGCCGCCATAGACTTCGGCACCGTATGAGAAGATCTTCTGGTCTTGGATCGGTGCTAGCATGAAGCCGACCCCTTTGTCCACGTTCTCGGTATTGTTGTAAGCGGCTTGCCCCAACCAAGGCCACCAGGAGAAGAGCACTTGGCCGTCTTGGAATTTAGAGAACAAGGTATCATAGTTTTGGGTAGTCGATTCCGGATCCACCAGTCCCATTTGATTGGCATCAAAGTACAATTTGATGGCCCGCATGTATTCGGAATCATCATCCAAGATTCCTTGATAGTTAGAACCGTCAGCTTTTGCCAAGACAAAGCCCAGCTCGTCATAGCCGTACAATGCCGCCAGTTGTTTCCCGGCACCCATCATATTGCCGTCCCAGTCACCGAACAGTGAGAAGCTGTACACTTTTTTCCCGGACTCGGTTTGCGGTTGTGCTTCCTGCATCGTTTTCAGCACCGGCAGCAAGTCCTCCAAAGTCTTGATTTCAGGATAGCCGGCCTGGCCGTACAGATCCCAGCGTAAATAGGCGCCGTAGTTCAGATCCAATCCTTCCGAGGCATCTGTCGGTTTCAGGTTGGAAACCGATGTCGGGAAGCCGTAGATTCCTTCTTCGTTGGCATTGACGTGCTGGACCGCCTCATCAAAGTTTTTCATGTTGGGCATATTTTTATACAGATCCGAGGCATCATACAAGAGACCGCCTTTGACCAGCTCATTGTATTGCTGGCCGTTGTCGGCAATGATCAGATCCCCCAGATCGCCGGCTGCGGTGCGCGTCTGATAAAGGGCGTCCCCGTTACCCGCTACGTTGGGAGCGATGATGTTCATTTCAATGTTGAATTTATCTTTGACGATTTTGGCAAACCAACCTTTTTGGATCCCCATATAGTTGGCCAGTCCATCGAAGACATCGATCGTCAAGGTCTCGCTTTTATCGACTTTTTTACTGTCGTTCGTACCGCCGTCGGAGCTTCCGCCGGACCCGCAAGCTGCCAGTCCGGTCAAGGAACCCACAGTCAGTAATGCCGCTGCTGCAACGTTTAACCATTTTTTACTCATTCTCTTCTTCTCCTTTGTTTGGTAAATTCTGGTGCCTTTGACAAAGGTCGCTTTGTCGGAAATCACCAGAATCCGCCTGTTTTATGTTGCCAACAACACGGCCCCCTCAGCTGCTCAGCTAAAAGAGAAACTGGGCTTGCGTCTCTCTTTTATCATAAACCACCTCAGCAGACCGGTCATAAAAACCTTTCTCAGTGATCAGCCTTTCACGGCCCCCAGCATGATCCCTTTTACAAAATAGCGCTGGAACAATGGATAGATGAACATGATCGGCAATACGACGATGACTGAAACGGTCATCCGAATCGACGTCGGCGTTTGGGTCGTCGCGGCACTCACTACCCCTGCCATCGAGCCGGTCGTATTTTTTACCATCTGGGCCAGGGAGTTGGCCTGATTGATATAGGTATAAAGCAGGTATTGCAGCGAATACAGCTTCTGATCGGTAATGTAGATCAGAGTATCTTGGAAGGAATTCCATTGAGCTACCGCCGAAAAGATCGCGACCGTCGCCAGAATCGGTGTACAGTTGGGCAGGATCACCTTGAAGAAGACCTGCAGGATGTTGGCACCGTCGATCTCAGCCGCTTCCTGCAGCGAACGAGGGATCGATTCGATGTAGGTTTTTACCAAGATGATATTGAAAGGTTGAACGATAGCCGGCAGCACATAGACCCAAAAATTATTGGTCAACCCCAGTGTCTTCATGGTGATAAACATCGGGATCAGGCCGGCATTGAAATACATTGTAATGATGATGAAGCGGTACCAGAATTTTCGTTTCCACATTTTTTCCTGGGTGAACATAAAGCCCAGAAAAGCCGATGCCAGTACTGTACCGGCTGTCCCGATCACGGTCCGGGCCACTGAAACCACCGCCGCCATACTCAAACCGTCTAATTGCAGCACCTGCCGGTAGTTTTCCAGATGAAGGCCCTCCGGAATAAAGCGAATATCCCCCAGTGCGCTGAGTTCGTTGTTACTGATCGAGTTGATAATCAGATAATAAAAGGGATAGGCACACAAAAGCATGATGATGAAAAAGAAGAGATAGTTGAAAATATTGAAGACGACATCTTCTTTGGTCCGAATCTCTTTGTGTTTTTTCTTTTTGATGTTTTTCATTGAGATCTCCATTGTAATCCTCTCCTCCTTAGATGATGGATGTGCCGCGGACCCGCTTGGACACAAAATTGACGACGGCCAACAAGGCGACACTGATCAAGCTCTTGAGCATACTGATCGCCGTAGCCAGTGACAGACTGTTGGAGCCCAGCCCGATATTGTAGACGTACAGATCCAGCACTTGGATATGCTCTTTATTGAAGGCATTTTGGAAGACAAAATACTGATCCATCCCGTTGTTCAGCAGATTGGCCACTGACAGCATCAGCATCACCAGATAAGTCGGCATCAGCGCCGGCAAAGTGATATTGCGCATCAGTTGGAAACGATTGGCCCCGTCGATGCGGGCGGATTCGTACAATTCCGGATCGATCCCGGAGATGGCTGCCAGATACATGATGGCACCCCAGCCTAAGCCTTTCCAGATATTCCACAGCATCATCATCAGCCAGGTATGGTTATCACTGTCCAAAAATTTCAGCGGATCGGTGATAAAGCCCCATTCCTGCAGCAAGGTGTTGACCAGCCCGGTGTTGGAAAACAAGCTGAAGGCAATGGTGTAGACCAGCACCCAACTGATAAAGTTCGGCAGCGTGGTCAGCGTCTGCACGATGTTTTTGAACCACTTGCTTTTGATCTCATTCAAAAAGATGGCGAATCCCACCGGCAAAATCGAAGTTGCAATTCCGAGAAAGCTCATGGCAAAGGTATTCTTCAGGACCTGAACGATCTGATCCACCTGCGTTTTGCTGTTGACCAGCATCTTGAACCATTTCAAGCCGACAAATTCGCTGCCGGAGAGCCCCAATGCCGGTTTATAATCATACAGGGAATAAATCCAGCCGTGTAACGGGAAATAAGAAAACAAAAAGACCAGAATCAAAAAAGGAACGATGATCAAAAACATGATCTTTCCTTCGTGTACCGAACGCTTGCCGGTTTTACTTCGTGGGACTTCCTTCAACTCCATAATTTCTCCTCCTAAACTATGCTGCAAGACAGATTCGTTGCGGTTGTCTGCTGAAACAGTCTGTCTTGGACCCTGCGTTTGCGCCAAAGAGCTGCAGTCAACAGGCCTCAGCATCTTTGTAACCGCTTCACATACTGATAATAGCACCCCTTTTTCCTCTTGCCACCGGACAAAACAGCACCTCGTTACCACACAAACTAGACATCTTTTTTGTCGAATCTCTGCCCAAAAACCCGACAAACCCTTATGCAGTAAGCGTTTTCTTTTGTTGCCCGACAGTCTGCGGCAATTTTTGATCCGCCGGCAAAGATGCTACAATGAAGAAGGTCAAACGACCGTACATAACCACAGCCGGCTGCCTTCATGGGGAGGCAGATCGGAGAGCCTTCTGAAACTTTTCGACGCTCGGTCAATCACTTTAATTCCAGTCCAGATGAGATACCGGATTGGAGCCGGCTTGGCACCTCTCGCTTGATAAACAGTAAAGGATGATGATTCAAATGAAATTCAATGAAAGCAGCACCTTCTACAAAGTCACCACCGTATCAACTCAATTCATCGCATTGAACCTGTTGTATCTGCTCACTTGTCTGCCGATTGTCACGATCGGCGCGGCGACGACTGCGCTGTTGGAGGTGACGATGCACTATGCTGACGGAGAAAAAGGGTATCTGGTCAAAGATTATTTCCTCAGCTTGAAACAAAATTGGCGCCAAAGTACCGCTATCTTTCTTGTGATCTTGCTGCCGGTCCTGCTGTTGGGTTTCAGCGGTTTCTTCTGGTTTGCCTTTAAGACGATCCCGGCAACCATCGCCGGCCTGGCTGCCCTCTTTTTAGCCGGCGTGCTGCTCAGCGCCTTTTTGATCGCCGCTGCCTTAGTGGCCCGCTATGAGAACACCACCAAACAGACCTTGAAAAACGCGCTGCTGCTGGTAACGGCCCATCCGCTAAAAGCCCTGTGCCTCTTGTTGATCCCCGTCACCATCGGCTGCTTGGCTGTCTTGATGCCGTCATTGAAGTTTCTTTTGTTGCTGCTGGGCTTTTCCCTATCCGCCTACAGCAGCGCCTTCTTGCTGTTGAACATCTTTTCAAATCACAAATAGGCAGGTGCCCTTATGGCGAAATGGTCCTTTTTGAAGACGCTGTCCCGCTTTTCCATCCGCAAGCAGCTTTTTATCATCTATATCCCGATCATCTTTTTGTCGACGCTGTTTATCGGGGGCAATCTGGTCTATGATTCGACCCAGCAATTACGAGAAAGTTATCAGAATCTGGCCCTGACGGATTCGTTGCGGGTGCGCTCCATCGTCTTTGAAAGTACGAAGAATCTCTCCAACATCGCGCAACTGATGTCAACTGACACCGATCTGCGAAAATTACTTGGGGAGCACTACACCGACGAAGATGAAGCCATGCATGCGATCACAAACTATCACTACATCGACCGGATGCTTTCGCAAGACACCTCCATTTATCAATTACGGGTCTATACCAGCAATCAGACGATCCCCGACTACAAATATTTCCGTAAGATCGACGAAGCAACAGCCCAAAATGATTGGGTCAAAACAGCCCTGAGCCGCCCGGACGGCTTTTGGCAAACCGCAGCTGCCGATGCTACGACCCAGCTGAACCTATTGACCTTGTACAAACGGCTGCCCTTGCCGCTGAGTGAGGAGTACGCCATTTTAGAACTAAAGCTGGACTACAATTTTCTGCGCAACCGGATCAATAATTCGGCTTATGAGGACCAGCTCTTTTTGAATGACGATCCGCTTTTTTACAGCGATGATTTGCACGACCTGGGCTCTGCTGCCATCATGGCCTACCCGGATTCCGGCAACGAAAACCAGACCACTTTTGTCGATACCGCCGATCACAAGCGGGTCTTGCTGGCCGCTACTTCCTTGTCTTTGGGCAATGACAGCGATCGGATCCATATCTATTCCGTCGACTACGATGCCGCCAAAAATCTGAAGAACAATTTACTGAAATGGTCCAGCATCCTGATTCTGGTTTTGTTGACCACCTTTATTCTGGTCATCATTTTCGCCAATTTCTTTGCCGCCCGGGTCAGCCGCCTCCAACAGGCCGTCTTCCACGCCTCCCAAGAAGACTACGACTTTTTCAGCAACATCGCCGGTGAAGATGAGATCTCCAAGATTTCTTTGGATTTCCATACCATCATCCAGCGGATCAAGGCCAACGAAGAAGCCATCTTCCAAGCACAGCTGAAGGAGCAGGAATTTTTGAA
The DNA here is from genome assembly GCA_027692465.1 of Enterococcaceae bacterium OF42-14pH9A. GTDB lineage: Bacteria > Bacillota > Bacilli > Lactobacillales > Enterococcaceae > Enterococcus_C. The sequence continues at coordinate 133,577 of JAQEYU010000004.1, read as the reverse complement.
TCAGCAGCAGCAGATGGAATACAACGTGCTGGCCAGCCAGATCAATCCGCATTTTTTGTTCAACACCTTGGAGACAATCCGGATGACCGCTCTGAAAAATCAGGATCGGGAAGCCGCCGATTCCATCAAGCTGTTGTCGAAATCCATGCGCTATACGTTGGACAACGAAGGCCGCAAGCTCACCAGTCTGGCAAATGAGCTGCAGGCCATCGACATCTATACGCGGATCCAAAAAATGCGCTTTGGTGATCGTGTCAATCTGAAGACCGCAGTCGCAGCAGGAATCGACAGCGACTACCTGCAGATCCTGCCGCTGCTGATCCAGCCGCTGGTAGAAAATGCGATCACCCACGGCCTTGAAAAACTGACCCGTCCCGGCCTGATCCTCCTGAGCGTCAGCCGCCAAGCGGACATCCTGCGAATCGAGGTCAAAGACAACGGGGTCGGCATCCCCACTGCCGAGCTGGAAGCCTTGCGGAAACGAATCGATGACAACGACTTGGAAGACAGCCGCAGCATCGGCCTGCGAAACGTCAACAATCGGATCCGGATGTACTACGGCAGACAGTGCGGCTTGACGATCACCAGTACCCCCGGAGCAGGGACCACCGTCACCCTCCTTTTGAAGCCGCCTTCGATGTAGAAAAACAGCCAAAAATCGCCGGCCCAGACCAGCAAAACAGCAACGACCGCCCTGCTTACGCTTCAACGCAAGCAAGGCGGTCGTTGTTGTTTTTCATTAAGCGGGTATCTGAAAACACCAAGTTGATCGGCGGCAATGCCCCCGTCTTCCGGTCAGCCAGGGGCAATCGGGAGCAACCGGGGTCAGTCGGCGCTAACGTCTGCAAATAACTCGCTATCAGCTCTGCCCGGACAGGCTGCTGCTTTCTTTATTCCTTCGCTGTTTTGGTCTCCGTCAGTGAAGCACCGTTTGTTGCGATCACTTTTTGGTACCAATAAAAGCTGTCCTTCTTGATCCGGGTCAGCTGGCGTTCCTCCTGCTCATCCCGGTCGACATAGACAAAACCGTAGCGCTTTTTATAGCCGTTCAACCAGCTGAGCAGATCGGTAAAGGACCAGGCGCAATAGCCCAAGATTTCCACTCCGTCTGTCACCGCTTTTTGCAGCTCCAGCAGATGAGCCCGCAGATAATCGATGCGATAAGGATCATGGATGGTCCCGTCAGCGGTCAATTCGTCGACTGCCCCTAAGCCGTTTTCCGTGATGAACAAGGGCAGATCATAGCGGGCCTGCAGTCGGCGCAGGGCCACACGAAACCCTACCGGATCGATCTCCCAGCCCCATGCCGTTTTTTCCAAATAGGGGTTTGCGACCCCGTTGAACAGCGGGACTTCCGGCGATTGCGCTTGATCGTCTTTAGGCTGCATCAAGTAAGGATCAGTCTTTGAAAACTCCTTCTCCTCCGCTGTCGGTGCCTCGATCCGATTGGTTTTGACCGTACCACCGTGGTAATAATTCACACCCAAAAAGTCCGGCCGGGCCAGCGGATCTTCCAACAACGCCCGATCGGCGGAAAGAAGCTCCGGCGCTACCCCGAGATCCGTCAGCTGCTTGAATAAGAAGCGGGGATATTTGCCGGTACAATAGACCGACAGCCACCACTCGTTATTGAAGGCCTCCGCATTTTCGGCTGCCAAGACATCGTTGGGATCGGCCGTCAGCGGGTAGATGGGCCCATAGCCGAAGCTCGGACCGATCATACCTTCCGGAACCAGTTGATGAAACAGCTTCACCGCTTTGGCATTGGCCAGATTGACGATATGATTGGCGGCGTACATCCGTTTCAGGTCCGTGACTGCCGGCGGATGAGCCGCCCAGCGATAGCCCAGCGGAATAAAGACATTCTGCTCGTTCATCGTCACCCAATACTTGACCTTTTTCCCCAGACGTTCATAAAGCACGCGGCAGTATTGTTCAAAGGCAGCTGCCGTCTGGCGGGATTCCCAGCCGTTATAGCGATCCTGCAAGGCTTGCGGCAGGTCCCAGTGAAACAAAGTCAGGACCGGTTCCACATCGTTGGCCAGCAATTCATCCACCAGCGCTTCGTAAAATGCCAAACCGGCTTCATTGACTGCGCCTTCTCCTTCAGGAAGGATGCGGCTCCAGGCGACGCTGAAACGATACGCCTTCATCCCCATTTCTTTCATCAGGGCGACGTCTTCTTTATAGCGATGGTAATGATCCACCGCCACATCGCCATTGGTCCCTTCAAAGGTCTTGCCGGGAATCCGGGCAAAGCTGTCCCAGATGGAAGGCCCCTTGCCAGCCGCATTCCAAGCCCCTTCCACTTGATATGCTGCCGAAGCCGCCCCCCAAAGAAACGTTTCGGGAAAATCATCCAGTTGTTGATGATACATAGCTTTCTCCTCCTTGTTTTGCACTGCTCTCACAGCCCTTGGTACAGGAACTGTCGGCAATAGACGGTCCCGCCGCCGGACGCCTTTTCTTTGCGGGCGAATAAGCCAATGTATGGCCCGGTGAAAATGCCGCTGGTTTCGGTAGCCAGATAGTGGATCGCCACTTCCGTCAGCTTTTGCCAGCCACCTTGTTCATCCTGCACTTCAAATACCGCAACCCGCTCATCACCGCTGATCCGCAAGCCATTGATACTGCCGACCTTTACAGAAAAATCCTGTTCTTTGGCAAACGGCCCCAGCCGGAAATCTCCTCGCAGCTGATCACCACCGACCTTTTGTTGGATGCACAAATCATAGCGGTGGGTGGGATTCAAAAACAAACTGATCCCGTACACCGTTTCTGCTGCTTCACTCCCATCAAAAACCGCTTCAGCCGCAAAACGGGGATGCTGCAAACGGCGACCGAGCCACAGCTCCTCGTCGACTTGTGAAACCGCAGCCAGCCGCAACGCCAACCCCTTTTCGGTCGTCAGAATCTGCTCCGGCTGCGGTCTGAACAACGTATTCCAAGACAGCGCCAGTTTATCTCCCTTGAAGTCATCTCGAAAAGAGGCCTGCTCCGAAGCGGCGGTTTCAACGACCGCACCCCCGGGCAGCGGCCCGGCCATCACCGGCAGCACCGCTCCGTCTGCGCCCATCGTTGGCCATTCTCCGGTCCAGTCAACCGGAACCAAAAATGTTTCCCGCCCCAGAAGATGGCGCTTCGGGAATTCCGGTAACGGCCGGATGCCCAAACAGACCGCCCACCAATTATCGTTTTCATCCTGCAGCAAATCCGCATGGCCGATTCCTTGGATGCCGAGGGGCAGACTGCGATTTGTCAGCAGCGGATTATCAGGGCAAGCTTCATAAGGTCCGGTGATCTCACGACTGCGGGCCATCACCACCATATGACCATAGCCCGTCCCACCTTCTGCAATCAGCAGATAGTACCAGTCGTCTTTGAAATAAATATGCGGCCCCTCCGGATCAGCGCCCCCCGTTCCCGACCAGATATCCAGTCGGGAACCGTGGCTGCCGTCAGACAGCTCGATTGCACAAAGGTAAATGCCCTGATCCGCTCCGCAATACCAAACCTGACCGCTTTGATCCTGAAACAAACTGGGATCAATCCCCGGCAAGTCCAGCCAGATAGGATCTGACCACTCGCCATGCGGATCCTCCGCCCAGACAAAAAAGTTCCCGGGACCATGCTCTTTGGTACCGACATTGGTGCAGATCACATAGTAACGGCCGGCGATGCAGCGGATCGTCGGCGCATAGATCCCCAGTGCATTGGGCAGCTGATCAGTAAATACCATCTGCGTTTCCCTGGTGATGCAATGACCAATCGGCTGCCAGTTCACCAGATCGCGGCTTTCAAAAAGCGGGATCCCCGGAAAATACTCAAACGAGCTGGTGACGAGATAATAACGATCTTCCCCCTGACAGATACTCGGATCCGGATGGAAACCGGGAAGTACAGGATTACGATACTCCATGTAAGCGCCTCCTCTTTTGGACTCAGAATACCATATCTGCCCACCGAAACAGACCCGCAAAAAAAGACATCTCTACCCCTCAAAGTAGACATGTCTCAGAAGATTTTGCGGATAGCGGTCACGGCCGCTTTCAGATTCCTGCTCCCTTCAGCCATGCAGCCCTTGCAAATACTGAAAAGGGCCACACTTACAGCAGTGAGCTGCCTTACTTAATCAAAAGGCCGGCCAGCCAGCTTCTGCCTCCTTCAGTCAGTCTCTCCCGTGCACCAACAGATTATCCCCCACCCTATTTTTTAACAGCCGCCGCTTTTTCAGGAAATTCTGTTTTTAATGTATTATCCGTCAACTTGGAGCGCAGTGATTGCGGCAAGATTTTGCTCAAAAGGTACAGCACTTTGCTGGGACCGGGATTGATGATTGCTTTATCTTTGGCGATCCCTTTGATGACGGCAGCAGTAAAAGCGGCCAGGGACATATTCATCGGATTGCGGTCACCGGTCTCGTGCATGACCGGATTCAGATTGGTTTCCGAAATCAGCGGCGGCGCGACTTGAATCACATGCAGATTTTGATATCCCCAAAAGCGCGCCTGGCCTCTAAGGGCTTCGGTCAAGCCGTTGACCCCGGCTTTACTTGCCGAATAAATCGGATGGGCATTGCTGGCAAGATAGGACAGCCCGGAGCTGATATTGACCAACGCTGCTGATTTTTGGTGCGCCAGCCATGGTAGAAAAAGTTTGTCCACATAGATCGTCCCCAAGAGGTTCGTCTCGATTTCGTTGGTGAGGGCTGTATCCGAATCGAAAAAGTCAATCCCTCGCATCATCCCCGCTGAATGAATCACCATATTCAATTCAGGATAAGCACTGGTCACTTTTTTAAACAGCTGCTGCACACTGTCAAAACTGGTGACATCCACTTCATAACCGATCAGTCCCGGATTTTCGGCTATGGTGCGGGCAATGACCTCCGAGCGGCGAGAGGTGACGATCACACGGTTTTCCAACTCCAGAAACTTTTGTGCCAATGCCAAGCCGATACCGGAAGTCCCACCGGTAATCAAGATGGTATTCTTTGTCATTTTCATAGCTAACGCCGCCTCATTTACATTTTTTTGTTTTTGTAACTTCACTCAGCTTAGAAGGTTTGGTTTCATTTGTCAATTTTTGTAACTCGGGCTATACTGAAGCCATGAAAAATTTATCGAAAGACCTCATCCTGCAAACCGCAGCCGACATGGTCCAAGCTGAAAAACGAATCAACCTTTCTCTAAGCGATGTCGGCCAGGCATTAGGTGTCAGCCATGCCGCCTTATACAAATATTTCCCCAGTAAAAAAGCACTCTGGTCGCAGTTGACTCTCCACTGGCTGGAAAATCAGCTGACGGATCTTTTCCCTTATCAAACGGTTGCCGGACAATCAGTAAAGAAGACAGCTCACGATTGGCTATGGCTTTTGGCAAGTCGCAAAAAGGCCGCTAAAACAGCCGATCCGCAGATGTTTGCTCTATACACCACTTATATCGGCAACGATCCCGAACTTTATCGCGCCCACAGTCTGGCTCTTGGCGAAAGTTTCATGGCCGCCACCGGGAAATCGGCTGCGTTCACTGAAGGAATCTTGTTGGCATTTATGTATTTTTCGGCACCCGCTTACGCTGAGCGCTGGGGTGAATATTTTCAAGAGGAATTTGAGAAAGTCTGGCAGCTCGTCGCCCCAGCTTTTGACGCTTAACCTATTAAGTACGAAACAAGTGGTAAAAAAACGCTGCCGTCTTAAGAAGCACTAACAAAAAGACCGGCCCCTGCCATTAAAGAACAGTGGCAGGGGCCGGTCTTTTTATTGTGCCTCACCTGGGAGAGCGTTCGCTTCTTTGCAAGTTTTTTTACCATGGTCCGGATAAAGTACTTTAGGGTTACTTTTACAGTTTGACTTTCGCCAGTTTGCCGACTTTCATCACACTGACTACCGCGGCGGAGACCACCAGGGCTTTGCCGGTATTGCGGGCCACTTTCATCAGGCGCTTGCCGTCCATTTCCTTGCCGCCTTCATAGGCTTCGGTCACCTGCTCGGCTGCGAAGTCGACGGTGCCTTTGACACTGTCCACGGCGGTGCGGGCCACCTCCGTCAGCTTGTCTTTGCCGTCAGCCAGCTGCCGGTCATCCTTCGTAAGAAAACCGTGGGCCGCCTCCGTCAAGCCATCCACTGCCCGACCGGCCGTGCGCCCCGCCTGCTTGTTGCCGTCAAAGATCTCCTGCCCGGCTTCCCGCAGTACCTGGGCATCCGTGACTTCCGCCACCAGATTCACGACACTACTGAGGCCGCCACCGATCAACGCACCGGTACCTTCACCGATTTTTTGAAATAAATCCATCTTGCTGCTCCTCCTTTTGCGACTTCCCCGTTACCAGCCGCCTGCCTACTTTGAGGATACGACCTTCTGCCGCAAAAAACAAACTTTCCTTTATTTAAAAAGGTAGATTTAGGAAAAATACAAAAATCCGACTGCAGATTTACGGCAGATATTTCCGCTCCAGCTTTCGATCATTTTTTTTGTGACTTTATTAGGGTGTGTCTGAAGACTCTGGGGGGATCCAGATTTTTGCGGACTTTTTGCCGAAATCAAGGAGTAAAGCGCAGCTTATGTGGTGCATAAGCGAGCATTTACGACGTAGATTGCGGTGAAAAGGACCAAAATATCTGCCACTGGAGTTTTCAGACACACCCTAGCTATTGCCGCATTTCCCACCCACTCGCAACCAAAAAAGCACCCCTCGAGCAATCGAGAAGTGCTTGAAATCGTTGATAGTACAACGATTAACGTTTTGAGAACTGTGAAGCTTTACGAGCTTTTTTAAGACCTGATTCCGCGTATAAATAACCACATTAATTTCAATTCGTTTTAACAGCACGGTTTATCTCGCTTTTTATAAAAGTGTTATTTCAACGGATTTTAACAGATTTCATGGTATTCGTACCTAAAATCGTACCCACATACTAACTGCAAACCAGAACGAGGCTACATTAATAATATAACGGTACACTCTTACCTAAAAATCGTTGATCGCGTCCCTCATTATATTCAAGAAATACTCTTTTTCAGGCGCTTCTTCAACACAATATAGAACGAGTGACTTTCTTACATAACTCGCATGATCTCTTAAAAATTTTGAATTCAAAGGAAATCCTTTAGCATTTGCAAATAAACCGGCAAACCGCATCACCGTTCGAGTATTTCCTTCTCTAAACGGATGGATTAACCATAAGCGAGCAATCAAATCTGAGAACAACGGAATCATATCTTCCACACTAATCTCAGACCATTCTACTTGATTCAACTCATGGATGATTGTCTCAATTTGAAGCTGGATTGATTGGACATCTCCATAATTTAAAGACACGCCACCTAAAACTGCCTCCTCTTTGTAAATAGGTATTGTTCTGATTGTTCCTGCCCATTCATAAAGATCGCCAAAAATGTATTTATGAACAGCAAGAAACGTTTCAGAATTAAGCGGCTTATCTTCAAACCAAGCATCAATATCTAACAATTTAAAATAGGTAATATCCGCTTCGGCTCTTTCAAGTAACTCTTTATCTGATATATCAAGTCTATTTTGTAAAACATCAGTATTTGGAATTAAATAAGGATCATACATTTTGCAAACCCAAAGAACGATATTTTTCAATAACAGTTTCTAGAGCATCAGCAATTTCTATATTTCCTGCTACATATTCCTCCACCAATTTCATTGCATCTTCCGAAGGTTCCGCAGCATCTAAAGTTGAATAGCTCAAAGCAACATTCCGAAGCTTTTCACGCTCGATTTTAGTCGTATTTTTTACTGAATATTTGTAATCAGACATACTCTATCAACTCCTTTTTACCTGCCTAATGAAACATTATTATATCATGTTTTCAATAGTTCTACGCATAGTTAAAATTAATATAATAAAAATTGGATAAATACCATGAGTATTTCAGGAGATACTCTCATCTGACAATAATTTTCTCCGCCATTTTTTAGGATTTGGCGGAGAAAACAATCGCCGCCAAATAAAAAAGCACCTCTCGAGCAATCGAGAAGTGCTTGAAATCGTTGATATACCAACGATTAACGCTTTGAGAATTGGCTCGCTTTGCGGGCTTTCTTCAAACCTGGTTCGATTACTTGGAATTTGAATGAGCTTTAAAAACCTTTAGTAGCAATGGATACAGCGTAACCCACATTCAAAAATTTTATTGAATTTCAAATACTTTGAATTAAATAGTGTCAATTTTTAACTAAAAATCATGCGAGTCGAAATTATTTTGATAGATTTTCCAATATGCTCCAAAATTGTGTTGCTAGCTCTTCTGAACGTGATTCAATTTCATCGCGAGCAAATTGTGAATGTGTAGTTACAAAATCCTTTGTCATTTTATACACACTTTCATTGTAGATACTTAATTTATCATTAAAAGAAATGCTTTTTTGTTTTTGTTTTATATCATTAATCTTGTCATTTAAGATTCTTTCTAATACTATCAAATTTCCTATATTATTAGAATTCCCCTCCGCTTCGTCTATAACGTGCTCAATAGTATATTCAATCGGACTATAATCTCTATTTTCTAAATAATTTGCTATTTGTTTAATCACAAATTGAGTTGGATATTCCGAAAGTCCATTTCTAGCTTTTTCTTTTGAAAAAGACAATTCTTTAAATGCTCTATTTACCTCCTCCTTATTCAGAAGACCTATTAAATCTTGTTTTAATTTATTCATTCCAGAATAAATATCAGAAGCATTTTTTGCATTTATTACCTCAACTGAAAAGTTTTTAAATGGTGTAGTAGTATTGTTTCCTCTAAATTTTATTGATGTTCCATATACAGTAAAATGGAAATAACTTAAGAATTTCAAAAAATCTATTTTTTTTTGATTTTTTATTTTTATTTTTGATGTGTATAAAGTTAGTAAGGGCACTCTAACTTGAACTGCACCAAATTTGTTTAGTGCATCCAAATATTCTAATTCTGCCTTTTTTTCTTGTTGTTTGCAATTGCTTGGATCTACTGAAATTATATTTTCATAAATATCTAGCCCCAAAGATAATCCATTAACAAATCCAGTGATTTCTTTTTCATTCTTACCGTCAAATCTTTTCAAATATTTTTTATATAAATTTGCACCATTCGCATTATCTGTTGGAAATGTTGCTTTCCAATAATGCAAGAAAAATTCATTAAAATTTGTATCTAATTTTGTGAGTTTTTCACCAAATTCATCCCATTTCAGACTCATCTCATCAATGCCAGCTGAAGAAATTGGTACCACTCCAAATATTGTATTTTTTATCAAATCAACTTGAGTAAGCGGCTTTCCTTTAGAATTTATATTTTCAAAAATTTTATTTACCTGCTTTCTGTCAGTTACAAAAATGTCTATTATTTCAGAGTTAAGCAACTGTTCTCTTACAGTTTTCAATGCCTCCACATAATATTCTTCGGTAATTTTTTTATTACAAGTTTTACTAATCTTATTTAAAAAGTGTTTCTTATCAATCTGTTTCTTAAAAAATTCAAATGTTTTTTTTAAAGCCTCTTCTTCTTCTGTTTTCGGCTCAACTTTAAAGGCAGGTTTTTCATTGTCTTGGATAGTTTGGGTGAAATAAGGAAAACTAGACATCGTTTGGAGTTTTCTTTGAGGTTTTCCATCTATCTTTTTTATTAAATATTCTGAATGTATCGTATCAGCATAATCTTTAGCATTTTGATCATCCACAATTGAATATAACGTATCTCTTAGAGCTGCTAAAAATATTGTTATTGTTGTTAATCTTTGTTGACCATCTACTACCTCAACTTCATTATCTTCTTTATCACCTAAAAATAGCATATTCCCTAAATAATATTGACTAGTAACAAATTCTTCATTTCTGAAATATATATTGTTAACAATATCCTCAAAAAACTCTTCATAATTAGACTGATCCCAAGAAAAATCGCGTTGAAATCTAGGAATCTTGTACTGTCTTGTTGATGTCAATAATCCTTTTATTGAGTCTCCTCTAGCTTCAAATGTCATTTTTTCTCCTTTTTCAATTTATTTAATTAAGTTATTAATTTATTTTCCTCATTAATTTTATCATTGATGATGTCATTTAATTATTCGCGAGCCGATTCCTCAAAAATACAATTACCTTTTAAAACATTTACTTAATAAGTTCATCAATGATTCTGTTTATTTCATCAGCATAAAGTTCAACACTCACTAAACCTCCTTCGTTAGGTTCTATGCTGCGCATTCGTCTTTTCAAGTCAATATTTTTTGCCTTTTGTTTTAAGTCAGATAAACTAATATCTACATCCCTTTTGTAGTATTCATGATATAACAAATATCCCAGAAAACTTTTATTTACATAATTCTGAATTCTTCTTTTCTCATCAAGATTATCATTATTATGCTCTAAAGTTTGTGCAAGTATATAATAATTATTATAGGGAGTAAATGATCTGAAAAAAGGAATAACATTAAAATATAACGATGCTTCCAAAACATTAAAGGCTTGTTGAAAATCACCAATTAGTGCAAAATATAATGTCTGAATGTTACTAAAATTTTTAGGCAGTATATCTCCATTTCTCTTTATATAATTATTAACTCTATTATCAATTGATTCATTTGGATTGTCACCATCAAAAAGCACTATTGTTGAAATCGCTTCATGATTAATAATTTTTTCTATATTTTGATGCTTCGTCAATACCTCCTCTGTAATTGTTTCGCTAAAAAAGTTTTGAATGACTTTTTTTGTTACTTTAATCGAATCAAAATCCGTATCAATATTCGACTTGTAGTATCTTAGTGGTAACACAAAGAAAAACTCTCTTTTTTCTTCTAACAATACTATTTCATCTTGTATTGTTTCTTTAATAACCTCCTCTAATTTTGCCAAGTAATTACTAAAAAGTTCTTTTGGAACATCTTTGGTTGTAATAAACGTCAAATAACTCGGGATAGGATCATCAAAAATCAAATAGTCGCTATTCACGAGAAAAATATTTTGATCAGAATCATTTACATCAAAAATAGTAGCAGCTGTTAGAAAGAAAGTATCGTGATACTTAAAAAGATGGTCGCTTGCCATTATTATAATATTTCGATTTTTGATCCAGAACATTTGAATTAAATCGAGTGAATCTAGCAAACTATCTTTTTTTATTTCTTCTAAAATATTCTTTAGTAACAATAAATACTCATTTTGAATTTTTCTGAGTTCCTCTAACATATAAACCACCTCTTTTAATTTTCTAAATGTGGATTGGGATATACTTCATTCATTACTTCAAGATGTCTTATCAGAATATCTTGCATATCTTTTCCTACATCAGAAAGGTATTGTTCATTATCAATATCAGGGATTCCATGGTACTGATGTCCAGGTGCATTACATTTTAATATTGAACTTTCTCGTATGGCTCCCCATAATCCATGCTCAAATTGCGAATCGTACTCGTACATATATTTGTAAAGAAAATCTTCATCTACCTCCTTAAACTTGTTTCGAATGTTTCCGCTTCCGAAATACCGAGTATCCATGTCAATAAATTCCTTGTCTATATATTCTGAAACAAGTAAATCTAAGTAATCAAACTGAACATGGCTACCTTCAATACTAGGATTTTCTTCACGATATCGCTCAAAAATTAATTTATAGTTACCAATCCCATAATACTGAAACTCCTCCCAAATATTTTTATGTTGGTCTTCATTTTTCAAAAGATACTTAGTCATCATAAAGTTTTCAATACAAGATCGGACAATTGATCTTCCCGATATAGTTTGCCTTAAATTATGATCAACAAGTTCTAACAGTCGTTTATAAGAGTACGTCAATATACTTGTTAATACCAAGAGTTTAGTATTGTTTTGTTCAACATCTTGAATCAAGTCTCTGTAATACTTCAATGATTCATATAAATTTGATTTAAGCTCAGTTAAATTGATGTTCCCGTTCTTTTCAAACTTCAATAGAAACGCCTCACAATTCATATATTTCGCAATATTTTCCCAAAATTTTTTGTTAAATGTTGACTCAGTATTGTAAAATTGAGTCGATATGCTAAGCTCTGTACTTCTTATCATTGGTCTGATGAATCTCATCTGTTCATCCTCAACATCTAGATATGGATAATTATTTAATCCATCTATCATACTTTCTTGTGATGAATGAAATTTTATTTTGCCCAAAATAGAACTATAATAAATGATAAGATATCTTACATCTGTCGATAACTGACTTTGATGATCAATAAGGTTTTCTAAAACAGAATTTATTTTTTCGACTCTTTCATCTACGGTCATCAAATATCCCTTCAACTGCCTTCTGAATCTTTCATTTTCTGATGTTAACACTACTGAAAGAGGAGATACCAATTCTAAAACATCACTTTCATTTAGAATATTTATAAAAATATCTAAGTTTTTAGAATTTAGACTTAAAATATCACTAAGTGTAGGTGATGTCAGATGTTTTGAAGATATTTTATTAACCATCTCTCTTAAAATATGCATGCATTTTTCTAATTGTTCTGTTCTTTCCCCTCCATTTAAAATTAAGGCTAACCAAATATATTCTGGAGATTTTGAATGTGCCCAGTCTTCTTCTTTCTCTAGAGCTGTCATTAATTGACTAAATCCGCTTTTAAAAACACCTTTATTAAACTTATGATCACTTAATTTACTATGCATTGACTCTCTTTCCTGAGACATAATTATTTTCACCTCACAAAAATTTCCTAACATAAACAGAGACTTTCTAAATCTTAGTAAGAATTTTTAACTTGGATTGACTGAACAAAATAGTCACACACCAAATCGTCAACAGATTCTCTCATGCTTAATTCTTTTCCTAAAGCATTACTTGCTTCATTGACAAACATATCCAAATAACCGACATCTGTTTTTTTATCGTTGTAGTTTCTTGTATTAAAAAAAGGAGCAATATAATTAAATAATTTTTCACCTTCCAAATAACCTTTATATTCAAAATCTGGAGTAAACTCTTTAAATACAGTTCGAATGTCTAAATTAGGTAAATCGTCAATGGTTAAATTTCCATCTTGATAATCATCCCAATATTTTGACATGACTGTATGGATTTTTTCTTTAATGATTACACGAACTTTATCCAAAGTTTCTAAATGCTTTTTGGAATAGTCATATAACCTTTTTAACCCAAACCCAGCCCAATACTCTACACCTCGCTCTTTATAATATCCTCCTCTTAAATCTTTTGATATTAGATCAGCTATTCTATCAAAATCTATAGTATCTGATTCCGTATCTATAACTTTATCTTTTATATCTGGAAGCTTTTTTACTTTTTGAGGTAATTTAGTTTTATTCCCACAATCAATAAATTTCTCAATATGATGTAACAGAATACTTCTAACATCGGAAGCTTTTAGATAAATGTCTATGTCATAATAATTTTCATTTTCTATATAATGATCAACCTTTGATAAATTATGCTTCTTGGTCTTATCGTGTTTATCATTCCAAATTTCTATGCAATAGTCCATATCAGAGTATTCTTCTGGAAAAGGAAATGCTCTACATTCTTTACGAGTTAAAATACGCCCTAATTGACTATCTTTATATCCTTCTAGTTTCAAAGATTCTACTTTAGTTATTTGTTCTCCAGAATGAACAATTAAGGTTCGAATGTCTAATAAAAATTTTACCTCTTCCGATTTTTCAATTTTTAATTTCCACAATTCTGCCAAATAGTCTACCGCTTTAATCAACCGATAAGTGTTATTTGCAAAGTGATCTGCTTTCATACATGGAATACCTGATTCATTCCCTATTCCTAAAAATTCTGTATCTAACTCATCAAAATATTTAATACTCCCACGTATAATCCATAATAGCGGAGCTTCTGTGTTATAATATGTAGTTGGATTTTGATATATATCTACCTTTTTTTCAAGTTTCTCCTTCAATTCTTTCGCAGTACCAGAAAACTTCTTAGACGAACTCAATTTTATTTTTTCCATTGAACATTATTACCTTTCCTAATTCATTTTATGACTCTCTTTAACTATATTATTAGTCTATAAAATTATTATTCATACCCAGAACATTTTTTAGTTAAATAATTATATCACATGAAATATTACCAATAAAATAAGTCATCACTAGACAAAGAATATACAAAAACCATGTAGGGATTAACCCTCTACATGGTTTTTCTTTTATGAAATTATTTTTTTCGTGGCTCAAACACAACATACATTATACGAGTAGCATGACCATAATTTCCTGTTGTTCCACCTAAATTTTCAATTGTTACCGTGGCACCAATATCTACTTGTTTCTGTGTAGCGTCAGTATATTTTAAATCATCGCCATAACGTTGCGCATACTCATGGTGAATAATTACATTTTCCCATTGATAATCCGAAGTATTCTTTATCGTAACGCTCTCAATCTCACCAGCAGCATTATTATTTGTTTTGAGTTCATAATCACTATCCAACGCTTGGTACCAGTCACCTGTATTAATCTCTTTCCCACGGTATATAATAGCTGTCTTATCAGCATTAATTTCTGGATCACTATAAATTGAAGGATCATCTCCCACATTTAAAGAAAAAGTAAATTCTTTTTCTTCCCCTTTATCAATATGATAAATTGCATACCGTGTATCTTCTCCAATCGCTGTCAGGTCGTACTTTCCAAGAATAGAAGACTGATTAACAATTGAATTGAACTCTTCATTAGTAGTCTCATCTTCTCCATAACCATTTGTTTCGTGTCTCTTCATAGTGCCATAAATTGTTACTGAGTCAATGAAATAATCCGAGTTATTCTTTACTTTCAAACTCATTTTTCCATTTTCAGGATTATATTTCACGTCAGAAAAAGTAACCTCGCTAGATTCATCTGTTCCAGCTGCTTTTGTTTCTTCATTAGAAATGTTTTCACTTGATTCAACTGGAGCAGGTGTATCAAAAATTTGATGCCATGTTTTTTGCCCTAGAAAAATTTCTTGATATTTTTTTCCTTCACTAGTATCAGCTTTATAAAATTTAACTTTATCGTTTTTACTGACTGTCAAAATACCATTTTTAAAAGTAAAGGTTGTCCCCTTCAAATTACTTATATCCCATCCACCAGCGGGATAGTTGTCTAGCCCAGTATCTAAAGTAAATGATTCCTCTGCTAGCTTACTGTTCATAATATCCCCATCAACATCAAGAGTCCCTGTATTGTGTCCATTACCATACATACCAATCTCTGTTATGTCATATTTTTTATTCGATTTATCTACTCGCTTAACTATCACTTGATGTAAAATATTCCCATTTCCTGACATATCATCATGTGACCTGTCATTTTGAACATAAAAATAAGTACCAGATAAATCTGCTTGAGTATTTCCACAACCAGCTAATAGAATAAGTCCAAATAAAACAGCACCTATTATTGTTACCATTTTCTTCAAATTTTTCAACCCCTAAAATTATTTTTACGTAACCTTTTCATAATCTTAATTCCAAACATTATTTTTACCCGTATCGACGAAGAGAATCTTATTATGCTTAACTGCTTTTCGCCATGTTTTAATACCGCTGAACGGCGCTATAAATGCTATCCAAATTTGGATGACTATATTTTGAACAACTATTTTCCAGATCAAACTCCAGATTGATCCAAAGTAAATTATGCTTCTGGAAAATGTATCAATCACTCCGCCTTGATAACTCCAATACGCATAATGCCAAAAGATGAAACAACTATTGCCCAAATCAAGGGATAGATACTGTCTGTACTAAATAGACTGTTATCCTCCGTTGATTGCATATAGCGAAGCACTATAAACAGCAATAAACAGCCAATGAATCTTCTTACATTGTATTGCTTACGATATTCGTCGGACAGGTGATCTTTAATAGAATCATAAATTCCTTTTGTCTTACCAATATAGTCTTTCTCTTCCTTATCAATAACCTCAACCTTTCCCTTTTGTTCATCCATATGTATCTCTCCTTTTCACTTAGTTCCGCTAGGTGATTTTAGATGCCTAGTTAGTATTTAGTTTATCACTTTTCTCTTAAAAATAGTATCAATAATACTGTTATAGTATTATTGATAACCAAGCGTTGAATACAATATTATTATTATGGATATAAAATATTTTAGCGACAAACTCAAAGCAGTAAGAAAATCAAAGAAGATGACTCAAAGTGGCTTAGCTAAAAAAATAGGAGTTTCAAAATGGGCTATTACCTCTTATGAACAAGCTCGAACTTATCCTAGTGTTGAGACTCTAATAAAAATTTGCGAAGCTCTAAACACATCTTCGGACTATTTATTGGGTATATCTGATAATTTACCCACAAAGTTAAGTTTGGTTGGATTATCAGAAGAAGAAGTTCGTCTACTTTTGCAATTCCTAAATTTGGTAGAGCAAAATAGAACCTCTAAGAAATGAGAAATCATAAGATGCAAAATATGCAAAGCCACCTCCGTTTTGGAGGTGACTTTGCATATACATATTTATAATTTAAAAATTAACCCAAATGATTTAAACATAGGAATACTACTTATAGTAGTAGAAATATCTAAATAAATTTTTGAATAGTCTTTTATCCGGCGATTAGCTGTTTTAGCAATATATTCTTTTCAATATCTAAATCTTCTTCACGATCTAGATATTCATCTAATCGGTTTAAGTTATTAGGAAAACTGATTCCATCATACATACAGTCGATAACATTACTTTGAGATAGTTTAATGATATCCCCTTCTGCCGTATCACGATATGATTCTGTTAAAGACACGATTTCTTCCAGAGTTAGAGGTTCGTGAATCTCTAACTCTGCCGTAATAATCTCTAGTCTTTCTTTTTTGGATCAAAATAGAAACATCCCAAATAAGCTATTTTAAACATATATAAATATTAACTTAAATTGGTTTAAAAAGTAAGAAAACTATTCATAATCTGTATATCTAAATGATTCTATACGTTCCTCACACTTACCTTCCTCTACCTCTAAAATTATGAATTACAACCTCACTTAATTTACATTAACAGTCACCCAACAAATATTGGTTGGGTAATGCGCTTTATTTCTTCATTTTGGATACAAAAAAACAATTACAATCTTATCTTATAATTGCCTTCATAATTGTATATTTAAAAATAGTTTTTAAAAAATTCGAATGAACAGAATTATCCTTAAGCCACGTTTCACTTCTGCGGCTTGTATACACAAGCCTTATCATGGGGTTTCCCCACACCCCTAATAACTTATGAATTTCTAAATTTTTATTCTTTCCTTAAGTGCATTATAAAAATTTGTGGGATTCCTGTCAATACGCGCGCGATTTTTCACTAAAAAATAATAAAAAGAAAGGTTTTACAATCGTAACTACATTATCAATTCGAAAAATTAAAGTCCAATATCAAAAAAAGTACAAAAGGTGCAACTAGACAAAAAAGTCTGGTTGCACCTTTTTTGTTTAGCCAAAAAAATATTCGACTAAACTGTATAACTTTTTCGCTTTTGTTTTAGATATTGGCGGAAAGGCAAAAAAATGACAAATAAAAAAAAATCAACAGTAAAATTCTAGACGGATCGGAGGACAAAGAATACTGGGAACAAATTCTCAAAGAATTGGATCGAGATCTTGCAAATGCTGAAAGGCGCGATAGATACCATAACACACTTCATATCGATTATGCCGGCGGTGAAACTGATCCACTCTCTCCAAAAAATTATACATCTATCTCTAACGAAAATAACTCTCCCGAACAAATCTTGATTAGACGCGAACAATCAGAGTTCCTCTATGACCTATTAGAGCATTTAGATGAAGAAGATCGGATTATCATTATTGGTTCATATAGTGAATTAAAAACACTAAAGCAACTGGGAAGTGAACTAAAGATAAGTCCTGTCGCGGTACGAAAACGCAAATTGAAGATTTTAAAAGAAATGCAGCAAAAATTTTTAGAATTGCACGAAAGCGCTATCTAAAAAATAGTTCAAAATTTTTTCATTGAACTGGTTTATTTTTCTGCTCTGCCTCTCCTTAACCATGAAGAGGCATTTGCAGAGATAAAGTTAGTGCTTGAAAGGAGGCGAAACTATGGAACTTAAAATACGCAGCCCTACACTCAAAATCCCCACAAAAAAAATAAAAAAAATATTAAATGAAAGAGGTCTTCAACCTTGAAAACACGATATCAAAAAAGCGGATATTCTACTGAAACAGCTAAAAAATACATTGATAAAAACCAACCAGTTATCAGCCTAAGTACAGAATTAGAATTACAATATAAATTTGAAGATGGAAAACGAACAGATGAGATCACAGGCTACAAAGCTTGGTTCTCACAAGAAGGGTTACCTCCATTTACTGTAAAATTCACAAACAAGATTAACTTACCTAAATATATGACTTTGATTCAGTTCGAAAATTTAGTAGGTATCGAGATTCGGTATGACGTTTACTTCAAAGCAGATAATATTACAGAGGTTAAGTAATGTCGACTAAAGAATTGGAACAGTATTTACTACAATCATTAAATATGGCCCTAGGATCATTAATGCAAGGTGAAACTAGCTATACAAATAGTTTTGACTGCAAGATCGTGGAAGGCGGGTTCATCTTTCAACCCCGCCTTCCAGCGGGCTATATCATCGATGACAATTTGTACCAAAAAATTTTTTTAATTGCTAACGCTGCACTCTATCCTGTATTTACCGTTTTAAAGCAAAACTCTGCCTTTTTCATTCCTCTTAAAACTGACGATATACATGTTCAGCGTGGTCTCTTTTTTCCAATGAAAAAAGGAATTTCTGAACGACTCATTATTCCAGATTTAGAACGCTTTGTTTCTACTATTACAGGGAATATTATTCCGATAATGAAAAATCTTAGCGTTGATTATAACAAAGTAACCTCCATTGACATTTGTGGTAATTCCGGTTCTGGAAAATCTTATGCCCTAACCTACTTTCTGAGTATCTTAAAGCCCATTTCTGACTTAATTATTGTTGATCCAAAATTTGACAGTCCTAGTCGTTGGGCACGAATGAATAATATTTCTGTTATCCATCCTCAAAAGAATCGTTCCAAATCAGACTTCTTATCAGAAGTAAATGAATTATTGAGTCAGTGTTTAAATACTATCCAAGATCGTCAAACCATTCTCTATGATGAGCCTTCAAAAAAATTCAAGCATATCACTATCGTCATTGATGAAGTTTTAGCAATTTCTGAGGGTGTAAATAAATCAATTAAAGAATCGTTCTTTGCACTACTATCACAAGTCGCTCTCTTAGGAAGAGCTACGTCTGTTCACCTCTTACTCGTCTCTCAACGCTTAGATTATAATTCTGTCCCTGTCAGCATCCGCGAACAAATGAACGTTTTAATTCAAGTTGGTAATATTAACAAAAAAACAACACAATTTCTATTTCCCGATCTTGATCCAGAAGGAATTGTTATTCCGATTGGAAAAGGAACTGGCTTAAT
The DNA here is from genome assembly GCA_027692465.1 of Enterococcaceae bacterium OF42-14pH9A. Lineage (GTDB taxonomy): Bacteria > Bacillota > Bacilli > Lactobacillales > Enterococcaceae > Enterococcus_C. Next base: position 114,116 of record JAQEYU010000004.1, on the reverse strand, counting down.
TCAAATTATCGATAACGAACATCCTTATCAAGTTTTACCGCTACTCTGCCCAACATACTATACCCAAAAGGGGATTTTTTAATGAAAAAGACAGTCTTTATTAAAAGCTATCAAATTTTTACAATGATTCTCAAAATTTCTTTTGCTCTAATGATTTTTAGTATTGTATCTAAACTATTCGCAGTCACTTTTGAAATCTCTAGTTTTACTTCACTTCGCCACTTTAGTATGTACGTTAATTTAGCAAATGATGTTTCAGTTGCAATTCTTTTCATTCTAGCAATTTCACTATCCTCAATTTCACTGTACTTGATCGTTCATAGGTATAAAAACGATCAAATTCGAAACCTTATGAGATCAATTGACGAAACATGGGGACTACATCATTTTTTAAAACACAATGAATCAACACCAATAATTCCCACGGCAATTCAACAGGTAAACAAAAGTAATAAAGTAACTAGAGAGTTTAACCGCTCTGCTAAACGAAGTATTGTAGACGTTCAAAATGATACTGTAACAATTTACATTCAGATACCACGATCACAACAAGCTCAGAGAATACTTCAAGAGATGAATTCACAGTTAAAAGAACAGCTTTCAAACCGTATGCCAGACTACTATTTTTCAAATGGTACTCGAGAAAAAAACATCTTATGGATTGAAGGCAAAAAAAGGTAATTGTTCAATCGAGTACGCCGTGGCTTACGAAGTAAAAGCCACGGCGGAACTCTTTATATAGATTATAGACAATGAACTGATTTGATCTAATGGGGGTTACTACGACCCCCCATTAGATCAATAATCAGTAATCATGGGGGAACCAAATGACAAAAGAAAAAAGATCAAGTAAATGGGCATTTCTTATGTATAAAGAAAGTGCACCAGAAAACTACTTAGCAATACTTGACGAAATGCAAATTCCTTATATCTTGAGTCCTTGGCATGATCAAGACGTAAATACTAAGACTGGTGAATTAAAGAAATCACATAAGCACGGTGCACTATTCTTTGAATCACTTAAGAGCTATTCACAAGTTTCAGAACTTATTAGTGAGAAACTAAAAGGTCCTAGCCATGTAGAAGTTGTCATGTCGCCCAAAGGTATGTTCAATTATTTTACGCATGCTGAAAATCCAGAAAAAACATTATACGATAAAGATGATATTGAAAGTGGTGCGGGATTTGAACTAGATAAATTTCTATTAGAACAAGATTCTGGTAATTTCATGAATGAAGTAATCGATATCATCGAAGAAAAGGATATTACCGAATTTGAAGAGCTAGTCTATTATGCACGAGACAATAATTATATGCTTCTTAGCTTAATTGTGGAGCATACCTTTTTTTTCTCAAAATACCTTGATTCACGCCGATACAATCCTAAACGCAAAAGCCAAGACGATGATAAACTCTCAAATGAAGATATTAATAAAGAAAAGTAATGCATGACAATTCTGATTAATTCAGAAAATTTTATGCATCTTATTTCAAAACAAAAGCAATTTATGGAAGTGAAAAGCATGACCAAAATAGAAATTTTACTTAGTGATGATCAGCTGTCCGTTATCGCTGGACAGCTATCTGATTTAATCACAACAGAAATTGATAAAATAAAAAAGCAAGAAAACTTAAACCATCGTTACATAAATAAAAAACAAACTTGTAATTATCTACAAATTTCCAATAATACACTAGATGGTTGGATTAAAGACGGCTTACCCATTATTAAAATCCACGGATCAAATAGATTTGATCGTATTGCCGTTGATCAATGGTTAGCAAACCTAGCAAAATAGCTCCGATATCATTATAATTTACTTATAGTATTTGATTTCGGCTCGCAAATTCGGAGGGAAATACTGTGGCAATTAGCAAAATGAAGAACAAGACCTATCGGGTAAGGCTCTACTACCCTCAAGATATTCAGGAACGCTTGGGGGTAGGCAAGCTTTACTCCAAAACATTCAAAACAAATAAGGAGGCAAAAGACACGGAAATTGATTTTTACGCTTTGATCAAAGAAATTCGGGAAAGTAAGGATAAGACAGCTTTAGAATTAGGCGGTGAAGCATTATTCAAAGATTTCTACGAGGAAGTCTGGCTGGATGCTTATGTCGCTGGATTGACTTCTACAAATACAAATCCGCCAACAGCGGTCACGGTGGCTAACACAAAAGATGTTTTCCGTCTGCATATCATTCCGATGCTTGGCAAGTACACGCTAAACCATCTTAATCACAACAAAGCGTTTGTTTTAAAAGTGATGACGAAGAAAGCAGCGGAATATGCCAATTTCAAAACATTGAGAAGCTATGTGAATTCCATTTTTGATTGGGCGGAAGAACTCGAATATATTGAGAGGAATAAGTTGGAAAAATCGCTGAGACGGATTAAAGCAACTAAGAAGAATCAGTTAAAAGCGGCTAGAAAAGAGGAAGACTTATACCTGTCTTTCGAGCAACTGCAAGAATGGTTGCAAGCGACCCAAGAAGATTACGAAAATGGACTGCTTACCTTGCAAGACTACACTCTATTTCAAACAACTTTTTTCTTGTCTGACAGAAAATCTGAGACTTACGCCATTAAATGGAAAAATGTTGATTTTGAAAAATCTCAAATCACGATTGGCACTGCCTTAGATAAATTTGGTAATGAGAAAAGTACGAAGGGAAGTAAAACGACGATTTTCCATATTCCAAACGAGCTAAAACTCCTGCTTCAACAATGGAAAGCACAACAACAGAAAGATTTAGCACATTTTGAGATCGAACAAACGGAAGAACAGCTCGTTTTCACCTTTTTCGATGATAAAAGCAACGTCAACCAACGATTGCATACGGATTACTTAAACTACCGTATGAATTCGATCGAGCGGCGTCATAAAAATCTCACTCACGCGACACCTCACAAGTTGCGTCACACTGGTGCAACTCTAGCCAAGAAGTCTGGGATTGGACTTGAACAGATTTCAGAAGCTCTGACTCACAGTGATACAAACGTCACTAGAACCTACGTGAATACACCAAATGTGATTCAAATGCCGGTTGGAGAGATTGCTTATCGTAAGTTGTCTCAAAAAGAAGCAGACCGGAATGGTGTCAACAATGGTGTCAACTCAAAAAAAGACGCTTCGCAAAATGAATTGCGAAACGCCTGAAAGTACTGATATAAAACTGTTCTTAACGCTTAGAGAATTGTGAAGCTTTACGAGCTTTTTTAAGACCTGGTTTTGCTTATAAATAACGAAACAAGTTTTATTATCTTTTAATATCAAGGTTTTTATAGATTTTTCTCAAATCTATATATCAATCAATTTAAACTGATTTCAAGCAACTCGTACATCAAAACGTACATCAAAAAAATACGCAAACCAGAACACGACTACTTTTTATAAATAACAGGAATCAATTTTAAAAGTCATTAATTGCTTCACCCATGATTTTTAAGAAATAACCTTTTCAGGAGCCTCTTCAACACAATATAGCACCAATGATTTTTTTACATAGTTTGCATGGTCTCGTAAAAATTTAGAGTTTAGCGGAAAACCTTTCGCATTTGCAAACAAGCCAGCAAACCGAATGATCGTCCGCGTGTTTCCTTCTCGAAAAGGATGAATCAGCCACAGTTTAGCAATTAGATCAGAAAACAACGGTATTGTTTCTTCTAAACTAATTTCTGACCAGGAAACCTGATTCAATTTATCAAGAACAGCCACAATCTGATCAGTTAACGAAGAAGTATCCCCATACCTTAAGGATACACCGCCTAAAACCTCTTCTTCCTTAAAAATATCAATCGTTCTTAGTTGCCCAGCCCAAGGATATAAATCACCAAATATATACCCGTGAATCGCCAAAAGTGTTTCATAGTTAAGTGGCCTATTCTCAAACCAAGCGTCAATATCTAGTAACTTTAGGTAGGTAATATCTGCCTCTGCCTTATCAAGAAGCTCTTTATCAGTTATCCCTAGATGATTCTTCAAAACATCTGTACCAGGAATTACATAGGGATCAAACATTTTGTAAACCCATATTACGGTATTTTTCAATAACCGATTCTAAAGCATCTGCAATTTCAATATTTCCAGCAACATACTCTTCTACTAATTTCATTGTATCTTCTGAGGGGGCTGCTGCATCTAATGTTGAGTAACTCAAGGCTACATTACGAAGTTTTTCACGCTCGATTTTTGTGGTGTTTTTTATTGAATATTTGTAATCAGACATATATTTCAACCCCTTATCCAATATGCTAGTCACTATTATACCATGAGTTCACAGCTTCCATACGTTCTCGAATCTGTTCTACCGAAAAATTTAATGCTATAATAGCCAAAGACATTTATAGTAACCATACCTTGACAAAACAGAAGAACTCCATTATACAAATACGATAATTGAGAAAAAACCATTATTTTTACTAATAACAACAAAAGCCCATTTTATCAATGCAATCCGATAGAATGGGCTTTTTTAAACGATTTAAATTTTAGCAACTGTATGGCTCACTTTAATTTGATTAAATAGTTTTTTCACTTCAGGAGCAAAATAATCTTTTACAACTATATTGGTAATTTTTAATGATGATAGATTATCGCGATTATCCTCAGTTTCAATAGCAATAATTTTTCCTACTCCAGCATTTTTTGCTGCCAGTAATCCAGAATAAGAATCTTCAAAAACAATTGTATCTTTTGGATCAACATCAATTTTTGTGGCTGACTGTAGATAGTAATCTGGAGCAGGTTTACTCTTCATCTCACCGTTATCATACACGATTGTATCGAAATCAAACCAACGATCAAGATGAAAAAAATCAAAGTAAAAACGAACATTGCTATATCCAGCTGCCGTTGCGATATTTACTGGGATTCCTCTCTCCTTTAAATAATCCAGAAACTCTGGTGCTCCCGATAGCAATTGTTGCGTCTTGGGCGTCTGTCTTACCATTTGGCGATAGATTTTCTCTTTTTTTTCTCCCCATTGAATACTTTCTTCTTTGGTAAAGCTACGGTCAAAAAGATACTCCAATACCAAACGATTATTTTTACCATGTACATTTTCTTGAAATTCCGAGGGTGATAAAATTTTCCCCGCAGTAGTTTTAGCAAACTCCAACCAAGCCGCCTCGTTTTGAGGAGAATCCGGAAGTAAGGTGCCATTGAAGTCAAATAATACAGCTTTACACATTCAAACACTTCCTTAAAAATAGGAATTCTATTGATTTTCTAAATAACTTAATTTTTCCACTAATACTACTTGTTTTTTATTCCCGTGATTATATGTTCCTAAAATCGTTCCAGTAAATGTACCAGATAATTCTGATGCTAAGAAAGCACATTCTGCTTGTCCCAGCGCATGTTCATTTTCTTCTACAATATAAGAAAAGTAATAGTATTTTTCATCTGCTGTTACCTTTAATTCTATGGAGGACGTCGCTGGCAAGTCGTATTCACAAACTATATAGTTAATGCTTCCAATTTTCTTTCGGAAGGAAATTTTATTATAAGCCGAATCAACCTCTACAGAATAGTGGAAATCCTTCGACATGAAGGTTGAAATTCCAAATTTTCCTTGTTTATGATTACTAAAATCAATTTCTACTGAAAAATACATTTTAAACTCAGACTGACGAATTCCTAAAAAAGAAACCGTGTTTACATCAGACAATCCCCCTTCAGATCCGTACATCATCATTCCTTTATTTTCAATAAATTGATAGTTATTCACATCAGGATTTCTTAGGAAAATTATTCTATCTGGAATTTGGTCTAACTCCATAAAGTTATACGATACACTATTTTCTTTGATGACCTGTGGATTAATCAATGGACCGTCCATTTCTAATTCAAGTTTATTGTTCTTATTAACGATTGGCCATCTCTCTGAGTTCCAAGTAACTGGCGTTAAAAAGGTTTCTCGTCCCAAATGATGATAATAACTATGACTACCCTTCACTCGAATTCCTAAACAAACCATCCACCAATTTCCTAAATCATCTGCTACCATATCTGCATGCCCTACACACTGGATTTCACTTTGAATACTGCGGTGGGTTAGAATTGGGTTTGAGGGACAAGATTCATATGGTCCCCAAACAGAAGAACTTCTAAAAATTGTCACCATGTGACCATACTCAGTACCACCTTCAGCCATTAAAAGATAATAAAAACTATCACGTTTAAACACATGTGGGGACTCAGGAGCCTTTCCACCAGTTCCTGCACAAATATAGGTTCTTTCGGAAAGTAGCTTCCCGGTTGTGATATCTATTTCGGCCTGATAAATTCCTAATGCTTCATTAGACTTATAAGCATTTCCTTGAATGTATACTTTTCCATCATCGTCAAAGAATAAAGAAGGATCAATTCCTGGCCAACCATCAATAAATATTGGTTCGGACCACCCAGCTTCAATATCATCCGTATAAACATAAAAGTTCCGCATGATTGTAACATTGGTTACGATAATATATAGCCGTTTACCGTCACTCCGAATCGTTGGCGCAAATAACCCCTTGGAAGTTTCACTATTAGTTAAATCTAATTGGCTATTTTTATCTAGGCAATGTCCTTTTTGTTCCCAATTTACGAGATCATCACTTTCAAAAACCGGAATCCCAGGGAAATACTCAAATGTCGATGTGACTAAGTAATATTTTCCTTTGAATTTACAAACACTAGGATCTGGATAGAATCCTTTAAGAATTGGATTATGATATTTCATAGCGTCCTCCTAAATGAATCCAACTGCTGCAAGAATCATTGATAGAATCAGAATTCCAATAATAATTTTATTGGCACTAACTTTCTTTCGAACTAAACCAAAGCAAGCAATTGTGGCAAGCATAGGAAGCATACCTTTAAAGATTTGATCCAGAATTTCTTGAATTTTATATTCAGTCCCTGAAACAGTGAACGCAAAATTAGTAGAAATGGATACAGTTGAAGATATCATTCCCCCTACCATAATCAAACCTAAGATAGTAGCGGCTTTCGTTATAATGTTAATCAAACCATTTTGATAAGCCTTTTGGATGAATTGTGCACCCACATTATAGCCGAACTTAAATCCATAAAATCTTGGAATCATATAGGTCAAATTAAACAACACTAGAAACAAAATTGGACCTAATACATTTCCTTGTTCAGCTAAGCTAATCCCAATACCAGTAGTAATAATTCGGAAGGTTCCCCAAAATAAAGAATCACCAATACCTGCTAAAGGCCCCATTAAGCTAGCTTTTACAGCATTGATTGAAGCTGCATCAAAGGAAGAGTCTGCTGCATTTTCTTCTTCCATACTAGTAGTGACACCTGCCAAAAATGTTGAAAATGGAGGGGATATATTAAAATATGCCATATTTCTCTTCATTGCTTCTTTTAATTCTTGAGGTTTATCTTTATAGATTCTTTTCAAAGCTGGAAATAATGTATATGCCATAGCATTTCCTTGGGCATTGATGTAATTCCATGAGCCTGACAGTGTCAAAGAACGATAAAAGCTAGAACGATTTAATTTATTCAATTCCTTTTTTTCTAGTTTAGTCAAAGAAATCATCTCCATTCGTTGTTGACGTGCTAGTTGTATTACTATTACTCATTTCAACCAACTCTTTATCTCGGAGTCCAACTACAACTGCAACTACAATTCCAATACAAGCAATACCCATCAACGGCATTCCAAGATATGCATTTAAAACAAATCCCAATAAAGCAAAGACTGCAATTTTAGAATCCCACAACATGTTTAATAGAAGTGCAATCCCTAATGCAGGTAGAATTTGACCGGTTAAAGTAAGGCCATCCATAATCACTTGAGGGATAATGTCTAATAGATGTTGAATGGCTGTAGTTCCTAATGAAATGCCGACAAATCCAACTATAAAATACACGGCACATTGAGCTAAACAAAGTGCCCAATGTAAGGTAGCAAATTTCTTATATTCACCCTTATCAACCAAGGAATTGAAACGATCCAAGAAAAGGCCGACTACAAAAAGACAAGCCTGATTAATAGCAACAGCTAACATACTAATTGGAATAGCCAAAGTCAATGCGATTTCAACATTCTGATTAGTAAGAATTGCAAATGCTGTTCCGAAAATTGATCCAGTCATTGTATCTGATGGTAGTGAACCACCGATTTGAGAAGTTCCTAAGAAAACAACTTCAATTGCTGCTCCCATGATTAACCCTTGCCTCAAATCTCCTAACAATAATCCTACCAATGCCCCCATTACCAATGGGCGTCTTAACATCGGATCCCCTAATGCCTTATCAGAAAACAATCCAAATGCCATTAGTCCCCCGACAACTAACGATTCATATATCATAACCAATTCTCCTTTCCAAAGTTAATTTGTGTTTTTGAATCTGATGGAATTGTTTGAATGTATAAATCATTGACCATTTCGTCAATCATTCGTAAATCTTTTTTATCTTCATCCGTAACAAAAATATTTCGAGATAACTGTTCTTTCTTAGCCCCCTCCAAGTTATTCATTCTTCCATAATTACCTAAATTTACTTCATTGACCTGTTCTGGTAACCCTTTCACTAATTTCAACGCATCTTTAGGAGATGCTACCACTACAAAAATATTTAATTTTTCAGCTCTCGGGTCTCGTAACATACCAACTGCATCATCTACTGTTTTAAATGCTGCTTTAATGTTTGAAGGAACCGCCATTGATAAAGCCATTTTTTGTGTCTCATCACTAGCAGCCTGATCATTTGCAACAACAATTCTAGTCGCTCCTAAAAATTTAGACCACACTACTGCAACTTGACCATGGATAAGTCGATCATCTACTCTTAATAAACTAATCATTATTAATCCTCCCAAATATCCTCTTCAATAATTTTTTTGAATTTTACTTCTTGGATTGCATTTTTTCCTGCTTCAACGCTATTAACAATGGACTGGCTAGCATCTTCTACATTTGACATTACAAACTCAAGCAACATTGCAACATTCATACCAGAAATAAGATGAATATTTTCACTAGTAATAAATTTTATCAATGCTGTATTTACACTACCCCCAGGAAAATCGCTGAACATAAAAAGGTGATCATCTTGATCCATTCCATCGATTATCTTTTGTGTTTCATCTAGAATAAAACTCGGATCCTTCTCTGGGGTCATACACAACGCATAAATTCTTCCTTTATCCCCTGTAATCATCTCAACAGTATTTTGCATTCCTTTTGCAAGCTCTCCATGAGATGCTAATAGTATTTTATTCATTGAAATTTACCTCGCTTCCTTTACATAATATTAAAAGCAATAATCGTGCCAAGTAATCAAAAAATTGCTATAAAGCCTTTTTTAAGCACATAAAAAAAAGTGTCTAACACACAAAAAAAAGTTAGACACTTCCATTAGACATATTATTTTTTTAAAAATGTACGTAATAATTCATATAATAATGAAAGCTCATAAGCATTTACCTTCAAATTATATTTCATTTCAAGCGGTTGGAAGATACTACGAGAAACATAATAGAACTCTTCTTCAGTTGGAGATAACTCGTGGGTTGGTTCCTCTGATTTTTCGGTTCGAGACAAAAATAAACGTTCCATCATCAGAGCTGTGTGCATATATAAATTTAACTTGATTCTACCATTTAAAGTAAATCTATAATAATTTTCATACTTTGATATGGATGTTTCCACCTCAGAAATGACGATTGCTGGATTTAAAAAATTTAATCGACTGACAACACCTTCTATCGAAAAGAACTTCACTAGCTCTTGAATCAACTCTAAGTATTCTTGATGAGTAAGCTCATCTTGGAAAATCTGTTCAAAGCGATCACTTTCCTCCCCCTCTAAAATATCGTATATATTTATATTAGGTATTAAAAATGATTTAGGGAGATCCGAAGTTGTAATAACTAACTTGGTATTGTCAAAAAATTTTTCATCATTTTGACTAATTAACTCGCGTAATTCTCGGTATTCTTTTACAAAAACTTCAATTGTATCTCCTGATAAATATTCTGAAAAGATATCTTTTAGCTTATTGGAAATTCCTAAACCGGACATACAAGAAATGATGATATTTTTTTTAGGAGAAAAACCTTCAAAATATTGAACATTCACCGAATACTTACCGACAGCATCTTCCGATATTTGATTAAAAGGCACGTTATTGGTCATTTTTAGGCCAATATCCAAAGCAATCGAGGTAGTCAAATTATTCAGAATTAATAACTCCCCTTTTAAATCACTTTTGATTTTCGTATAAATTTGATTCAATGATCCCATATCTACAATTAAAATTAGCCCATTAGTATTGACTTGATTGTTTACAAACCGCTTTGTTAATTGCACGACTTCTAACACATTACTTTCGATAGGCATATCAAAAGCTTCGAAAACGTAATCTCCACACAGCTGATTTACTACTGATTGGATACTTGTTGCGGTAGAATCTCCGTGGGCTAATAATAAACCTTTTAACTGTAGCTTCTCATCCACATAATCAGATAAAGTTATAATAAGTAACAATTCTAACAGTTCTCGCTCATTTTGAGTAAGTGCTGGTAAATGATCCAAAAATGCCGAGCATACATAGGCCGTTCTGGGGAATTCTTTTGTTAGACTTCTAACTAGCTTAGAAAGATTTACGCTATATTCTGGTATGTTTGCATATATCCTGCTACTAACTTCAGCAGCAGGATAACTATTAATCAAGCCATATTTTTTTTGAACTTTTTTTTGCCAGATCTTTTGGTACATTTGCATTTTCAGTTGTTGTGAATCTGTTAATTGAAATTTTTGATCCAACAATGTAATTAAGCTTTGAATTTCTTTTTTTAATACGATTGTTCTCGCTGACAAATCGTTATTGTTAAATTGAGTCATCATTTTTTCTAACCGCTCATCTAAGTCAAAAAAATTCTGCTTATTTAATGAGAAAGGTTGCTTATATGAAATAAGTAAATCATTAATTGGAAAGGCGACTTCTCTAGACACTTGTTTTAGTGATTCAATTGGCAGATCTCTTTTGGTAACTACTAGGTTTGAACCACTTCTTTTACTATACGCATCCGCACAACTTATTTTGATTATATTCTTTAGTCGACCAATATTACCTAATATTGAATGTGTAAGTAAAATTTCTAATACCTCTTTGGTAACTAAAATATCTTTTTCAAGAATCTCTGCTTCATTATGGAAAAATAATTGAACAAACTCAATTTGTTCAATTAACGGTCGCACACCAAAATCAGGTATTTTTACCACTACTTGAATACGCCGTTCGAAAGTATCCAGAAAAAAGTCCTCACTTTTTTCCGTAGTCGCAAAAATAAAGCGAACATTGGCTTCCGACCAATCTGAATTTTCCCCGATAGGTCGGTATTTTCCTGTATCCATAAATAAGAAAAGTTTTTCTTGGTTTTCACGAGAAAGCCTATGGATTTCATCTAAAAAAAGATATCCTCCATCTGCGTGCGACAATAATCCTTTGGTATCTTTTTCAGCTCCGGTAAATGCTCCCTTTTTATACCCAAACAGTGTTGAAGATAATAATTCAGGATTGTCCGCGTAATCTGCACAATTCAGAACTGATAAAGGTGCACTCTGTCCAATAATTCCAACTTCTTTAGCATAATTAAAAATTTGATTTGCTAAAAAACTTTTACCAACACCAGTGCTACCATTTATTAGTATATTCAACCCGCTTGGCGGATACTTAACAGCAGAAATACACTTTTGAATAATTTCCCTCAAACTACCATCATAACCAACTACATTTTGGAAAGAATTGGTTTCTTCATTAGAATTTTCAAGCATATTCTGTTTAATTGGTTTCCAATAAACAGGTTTCCCAGAAATTTTATCTACAAACCCTTCTTCCATTAGCCTGGTTAAATAATGGCTAACATTCTGTCTAGAAATATTCAGAATAAAGGCAATATCAGCAGCAGTAGCAGATGGAGACTCCTCTTGATTTGTAATACTTATAAGAGTTTCAAACACCTTATTTTTAGCACTTTTTTTCATCTTTACCTCCTAGCTATAGATGTGTCTAAAAGATATTGACTGAATTATACTTCAGATTTTAAAATGTGTCTAATACAAAAAGTTCGAGGCTCACCGAAATATATTTCTTATGATTTAACTCAATTCAATTTGAGTATTAACTCAGTTGAAATTACTGATTTTACAGCTAGTTCCATTGTCAATATATTAACAAATAATAAAAAATATAGCTAAAGAATGTGAAATCAAATATACAGCTGGATGTAAAGATGACCCCTTCAATTTATGGAGAAGATTGATTAGACAACTCTGTTTTCAAGTGCTATTGATGAAGTGACCAAGGCCACTTCATCAAACAAATTCGTTTCAGTAACTAACCATCTGTACGATTAATGATTTTAAAATAGTAAATATTTTGAACTCTCGAGCTCATACAATTAAGAAAATCGCAAGAACACTAAGAAGCATATGAGACTACTTTTACAGAACATACAAAATACCACAAGGGAATATCAAGAAGATTCAACTATAACTGATAATAAAGATTAAAGAAAATTTGAAGTTCAGCTTTCTTCTAGTTTTCGATTTGAATTATTTGGAAACATAATATATATCACCCCGTAAGTAACACGGGGGTAACAAACTCATTGAAAACCTCTCTGAGAGTTGCTACGAAAAGCCTCATGAGCATTTTTCAAAGAATTGATTTTTGTCAAAATTAACTAAATAGTAAACCAAAAGACGTGTGAACGAACCAGCTTCCAGCGGAAGAGCCGAGTTCGTTCACACGTCTTTTTTGTGTTTTCTCAAAAAGAAACTTTTCCGAAATGAGTTGATTGAGATTCAAATAGTTTAAGAATCTCTTATAAGTTATTTTAATTACCTGTTTTTTCGAAAAATCCCTCTACTCAGATTGTAGTAGTAATGGAAGGGGAAATTACCCACAAAGAAAATTATGAGAAATTCCACATTTTAGGGACATTGTGACAATTCAAATTGTTCTTATTAGTGAAAGGATGGAAAAACCGTGTGCTTAATTCGCGCTCCCACTCTATTTTGTTTCAACCAATAGAAATAAAAAACTAAATTAAAACCAAAGGAGAAATACACTTGTCAAAAAAATTAATGATTCAAAAAGAAACCAGTATCTCACTCAACGATTCAGAAACAATCAATCTGGCTAGTCTACGTTTCGACCTCAAACAATTCAAACTCCCGCAACGTTTTGTAGTAGCTAAAAGCGATATTCAAATGCGGATGGAACGTGAACAAAACCACGTTGGCGAACGTGTAGAAACTGGGTTAATGACCCTCACCTTCAAAGTCTATGATCGGGCTTTTGTCGAACTGGTTCTAAACAACGGCGGAACAGAACTAGGCTCCCCGATTACGATTGTGGTTGAGCATCAAGAAGAATTACCAATTTTAGATAACTATGAGGACGGCGAATTGATTCCCATTCGCTTTAATGGCTTAAATGTCTATCCCCGAAAAATCCAGAAAAAGTCATTTGTGGGAGAAGGTCAGCCGATGATTGATACGTGGCAATTTGCAGCGTTGAAAATCAGCGCCACCTCCTATCAACTAGGAGAAGTGAATGAACCAAACACCCCGACAAAGTAACGAATGTCTGATCGATTTCCTACGTTTTTCATTACCGGATGCCTCAATGGAAAAAGTAGCGGACCTATTGGGTATTGCCCTTTCTGACTTTACTTCGGAAAAGAAAGGGAGCCCTTTTCCCACTTACGATTCTCACTATTCTTTTGCAGATATTATTATCCATCAAAGTGACCACCACAACAATCTGTTAGTAAACTTATCGGGTCAAGGTTGTCGCCAATATGAAGAATATATGTCTAGTGTGGAGGGTTGGCATTGGCAGAAGTTCTTAGCCACCATTCTAAAAGCCAGAGGAATCATTACTCGTGCCGACTTGGCAATGGATTTATTTGATGGCTCCTCTCCTCCTGTGTCTACCTTGCAAAAATACGTGAAGAACGGCCAACTAAGCTCTCAAAGTCGCCACTTTCGAGAAGTGAATAGTGGGCAATTACAGGAAGGCATTCTGACTGGCCATACGCTCTATATCGGTGCTCAACCTCAACTATTGCGGATTTATGATAAAAAGCAAGAAATCCGTGATAAAACGGGGGAAATCGCCCAAGTCAACGAATGGGTCCGCTGGGAATTGGAATTAACCAATCAGAAGGCACGGCAAGCCGTAGAAAAGATTGCCGATGGAATCCCGCTCAACGTGGTAATTCGTGGCATTTTAGCTTCCCACTACTGCTTCAAAACTAAACCAAAAGGCCTTATCAACTATCACAACAAAGCTCGTTGGCCAAATATGAAATGGTGGGATAAATTTGTGGGGGGCATTCCCAAAATTCCCTTGCGTATAGTTCGTGAAAAGCCAACCTTTTCCAAGAAGAAAGCTTGGGTAGAAAATGCCACTTCGAAATCACTCGCCATGATTTACGAAGCTTTTCTACAAGCCTATGGCCCAGAACAAGCAGAAGTTTATTTGAGAGAATTACTAGCCACAGGAAAAGAAAAATTCACGGAAACAGATCAGACCTTTATCGAACAAAAAATACTGGAATTGGAGAATGAGGATTCTTACTAGAGAAAGGAGGTTGCCTATGCACGAAGTTCAATTTTTACTGAACGATGAGCAGATGAAGCAGCTAGGAAATAGTGTTTACACACTTCTTCTAAACAATGTGAATCAAGTACGACAAGATACTGCGATCGACAAACGCTATTTAACCAAGAAAGAAACTTGCCAGTATCTCCATATTGCGAACAACACTTTGGATAAATGGGTCGAACAAGGACTGCCAAAAATCACGATTCAAGGTGTTGTGCGTTTTGATCGGCAAGCTATAGATGAATGGCTCCATTGCTATAATCGCTAGAAGCGGTTTATAATCAGAACGTAGTCATTCCTACGTTCTGGTTTGCGTATAAGAAAGTAGGAAGTAACATGGCAATTACTAAACTGAAAAACAACCACTACAAATTGGAGGTATTTTACCCCAAGGAGGTGCGACAAATTCTCGGTGTCACTACCGAGCGCTACCGCAAAACATTTAGGACGAAAAAGGAAGCGGAACAGGCTGAAAAAGACCTGTCGCAAAAAATTCAACGTGTGCTTAATGAAAAGAGTGCTCGTTCATTTGAATTAAACGGGCATATCAAATTCAGAGAGTTTTATGAAACCGTTTGGTTGGATATGTATATCGCTGGTTCTACCGGACGATCTAGACAAATACCAACTGCCACAACCATTAGCAATACGAAAGATGTCTTCCGTCTTCATATTCTGCCTATGTTTGGTGAGTATTCCATCAAATTCTTAAACGACAATAAAGACTTTGTGCTTCGTGCATTGATGAAAAAATCCCAAACTTACGCCAATATCAAAATCATCAAAAGTTACGTGAATCAGATTTTCGATATTGCGGAACTATTGGAGTATATCGAATACAATCGGATTGCAAAAATCATTCGATATGTGGGTGATCCTAAGAAACAACAACTAAAAGCAGAACGTCAGCTAAATGGTGAAGCACTGACAGCAGATGAATTGATTGCTTGGTTAGACGCAGCCAATGAGGATTACAGCAATGGTTCCCTAATCATGCAAGACTATGTTCTCTTTATGCTAACGTTGAACTTAGGTGACCGCAAAAGTGAATCCTATGCCCTTCAGTGGAAACATATTGATTTTGAAGATGGTTATGTCAGTTTGATTCAAAGTAAGGATAAGTTTGGCAATTTGAAATCCACAAAAGGTCGAAAAGCCACGAAGTTTAAGATACCGACATTCCTTATTGAACTTCTAAAAGAATGGAAGAAAAAGCAAAAGGAAGAACTTTTACAACTGGGGATTAAACAGACAAAAGAACAATTTCTTTTCACTTATGCAAATCGAAGTGGCGAAGTAAATGTCCCTGTTCATGTGGATTATTTAAATTATCGACTAAAATCCATTCGCCGAAGACATAAGGAACTAGCTCAAACCAATCCACACAAGCTACGACATACCTTTAGTACGCTGGCTCGTGAAGGCGGTGCAACAATGGTGCAAATTTCTCAAGCTTTAACACACTCGGATATAAAAACGACAGAGATATACGTCAATACCCCGAATGTTGTCGATCTTTCCACTTATGAGAAATTTGAGAAACGCCTGGATGAAGCCCGACAAGCAAAATAAACAACTAATTAAAATAACAATTAAACAACCTAAAAAGAACGTTAATATAGTGCCTGACCTAGGTCTTAAAAACAGCCAATTCAAAATCTCGTACATTTTTTCGTACCTAAGCGTACAAAAAAAGACACTTCCCAAAAATTGGAAAGTGCCGAACACGTTGATATATAAGGGATATTAACGCTTAGAGAATTGTGAAGCTTTACGTGCTTTCTTAAGACCTGGTTTCTTACGTTCGACCATACGAGCGTCACGGGTCAACAGACCAGCGCGTTTCAGAGCCAAACGGAAGTCAGGATCTACTTCCAGCAATGCGCGGGCGATACCATGACGGATCGCGCCTGATTGTCCAGCGTAGCCACCGCCGTTTACGTTTACGAATACGTCGTAAGCGCCTTTGGTTTCGGTAACGCCGAATGGTTGGTTGATAACTTCACGCAAGTCAGCGTGTGGGATGTATTCTTCAACAGCTTTGTTGTTAACAGTGATTTTACCAGTACCCGGTACCAAACGTACGCGAGCTACTGCATTTTTACGACGGCCTGTGCCGGTATATTGTGCTTGTGCCAATGAAATTCCCTCCTATTAGATTAAGTTTGTGATGTCCAAAACTTCTGGTTTTTGAGCAGCATGTGGATGTTCAGCGCCACCGTATACGTGCAGCTTCATGCCTTGAGCACGGCCCAAAGTGTTTTTAGGAAGCATGCCTTTTACAGAAGTTTCGATCAGACGACGAGAATTTTTAGCACGCAATTCGCCGGCAGAGATTTGTTTCAATCCGCCAGGGAAGTTTGAGTGACGGTAGTAAATCTTGTCACTTGCTTTGTTACCAGTCAATTTTACTTTGTCCGCATTGATCACGATCACAAAGTCGCCAGTATCCACATGAGGGGTGAATGTTGGTTTGTTTTTACCGCGCAATACAGATGCTACAACTGCAGACAAACGACCCATAGGGACATCTGTCGCGTCAACGACATACCATTTACGTTCTACTTCGCCAGCTTTGGCCATATATGTTGTACGCAAGATTTTTTCCTCCAATTTCGATTTCGAATGTTTACAATCACGTGAGTTTCCGGGGCTCTTTGTGGGGTAAACAATACCATTTAACATAATACCTTCTGCGCCGGTCAAAGTCAATGAAAATCTCCAAGTTTTCCCGGGTTTTCGGAAAAACTTTCACGATTTCTTTTACCAAAACACATCTGCCGACAACCTGGAAAAAAGTTGTCAGACCAGGTTCTCGCAAGAGCCGACTTACTGTAGGCGCTCCTGCAGTCTGGGCTTCATTTTCACAAGCTCACATCGGAGGCAAATTTTGGGTCAGGCGCTCCTTCATCCAAGCTAACCGACGCTTGCGCCCTTCGTCGGTTTTGGCATCCAGGTAGGCTCGCGTATAGGTCTTTTGCACAGAAGGCGACATCTTCTGAAAGTTTTCATAGGCAATAGCAGCGGGTTTCAACAACTCGGCCACTTGTGCAATCTGGGCTTCGGTGACCGGCGTTGGACCGGCCGCCTGGTCCCACTGACCATTTGCTTGAGCTTCAGCAATTTTTTCCCGGCCCAATTCGGTCATTCGGCCGCTTTGCTGCAATTTTTCGGCCAGCTGTTTGTTTTTCAAAGACCATTTGCTTTGGGAGCGCCGGGGAGCAAAATACTTCTTATAAGAATACTCATCCAGTCGCTGCATCTGCCCGTCAATCCAGCCAAAGCACAAAGCTTCTTCCAAGGCTTCGCCGGCGGAAAGTGTTCGGGGGCCACCTTTTTTCCCAAACAGCAGCCACTGCCCTTCACTGGTCACGCCGTTTTTTGTCAGCCAATCTCTAAATGCTTCCCGATCAGGAAATACTATCGGCTCTTTCATCCTCGCCACCTGCTTTCGCTTTCCACTATTTTCTGCTCTCTGCTCTGATTTTAACATATCCCCGCTTTTCTTAAGAAGCAGCTGCCGAACAGCGCTGATTTATGCAGAAAACGATGAATAACAAGAGGTTTCTGTATATAACCGGATGTTTTTTAACTTTTTATGTATATTTATTTATTTTATGCTTGCAAGTTGTATGAATATTTGTTACGATGACATCAGTTAATCGACAAACGACTTAAAGCGAGGGTGTATAAATATGAAAGAGAAAGTGGTTTTAGCTTATTCCGGAGGTTTGGATACTTCCGTCGCCATCAAATGGCTGGTAGATGAAGGATACGATGTAGTGGCTTGTTGTTTGGATATCGGCGAAGGCCGCGACATGCAGTTCATCAAA
The DNA here is from genome assembly GCA_027692465.1 of Enterococcaceae bacterium OF42-14pH9A. Lineage (GTDB taxonomy): Bacteria > Bacillota > Bacilli > Lactobacillales > Enterococcaceae > Enterococcus_C. Next base: position 95,633 of record JAQEYU010000004.1, on the reverse strand, counting down.
GACAAAGCACTGCAGGTGGGCGCAATCGAATCTTACGCCTTGGACTGCAAGGAAGAGTTCGCCAATGAATATGCATTGATCGCTTTGCAGGGACATACCTTCTACGAACAATCTTACCCGCTGGTCTCCGCTCTTTCCCGCCCGTTGATCGCTAAAAAACTGGTGGAAGTGGCCCATGCAGCCGGCGCGACGACGGTTGCCCACGGCTGTACCGGTAAAGGCAATGACCAAGTACGGTTCGAAGTCGCCATTGCTGCGTTGGATCCACATTTGAAAGTCATTGCACCGGTTCGGGAATGGAAATGGTCTCGGGAAGAAGAGATCGCTTATGCCGCTGAAAAAGGTGTGCCGATTCCGGCAAACCTGGACAACCCTTATTCTATCGACCAAAACGTCTGGGGCCGGGCCTGCGAATGCGGGATTCTGGAAGATCCTTGGGCAGCACCACCGAAAGAAGCCTATGCGATTACCGCTGAACTGGAAGATACGCCGGATACTGCCGACATCGTAGAAATCACTTTCGATAAAGGTGTCCCGGTTGCATTGAACGGTGAAACCATGCCGTTTTACGAAATCATCGACGAGTTGAATGTGGTTGCCGGCAAGCACGGCATCGGCCGGATCGATCACGTGGAAAACCGTCTGGTAGGGATCAAGTCCCGGGAAGTTTACGAATGTCCGGGGGCAGTAACTTTGATGAAAGCCCACAAGGAATTGGAAGACCTGACATTTGTAACGGAGCTGGCTCATTTCAAACCAACGATTGAAAACCAGCTGAGCGATGTGATCTACAACGCCCTGTGGTTCAATCCGCTGACGGACGCTCTGATTGCCTTCTTGAAGGAAACCCAAAAATACGTAAATGGTGTGGTGCGGGTGAAACTCTTCAAAGGCAATGCGATCGTGGAAGGACGAAAATCAGAAAACAGTCTTTACAATGAGAACCTGGCGACTTACACTTCTGCGGATACCTTCGATCAGCACGCCGCAGTCGGCTTTATCAAACTTTTCGGCCTGCCGACCAAAGTCCATGCGGAAGTTCAAAGCAAGGTCAACGAGAAAAACCTGGTCAAATAAACTCGGATTTTTCCTGATGCTGCGTACAGCGAGCCGCACGTGAGGATTAAATAATCACATTTCCCGATGACACGTACCGCGAGCCGTGCTTGGGGAGATCATAAAAAGAGGCATAAGCAGGTCTTGCCTGCTTATGCCTCTTCTGTTCTACCGCCGGTTGCAAAAGGGCAGCCAGGCGTCAGATTTGATATACTTGAAACAACATATACGCACGCGGGAACCTGTTCTCAAAAACACAGCCCGCGACAATACTATTCCGAGGTGAAACGATTATGGCAAAATTATGGGGCGGCCGTTTTGACGGCAAAAATGAAGCGTGGATTGATGCATTCGGGGCCTCCATCCCTTTCGATCAGAAAATGGCACAACAGGATATTTTCGGCAGTCTGGCCCACGTGAAGATGCTGGCCCACACCGGGATCATTCCGCAAGCTGACGCTGATCAGATCCGTGCCGGACTGGAGGCGGTAAAAGCCAAACTGGATGCCGGCGAGCTGACCTTCACCATCGAAAACGAAGATATTCACATGAACATCGAAACCTATCTCCATCAAGAAATCGGTGCGGTAGCCGGCAAGCTCCACACCGCCCGCAGCCGTAACGATCAAGTGGCGACGGACATGCATCTTTATTTGAAGGATACGCTGCATCAGGTGATCGACAAAGTGCAGACCTTCCGCAGCGTACTGGTGGCAAAAGCCGAAGACAACATCCATACCGTCATGCCCGGTTATACCCATCTTCAGCATGCCCAACCCATCAGCTTCGGCCAACACCTGATGGCTTATTACAGCATGCTGACCAGAGATCAGGAACGTTTCACAGAAAGTCTGAAGCGTACGGATCTTTCACCGTTGGGGGCAGCTGCTCTGGCCGGAACCACCTTTCCGATCGACCGGGAATTTTCCGCAAAGGAGCTGGGCTTTGCTGGTATTTATGCCAACAGCATGGATGCCGTCAGCGATCGGGACTTCATTTTAGAATTTCTCAGCAACAGCGCAATCTTGATGATGCACCTTTCCCGTTTTTGCGAGGAGCTGATCCTTTGGTGCAGCCATGAATTCCAATTCGTGGAACTCACCGATACCTTTTCTACCGGCAGTTCAATCATGCCGCAAAAGAAAAACCCCGATATGGCAGAGCTGATCCGGGGCAAAACCGGCCGGGTATACGGGAATCTTTTCGGTCTCTTAACAGTAATGAAAGGTCTCCCGCTGGCTTATAACAAGGACTTCCAGGAGGATAAAGAAGGCATGTTCGACACTGCCGAAACCATCCTCACCAGCCTGGATATCATGGCGGGCATGATCCATACGATGAAGGTCAACAAAGAACATATGCTGGCCTCTACTGAAAAAGACTTCTCTAACGCGACAGAACTGGCAGATTATCTGGCCGGCAAAGGAATTCCCTTCCGCGAAGCCCACGAAATCGTTGGTAAACTGGTAATCGACGGTATCCGCAAAGGCCGTTACCTGCAGGACATCCCGCTGGAAGAATACCAGGCGATCACACCGGTCATCCAAGAAGACGTCTATGAAAAACTGGATTCCTTCAATGCAGTGAAAAACCGCCACTCTCTCGGCGGTACCGGCTTCGATCAGGTGGCCCACCAGATTCGTTTGGCCCAAGACCAGTTGGCAGCAGAGTAACTCAAGCAAGCGGTGCAGTCTGCAAGTTCAACTTGGCGAAGTCTGCCTTAGCTGAACTGCACCAGCTACCCAGATTCCATTTTGATCTCTCCACAATAAAAACCCGCAGAGCAGCTTATACGCAGCTGTTCTGCGGGTTTTAGGCGTGTCTCACGCTTAATTGTCGATTTCCGGTGCTTTGCCCAAGTGTGCTTGGATCATCCAGATGCGTTTTTCAGTTGCCGTCTTGAATTCGATGAACATATCTTGAGTTGGATCATCGCCTTCTTCGCCGGTAACATCGATCCCTTTTTGGTAAAGGTCAGCCAGGTAACGGTAGCCTTCTACCAAAGTCGCCAAGCGTTCTTCCATTGAGCGGTCCCAGTTGCCTACTTCGTCTTTGATTTTAGTGTTTTCAGCCATTTCCTTCAAAGTTGAGAATGGTGAACCATCCAATGTGATCAAGCGTTCGGAAACTTCATCCAATTGATCGTTGATATCATCCATATAAGTATCCATCAATGGATGCAGAGTCAAGAAACCGGGGCCACGCATGTACCAGTGGGTTTGGTGGATGACCATCGCCATTTGGCTCAGGTCGGCTACTAATTGGTTCAGCACTTCTTTAGTCTTTTCGTATTTCATTTCAAATCCTCCTGCATCGGTTTTTTTGCGGTGAAAGGGCTGTCTTCAGCACCATCACCTGCTTCCACTATCTATGGTAGTATGAATGTGACAAAAAGTACAATAATCTGCATTGCACTGACAATTAGTAAGAGAAAGGCGTTATTCCCCAATAAAAATAACGGGTCACAAGCAGCAGCTGCTTGTAACCCGTCTTTTATTGGCATCATCTGAAGAGTGCGGACTTTTGCGGGTCTGCCCCGGGCAAGCTGCCGTGCAAAACATGGCTTACGCGCCTCACAGGCGGATCTTTACGCCTAAAATCACGGTATAAATGAGCCGAGCAGCTGTCGCCACAGTATTCATGGCTGTGCGCAGCCTACTTCAATTCCTGCTGCAGCTCCTGCGCCAGTTCTTCTTGTGCCTTCTGCCAGTCGGCGGCCAGTGTATCTGCATCCTTGACCCCGGCAACAAAGGCCAGATAAAGTCCTTCCAGCTGCTTTTGCTGTCCGCCGACGACCACCCACTTGCCTTTTTCCGGTTTCATTTCCAGCATGACATTTACCGCTTCGGCTTTGACCGGCGGGGCCTCCAGCACATGTTGCAGCTGTTTGACAGTCTCTGCCTGCAGTTTGGCTTCATCTTTGGCCAGAGCCGTATTCTTCAGCATCTCGGCTGTCACAAGCTGGGTCGTCTGCTTCATGACCGTCACCAGATCCAACCCATGGACCTGATAAGTCACGTTGCGAATACTGTCGGAGGCTTCGGCTTCTCCGACTTTGATTTTGTAATCGGTGGCACTCTTAACTTTGTCCAGCAAAAGGGCCGTGATCTCACTGGCGGTTTCTTCACTGACATCGCCGTCTGCCGCCACCAGCCCGGTCGCAAAAGTATCTCGAAAAGCGGTGGCGTTGGTTTCGAAGCTTTTTTTCAGCTCGTCGCCGTTTTGGAAGTTTTCCTCGAAGTCGGTCCCTTCCTTTTGATAGATCAATTGCTGCACGAATAGGTCGGCAGCCTCTTTGGCAGGAATCGCTTTTGGCGCACATCCTGCCAGCATCAAAATACCCAACAGCATGGGCAATAGCAGTTTCTTCATCTTATTCTCCTTTAAGCTCTCACAGCAGCAACAGCGCTCGCCGAAAATGCGGCACCTTTTTCCTTTCCATTATCAGAAAAAAACAGCGAATTGTCTACTTTTGCAGTCAAATTGCGTAATTTTCTTAAGAAAGAGGTGATAAAAGATGACCATCAACATACTTTTGTTTTTGCTGGGGGCCTGCCTGGGTTCCTTCTTTTGCCTTGTTGCGCAGCGCTGGCCGCAGGATAAATCCATTTTACGGCCGGCTTCTCATTGCACCAGTTGTCAGCAAGCTCTGAAATGGCGGGACATGATTCCGCTGCTTTCGGCTGTTCGCCTGGGATTTCGCTGCCGTTACTGCGGTACGCCGTTTCCCTACAGCTGTTTTGTGGCCGAATTCTTATGCGGTTGCTTATTCCTGCTGGCTTTTCCGCTGCCCTTCACCCACGAAGCAGTCGTGAACTTTATCTGGCTGGTGGCGGCCTTTTTGCTGGCACTGGCAGATTGGTTTTATTTGATCCTGAAGCCGAAGATCTTTTATCCCAGTCTGGTGCTGCTTTGGGGCGGGCAGCTCTTTTTGGGGCATTGGTTTCACTGGGAAACACTGCTGTATTGCGCCGGAATCCTGTTATTGCTCACTATCTTTTTACGGGGGCGTTTCGGGATGGGGGATGTCCTGCTGCTGCTTTCCTGGAGTCCCTGGCTGGAGCTGCGGCAGTTCTGTCTCTTGCTGATTCTGGCCAGCGGTACCGGTCTGATAGCTGCAGGTGCCCGACAATTGTGGGCCGCCCACCCAACAAGGGCTGCCGCTTCACCCCCTCACCAAGAGCTGCCCTTTATCCCCTTTTTGGCAACCGGTTTGTGGATGGTACTCCAGTTTGGCTGGTAAACATCACGCCTGCACTTGTCGGACCATAACCTGCAATTGCTCAGACAGTTGGCCTTTGTCTAATTATGCAATCTGTCAGAGAAAAACCACAAAAAGACCCGCCATCGCCGACAGAGTTCGGCGATGGCGGGTCTTTTACAGCTGATCAGCTGATCAGTTTTGTTCGTTCAGGGCATCTTCAGCCGCCATTTGGGCTTCGATGTCAGAAATGCTGTAAACATTTTCGCTGGCTACAGTCACTTCTTTTGGCTCCATGTTGCGGTAATGAGCCATCCCGGTACCAGCAGGAATAATCTTCCCGATGATAACATTTTCCTTCAGACCCAACAATGGATCTTTCTTGCCGCGGATTGCTGCATCGGTCAAGACACGAGTTGTTTCCTGGAAGGAAGCAGCTGACAAGAAGGAATTGGTTTCCAATGAGGCTTTGGTGATCCCCAAAAGAACCGGACGAGAGGTTGCCGGTACACCGCCGGAAACCAGCGTAGTGTAGTTACGGTCTTTAAAGTCTGCGATATCCATCAATGTTCCTGGCAGAATATCAGAATCTCCCGGATCCATGACGCGGACTTTACGCAACATTTGGCGAACCATTACTTCGATATGCTTGTCACCGATTTCTACCCCTTGCATCCGGTAGACCCGTTGAACTTCCCGCAGCAAGTAGTTTTCAACGGACAAGACGTCGCGAACCTGCAGCAGTTGTTTCGGATCGATTGAACCTTCTGTCAATGGCGCACCCCGGTGGATATAGTCCCCTTCTGCCACTTTCATACGGGCAGTAAATGGTACAGTATAGGTCCGAGTATCGGTGGTTCCTTTGATAGTGACTTCTTTAGAACGAGTTGCAGCATCTTCGGAGATATCGATGACTTCACCGGTAACTTCGGTAATGACTGCTTGCCCTTTCGGATTACGAGCTTCAAAAATTTCTTGGACACGAGGCAGACCTTGAGTGATATCATCACCGGCAACCCCCCCGGTATGGAAGGTACGCATGGTCAACTGAGTCCCTGGTTCACCGATGGATTGGGCAGCGATGGTACCGACTGCTTCACCCACTTCGACTTCCGAACCAGTTGCCAAGTTACGGCCATAACAATGTTTACATACACCGTGTTTGGTATTACATGTGAAGACGGAACGAATCGAAACAGTTTCAATTCCGGCATCCACGATTTGTTTTGCCAAATCTTCGGTAATCAATTGATCTTTACCCATGATTGCTGCGCCGGATTGCGGATCAATCACAGATTTGTGTGTGTAACGACCCACCAAACGTTCTTCCAACGATTCGATGATTTCGTTTCCTTCACGAATAGCTGCGATTTCCAAACCACGATCCGTACCACAATCTTCTTCACGGATGATGACATCTTGGGCCACGTCTACCAGACGACGAGTCAGGTAACCTGAATCGGCAGTCTTCAAGGCGGTATCGGTCATCCCTTTACGAGCCCCGTGAGTGGAGATAAACATTTCCAAGACAGTCAAACCTTCGCGGAAGTTGGAGATGATCGGCAATTCCATGATTCGGCCGTTTGGTGCGGCCATCAAACCACGCATCCCTGCCAACTGAGTAAAGTTGGAGATGTTACCACGGGCTCCGGAATCGGACATCATGAAGATTGGGTTCTTAGCATCCAAGGATTCCATCAGTTTTTGCTGGATTTCGTCTTTGGCAGCGTTCCAGACACCGATAACTCGTTCGTACCGTTCGTCGTCAGTAATCAACCCGCGACGGAACTGTTTAGTGATGTTGGCAACTTGCCCATGGGCGGTATCGATAATGTCATGTTTTTCAGCCAAAACCATGATATCGGCGATCCCCACAGTGATACCCGCCATTGTCGAATGGCTGTAACCCAAGTCTTTCATCCGGTCCAACATGTGAGACGTTTCAGTGACTTTGAAACGTTTGAAGACTTCAGAAATAATATTTCCGAGATTTTTCTTCTTGAACGGTCCAACCAGTTCCTGTTCTTTGATAAAGGCAGGAATATCGGTTCCGGCTTCCACAAAGTATTTGTCAGGTGTTTGAACAGTCAAGTTAAAGTCAGTCGGTTCGTTCAAGTAAGGGAACTCAGATGGCATGATGGAGTTGAAGATCACCTTACCTACTGTGGTTACCATCAATTTAGAGCGTTGTTCGTCAGTGAATGGCTTGTCGCCTAATTTCTTAGGATCAACAGCGATCCGTGAATGCAGATGGACATAACCATTGCGCCATGCAGTAACTGCTTCGTCCATGTCACGGAAGAGCATGCCTTCCCCTTCACGGCCATCTTCTTCCATCGTCAGGTAGTAGTTACCCAAGACCATATCTTGAGATGGGGTCACGACTGGTTTGCCGTCTTTCGGGTTCAAGATGTTTTGCGCAGCCAGCATCAGCATCCGTGCTTCCGCTTGGGCTTCTTCGTTCAATGGTACGTGAACCGCCATTTGGTCACCGTCAAAGTCGGCGTTGTAGGCTTCACAAACCAATGGGTGCAAACGGATTGCCCGGCCTTCTACCAAAACAGGTTCGAAAGCTTGGATACCCAGGCGGTGCAAAGTCGGTGCCCGGTTCAGCAGAACAGGGTGTTCTTTGATGACATCTTCCAAGACATCCCAAACTTCATCTTCCATCCGTTCGATTTTGCGTTTGGCATTTTTGATGTTTGACGCAATCTCCCGTTGAACCAATTCTTTCATTACGAAAGGTTTGAACAATTCGATGGCCATTTCTTTTGGCAGACCACATTGGTACATCTTCAAGAAAGGACCAACGACGATAACGGAACGACCAGAATAGTCAACACGTTTACCCAGCAGGTTTTGACGGAAACGACCTTGTTTCCCTTTCAACATGTGAGACAAAGATTTCAATGGACGGTTACCAGGACCAGTTACCGGACGGCCACGACGACCATTGTCAATCAACGCATCCACGGCTTCTTGCAGCATCCGTTTTTCGTTTTGGACGATGATGTTCGGTGCGTTCAAGTCCAACAAACGTTTCAAGCGGTTGTTACGGTTAATGACACGACGGTAAAGGTCGTTCAAGTCAGATGTCGCAAAACGCCCACCTTCCAATTGGACCATTGGCCGCAAATCTGGAGGAATGACAGGAATAACATCCATGACCATCCAGCCGGGTTTGTTGCCGGATTTACGGAAAGCTTCCAAAATATCCAAACGACGGATCGCGCGGGTCCGTTTTTGACCGGAAGCAGTTTTCAATTCTTCTTTCAGTTCAGCGACTTCGGCTTCCAGGTCCACAGAATCCAACAATTGCTTGATGGCTTCGGCACCCATGGCCGCATTGAAGCCCTGGCCGTACTGGTCACGTTTTTCACGGTATTCCCGTTCAGTGAGCAGTTGTTTTTTCTCCAAGCTGGTGTCGCCTGGTTCAATGACCACGTAAGAAGCAAAGTAGATGACTTCTTCCAAGGCCCGTGGGCTCATATCTAAAACCAGACCCATCCGAGACGGGATACCTTTGAAGTACCAGATATGAGAAACCGGTGCTGCCAATTCGATATGGCCCATCCGTTCACGACGGACTTTGGCACGGGTTACTTCTACACCGCAGCGGTCGCAGACGATGCCTTTGTAACGGATCCGTTTGTACTTCCCACAAGCACATTCCCAGTCTTTGGTAGGGCCGAAAATACGCTCGTCAAACAAACCTTCCCGTTCAGGTTTCAACGTACGATAGTTGATGGTCTCGGGTTTTTTGACTTCCCCGTATGACCAGCTTCTGATTTTTTCGGGAGAAGCCAGACCTATTTGCATACTTTCGAATTTATTTACATCGATCAAAAGGGGTTCCCTCCATTTCATTTCATGGCCGCAAGACCCGTATCTGCGAACAGTGCCCCTTTGCCGCCATTTTCCTAAGAAAACAACGGCCCGTCACTGTGCAGGCAGATCAGATCGGTTGCGAGACGCGGAAAGCTCTCGACAGTCGGCTGCCTTTCCCGTTTAGGAAAACAACAGCCAACGTCATGATTTTTCCGACCTGCGTCTCTTGTTGCACGTTATCAGTCTTCGATAGTGTCGATGTCTTGACGATCCTCGACTGCTTCAATCTGATCGTTCAGGTCATTTTCATCTTCTTTGACTTGTTGTGCGGCTTGCTCTTCCAGCTCTTTAGCGGACTGGCGTTGCTGTGCGAATTTTTCCAACGCATCGACAGTGATCAAATCATCGTCATCGTCATCCATATCCCGCAGCTCGATCTCTTCGTTGTCGATATCCAAGACGCGCATATCCAAACCAAGAGACTGCAATTCTTTCACTAATACGCGGAAGGATTCCGGAACACCCGGTTTAGGGATTGGTTCACCCTTCACGATCGCTTCGTAGGTCTTCACACGTCCAACAACGTCATCCGACTTGTATGTCAGGATTTCTTGCAGGGTATAAGCAGCACCGTAAGCTTCCAGTGCCCAAACTTCCATTTCCCCGAAACGTTGTCCACCAAACTGTGCTTTACCACCCAATGGTTGTTGGGTAACCAGTGAGTATGGTCCAATAGAACGCGCATGGAGTTTGTCGTCGACCATGTGGGCCAGTTTGATCATATACATAACACCGACAGAGATCCGGCCGTCAAACGGTTCACCGGTCCGACCATCATACAAGACAGTCTTCGCGTCAGCCGCCATGCCAGCTTCTTTCACTGTTGCCCAGACATCATCATCGTTGGCACCGTCAAATACCGGTGTTGCGACGTGGATACCCAGCTGACGAGCAGCCATCCCCAAGTGCAATTCCAATACTTGCCCGATATTCATACGAGAAGGTACCCCTAATGGATTCAGCATGATATCCACTGGTGTGCCGTCTGGTAAGAACGGCATATCTTCTTCCGGCATAATCCGGGAAACAACACCTTTGTTCCCGTGACGTCCGGCCATTTTATCCCCTTCATGGATCTTACGTTTTTGCACGATATAGACCCGAACCAGCATATTGACACCAGGTGACAATTCATCGCCGGCTTCACGGGTAAAGATCTTCACGTCGTGGACAATCCCGCCACCGCCGTGAGGCACACGCAGAGAAGTGTCGCGAACTTCGCGGGCTTTTTCACCGAAGATGGCATGGAGCAGACGTTCTTCAGCAGACAGTTCAGTTACCCCTTTTGGAGTGACTTTCCCTACCAGCAAGTCGCCGTCTTTGACTTCGGCACCAATGCGGATGATCCCCATTTCGTCCAAGTCTTTCAACGCATCTTCCCCGACGTTCGGGATTTCGCGAGTGATTTCTTCAGGCCCCAATTTGGTATCGCGGGCTTCTGATTCATATTCTTCAATGTGGACAGAAGTGTACACATCATCTTTGACCAAACGACGGCTCATGATGATGGCATCTTCATAGTTGTAGCCTTCCCAAGTCATGAAGGCAACCAGCACGTTTTGACCCAATGCCAATTCCCCTTGTTCCATGGAAGGACCGTCTGCCAAGGTATCGCCTTTATCGACTTTCTCACCCAAAGTCACGATTGGACGTTGGTTGTAAGAAGTCCCGGAGTTGGAACGACGGAATTTAGTAACAGAGTAGACATCCAAGGCACCGTCTTCACGACGAATGCGAACTTCAGATGCATCCACGTATTCAACCACACCCGGGTTCTTACACAACAGGGCAGCACCTGAGTCATGGGCGGATTTGTATTCCATACCGGTACCAACCCAAGGTGATTTAGGGTTGATCAAAGGCACCGCTTGCCGCTGCATGTTGGCACCCATCAAGGCCCGGTTACTGTCATCGTTTTCCAAGAAAGGAATACATGCAGTCGCTACTGCCACTACCTGTTTAGGAGAAACGTCCATGTAATCGACTTTATCGATGGATACTTCGATATTTTCGGAAGTGGCACGCGCCATTACGACTTCTTCAGCAAAACTGCCGTCATCGTTCAACGGGCTGTTTGCTTGGGCAACAACGTAATGGTCTTCGATGTCGGCAGTCAAGTAATCAATAATATCAGTAACTCGACCATTGGCCCGATCGACACGGCGATAAGGTGTTTCGATAAACCCGTATTTATTGACCTTCGCATAAGACGCCAGCGAGTTGATCAGCCCGATATTCGGACCTTCAGGGGTTTCGATTGGACACATACGGCCATAGTGAGAATAGTGAACGTCGCGGACTTCATAACCGGCACGGTCACGAGTCAAACCGCCAGGCCCTAAGGCAGACAGACGACGTTTATGGGTCAATTCACCCAGTGGATTGGTTTGATCCATGAACTGAGACAACTGGGAAGAACCAAAGAATTCTTTGATACTTGCCACTACCGGACGGATGTTGATCAATTGTTGCGGTGTCAATGTTTCGGTGTCTTGAATGGACATCCGTTCACGAACTACCCGTTCCATCCGAGCCAAGCCGATACGGAATTGGTTTTGCAGCAATTCACCTACGGAACGGATTCGGCGGTTACCCAAGTGATCGATATCATCCACATTGCCGATGCCTTCCATCAAGTTCAGGAAGTAGCTCATAGAAGCGATAATATCTGCTGGGCGAACAGTTTTCACGGAAGCATCCGGATAGCCGTTGCCGATCACATTGATTTCCCGTTCAGGATCTTTTGGTGAGAAGACTTTGATGACTTGAACCGTCATTGGTTCTGTCACTACACCGTCTTCTGAAGGGTAGTAAGTGACTGCGTTCAATCCGGCTTCCAGGAATGGTGCCAACTTGTCCATTTCAGCGTGACCCAAAACAGTGCCTTTTTCTACAAGGATTTCACCAGTCTCCGGATCCACCAGCGTTTCCGCCAATGTCAAATTCAACAGACGAGTCTTCAGGTCAAGCTTTTTGTTAACTTTGTAACGACCAACGTTTGCCAAGTCGTAACGTTTTGGATCGAAGAAACGCGCATTCAAGAGGTTACGAGAGCTGTCGGCGGTTTTAGGTTCGCCTGGACGCAGCCGTTCATAGACATCTTTCAAGCCTTCTTCTGTACGGGAATCGCTGGCATTTTTATGCAGATCTTTTTCGATCGTATTGCGCAGTGATTCGCTTTCGCCGAAGATTTCAAAGATCGTGTCATCGGAGCCAAAGCCCAATGCCCGCACCAAAACAGTCAAAGGAATCTTACGGGTACGGTCAATCCGCACGTAAGAAATATCTTTGGCATCTGTTTCCATTTCCAACCATGCACCCCGGTTCGGGATCACAGTTGAACCGAAACCTTCTTTACCGTTTTTGTCGACTTTGCCATGGAAGTAAACCCCGGGAGAACGTACCAACTGGGATACGATAACCCGTTCAGCCCCGTTGATGATGAATGTACCTTGTTCAGTCATCAGTGGGAAATCGCCGAAAAAGACTTCCTGTGCTTTGATTTCGCCGGTTTCCCGGTTAGTCAAACGCAATGTAACGTGCAATGGCGCCGAGTAGTTGGCATCGTGAGCCCGTGCTTCTTCTACCGTATACTTCGGTTCCTTCAGTTCATAATCCACAAATTCCAGAGACAGGTTGCCGTTGAAGTCGTCGATCGGCAAAATGTCTTCAAACATTTCCCGCAAGCCCTCGTCTAAGAACCATTGGTAAGAGTCCGTTTGAATCTCGATCAGATTCGGTAATTCCAATACTTCACTGATACGTGCGAAACTTCTACGTTCGCGGTGTTTCCCGTATTTTACTACGTGTCCAGCCAAGCTCTTCACCCCTCAAAATTTCTTTCAAAAAGGCTATCGGATTTCGTTACAGTTTTTTTACGAATGTTAAATTTCTGTAACAAAAAGCATTTTTTGCGGCTTTTGGGCACAAAAAAACACAAAAGCAGAAAGCGAAATTTTCGTCTTGCAACTTTTGTTTTCCTGTGCTGGAGCCGGAACGGACAATAGATCGTTCCTGCTTCCCTGTGTCAATCAGATAGTTTTTGCATCTCCCTATTATATAGAGAGAAACTGCTTCTGTCAATGGTTTTCACGATGTAACTTTCATGAAAGCAGCGTCGATTAAGGATTTCTTTAGGATTGCTCAATGAAAGCTGCCTGATCATGCACAAACCAGCTACTTGGCTTTTGCGGGCTGCCGTATCTTTTCACCGCCGCCGACTTGAACCGTTTTCCTATAGTGCTCTCGATACTGTTGCCGGTCAAAAATCACAGAAGCCGGCATGCTTATAACGAGAACCCGAACACAATTAGGCCCCAACCTCAGCAAGCTGGGGTTGGGGCCTAATTGTGTCAAACCCACTGTAAAGTTCAACTTGGCGAATTCTGCCTTAGTTGAACTTTACCAACTGACCGCAGAAAGGGTGGCTTCTCACATTCCCCTTAAAGTGCACTACGATATTGCCACGCGCTGTCTCTTCCGTCTTCTCCGCGGATACATCCAGAAAAGTTTCAGAAGGCTCGGAGACTGACCCCGGCGTACAGATTTTACCGTTTGAATGGCTACCAGGACCATTACGCATACAGTTGCTTCTAAGCAGAACCCGCTAAGAAGAACTTGCAAA
>JAQEYU010000004.1:0-81854 GCA_027692465.1 Enterococcaceae bacterium OF42-14pH9A | reverse complement strand
CGCTGATTTGAAAAATCAGTGGCGTTACTGTCAGTTTGAAGTCAATAGGCCCAAGACAATGAGAAATTTCCGCTGCTCTTCAAGTGGAATTTCTCGTTGGCTTCGGCCGGCGGCTGTACGCCGGGGTCAGATCGGAGAGCCTTCTGAAACTTTTCGGCACTCGGCTGATTGCTTTAATTCCAGTCCGGATGAATACTAGCCAACTCTGGAGTTTTCGGAGGAATTGCTTTGATTCCAACACTAGAGGTTGTCTTTCAGATAAAGCTGCTTTCTGTCAGACAGCTTTGATAGATTTCCAGGACGTCGGCTTTTTGCAATGGTACAAAGGCTGCTTCGGCAATGCTGCTGTGGTCAACAGCTTGTTGCGCCATCGCATCAAAATCGCGGTCATCGCGGATTCCCACCTCCGGAAAAGTCATCGGGATCCCGCATTCTTTGAAGAAATCATACAGCTTTTGGATTCCAGTCCGTGCTGCCAGCTCAGGAACCGCCTCTTTAACACCCCAGACTTCACGAGCATAGACGGCAAACTGCTCCACGGTATCCTCATTGAGAACATGCGCCATCCACCGTGGCGTCAAAATCGCTAAGCCGACGCCGTGAGTGATATCGTAAAATGCACTCAGTTCATGCTCCATCGGGTGGCAGGACCAGGCCCCGCCCTTGCCCGCCCCGGTCAGCCCGTTCAAAGCCAGTGTGGAGGCCCACATCAAGTTGGCCCGGGCATCATAATCCGCCGGTGTTTTCAAGGCAATCCGCATATTATCGATGGTCGCCCGCATTAAGCCTTCTGTGATCCGATCCTGGACATCAGCACCGGTCACCCGGCTGAAATAATTTTCTGTCAAATGGCTGAGGATATCCGCTGAACCGGCTGCCGTCTGGTAATGATTGACCGAAAAAGTATTCTCCGGATCCAAAAAGGAAACTTTCGGCAGCATACTCGGTCCGCCAAACCCTAATTTCTGTTTGGTTTCCGGATTTGAGATCACCGCCCCCACATTCATTTCCGAACCGGTAGCGGCCAAAGTCAGAATCGTCACGATTGCAAGCGCCGGCCCTTGATAGCCTCGACGTCCCAGAACCAGTTGCCAAGGATCCTCCTGACTCAATGCGGATGCAGCTACCACCTTGGCACAATCGATGGTCGAGCCGCCGCCCACCGGCAAAACGACTTCGATGCCGTGTTCTTTACACAACTCGGCACCGCGTCTGACTGTCTGGATCCGTGGATTCGGCTCGACTCCCGCTAATTCCCAAACCTCAAATCCGTTTTCTGTAAGCAGCGCCATAACTTTATCATACAGGCCATTTTTCTTGATACTGCCCCCACCGTAAACCAGCAGCACCTTCTTGCCAAACTGGCCCAATGCTTCCGGCAATTCTCCCAAGCGATCCTTACCAAAACGGATATCAGTGGGCACGTGAAAATTAAAATTATTCATCAAACTTCCTCCTTTGTCATGTCTTTGTCTATTCATGGTAGCATACTTTTAGTATTTTTGACCTTAAAGCTGCCGCAGCTTGAACAAACTCTGAAACCTGTCGTTTTTCAGGCGCTGCTCTCGAAAATCCTTTGCACGACAAAACAAAAATCCCGACCAGCCGGACGGGATTTCGTTCAAATCATTTATTCCGCGATCGCCGTCTCCAAACCGACTTCGATCATTTCGTTAAAGGTAGTTTGCCGTTCTTCGGCAGTGGTTTCTTCACCGGTGATAATGTGGTCACTGACCGTACAGATGGCCAACGCCTGCACATGGAATTTAGCTGCGATATAGTACATAGCAGCGGCTTCCATTTCCACACCCAATACGCCCAGATCAGCCAGTTTCAAGGTCTCTGTCATGTCATCTTTGTAAAAGCTGTCTTCGGACAAGAGATTGCCGACATGAGTGGTAAAGCCTTTTGCTTTGGCGATTTCATAGGCCTTCAGCAGCAGATCAAAATCAGCGATCGGCGGATAATTGAAGGTTTGGAAATTCTTTTGCACGATCGACGAGCTGGTCGCAGCCGCCTGACCGATCACCAGGTCCCGAACGTGAACATCTTCTGAGATGGCGCCGCAAGTTCCCACGCGGATCAGCTTTTTCACGCCGTAAGAATTGATCAGTTCGTGGACATAAATGCTGGCAGAAGGCATCCCCATCCCGGTCCCTTGCACAGAGACCCGTTCGCCCTTATAGATCCCGGTATAGCCCAGCATCCCCCGGACTTCGTTGTAGCAGATTGGATCTTCCAGGAAGGTTTCCGCAATATATTTTGCCCGCAGCGGATCCCCCGGAAGTAAGATTTTGTCGGCGATTTCGCCTTCTTTGGCACCGATGTGTACGCTCATTTACATGACCTCTTTTCTTTTTATTAAGGAGTGTTTGAAGCGGCAATAATAGCTGCATTGCGTTTTTCTACCGCACCAGCGTTGTAAATCCCGCTTATACGGACCTAAGCTGCGCTTCACTTCTGAATTTCAGCAAAAGCCGCCCCGCCCGCTCACAGATCTGAAGCTCACCGAAGCTTTCCGATACATCCTGATCATTTTTACAATTCAGCTAAGGTTTTCTTCACCAGATCTTTGAATTCACCTTTCACTCGTTCAGTAGTTGCGACTACTTCTTCGTGATTGAGGTTAGCCTGCATGCCGGCTGCCAGATTGGTGATACAGGAGATTCCCAAGACTTTCAGACCGCTATGGGCCGCAACGATAACTTCCGGGACAGTGGACATCCCCACGGCATCGGCACCGATCGTTCGAGCCATGCGAATCTCAGCCGGCGTTTCATAAGTTGGACCGGAAAAGCCCATATAGACGCCTTCTTTGAGATGCAATCCATTTGCCTGACCGACTTTTTTGGCAACTTCCTGATACGCGGGCGTATACGCATGACTCATGTCCGGAAAGCGTGGACCCAGCTCTTCGTCATTGGGCCCGATCAATGGATTCGTACCGGTAAAATTGATTTGGTCGGTAATCAGCATCAGATCGCCGGGCTCAAAGTTTTCATTGACGCCGCCGCAAGCATTGGTCACAACCAACGAATGGGCGCCCAGCGCTTTCATCACCCGCACCGGATAGGTCACCGTCTGCATCGAGTGGCCTTCGTAAAAATGGAAACGTCCCTGCATCGCCAGTACTTTTTTGCCGGAAAGTGTTCCGTAAACCAACTGTCCTACGTGACCGACAACAGTTGATACCGGAAAATGGGGGATCTCATTGTATGGGACCACGACCTTGTCCTCAATTTCTTCGGCCAGCTCCCCCAATCCCGAACCCAGGATCAGTCCAAAAGCAACCTCTCCTACGCCCTGTCCTTTGATAAATTCTGTGGTTTCTTTGATGGCTAATTTCAATTCAGTCATAATGTCCTCCAGATTTTCGATCCTGCAGCGGCCGCTTGCTGCTTGTCCGGGGCATGCTCCTTTTGCCAAGCATACCCTGAACAAGCAGTCCTTCTGCCCTGCAGTCTTGCTTATTTCAAGTCTGCCAAAAAGCTCTTGCCGTTTTCCGTTGCCGGTACACCGAAATTATCGGCGATTGTGGCTGCGATATCAGAATAGTAGCCTTGCGGAAGCGCTCCTTGTCCGCTGAATTGCTTGCTGTAAGCCAAAAGCGGCACATATTCACGGGTATGATCGGTCCCCGGGAAGGTCGGATCGTTGCCGTGGTCGGCGGTAATCAGCAACAGATCATCTTCAGCCATTGCAGCCAATAATTCCGGGATCCGCAGATCGAAGTCTTCGATAGCATGGGCATAACCCACCACATCTCGACGATGGCCGTACAACGCGTCAAAGTCTACCAGATTGGTGAAGCTCAACCCGGTAAAGTCCTGTTTCATCACATCCAACAGTTTATCGACACCGTCCATATTACTCTTGGTCCGGATTGCATCGGTAATTCCCTGGCCGTTGAAGATATCGTTGATCTTTCCGACAGCAATAACATCTTTTCCATTATCTTTCAGGGAATCCAAGACCGTTTTGCCAAAAGGATCCAACGCATAATCATGCCGATTGGAGGTCCGGGTAAAGTTTCCGGGCTCCCCGACATAAGGCCGGGCGATGATTCGTCCAATCATGTAGGGTTCATCTTTGGTGATATCTCGGGTGAATTGACAGATGCGGTACAACTCTTCCAACGGGATGATCTCTTCGTGAGCCGCAATCTGCAATACCGGATCAGCCGATGTATAAACAATCAAATCCCCGGTCTTCATCTGATGCTCACCATAGTCATTGATAACCTCGGTCCCGGAATAAGGTTTGTTGCAGACGATTTTGCGTCCGGAAAAGTCTTCAATCTGTTTCAGCAGCTCATCCGGGAACCCATCCGGAAAGACCCGGAATGGCTTTTTGATATTCAGCCCCATGATTTCCCAGTGACCGGTCATGGTATCTTTCCCCACAGAGATCTCTTCCAGCTTGGTTGCATAGCCATCGTGACCATTGACTGCCGTGACCCCTTCCAACGGCCGGATCGTACCCAAGCCCAGTTGTTCCAAATGGGGAATATTCAGGCCGGCTTCTTTGGCGATATGCCCCAGCGTATCCGAACCCTTGTCTCCGAATTTTTCGGCATCTGGTGCTTCCCCGATCCCGACTGAATCCATTACGATCAAATGTACACGTTTAAACATCATTAAAAACCTCTTTCCTTTTTTGTTAAACCAGACATTTTCTACACTCTTATCTTACAAAAAAACTCTCGAAATGACCCGTTTCAGCTACTCACCAAGTATTCAGAACGCTCTCCTCTGAAAACAGACAATCCATAGCCAAGCTTTTAAGTTCTGCAAAATGCTATTTTTGCAGCCGGGCGTCCACTCTTCTTTTCCGCCCTCGACTACTCACCAAGTTTTCAGAACGCCCTCCTCTGAAAACAGACAATCCATAGCCGCGTTTTTAGGTGCTGCAAAAATAAAAAGGTAAGACAAAGAAACGCTGTCCCTTAGTCCCACCCTTTTTACTGCCCATATGACTGCAGAAGATCTTGCAGCTACATGCACGGCATCTCGTTCGTATGAACAAGACATTATTTAGTTTTGATATAGTTGGTCCCGTTGGCTTTCGGACCGGAAGCTTTTCCAAGGAAAAGTACCAACACCAGAATTGTCAGGACGTATGGTGCAGCCTGCAAGTACACATCTGGGATTGAAGAAATCACCGGAATGTTCTTGCCGGCAATACTGATGTTTTGTGCAAAACCGAAGAAAATGGCAGCTCCCATCGCACCCAATGGATTCCATTTACCGAAGATCATTGCCGCCATGGAGATAAAGCCTTGACCGGCGATCGTTGTGATAGCAAAACGTCCGGAAATAGACTGGGCAAAAACTGCACCCCCCATGCCTCCAAGAAAACCGGAAATCAAGACACCGGAATAGCGCATCAGGTAGACATTGATTCCCAACGTATCGGCTGCCTGCGGATGTTCACCTACTGAACGCAGGCGCAACCCGAACTTGGTCTTGAAAATGATGAACCAAGCCAATACTGCTACCAAGATAGCAAAATACGCCGGTAGAAAGGTATTTTTGAACAAGATTGGCCCGATTATCGGAATGTCTTCCAGAATCGGGAAACTGAAGTAACCCAAGCGCCGTTCGATTCCATCAGTCTGTCCTTTGTTGTACATGACTTTTACCAGGAAGATTGCTAACGACGGTGCCAACATGTTCATCACCGTACCACTGATGATATGATCTGCTCGAAAGTTGATCGTAGCCACAGCATGCAAAAGTGCGAACAGTACGCCGGCCAAGCCCCCTACCAGCATCCCAAGCCATGGTGTAGCCGCACCAAATTGCGAGGCAAATTCCAGATTGAAGACCACGGAAGTAAAAGCTCCCATGACCATGATTCCTTCCAAGCCGACGTTTACAATCCCGCTTCGTTCAGAGAAAACACCACCCAACGCAGTCAGAATCAACGGTGTGGAGTAAATCAAGGTTTGTGTAAAAATCGAGGCGATTTGATTGAGATCCATTACAACGTCCCCCCTTCTTCATCCTGATCGGCTGGCTTGCTTTCAACTTCATCGACAACTGCTACTTCTTTTTTGCCACCGAAAAGCTTGGCCAGAACGAAACGAATCACAAAACTGATCCCTACAAAGAAGATAATGATAGCGATATCCACATCTACCAACTCGGAAGGAATATTGACCATCTGCATACCGGGACCACCCAGTTTTAAAATACTGAACAGCAATGCCGACAACAGTATCCCTACTGACGAGCCGCTGCCCAGCAACGAAACTGCCATCCCGTCAAACCCGATGCTCAAAGATGCGCCTTGGGTAAAGTAGTTTTGGAAGGTACCCAATCCGTAAACGACACCTCCCAGACCTGCCAGGAAACCAGAGATGATCATAGAAACGATGATTGTTCGTTTACTGCTCATGCCGGCATACTCCGAAGCATCCGGATTCAAACCTACCGATCGGATTTCATACCCCAATGTTGTTTTCTTCATCAGAAACCAGACAATCACTAAAAAGGCGATGGCCAGGAAAATCCCGATATTCAACCGAGAATTATTGGAAATACTCCGTAAAAACTCGGTCTGTAACGTCGCATTGGGTCCGACCCGGTTGGAGACACCGGTATTTGAAATCAATTCTTTGGCCATCACGTGTGTCACGATATGATTAGCGGTGTATAACAGAATGTAGTTCATCATAATGGTGACAATGACTTCACTGGTACCAAAGAAGGCTCTCAGAATTCCCGGCACAGCTGCAGCTGCGGCTCCCGCCAACGCCCCTACCAGCAAAGCAGCTGGAACCACGACAGCCTTGGGCGCGTTCGGCATCGAAAGCGCAACCCAGATACTTGCAATCCATCCGCATAAAGCCTGTCCGGAAAGCCCGATGTTGAAAAAACCAGCTGAATTGGCAACAGAAAAGCCCAATGCAGTAAAGATCAGTGGCGCTGCCGTCACGAAGATCTCACCGATATTACGAGGGTTGATCTGTTTGGTTTGCGGATTCAAAAAAACGGTACTGAACATCTGCCGATAGCCGTTGATGGGATCATAACCGAAAGCTGCCATAATGATGCCACCCAAGATGAACCCCAGTAATACAGCAATGATAGGCACCATGATATTACGAATCGTCTCTGAACGATTATTCATTGCCGACACCTGCCTTCTGTTCTTTCAAAGCCGTTTGTGTTTCTTCAGCTTTGGTAGTTTGTGATTGACGAGACAATTCTGCTCGGGCTTCCTCCAAAGAGTACCCTGCCATCAAAAGTCCTAATTCATTTTCACTGGTTTCTTTCGGATCCACGATACCTACGATTTCACCGCCATGGATAACAGCGATGCGGTCGGAAACATTCAGGATTTCCTCCAATTCGAAACTGATGAGCAGTACGGCTTTGTATTTGTCCCGCTGTTCGATCAGCCGTTTATGGATGAATTCGATTGCCCCTACATCCAGACCTCGCGTTGGGTTGGCAACAATCAGCAGATCCGGATCCCGGTCCACTTCACGGGCGATGATCGCCTTTTGTTGGTTGCCGCCGGAAAGCGCCTTGGCCGGAACCAATTCGTTCGTGGTACGGACATCGAATTCCTTGATCAATTCCCGAGCATGCTCGTTGATTTCCCCGTAATTCAGGATACCGTGGTTGCTCATAGGCACCTGATAATACGTCTGCAATGCGATATTTTCCGCCAGAGACATTTCCAGGACCAGCCCGAATTTATGTCGGTCTTCCGGTACATGGCCGACACCTTTTTCGGTAATGAACCGTGGCCGTTTGTTGGTCACATCATCTCCGTCGATTGTGATTCGACCGCTTTCGACCTTGCGCAGACCGGTTAATGCTTGGACCAGCTCTGACTGACCGTTGCCATCGATTCCGGCAATCCCCAGCACTTCGCCAGCACGAACTTCCAGGCTAAGATTCTTGACTGCATCCAGGCCGCGTCCTTCTTTAACAGTGATGTTTTCCACTGACAAGATAACTTCTTTAGGTTGCGCCGGTTTTTTCTCCGTCTTGAAGGAAACCGACCGGCCGACCATCATATCTGCCAATTCCTGGGAACTGACATCCTTCACATTGACAGTACCGATCCCGCGACCCCGACGAATAACGGTACAACGGTCGGCCACCGCTTTGATTTCATCCAGCTTATGAGTGATCAAAATAATCGACTTGCCTTCTGAAACCAGCTCCTTCATGATCTTGATGAGCTCCTCGATTTCCTGAGGTGTTAATACTGCTGTTGGCTCATCGAAGATCAGTACATCAGCTCCTCGATACAACGTCTTCAAAATTTCTACCCGTTGTTGCATCCCCACGGAAATATCCCGGACATAAGCATTGGGATCGACAGCCAAACCATACTGCTCCGACAATCGCTTGATTTCAGCAGCAGCGGCTTTCTTGTTCAATACTCCCAGACGATTGGGTTCACTTCCCAGAATGATATTCTCAGTGACGGTAAAAGCATCCACCAGCATGAAATGCTGATGCACCATCCCGATTCCCAAACGATTGGCCGCTGTCGGACTGGTCATCCGTACTTTTTCACCGTTGATCAGAATATCACCGGAAGTCGGCTCCAATAATCCTGACAACACGTTCATCAGGGTGGATTTGCCGGCCCCGTTTTCTCCCAGCAGTGCATGGATCTCTCCCGGACGAACTTGCAGATTGATGTCATCGTTTGCTTTGAAGGTTCCAAATGCCTTCGTGATATGCCGCATCTCGATGACATATTTTTCTGATTCTGCCACTCTCTTCACATCCTTTTCTCTTGCGCTGTGAGCCGCGGTCTCCCTCTAAGGAAAACGGTCGAATACTTCACTGCCCGTTTCGCGCCTCCTGTTGCATCTCCCTATTGCCTCAAACTATTACTGCTGCAAAAACAATGAACGAATAATTGCGATAATACTGTTTTTCGTCGGAGGATCTTTCCCCTCCTTATGACAGCGGCTTTGAAAAAAGCGGCTGTCATAAAGACAAAAACTTAAGGAAAAGGTCTTGCCTGTCAAACAGACAAGACCTTAGAGAAATCTTGATTAAGGTTTTTCCGGAACTTCAATCTTACCGTCAATGATTTCTTGTTTTGCAGTTTCGATTGCTGCTTTGGCATCGTCTGAAACGTAACCGGCAGTTAAATCAACCCCGCCGTCTTTCAAACCATAAGTCAAATGTTCGCCACCAGGGAAGTCATCGTTCATTGCCCGAGTAGAGATATCTTTGACTGCCGCACCGACACCTTTAAGCGTAGAAGTCAACGTACAGTTGTCGTCTGAGCCGTCTTTGGTTTTGAATTTACCGTCAGCATCTTGGTCACGGTCAACACCGATTACCCAGACTTTGTCAGTTTCCAGTTCCGCTTTGGTTTTTTGTTCATTCTTTGCAATCGCTTCAGCAAATACACCGACACCGGTTCCGCCGGAAGCATGGAAAATGATGTCTGCGCCGTTGTTGTACATAGAAGCTGCGATAGATTTCCCTTTGTCAGGAGAACTGAAGGAAGCTGCATACTGTACATCTACTTTAATCTCTTTATTCAGTTTTTTCGCAGTATCTGCCACACCTTTGGTAAAGCCTGCTTCAAAACGATCGATAACTGCCCCTTCTTCACCACCTACAAAACCAACTTTATCAGTCTTAGTAGTATAAGCTGCCGCAATCCCTGCCAGATAGGAGGCTTCGTGGTCGCTGAAGGTTGCGGAAACAACATTGTCTTTGCCTTCAATCACATCATCGATCAAGCCGAAGTTCGTGTCAGGAAATTGATCTGCACCGGCTGCGATATCGTTTTTCAACAGATAGCCGATACCGAATACTGTGTGAAATCCATTAGTGACCGCTGTGTTGATGTGGTTTGCATAGTCGGCAGCATCTTGTGATTGGAAGTATGCGAAACCGCCGGCACCTTCTTTAAGGTTGTTTTCCTTACCCCATTCCTGCAGACCTTCCCATGCCGATTGGTTGAATGATTTGTCATCAACACCACCGGTATCAGTGATCAGTGCTACACTGTGGTCACCGGTTGCAGCTGCGCTTGAACCGGTTGCTTCTGATCCACCGGCTGATGAACCTGAGCTGGCGCTGTTACCGCCACCGCCGCCACATGCGCCGAGTACCATTACACTTGCCAACGCTACTGCTCCTAAACGCCACTTGTTCGCTTTTTTCATTTCTGTAAAGCCCCCTAAAATTGATTAGTTTTTTCTTCAACAGCCTGCTGACAGTTAAATCAGCCAACTGAAAGAACGTGGTTTGAGAGCCGCCTTGGCGGGCTCTTTGGCCGCGGTCCCGTAATCAGGGACCGGCGACTGTTTCTGCTAAAGGTCGCTGCCGGAAAATGAATACGGCAACAGTTCACCTACCGTAGTCTCTTTGATAACGCCAGCGTCACCTACCAACGTCACCGGCATATCCGGTGAGCAAAACTCTGCCATGACTTGACGGCAAGCGCCGCATGGAGAAATCGGTCCCGGTGTGTGTCCGGCAATCACCAGATGCTTGAAGCGGCGTTCGCCTTCGGACACAGCTTTGAAGAAAGCTGTCCGTTCCGCACAATTGGAGAGTCCGTAAGAAGCATTTTCGATGTTTAGGCCTTGATAAACCTTGCCTTCTTCTGTTACCAGACACGCCCCCACCGGAAAGTGGGAATAGGGCACATAGGCTTTATCCAGCGCCGCGACTGCAGTATCCAGCCATTCCTGCTCAGCTTTCATATTGATTACCTCGTATTTTTTAATAACCGACGCCTTTGCCGCCAGTGATGATAGCTACGCTGGCACTGGTTCCCAAACGAGTCGCACCGGCTTCGACCATTGCCATTGCTTCCGCTTCGGTATGGATACCGCCGGAAGCCTTGACACCCATTTCCGGACCGACTGTCTGACGCATCAAGCGGACATCTTCCACGGTAGCTCCGCCGGTTGAAAAACCGGTCGAAGTCTTCACAAAGTCAGCCCCGGCTGCTTTAGCCAGTTCGCAAGCTTTGACGATCTCTTCATTGTTCAGCAGTGCGGTTTCGATGATGACTTTGACCAATGCACGATCCTTGGCCGCATTGACCACCGCTTCAATATCTTGTTGAACCTTTTTGTACTGGGCGGACTTCAAGGCACCGATGTTGATGACCATATCCACTTCGCCGGCACCGTTATTGATAGCATCGGTGGCTTCATAAGCCTTGACTTCTGAAGTGTTGGCACCAAGAGGGAAACCAATCACAGTACAAACAGCTACCGGTTCGCCTGCCAGTTTTTCAGCTGCCAGTTTTACCCAGGTCGGGTTGACACAGACTGAATAGAATCGATATTTTTTTGCTTCTTCGATGATGCGCAGGATATCTTCCTCCGACGCATCTGCTTTTAAAAGCGTGTGGTCCATCATGCGGTTCAATTCCATTAGTTAAACAGCTCCTTTGATTTGTTGGATACGTTATTTCTCTGACAACTACTCTGTAATAATATCATGGATCAGCTCAGGCTCCTCGCCGGAAGCCCCAATCTCAATATTGGCATAGAGCAGTTCTTTGACTTCGGTGATATCTTCCGAGTTGGCATAGATCGTCAGCAGCGATTCGCCTTGTGCTACCGGATCACCGACTTTTTTGTGCAGCTTGAGCCCGACAGCGTAGTCGATGCTGTCTTCCTTGGTTTTGCGGCCGGCACCTAAAAGCATGGCTGCAACACCGATCTCGTTAGCTACCAGTTTAGTCACCACACCGGCTTTTGGCGCCGGCAGTTCGATCTCATATTCAGCTGTCAGCAAGCGTTCCGGCTGGTCGACGACTGTCTCATCGCCGCCTTGGTTGCGGATCATTTCTTTAAACTTCGCCAAGCCGGCACCGGATTCCAGTGCTTCCTGCAATTTTTCCCGAGCTTCTTCAAGGGTGTCAGCACCTTTTGCCAAGACGACCATCTGAGAGCCCAGCGCATAGCACATTTCTACCAAATCGGCCGGACCGTGTCCCTGTAAGGTCTCAATGGCCTCGACGACCTCCAGACTGTTACCGATGGCTTCTCCCAGCGGTTGCGACATATCAGACACCACCGCCATTACTTGCCGGTCTGCCAGCTTCCCGATCCGCACCATGGTGTGGGCCAAACGCTTGGCATCCGCGATATTTTTCATGAAGGCGCCATCGCCGGTAGTGACATCCAACACGATAGCGTCAGCCCCGGCTGCGATTTTCTTGCTCATGATGGAGCTTGCAATCAACGGAATCGAGCTGACAGTCGCCGTCACGTCCCGAAGTGCATACAGCTTCTTGTCGGCTGGTGCCAGATCGCCGGACTGGCCGATCACCGCTACTTTACTTTCATTGACAATCCGGATGAACTCTTCATCAGCAATCTCAATCTTGAATCCCGGAATAGCTTCCAGCTTGTCCAAAGTACCGCCGGTAAAGCCCAAGCCCCGACCGGACATCTTAGCTACCGGTACGCCAACCGCTGCCACCAACGGAGCCAAAACCAAAGTGGTGGTATCCCCCACGCCGCCGGTCGAATGTTTGTCGACTTTGATCCCCTCGATTGAAGACAGATCGATAACTTCGCCGGAATGCGCCATCGCCAGTGTCAGTTCCGTGATTTCTTCATCAGTCATATCCTCAAAATAGATCGCCATCAACAACGCACTCATCTGATAATCCGGGATACTGCCCTTGGTATATTCGTCGATGATGAAACGAATTTCCTCTTTTGATAACACATGACCGTCACGTTTTTTTTCAATCAAATCCACCATTCGCATGGTTATTCCTCCTAGTCAGTCGCGCTGTTTCGCTGGTTCAAACTTTTCAAATAAGGACAGAAAATTGAAATACCGGCATTGTGTTACCGGCTGTCCACCAAGTTCAAACATTTGCAAAAGCAGCAGAATTTGCTGACCGAATATTCCCCGCAATCGAATTAAATTACAAAATTACAGTTGATTCGGTGCTATTATACATGAAATTCCTTCTGAGTAAACCACTTTAGTAAAACAGTTTACCTTGCAATCTCACAAACGTTAAGCGCTTACAAAAGTAATATACAGCGTTATTCTTAGTTTGTCAACCTCTTCACACTCTCACGAAGAATTAATTTAGTATCAAATACCTTATTGGCGATCCGCCGTTCCGGAAACTCGATCGCATCAATCAAAAATTTAGCTGCATGAAAGCCGATTTCAAAGCTGGGCTGCTCAACTGTCGTCAATGGCGGCGTGATATACTGCGCCAGATTCAAGTTGTCAAAACCGATAACCGAGATATCTTCGGGTACTTTTTTCCCCCGCTCATAGATGGCTTGGTAACACCCGATAGCCATCGCATCATTGCTGCAGAAGATCGCCGTCAGCTCTTTTTGCTGCAGCAGTTCACGAGCTGCCAGATA
Source organism: Enterococcaceae bacterium OF42-14pH9A (assembly GCA_027692465.1). Taxonomy (GTDB): domain Bacteria; phylum Bacillota; class Bacilli; order Lactobacillales; family Enterococcaceae; genus Enterococcus_C. Next base: position 68,494 of record JAQEYU010000004.1, on the reverse strand, counting down.
GCCGCCTTCGACTGTCAGTTCTCCGGTAGCGACATATCGGCCTTTGTATGGGATACCACCGTCCTTCAGCGCCTCTCGGTACCCATTGAAGCGTTCTTCCAGCTGATAATACCCGGTGCTTTCCTTCAGCATCCCGATCTCCCGATGCCCTTCCTTCAACAAATAAGTGACCGCTTGATAAGCGCCTTCATACTCTTTTACGATCAAGCGCCCGTTTTCCCGCTGGTTGATCCCCCGGTCGATGAGGATGATCGGCATCCCCCGGTAAAAATCGCTGCCTAATGCGTAGGCTTCCGGCAGCTGATGCGGCGTCGCAAACAAGACCCCGTCCACAGAACGGTGCCGCAATTCTTCCAGATAACCGAGCTCTTTTTCCTGACTCTGCTGCGAATTGCACATAACGACCATGTAGCCAAGTGCATTGACATACTGCTCGGCCCCTTCCACGATTTTGGAAAAAAAATAGTCGGTGATATCGGGAATGATCATGCCGATAGTCTTGGAACGGCGATTAATCAGATTGGAGGCAAAAAAATCCGGCTTGTAATTGTATTTGTTGACGATGTCCCATACCCGTTGGCGGGTTTCCTGGCTGAAACGGGTCCCTTTGTTGTTTAAAATCTGGGAAACCGTCGTAACGGATACCCCGGCCATTTCAGCAATCTGCTTGATCGTCAATTTCATTGCGACAGCTCCTTCAAAACGACAGCGGCCGGTCCCTGCTGCACCGCGGATGATCTCTGAGAGCAGGTCGTAAAGCCGGTATTTGTCGCTATTTCAGCCCCAGTGTATCAAATTTTCCGCCAAAAAAACAGCCTTCTCCGTGAAAGAAGAGAAAGCTGTTTACCGGTGCAGCCGGGGAATTCATTCCTTGGTACTGCGTAAAATGTAATACCCCTTGTCTTTGACGACCGTTTCGCAGTTGCCGAAAACTTCCGCCATTTTCTTTTTAGCACTGGGTGCTCCTTGTTTTTTCTGAATCACAATGGTCAGCGTCCCGCCATAAAGCAGCTGCTCATACGCGCCGGCGAGAATCTCATGGACCACGTCTTTTCCGGCACGGATCGGCGGATTCGATACGATGGCTGCATAAGGTGCCTCGATCAACGCATCATAAATATTCGACACGTGAATCGCAACATTTTCGATCTGATTGCGGCGGGCATTTCTTTGCGCCAGATCCACTGCCCGCTGGTTGACATCAATCATCTCTACCGGGCGCCCACCAGCCGCCGCCAAGGCCAAGCCGATAGGACCGTAGCCGCAGCCCACATCCAGAATGCCGCCCTTTTCCGGGAGCGCCTCAAAGTCAAAAGCATCGATTAATACCCGGGAGCCGTAATCGACAGTCTCCCGAGAAAAGACGCCGCTGTCGGTGACAAAGTGAAAGCGCCGCCCCCGCAGTTGAAAATCCCATTCTTCATAATCATGAGGCAGATCGGGATTTTCGGAATAATAATGGTTGGTCATACAGATCATCCAATCAATTTATTTTTGATATCACGGGCAATCAAGCCGCCATACAAATGATACCCGAATTTCGAAGGATGTAAACCGTCCTCGGAAATAAATTCCAACGGTACCGGATAAACCATCTCATGGTGATACATATCGATAAAGTTGATTCCGGCACTGACGGCGATTTTTTTTGCCTGTTCATTGTAGGTTTGGATGACTTCGGAATCGGCTTCCGGATGTTTTTTTTGATCCACGATTCCCAGGCCCATCAAGATCACCTTTTTGGCAGCAAACTTTTCAATCATTTCGCTGAGATTGTCAGCGAAGGCTTCGATTCCTTTTTGGTTGAGGGCATCATTGATTCCGGCGTTGATCACGACAAAATCCGGTTCTTCACTGACTGCATCAGCGATCCGTGCCAAGACTTCAGTCGTCCCCTCTGCCCGTTTCCCCAGATTCACCATTTCATAACCGGGAAAACCCATTCCTGTCAATTCGTTGATGATGAAGTTGTCCAAGATAGGACTTGGCTGTCCTTCATACAAGCCGGCAGCGATCGAGTCGCCGATGATTACAATTTTTTTCATTTTTACTGCTCCTTTCCATGATGACTGTTCCCGTCTTTTCAAAATCGGGCAGTCGCTTTTTCTGCTGTAAGACAGTTGGGACACAACGGTCGTATCCCGTCGTTTTCATCTTAGCACGAGTCGCCGGTTCCACGCATTTATTTGCCCTCCGACGACTATTTCCACAGGTTTTGTGTTAAACTGTTGTCGTGTGAAATTCGTTGATTTCACCTACTGCGGACGGCTTTTTTCCGCAGATCACTCATCCAAGGAGCAACTGATGGCTGAACATATGAACTACTACCGGATCCCCAGAAAAGAGTGGCAGGGCTTTTACACCAGCGGCAGCAATCCCCTGACCCAGGAGGAACTGGACAGTATCAAAAGTCTGAACGACCGGATCTCAATGCAAGACGTAGAAGATGTCTATATCCCCCTGTGTCATCTGGTCCACCTATATATGAAAGAAGCCGAGTCGCTTTCCCTGAGCAAGGGCTTGTTTTTGCACCGCTACGTGAAAACACCGCCTTTTATCATTGGAATCGCCGGCTCGGTAGCCGTGGGCAAGTCCACCACTGCCCGACTGGTCCAAACGCTGTTGTCGCGGCTGTTTTCCCGCCGAAAAGTCCAGCTGATCACAACGGACGGTTTCCTGTACCCGAACCATGTCTTGAAAGAGCGGGGAATCATGAATCGCAAAGGCTTCCCGGAAAGCTACGATATGGAGCATTTGATTCAGTTTCTGAATGAAGTGAAATCCGGCAAGCCGAATATCCCGGTACCGCGGTATTCTCATACGGTTTATGATGTCATCGAAGGCGAGTACGAGTACATCGACTGCCCGGACATTCTGATCGTCGAAGGAATCAATACTTTGCAGCTGCCCCAAAACGAACAGATCTACGTCAGCGATTTCTTCGATTTTTCCATCTTTGTGGATGCTGATCCGGAATTGATCGAGCAGTGGTATCTGGAACGCTTCGAGTCTTTGCTGGGGACCGCTTTTTTGGACCCTACCAACTACTATTACAAGTTTGCGGTCGGTGACCGGCAAGAAGCGCTGGACATGGCCCGCGGTGTTTGGGAAAATGTAAATTTAAAAAATCTTAAAGAGTACATCTTGCCTACACGGGGCCGAGCAGATATAATTCTCCATAAAACAAAGCACCACCTGATTGATGAGATCTATCTGCGAAAGTATTGAGGTTGCCAAGCAGCCGTCTTTTGCTGACAAACGCGCCACTAACTGTGCTGTATCGAGAGGACCGGGACACTGCTCTTTTGTCTGTCGGCAGCTCTTTACTATAAAAAAATCTAACGAATAGAGGGATAATCTGTGACAAACGTTGACAACATGCCGGACGTTGAAAAAATCATCGTACTAGACTACGGCAGCCAGTACAACCAGCTGATCACCCGCCGTATCCGTGAATTCGGTGTCTTCTCAGAATTATTGAGCCACCGCATCACCGCCGACGAAGTGAAAGCCATGGCACCCAAAGGGATCATCTTGTCAGGCGGCCCCAACAGTGTCTACGACGAAGGTGCATTCGGGATCGATGAAGCTATCTTCGAGTTGGGCATTCCGATCTTAGGGATCTGTTACGGCATGCAACTGATGACCGACCGCTCCGGCGGAAAAGTCGAACCCGCCAAGAACCGGGAATACGGCAAAGCCGAATTGGAAGTGTTGACGGATGACGCAGTATTGTTTGAAGGCACCCCAAGAAAACAAATCGTCTGGATGAGCCACGGCGATCTGGTGACACAAGCACCAGCCGGTTTCGAAGTCGTCGGTACCAGCGCTGACTGCCCTATCGCTGCCATCCAAAATCTCGATAAAAAGCAATTCGGGATCCAATTCCACGCCGAAGTCCGCAACTCGGAATATGGCAACGAACTGCTGAAACACTTCGCTCTGGACGTTTGCCAATGCAAAGGCGACTGGAGCATGGACAACTTCATCGACATGCAGATTGCCAAAATCCGCGAACAAGTCGGTGACAAAAAAGTCCTGTTAGGCCTTTCCGGCGGTGTCGACTCTTCTGTCGTCGGCGTCCTGCTGCAAAGAGCTATCGGAGATCAACTGACTTCGATCTTTGTCGATCACGGTCTGCTGCGTAAAGGCGAAGGCGACCAAGTCATGGATACTCTCGGCGACAAATTCGGCTTGAACATCATCCGTGTCGACGCCAAAGAACGCTTCTTAGGCAAATTGGCCGGTGTCTCTGATCCGGAACAAAAACGCAAAATCATCGGCAACGAATTCGTCTATCTCTTCGATGACGAAGCAACGAAATTAGCCGGCGAAGAAGGTATTTCCTTCCTGGCACAAGGCACACTGTACACTGATGTCATCGAATCCGGTACCGAAACGGCCCAAACAATCAAGAGTCACCACAATGTTGGCGGCCTGCCGGAAGACATGCAGTTTGAATTGATCGAACCGCTGAACACCCTCTTCAAAGATGAGGTTCGGGCATTGGGCACCCAGCTGGGCATGCCGGACGATATCGTTTGGCGCCAACCGTTCCCAGGTCCCGGTCTTGGTATCCGCGTATTGGGTGAAATCACCGAAGAAAAACTGGAAGTCGTTCGGGAATCCGATGCCATCTTGCGGGAAGAAATCGCAGCAGCCGGCCTCGACCGCGACATCTGGCAATACTTCACCGTCCTGCCGGGTATCCGTTCTGTCGGCGTTATGGGCGACGGCCGTACCTACGATTATACGGTAGGCATCCGCGCCGTGACTTCCATCGATGGCATGACCGCCGACTTTGCCCGCATTCCTTGGGATGTGCTGCAAAAGATCAGTGTCCGCATCGTCAATGAAGTCGCTCACGTGAACCGGATCGTGTATGATATTACCAGCAAGCCGCCTGCTACTGTGGAATGGGAATAAAATAACGAAAATTGAAAAACTCAATTAAACCGAAAAGCGCTAAATAATGCCAATCAGTCACGAGTTGAACCCAGTTAAACTGAGTTGAACCGACAAATTGAGTACCAAAAAAAGTACCAAGAATCAGCATTTTCTGATTCTTGGTACTTTTTTATTTTGTGGGCTAAATCGCCATTTGGCACAAATTATTTTTGAAGGTTCAAATATTGAATAACAATTCCATATCTACTTCATCAGGCAATGAATCCGGTTCGACAAAACGATTAAATTCGGTGAACCCACATTTTTCATAGACGTGTCGCGCACGCTCGTTGCCGTCGAGATAGGTCAGTGTAATGCGCTTGGCCCGATACTCTGAACGCAGCAGTTCAAGCAGCGCACGGACTGCTGCCGTTCCGTGCCCTTGATTTTGAAAAGTTTGATCAATGGCGAAATCCCAAATAAAATAACTGTACCTGTCATTTTCATGCGGCCGTAACATTGTAAAACCGATGACTTTTCCGTTTTCGAGGATATCGAAGGCAAACGAGTCTTTGGCAGCCATGTTTTTCGCAAGTTTTTCTGGTGTCCCCAGTCCTTGTTCCCAATCTTCAGCACTCAATGAAATTTTACAGCTAGCCGAGTTTTTGAAAGTAATCTCTGTCTCAGTCAACATCGTTTGACCTCCGCTAAATCAGTCTTTTGTCCAGATTATATCATGCCGACAATTCCAAATAAGGTGATTTCATAATATTCTTAATGATGGCATGGTAAAGGCATAATCTTATCGTTTGGGTTGACCTCCATCTTCTGACAGTTCTCTTGAAGCATCTGTCAAATCAAAATCCGGCATCAGTTCTTGTTTTTGACCGCCGCCGTTGCCTTCTGAAGCTTCAGACAGTTCCACCAAGGCTTCCGAAAACTTTTTTTGCATCAATTCCTTCTATCAATAAATCCCTTCTTATAATATCCTATACAGCAAGCATAACGCACTTCTAATTATTTGATTCTTTGAGTATAAATCTGAATCGATAAAATATCTTTTTAAAAGTGAAAACCTGAATATTTTCAGCCTTAGCCCATTCAGCAGATCTACCAACACCGCTTGAAATGATCTTTTTGTCTCTATTCGTCCCTTTTCTTCCCAAAAAGTTTCGCAGCATTTTGATTAAGCGCTCTAAAATAGTCCTCGTCAACTTGTGTAATTTCGTGATTCGTCTTTTTAAACTTCTCATATTCGCTATTTACTTTTGAGTCAGCTGCTTTTCGACTCACACTACCCTTGTCCTTTAGAATATCTGCTCGCTGGTAAGTCAAATAACGATCTAACTCTGCCTTCCAGTCTTCCATCGTCATCGTAGTTTGGGTCTCGGCTTGATATTCCGCAGTATCAAGATAGCCAGCTACAATCAAATTTAAACGATTCAATTCTTTTTCATCCAGGTAGTTCTTGGAGATTTTCAAATCTGACTTTCGCGGATACTGGCCTTTATATGTCGTTAACCCCAAATCTTCTTTCTCAACATCAAGTCTGGAGAATATCAATTCCGGTGCTGTTTTTCCAGTTACGGCATACAGCATTTTATTTTGGACCGTTTGAAAAAATTCGCGTGCTGTTTCGCTGGAACCATCATAATCAATACTTGTAGCAAAAATATCCAGTACCTGTTGATAAAACAGGCGTTCGCTAGAGCGAATATCCCGAATCCTTTTTTGGAGCTTCTTAAAATAACTCAAATCGCTTGTCAATTTTTCAGTATCAAGCGCTGCTCCTTCAATCAAATATTCTTTAAGAACCGTTGAGGCAAATCGTCTGAATTGTGCACCTCGAGCGGATCGTACACGATAACCGATAGCAAGGATCATATCGAGATTATAGACACGAATCGACCTTTGTACTTCACGCTCGCCCTCTTTTTGAACTGTTAAGTAATCCTTAACAGTTGAATTTTCATCAAGTTCTCCTTCATCAAAAATATTCTTAGTATGCAAACTGATATTATTCTTAGTCGTCTGAAAAAGTTCCGCTATTTCCATTTGGGACAACCACACAGTACCGTCAGTTAGATGGAGCTCAATTTTGGTCATGCCATCTTCTGTATTATATAAAATTACATCGTTAGACATTCTTTGTCCTCCTGCTAGTTGAGATTCTATAGTTTTCTTCATAGCTTAAATACCCATCATTTTACTAGTTCGCTACTGGTTTCTCACTAGTTCGTACTCACTTTATGCATGAGTATTATAGCATGACAGTCTTGCTTGATTACCAGCCACAGCCGATTCTCCATCACATTCATTCTCGAAAAACAAAGAGACGCTCATCGCTGAACGTCTTTGCCTCGTTGATTTAATTGTTTTCAGACACGCCCTAATTCATTGGCAACTGGCGGCACACCTTAAATCAAACTTCCTATTTTTTATTGATCCTGTACTATTAAGATTCCACCGCCAAACCCGTTTGCCACATCCCCCCACCTAATCGCAATAAACACCTCTCAGAAGCTTCCGGAATGTTCCTTCTCTGCTAGTCCACCCTTTTCTTCCGATGATCCTTCACCCGCACGACGGCACGAAACTGGCGCTCCGGGTGATTTTCAAGGTTGACGGATTGGATATAGGTTTCAAACAAGTCCTGATGTCCGAAATACAAGAACGTGCTGAAGAGCTCATTTTTGGCTGACGGGATGTAGCCCAGTTTTTTATTGCGATAATACAGTGCCACTGCATCTGGATCATGGGGATTGTCCGGTTCTCCTACCAGCTCCAGTCTGGTTCCCGGCTTGAGCTCCTGTATGATCTCCAGTCCGTCATAATAGGCAAAGCCCGCGATATGAAAATCCATGAAAAAGCGGCTGGGTTCATAGCGCTGCTGGCGGATCGAAGCAAAAACTTCTTTTGCTGCAAATTCTTCTGTCATCTTCTGCACCTCACTTTATGAAATCGCTGTCTTTATTATAGCAGAAATCCAGTAGTTCGCCTCCTCTTGCTCCCGACAGGACCTCAAAAATCTGAATCCAATCGAAGTTACCAGACATATTTAACGTATGTTTTGCTGTCGATTATTCTCATAAAAAAAACGATAAATGAAGCTTTTGACGCATCCGTTTTCTGCCGGCACAAATATTCGCTTTTTTCTCAGATCCATAGTAGAATCGCAGTAACTTATCAAAAGTAAGTGATTTTCCAATAAAGAAGGAGGAAATCGACAATGAAAAATATCGGTTTTTTGAGTTTTGGCCATTGGATGGATCAAAGCTCATTGGTTAAAACCGCCGAAGAAGCTTATCTGCAGTCCATCGAGCTGGCTGTCGAAGCTGAAAAGCTGGGCATCGACGGCGCTTGGTTCCGCGTGCATCATTTTGCACCTCAGATTGGTTCACCATTTCCACTGATGTCTGCGATCGGTGCCAAGACCAGTAAGATCGAAATCGGGACCGGCCTGATCGACATGCGTTATGAAAATCCTTATATGATGGCAGAAAATGCCGGCCTGACGGATGTCATCACCCAAGGTCGGGTGCAGCTGGGCGTGGGCCGTGGTTCACCGGAACAAGTGTTGGACGGTTGGAAATACTTCGGATACGACTACAGCGAAGAAGAAATCAAAGAAGTCACTCGTGAACGGACACTGGAATTTCTGGACCTGTTAAAGGGTGAACGCTTTGCTGAACCAAATCCGATGCCAATGTTCCCGCAAGCTCCCGGCAAACTGCGGATTGAACCTTATGCAGAAGGTCTCAACCAACGGATCTGGTGGGGTGCCGGTTCACAGGAAACTGCGATCTGGGCTGCCAAACACGGGATGAACCTGCAATCTTCTACTTTGGTGAACAACGAATCCAATGAACCTTTCCATATTCAGCAGGCAAAACAACTGCGCGCCTTCAAACAGGCCTGGAAAGAAGCCGGTCATGACTTCGAACCGCGGACATTGGTTACTCGTTCGATTCAACCGATTACGACTGACTTCGACCGGCGGCTGTTCGGCGGCGATGACGATTCCAAATACGACCAGGTAGGTTTCTTGGCTTATCACCGCAATCCGACCATTTTCGGGCGGACCTTTGCCGGTGAACCGGATCAGTTGGTCAAAGAATTGTCCCAAGACGAAGCACTGAAAGAAGCTGATACCGTCTTGATCACGATTCCGAATACATTGGGCGTGGATTACAACGTCCATTTGATGGAAACCTTCATCAAGGATGTCGCTCCCGGCTTAGGCTGGCGCTGATCACGGTGACTCCATTCCCGGAGATCTTCCCCGAATGTCGGAATCAGAGCTGAAACCAAGGCAGGTTTAAAACTGCTGACAATTGGACTGGCACAGGATTGCACATCTGATCCTGCTGCCTGCTCTAACTGTCGGCAGTTTTTTTGTGCTGCTTTGCCCTCTTCAGCAGGTATATAAAAAGAGCGTCGACAACTCCTTGTGACAGGAGCTGTCGACGCTCTTTTGATAATCAGCCGGCCAATTCTTCAAACTGAGAATTATACAACGCAGCATAGTAGCCGTTTTGTGCCAGCAGTTCTTCGTGGGTCCCTTGTTCTTTGATATCCCCGTCTTGCATGTACAAGATCTTGTCGGCATCTTTGATGGTGGACAAGCGGTGGGCGATGACAAAGGAAGTCCGCCCAGCCATCAAGTTGTTCATGGCTTGTTGGATCAAGACTTCGGTACGGGTATCGACCGAAGAGGTAGCTTCATCCAGAATCAGGATCGGTTTATCCGCCAAAATCGCCCGGGCAATGGTCAACAACTGCTTTTGACCTTGGGAGATATTGGAGGATTCTTCGTTCAGTTCCATATTGTAGCCGCCGGGCAGGCTCTTGATAAAGTGATGGACGTGGGCGGCTTTGGCTGCTTCGTAAACTTCTTCATCTGTAGCATCCAAATTCCCATAGCGCAGGTTGTCCATGATGGTTCCTTTGAAGAGCCAGGTGTCCTGCAGTACCATCCCGATGTTTTTCCGCAGATCGGCGCGGTTGAAATCTCTGATATCGTGGCCATCAATTTTGATGGAACCGGAGTTGACATCGTAAAAACGCATCAGCAGTTTGACCATCGTGGTCTTACCTGCCCCGGTTGGTCCGACGATCGCCACCATCTGACCGGGATCTACGTGGGAGCTGAAGTCATTGATGATGATTTTGTCTGGTGTGTAACCGAAATGAACGTGTTCAAAGTCCACCATGCCTTCTACGTGGTCCAGTTTTACCGGATTTTCCACGGTTTGGGCTTCTTCTTCTTCACCAAGGAATTCAAAGACCCGTTCAGCTGCGGCTGCCATGGATTGCAGCATGTTGGAAACTTGTGCCAGCTGTGCGATTGGTTGCGTCAGGTTGCGGACATATTGGATAAAAGCTTGGATGTCCCCGACGGTAATTGTGCCGTTGAAGGCCATGATCCCACCGATGATCGCAACTGCCACATATCCCAAGTTGCCGACGAAGTTCATGATTGGCTGCATCAACCCGGACAGAAATTGTGATTTCCAGGCGGATTTGTACAAGACTTCATTTTGTTCCTTGAAAAGCTTCAGTGCGTTGGCTTCGTCATTGAATAAGTGAACGATATTGTAGCCGCCCACGGTTTCTTCTACTTGACCATTGATGATCCCCAAGTATTTTTGTTGGGTTGCGAAGTGTTTTTGCGAGAACTTCACAACAAAGAGGATCAAGACCAGTGAGATCGGCACGATTAAAACAGAGATACCGGTCATTTGTACCGAGATCGACAGCATCATCACGATGACCCCGACAATTGTAAAGGTAGAAGTGATCAACTGCGTCACCGACTGGTTCAAGGATTGTCCCAGTGTATCGACGTCGTTGGTGATTCGTGACAAAACTTCACCGGTAGTGCGGCTTTCAAAGTAATTCATCGGCATCCGGTTGATCTTTTCAGAGATTTCTTTACGCATCCGATAGGTGATTTTTTGTGTGACCGTGGACATGATCCACCCCTGCATTACCCCGAACAAAGAGGCAACCAGGTACAGTCCCAGCATGAATAACAGGATTTGACCGATCTTATCGAAATCGATTCCGCCGGTCCCTTCGTATTTCTTCAACAAGCCGTTGAAAAGTTCAGTGATGGCTTTGGACAAGATCTTCGGTCCCCAGATATTGAAAACCGTGGATGCTGCCGCAAAGAGCATAACGAACAAGACGGCGATTTTATAGTTGGCCATGTAGGCGATCAGTTTTTTGATGGTGCCTTTGAAGTCTTTGGCTTTTTCGCCGGCACCCATACCGCCGCCCATTGGTCCGCGGCCGCCGCGTGGTTGTTTTTGTGTATTTTCTGCCATTTTCTTCGCCCCCTTATTCTGCTTCCAAACCTAATTCGGCATTGCTCAACTGGGAAGAAGCGATTTCTTGATAGACCGGCGATGTTTCCATCAATTCCTCGTGGGTCCCTTGAGCCACGATCCGGCCTTCATTCAAAACGATGATGTTATCGGCATGGAGGATCGTGGAGATCTTCTGTGCCACGATGATCTGCGTGATTCCTTTGACATTTTCGGCCAAAGCACGGCGCAGGGAAACGTCGGTTTTATTGTCCAAAGCTGACAAGGAATCATCAAAGATCAAGACTTTAGGATCCTTGGCCAAAGCCCGGGCAATGGACAGGCGTTGTTTCTGACCACCGGAAACGTTGGTCCCGCCTTGTGAGATGGCACGGTCATAACCGTCATCATTTGAATCGATGAATTCTTCGGCTTGTGCGATTTGGGCCGCTTTTTTCATCTGTTCATCAGAGATGCCGTCGACATTCCCGAACTTGATGTTGGATTTGATGTCGCCGGAGAACAATACGCCTTTTTGCGGAACGAATCCGATCAGTTCGTGAAGTTTGTGCAAACTCATCTGACGGATATCCACACCATCAATCGTGATTCGGCCCGTCGTTACATCGAACAACCGCGGAATCAGATTGACTACCGTGGATTTACCGGAACCGGTGGAACCGATCAAAGCGGTGGTTTCCCCTGGTTTAGCCGTGAAGTTGATGTGATGCAGGACATCTTCATCAGCATCCGGGTAACGGAAAGTCACCCCTTCGAAAGTTACTTTACCTTCGAAATCGTGATCGTCCTGCGGGTCTTTCGGATCAGTGATAGTTGGTTTAGTTTCCAAAACTTCTTCCACCCGGTTAGCGGAAACATTGGCCCGCGGCAGAATGATAGAAACCATCGACAGCATCATGAAGGCCATGACGATCTGCATTGTGTAAGTGATGAAGGCCATCATATCCCCCACCTGCAGCTGACCGGCTTCCATATTGTGCCCGCCGATCCAGACGATCAAAACTGAGATTCCGTTCATCAAAAGCATCATAATCGGCATCATGATCGACATTGCCCGGTTGACGAACAACTGGGTCTTCATCAAATCGGTGTTGGCACCGTCAAAGCGTTTTTCTTCATATTTTTCACGGGAGAAGGCGCGGATGACCGGTAGCCCCGTGATGATTTCCCGGGAAACCAGATTGACCCGGTCCACCAGTTTTTGCAGGCTCTTGAATTTAGGCATGGTGAAGGCCAACAGGGTCAAGACCAAAGCCAAGACCATTGCCACCGCCAGACCGACGATCCAACCCATGCCGGTTCCGGTCTTGTACACTTCATAAACACCGCCAAACCCTAAGATTGGCGCATACAGCACCATCCGGATCGTCATCACCAGACCCATTTGGATCTGTTGGATGTCGTTGGTACTGCGGGTGATCAAAGAAGCCGGCGAGAATTTTTCCATTTCGGAATTTGAGAACTGCAGAATCTTATCGAATTGTCCCAGGCGCAGGTTTCTACCGACTGCCGAGGAGACCAGTGAAGCAATCAGCCCCACCAGAATCGCTGCGACTGCTGAAAGCAGCGTCAACTGGATCATCTGCGAACCTTTTTTGATCATGTAGTCCATCTGGATCTGCTTGGTATCTTTATCCAAAGCTTTGTATTCTGCCAAGGTCAGCTGAATCCCGACAGTCTTCATGGAGTCGGTTCCCAGATCCCCCAGGCTGTCTTTGGTTTCTTCACGGGCAGCGGCCACTTTTTCAGGCATCTCTTCGTTGGTTTTCTTGATCTGATCGGCCAAGGTCTGAGCTTCATTGCCTTTTGCCTGGGCTTGTTCCCCCAGGTCCTGCGCTTCTGCTCCTTTGGCTTGGGCCGTCGCCATGTCACCGGCTGCCGCTGCGGCTTGCGCTTCAGCACCGGCTGTCTTGGCTTGTTCTCCCAGGTCTTTGGCTTCATTGCCCAGATCTTGGGCTTTTTGGCCGTCGGTTCCCATCTTTTGGTACATATCAAGGATTTCCTTGCCGGGACCCGCTTCTTTCGCGTCTTTGGCTTGGGAAGTTGCCAGCATCATCATCGGCAGTTCGAAGATTTTCGACAGCTTGCCTTTGGTCATGCCTTTTTGCAGATCCAACTCGTAGACTGCGACTTCTTTGCCATCGACTTTTTCGGTGGTCTTTTTGTAGTTGTCTTTGATTGTGTCCTTCTCGTCATCGGTCATGAACAATTCGATGGCCGAGAGGGTGGATTCACGGATGGAATCCGGGGCTACTTGTTCCAACCCGCCTTGTTGGATCCCGACGTCAACGATATCCGACGTAATGCTCGGCAGCGTCAAGTCGCTGCGGGCCTGGATCCCCAAAAGGATCAGTGCTGCTACGATTGCGTACCAGTATTTTCCCAGGTATTTGATTAATTTCACGGCTCATACCTTCCTTGCTCATTAGATTTTTCTGTGGGCTCTTTTAAAGCACCGTTTTTCAGCCAACTCAGTTTCAAATCGAAATCCCGAATTGCCTTTCCGTTGTCTTCTTCTGTCGTTCCCATCAAGCGGCGGTAATCTTCGGCAATCGTCGAAAAAACCAAATGCATCAGCATCTTGACCAAAAGGGCCAGCTCTTCCTGATCGGCAACTTTCAAACGTGACAGATCAATCATTTCATAGAAGGCCTGCACATCTTTGGGAGACAGTGGTCCGTGGGGATGGCCACGATGATGACCGTTTTTGTTCATGTGGGGAGCGACTTTATGAAACGAACGATAGTCCATATTCATGAACAGATTTTTGTAAAAAGCAGCATTGTCGCCATGAAGCACTTCTTTGACCAGCTTGTAAAAATAGATTTCGATTCCTCTGAACAAATCGCCGTCTGCTTCTTGCATCGCCTGCTGCAATTCCTGCTGCGAATTTCGCCGCATGCTTTGAAAATAATAGAAATACAAATCTTCCTTATCTTCAAAATACTGATAGAAACTGCCGCGGGGAATCTCCGCATCCTTGATGATCCTTGCGATAGAGGCTTCATTCAAAGGTACACGGGAAAACTCTTTTTTGGCAGCGCTCATGATCCGCCCCTTTTTTTCATCCGTCAGGTGAAAAAAAGTTTCCTTAGGCATATCGGTCCCTCCCAACTTTTGCATGATTGTCATTTTATGAAAATGACGCTCCGTCATGTGACACTGCGTCATTATACGCCGATTCTCAGATATTGCAAGCAATTGGATCGCTTTTTATAAAAAAGAATTCTTATTTATTCTGCACCGTTTTCAAAACTACTCAGAACATTCATTATTTAATCCCGCTGTTGCTTTCCGCCAAACGGCTCTGCGGCCCGGTTGACGTATTTTTTGTCAGCCCTGGCTTCATTTCTTTCATCTTTTGTGGGTATAATGAAGTGTGCTGAAAGACAAAAAGTCCGGCAGCCACTGAACTGCCGAACCCTACCAGAGTTTTAAACAAAGGATGTGTGAATTTATGAAAAAGCCGATCGTCGCATTTATGTATGATTTCGACCGGACCTTGTGCACCAAAGATATGCAGGAATATTCCTTTATCCCGGAGCTGGGGGTGGATGTTCCTTCCTTTTGGCAGGAGGTAGCCAAGATTGCGGAAAATGAAAACATGGATCGAATTATTTCCTATATGTATTATATGATCAAGTCCGCCAAAGCCACCGGCCTGCCGATCCGGCGAAAAGACTTCGTGGAACTGGGAAAAGATGTCCAGCTTTTCAACGGTGTCGATACCTGGTTTGCCCGAATGAACGAGCTGGGTGCCCAGCTGGGCTTGGAGATCGAGCACTATATCATCTCCAGCGGTCTGACAGAGATCATCGAAGGGACCGCGATCCATAACGAGTTCAAAAAAATCTACGCCTGCGAATTCCACTACGATGAAACCGGTGCTGCCGACTGGCCGGCGTTGACGGTCAATTATACCAACAAAACCCAATTTCTGTTTCGCATCAATAAAGGGGTCCTGCCTATGAATGACGACGATCAGCTGAATGAATTCGTCGAAGATCGGGACCGACGCATCCCTTTTCGCAATATGATCTACATCGGTGACGGGATGACCGACGTTCCCTGCATGAAACTGGTGAAAGTCAACGGCGGGCAGTCCATCGCCGTCTACACTGAAAAAGAGCGCGTCACCAGCCTGCTCACCAATCGCCGCGTCGATTTTATCGCGCCGGCTGATTATTCCGTAGGCAGTCAGATGGATGAGATCTGCCGCACCATCCTGCAAAAAATGGCTCTGGTGAACAAGCTGGTGGATCTGAACCATCAACAGCGAGATCAGGAAACCCCGTGACAATGGGCCGTTTCCCACGACCGTAACAGCTTTAAGCCATATCCAAACAACAGGAGCACCGCACCAGCCTTCACATGGGCCGGTGCGGTGCTCCTTTTTGCTGTTCGGATGAATCTGAAAACATCAAAGCGGATTGCGGCTCAGCTGACATTCCGGCTGAAAAGCTCCGTTTGGAAGGCAGTACTGATCAGCGGGCGCAGCTCTGTACAAAAAACAGCCTTGTCGATTCGGGTCGGTGCCGTGACCGCAGCGCCAATCAGGACGTAAAGATAGTTATCGTGCAGCTGCTCCAAACGTCGGCTATCCGGCAACGGGGCCGCTGCAAACTGTTCCCACAACGCCTGAAAATGACAGTAAGATTCCTGCTGCAAGCACCGCGTCGTTTCCTCATTGCGGGTCTCTGAAAGGAACAATTGGGTGAACCACTTGTAATCTTTGCGGACCCACTGTACGAAATAGTGGGCATATTCTTCAAAAAAGGCTTCCGGTTGACAGTCTTGCTCAGCAAACCCTTTTGACAAGCGGGAAAAAAAGTCTTTCACCAGTTCATCCTGCAATCCTTGAATAGAACCGAACTGCTTGTAGATCGGCTGCGTACTCATGTCCATATAGAGGGCCAGATTGCGGACGGTCAGATTCTCAAAGCCGTTTTGAATGATAAAACGCCTGGTTTTTTCCAAAATCTTGCGGCGTGTATAGGTAATCCTCCTCATACAATCCCCTCCTCGATTCTATTTTACACAGGAACGGCTGTTTTTATTTCCGGTCTTTTTAACGGCGCCGTTAAAAAAACCGAAAATTCTTCGGAGAATCAAAAAAAGGTCGAAAAACAAGCGGCAAAACGCCATTGCTTGCTTTTCGACAACCAGTAAGAAAACTGATTCGCAACAGAAAACAGTAAACAGGATCTGTTATAAATTCGACTTATTTCGCTGGGATACGGTCCCAAGGTCGACTTTTAATCGAGCTATACCAGTTAATTACACCGTCATAGGCAGCGTTACCCGTTGTTTTTCAGCATCTGTAAAATGTACTTCACGTTTTCCAGCGGGCTGCTGAGATTCAATAAATAGATGTTGTCGCTGTTTTCCAATAGTTCCGGGGATTCATAGTTGGTCACTACCAGATCATAATGGTAGGCTTCATCCCAAGGTTGGGCGCTGATGTTGGAATATTTATTGAGCTCCTGCCGGTAAAAATCTGTCATCTGCTTGGCCAGCAGCTGATTGTCCACATAATAGATCCCGATCTTGTGGGTAGCTTCCTGGTCGCCGAGAAAATAGAGATACATCCGTCCCAGATCACCGATCAACGGATCATCTGCCGCATCTCCGTAGAAAAACCCCGGAAACTGCTGCTGCATTCCGGAAACGACTTGTTGGAAGGTGTCCCATTCGTTGATCACCTGCAGATCCTGCCGGTATTTATAAAAAACCAGGTCCTGCTCGATATCCATTGCACCCTTCAATATCAGGTGGCGCCACACTGATTTGGACAGATTATACAGAATCTGGCGGTTCTTGCTGTCTTCGGCATGGCAGGCTTTTTTGAAGTAACCGGCGATTGCAACTGCCGAAAATCCTGTCACACTCTCCAAATGCTGCAACCGTGAAAACAACAGCGAATCATAGGAAGAAAAATGATGGCTCATGAAAAAAAGTACCAGCAGCACCTGCTCGTTTTTCTGCATGACAGAATCTTTTGCAAAGCCGCTGTTCGTCAAAATCCGTTCCATCTTATCCAGAATCCGGGAACGACTCAATGCCTCCAAAAAGTGCTGTTGTGAGCTGCGGTCATAGGTATTGGCAAAAAGGGCTTCAGCGAGCAGCGGAACTTGGCCGCAGTCATTGCGGTGCCGCTGCTGCAAAACATAAAAGTAAAGTCCCATCTCATGGATGAAGCGTTTGTTGACGCGAATGCGGAACAGCAGGTCCAGGTCCTCAATGAAACGTTGCGGGACATACCGGCTGCTGAGCTGCTCCAGTTCGGCAAAGGTGGAACAGTTGAAAAAAAGCGAAACAAAAAAATGACGAATCTGAAATTCGGCTCCCTGCAGTTGGTTATTGCGGATTACCAGGTTGAATTCTTGCAACAGCTGATTGAGTTCTTTGAGCTCCGCATAATAAGTAGAAACGCTGATGTTATTGGTATCACAGAAAATCTGACTGTTGATACTCTCATGCTCAAACAATTCCAGTAGGATCTTGTACTTTCTGGAATAACGCAGCAGATCCAAAAATACCGAGTGGATACTTTGATTGGCGGCAATTGCCAGTCGGTAATCGTTGTTGGCAGCCAACAGCTGGTAGCCGTCCATTCTTTCAAAAATCGCCTGGATATCCGCCACCAGTTTGATCAGTGTCGGCCGAGTCAAAGACATCCGTGCGGCGATCTCTTTTTTGGTGATCTGATTGCCGTTTTGCTTGATAAGGGACAAAAACTCCATAATCTTTTTGTCCCACTCATTCAGGATCTGCCGTCGATACATCCGCTGCCTCCTCTTTCCGGTTAGTCGCAACCACAACATTTTTTCAGACATACTCTCTTTAAAAGTATACTCCCTCAACAGGCTGCGACCAATAAAAAAACAGCCATTTCAATAAAAAGCCCACTTTTTCTTTGTTTTTGAATCTTGAAACCGGCTTAAAAAAGAAAAAACACCCCCTGAAACACCTGCCGGCCTGACAGCTCGTGGCGAGCTTGTCAGAAACGGCGGATTTTCAAAGGATGTCGTTTGGGATTATCGGAGGCGCAAATGGCTGTCTTCCAAGGTATAAACAGCATCTGCGGAAGAAAGGGTCGTGTCGCGATGGGAAACCAGCAGAATCGCCTTGTCCTGAAAATCGCGGATTGTCTCCAAGATCGCCAGCTCATTCAGATAATCAAGGTTACTGGTGGGTTCATCCAGCAGCAACAGCGGCGCATCCTGTAAAAACAGCCGTGCCAAACCGATCCGCTGTCGCTCGCCGTCAGACAAACTGCGAGCCAAGCCGCCGATAGGAGTTTCATACCCTTGCGGCAATCCCGTGATCCAATCATGGATGGCGGCTTTTTCTGCTGCCTGCCGGATCTCCTCCATAGTAGCTGCCGCTTTTCCCAGCCGGATATTGTTGGCGACAGTATCTTCAAATAAAAAGGTCGTCTGCTCGAAAAAGCCTTCCGTCCGGTGAAGCCGGCTCTCCGTGAACCGCCGTAAAGAGCGCTGATTCAACAGGATATTGCCGCTCTCGGGATCCCAATAACGCATCAGCAGCTTGATCAGCGTACTCTTGCCGATACCGGAAGGCCCGCTGATGCCGACTGTCTGGCCGGGGCGCAGACTCAGATCCACCGCGGCCAAGACCGGCTTTTCCCCATCCGGATAACGGAATGTCAGCTGTTGGAGAGCAGCCTCTGTGAAACGGCTTTCTTCTGACAGCTCCTCTTCTTGCGGAAAAACGACTTGCGGCTCTTCCTGAAAGAGGTCATAGATTCGCCGCCCACTGGCAAAGGTCGTCAGCAGGGCTGCTCCCAAGCCGTTCATGGCAAACGCCGGACCAAAACTGCTGAGGGACAAAACAACCCCCAGTCCGATGACCTGTGCCGGCAGAGCTGCTGCCAACCCAATCAGGATCATCAAGACAGCACAACTCATCATCACAGCTTCTCCGGCTACTGCCAGCTGAGTCCCCTGCCGCAGCTTTTTACGATGGGCTACGTTGAGTTTTTGTCCCTCTTCTGACAGGCGGGCCAACCGTTCCCGTCCCAAGTCATATTGCTGGATTGTCGCCAGACTCTGAATGCTTTCGGTCACTTGCTGATTCAAGTCGGTGAAAGAACTGTGCTGCTGCTCGGCTACCGCCTGATATCGGTGATACCCGGCCAGCGGGATCACCAAGCCCACCAGACACAACGCCGTCAAAAGGATCAGTGCCAGCTGCCAGGCATGACTGCCCAGAAAACCGACCGTGACCAGCGTTGTTCCAATAAAAATAAAGAAGGGTGAGACCGTATGGGCGAAAAAGACTTCCAGTGCTTCCACATCCGAAGTCACGGTTGTAATAAAGTCGCCGCTTTTGACACTGACCAGTCGCGCCGGACCCAATTTGCGCAGCTGTCGGAAAATCTGCTGACGCAATAAGGCCAATAAACGAAAAGCGATATCGTGATTACAATACTGCTCCCCGTAACGGGTGATTCCTCGCAGGATCCCCAAAGCCAACAGCAGCCAAATCGTAGCAGCCACCCCGACTGCCCGCCCGTTGAACAACTGCCAGCCTTGATAAAAGCCGATTACAGGAATGGCCACCACCGACAAATTGCTGATGATTCCCAGCAAGACTGCCAGCAGCATGCGCCCTTTCAAAGGAGCGACAAAATGCAGCAGCCAGCCCAAGAGTTTGCCTTCATTTTTCATGACCGACTGCACCTCCCAATACTGCCTGTTCTTTTGCAAAATAATCCTTGAAGAAGCCCTCTGAAGCCTGCAGCTCAGCCGGTGATCCTTGTTCCTGCAGGCTGCCTTTGCTCAACACATAGACCTGGTCAGCTGCCAAAACATTGTACAGCCGGTGCGAAATAAAGAGCACCAGCTTGTCTTTGGCCAGCTGCCTAATCGTCGTCAGCAGCTGCTCCTCACTGACCGCATCTACTCCGGAAGTAATCTCGTCAAAAAGATAAAAGTCCGCCTCCCGCAACAGGCCTTGCGCCACCAGCAGCCGCTGACGCTGACCGCCGGAAAGATTGCCGCCATTTTCCGTCAACGGGGTATCCAACTGCTGCGGCAGTCCTTTGACCTCAGCCGCCAGCGATACCTGCTCCAGTGCCCGCCACAAACGAGCTTCCAGATCGATCTGCGCCGCCTGAGCTGAAGGTGCTGCGGTGCGAAGTGCTTCCGGCAGTCCCAAGAGCAGGTTCTCCCGAATCGTCGTCGGGTACAAATACGCATGACCGTCGATGATGACCGCTTTTTCCCGCAAGGTTTCTCTGGTGAAGTCTCCCAGCGGTCGGCCGTTCCACAGCAGGTTCCCCCGCCAAGTTCCGAAACGACCCGCCAAAAGCCGGCCCAGCGTACTTTTACCGCTGCCGGAGCTGCCGACAAAGGCTGTGAAGCTGCCTTTTTTCAATGTCAGATCAATACCGGACAACGCCTGCTGCTGCCCATCATAGGAAAACTGCAGCTGCTCGACGCGAATCTCCGCCAACGGCTCTGCCAATGATTCACTCCCGTAAATCTGTTCCGGCAGTTCCAAGTATTCGAAGAGGCGGCTGACTGCGCTGATTCCATTCATCGCTACATGAAAAAGCGAACCCAGCTGCCGCATCGGAATAAAAACCTCAGCACTCAAAAACAGAAAGACCAAAAGTCCCATCAGATCTGTCTGAGCCGCCCCGTAAGCCTTAAGGGCAAACCCAATCCCCAGACCGGCACCGCCGTAGCTGATCAGATCCATGATCGTAATGGAATTCAGCTGCATCGACAACAGACTCATGGTGATCTTGCGGAACCCTTCTGCTTCTGTTACCATCTCTTTTTCTTTGATCCCGTCATAGTCGAAGGCCTTCAACACGCGAAAGCCCTGGAGATTTTCATAAAAGCGGGTCCCGAGATTGGTGTAGTCGCCCCAGTATTTGCTGAGGATCTTTTTGGCAATCTTCATGACCGCCATGATGACAATCGGGATCAAAGGAATCCCCGCCAAGAGCAGCACAGCCGGTTGCCAGGCAAACTGCAGCAGGGTAAGAAAGATCACCAGCGATGCCAGCAGACAGTAAAACAGCTGCGGCAGAAAACGGGCATAATAGATCTCCACCTGTTCAATGCCGTCCACGGCCAACTGCGACAAAACAGACGGCGCCAGCTGCCCTTCGCTGTCGCCCAGACGAAAGGCTTTTTCCATCACCTGCTGCCGCAGCGTCAGGCGTAAACGGGCCGCAGAGTCAAACAGCTGCTGCTCCATCAAATAATGCAGCGCCGCCTTGCCCGCCACTCCGGCGAAAATGCCGCCGGCGACGAGCCACGGCCCTTGTTGTGACAGATCACCTGCCAGCAGGCCTGAGACACCCCAGGCAAACAGCAGCCACATGCCAATCGACAGACACAACTGCCCCAAACGGAAAGCCACTAACAAAATCAGCGGCTTTTTGTCGGTAAATTCAAATAGACGTTTATCGATCATTCTTGGATTCCGCCTACTTTCTCCACGGTATCTTTGACTTTTCGTCCCCGCAGATACCAGGTCAATCCGATCACGTGGAGGGCGTAAACGATCACCAGACAGATCCGCATCGGCGTGTTGTCCACCAGAATCCCCGGCAGTGCAAAGACAATCGCCATCATTGCAAACATCCGCACCATGCCTTTATTGGTGATTTTTTTCTTCACCAGCGGCTCCTCCACATATTGTCGGTATGTCGCTGAATTTACGAAGCGCTGATGCAGTTTTTCCGAGCTGCGGAGCCAGAAAAAGCCCGTCAGCAGATAAAAAACCGTCGTCGGCAAGAAGGGCAGAAAAATCCCCAGTGTCCCCAGTGCCAGTGTGAGCGCGCCTAAAATAATAAACAATATCTTCAAATCACTACGTCCTCCTTGATTGCATGTACTGGTTTTAAAACAGCAGCTTTGGCTTCCGGCACCGGCTTGCGCCCTCTTATCAGGTGCTTCAGACAAAGGAGCGGATGGTGCCACAGCATGCGGGGCCCGGAATAAATCATGATCTGCCGCATCTGTTCCCGATAGTCCGGTCGATAACAGTGAATCGGACAGTTTTTGCAAGTAGGTTTTGCTTCACCGAAGCGACAGCGCATCAGCCGTTTCAAAGCATAAGCATTCATTTTCTCACGACTGATCTGTGTTTTTTCGGGATGCTTGTGATAATACAGCGTGATCATGGCTGTAATCAGCTTCATCTCTTCCGCAATCACCGGCCCGGTAAGTGTTTTCATCATCGTCACCTCGCATTTCTTCCAGTATAACAGACCTCGGCACTAATGAGAATGCTTCTCAATTAAAAAGTAGCTTTCTCAAAGCAGCTGTCCCAGTATTTCATCCAGATTGGAATTAAAGCAAGCGGCCGAGTGCCGAAAAGTTTCAGCAGGCGAAAGAGGAAACGCACGACAACATTGTAATGCACATCAAAGGAGGATGAAGCCCCCCTCCCTGCGGTCAGCTGGTACAGGTCTGTGTTTTAGGAGCATTTCTGCCGCTTTCATACGAGACGTTTTCTTTGCCACCTTCCCGACTTCGCGTTACTATCGAGGCAGCAAAATAACTTGTGTTTCTCGTTGAAAATCCAAGTTGAAAGATCCATAGACTCAATACAAGAGGAGCTGTCTGTTATGAAAATCATCGTTATCGGCGGCGTTGCCGGAGGACCGTCCTTTGCCACACGGTTGCGCCGGTTGAACGAAAGCCACGAAATCATTTTGTTTGAAAGAGGCGCGGATATTTCCTATGCCAGCTGTGCCCTGCCCTACTATCTGGGTGGCGTGATCACCGATCGGTCCAGCCTGATCGAACGGACTCCGGAACAGTTAAAAGAAAAGAACAACATCGATGTCTTTACCCGTCATGAAGTCACTGCCATCGATCCGGATGCCAAAACAGTTACCGTCAAAAACCTGAATGACGAAACCCTTCGGACCGAAAATTATGACAAGCTGATCTTGGCAACCGGTGCTCGCCCTACATTACCGGATATTCCCGGTGCCGAAACAGCAGCTAACGGCTTTGTTTTGCGAAATGTAAC
Organism: Enterococcaceae bacterium OF42-14pH9A; assembly: GCA_027692465.1. Classification (GTDB taxonomy): domain Bacteria; phylum Bacillota; class Bacilli; order Lactobacillales; family Enterococcaceae; genus Enterococcus_C. The sequence goes on along the minus strand of JAQEYU010000004.1, from coordinate 45,254 downwards.
CAATGCCGATGCCATCATGGCTTATTTGAACAGCCACGATCCCAAGACTGTCACCATTCTGGGGGCCGGTGTCGCCGGTTTGGAAATGGCGGAGAACATGAAGGAACGCGGTTTGGCAGTTACTTTGATCGAACAATTGCCTCAGGTTGCTTTCCCTTATGACACTGAGATTGCCGATTTGATTTACGACCATTTGTTGGCCAAAGGGGTCACCGTTCATCTCAGCACAACAGTTACCGAGATTTCTGAAAACGGCCGCCTGCTGCAGCTGTCAGACGGCTCCACATTGCCCACTGATATGATTTTATTTGCTACCGGCGTTACCCCAAACAATGAAGTTGCCAAGGCTGCCGGGATCAAACTCAACGAAAACGGTCAGATTCCGGTAAACGATCAACTGCAGACCAATTTGCCGGATATTTATGCGATCGGTGATGTGATCGAGACCACCAGTATCGTCACCGGTCTGCCGACACCGAGCATGCTCTCCAGTGCCGCCAATCGTCAAGGCCATCTGCTGGCAGATATCGTCAATGGCGACGATACGCTGCATTACCGCGGCTACCTCGGGACCGGCGTGGGCAAGATCTTTGATTATACCGCCAGCTACACCGGTCTGACAGAGCATATGCTGCAGGCAGCCGGCATCACCGATTACAAAACGGTGTTCATCACACCCTTCGACCACGCTTACTTTTATCCCGGTGCCAAACGGTTGAACCTGAAGCTGATCTTTGACGCATCAAACGGCAAAATCCTGGGTGGTCAGGCTGTCGGCGAACAAGGGGTCGATAAGCGCATCGGCGAACTGTCCGTTGCCATCACCGGCGGCTTGACGATCTTTGATCTGCCGGATCTGGAATTCCCTTACTCACCGCCATACGCATCCTCCCGTGACGTATTGAACATTGCCGGTTATGTCGGGATCAACCAGTTTACCAAAGTGGCTGAAACCATCGCTGTCGCCGATATTCCGGCAGCTGACCTGAAAAATGCTTACTTCCTGGATGTCCGGGAACCGGATAAACCGACAAGCGGCAGCATCGAAGCCACCGCCAATATTCCATTGAACCAACTGCGGGACCGCATCGACGAGATTCCTCACGATCGTCCGGTCTATCTGACCTTCCGCAAAGGCCTCAATACCTACACCGCCGCTCGCATCTTAGCCGGCTTTGGTATCAAAGCTCTTCTGATCGAAGAATAGGCAAAAAACAGATTAGGGCGTGTCTGAAAACCCCTGAACCAGTCGGTGAACTTGAGCCCGACTGGTTCAGGGGTTTTGTTTTTCGGATACCGGCGCCGCTATAAAAAGACCATCAGCAGCTGAAAAAAAGCTGCTGATGGTCTTTTACTTATGCCTTATTTGAAGGTGGCGCCGGCTCCTGATCCTATCATCAAACCGGCTTGTCCTCCTCATTATGCTCAAAGCCGTCAAAACTCTCTCCGTCGTAGTACTTCAGCAATTCTTCATAAGACAACAGCGCCGAGGTCATGGTCTCGGCTTCCTCTTCTGCTTCGGCCTGCGCTGCCAATTGCTCTTCAGCATACTCCTGATAGACTTCCAACAAGCGCCGATACAATGCTTGGACGGAATGAGCCTCCGCCGCCAAAAATGGTAGTTCCCGGATAAAGCCCCGATAGATCGGCACATCCGCTTCAACTTCTGTCGGCAGTTCCACCACCGTCAGCTTCAATGCAGCAAATTGCTGTTCAAACATCCCTCAGCTCCGTTTCTATTCATGCTCGCCGCGATGGATGAACTGCTCAATCTGTTTTTCCGGGATGAACCACATCAACAGCATCAAACCATTGACGATCAGCACAGCTACCGGATGAATCAGCCAGCCGCAGACGAGTGCCAGAACATTCAAAAACAGTGTAGCTTTCATTTTACGATAGTTCTGGAACAAACGCCCCACCGCCGAATTATTGCCATTGCAGCGTACCAACGTAAATCCCAGCAACAGATAGCCGATGTCGGCCCCCAGAATCACCCCGCCATACAAAAGCTGCGGGGCCAGCGAAGTCGGGTAATCCACCACCCAGTCTGTCGCAAAAGGAAACAGACTCATCATCAAAATGAAAAAGTTGTTGGCCCACAAAACCCAACCGTCGACTTTTTTCACGATGTTGAAGAGATGGTGGTGATTGTTCCAATACACTGCCAACGAGACAAAGCTGATCAGATAAATAAAAAACTGATGCCCCGTTCCTTCAAAAGCCTGCCAAGTGTCGTTGGCAGGTTCCCGCAATTCCAAAACCAATAATGTCATAACAATGGCGATCACCGCATCGGTAAACGCCTCGATTCGTGTTTTCGGCATAGCCGTCTCACTTTCCTTCCTATTATTCGCTCAGTGGTCATCTGAAAACTTCAGACGCCGCTTTTTTTGGTCCTTTTCTCCGCAATCAGCGGAATAAATGCGCAATTTCAATCCCACATGAACTGCAAGCTATTCTTTGTCTGCAGTAAAATATCTGCAAAAATCTGAATCTCACCGGCATTTTCAAACCCGCGCCAACCATTGCCTGTTTTCGGATACAATCGGAATACTATTCCCCTCGTCTCAGCTTTTGACAGCCCTGCTCCTTCTGACTATTCGATATGCAGGGTTCCCGCTACGTCCTTCAAGGTATCCGGCACCAATTCAATTCCCAGAACAAATTCATCCGGGATCTCTGTGCCATTGGTGATGCCGAAGTCCGCTGCAGAATGAAAGCCGTAGCGTTTGTAATAGTCGGGATTGCCAACGAGAAAGACTGCGGTGTGATCCAGCGTCAGCGCTTTGTCAAAAGCCGTCTGCATCAAGCGACCGCCGATCTCCTGGTTCCGATGGGCAAAAGCCACTGACAACGGGGCCAGCAGCAGGATCCCGTGTTCCCCGGTCACGGTTTCGATCCCCCGCTTGGTCAGCATCACGTGCCCGATCAGCTCGCCGTTTTCTTCTGCGACAAATTCCAGTTCCGGCAAAAATCCGGGACTCTTTCGCAACGCTTCTACAAAGTCCTGCTCCGTGCCGTCTGAAACCTGAGCAGTTTTGAAAGCCTGCTGTACCAGCTGATAAATTGCCGGATAATCCGCTGCAACGGCTTGTCTGATTATCATCTATTCTTCCTCCTCTGTGGGATAATCGGCCATCACTCGCTGAAGGACGTCATTCAAAATATCCTCCTGCGTCAATTGGCGAATGGCTTTGGCTAAAAGCTCCTCGTCCACTTCCAGGATGGAATCTTCCGCCAGCCGGTTTGCTGCCACAAACTCTTCTGATAACGGCAGTAAAATCCGGTTATCCACCTTCATCAAGCGGCGTTTGCGCTTTGTATTCATGAGCTCCACCCCCTCCTAGAGTATAACAAACTTCCTCGAAAAACTGTTTTATTTTGGGTGTGCCAGCCCCTTTGGACAACTTCATTTCACTTTGATGCGAATGAACTGCTCGAAGCTCACAGCACCTCGCTGCCGGTCCAGTGAGGACAGCTTGGTCAGGCGCTGTTTTGTCAAAGGGAGAAGCACCAAAAGCACGAAAAAATACCGGCAGCCCCTCGCTGAAACAGCTGACGGCTCCCGGTATCTCTTCGCTTTTGCAGTTTACGCTAATCATCATCTCCGGCAGCGGTCCGCAGGTAGTCGCCGGTCTTGGCATCGATTTTGACATCCTGCCACTGACGATCCTGATTGAATTTGACGCTCCAAATCAGATGGCCATCATCTTCATCCAGTTCGATTTTCTTCAAGCGGTAACCTTCGCTGGCGTGCTTGGCAGCTTCTTGGACCGCAGCTTCCATGGTGACCACCTCGTCTATTGGCAGCTGATCTTCCTGCCAGTCATCATTGTCATCTTCATGATCCGTATGATCATGGGAAGTATTTACCACCGCATCGATAGTCAGTTCATACTCCCCTTTGGCATCTTCGCCTTCGATTTTAAAGCGCTTGGTCTTTTGGTCCTGGTACATGCCTTCTGCTTCCCACTCCAAATCGTGGATCGCCGCACCGGGATGAAGTTCTTGGAATTTGGCAACGGCCTGCTTGAAGTCCACTTTCTGGTTCAGCGCTTCGGCAACAGTACCGGCACCGTCTGCAGCGGATGTCGAGCTGGCGGTTTCCGGTGTCGCCGTGCTTGTAGAAGTAGAAGATGTGACCGCGGTGCTTTCCTGATCGTCATCGGTACTGGGTGCTTGTGAAACGCTGGCAGCACTTGAAGAAGCACTGCTGTTGTTCGAACCGCCGTTTGCATCGTTGTTGGCACAGCCAGATACTGCCAAAAGTGCCGCTGTCCCCATGATCAAAGTCCATATTTTTTTCATATCTGCCTCCTGTTTCCTGCTTTCTGTCATTCCCGCAATTGCCTGCCCTTACTTCTGCCAGCCTAAAAAGACGCCGATTCCGTTGTAAATATTGATAGCTAAAACGAAGAGCAGCACCACCTGATAGATGATCCGGACTTTTTTAGCAGAAAGAATACCGCTGAAAGTCGCGCCCATAAAGCCGCCGATGATTGCCGCCGGTACGATGTAAAACAGCATCGTCAAATCATACCGCCCAAAGCCGGTAGTCGCCGCGATTGTCAGAATCTTAGCCAGCTGTGAACAGAAGATCGTGATGATGGAGTAAACCGTTGCCGCTTTGATTTCCATGCCGAAACACAGCATCAGCAAGGCCACGTTGATCGGACCACCGCCAATCCCCAGAAAACTGGCTAAAAAGCCCAAGACGACGCCGGCACCGATGTACCAGGAAGTCTTTTTCAGTCTCAGATTCCGCCGCCCGTCAGATACCAGCCAGGCAAAGGCGATGGTCAAAACGGTAATCACGATCTGTGTCAGCTGCACCGGTTCCTCAGCACCCACTACCTTCAGCAGACCCTCAAATGCCAAATTGCCCAAAATCCCCCCGGAAACAGCTCCGATTGAGATCAGACCGGCTTTTTTATAATCAATGGCCATGTTTTTCCGCTGGCGCAAAGTCGAGACGATGGACATCGTAAAGACCGCCACCGTTGAATAAAAGGTGATTGCCGGCACCGAATCCGCCCCGATAGCATCGAAGACCGGCTTGATGATAACGCCGCCTCCCATGCCGGAAATGGCACCGATAGTATTAGCCAAAATGATGATGACAGCATAGACAAATCCGATCATGTTTTACCTCTTCATGTTATTTTCTATCTTTATTATACGAGAGCCGTCATTGGAAAGCTACCCTGCGGCCGTTTTTCAATCAACGTTGGAACAGCTCACATCCGCTAAAGAGATCCTCGCTGCCGAAAAGCATCAGCTGTCGCTACCACGGCTGTTTTCTTGATCCAGCTTGGCCAACAGCCGAGCCAGCTCTTGTTTCTCGGCAGCGGTCAAAACATCGAAGAAAGCCGCCCCATGATCCTGCCGTTCCTGCTGCAGTTTTGCAGCCGTTTTTTTACCTATAGCGGTCAGCTGATAACGATTCCGCCGGCGATCGACGGGATCTTGTTCCTTGGTGACCAGCTGTTTTTGTTCCAGCCGGGTCAGTACCTCGCTCAAAGAAGCCGGACGAATCCGCATCCTTTCCGCCAGTTCTTTTTGACTGGCGCCGCCGTGCCGCAGCAGCAGACGCAGCAGACGCTCTTGTCCCGGCGCCAACTGTCCCGCCTGGTCAGCACCATGGGCATGCTCCTCCGCTTGGGCCATATTTCTGCGAATCTGCCGATTGACCTGCCAAAAAGCATCCAACAGCCCCCGCTCATTCCCTTCCGCCATCTCGCTTCTCCTCCTTCACGGGCTTCTCGCTGATTCTGCCTTTCTCAGTTGGAGCCCGGTCTTTTCCTTCAGTGTATAAGATTTTATTAACCGGGTCAATTAGTTAGGTACCTTTCTATTTACAAATGCAGCAGCCCGCAGTATAATAGATAGGTACCTAACTAATAACTGAAAATAGTCCGGCTCCGGAGACCGCACAGAAAATCCTGTCGCATTTGTCTCCTGACTGAGCCAAAAGCGGCGCCCGTTCTTTTAATACCGGACTGCTGCTTCATTGATTTTCAGACACCCCTGACTTGAAAAGGAGGAATTGCCATGGCTCGCATGCGTTTTGACCAACAACCTGAAAAAATGCCGAAATTGACCTGGCCGTTTGTTACCCGGATTTTAAGCTACTTCTCTCCTTATCCGCTGCGATTTTTCGCAGTCATTGCCTTGATTCTCACCAGTTCTGCTTTGGGACTGGTGCCGCCGTTGCTGATGCAGAAGATCATCGATGCCGCTTTGCCGCAAAAAGACCTCAGTCTGCTGGCGGTCTTCATCGGCTTGTCCATGTCGGCTACGATCCTGCTCAATCTGTTGGGCGTGGCACAAGGCTACCTCAGCACTTGGATCGCCAAACGAATCACTTTTACTATTAAAAATGAAATCTATGACAAGCTTACGCATATGCCGCAAAGTTTCTTCGCCGGATTGAAAGAAGGCGAAGTCCTGACCCGGCTCACCAGCGATGTCGATGGGATCCAGCAGGTCTTCCAGTCGACGGTCGTCAACGCTCTCACCAGTGTTTTCGTATTAGCGACCAGCCTTGTTGCTCTCTTTGGACTTAACCCGATCTTGGCACTGATCAGTGTTGCTACCATTCCGCTGTTCATCCTGCCGACCCGCAAAGTCGGCAAACTCCGCTGGCAGATCACCTCCCAAAGCCAGAAGCAGCTGAGCAGCCTCAACTCTCACGTACAAGAAAGCCTCAGCACCGGCGGCAGCCTGCTGATGAAACTCTTTACCAATGAACAAAAAGCTTATGATGAATTTGTCGCTGTCAACAGTGAAGTCACCCGCCTGCAGGTCAAAGAAACACTGGCCGGCCGCTGGTTTCGTATGGCGATGTCGGTCTTCACCACTATCGGTCCGATGCTGGTCTACTTGATCGGCGGCTACTTGCTGACCAAAGACCAGATCACCATCGGCGGGATCTTGACTTTTGCGACCTTGCTGGGAAGGATGTACAATCCGGTGACCCAACTTTCCAATATCCAAGTAGATTTCATGCGTTCCTTTGCCCTCTTTGACCGAATCTTCGAGTATCTGGATTTGACGACGGAAACCGAAGCAGAAAGCTTGCTTGGTGAGCCGGTTGTCGCTGATGCCGCGCCCATCACAGAAGGCCAGATCCGTTTTGAAGCAGTTGAATTCAGCTACGGTCACAGCGCTGCCTTGCAGGGGATCGATTTGACGCTTCCTGCCGGTCAAATGACGGCTATCGTAGGACCCTCCGGCGCCGGCAAATCGACACTCACCAATCTGCTGCCGCGATTGTACACTCCGACAAAGGGCCGGATTACTATCGACGGGATTGACATCGCCCAACTGCCCCTTACCACTCTGCGACGCAGTATCGGTATGGTCAGCCAGGAAGCTTTCCTTTTCAACAGTACCATCCGGGAAAACCTGCTTTACGCCAAACCTGATGCTACCGATGAAGAGCTGATCGCCGCAGCCAAAGCGGCTTACATCCATGACTTTATCACTTCCCTTCCTGAAGGCTATGACACGCCAGTGGGTAACCGCGGCGTGAAGCTCTCCGGTGGTGAAAAACAACGGCTGGCCATCGCGCGAGTCATCTTGAAAGACCCTAAGATCCTGATCTTGGATGAAGCTACCGCCGCATTGGATGCTTTGTCAGAGCATTACGTTCAAAAAGCAATGGATCAGCTGATGGAAGATCGTACTGCCATCGTGATCGCCCACCGCCTGGCCACTATTGCCAATGCCGATCAGATCCTGGTGATGGACCACGGCGAAATCGCCGAACAAGGCAGCCATGAAGAATTGTTGACACAAGCCGGTCTGTACAGCAAGCTCTACAAGACCCAGTTCAAATTGGCACAAACCAGCACCCACCTCGCTTCCGCTGAAGAAGTCGCTGTATCCGCTGATGATGATAAATTGTCCGCTGCCGAATACGCTGCGTGACGCTGCTGCCATGCTGTCATCAGCAGCTGGCTACCCATAAGTTCAATGGTACGAGCCCTCCTGTTAACACCCGCTTCCCTGTCTGGGATATAATAGAAGCAAAGACGAGGAGGGACCCCTATGTTCAGAGATAAGACCCACAATCAAAGATACTTGGAGCTTTTGAAACGTTGGCAGGCGGAGACCGTGCCCCCCGAGCTGATGGCTTTCTTTTTCCTGATCGCCGGTTCCGAGGAGTTGTATGCACAGGTCGATGCAATCATCGACTTTGAGAGGCAGCAGGTGAAGAGCCTTGCCCCGAATGAGCCAAAACTGTTAACAGGCAATGCGGTTTCCTTACTGACACTGGCTCTGACTCTTTTTGATCATACAGTGGATCATGGTCAAGCTGATCCGGTTACGATTTTAAGCAATCTATCAAATGACGAGTATGAATTGGCAGTCAATGCAATCCATGTCCGCTTCAACAAAATTGAATTCGTTACTTATCAGTATGACCCGGTAGAAGATTTCAATTGATTGTCAGCCGGCAAACATCGTAGTGCACTTCAAGAGTATGTGTGATGCCACCCTCTCTGCGGTCAGCCGGTACAGTTCAACTAAGGCAGAATTCGCCAAGTTGAGATGCGGCGGTGACCACCCTCCCTATGGTCAGCTGGTACAGTTCAACTAAGGCAGAGTTCGCCAAGTTGAGATGCGGCGGTGACCACCCTCCCTACGGTCAGCTGGTACAGTTCAACTAAGGCAGAGTTCGCCAAGTTGAACTTGCAATCTCAGCTTGCTGAGGTTGGAGCCGACCGTGCACTGCGATGATTGGCATGCAAGCTGGCTCTGGAGTCTTCGGATAATTGTTTTGATTTCTATCCGGATATAGCACTGCCGATAGTTTACAAGCCTGATTTAGATAAGAAAAGAGGATGCAAAGGCGACCGCTTTTCTCCATCACAAGACAACAAAAAACTCCGGTACTCATCTTGCAGCATGAGAGCCGGAGTTTCTTTCTTTTATGCTTGCTGCGTAATCTTCGCACGATACCCGTGGCTGTCCAGAAAATCGATGATCTCCGTCAACTCATTGCGGGCGAATGCTGTCTTTTGACAGGCAGTAACCGTTTTACTGAAGGGCAACCCTTTTTTCTTCGTTCGATAGACATAACAAAGTTCATGATCGACTTCGATCGGAACTTCTTTGTTGCAGTTTTCTGCCACCAGGGCAAAAAGCGTCTGCCAATCCAACGTCTACACTTCCTTTCACTGAGGCCCCGGTACTAAACTGACCGAAGCTGTTGTTCTCCATGGAAGGAAGTATACGCATATTGTTCTTAAAAAGCCAGTCAGGTAAGAGAAATCTTACGCCAGTTTTACATATTCTTTATCATCCGCAATTTTCAGAAATTTTCACGTTGTTTCTTGACCGTTTTCCAGCACTTGAATCTGCTAAATCAGGATTTTTCCAGCCGTTTTGCAATCTGATGGACTTCTTCTTGTACGGCCAGCACCAGCTTGGTCAAATAATGCAGCTGCTCTTTGATCTGGTCAGGTTTCACCTGCCTGTCCTCTTCTTGGTACAGATTGCTCAGACCTGATTTTGCATACAGCGCCAATAGCTCCGGGATTTCCTCATCTTCGATCACTACTTGTGTCTGCTCCCGCAGCACACTGCCGTCCGGCGCTTGTTCCAGAGAGGTGATGGTGACCATCCCCGGCAGTGCGTTTTCTCCAATCACATATCCGGTATCGGCTTTTTGGATCAGCCCTGCCTCCCGCAACCAATTATAAAATACCGTCTGCCGCAGCTTGTGTTCTTTCATGACTCGGTACAATTTCATCGTCTTCCTCCTCAAGCTTTTATCGTCCTGCACAATAGCATACGAAAAAAGCTTCAGAAAAATTCCCGAGGCAGAGTTATTTAAATCAGAAATGTCGGCCCCTTCATACATATCATAATTCACTACTGATTAAATCATTTTCGGCATCAGGCCCCCTCTGGAAACGCCAACAACAGCTATTCTGATCCTTTTTTCGAATCATCATCGCCGCTACTCACAATCCCACAAGCTGGGAATGGCCGCTCACGTGGTCAATTCGTCCGACATGTTACGAAATGATAATGCTTATTTTTATGAGCGGCCACTGTTCACAAACAAAAACGTACACTGCCCTTTTCGAACATCCTGTTTCGAAGAGCAGTGCACGTTTTTTTATTGTTCAGGCAATACCGAAAAGTTGTTATTGACAGTGGCCTGAAGTACCGGGTGCTCCCGCAGATAATCAGCAATCAGTTCGGTCATGTCGATCTGGACTTCCCGGATGATTTTTTCCGGTGTGAACATAGCGTAGTTGCCACCGCCGACTGCCCGGTATTGATTGACCACGACCTCAAGCTTTTCATCGTCGGTAACCTCGTGCCCGTCAAGCTGCAGCCGGGTCACTCGTTCTCCTTTTGGCCGGGTCATATCTAATGTGTAGTCGACCCCTTCATACATATCATAATTGTAGTATTGCGGTTTCGGCTTGATAAAGCGGGGATTGAAGACCAGCTTGCCGTCTTCTGCCAATTGCAGATAATCCGCCGTTTGTTCCAAAGCTGCCCGCAGATCGCTGCCGCTGATCTCAGAGACTGCCAACGTATTGGGATAGATATAATTAGTGATGATGTCCCGCATGGTGATTGTCTCACCAAAACCGCGGCCTTCGTTATTGAACAGCGCAGTTCCGGACACTTTGGCTTGGCTGGCTGCTAATTGGACCTTGTTGATAAACTCTACATAGGGATGCTCATGAAAGCGGGCCATCATCGGGTCGGTGATCCGCATGTTTCCTTCGACTTTTCCCACCGGTTGATCCAGCCAGATCTCCAAATCATGATTCAACTTCTCCACGGCGGCCATGATTTTTGCATCGGGCTGTGAATCAGCAACGCTGTGAATTGCGGCTGTCGAGCCAATCACGCTGATGCTGCCCTTCGCATCCCGCTCAAGCTCCAGCTGGATCTCGCCCACAAAAGCCCCACGATACCCCGGCTGGATCACCGGCACCCCGTTAATCTCCGCAGCGATTTCCCGGTGCTGATGACCAGTTACCAAGGCATCGATTCCGGCTACCTCATGAAGCAGCTGATACCCTTCATTTTCGCCTGTCAGCAGTTCCGTCGGTTCGCCGGTCTCCAAATCCCGCTCAAAGCCGCCGTGGTATGCAACGACTACGACATCTGCCAGCTCCCGCAGCTTCGGCACATATTGTTTGGCAGTCTCCACTAAACCTTTGAACTGCAGGTCTTTAATCGTTCCCGGCTGTTCCCAATGAGGGATATACTGCGTCACAACACCTAAAATCGCTACTTTAAGACCGCCTTTTTCTAAAATCACATAAGGCTGACCAAAAAACGGCCGGCCATTTGCACCCAACACATTTGCTGCCAAGATTGGATGATTGTAGCTTGCAATCGCCTGCTGCAGATAATCCATGCCGTAATTGAACTCATGATTGCCTAAAATACCAACATCATAGCCCATCTGATTGACGACTTGCGTCAGGTCGGCCGCCGTATGCTGTTCTTGCTTTGCCACATAATAGCTCAAAGGGGAGCCCTGGATAAAGTCTCCGTTTTCGATTTTGATCACCGGATCCGTCCCGCTGGCTGCCACCAGTTCTTTCATTTTCGTTGCTGCTTTGGCCGCGCCAAAAGGCAGGTCCAGTCCCGGTTCTGAATAGTTCGTCGGCAGGACATACCCGTGCATATCGCTGGTAGCCAATATCGTCAATTTCATGTAAAACAGTCCTTCTTCGTCAAATTGGAGATCCTGTCGCCATCTGACTGTTTTCCAGCCACTGCGACACTTCTCCTCACTCTGCCATCTTAACAAAAAAGAACCGATTACTAAAGTTTTTTCGCAAGGAGCTAAAAGAGCAGACGATGTTTTCGACAGCATAAAGACATACGCCTAAAAAGCTCTGCCGGTGGGAATAAAGCCGAGCTTTCTGATGAATCATTTTCTTAAAACAAGAGAACATGCTATTCTGAAAAGCGAGGAGGGATTGCTTATGCAACGGTTTCAACTAGCCCAGCATCAAACCAGCGTAAAACAAGAGTTCAGTGCGGCTATCATTGGCTTTGTGACGTTGGTTTATGTCATGATTATCAATGCTCAGGTCTTGTCTGTCACGGGGATTTCCTATGAAAATGGCGTGATTGCTTCTATTCTGGCAACTGCAGCCGGAACTATTTTAATGGGTATTTTTTTGAATTTACCATTTCAAATTGCGCCTGCTATGGGGATCAACGCCTATGTCAGCTATGGGCTGGTCAGCTCAGGGACATTGACGATTCAAGAATCTTTGACCGCGGTGTTCTTCAGCGGTTTGGTAGTGGCTTTAATCAGCCTAACTCCTATTTTGCAATATCTGGACCGTGCCATCTCCCCCAACTTCAAGATTGGTATCCGCGCCGGCATTGGCCTTTACTTGATCTTTTTGGGTCTGGAATCTGCCAACGTGATCCAAATCAACAAAAATCAATTCCTGAAAATGACCTCATTTGCCCACCCAACGATCCTGCTGGTTCTTTTGCTGTTGGTCTTGGGAATCACCTTGCATTTAAAAAAAATCAAAAGCAATTTTCTGCTGATTATTCTTTTAGGCTCTGTCATTTTTTACCTACTGCGTCTCAGCCCTTTTCCTACTGTCTCCTTTTCCTTGGTACAGCCGCTGCGCGATTACCTTGGTTTTTTTGCGCCCTTGACTGCCAAAGGTTTTGGCAATCCTCATCTTTGGAGTGCGGTGTTGTCGCTTTCTCTAACCGTGATTTTTGAGACAATTGGCACGGTTCCCATTCAGCTAGATGAAGTGAAGAGTAAGGAGAGCATCAACAAAATCGGCTTTTTCGTCGGCATTAGTACCTGTTTGGCTGCCATTTTTGGCACCACTTCTACCATCTCGGCATTGGAGAGTGAAGCAGCTATTTCCTCCGGTGGCAAAACCGGCTTGACCAATGTTTTTGTGGGGTTATTGTTTCTGGGTTCGCTGTTGTTTCTACCCATCTACCGCTTGGTGCCCACCTTGGCAACTACGCCTGTCTTGATTCTCATCGGAATCAATATGTTTCAGAGTATCGTCAATATTGATCTCATCGAAGACAAGCCGGATATTTTCGCTTCCGTCTTATTCATCACCATGATTCCTTTCACCTTCAGTATTACCAGCGGCATGGGTATTGCATTTATCGCCTATGTCCTGATTAAGATTTGTTTAGGAGAAGCCGGCAAAGTCTCATGGGCAAACTGGATTATCTCCGCGCTTTTCGTCGTTATGTTTTTCATTCAGGCTTTGGCTTCATAGGCTCTTTAGAAAGGACGACTTCATCTATGAAACGAAAGATTATTGGGCGGTGAGCTGTTTTCAGCCTAAGGGTTTGTGATTGACTTCCCCCCGCCATGTGATAGAATGGCTCTGTTGTTGAAAATATTCAACACACCACGGCCGTTCTTCTCTTAGATGAACAGCCCTTCAGTACCTTATTGTCTTTGGCACTTGCCAGTGACAACGCGCAATCAAACATGTAAATCCAATAACGAATTCACGCTGCTGCCGGGCAGCGTAAAGAGGCCATCCATTCCGTCAGGTCATAGTAGGAATGGATTACCTCTTTTTTATTTTGTCCCGGACGGTCTGCCAACACCGTCCGCCGCAAAGCAACAGGCGGATTTCAAAAAAGCCACCTAACGAATAAGGATGGCTCTGAAAGAAAGGATGATCGATTATGGCATGGTTGGATTTGATTTTGGCAGGAGGTTTGGAGGTTTTTTGGTCAACGATGATGAAACAAAGCAATGGCTTCAGTAAGCTGAACTACGCTGTCTATTGCGTATTGGGTATGGTCGCCAGCTTTTATTTTCTTTCGAAGGCCATCAAAACACTCCCGATGAGCCTCTCGTATCCGATTTGGACCGGGATCGGTGCGGTCGGCTCGATTATTATCGGTGTCGTTTTCTTCCACGACAAGCTAGCGCCCATCACTTGGCTGTTTGTCGGTTTGTTGCTGGTAGGTATCATAGGGATCAAAGTTACCGGCGGGCATTAAAATGACAGCGGCAGCTCCTACTCGCTGCTTATGCAAAAACCGCCGCCAAGCACAAAGGCTCGGCGGCGGTTTTTATGTCAGATCTTATTGGTTCCAAGCGTCTTCCAATTCGGAAACGCCTTGTTTGATCATATCGTCTGTCTTGCCGTCAGGATTGGACAAGATGTTTTCCATGATTGTACGAACTTGGTTGTAAGCAGGGTCTGCATTTTCAGTTACAGGCAATGCGAACAAATCTTTGGTTGCTTCTTCCAGGATAGCTGGTACTTTAGTTTCTGTAGAAGATTTGTATTCATCAGATTCCAAAACAGATTCAACGATTGGCATGTAACCGGTCTTTTCAGCCCAGTACAATTGTACTTCCGGTTGTGCCATGTATTTCAACAACAGGTAAGCTGCTGTTTGTTGTTCCGGAGTTGCTTCTGAGAACATGTAGACGTCTGTCCCTTGTTGGATGTTTTTCTTGTCAGGACGAGGTGCTACGCCGTATTCGAATTTACCTTCTGTATCGCTCTTCACGTAGCCTTCACCAGCGATTGAACCGATGAACATTGCCACTTTTTCGTTGGCGAAAGGACCGGACAAGTATTTGTCGGAACCGGCGATCCGCATAGAGCCGTCTTTGATGCCTTCCAAGTAGTAATCGATAACTGATTTGGATTCATCACTGGCAAAATCAAGGTCTTTAGTGAATTCCACACCTTGGTTTTCCATACCGATTGTGTAGTAGTTGTTCAGAGAGTCAAAACCGCCACCGACAACTTCGTGATTTGATTTTTCGTAGATGTCTTTACATGCTTGGGCGAATTCTTCCATTGTCTTAGGCACTTCAACACCGTATTTTTTCAGCATATCGGCATTGTAAACCAATGCTTCAGTCGATTTGTTGAATGGGATACCGTATTGTTTGCCGTCGATTTCCGCACCTTTCAACAGTGGTTCGCGGATAGCTTCTTGGTCGCCCCAGCCGATGGTTTTGTCGTCCATCAATGGTTTCAAGTCAACCAACATGTCTTCTTGAGCTGCGTTCCACAACCAGCCTGGATAAGCTTGGGTGATAGTCGGCAGGTCTTTTGGTGATTGCAGCGTCGAGTTGATTTTTGCTTGCATATCAGAGTATTGACCTTGGTTTTGCAGAGTAACTTTGATCTTTGGATTTGCTTTCATGAAGTCGTCGGTGATCTTTGTCAACGCTTCTTCTTGGGCACCGTTCATTGCGTGCCAGAAAGTGATCTCCGTGTCTTTGGTGATCTCAGTGACGATTTTGCTGTCGTCGCCTTTTGAGTCGCCGCCTTTGCTGTCGTTGCCTGAGTTGCCGCAAGCTGCCAATGCAACCATCGCTGCTGCAGCCAATACCACAGTACCCATTTTTTTGAACTTCATTTTTGACTCTCCTTTAAAAAAAGTTTTTATGAGATTGTCTCCCCACGAGTGGGAAGAATTCTTTCACCATACGGATTCACCAGTTTTTCCGGCTTCAAAGTATGGATTGGAACCAAAGTTTTCGGTTGGATCATGTCGATGATCTTAGCCAGGTCATCAGGAAAGGCATGACCCGAGCAAGCCAATCGTACAAATTCCACATCCAGGCTTGCCAAAAGATCCAAAAAGACTTGATAGGCGGGGTCAAAATCTCCCAATGGTTGGGCATCGATATGGAAATACATACCGCCTGCCTGCAGGTTTTCAAAACCGTCGACTATCTGCCACAAATACTGGTGATCGTCTGTTAACAAGACGGCCAGTGGAATTTCCAATTCGTCAGCCAATGAGGCGATCCGATGTTCCGGATCAGCATAGTAATAATTGGCGCTGATCCCCAAGACTTCTTGCAATAATGCAGCCATGTTGGCTTCCAGTACCACGGTTCGCGGTGACAGCTCAACGATTTTAGCAAAACGTTTCACGTTAGCCGGATAGCCGTTGAAGGTTAATTGTCGCTGCGGATTCTCGTTTTCCAGACGGACCAACTGTTGGACCAAGTCTGCTTCACTGAGAATCTTGATGGTTTCAGTCGGATCTGCCGGACGGTCATCAAAGGAAATGCTGACGCCTTCCATCATCAAGAGATCGCAACCTTTTGCCCGTTCACAAAAATCAATGGTCAACTGCCGATCGTAGCCGTGCAGCCGCAGATCGCCGGTATACACCAGAAACTTGTCCGGGGTCCGGATCAAGAGGGCCGCAGCACCATACGCATCGTGATCTACCGGCAGGATTGTCACCGTGATTTCACCGATTTCAACGACATCACCGGCATTGAGCCCGATCATGTTCCGCGTAAAGTTGGCTGCTTCAAAAGGCGAAGGAATCAAGAAGTCCCCATTGCGGTTCAATGAACGCAAGATCGCGTCGGTTTCCTTCAAGGTATACAGCGGAATCGCCGGATCCAGGTAATTGATCATTTTCGAATGATCCAGATGGGCATGAGACAAGAAGACGGCCGTGTGTTGGAAATCTGCCACCGCTGTTCCCTGGTATTCATAACCCAGGCGCGGATCATAAATATCTTTCAGCTTCGGAATCAGACGATTGTCCAACAGGGTAGACAACTGGTCGTCTTGTAAGCCCAGCTCCGGCCGGTATTCCGTGCCAAAGTCAAAGAAGATGTGGGCATCCCCATAGCGGACTTCGATGACGGTGCCGCCGATCGTCAGGATCCCACTGTGAAAAGTGACGGTCGTTTTAGCCTTTGATCCCATTTTTTGCCACCCCTCGAATGATTTCTTTGCGGAACACGAAGTAGATGATCAAGATCGGAATGACTGTCAGTGTCGCTGCTGCCAACTGCAGATGCACGTCACTGCCGCTTTCAGTGGTGAAGGCGGACAACCCGTTGTTCAACAGGCGGTGATCTTTGTCATTGGTTACCAACAACGGCCACAAGAAGGAATTCCAGCTGGAGATAAAGGTCAAGATCCCCACTGTCACCAGAGCCGGTTTGATCATCGGGATTAAAATACGGCGGATGTATTCCAGATCACTGGCACCGTCAATCTTGGCTGCCTTGTAATAAGACAGCGAGATCCCGTTCAGGTAACTGTTCAGGTAGTAAATATAGAAGATACTGGTCAAAAAAGGAATAATCAGGGCTGCATAGGTATTCAGCAGGCCCAGTTTAGCGACGGTATTGAAGTTGGTAAAGATGATGGATTCATACGGCACCATCAAGAGAGAAACCATAATCGCGATTACCACTTTTTTGAATTTGAACTCCAAGCTGGTCAGTGCAAAGGATGCCAGCACTGCTGTAATCAAGGTCGCAATCGTCGTGACTGCTGAGACGAACACGGTATTGAAGAAGTAGCGGACAAAAGGCGCTTTGTCAAAGACATCGATAAAGTTTGAGAACTGGAAGCTTTTCGGGATGATGGTCGGCGGAATGCTGGTCACTTCCGAACGGGTCATCAAGCCTCCCAAAATCATATAGATGAATGGGAAAACAGTGATGATGGCCATCACAATCAAAAAGATCATACAGATGATATTTACGACTCGTTTCACGGCTTATTCCCCCACTTTCTTGATGATTTTTCGTTGGATAAAGGTACAAGCCAGAATCACCAGGAACAAGACCACCGTTGCGGCCATTGCCACGCCCGGACGTCCGGCGATATGGAACTTGTCGTAAATGTAGTACACTGCGGTGACTGCACTCTTGGCAATCCCCGGTTGGCCGGCAAACAAGGCATACACTTGAGTATACACTTTGAAGGCACCGATGATATTGACCGTCAATAAGAATGTCATCGTCGGAATCAGCTGCGGCAAGGTGATGCGGCGGAAAATTTCGCCGTCGGTGGCACCGAACATTTTAGCGATCTTATAGTGTTCTTCATCAATATTGCGCAGACCACCCAACAAGATGATGATGTTGAAGGCCAGCGAGCTCCAGATACCGAAGATGATCAAGGTCGGCATCGAGAGATCGACACTGTCCAACCAGTTGAGGCCTTTGATGCCAAAGAAGCTCAAACCATAGTTGATGATCCCGTAGTCGCCGTTGAAGAAGTAACGAAAGACGATCCCGATAGCAATCGTACTGGTGACATAAGGCATAAAGAAGATCGTTTCGAAAAAGCTCTTGTGTTTGACTTTTTCAAAGATGATCCAGGCAATCCCCAAGCCGAGGAGCAAGGCTACCGGCACCGTCAAAAAGGCATACCAGGCGGTGTTTTTCAGCGCCCGCCAGAATACCGGATCGCTGAGGATTTTTTCATAGTTTTCCAGACCGGCCGGCCGCATATTGATCAGCGAGCCTTTTTGGAAACTCATGGCAAAGGAACGAATCAGCGGATAGATGGAAAATACCAGAATGATCACCAAAGATGGCAGAAGGAAGAGCCATGCTTTGGGCTGGTTTTCCGGGTTGTAGTTGTTCTTCTTGAACATCAGTAGATCCTGGTCCCGTCTTCTTTAAAGATAAAGGCCTTTTGATAGGCAAAGTCAAAGGTCAGCTCGGCTCCTTCTTGGATCTCATTTTCGATGCTGACGATGGATTTCAAGTGGTGGCTGCCGATCTCAAAGTTCAAGATGCGTTCGCGGCCGATCAGTTCTACCCCGTGGACAGTCGCGCCAAACGCGCCTTCACCGGCTACCGGCAGGACATCTTCCGGGCGGATTCCCAGAACGTAATTGCCATCCGGCATGTTTTCTTTGAAGCGTTCTGCCACAAAGCGATCGACAGGAACGCTGAAGGCTTCATAGTGCATGTGACCGTCACGAACTTCTACCGGCAGGATATTGATGATAGGATTTCCGATAAATTGGGCAACAAACAGGTTGGCAGGTTCCAGATACAGGTTTTGCGGATCGTCGTCTTGTTGGACTACGCCTTCATTCATCAAGATGATCTTGTCACTGATGGAAAGGGCTTCTTCCTGGTCGTGGGTAACGAAGATGGTCGTGATTCCGACTTCTTTTACCAGTCGGCGAATCTCTTCACGGATCTTCAAACGCAGACGAGCATCCAGGTTACTCAGTGGTTCATCCAAAAGCAGGACTTCCGGATTTTGGACCAGTGCACGAGTGATGGCGACACGCTGCTGCTGACCGCCGGAGAGTGTGCCGGGCTTTTTGTCCCGCAGCTCTTCGATATTGGTGAGCTTCATATATTTTTCGGCGATTGCCTGTGCTTCTTCTTTGGTCTTTTTATGTTTGCCGACAGTCAGAGGAAACATGACATTTTCAAATGTCGTCATATGAGGATACAGCGCATAATTTTGGAATACAAAGCCGATGTTACGATCTTTCGGTTCTGTCTTGACGACGGAATTACCGGAAAACTTGATGTCGCCGGATGTCGGTGTCAATAAACCGGCGATCATGTTCAAGATCGTGGATTTACCGCAGCCGGAAGGGCCAAGCAGACAGACGAGGTCACCCTTTTCGATGGTGAAGTTCACCGACTTCAGTGCCTCGAACCCGTTATCGAACACTTTTTTCAGATTGATAACTTCAATCATTAGAAATCCTCCATTACCATTTTTTAGCATACGAGCCTATTTTAGCATTTTTCCCTTGTTATAATTTATAAAGTTTAGTGAGAGTGATTTTCTGCAAATCTCATCAATTTGCAAGGGATGATTTTCAAAAATTCTGTTATTCGCAACAGAACGGTCTTCGTATACCCTTGGCTATTATAAATCATTCCCGACAATAGTGAAACTGTTAACATAAATCGTTTTATCCGTCAAAAATCGGCAAAAAATGAATTGAAATCGACAGCTGACGGCACCTTTTGCTTCTTTTTTTCAGAGATTTTCTACTGTCTTTCATTTCAGAAAAATCAGATAAGTTTGCTCTTCAGATCCTCCTTTTTAGTTATTTTTACCTTTGGCACCGGCTTCTTACTGTCCTATTATTTCATAAAAAACGATTTAAATAAAATAATTTGACGAATCCCTCCCACCTGTGTTACTTTTTCTTCAGAGGGAAATGACAGCTGTTTTTTTCAGCGGTTGGTCCCTGCATGATCAAACCAGAAAGGTATGGAGGTGGGAAAACTTATGGACGAAGACGCCGAGGAGACGTCGCCCCAAAAATTCATCTATAAACTTGCTTATTTCCAAAAGGAATAGCTTTCTTTCAGTGCGTCACCTCCGATTTGCGGGACAGGTGAGGTGCTTTTTTCGCATACCCTGCAGCGAGACAATGCTGTTGCTTAGCACTGGTTGGAAAAACCGCTGAATTTGAAAGAAAGAGGAAATAACATGGAAAAAAATCTGATTCAACAAAACCTGCAGGAGCTGCAGGAAACATTCGGTCACGAAGACTTTGAAGAGGGGCTGAGCGCTGAAGAAGCTGCCAGGCGGCTGGCGCAGGATGGCCCCAATCGCTTAGAGAGTAAGCGAACACCGAAATGGCAGCTGTTCTTGCGCCAGTTTCACAATATGATTATCTATATCCTAATGATTGCAGCTGCCTTAACCCTGGTGATGGGACATTATGGCGATGCGGCGATCATTGCACTGGTGATCGTCATCAACGCACTGATCGGCTATTATCAGGAGGCCAATGCTTCGGATGCACTGGAGCAGATCAAGAGCTTGCTGACTCCCGTTGCTACCGTCTACCGCGATGGGAATCGAATCGACATTCCGGCTGAAGAGCTGGTGAAAGGCGATGTCGTCTTCTTGGAAGCCGGCGATCAGGTGCCCGCCGATTTAAGGATCGTGGATGTCGACAACCTGCGAATCGAAGAAGCCTCACTGACCGGTGAGGCAGACTCGGTCGAAAAAACCAATGCACCGCTTGCTGAAGAGCTTCCCTTGGCAGAGCGCACCAATCTGGCTTTCGCCTCCACTTCGGTCACTAACGGTTCCGGCTTGGGGGTTGTGATCGCCACGGCCGCCGATACCGAGATTGGTAAAATCTCCACCGAAGTTGCCAATGTCACCAAGCGGCGCTCTCCGTTGATGCAGCAGATCGACAATCTGGGCAAAGGTGTCTCGTATGTCGTATTGGGGGCGGCGGTCCTGCTGTTTATTTTGGGTCTGCTTTGGGGGACCTACGCAGTTTCAGCCCTTTCACTGGCGGTCGTCACCATGATCGTGGGTTCTGTTCCTGAAGGCCTGCCGGCTACGACTTCGGTAATCTTGGCGATGGGTGTCAGCGATATGGCCAAAACCAAGCACACCATTGTTAAAAGTCTGCCGGCTGTTGAAACACTGGGTTCAGTGGACGTAATTGCCACCGACAAGACCGGTACGCTGACAAAAAATGAGATGACAGTTACTGATGTTTATTTGCCCAAAAACCGCTACCGGGTCACCGGTAACGGCTATGCTCCTGAAGGCCAACTGCTGGGAGAATCCTCGGCTGAGTCCCTTGCTGACCCGCAACTGGCACTCTTCATGGAGGCGGCCTATGAGGCAAATGATACGGAGCTGTACTGTGAAAATGGTGCTTGGCAGATCAACGGCGAACCGACGGACGGCTCATTTCTTACTTTGTATCATAAGCTGACCCCTTTTCCCGAACGACCGCAAAACCGGGAGCTGGATTTTCTGCCTTTTGATTCTGATTACCGATACATGGCCAAGCTGGTGGAAACCCCGGATGGCAAGAAGCGCCTGTACATGAAGGGTTCTCCCGACAAGCTGCTGCCGCTGGCGTCTGCCGGTGATCCGGCATTCCCGACTGCTTTCTGGGAAGAAAAGGTCACTGGCCTGACTACACAGGGCAAGCGTGTCGTCGCTGTCGGCTGGCAGGAACTCCCAGATACGGTGACTGTGATCACACCGGAACTGCTTCAACAAGGGATCCGGCTGCTGGGGATCGCCGGGATTATCGACCCGCCTCGAGAAGAAGTCATCAACGCCCTCAAAGAAATGCGCCGGGCCGGGGTCGCCGTCAAAATGATCACCGGAGATCATCCCCTGACTGCCAAAACAATCGGTGAAAAACTGGGGCTGGCTCCCCGCATCCGGGTCATTACCGGACCGCAGTGGGATCAACTGTCTGATGAAGAAAAGCTCACTGCTGCAAAAGAGCATCAGGTCTTTGCCCGCACCACACCGAAAAACAAGCTGGAGATCATCGAAGCCCTGCAAGCAGATGACAAAGTCACGGCCATGACCGGCGACGGTGTCAATGATGCCCCGGCATTGAAACGAGCCGATATCGGGGTCGCCATGGGGATTAAAGGGACTGATGTGGCCAAAGACTCGGCAGACATGATCCTGGCAGATGACAACTTCGCCACGATGGCGGTGGCCATTAAAGAAGGCCGCCGCATTTACGACAATATCAAGAAAAGTATTTTGTTCCTTTTGCCGACGTCCTTTGCCGAGGGGCTGATCATCGCCTTTACGATTTTGATGCAAGAAGAAATGCCCCTGGCGGCGACTCAGCTGTTGTGGATCAATATGGTCTCGGCGATTACAATCCAGTTCGCCTTCATCTTCGAACCGGCGGAAGCAGGCATCATGGACCGGCAACCGCAAAAAACCGGTACCTCATTGATGGACCGCCACGACATCTTCCAGATGGCTTATGTATCGGTTTTGATGGCGGTAATCGGTCTGGCCGCCTATCAGTGGCTGTTGGGCCGGGGTGTCGCTGCAGCTACTGCCAGCACGATGTTGGTGAACATCATCGTTATGAGTAAGATCTTCTACCTGTTCAATATCCGAACTAAGGCCTTCGCCTTTTCAAAAGCCTTTTTCAGCAACAAGATGGCCTTTGTGATCATCGGCATTATGCTGCTGTTGCAGATCCTGCTGACTTATGTCCCTTTCATGCAGAGTGCCTTCCATACAACGGACCTGACACTGTTGGAATGGGGTGTCGCAATTTTAGCCGGTCTCTTGACACTGGGCGTCACCGAATTGGATAAATTCATTCGCAGCCGGGCAAGCCAAACTGTCAAAGCAAACAGCTAAACCGCCACTGATGGATCGAAGCCGAACCTCCTTTTTTCGCCGCTTAATCTAGGGCGTGTCTGAAAACTCTGGGGGGAATCCAGATTTTTGCGGACTTTTTGCCGAAATCAAAGAGTAAAGCGCAGCTTATGTGGTGCATAAGCGAGCATTTACGACGCAGATTGCGGTGAAAAGGACCAAAATATCTGCCACTGGATTTTTCAGACACGCCCTAATAATCAAGGAGTAACGTGCGGCTTATGCGGGGCTAAAGCTGCGGATTTAAGATACAGCTTGCAGTGAAAAGGACCAAAAGACCTGCTGTCGATTCCAACAGGCCTTAAACTAAAAACAGATCCCGGTTGTTGCGGATTCTTTCTGAAGTCTTGCAGGAAAACTTCAAAAAGGCCGCAACGTGCCGGGATCTGTTTTTCAGTGGTGTAATTCTCGTCGTTTTTGCAGGTATTTATGGATAAAGGTCAGATGGGTCGGAAAAGCCAGCGGATAAGCTTCGAGATGCGCCGGATCCACCCATTTCAATGCCAGTGTCTCATCGTCCAGTTCCCGGTGCGGCAGCGGCTCCAGGGCCTTCACCAGATAAACGATGTCGATTGTTTGCACGATATCGCCATTGGGGTACACGATTTCGGGATTGGTGTCTACATCCAGCAGACCGGTAATCGAAAGTTTCGTTATCCCCGTCTCTTCATAGATCTCCCGCCGCAGTGTTTCTTCAAAACGCTCACCGGGTTCAATCATCCCGCCAATGATTCCCCAAGTACCGAAATCCGCCCGCTGCTGCAGCAGGATCCGTCCCTCTTCGTCTTCGATGATCGCACCGCAAGCCGGAAAGAAGATCTTCTCATGTCCCACTTTGCTGCGAATCCAACGCAAATAATCTTGTTCTGCCATCTCTTCACTCCTATCTTTTGCCAAAAATCACCAAATCCGTAATCGGTGAGCTTGCTGCTGGTCCTGTGTGCCAGCGACCTCCAAGCCGGCAGTCTTCTCTTCCAGTATACCATTGCGCTGACAAAGCAGCTTGGTATTAGCGGCCTTTCTTAAGGAGTATTCGCGAACTCCTGATACGGTTCAGCTTTTCCGGGGCCGCCAGAATCAAGCAGTGAAGCATAGCTTGTATGGGGCTAAAGCTGCGTATTCACGATACATATATGGCAGTACGGGAACCAAAGAACCCCGCTGACTTTTTCAAACGCGCCTTTGCGCTTTGGACACAACAAAAGCTCCCCTCAGCCTGCGAGGCGGCTGCGGGGAGCTGGGAATTTTTCAGATCGGTCCACGAGCTTTACTGATAATACCCGGCAGCCACCTGTTTAAGGGGGCTGAATCTACCGGAATCAACGCGCAACATCGCTGAAAACTTTGATACTCAGAAATTTCTTACAAGCTGCATCAACACCGCACCGATCAAACGTTAGCTTGATCCAGCAGACGGTTTTGCCCTTCGATATTTTGAATGTCGGTGATGTCCTGGGTAACTTCCAGACAGCCCATGTACACGCCGGCCTCGTTTTTCAAAGCGAAATAGCGGATATAGATTTTACGGTCCATGATATCGATCCAAAAATCAGCCGTTTCCCGGGCACCGCTGCGGAAATCGTCCAGGATCTTCTGCACGATATGCATACTTTTCGGCGGATGGCAGTTAACCACCTCACGGCCGATGATGGATTTGGTGCGAGGGAAGACCCGCTTTTTGCCTTCAGAGAAGAAGCGGACCCGTTCATCTTTATCCACAAAGGTCAGGTCCACCGGTAATGTCTGAAAGATCGCCAGCAGTTGTTCCAATTTCAGGATACCGGTCGGGAAAACCACCGTATCAGCAGATGTTTGTTCCTGCCAATCATAGTGCTCCTCGGCGTACACCGCTTCGGATACTGAACCGCCGTCTGCCAAACCGGCCGCAATCCCGTCAGTGGTCTCCCGTGCCTGTTGGATCGCTGCCAAGCGGGCCGGTTCCCGTTCCGCTTCTTTTGCCAATGCGTCTGCAGAGGCTTTCCACTTCAGCGGTTCGGGAATAAAAGCAAAGCCGATATCGAAGCTGTCCTCGGCGATCTTTTCCCAATCCTTGAGACTGAACACATCCAAGGTCATAGGAACCATGATCTCCTCTTCTTTGAAGATCATTTCTTCGATCTCTTCCTTCAAGGCCGCCCATTTTTCCGACAAAGGATTAAAAGCTGCCCGTTCGCCGGCCAAATAATTCCGCAGTCCCTTCAACTGCTCACGGATATCATCGTCCACACCCCACATGACCTGCGGCGGAGCAGTGATCCCGTATTTTTCCATGTAAGAAAAAATCAGCGTCTCTTTGCGGGCATAGTGTTTGTCCAACTGCCCCAGATCTGTCAATGCTGCCAGCAGCCGCTCTTTGACGGACCAGTCGCCTTTTTTGATCTTGGCCATCAAGCCGTCGATCTCATCGGTCAAAAGTGATTGCAGCACTTGATTTTCCAGTTTCAGGGTATGAACCGGATGTCCCGGCTGTTCGTGCTCATAGTTGGAACGGTGGATTTCATTGATGGCCCCTTTGAAGACAGCTGCGTGGATATTGCACAGCCGTTGGATTTCCGAAGCCGGCAGCCCGCTTTGGATCAGCGCTTTCTCAGCAGAAGTGATTTCCGTGACATCCACGCCGTCGAATTCTTGGGTAAACAGGCGCTTGGCTTCTTCAAAATTACCGCCTTCATGCAGCAGAGACAAGATCTCGACGATCCGCTCCTGTCGTTGTTGTTTGGTACGTTCCATTTGGATTCCCGCCTTTTCTTTACTTTAGCCGCAGCCGGCACACAATTACTGGATCAATTCAAATCCGGCGGCTTCAAAAGCTGCCGTTATTTCCGTCATAGGGATTTTCTTCATACGGGCGCCTTTGGGAATGGTCATATAACGTCCCGCAGTCTGCAGCATCCCCGGTTTTGTGATATCGGCAAAGCCCAACGCCAACATGATTTCTTTGATTTCCGGAAACTCTTTCACAAGATCATAAAGGGAACGGGACAATTCCACTCGTTTCATATCATGTCCTCCTGTACTTCCACTGTCGGATCACCGTTTCGCAAAGTTTTGTAAGATGACTTATGCCAATCAGTGAGAATGCTTCTCATTTCCATTCATTGTAGCGCTTTTTTGCACAAAGCTTCACTAGGGGATTCCCTATATTTGCGATTGCCGGCTTCGTGAGCAAGTTGGTTGGGAGAATACCCGGTTCGTGATACTGTGGATATGTAGCAATCAAGCATGGCCGGCACTCGGCGCTTTTTCAGCCCGCTGCCGTAAAACGAAAGGATGGATCATCTATGTCTAAGAAAATGTCTCTGTCAACTGTTGTCAATCGCGGCGGTCGCGAAGGTGAAAGCGAGTCCGTCAACGGCTATTTAAATGTCAAAACCAGCGGCACTAAAAAAGAAGGCTATACCAATCCCGAAGAACTCTTTGCTTCCGGCCTGGCTGCCTGCTTCAACGGCGCCATGAGCTTCCCGTTGGAACGTGACGGCTTGGGAGACAAAGAACGCACCGTTCGCGCTGAAGTGAGCCTTTTGGGCGATCTGCCGGACTTCACGACACTGCATCTGGCCGTTCACCTGATTGGTCACATCGACGGCCTTTCAAAAGAAGAAACGCAAAAATATATGGAAGAAACTGAAGGAATCTGTCCTTATACCAAGGCGATCCAAGGCAATGTGGAAATCACCTTCGCAGCTGAATAGTCCTTCAGCTGTCCAAGAATCAAGGATAATTTGCCTGAAGACTTTGGAACCAGCGTTTGTAACAGGCATCGTGGTGCACGCACGGTCGGCTTCGACTGACTTTTCCGCCTGAATGTGTCAAAGCTTCAGAAATAGCCCTGAGCTGGCCCGGTATCCAAATCAAAACAGCAGCAGCCCGCACGCTCAAGACAATGAGCGCGCGGGCTGCTGCTGTTTTGATTTTTTTCAGCTGCTTACAGCGGAACTGGTCGAAAACTGCCTTGTTGCAGCTGGATCGTTTCCGTAAATCCGACGTTGCGCAGTAAACCTGCTGTTTCTTGGAAATGAAAAGCAATCGTTTCCGTCTGATGGCTGTCACTGGTAATGATTACCGGCGTTTGTCGTTGTTGCAAATCCTTCAGCAAATAGGTATCTGGATAAGGACGACTGGTCCACCCCCGGCTCATGCCGCCGGTATTGACTTCCACCATACCTCCCCAAGCTGCCAGCTGCTCAGTGATTGCTGCCAAGGTCTGACGAGCCAAATCCTGATATTGCTGCCGGTTTGCTGCCGTCAAATAATGCAGCGTATCGTCAAATTTGGTAATCAGATCGAAATGTCCGACAATCAGCGGCCGATTTTCAGTGACATGGCGCAGCAGCAGCTGATAATAGTCTGCCGCCATTTTCAAAAAATCACCGTCAAACCAGTTGTCCAACGTCCATTGAAAGGTCTCCGGGCTCTCATCGACACTGCGATAGACCCCTGCCCTTGGAGTAAAATAATGGACGGAGCCGATGAAATAATCATACCCCTCTGCCGGTTGCGGACTGAAGTAATCCCATTCCAGCCCGCACTTTACCGTCAATTTCCCTGCCAACTCAGCTGCCAGCTGCCGGACCGCCTGCTGATAACCGGCTTCATCCGTCACCCCGATACAGCCGGGATCAAAAGGTGCATAGGAATGAGAAGTGAAGCCCAGATCCGTCATGCCGGCTGCCAAGGCCGCCTGTGCCATCTCCGCCAGCGTATTTTTCCCGTCACACCAAGTGGAGTGGGTGTGGACATTGGAGTAAAACATGGCGCCACCTCACTTCATGGTTTCTTGTTTGACTTTTTTGTCGACAACTTGCCGTTTGGACAATTCGGCCATGACTTCTGCCGGAAGGATCTCATTGTTGGCCATCAGCACCAGCAGATGGTAGATCAGGTCGGCGATTTCATAGGTCGTTTCTTCCTTGCTTTCTTTCATGGCGCCGATGACAACCTCTGTCGATTCTTCACCGATCTTCTTCAGGATCTTCTCGTTGCCTTTTGAAAACAGGTAACTGGTGTAGCTTTTTTCCTGCGGATTCATTTTCCGGCCCAAGATCAGTTCATAGAGATCTTGTACCGAAAATTCCTGTTTATCTTCCGCTTTGAAAACCTCGTTGAAAAAGCAGGATTCAGCACCGGTGTGGCAGGCAGGACCGGCTTTGATGACCTTGGCTACCAGTGAATCCTGGTCACAGTCGGCCTTCAATTCCACCAGTTCCTGGGTGTTGCCGCTGGTTTCTCCTTTGCGCCACAGCTCCTGGCGACTGCGGGAGTAAAAGGTCATTTGGCGATCTTTCAAGGTGGCAGTCAAACTCTCTTGGTTCATATAGGCCACCGTCAAGACCTCGTTGGTATAAAAGTCCTGTACCACGCATGGGATCAAACCCTGTGCGTCGAATTTCAGTTCTTGGATATTCATAAATAGTGCTCCTTTCGTTGCTCCCGGCAGACCTCAGATCCGTGTCGGGATGCCCTGTGCCTGCATGTAAGCTTTCAACTCCGAAATCGGGATTTCATCATAGTGAAAGATGGAAGCCGCCAGTCCGGCATCAATTTTAGGATTTTCAAAAAGTTCCTTGAAATCCGCCAGTTTGCCGGCCCCGCCGGAAGCGATGATGGGCAGCTCGGTAATAGCCGCAACTGCGTTCAGCAGCGGCAGATCAAAACCGTTTTTGACGCCGTCGGTATCCATGCTGTTAATTACCAGCTCGCCGGCTCCCAGCGCTTCGCCTTGCTTGATCCACTCCAGCGCATCCATCCCGGTATCTTCCCGACCGCCTTTGGTAAAGACGTACCAGTTGTCATCGACTTTTTTGATATCCACTGACAAGACGACACATTGGGAGCCGTAGCGTTCGGCACCCTCTTTGATCAGCTGCGGATTTCTCACAGCACCGGAGTTGACGCTGACTTTATCGGCTCCGCATTTCAAGACCCGGTCAAAATCTGCTACCGTGTTGATGCCGCCACCGACTGTCAGAGGAATAAACACCTGGGAGGCGACAGCTTTTAAGATATCCGTAAAGATCCCGCGGGCTTCATGGGAGGCCGTGATGTCGTAAAATACCAACTCATCGGCACCGGCTTCGTTGTATTTTTTAGCCATGGCTACCGGATCGGCCACATCTTTGACCCCTTCAAAATTGACGCCTTTGACGACCCGTCCATCTCTTACATCCAGACAAGGGATGATTCGTTTTGAAATCATCGGCTCGCCTCCTTTGCCGTCTGCAGACAGTCTTCCAATTTCAAAGTACCGTTGTATAACGCTTTGCCGACGATGGCACCATAGGTATCGGCCTGGGCCAGCTCGCGGATACTTTCCAAGCTCGAAACACCGCCGGAAGCCACAATATTCAAGCCCAGACTGTTCAGCTGCTGGTACAGTTCAACATCGATTCCCTTGCCGGTGCCGTCTTTTGAAATGTCCGTAAAGATAATGGTCTTGCAGCCCCATTCTCCCAGCTGCCGACAGAACTCATCAGCCCGGGTCTCAGTGGTTTCCAGCCAGCCGGCAACAGCAACCATACCGTCACGGGCGTCGACTCCCACGGCGATCTGTTCGCCGTATTTTTTCAACATCGCTTGGGTGAAGGCCGGATCTTTTTGCGCAATTGTCCCTAAAATCGCCCGCTGGACACCGGCGTCCAAGACATCAATGATATCCTGCTCCGTCCGAATACCGCCCCCCAATTCCACGAACAGATCGGTTTCGGCGACGATTTTCCGCACGATATCAAACTGGACTTTGGTTCCTTCTTTGGCGCCGTTGAGGTCCACCAGGTGCAGATGCGTCGCGCCTTTTTCCTGAAATTCCTTGGCAAAAACGACCGGGTCATCCCCGAAAACCTGCTGCTGCTCATAATCTCCTTGATAAAGCCGGACCACTTTGCGATCCAATAAATCGATAGCCGGTAAAATAATCATGCTGTCACCTCCGCAAATGCCTTGAGTAATGCCAAGCCGCAATGGCCGCTTTTTTCCGGGTGGAATTGCGTACCGTAGACATTGCCGTTTTGCACAATCCCGGTCACCGCCACCCCATATTCACTGTCTGCAATCAGATGCGCATCACAGTCAGTCGCATAAAAACTATGCACATAATAAAACTGATCCTGATCTTTTACATAACGTAAAAGCGGGCTGTCTTTTCTGACAGTGATCGGATTCCAGCCGATATGAGGAACCTTCAGATCGATTCCCTGCTTCTCGAAGGCCTCCGCCATGGAAACCACACGTCCGGGCACCAAGCCCAGACCTTCATGCCGTCCGAATTCTTCGCTGGAATCAAACAATAACTGCATCCCCAAACAGATCCCCAAAAGCGGCTTGCCGGCTGCCGCCAACTCTTTGACAGTCCGGTCCAGTCCGGTTTCCTGCAATTTTGCAATGGCATCGCCAAAAGCTCCCACTCCCGGCAGAATCACCCGGTCAGCAGCTTTCAGCTTTTCCGGATCCCCGGTGACCTCGCTTTTGATTCCCAGCATCTCAAGCGAACTGGCCAGACTGAAAAGATTTCCGACACCGTAGTCTACGATCGCGATCATTTGTGCTCCCCCTTATCAACGTGCCTACCCGCTCAGATGCTTTGAAAACACCCGGCTGCCGGCAGTTCTTTATAAAATCGTTCCCTTGGTAGACGGGATTTCGTCCGGCGCTGCCTGATTGATAGCTGTCGCATCTGCCAGGGCCCGGCCGAAGCCCTTGAAGCAGGCTTCAACGATGTGGTGACTGTTTTTCCCTGCCAGCTGCTGCAGATGGATCGCAGCACCAAGTTCGCGGGCAAAGGCGATGAAAAACTCTTCCACCAGCTCAGTATCGAAATCCCCGATCCGCTGTGCCGGGATATCAAGATTCAAGCAGGCAATGCCGCGACCGCTGATATCCAGCGCAGCGATTACCAGCGTTTCATCCATCGGCAGGATCATACTGCCATAGCGGACAATCCCCCGCCGATCACCCAGCGCTTCGGAAAAGGCTCGTCCCAGCACGATGGCGATATCCTCTGCCGTATGATGGCCGTCTACCCAGACATCCCCGTCAGACACCAGTTCCAGATCAAAACGGCCATGACGGGCAAACAGTTCCAGCATATGATCCAAAAAACCAATCTTGGTCTTAATCTTCTGCTTGCCGGTCCCATCGATATTCAAAGTACAAGTGATCTTCGTTTCAGATGTATCTCGTGTAATAGCTGCTGTTCTCATGGTGCTCTCCTTTCGAATCGGTGCAACCTGAATGGCCGCCGAGTGTTTCATTTTCGATCATTGCGACTGGGCTGATCAGTCGATCAGCTCCTGCAAAGCCGCTGCCAATTGTTCCATTTCTGCCTGCGTACCGATTGTGATTCGCAGATAATCTTCGATGCGGGGATTGGCAAACCAGCGCACCAGGATTTTGCGTTTTTTCAGTGCCGGATAAAGTACCGCGCCGGAGACTGCCGGATGTTTGACAAACAAAAAATTGGTCTGTGAGGGCAGGACTTCAAAGCCCATTTTTTCCAGTGCCCGGGTCGTCCAACTCCGCGCTGCCAACGTCTGCTCCAGACAGTTCCGGTGGTACTCTCGTGCCTGCAGCGCCGCAATCCCGCCAGCCATCGTCATCGCATTGACACTGTAAGGATTGAAGCTGAATTTGACACGATTCAATTCATTGATCAAGAGTGGCTGACCGACTGCATATCCTAGACGGGCACCAGCCAGCTGCCAGGATTTAGAAAAAGTCCCGACCACCAGCAGATTGGCGTGCTCCTTGACGTAAGGCACCATACTTTGTCCGCCGAATTCGACATAAGCCTCATCCACGATCACCAGTCGCTCAGGGTCGGCTGTCACTAATTCCAAAATCGCTGCGGCGGGCAGTCCCAGACTGGTAGGCGCATTAGGATTGGCAAAAATGATAGTGCCTTTCGCCGTAGCATAATCCGCCAAATCAATGCGCAGATCTTCCCGCAGCGGAATCACCTGCGCCGCCAAGCCGTACAGCTGAGCAAACACCGGATAAAAGCCATAAGTGATATCAGGATAAGCAACTCCCTGCCCCATCAGTCCCTGAAAGCAGAAGGCCAGCACCTCGTCACTGCCGTTGCCGACAAACACATGATCCTGCGGCACCTCCAAATAAGCGCCCAATTCCGCCAAAAGCGGGCGGCAGGTGGGATCCGAGTACAGCTGCAGACGACCGGCTGCCGCCGTCACTGCTTCTACCACACCGGGAGCCGGCGGATAGGCACTTTCGTTGGTATTCAATTTGATAAAATCGTTGGTTTGCGGCTGTTCACCGGGTACATAAGGTGCCAGCTGTGCCACGCGGGAATCGAGAAATCGCATCAGGCTTCTCCTTTCCGTAACCGAATGGAGTTGGCATGTCCTCCCAGTCCTTCAGTTTCCGCAAATAAAATTACATCGTCGGCAGCAGCCTTCATAGCCGCCTCCCCGTAATACAGGTATTGGGAATGCTTCACAAAATCAGCCACTGACAGCGGCGAATAAAAGCGGGCCGTGCCCTCAGTCGGCAGGGTATGATTCGGGCCTGCCAGATAATCCCCCAGAACTTCCGGTGTATTGTGTCCCAAAAAGACCGAACCGGCATTTTCCACTTTGTCCAACCAGGCAAAAGGTTCCGCCACGCAAAGCTCCAAATGCTCCGGCGCCACTTCATTGGCAGCCTCCAAAGCCTGTTCCAGCGTATCCACCAAAATGATCTTGCCGTTATTGGCCAAAGATTGACGGATGATCGCTTTACGAGGCAGCAGTTCCGTCTGCCGCTCGACTTCCTGTGCCGTTGCTTCTGCAATTGCTGCATCGGTCGTCACCAGGATGGCTTGAGCGTTCACATCATGTTCGGCTTGGGCCAGCATATCGGCGGCCAAGGTCACCGGATTGGCGGTACTGTCTGCCACGATCAGTACGTCGCTGGGACCGGCAATCATATCGATATCGACTTTGCCGTAGACCAGCCGTTTAGCGGCCGCCACATAGATATTTCCGGGACCGACGATCTTGTCGACTTTGGGCACCGATTCTGTCCCGTAAGCCAGCGCTGCTACTGCCTGAGCCCCCCCCACCCGATAGATTTCATCCACACCGGCCACATTGGCTGCCGCCAGAATCGCCGGATTAACCGAACCGTCTTTCAAAGGCGGCGTCACCAGCACGATCTTCTTCACACCGGCAATCTTAGCCGGAATCGCATTCATCAAGACCGTCGAGGGATAAGCCGCGGTCCCCCCCGGTACATAGATTCCTACTCGAGCCAGCGGGATCACCCGCTGGCCCATCACCGCCCCGTTGCGGGTCATCATAAAGCCTTGTGTGACCTGCTTTTCGTGAAATTCAGCGATGTTGGCTTTAGCTGTCTCCAAGACTTTCAAGAAGGCGGGATCCACCTGTTTCAAAGCAGCCGCAATCTCAGCTTCGGAAAC
The DNA here is from genome assembly GCA_027692465.1 of Enterococcaceae bacterium OF42-14pH9A. Classification (GTDB taxonomy): domain Bacteria; phylum Bacillota; class Bacilli; order Lactobacillales; family Enterococcaceae; genus Enterococcus_C. The sequence continues at coordinate 11,927 of JAQEYU010000004.1, read as the reverse complement.
CTTCAACGCTGAGACTGTCGCGCCGTCGAACTTGGCAGAATAGTCGATCAGGGCAGCATCCCCTTTTTGGCGGACCGTATCGATGATTTCTTGTACCACAACAGCATAATCCCCCGTCTCGGCAGTGTCTGTTTTGGTCAATTCAGCGATTGTGCGGTCTTTTACAGAAAAAATTTCGATCATGCTTCATCACTCACTTTCTTTACGATGTCGATGATGGCAGCTTTTTTGAAGCGCCAGGAAGAACGATTGACAATCAGGTGGGCACTGGATTCGTCAATCTCCTCCAGCACTGCCAGATCGTTTTCTTTCAAGGTCGTGCCGGTCTCCACGATATCCACGATGACATCCGAGAGTCCGACAATCGGCGCCAACTCAATGGAGCCGTTCAGATAAATTGTTTCGATAGGTTGACTGCGCCCGCCAAAATATTTGCGGGTGATATTGGTGTACTTGGTCGCCACCTTCAACGGCCGGGTATTGTCGATTACGAAATCTTTCGGTCCGGCCACGGCAATCTTACAGATCCCCAGTTCAAACGGCAGCAGGTCGATGACGTCCGCTTCGGTTTCCAATAAAATGTCGCGACCGACAATCCCGATATCAGCGGCGCCATGTTCCACATAGCTGGCCACATCGGAAGGCTTCACCAGAAAGAAGCGGATATTGTTTTTGTGATCCTCAAAGACCAGTTTGCGGCTGTCATCCAACAGATTGGCTGTCACCAGTCCGGCATCCCGGAACATTTCGTAGATTGACTGGCCCATCCGCCCTTTCGGTAATGCCACATTCAGCATCTTTGTCTGCATCCCTACCTGATCCGCCCGGTTTTGATCCAGCATATCCAGATGAATACCGAACCCGATCGCCTGCTGGGTCTTGCCCAAAGCGGCAAACAACCCGTCGTAGCGGCCGCCAAACAGCAGGGCCTGCGGAATATCTTCGATGAAGCCTTGGAAGATCAAGCCGCTGTAATAATTCGTATCATTGACTGTCGAAAGATCAAACAGCAGCTGAACTGTCTGAGGCAGCGATTCAGCTTTCAAAGCTGCAGTGATGGCAGTCAATTCCTGCAGCGCTGCAGCAGCTTCTGGCCAGCCGGCAGCCACTGCCACCGCTTTCGGCAGTTCGGTGAACAGGTCACCGGATAGCTTCATCAACGTCATCAACTGTTCTTGTCGTTCTTTTTGTACGCCGTCAGCTGCCGCCAACTGAGCCAACTCCGAAAAATTCTTGTTCTTGATTCGCTTGAAGACCGCTCCTCGACGATGATCGGAAAACAGATCCAAAATCGCCGCAATCAGACCGCTGTGGGACAATTCCAGTTTGCCTTCCCCAATCTCGGCCAAAGCTTCCAGCGCCAACAAGATCACTTCGATCTCGGTCTTTTGCTGCACTTGACCGATGACTTCAATCCCCACCTGATTGATCTGACGGTACTCGTCATCTTTGCGGCTGTGGCGATAGACATTTTCGTTGTAATATACTTTGCGGGCGGCTCCTGAAGGGGTGTTTTTCACGATGGACAGAGTCACATCGGGATTCAGTGCCAGCAGCCGACCATCATTGCCGGTGAACTTGATGACATCGTCGCCGGACAGAAAGTTCTTTTGCTCCAGATAAAAATGATATTCTTCAAAACTCGCCAACCGGAAAAAATCATACCCTTTTTCCTCAAACAATTCCCGCAGCCGCAGCGCGATTTTCTCTTCTTTTCGCAGGATATTTTCCTTTAATTCCATCTCACAGCCTCCTCAACGATCTATGCTGACCTCTTGCTTCTCGTTCTCAATTTTTTTGTTTATCTATTATTTTCGGTGCTTCTTCCTAAAACAGACAATCCAACAATTTACAGCTTTGATTTCCTTGAAAATATATTTTCATGGCAACGGGTCCACTACTTCTCTCATTCTTTAACCAAAGCACTGCGTTTTCGGTGCATTCCCGAAAACAGACAATCCAATAACCAGCCCTAATCTCTTTGAAAATATATTTTCATGGCAACGGGTCTACTACTTCTCTCATTCCTTAATTAAAGCACTGCGTTTTCGGTGCATTCCCGAAAACAGACAATCCGATTACCCGCCCTAATCTCCTTGAAAATATATTTTCATGGCAACGGGTCTACTACTTCTCTCATTCCTTAATTAAAGCATTGAGTTTTCGGTGCATTCCCGAAAACAGACAATCCGATTACCCGCCTTAATCTCCTTGAAAATAGCAAAAAACGCCCTCTGGTAATACAACCAAAGGACGTCGGTAACGTGGTTCCACCTTTTTTCACACGCTTTTCGCAAAACGTGTCTCAGCAAGTCATCTGACAATGACCGCGGCTGTATCGGGCCAACCCGGATCTTCCTACTGAATCCTTCAGAAGATCGACTCCAAGATGTGTTTCACCGCCGTCGGACTGCCTTTTCCCACCACACAAAGGCTCTCTTTGAATCCCATCGGCTGCTACTCTTCTTGTCGCAGTCTGATTAATAATTGATGTTGTTGTAAAGTTTACGGCGAATTATCTGAAAAGTCAATAATTTTTACCGGTTTTTCTGATGATTTTGTATAAATATTCGTTAAGCCGCCGCAACTCATCTCACTTCATTATTTTTCATCCATCTGGTTACTTCTAAGTATACAGGATGAAAACAATCATGAAAACCATTTCCCCTGACTTGCCGGTGATTCATTCCTCTGGTCCCCAAACGATTAAAAAGCAGCTGAAGATTTTCAAAGCAAGCTGTAGGAAAGCTGCCCTTCTTTCAACCAGTTCTCGGGACAATCAGCCAAGTGCCGAAAAGTTTCAGAAGACTCTCCGACTTGATCCCGGCCAGTCGGTCCAGTGATTTTGACATCAGCCTACTAAGGCGTGTCTGAAAACTCCAGCGGCAGATATTTTGGTCCTTTTCACCGCAATCTACTCGTAAATGCGCAGCTTTGCACCACATAAGCTGCGCTTTCCTCCTTGATTTCGGCAGGTCCGCAAAAATCTGGATTCCCCCAGAGTTTTCAGACACAACCTAAGATTGGCACATTATTTTTTCAACATAGCCAACTGATCCACCTGCTTACGAACACGGCGGACTTTAGCGGCGACGTCGGCTGCCAGCATGATTTCGGAAACCATGCAGACACCGCTGACCGGTACCTGATCAAAGTCGGCAATCCGGTCTTCAGTGATTCCGCCGATGGCAACTGTCGGAATTTTCGTTTCCCGGATAATCGCCTGCAGCTCCGCCATAGAAGTGGGCCTTGTCACGACTTTGGTAGCAGTGGGGTAAATGGCACCGATGCCCAAATAATCGGCCCCCGTTGCCTCAGCTTCCCGAGCTCGTGTCACTGTTTTGGCAGAGACCCCCAGAAGCTTGCCCGGGCCCAACAGACGGCGGCAGACGCTCACTGGCAACTCTTCATCACCGATATGCAGCCCGGCCGCATCCACGGCCAAGCAGATATCCAGCCGATCATTGATGATCAGAGGTACTTCATACTGATCACAGACTGCTTTGACTGCTTGTGCCAGCTGGTAAAAGCGGCGCGTGCCTACTTCTTTTTCCCGCAGCTGCAGAACTGTCACACCGTTTTGACACGACGTTTCGATGATTCTCAAGAATTCTTCATCCGAAAAATCATAACGCCCCGTCACCAAATATAATCGATAATCCATTATAAAAACTCCTCTCCGCAAATCTTCTGCCACCATTGTTTATCCTCCATCAAAAGTGACAAGCGGTCCAATGTCTCCTGACGAAAAGTCGCCAGCCCCTGTCCTTTTCCCGTGACGACAGCAGCAGCCGCTTCTCCGCATAAGTTGAAATAACTGACTGCCGCCACTGTCGCCGGCAGCGGTGCCAGCCCTTCACCCAGCAGGGCTGCGATCAGACTGCCGACAATATCGCCGGTGCCGGTGAAACGGTCCAATTGTGGAACCCCATTGGCCAGCTTCAAGCTGCAGTTTGCGGTCACCACCAGATCCTGCGGTCCGGTCGCCAGCAGCAGCAGGGGGCGGCGGCGACAAATTTCCTGCATCGCAGCAGCCAGCTCTGCCAGCGCGGCTGCTTCTTGATCGGCAGCATTGCCATCGACACCCCGGGCAGCACTGGGCAATCCGCAAAAGCGGCGCATCTCCGACAGATTGCCTTTAATCACCTGCGGACCGCTTTCCCAGAGCTGCCAAGCCAGATCGTAGCGCAGTCGGGTTGCCGCCACGCCTACCAGATCTACGACGGCCGGCGTTCCGGTAGCCGCTGCATAACGGGCCGCCGCCTGTAATGCCTGTTCTTTGCCATCAGTAATATGTCCCAGATTCAGCAGCACTGCATCATTCTGCGCAAAAAATTCGTCGAACTCGCGAATATCATCGGCCATCACCGGTTTGGCATCGACATACAACAAAGCATTGGCCAGGGATTCACAGGTAATCTCATTGGTGATGCACTGAACCAGCGGCGCCTTTTTCAAGGGCCAGGCCGCTGCGACTTCCCGCAGCAACCCTGCCTCAAGCCCACTCATGATTTTTCACCGTAAAAAGAGCCTGGGCTTTTTTGAAGATCCGCGTCTCTTTCAGCTTGAACAAAACAAAGAAAGCGATGGCTGCGCCGATGATGGTCGCACCGATAAACCGAGGGGTGTAAATAAACCAGTATAATCCTTGACGGCTGCCGGTGAACCAGACCATCACCGGATAAGAGAGGATCGACCCAACGATGCCGGTACCGATGATTTCTCCTGCCATCGAACCCCAGACACGCCCACCGGTCAACCGATAACCCCATCCGGCCAAAAATGCGCCGAAAACCGCACCGGTCAGAGCCAGTGGCGGAATTCCCAGCATCGTCATCCGAATAATCCCGCAGACACCCGCCATGACAGACCCGTAAAAAGGTCCCAGTAAAACGCCGGCAATGATATTGACCACGCTGGACATCGGTGCCATCCCTTCGATGCGCATGATAGGAGACAAGACGACATCCAGCGCGATCATCAGCGCCAGGAGTGTGATTTTTTGGATCTTATTTGTTTGGGTCATTTTCTTCTTCCTTTCTGCTTTTCCGTTAAATCGGAAAAACTGCCCGCAGCAAACGAGCTTGTTCCTTTGAAAAATGTGGAGCACAGCGCCTTCAGCTCTTTCTGTCGCTCACATTCACTGCTTCCAGCGGCCAGCTTTCAAGCGTCATGGCCATCTCCCAAAACGCAAACTCCATCTGACTGGAAATACAAAAAGCCTCCTGCATCTGTTTCTGCTCTGCCGGTGTCGCTGCATCGTACAAACGATCCAAGATCCGCCGTTCATTGGCGACAGCTGTCCGCCCCTCTTCCCCTGCATAGGTGGCAATCCAGCGCTGGTACAAAGGGTTCGGTGAACCGGCGGCAATCAGTCGTTCCCCGATTTCTTGATACAGCCAAGGACAAGGCAGCATCCCCGCAAAGGCTGTATTCGCTGTTCCCTGAATCAGCTGCCGGTACATATGGGAAACATAGTTGTAGGCAGTAGGCGCTACCGGTGTCGCAGCGATTTCTGCTTCCGTGATCATCAGTTCCTTGAAAAAACCTTCCCGGATTGCCAGCTCTCCTTCTGCCAGATGACGGCTGTTCAACAACATCAACTCTTTCACCTCGATGTCTTCGGAAGCATCACCGATCAGTTGGTAGAGCCGACTGAAATGCTCCAGATAATAGCGATCCTGTAAAAGATAATACCGGAAGATCTCCGGCGCCAAGGTTCCCCTTGCCAATTCTAAAATAAAAGGATGCTCAAAACTTCCGGTCCAATAAGGATCCGCCAAATCCCGTGCTTTTTGCGTAAATGTCTTCAATGTTTCCCGACTCCATTTCTTTTATCGTTTGTTTTTATAACAGGATCACGCCGGCATTCAAAAGAATCAATAACAAGCCGGCAACCAGGATACCTCCCGCCGAGGGACAGTAACGAACATAGCAGCTGCGTTCCGCGGTTTCGTCATAGCCGTGAGCCGCCATCGCCTCGATATACTGGGTCCGCCAGTCGAATGCCACCATAATCGTTTTCAGATAAAGCAGCGGGGAAACCGGCGAAAGCCGGGTTCCCTTCAGCCGTGCCGCCTCCCGCAGATTTCTGATCTCCCGCCGGATCTCCGGCATAGCATGGACCACTACCAAAATTCCGTAGGCAACAGGATGCGGCAGCCCTCGTTGCTGGGCATGCAGCAGCAGCTCCTCAAAATCCACTTCAAAGGCAAACAGCAATCCGACGGCAGCAAATGCATAACAGCGGGTCGCCAGGATCCAGGCGGCTTCCGGCCCGCTGCCGTTGACCCGGATTGACCACCAGGTACTCAAAGACGGCAGCAGCGGCAGTACGATCAGCACCAGCAGCCCGCCAAATCGTCTGCGGTACAAGAAAACCGCAAAAATCAACAACAGGACTGCCAAATTAAGCACCAGGGACCGGATAAACGACAACTCGACCGTCAAAATCAACAAGAAGACCGTGATCGTCGCTGCCTGCGTCTGCTTCATCCTGCCTTCACCTCCGAATCCCTCACCGGCTGCAGCAATGCCAATTTCGCGTTATAGACTGCATGATGCCGGCTGATTCCTGCCAATGGTGCCAATCGATGGGAGATCACCAAAAAATCCTGTTTCTCCTGCCGCGCTGCCAGCTTGGCTGCGAAAAAGCGGCAAGCCGCCTCATCCAGACCGGTAAAGGGTTCGTCCAACAACAGACAAGACAACGGCAGCGCCAACATTCCCAGCAGCTGCACCATCTTTTTTTGCCCTTCACTGAGATGAAAGACACTGTGCTGCAGTTTATCGGCCAATCGCAACTGGACCAGCGCATCCTGCTGCCAGGAGGAAAGTTGTTCAAACTGCCAACCGTAAGAAGCCAATTCTTCGGCCACCGTCAAGCCGGTAAACTGCTGCTGCGCTTCTTGCACTGCCAAAGACAGCGAGGAATACAAGCCGACTCCTTTTCGCAGTTTTCTGTTTTCATAAAAAAACTGTCCGCGATACCGCTCTAGCTGCATTACAGAGCGAAACAGAGTCGACTTGCCGCAGCCGTTGGGACCGGTGATGGTCGTGATGCCCTTCCCAAAAGAGAAATCACAATCTGCCAGCAGCGGCCGCTTTTTGTCAAAACCGTATCCGACCCGGGCCAACTGCAGACTGGTGGCACCAGCTTCAGCTGAGGTGTCCGAAAGCCGGGTCCCTTGTACAGTTTGCGGTAACAGCTGTGGATTTTCCTCCTGAAGATGCCCTTCAGAAAGTACCAGCACCCGATCCACGATGCCGTCGTATCCGGAATAATCGTGATCGGCCAACAGAATCGTCTTTCCCGAATCCCGCAGCTGTGCCAGTTTAGCGATAAAGCGGCGGCGGCTGGCAGGATCGACACTGGCAAAAGGCTCGTCCAACAACAGCAGCGGCGGATCCATCGCCAATAGGACCGTCAATCCGCAGCGTTGTTTTTCACCGCCGGACAAACAATGAAACGGTCGATCCAGCAACGCTTCGGTCCCGCACGCTGCTGCTGCTTGAGCCAAACGCCGCACGATCTCTTCCGCTGCCAGTCCGATATTTTCCAACGCAAAGACCAGCTCCCGCCGCAAGCTCCCCATCGTAAACTGTCTGGCGGGATTCTAGAAAAGCATACCGGCTGCCTGCGCTCTTTGGGTGATCGTCAGCTGCCGCAATTCCTTTCTTCCAGCAGTCAGGATTTGACCTTCATATTCCAGCGGAGCAAAGCCGCCCAACAGCCGCAGCAGCGTCGATTTTCCGCTGCCGCTGTCACCTTTCAGTAGACAAAATTGCCCCGCTTCAAAAATAGCCTCCGCAATATCCAACACCTGCTGCCGCTCTTTCTTATACTGACGAAAAAATTTCAACTCTCTTATTTGGATCACGAGCCGCTCACCGCCAACTCCTGGACCCGGTTGTACAGTTTCATGATTCCCTGAACCAGAATCACACCAAAAAAGGTCACCGAAGCAAAGCGGACCAGCAGCAGCGCCGTCACCATCCCGATCCCGTATTCACCGTATCCGAATTTGAAAAACTCATATATGAAACTCAGCAGCGTCGTGCCGATTGCTCCCAAAAAGAGCGTCCAGGTATCGTAACGGCGGTAGCGACCGGCGATGAATCCCAGTTCAGTCCCGAATCCCTGGAAGACACCTGAAATCAGCACTCCGGGACCAAAATAGCTGCCATACAGCATCTCAGCCAAAGCCGCCAATAATTCCCCAAACAGCGCACTACCCGGGCGGCGGACCAACATTCCGGCCACCGGTGCCGCCATCGTCCACATGCCGAACAACAGCTCATTGGCAAATGCACTGTAGCCTGCCGGTGTCAAAAGTGCAGTCAGCAGACTGTACAGCACTCCGGCGCCCATAAAGACCCCTCCGAATAAAAAGGCAATAAAGGCCAACAGTACAATTTCCTGCAACGTCCATTTTTTCAATCAAAAAACCCCTTTCTATGCTTCAAATCAGAAACAAAGAAGGGGTGGGTTCGTCAAAGATTAGAATCCTACCGTAAAGTGCAATCCGCCGCTGTCTTGTTCTGCTCTCCGGTCAGACCGGCAAAACAAGCCCTTGCTCGTTGCATTCAAAATAGTTCCAAAAACTTTTAACCTGCCTTAAAAACAGCAAAGCACCCCATCAGATAGATTCCGATGGGGCGCTGAAAAAGGCAAAAAGATTCTTGTGATCCGTACATTTCCCTGCGTCAGTGCTAACTGCTTCAGGTTCAATGGGTATAATCTCAGCTTTACAGCACCCCAAATGTTTCTTATTCAAATGTGACCACAGTGTAGCACATATTTTTTTAATTTACCAGAGCGCCTCGGTCAAATTTTTACTGCCCATATCTCTTCTGAAAAAGCAGCAGGCGGCGAAATTTCAATAGCCGGCTCACCGTAATGAAATCGTGTCCGCATTTTCGGCTTCACTGCTGTTGCTGTTTCAGGCTCATCTACCAGCAGCCAGCCCTTTTCAGCGCAATAATCCTTTGTCATCAACAAACGCCGCGGACCGTCAGCTACGACGATCGTCCGCTCCAGCATCTTTTCCACGATACCGCTGACCCAGATATCACCCACTGCAATTCCGCTGACACTATCACCGATCTTCACATCCATATTAACACTCCTTTTAACGTTACCCGTCGGACACAGCAACCAATCCTTCAATCAACCTTAAAAAGAGCATACTCTCTTGGATAAAAATAATCTCTCAGAAACGGTACCGGAAATTTCACTCCGCCGAAACAGTTTCAATAAAAAAACACACCTAATCACACCTTGAAGCAGCGGACAGGACCGATAACCGACGTCTTTCAGTTTAGGAAAACAGCTGACATCGCATTCCCATTGGTCAGCTGGTATAGTTCAACTTGGGCAGAGAGCGCCTAGTTGAACTTATAAAAACAGTGCTGTCGAGGGGAATCGACAGCACTGCACTAGACTGAGAACCATTCTCAATCAACATATTAAAAAAAAGACAGATCAATCACACGAGGTCTATACTTGGGGAGTAATGAACCGCTCGTTGGATTTAGTATAGCATAAAGTTTCGCAATTGAGAACCGTTATCAATTAAAAAGATGATTTTTATCGATAATCGCTCTTTCTTGTTCTGACATATATTTTACAGTCCCTTTGGCAAATCTGCTATACTGGATACTAAACCACACCCTGCTTTTAGGAAAGGAGCCTCGCATGAGCTGTCTTGGTAATGTTATATGGATGATTTTTGGCGGGTTGATCAATGCCGCCGTCTGGTTTTTAGCCGGTTGCCTCTGGTGCATCACACTCATCGGGATCCCCATCGGAATGCAATGCTTCAAATTTGCCGGGTTAGGACTTGCCCCTTTCGGTAAAGAGGTGGTCTACGGCGGTAGTAGTGTTAGTCTGTTATTGAATATCATCTGGTTAATTGTTTCGGGTCTGCCATTGGCTATCGCACACCTGATCAGCGCACTGCTGCTGACTCTTACCATTGTCGGGATTCCCTTTGCCCAGCAGTCGTTGAAAATGGCTAAATTAGCGCTGATGCCTTTCGGTGCTCGGATTGTCAGTCGCCGATAAAAAAATGCGGAAAGAAGGTCTGACAGACCCGTCTTTCCGCATTTTTTCTATTTCACAGATTCTCTGGTTCAAATTCCGCCATCTCATTCAAAGCGTAGTCGATGATCGTTACCGCCAGCAGCTTCCGATCCCAATGTTCCGGATCGTCCAAAGCCAGACGAGTTGTTCCTTCCGTAAACATTAAAAGTCCCAGCAGCAAGCGGGACAAGGCCAATCGTGCCCGAGCATTTACAGTAAAGACAATCTTTTCTGCTGCTGTCGCATTGTACCCCTCGATCAATCCAAGATTATCCTCTAAACGCCCCAGATAATCGATGGCAAAGAAATCCGCATAATAATCCCCAAAAAAGCAGCGTTCCGTATCGATCAGTCCGGCAAAGTTTCCTTCATCGTCTGCAAAAACGTTATTGCTGAAGAGATCGTAGTGGACCAGACGCGGAACCTCTACGTCGTCCAGGGCTGCTTCCCACTTACGGATAAAACGTAATATCCGACCGGTATCCGGCCAAGTATTTCCCTGCTTCTCAGCATCCTCCAACAGTGTCAGGACCATATCATAGTAAGCTTCTTTCCAGGTTTGATGCAGACGTACCTGCTGATAACCGAAGCCTGCCCCTTTGATATCATGGATCTGGGCCAACGCCCGCCCAAATTGATAGTGCCAATTGTAGAGTTGTGCTTCGGTCAAATTCGAATCACACAGCAGCTTCCCTTTCATTTCCGTCATAACGAACCACTGATTACCAATCACTTCCCGTCCCTGATAAATGATTTTTGGAACTGGAATATCTGTATGACGTCGGATCTGATCATAGGCCCACAACTCAACATCCATGATTCCCTGCTCATAAGTCAGTGTAACCGTATCTGCTGCAGGCCCAACTTTCATGATAAAATTACCTTCCTCAGTAATTATCTTGAAAGCCAAGTTGAATTCTCCCCCTGACAGCTCGATCACCTTGGTGTAATCATCAAGCCCTGCCAAATTCAGCATTGCCAACAATTGTTCGTCAGTCACCTTTGCTTTTGTCCGTGAATGCATTCTTTCCCGCTCCTTCTCTTCTTTAGAGTAAAATATACTTTTATTGGATTATACCTTTTTATCGAGAGTCCGGAAAGACGATAACAAAAAAAGAAGACCGCATGCACAGTCTCCTTACACGATCGGGAAGACAGGATTCGAACCTGCGACCCCTTGGTCCCAAACCAAGTGCTCTACCAAGCTGAGCTACTTCCCGTTGATTAGTTGAAATAAGGTAATAAAAAAACTACGCGCCCAAGAGGAGTCGAACCCCTAACCTTTTGATCCGTAGTCAAACACTCTATCCAGTTGAGCTATGGGCGCATAATAATAACTTTTTAATGCCGAGAACCGGAATCGAACCGGTACGGTGATCACTCACCGCAGGATTTTAAGTCCTGTGCGTCTGCCAGTTCCGCCACCCCGGCGTGAGCGAGACATTGAGGCATTAAAAAAAGCGGAAAACGGGGTTCGAACCCGCGACCCCCACCTTGGCAAGGTGGTGCTCTACCACTGAGCTATTTCCGCATAGTCGCAATGCCGGCTAAAGGATTTGAACCCTCGACCCTCTGATTACAAATCAGATGCTCTACCAACTGAGCTAAGCCGGCTTGGTGCGGGTGAAGGGACTTGAACCCCCACGCCGTAGGCGCTAGATCCTAAATCTAGTGCGTCTGCCAATTCCGCCACACCCGCAATGCTTTAATGAGCCGTACAGGGCTCGAACCTGTGACCCTCTGATTAAAAGTCAGATGCTCTACCAACTGAGCTAACGGCTCGTATGGGGGTTAACGGGATCGAACCGCTGACCCTCTGCTTGTAAGGCAGATGCTCTCCCAG
>JAQEYU010000003.1 GCA_027692465.1 Enterococcaceae bacterium OF42-14pH9A | reverse complement strand
GCCAGGATCAAACTCTCATAAAAAGTGTTTGAAATGATCCGAAGACCATTTAAGCTCATAAATTGTTTGCTAGCTTTTGCTTGCAATGTTTTGTTCTCTCAATCGAAATTGAGATGCCCTACACATTGGTTCGTTTGCTTTGTTGTTCAGTTTTCAAAGGTCTAAATTTGTTAACGTCTTTTCGCCGTCAACTTTTAAATCATACCATGTTGCTTTTTAAAAGTCAAACACTTTTTTGAAAAAGTTTTTTCGCGTCGAACGCGTCTTTTCAATAACAGCTTGTTCTTCCAAGCGGCAACTTCGTTAGTTTAACAGGCTTCTCAGCCGGTGTCAACTACTTTTTTGAATTAATTTTCAAGTTGTTTTCCACGAGACTTTCTCGTCGTCAACGTTGATTAATTTACCATTTCCCAGAGGCGTCGTCAACCTTTTTCTAAAGTTATTCTGAAAATAAAAAAGTCGAAGCGGCCCTCGACTTTAAACGTCCCTTGTCAGAAAACGAATTTGATGATTCTCGTCTCGATAAATAAGGGTTTCTTCTTTCAAATACGTGAACGCAAGCTTCTCTTTTTCCGGATGGGTTATCATTGTTTCATACCCTTCAAAAATATCACGAATATACTGTTTATAGGCTTGTTTTTTTCGTTGTCTTTTTTTCATGCTGCACCTTCCTCGTTGGTTATCATAACAATTGTGTCATCACTTGACAAGAATAAACTGAAAAAGCCGCCACCTGGGCAGCTTTTTCGGATAAGTCGATTTTGTGCAAGCTTTACTTTGGTGCGATATACGTAACATTATTCGATCGAGCAATACTGTTCGCGATAATTCGATAAGAGATCGTTGTTCCGCCCAAAACGTTACCTTCAGAAATTAAGATGCCTTCCGGTCCCACAGCCTCTACAAATGCGACATGCCCATATACCGGACTGGAGCCTGCAACTCCGGGATGAAAACTTACCGCGTAACCGACAGTCGGAGTTTGGGTCGTCTTATAACCCAGCGCTGCCCCACGTTGTCCCCACTCACCACCATTGCCCATATAATTATCTACCTTGCCGCCCAGTTGTGCAATGCGGTTAAAGGCATACCATGTACATTGACCTATCGGGTAGGAGCCACTCAGATTATAATCAACACCATTGTAATCCGGGAAGATCATTTTTTCCCGATAATCTGCCGGGATTTCATTCCGACCGGCAATAATCACACTGTTATCAGCCGGAAGCGGCTCATCATATTGCGTCAGATTATATGCAGCGATGATCGAATTCAATTTATTATTGTAACTCGTATCTGTTGCATAACGACCGGTCAGGTACTCAGTTGCCTGCAGATAGTTTTTCGCTTCAGAGCGCCATGTTCCTTTATAAAATTCACTGTTACCGGCAATACCGCCTCTGACTAATGAAACATAATCGTTCAAAGATGCTTTGAAATTCGGGTAACTGCGAAAAGCAGCCGTGATTTGGAAAAGCGCTCCAGTCCCGTTGTCTTCCATTGTCTTCATAGATACAGAATTTCCATTGTACAGCCCCTTTATTCCGAAAAGATTATGATAAGGCGCTTTCGAAAGTCCGCTGCCGCCTGATCCCGTTTCCAAAATAGCTTGAGCGATCATCACTGACGCATAGACATTGTATTCCAGTCCTAACTGACGGGCGTCTTCAGCAAGGGAAGAAATGAAAGCTTCCGTAACCGGATTCACACGGAAATCGATAGAAGCTGCATAATTAGCGAGCAATTGCCGGCCAACTTCTGTCAGTTTTGCGTCTCCAATACTGTGGACAGCATAATCTGGATTATCCAACTGATCATACGCTGCCAAGAGCACGTTGTCTTTTGTGTCCTGCTCGTTGTCAGATGCCGCTTCAATCGTCACGACACCGTCTTCATCCTGCTGATAACCTCTAATCGTAAAAATACGAACGCCGGGGATTTGCTCCTCTTCTTCATCACCAGATAAAGCTGATTCAACTACTTCTTTTGCTGGCAGAATTTGTTGTGCTTCTTTTAGCGCATTCTCATCGGCCATAATATACTTTCCTTGTCCAAGATAGATTGCAACTTTCTCAATGGACTGGTTGTTTTCCCAAAAAAGCAGATCGCCGACACCGGCTTCCGTCACTTTTCGCTGATCCCCGGAACTTTTCATTTTTTCGTAGGTTTCACCCAACTCTTTATCAAATACCGATTGGTACAAATACCTAGGCAAGCTGAGATTGTTGAAGGCTTCAGGAAACTGTCCAGCCTTTTGTTGTTCGGGTTCTTTCTCATACTGAAGACTGAGTGTCTTCAGCGCTTGGGCAGTCAATGCCGCTTGCCGTTCATCCTCAAAACTTGTCAGAAGCGGCAGTACGAAACCATTCAAGTCGGAATCAGTCAAACTGTCAACGGCAAAATCCTTATCAATCGGTTTTACCGATTCATCCCCTGAGTTAGTTTCAACTGTTGACGACTCTTTAGTGTCACTTGAAGCAGCCGGTTGCTCGTTTTCCCCGTGATTGTCAGAAGCTCCTTCATTTTTACCAGGAGTAGATTCGGCTGGTTTTTGAGGCTTTTGGGTGCCCTCTGGTTTTTGCGGAGGTTGAGGTTTCTCCGGTTTCGGTTTCTCTGGCTTGGCCGGAGACTCTGGTTTTGGCTTCTCCGGCTGCGTTTTTTCGGGCTCTTTAAATTCCTCTTTTACCAATGCTGCTATCGCTCCGGTTACTCGCTGTACCATTTGATCCAGAGCCGCTTGCTCTGCATCGATATCGGCTAACAGTGTCTGAGCCGCTTGCAGAGCCGTTTGCAGCCCCGCAAAACTTTCGGTTGTGTAGTCGCTTGCCTTCAGACCCTCAGCTTGGAGGATTACCCCTTGGAGTGCTTCTTTGTTTCCTCGAAGGCGCAAGGTATTTAAAACGCTCACAATCTCGGATACACAAGCATCGATTTGTTCCTGAGTTACTCCCTCTTCGGTCAGCAGAGCATGAGCTCGTTGTGACAACTCTCGCAGATATCCATCGTTAAAAGTGGAAGAAACATAGCGCTCGGGACTGTTCAATGCATCAATCAGCTTTTCGCTGGCACTGATCAGATGACCGGTCTCTACTGTGTTGGGAATAGTTTCCGGGGCCTCATCGGAAACGATCTCTTGCGATGAAGTTGCGTTATCGTCAGCCAGCTCAGAAGCAAATGCCGCCGTTCCTTGCGATGACAGCATTAAAACTGCTGTGAACAACGTTAATGCACGTCGCAGGACGGCACAGTTTCTTGTCTTCATTTTCCCACTCCTCTTTTCATTTCTTAATATTAATCTACCATAATTCTCATTTTTCCACGAACAATTCGATTATTCGTACCTATCAGACTGACTGTGACTATCGAGAACCATTTGAAAAGCCACGCGTTCACCATCGGGAATCGGGAAATACACCATGCCCCGATATTCAAACCCGTTTTTCTCAATCACACGGATCATCGCTTGATTCTTTGGATAGGTATCGATTCGCAGATCCCGGTATCCACGATGAAAGGCTTCAGTCTTCAAAGCCTCCAGGAAAGAGGTGGCAACTCCCTGTCCAGAAAAATCTGAAGAGACTGCAAATCGATGGATGGACAGATATCTTTCATTATCAGAGTTATCCGCCCATTGGCCGTTTTCAATCGCCGTATAAACATCATCAATTCCCGGAATCAAACAGGCCACAGCTACTACTAATTGACTAGCCAAAAGCCCCACCCGGCAAACGCCCTGTTGGATTGCAGCGCACATGGATGCTTCATTCGGACCATATCCATCCTGCCACTGAGGCGATCCGTCAGCTTTCAAACGTATTCTGGCAGATTCAATGATTTTCATAATGATCGGCAGGTCACCAATTACTGCTTTTCTGACTTCGAACATATGCCACTCTCCTATAACACTTATTATATTAAAAAGAAAACCGCTTGGAAAGGACAAATCCCCTCCAAGCGGTAAAATCAGTTGATTGTTTTCAATTGTCCCCGAAACTCGTCGATTGTCCGATAGCCCTTTTGCTCCATGATTGCTTCCAACTCACCGGCAATTCTTTCGAAAACGGCCGGCCCTTCTTTATGGAGCTGCGTCCCGACTTGCAGCATAGTGGCACCGCACAATAGATGCTCATACGCATCTTGTCCAGTCAAAATCCCGCCGGTCCCGATGATTTTGATCTCCGGCTTCAAACGAGTGTAAAAAGCGCGAACATTTGCCAAAGCTGTCGGTTTAACATATTCACCGCCGATACCTCCGAAACCGCCTTTGGGACGGATTACCACTTCATCGGAAGCTTCATCGATATACAGGCCGTTACCGATACTGTTGATAGAATTGACATATACCAGAGGAAATTTGTTCAAAATCGCTGCCATTTGATCAAAATGTGCCATATCAAAATAAGGCGGCAGTTTGACACCCAGAGGTTTGGTGAAGAAGCTGAAAACCCTGGTGAGAATATCTTCAGTCAAAGGAAAGTCGTAGGCAACTTGCGGTTTTCCCGGCACATTCGGACAGGAGAGATTCAATTCGGTAATTCCGCTGAACCCGCTATCCTGCACTTTTTGCAGCAGGTCGATATTTTCCTGCACGCTTGTCCCGGCTACCGAGAAAAATAAAGGAGCGTCATGATTTTCCTGATAGTTCAGAGCATAGTCCAGATAATAAGCCACCCCATGATTAGGCAACCCCATGGAATTGATGCTTCCCAGAGGTACATCGGCATAGCGGGGTTCCGGGTTACCCGCACGTTCAGCCAACGTCGCACTTTTCGTGATCAAGGCACCAGCTTTCGAAGCAGCCAGTTCATCCAATTCTGATCCGGTCATACAATGCACCCCGGAAGCATTCATTAAAGGATTGTCATAGGTATAATCTAAAAAAGTCGTTTTCAGCACAAAAAAATCCCCTCTCCATCATTCTTTCAGTAGAATAGCTTCTTTTTGTAAAAAAATCAAGCAGGACCGAACATTTATAGAATATCCAACCGCAAATGTTCAGCAAATTCTCCTTAAGCTTTTCTAAGCAGA
This sequence comes from Enterococcaceae bacterium OF42-14pH9A, assembly GCA_027692465.1. Taxonomy (GTDB): domain Bacteria; phylum Bacillota; class Bacilli; order Lactobacillales; family Enterococcaceae; genus Enterococcus_C. The sequence continues at coordinate 406,350 of JAQEYU010000003.1, read as the reverse complement.
CAAAACATGCTCAATCATCAGCATTTTACAAAGACCTTCAGCTGAAAGCACTCAAGCATCCCAACAGCTTATTTCGTGAAATCCTCTGCCATTAACCGTGGCCAAAAAGCCTCTATCCTCCTGTATCTATGACAGAAACTTTTTTTACTGATGTTCCGGACTTTCCCAGGAAATTAATTGTTGATTGTCTATCAAAAAAAGGAATAACAACTACTGTCAGCTGTGATTCCTTTTGACTGCCTGATCAGCGGATCCCCAAAGCAATCCGGGCATAACGGCTCATTTTATCGGTGGTCCACGCCGGATACCAAACCAGCTTCACGTCAGTGGCAGTGACTTCCGGTACCTCTTTCAAACCTTGGTGGATCTGGTCAGTCAGGATGTCCGCCAGTGGGCAGCCCATAGTGGTCAGGGTCATCTTGATGACAGTGTCACCGGTTGCTCCATCGAATTCTACTTCATATATCAGACCCAGATTTACGATATCGATCCCCAATTCAGGGTCGATTACTGTTTCCAAGGCCGTTAAGATGCGCTCTTTGATTTCTTCGATTTCTTGTTCAGTCCGTGCTTCATTCATGAACACATTCCTCCTATTAATCAGTCGAATCCGCGAAAACAAGTCACCAGGGCCCAGTGGACGCCTGTACAATTGCTCCGGAAACCGCTTTTTATCCTGCTCAAATAATACCCCGTTTACTTACTTTTGTAAATCAGATTTTACCGAATCTTAGGGGATACCCCAACTGCAACAACCGCTCCTCAACAGCATTTTCCGAAAAGTTCACAGATGCACCTGCTGATGAATCGAAAATCTGCAAATTTTTGTTTTTATTTCGAAAAAAACATTTTTACTTCATCCTCGTCTCCACTAAAGACGAACGGCAAATATTCTGATGGAGTTTAGTTTATTGTGTCTCTGCCAAAATCAAGACTACAGCCTAAAGTTTATCCGGTGTACAAGATCCCCGCGGGGAGAAAAAGTCTATTTTCGCTGCTGTTTTCAGGTGCAGGCTGAATTTTATCGTTTCCCTTTGCGCACTTTCATTTCCGGGAAAACGCCTGTGGCTCTGAAAGTGCGCTGCTCATCTTCCGTGGCAAAACGACCCAAAATCGATTGCGTCGGCAGAATATTTACAAAAGCCTGTTCATCAGCTTCCAAAATTGCCTGCTCCAAATCGTAGAGCTCATACCGGGTGATCACCATCATGATGGTTTTGCCTTCAACCCCTGAATATCCTCCGACAGACGGCAGCAGCGTCATGCCTCGGAAGACCCGCTGTGAAATGCTGCGGCCGACTTGATCGGGCTTGGTAGTGATAATCAACGCTGTCAATTTTTGATGACTGGTATGGATCATGTCCACCACATAACTCATGACATAGATGGAAATGATCGTGTACAGTGCACTTTCCCAACTGAAAATAAAACCGGCCACCAAAACGATCAGGCCATTCAAAATAAACATGAAATTACCGACCGTTTTACCGGTCGTTTTCGACAAGACCAAAGACAGGATATCCATCCCACCGGTAGTGAAGCCCATCTTCAACGCCAAACCGGCACCAATCCCCAGAAAGACGCCCCCCATCAATGAATTCATCAAAATATTTTCTGTCAGTTCTCCCTGAGGAAAGACCATCGTAATCAAAGAAATTGCAACGACGTTTAGAAAACTCCAAAAAGTCGCATCCTTCCCCAGTTTCCAAAATCCCAGAGCAAAAATCGGGATGTTCAGAATAAAAATGAACAAACCGGTATTCAAATGCACGCCCAAATGTTCCAATCCCAAGGCTACAATGATCTGAGCAATCCCATTCATACCGGCCGACAGCACTTTAGCCGGGATCAAAAAATAATTCAATGAAATCGCCGAAGTTAATCCGCAGATCACCAAAACCCCGATTCGCTTCAAAACCTCTGTATTTTTATTATTTGCAGTCAATCGTTTCATAAAACAGCTCCTTTTCACAGTTTGACGGCGAGCTGGTCAAATTGTGCTCATCGCCCCGGAATTCCGTCTTTCAAAACCCTCCTTAAGAATAGCAATCCCGTCGTTTTTTTCAACTCTTTTCTCTTTTTCAACCAGAGATTTTCAAAAGTTGTTCGTATCAAAGACATTTGGTAAGATGTATGGGAAGGTTTATTCAGTACTCGGACCGCAGCAAAAGCGGTCAAAAGGAGGAAAACATGGCAAAAGAAGCAAGTTTCGATGTAGTCAGCGAAATCAATATGGAAGAGGTTAAAAATGCTGTCCAAATGACCACAAAAGAATTGGGCAATCGCTTCGATTTCAAAAACTCTACCGTTGAAATCACGATGGACAACGGAAAATTAACGGTGGTGGGAGATGACGATTTTAAGTTGGAGCAAATCAAAGATGTTCTGATGAGCAAGCTCATTAAGCGAGGCGTTCCTGTGAAAAATATCCACTTCTCTGACAGCGAAAATGCCCTTGGCAAAAAGGCGCGTCAAACTGCTGAACTGATCAGCGGTATCGATAAAGAAAATGGAAAAAAAATCACCACTGCCATAAAAAACGCTAAATTGAAAGTAAAAGCTCAAATCCAGGATGATCAGATCCGGGTCACCGGCAAGAGCCGGGATGATCTGCAGGAAGTCATCACCCTTCTGCGCAAACTGGAGCTGCCTATCGAACTGCAATTTACCAACTATCGTTAATTAAATCTAAAGACAGGTCCTGCCTCACATGTTGGCAGGACCTGTCTTTAGGTTGTACCTGGAAACTCCAGTGACCAGGATAGAAATTTTGGTCCTTTTCACCGCAGCCAGCAGCGTAAATCCAAACCTATACACTTCGCAACTGCGTTTTACTCCCTGATTCCGTCAGCCAGTCAAAAAAAGCATCCGGTGGCGCCTATAGACATGAGCTTAATTTATCCGATCAGTTGACTGTTCTTCAATTTTCCAAAAAGCAGTCAGCGCACTTTGCAGTTCTTCTTGTTTATGAACGATTCGGGCATGCTGCCAATGGACAGGAAACAATTTTCGATACCGCGGAGAAACAAAGCGCTGATCCAGCAAGAGTACAACCCCTCGATCTGCTGCATCACGGATCACCCGCCCGGCAGCCTGCAGCACCTTGTTCATCCCCGGCAGCTGATAAGCATATTCAAAGCCTTTTCGGCGAGTTTCATCAAAATAGGTTTTGATCAATTCTTGTTCGTGATTCATCTGCGGCAGCCCGACGCCCACGACTGCTGTTCCAATCAAACGATCCCCCTTCAGATCGATCCCTTCTGAGAAGATTCCACCCAAGACACAAAAACCCACCAAAGATGCGGAAGGATTCTTCACAAAACGAGACAAGAAAGCTTCCCGCTCTGTTTCGGTCATTTTCGTGTCCTGAATCAACCGTTCCACTTCGGGATGTTGGACTTGAAACTCAGCGGCGACCTCATCTAAATATTGATAAGAGGGGAAAAATACCAGATAATTTCCTTTTTTTGCACTGATCATTTGATAGATTGCGGCAACGACTTGCGTTAAGCTGGACTGACGCTTACGATAGGTGGTCTCGATATAGTCTGCCACCAGGATCTCCTGCTTTTCAGCGGCAAAAGGACTCGGCAGTTTGTACCTCAGAGCTGCCTCGCCACCTCCAAGTACATCCTGATAATAAGACAGCGGTGTAAAACTGGCAGAAAACAACAATGCCCCCTTGCCTTTATCCAGCATCCCCTCCAAAAACGGGGCCGGCTCAATACAAAAGAGTTTGATTTTGAGATCCGTGTAGGTCCGCTCGATGGTCGTCTCAAAATGATCATCATAGATCTCAGCAATCCGCAAAAAAGCCAAGACTTCAAAATAATAGCCTAATGCAGCTTCTTCGGCCGGATTTCCCGGATTGGCTGCCAGCCATTCTTTCAGCTTTTCCGACAAACCATAAAGCTTCTCCACCAAGCTTGTCGGCAGTGTCTTCTGATGCTTGAAATGCCAATCTTCGTCTAAAGATCGCTGATAAAGCAACTCGAATTCGTTATCGATTTTATTGAGACGTCGGTGCAGTCCCCGAAACTCCTTGGCCAGCTTTTCCCGAAAAACATTCCCATTGCTTCGGGTCAAAACTGCCGAGTACATCTCTCGGGAACGGCTCACCAGGTTGTGGGCCTCATCAATCAAAAAATAGTAATCTTCTTTCGGCTCTTCAAAAAAACGTCGCAGGTAAACCGTGGGATCAAACAGGTAGTTGTAATCTCCGATAATCACATCACAAAACAAACTGACATCGAGCGACAACTCGAAAGGACACAGTTGATGTTTTTGTGCATACTCTTCGATGACTTCTCGCGTGATTTCATTTTCATGATGCAACAGATCCCATAGGCCCTCATTGACTCGGTTGTAGTATCCCTTGGCATAAGGACAGTATTCCGGCGTGCAGTTTCGCTCTTCCATAAAGCAGATTTTGTCTTTGGCAGTAAGGGTAACTGATTTGGCCGCGGCCCCTTTTTGTGACAGAGCCTGCAGCGCATCTTCGGCAACCTGTCGGGTGATGGTCTTTGCCGTCAGGTAAAAGATTCGATCGCAAGATGCTTCTCCCATCGCTTTTAAAGCAGGAAACAAAGTCGAGATCGTCTTGCCGGTTCCAGTAGGAGCCTCCACGAACAGACGTCGGGACGTCTTCAGGGTTTTATACGCAGCCGCAGCCAATTCCCGCTGCCCCTTGCGAAACTGTTCATACGGAAAAGACAATTTGGTTAACGAAGTATTTCTGACCCTGCGCCAGTCATCTTGAAACACCAGCCACTTGTGATACTCCTGTAACAGGTGATCGATAAACAGCTGCAACTCGTCAAAAGTAAAAGATCGCAGTTGACGGGTGATCTTTTCTTCAGTAGTTTGAAAATAGGTCAGCTGAACAGCGATTGTTTTCAGTTCTTCCTGCAACGCGTGGATATAAGCATAGACCATTCCTTGAAAGAAAAAAAGCTCAACTTGATCGGCTGACAGATCTTCAAAATAGACTTCCGAAGTTTTGATCTCATCAATAACAGTCAGCCCGTCGTCTTGCAGAAAAATCCCGTCAGCACGCCCTTCAATAGTCAGCGTATCCTCGTTTACAGTCAGCGTCTGTTTCAATGTCACTTCTTTTTGATAAGCCGCTCCGGCCACTTTTTGCAGCTTCCGATGGATCCGCGCACCCTCTTGTGCGGTATGATTAGAAACTTGTCGACTGTCAATATCTCCACGACGCAAGGTGAATTCAACAATATTTCGTACGGATATCCTTCCTCGATCCACTGGCCCATCCTCCTTTTGGCAAAAACGATCACACGACAGCGTGCTGATACAGCGAACATACGTTTATTTATTATAGGCTATTTCAACTAAAAAGCAAAAAGAGGCTTGCCGGGCCGATCCCCCTTGCTAAAAACAAAAAAATCCCCGAAATCACTTTCGAGGACCAAGGAAATATTGGATATGTTTTTGGACTAGACAAATATAACCTCACCGGATTAGAAAATCGTGAAACCTTCATCACCTTTCATTAAATAAATAAACATAAAATTCTCCAGTTATCAGATGATTTCGAATTCATCGACAACAAGAACTTCCCGCTTTGTCGGAAATTTTTCTTTGCGTTATACTTAAACAGACAGAGAAGAAACGGAGTGAATGCTAATGAAGATCCTACAGATTCCCACAGGACCAATCCAGGAAAACTGCTATCTGGTTTACAATGAGAAGCATCTGCTGATCATCGATCCCGGTGCCGAGCCGGAAAAAATCATTGAAACCATTACAGATACGAAAGCAAGACCTGCAGCAATCCTTTTGACCCATACCCATTACGATCATATCGGTGCCGTCGATCCCCTGAGAGAATTCTATGAGATCCCGGTTTACGTCAGTCCGCTGGAAGCAGACTGGCTCCAAAACCCGCAGATGAATCTTTCCGGCCTGGGGCGCCACGATGATATTGAAAATATCACTGCGGGACCGGCTGATGAATACTTCGAATTACAAGAATACGAAATTGCCGATCTTTCTTTTAAAGTCGTGGCGACACCGGGACACTCCATCGGCAGCGTGAGTTTCATTTTTCCGGATTTTGTCGTATCCGGCGATGCACTTTTTCGTGGGAGTATCGGCAGAACCGATCTGCCAACCGGGAACCTGCAGCAGCTTTTAGAAAGTATCCAAACTCAGTTGTTCACTTTACCTGAAGAGTTTCCGGTTTATCCCGGTCACGGCGAAGCCACAACCATTGAGCGGGAAAAACGGCTCAATCCTTTTTTTAATAATTGATCAGACAAGGAGCGACAATCATGACAACAGAACTTTACGTAGTACGCCATGGAAAAACCATGTTCAATGCGTTACAGCGGGCTCAGGGCTGGTGTGACACACCATTGACCAGCAAAGGCAGCGAAGATATCCACTATTTAGGTTTGGGCCTGCGGGATACTGAATTTGTCGAAGCTGTCTCCAGTGATTCCGGTCGGGCCATCGAAACGATGCGCCTGATCATGGGCGAAAATCCACAGCTGCCAAAACCACCATACGCGGTAGACAACCGGATCAGAGAATGGTGTTGGGGTTCTTTAGAGGGCGGGTACGATACTGAAATGTGGGGGGTGCTCCCCCGGGTCCTCAACTTTAAAACCAGTGAGCAGATGTGGGAAACGGATATCACCTTTAAAGATATTGCCAACGCCGTTTATGAAGCAGATACCGCACACTGGGCAGAACCATTTGATATCATTCAAAGCCGTGTCTTCAGCGGCTTTGAAGATATCGCCCACCGCGTGGAAAAATCCGGCGGCGGCAGAGCCATTGTCGTATCTCACGGCTTTACCATCGCTTTTTTACTGAATCTCATCGACCCTGGTCAACCGGTACGTGTCGATTTGCAAAATGGCAGTGTGACCCGTTTGACTTATGAAGATGGCAAGTTTGCCATCCAGGAAATCGGCAGCACCGAGTTCATCGAGCGGGGCAGGCAGATTTCTAAAGATCTTTTAGCTTAAATCCAGCTTCAGCGAATAAAAAGCTCCCCGCCCTCATTAAGGATTGCCGGGGAGCTTTTTGCATTAACTGGAATCGTCCCGCCCTCCGGAACTCATCGGAGCGTGTCTGAAAACACCAGCGGCAGCTATTTTGATCCTTTTCACCGTAATCTGCCTCGCAAATCCGCAAAAATGTACATCTCATCAGAGTCCTCTGACACCCCCGATTGTCGGGTATGCTTTTCCGCCTGAGCACCACATTTTTGATGTTCTGCTGTCATATAGCACTTAAAGCACAGAATCGGCCGCAGAGAATTTGGGAGCCGGTAAAAACGAAGTATATACGATACCATGCTGCTTATCAGTAAGCTTTCTTTAGTTTTTTTTAAGGATCGGCGGCGGCTGAAAAAACGATTGGTTTTAACAGGCAAAACAGCTATACTTTCAGATAGATGGCGCTTTTACGCCAATTTTTTTGTGTTTGGAAAGGATGACACTATGTTTTTAATGAATATCGTTAAAGCTATTATTCTCGGAATCATCGAAGGTATCACCGAATGGCTGCCTATTTCCAGTACCGGGCACCTGATCTTGGCAGATGAATTCATCAAGTTGCAGATGCCGGCTGAATTCATGTCCATGTTCAATGTCGTGATTCAGTTGGGTGCGATCCTGGCAGTGATTTACCTGTACTTCAACAAATTGAATCCATTTTCTCCTTCAAAGTCCGCTGTTGAAAAAAAGGATACCTGGGAGCTTTGGTTCAAAGTCGTTGTTGCTGTTATTCCGTCGGTCATCATCGGCTTGCCGTTGGATGATTGGTTGGATGCCAATTTTCATCATTTTCTGCCGGTAGCGATCATGTTGATTTTATACGGGATCGCCTTTATCATCGTTGAAAAAAGGAACAAATCCGTTACGCCGAAATGCACCGATCTCAAACAATTCACTTACAAAGCAGCATTGATGGTCGGGATGTTCCAAGTATTGTCTCTGATTCCCGGAACTTCCCGCTCAGGGGCTACGATCTTGGGAGGAATCATGATTGGCGCTTCCCGCTTCGTAGCTACTGAATTTTCGTTCTTCATGGGTATCCCCACAATGCTGGGTGCCAGTGGCTATAAAATTTTGAAATTCCTCTTAAAAGGCAACAGTTTCAATATGGAAAGCATCGTGATCCTTTTGGTGGGGACAATCGTCAGCTTTATCGTTTCAATCATTGCCATCAAATTCCTGATGAACTACATCAAGAAAAATGACTTTACCGTCTTTGGTTGGTACCGAATCATCTTGGGGGCGATTTTGATCGGCTACTGGCTGATCGCAATGTAACCACCACTTTGTCGGCAGTCCGTCTGTCAAAGGACATCGATGTCATTACGCAACTATGATAATTTAGCAGCTACCCTCCGATTTGGCGGGTAGCTTTTTCTTTGCCCGTGGGTACCCTCCTCATCGCCACTGAAAGCAATTATTTAGCAGATGGATCAGCCGCGTCTGACAAAAAGCTGCCGCTTCCCTCAGAAGGGCGGAGTTCATTTTTCCGGGAAAGACAGGCAATTGCCGTTTATCAGTTATCATTGAGAAGCACTATCGTTCTCAGTTAGGCGATTTCATTATCAATTAGCCGTCTCGCCATGTTATTCTCGTGGTGAAGGAAGGTGACCATTCATGGGAAAAGATGAAAAACGAGCATTGGTGGCAACACTTCTCTGTCTGATCTTTATGATCGGCGGCCAGCTGGCGAATCTCAATAATCTGTCTTGGTATCCGATACTTTTTGTGATTGCCATAATCAGTGGGGGATATAAGCAGACGAGCGAAGGAATAAGCGAGCTGCTTGAGGACAAGACCCTCAATGTCGATTTATTGATGGCCTTGGCAGCGATCGGCGCTTGTCTCATCGGCAACTGGTTTGAAGGGGCCATGCTGACGTTTATTTTTTGCCTCAGCGGATTTTTGGAGGAATACACTACCAACAAAAGCCGCAAAGAGATTACAGCTTTGATGAACCTGCAACCCACCGTCGCTCAAAAAGTCCTCAGTGACGGCAGTACAGAAGAGATTCCGATTGAGAACGCAAAAATTGGTGATCTGCTGTTGGTTCCAAAAGGTGGAACGATCCCGATCGACGGCAGAATCACTCAAGGAAATGCCCCGATAAATGAAGCGGCCATCAACGGCGAATCTCTGCCGGCGGAAAAAACAATCGGAGATGAGGTCTACGGCGGCACCTTGAACCTGGGCAATCCTCTGACTATTCAAGTCATCAAGAACAGCGGCGATACCGTGATGGCAAACATCGTAAAACTGGTTGAAGCCGCCCAAAATCAGCCAACAAAAACCGCATCGTTTATCGACCGTATCGAAAATATCTATGTCAAGATTGTCTTGATTACCGTGCCGTTGATGATCCTACTGCCCCATTTTTTACTGGACTGGAGTTGGCAGGAAAGCTTTTATCGGGGGATGGTCTTATTAGTAGTCGCTTCGCCCTGCGCACTGGTTGCCTCGGCGACTCCGGCGACTTTAGCGGCAATCTCTGCCGGAGCCAAGAACGGGATCCTGGTCAAAGGCGGCGTTGCTCTGGAGCGATTGTCACAGTTACAGGCGGTCACCTTTGATAAGACCGGTACCTTGACTCAAGGGCGACCGGTAGTGACCGATGCCCGGTTTCTGGAAGATACCCTGCAGGTCCGCCAGGCTTTACTGGCATTGGAATCCAAAACTACCCATCCCCTCTCCCTTGCGGTCATTAATTACCTGTCGGCTGAAGTGTCTCCGGATCCCTCGCTCAAAGATCTCCAGGTAAAAGAAGTCACCGGGTTTGGCCTTGAAGCCAATATTGACGGTGAATGCTGGCGCATCGGCAAGCCCGGATTTTCTGACGGGACGAAAGCGGCCATTCCGATCGTCGAGGAACGCCGGATCAAGCGACTGTTGCAAAGTGGCAAAACGCTGATTTATCTCACTCGAGAAAATCAGCTGTTGGCTTATCTGGCCTTGCAGGACATCGCCAAGCCGGAAGCTTATCAAGTAATCGAGTATTTCAAAAAAAACGGCATCTACACCAGTATGCTGACTGGCGACAATCAGGAAACTGCTCGAGTGATCGCCGAGAACCTAAAGCTGGATGAATTTAAAGCAGATTGCCTTCCGGACGATAAGGCCCGAATCGTCTCCGAGCTGCAAGAGCGCTATGGCAGCAACGGTATGGTCGGTGACGGCATCAACGACGCTCCCGCTTTGGCCAACGCTTCTGTCGGCATTGCAATGGGAGAAGGAACCGACCTGGCAGTCGATGTAGCTGACATGGTGCTCATGAAAAACGACCTGACAAAATTACAGATGGCTCACCGTCATTCGCTGAAATTAAAACGAATCATCCAACAGAATATCTGCTTTTCCGTCATCGTCATACTGCTCTTGATTCTCTCCAATTTTACACAAATCCTGACGCTTCCTCTGGGAGTTATCGGACACGAGGGCAGCACGATTCTAGTGATTTTGAACGGTCTGCGCCTGCTGCGGATGAATCCTGTACCAGCAGCCAATTCCGATTGCAGCGACTGCCCACTTCGTAACCAAGGGGAAGAGGTCGAAACTGCATAGCGGGTTACTGACCGCACCATATCTTGATTGCAGCCGATCGGTCAATTTGTCTCTCATCTTCGAAAAACGCCTTGCAGGCAGCCTGTATGCTATATAACAACAAAGCAAGACGTCATTTCTGGATCCAGAAATGACGTCTTGCTTTTTTAGTGTTATTTTCAGTATATCTGGAAATTTGGAGCAGGATTCAGCTTCTTGAGGAGTTTTTCAGAAATCAAGAAGTAGATCGTTGCTTAGTAAGTCTTTAATCTGCGCACTTACGACGGACGAAGACTGCGTTGAAAAAGACCCCAAAAATCCGTCATAAGAGGTCTTAACCCCTCTTGAAAGCACTTCAGCTTACAAACACCAAATGCGAACTGCGGGAAACCGCTCGCCAACAAGATGCCCCAAGCGCTGATTTGAAAAAAACGCCACCGGCAGAATGCTCACCTTAAATCGCGGTTACAAAGTCAAGGGTCGTTTCTGTCAGGTGTTTTTGATGACCATTCCGTCGATGATATCTACCGCATCTTCGCTGTTATTAATGATATCCTCCAGACGATCATAGATTTCTTTCCATTTGATGACTTCCAACGGATCTTTTTCATTTGTAAACAAATTTTTCTTCAAGCGGGAATATAGCCGATCCGCTTCTGATTCAATGCTATTGACTTCATCAATCATAGATTTGAGAGTTTTGGAGTGTTTGAATTTCGGAAATTCTACTGTCGCTGTATGCACACCTTTGGCGGCAGTTACGATCATATCCGCAAAAACATCCGTTTCCGGCCGCATCCGAGTAATCACCAGATTTTCAAACAGATAAGTCACGCCGTTGATCCCGTCCAAAATATCATCAATCCGTTCTGAAATGATCAGAATATCCTCACGATCGATGGGAGTAATGAAAGCATCATACAACTCATTGGTCAGTTCGGTCACGATGGTATCCGCCTCTTTTTCCAAAAGGTGGACTTTTTCAGACTCTGTCGTCAGTGTCGTCCCTGCATCGTAGTTCCGCACTAAACCAGCCAGAATCTCAGCTGCCTGATGGGCATTTGCTGCTAAATGTTCCATCGCTTTAAAAAAATCATATTGCTTTTTCCGTGCCATTCTCCGCACTCCTTTATTCTAAATAAGTTCCTACAGTTCTCGATTCATTAGAAAACTGCAACAAAGAGTTTTGCCATTACAAAAGCAATCACTCCGCAGCCCGGGAAAGTCATCACCCAGGCAAAGATCATTTCTTTGACAATCCGCCAATCTACGCTGGAGAGTCGACGAGAGGCACCGACGCCCATGATAGCGGTCGTTTTTGTATGCGTGGTGGAGACCGGAATCCCAAAGACCGATGCCAAAAACAGACAGATTGCTGCGCTCAGATCAGCGGAAAAACCTTGATATTTTTCCAACTTTACCATGTCCATCCCGACTGATTTGATGATTTTCATCCCGCCGACTGAAGTACCAAATCCCATTGTCAACGAGCACAATGCCATGACCCATAATGGGATCGTAAAGCCGTTGCCGGTCTTTTCTGCCAGATTGTTGTAAAACAATCCCAGCATGAAGACCCCCATGAATTTTTGACCGTCCTGCGCGCCGTGTAAAAAGGCATTTGCGGCCGCAGCTGTCGCCTGACCGACCGTAAAGAACTTGTTGGCCTTGCGTCGGGGAACATTTCTAAAAATTGCAACGATTGCTTTGGTGATCAAATATCCTCCGCCAAAGCCCATGACAGTCGAGACTACCAGCCCGATTAACACCTTCAGCCATTCCTGACCATTGACCGCTCCCAAACCACCCAATGCCATAGCTGATCCGGTCAAGCCGGCGATCAAAGCGTGAGATTCACTTGTAGGGATACCGAAATACCAGGCAGCCACCGACCAGACAACGATCGAAAACAATGAAGCCGCCAAAGCGACTTGAGACGCCCGCAGATCTCCGGCAGCATCGAAACTTACGATGTTGCTGATCGTTTCTGCCACTTGGGCATTGAAGGCCGTCATCACCAGCGCCCCCAGAAAATTCATCACAACGGCAATACCGATCGCCGTATTCGGTTTCAAAACACGGGTCGACACCGCCGTCGCAATCGCGTTCGGAGCATCAGTCCAGCCATTGACAAAAATAACTCCCATGACCAGTGTTACAGTCACAATCAGTGCAATACTCACTAAGCACACCACCAAAAATTCAGATTCTATTCAAATTTAATAACCAGAGTGTTTCTGAAACGTCAACAAGTTCAGCTTTTTGCGTACCAGACAGAACCAGGAAGTAAAGACCAGCATTTGCGGTTCGTAAGCGGATATTTTCATCATGGACTGCGGTCAAAAAGCCCAAAAGATTGGCTGCTGACATTTTCAAACAACTTTTAACCCACGGCTTTTGAAAAGCAAAGGTGCCGTTAAACCCACATTATTCTATCTTGTTTTACCAGTCCCCGCAACACCTACTTTGAGACTGTCCGAAAATCTTTTTTGTAAAACAGAGAATTGTCAAAATCACCGACAATACCCGGTTCTGTTATCCTTTTATAAGAAAATAGCTGTAAAGGGAAATTTCTTAACATCTTTTATTGCATTGCCGATAAGGTTTAGGTATAATGACTAGTGTTGATTTGTACGGATTTATTCGTACAATACTTTTTATCCGGAGGTGAACATCCCATGCCAAACATTGAATCTGCAATCAAACGCGTAAAAACGAGTGAAGCGGCTAACGCAAAAAACTCAGCACAAACAAGCGCAATGCGTACAGCGGTCAAGAAATTTGAACAAGCTGTCGAAGCAGGTGCCGATAACGTAGATGCGTTGTACAAAGACGCTGTCAAAGCGATCGACATGGCTGAAACAAAAGGCCTGATCCACAAAAACAAAGCAAATCGCGACAAATCTCGTCTGACCAGCAAACTTGCTAAATAATAACAGTAAAAGCGTCCTTTCTCTGAAAAGACGCTTTTTTGTATGCTCTGGGTCCCAAAAAAGCTCGGTAACTACGGCGCTGACGCCGCGATTACCGAGCTTTTCTTGTTCGCTTTTTGAAACCCAAAAGCAGAAATTCAATCAGCCACTTTTTCAGTTGCTTCGTACTGCTGCAGGATTTCCAAGAAGATGTCCCCGTATTTATCCAGTTTATTTTCGCCGATTCCTTTGATCTGCAGCATCTCCAGTCTGGATTCCGGCCGTTTTTCTGCCAGTTCCCGCAATGTCTGATCAGAGAATACCACATAAGGCGGCAGATTTTGCTTGCTGGCCAGTTCGTAACGTTTTTGCCGCAGCATTTCAAAAAGGCTGTCGTCTACGGCCAACTGCTTGACTTTTGGCTGCTTGCGAAATACCTGATCCTGCCCTTTAAGCACAGCCGCCCCTAAACTGGTTACCTTCAGGGTAGGATACTCACCTTCACCGGTTGTCAGATAACCGCTGGCAGTCAGATAATCCACCAGTGCGGTCAAATCCTTTTGAGTCCAGCCTTTCAACAGCCCATATGTTGACAACTCTTCAAAGTGCCACTGGGTGACTTTTTGATTTTTAGATCCAGTCAAAACCTGAACGACTAAACCTTTACCAAAGCGCTCGCCCATGCGGATGACACAAGACAAGATCATCTGGGTCTCCTTAGTGACATCCACCAGCTCCCGCTCATCCAAGCAGTTTCCGCAACGACCGCAATCCGGGCCTTCCTCGCCGAAATAGCGCAGGATATATCGCTGCAGGCACAGTTGGGTATGGGCATACTGATTCATCTCCCGCAGCTTCATGTACTCGTGGTTTTTGTAATCCTGATCCGCTTCGGATTGCTGAATGAAAAATTGCTGGATCTGGATGTCGTTGGGGGAATAAAACAAGATTGCCTCACTTGGCAGGCCATCTCGTCCGGCCCGCCCGGCTTCTTGGTAATAGGATTCCAGATTTCCCGGGATTTGCAGATGAATGACAAAACGAACATTGCTCTTGTCGATCCCCATACCGAACGCATTGGTGGCTACCATCACGTGGACCCGATCATAAATGAAATTCTCCTGATTGAATGTCCGTTCTGCTTCAGACATCCCCCCGTGATAACGACCGACTTTGATCCCGGCCTTTTCCAAGCGGTTATACTGTTTCTCCACTTCTTTTCTGGTGGAACAATAAATGATACCCGCCTGGTCATGGTTCGTCCGTAGATACTCCATTAAATAGCTTTCCGGCCGATCTTTCACGACGGAAAAGGCGAGATTCTTTCGTTCAAAGCTGGTTTTTACCAGATGATCTCCCGGAATATGCAGCAGCTGCTGAATATCAGCGGCTACTTGCGGCGTGGCAGTGGCAGTCAAGGCCACCACCGGGATCTGCTCGCCCAAATTGTCGAGAAAATCCGGGAGCGCCAAGTAGCTGGGGCGAAAATCATGCCCCCATTGGGAAATACAATGGGCCTCGTCAACAGCCACCAAGCTGACTTGGATGACTTGCAGCAATTGTTGAAAATCCCCCGCAGCAAGCCGCTCGGGTGCGACATACAACAGCTTTATCTCCCCATTTCGCACACGCCGCATCCGCTCAAAGCTTTCACTGCGGGACAAGGAACTGTTGATAAAGGTCGCGGCTACTCCAAGTTCTGCCAACGCGTCCACTTGATCTTTCATCAGCGCAATCAATGGCGAAATTACCAATGTAACACCAGGAAGAATCAAAGCAGGAAGCTGATAACAGATGGATTTTCCCCCTCCTGTGGGCATAATCCCCAACGTACTTTCCCCGGTCAGAACTTGATGAATGATTTGCTTTTGTCCGGGTCTGAAATCATCGTACCCATAGATTTTTTGTAAAAGTTCAAGTGCCTGATCCAATGTGATTCCTCCAAATATGAAAAATTGCCGCTTGCTTTCGCTGCAAGTCTGTCTGAAAAGGTCGGCAGCAGCTCTTTTAGTCCGCTCTCTTGCGATCTGCAGCGCAAAGGCTGAATTTTTATTGATTCCTGCGGTATGTCAACATCCACACCCCACCAGCATTTCCGTACACACCCTATCAAAATCACAAAAGGCTGCTTACTGCTCGGTCAAAGAAACAGCGGATCAAAATCGACCCGCTGCCTCCAGTATCGTCAATTGGAACAATAATTCTTTGTCCATTCGCCCGGTCTTTACCAGATAATCGTTTTCGATTAAACGGTCATACACCTGCATCAGTCTTTTTGCGGAAAACTTACGGACCTGTTGCATTGCCAATTTGATCCGATAAGGGTGGATCCCTAAGATTTTTGCAATATTCGACTGCTGATTGCCTTGCTTCATAAGGATCTGAGTCTGCAGCAGCAGCCGTAGCTGACTGATCAAAACACCATTCAGTTTGATTGTCTCTTCCCCCTGCAGCAAAAGGTCTTGGTACAGCCGGAGAGCAGCCTCTGTCCTGCCCGCAAGCAGATGGTCAGTCAAATCAAAAAGATTGTGATCCAATGACTTGGGAATCAAAGCCAGCAGTTCTTCCGTAGTAATCTTCTTTTCAGAACCGGCATACAGCACCAGCTTCTCCAACTCCCGCATTCCCTTGGATAAATCAAGGTCGGTCAATTGGATAAACAGGTCCAGGGTTTTCCGGTCCATTTGCAATCCGCTGTTTTCTACTGAACGTTTTAAATAAACCGTGGCGTCTTTTTCCTGCAGCGGTTGCACATCGATGATCACCGCAGCTTTTTTTAATGCCTTGGTCAGTTTTTTCCGCTCATCCAGCTTCTCATAAGGAGCCATGAGCACCATCACCGCCGTATCCGCCGGGTGGGCAAGATAGGCCAGAAAGTCTTCAAAATCATGTTCCGGCATACCAGTCTTACGCTCTGCGGTCAAAAAGAAGGGCTTTTCAACGAAGATCAACCGCTTATCTTCAGCAGAAAACAACGGCAGCGTGTCTGCTTCGGCTACCGCCAGATTCAGGTAATCCTGCTCCATATCGAAAGTCACCAGGTCCAGATCATCCTTTTGCAGATCCAGACGTGTCATAAATGCGCTTCTGATCTTATCCTGCAGATAGGTTTCTGTTCCCAGCACCAGATAGATTGGTGCCAGCGGTGGTGTTTTGAGCGCCTGCAATGCACTTTGGGTATCCAAAATTCCGCCTCCTTTGCGCTTTTATTCGACCGGATTCTCTTTTGCTATCCTATCATTTCATCTCAAGTTCTGCAATGCCGCCTTGTTTTCCATCGAGTTTGATAAGAAACTCAGCGACAGCATAGTCTGTTCCTAAAGGATAGTCATAATAGATCATCCCCTGCAGATCAGTGCGCCAAATCCGGCAGTTGTTTTTGGCAAGCGTTTCCAAAACTTCTTGATGAGGATGTCCGAAGCGATTTTCAAAACCGGCAGAAATCACTGCTTCACAAGGTTGGATCCGCCCTAAAAAACCCGGATCCGAAGATGTTCGGCTACCATGGTGCCCGACTTTTAGGATATCGATCTTTAATTCCGGAAATCGTTTAACCAGCTGTCTTTCGCCGGCTTGATCCAGGTCGCCGGTAAACAAATAGCGTTGGCTGCCGACTTTGGCTGTGACCACCTGGGAATCTTCGTTCTCCCCTTTTCCCGGACCGGTCGGGGCCAAGACCTGCAGCATCATTGCCGGATTCAGGACATCTCCGGCGACCGCCTCCGTCACTTTCGTTTCAGCAGGAATCATTTTCAGCAAACGGGACAGGTTCGGGTGCACAGAGGCGCCGGCACCAATGATCAGCTCATCAATTTTAAAATGGTCGAATAAGGCCGCTGCATCCCCCATGTGGTCACTGTCCCCATGGGTCAATATTAGTTGGTGGATCCGCCACACACCTTCTCCTTTCAAAAAAGGAATCAATGAATACTCGGCTGCCGCTTTGCTGATTCCCTGTGCCCAGTTTTCTTTGGAAAATGTCAACCGACCGCCCGTATCAATCACCGTCACTTGGCGGTTAAACCGATCTTTCAATACGGCGCTGTCCCCCTGACCTACATCGACAAATGCCACCATTTTACTGACAGGAAAGCTGCCGGAAAGATATGGCAGCAAAAAGCAGACAGTTGCAAGCTGCCACAGCCTGCCTGCTCTTTTTTGAACCAGTAACATGCCCGCCAGCAGACAGAATAGCACAAGCCAGAATACCGGCTTGCCTGTGATCAAAGAGGAAAAGCTGCTTTTTTGCAGCAGTTGACCGGTCAAAATCAAAAAACTCTCCAGCAGCCTTTGCAACACCAGCGAAACCGGCAGTCCAACAATCGAAAAGATCGTCAACAATAAAAACCCCGGCAGTAATACAGTGCCAAAGAGCGGGAGACAACAGACAGTCAGCAGTCCGCCTACCCAAGACCATTCGAAAAATAAATACATCAGAAGCGGTGCCGGAAGCAACGTCAGCTTGATTCCTTGCAAAAGCTGTTCCTTCCATATCACAGCCTGTGGTAAAAGAATAATCAGCCAAGACATAAACAATGAAAGCTGGCCTCCGGTAGTCAAAAGAAAACGCGGCCAGATCAGCTGCAAAATCAGCAGCACAACAGCAAAACGATCCATTGGTGACAAAGAGAGTTTGGCAAGCTGCATAGTACGAGTGACAAAATACATCAAGCAAGCTCTGGAAACACTGCTGCCGGCCCCGAACAACAACCAGCCGGACACCAAGCAAAGACACATTGGTAAATAGGCTTCTGCTTTTGTCAGCCGTATTCGCCGAAACCCCTTGTCCAAAAGTCCGAAGAAAAACAGCAGATGCATGCCGGAAATGCTGAAGAGGTGCAAAATACCGGTCTTTTTGAACCCTGCTGCAGCCAGCTGAAATTCAGGATCTTTAAACCCAAACAGGAGCGCTTTGATATAAGAGGCAGTTACCGGATAAAACTGCCCTTCCACGTGATCAATCAGCCAG
The DNA here is from genome assembly GCA_027692465.1 of Enterococcaceae bacterium OF42-14pH9A. Classification (GTDB taxonomy): domain Bacteria; phylum Bacillota; class Bacilli; order Lactobacillales; family Enterococcaceae; genus Enterococcus_C. The sequence continues at coordinate 387,904 of JAQEYU010000003.1, read as the reverse complement.
CCCCGCAGACGACGGACGGCGGCAAAAAATCCATCGAAGAGACTCGTTCCTTTTACCGGTTCGATCCTTTTCAAAGAAGCCCCACTCACACTTCCCCGATAACCGTTATTTTCCAGGTATTCTCGATAAGAAAAGCCGTGAAGGTTGCGCTTGCCCGCCCCGTATGACCACTTACCGGTGAGTATTAATTTCACAGAATGCGTGCGAAGCTTGCGCCACTGCTCCTGCGCCTTTTGCTGCTCGAGATACAGGGAGATGCGCAATTTTTGGTTATCGTCAGTCACTGCATCAAAACTGACCCGATCTCCGTTGATCTGAATCGTATCTCCCCACAGAGTGACTTTTAAGGTTACCTTATCCCCTTCTTTATAAGCGTGAAAGCTCTCTGGAACAGCATCATAAGAACCCAGACGCAGCAGACACAAAAAGCCGCAGAAAAAACCAACGGCCACCAGCCGCCATTTTTTTCTACAGCAAAGTACAACACTCAAATAACCAAACACCAGCCAAAAAACAACGGAACTGGTCAAAACCGCGGAAACTGCTGTCAGCGCCAATAGACTCGGGAAAATCAATTGGTTCCGGCAAGCATTCCGCCAACTTTCACTCCTTGGAAGCATCCGCCAAAGCACGAGCAGAAAGCTTCTCAAAATATTTGGGATCCAATTTCACCTGATGAACCGAAGCACCCACCCGGTCAATCAGCTCCATCGCATATTCATCGTTGCGATAGTCGTGGAGGTAGTGGATCTTTTTCACTCCTGCCTGAAGCAGCGCCTTCGTGCAGTTCAAGCAAGGAAAATGTGTGACATAGATTTCCGACTGATCAGCGGAAATTCCCAATTTGGCACACTGCAAAAGAGCGTTCACTTCGGCATGCAGTGTCCGAATGCAATGGCCGTCTACTACATAACAACCCTCGTCGATACAATGGACATCCCCGGAAACGGCTCCGTTGTATCCACCGGCGATGATTCGCTTGTCTTTGACCAGCGTAGCACCCACTTCAAGGCGGGTACATGTGCTGCGCAGCGACAACAAGACTGCCTGCGCCATAAAATATTGATCCCATGGAATTCGTTGATCGCTCATTTTTTCTCCTTATTCCGATCTTAAAGGTGATCTCCAAATCCACTCACTGGGTAACAATGATGAAAAAGTTGGAAAGTCGACCCACAGATCGGTTCTTTCTGTCATGATAGTCAAGTTTTGTCGGGAAATACCGCGAAGTTCAGCTTTTTTCGGCCTGCCACAACCCCAAGGTAAAATGCCGCTCATATGGACAAATCGGCTCTTTCGACATCGCTGTTAATAGGCTTGAAATAGCTCTCGTCAGCATTTCCGGATACACTTTATATTGTAATGGATGGCCGCAGTTTTTCAACTGTCTTTTCACCAATCCCGGAAACTTCTTTCAATTCCTCCACTGACTTGAAAGGTCCGTTTTCCTCCCGATAAGCAATGATTGCTTCTGCTTTTTTCTGACCAATGCCTGACAAAGTGGTCAATTGTGCTGTATCTGCTGTATTGATATTGACTTTTTCTTGTTGCGAAGAGACATCTGGCGAGTTTGCAGGGTTTCCTTGAAGCTGTCCTTGCAATTCAGCAGGCGAAAAGTCCTGAGCCTGCGCCTCAGCTTTTGTCGGCACATAGATCATCTGCTGATCGGTCAGGACCTGGGCCTGATTCAAATATTCGCCGGCTGCTTCGTCCGTCAAACCGCCAGCTAGTTGCAGCAGCTCATAAACCCGCTCCCCGGCAGCTACCTGATAAACACCGGGACGGTTCACTGCACCTTTGATATCGATAAAGATAGCCGACTCCTCACTGCTGTCAACAGAGGTCTCTTGGGCAACTGTTGACTGCGTTTCTGTTTCCGATGCAAATAAAAACTGGTCTTCACTGTTGCCTGGCAGTGTGTGGCGATCGGCAAACAACAGACTGCCCACACCGATTCCCAACAGGATCAGTAAAAGAGCCCCTGCCATCAGCAACTGCCTTCGATAAGCTTTGATCACATCATAAAAGCGCATCTTTTCCTTCCTTTCCGACCGCTGCTGTTTTTGCGGTCTGATTTTGGCATCTGTCTGAAAGCAGTGACCTCTCTAGGTTCCAGGCCTTTTTTCCGGAATCCAAAAAACAAGCGGACAACTAATCCAGTTTTCCTGCGGCTTACAGTGAAAAAAATTCATCAAATGAGCCTATGACTGTTTTCCAGACAGTGACTCCTCCTCTTCACAAGCAAGATACGCAAAAAAACTGTGGAATTTTCACCCACAGTTTCTTGACTCGGTCTTTTCACTTATTTTTGCAAAAGTGTACTGATTTCTTGCGGTGTATGACAGACAAAATCAGCAGCCACATCTTCCAACACATTTTCATTGTCGAAGAAACAAGAATGGATTCCCGCACGATTGCCCGCTTCTACATCCATGATCCGATCACCGATCATCACACTCTTTTCGGGAACCATCTCATATTTGTTCACCAAGTATAAAATCGCTTCCGGATCCGGCTTACGGGCGAATTTCATTTCCGGTCCGACGATTGCCTCGAAATACTCTGCCAAGCCGTCTTTTTCCAATAGCGCCCGGGTATCATCCGCCATTCGGTGAGTCATGATAAACTGCCGCCCACCACCGTCCTTGATGGCCTGTAACGTCTCTTTTACACCGTCAAAAGGATGCGGAATCCGGTCATCGACAGCTTCAATCGCATGTTGCTGGTTCGCAAAACTTTCGAAGTCGATTCCGTACGTTTCGGCAACTTTTTTCGAAGAATACTCCTTGAGCATCTTGTACACCGCCTGCTCATCTGCTGCTGCACCATTATTTGCCAGCACTTTCATAATCGCCTGCAAGATGATCGGGTACGTATCGTACAACGTCCCGTCAAAATCCCAAATAAAATACTTCATTGTTGTTCATGCCACTCCTTTTAGTTTCACTGCTCATACAGGTATGTCTGAAAACACCAGCGACAGCTTTTTTGGTCCTTTTCACCGCAATTTGTGTCGTAACTGCTCATCTGCGCTCTGCATAAGTTGTCTTTACTCTTTTTGGTAAAATCTCTCAAAAATATGAATCCCGCCGAAGTTTTCGGATGTATCCTGGTATGATTTCTGCTTCCAACGATAACTCAAATCAACGGTTGCTGCAACTGTTCTTTCAGAAAATCAAATTCTCTTTCAACCACTGCTTTCAAAAATCGTGATTCTGCAGTAAAAAAGAGACGACAAAATTCGCCGCCCCCTTTATAGTCGTTGTCAGTTTTTGAAGGAATGAATCGGTGCCGGGATCCGTCCGCCTCGTTGAATAAAATCAGTGGACTTCGCCGGGTTCGTTTTCATCACAGGTGCTCGCCCCAATAAGCCGCCGAATTCCACCATGTCGCCAACTTTGCTACCGGCTGCCGGAATGATCCGCACAGCAGTGGTCTTATGATTGATAACACCAATCGCCGCTTCATCTGCAATCATCGCCGCAATCGTTTCAGCCGGCGTATCTCCCGGAATCGCAATCATATCCAGACCTACTGAACAGATAGCTGTCATGGCCTCCAGCTTTTCAAGATTCAAAAGTCCCTTTTCCACGGCTGTAATCATCCCTTGATCTTCAGATACCGGAATGAACGCGCCGGACAACCCGCCTACGTGATTGCAGGCCATCACACCGCCTTTTTTGACGGCATCGTTCAACAGTGCCAAAGCCGCCGTAGTGCCATGAGTTCCTACCGAACCCAAGCCCATTTCTTCTAAAATATCGGCTACACTGTCGCCTACAGCTGGAGTCGGTGCCAACGACAAATCAACGATCCCAAAAGGCACGCCAAGACGTTTAGAGGCGATCTGCCCCACCATTTGGCCCATTCGAGTGATTTTGAAAGCCGTCTTTTTGACCGTTTCAGCAACAACGTCAAAGGATTCCCCTTTGACTTTCTCCAAAGCCCGCAAAACGACACCCGGTCCGGAAACCCCTACATTGATCTCGCAGTCTGCTTCTCCGACACCATGAAAGGCACCAGCCATAAAAGGATTATCTTCTACCGCATTGGCGAATACCACCAGCTTTGCACAACCCATGTCAGAAGCTTCAGCGGTCTTTTTGACGGTTTCTCCCATCAAACGCACAGCATCCATATTGATACCGGCTTTGGTAGAACCAATATTGACAGAGGAACAGACAAAATCGGTCTCAGCCAAGGCCTGAGGTATCGACTCGATCAAAGCCAGATCAGCTCCCTGATAGCCTTTTTCCACCAATGCCGTGTAACCACCGATAAAATTGACACCTAACGCCTGTGCACACCGGTCCAGTGTTTTGGCAAAAGCCACACAGTCTTGTCCCCCGCTGGCTGCTGCCACCAGTGAAATCGGCGTCACTGAGATTCGTTTGTTGATGATCGGAATACCAAACTCCAACTCGATGTCATTACCAACCTTGACCAGGTCACGGGCTTTGGTTGTGACCTTCTGGTAAATGTTGTCACAGGTCGTTTGGACATCCGACGAGATACAGTCCAATAACGAGATCCCCATCGTGATTGTCCGGATATCGAGATTTTCTTCTTCTACCATACGGATCGTTTCTAAAATCTGATTCGTTTCCATTGCTTACCCCCATGAATTGTTCTGCAAAATGAATGAAGCGTACGCTGCACTTCTTTTTAGACCGACTCAAGCTTACAATTTATGCATTGCGTTGAAGATTTCTTCATTTTGCACTTTGATAGAAACACCTAAAGCTTCGCCAATCTGATTCAGTTCGCTTCTGATCTTTTCGAAATCGCTGTTTTTGTCCATCGACAACATCATCATCATTGTGAAATAGTCGTCCATGATTGTTTGGGATACATCAAGAATATTGATCTCAAGTTCCGCTAATTTCTGACTGACCCCGGCGATGATCCCTACCTTGTCTTTTCCGATTACTGTCAAAATTGCCCGCATATTGAAGCTCCCCCTTTGATTTTTTCATAGTATAGCATAAATATTCTGCTAAAAAATGAATATTCGTTAACATTTACTCTCCGACTGTCGATTTCGTTCGGGTTTACAGTCTGTTCTCGTGAAATCCTTCCTCGCTGATTGAAGTGAAGATCACAATCACAGCACTGTTTTATTGCTGATCTGCAACGTTTCGTCAAATTCATACAAGACCGGGGCCGCATTCGGAATTTCAATGGCGTCCATTTGGTCTTCCGGCACATTTTCGAGATACTTCACTAAAGCCCTCAGACTGTTTCCGTGGCCGCAGACCAGCACATTTTTTCCAGCTACCAAGAGCGGTGCAATCTCATCTTGCCATAAGGGCAGGACTCGTTGCACGGTCATAGCCAAATTTTCAGCATGTGGGATCGTTTGTGGATCCAGCTGGTCATAGCGACGATCCAACTGGTTTCTTTCCATTCGAGGCGGCATTTCATAATAGCCCCGGCGCCACCTCTTTACCTGCTCGGCGCCGAATTCGGCTTCCATCAGTGCTTTGTTTTTTCCCACCAAAGCACCGTAATGACGTTCATTCAGCCGCCAGCTCTTTGTTACCGGGATATACAACTGATCACAGACATCCGCAAGTGATCATCGCCCGCTGCAATACAGAGGTATAGGCTGCGTCAAATTCAAGACCGGCTGCAGCAATTTTAGCTCCTGCCCGGGCAGCTTGTTGCCGACCTTTTTCAGTCAGCGGTACGTCCAACCAGCCGGTCCAGTAGTTCTCGTGGTTCGCTTCGCTTTCACCATGGCGGATAATCACCATTTTCATTGCCGACAGCTCCTTTTTACGTTCGCGATCGGACTGTCTGATTACAACAGTGCAGTCCGATCTTTTCATCTGAATTTTGTGGCTGCTTTCATTATTACAGTTTTTCCGGAACTTGTCATGAACAGACCAAAAAAAATCCTGAAAAGAGAAAATTTAGTCATCGGAGACTTTTTGTCTAAATCAAGCGACCTAACTTTTGACCGATACCAAGAGTCGGCGCATACTGGAAATGTATTCAGACACAGATCATTTGAGGAAGCCCCGCCTGTAGACTGCGCTTGCCTCAGGTCAGAAAACAAGAATCGGAGGGATTATGATGTATTACAGTAATGGAAATTATGAAGCGTTTGCCCGCCCGAAAAAACCGGCGGACGTAGACAACAAATCGGCCTACCTGGTGGGTGCCGGTTTAGCCAGTTTGGCAGCTGCCAGTTTTTTGATCCGTGACGGTCGGATGAAGGGTGAAAATATCCACATTCTGGAAGAACTTCCGCTCGCTGGTGGCAGCCTGGACGGAATCTTGAATCCGGATCGCGGCTTCATCATCCGCGGTGGTCGGGAAATGGAAAACCATTTCGAGTGTTTATGGGACCTGTTTCGTTCGATCCCTTCTCTTGAAGTGGAAGATGCCTCCGTGCTGGACGAATTTTATTGGCTGAACAAAGAAGATCCTAACTACTCCAAGTGTCGGATCATCAATCACCGGGGACAACGAAAAGCGACTGACGGCCAATTTACCATGTCTGACAAAGCTTCCGAAGAGATGATCAAATTATTTTTGACGCCGGAAGAAGATTTGCAGGATGTCAAAATCAGCGACGTCTTTTCCGAGGAATTCTTTGAATCCAATTTCTGGATCTACTGGTCAACAATGTTCGCTTTTGAAAAATGGCACTCTGCGATGGAGATGCGGCGTTACATTCTGCGCTTTATCCATCACATTGGTGGTCTGCCGGATCTGTCAGCATTGAAATTCACCAAGTACAATCAATATGAATCCCTGGTGTTGCCGATGGTAAAATATCTGGAAGCTCACCATGTCGACTTCCAATATGACATCAAAGTCACCAACGTTCTGGTGGACTCTGCCGGTAATAAGAAAATCGCGCGCTCACTGGCAGTCACCCGTGGCGGAAAAGAAGAAACCATCGATCTGACCGTCAATGATTTGGTCTTTATCACCAACGGCAGTATCACTGAAAGCACCAAATACGGTGATAACGACCACCCTGCTCCGGCAACAAAAGATCTCGGAGGCAGTTGGCAGCTATGGAAAAATCTGGCAGCTCAAGATCCGGCATTTGGCCGTCCGGAAAAATTCTGCGAAAACCTGCCGGAAAAAAGCTGGTTCATCTCCGCTACCACGACCGTCAAAGACAAACGAATCGCTGAATACATCCAAAAAATCAGCCAACGTGATCCTTATGCCGGTAAAGTCGTTACCGGCGGGATCGTAACTGTCGAGGATTCCAGCTGGATGATGAGTTACACATTGAACCGCCAACCTCATTTCAAAGCGCAGTCCCATGACGAGCTGGTGGTTTGGATTTACGGACTTTATTCCGATGTCGCCGGTGACTTCATCAAAAAGCCAATCACTCAATGTACCGGTGCCGAAATCGCCGAAGAATGGCTGTATCATATGGGAGTCCCGGAAGAACTGATTGCGGATCTGGCCCACAACGGCTGCAATACAATTCCGGTATATATGCCTTTTATCACTTCATATTTCATGCCCCGTGCGTTGGGGGACCGCCCACTGGTGGTTCCGGAAGGATCTGAAAATCTGGCCTTCATCGGTAACTTTGCGGAAACTCCGCGGGATACTGTTTTCACTACCGAATACTCGGTCCGCACTGCGATGGAAGCTGTCTACACTTTGTTGGATATTGACCGAGGTGTACCGGAAGTCTTCGCATCAGCATACGATATTCGCACGCTGTTGTCCTCTACTTCTCGTCTGATGGATGGCAAAAAACTGGCTGACATCAAAGTTCCTTGGCTCATTAAAATTCTCGAGAAAAAAGGATTGAAAAAAGTCGACGACACCATCATTCCGCAACTTCTGAAAGATGCCGGCCTGCTGTAATTGTCAAACAAAGCAGCTGAAACTGAATCAAAAGCGTTCTTCGCCAGGCGAAGAACGCTTTTTGCGTTGGCTATTCCGTCGTCAACCTTGTATAAAAGCACCGGGGCAAGTCCTTGCAGCGCCCCTTCTCCCTAAATATTCCACCAAGCACGCTTCACCTAAGCTGCCTTTGATCTTTCCGAGGCACACGGCCAATAAGCAAGATAAGACAAAGAAAAAGATAAGATTTTCCATATTTTTTTATCAGCCGGTATGATAGACTAAGGCTTGCTTGAAAAAGCTTTGAAATTTTACATAAAAGGAAGATAAATACATGCGTGATTTAACAAAAGGCACCCCGGCAAAACTAATTTTTCTCTTTACAATTCCGTTACTGGTGGGAAATATTTTCCAGCAGTTTTATAATATGGTGGATATGATCATTGTCGGTCAGACACTGGGAAAAGGTGCACTGGCTGCTGTGGGTTCTACCGGGAGCATCACCTTTTTGATCATCGGCTTTGCCCAAGGGCTCAGTGCCGGGCTCTCCATCATCACCGCACAGCGCTTCGGGGCCAAGGAATTCCGCCGAGTGAAACGCAGCTTTGCCGTCAGCGTGATGATTAGTTTGGCGGTGACTGTGATTTTGACAGCCCTCAGCCTGATTTTCATTGATCCGCTGCTGCATTTGATGCAGACGCCTTCGGATATCTATCAGCAGGCCAAAGAATTCATCACCATCATTTTAGGAGGCATGGTCGCTTCAATGGCATTCAACCTGCTGTCGAATATGATCCGAGCATTGGGTGACAGTCGGACACCCCTGCTGTTTTTGATTTTTGCTGTTATCATCAATGTCGTTTTAGATCTGGTCTTCATTATCAATTTCAACATGGGTGTCGCCGGTGCTGCTTGGGCGACAATCATCGCGCAGTTAGCTTCTTCGATTATGTGTTACATCTATATCTTGAAAAAGATTCCGCTTCTGCAGTTGAAAAGACGTGATTTCTATGTACGAAAAGAAGAATACCGCATCCATCTGAACGCCGGCCTGCCAATGGCCTTCCAATCCTCCATTATCGCTATCGGAACTGTGATCCTCCAAGCAGCATTGAACAGCTTGGGAACCGATGTCGTCGCCGCGCAGGCAGCAGCTGGCAGAATCGATCAATTTGCCACACAGCCGATGATGTCCTTTGGTGTGACCATGGCGACCTTCACCGGGCAAAACTTTGGTGCCAAACAATATCGCCGGATCCTAACCGGAGTCAAGCAGTGCTTGCTAATGAGTATCGGTTTTTCCGTTCTCGCCGGAATCGCCGTAATCCTTTTTGGGCAGAATTTCGTTTCGCTGTTTGTCGCTCGCAGCGAAACAACGGTCTTTGAATTGGCGCAGGTCTATTTTAATGCCAACGCCAGCATGTATTGGATCCTCGCCGTCTTGTTCATCCTGCGCTATACGCTGCAGGGATTGGGGCAAGCAAAGATCCCAACGATTGCCGGAATCATGGAGTTATTCATGCGTTCGTTTGCTGCCATTTTTCTGACCCGCTTTTTCGGCTACCACGGAGCAGTCCTGGCATCACCTCTGGCATGGATCGGATCGGTGGCTGTACTGGTATACTCCTATTTGAAAGCTATCAAAGAACTGCATCGCTTGGCAGAAGAACAAGAGCAGCAAAAGCTTCATTTGAACTGAAATTTGAAACGCCCGAATCAGCGCCGCAGAGAGCTGCGCGATTCGGGCGTCTTTTTTATGGCGTTTTTAAAACAGCACAGGCAAAAAAGAGAAGCCCGCTGCTTCCCTTCTGCAACTATTTTTCAGGGGATTCATTATCCAAGAAGGTGTCCATATCGACAACCTGACGATATGAGTTGATGGCTGTGATCCCCACAACTTTGTCGATATCGATGGAAAAGCAGATGCCGTTTCCCGGTTTATCGATCTTGATGCCGCGACTGATGGCATTCATCACTTCGGCCGTGCGGGAATCCGGCACCAGAGTCAAGACGATATCTTTTTCGGGATCAATCTCCAAGCCGAAAAATTTGGCTTTTTCATGGGCACCGGTTCCACGGCCGTGGATGATCGTTCCCCCGTTGGCACCGGCTTCTTTTGAGTAATCGATAACGTCTTCGCCGATTCCGCGATCCACGATAGTGACAATCATCTCTAAATTCAACGCTACTGGTTTATCCATTATTATCCTCCAATTCCTGCAAGCGGTTCTTTTCTTTTTGATCTCGTTCAGCTTTGCGCTTGTATAAATAGCCCAATGCAAGGGTGGACAAGATCGGTGTCAATGCGATTAGAGCAACGACTCCAAAGCCGTCAATCAGCGGGCTGCGTCCTTCAATCTGGGCAGCAATCGCAACAGCCATCGACAAGATAAACGTCGAGCACATCGGACCGGTAGCCACACCACCATTGTCAAAAGCCATGGCTAAAAACATATTATCTACTTTCCGACCAAGAATAAATACCAGGACATAGCCCGGGATCAGGAAGTAATAAAGACTGAATCCTGCCAATAACCGCCACATAGAAAGTGCCACAGCTGCACCGATCCCGATTGAGACCACTGCCAGCAGTACCCGTCTTTTTACGGCACCCCCGCTTTCTTCTTCAACCTGTTTGACCATCACGTGGATTGCCGGTTCGGCAAAGCCTACCAGAAACCCCATCAGAAAGCCCAAAGGAATCAGAACATAATTATTTTCCAACTGAGCCAATTGAGTGCCCAAGTGCTGACCAACCGGCACATAGGCGATATTGACCCCATGTAAAAACAGGATCAAACCGATCGTCGTGATCAAAAAGCCCACCATGATCTCCGCGAATTTTTTTGGTTTCAAGCGAAAACTGGTGACATTTAAGATTACAAACAAAATGACAATCGGAGCAATAGCCATCAAGACTTCGGTAAACTGGACATCGATGCCGGTAAAGATCTGTTTCAGAAGATTCATTTAAAGATCACCCCCAGAATCATTACCGCCAGGACCGGACCCAAGGATGAGACCCCTACCATCCCGAAACTGTCACTGTCGCCTTTGCCTTGATGGATCATGCTGGTGACCCCGCTGGCCAGTGCCAGAATAAACGGAACCGTGACCGGCCCCGTCGTCACTCCGCCGGCATCAAAAGCGATGGGCATGAACTCCGGACTGGTGAAAAAGGACATCGCAAACACCAGAACATAGCCGATCAGCATCATCTTATAATATGAAAGCCTAAAAACTGTTCGCAACAATGCAAATGCCAAAAAGATCCCGGTACCGACAGAGACAACGCCGATAAGTACAAACTTCGTGATGGCACCTTCGGAAATATCCCGCACCTGAGTAGCCAAGACTTGTACCGATGGCTCAGCGATGGTGATTCCGATCCCGATGGCAAACCCTAAGCTCAGCATGATCGCAAGACTGCGCTTTTTAATCATGTATTCGCCCACAAGAGAACCTACCCGCAGCATTGAATAATCTGCACCAAATAAAAACAGCGCCATTCCGACCATCATAACAGCTGCACCGACGATAAACGTGATCAGATCGTCTTTGGGCAGCGGTGCATAGATCAATGTAAGAATCACGATCAAGACTGTCATCGGCAGAATCGCAATAATGACTTCTTGAAAACTTTTCTTCATAGAATTCCTCCCTTTTCTTTTTATCAGCGCAGGTGGTCAACACAGCCGATACTGCCACATCTCATTAGTTTGGCGGACCAAAACTGATTTCCCGTATACGTCGCAAATATCTAATCTTCGTTTGACGCAAATCCTGCCCTTTTTTTCGAGCCTTGAACTTCAATAGGCTCGAAAACGCTATATTTAGTGTAACCTAAAAAATGACAGGATGCCAATCGGATTTGTTCTGTTTCTCATGATTTTATGCTAGTATTGACCGAGAAAAGAGGTTGGCTACATGAAACACAGGAAAAAAATCATCATTCTTTCAGTTTTTTTGAGTTCTTTAGGGATCTTTTTGCTTGCAAAAATGCTCTGTTCGCCCGCAGAAAGCAGTGCTAAAGAAACGCAACTTTTTTCAGAAGGCAGCCGGAATTTCTGGATCTTGACAGATGTCCATTTTCTCGCCTCGGAACTTCATGATGACGGCAAGGCCTTTGCCTTCATCAAAGGAACAGCTGCAGGAAAGGACCTGGACTATCAGCAGGAAAGTTTGGAAGCTTTCCGGGACAAAGCCCTTAAAGAAAAACCGGACGGCGTGATCATCACCGGTGATCTTACCTTGAACGGTGAAAAAGTCAGTGCCGAAAAAATGGCTGCTATCCTGGCCCCTCTAAAAAAATCAGGAATCAAGCTTTACTGCATCCCCGGCAACCATGACATCCACGATGGTTGGGCCCGCAAATTTTCCGGTGACACTCAGGAACGGACGACACAAATCAGTCCGGAAGACTTTAAAAAGATTTTTCCAGACGGGTACCAAGACGCCTTGGCTACTGCTCCGGACGATCTCAGCTACAGTCTGTCCATTAACCGCCAATACCGTTTTTTGATGCTGGACAGCAATGTCTATACACGAGACGACAGTAGTGCACAGCCAGTCACTCGCGGCCAATTGCGGGAAAGCACTCTGACTTGGCTGAAAGAACAATTGGAGGAAACAAAAAAGGCAGGACAACATGCCCTCCTGTTTATTCACCATAATCTGTTGGAACACAATCCTCTGGTGAACAAAGGTTATGTTTTGGACAATGCGGCTGAAGTCAAAGAGCTTTTAAAAGACTACGACGTACCGGCAGTGTTCTCCGGTCATATCCATGCCCAAGACATCATGGCAGAAAACAAGCTGACTGAGATTGTTACCAGTTCTTATGCCATCATCGATCATGGATATGGTGTCTTGCATCTTGCCCCTGCGAAAATCACCTATGAACGGGAGACTGTCAGCGTTTCCGATTGGGCTGCCCAAAAAATTGCTGCAGTCGGCGGTGCCGCTTCACCCTTGACAGATCACAACATTTATCTGAGGGATCTGTTTTTAAAAGACGGTGTGCGGATGACTTATCAGGAACTGATGAATAAAGGTATCTATGATCAGAAAATCATTGACCCGGCAGCCGATCTCGTCGCCCAGGTGAACTTGGATTATTTCCAAGGCAGCGATCAGCGGACTACCAAAGCAGTCGCTTCCCTCAAAGCCCAAGCAGGTTATAAAACACTGGAAAAGGACTCCGATTTTTTAAAAGACTATCTGGATTTCGCACTTCAGGATAAAAACCTGCCGGATCAAAGTTGGCAAAAAACGTTGCACCCTTAATTCATCTGCCGCAAATTCGGTATTTCCCAACTTTTTGTTGACCACAACTTCACCTTTTCACCAGTATTTTCAAAAACAGCATATTGGTGCTTACTATCAAAAAATCCCTGACCGCCGCAGTTGCTCTTCATACAGCAACTTGCGGTTGTCAGGGATTTTTATTTTATTTGGTCTGCGGATCAGTTGAGGATCGTTACTTTGACTTGCTGGCGTCCCCAGGCTTCACATTGTGCATAGGTTGGGAAATGAACATCAATGATATTTCCCTGGATTGCACCACCGGTATCCACCGCATAGGCTTCACCGTAACCTTCGACATACAAGTGGCTCCCAAGAGGAATCACGCTCGGATCTACAGCAACTGCCATCGGATTTTCCAACAGGTTTTGGCCGGTAGCGGTGTAGATCCCGCCACCCAAGGCATCTGCCGGGTCTGAGCTATACGCAGTTGCTTCCATGTACATTGTGGTTCCGGAATAGCTGCTTTGTTCAGAAACCGTTTCGTTTGCTGCAGTTTCCTCCGCTTCCGGCTCTGCCTGTTGTACAGGTTCTTGTGCCGGTGCTTCTGACTCGGCAGCTTTTGTTGCAACCGGCTGATTTTTTTCATCTGTGTTGATCAACAGAACTTCGCCGTCATAGATCAGGTCTTTATTTGCAATATCGTTGTCTTCAGCGATCTTGTCGATATAGTTTTCTGAGCCGAAGTATTTTACGGACAGGCCCCATAAAGTATCAGAAGGCGTCACCACATGTTCGATCTCAGCAGCATCGGCTTTACCGCCAAACGCTACGATCCCTGCTACAACTGCAGAACCAAATAAGAATGTTTTTACCAGTTTCATAGATTCGTCTCCTTCAAATTGCGATATGTTTTCTTAACGCAGACAATCATAGCAAGTTTGGCGACATTCTTGGTAACAGCTTTGTGACAGATTGTTTCAATCCCGTGAGATTATTACAAAATAACCTTCGATTAGATTCCACTCGTTATGAAATCAGTCAGCTTACGGATTTACATGTTTTAAGTTTTCTGACAATCGTAACATGACAAAAATATTACACGACATTTTTATAAGATTTGATTAATTTACTACCGAAAACCTCATGACCATCGTCCGAAGATTACATAATCTTTATCCCGTAACCTGAAGTTAAAAAAGACACAATTGTAATCGTTTTCTATAAATAACAAAAAACGGTATAAAGCGAATAAAGTAGCGATCGTCAATAATACAAGCTGATTACAAGCGATTATCGAATACAGGTGCTTACAGTAAGCGCTGTTTGCAATCAGCAGATTTCGCCTTTTCATCTTGCCTTAAAAGCCGTTTTAGTGCATGTCTGAAAATGCCGACGCGTTTTTTTCCGATTGACCGCAGTTTGTATCATAAATGCTCACGTATATTTCAGATAAGCTGCGCTTTACTCTCTGATTTTGAGAAAATAAAAACCCCGGGTCCCCGGGGTTTTCAGATATACTCTACTTATTGAAGATTTTTGGACCTTTACGCATGTTCTTGCGATCGTTTTTAGGGGTTTCCATCTTTTTCGAACGTCCACCACCCTGCTTTTTCTCGATCAGTTCCTTCATCTTTGCTTTCGCATCTTTTCCTGTATTCATTTTCTCACCTCGTATTTCGATACTCTTTCGTCTTCCTGCTTCACTTGGGTCACAACCTGTTCATCATACCTGATGCCTCATTGTTCAGCAAGTAAATTTAAAAAGAATAATGATTGCTGCTGACAAACCATACAGCTTTTAGCGAGCTTTTTCTTTAAAGCAGGCGGCAGGCTTCCATCTGTAGGCAGTAGTGGCTCCTTTGATTCCGGAAAAGTTCCTTAACATTCTGAATCCTACCCGTGAAGTTTTCCGACTCTTATTGAACAGTAACAGCGTCATTTCTTTCTTGAAAGCTTAGAATTTTTTCATGAAAAACCTATCTTTCCTTTTTGAAATCCAGCTTTAAAAGGGAGGTTTATTGTGTTAGTCTGGACGGTGGTTTTTGTTATTATTCAGGTCTCGGAGCAAGCACACTTTCGTGATCCGGATTTCAAAACTGCATTTATTTACTATTTTATAAGAAGGAGAGTCAAAAATGAGTACGAATACGAAACAACTGCGCTGGACCAATATCGGTATCATTGCCTTCAGTATGGTCTGGGGCCTGGGCAACGTTGTCAATAACTATGCCCAGCAGGGTCTGTCAGTCGTCACATCCTGGGTGATCATCCTGGTTTTATACTTCATCCCTTACGCTTTGATTGTGGGGCAATTGGGTTCCACTTTTAAAAACAGCAACGGCGGCGTCAGTTCCTGGGTGGAAAATACCACTACCAAAAAGCTGGCTTTTTTTGCAGCCTGGACCTACTGGGTAGTCCATATCCCTTATCTGGCTCAAAAACCGCAAGGAATCCTGATCGCCTTGGGTTGGGCAATCAAAGGGGACGGTTCACTGGTCTCCTCTTTGCCAATCACGACTGTGGCGCTGCTGAGCTTGGTGATCTTCTTAGCCTTCTTGTATCTGTCTACTAAAGGACTGTCAACGCTGAAAATCATCGGCGGCTTAGCGGGAACTGCCATGTTTGTGATGTCGATCCTATTTATCCTGCTGGCGATCGGTGCACCAGCCATCAACTCCGGCGTGACTTTTGCGACACCTCACATGGATAAATTGAGCAGCTATATTCCGAAATTCGACTTTACCTATTTCACGACGATCTCCATGCTGGTCTTTGCAGTAGGCGGTGCCGAAAAAATCTCCCCTTACGTTAACCAGACAAAGAACCCTGCCAAGGAATTTCCAAAAGGTATGATCTTGTTGGCCGTCATGGTGGGAATCAGTGCAATCTTGGGATCCGTTGCAATGGGCATGCTTTTTGCCAGCAACAATATCCCGGAAGATTTAATGGCAAACGGCGCCTATACTGCCTTTAAACAGCTGGGACAGTACTATGGCATCGGTAACAGCCTGATGATCATCTACGCTCTGACAAATACCGTCGGACAAATCTCTGCACTGGCTTTCTCCATCGACGCACCGCTGCAAATTCTTTTGGCAGACGCTGATCCTGCGTATATCCCGCAATGGCTGCGTCAGCGCACCGATAAAGGGATTCTGAAAAACGGTTATCTGCTTACCGGGATTTTAGTCAGCACCTTGATCCTGCTGCCGGTTCTGGGGATTGGAAACATGAACGAACTGGTAAAATGGATGACAAACTTAAACTCAGTTGTTATGCCATTGCGTTATTTGTGGGTCTTCTTTGCCTTCATGATGCTGAATAAAGCCCACCAACGCTTCGATTCAGAATATAAGTTCGTGAAAAATCCGAAAATCGGTTTTGCAGTCGGCCTGTGGTGCTTCCTCTTCACTGCTTTTGCCTGCCTGTTGGGAATCGTTCCGAAAATGGAATTTGACTTGAGCTCAAAAGCTTGGTGGTTCCAGATGATCTCAAATATCTTGACCCCAATCGTTTTGATCTTGTTGGGTGCGATTTTGCCGATTATTGCTAAACGCAATAACCATCCGAAACCTACCGGCGAAACGAAAATCATTTAAGAAACAGCTGATCAGCGCTCAAACCTACCGAACCGAGCCAGCCGGTCTTTCCCGTTCATCACGGCAAACAAAACTACGATGAAGGGGAAACGGTTGGCTACGGTTCGTTTTTTTTGATTTCCGGCAGATACCTGACGAAGATTCATTTAATGTGAGTATGCCAGCTTACCTCTTTGTCAATTTGGCTAGGATTTGCTAGTATGGAGTTGTTCGTTTAAAGCAGATTTTTTAAAGGAAGGACATGTTCATATGCGCATTCAAAAATCAAAGGTCGCTATTATCGGCAGTGGCCTGGTGGGTTCATCCACTGCCTTCAGTCTCATTACACAAGGAGTCTGTGATGAAGTGCTGATGATCGATCTCAACCACGAAAAAGCCCTTGGCGAGGTACGAGATCTGAAAAATTCCATCAAGTATCTGGACCGCAATGTCAAGGTAACCGCCGGCGGTTACGAAGACTGTAACGATGCTGATATCGTTGTCATCACAGCCGGTGCGCCTCCAAAACCTGGTCAAACCCGCTTGGACACGCTGGATATCAGCGCTAAAATCGCCAAGTCTATCGTCGAACCGGTGATGGCTTCGGGATTTGACGGGATCTTTATCGTTGTTTCCAATCCGGTAGATATGCTGGCTTATCTGGTTTATAAATTATCGGGACTGCCTAAAAATCAAGTCTTAAGCACCGGCACCTCCATCGATTCTGCCCGCCTGCAGAATTTCCTGGCTGACTTGGTGGACGTAGACCCCCGCAGTGTCTACGGCTATGCAATGGGTGAACACGGGGACTCCCTGATGGTTCCGTGGTCAACGGTCACAATCGCCGGCAAAGCATTCCGAGACGTGATCACAGACAATCCTGAGCTGGTCGGAGACATCGATTTGGACGAATTAGTTTTAAAAACCACGCGGGAAGGCTGGGAAATCTTCAATCGCAAAGGCACCACTTATTACGGGATCGCCTCTGCCTGTGTCGGGATCATCAAAGCCATTCTTTATAATGAAAACTCCATCATCCCAGTTTCCACCCTTTTAGAAGGTGAATATGGCGAAACTGATATTTTCGCTGGCGTTCCAGCGATCTTAAATCGTACCGGCGTCACAGATATTCTGGAAATCCACCTGGCTGAAGAAGAAAAAGCAAAATTTGCTGCTTCTGCTGCAGTCATTCGTGACAATACGGCAAAGATCCGCAGCTATCTCACAAAATGAAATCTTAATCGGCAACCCCGAGAACGTCTGAAAACTCCAATACGGTCCGGATCTTTACGAAGCTGCTGGAATAAAGATGTAAAGTTCAGCCGATTTGGCCCTTCTGCAGCTATTTTCAAAGCAGCTGCTGCCCGCACTTTCAGATGTGTCCAAAAAATAAGTAATAACAAGGGCGTGTCTGAAAACTCTGGCCCCCCCCCAGAGTTTTCAGACACGCCCTAACTGTAAAGCCAGTTTCTTGATTCTCTCGGAATGAGGAGCTGGCTTTACAGTTTTTTACGCATACATTTTAGGCATAAATCTGATGCTTCCTGCTTCATAAGTACGGCTCATCCTGTGATATACTGGAAGAAAACACTGGGAGGTTACTTATGACCAATTCATTGCTTCGCCAAATCAGGGCTGCCGGCAGACGGGAGCCAGCCGACCTTGTCATTAAAAACGGCCAGATAGTCAACGTCTTCTCCCGCAAAATCCAACAAGCCGATATTGCGATTGTGGACGGGATGATTGTGGGGATCGGCAGCTATGAGGGAAACAACGTGTACGACGCTGCAGGATGCTATATCCTGCCGGGTTTGATTGACGGACATGTGCATATCGAAAGTTCACTGCTGCCGCCGCATGAATTCGCCAAAGTCTCCCTGCTTCACGGCGTCACGACGGCAGTGACTGATCCTCATGAAATTGCCAATGTTGCCGGCCAAACAGGGATTCGTTATATGATTTCCGATGCCGAAGCGGTGCCCATGAATATTTTTACTATGCTCCCATCCAGTGTGCCGGTCACAACTTTTGAAACCAGTGGCGCCAAACTGACAGCCGATGACCTGCTTACTTTCATGTCAGAAACCAGCGTTTTGGGACTTGCGGAGGTCATGAACTATCAGGCAGTAGCAGATACCGATGAAGAAACGATTGCTAAAATCAGCAGAATCTCTGCAGCCGGCGGAGTCATCGATGGCCACGCTGCCGGGATTGCTGCCGCTGATTTAGCTGTCTATCCGGTTGCCGGAATTCGGACCGATCACGAAGCGGTGAGTTCCGAAGAAGCCCGTGCCCGACTCGATCTGGGGCTTTATCTGATGATTCGCGAGGGAACGGTCGCAAAAGATTTGCAGGCGCTGCTCCCTGCCGTAACCGAAGCGACTGCACGTCGCTGTCTGTTCGTCACAGATGACAAACTTATCGACGACCTGACGACAGAAGGCTCTATTGACCATTGCCTGCGTCTGGCAGTCAAACAGGGACTCGATCCCCTGTTGGCAATTCAGATGGCGACATTGAATGCTGCAGAATGTTTTGGCCTCAAAACGTTGGGCGCTGTCGCACCGGGTTATCAAGCTGACTTCTTTTTGACCGAAGAGCTGTCAACTTTCAAGGCCACAGACGTTTTTATCAAAGGCCAACAAGTCGTTGCTGCCGGCCAACTGCGGGAAGACCTCTTCCCAACACACAACAGCAACCCCTTTTTGGCTGAGCTGCCACCGATGAATGCCCAACTGCTGACAGAAAAACAATTTCGACTGCCTCTGAAAAAAGATGATGTCAAAGTCATTCAAATCATTCCGAATTCTTTGATCACTGAGCAGCTGCAGGCTAGCGTCCCGGTGGAAAACGGCTGCTTTCAACCATCGATAAAAGACGACCTGCTTAAAATTGCCGTCATCGAGCGTCATCATCAGACAGGAAATATCGGCCTGGGAATTGTTAAAGGGTTTCAACTGCAGGCAGGGGCACTGGCTACCAGCGTTTCCCACGATTCCCACAATATTGTCGTGGTTGGAGCCAATGATGCTGACATGCAATTTGCTGCAGCGCGCCTGTTGGAGCTTGGCGGGGGGATGATTGCAGTCGAGAACGGCAAAGAACTGGCTTGTCTGCCATTAGCAATTGGTGGTCTCATGTCTGAACTGAGTTATCAGGAAACTGCGGAAAAACTGCGGAAACTGAAGTCAGCCGCGGCAACCCTTGGCGTCAATCCGGCCTTTGATCCCTATCTGACCCTGTCCTTTTTGACACTTTCCGTAATACCGGAACTGAAGATCACTGATAAAGGACTCTTTTCCTTTACCGACTTTTCATTGACCGCGATAGAAGCCTGAGTCCTGCTCATTTACCGCTCCGTGTCCCACCCAGATACCAAAAGACTTTAACTGCAAAAAGCTTGGAGCGTCCCATCGACTTCTCCAAGCTTTTTGACTATGTGAAAACAGGCCAGCCGTATTCAGGTAAACTTTTTCTTTCCGACCGCGAAAAAAGCAGCCGATCTTTACAGATCAACTGCTTTACATAGTTATCCTTTAATTTTATAACTTTTCTGAAACTGTTAATCCATTCGATATCGAACCTTTTCAGTGCACTCTGATTCGCATATCAACTATTAACTCTATACCTCGCTTATCATAATTCATCTGCGGTTACGGAGTCGCTAAGTCGTACTGATTTCAGCAATTCGATTTGTATTTTCCGCTCTTTCCTTACTTTATCGAGGTTATTCGGATACATTGCATTGATCAAAGTAATTGCCATATCCGAACCCCATAAGCCATGAGCCTTTACATGGGGAATGCAGGAAATTTGTGCCATTGTTTTCGTAAAATTCTTTTTAATCGGATCGTGACTAGATCTTGCTTCTTCATAGAGTTCAGTAAAGGCAATATTTCTTGCCTTATGATAATTGGCTTTGCCACCAATCCATTCCTGAACTGCCTCAAAAGCACAAAGTAATTCACTGTTGGCTGCAAATTCCGTAACAGCTAAAAGATGTTTTGCATACAACAATCCAAAGATTGCCATTTCTCGTTTATCTTTTGTATCAAAAACAGCAATGAACTCAGCTCGCAACTCAGCAATATCGGTAATTTTCCCCACAAGTCTTTGATAATCATAAATTCCCATAACAGACCCCCGACTTTACACAATTTACTATACTGAAGTGAGTCTCGGAAAAACGACTGTTCCTTCTGCAAACAATCTAAAAACAGAGATTGCAATCTTAACGTCGTTCCAGCAATGCCACTGCTTCCACATGATACGTCTGAGGAAACAGGTCTACCGGCTGGATTTTTTTGGTTGTATAGCCTTGTTCGTCAAAGAGTTTCAGATCCCTTGCCAGGGTCGCCGGGTTGCAAGAAACGTAGACGATCCGTTCCGGAGCCACTGTTACCGCTGCTTCGATAAAACGACCGTCCAACCCTTTACGGGGAGGATCCACAAAGATCACGTTCGGTTTCAGGCCTTCTCTTGCCCACTGGGTCATGACCTTTTCCGCTTTGCCGACCAGATAAGTGGCATTTTTGATGCCATTGAGTTCTGCATTGATTTTGGCATCTTCGACAGCTTCGGGAATGGATTCAACTCCGTAAACATGGTCGACGCGGTCAGCTACTGACAGCCCGATTGTCCCGATACCGGAATAGGCATCGATCACAATATCTTGCGGCCGCAACTGGGCGAAATCAAAAGCTGTTTCGTACAGCACTTCCGCCTGCTGGGTATTCACTTGATAAAAGGAAGGAGCTGAAATTCGGAAGGTTTTGCCCAAGAGGCGATCTTCAATGTAGCTTTTCCCATAAAGAACGACTTCATGATTACCCAGGATCACATTGGTTCGTTCTTCATTGATATTTTGAATCACAGAGACGACTTCCGGCAGCTCTTCAGCAATGACACCGGCGATAGTTTCTCCTTTGAAGAATTTTGCTTTACGGGTCACGAGTACCACCATCATTTCATGGCTGTAATGTCCCCGCCGAATCACGATATGCCGTAAGAATCCTTCGTGTGCGGTTTCATTGTAGGCCTTGACGCCGAATCGTTCCAAGATTCCCCGCACTTTGATGATTGCTTTGTCAATTGCTTCGTCTTGAATATAAAAATCGTCGATCGGGATCATATCATGGCTGTTTTTCCGATAAAACCCGGTTGCCAGTTTGCCGTCAATTTTGCGCACCGGAATCTGAGCCTTGTTTCGATAGTGATCTGGTTCTGCCATGCCAATTGCCGGCAGAACCGGGACATTTGGCAGACCGGCGATTTTACGCATATTGTTGACGACTTGTTCCTGTTTGAAAAGCAGTTGGTTTTCATATTGCAGATGGCTCAGAGGTGCGATCCCTGTTCGCAACAAGTCCTCGTTGGCATTTTCCACACGAGCTGGACTTTTTGATTCATAGCTGAGTACTTTAGCAAAGCCAAACTTGTTGCCCACCTTCAACACTTTGATTTTGACCACCTCTTGCGGCAGTGCATTTTCGATAAACAGCAGGTAATTGTCGACTTTTGCGATCCCCATGCCTTCATGGGACAAATCACTTATGGTAACGGTCAATTCCTGATTTTTTTTTACTGGATATTCTTTCACATTGATCCCTCGACTTTCTTTGTCCATCATAAGGGAAACCGCCTCCGGTTACAACCTTTTTCCCCGCCTCTTAAAGCAATCACAGGATTCCGCTGACCGCCGTTTATTTCTTAGTTTCAAATTGATCATACAAAAAGGTGAAACGTCGCCAACGTCTCACCTTTTTGTTGCAATACAGCTGGATTACTCCTGCTCTTTTTGATCATCAGCAATTTTGCCGTCGCCATCCAGATCCTCTTGGGACAGGTGTTCGACTTCCTGAATAAATTCCTTGCTGACAAAATCATACCCGTCGTCTTCCTCTGAGCCCACCACTGCTTCGTCCGGAATATCATCCAGATTGGCATACATTTCGATGTGTTGATGAAGATTAGTGAAAGTCATCGGTGCATCGCCGCCATATTCGCCGTCCAGATTGATCATCAGCCGATCATCTGTCTTCGGAAGAACTTCCAACTTGGCGGTTTTTGTATATAGGATTCGCGGATCCCTGATATGCTTGCCGCCGTTCATCATCAGGGCCACCAAATGAACGATTTCAAAAATATTGGCTGTTTTCACGATGATCAGCGAAAATTTACCATCATCCAACTTGGCATCCGGTGCAATCTGTTCAAAACCGCCGACGGAATTGGTAAGCCCCAAAAAGAACATCGAAGCGTTCCCTTCATAAACCCCGTCATCATACACCAATTTCATAGGAATCGGTTTGATCCGAGGCAGCAGTTCGGCCCCTTTGGCCAGATACGCAAGGTAACCAAAAACGCTCTTCAGCTCCGAAGGGACATCGTAAGTCAGTTCCGTCAAATGTCCACCGGCTGCGATATTGATGAAATAATCATGATCGGTCTTACCGATATCCATTTTGACAGTCTGCTGCTTTAAAATGACTTCTGCTGCAGCCTTCACATTGTTGCGGGGAACCCTCAAAGCACGGGCGTAATCGTTGGTGGTCCCGGCAGGAATGATCGCCATTTTCGGACGCTTTTCCAACGGTGCGATCCCATTGACCACCTCATTGATAGTCCCGTCACCACCGGCTGCGACCACCAGATCAAAGCCGGCCAAACCGGCACGACGCGCTTCCTTGGCGGCAGAGTTCGGTTCCGGTGTCGTTGCGTAAGCACTGGTCTCGTAGCCAGCACGCTCTAAAACAGCTAAAATATCCGCCAGATTTTGTTTCATGATCTCTTTTCCGGAGGTAGGGTTATAAATCACACGGGCTCGTCTCATCAAGACCGCTCCTTTCCAGGTAGTTTCAAAAGGCACACAAAAAACGACAGCCCCGAAACAGCCGGAACTCCGTCGTGATTTCTAAATTCATAAAAGTTATTGCCAATAGGCGCTGTTGCCTGTCTGAATTTTAACATAGCACAACGGCCTGTGTCACCTGGACACAGGCCGTTGCCGCAGTGTGCTTGGGTAAGCCTATTTATTTATCAGAATCGTTCAAAGCAGGCCGCCTCAACGCTTAGCTAATTCTTCCTGCAATAATTTGTTGACCACACCAGGATTGGCTTTTCCTTTGGTTGCTTTCATGATCTGACCTACCAAAAAGCCGACAGCCCGATCTTTGCCGTTCTTGAAGTCTTCAACCGATTGTCCGTTGTTATCGAGGACATCATTGATAATCGGCAACAATTGAGCCGGATCGGAAAGTTGTACCAGTCCTTTTTTCTCAACAACTGCTTTAGCATCGCCGCCGTTTTCGATCAATTCTTTGAAGACCGTCTTAGCGATTTTTGAGCTGATCGTGTCATCAGCAATCAATGTGATCATCCCAGCCAGATTTTGCGGAGTCAGCTTGGTTTCGCTCAATTCCAATTTCTCACTGTTGAGATATGCAGAAACTTCCCCCATCAACCAGTTAGAAGCCAACTTGGGATCGGCACCTTCTGTCAATGTTTCTTCGAAGAAATCAGACATCTCTTTCGTCAAAGTCAGGACTTTTGCGTCGTATTCCGGCAGCCCCATCTTTTCCACGTAGCGTATCCGGCGTGAAGCAGGCAGTTCCGGTAAGGTTGCTTTCACTCGTTGGATCCATTCATCGTCAATAACAAAACGAGGAATATCCGGTTCCGGGAAGTAACGATAATCACTGGAACCTTCTTTGACACGCATCAGGATCGTTTTATTGGTGGTTTCATCAAAGCGGCGGGTTTCTTGCTGAATTTCGCCACCAGACAAGAGGACCTTGGCTTGGCGTTTTTCTTCAAAGGCCAGACCCTTGCGGACAAAGCTCATGGAGTTCAGATTTTTCAGCTCGGTTTTGGTTCCGAATTTTTCTTGTCCGTATGGTCGCAATGAAATATTAGCGTCGCAGCGCATGGAGCCTTCTTCCATTTTAACATCGGAAACTTCCGTGAACTGAATGATCGAACGCAAAGCTTCCAGATAAGCATAGGCTTCTTCAGGGGAACGCATATCCGCCTCTGAAACGATCTCAATCAGCGGTGTTCCTTGGCGGTTCAAATCAACATAGGAATAACCGCCGATGCCGTGCATATTTTTACCGGCATCTTCTTCCAAATGAACCCGCTCGATACGGATTTTTTTCTTTTGGCCGTCCACTTCGATCTCGATCCAACCATCATGACCAATGGGTTGATCGAATTGAGAGATCTGGTAAGCTTTCGGATTGTCCGGATAAAAATAGTTCTTGCGGTCAAAATGCGTGTCCCGGGAGATTTCACAGTTCAGCGCAAGTGCGGCTTTCATCCCGAATTCGACTGCGGCTTTGTTCATGACCGGCAGAACACCGGGATAGCCCCAGTCGATCACATTGGTGTTGCTGTTTGGTTCTGCACCGAAATGGGCCGGAGCCGGTGAAAAGATTTTAGAGTTGGTTTTTAATTCCACGTGGACTTCCAGTCCGATGACTGTTTCAAAGTTCATTAGTCGTTCCCCCCTAAAATCACTGGTTTTTTCGTATGGAAATCCGTCGCCTGCTCGAAAGCGTAAGCGGCTTTATACATCGTCGCTTCGTCAAATGCCTTGCCGATAATCTGCAGTCCTACCGGCAGACCCTCAGAGAAGCCGGCCGGGATACTCATCCCCGGTAATCCAGCCAAGTTGACCGGAATCGTCAGAATGTCACTCATATACATCGTGATTGGATCGTTGATATTTTCACCAATACCGAATGCTACGGTCGGAGAAGCCGGGCCGATGATCAAGTCATAGTCTTGGAAGACTTTTTCAAAATCTTGTTTGATCAGAGTCCGCACTTGACCGGCTTTTTTGAAGTAAGCATCATAATAACCGGCACTTAATGAGAATGTCCCCAGCATGATGCGTCGTTTCACTTCGTCACCGAAACCTTCACTGCGGGAGTTGACATAGACATCTTCCAGGTTCTTCACGTCTTCGGAACGGTAACCATAGCGAATCCCGTCAAAACGCTGCAGGTTCGAGCTGGCTTCGGAAGAGGCGATGATGTAGTAGACCGCGACACCGTATTTGGAATGTGGCAAGCTGACTTCTTCCACCGTTGCTCCCAAAGCTCGGAAGGTATCTGCTGCTTTCAAGACAGCCTCACGGACACCGGCTTGCACGCCTTCACCAAGGTATTCTTTTGGCAGGCCGATCTTCATTCCTTTGATTGCGCCGGTCAAACCTTCCGTAAAGTCCGGTACAGAGATGCCTGATGAGGTACCGTCTTTTTCATCATATCCGGCAATAGCATTCAATGTTAAGGCATTGTCTTTGACCGTACGAGTCATCGGACCAATCTGATCCAGTGACGAAGCAAAAGCAATTAGGCCAAAACGGGAAACACGGCCGTATGTCGGCTTCATACCCACAATTCCGTTGAAAGCAGCCGGTTGACGAATCGAACCGCCGGTATCAGAACCCAGAGATACGGGAACTTGGCCAGCTGCCACAGCAGCTGCCGAACCGCCGGAAGAGCCGCCGGGAACTTTTGTCTGATCCCAGGCATTTTTGGTTTTCTTAAAGTACGAAGTTTCAGTCGAACCACCCATGGCAAATTCGTCCATGTTCAGCTTACCTACCGGAATAAAGTCCGCTCCATAAACTTTTTCCATGACTGTCGCATCATAGATTGGATCGAAATTGTAAAGAATTTTGGAAGCAGCCGTCGTCAGGATATCTTTGGTCACGATATTGTCTTTGATACCGATAGGAATTCCTGCCAATGGATTACATTCAGTGATTCCTTTTTCGTCCATTGCTTTTGCCAGCTGCAGTGCTTTTTCATCAGCAAGTGTGATGAAAGACTCTACCTGATCATCAGTCTCTTTGATGCGAGCGATAGTTGCCTGTGTCAGATCCACTGCGGTGATTTCTTTTGCAACTAAAAGATCATGAAGCTCTTCGATTGTCTTATCGTATAATTTTGTCATTACGCGCCTGCCTCCCCGTTATCGATGATTGCCGGCACTTTGATAAAGCCGTCTTCTTTTTCAGGAACATTGCGCATCAATTCATCGCGATCCATACCGGCTGTTGCTCGGTCAGGTCGCATGACGTTGACGGTTTCCACGACGTTTGAAGTAAAAGGTACACCGGTCGTGTCCACTTCCTCCAACAGTTCCACCATATCGATGATCTTCCCTAACTGATCCGTAAAGGCATGCAGTTCGTCGTCGGAAAACTTGAGTTTCGCAAGTTTTGCCACATGTTTGACTTGTTCTTCTGTAATTGCCATATTCTCCCCGCTTTCTGCGCACAAATCACGCGAATCGTTATCAACATCAAATTTCCTCATCTACCAGAAGTTTTCTCTTTTAGATGGGTCTGTTGCAGTCTTTCTTCTTATAATGAAATAACTTTCGGAATTTTTCAAGAGTTATTTCAGCTTAATTGAAAATATAGGAGATGATCTCCTTTTGTCCGGCTTTGCGGGAGACAAAGGCTTGCGGTCCCTCAACTGACAGAATCTGGACTTCGACTTGTCCACTGACACCGTCAAAAACAGATTCTACTTGTTTACCGATATATTGGGTAAAACTGGTAATCTCGGTTTTGGTGTAGTACTTGGAGTCGACTTTGATCGTCAATGTCTGCAGCTGATCATCTACATAATAACCGGTAGCCGTGACGCCTGTCAGATTCGGGAAAAAATTTTGAATCGAGTTCCGGAAGCTGGTGAATTTATTGGCAAGGCCATCCCGGGTAGCCGCATTGTCACCACCACCGATATTCGGCAGAGAAACATATTCCTCCGTGACTTTATCAAATTGATCGATCGTGGTGGCACCGTCTTTAGCGACAGCGGTATAGATATATTTCCCGCCGGCAATATCATCTTTGGCGGCCTGTTCAAAAAGTCCCACTACGATTGGGATCTTTTCCAAGCCCTTTGTTTTACGCATCCTGGTCAAAACAGCATTCACGGATTTGCGGGCGTTAGCCATGATCTCTTCTCTTGAGACCGCTGTGCCGCTCTCATTGTCGCCCCCTTGGCCATAGTAAACCGAGTTGAAGGCAAATCCCAAGCTGATTCCTCCCAATGTTTTGCCGTCTTCCGCTAAAAAATCCTGCTCCAGGATCTGCTGCAAGATGAGCGGTTGCGCCGTATCAGCCGGATTCAGTCCTTGATTGTTGTCATCAGAATTCCGAGCCAGCCAACTGCTTAACGTGTCGTAATCCAGCTGCTGCCCCTCTTGAAAGAAATACTTATCCGGTGAAAATGCCTGATGGGATAAGCGCAACAGACCGTTTTCAAAGTTGTTCTGATTGTACCCACTGTTCAAGCTGGCCACGGCTTCACGGGCCGCACTGGTTTCATAGTGGCCGTCCGGCATGATCGCCTGATAAACAGAATCGTCTACCCGACCGGTGGTGATACTGCCGCTTTCGGTTTTTTCCCCGTCGTCCACCTTGGAGATCCCCATCTCCAGATTTCCGCAGGCACTTAAACTCAACAAACAAAGACCCAACGCCAGCATTTTTTTAGTTTTCATCGGTCTTGGTGCTCCCTTCTATTGCTGTTACCATCTGGGCTTCATCCCAAACCTCAATGCCCAGACTCTGCGCTTTGGTCAATTTACTGCCGGCTTCCTCGCCGGCTACAACGATGTCGGTCTTCTTGGAAACACTGCCGGTAACTTTGCCCCCCAGCGCTTCAATTCGCTCTTTGGCTTCGTCTCTGGTGAAATGACTCAATTTCCCGGTTAAAACGACCGTCTTTTGGCTGAAAGGCGACTCCACCTGTGCCAGTTGCTGCGGTCGCGGACCCTTGTAAGTCATATTGACTCCCGCCCGTTTCAGTTCATCGATGAGTTCATGGACTTCATGATTGGCAAAATAGGTCACGACACTGTCGGCGATAATCTCTCCCATCGTATCCAATGCGGTAATCGCCGCTTGATCAGCTTTAGCCAAGTGATTCATGTCTCCAAAATTTTCAGCCAGTATTTTGGCAGCTTTGGCCCCCACATGACGAATTCCCAAACCGAAAAGCAGCCGCTCCAGTGAATTGTCTCGACTGGTGTCGATTGCCCGCAACAGATTGTCAGCTGATTTTTCTTTGATTTTATCCAGTGTCAAAAGTTGGGCTTCCGTAAGTTTGTACAGATCGGCAACGTCATGCACTAATCCTTTGTCATACATCTGATTCAAGACTCGCGGACCCAAACCGTCGATATTCATCGCGTTTCGTGACACAAAATGTGCCAGGCCCTCTTTCAATTGTGCCGGACACTTGGGATTGATGCAGCGCAAAGCAACCTCATCATCCAGATGGACCAATTCACTGCCACATTCAGGGCAATGGCTGGGCGCCGGATAAGGCAGACTGTCGACAGGCCGTTCTTCCAACACGACTTGGGCCACCTCGGGAATGATATCGCCGGCTTTGTATAACACGACCGTGTCATTGAGTCGGATGTCTTTGGCTTCGATATAATCCATATTGTGAAGACTTGCGCGGCTGACGGTAGAGCCGGCGATGAATACCGGTGTCATCACAGCCGTCGGTGTCACCACACCGGTGCGCCCCACGGTCCATTGGATTTCTTCCAGCTTGGTGTGGGCTTCTTCCGGCGGGAACTTGTATGCCGCAGCCCAGCGTGGCGCTTTGACAGTAAAGCCTAATTCATCTTGTTGTTGAAAAGCATTGACTTTGATAACTACCCCATCGATCTCATAGGGCAGTTGGATTCTTTTTTCATGATATTCCTGAATATATTCCCAGATTTCAGCCACTGTCCGGCAGACACGGCGTTCCGGATTGGTATGAAAGCCGATCCGTTCCAACTCCTCCAGAGCATGGATCTGACTGTCAGCTTCCAGTGGTCCAAAATCGGCCACTGTATACAAGAAGGTGTCCAGATTTCTCTTGGCAGTTACTGCGGTATCCAACTGTCGTAAACTGCCGGCTGCAGCATTACGGGGATTGGCAAAAACATCCTGCCCTGCCTCTTCCCGCTCGTTGTTTAATCTGACAAAAGAAGCTTTAGGCATAAAACATTCGCCGCGGACTTCGATGTTCAAAGGCTCGGACAAACGCATGGGAATCGATCGGACGGTCTTCAGGTTTTCTGTGATATTTTCTCCGACAGCGCCGTCCCCTCTGGTTGCCCCTTGAACAAAGAGACCTTCCTGGTATTTCAGTGAGATGGACAAGCCGTCGATCTTCAATTCACAGACGTAGCTCACATCCTCACCCAGCGCTTTTTTCACGCGCTCGTCAAAGGCCTCAATCTCGCCTCTGGTGAATACATCGTTCAAACTGTACAGGGGGACATCGTGAACAACTTTTTCAAACCCTTTAAGGACCCGCCCTCCCACTCTCTGAGTAGGAGAGTCCGGCGTGATTAATTCCGGATGAGCTGCTTCCAATGCCGAAAGCTCTGCATAAAGTTTGTCGTAAACGTAATCCTCGACAGTCGGTTGATCTTGTACGTAATATTCATAGGCATAGCGGTTCAACTGCTGCTGCAGCCGGGAGACCCGCTCATTGATAGTTTGTTCTTTGTCTTCAGTCAAGGCCGCTCACCCTTTCTAGATTTTTTCAATTGGCGCAAAAGCCGCCAATAAACGTTTGATCCCTTGAGAAGGAAACGCCACATCCAGTTCGACATCCTTGGCACTGCCGCCAACACGCACGACCGTCCCCTGTCCCCACTTTTTATGCTGGACCTTGTCGCCTACTTTCCAGCTTTCACCGGCGGCCGCAGTTTCCTGCTTGTTGGAGATTCCTCTCACGGCAGCTTGTTTGTATTCGGCTTTGAAGGTTTTCGGTGAAAACGTGCCTGTTGCAGCACCGGAGCTGCCGACTGCACCTGCTCTGCCGAAAACATTGCCTGCGCTCGTATTCGAAATCGGTGCGGCATTGCCTTTGTTAGCCAACAGGTCTTCTTCGATTTCTTTGACAAAGCGTGAAGGCCGGTTGTATTGGGTTTTTCCGTATAACGTCCGGGATAACGCATTGGTCAAAAAAAGTTCTTCTTCGGCACGGGTGATTCCTACATAAGCCAGACGACGCTCTTCTTCCAGTTCATTTTCTTCTACCATGGCTCGAGATAACGGAAAGACACCTTCCTCCAGTCCTACCAGAAAGACCACCGGAAATTCCAAGCCTTTGGCGGCATGCAGTGTCATCAATGTGACTTCGCTGGCCTCTTCTTCGTAGCTGTCCACATCAGAGATCAATGCCAGATCATTTAGGAAAATCGTCAGTCTATCTTCGGCAGCCTCGGGTTCTTCTCCTTGGGCAGCAGTAAATGTCTTATCGAATTCCTGGGTGACTGAAAGAAATTCTTCCAGATTTTCCAGGCGATTTTGTGATTCAAGGGTATTTTGTCGTTTAAGATCTTCTTCATAACCGGATTTTGCCAAAACTTCTTTTGTCAATTCAGTCACAGACAAATAAGGGATCATCTGGTTGAAACCGTCAATCAGTTCACCGAATTCTGCCAGCTCTTGCGCCGCTTTTCCCTTCAAAGGCGACAAAGCGACATTCAGAGATGCTTCCAACAGTGACAGATCGTGAGTATCGGCAAATTCCCGCAGTCGTTCAAGGGAAGTTTGACCGACTCCCCGTTTGGGTGTATTGACAATCCGAGCAAAACTCAATGAGTCGGCAGGATTGGCGATGACCTGCAGGTACGCCAGAATGTCCTTAATCTCTTTTCGGTCGTAAAACTTGTGCCCCCCCACCATCTTGTAAGGGATGTTGGCTTTCAGAAGAGTTTCTTCCACCACGCGGGACTGGGCATTGGTCCGATACAGTACGGCAAAATCGCCGTACTTGCGGTTCTTTTCCCGCTGCTGTTTTTGAATTTCCGAGACAATGAATCGTCCTTCATCTCGTTCACTGTCCCCACGATAATAGGTAATCTTTTCTCCAGGGCTGTTTTCGGTCCAGAGATTTTTTGCTTTACGGTTTCGGTTGTTGGCAATCACTTGGTTCGCAGCGGCCAGGATCGTCTTGGTCGAGCGATAGTTTTGTTCCAACAGAATCGTCCGGGCGTCGGGATAATCCTTTTCAAAATCCAGGATATTCTGCATATCCGCTCCCCGCCAGCCATAGATACTCTGGTCGGCATCCCCGACAACACACAAGTTGCGAAACTTGGCAGCCAGCATATTCACCAAGGTGTACTGAGCATGGTTGGTATCTTGGTACTCATCCACATGAATGTAATGGAATTTCCGTTGATAGTAGTTCAGAATCTCTGCGTTTTCATTGAACAGGCGGATCGTCACCATGATCAGATCGTCGAAATCCATGCATTGGTTGCGGCGCAGTTCTTTTTGATACAAGTCGTAACATTTGGCTGCCAACTGTTCAAAAAAGCTGCCTTGTCGAGCCGCATAATCCTCCGGTGTCAACAACTCATTTTTGGCGTTGGAAATCGCTCCCAGCATCGAGCGGGGGTCGTATTTTTTGGGATCGATGTTCAGTTCTTTTACGACCCGTTTCATCAGTGTCAGCTGCTCAGAACTGTCGATAATTGTAAAATTACGGGAATAGCCGATATGATCGACATCCCGCCGCAGGATCCGGACACACATGGAGTGAAAAGTCGAAATCCAGACATCTTCCCCACCGGCACCCAACAATCCGCTGACCCGCTCTTTCATTTCCCGAGCGGCTTTATTGGTAAAGGTGATTGCCAAAATATTCCAAGGATTGACCTCTTTTTCTTCGATCAGATAAGCGATCCGATGGGTCAGCACCCGGGTCTTCCCGCTGCCGGCTCCTGCCATGATCAAAAGCGGTCCCTCCGTTGCCTGAACGGCCTCAGCCTGTTTGGGATTCATCCCTTTGAGAAATACGTTGGCTGTCATCAAAAACTTCCTTTCATTTACAAACCGACGCTGGCCGCAGCCAGGTGTCCGTTTTTCAATCCCTTCAATTATAGCATTACCCCCTTATCGATAAAACGGCTAGCCCCTAAAAGTTAATAAAAAATTGATTGAAAATCCCGTTGAAATTCCCACTGCCCCTTGTCAAGCGAAAAAAAACAGACTACATTAAGATATGTCTGAAATATTTCCGCCGGCTTTGGTCTATTAACCACAAGCTGCAGCATAAATATACTCTTACAACTGTCTAACTGTAATTTTTCCTCAAATTCCGCTCAATAACTTCAAAAACCAACGCTTCAGCGAAAAGTTTCGAATCTGCTCAAAAATATCAATTAAAAAGGAAGGTTTTGTATGCAGCTCACTCGTGTCGATAAAACACGTATCACCTACCTACTGAAAGGAACCGCCGTCGGAATCATTGCCGGAATCGTGGTCAGCATGTTTCGTTTGGCCATCGAAGAGTTGGGAGCT
Organism: Enterococcaceae bacterium OF42-14pH9A; assembly: GCA_027692465.1. Taxonomy (GTDB): domain Bacteria; phylum Bacillota; class Bacilli; order Lactobacillales; family Enterococcaceae; genus Enterococcus_C. The sequence continues at coordinate 354,898 of JAQEYU010000003.1, read as the reverse complement.
TTCGTCGCCCATCTGTATAGTTATTTCCATGAACGGCCCCTTTTCCTGCTCCCGTGGATCTTGATCAGCCTCCTTTGTGCATTGCTGGTAGGTGCATTAGTCAAATCAGACCCGAATATCAAAGGCAGTGGCATCCCGCAGGTGGAAGGGCAACTGCAGGATGCACTGACTGTCAACTGGCTCTCAGTTTTATGGAAAAAGTTCATCGGTGGCTTTTTGGGTGTCGGCATGGGCCTTTTTCTCGGTCGCGAAGGCCCCTCAATCCAACTGGGGGCAAGTGTCGGTCAAGGCTTTGCCGAATGGACCGGCGCCGACCGTTCGGAAGCCAAAATATTATTGTCCAGCGGTGCCAGTGCCGGTTTGGCAGCGGCTTTCAACGCTCCGGTAGCCGCCCTGCTCTTTGTAGTGGAAGAGGTCCATCACAACTTCTCTCCCTTGGTCTGGCTGACTTCTTTCACCTCTGCCATCGTGGCCAATTTCGTCTCTATGACGATCTTCGGCTTGCAGCCGGTGCTTCACATGGGTCGGATTTCCTCACTGCCCCTGAAAGATTATTGGCTGCTGCTGCTTTTGGGTGTCGCATTGGGTGTTTTGGGACGATTTTATCAACTTGTCCTGCTGCGGTTAAATCAGTGGTACAGCAAACTACCGCTTCCGGATTATCTCCACGGTCTGGTCCCTTTTTTACTGGTCATCCCCATCGGTTATTTTTGGCCAGATTGTTTGGGGGGCGGCAATCAGATCGTACTGCGTTTTGGTGAACACCTGCCTTCTCTGACTGTTCTGCTGCTGCTCTTTTTGCTGCGTTTCATCTTTTCGATGGTCTCTTATGGGGCCTCACTTCCCGGCGGCATCTTCTTACCGATTTTGACCTTGGGAGGAATTATCGGCGGTTTCTTTGGTCAGTTTGCAGTCCAGTACCTGGGGATGGATCCGATCTTTGCCAAAAACTTCGTAATCATTGCCATGGCCGGCTATTTTGCGGCTATCGGGAAAGCGCCCCTGACGGCTATTATCCTGGTGACAGAGATGGTAGGCTCGTTGAATCACCTGATGCCTCTGGGGTTGGTGGCATTGATTGCTTATATAGTCGTGGATCTTATGGGAGGTAGCCCAATTTATGAGTCCCTGCTGGAACGTCTGGTGGAAACCAAACCGACTGATATCAAGGGCGAAAAAGTTGTGCTGGAATATGCCGTCCACGCCGAAAGTGCCTTGGACGGAACCTTGGTACGAGATTTTCGCTGGCCGGAAGATATGCTTTTGATCTCTATCCGTCGCGGAGAGCGGGAATTGTTGGTTCATGGGGATACGATCATCCAAGTAGGCGACCTGCTGCGGATCCTGACTGATACGATTCATAGCCGTAGCATTTATCAAGAGATCGAGCAGCGGGACAAGGCCGCATTCAAATAACAAACTGCAAAAAGCACGGCTCCCATTTCAGAGGAGCCGTGCTTTTTAACATTTTACAATTCAGGTTGAGTTCATTTTACATCTCTAAAGCGAGAAGCTCCCCTAACACTTGCAAGCAAGTGCCGGCAAAGCAGGTTTTTCAAAATATTTCACTAAAGTCAGGTGGTCAGCTCCTCTTCGTCTGCAGGGATTTCAATCAGCGAATCCACTGCTTGCATTTGTTGAGCAATCGTCTCGTTGACATAAATCGAAATCTGGCCGTCATTGACCGGAAAAAGCCCCCGGCCATTTTCGTCCAGCACGATTTGGGCGTCGCTGTTTCCCAGAACATCGACGAAGGTCTTACCGCCGTGAACCGCACTTACGGTCATCTCCAGCTCTCCGCCGGCAGCATTAGTCATCACCACCGCATAGCCGGAAGACTCATGATCAAAATCACCGGTCCGTACCCAACCGATCCGATCCGCATCCTCAAAATAATCGATTTCATTTCCGTAAGCCAGATGTTTGCGAAGCAACAGCAGGATCAACAGTTCACGTCCCACCGGATCAACACCTTGTGACGGGATTCCATAAAGATCCCCCCAGAAGATCGTTGGCACACCGGTTTTCCGTAACAGAATTAACGCATAGGCATGGGTCTTGAACCAGCCTTCCACCCAGGACTCCAAACTCTGACCTTTCTGGGTATCGTGATTGTCCACAAAGGTCACTGCGTAATCGGGCCGGGAACTGAGCAGGGTATTGTCAAAAATCTGCCGCATATCAAAGGCCCCCATACTGCTGGCCGCCCGATATAAATTGAAATGCAGCGGCACATCGAAAAGACTGATCAGATTACCGGAAAGATCCAGATAGTTTTCCAATTTGTCCAGTTCATCCGCCCAATACTCCCCAACAACAAACAGCTCGTTATCTTTTTCCTCCCGCCGATGCAGCAGCCAATCAACAAAATAATCGAATTGGATGTGCTTCACTGCGTCCAGACGAAAGCCGTCCACATTGGTTGTTTCCATGAACCATTTTCCCCACTTGTCCAGTTGTCGAATAGTCTCCTCGTATTCCATATCCAGGTTACAGCCCATCAGATAGTCAAAGTTGCCGTTTTCATTATCAACCTCGCCTGCTTCCAGCCAGCCTTTATCGCCCAGATTGAAGACAGCATGATCTTTGGTCCGAGCATCGTAGTCCACTCCGGAAAAATTCTTCCACGTCCAAACATAGTCATTGTAGGTACCTTTGCGTCCCGGAAAAGTGAATTTGGTCCACGCTTCGATCAGCTCTTCACCGCTGATCTGTTGATTCCGATTCTCCCAGCTGTATTTAACAGCCGGTACCTCTTCAGTCTCATCTGCACCCAGAAAATGATTGAAGACGATATCGGCATACACTTTGATTCCTCGCTGTTGGAGCGTTTGAATCATCTGTAGATAATCTTCCTTAGTCCCATATTTGGTAGGTATTGAACCTTTTTGATCGAATTCTCCCAAATCGTACAAATCATAGGTCCCATAACCCACGTCCTGGGCACCGGCCGACCCTTTCGACGCCGGTGGCAGCCACAAAGAAGTGAGCCCCAGGCGTTTGAATTCATCTGCCTTTTTTGCCAATAACTGCCAGTGTTTATGATCAGCAGGCAGATCCCACTGGAAGGCCTGCAGCAATGTTTCGTTCTCCATAATGTTCCCTCCTCCGCAAATCGCATCGTTATACTTTATTAAGCCAAAAATTTTGACAACCTGTCAAATAAAAGCTGTTTTTCTTTCATAAAACCTCCGAATAAAGCGATTTCAATGACTTAAATCAAATCTCTTTGGATGTTTTTGGATGATTTTGATTGCATTTGAAGTTTTATCGTGCTATTATACAGACGAAGGGAGGATTGTAAATGCTTACAGAAGAACGTCAGCAGCGAATACTCCAACTGATCCAAGAGAAAAACATTGTCAAACTGCAGGAACTTACTCAAAAGCTAGACGCCTCCGAGTCCACGATCCGGCGTGATCTCCAGGACTTGGAAGACCAGCACTTATTGGAGCGGATCCACGGCGGCGCCAAAAAGATTCAACGCTTCATGCTGGAACCGGACATGCAGCAAAAAGCAACCGAACATACCGATGAGAAACGTGCAATCGCCGCTTATGCAGCCGGTTTGATCCATAAAGACGATGTCATCTATCTGGATGCCGGCAGCACCACCTTGGAGGTCATCAACTACCTGCCACAAGATCTGCAGATCAAAGTCGTGACCAACTCGGTCCAACACGCCGCCCGCCTGATTGACCGCAACATAGAAACGATTATTTTAGGCGGCAGCATCAAGCTCTCCACGCAAGCGACTTTCGGTTATACAGCTATCCAGCAGCTGGCTCCTTTTCGTTTTACCAAGGCTTTTATCGGTACAAACGGTATTGAACTGGCGGCCGGGATCACTACTCCGGATCCGGAAGAAGCCCTTTTGAAAAAAGCTGCCTGTCAACAGTCGGAACTGGCCATCTTACTGGCAGATTCCTCCAAATTCGAGCAGATTACTTTTACCAAATTCGCTTCATTAAAGGATGTTGTGATTATTACTGACCGTTTGGAGCTGCCCAACAGTCATTCCTATCATGAAAAAACCAGCATAACGGAGGTAAAAAAATGATTTATACAGTAACTTTGAACCCCTCCATCGACTATATTGTCCACGTCGATGACTTCAAACCCGGTGCAGTCAACCGGATGAACAAAGATTTCAAATTTCCCGGCGGCAAAGGAATCAACGTTTCACGGATTTTAAAACGTCTGGCTGTCCCATCTGAAGCGTTGGGATTTCTCGGCGGCTTTACCGGTGGCTTTATCAAAGACGCCCTGCAGACAGAGGGGCTCAAATGCGCCTTTACTCCTGTCGCCGACGACACTCGGATCAACATCAAATTAAAATCCACGGAAGAAACCGAAATCAATGGCGCTGGGCCCAATATTACCAACGAGGAGCTTCAAGAACTGAAACAACAGCTCAGCAAAGTCCAATCAGGCGATGTCGTGGTCTTGTCCGGCAGCGCACCGGCCAGTTTGCGAAAAGGCTTCTATCAGGAATTGATCACCATCGTTAAAGATAAAGCAGCGGATTTTGTCATCGATACCACCGGAAAGGATTTGGCGGATGCCTTGGCTTTCGGACCGCTTTTGGTCAAACCCAATAATCATGAGTTGGCCGATCTTTACGACACGAGCTTTGAAAGCATCGCTGATATCCTTCCTTATGGCAAACGCCTATTGGCTGACGGTGCCCGCCATGTCATCATTTCCATGGCCGGCGACGGCGCACTGCTCTTCACCGACGAAGGCATCTATCAGTCCAATGTCCTGAAACGGCCCTTGAAAAATTCGGTAGGTGCCGGCGACTCGATGATTGCCGGATTTATCGGTGCTTTTACCAAGACTTCTGATCCATTGACCGCCTTTAAATGGGGAGTTGCATGTGGAAGCGGTACTGCTTTTTCCGATGACCTGGCCACCCGCGAAATGATTGATTCTCTTCTGGCGGAAGTGGTCGTCACCAAAATAAGTGATTGACCTCTGATCATTTCAGAGGAAAGAAATTATTATTCTGTTGTTTGAGGCAGCTGCCAAGTGCCGGTGCCGCAGTACGAATCAAAAAGGAGGAACTGCTACATGAACATCAAAGATTTAATGTTGAAAGATGCAATGATCATGGACTTGCAAGCCACGGACAAGCAAGGGGCTATCGATGAAATGGTCCAAAAAATGTACGATGTTGGTCGCATCACCGATATCAAAACCTACAAGGACGGAATTTTGGCCCGCGAAGCTCAGACGTCGACCGGACTTGGTGACGGCATCGCAATGCCTCACGCCAAAAATGCTGCAGTCAAAGAAGCGACTGTCCTTTTCGCCAAAAGTCAAAAAGGTGTCGACTATCAATCCTTGGATGGACAGCCCACCTACTTGTTTTTCATGATTGCCGCACCTGAGGGAGCCAATGATACCCATTTACAAGCTTTGGCTGCTTTGAGCCGCCTGTTGATCAACCATGATTTTGTGGAAAAACTAAAAGGTGCTCAGACCCCTGATCAGGTACAACAATTGTTTGCAGCTGCTGAAGCTGAAAAAGAAGCAGAGGAAAAAGCGGAAGCACAAGAAAGTGCTGAAAAGGAACTGAAAGATTTCAACCGCCGCTATATCGTCGCTGTGACTGCCTGCCCTACCGGTATCGCTCACACCTACATGGCTGAAGATGCGCTGAAAAAACAAGCTAAAGAGATGGGCGTCGACATCAAAGTAGAAACCAACGGCTCTGAAGGGATCAAAAATCGACTGACCGCTGAAGAAATCGCCAAAGCAGACGGTGTCATTGTAGCAGCCGACAAAAAAGTCGAAATGAACCGCTTCGACGGCAAGCCTTTGGTCAATCGTCCGGTATCAGATGGGATCAGAAAACCCGAAGAGCTTATCAATGAAGCGTTGAGCGGTAACGCACCGGTCTTTCGCGGCGACGGCTCGGCGGTGGATAACGGTGGCGACAGTGCCGCTGATGGAACGATCGGTCAACGAATCTATAAAGACCTCATGAACGGGGTTTCTCACATGCTGCCTTTTGTTATCGCCGGCGGGATTATGATTGCCATTTCCTTTATGATCGATAACTTTATGGGAGTTCCCAATGATTCACTGCAACACTTGGGTTCATTCAACGAACAAGCCAAATGGTTCAATGATATCGGTCAAGCGGCTTTCGGATTTATGCTTCCGGTATTGGCGGGGTTCATCGCTTCCAGTATTTCTGATCGTCCCGGTCTGGTTGTCGGTTTTGCCGCCGGTGCCTTGGCAAACAGCGGTGGTGCCGGATTCCTGGGAGCACTGATCGGTGGTTTCCTCGCCGGCTACGTTATCGTCTTCTTGCGTAAGATTCTCAGCGGACTGCCGAAATCACTTGAAGGGATCAAAGCGATCCTCTTCTATCCTTTCTTCGGTCTTTTGATTACCGGCTTTTTGATGCTGCTGATCAATATTCCAATGAGTGCTATCAACACAGCACTGAATGATTTTCTGAACAGCCTGGGGGGAACCAACGCTGCGTTATTGGGTGCCTTGCTGGCCGGTATGATGGCAACTGACCTGGGTGGCCCGATCAATAAAGCAGCATATGTCTTCGGTACAGCAACTATCGCCAACACTGTTGCAGAAGGCGGTTCGATCGTGATGGCCTCTGTTATGGCCGGCGGGATGGTTCCACCATTGGCAATCTTTGTAGCAACTCGTTTATTTAAGAACAAATTCACCAAAGAACAGCAGGATGCCGGTTTGACCAACATCATCATGGGGCTTTCCTTCGTTACTGAAGGGGCGATTCCTTTCGCAGCTTCCGATCCATTGCGGGCGATTCCAAGTTTCATGATCGGCTCCGCTATCACCGGGGGCTTTGTCGGCGGATTGGGAATTCGTTTGATGGCTCCCCACGGCGGGATCTTCGTTGTTCCACTTTTGAGTCAGCCAGTGGTTTATCTGTTGTTGATCGCTGCCGGCGCTTTGATTTCCGGTGTGATCTTCGGCATGTTGAAAAAACCCTTGACTGCCGCTAAATAAAAACGCAAATGACCCAAGGATGAGACTCCTTGGGTCATTTTGCATACAGCTGAAAATAGATGTGAGCATCTTGCCGCTGTAATCTGTATCCTAAAGACACCTGATCATCATATCTGCCGCTGAGATTTCTAAAAAACACGTGAATATGCAAAAAAACCTGCTGCCGGTCAACTCCGACAACAGGTCTGCTTATCCTTGAACATAAAACAATAATCGCACCTATAAAAGCTTACAGATACAAACCGATCAGCAGAATTGACAGTCAATAGCGATCGCTTCGCCGTTGCCCCTCCTTCAAGCCCTTCACAGGAACTTGAACTGTTTTTGGTTCGTACCAGCTGAGAAATACACTCATCAAGACACCGGCTAAAAGAAAGAACAGACAGACCGGTACCTTCCATTGAAATTCCGGTAAAACACAGAGTACCAGCAGCAGACCCGCTGTCGGCAGCATGATTTTCTTGAACACCTGATCTTCTTTCATCCCTCTAAACCTCCTGTTATATTCTCCAATTGCGGCATTGTCGACGCCTTCACAAAATTGACTCGCAAATGATTCTTGCCCTTCTTCAAATCAAAATAGCGCTCACCTTTACGCTTTTTGAGACGGGAAAATTTGATATCAGACAACTCCTGTTTCAACTGCTGATAAGGAATCAATTCAGCCTGCTCATCCGGCAGATAGATATTCAGCACCACCAGGTATTCGTGGTAGCGCCCGTCTTTAGGATCGATCTCAATCTCCAAATAATTCCGAATGTAAAATTTGTAGGCCTGTAAACCGTCGTCCAAAGCGTAGGCCGGATTCAACACCAGATAGTTCATCATTTTCATCCGCTGTTCATCTACCCAAGGAAAATAAGCTTGCGCGTTCAGTGTGCCCCGGACCCGTTTGACCTGCTGCTGATCTCTGATCAAGTCAAAGGTACGAGTCACGAAATGAGTAGCCGCCTTTTTTCCTGTCGGCTGCAGTCGGTCATTTTGATACTGCACAGTCTGGATCAGATTGTCAGAATAGGCATATTCGATAAAGGGTTCCCTTAAAACGCCGATTCCGTTATCCCAAGCCAGCTGGTCAATCCCCAGCTGATCACGAAACAGTCGTTGGTAACGCAAATTGCACTCCCTCTGCCAATGGAAAGGATCACGATACAATTCCACTAAAATTACTTCAGGAGAGATCCGGACCACCTGTTCCACCTGTTGAACATCCTCGATCACGGCCAACGGGATAACGTTATGATAATCGCAGCTGAAATACATCCGCCAACAGGAAGTCAGACAAAATCCCTTGTAAAAAATATCGTAACCGGGAAACTGGTTGCAATCGATCACCACATCCCCATCGGGCCGCTTGATCTTCGGCAGACAGGTGATTTCTGCTGCCGTCTGAAACTGCAGGCGCTTTGCCATCGTATCGGTATTATGATACAGATACTCTGTATAAGAACGTAAATAGCCAAACAAGCCCTTGGTTTTCATTTGCACTTCGGTATAGTCCAGGATCAGCTTGCGACAGCTCTTAAAAAGCGCGCCCGTCAACAAATGCCGTTCCAACAAGTTTCCGCTTACCAACCGGAAACTTGATTCATTTTCGCCATCAGAAACATGCAGGGTGATATCTTCTCGATTGCCGGCGCGTTTCAAAATCTCAAGACAGCGAGTCAATGAAAAGAGTCCCTGTCCCTGCTCATTGATGATCATTTTTTCTGGTTCAAACAAGATGCGTACAAAAACCAGCCAGTCCTGGATATGCTTGCGGATTGCCTGTTCTTCCAACAGACGATACTGGATGCTTAAAAGCAATTTTTCCTCCTCTTTCATAGCCTCACCCTGTTCTAATTTTTCTATAATCTTATTATAACTAATATATTATCGAATGCAAAGCAGAGCATCTCAAAAGTACAGACAAAATTCTCAGCATCTGCAAGCATCCAAAGAATCGTATTTCGCCGAAACCAACGAAACAAGCCAGCTGTCGGTATGACTCGCAAATTTCTACCTGCAGCTTCGTGAACACTTTATCAAGTGCTGCAAAATCATAAGAAAAACTGTATTTTTATTTTTCCAGGAAGAGCTATTGTACGACAACTGCTGCACGTGATACACTTGGGCTTGCGGAGGTGAAGGCAATGGGACTGAAATTCCAACGAGACGATTCTTTGGACCGCAAGTTTGAAGAATTCGCCCTGCTACCGGATGAAAAAGCAGAGAAAAACAAAGAAAAAGAAGCTGCTCTCCAGCGCTTCTTGGATCCGGAGACCAAACCAAAAGAGACCAAAAAAACTGACCCGGCATAACGTTCGGGTCAGTTTTTTTGGTCTCCTTTTAAAAATTTTGGTACGTTTTTATCACAATCTCAGATCTGTCCAGCGCTTTTATTTTTTGACAGCCGCTTCAATGGCCTGCCAGGCTTTGTCCTTGCCCTCTTTTGTCACAGAAGAAAAGATGATGAACTCGTCTGCCGGATCAAACTCCAGAGCTTTTTTAATCACAGATTCGTGCTTGTTCCACTTTCCTCTGGGGATCTTGTCTCCTTTGGTGGCTACCAAGATCACCGGAAGCTCGTAATATTTCAAAAACTGATACATTTGGATGTCTTCTTGTGAGGGTGCATGGCGCAGATCCACCAAAGAAACGACGGCTTTCAGCTGCTCACGGCTGGTAAGATAGGTCTCAATCATCTTTCCCCACTTGGCCCGCTCTGTTTTGGAGACTTTCGCATACCCGTATCCCGGCACATCGACAAAGTGCAGGCTGTTTTCAATCAGATAAAAATTGAGCGTCTGGGTCTTACCCGGTTTAGAGGAGGTCCGCGCCAGGTTTTTACGATCAATCAGGGTATTGATAAAAGAGGACTTCCCAACGTTGGAGCGCCCGGCTAAAGCAATCTCCGGCAGGTCTCCTTCTGGATACTGTGCCGGAGAAACGGCACTGATTACTATCTCGGCGTTGTGAACCTTCATGATAAATCGTCCTTTCTGATAGCTGTCACCAGACCATAAAAGAAGGGATACAAATCCTGCGACTTGTATCCCGTCAATCATAGTCGGCAAATCAGCCGGCTTTTTTTTCTTCTTCGGTAAAAATGATTTTGGGTTGAGCGCCTTCTGTTACCGCTTCTTTGGTAATCACCACTTTGGCGATATTTTCATCAGACGGTACGTCAAACATGATATCCATCATAATGTCTTCGATGATGGAACGCAGCCCCCGAGCACCGGTGTTGCGCTCGATTGCTTTGTCGGCGATCGCCTTCAATGCCTCCGGTTCGAATTCAAGCGCTGTTTCATCCAGTGACAACAGCTTTTTATATTGTTTCACAAGGGCATTTTTGGGTTCTGTCAAAATCCGCACCAAATCATCGTTGGTCAATTTATCCAACGCTGCCATCACCGGCAGGCGACCGATAAATTCCGGAATCAACCCGAATTTCAGAAGATCTTCGGGGATGATGTGTTTCATGACACTTTCCCCTTCAGCGATTTTCTTGTTGTCTGTTCCAAACCCGATTGTCTTTTCTCCCATCCGGTTCTTCACAATCGTTTCAATTCCGTCAAACGCACCACCGACGATGAACAAAATATTGGTGGTATCGATCTGGATCATTTCCTGATGAGGGTGTTTACGTCCGCCTTGAGGAGGAACACTGGCTTCTGTTCCTTCCAGAATCTTCAGCAAAGCCTGCTGTACCCCTTCACCGGAAACATCTCTCGTAATAGAGACATTTTCACTCTTGCGGGCGATTTTGTCGATCTCATCGATATAGATGATCCCTTTTTCAGCCCGTTCCACGTTGTAGTCTGCTGCCTGCAACAGCTTCAAGAGGATATTTTCGACATCCTCTCCCACATAACCGGCTTCAGTCAAGCTGGTCGCATCCGCGATTGCAAACGGAACGTTCAGCGAGCGGGCCAACGTTTGTGCCAAAAAGGTCTTCCCGGAACCGGTCGGCCCGATCAGGCAGATATTACTCTTTTGCAATTCGACATCATCCGGTGACGTGGTTTCGGCATTTACACGTTTGTAATGATTGTAAACGGCAACTGCCAAGGCTTTTTTCGCCCGTTCCTGACCGATGACGTATTCGTTCAAAATCGCCAAGAGTTCTTGTGGTTTCGGTACTTCCATAAATTCACGGACGGCGTCTTCATACAGCTGCTCGTCGATGATCTCTTTGCAGAGATCGATACACTCGTTACAAATATAAACACCCGGACCAGCCACGATTTTACGCACTTCTTCTTGTGTCTTGCCGCAGAATGAACAGCGTACTGTGTCATTGCTGTTAGGATTATCGTACATGGTTTTCACTCCTTGGATCGAGCATTCATCAGAAAGCTCGATATATTTCTTCCAGGCTCCGTCACGAGTGGAATAGATTGATTCAAAACAGTCTTAGTAAATCATATCATACAAAGGATAAAAGCAAAAGACTTTAAGACAGCGAGTCTTCCTCAGATAAGAGTTATTTAATCTTTCTGATCTCTCAAAGAACCGCAGAAGCTCACGGCCGTAGTCAAACCTGCTTTTCCTCAACTAATCCTTAACTGATCCTTTGTCCTGCGCGCCTTTTTTTGATTCCTGATCCGTTTCAAAGGTGCGTCATCTTTTGCCTATGAAAAAAGCCCCCGAGTGAGGGCCTTTTTCAAAGCTTTGAAGGCTGAAATAACCTTCGAAGCCGTAAACTGTACTCCGTTACTCTTTGTTCAAGTCACGAAGCATTTGGTCGATCTTGTTGCCGTATTGTACGGAAGCATCTACTTCAAAGAACAGTTCGGGAGTCTTGTACAAACTCAAGCGCTGTCCCAGCTCTCTTCGGATCAGACCGCTGGCTTTTTCCAAGCCTTTTTGGGCCTTGTCTCGATCAGATGCCAAGTCCGACAGAATGCTGTAATAAATCGTTGCCTGCTGCAGATCACCGGTAACCCGAACGTCAGTGATAGTCACGTCCTGGACTCGGGGATCCCGCACCCGCTTACGCAAAATGTCGTTGACTTCCCGCAAAATTTCATGGGCAACACGACGATCACGATAGTTCGCCATAAGTCATGTCCTCCAATCATGAATTTGCAAATAAATACCAGACGACGCTGCAAATAACTGCTGATTGCTCTGCTGTACCCATCAAAAGAATAGTACCGGAGGAAGACAGCAATCCGGATCCGGCAACCGATCTGTTGATCGGATTCGGTCCAAAGACTCCCGCTTCCTCGGTAGGTTATCAAAAGCTCAGACTCAGTCTTGTTTGATTTCTTCCATGATATACGCTTCGATCACGTCATCTGTTTTCAAATCATTGAATTTATCGATCATTGCACCACATTCGAAACCTTGACGAACTTCTTTCACATCGTCTTTGAAGCGTTTCAAGCTGGCCAATTGACCTTCGTAGATCACAATACCGTCACGAATCACGCGGACACCACTGTCACGACGAATGAAGCCGTCTGTAACGAAACAACCGGCGATGGTGCCAACTTTGGATACCTTGTAAGTTTCACGAACCACCATTTGACCGGTGATTTTTTCTTCAAACTCAGGATCCAACATCCCTTTCATCGCTGTTTCGATTTCTTCGATTGCTTTGTAGATGATGCGATGCAAACGGATGTCCACCTGTTCACTTTCAGCCTGTTGTTTGGCTTGTGGGGTCGGACGCACATTGAACCCGATGATGATGGCATTTGAAGCCGCGGCCAAGGTCACATCGCTTTCATTGATAGCGCCGACTGCAGAATGGACGATGTTGACACGAACCCCTTCTACATCGATCTTCTTCAGGGAAGCGCCTAACGCTTCAGCCGAACCTTGAACGTCAGCTTTAATGATGACATTGACTTCTTTGAGTTCGCCTTCTTTCAGTGATTCGAACAAGTTGTCCAAAGTCACGCGGCTGGAAGAAGCTCGTTGTTCCACCATAGCCCGTTTTGCCCGTTCTTCACCGGCAGCCCGTGCCGTTTTTTCGTCTTCAAAAACAACGAAGTGATCGCCGGCTTGCGGCACATCGTTCAAACCGGTAATTTCCACCGGTGTCGCTGGCCCAGCTGTCTTGTCGCGACGACCGATATCATTCGTCATTACCCGGACACGCCCAAAGGTATTTCCTACCACGATTGGATCGCCGACTTTCAAGGTACCGTTTTGAACCAGCAGAGTCGCAACCGGACCTTTGCCTTTATCCAAACGGGCTTCGATTACGGTCCCGATAGCGCGGGCAGTCGGATCAGCTTTCAGATCTTCTACTTCTGCTACCAGTAAGATCATTTCCAGCAATTCTTCGATGTTCTGTCCGAATTTAGCCGAGATCTGTACGAAGATCGTATCGCCGCCCCAAGCTTCCGGAATCAGTTCGTATTCGCTGAGTTCCTGCATGACATGGTCAGGATTTGCTCCCGGTTTGTCAATTTTGTTGACTGCAACGATGATCGGTACACCGGCTGCTTTGGCATGGTTGATCGCCTCAATGGTTTGCGGCATCACACCGTCGTCGGCTGCGACTACCAAGATTGTGATATCGGTGATGGACGCCCCTCGAGCACGCATGCTGGTAAAGGCCGCGTGTCCCGGTGTATCCAGGAATGTGATTGGCTTACCGTTGATATCAATCTGATAGGCCCCGATATGCTGGGTGATCCCGCCGGCTTCGCCACTGGTGACACGACTATGACGCAAAGTATCCAATAAGGTCGTTTTCCCATGGTCGACGTGACCCATGATAGTCACTACCGGCGGACGCGGTACCAGATTAGCTTCATTGACTTCTTCCGGTTCAAAGAACTTGTCGATATCAGCAATATCAACTTGCACTTTCTCTTGCGCTTCGATGCCGTAGTCGGTCGCCAGCAATTCGATCGTATCTTTGTCCAACGGCTGATTCTGGTTGACCATGACACCCATCAAGAAGAGTTTCTTGATGATTTCGGCAGGCTCACGATAGATTTTCTTAGCAATTTCAGCAACGTTCATGCCTTCAGTGTATTCCAAGACTTCCGGCAGTTCACGGAATTTACGCGGCGGCACAGCCGGTTTTTGTGCGACCTGCTGTCTGCCCTTCTTGCCTTTTTTCTTATTACGGCGGTTATTATTGTTGTAATTGTTGCCGCCTCCAAAGCTGCGTTCCCGAGACTCGAATTTGTCCTTCTTGTCACGGAATTCTTTCTTCGGTTTTGCATCCGTCTGTTTCGGCTGCTCAGTTTGCTGCTGCAAGACTTCTTTTGGTACCGCAGGAATAGCCGGAGCCTTCTTGACTGGTGCCTGACTGCCTTGATTGCGGCGCTCTTGTTGTTTCGGTTTGTTGTCGGCAGCTTTTGGTTGTTCACTGCGACGCTGTTGACGCTGACGCTGTTGTTGTGATTCATTTTCGATTTCAGCTGCCCGGTTTTTAGCTCGTTCCAACGCACTCATTTTAGCTGCGCCTTGTGGACGTTGTGCTTGTTGAGCAGTTTGGGTCCGCGGCTGTTGATCCCGGCGATCATTGCGATCGTTGCGATCTCGGCGCTGGTTGCGGTTTTGGCTGCCGCCTTGACGATTTTGGTTGTTGGCATTGCCTTGGTAGCCGCCTTGGCGATTTTGACCGCCTTGTGCTCCCTGACGGTTTTGGTTACCCTGGCCGCCCTGAGTTTGACCGCCACGGTTTTGCTGATTGCCGCTGCGATTTTGGTTTTGACCGCCGCCTTGACGATTGCCTTGCCCTTGTCCACCTTGACGGTTTCCTTGACTTTGACCACCTTGGCTGCGGGTGTCCTTGTTGCGATTTTGGAATTTTGGATTATTCCGTTGCGTCACGAATTTTTTATGCTCCGGTTTTTCCTGAGCATCGTTTGTTTGGTTAGCAGGTTGTTGGGTTGCAGGTTTGGGAGCAGCAGCTTGAGCTTTTGGTGCGGGTTTGGAATTATTTCCTCCTGACACTGCTTGACGCAGCTGTTTTTCTTCATTATCGGAAATAGCTCCCATGTGATTTTTCACATCAAAGCCCAGTGCCTGTGCTTTATCCACAAGTTCCTTACTGGATCGATTGATTTCTTTTGCAAGTTCATAAATTCGTTTTTTCCCCATGCAATCACCTTCCTCGTAAATGTGCCGCAACGGCAGATTACCAGCGTGTCTCTCCGAAGCGTTAAAGCGGTGCTCGGATCTATTTCACAGCTGACTGTTGCAGCCTGACTAACCTTGGATCAATTCCTTCATTTTCTTGGCAAACCCCTGATCCATCACGGCTATCGCTGTTCGCGAACGACCGATAGCATGACTGATGGCAGCCTGAGTGAGCCCGTCAAAAAAGGCGACCTCGTAATAGTTGCTTTTGTCTTGAATCTTTTTATGGGTATTTTTACCTGCGTCTTGGGCCACAAAGACCAGTTCGGCGTTTTGAGTGCGGATTTCTTTGACGACCGCTTCCTCTCCTGTCACCAGTTTACCGGCTCGCATTGCCAGACCCAGCATATTCAACAATCTGTCTTCATTCATTGCCAAACAACTCCCGCCGTGCTTTTTGATGGCTGACATAATCCAACAGCTCCTGGTAAAAGGCATCTGTTAATTCAGTTTCCAGCACGCGGTCTAAAATTCGTTTATCCCAAGCTTTTTGAACCTCGGCAGGTTCAATCGCGACATAGGCGCCTCTGCCGGCCATTTTACCGGTGGGATCGATCGCAACGACACCTTCTTTTGAGCGGGTAATCCGGATCAGCTCCTTTTTGGGAAGCATCTCACCGGATACAACGGATTTTCTCAAAGGTACTTTGCGTTTTTTCATCGCGGTCACCCCTCAGACTTCCTCATCTTCATCGGTCGCAGTTTCAGCATCAACTTCAGCAGCTTCCGCTTCGGCAACTGCTTCTTCTTCAGCTGCCAGATCTTCAGTTGCTTGCGTCTCAGCATCCGCCACAGTTGCGCCTTCTTCAAAAGCGATTTCTTCATATTCATCGCTGGTCAGATCCGTTGCAGCAATCGCTTCATCGTGAACTTCTTCCTGCAAGGCTTCTTCGAGAGACTCGAACTCTTCACCGGCATCGATGTAGTCGCCTTCTTCCAACTTGGCATAGAACTCTTCCATATCGGATTCAGACTTGATATCGATTTTGAAACCGGTCAACTTGGCAGCCAAGCGGGCATTTTGACCCCGTTTTCCGATAGCCAACGACAACTGGTAATCCGGTACTACGACAGTACAAGCTTTCGGATTTTCCAAATCGAAGATCACGTCTACCGCTTCTGCCGGATTAAGGGAGTTGGCGATGAAAATCGCCGGATCCTCGTCCCACTCTACGATATCCATGTTTTCGCCCTTCAGTTCATTGACGATTGCCTGAACACGAGACCCTTTCGGACCGACACAAGTACCAACCGGATCCACGTTTGGATCATTGGAACGCACGGCAACTTTGGAACGGTCACCGGCTTCCCGGGCAATGCTGACGATTTCAACGATTCCGTCATAGACTTCCGGTACTTCTTGTTCAAACAACCGCCGCAAAAGATCCGGATGGCTGCGGCTCACGAAAACCTGTGGTCCTTTTGAAGTGTTGTCCACTCGTGAAACATAAACCTTGATCCGATCGTGAGGTTGATAAAATTCGTTCGGCATCTGATCTTGTTTGGAAAGAACTGCCTCGATCTTGCCCAAGTTCACATAGATATAGCGGTTGTCTTGGCGTTCCACGATCCCTTGCATGATGTCTTTTTCGTACTGAGAGAACTCGTTGTAAATGATGTTGCGTTCTGCTTCTCGTACCCGTTGCAAGATGACTTGTTTAGCAGTTTGCGCTGCGATGCGACCGAAATCTTTGGGGGTAACTTCAAAACGGATCTTGTCACCGGTCTCGTAGGCCGGATTGATCTTCAATGCTTCTTTCAAAGACACTTCCAATTGGGAATCCATCACTTCTTCTGTTACTTCTTTGACCGAATAGACGTGGATATCGCCTTTTTTCTGATCGAATTCCACTTCGACATTCTGGGCTTGGCCGTAATGACGCTTGTAGGCAGAAACCAAAGCTGCTTCCAGCGCTTCAATGACGATCTCTTTTGATACGCCTTTTTCCGCTTCCAAAGCGTCCAATGCGTTCAACATTTCTTTACTCATTGTCTGATTCCTCCGTCTTAAAATTGAATGGCTAAACGAGCCTTGGCGATGTTTTTACGATCAATCGTCACATCTTTGACTCTGGTTTTGATCTTCACCTTCAATGTCAATTCTTCCGGAGAAAAAGATTCCAAAAATCCTTCGTACTGCTTTTCTCCGTCGACTGGTTGGTACAAGGAAACATGGATATACTCTCCTTGTGCCCGCTCGTAATCACTTTCTTTTTTCAAAGGCCGTTCAGCTCCGGGAGACGATACCTCCAAGAAGTACGCTTGGGGTATGGGATCCGGGTCACAGGCATCCAATTCTTCGCTCAAGCGCTCACTGACATAGGCACACTCTTCGATATCGATACCGCCTTCTTTATCAATAAACACTCGTAAAAACCAGCTCTTGCCTTCTTTCAAAAACTCGATATCCACCAACTCAAAATGCTTTTCCTCCAAAATCGGTGTTACCAATCCGGTCACCGTTTCGATCACGCTGCTCAATTGACTTCGCCTCCTTTTGCATATTTCGTAAACGACGCTTTTCATTAAAAAGAGTGAGGGAAAAAATCCCTCACTCCACAAAGTATCATTACCGTTGTAAACTATAACACATTTTTTCTGAAAGCTCAACCATTCCCGCTGTTTTTCTTGTTGTTTCGCGGATTTCGGCCCCTGCGATTTACTTTTTCTTTACAAAATTCGGTCATTTATCGAATCGTCTCCAACCAATCTTTCAACAGCGCTGCCACTTGTTGCTGCTGTTGCTGCTCCGGCAGGGCTTTTCCTTGATGACCGGCCACACTGGCAAACCCCAGATGGTCGCCGCCGTTAATGGAGTAAAAGCGGCTGTTTTTCGGATAGGAATGCTTTTTTTCCAGTACATCTTTTTCCTTGATATCCTTGTCTTTGGAGCCGGTGACAACCAAAGAAGCCAAGTCACTGTTTTGTAAAATTACATCATCGTCCGTATAAGAAGCCAGATAAAAAACGCCTTTCAAGCGAGAATCGTCCGCTTCCAGACGCTGTGCGGCTACTCCGGAAGCTGTGAAGCCCCCCAATGAATGCCCACCAATCACATAATTCCGTTCAGAAAATCGGTTCAAAACCTTTTCAGCCCGCTGCGGAGCCAGTAGGGCAAGCTCCAAAGGCATCGTTACCAGAAAAACCGGATAACCGACGTCCGCTAGTTTTTCCGCCCAAATGCTGTAAGCTCGGACATCGATTAGCGCTCCAGGATAAACAATCACCAACGGCAGGTCATCTTTCAGACTGGGAAAATACCAGCCTTCTTCTTGTTTCAATGCGCCTCTGATTGCCTGCTCAGCTGCTCCTGAAGGTTTTTTGATACTTCGCTGCAGCCAAAGCGTGCCACCGACAGCCAGGGTGCCAATCCCCGCCAGCAGCCCACTGATTACTTTGGTTCGTTTTTTCATCCGCCACACCTGCTTTCAGGAATAGTATACCGGTTTCCCCGGTGATCCTACAAATAAAACCTTTGCCCTTCTGCTCACAAATTTCCACTGAAAAACCGTTAACTTCAGATGAATTTTTTCAAAACAACCTGAACACGTCCCCGGTTATCATCGAAACACAGAGATTGGAACTAAAAAAAACGGCTCTATAATATTTGGTGTTGTTACTCAAAATGAGTAGTGACACCAAGTATTTTTTTATAACAAAAAGACATTTGGTTGTCCTATAATTAAATCGCCAAACCCAATCATAGGAGGAGAACCAAATGTCCACAAGTAAGAATACCAGAGAAAAAGACGAATGCCTAGACAAAACCATCAAACAACTCTTAAATATCAAAGATGCCAATATCCGTTTCTCCAAAGAGGCTGTCTCTAAGGAAAAAGTAAATGGCAGAATGACCAATATCTTTACAGGTATCCTGACCTACAAAATTGACCGTTGTCCCCAGTGTGGTTTTACGAACCTCATTCGTCATTCCTACAAAGACAGTTGGATCCAACTGATTCCTTATCAAGAAGTCCCCAGTTATCTCCATTTGTTTAAGCAGCGGTTTCGCTGCAAAGATTGTGGGCATACCTTCTCAGCTAAAACCTATTATGTAGCGGAAAACTGCTATATTTCACAACCGTTGAAGTTTGCCATTGCCATTGATTTAAAAAAGAAAATCTCTATGAAAGATATCGCCAAACGTTACTTCGTCTCCTCAAAAACCGTTGAGAGAGTCTTGGATTCTTTCTTTGAAGAACCCCGTTTAAAACCCAATTTTCTCCCTCAACATTTACTGATCGATGAATTTAAAGGCACCAAAGATTGTGAAGGGGCCATGTGCTTTATTATCAGCGATGCCGATACGGGTAAGATAGTTGATATTCTAGATGATCGCCGAAACTTCAAACTACAGGCTTACTTCATGCGCTTTAGCTTTGAAGCTAGAAAGCGGGTCACTCCTCTCGTCATGGACATGAATGCCGCCTATGGTGCGGTCACTAAAATCGTTTTCCCCAACGCAAAAGTCTCCATCGATCGTTTTCATGTGATCCAGCAATTAACCAGAGCTTTCAATAAACAAAGAATCCAAGCGATGAAGCAATTAAAGAAACGTGATTCTCAGGCGATGAAAGACTATCGTAAATTGAAGAAATACTGGCGGACGATACTCAAGAAAAGTGCGAAGATCAATTACACCTCCTTCAAACAATATCCGCTCTTTCAAAGAAAATACCATACTGAATCAGAAGTCTTGGATCACTTATTGTCAATCAATGAACAGCTAAGAGAAAACTACGAAGTCTACCAAGACTTATTCACTGCTTTTGATGCGAAGGACGCCAAAGCCTTCTTTGAGTTGGTCGATCATTTGCCAGCCACATTAGACGCTGGGTTTAAAAAGGCCATCCTCTACTTGAATAAGCACAAAAGAGCGATCATCAATTCCCTTGATTTCCCTTACTCTAACGGGAAGTTGGAAGGGAAGAACAACTTAATCAAGGTCATCAAACGAATCGCTTTTGGCTTCAGAACCTTCCGCCATCTTCGCATGCGCGTCCTGATCCAACAGAACATCTGTGAAATCATTTAATAACGAAAAAAAAGGGAAATGCCGAAGCACTCCCCTTAAGTGATTTAACTAAAACAACACCATTTGACTTAGAACCAAAAAAACCGCCGAAATCGAATTCGGCGGTCAATGGCTTATTTTTCGACTGCTGTACCTGTTACCAGTTCTACAGCTTTCTTCATTTTGATGTCATGTTTCAACATATCTTCTGTCAACACACGTTTGATTTGATCTTCAGGCATGTTGTAGGCTTCAGCCAATTCTTTGATTTCATTGGCAATGTCTTCTTCAGTTGCTTCGATTGCTTCTGCAGCAGCGATTGCTTCGATGACCAGGTTGGTCTTGACGCGATTGCCGGCTTCACCTTCGAATTGTTTGTGCAGGTCTTCTTCAGTCGAGCCTGTCAATTGGTAGTAAAGTTCCGGAGAGATCCCCTGACGCTGCATGTTGTTCAAAAATTCGTCCATTGAACGATGAACTTCATCGTGAACCATTACGTGAGGCAGATCAACGATTTCCGCATTTTCAACGGCTTTTTTGATTGCTTCTTCATCGCGGGCATCTTCTGCGCCTTTTTCTTTTGCTTCAGTCAATTCTTTGCGGTATTTTTCTTTCAATTCAGCCAAAGATTCAACAGTGTCGTCCACGTCTTTGGCAAATTCGTCATCCAATTCAGGAAGCTCTTTGCCTTTGACTTCATGGACAGTTACTTTGAAGACTGCCTCTTTGCCAGCCAGATCTTCTGCTTGGTAATCTTCAGGGAAAGTCACAGTCACTTCTGTTTCTTCACCGGCTTTTTTACCTACCAACTGTTCTTCAAAACCAGGAATGAATTGTCCTGAACCCAATTCCAATGAATGGTTTTCGCCTTTGCCGCCTTCAAATGCAGTACCATCAACGAAACCTTCAAAATCGATTACGACAGTGTCGCCGATTTCAGCTGCTTCATCTTCTTTAATCACAAGTTCAGCTTGTGATTCTTGCTCCCGTTGCAGACGAGTAGCAACATCTTCATCGGTTACTTCACGATCTTGCTTGGAAACTTCAAGCTCTTTGTATTGACCTAATTTGACTTCAGGTTTGACAGTCACTTCTGCCTTAATCACCCAGTCCGCATCTTTTTCCATGCTGTCAACATCGATTTTCGGTTGAGCAACCGGATCGATCCCTGCTTCATCAACTGCTTTTTCATAAGCAGCCGGCAAAACAGCATTCAACGCATCTTCGTACAATGCTTCTTCACCGTACATCCGGTTAAAAACTTGACGGGACACTTTTCCTTTACGGAAACCCGGTACATTCAAATTGCCTTTTACTTTATTGAAGGCTTGTGTCAAACCTTTTTGTACTTCTTCTTGCGGAATCGAAAAAGTCAACACACCATCGTTGGTGCCTGTTTTTTCCCATTTTGCAGTCATTGTTTTCCCTCCGAATAAACAGAAATTTTCATATGATTGGCTTAATACATACCTAATGATAGTACACTAAGCCTTGGTAAATGTAAACAATTTGGACAGAAATCGGCTTTAAAAAATGCCGTTTTACTCCCATAACAAGCCGTTTTTGAAAAAACAAGGTGCCTTGGCAAGCAGCAGTCACTTTTCAGTAAAGACCTGCAAGCAGCTCACGATAGCGCGCCTTGATTTTTTGTATCTCGGCAAAAGGGTTCAGTACCGCAGGATCTACGGCACCGATAGCTGCTTGATATTCCAGCCAGTAGCTTTCGGCCCAGCCTTCCGGATCCACCCGCTGCGGCGAAAAAGGAAAGCTTAAGGCAAAGTGGCCTTGGATCTCCCCGGCAATCAGCGGCAGAATCGTAGGATCTTCATGGCCGTGCTCGGCTTCCAGATAACGAAGCATTTCCAATAACGCCGGATCCGCTTCCGGCAGCTCGATTTCCGCTAACTGACACTCCCTGACATTTCCCTCCAGGTCGCGGATCTTTATCCGTTTAGCGACTCCCAGTTTAAGCAACTCTTCTACTAAACGCGGGCGCAAAAAAGGATTGTGGGCTTGTTCCAGAACACTTTCAGCAATCCTGACAAACCTGTTCGTCGTCAGTCCCTGTATCCAATCCTCCCAATTTTTTTGCGGTATAGCTGTCAAGTTCCCATCAAGCCGGGATAAAACCGTCTTCTTAATCACTGGAAGATCCGGATCATAAAAGAGCTGCTGCTTTTCTAAAAGAGCCAGTTCCTCTTGGCGAACTTTTACGACATCATCAGTCAGCCATCCCTGCCTTTGTGCCCGCACCAGATAAGTTTTGGCTGCCAAGTACTGCTGATCCAGCAACAACAAACGAAAGAGCTGAGCAAAACCTTCCGGGTCATGGTCGTAGTCTGCTTGATGTTCTGCAGCAGCTGCCAGCGCCTGCTTATAACCACCGACTTTTTCCAACGCCGTCAACAGACGCCGATGGATTGGATAGGTCGGCCGTTGTCGGTAGGCATCTTCAAAATAAGCGACCGCCTTCTGATAATCTTTTTTGGCCAACGCCGTTTCACCCAGTTTGACAGCACGCTGCCACCCTTCCGGAAACGCTATCGTTTCTCCCATTTGGGGTCACCTCTTCTTTTATTTGCAGAACTTGCACTTTATTTATTGATGGAGATTTTCCGGCTGCTTTTTTCGGGCCACAGAAAAAGTTCCAGAGACAGAAAAGTCTCTGAAACTTCTGACTTGTCAACCAACTATCCTCAAGCCAATTCTTTATTGAAAGCTTTGATGAGGTTGATTGTAACAACACCGGTCTCGGCGAAATAATCGCCAACATGCTGCTTTTTCCCGGTAAACGCCGCCGGCAGATAGCCCAGGTTCAGCGGAAATTTCATCATCACAAAGCGACAGCAGACTTCTCGAGTAAGTACCTGACTCCAGGTCAGCTCGTCTCCGGCAAGGGAAATCACCCGCAAACCGAATGCCATTTTGCCGACAGTCTGCCCGTGATTGTATCTGGTCAACAGGGTGAAATAGGCCAAATAGATCCCAATACCTACCAGACTATAGACTCCTAAAAAGCCCCCCTGCCACTCCAGTCCCAACAATCGATAAATCAAGCCCAGCGAGCTGTTTCTGACAGCCGCGACACACATGAGATCTAAAGTGAAGGCAAACAACCGCAGCCAGAAACCGGCAAAGAAATAATCCGGCAAGGCAGTCGGAAGCTCATCTTCCGGCACTTCGTAACGCTGCCACTGTTTTTGCAGTTGCTGCAGCTCTTCCGGATCCAATTTACGCTCATTTCTGGCCTGCTGCGAGTTGTAAAAGATTTTGGGGCCGTTTTTTAAGCCTTTTTTTTCTCCCATAAACTCACTGTCCGCATCTTCATAGAAATCCGTCCGGTCAGCATTATTTTGGTTTACGTCAGCATCTGTTCCGCGATTTTGATCCGCCGACAGATTTGTCTGATCGTTTTTCTTTTCTTCATCCATCTCACTCACCTCCGTAATAATACAAAGGTTTCGGGGACGAAGGGGTTCCCAGTGATTCTACCAGTCGCAGCATTTGGCTGGTTTCCGATTGTTTCAAGCCCTGCATTTCCGCCAATTTCAATCCCAACCAGGAAGAAGCAAAGCCCGTCGTATCTGCCGTATATTCCACTACTTGGGCATCTTCCAAGCTTTTTTCTTTTTGTAATGCGGCTAATGCATCCTCGGGAAAACCAATCTCGTCGATCAAGCCGTTTGCTTTGCCCTGGGCACCATCATAGATCCGGCCGTCAGCGATTTTTCTGACGTTCTCTTCAGACATATCGCGGCCTTTTGCCACAACATTTACGAAGCGATTGAAGGCGCTATCCACATAGGCTTGCAGCACTTCGGTATCTTGTTCGGTGGGTTTGCGGCTGGCAGAACCGATATCTTTCAACGGCCCGCTTTTGACCGTTGCGTCTTCGATCCCCAGCTTTTCAAAAAGTCCGGCATAATTGGTTCCGGACATGATGACTCCGATAGAGCCGGTGACGGTTTCGTCCGTTGCAAAGATCTTGTCTGCCGCAGCCGAGATATAATATCCCCCGCTGGCTGCCATCTGTTTCATGCTGACGTAAATCGGAATCTGCAGTTCTTTGATTTTCGCCATCTCTTTAGCGATTTCCGCACTTTCGTAAACCCCGCCACCAGGTGAATTTACTTCCAACAAGATGCCTTTGATCGACTCATCCTCCTGAACAGATCGCAACTCTTCCAGAAGGAACTGATGGTCGTAGGTATCAGTCGCAAATAAGCCGCCGCTGCCGGTGTCGGCAATGGTCCCATCGACAGTCACTTTCAAGATCTGCCGATCATCGCGGCCAGCTTGCAATACGGTTTTCTCTAATTGATTGGACCCGTAAAGCCATTCATTCAACCCCTTCAGAGTTGTTTCGTTTTCTTCATCTGTGCTTTTCTGCGGATTGATTCCCTGTGTAATGCCCGAGAAAAGAAACAGTCCGGCAGCAATTGCCACTGCTACCCATCTTCTTCTGTTCATTCAGTTTCCTCCTGTTCAACTTTATCAATAAAGGTTCTTGATCACGACTACAGTTTCCGGAGCTGCCTGTTCTTCATTTTTCAGCTGCAGACTATAACCGGGAAAGCGTTCGTGGGTCAGTGGATCTTCTACCCAAAAAAGCTGTGCCTTCTCAGCAGTGATTGCGCCGGGTTCAATCTCTTGGATACTATCCCAGCCGGTATTCAAGAAGACCTTTGTTTCATCTGTCACGCCGGGAGCTTTCTCCAGCCTTGCGACAGTTTCTTTCAACTCTTTAAACCGCATGACATTGACTTCATTTTTCATACTATCCCTCATATTCCCAAAATGATATAACCGATCTGTACCAAGCCCTCTGAAGGCCCCGCCGTTTTATTGATGACCCAAGTCACAGGCGAGTCGCAAAGACAAACTCACCCGCTCCACAAATAACTGTTACGCCCGAAATCATGGCGTAAGAGACAAAACAGCTGTGACAACTTTTTTCAGACACGCTCTTATATAGGATGATAACGCAAAAGCGAATTTCTGGAAATGTTTTTCCCCAAAACTTCTCGGTCCTCCCCTGCCTTTTTTCCATTAATCGCGTCTGAAGTCGCTATTTCAAAAAATTGGTCTACCTGACTACTTCCCCTTATCAACGGTGACCGCACCGCAAGGAATCCGTTTACAATACTTTTGTCACAAGCGGCGTGTGGATTTATATAACAACCCTTAAAAAAGGGAAAACCGCAGGGCACACGAAACGATAACCTATACCAATTTAAATTATCCAACAAAAACAATTGACACGATAACTGCAATAACGGTAAACTATTTATGTGATTTTATAAATAAATGCGAAAGGAATCAGATAGACCATTAGGAATAGCGCCAGACCTGTTTCAACAGGTGACGAGGATGCGAGCTTATCGATATTTCGGCGGATGGCTCCGGGGACTGCACTCCTGAAGTAAAGACAAAACGGATTTGCAAAATTCCGATACAGAACCTTTGCTGCGCAGATAAAATCACATAAAAAACCAAAGCGGGGCCGGAAAATCCGCCAAGCTTCAAACGCTTGAAAAGCTGACTGATCGTCCGGAACCAACTTGAAGACAAAGAAAGTAGGACCGTTTTTATGTGTGGAATTGTAGGAATCGTAGGAAAAAAAGAAGCAGAAAAAGTGATTATCTCAGGGTTGGAACGACTGGAATACCGCGGTTATGACTCGGCAGGATTGTTCGTGGCCGACGATACTTCGGCCCATCTAATCAAAGCTCAAGGCCGCATCAAAAACCTGGAAGGCAAAGTGACGCCGGAAACAACCGGAACAATCGGTATCGGCCACACGCGTTGGGCAACTCACGGAAAGCCAAGTGAATCCAATGCCCATCCCCACACCTCCGAAAGTGGCCGTTTGGTTTTGGTACACAATGGCGTCATCGAAAATTTTGATGAACTGCAACATACTTATTTATCAACCGATCACTTCCAAGGCCAGACGGACACGGAGATTGCTGTTCATTTGATCGAAGCCTTGATGGCACAAGACAACAGCGACACGTTGTCCGCTTTCAAAAAAGCGCTGGGACTGATTCGAGGCTCGTACGCCTTTGCGTTGGTAGATAAAGAGGACCCCGCAACCATCTATGTGGCTAAAAATAAAAGCCCCCTCTTGATCGGATTAGGCGACGGTTTCAATGTTATCTGCAGCGATGCACTGGCGATGCTGGATCAAACCAATCATTTTGTTGAGATTGAAGACGGCGAATTGGTGATCGTCACCGCTGACCAAATCCAAATTGAGGACCAAAAAGGCAATTTGGTTTACCGAGAATCTTACGAAGCCCAGTTGGATTTGACAGATATCGAAAAAGGGACTTACCCTTATTATATGCTCAAAGAAATCGACGAACAGCCCGCCGTTATGCGCCGACTCGTTCAAGAATACCGCAACACTGACGGTTCACCACGGATGGATCAACAACTGATCGAAGCCCTCAGCCAGAGCGACCGCATCTACATCGTAGCCTGCGGAACTTCCAACAACGCCGGCTGGGCTTCAAAAAAATTATTTGAAGAATTGACTCAGATCCCTGTTGAAATCCACTTGTCCAGCGAATTCGGCTACAATATGCCGTTGTTGTCAAAAAAACCTTTCTTCATTTACCTGAGCCAGAGCGGAGAAACGGCTGACAGTCGTCAGGTGTTGGTCCGCACGAATGAACTGGGCTATCCGGCACTGACTATTACAAACGTAGCCGGTTCCACTTTATCCCGTGAAGCCGACCACACCTTGCTGCTTCATGCCGGCCCGGAAATCGCTGTCGCCTCTACTAAAGCATACACCGCCCAAATTGCGGTCATGGCAATCTTGGCAGCAGCTGTCGCACAATACAAGCAGACAGCTGCTGCTGCCGACTTTGCTGTTTTTCGCGAACTCTCGATCGCCGCAACAGCTATGGAGAGCATCATCTCCGAAAAAGCAGCACTGAGCCAATTGACAGAAGAATATCTCGGTGTGACCCGTAATGCCTTTTATATCGGTCGGGGCAACGACTACTATGTTTCCATGGAGGCCGCTCTGAAATTAAAAGAAATCTCCTATATTCAGGCAGAAGGCTTTGCTGCCGGCGAACTGAAACACGGAACGATCGCGCTGATCGAAGAAGGTACCCCGGTAATCGGGATCATCACTGAAGAAGTGACCGGCTCCCATACTCGCGGCAACTTGAAAGAAGTGGAGAGCCGCGGCGCCCGGACCCTGGTGATCGCATCGGATGATTTGGCCAAAGTCGGTGACCAGATCCTGCTGCCCCAAGTCCATCGTTACCTCACCAGTCTGGTGGCTGTCATCCCGACGCAACTGCTGGCATACTTTGCCACCTTGCAGCGGGGTTACGATGTAGACAAGCCGCGCAACTTGGCGAAATCAGTTACCGTTGAATAAGCACCGTTTCACTTTTTTTAAATGAACCAGCACAAAAAAGGACGTGCTCCCCTGGGAGAGACACGTCCTTTTTGCTGTTGTCACAGCTTTCCTGCCGAAGAGCCGCATTTTTTCCTGAACTATCTACTACAGGTACTTTACGAAATAATACTTGGTGACGCCGGTCATAAGAACATTTGTCAGCTTTCCAAAACACTCGTAACCATGTTTGCGGTAGAAATCCGGAGCTTGATAGCTGCGGGTTGTCAGCGTGATCGTTTTCGCCCCTACCTCTTCAGCAGCCGCTTCGCCCTTTTTAAGAAGCGCTGTTCCGATCCCGGATTTTTGATATTCCGGATGCAATGCCAACAAAGAAACATGGGCTGTCTCATATTTCAATTCAATCACGATTCCGCCGATGAGCGTATCTGTTTCATAGGCTCCCAATGTCAGATAGCGGCTGCTTTCCTCCGGGTGCCCGACTGCAGTTTCCTGCTGATCGGCGAATATTTT
The DNA here is from genome assembly GCA_027692465.1 of Enterococcaceae bacterium OF42-14pH9A. Classification (GTDB taxonomy): domain Bacteria; phylum Bacillota; class Bacilli; order Lactobacillales; family Enterococcaceae; genus Enterococcus_C. Next base: position 326,888 of record JAQEYU010000003.1, on the reverse strand, counting down.
TTTGAGCACCGTCAACAGACAAGACGGATCGGTCTCTTTGATCTCCATTGCACTTCTCCTTCTTAAAAAAGGAACACCTGTCCGTCTTCATGCGACAGTACAGGTGTCTTGATCCTTATCAGCGAATGACCGCTGCAAAATTTTCAACCAACGCTTTAGTGACTTTTGCCAGCCCGCGATTGATCTCTTCATCCGTCAAAGTCGCTTCCGGATTGACAAAAGTCAGGCTGTAAGCCATTGACTTGTGACCGGACTCGATATTGGCTCCCTGGTAAACATCAAACAGTTTGATATCTGTCAAAAATTTGCCTGCTGCCTTAGAGATGACTTCTGTAATTTCTTGATTGCTGACAGTTTCAGCCACCAACATAGCGATATCCCGGCTGACAGACGGGAATTTCGAAACCGTTTGATAGACCAAAGGTGCCACTTCGGCTGTCAAAAGAGCAGCCAGATTCAATTCTGCCACGTAAGTTTCCGGAATGTCATAGGCTTTGGCAACTGCCGGATGCACTTGCCCGATAAACCCGATTTTTTCACCATCCAGAAAAACATCTGCACTCCGACCCGGATGCAGGTCTTTCATCTGGCTGGCAGCGTAGGTGATTCGGCCAACTAACTTAAACTTGGCAAAAACAGCCTCTGCCATTCCTTTGACAGCGAAGAAATCGACTTTTTCCGCCCTGGTCTGCCAATCCTTAATCCTCCGATCGCCGCAAATCGCCAAAGCCACGTGTTTTTCTTCTTGCGGCAGGTCTTTTTTCGGATCGTTTTCCTGATAAAAAACCCGCCCAATCTCATACAACGCCACATTTTGATTTTTACGGGCGATATTATAGGCGACATCATCCAACAAACCACTAATCAGATTCAACCGCAGAACGGCCCGCTCTTCCGTCATCGGCCAATCTAATTGCGTCAATTTGCTGTCTTTCATGATGAAGCTCTCAGATTTGGCTTCTGTCGTCAAAGCGTAGCTGATGGCTTCACTTAAGCCGGCACCTTCCAGCAGGCTGCGCAGGTCGCGAGTCTTTTGCTGTTGGACAGTCAGACTTCCTGCCACCGTTTCTCCGCTCGGTAAGGTCGACGGCAATTTATCATAACCGTAGATGCGGGCGACTTCTTCTACCAGATCAGCTTCAATGTGGATATCCCAGCGCCGCGGCGGCACACTGACCGTATAGCTTCCATGATCTTCAAAGACTTCAAAACCCAAAGCAGCAAAGACGGCAGTGACATCCTTATTATCAAGAGCCGTTCCCAACGCCCGATTGATATGCGCCAATGTAGTAGTAACAACTGCGTTTTCGACGATCAGCTCCGCTCCTTTGACAGCACCGGCCAAAACTTCTCCATCGGCCAATGAAGCAATCATTGCAGCTGCTACATCGCAAGCTTCGCCGATTGTGCCGCGATTGATTCCTTTTTCAAAGCGTGAGGAAGATTCACTTCGCAAGTTGAACTGTTTGGAGGTCTTACGGATCGAGGTACTATCGAATAAAGCCGCTTCCAGTGCTATAGTCGTCGTTGTTTCAGTGATTTCCGAATCCAGACCGCCCATCGTACCGGCCAAAGCCACCGGAACAGAACCGTTGGTAATCACGATATTGTCCGCAGTCAGCTTCCGGGTTTCCCCGTCCAGAGTCACCAGTTCTTCATCTGTGGCTGCCCGCCGAACCAAAATCTCGCTTGAGCCCAATTTGTCGTAGTCAAACGCATGCAACGGCTGTCCGAACAACAAGAGAATATAGTTGGTCACATCCACCACGTTGTTGATTGGACGAATCCCTTCGTTTATCAAACGGTTTTGAAGCCATTGCGGACTCGGTGCAACTTTGACATTTTCAATGATCCGAATCTGATATACTGGAGTATCGCTAGTATCCGCGACACTGACTTTGATCTTATCTGCTGCTACACGATCAGTTTCCACCAGGACTTCATCATCAAAGACCGGTTTCTGGTCATAAATCGCTCCTACTTCATAGGCAACTCCTCGGATTGACAAAGCATCCGCCCGATTCGGAGTGATGGACAGCTCGATGATAGCATCATCCATATCCAGATATTTGAATACTTCATCGCCCACGACTGCAGCTTGAGGCAGGTACTGGATCCCTTCGGAAAACTCTTTAGGAATGACACTGTCGGCATAACCAATCTCCTGCAGTGAACAGATCATCCCGTTTGAAACAACCCCCCGCATCTTGCCTTTCTTGATCTTCACATTGCCGGCAATTCGACTGCCCGGCAGCGCCACGATCACTTTGATCCCGGCTTTGACGTTCGGTGCACCACAGACAATCTGGGACAACTCTGCTTCACCGATGTCCACTTGACAAATAGACAGATGGTCGGAATCCGGATGCGGCACACATTCCATGACTTCGCCGACTACAATTTTTTTCAATCCTTCTGACGGATAGGTCACACCTTCCACTTCGATACCGGTGACAGACATTTTGTCCCCCAGTTCTTTTGGTGTTACCTTTGAAAGGTCCAGGTATTCCTGTAACCATTTATATGAAACCAACATACTGTTATTCCCCCTTGAACTGGCTCAAAAAGCGCACATCATTTTGATAGAAACTGCGGATATCGTTGACTCCGTAGCGCAACATCGCCACTCGATCCGGTCCGATACCGAATGCAAAACCGGAGTATTCCTCCGGGTCAATACCGCTCATAGACAAGACATCCGGATGAACCATACCGGCTCCCAGGATCTCGATCCAACCGGTATATTTGCAAACATTACAGCCGGCACCGCCACATTTGAAGCAGCTGACATCTACTTCAACAGAAGGTTCAGTGAAGGGAAAATAGCTGGGACGAAGACGGATCTTGCGGTCAGCACCGAACATCTTTTGCATCATGACTTCCAGCGTCCCTTTAAGGTCGGCCATCGTCACGTTTTTGTCCACTACCAGACCTTCAATCTGATGAAATTGATGGCTGTGAGTCGCATCATCGGTATCCCGGCGGAAAACTTTCCCCGGAGAGATCATCCGCAACGGACCCTTGCTGAAATCATGTTTTTCCATCACGCGGGCCTGGACAGGTGACGTATGGGTCCGGATCAGCGTTTCTTCGGAAATGTAGAAGGTATCCTGCATATCCCGCGCCGGATGATCTTTTGGCAGATTCATCCGTTCAAAGTTATAGTGATCCGATTCCACTTCATTGCCTTCGATGACCTGATAGCCCATTCCCACAAAGATATCCTCGATTTCTTCCAGGATCTGAGTCAATACATGACGGGTTCCCGACGGCACTTGGCGACCGGGCAGAGTCACATCGACAGCTTCTTCTGCCAACGCTTTATTCAGCGCGACTTGCTCCAACGCTGACTTTTTGGCTTCGACAGCTGCTGTCAGGTAATCACGGATCTCATTGGCGAAGGCGCCGACTTTGGGCCGTTCTTCAGCCGAAAGATCCTTCATCCCCCGTAGGACTTCTGTGATCGGCCCTTTTTTCCCAAGTGTTTCTACTCTGATCTGATTCAACACAGCCAGATCAGTCGCCGCTTGGATCTTTTCATCAGTCTCGGTTTTCAATGCTTCTAATTTGTCTTTCAAAGACATGGTGTCACTCCTATTCTTTAGATACCACTCAGGGTATGTTTGTTGACAGTGGCTTTGCATGAGCTTTTTGAAAATAAAAAAACACGATCCCCGCCCCGTAAAGGAACGAAAGATCGCGTTACCATCCTAATTTCGCATTTTTTTCTGCGCACTCATTTTGATTAACGATGGCAGCTGCCACCGGTCAAGGATGCCTGTTTTTCAGGTATCCGGACAAGCTCCGGAAGTGAACTTCATTTTTCGATACCGCAACCTGCTTTCAGTCTGTGACAGGTCTCCCTTTTGCGGATCAGCCAAACTACTCGTTTCCATCTACGCTCTTTTCTTATCCAATTGAACTTAGTTTACAGAATCCCGGTTAAAAAATCAACTGCATTCCGCTTCATCGATCCATTTTTCACTCCACTGCTTCACACAGCCGAGACTTTCCTCCAGATCGAAACCTTTTTCCGTCAGACTGTACAGATTTTGTTCTTTAGTCAAAATCCCTTCCCCGGCCAACTCTTTGAGCCGTTCCACCAATACCCGGTCGCTGACTTCGGGGATCTTCTTGGCCAAGTCTACAAAACGTTGCGGCCCGTCTTCAACCAGAACGTCCAAAATCAACCCGTTCCATTTTTTTCCCAATATGGAGAAGGCTTTTTCGAACTTGGGACAAAGCATGAATTCCTGCGATTTTACTGCTTCCATGTTCTTCACCTCGATAATGTGTTTGCGCTGATCGAAAACCAGACAGTCTCCGATCTGTATCAACTGCTTGGACACCCCTGCTAAAGGTAAAGGCAGTCCAACTAGCGGCAGTGTTGATTAATCTCTGATAAAAAAACACCGCAACTAGCACTTCGCACACATTATAGCACAAACCTTATTTTTTGTAAGTAAAGTGCAGTTAATCTTAATAATTTTTTCTGCGACTACTGTGTGGCTGTCGATTTCTTGCAAACTTGTCGCTGGCTTTGCAACGCTAAAGCTCAATGATCATACGTTGCGGCAGCCAAATCAATAGGGTTTGCCGGACCTTTTTTTGCAGTGCTTGTTCCAGTGCCTGTTTGTACAGAGCCAGCTGACCCTGATAACGACTGCGCATCACCTCAGGATCCCCCGAAAAGACAAAGTCCGTCTTGAAATCATAGAGGATGATCGTATTCTCTTCTTCCAAATAACCGTCAATGATACCGTGGATCAGCATTTCATCTTCAGTCTCGTCATACTCACGAAATACCTGAGCTGCCGGTTTCAGCATGGCAAAAGGCTGTTCCCGTCGGACAGCTTGCGGCTGCTGCCGCAGTGCAAGCCCCAAAGGAGATTCCAAAAACCATTGAACCCCTTCAAAGTCGATTCGTTCCGCCAATTCCGGTGAAATCACACTTTGTTGCACCAGCTTATCAGCAAAGACCTTCAGCGTATCTGCTGTCGGTTGAGCCATCAAAGGCCACAGTTGCAAAAACTCGTGCGTTGCCGAGCCGATCTGCCGCCCCTCAACCCCGTTTTCTTCCAAGAAAGCCGGTTTAGCCAGTTCATCCGTTGTAAAACGAAAATGGCGTTGACTTTCCTGCTGATCAAAACTCTGCCAATCGATCCGGGCATCCTCGGCGTTGTCCGGATCGTCAAAGAGCCGCTTGATCTCAGAAACGGATTGGTAACTGGTGGTCATCGTGGCTTTTTCGTGGGGATAGCGGTAATCCAAACGAGCCTTTAGCTGCTGATAGTAGGCTTCTTTTGCCTGCAGGTCAGTGACTCGCTGCAGCTCTGCTGTTTCTTCGCCCAATTCTTCCGCTGAAGCAGCGGTTGTTTTTCCTGCAAGAACCTTTGCCACCAGTTGTTGCAGCTGTTCTTCATTTTTGAAATCGATCGTGAAGTCTGCCGGAGAATCAACAGTCAATCCGCGCTCTGCGGCCTCGGGGAAATACTCGGTCATTTTCGGATGGCGCCACAGCGTTCGGCCCACCCAGTTCATCAAGACACCGCTGGCCTGCATCCGCAGCGCCGGGTTCAGCACCAGCTCTGCTTGTCCGCCGGCTTGGGCCCATTTCTTGCCGGCTTCCTCCCGACTCTTATAGGACCCTACCAGAAACAGCTTCTGTTCGGCCCTGGTCAAGGCTACATAGAGTTTTCTCATCTCTTCGGAATAGGCTTTTTGACGGCGGACCTGTAAGACCGCCTGATAAGGCAGCGTCTCATATTCGACTCTTTGTGCGAGATCCAAATACTTGATCCCCGCCCCTAATGTCTCTTCAAACAAGTAGCGGGTCCTGAAATCCTGCTGACTCATTTCCCGTGACATGTCCAAGACAAAAACAATCGGAAACTCCAATCCTTTACTGCCGTGGATCGTCATGACTCGGACGGCATTTTCCGCAGGTGTGGCCAGCGGTTTGGCCAGGTCCACTTGTTTTTCCTGCATTTTTTCTACCATTCGTATAAACTTGTAAAGCCCGCGAAAACTAGAACGCTCGTAGGTTTTCGCACGATCGACCAATGCGATCAGATTGGCGTAGCGCTGACGCCCGGCTGCCATTGCCACCACATGATCCAGATAGCCGGTATCATCATAGATCTGCCACAGCAGATCAGGAATCTCGCGCGTCTTCGACAGATCTCGCCAACTCGTCAGCTGCTGGATAAACGCAGTAATCTTTTCCTGCAGTTGCGCTTCTCCGACTGTCACGTAAGCCGTTACTGCCTCAAAAAAGCTGCCCGCCGGATGCTGTCCCCGAATCAGTGCCAATTCGGGTTCGCTGAGACCAACTATCGGTGAACGCAGCACTGCGGCCAACGGAATGTCGTTATCGGGATTATCGATGATCGTCAGCAGGCTGATCATCGTTTGGATCTCCGTTGTTTGAAAATAGTTTTCAGCATCGCTGATCTCAAGCGGGATGTCCAACTGCTGAAAAGCCGTGATGATCGTTTCGTTATTGGTTTTGGTAGGCGTCAACAGCACGATATCCCGGAATGTCACAGGACGCAGCGCTTTTTGTTTCTTATCATAGATCCTAAAGCCTTCGTCCACCAACTGACGAATCTTCGCTGCTGTCAAAAACAATTCACCTTCTGTTTTGCCTTCCACAAAATCGGCGGACGCCCCTTGCCGATCGCCTTTTTCATAAATGAGGAGTTCCGTTTCAAAGCCGGGAATCTCCGGAAATGCCGGAAATGCCGGGATCAATGCAGCCGCCTCATCATAAGGAATCTGTCCCACCGCCGGATCCATCAGCTGTTTGAAAACCAGATTGGTAAAATCCAGCACTTCATGGCGACTGCGGAAGTTTTCTGCCAAAATGATCCGGCGGCCTCCCTGCTGATTCTCAAACGCCAGGTATTTATCGATAAACAGCGTCGGATCTGCCAAACGAAAAGCATAGATGGACTGTTTGACATCCCCCACCATAAACATATTGCCGCGACGAGCAGGGTGGGCTGTCGGATCCACCTGACGCACCTGGTAAAGAATCGCTTCTTGCAAGCGGTTGACATCTTGGTATTCATCCACCATCACTTCGGAGAATTTTTGCCGATAGTAATTGTCGGCGACAGAGGGAGTTTCCCCATCTCCCTGTAAGATCGCCAATGTGTAATGTTCAAGGTCGTTGAAATCCAGCAGACCCTTTTCCAGCTTTCGCGTTTGATAATTTTCCAAAAAATCGCCGGTCAGCTTTGCCAACACTTCCACCAAAGGACTTGCCAAGGCCATCAGTTGCATGCTGTCAGCCGGTGAATAGGGCAGGATCTCCGTCAACGAAGCCAACAGCTCTCTCCCGGATTTACGATGAGCCAGGAGTTCTTGGGAAAGCTCTTTGTTTTCGTTACGCTTAGGCATCAGCCGGGCCTGCAAATCAAGACTGATCAGCCGTTGGTACAGCTGGTCGGTATCCTCTGCGGCCAACGCCTGTGCCAACCCTTCTGCCTGGGCAGCTTCATGTTGCAGCTTGTCCAGATAATTAGCAAAATCTGCCTGCCGGTTTGCTATCGCCAGTGCTTTCTCGTACTCCACCTGGGCCAGTGCCAAAGTCGCTGCCAGTTGCGGCTTGATCTGCTGCTGATACAGCGGGTTCTCGTTGAAGGGACGGTCGGTACGATAATTTTCGGTCAATGCCGCCAGCCAGGCTTTTGGCTCCGGACTGGCCACTGCAAACAGATACAGCCGCATCACCAGATCTGTCAGGCCTTCATCAGAACGGTCACCGGAGAAATTTTCCACCAACTGATAAAAGACCTCATCTTCAGACGCATAATAGGCTTCTCGCAGCTCCTCCCAAACTTCTTCTTTCAAAAGGAGGGTCTCCGTCTCATCGGTCAGCATTCGAAAAACCGGGTCGATTCCGATCAGAAAATAAAAGCGGCGGATCACCGTCAAGCAAAAAGCATGCAGCGTAGAAATATTGGCCTGGGGCAGCAGCGATAACTGCCGGGCGTAGTGGGCCTGTAATTGCGGATCACTTTCTTTGGCCAATGCCTCGCTGAGGGCACTCTGGATCCGTTCCTTCATTTCACGGGCAGCGGCCTCCGTGAAGGTCACGATCAACAGCTCATCGATCCCGACACCGGCTTTCAGTTTCTCAATCACTCGCCTTACTAAAACCGTCGTCTTGCCGGAGCCGGCAGAAGCCGACACCAACAAATTGTCTCCGCCGTCAAAAACCGACTGCCACTGCTTATCGGTAAATTGCTCGTTTTCAGGTTTTAAAGGGATCTCTTGACGAGCAGCCCGGAAATCGTTGCCGTCGTTTTTTATTGGCAGACTCTGCGCCTGAGCTTCCTGCTTTTCATCAGTTTTCTTTGTCACCGTCGACAGCTCCTTTCATCTCCTCTAACAGATGTTCCTTGTCCTGACTTACCAGACGGTGGTAGTCGTTTTCTTTGAGCATTACATCAAAACCGCACAGACTGCGGAAAGGACAAAATGTACAAGCCCGTTGTCCACTGGCGGTCAAATAAGGATTCAATGCAATCTCACCGGATACGATCTTGTCTCCGGCCGCTTGCATTTTATTGCGGTTGTAGCGTCGCATAGTATCAATCTCTTCTTCAGTATAGAAGGTTTTGGTTTGCGGCGTATTTTTCAGTACCCCCTTGGCATCACGACTGAGGGGAAACAACTGCGAGCTCTCTTTTGGTCCCGGCGAATCATCCATCTGCTCGTACAGATCGCCGTCTTTCAAATAAAAGCCTTTCATCTTGTATTTTTCCAACCGTTTCTCGCCGAAAGCTTCTTCAGGCTTCAACACCGGATCATGAACCCGCAGATAGTAAGCCCCAGCCGGACGCACCAACTCTGTCCCCACCAGTTCTTCGGCATCTGTCAAAGCCACGTCAAGATAAGTGATCAGCTGCATTGCCAAACCATAATAGGCTTCTACGAGACTGAACTGTTTATCGCCGGACTTGTAATCCACGACGGCCAACCAAGTTTGACCTTCTCCTATAGCCGCATCCACTCGGTCGATCTTGCCCCGAACTCTCAGCTGGCCACCATTTTCAAGGGGCAGCTCCAATCCGGGGATCCCCGTCCTGCCGGCGATCTGACCAAACAAGACCTCGGTTTTCACCGGATGCAGCCGCGTCTTTTGGGCCTGTTTATGCAATGCCCAGGTCACTTTTTCAACAGTCTTGCCCAGGCGATAACGCAGGTAGCGCATACGCGCCGTGCTTTCCAGCACACTGTACTGGGCTTCTCCCAGAATCGTCTGCAAAAGCTCCTCCAACAGCTGCTGACGATCTTCATCGGACATAGCCGCCAAATCGGCATCCATTTCACTAACCGCCTTCAAGAAACGATCAAGGGCATCATGGAACAAGCTGCCAGTCATCATTGTATCGATTCCGTAAAGTTCCCGCTCTTTTAAGCGCAGCCCGTATTCGGAAAAATAGCGGTACTCACACTCATAAAAACTTTCCAGGCGGGAAACTGAGGCATACAGGTCTTTGCCATAGATTGTCTCTGCCAACGCAGGATCTAAAGGCACCGGTACATTCTGATGACTGCGTCCGGAAAACGCCCGCAAGGCCACTTCTTTCTCTGAAGAAGTTTTTACTGCCTGCTCCAATCGCTGCCAGATATATGGGACCTTCTCTTTTTCATCTTCCCATTGCCGATACAGGGCATTCAACTGACCGACCAACATGCGATAACTGGTCACGAATTTTCCGGGATCGGCTGTAAGCGTCAAGAGACCCCGACTTTCCACCGAAAGTCCCAGCTGCGTGACAAAGCGGCGGACATAAGGGGAAATTTTGATGTTTTGTTGGGTGTCCTGATTGGCTGCATAACTGAGATAGAGCCGATCCGTCGCCGACAAAAACAGCTTGTAGGCGATCAGCGGCGAACGGGCCGCCTGTCCACCGGTTCCCTCCTGAATAAATTTGTCTGCCGGCAGCACCTGATTTAACCGCTCCCGCTCTTCATCTGTCAACAGACTTTGATTGCTGCTTTGCTGCGGAAAGTTGGTTTCATTGAGTCCGAGAGCAAAAGTGACGCGGTACTGGCGCGGTCTGCTCAAAGTCAGCTGGTTTACCTGAAGCTGATCGATAGCAGACGGAATCCGTCCATACGCGGTATTTTCTAAGCCGGTAGCAAAAACTTCTGTGAACACCTCCAGGTCAAAAGGATCCTCCCCGTAGATCTGGACATACTCGTCCATAAGTGTCATCAGCGAGCCCCAAGTCTGTTCGTGATTTCGTGCTTGCTCCAGCGACCCTGCCGCCACTTCCCTATCCCGCCAGGACAAGAGCGTCTCTTCAACTCCCGCTGTAATCAGAAATTGATAAAGCCGAGTTACTGCTGTGCGGCCATCAGGAGCAGCTGCCAAACTTTCCAAAAAGCGTCCTACCAGATCACGGAAGCTGCGACGCAACCGATTGGATCTGTTGGTCAGCGGTCCGCTTTCCAAACGCTCCTGATTCTCAAAATCGTATTCGACTACCGGCCAGTCATTTTCTGCAAGCCACAAATAACCCTGAAGATTATTCTTCAATGCCAGATTTTCTGTCAGATCCACGTCCCGACGAAACAGCGCCTGTGCTTGTTGCCGGATCGCAGCTTCCCGTTCTTTTCCCTTCGCTTTTCCAGCAGTGAAAGTATCCGCCACAGCATCCAAATAGGCAGCCGGCAGGATTAATTCACTTTTCAGTAATCGTAAAATGTCTTCCAGACGGAAATTGTAGTTTTTCAACTCCAGCAGTGCCCGTAAAAATTCAACGAGGGGATGCTGTTCCATCGTCGCCTTCCGGTCGATGTATGATGGCAGCTCAGCTTCCTGAAAAATGTGCGGAATCAACTGTCCGTATGTTTCCAGATCGTTGGTGACCAGTTGGATATCTTTTAGGCGCAATGTCGGATCCTCCTGCAGCAGTCGGCGGATTTCGGCAGCGATTTGACGAAGCTCCTCTTCCGGAGTAACGGCTTTCCAAAGGTGAACATGCGCAGATAAATCTCTTTCCCGTCGGTAACCTCCCTGAGTTTGGGTCAGGCGCCAAAAACGTTCCAACTCCGCTAAATCGGGATAAGCTTGGCAGTCTTGCGCCGGCTTAAGGACTTGGACGCTCATTCCGATCCCGCGAGCGGCTTGTGTCAGTTGATAAAAAATTTTCCCGGTTGCATAAAAAAGATCCAGTTGCGCCGGTTTTTCAGTTGTGTACTGCCGATCCAGCATCAAAGCTACAGTCAATTCGGCCTTTTCCGCCAAAACCTGCAGCAGCTGCAGCTCTTTAGCGTAAAGCTCCTCAAAACCGTAAGCAATAAACAAGGTGTCTGTCAGATCGGAAACAGCGGTCAGATCTTGTGTTGTTTCGCCTTTTAAAAACGCGGTCAAAAGCGCCAACGGGTCTTCTGTTTGGAGTTGTCGCATAAGCAGCGCTTGACGGTAGTGTTCCAGAATCTTGGCAATTTCGGCCAGTTTTTCCTGCTGGTCCTGCCATTTTACGGCATCAGCAGCAGACAACTGGTCCAACAGCTCAAGCGGCGGTGTCGCTTGAAGTTCCGCCGGAGTCAGGTTCCCCAACGTCAGCTCCGTATTCAAATCCAATAATTGGCGGATAAATCCGTTTTTACGGATTTCACTTTTGAAAACCGTCAGCTCCGCTTCCATTTCCGACAATGTTTTTCGTAACAGCATTCCGCTGCCGGCTTCTGTGATGGTGTTTTTAGACAACACCCCCGTCTGCTGCAAAAAATACCATGCCAGACGATAGAAACTGAAAACCTGGACATCGATGGTACTGAAATCGGTGATTCCGCTGCGCACCTTCAATGCCTGCAAAAGCTCCTGCTCCTGCGTGAATTTATTGTAATTGGGCACCAGAAAAAACACCTTGCGGCCGACACCGTCACGGCGCCAGGCCAGCGCTTCGTCGACAACCCGCTCTTGGTGGTCACAATTGCCATGTCCCAAAATAAAACGCAGTCCCATTAAAAAAGCCCCCTTTTTTCTGTAGTGGGTATCACTGACAGTATACTCGTTTTTGCAGTCTCCCGTCCATGCAGGATCACATGGATAATGCAGATCGTCGCTGAAGAGCCATCGCTAAGTTTGCGACTGTCGGGAGACAATCCGAGAACCTGCTGAAACTTTTCGTTACTTGACTAGGGCGTGTCTGAAAACTCTGGGGGGATCCAGATTTTTGCGGACCTGCCGAAATCAAGGAGTAAAGCGCAGCTTATGTGGTGCATAAGTGAGCATTTACGACGCAGATTGCGGTGAAAAGGACCAAAATATCTGCCACTGGAGTTTTCAGACACGCCCTAATTACTTTGAAAACTATCCAAATATAGCGCTGGTGTCTTCGGGTAAAATTTTCAGACACGCCTGACTTCTATCCGGACAAAACGTCGGCTTCTCAATATCGGCAACTCAAAAAAGCCTGCGACACGAATCAGTCACAGGCCTTTTTTGATCATTCTTTGATAAAGCCGAATTGCTGCAGCGGCCAGAAGATGAATTTCACATCCCCCACGATATTTTTTTCCTTGATAAAACCAATGGAGCGGGAATCTTTTGAGATTCGCCGATTGTCCCCCAATACCAGAATCTCTCCTTGCGGCAGCTTTCCAAAAGAAAATGAGGTTTCCTGATGGGGACCCAATGTCAGCGGCAGCCCGTCAGTGATTTGCTTTTCATAACGGTCAAGATACGGCTCCGCAGTTTTTTTTCCATCGATATACAAAATCCCTTCTCGATACTCGACAGTTTCCCCCGGCAATGCGATAACTCGTTTAATGTAATTTTTTCCTTCTTCATCCGGCGCCGGAAAAGTCACGATATCAAAGCGTTTGACATCTGTGTTCAGCAATGCGATTACCCGCTCGCCGTCCTGGAGTGTCGGATCCATTGAATCCCCCTTGACAATCACCGGCGTAAAGATAAAATGACGCAGCAGCCACAGCACTGCAAACAAAGCTGCCAAATATAAAACTGTTTTCAGCCATTCTTTTTTCATGGTGGCGGCTCCCTCTCTGGATTTCATCTGATTCAAGTGTACCACAGCCTAAACGATGGACAAAAAAATAGCCCCCTCACAACACAAGAAACAACGAACTCCCCACAGCTGGCAGCCAACTTTTCACTTGTTGTGCAATCAGAAACTGTCTTCTTTCCTAGGATGCAACTGCGCCGGACACTCTGGTTTGGGTATCTCTGAAAAAAAACACGGGACAATGAGCAAATCATTTTACTTACTTTTGGTTAGCATATATACTCACCCTTGTAGCACAGAAAAAACAAAAAAAGGGAGTTTTTATATCATGACAGAATTTATGGATGCCATCAAAAATCGCCGTTCCATCTATGCTTTGGGTCGGAACGTTGAAATTTCGGAAACAGAGATCGAAAACCTGATCAAAGAAGCGGTCAAATACAGCCCAACAGCATTTAATGCTCAATCACCACGGGTCGTTGTCTTGTTTGGCGCAGCTCACGAAAAACTGTGGGAACTGACTGAAGCTGCTTTGAAACCATTGACTCCGGCAGAAGCTTTCCCGAATACACAAGCAAAATTGGCTAGCTTCAAGGCTGGTTTGGGGACAGTTTTGTTCTTCAAACATACCGATACGATTAAAAATCTGCAGGAACAATTCTCTCTGTACGCAGATAACTTCCCTGACTGGTCTGAACAATCCAACGGGATCGCAACTGCCAATGCATGGGTTGCTCTGGAAGAAGCTGGTTTGGGTGCCAACCTGCAACATTACAACCCGGTGATCGATGAAGCAGTCGCAAACGAATGGAACATTCCGGCAAACTGGAAACTCCGCTCACAATTGGTCTTCGGCTCTAAAGAAGCAGAAGCCGGCGAAAAAGAATTCATGCCGGAAGAAGACCGCTTCCGCGTGATCCGCTGATTATAGAGCTGACAAACTGCTCTTCATGTACCAACCAAAAAAGAGTCGTCTCAAGCATCCAGTTTGAGGCGACTCTTTTTTACATGATATAAAGGGTAAGCTCCTGACCTGCTCCTATTGCAATTCCCGATACCTGCAGCACTACCAAGCGATGGCTGCTTGAAGCAACAACGGGATGGCAATTGTTCGAAAAACATTTTAGCGAGCCAGCTTCTCAGCTTCTGCTTTTTAGAAATTCAGTTTACCGATCGTCCGGATGTTCTTCCAATAAAATATCGATGGGCGTTCCTTTTGGCAGCTGCTCTGTCAAAAACAAGACAACTTCTTCCACCGGTGCATCAAAGATCAGCAACGGCCCCCGCATCCCCAACCGGAAAAAATTCATCTTGGTCCGTCCCCCACTGAAAAGCAGTACGACTCGTCCAACTTCCTCATAAGGAATACCTTTAAGGTCCATGGCATTGCTGACGATGCGATCTTCTGCCAAGCCACGGGAGTCAAATAAGAAACTCAGGATAAAAAAGGCTGCGACGACACCTCGGATCTGCTCATCCAACGTTTTGGCATCACTCAAAGAAAGTAACAGCGCCCCCACCGCTAAAAAAGGCACAGCGGTCACCAGCGAGCTGCGGCGCTTGGAAACAAATACGATGTCCCGCCGCACAATCAAAAGATAGAGGTACAACACCACCAGCATCACCAATAACAATAACGTAAATCCGCTCATGGGGCCACCTCCTTGGTTTTGATGCGTCTCTTTCAAAGATACTTTATCATCCCAGATTTGACAAACATTCCCCTCCAAAAGCGTATAGATTCAAATTTCATCGGTCATCCGCTACAATGAAAGCATGAACTGCAGGGTGCAGCTGAAAAATTCGGCGGGATTCAGATTTTTTCCTGGCAATCGTCACCAAGAAGTCAAGCACTGCTTATAGGGCGGTTAAAGCTGTGCATTACGGCACGACTGGTGCTGACTGGGCTCAAAAAACTGCCGCTGCGCTTTTCAGATAAACCTGAACGTGACGGGAGGAACTGATATGGATACATTTATGAAAAAAATGGCACAATACGACCTGCTGCGAGGGATAATTTTGGGCATTATGGGGATTGTCATTTTATGGAAGCCGGGACTGATTTTTAACGGGATCGTCTACCTCATTGCCGCCTATCTGGCCTTTATGGGCCTTCTGAATCTTTACACAGTAATCCGGGAAAAGGGAGATTATGCCGGTGCCTATGCGCCCGGAATCTTTCTTTTACTGGGGGCTCTGGCAGTAATCGTTCTCGCCAAGCCGATCGTTTCTTTCATCCCTTTTCTTTTAGGGCTTTTTGTTTTAATCGGCGGAATTCGGCAGCTGCTTCAAGAAATTCAACTCCATCGGGAAGGAACTGCCCGTCTCGGGTGGTTGATTTTCAGCGTTCTGCTGATGGCAGCCGGCGGACTTTTGTTCTTCAACCCTTTTGCAAGTGTGCTGCTGATGTTTCGGATTTTTGGCGGGATTCTGATAACTACTGCCATTGCAGCGGTTATCAGCTATTTTCAACGAACGGATAGGTAAAGAGTGGACTAAAAAGACCGCTGACGGTTTTTACAAGCCGTTTTTAGCAACGGTTTGTGCCGAAAAGACACATCAGCTGTACTTTTCTCCTGAACTCTGGCAAAAGGACCGGATCCCCTTTGCTGTTTCCGGACAGCTCCTCAAAAAGCAGTCCCTGCTGACAGGAACTGCTTTTTGGGAGCGCGGTTTTTTCTGTGAAAATGCGACGCTGCAAAAAACACCATGTGTCTGACTTGACATTTTCTTAAGTTTACACTTTCACACATTGTCTTTTCCCATGGAAGCGGCTATACTGAGTGTATCCTTAAAAGAAAGCCGGTGTGGCCATGCCCGCAGGAAACTCACAAGAATTGCCGGTCATTTTGATCCGTGACCACGACGGCAATGTTATTGAAAAAATCTCTGTTAAAGAGTGGCTGCGAAGAAAAGCGCTGCCGCAAAATGAAAATTTCGAGATCAAACTTTACCGGGAAGCTTTGAACTATTACGCAATTGACGAAATGGACAAAGCAGAAGATCTGCTTTTATATTTGTGCGAGCTTTCCGATTATACCCATTATGAATATGTGGAGCGGGTAGCCAATATTTATCGGCGCGAAAATCGGCCGGACAAAGAACGCTGTGTTCTGCTCTTGGCTTACCGTAAACTGCGTCTTGATCCGGTAGCTGCTCGTATCGATCGCCGTCTGGAAAAACTGGACCGGGCCTTTTTACCGAAAACTGCCTTCATGAATCAAGCCATTATTGGAAACTGACCCCGCACCGGTCAGTTTTTTCTTTGACCTTGTTCACACATATTCCGGCAGATACGACATACTCCCCCGACAAATGCGGGCATTTTATTTCGCGAAAAAAGTTCAGCGTGCTACACTTTACTTGCAGCAAAACAGCAAGTGCATCTGAAAACCCGCGCCATTTTTTTGGAGAGTTTTCACGTACGCTAAAGGAGGAAATGAAAATGAACAAAGAAGAATTGATCCAAAAAGTAAAAGATTTGATTGGTGAAGGCAATGTCGAGGCGGCCCAGAAATTTGTTGAAGAGCATAAGGATGATCTGGGTGATTTTGCAGACAAGGCCAAAGATATGATCACAAATTTCAATCCAGACGAGTTTTCTGAAAAAGCCAAACACGCATTCAGTGATGCCAAAGATGCTGCCAATGCAGACGGACTCGTAGACAAAATCAAAGACTTGTTCGGAAAAGACAATAAGTGATCCTGACAAAACTTTCTGGCTGCCCGAGCTCAGGGCGTGTCTGAACACGTCAGTGGCAGCTACTTTGGTCCTTTTCATCGCAGCCTGCGTCGTAAATGCGCAACTTTGCACCACATAAGCTGTGCTTTACTCCTTGATTTCAGCAGATCCGCAAGAATTTGGATTCCCCTGGTATTTTCAGACATAGCCCAGGATCTTGTAGCCAAACCACAAAATTTTCAGAAAATAAAAAGCCGACTTGCCATTTTTTTGATGACAAGTCGGCTTTTTTTACCGGGGAAAACAGCTTTTTGGCTATTTCTCCGATTCTGATGAGGTGTGGTCAATACGGGTGGAACTCTTTATTCAAATCAGTCGTTGCAGCTCGGCAAGGAGCGATCAAAGACCGGCTGCAGCAGACGGATCTGCAAAATAACAGGATGGTACTTTAAAGAACTGGTACCTTGTGCCGGAGCAGAAAAATTATTTTCCTTTTTTCATACCGGCCATGTCCGTGTAAGTTTCTGAACGGCGTTCCATCGCTTCGACGGTGGCATCAAACATTTCTTCCACCAGCTCAGGATCTTTCTTGACTGTATTCAGAGCAGAAAAGCGGGTTTGTTTCAACAGCAGATCCGGGATCTTGTCAAACTCGGCTTTCTTGAAGTCCAGACGGAAAGGATCTTTGCCTTTTTCAGTCAAACGCGGATCGAAACGATACAGCTGCCAATAACCGGATTCGACGGCTTCGCGGGCTTCATAGACAGAATTGCCCATACCGCCTTTCAATCCATGGGTAATACATGGTGTGTAACCGATGATCAGAGACGGTCCCGGATAATTTTCCGCTTCAGTGATAGCTTTGATCGCCTGGGTCGGATTGGCTTCCATCGAAATCTGAGCCACATAGACATTCCCGTAAGTCACCGCCATCATGCCGAGATCTTTCTTGGAAGTTTTCTTACCGCCGGCAGCAAATTTGGCAATGGCGGAGGTCGGTGTTGCTTTACTCATTTGTCCGCCGGTATTGGCATATACTTCGTTGTCCATCACAAAGATATTGATGTCTTCTCCGGAGGCCAACACATGGTCGATCCCCCCGAAACCGATGTCGTAAGCCCAGCCGTCGCCACCGAGAATCCATTGACTCGGTTTGGCAAAGAGGTTGCGGTCAGCCAAGATCTCTTTTAATGACAGATCGATTTCCGTTTCCAAGGCAGCTGCCATTTTGGCGGCCCGCTGCTGGGTCCCGTCACCTTCATCGTAATGGTCCAGCCAGTTCTGCAGTAACGCCCGGGTTTCTTCAGTCCCCAGAGATGCAGACAAGGCTGCCGTCACCCGATCTGCTACCCGTTGACGCCGGACATTGTTAGCCATATACATCCCGAAGCCGTATTCGGCGTTGTCTTCAAATAAGGAATTGGACCAGGCCGGCCCTTGACCCAGATCATTGGTCGTATAAGGAGAGACCGGCGCGGATGCTCCCCAGATTGAAGAACAGCCGGTAGTATTGGCAATCATCATCCGATCACCGTAAAGTTGTGTCAGCAGTTTGATATACGGTGTTTCACCGCAACCGGCACAAGCGCCGGAAAATTCCAGTAACGGTTTTTCAAATTGCGATCCCCGCACGGATTCTTTTTTCAGCGGATTTTCTTTATGCCGCAATGTCATGGCAAACGCCCAGTTGACTGCTTCTTCCTGCTGGGTTTCATAGTCTTTCATCACCAATGCGTTGGCCGGACAAGCTTCAACACAAAGCCCGCAGCCGGTACAATCCTCCAAGGACACCTGGATCCGATACTTCAAACCGTCTTTTCCTTTGAAATCACGAACGATAAAGCCTTCCGGTGCCTGGGCCAGCTCCTCTTCATCTGCCAAGAATGGCCGAATGGACGCATGGGGACAAACAAAGGAGCACTCGTTACACATGGTACAGACTTCAGGAAGCCATTCCGGTACTTGCAGAGCGATACCGCGCTTTTCATAAGCAGCTGTTCCAAGCGGCATCCGGCCTCCCAGCATCCCGTTTTCAATCAAATCGCCAACAGACAAGTCATCGCCTTCTTGTCTGGCTATCGGATCAAGAATATTGCGGACAAACGCCGGCCGGTCTTCAGGAACAGCTTCAGCCACCGGTTCCAGATCAGCCCATTCCTGTGGCACTTCGATTTTTCGAAGATGTTCGAAAGTCTGATCGATAGAGGTCCAATTACGCTCTACGATTTCTTTGGATTTCTTCAAGTAAGTCTTTTCGATTTCGCCTTTAAGCAGCGGCAGGAAGGTCTCCCGCTCCATGATATCCGTCACTTCAAAGAATGCCGCCGACATCACGGTATTGATCCGGCGTCCCAACCCGTTGTTCATAGCGATATGCATGGCATCGATAATATAAAATTCATTGTGGTGTTGGGCCAAGTACCGTTTCAAATTGGTAGGCAGATGTTTTTTCACCTGCTCTTCGTCCCAAACCGTGTTCAGCAGAAAAGTCCCGCCTTCCCGCAGACCTTTCACCAAATCATACTTGTGAAGGTAAGCGGCATTGTGACAGCCGACAAAATCGGCATTTTCCACTAAATAGGTAGAGTCGATCGGATCATGACCAAAACGCAGATGCGAAACGGTCAGACCGCCGGATTTTTTGGAATCATAGGAGAAATACGCCTGAGCATACATATCCGTATTGTCACCGATGATCTTGATGGCTTGTTTGTTGGCTCCGACTGTCCCGTCAGAACCAAAGCCCCAGAATTTTGCTTGGAAGGTACCTGGCTTGGTCAAATCCAAAATCTTGGTCTGCGGCAGACTCAAGAAAGTTACATCGTCTTTGATTCCGATTGTAAAGCGTTGTTTCAGCTGTTCTTCCGGTAAACGCAGGTGATCATAGACGCCAACGATTTGATCCGGTGTCACGTCTTTTGAAGCAATCCCATAACGTCCGCCGATGATCACCGGACGATTGGGATGGCGGTACAAGATACTTTGGACATCCAACAGCAGCGGTTCACCGTCGGCTCCCGGTTCTTTGGTACGATCCAAAACGGCAATCCGCTCAACCGAAGCCGGCAGTTTGGCCAGAATATCGGCTGCTGGGAAAGGACGATACAGATGGATATTGATATGGCCGACTTTCCGACCTTTGCCATTCAAATAGTCCACTGTCTGACGGATCGTAGGTGTTGCTGAACCCATGGAAATGATCACTTCGGTCGCATCCGGCGCCCCATAATAGGTAGTCAGATCGTAACTTGTCCCTCGCAGGTCATTGATCTTATCCATGTATTTTTTTACGATCGCCGGCATCCGGTCGTAGTATTGATTGACCGTTTCCCGCGATTGGAAATAGATATCCGGATTTTGGGCAGTCCCGGAAATGTGGGGATCATTAGGATTCATCGCTCGGTTGCGGAAATCCTGCAGTCCATTTTGATCCACCATTGCTTTGAGATCATCGTAATCCAACACTTCGATTTTCTGCAACTCATGAGATGTCCGGAAGCCGTCAAAGAAATTCACAAAAGGCAGACTTCCTTCGATGGCTGCCAAATGAGCTACCGCCGACAAATCCATCACTTCTTGAACACCAGTTTCCGCCAACATACAAAAACCGGTCTGACGGGTAGCCATCACATCACTGTGGTCGCCAAAAATACTCAGCGCATTGGTTGCAACGGACCGAGCTGCCACATGGAAAACACTCGGCAGCAGTTCACCGGCAATCTTATACATGTTCGGGATCATCAGCAGCAAACCTTGTGAAGCAGTATAAGTCGTCGTCAGTGCCCCGGTTTTCAACGACCCGTGGACAGCACCGGCTGCACCGGCTTCTGATTGCATCTCGACGACTTTGACCTTTTCCCCAAAGATATTTTTCTGGCCTTTTTCAGCCCACTCATCCACGACCTCGGCCATGGTAGAACTTGGTGTGATCGGATAGATTGCTGCAACTTCGGTAAAGGCATAGGAAATATACGCAGCCGCGGTATTGCCATCCATTGTTTTCATTTTCTTCATCTGTTTAAACTTCTTTCTGTTCTGGAATACTTTTTTACTAACGAGTCGGATCTGAAAAACTCCCCCCCTCGGAGATTTTAGCGCTTTGCCCGCCATCTGCTCAAAATGTCCCCTTATGAACACCGTAAACGCCCCATGACTTGTAGGTTTTAGCAGTTCGCAAAACGCCGGATTTCGCCGGAGACTTCAGATACACCCACCTTTTTAAATAGCACTGCTGCTTACTCAGACCGGCTGATTAGTTTGTTTCTTGGCAGTGATATACTCAGCGATTTCTTTAGCTGCCATTTTTCCTGCACCCATTGCCAGAATTACTGTGGCTGCACCGGTTACGATATCCCCGCCGGCAAAGATTCCCGGTACACTGGTGCGGCAGCTGTCTTCATTGACCTCAACATATCCCCGATCGCTCAAAGCCAGTTCCGGATAGGTCTCAAACAGAACTTTATTGGCTCCTTGTCCGATTGCTTCAATGGCTTCATCGGCCGGGATAACAAATTCACTGCCGGGAATCGGCTCCGGACGACGACGCCCGGATACATCCGGCTCGCCCAGCTGCATCTTCACACATTTCACACCGGTCAACTGGCCCTCCTCGTCTCCAAGGTAAGCCGTGGGATTAGTCAACCAACTATACTCGATTCCTTCTTCCACTGAATGGTGATACTCTTCTTCACGGGCCGGCAGTTCTGCCAAAGAACGACGATAAACGACGGTGACTCGCTCGGCTCCCAGTCGTTTTGCCGAACGGGCCGCATCCATTGCTACATTGCCGCCGCCGATCACCACCACATGCCGACCTTTTTTCACCGGTGTATCATATTGCGGAAATTCGTAACTGTGCATAAGATTAATCCGGGTCAGAAATTCACTTGATGCAGCTACTCCTTTCAATGCTGAACCGGGAATTCCCATAAAATGAGGCGTTCCCGCTCCCACAGCAACATAGCAGGCATCAAAGTCTGTCATGATCTCGGTCATCGTGATCGTTTTACCGACTACCACATTGGTTTCAATAGTTACACCCAAGTCAATGATTTTTTGAATCTCTTTTGCCACCGTTGCTTTAGGCAGACGAAATTCCGGGATTCCGTAGCTCAAAACGCCCCCGGCTTGGTGCAGGGCTTCGAAAATCGTAACCTGATAGCCGCTTTTGGCCAAATCCCCCGCCACCGTCAATCCTGACGGCCCGGAACCTATTACTGCGACACGCCCCTTGTCTTGTGGGATCGTCAATGGTTCTGTCGGCTGATCTAATGCCCAGTCGGCTACCAACCGTTCCAATTTTCCGATAGCTACCGGCTCGAATTTTTTCGATTGACCCAAGCGACAAACCATCTCACACTGCTTTTCCTGGGGACAGACTCGGCCACAGATTGCCGGAAGATTGGAATAACGATTGATCACCTGATAGGCCAGGTTGAGATCATTCTCATTGACAGCTTTGATAAAGCCCGGGATGTCGATCATTACCGGACAAGCCTGAATACAAGGGGCATTTTTACATTGCAGACACCGGCTGGCTTCCAAGCGTCCTTCTGCCAGAGTATAGCCCAGTGCAACCTCTTTGAAATTTGTTGACCGCACAAGCGGATCCTGTTCTGCCATCGGTGTTTTATTGTAGCTGCGTTTAACCATTTGTACTCACCTGTTTCCGATAATTCTCGTAAGACCCCAGCTCTTCTTCTCGATATTGGCCCATCCGTTGAATAAATTCGTCCCAATCAACTTCGCTGCCCAAAAACTCGGGCCCGTCCACACAGGCAAAACGTACTTCGTTACCGACTGTAACACGGCAGCCGCCGCACATCCCGGTCCCGTCAATCATGATCGGATTCAAGGAAACAAAAATCGGCACTTTGTATTTTTCTGCCGTCAACGTACAGAATTTCATCATAATAGACGGCCCGATACCCCAAGCATGATCGATTCTTTCTTTCTCAAAGATCTGCTGCATGGCATCCGTCACTAACCCCTTAGTCCCCGCTGTTCCATCATCGGTCATCACAAACAACTCATCGGAAACAGCCCGGCATTCCGTCTCCAGAATCACCAAATCCGCTGTTTTCGCCCCTAACACTGTAATCACACGATTTCCTGCCGCTTTCATCGCCTTAACGATCGGATACAGCGCAGCAATCCCCACACCGCCGCCCACCATCAGGACAGTACCGTAATTTTGGACCTCGGTGGCCTTCCCCAAAGGACCTACGAGATCTTGCAGAGCCTCTCCGTCTTGCAGCTGACTGAGTGCTGCGGTTGACTTGCCGATCACTTGAAAAATCAAACGAATCGAACCGGTGGTAAGATCCACATCCACGATCGTCAATGGTACTCGCTCTCCGTGACGGTCAATCCGCAAGATCACAAATTGGCCCGCTTGCGCTTTTTTCGCAATCCGAGGAGCTTTCACCCAAAACTCAAACTCTTTATCCGCCAGTTGTCGGCGTTTTGAGATGGTGTACATTGTTAACCTTCTCCCTTTACTGAACTGAGCTGAAAAACCTCTTTTAACCCGAGCCAAGTCAGGTCACCGATTCAGTGCAGCTGTTTAATCAACAGCAGCAATCAGTTTTTTGACAAATGCTGCTAAAACTTCTTCGTCTTCATCATCGGCATCGTTCTCGATTTTTACAGTATTGGCACCTTTTTTGGCGCCGGTCTTTTCAAATGCTTCAGCAAAATCATCCGCAGCTTTGCAGAAGTAATCAGGATACAATTCACTGTCACCGCTGCCGACAACACCGAAGACTTTTCCTGCCAAATCGGCTTCCGGCAACTCGTCGATGAAATCTTCAAAATCAAAAGGCAGTTCACCGTCATTGTAGGTATAAGTTGCGATCACACAGATATCGGCATCTTCAAAGATATCGCTGTCTGCGTCGTCAGCTTCCAGACGTTCCACGTCGATTCCTGCCTCCTCAAAATTTTTCTCCAGAATTTCCGCAATCCCCTCTGTGTTGCCAGTCATGCTTGCGTATACGATTTTTGCTGCTGTCATGCTCCTTCATCCTTCCGTTTCCGAATTATTGTAAGCGCTCGTTATTTCCACACAACCAAGAAATAACGTACGTTTTAACCATCCTCACTATAACACTTTGTGAACGCTACCTCAATAATTTTAAGGTTAAAAAAATATTTTTATGATTTTTTCTTCCAATACTCTACTGTGCGCATCCCATCAAGGATCTAAAAAATAAGAGACCGAATCAACGGATTCGGCCTCTGGACAGTTACGACAGTGCGGCTGCATTTCTTTACTTATTCAAATTCCAGGTCCAGTTCACAGTCGACCTCCAGCAGATCATTTCCCTTAGCGGTCAACCGTTGCAGCGTACGATAATCTTCCGGGGTATCCACATCCATCAACAAATCTTCTCCTTGCGGAAGAGTGACCCACGCTTCCGGATGTTCATCCCGGACTGAGCGGCCCCCGCTGTCCCCGTTGACACGCAGGAGTTCGTCAAAAAAGGCACTGCCGAAATAAATCGGTGTCGCTGGTTTTTCACCTCTGGTCGGAAAAACAATGTTGTTATTCTCACCATTGCGGATGATATCCATCAAAAGCTCTCTGGTCAGAAGCGGTTGATCAGCAGTCAGGAAAAGAACCCCTTCTCCTTGTACCTGGGCCGTGCCAAATCTGACGCTGGCACTTTGACCTCTCTCAGAAGCATTATTTTCGATCACGATGAAACTGCGTGGAACTTTGATATTTGCCAGATCTTCCGGTTTAATCACCAGAATTGCGCGACCAAACCCTACAGAACGCACCAGCTCGATGGTTCGCTCTAAAAACGTCTGGTCCTCACAAGTCAAAAATAGTTTATTTTGTTGCATGCGTGTAGAATTTCCGCTGGCCATTATCACTGCACTGACGGCGGCTTTTCTCATCTCGGATCACCTCCTTCAAATCTTCGTGTTGGGTAATTCGTTGTATTTTTGAAAGATCACGCGCTTTGTTTTTTGACCGGAACCGTTGTTGGCCCGGTCAAAAACAACAATTATTTGCGACGCTTTTGATAAGGTGTTTCATCGATTGGCAGAGTCGGGCGTAATTTACCGTCAAATGCCATATAAGCAGCTGCAATCGCCGGTGCTGTCGGGATAGTTGCCAATTCCCCTACCCCTTTGACCCCATACGCCAGTCCTTCATGGATTCCTTCAGATTGAACAAAGCGAATATCCATCGGCGGCACTTTCGTTGCATCGATCAGCCCCAATGTCGCATACTTGGCTTTGACATAACCGTCTTCCATAGCAAAGTTTTCTGTCAATGCATAGCCCATCCCCATAACGATCCCGCCTTCGATTTGTCCTTCACAGGCACGAGGATTGACGACTTGACCGACATCGTAAGCAGCAACGATTTTTTCCAATTTGCCTTTTTCATCCAAAGTTACAACTTCAGCAGCATAACCGTATCCTGCGTGGCTGACAGGATTCTTTTTGTCATTAACCAGCGGATCCGTCTTCGCCGAGTATTCACCATAGTATTCATTGCCTTCCAAATCTGCCATGGCATACCCCATGTCGAGATCGATCCGCAATTGATTGCAGGCACGGCGACAAGCCTCACCGGTAAACAACGATTGACGGGATGCAGTGGTTGTTCCGGAATTCGGTGTCCGGCGGGTATCCGGTGCTTCGGCAACGATTATTTCCGGCGGCAGGTTCAACGTTTCGCAGGCAATCTGAGTAGTGACAGTCGCCATTCCCTGTCCGATACAGGCCGCACTGGTACGGACATGAATCTTACCCTCTTCCACCGAAACGATACAACGACCGACATCCGGCAGACCTACACCAATCCCGCTGTTTTTGAAGAAACAGGAGATCCCGGCTGTTTTTGCCTGCTCATAATCTTCTTTAACACTCAGAAGCGCCTCTTTTAAAGCTGCATTCGTAGACACCAATTGCCCGTTTGGCAGAGCATCCCCGTGTCCTACTGCGTTACGCCAACGAATTTCCCATTGCGAAATCCCAACCTTTTCTGCCAACAGATTCAAATTGTTCTCAATGGCAAAGGAAGTCTGACACACCCCGAAACCGCGAAAGGCACCACACGGCGGGTTATTGGTGTAAACAGCGAAACCTTCAATGTCGATATCCTGGTATTTGTAAGGTCCGGCCGCATGGGTACAAGCTCGCTGCAAAACAGGCCCCCCTAATGAGGCGTATGCACCCGTATCGGCATAGATGACAGCCTTCATCGCTGTCAAATTACCCTCTTCATCACACCCGGTAGTAAAATCCATTTCCATTCCGTGACGCTTCGGATGGACCATCAATGATTCCTGTCGGCTGAAGAGGACCTTCACCGGTTTTTGGAGCAGATAAGCCGCTAATGAAGCATGATGCTGAACACTCATATCTTCCTTGCCGCCAAAACCGCCGCCCACCAATTTCGCCTGGACGTGCACCAAATCTTTTTCAAGCCCCAGCATGCGGGCAACTTCCCGCTGTTCGTCATAGATACTTTGACCGGCACTGAACAGTAAGACTCCTTCTCCTTCCGGCTGTGCGATGGCACATTCCGGCTCCATGAAGGCGTGTTCATTGATTGGCACTGAGTAATGCTCAGTAACGACATATTTGGAGTTGGCCAGCTTTTCCGCAACATTGCCGCGAACCAGATGTTCATGGCTCAACAGGTTTCCCCGTTCATGAAGCTTCGGTGCATCTTCGGCTAGACTGGCTTCACAACTCAAAACCGGCGGTAGTTCTTCATAGTCGATTTCGATCAGATCTTTGATTGCCGCCAGACTTTCTTTCGTTTGCGAGACTACCAGGCAAATCGCATCACCGATATAGCGAGTAATCTCTCCTTCCGGAATCATGACATCCCAATCGGATATAAATTCCAGATGGCCGATCTTATTGTTTCCCGGCACGTCTGCTGCAGTAAATACGGCTTCACAATCCGGATGAGCCAATGCTTTTTCTTTGTCGATCTTCAGCACTCGTGCACGAGGATAAGCACTGCGGACAGCCCCGGCATAAAGCATGCCGTCGACAACGATATCATCCACATATAAGCCGGTCCCAAGCGTTTTCTCCACCGCATCGACCCGCTTCATATCTTCACCCAGCTTGCCATTAGAATGTTCTTCAGGGATCGGCGTATCCTCGTTGAGCATTTGCGCAGCCAGTTTGATTCCCTCAATGATCTTCACGTAGCCGGTACAGCGGCAAATATTGCTGCGGACGCCTTTGCGGATATCTTCCTCTGTCGGGTCCGGCTTCTTTTCCAACAGCCCCATGGCAGATACCACGAACCCCGGAATACAGTAACCGCACTGTACCGCCCCGGCCTTGGCAAATGCATAGGCGAAAACATCTTTTTGTCGTTGGCTCATGCCTTCAACAGTCGTCACGTCCTTGCCGTCGACTTTAGCCAACGTGAACAAACAGCTCTTGGAAGCCTTTCCATTGATCAGCACGGTACAGGCGCCGCAAGCCCCTTGGTCGCAGCCGTCTTTCGTGCCGGTCAAACGCAGGTCATCCCGCAGAAAATGCATCAGTTTCTTATCTTCCTGAGCAGTCACCGGTTGACCGTTTACGGTAAATGAATACATTCAGCACACCTCGATATCCAGTTTTTTCTCTTCACATTCTTTATTATATCACCTAAAAATTATTTTGGAGCACAAATTTTATTTTTTTGATAGCGTTTTTATATTTTTAACGAAATCTCACCAACAATGGTTTTTTTCACAAAAAAAACAGATTGGTGACGTTGTTTTTCGCTCGTCTTTTCACGAGATAACGAAAATAAAAAAAGCTTTTTATTTCTCATTATTTTGCCATATCACCACAGAGAGAAACAGTTTTCCGGTTAGAGCGTGTCTGAAAACAGCGGGGAAGTCCAGCTTTTTGCGGACCTGCCGAAATCAAAGAGTAAAGCACAGCTTACGTGGTGCAAAGTTGCGTATTTACGACGCCGATTACGGTGAAAAGGTCCAAAAAATCTGCCCCTGGAGTTTTCAGACATGTCCCATTGTGATGCATTCTTTCACATTTTTTTTCGATCATCAGATAGATTTCCAACCGGCTTAGAACTCAAATTTTTCCGCGAAAAAACGGTGGCAACCGAAATTCGGCACCACCGTAAATTACTTCTTAACTAACTACCCTTCTAAGTGCTGGTGAAAGCAAAATTTCCTTTCAATCAATCGAGACTGCCGGTTTCAAGCCGGTATTTTTCAGGGCCTGACTGCGGCAACCGCTTCTGATAGACAGCTGGATTTGATGTCTTACAAGTCACTCTCGTACAATTGACTCCCGTCTTTGTTTGGCCTCTTTGCGTAACTGCTTATGGGCCTTTTTCGATCCCCGATCAAGATCCCGCAGGAATTTGCGTTCTCGAAACTCAAGAAACAGACTGTCCAGGTCATAGTCGCGAGGATAGAGCTCTGTGGCAGGCATCACCAGCTGCAGACGTCGCAGAAAAACAGGCTGCAGACGTTTTGCCACCAGGACCATCCCTGTATCAGTATCCTGCAATTCATAAAATAAACCGATCTCGCCGGTTTCCGTTAAGCGCACCCGATCGCCCTTTTCAAAAGACTGGGATTCTGCAGCTTCTTGGGTTACAGCTTTTCTTTCTTTTTTCATAAAGTTCTTTTTCTTTGAAGCCGGTGCCGCCCCTTGCAAATACGCCGCAGCCTTTGATAACACATCTTGTGCCAGTCCTTTTTCCTCAGCGATCCAAAAGGCGTTGCTCTCTCCTACTTGATCCATCAACAACTCATATTTAGGGGCAAGCGTCCGAGCATCAAAGGCCATCGCAGCAGTTTTAAAGTCCTCATGACCTAAGGCAAAGTCCTTGATCTCGCCGTAATGAGTAGTAGCGATCACCAACGCACCTTGTTCATAAAGAGTTTCCATCACTGCAATTCCAAGAGCCGCCCCTTCTTTTGGTTCGGTCCCGCTGCCGATCTCATCTACCAATACCAAGCTGCCTCGATGGCTGCGCTGCAAAATGCCGCTTAGGTTAGCCATATGACCAGAAAATGTACTCAACGCATTTTCCAGATTCTGCTGATCGCCGATATCAATCTCTATTTTCTGCAAAAGCGGCAGCGTGCTGCCTCCTTCATGACAAAACAGCAGTCCGGAAGCCGCCATCAGGCACAACAGGGCAACCGTCTTTAGCACGACTGTCTTTCCGCCGGCATTTGGACCAGTGATCACCAAGCCTCGGCTTTTCTGCCCCAACTCTAGGTATAGAGGCACCGCCGCAGCACCTAAAAGCGGGTAACGGGCCCCCTGCAGAAGGAGTTCTTCCCGATCATTTACTGAGAGCATTCGCCCATCGATGCGTCGGGAATACTTGGCACGAGCCAGAATGATATCCAATTCTCCGATGATCTCACGGCTGTGATCGATTGCCGACAGCTCCTCGGCGATCATCCCGGTCAGGCCTGCCAAGATCTGATAGCTTTCGGCCGTTTCCTCGGCCTTGGCCATAATTAACTTGTCATTGGCTTTTGCCACCCCGGACGGCTCAATGAAAACGGTCGTTCCTTTATTGGAACGGTCAATGATATTGCCTTTGATCCGGCTTTGAAACTCCGCTTTTACCGGCAGTGTGCAGCGGTCGTCTTTGGTGATTATCAAACGGTCTTGCAAATATTTGGCAGTCATCGGATTTTTGAGCCATTTATCCAAGCTTTGCTGCAGATCCCTTTCAATCGAGCGGATTCGACCTCTGATTTTTCGTAATTCTTTTGAACTGTCGTCCTTCAAGCGGCTACCGCTGACTGAACGCTCGATTTCTGAGACAATCCCTTGAAAATCTCCCAATCCTGCGGCATACCGCTGCAGATTCGGGGTCTGATAACGATTGACTTCAAAAAGCTTGCGGATCATCCGGAAACTCCGCAAGAAGTCGCTGTATTCTGTCAGTTCCTCGGCTTCTAAAATCTGGCCTCGCTTGATTTTTTCTGTTAAACGAAGGATACTGGTCATTCCCATAAATGGTACATGCTGACCCGCTCCTAACAGCTGCATCGCTTCATAAGTCTCTGACAGCCGTTTTTCTGCCGTCACCAAGTCCTTTGCAGGTCGGCGCTCATCAAAATCCGCTTTGGCAAAGTCGCTGATGATCAGTTGTTTGACTTCTGCCAGAACGTCACTAAACCCGCTTTCAGTATATAAAATTTCTGTTTGATTATTCGTGTTCATAAGGATCCTTTCTCATTTCGGCGAAACTGCAGCGTGACCGATGGGCTCGTCTCGTAATTACGACCAATAAAAAAGCAAGAAAACAGAATACACCTGTCCTCTTGCTCGATCAATCATTGATGGCTGATTTATCAGGTATCTGCAGGCACACCAAATAAACTTTCATAGATTTGGCTTAAATTGCTTGATTAGATACCAGTCACACTCACAAAACGTCCTTCTTTCCGAAACGAGTTCTCTTTAACAGTATACCGAAAGTAACGACAAATAACAATCCCGCACTTTCTTTTTGGCAAAGAACAGTCTTTGCTTGAAAATGCTGTCTCTGGCACTTTCCGACAGGCCCTATTCGATCGGATCAGAATCGCTGATCAGTCCGCGAAACGATTCCTCAAAGCGTTTTTGCAGATCCTGTCTGCCCAGTTCACGAAACTCTTTGTAGGCTTCCAACAAACTGCGTCCATCTGCCGTCAGTCTTGATCCGCCCCCGCTGGCTCCACCAACGTTGGATTCAATCAACGGTCTTCCCCATTCCCGTTCAGCCTGCTGCAAAATCCGCCAAGCCTTATTGTAAGACATGCCCATCTCTTTAGCAGCACTGGAAAGTGAGCCTGTTTTATCGATCAATTCCATCACTGTAACGACTCCCGGCCCAAAGAATACCTCTTTGCGTTTGATCCGTAGTGTCATGACAAAGTCCAGCGGCACCTGCATCTGTTCTACCCCTCCTTTTAAAAAACTTTTAAAAATCTCCCTCATCTTAAAAAAAACTTTGGAGACGTCCTGTCTGCTTTTAATCAGTCGGGTGAAATGTTCACCTGACTCATCCCAACTCTATGCCGGCTTCTCATCGGTATCACACGTCGTAGTTTTACAATCTTCATCGGCGGCAGCAACTCGCAGTTTTTTAAACGGCTTATTCAAAATCAGATTCAGCACAATCGCCAGAATCGTGGTTAAAATAACCTCGGAATGACCGAAGATCGTCGTTACCCATTCCGGAAAACCGCTGAGAGCACCGGCAGACATCACAATCCCTGATCCAAAAGCCAACGACAGGCCAACGACCGTTGTGTTCTCAGGCGTCAGTTTTTCATTAGCAATTGTCCGGATTCCCGTCATGGCAATCGTAGCGAAGACAGAAATCGTCGCCCCACCGATAACCCCATAAGGAATCGTCGTCAGTATGCCGGCAATTTTCGGCAAAAAACCTGCCAACAATAAAATGACTGAAGCAAATACCAGAATAAATTTATTGACAGCTTTCGTTGCAATGACCAGTCCGACATTTTGACCAAATGTTGCACAAGGAACCGATCCGAAAAAGCTGCCAACAAAATTGGTAAGACCACTGCCCATGATTGCACCGGAAAGTTCTTTGTTCGTCGGCTCTCGATCCATTGCTGAAACTGTCGTAGCAGTAAACTGTCCCACAGATTGGACAGCATCTACTAAAAACATCACGACCAGCGTCAATATAGGAACGATTTCAAAGTCAAATCCGAAGTGCAACGGCTTGATCATTTGAAAAAGAGGCGCACTTGTCACCGGTTCAAAAGAGACGATCCCCATAAAATATGCCAGGACATAACCGACAATCATCCCCACTAAAATTGAGGAAAGTTTCAACAACCCTTTGCCGAAATTATTCAAATAAAAAACGACAGCAAAAGTCACAAAGGCGACCAACCAGTTGTGAGGGGTCCCATACCATGGATTTCCTGCACCGCCGGCCATGTATTTTACTGCCACCGGAAACAAGGACATTCCGATGCTTAAAATCACAGTGCCGGTCACAATCGGCGGAAACAAAATGCGGATCTTATCAATGAACAGCCCGATAATCACGACGAGAACACTACCCACCAACTGGGCTCCGAAAATCGCAGCGATCCCAAAGTCCGCTCCGATAGACAATAAGATTGAGACATAGGCAAAACTTGCCCCCATCATCACCGGGAGACGCGCCCCAAACCTGCGAAATAGCGGAAATAACTGAAGAAGGGTTGCTAAGCCGGAGAATACCAAGGAGGTTTGAATAATCAAACGGGTATCGGCCGCATTCAAGCCGCAAACTTTGGCGATCATCAACCCGGGAGTCACGATACCCACTACCGCTGCCACTACATGCTGCAATCCTAACGGAACGACTTCACCGAATGCCGGACGACCGTCAAATTCAAATAAATCGCCGCATTGTCCATTCTTTTCTTCTTTCGTGATTACCATTTCATTTGCCTCTTTTCGTTGGGGAGTGTCATATCGACACTCTCCTATTTGTCTGCATAAAAAGTCAGACAGTTCGCAGACACGAACTTATGAAAAGCCGATCCCTGCCTTGCATAAATCCATCTCTCGTCTCAGACTAACCAGTCAACTCCCAACAAAGGGCGGACACTTCACTTACGGTTCAATGTAATTGAAGTGTCCCGCTCTGGAAATTGTCGGGTCATTCGTCATTTGCAGTCAATTGCGGATTGAGCAGCAAACCTGATAGGATTGAGTTGTAAATCAGTTTTCGTTATTTCGATCCGCCGGTGTTTCCTTCAACAGCAGATTCAAAAGGATCGCTACGAGTGTCGCCAAAACTACCGGTGAGGTTCCGATAGCGGTATACAGTTCTTGCGGAATGAAGTGCATGCCTGCATTCCATGCCTCTGTACAGACTGCGGTGAAGCCCATTCCGATAGCAACCGACATCCCCACAATAGTCAGATTTCGGAAAGTCATCGGTTGTTTGGCAATCAACTTCAAGCCATTCATTGTGATCATTGAAAAGACTGACAGCGTCGCTCCCCCGATCACAGGATAAGGAATCGTTGTCAAAATCGCCGACAATTTAGGAAAAAGACCGGCAATGATGATCACAATCGCTGCGGTAGTAAAGACCCTGCGTGCAATCACCTTATTGGTAGCAACGATCCCGACATTTTGTGAAAAAGTAGCTGTTGGCGGTGCTCCCAGCACAGCACCCATGATATTCATGAGCCCATATCCGATGATGCCCCCTTGCAACTCATCAGTCGTCGGTTCCCGATCCATTCCTCCGACAGTTGTCGAAGTCAAATCACCGATTGCCTGGATCGAATTGACAATAAACAAGATAATAAACGAAATAATGACAGCCGGTTCAAAACGCAAGCCGAAATGCAGTGGAGAAGCTACCTTCAACCAATCTGCTGAAGCCACTTTTCCAAAATCCACCATACCAAAAGGAATCGAGATGACATAGCCGACAATCATGGCAAACAAAACACTGGAAAGCTTCGTGATGCCTTTAGTAAAGTTGTTCAAGACAAAAGCTGTCATCAACGTAATGATACCCACCAACCAGAACTGCCATGAACCCCAAGGCATCATCTGTCCGTTTGACATCGCCACTTCCGCTGTCACACTGCCGGCGCCCCCCATATACCGCAACGCGATTGGGTATAAGGACAAACCGATGACAAACACTACTGTCCCGGTCACAATGGAAGGAAAGAAGCGAATAATAACTTTAATCGTCAGGCCCAGCAGAATAGCCGTGATGCCCCCTACCAATTGAGCACCTAAAATCACCGCTACCGCCTGCTTGGGATCATTCAATGTTCCGGAATACAGAGCCGCTACCGCCGACATAGTAGGTACATACGCAAAGCTTGCCCCCATGATGACCGGCAATCGTGCCCCCAATTTTCCAAACAAAGGGAACAGCATCAGTAAAGTAGACACACCGGAGACGATCAAAGACATTTGGATCAAGATGACCCGATCCGGTTCAGTCAGTCCGGCAGCTCCGGAAATCACTAAAGCCGGTGTGATACAGCCGGCAATCATAGCGACTACATGCTGCAGCGCCAAAGGCAGAGTCTGTCCAAGTGAAGGCTTGCCTTCCCATTTAAAAATCTCTTGTTTATCTGTTTGAACTGTTTTGTTGTCAAATAAGCCGCGTTTGTTTTCCTTTGTGTTATCCATAGTTTTCTCCATTCTGATATGTATTCCTGAGAAAGCGTGGCACCGGCGCTCAAGCGTTAAAAAAAAGAATACATCATGTTGTTTTTCCGGCACCACATGATTCCTCAAAGGTCAAACTCGATCAGGTTTGCATGTCTGTTATTTCACCGCAACGACTTCGATTTCGAACTCACCACCAAGAGGCAGTGATTTAACGGCAACGCAGGAACGTGCCGGTTTCCACTCGTTAAAATATTCGCCGTAGACTTTGTTAACTTCGGCAAAATCCCCCATATTGGTCAAGAAGACAGTAGTTTTCACTACATCTGTCATACTGAAGCCAGCTTCAGCCAAGATTGTTTCCAAATTTTTAAATCCTTGGCGGGCTTGCGGAATGACGCCTTCTGCCAGTTTGCCGCTTTGGGGGTCGATCCCCAATTGCCCCGAGACGTAAATTGTGTCTCCGGCAATCACTGCATGGGAATATGGGCCAACCGCAGCCGGTCCCTTTTCAGCATTGAACATTTTTTTCAAATTGATGACTTCCTCTCGTTGTTTGTACGTACCAGGTCGATTGGCTTTCAGTCAGGACTCGATAACGTGAAATTATTCACGTTGGTTTTGCCACTACTTTTACGCCTGGTTTGTTCAAAGGAAAGTGCCCTCGCCTTTACCGACGGCACCTCCATGAAATTGTGATTCACCCGGTTATTACGGTTCCGGTTTTACCTGCCAGACCATCTTTGGCTTTTTCCAATGAAGTGATCAAAGTCTTTTTGCCTTGTTTTTCAGCAAAATTGAGTCCGGCTTCGACTTTTGGCAACATTGATCCCGGAGCAAAGTGATTCTCAACAACATACTGTTTCATTTCGGCAACAGTCACTTCGCCCAGCTCTTTTTGGTCCGGCTTCCCGAAGTTCAATGCGACTTTTTCTACCGCAGTCAAAATCACTAACTGATCGGCATCAATAGTTTCAGCCAGTAATGCTGAACAGTAATCTTTATCGATAACTGCCGGAACACCTTTCAGATGATCATTTTCCTGCTTGATGACCGGAATTCCGCCCCCGCCGCAGCAGATCACCAACTGATCAGCCTTCAACAGCGTATCGATTGTTTCTAATTCAACGATTTCTTTTGGTTTAGGAGATGCAACTACCCGACGGTATCCTCTTCCCGCATCTTCCATGACCGGAATACCTTCTGCTGCCAACTTGTCGGCTTCTTCTTTATCCATAAAACGGCCGATAGGTTTAGTCGGTTTATCAAAAGCCGGATCGTCTTTATCCACTACGACTTGAGTTGCCACGGTGATCACCGGTTTGTGGATCCCGCGATGAAGCATTTCTTCCCGCAGTGCATTTTGCAGATCGTAGCCGATATAAGTTTGACTCATTGCCACTGAAACAGACAGCGGAACCGGTGGATATTTTGACGGGTCCTTTTCTGTCAACTCGTCCATTGCCAATTGGATCATACCGGCTTGAGGACCATTACCGTGAACCAAGATTACCTCATGGCCTTCCTGAACCAGATCAACGATGGATTTGGCAGTCTCTTTGACAGCTTCCATCTGTTCAATCAAATTGTTTCCCAATGCGTTGCCCCCGAGTGCAACAACGACTTTTGCCATAATACTTGCCCCTTTTCAGCGTTGTTTCTTAAAAACAGCCCTCATCTTGAAGTAGCTGCCGATAGAAAACGCTTTCTATTTATTGAATATAAACTTCTCATCCATCCACAAATCCTTATCATAAAAAGCTTCTACTAGATAAAGCAGGCTGGGCAATGAAGAGCATCCCCCGTCTCTTGCCATTGCCCAAATGCTTTTTAATACGTGCGATTACTTTTCGGAAACAGTCCGTTCTTGACCGCGAGTTTCCAATTGTTCCAACATTTTAGCCGGATCTTTGAATTTGCTGAGGAAGATCATTGCTGCGATCACATAAGGTTTGTTCGATGCTTGACGGTACAATTCGTCACGGTAACGATCGAAAACAGAGGCATCGACTTCCCCTTCTTCAGCTGAAACACCGGTGATGTCAGCTGGCAGCGGATGCATGTACAATGCTTTGCCATCTTTCGTAAGCTTCATCATTTCTTCTGTACAAGCCCAGTCTTTAAATTTGGCGTTATCAGCCAACAACTCTTGTTCCAATTTATCGATTCCGTCGAAATCACCTTGACCATATAATTCAGTCCGTTTTTCCATTGCTTCAAATGGTGCCCAACTCTTACAGATAACAACATCCGCATCCGAAAACGCTTCTTTCATGTCATTTGTCCGAGCATAAGAACCACCGGATTCTTCAGCGTATTTTTTAGCGATGTCTTCAACTTCCGGCATTACTTCATAGCCTTCCGGATGTGCTAAAACGACATCTGCGCCAAAGCGAGTCATCAATCCGATCGTTCCTTGGGCGACTGACAATGGTTTACCGTAAGATGGAGAATAAGCCCATGACATTACGATTTTTTTGCCTTTCAGGTTTTCAATCCCGCCTACTTCGTGGATGATATGATTCAAGTCCGCCAAGGCTTGGGTCGGATGGTCTTCATCATCTTGGAGGTCAACGAGAATCGGACGTTGTTCCAAAATACCGTCTTTGTAGCTGTCCTTCACAGATTCAATGACTTCTTCCATGTAAGCTGCGCCCTTGCCGATATACATATCATCACGGATCCCGATAACATCTGCCATAAATGAGATCATAGTAGCAGTTTCACGAACTGTTTCGCCATGGGAAATTTGTGATTTTTTCTCGTCCAAATCTTGGATCGCCAAGCCCAACATATTACATGCGGAAGCAAAAGAGAAGCGGGTCCGTGTAGAGTTGTCACGGAAAATCGATACGCCCAGTCCGGAATCGAAAATTTTTGTTGAAATGTTGCGTTCCCGCAAGCTGCGCAAAGCATCTGCAGTCGCCAAAGTTGCTCGGATTTCATCGTCGGTTTTTTTCCAAGTTTGCATGAAATCATTTTGATACATTTTAGAGGTATCTTTTTTATCGATTGTATTTACCAGTTCTTTAAAATCTGCCATGTTTAGTAGCTCCTTCATCAGTCAGTTATAATTTGAGTTCTTTGTGGTAAGGGGTTATTTCAAATAAATGATATTGCAATCTTATAATTAATTTTTAGGAGGAAATCAATAATGTCTCCTGAAAAGTCAATTGTCTTTCCAGGAGACGAACAAAGCGCTATCACTCACCGGAAACAGACCCGCTCAAAAACACAAGGTTACTCTTTATTTCGTATTTTTTGTATAAACTGTTGGCAATGCTGCGTAAACCGCTGCACAACGAACCAAGTCTTCTTTCCAAGAAATTTCGTTAGGTGCATGTGCTTGATCTTCGGCACCCGGGCCAAAGCCGATACAAGGAATGCCGTTACGTCCCATGATTGAAACACCATTTGTAGAGAAGGTCCACTTATCCAACAATGGACGAGCTTCACGCATTTTAATCTGAGTCGCTGGGCCTTGACGTTTTTCACCGTACAGATTGTGGTGAACTTCCATCAAAGCTTTGGTTACATCGTGATCTTCCGGAATTACCCAAGTTGGGAAGTAGCATTCGATTGGGTAAACCATACCGGTGTAGCTTGGACGATCATAGTCATACATAGATACGACAACGTCTTCACCATATTTCTTAACCGCCGGCAATTGACGGATTTCTTCCAAACAGCTTTCCCAAGTTTCTCCGGCAGTCATCCGACGGTCCAATGAAACTGAGCAGCCATCAGCTACGGCACAACGAGATGGAGAAGAGAAGTAAATTTGAGAAGTAGTAACTGTCCCACGTCCCAAGAAGCGAGCTTCTTCCCAATGTTCAGGATTCCATTTTTCATGGAGCATTTTTTCCAAGCCGATGATTGAAGTAGATTCTGTATAGCCGTTATTGTTCAAGGCCCGTACGTCATTTAAGATATCTGCCATTTTGTAGATAGCATTGTCGCCACGTTCCGGTGCAGAGCCGTGAGAAGAAACACCTTTGACATCGATGCGGATTTCCATCCGTCCCCGTTGTCCCCGATAGATCCCACCGTCAGTCGGTTCAGTAGAAACAACAAATTCCGGACGGATACCGTCTTCTTTGATGATATATTGCCAGCACAAGCCGTCACAATCTTCTTCCTGCACAGTTGCAGTCACTAAAACGGTGTATTCATCGTTCAACAAGCCGAGATCTTTCATGATCTTAGCACCGTAAACAGCAGATACGATCCCGCCTTCTTGGTCGGAAGTCCCACGGCCGCCGATTTCAGTTTCGTTTTCGTAGCCTTCATATGGATCAAAATTCCAGTTCTTGATTTCCCCAATCGCAACAGTATCCATGTGGCCGTCAAAAGCAACCAACCGCTTGCCGGTTCCCATGTAACCCAACAAGTTCCCTTGTTTGTCGAATTCGATCTTATCAAAACCCAATTTTTCCATTTCTTCTTTGGCACGGTTCAACTTGTCGCCTTCGCCGGAAGATTCACCTGGAATACGAACAAGGTCTCGCAAGAACTTGACCATGTCTTTTTCATAACCTGCTGCTGCTTTT
This sequence comes from Enterococcaceae bacterium OF42-14pH9A, assembly GCA_027692465.1. Lineage (GTDB taxonomy): Bacteria > Bacillota > Bacilli > Lactobacillales > Enterococcaceae > Enterococcus_C. The sequence goes on along the minus strand of JAQEYU010000003.1, from coordinate 288,525 downwards.
TTGATTGCTTCAAAATCCATTTTATTATTCCCCCCACACAATGTGTTTATAATTTTCAGGATCGGTGTCTCCTTCAGTTGAGAACATCAAAACCTCTGAATCCTTGTTTAAACCTAAGAAATCTTTCAGATCACTGTACTCCGGATTTTGCATCAAAGTGGCTACCAAACCCATGCCAACAGCGCCTGATTCACCGGAAATCACCTGCGGATCGCCCTTGAGCGGAGCGGCCAACATTTTCATACCTTTTGCTGCTACCCAGTCGGGACAAGAAACAAAAGCATCTACATGGTTTTCCAAAATGTCAAACGAGATCGTATTCGGCTCACCACATGCCAAACCGGCCATGATCGTCTGCAAATCACCTTCGACAAAGCGGATTTTACCGTCTTTGCCAAGTGCTGACTTATAAAGACAGTCTGCTGCTTGGGCTTCCATCACAATCATTTTTGGTGGATTGTCTTTGTAGAGATTACTGAAATATCCGATCACTGCTCCGGCCAATGAACCGACACCAGCTTGAATGAAGATATGAGTTGGTCGTTTATTCTGAGCCGCCAGTTGTTCACCAGCCTCAGAAGCCATCGTACCGTAGCCTTGCATAATCCAAGTTGGAATCTTTTCGTAACCTTCCCAAGCCGTATCTTGCACCATAACACCGTGTTCGGTTTCTTCAGCCATTTTATTGGCCATCCGTACACACTCGTCATAGTTAACATCTTCAATCGTAACTTGGGCGCCTTCTTTGGCAATGTTATCAAAGCGGCTCTTAGCTGACCCTTTCGGCATCAAAACTACTGATTTTTGGCCTAACTTATTGGCAGCCCAGGCGACACCGCGGCCGTGATTGCCGTCAGTAGCGGTAAAGAAAGTGGCTTGTCCGAATTCTTCCTTCAACTGAGGCGAAGTCAACGTATCATAATCCAACTCCGCAACATCTTTACCGGTTTCTTCAGCAATATAATTGGCAATGGCGTAGGATCCCCCCAATACTTTGAAAGCATTCAAGCCGAAACGATAGGACTCATCTTTGACAAAGAAATCCTTCAGACCTAAAAATTCTGCCATTTGTTTTAAATCAGCTAAAGGTGTTTCGCTGTATTGCGGAAAACTTTGGTGAAAATCACGAGCTTTTTTCATGTTGCCTTCATCCATCAGCGGCAAATACTTGTCGTCGGTTTCGGGCATCTCGTTTTTCACCCATTTGATCTTATCCAACCTGCATTCCTCCTATTATATGGCGCCTTGTTGGGATGTGCGCGCCTTTAAAATTTAATTTTTTATCGCGGGCGAGGCGATCAGCGGTGTCGTCGACCGGGTATGCCCCGATCTTCGGCAAAAGCAGCTGAATGATCAGCTGACAATATAAACAATTACGAAAATCAGAGACAGCAGCTACTTGATGAAAAGGGAGAGTTTGATGGGAACTGCAAAAGCATCAGTGGTACCCGCTGTCGTCTGTTTTTCCTAATGGGTTACCAGTAATTCAGCAGCACGCTGCTGCTAAGTCAAACCTATCAATTGGCCAGCATAAAGCTGTAGTCATTGATGACTGTATCCATGAAGTCCAACAGTCCGTTTGGAATCTCCAGCTGTGTTTCGGAAAGCAGAATTGTGGAAACCTGTCCTTTGTAACGCAACAGAACTTTTTGAGCACTCAGATCGATCGTGTAGAAGCCTTCGTTGGTGCTGTCGTAAAAATCGGCTTCCGAGTTGAACAAAGTAAACTTATCCTTGTACGGTGCGGAAGAATACGGACAGAAGGTTTCACAGTTGCCGCATTCATTACACATCCGGTCGATATGCAAGATCTGCGGATCATCATTGACATTGATCACGACATTGGCCCGGTTTGGACAAACATCCACGCAGGATTCGCAGATAGTTGAACATTCCAGACAGCGTTCTGCCTGTGTCATCGGCGTATCATCCGTGACCAGGATTCCACGCTTAGCCCGCGGGATGCGGCGATCGATATTCTGATTCGACCGTTCGAAGTTTTTGTTGTGGACTTCGGTGATTGCATTGCAAGCTTTTGTAGCATCGGCAATTGCTTCGACAATCGTTGCCGGACCACGATTAGCATCTCCCACAACAAAAACGTTATCCAAATTGGTTTGCAGCGTGTCACGATCCACGATCACACGGCCCCGATTATCCGTTTGAATACCAAGTGTGTTAAAGAAGGTATCGTCGACTTTTTCGCCGATTGCAGATACGACTGTGGTTGCAGGTACTTCGACAAATTCACCGGTAGCTTCCGGCTTCTTACGCCCTGAAGCATCGCGGGCCCCCAGCTTCATGACTTCACATTTCAGCGAGCCGTTTTCCAAGCCAATCGGTGCCAGTAATTCACGGAATGTGACACCATCCTCCAATGCCATGTAAAGTTCTTCTTCATCAGCCGGCATGTTGCGTTTGTCACGGCGATAAACCAATGAAACATTTTTGACTCCCGGCAGATGTTTTGCGGCACGAGCACAATCCATCGCTGTATTCCCGCCACCGATAACAACGATTTCCTCACCGTAAGGATTCAGATTCGGATTTTGACGGCAGGCCTGCAAAAATTCCAAGGAATTAATGGCTGAACCAGTTTCCAATTTCAGGTTATTGTGTTTCCAAGCGCCGATTGCATAGATGATATTATCAAAGCCTTGTTGTTTTAGTTCTGCCAAGTCCGGTGCTGCCTGGCCGCATTTGAACTCAGCTCCCATAAACTTCGCCAAATCCACATCGTGCTGGACACTTTCCATAGAAATACGGAATTCCGGAACGATTTGGCTGCAGACCCCACCGATTGTTTCATCTTTTTCAAAGACGGTTACCGGGAAGCCTTCTCGAGCCAACAGATAGCCGGCAGAGATTCCGGCAGGCCCACCCCCGACTACAGCTGTCTTCGGTGCATCCGGAACAGGAACCGGTTTGGTCATGGTTGCCATCAACTCGTCATAAGCATGTTCAGCTGCTTCCAACTTCACGCCCCGAATATCGATAGCCCCTTCATAGAATTGACGGGTACACTTGGTTTCACAAGGATGGGCACAGATTGTTCCGGTAATGAAAGGCAGCGGATTTTTATCCGTAATGACTTTCAATGCTTCCAGATAATTTCCTTCCGCGACATAACGCAGATATGCCGGAATATCCTGATCGATTGGACAGCCGCCGGTTCCACGACATGGAGCCGTATAACAGTTCAACAGCGGCAACGTTTCCTTGATTTTCGGTGAAATCGGTAACTTGATGGATTTTTGGTAACGAGCCTGGGTTTTCGATTTTTCCACCAAGGCGGACAGTTTCGCCAGATCCAACTGAACGTGTGTCGGATAGTCGAGCGTGGAAACGACATTGGCAATCTGACTCATTCGTTGATAGCCGCCGGGTTTCAACAGGGTAGTAGCAACAGTAATCGGCCAAATGCCGGCTTCAAACAGATCTTTGACGTTGAAGATATCGGCACCGCCGGAATAACTGATTTGTAACTTTCCTCCGAACGCATCGGAAAGTTTTTTAGCTACCATGACAGACAACGGGAACAAGGAACGTCCGGACATGTACATTTCTTCTGAAGGCAGCTCGTTTTGGGCCACATCTACCGGGAAGGTATTCGTGATTTTGACCCCGAAGCTCAATTGTTTACTATCTGCCAAGTCCTGCAGCCGATGAAGCATCGGCAATGCATCTTCAAATTGCAGATCTTCATTAAAGTGGTGGTCGTCGAATTCCATATAATCAAAGCCCAATTCATCCATTGTCTTGCGGGCATAGTCGTAACCCAACAAGGTCGGATTGCACTTGATGAACGTATTCAATCCCTTGTCTTTCAACAGGTGTACTGCGATGCGCTCGATTTCATCCGGCGGACAACCATGCAATGTAGACAACGTAATAGAATGGGAAACTTTGGGACTGATTTGATCGATATAAGCTTCATCCACTCGGGTAAAGAGAGCCAAGTTGGCTTTCGCTGCAGCAATACATTTTTCCCAAACTTCTGTCTTCGCAGCATTTTGCATCCCGTCGATATACGCCTGAATCTTAGGCGTTTTGATTCCTTCCAAGTCATAGCCCACACTCATATTGAAGATAAACCCGTCCGGATCCCCCAGTTCAAACTCTTTGGCCAGCAATTTCAGAATAAACCAGCCTTTGATATATTCTTCCATCGCCTGAGGAACCCGCAACTCAGTGGACCACTCACAGTTGTAAGCTTCGTCTCGTGCCGTAATACAAGGTTTTGCTACCGGTAAATCCTCTCCGTCCAGAATCTGAACAGTTTTTACTTCGAAAAAGCGGGAACCGGTCAAATAAGCCGCCACAATATTTTGTGTTAACTGGGTATGTGGTCCGGCAGCCGGACCGACCGGTGTTTCCATTTGTTCATTGAACAAGGAAACCGTCTTGCCTTTTTCAGCTTTGAAAAATTTTCGAATTCCGAAAATCGTATTGTTTTTCTTATATTCTTCCATGATCCAAGGAAGCAGTGCTTCAATGGAAATCGGGCGCATAATGTCCGTCATTTGTTTCACCTCGTTAGATGTTTACCGGCTTTTTTGCATTCCCCTGCCGGCTTGTCGGTCTCTTTTTCCTTAATTAAGCGTTAATACGGTTCCAGAGTTTTTGTGCTTCTTCACGGGCGTGAGCGTAGACTTCCCCTTGGTCCACTCCCAACACTTCACGATTACGCATTTTGATTTGGCCGTTGATAATGGTGTCTCGAACATCCTTACCGTTCATGCCGAACAAAATGTGACTGTTGAAGTTATTTTCTGTCATCGGTGTCGGTGCGTAGTAATCCAAAACAATCACATCTGCTGCGGCACCAGGTTCAAGGACACCCAGCTTAGTATTGAAATAGCGGTTGGCCATTTGCGCATTATTGTCAAACAATATTGCCGGAATCTCGCTCCAACCGGCATTTGGATCAGCCAAGTGATGTTTGTGAATGATATTGCCGACTTTATAAGATTCAGTGACATCATTGGTGTAGCCGTCTGTACCCAAGCCGCATAAAATTTCGAATTCATTAAACATCCGCAATACCGGTGGACAACCGACTGCATTACCCATATTGGATTCCGGATTGGTGACTACCATGGTGTCGGTATCTTTGATCAGCTTCATTTCATGAGGATTGATGTAGATACAATGGGCAACCATTGATTTTTCACCCATGATCCCCAAATCAAACAGGCGATTGATGATTGGCTTATTGTATTTGTGGAGAGAATCTTGTACATCGGCCAGATCTTCGGCCACATGGATGTGGAAGCCAACATTGTCCGGTGTCACTTCACGAGCATTAGTGATAGTTTCATCAGACAAAGTAAACGCTGCGTGCATCCCCATCATGGCATATTGCATATCATCATTTCGTGCTGCAGCCTTTTTGATGAAGCGAACATTTTCATCAATCGCTTTTTGCGCCTGTTCTTCTCCATGGCGGTCACTGACTTCATAACACAAGCATGTCCGTACACCGAATTCATCTGCGGCTTTTGACAACATGTCCAGGCTGCCGTCGATTTCCCCATAGCTGGCCTGGTGATCGAACATGGTGGTTACCCCGTTTTTGACACTATCCAGATAAGCTACCCGACCACTGTGATAAGTGGTATCGTTATCCATCTTGCTGTCCAACTTAAACCATTGGCCTGCCAAGATATCCATGAAGTTTTTTGGATGGTAGCCGTTGATACTCAGTCCGCGGGCAAAGCTGGAGTAAATATGGTTGTGCATATTGATGAAGCCCGGCATGATCACGCCGCCTTGGGCATCGATAAACTCGGCATCAGGATATCTCCCCTTCAGCTCCTCGGTGGTTCCGACTTCTTTGATCTGGCTGCCGTCAATAACAACGGCACCGTTTTTGATGAAAGCCTTTTCCTTTTGTCGCGTGATCAAGTTCCCATTTCCAATCAACAGCATGTATGTTTCCTCCATTTCAAATGCTTTCCGATAGAAAGCTAAAAATTTTTTAGTTTTTTTGCCTTTTTTACATAAGGAACCGCTTTCAGCTTTTGCCTATTTTTACACCTGTTTGTTATAATAGACAACAAAGAGGTGTCGGTCTTTTTTCGGTCAAGGCGCATTCCACCAAGCTTTTCCCGCTTTATTGATGTTCTGTATCTCTTTTCACAACCTAGTATAGCACTGAACCTAAAAAATAAAAAGGGGTACTAAAAAATATTTTTGTTAAATTTGTAAAACGCTCTCAAAAATGCTATGATAAATTGGAAGAAACGCTGATACAGCGCTACTTACACCCATTGGAGGTCAAGTTATGTTATCCGACAAAAATTTGGATTTTTTAAAACAAGTAGGCAAAGCGATTGCCACTCAATTCGGTGAGGATTGTGAAGTGGTTATCCATAAAATCGATCCGGAAGATATGGATCACTCCATCATCTCCATTGAAAACGGCCATGTTACTGCTCGCCATATCGGTGACGGTCCGTCTCAAGTCGTATTGGATACTATGAAAAAAGACCCTGCCGAACTGCAGGATCGCTTCAATTACTTGACAAGGACCCACGACGGCCGGGTTTTGAAATCATCCACCGTCTATTTTAAAAATGGTGAAGGACAGTTGGAGTGTATTTTTTCCATCAATTTTGATACATCTTCTCTTTACGCTGCCGAGAACGCTATCAAAAAACTGACTGCCACCGCAGAAGATGAAAAAACCGCCGATCCAGATTTCATTCCAAAAGATGTCAATGAACTGTTGGATGAACTGATTATGGAATCAGTCAAGATCGTCGGCAAGCCGGTCGCAATGATGACCAAAGATGATAAGATCAAGGCCATCCAATTTCTTAATAAAAAAGGCGCGTTTCTGATTACCAAGAGCGGCGATAAGATCTCCAAATTTTTCAACATTTCCAAGTACACCCTGTACAACTACATTGCCGACTAATATTTGCCTGGCTGCTTCAATAGACTCCACACTTTTAAAGTTGTTGTTCGAATCTGCTATTTCTGCAGATCCACAAATGCTTGATGGTCTTACCAATAACAGCTATCAAATAGCAGCCATTATGTGACAGACCGAAGAAAAATCGCTGCTTCACAATCTGCAGCAGCTCATAAAGGATGAAAACTCCGTCTATTAAAAAAGGTCTCCGAAAAAATTCGGAGATCTTTTCTTGTTAATTCAAAATCACCCTCTGCAAACTCAGCCACTTCTCTCCTTCCGACACCTGATAAAGCTATCTTTACACGCCGACTGTTTCTTTTGTGACGCTTCAAGTAAGCATCACCTATACCCGAATGTTACCCGTTGATTTCTAAAAACCTCCAAACCCTGCGAAGCTCTCGATATTTCAGAAATTAGCACACCATCCAGTGGATTTTGACTAAAAATAATTCAGAACAAATAAATTATTTTTAGAATTTTATCAGTTATTTTCTAGCCAAAAAAAGGACTAATGAAAATTAGCAAACCATTACCTTTTCCTTGCATAGTTTTCTGTTCAATATTTGTTTTCAAATGATTTGTCAGCGTTTTTTAATCTGTCTAACTGTTGCAACCGAAAAAGAAAGCGTTATACTTTATCTGTACCATAACAGATAAAAAGGTTGGTGTTACAGATGGATAACAGAATAGAATTGCAAAAACAATATGGTTTGTTTATTAATGGGGAGTGGACAGACGGAACACAAAGACAGTTTTTAGAAGCAATCAGTCCGGCGAACGGCGAAGTCTTGGCCAGCTTTATTGATGCCTCCGACGCCGATGTTGATGCGGCAGTACAAGCAGCACGTGAAGCATTGCCGTCTTGGCGCAGGATCGGACTTGAGGATCGCAGCCGACTATTGCTTGCCATTGCAGACATCATTGAACAACATGCGGATCACTTGGCAATGGTAGAAACGTTGGATAACGGAAAACCGTTGCGGGAGACCAAGGCCATCGATATTCCCTACTCCGCTGATCATTTCCGCTACTTTGCCGGCGTGATCCGCTCTGAGGAAGGAACTGCTCAGCAAATCACTGACAATATGCTCAGTATCAATCTCAGAGAACCTATCGGTGTAGTCGGTCAGATTATCCCGTGGAACTTTCCTTTCCTGATGGCCGCTTGGAAGATTGCCCCAGCTTTAGCAGCCGGCAATACCATCGTCATCCATCCTTCCTCTTCAACCTCATTAAGTATGTTGGAATTTGTCCGTCTTATTCAAGATGTACTGCCAAAAGGAGTCTTAAATCTGATTACCGGTCGAGGATCAAAATCTGGAGAATACATGCTGCATCATGAAGGTTTTGATAAATTGGCCTTTACCGGTTCCACTGAGATTGGTTACAATGTGGCCGAAGCAGCAGCAAAACGACTGATCCCTTCGACATTGGAGTTGGGTGGCAAATCTGCTAATATCTTCTTTGATGATATGCCTTTTGAAAAAGCGGTAGACGGTGCCCAGTTGGGTATCTTATTCAATCAAGGCCAAGTCTGCTGTGCCGGATCAAGAATCTTCGTTCAATCCGGTATCTATGATCGCTTTGTAGAACGTCTGGCTGCCGCTTTTGCAAAAGTCAAAGTCGGACTCCCTTGGGAAGGGGTGCAAATGGGAGCACAAATCAACGAACGACAAGTTGAAACAATCCTTAACTATATCGAAATCGGAAAACAGGAAGGTGCAGAAGTCAAAGTTGGCGGCAATCGAATTATAAAAGACGGTTTGGACAAAGGCTGCTTTGTGGAACCAACACTGCTTACGAATGTTACCAATGATATGCGGGTAGCACAGGAAGAAATCTTTGGACCGGTAGCAGTCGTAATTAAATTTGATACCCTTGAAGAAGTTATCGCAATGGCGAATGATTCCGAGTATGGTTTAGGTGGCGGCGTCTGGACTTCAGACTTAAATACTGCCTTGAAAGTCAGTCGGGCCTTGGAAACCGGACGTGTCTGGGTCAATACTTACAATCAAATTCCTGCCGGTGCACCGTTTGGCGGCTACAAGAAATCGGGGATCGGTCGGGAAACCTATAAGTCGATTCTACAGGCTTATTCGCAGACTAAAAACATCATGATCGACACCGCCACCGCACCAAGCGGCTTCTTTACACAGGGCTGAGTCTGCTTTTGATCTGATTGTATCGCTCATATTTTTAAGGGACTGTTTTTATAGAACTCTCGGATGCCTGTTTGAGAGTTCTATTTTAATTGCGAAGTACACAATACTTTTTCATATACCTCTTCAAAAGGATACTCATTTACTCTTATGAATTGCGACAACCAAAAACAAAATCCCAAATAAAGATGATCCGCCAGTGACAGGATCATTTTTATTTGGGATTGTTGTTGGAAAACTTCAATTTCTGTGAAGCGTCAGGAAACTCCGATAGCCCTCGAATCTTTTGCAGACTTGCCTGACACAACAAGCAAAATTCAGAATATGTGGTGCATAAGCAGGTATTGATGGCGCAGCTGACAGCAGAAAGGATCAAAAATACTGCCACTGAAATTTCGCGCTTTCCTATAAAATATCTTCACAATTCTTCAATGATTTTTCGTCTTTTATTACCAAAGTTCTAACAGTTTCCTTCTATTATTTAGTTGTGGATGTACTTGGCGTTTCACTCACGAAGGTGCACTGGCAGCTTTCGAACAAAAGAGGTGCCGGTTCGATTCCGGCCTTCCACGTTTTCACCGAAGCGTTTCGGTGATGACAAACTTCTCTGAATAGTTTGGCGGCGCAGTGACGATTCGGTCACTGCGTTTTTTTGACAATTTTTTCGCCGCCCATCCCGACAGAACCTCTTTCAAAGAACTCAGGTTTCTTCGATTTCTTCTTTCATCTCTTCTTGATCCTTTCTTTGAAACAGGGACAACCTCTTCAAACTCAAAAGGACTGCTAGCCCGATCATAACCAGCGCCTCTTTCACAAACAGATCGGCTTGGATCAGACTTGGAAACAATCGTTGGAGCGTACCGATAACTAATGGAGTCAACGCTGCCCCCAGATTGAAAGTCACCAAGAGCAGCGCAGTTTTTCCCTCTTTGTTTTTCATTTCTTGATTGACTTGGTTCAATGCATAAGGGACAAAAAGTCTGAAGGAAAAGCCTGCTGCAGCTCCCGCCAGCATCATTTGCCAGAGATGGTTGCCGTAAGCTAAAAGAAGCAGACTCATGGCCATTCCTGAAAAAGCAACGACGACTATTTGCTTGCGGAGTACAGCAAATAGCCTTCCGAAAGTGAAGCCTGCTGTCATGGCGCCCGCCCCCACCAGCGCCAGAAAATTGCTGGCATCAGTGCCGTCTCCCAAGCCGCGATACTGCAGATAACCGCTGATTTTAACACTCAGAGACATATATATAATCACGGAGACCAAAAGTAAAACAACCAACATTGCAAATGAATCCCCCTGTTTCTCGGATCTAACGCTCTTTTGCGGGGATTTTGTTGACTGCTCGACAGTAATATCCGGGACATAAAACCAAAACAGGAGTAGAATCGGCAAAGCAATCCCATAGACCATAAAAGATTTCTGCCACCCGAAGACCATCAATTGTCCCACCAGAAAAGTCGTCAACATCCCTCCGACTCCCTCAAAAGCACTCTGAAAACCAATCACTGCAGCCAGCTCGCGACCCTGAAACATGCCCCCGGCAAAGCTGTACAAAAGCGGGTTAACCACGCCGATACCGATACCAAAAAAGATCCTGGTCGCAAAAAGAATCCAAAAGGACGAAAAAAATACCGGGATGATTCCTGTCAGAAAGACAAGTGCAATCCCCATCATCACAGTTGCCTTATAACCAAACCGCTTCGCCAGTCCGGGGCTTAACAAGACGGTCAGGATAACAAAAAACGAAGGGAGCGTCACAACTGTTTCAATCAGGATATTGTTCACTGTCGGATTCGCCAGACTGATCGCAGGAATATTGCCGGCAATCGCCCCGCTGGAGACGATCGGTAGCGAAACACTTAATAGCGCAATTTTTTGACTTATTTTTTTCTCTCTGATTGTCATTGGTCCTCGAAGATTTCTTTTGCCATGGTAAAAGCGCTCCAAGCTTTGGGCCATCCGGCATAAAAAGCCAAATGCGTGATCAGCTCAACGATTTCACCTTTAGTCACACCGTTTTCCTTGGCAATCTGTAAATGACTTTCCAATTGGGGTGCCCCCAGCGCTAAAAGGGCTGAGCAGGTGATCAAAGACCGATCATGTGCTGACATTTCCTTTTCCCTTGCCCAGACTTCCCCAAAAAGCACGACGTCATTCAGTTCAGCAAATTTTGTTGCAAAATCACCTAATTGGTCTCTGCCGGCCGTCTGTTTTTTCATTTAGTTCTCCTCCTGATTATCCAAAGCAAAATACGCCTCATCCGACACTGGTTCCAACCACTCCGCCTGTCCGGCAGTGATGGCAATATGCTCAAACCAAGCGTTACGAGCGGCACCATGCCAGTGCTTCACACCACCCCGAGTGACCACAACATCTCCTGCCTTCAGCGTACGGGGCAGTTGTCCTGCTTCTTGATACCAGCCCTCGCCCCCTGTCACCAGCAGCAGTTGGAAGCCGTCATGATGGATGTGCCAATTGTTGCGGCATCCGGGTTCAAAGGTGACATTTGCCACTCCCACATTGATCTCGGGATCGGCTATCAGTGTTTTCAAATAACTCTGCCCGCTGAAATACTGGGCGTAAGCTGCGTTTTTCTCTCCAATTGGGAAGATAACACCTGTTTTAACTTCTTCAAATCCAGCCATTTCCACGCCTTCTTTCGTTTTTTTTGAGTTTAAACCGTATCTGAGCTTCGATAGCGGGTATTTCAGCCTATTTTAAGGCAATCCCTGACTTATGCGACAGCTCTTCAAAACCACATAAGCGGATAGATTTAATGCAGCTTCCTATGAAAGAGCTACACTATCTGTTGCTGGTGTTCTCAGACAGATCCTCCCATTGTTCGATTGCCGTCAGCCAATTTTTGACAGCCGGCTCCGCCTTGCAAACACGGAAACCGCGAACCGTGAATCCATCCTTGATTGTCGCGGTCGGACACAGCTGCTGCAATTCTGACAGACTACTACCGAAGCCACTGCCTTCATGGGTACAAAAAGGATAGATCCATTTTCCTGCCATATCAGCTTCCAACAAAAAAGTCTTGATGATTTGAGGAAAACTTCCCCACCAGTTGGGATAACCTAAAATAATCCCCTCAAAATCCCGCAGACAGATTGCTGTTTTTTTATAAGGAACACTTTGGTCTCTCATCCTTTCTCTCTGCGCTTTTTGGGTCGCTTCTTCGTAGTCGACAGGATAGCTTTCCAGCGGTTCCAATTCAAAAGTCGGCAATCCGCTGAATTTTCGAATCATTTCTGCCAGAACTTTTGTATTGCCGCTTTCCAACGATTTCACTTCGCCATCAAGATAGTTTTCCCCCGCTCGTGAAAAATAGACGATACATGCGCGCATTTTTTTCACCCTCCTGAGTTATGAATGTTACCTGCTATCAGCATAACCGTTGCGAGTTCAGATTTCGAATACTTTGGTAATATATACGCTATGCTTTAAAAGTATGAATACAACGGGAAATAAACTCCTTGACTACCGGGGTGTGGATTCGCTTTTTCCATACAAGCAGACAGTTTGTTTTTACGACTGGATCCAGAGGAATGAATTTTACGGCCGAACTGAGGCGATTTGCCACTGCTCCCTTGATCGTAAAAGCAGCGCCTACTTGATTTTCAACCAGCGAAAACACATTGAAAATCAAATTAAAATGCCCAATGATAGTTAACTCCTCATAACCGATATGCCCCCCAATCGGCCAGTAATTTCTGGACTTCGCTGCGTTTGGAGATCAGCACCGGCATCCCGGAAATATCTGCCGGTGTGATTTGTTCCTTCTGGGCTACAAAATCAGTTTTGGAAACAAGAAAGCCCCAGCTCTCCTCTCGGGGTAGTACCAGACTTTCAACGTTTTTAACATGGACCGGCTCCAATAAAAGCGCCAGGTCGATCAAACCCTTTTCCAACTTGTCTGTGATTTCATCGCCAGTGCCTGTGAGGATCTCAAAAGTGACCAGCGGGTGATCTGCCAACAATTCTTCCAGCATCATCGCCAGTGTATCGGAATTATCTGCCTCCACACAGCCGATAGTCAGACGCCCAGTCAACTTGGCTCCCCGATTGGAAAAAGTCTCCTCCAGCTTCGTATCCAATGTCAGGATCTCTTCGGCCCGCTCCTTCAATAACAGTCCGTCTTGGGTCAATGACACTTCCCGCTGTCCCCGCTCAAAAAGCTGCGTGTTCAACAGTTCTTCCAACTCTTTGATCTGGCGGCTCAATGTCGGTTGCGTGATGTTCAATACTCTGGCAGCGCGTGAAAAATTCCCTTCTTCCGCCACAGCCCAAAAATACCGTAATAATCTGATTTCCATTCTGCTCCTCCTTACCTGCTCCCGTTTAAGTATAGCAGAAGCCAGGGCGTGTCTGAAAATGCCAGTAGCAGGTATCTTGGCTCTTTCACCGCAACCAATGTCAGAAAAGCGCAACTTATGTGGTGCATAAGTTGCGCTTTGCTCCTAGCTTTCGGCAGGTCCGAAAAAAAAACGGATTCCTCCGGCGTTTTCAGACACGCCCTGATTACTCGAGGATCTCCGGCCTGCTTCAGTTTTAGAAAACCCGTGACAAGATGACAGAACGCAGCCAAAAAAAGCAGTCTTCATTTTAAAAAGACTGCTCTTAGGCGTGTCTGAAAACTCTGGGGGAATCCAGATTTTTGCGGACTTTTTGCTGAAATCAAGGAGAAAAGCACAGCTTATGTGGTGCATAAGCGAGCATTTACGACGCAGATTGCGGCGAAAAGGACCAAAATATCTGCCGCTAGAGTTTTCAGACACGCCCTAAATAAAATAGGCCCTTTTACATCAGATTGCCCCCACTACACGATGCGGCTGATAAGGCTCTTCAAGATAGCTCACTTCAGCTGCAGTCAACGCCAAATCAAGAGCCGGAAGCGCATCTGTCAGATGACTTTCTTTCGTAGCGCCGATGATAGGAGCGGCTACCTGCTCTTTTTGCAGCAGCCAGGCCAATGCCACCTGCGCACGCTTGACACCGTGTTTTTCAGCAATTTTTGCTACCCGTTCTACGATGATTCGATCTTGTTGGACTGTCGTATCATATTTGGAATGCGCAGTTTCATCTGTCAAGAACCGTTTAGTTTGAGCCTCCCAATCACGGGTGAGACGTCCGGCAGCCAGTGGACTGTAAGGCGTAACAGCGATTTTTTGGTCCTGACAAAGAGGCATCATTTCCCGTTCTTCTTCCCGGTACAAAAGGTTCAAATGATTCTGCATGGAGACAAACTTCGTCCAACCATACTTTTCAGCCACTGCCTGGGCTTTGGCAAACTGCCAAGCAAACATGGCAGAGGCGCCGATATAGCGGGCTTTTCCGGAACGGACGATTTCATGAAGTGCTTCCATCGTCTCTTCGATAGGTGTGTTGTAGTCCCAACGATGAATGATATACAGATCGACATAATCCATCTGCAGCCGTGCCAAACTTTGATCAATCTGATGGAATAGCGCCTTCTTCGACAAGCCGCCGCTGTTGGGTCTTTGCTTCATTTTCATATAAGCTTTAGTAGCCACCACGATTTCATCCCGGTGGGCATATTCCTTCAAAGCTTTCCCAAGGATGGTTTCGCTGGCACCATAGGAATAGATATTGGCCGTATCAAAGAAATTAATCCCCAGATCCAGTGCCTTTTTGATCACCGGCAGGCTTTCGGGTTCCTCTAAGACCCATTCATGAAACCCGCTGTTGGGATCCCCAAAGCCCATCGTGCCCAAGCAAATAGGTGAAACTTCCATCCCGGTATTGCCGAATTTTACATAGTTCATTTGTCTTCCTCCCTGTCTTTTTCTAATTTTTTCACGAATTCCCGCAAGTGTTCCGCATTTCCTGCCAACTTGTGATCCAGATAGGACAATGTTTCCTGCAGCTCTGCGATCCGCTCAGCCAGCAGTTTTCTTTGCTCTAGCAGGATTTCCTGCCGCGGGGCCATCGACTGCTCCCGTCCTTGACGAAAAAGCGTTCCATACTCGATCAGCGCCTCAATCGAGATCCCCGCATTGCGCATGACTTTGGCAAAATATACCCAATTCAAATCATATTCCGAAAAATCGCGGTAGCCCTTTTCATCTCTGGTTACCGGCGGAATGATCCCTACTCGTTCATAATAGCGCAGTGTATCAGAGGATATCCCGTATTTCTTACTGACAGCTGTAATATTCATTGGCCGCTCCTTTCTCCTGTCAAACCAGTAAAGTCATGATTGATAATCTGCAACAGTTTAAACGTTCCTTCATCAGAAAAGGAAAACTTCAGAATACAACAGTTGCGCAGCGGCTCTTGCTGATCGATTGATGTATTGTGCTGCCAATATCTCATGAATTGCCGGCAGCTGCCCCCATGAGAAACAACAAGGACGTTCTTGCCTTTAGCATTTTCCATGAGCTGTTGCAGTGTATCTACTATCCGCTGGCGCACTTGGCTTTCCGACTCTCCACCGTATTCAACAAAAAAATCACCATAAGGCAGCGGTGGATTCAGAAACTCTCCTTCACCTTCAAAACGGCCGAAATGCCATTCTCTCAACCCTTTGATTCTTTGATAAGGAAGTGTCGTTACCTGTTCCAAGGTATCACAAGCCCGCTCCGACGTTGAACAATAAGCTTCCTCAAGAAAGATTCCGTGTTTTTTAAAATAATTTCCGGCGATCTCCGCCTGCTTGAACCCGACCGCTGTGAGTGGTGAGTCACACCATCCCTGGATCTTAAGCTGGTTGAACAAAGTCTCCCCGTGACGCATCAAATACAACGTTTTTACCATTTCCTCACCTCACTGGTATTGTAAGCCCTGGAGTGAACTCCAAGGCAAGTAAATTTCATATTTTTTCAGCCCAATTGACCGAATTTACCTTGCCCAGAATATTTTCAATCCTAACATATACGCTGGAACAACCGCCAAATCAGGCCGCAGCTTGGCAATAGCGGATATGTCTATCACAGTTCATCGGGATACATTCAGTCAGTTTTAAAACCACATAAAAACGACCGACAGAAAAATTTCCGTCAGTCGTTGTCATCTACCTCGAAATCCGCCAATGTTACTGATAAATTTTTAGCAACAGTGTCTACCGCCAGTTCTAGATTCAACTGCACTTGATCGTTATACCTTTTCAAACGCGAAAAATAATCAGGTTCTCCAGTTAATAATCCGGCGGCAATATCCCCAAAATCTGGTTGTACCGGCTGGATAATACTGTAAACCAAATGCAAATCGTCATCTCGAGTCACGGGATTTATCATTGGGCGACTTTGCGCTTCCGCCAGTCGGTAATACGTCTGCATCCGTTCATTGGAAATGTCTGACTCTGTTAAATCACTGCGAATGGAGACAAATCCCCCTGCCTGTACTAGCTGATTCTGATACTTATGGGAATACAGATACTTTAAATATTCCGCTGCCACATCAGGATGCTTGCTCGTGGCGGAAATCCCCATCCATCCTTTCGTAAACGGTCGAATCTGTCGAGCATCTTCGCTAGTTTCCGGCACGGGTAGTGGCATCACGCCGAAGTCTAATTGGGAATTTTGGCTTTCCCAATCAGGAATACACCAGGACCCTTGTACAATAAAGGCCGCCTTTCCTTCCGCGAAGAGGTTCCGTGCTTCCGGTGCCGTCAATGAGGCAGAATCTGGGTAGAAGCTACCATCTGTCATCAAATTCTGGTACCAGTCAAAAGCCTGCCGAACTGCTTCTGACGCATACCGAGTCTTTCCTTGCTGTACAAAAATCTGTTCTTCCGGTCCTAAAGGTGCTCCCGCCAACTCTGAAAAAGCCCGCAACTCCAAGTCTACGCGATTTTTCTGTGCACCACTGGTGATTATCCCATAAGCACTACCCTTTCCCTCCTTAGTTACTCGTTGACAAATCTCGCGAAACTGCTGCCAAGTCACCTCACCGGAAGTTACTAGCTGCAATTCGTCAGCAGTTAATAACTTACGGTTATAAAACATTAGCGTACTGCTGATTTCCTGAGCTTCTGGTAACAGATAGATATCATCATTCTGCTGAGTGATATTCTGCTGCAGAGCTTCCGGCTTCAGTTGCTGAAAAAAGTCCTCATCAAGATAAATATTCAGCGGTACAAACCACCCTTCAGAGACAGCGGTTTGAAAATCGGTATTGTTGGGGAGAGGAAATAAATCCGGAGCTTTCCCTGAACGGATGCCTGAAAGCATGGTCTCATTGAATTGGGCCTGGGTTAATGTAGTGTAGTTGATAATCACATTTGGATGATCTTTTTCAAATCGCTGGTTCAATTGTTTTCTAGCTTCTTTAGTGCTATCGCTCCAATCCACAATATTCAATGTGACCTTTTCATCAGAAGCAGTGGTGATTTTTTCAATGGCTGCCGAGGTAATTCCCGTTTTCTCATCTGTTGATAGAATCTTCACGCCACAGCCAGTCAGAAGTACCAGCCCGGCAAGTCCTAAACCAATTTGTTTTTTCATATTCTCACCCCTTTACCGCACCAGAAATGCCGTTAATAAAGTAACGTTGAAAGAAAATAAAAAGAATCACCATTGGCAAAATCGTAATACAAGCGCCCGCTGCCATACTACTCCAGTCTACAATGTTTTCCCCTTGAAATGCATACATTCCCACTGAAAGTGTACGTATCGTGGGATCATTTACCGATAGAATCAAGGGATACAAAAAAGAATTCCATGTCCAGATAGACTGGGTGATAACTACGGTGCCAATAATCGGTCTGGCCAAAGGAAACATAACTCTGAAAAAGACGTCAAATTCCGTCGCCCCATCGATAACTGCTGACTCCTCCAGTTCAGAGGGTACTGATTCAAAAAAATTGGCAAATAGCAAAAGGAAGATGATATGTCCACCACCGATTTCGGCTAAAATTAGTCCAATAATTGACGTATCCACATGAAGCATTCGCAATAATTGATACACAGGAATGGTAAAGAAAATTGTAGGAATACCCATAGACAAGATCATCACGCGGTACAGTGCCTTCTTGCCACCAAACTCAAAACGCCCCATCACATAACCTGCCAGCGCAGTCACACCTAAAATAATCACAACTGAAACAAGCGTCACAATTACCGTGTTTAAAAAGTAACGAGAGAATGCCCCCTCGCTCCAAGCTCGTCGAAAATTATTTAATGTCAAAGCAGACAGGTCAAACAATTCCGTAAAACTGGTGGTGTTTTTGCTGCTAAAAGCAGTCAATAACATTACCAGAAAAGGCAGGATCCAAATTGCTGCAAGTACGTAGGTCAACACTTTTTTCATGAGATCGCTCCTTTTCGTTTCTGTAAAATCAAGCGAAATATCAATGACACGATTATCATCATCAAGACTGAAACGACGGCTGCTGAACTGGCATAGCTGAGCTGCGGCGAACCGAATGAACTAGAGAAGGCCGTTCGATAAATAAAAGTAGATAAAACATCAGTTGCAAAATATGGTCCCCCAGCTGTCATGGTCTGAATCAAATCAAAGACTTTTAATGAGTTCAAAAATGTCACCGCGGTAATCATAATCAATACTGGCTTAATCATGGGTAGGATAATTTTCATCAATAAGGAAAAGCTAGTAACTCCGTCGATTTTCGCTGCTTCCACCACCTCTTTTGACACCATCTGAAACCCTGCTAACCAGTAGATGAACATAGTCCCGGTCTCTTTCCAAACAGAAACCAATATCACCACTCCAAAAACATATTTGGGATCCGTCAAGAAAGGCTGAGCCGACAAGCCAATACTAATCAGAAAGGTATTCAGCAAACCTTCGTGGTTGAAAAAACTCTTCATTATCATCCCCATTGTTGCTGTTGTTGTCACGATAGGTAAAATAAAGAGAATACGCAGCAATTTTTTACGTTTAAAGGGACCGAATTCTACCAGATATGCTAACAAGAAGGAGATTAGAATCTGAAAAATCGTCCCAAACAGGGCATAGAGAAGACTATTTTTAACAGCATTCCAAAAAATCCCATTGCCTATCAGCTGCCGGTAATTTTCCCATCCGATAAAGTTAGCCGTCTTGGTGATTCCATTCCAGTTCAGAAAGGAGTACAAGATATTCAATAAAAATGGATAAATAGCAAACCCTATATACAATATCAGCATCGGTATCAGAAATATCCGAATCAATTTTTTGCTGTTCCTTGGCTTCATGGTGTTCTCCTTTCATGAATCTGCATCACGCGGAACTGTGAAATTGACTTGTGTTGTTTAGTAAGCAAAAGCAAACTGAGGTTAGCCTCATACCTTCGCTTTCAGTCCCTACCATTCTGTAAAAGACACCCAAAGCCTTTACGAATCATTTGAGATCCGAAAAGGCTTAGTAGTAAAGGACTAGAGCACCGTAACGGAAGCTATCAACCCTTTATATCTTTATTATAATGTAAAACCAGCATAATTTTTGGCCACTTCGATGACACGATAAACATCTAAGTTAGGTTGGAAATTTTCTTCATTGCGACGAATGAAATCAAGGAAATCACGCCAAGCTGACTGAGCCAATTGATAGCGCCCCTCACTCAACAAGGCCAACGCTTTACCAAGTTTTTCAGCATATTCTCGATGATAACCTAATTGTAACCATTGTGTTTTAACGACTCCAGTCTTTTCTTGGGTATTTTTTTCAATCAGTGAAAGGCCTCCTTGTGCTAAGTAGACAGCTGTCTGGTAGCGAATTCTCAAGTTTGGATTCACTCGAGACCCGATAGCATTGAAATGATCACAAGAAGAATACTGAGAAAGCTGTTCTAAATACTCGACAACTTGTTGCCAATCCTCACCATACATATGGCTGAAATAATCTTCCAAGATCACCTCATAATCAGCTTCTTTGTTCCAAAGCATTTCTCCCATAACATAGTTAGGGAAATTATGAGGGAAACCCGCTCGTAATTCCTGACAGCTAATATATCCTTGTAGGTGAAGCTTATCCAAATATTTGATATCGCGGCTGATGACCCGGCTGATTTTCATGTAACCTAAATCTCCATAGTGAGCTCGTCCAAGTGGGTAATCGTAGACAAAACTGTCCCCTTTAAACTGATTCTGCCAACTGAACAAGTAGGAAAGATTTTCTTCCAAGGAATTTGGCAAGACAATCCGGTTGCGAATATAGGGCTTCGGTTCTGGGATACCATTTTCGTAATCTACATCTGCATAGCTCTTTTCGAAAGTCCGGGTAATCGGCGCAAACATCATGGTGAAGCGCTCTGGGTTGTGAATGGTTTCTTTTTTTGGTGCGAAGAGTAACTCATGATACAGCAAGAAACAAATCTTAGTATTCAATCCAGCTTCAGTTAAGGCTTCATCTAACTGGTTCAAAATTCGAACATATTGATCAGAGGGCAGATCTTTTTGGCATTCTGCACATTCACAAATGTTATTTCGGGCATCTGAAAGCCAAACATGAAGGTAATTCACATCTTGTCGCTCTTTTGCATATTCCACAATAGAAGCAACCATTTTCTTGCCGACTTCAGGATTAGCAAAGTCCAAGCTGGTAAGGATTGGTGCTGTACCATATAGCTCCCGCTTACCGTTGAGTTCAGCTACCAGCGGTTTCTTTTCTTCTGACAACGTCAAACCAGATTCCCAACCAAACTTGGAGGAGTAGCCTAGCACTTCTCCCGTCCAGCCGTGGCCTACCCGATGATGTTGCAAGCCACGAATTTCAATTTCATGGTCGATCTTATCGCTCATTTCTTCGGCAATCTCGTTGGAGAATTGTTCTTTTTCCAGATAAGGATTGAACTCATGCTCATACCAACGCTTGAAGAAAGAATAGGGATTTTCAAACTGAATAAAGAAGGAATTCATGCCAATCTTTGGCAACCAATCAATAAAGTTGCGAACATTTTCAAAGGAATCTGCCCCTTCGATACAAACACCCCGGTGTTTGAAGCTGGCGGTTTCTCGGATGTCAATTTTCATAGTAGCGAAAGCTTCAGAATCTAACACCGGAAGAACTTCTTGGTCCCGTCCAGGTCGGAGATAGCGCACCCCAACCTCCTTGAATAGTCGGTACAAAGCAATCAATAGTCCCGCTTCAGAATTCGCTTTAATACGACCTTTACCATCAGCAAGTGAAATCACAATCTCATCTAACAATGTATTGTCGTCTACAAAGCTAAAGATTATATCCGCTTCGGCTACCGAGGCTGCCGATTCAGTTTCCATTTGAAAGACGTTCTTAAAATAGTAGCCACACTCACTTGCTATAAAGTCAGAGTCTTTGATTTTTTCGTCATAACATACTTTGATACTCATGCAGTTACCTCTTTCGTATTCGTAGTTTCTTCCATTAAATTATTTCGGTCAGCAGCTTTGAAGAACGGGAAATAGATCATAAACGAAACCGCCACCAACACAACTTGCAGGACGGCTCCTTGCCAACTTCCCGTAGCTAAGAACCCACCGATAATTGGAGGCGTTGTCCATGGCAACGTGACCCCTGTTGTGAATGGTACCAATCCTAAAGCCATTGAAGAATAGGTCAGAAGCGCATTCACTACCGGTGTGATTACAAATGGAATCAACATAATCGGATTCAGGACAGTTGGAAATGTAAATAAAATTGCGGTATTGATGTTGAACAGCGCAGGAATCCCAGAGACTTTTCCGAGTGTCTTGTATTCTTTACTTTTACTAAAGAACATCAAGCACAGTGCCAATCCAATTGTCGCACCGCCACCACCAATGTAAACAAACAAGTCCATAAATGGTGCAGTTACAATATGAGGTAACGCTTCTCCAGCTGCCTGAGCAATCCGATTGTCATCTGCGTATTGAATCCATAGTGGATTCATCACCGAACCAACGACTTGGCCACCATTAACACCACAGAACCAGAAGATAGAATTCAGCAGCACAGCGACAAATGTCCCTGGTAACGTGCTAGCGATGTACCCCAGCGGAGTCCCAATAACGATGGAAAGAATATTGTTTAAACTACCCAAACCCAATGCTTCGATAGCTTTCAACAAACCAGCAAACAGGATTAGAATTACTACCCCTGGAATCAGCGCAGAGAAAGATTTACTAACAACATCCGGTACACTATCAGGCATTTTAATAGTAATTTTTTTTTGAATGAACCAACGATAAATTTCTGCTGAGATCATTCCGACGACAATGGCGGCAAAAATCCCTTTGCCTCCCAACATCCCATAAGGAATCCCAATCGCACCTGCTTTATCGGCAATCGAGGGAGTCATCAAGAGAAAAGCCCCTAACGACAAAACACCCGCAGATGGGCCGTCAGTTTTATAGGACTCTGCCAAACGATATGCGATACCGAATACTGTGACTAGCGCCATCAAACCAAATGAATTATTGGCCATTGTGTTCAATAACCCAGCCAAGTCCCAATGCGTTTGCAGCCATGTCGTCCAAGCTGGTACGGGAAAATCTTTGATTAAAACGAAGAATGACCCAATTAAAACCAGTGGCATTGCCATCATGATCCCTTCTCGCAATGCTTTCAGATGGCGTTGCTTACCGATTCGTTCTCCCCAAGGCGCCAACTTATTTTCGAGAAAACTCAAAAATCCCTTCATTTTTCTCTACCTCACTTTTATTTATTTTGTATAAATAAAGAATAACTCGAAAGCGCTATTTTGTAAAGTGTTATTTTTTATAAATAAATATTAAAATGCGATACAATTTTATTACTATAGAGTAGAATAAAGGTACGAAAAGTTTTTGAAAGGAGCGCAATATGTATAAAAAAATCTCTGATACATATCTACAAAATACCGCGACAGTCTTAGAGTACCTCTACCGAACAGCGGAAACCTCTCGCATTGAAATCTCTAAACAAACCGGACTGACACCAGCCGCTATCACCAGTATCGTGGGAGACCTAGTGGAACGTAAGGCAGTCATTGAAACCGGGGCGGAGATCAACGGTGGAGCCGGTTCTGGTCGCAAACGCAAAGTCATCCAACTGAACCGTCAGGCAGGACTACTGGTAGGGGTAGAGATTAACATGAAAGGTATCTTCGCCACAGTTACTGACATGACTGGAAATTTTTTGGCTAAAGCAGTTGTTTCAATAGACGATTATGCCGCCACCGAAATTAATGAAACTATCGTGAATCTCCTGCGAGAAGTCTTGCAGGGCCAAGACGAAAAGCAAGTCTACGGTGCTGGAATCGCCGTACCAGGACACTTCGATCATCAAGAGCTAATCATTATTTCAAACAACCATCAATGGCAGCATTTTAATTTATCAAAAATAAAAAATGGATTTTCTTTTCCATTTATAGCTGACAACAACATTGAGTGTATGGCTCTAGGAGAATACCTCTTCAACCCTCTCGTCACACCGGAAAACTTCCTGTTCTTCCACATTGGAGCCGGCATGTTCTGTTCTTTCTTTCAAGCTGGACAGCTAGGATTCAACGACAATTACTACATAGGCGAAATTGGACATACAGTGGTAGATATTAACGGTCCAAAATGCGAATGTGGTAAAAGAGGTTGTCTGCAGACATATATCTCAGACTCTTGGTTATTAAAGAATGCCCGCTTTTTATTTGACCGCGCTAACAACACGACACTGAAAAGCTTAGTGGATTCTTCCGACGAAATTTCTCTAAATACGATTATCAACGGTTACAAGCTTGGAGACATTTATCTGAATAACCAAATTGATTTGGGACTGAAGCTGCTGGCTACTTCCATCGCCAATACCTTGATTCTTCAAGATGCTGAAAAAATATACCTAAATAGTGAATTATTGAATCATGAAGATTTTAAAGAGCAGATCACAGATTCCGTACGAGAACAGCTTTCCTTCATTCCTACCAAACGTGATACCGCTATCGAGATTATTCCATTTGATGACCACCGAGGCGCCCACGGTGCAGCTGCACTAGCGGCCCTTAGCTTCTTCGTTAGACATTCGGGATACAGTTTGGACGGAACCTATAAGAAAAATTAAGCGACACACAATGATAGGAAAGCTCATAAACTATACCCTCTTCAGTCAGCCAACTGCAGATTTAATGGTATGAAACAAAGCATAAAAACTGAAAATTTTTAGACCAAAAAAGACGAGAGTCAACTGCCCTTAAAGGATAGCTAATTCTCGCCTTTTTGTGGTATAGCGTTTGGAACTTTCACAACATTACGGAAACCCGATATAATTCAATTTTTTACAGCAATTCCGCTCGTTTAATCATCCAAAAGATGTATCTATATGAATCGCTCTAAATATTATTCTGCCCGGAACTGCAAAGTCAACTATTGATTGCTTTTATTCAATGAAACTTTGGGAGATTATTTCAGACGATTCATATATATTGAAAATCTCACTTAAATAGTATCAATATCCTTCGAGATTTTTCCTGCCCCTATTTCGTACTTTACTAAAGTACTTTGTAATATATCTGCTAAATCGGCCAACTTCTCTTGGGTTGACTGCCCCTTCCTTAAAGTTTTAAGTAAGCCAGCACGTATGATTTCAGGCATGAAAAAAACACCTCCTTAGTGGGGTGCTTTCATCATAAGTTGACGGTTTAAAATCTTCAAGGAGAATACTCCATTCTTGACAATATTATTTGCTCCGCGACAACCATATGCCAGCTTAGAAAATTCTAAACTGACATATCACAGATCTTTCTCCACCCAAAAAGAGTAATTAATAGGTTTTACCGGTGACAACAAGTTATTTCGCGTTATCCTGATCATCCATTTTCAAAACAGCCATGAAGGCTTCCTGCGGAACTTCCACAGAGCCTATCTGTTTCATGCGCTTTTTCCCTTCTTTTTGTTTCTCCAGTAGTTTACGCTTACGGGAAACATCCCCGCCGTAACACTTCGCCAAAACGTTCTTGCGCAGTGCCTTGATATCGGAACGGGCAACGATCTTCTGTCCGATAGCTGCTTGGATCGGCACTTCGAATTGTTGGCGTGGGATCAGCTGTTTCAGTTTTTCAACAATGGCTTTGCCTCTTTCATAAGCAAAATCCCGATGAACAATGAAACTCAGTGCATCCACTTTTTCAGTATTCAGCAGGATATCCATTTTCACAAGCTTGCTTTGACGGTAGCCGGACATTTCGTAATCAAAAGAAGCATAGCCTTTTGTGGAAGATTTCAGCTTATCAAAGAAGTCAAACACGATTTCAGACAACGGAATTTCATAAACGACGTTGACCCGATAATCATCCAAATAATCCATTGTCACAAAGTCTCCCCGTTTACGTTGGGAGAGCTCCATTACGGCACCGACATAGTCGTTTGGAACCATGATCTGAGCCTTCACGTAAGGCTCTTCAACGCTTTGAATCGTAACCGGATCCGGAAAATCAGCCGGATTGTCGACCACCACCATTGATCCGTCGGTTTTGTTCACATGGTAAATAACAGACGGGGCAGTCGTAATCAGCTCCAGATTGAATTCTCGTTCCAGGCGCTCCTGAACGACATCCATATGCAGCAATCCCAAGAATCCGCACCGGAAACCAAAGCCCAGTGCTTGAGAAGTTTCCGGTTCAAACTGCAGTGCCGCATCGTTCAACTGCAGTTTTTCCAACGCTTCCCGTAAGTCGTTGTAGCGGGAGGTATCGATAGGATAAAGTCCGCAAAAGACCATTGGATTCATTTTACGGTAGCCGGGCAGCGCTTCTTTTGCCGGGTTATCTGCCAAAGTCACCGTATCACCAACCCGAGTATCGGCAACTGTTTTGATAGCAGCGGTCAAATAGCCGACATCTCCCACCATCAGATAATCCCGCTGAATCGCTTTTGGTGAAAAGACGCCGACTTCAGTCACTTCAAAAGTCTTGCCGTTACTCATCAGTTGAATCTTGTCTCCGGGACGGACTACTCCGTCCATCACTCGGATGTTCAGGACTACCCCGCGATAGCTGTCATAAACGGAGTCGAAAATCAACGCCTTCAAAGGAGCTGCCAGATCTCCTGTCGGTGCCGGTACATATTCAACAATCTGCTCCAAAATATCTTCAATGCCGATCCCGGCTTTGGCACTGGCCAAAACCGCTTCAGAAGCATCGATCCCGATGACATCCTCGATCTCTTTACGGACCCGCTCAGGATCAGCAGCCGGCAGGTCGATCTTATTGATGACCGGCAGGATTTCCAGATCGTTGTCCAACGCCAAATAAACATTGGCCAAGGTCTGAGCTTCGATCCCCTGGGCAGCATCGACTACCAGCACGGCACCTTCACAAGCTGCCAGACTACGGGAAACTTCATAGGTGAAATCCACGTGTCCCGGCGTATCGATCAGATGGAAGATGTAGGTTTCGCCGTCTTGGGCAGTATAATTCAACTCGATTGCGTTCAATTTAATGGTGATTCCCCGCTCACGTTCCAGATCCATGGAGTCCAGCAGTTGATCTTGCATTTCCCGTTTTGTCACGGTGTGAGTCTGTTCCAAGATCCGGTCAGCCAATGTCGACTTTCCGTGATCGATATGGGCAATAATGGAAAAATTACGGATCCGTTCTTGCCGATTCTGCATGTCTTGTAAGTTCAACTTGATTCCTCATTTCATTTATTCAACCGGTCCCCGCCACTGGTCCTTGTACTAGCGGGGCGCTTTATGTTCAGCCTTCTCATTATACCAACGAATGCACTGAAATTAAAGTCTTTTCAGTCGGTGCCGCGCAGGACAACACTCCTCTTTTTCGCCAACTCTGTCTCTGCCGGTTGAACACAGTTCTGGTATAATAAAGCTAACATTGAAATGGAGTTGAAGGTATGGAATCTGATTTACGCCAAGATATGGAGATCCGTCCGGTGGGTCCGGAGCACTTGGATCAATTCAACGAACTGTTGGCTTATGTTTTTCAAATAACAGAATCGGACATCGAAGAAAGTGGTTATGACAGCAAGAAGGAAATGATCAAGTCGAAAAAACCGATTTTGGATCTATCGAAAGTCTTTGGCTGGTTTCACAAAAATCAGCTGATCAGCCAGATAGCGATCTACCCTTGTGAAGTGAATATCCACGGCACACCGTATAAAATGGGCGGCGTCACCGGAGTCGGGACGTATCCGGAATATGCCGGCCACGGCTTGATGCAGGAGTTGATCCGTCTGGCACTGACAAATATGCGGCAGGACGGTCAGTGGATCAGTTACCTGTATCCTTACAACATCCCTTACTATCGCCGCAAGGGCTGGGAAATCATGAGCGATAAACTGAGCTTCAAGATCAGAGATACTCAGCTGCCTAAGCAGGTGGACGTGGCGGGCATCGTTGAACGCAAGCAGGTGAACGATCCGGATGTCTATCTGGTATATGATCAATTTTCACTGCTGAATCACGGCGCTCTGACCCGCAGCACGTTTCACTGGGAGGAGTACTGGCGCTATGAAAACGAAGAAGAGCGGACTGCCGCCATCTATTATAATGCCGCCGGCGAACCCCGGGGAGTCTTGTTTTATTGGGTCGCTGAGGAAGTCTTTCATATTAAAGAGATGTTTTATCTGGACCAGGAAGCCCGCAACGGTCTGTGGAATTTCATTTCGGCTCATTTTTCGATGATTTACTGGGTGAAAGGCGACATCTACAAAAACGAACCGCTGGCTTTTCTTTTAGAGGACAGCCAGATCAAAGAAACCATCGAGCCTTATTATATGGCCCGGATTGTGGATGTTGAAAAATTCTTGCAGCAGTTTCCTTTTTCCGCTTTTAATGAACCGTTTTATTTTGAAGTGACCGATCCGGTAGCTGAATGGAACAACGGTGTTTTCTCTGTGAACTGGTCCGAAGCCAAAGGACAGGTGGAAGTCACCCGTGAAGCGTTGGGCAACCCAGTGAAACTCGATATTCAAACTCTGAGCTGCCTACTGATGAATTATCGCCGCGCTTCCTACTTGTCACGTATCGAACGGCTCACAACAGATAAACGGACATTGCGGACATTGGAACAAATCATTCCCGATACCGAAGCTTATTTCAGCGATTATTTCTGATCAAAAAATCCCCTGGATCGACAATGATGATCCAGGGGATTTTTATCATGCTTTGGGATAACTGATGCTTCTTCACAGTGCAGCAGCTCTGAGCCATCATAAGTAGGGCAGTTCGATCCGAGTCAGCGGCTGTCCCTGCTCGTCTTCCAGGTAGTACTCATAACTTTTGTGCAGGAACTGATGGCCTTCATCACGGATCCCCTCGATCATCAGGCGATAGACCAGCTCCAGCTCGGAATCCTCGCCTCGATAGTCGGTCACTGCAGCCTTTGATTCACCGGTCTGCCGGGAGCTGATACCCTCCGATAAGGGATCTGTTTCAGGCAGTCGTTCCACCGGAAGGCCGAACTCCACGAGCAGCGGCTTGGTATCGATCTGCCCTTCCAATGAGACTTTCTGATAACCGACATAAGGCCAACCGCTGATAGGCAGCTGCAGTTCTTCAGCTGCTGCAATCAGGCGGGCAAAGCTGTCAGCTGTCGCACCCGCCAATTCTGCTTCCGGGATTTCCAACGCAAGGATCAGTAATTTTCGTGCAGGCAGAGTTTCATAATTGATTTCCATATTTTCCGCTCCTTTTTGGATGATGCTACCTGCCGGTTTTTCGCCGACGGTCGCTCTCTTCCTCTTTGTTCAAGTATAAAAAGAATCGCGGAAACCGACAAGTAAAGCTGCTCGCCGACTGGTTTTCAAACCGTTCGCTCGCTATGCGTTGCCGAATTGACATCGGAATAAGCGAGAAGTACCTGCCGGAAGCGTTAGTTTCAATCGATGGGCAGAAACCAACTCCACTGAACCCGCAAATCCTGTGATTGGGTAGGTCATCTCAGCCTGTGTCAATCTTTTTCCATTTGGCAAATGACTGGTCAAATCCAACTCCAGATCCAGCTCAGTATCCAGCCGATAATTCCAAACAGCCAGTAATAACTGAGCATCAGCTCGGATACCGTAGATCCCGTAGTCATCCTTTTTGGTAATCCCAGCCGGCCAAAAAGGTGAACCGCTCCGCAACAATTGCCGCTGTTCTTTGTAACAATCTATCCCTTCAGAGACCAGCTCAAACGTCTCCGGAGCCAGCTCGTGGAGAAAGCCGCTTTGATGCACCCTTAACAGCATTGCATTCACCATATTGATTATGACTTCTTCTTGTGTATCCTCCTTGGCAGGATAGCTCCAGATTGCAGCCTGTTCCGGTGTCACAGCAGTTGCTGCCAAGGAAGCAATGGCCGAATTGCGGGTTCTGTCCGCCTGATCGGTGATGGACTGCAGGCTGCAATGAGCTAACATAGCATAGTCCATCCGCAAACCGCCGGAAGAACAATTCTCGATCACCAGCTGCGGGTATTTTTCAAAGATTTCTGCTAGCCAGCTCAGGTAAGCACGATTGTGACTCAGTAAGCCGTCACCCAAACTGTCGGAATTGATCTCAGTGCCGGGCCCGGCATTGATATTGTAGTCCATCTTAATATAGCCCACACCATATTCCTCTACTAAACGCTTCATAACCGACGAAGCAAAGGCACGGACCGCTTCGTTACGAAAATCCAGTTGCAGACGATCTCGATCGATCACTCTTCGGTCGTTTCTCACGAAGAACCAGTCATCCGGCATCTCCTGCGCCGTTTGAGAGTTGACGCCGACCGATTCGATTTCAAGCCAAAGTCCCGGAACCATTCCTTTTTCGCGAATCCTTTGCAGCACATACGCCAACCCTTCAGGAAAACGTTCCTTTGAAGGCTGCCAATCCCCGATAGAAGGCCACCACGAGACATTTCGATCAGCATACCAACCGCAATCGATGCAATAAATCTCACATCCTGCGGCGGCGGCCGCCTCAATTAAAGGCAGCTCTTTCTCTGTTGTAGGATCACCCCACAGACAGTTCATGTAATCATTGAAAATCACCGGCAGCTCTTGGTTGTCAGCATTTTCCCGGCGGATTTTTCGCCGGTAATCTGTCAAGACCTGCAATGCACAGCTCTCACTCCCGGTGGCAAAACCGATGGCTGCCGGGATTGTTTCAAAGACTGCTCCCGGCGGCAACTCCTTGAACCATTGATTATCTTGCTGATTAGGTCCGCTGAGTAAAAGATTGGTAATACCGTGCTCACTGTTCACCTCCCAATTCCAGGATCCGGGAGTTTCGATCTGAAAGAAAAAGTGCCCGCCAATATCTCTGTTCTGCAACAAAGCCATCGGAACATATTGATTACACGACCAGGTTGCCGTATTGCCAACATAAATCCGCTTTGAAGATTCATCATCATCGGAGTCCAACCCCAAATCATCCAAAGAAAGCTGTTTCCAGTTCAATTCACTGCTCCACGAATTATGCGGAATCGAAGCGATGACATTGTGTGATTTTTTTGTCTGGAGACTGCGGTCAAAATTCGGAAGTTTAAAAGAAGCGATATATTCCAATCCAACCGATTCGGAAGTAATATTTTTCACTTCGACACTACTTCGTAAAATAGGTAAGCCAGCAAAGAACTGCCAGGCTGCGGTGACCTCAATTTGCCGTTTTTTATCACTAAGTGTGAAAAGCCATTGATTGCCGTTTGAGTTGGTTTTCTGCTCATGGTTCAGATAGCACAACTCTGAGCCCGGCAATGTCCCGGCAAATTTCATTCCCCGCATACTGGAATCGCCGGCCCCCGCCAATTGCAGTTCTAAAAGAGAACACTCTTTTGTCACTTTCTTTAAAATTTGGTCAGGATGGGGATTCAACTCACCAAAATAAAGGATCCCGATTACTCCCTCTTCATTGATCCCCAGCCGGATTTCCAAACCATTTTCCTGAATAACTATACATTCCATCTGCAGCACTCCTCACTGATCATTTTTTGCAGCAAAAAAAGCCCTTGCTTTATCATATTTGACTATACCTCCCTGCGCAAAACCATGAGGAAACAATCCTGTAAAAAGCGCTTGAATGGAAAAAATTGTCGCATTTTCCGATTCCCCCAAACAGCTGAATAAGAACATAAAAAAACGGTACGAAGGGCATTGTTTATGCCTCCGTACCGCTATATCAAATATTCTTCAATTCCTAAAGCAGCTGCTAGCAAAAAAATTCTTTGACAGCAGTTTTATCATTCTTCGGTTTCAGCCACCGCTTCGTTTTGGAAAACCAATTGAGCATCCAACAACGTGATGGTCACCCTGGTTTTCGGCATTACCCGACCGGAGACAATCTCTTTTGCCAACGGCGTTTCCACCTCGCGAGTGATAAAGCGGCGTAATGGTCGGGCACCATAGGCCGGCTCATAAGCTTGTTCGGCAATCCAGGTACGAGCGCTGTCATCGATATCCAGATAGATTTCCTGATCCTCCAACCGTTTGGACAACTGGGCGATGATCTTGTCGACGATTCCTTTTACATCCTCCAGTGACAACGGTGTGAACAAGATTGTATCATCAATCCGGTTCAAAAACTCCGGTTTGAAATG
Organism: Enterococcaceae bacterium OF42-14pH9A; assembly: GCA_027692465.1. Taxonomy (GTDB): domain Bacteria; phylum Bacillota; class Bacilli; order Lactobacillales; family Enterococcaceae; genus Enterococcus_C. The sequence goes on along the minus strand of JAQEYU010000003.1, from coordinate 257,041 downwards.
TCCCCGCAACAAGCTCATGACCTGTTCCTGCACAGATTCCGGTATCGTTCCCTCAGCCGTCACCCCCTCCAAAAGCAGTTGTGACCCGATGTTGGAAGTCATAATCAATACGGTATTTTTAAAGTCCACCACCCGTCCTTTAGAATCAGTGAGGCGGCCGTCATCCAACACCTGCAACAGGATATTGAAAACATCCGGATGGGCTTTTTCGATTTCATCCAACAAAACAATGGTATACGGATTGCGCCGGACCGCTTCCGTCAGCTGGCCCCCTTCGTCATATCCTACATAACCGGGAGGTGCGCCTACCAAGCGGCTCACGGAATGTTTCTCCATGTATTCGCTCATGTCAATGCGAACCATGTGATCTTCAGAATCAAACAGATTTTCAGCCAAAGCTTTTGCCAATTCTGTTTTCCCGACACCGGTAGGTCCCAGGAAGAGAAAGGAACCAAGCGGACGGTTGGGATCTTGCAGTCCGGCCCGTGCCCGAATGACGGCGTCACTGACAGCATCGACAGCCTCGTTTTGGCCGATCACCCGTTTGTGGAGCGTCTCATTGAGCTTCATGAGTTTTTCCCGCTCCCCTTCCACCAACTTAGTCACCGGGATACCCGTCAAACGACCGACTACAACAGCAATCTCATTTTCAGTCACCGATTCTTGTACCATTTTGAGATCATCGTTTTTGGCTTTCTCTTCCAATTCTTTCAGTTCTTTTTCCAGTTGAGGAATGGTCCCATGCCGTAAAACAGCTGCCCGCTCAAGATCGTAGTTATTTTCCGCATCCTCCAATTCATGACGGGCCCGGTCAATCTCTGCTCGTTTGTTGGAAACCGCATTGACCTCTTCTTTTTCAGTTTCCCACTGCATTTTCATGGCGTTGGCTTCTTCACGAAGTTCAGCCAGCTCTTCCTGCAGATTATCTAAGCGCTTTTTAGACGCGTCATCGGTCTCTTTTTTCAAGGCCGCTTCTTCTATTTCCAACTGCATCAGCCGCCGGGTCACCTGATCCAATTCAGTTGGCATGGAATTCATTTCTACTCGAATCGTTGCGCAGGCTTCATCCACCAGGTCGATGGCCTTGTCCGGCAGAAAGCGGTCAGTGATGTAGCGGTCCGACAAGGTTGCTGCTGCTACCAGTGCATTGTCGTGGATATTGACACCGTGATGAATCTCGAAGCGTTTCTTCAGTCCCCGTAAAATGGAGACCGTATCCTCCACCGTTGGCTCTTTCACTAAAACTTTTTGGAAACGACGCTCCAGGGCTTTGTCTTTCTCCATATATTGCCGATATTCATCCAGGGTCGTTGCACCGATCGTATGGAGCTCACCACGAGCCAGCATCGGCTTCAGCAGGTTGCCGGCATCCATCGATCCTTCAGTTTTACCCGCACCCACGATATTATGGATCTCATCGATAAACAAAATGATGCGGCCGTCGGATTTTTTGACTTCTTGTAAAACAGCTTTCAGACGTTCTTCAAATTCGCCCCGAAATTTGGCACCGGCAATCAATGCACCCATGTCCAGTGAAAATATCGTTTTATCCTTCAAATTTTCCGGCACATCTTTACGAACGATCCTTTGCGCCAAACCTTCGACGATGGCGGTTTTACCCACACCCGGTTCACCGATGAGTACCGGGTTGTTTTTGGTTTTACGACTGAGGATGCGGATTACGTCACGAATTTCTTCATCACGACCGATGATGGGATCCATCTTGCCGTTTTTCACTTGCTGGATCAGGTCAACACCATACTTTTCCAGCGCTTTGTACTGCTCTTCTTGATTTTGTGAGGTCACTTTATCTCCTCCCCGCAGCTCTTCAATATTTTTTTTAAGCTCTTTTTCAGTCAGACCATTTTGCACCAGATACTTGGTCAATGAAAAGTTTTTCAACTTCATCAATGCTAAAAGTACGATCTCAGTCGATAAAAACTCATCACCAAACCCTTGCCGCAAGCCGTCAGCCTCCTGCAGTAAGCGAAACAGGTTTTGACTCATGGACTGGCCATACTGGACGTTGCCGCCTTCAATTACCGGGTATTCTTCCAACCCGCGATCGACTTCTTTTTCAAAGGCATCGACATCCAAGCCGGCATCTGTATAAAAATTTCGGCCGAAATGATTCGGTTGTAAAAAGATTTTCCATAAATGCAGGATATCAATCTCCTGATGATGTCTGGTAATTGCAATCTGCTGCGCTTCGGCGATGGCTTCTTGCAATGTTGTCGTCATTTTTTCAATATTCAACGTGTTTTCCTCCCTTTCGTAGGCTGAGGCCACTGAATCACAGCCCCTACTAATCGTACTGGCCAGCAGGGATCCGGATTCACTAAAAAGCCCTGAACTGCAAAAGTTCCGAGCTTTATCTGTCATTTTTCCGGTAAGCAGTCTCACTTACAAGTTATAGTATACTCTTTTGGTCAAAATTGGTCAAATAACAACCTCTGAATTTACGTCTGGAAAACAACTTTTTTTCTGAATAATGAGTAAATCTGTCAAAAAGCTCTTCAAACCACCAAATTTTTGGGACATCCCTTATTCTTTGGTAGGCTCTTCTTTGATCTCCTTTAATTCCGAGTGGATCGCTCGTCTTTTATCTACCAGAAAATAAATCAGCCCGATCAGAAACGGCCAGACATAACTGGCAAAGCGATACAGCAACATCGAGCTGGCCGCATCCACAGTTCCGACAATTGGGCTAAACAACAGCAGATAAACAAATTCAAAAGAACCGATCCCCGCCGGTGTCGGGATTGAACCGGCCAAGATTACTGCAAAACTGGTTAAACCAAAGGAGAGGAAGAAGCCCAATTGGGGATGGTCGCCCCGCAAAACAAGGTAGGGGATCACAAACCAGAAGGCAACCTTCAACATATTCAAAAAATAGATCCGATAAATCAGTGGTCGAACTTGTAAGATACTGTCTACGGCTTCGCGCAACGAGTAGACCTGGATATTGACCTTGTCCACCATTCCGCGGATTTTGGCACTTTTGAACAGCTTGTTCGCCAATTTCACTGACCAGACCTGCAAATTCAGACTCAAAGTTAAAGACAACAAGCCAGCAATGATTAAAAAGGTCACCACCATGGCAAACAAGACCAGCCAGATGATTTTGGGCTTTTCCGAGTGAAAAAAGACAAACTGCATCACCAAGCTGATCACGGCCCAGCTTAACAACACCACTTTATACATAATCATGTGTAGCGCCGTGACGCCTACGCCTTGAGAAATTCGCAAGCCTTTGCGGTGGTAGAAATTCACCTCCGCGATCAACGTTCCCGCACCAAAAGTCACCAGCCGGTAAAAGGCGGCATAACACATAGCAAAGCTGCCATCGATAGTCGTAAACCCTTTGGTAAAGGTTCCGGCCATCGTCTTCAAGTTCTCACCTTCTACCAGAATATACAGACTTCCGCACAGGATCACACCAAGAAGAACCAGCAAAGGTGTCTGAGCTAACTGTACCAGAATATCTCCCAGCGAGTTTTTTATAACAAAGCCCAAGATGCCGAAGATCAACAGCACAAAAACGATATTCAGCAGTACCTTGAGTCCGGAATGATTTTTCATTAATAAAACTCCTCAATTCCCGCTGTAGCAGAGGATTTCTGCCGGCGGGCTTTCTTGCTTTCAATAAAACGAAACGTGACTGTTTTTTGGTCAGCGCAGATAAACCCATAAGACAGCCGCTGTGGCAAGCAGTGCGCCCACTGCAAAACAGACCGTAAAATATTTTTTTCTGGTCTTATGGTGAAACAGTCGTTGTCCTGCCAGACCACCGATCCCACCGCCGGCCAAGCCCAGCAGCAGCAGGGTCTTTTCCGAGATCCGCCAGCTGTCCATGCGGGCTTTCAGCTTATCCAACCCCATCAGACAAAAAAGACTGAGATTGACCAGTACAAGGTAAACCGCAAGTGGATGCGTTTTGATCAATTCCATCACAGCGATCCCTCCATTCATTTCATTTATTAAGAATAACGCAAGAATCCCCGGCTCGTAAAGCTAAATGCAGAAAAAGTCACGTTGTTTTCACAATTCCGGAGATACTCGTCTACAAAGAGAACGGGCGCGTCTCATAGCAACGCCATGCTCTAGGGGAATATGCGAGCAGTTCTTCTGGTCCCATTCAGAGAATCCAGGCAGCTAAGGCGGAGTTTTCCAAGATAAAGAAATGCTGCTTTTAGCGCCGGCAGATATCAGTATTTTAATAGGGCGTGTCTGAAAACTCTGGGAGGATCCAGATTTTTGCGGACTTTTTGCCGAAATCAAGGAGTAAGGCGCAGCTTATGTGGTGCAAAGCTAAGCATTTACGACGCAGATTGCGGTGAAAAGGACCAAAATATCTGCCACTGGAGTTTTCAGACACGCCTTAACCTGAATTTCGTTAATGTTTCCGGAAAACGCAAAAAATACTCAAGTAAGACAGGATTGCACATCCGTTCCTGCGAGCTGGAACCACCCGCCAGAACCCGAGCGGCGCATCCTGCATTACTTGAGTATTTCCGATAATATTCATCTGTTCGGCTCACAAAATATCGGAGCAGCGGAAAGTTTGCTCAGCCTTTTCCATCAGGGGTTTGCGAAGCTGAGGTTTGAGCCGCTTGGGTCTCCTCGTCTTTGACAGCTGCGTTCTCGGTCTCGTTTTGCTGTTCATTGGTGTCAGGTTGGGTCGGCGGCTGGATTGGATCCGTTGCCGGCGGAGTCTCCACCTGCTTATTCCCCAGACTGATCCCGATACTGATAGTAGCTGTCAATGGCAGAAATTCGCCGTATTTGGACATCTCTACCACGGTCCCTTTTGGTTCAGCAGAATCCACATAATAGACAGTGTAAGTGATATTCGCACCTTTTGCTTGGAATTCATCAAAGAACAGCTTCGGCAGATCACCTTCAGTCGTTTGGCCCCGCAAATCCTTGATATACGGTCGGCCTTGTGAGTAGACAACTTCGACTGACGGCAGTTTGTCTCCTTCGGCAAACTCTTTACCCGCTTCTACCGACTGGCTGATAAAGCGTCCATAACCCACATCATCTGAATACACGCTTTTGATTACTGCCGGCACGCCGCCTTCCAAAGACTGAGCTTGCTCAATTGTATATTGGGAATAATCCGGCACTCGAATCGGCTTGCCTTTGGAGATTTTTAATTTGAGGGTATCATTCTTAGCAATCTTGGTTCCTTTAGCCGTTTCTTGAGATACGACGCTATCTGCGGCAATGGTGTCGGAAAAGACTTTTTCCGTCGTCAGTTTGACGCCATTGGTTTTGGCCCATTCACTGACTTCTGACAAAGGTTTGTTGGTAAAATCATTGACCGTGATATTTTTTTCGAAGACTTCCTTCCCTTTCGAATAATAGACGTTCAAACGGTTCTGGCGCCGATAGTTTTCCAAGTCCTGTTCCTTTGACGCAGCTTCCATCTTGATGAACCCGCCGTCGGTGATTTTATTGTCGAACTGCCGAATAATCGTCACGTTCTCCGCCTTCTTCTCTTCCACCCAAGCAGTGGCCTGCTCAACCGTCATATCGGCAAAGTTCGGCAGTGCAATGACTTCTTCCGGATCCGGACCGATACTGACCTTCACCGTCATAGCACTTCCTTTTTTCAACTTTTCACCCGCCTTGACAGATTGCGCGATGATATCATTGACCGCTGCATCAAAATCATAAACCTGTTCTGTTTCGACTTTGATTCCTTCATCAGTCCCCCAGGAACGGGCCTCTGCCGCTGCCTTTCCGGTGAAATCAGGTACTTTCACATGAGTCAGGGAATAATAAAGAAAGAAAAGACCGGCCAACACCGCAAGTGAGGCCGCACTGATCAGCGCAATCTTACGGATTCGACGCTTTTTGTAAGTCGGGTCAAATTCGGTTTCCTCTGCTTGAAAACGGCTGGTACCTGCAGACCGATTCGCCTCAGTCTCTGGGGCAGACGATTCTTCGGCCGTCTGCTCCTCGGTATCCAAATCAAATGCCGGATCAAGACTGCGACCAATTCGCCGGCTGCGGGAAAGACTGGCTGGCTTTTCTGCGGCCTCATCGCCGGATGTCGCAGGTTCAGCCGCAGATTGGCTGCTGCCATTCTCTTCCGGTTGCATCTTCATTTCAGAATCGGCTGCCAGCTTTTTCTTTCCGTCATAGTTTTCTTTTGAGAAGTTGGACAAAAAATCACTCATGGTTTTTCAACACACCTTTGCGTAAATACAAGACTTCATCTGCCTGCTGGGCGATTTCATTGGAGTGGGTCACAACAATCACGCACTTGCCGTGTTGATGGGCCAACTCCTTGAAAATATCCACGATCTCCTGTTCCATTTCTTCATCCAAATTCCCGGTGGGTTCATCAGCCATGATGATATCCACGTTGGTCGCCAATGCCCGAGCAATCGCCACCCGTTGCTGTTCCCCACCGGAAAGCTGATTGACCATCCGATCGGCTTTATCTCTGGTAATACCGATATAATCCAACAAGTTGTAAGCGACCGCTTTTTTGTCATCCGGCAACTGGTTGTCAGTGATGGCCATTGGTACTTGAACATTTTCCGCCGCTGTTAAATAAGGAATCAGGTTGTAACTTTGGAAAATAATACTGATATCGTCTCTTCGATAACGTTCATACCCGATCTTCTGGATATTTTCACCGTTGTACAAAACTTCTCCCGACTTAGGTGTGTCCAAAGCACTCAAAAGTGAAAGAAACGTGGTCTTGCCAGATCCGGATTGTCCCAGAATAGTGTAAAAGCGCCCCTTTTCAAAGGTGACAGTAGTATCTTTCAGGATAAAACGACGCTGATCACCGTCTTGGTAAAAATAATCTACATTCTTTGCTTCTAATAACGCCATGCTCTCTTCCTCCTCAATGTCACTGCCAAAATTGAAACGATTGACACAAATCACATCATGATCTTCTTAGGATTCAGACGCATGATATATAAAAGCGGCAGAATCGCCGACAAAAGGACTGTGCCCAATCCCAAAACCAGATAGCTGATCACATATCCCGGAGTGAAGCTGACCTTGTAAGCGGACCGCACCGATTCAAAATCGATAGATTGGTTCCCGTAAAGTCCCGCATACATCATGCCGTCTTGCGCATTGTTATTGATCCAGTCTGTCTGCATCAGCTGGTCGGATACAATGCCCCCTAAGAGATTCCCTGTTACCAAGGACAAGACCAGCGCAACCAGGCTGACCAGTAGAAGTTCAATCAGTACCTGCCCGATGATCTTACCGCGGCCTTCACCAAGAGACAGGTAGATTCCCAGCTCGTGCTTGCGATCTCGCAAGAATAGCAGGACGACCAGCGAAATGATCAACATCGTCGCTACTGCAGCGATAATCACGACGTATTTTGCGATCTCACCCAGTTTCTTCATTCCGCCGGCAATCTGATCGTACTGATCGGAATCAGCGATGACGGTGTAATATTTCGGCAATAGTCCCTGAGCATCCTCTCGGAACGCTTCGACTTCATCCGGTGCCTTCAGAACATAAGTGGCCTGTGTGTAACTCATGTTATAGTCCTCCCGGTCACCATCGGGAAGATTGACATAGAATTTTTCCAACGATTGGTCCATTAAGGCTTGGATCGTTTTATTCGGCATGTACAAGGTATTGATCTGTTCGGCAGCCGCCCAGTCGTCATTGTTTTGTTCATCTTTTGAAAGGTCTTGGGCCTCTTTACGAACAACACTGAAGATGCCCTTGACGGTTACCGGAAAATCAAAGGACACCACTTTGGCTGCCTCCGGTTCTGCTCCGCTGTCATCTGTCGCGGCAGAATCTTCCAAAGTCCCTTCCCGTGGTTGGATATTCCCCATATCGATCACTTCGCTGGTGGCATCGATCACCATCTGATCACCGACTTTTAACCCATTGGCTTCAGCAGTCTCTTTGGAAATCAACACCACATTGCTGCCGTCTTCGGCTTCTTTTTCAGAGAACATTTCGCCTTGATCCAGCTTGATATAGCCTTCATCAAGATCAAGGAGTTGGCCTTTACTGGATCCTTTTAAATTGAAGAAATATTGCGCCCCGTTGCCTACCATCATCCCGCCGTTTTCAGGAGTGTAGCTCTTCAATTTGGCCGTTCCGGTATACCCTTGGACAGACTTGTCATAAGTTTTGACCTGCGGCAGTTCCGCTACTTTTTCGTATTCTTTGTCCGTCAAAGGATCCGGCCACTTCAGGTCCGGATTTTTTTCGGCATCCTTGTTGTACTTCTCATAGTCTACATCCAGGATCGCCCGTGCTCCCAGTTTTTCTTTGGTCACCTTTTCCACGTTGCCGGTGGATTGTTGGATCGCCACTGCTCCGGCGATAACATTGCCCAAAATAAAGATTACCAGAAACAAAATAAAGGATTTTCCTTTTCTGCGGGAAATGCTTTTTAATGCCCGTTGCCAAAAATTCATTTTTCTTCCTCCAGAACATCTTTATTCAAATATTCTGCCTTTGCGGACAGAAAATATCTGTTTGCTACGATTATTCCACAACAAAAATAACACTTCAATAACGATACGTTGTTTTCTTTTTACAAATTAAGAGAATTGCCACAATGGTCTCATGCTAAGAAACTTATTGTCTGTCACTTACCAAAACAGAACCCGCCAGATCTTCCCGAGAAAGATCCAACCGACTTTTAAGAACACGCCGCAAGCCTTGTAACGTTTTCAAAATAGTCAGCTTCAGTTTACCGATATTACGGCAGGAGTACAATAGCTGCCAAGCTGATTTGGTCTACCTTACAAAACTGATAGCAGACCGGATTGACTTTTGCTTGATTCCGTTAATTTTTACCTGCTGTGCCGAAAAAGAATGATCGGACCGCAGACAAAAAGACCGGCCAAAAATGGCCGGTCTCTGCTTATTTATGGCAGACGAAAAACCAGCGTCTGCTTTTTTCATTCGGTTCGCTGTCGATAAAATCGGCATAGCTCTCCACTTTTGAAAAGCCGGCATTCTCCAACATCCGCAAATACTCGTCATGAGGATAGGTCCGCTCATCATGGATTTCATCTTTTCTGTGAAAAAGTTCTGGTACCTCTTTGTTTATCGGATCCTCCTCTGACACAAAAAAGGTCAGAAAATGCTGGATTGCATCCGGTTCATCCTGATAAGACTCCCACAAAAAGGCGAAATCATCGGTTTGATAATGGTAACTGTAGTCTGGAAATACCTCGTTTATCTGATACTGAGAATGGACATCGAACAAAAAAATCCCATCGTCTTTCAGAACTTGATAGACTTCATCGAAAACCTGTTGAACACTAGGGGCATCTTCCATATAACAGATGGAATCGGAAAAACAAGTCACTGCCTCAAACTCTCCAATCCCGTCCAGATCCATCATATCTCCCTCGAGAAACTGGACCTCAGCCTCTGCTTGAAAGGCGCGGTCACTGGCAATCGTCAACATCTCTTCTGAAAGATCCAAAGCGGTCACATCGTACCCCTCTTTGGCAAAGGCCACTGCCAAAGCACCGGTCCCGCAGGCCAGCTCAAGGACTTGTTTTTTGCCTTCCAGATGACGTTTGGAAAAAGAAAGCCACTTCTCGTACAAGGTGGTATCCATCACTTCATCGTAAACAAAAGCAAATGTTTCAAAAGCCATCTTATTCTACGACCCATGCGGAAAGATCCACCAGCGGTGCATCTGACCAGAGTTTTTCCAGATTATAGAAGGCCCGCTCACTGTTGGAGAAGACATGGACGATGACCTCTCCCAAATCGATCAGCACCCATTTGGCACCGTCTTTGCCTTCGATCCGTTTGACTTCGACGCCGGCTTTTTCCTCTTTTTCCACGATTTCATCGATAATGGCATTGATCTGCCGCTCATTGCTGGCCGAACAAATCACAAAATAATCCGCCAACAGCGAGATTTCCCGCACATCCAATGCCAAGAGATCCTCGGCATGTTTACTGTCCGCTGCTTTGACAGCGACTTCTAAAATTTTCTGACTATCTATTTTAGGTCACACTCCTTTGTTTTTTCGCTACTATTTTTTTCCTGCTACCCAACGATTGTAGGTCTCAATGGTTTTTGGATAAACAGCTTTTTCTGTTTCCAGCAAATGCTGCAGGGTATGTTTGGTTTCATAACGGACAGCCTCATCCAGATCCACCATTGCCAGTTCACGGGCCTCCACCACTCCGGGAAAATCTCTTCCCGGCTCGATATAATCGGCCACATAGATGATTTTGTCCAATAGGCTCATTTCAGCAGCACCGGTCGTATGCAACCGAATCGCCTGCAAGATCTCCTGATCATCGATCCCCAACTCCCGCTGCACGAAATCAGCTCCGACGATTCCGTGCCAAATTGCATTGTTCCAATTCAGCAGCTCCAGATCGAAACCGTCTCGTTTGATGACCAGTTCAAACTCGTCATCTGGACGCTCTTTGGCATAATCATGAGTCAGTGCAGCAATGGAGGCTTTCTCTGCTGAAGCACCGTATTTTTCTGCCAATGCAACTGCGGCCTTTTCGACCCCCAGCACATGTGTGAACCGCTTTTCACTCATGTGCATCTGTACAGTCTGCATCAGCAGTTCCCGATCCATGGCTGTGTAATCACCTTTATACTTCATCCAGATACAACCCCTTTGCGCTGATATACTCACGAACGGCCTCCGGAACATAATAACGGATCGAACAACCCTGAGCGATTTTCTTGCGGATTATCGTCGAGCTGATATCCATCAGCGGTACATCCACCCAGATAATCGGATAGGGAGTTTCTTCCGGATAGCCCGGCCTTCTGACGCCGACAAATTGGACCAACTGCAGCAATTCATCGATTTTATACCATTTCGGTAAATAAGCAACCATGTCTCCGCCGATGATAAAGTAATAGTCCGTATCCGGATGCCGCTCCTTCAGCTCTTTCATAGTGTCATAGCTGAAACTTTTCCCTTTGCGCTCCAGCTCCGCCTTTTCGATACCCAACAGGCGATTGTCACTGACTGCCGCCTCCAGCATAGCCAGACGGTCAGCAGCCGGAATGGTTTTCTTCTCATCCACGTGAGGGGGCAAAAATTCCGGCATAAGCAGAACCTGATCCAAACCTAAGGCATGTCCTACCTGGTCCGCAATTACAAGATGGGTAATGTGGACCGGGTTGAAATTACCTCCCAGGATCCCTACTTGTTTTCGACAGTTGCACTCGGGTTCTGCTTCGGCCACCAATGTCTTGACGCCGTTAGCAACTTTTGTCTGCATCGTCATCACCTCCGTCAACAGCCGCTGTTCGGCCTTTTTTAGATTGCGCTCACTTCTTGAGAAAGCTTACGGTATTTTTCCTTGGAAGACACTTTGTACAAAACAACAACTCGGCCGATAATCTGAACGATCTCGCAACCAATCTGATTTTTCAAAACATCTGCGACTTCTTCTGCAATCTCATCCGTATTTTGCAGCAGGGTGATTTTGATCAATTCCCGTTTTTCCAACGCTTCTTCGATCTGAGTAATCATCGCTTCATTCAATCCGCCTTTACCGACTTGAAAAATTGGCTGCAGGTGGTGTGCTTTACTGCGCAAAAAGCGCTTTTGTTTTCCTCTTAGTCCCATAGTATCCTCTTTTCCCTTCAGAGTGCCTTGTCTTGGCATCTGCCATCACTATTATACAAAAATCGTGGCCAGGATTAAACCGAGAGTCCTCGATTGTCCTCTTTTTGCATGCCCGGCCTTTATCTTCGCCGCCGTCAAACCAACGCTTTGCGCCGCAGCACGTCGACGCCTTTGGGAGCCCAGCCGCTGACGATTCCCGGTTCCTGCACAGTCACCCAGCCCAGACCGGCAAATACGATATCCGTCTTTTCTTTAACTGCAAACTCGAAGCGGACCAGTGGCGGAAAGTCTGCCACTTCATCCGGACGCGGCGGCTGCAGCAGTCCCCCCACATGTTTTTCGTAAAAAGCATCAGCCTTTTCAAGCTTTGTCCGATGAATTTCAATGTCATTGGCCATATAGGCGATAAACGAACTCCGCTCACCACTGACAAAGTCAAAGCGCGCCAGGCCTCCGAAAAAGAGCGTTTGCCCCGGATTTAGTTGGTAGACTTTCGGCTTGATCTCCTTGGCAGGAGCAATGATCTTCAAATCCTTTTTTCCAAGATAGTGAGCCATCTGGTGACGATGGATGATTCCCGGGGTATCGATCAAAAAGTGACCGTCATCCAGCGGGATCTCGATTTTATCCAGTGTGGTACCGGGAAAGCGCGACGTCGTAATCAGGTCTTTGATACCGGCAGTCTGTTTGATGATCGCATTAATCAGTGTGGATTTACCGACATTGGTGACCCCGACAACATAAACATCACGACCCTTGCGGTATTTTTCGATCGTTTTCAACAAGAGATCCATCTCTTGCGGCTTTTTGGCACTGGTCAACAGCACATCGGTCGGACGCAAGCCGGCCTCGTGGGCCCTTTCCCTCATCCATTGAGTGAGCTTCGGCTTTTTCAGCGACTTCGGCAGGATATCGACTTTATTGCCTACCAGCAAAACCGGGTTATCCCCCACAAAACGATGCAGGCCCGGGATCAAGGACCCGTTGAAATCGAAAATATCCACCACATTGACGATCAACGCCTCTTTTTGACCAAGTTCATTCAGGAGGCGCAAAAAGTCATCATCTGTCAAAGAGACATCTTGGATCTCATTGTAGTGCCGCAAACGGAAGCAGCGTTGGCAATATACTTCACCGCTTTCCAGCCCCTTTTCCAAAGCTGACTTCGGTGTATATCCCAATTTTTCAGGATCATCGGTTTGGATCACAGCACCGCAGCCGATACAGTGCAGTGCATCATTTTCCTCAATGTTCATTTGTTTATCTGTCATTCAAGTCACCTCGCCAGACCATGTCCGGATGTTTTTTCTTCAGATGTTTCATTACTTTAGCTTCAAAGAAACGGTTGATTTGCGTCTTCCAACTGTCTGTATCCACCACCGGACGGACCAGGATGCTTCTGACTGCAGCAGAATTGGCTGCTTTGATATCTGTCATCAGCTGATCTCCCACCATAACGACTTCTTCGGCAGACAGTCCCAGCTTCTCGCATGCCTGCCTGATTCCTCTGGAAAAGGGCTTCAGAGCGCGGGGAATATAATCCAGTCCAAAAGGTTCGATGGCTTTACCCACACGTTGGGCATTATTATTAGAAACCACCACTACCGGTATTCCGGCCGTCTCCATCTGTACCAGCCAGTGACGCAGCTCTTCGGTACCATTGGGATTGTTCCAGGCGATCAGAGTATTGTCGAGGTCTGTCAAAACAGCCTTGATTCCCTGGTCCTGCAGTTGCTGCGGTGTGATTTGATAGATGGCTTCCACCATCCAGGTTGGTTTATAGCTTGAAAACATACCTGCTCCTTTGATTAAACATGTCCGAACCTGATCCGGACAAAAATTCACGTCTCAAAAAGAGGAGTACATCACCTGCACTCCTCAAACGCTGATTATACAACAAAAATCTTCAAAAAACCAGTGAGCCTTTCGTTATTTAGGTTTCTTTTAGAGTTGGACAGCAGCCCCATAGTCACAAGACATGAGCTAATGAATATCCATTTAAAGCCGGCAACGACAACAGTCCTCTCTTTGGTCAGCTGGTATTTCATCTGGACTGGACTTAAAGTAATCGGCCGAGTACCGAAAAGTTTCAGAAGGCTCTCCGATCTGACCCCCGGCGACTGTTCGCCGAGGGTAGTCTCCGAGCCTTCTGAAACTTTTCTGGATGTATCCCTGAGAAGGCGGAAAAGACAGCCCATAGCAATAACGTAGTGCACTTCAAGGGGAATGTGAGAAGCCATCCTCCCTTTAGTCAGCAGGTACAGTTCAACTAAAGGCGGGAACGCCAAGTTGAGATTTTGCGGTGACCACCCTCCCTACAGTCAGCTGGTACAGTTCAACTATGGCAGAATACGCCAAGTTGAACTTGCATTTGTCTGGATTTATGGCTGATCGAACTGGGCTTGATATAAGCGTTCGTAAAATCCTTTGGCAGCGATCAACTGCTCATGGCTCCCTTGTTCGACAATCTGACCCTGATCCACCACTAGAATCAAGTCTGCATTACGGATGGTGGAGAGGCGATGGGCGATTACAAAAGAAGTCTTGCCCTTCATCAGACGGTTCATGGCTTGTTGGATCAAAAGCTCTGTCTGGGTATCGACATTGGAAGTCGCTTCGTCCAGGATCAGTAGATCTGCATCCAGTAACATCGCCCGTGCAATCGTCAAAAGCTGTTTTTGTCCTTGGGAAATCGCCGTGCCTTCTTCTGAAATGACCGTATCATAACCTTTCGGCAAAGTCATGATGAACTCATGGACGTGCGCTGACTGAGCTGCTTTTACCACGTCTTCGAAGGAAGCGGCCTCGTTTCCATAAACCAGGTTTTCGTAAATGGTCCCGGTAAACAACCAGGTATCCTGCAAAACCATGGCATAACGCTTCCTGAGACTAGCGCGGGTCACCATCCGGGTATCATGACCATCCAATGTGATCTGGCCGGAATCGACATCGTAAAAACGCATCAGCAGATTGACAATCGTCGTCTTGCCGGCCCCGGTCGGACCTACAATCGCTACCAGATCGCCGGCTTTAACAGCCAGTTGCAGATTTTTTATGATCGGACGTCCGGGATCATAGGAAAAATCGACATTCTGAAAAGTTACGTCTCCTCTTGCCTGATCCAGGACAAGCGCAGCCGGATCATCGGCCTTCTCCGGCTCTTCATCCAACAGACGAAAGACCCGTTCGGCAGCGGCCAGAGCCGACTGCAGCTCACTGAAGATATTGGCCATTTCATTGATGGGTCCGGAAAATTTACGGGAATACAAAACAAAGGAAGAAACTTTTCCCAATGACAGGTGCCCCTGCAAAAACAGCAGCGCACCGAAAACACTGATCAATGACAAAGAGAGATTGTTGATAAAATTCACCGAAGGGCCGGTCATACTGCCGTAATACTCCGCATTGTAATAGGCATCCACCGCTTCATCATTTTTAACGGCAAAGCGTTTTGCCATCGTCTTTTCCTGATGATAGATTTTGATCGTCTGTTGTCCCGACAAGATTTCTTCGGCAAATCCGTTCAATTCGCCAAGCTTGCGGCTGCGCATCCGAAACAGCGGCCGGAATTTTTTCATGAGAAAGCGCGTCAGTAAAATCGAAGCAGGCACCGTCACAGCAAAGACCAGCACCAACTGCGGCGAGATTATGATCATCATAGCCAGTGAGCCGAAAACAGTCACCAGGCTGCTCAAAACCTGCACCGTATCACTGGTCAGGGAGGTATTGATGGTATCAATATCGTAGCTCATTCGGCTAATGATGTCCCCAGTCTGGTTCACGTCAAAGTAGCGGATCGGCAGCGTCATCAGCTTATCAAAAACATCCCGACGCAGCGTAAATACGATCCGCTGGCTTAGATAGATCATCAAGCGGCTGATCACATAGCTCAAGGCAGCTGAAGCCAGATAGAAACCAGCCATCCAGGCACAGTAATAAAAAACCTTGCTGAAGTCTACTTTCCCTGGTCCCAGCTGGATTGCATCGATTGCGTAGCCGGACAAAAGCGGTCCCACCAACGCAAAGAGATTTGCCGCCATCATCAGTAAAGCTGCCAATAAAAAGAGCCACTTCAGATCATAAAGATAGCGCCACAACCGCAGTAGTGTACGCCTGCGATCAACCGCTTTGGGTGCTGCATCGTCTATTGACGCTTTTTGGCTGATAGGATTATTTCTAGCTGACAATCGCTTCCCCTCCTGTCTGTCCCTGATAGATCTCCTGGTAAACCTTGTTTTCTGCCAACAATTCTTCATGTGTCCCCGAACCGATAATTTGACCGCCTGACAACAGCAGAATCTTATCGGCATGCTGGATTGAACTGATTCTTTGGGCAATGATGATCTTGGTGGAAGAAACGAACTTTTCACGCAGAACCTGCCGCAGCCGGGCATCAGTTTTATAATCCAATGCACTGGCAGAGTCATCCAAAATCAAAAGCTCAGGATGACCGACCATCGCACGGGCCAGTAAGACCCGCTGCTTTTGACCGCCACTGAGATTGGCTCCTTTTGACTCCAGGTGATAATCCAATTGGCCCGGCAGCAAGCTGACAAACTCCTCTGCCTGGGCATTGCGGATGGCTTCCCACAGTTCATCATCAGTAAACCTGCGTCCAAAAGCGATATTTTCTCGCAAACTGTCGGCAAAGATCACATCTTTTTGCAACACCACACCAAACTTAGGGTACAGTTTTGAGGCATCATAATTTCGCAAATCCCGCCCCGCGAGAAGAATTTGTCCGTCAGTGGGATCATACAGACGCAAAAGCAGTTTTGCGATTGTTGATTTCCCGCTGCCGGTCGCACCGATGATTCCCAGTGTCTGGCCCTGGTCCAAGGAAAAAGCGATTTTTTGCAGCGTTTTTCCTGCCGTTGGGTAATGAAAAGTCACATCACGAAAAGCCAAATAGGTTTTGCTGTCACCTGTGACATGCTCCTGCTTTTGCAACAAACGGGGCTCGTGAATGACTGCTGCGATCCGATCAGCTGAAGCAATCCCTCTGGAAAAAACCGTGAAAATCCGGGTGATGGACAGCATCGCATTCAAAATAATCGTGAAATAGGTCAAAAAAGCTACGATGACGCCTGGTTGCGTCAGTGATGCATTGACTCGGTAGGCGCTGACCAAGACAACCAGCGTCAGTCCCAGATTCAAAAAAAGATCCATTAAAGGCGGTGTTGCGGCCATGGTCACATTGGCCTTGGTTTCGGCAGCGACCAATGCCTGATTGACAGCAGCAAATCTTTTTTTCTCATAATCCGCTTTCGAAAGGGCCTTAACCACTCGAGCGCCGCTGATATTCTCCCGCACTGTACGCACCAGCTGGTCCACTCGTGCTTGCTGTTGACTGAATAGCGGGATTCCTTTACGGGAAATCTTCGTTACTACAAAGATCGTGATCGGCAAAAGAGACAGCAGGACCAGTGTCAAAACCGCATCCAATGTAAAGGTGATGAAGATTCCGCCAATTAAAAGAATCGGTGCCCTGATCCCCAATCGCTGAACCATCCCCACCGTTTGATGAATATTGTATGTATCAGTTGTCAGACGAGACACAAGTGATGGGACTGATAGTTCCTCTACTTGCGCAGTTGCCAAGCTGCCGACTTTAGCAAAAAGGTCAGCGCGGATCCTCTGAGTGGTATCACGGGCAACACGTGCGGCCATGCGGTTGGCGATGATATTGGTCAAGATTGCCACCACTGAGCAGATAACCATCACTCCCCCCCATAGGTAAACCTGGCCTACTTGTCGCTGCGGGATCACGCTATCAATGATGTATGCCAAAATCCAAGGCAGCAGCAGATCCATAATCGTCCCCAGAAACTTGATAGAGATCCCCACCGCCATTCGACCGAAATAAGGCCGTAAATAAGAAATCAAAAACTTCATCATATCCTCCTTTTGAGCGATCAGCCATTGATCGAAACTTTTATTCTGTCTCAGTCAACAAAAGCTGCGCACGATCCATAAGTTGAGCCAATTCCTGTAACAACCGCTCCTGTTCTGTCGCGGATAGTTCTGCCAACAATTGCTCGTTCCAGTGAGACAGGATTTCCCGAATCTTCGGTGCCACGGCTTCGGCTTTTTCTGTCGGATAGATTTCCAATTTACGACCATCGTCAGCCGCAGCCTGTCTGGTGATAAATCCTTCTTTTTCCAAAAAAGCCAGTTGCCGAGCGACATTGCTTTTGTTGACAAAGATCTCTTTGGCCAGTCGATCTTGAGTGATCCCCGGCTGACGGCAGATGTTCAAGATATAAGTATGATGGATCCCCGCCAGCCCGTATTTTTTCAGCTCTTTTTCCCGATAAAGCTGAGATAGACGAACAATTCGATTAATGTAGCGCATCGTTGATTCCATATTGCGACTCCTTTTCCATGCAAAAATCTGTCTCTTGAATTTTCCTATTGATTTAAGAATACCGAAATATCGTTGCGAGTGCAACGACATTTCCTGACACAGGCAAGCTTCAATGTTGAAATCTTTTTTTGCAAAAACGACTGCTTCAAAGATTCGACTGCTTTTCACGCTGGTCAGTTACCCCGTGTTTGAAAATATCAGCAACAGCTATTTTCCATCTGTGTCGTAAATATCCTCTGAATTCCGGCAAAAAATCAGCAAATATCCGCATCTCCCCGTGGTTTTCAGACCGGAACGAATAACGCAAGCACATATAATCTCTGCTTGCGCTTTCCCGCTGATGATCCTTCGAGACGAACGGGCTTCTTTTTGGTATTTTTTACTTTAAAACAACCAGAACTTTGGTATACTTGTCTAAAGAAATAAAAAAGCGATTTCAGATAGATATTTTTCACCGCCACTGGTACAGCGGCAGAATCAGAAAGGATGATTACTTATCATGGAAAATCTTTTGGAATTAAAAAACGGCTCAGATATTCGCGGAATCGCTATCGAAACCTCTGAAGTCCAGGCTAACCTCACACCGGACAACCTGCGTTTGATAGCACACGGATTGATCCATTGGTTTCGTAAACACAAAACCGGCTCGTTGACCGTTGGGATCGGTCGTGATAGCCGCCTCAGCGGTCCCAGCCTCTCTGAGATCCTCAAAAGCGAATTTACGGCTGCCGGCATCCGAGTACTGGACTTTGGTTTGGCAACCACTCCGGCGCTGTTTATGGCCACGCAATTTTCCCGCTTTAACTGTGATTTCGGCGTCATGCTCACTGCCAGCCATCTGCCTTATTACTATAATGGGATCAAGCTTTTCTCCAAATCAGGCGGTGCCGAAAAAGAAGACATCGAGTTTATCCTCTCACATACCGATCAACCGTACACCGCAGACGGTGGCATCGTGATTTCAGAAGATTTGCTGACACCTTACGCAGCCGATCTGGTGACAAAAATCAGAAACGGGATCGGTGGAAATTCTGAAAAGCCGTTGTCAGGAATGAAAATCATCGTGGATGCAGGTAACGGTGCCGGTGGTTTTTTTGCCGAAAAAGTACTCGCAGTCCTGGGAGCAGATACCAGCGGTTCGCAATACCTGGAGCCTGACGGACAGTTTCCCAACCACATCCCGAATCCTGACAATCCACAGGCAATAAACAGTATCAAAGCTGCCGTTTTAAAAAACGGTGCGGATCTCGGGGTCATCTTTGACACCGATGTGGATCGCTCGGCCGTGGTGACAGCTAGCGGCGAAGTCCTGAACCGCAACAATCTGATTGCCGTTTTGAGTGCTATTTTACTAACTGAGCATCCTGGTACGCGAATTGTCACAAACTCGCCCACAACCGATCATCTCAAGGCATTCATCGAAAGTCGGGGCGGGATCCAGGTCCGTTATATCTCCGGTTACCGAAACGTGATCAATAAAGCCATCCAGTTGAACGAGGCTGGTCTTGATTGTCAACTGGCAATCGAAACCAGCGGCCATGCGGCTTTTAAAGAAAACTATTTTTTGGACGACGGTGCCTACGTCATCGCCAAACTGTTGATGCTGCTGCCGCAATTGTCAAAAGCCGGCCGTACGCTGGAAGATCTGATTGCCGATTTGAAACAGCCGGCGGAGACTTTGGAGTTGAGATTTAAAATCACCAGTCCGGATTATCGGAAAAGCGGCAATCAGGTGATCCGCCAATTAGCCACTTTCGTCCAGGATACAGCGGGATGGCAGATTGATCCGGAGAACGAAGAAGGCATACGAGTCACTCTGTTCCCGCCATTTGGCTCCGGCTGGTATTTGCTGAGAATGAGCCTGCATGAACCGCTTCTGGTACTGCAGGTAGAAAATGATGTGACGGGCACCCAAAGTGAATTTCTCAAGACCTTCGCCAAATTCATCGACAGATACGCCGAAATCGACAGCAGTCCCTTGCACCAGCTCCTCGACTGATCGAATCGGTCAAGGAGAACTCAGTTTGAGGGAAAATAAATGAACCGCCCTCGGATGGGAGAATCCGAGGGCGGTTCAGGGAGAATGTATCCGGTCCGGTCGTCGCAGATCGTTGGGAGGAATCTGAATACGACATCAGTCTTCAAGCAGACCGACTAACGGTGCCGGGATAGATAGATAAACATGGTGGGAGAACCATATTTATGCACGATTTTTATGTGATCACGTTTTTTTGAATAGAATCGTGACCCAACTGTTCCTATTTTGCCAAAAGAAATCCGAAAAAGCCAGAACTTTCCCAGATTTCTTTTACCTTTTTTCAAAACAAAAACGGTTGTTTTTGAATTTTCCGGTTGCCTTTCATTAGCTGTTTCACTAAGCGAACAATTTCTTCAACTGTTCACTGGTCTTTGACAGTCCTTTTTGTTCAAGGGAATCCACGATCAAGCTGCCGATGACCACACCGTCGCAATTGGCTTTAAATCGCTGGACATGTTCTTCTTTACTGACACCGAATCCTGCCAAAACCGGGATGGGACTGGTTTCGGAAATTTTTTTCAGATGCTGGTCCAAGTTTTCCCGATAGCCTTTGCCGCTGCCGGTAGTCCCGTTGACAGTGACGGCATAGACAAACCCTTCAGCGACTTCTGTCAATTGAGCTATCCGCGCTTGTGGCGAAGTCAGAGACACCAGTTGAATCAGTGCAATGTCCCCTGCGTCTAAATTCGGCTTGACAAAATCTCGATGTTCAAAGGGCAGATCAGGAATAATGACGCCTTTCACATCGGTTTTGGTGATGTCTTCTGTCAGCTTGTCCAGACCATAGGCGAAAAAGGAATTGGTATATCCCATGAGAATCAACGGCACTGGGGCTGTGATTTTTTGCAGCTGCTCTATGATTTTGCGAAAAGTCGTTCCGAGTTCCCGTGATTTGATTCCCGCCAACTGAATGATCGGCCCGTCGGCTACCGGGTCTGAAAAGGGAATGCCGATTTCAATGGCATCCGCACCGGCTGCCGCCAGCATATTGATTTCATCTTCTAATTGGCCCAAGCCGTTTGCTCCGGCCATGATATAAGGAACGAACAATGTCTTTCCCGACGCTTTTTTCTGTTGCAGATAACTGGTTAATGCTTTCATTTTTCCCTCTCCATTCGCGCTTTGATTTGAGCAACGTCTTTGTCACCCCGGCCAGACAAACAGATTATCATTCCTTGATCTTTATTCAACTCGGGTGCGACTTTTAGTGCATGGGCGATCGCGTGAGAACTTTCCAAAGCGGGGATGATCCCTTCCAGTTGGGACAAAAGGTGAAAAGCTGCCACCGCTTCATCATCTGTCACACTGGCATACTCCGCCCGCCCGCTGTGGTGGAGATAGGAATGCTCAGGGCCGATCCCCGGATAATCCAAACCGGCAGAGATGGAGAATGCTTCCAAAACCTGTCCGTCATCATCTTGAAGCAGGTACATTTTGCAGCCGTGGAGCACACCGATTTTGTCATTATTGATCGAAGCCGCGTGTTCCTTTGTATCGAGTCCTTTGCCGGCTGCTTCCACCCCAATCAGACGAACCTCTTTTTCATCAGCAAAAGGGTAGAACAAGCCCATGGCGTTGCTGCCACCACCGACACAAGCCATGGCGATCTCCGGAAGTTTTCCTTCTGCTTCCAAGTATTGACGCTTGGCTTCGTTTCCGATCACACTCTGATAATCCCGCACGATTTGCGGAAACGGATGCGGTCCCAAGACCGAACCCATCACATAATGAGTATCCTCTACGTTGGCGACCCAATAACGCAAAGCCTCGTTGACTGCATCTTTCAAGGTATTCGATCCGGAAGTCACGCTTTCCACCTTAGCCCCCAAAAGCTCCATTCGAAAAACGTTCAGCTCTTGGCGTTTGACGTCCACTTCCCCCATGAAGATAATACAATCCATTCCGAACAAGGCAGCTGCTGTGGCTGTCGCAACCCCGTGCTGTCCGGCTCCGGTTTCTGCAACGATTTTATTTTTCCCCATTTTTTTGGCCAACAGGACTTGTCCAATCGCATTGTTGATCTTATGGGCACCTGTATGATTCAAATCTTCCCGCTTCAGGTAAATCTTCCCGCCGCCGCAGTGCTTCGTCAGACGTTCCGCAAAATAAAGCGGATTTTCCCGTCCGACATACTGCTTGAGGAAATAGGCCAATTCTTTCTGAAAGACCTCATCCTGCTTTGAAGCCTCATAAACCTCTGTTAGTTCCTTGACTGCATACATCAGTGTTTCCGGGACAAATTGTCCGCCGAAGTCACCGTAAAATCCTCTTTCATCCGGTTGTTGATACATTCGCTGCTCCCCCTTAGTTTTATAGATTTTTTGCTTGTTGAATAAAGGCCCGGATCTTTGCAGGATCCTTATGTCCATTGGTTTCCACACCGCTGGAAACATCCACTCCATACGGTTTAAAATGCGTGATGGCGGACTGAATATTATCCAGATTCAGTCCGCCTGCGATAAACAGCTGCTTTTGAGGCAGGCTGTCTGCTGAAAAACGCTGCCAGTCAAAGGCGACTCCGCTGCCCCCGCCGTATTCTGCCATCGGGGCATCCAATAAAAGAAAATCAGTCGCTGCCAAGACCGGCAAATCCAGTTGCATTTTGCCGACATTTACCCCGTGGATCACCGGATGCGGCAGCGGCGCTTGCGGGATACGTCCGTGAATCTGAAGCAGATCCAGCGGGACCTGCCGACAGATATCTGTGAGTTCCTCAATGCTCGGATCGAGAAAGACGCCGACTTTGGCAATCTCAGGAGGTACCTCTTGCACCAATTTCCTTGCCTGAAAAGTCGTCACTTGGCGTCTGCTTTCGGCAAAAACAAAGCCCACCAGATCCGCACCGGCATCACAAGCAGATCTGACTGCTGTGACATCCTTGAGTCCGCAGATTTTGACCTTTGTCATCTTCGAACCACCCGCAATTCTTCGATCACCTCAGCCGGGTCGCCGCTGCGCATCAGTGTTTCACCTACCAGAACACCGTGATAGTCAGCGGCAAGACCGGCCACATCCTCGGGAGTCCGGATCCCGGATTCACTGATATAAAACCGGCCATCTGCATCTTGTCGGCACTTGCGACTAGTCTCTAAGCTGACTTTGAATGTTGTCAGGTCGCGATTATTGACTCCGATCAACTTTGCACCGATTTTTTTGGCCGTGCCTATTTCCTGGCTATCATGCGTCTCCACCAGCACCTCCAGACCCATTCGGCAAGCAGCTGCATATAACTGCTGTAAACGTTCTTCCGATAAAGCAGCAACAATCAACAAGACTAGTGAAGCACCGGCATTTTTAGCCCGGATCAGTTGTTTTTCACTGATGATGAAATCTTTGCACAAGACCGGAACTTGAACGGCCTTTTCCACTTGTTGCAGATCCCGGATGCTGCCTTTGAAAAAAACCGGATCAGTCAGGACGGAGATAGCTGAAACCCCACCTGACTCGTAACTTTCTGCCTGCTGCAAAATGTCCACCGCCGGATTGATATCTCCTTTAGAAGGAGAGGCCCGTTTGATTTCTCCGATAACATGTATCCGCTCAGGCTCAGCTGCCAATTTTTTCAAAAACGATGCTGGCCGCACATTCCCGGAACACAGCTTTTCCTGCGGCATTGCGGCGACTTCTTTTGCTTTTTCAGCTAAAATTTCCGCTAAAAAATCCATCAGGCAACCTCCCTTTGACAGGCAATCAGCTGCTGCAATTTATCATAGGCTGCTCCAGAAGCAATGATTGACCGGGCCAGTTGAACTCCGGAAGCAATATCCGTCACTTTCCCGTTAGCGAAAAAGCCCAGGCCGGCATTCAACAACACGGTATCCAGATAAGGCGAAGGCTCATTTTTCAAAACAGCTTTCAGAATCGCTGCATTTCTGGCCGCATCTCCCCCCACGATGGCTTCAATCGGATAGTTGTTCAAGCCGGCTTCTTCCGGCGTCAGAGCGTACTCCGCTACCTTTCCCCCATCAAATAACGCATAACGAGTCACTCCTGCCAGATTGGCTTCGTCCATGCCGTAAGCCCCATGAACAACTACTGCCCGCTTTCGTCCCAGCTGCTTCAAAGTTTCACAGGTTTCCACCAGCAGATCTCCGGCAAACGTCCCCATCAGCTGTGATTCCAGCGCTACCGGATTCGTCAAAGGGCCGATCAGATTCAAGATCGTCGGCGTCGCCAGTTCTTGGCGGACTTTGGAAACATAACGCATATTCGGATGCATGGAAGGAGCAAACAAAAAAGCAATTCCGATCTCTTGCAGGAGATAACTCAGGTTTTCCGCTGACGGAGTGATTGCAATTCCCAGATGTTCCAATACATCGGCACTGCCGGATTTGGACGAAATACTGCGATTGCCATGTTTCGCCATCGTGATCCCCCCGGCTGCCAGTACAAAAGCGGCGGTCGTTGAAATATTGAAACTGTTCAGATGATCGCCCCCGGTCCCACAGTTGTCCATGGCACAAGCAGGGGCATCTTTTATCTGCAGTGCTTCTTTTTGGATCACTTGGGCCAACGCTGCCATTTCCGAAGCTGTCACCCCCTTGATTTTCAGCGCAATCAACAACGCACTGATCTGACTGTCCGTCAAATGACCGGTGAACATCTGTCGGGCCACCTGTGCCATCTCCGCTTTAGTCAAATCATTTCTCTGATATAGTTTTTCAAAAAAATTCTTCATAGCTGCACCTTCTTTTCCCGTTTTTCGCTGCTTGCTGATACGACTTGTAAAAAATTACCAATCATTTGCTGACCTTCTTTAGTACCGATGGATTCCGGATGAAACTGCAGACCGTAAAGGGGATAATCCCGATGTTTAATTCCCATGACCAACCCGTCACAAGTCCCGGTGACTTCCAGTTCCAAAGGCAAAGTAGTTGGGTCCAGCATCAGGGAATGGTAACGCATGATTGGCGTTTCCGGGTGGCAATTATTGAATAAACCATTTCCTTGATGAGTCAATGCGGAAATTTTCCCATGACGGATCTCCGGCGCCGTTATCACCTCCGCACCGAAGACCTCCCCCAAAGCCTGATGCCCCAAACAGATCCCCAACATCGGGATACGGCCTTTTAATTTGGTGATCACTGCTTCCATCTGTCCTGCTTCTGCCGGCGGCCCCGGTCCCGGTGAAAACACAACGGCATCAGCCTCTGCTGCAGCCTTCATCAACTCCGGATCATCGTTGCGCATAATTTTCAATGCTGTGCCGGCGAATTGGTGAGCCAGATTGTAAGTAAATGAATCATAATTATCAACCAGTAAAATCATCGGCTCACCTCCAACAATGCTTTGGCCTTATGCAGGGTCTCATAGTATTCCTTTTCAGGTACAGAATCATAGACAATCCCGGCGCCGGCCTGAACATAGGCCGTATCTCCCTTGACCACCATAGTTCGGATAGCAATTGCGAAATCAGCCTGCTCATCCAGCGAATAATATCCCACGGCACCGGCGTAGAGATTGCGACGCACCGTTTCAAATTGATAGATCCTCTGCATCGCCCGGATCTTCGGCGCACCGCTGACTGTTCCCACCGGCAGCGTCGCCTTCAAAGCATCCATCGGTGTCTGGCCTTTTTCCAAACATCCTTCCACTAACGAACAGATGTGCATCACATACCGATACTTCTCGATTGTCATCAGGCTGGTGACCGCCACACTGCCGATCTCAGCGACTTTACTGAGGTCGTTGCGGCCAAGATCCACCAGCATCATGTGCTCTGCCCGCTCCTTTTCATCTGCCAACAGCTCGCTGGCCAAGATATCATCTTCTTCCGGGGTCATCCCCCGCTTTCTGGTACCGGCAATCGGGTTCGTCGTGATCCGCCCGTTACGAACAGTGACCAGGCTTTCCGGCGAGGTACCAATCACTTTTGTTTCTCCGAAGTCCAGATAATACATATATTCCGAAGGGTTGGACTTGCGCAGTTGTCGATAATAATCAAAAGGCGCCAGCGTCATGGTCGCCTTCAATCTCTGAGAAGGAACCATTTGAAAGAGGTCGCCTTGACCGATCAGTTCTTTGGCAGCGGCAACGACTTTTTCAAACCCTTCCTTTGAAAAATTACTCGTATAAGGAAATTTGACAGCAGGAATTGTTTTCGTTTCTTCCCGACTTGTCACCATCAGCTCTGCCAAAATATCAGCCATGCGCCTTTTCAGTTCCGCTTCACCAACTTGGGAATATGCGTTTGAACAGATGATCGAGACCAACTCTTTTTCATGATCGTAAATCAAAAACGTTTCAAACAGGTAGAAATCCAAATCGGCGATCCCCAGCTCGTCTGGTGGCAGCTCACCGATATCCTCATAACAGGCTGCCACATCATAGCCGGCGTAACCGATTGCACCGCCTTGAAACGGCAAATCTGCCGTGAAGTCATCCTCAGCTCGAACATATTTTTCCAATTCCTTCAACGGATCACCACAAAGAAAACTGTCTCTTCGGCTATTGAAGATGCCGTCTTTGAATGTCAGCTCATCGGCAGGAGCGATCCCGATAATCGAATTTTTCCCGCCGGCTGCCGG
Organism: Enterococcaceae bacterium OF42-14pH9A; assembly: GCA_027692465.1. Lineage (GTDB taxonomy): Bacteria > Bacillota > Bacilli > Lactobacillales > Enterococcaceae > Enterococcus_C. The sequence goes on along the minus strand of JAQEYU010000003.1, from coordinate 230,524 downwards.
ATCACTTTCCAAAAGAACTCGGCTGTCTCTCAACCTCAAATAGATGGTGATTGGAGTCAAATGATCTCCGTTAATGGTTCTGATCAGTCGCATAAAAATCCCTCCTCTTCTTCCAAACAAAAAAAGCCCTCAGATCCCAATACCAAATCGGGATCTGAGGGCGAAAAAGCTCGCGGTGCCACCTCAATTGTTCGTCGGCAGTACAAAAAAGTACGCCAAACAAACATCTCACTCAGCCGTCCAACAACAGCCTTTCTCTGTAACGGGAGTTCCCGGGATCACCTACTTGCAACCTGCTTTCAACGATCCGGCCAAAAGTCCATTCACAGTTTCCCGCCTGCTGACTCGCACCGACCGTCAGCTCCCTGAAAAGCGGAGAAAAAAGCTACTTCTCTTTTGTGTGCCTGCTATTTAAACAAGAGTTTACCCTTGTGTCTGTCTATAGTCAAGAATTTTCTGATTATTTTTGAAATATATTTTTCTATAAAAATGGAATTTTCATCACATGCGAATGTACTTTCTCGTATTTATCCTGCTAAAAAATCAAAATTACAGTACAAAAGGCTTACCCTTTTATACTATCAATAGTATAAAACAACTATAGAAAAGAATTGAGAAACTACTTGATGATATGGAAAAAGTCGCCAATATCATCTTCCTCTTCCTAAGCAGCTTGTATCTGCTAAAGAAAATCAACGAAGATGACAAAGACGACGATTAAGCTGAGGGGGTTCGCCCCCTCTCCATATTAAATTATAGCATGGTGCCCATGAAAAAGAAATGGTTCTACATTTTGTTGCTTGGTCTCTTATTCGTCAATCTCATATTGATTATTGCTGACAAATCATCTCGCACGTTCAATGGATTTGTTACCGTAATCATGTTGTTGTTCGTCGTTTTGGACGGAAAGGACGGTACCAAAAAATGACCGAAAAAACCATTGCACAGACTGAAGCATACAAGCGGTGCCAAGAGAACAGTAAGGAAAAAACTATATGAATTGTTCTAAATATTATTCTGCCCAGAACTGTAAAGTCAACTATTGGTTGCTTTTATTCAATGACACTTTGGGAGATTATTTCAGACAATTCATCTAGATACCTTAGTCAGTGCGAACGCAGAAGAGGCCTCGGATAATCTGTTTTTTCTTCTAACTGGCTGTTTCAGTGCACGAACCCCTGGGTAGTTGCAAAATAAAAAAACCAGAAAACCTTGTCTGTCAAGGTATTTCCGGCTTTGACTGAAGCGGGTGACGAGAATCGAACTCGCGACGGAAGCTTGGGAAGCTTCTGTTTTACCACTAAACTACACCCGCAATTTTTCCGATGAACTTAGTATAGACTTTTTTGCTTAACTAGACAAGTATTTTTCTCAAAAAAAATCGAGGCCACAGTAATTTTTTCTGTGACCTCGTTTTTTATTAGAGCATGTCGAAAACCCCGGGGCAATTTAGATTTTTGGGGACCTGCCGAAATCAAAGAGTCGATCGCAGCTTATGTGGTACAAAGTTGCGCATTTACGACGCAGATTGCGGTGAAAAGGATCAAAATAGCTGCTACTGGCATTCTCAGACCCGCCCTAAAGTACCTTGGAAAGAAAATCAATGGTTCTGGGATTCTGCGGTCTGTCAAAAACTGCTTCAGGAGTGCCTTCTTCCATGATAATCCCTTCATCCATAAATAAAATCCGATCACCGACTTCTTTGGCAAAGCCCATCTCGTGGGTGACAATCACCATCGTCATTCCTTCTTTTGCCAGCTCCTGCATGACCCCCAGGACCTCACCTACCATCTCCGGATCAAGGGCCGAGGTTGGCTCATCAAACAGCATCACATCCGGCTGCATCGCCAGCGCTCGTGCGATGGCAATCCGCTGTTTCTGCCCACCGGATAAGGACTGAGGATAATCTTTCGCTTTATCCTGCAGCCCCACTTTTGCCAAAAGGTGTTCTCCGTACGCTTCTGCTTCACCTTTATTCTGTTTTTTGACTTTCATTGGTGCCAAGGTGATGTTTTGCATCACGGTCAGATTTGGAAACAAGTTAAAATTTTGAAAGACCATCCCCATTTTCTCCCGCATCGTGTAAATATCGTTGCTTTTATCGGTGATATCTGTACCTTCAAAAATAATGCGCCCGTCAGTAGGGTTTTCCAATAGATTTAAGCAGCGCAAAAACGTACTTTTCCCTGATCCGGAAGGGCCGATGACGACCACTACTTCCCCGCGCTGAATCTGAGTATCGATTCCTTTGAGTACTTGATTTTTACCAAAAGACTTCTTCAGTCCCACAACTTCGATCAAAGACGCCATGGGTTCCCTCCTCTGTCTGTTTCTGATTACCCGGTCAAAGACACTATCTGCAAAATAGTCGATTCAGTACCGCTCACCGATGATAGCCTCTACCCAGTTTTTTCTCCCACGCTCCCAGCGCTCGGGAGGTGGCAAAGGTGATCACGAAATAAATCGCAGCCGCCACAAAATATGGAGACAAAGGGGTAAACGTGCTGGTGATGACGATCTGTGAGCTATTCATCAGCTCCACGATACCGATGATGGACAACAAAGACGAGTCCTTGATCAGAACGATAAATTCATTTCCCAGTGGCGGCAGGATATTGCGCAACGCCTGGGGCAATACAACATAACGCATCGTCTGACCTGGTCGCAATCCCAAGGATCCCGCCGCTTCCGTTTGTCCGAAATCCACAGCATTAATCCCACCACGAACAATTTCAGCAACGTACGCTCCTGAGTTCAATGAGATAACGATCATCCCCGGAATCAATCGACTCAAGTCCATACTTAAAATACCAATCTGAACTGCTGGCAGCTTGAAAAAATTCTGTAAAACAATAAACCCGATCATAATCTGCAACAGCATCGGTGTCCCTCGCAGAACCTCGATATAGATATTGGCAAGCCAACGTAATGGCGATACTTTGGAACGTTTCATGAGGGCCATAACGACGCCGATAATCGTTCCAAAAATGATGGTGATCACAGAAATAATCAGCGTCACGACCGTTCCATAAATAAAATAAGGATAATAGGTCGGCAAAAAATCAAAGTTTATGTTCATAGCCTTAGCTCCAAACTGTTATTTGGCTTTTTCGTTTGCCAGTTTGTCATTTTTTTCAACGAATTCATCGATCTTTCCTTCGGCGATCAGCTTTTTCAAAATTGTATTGAGCTCTGTCTGCAGGTCCTCGCTTCCCTTTGGCAAAGCGATTGAATAGGACTCATCGTCGGTTGATTTGACTTCAACATCAGCAATTGCCAAGTCGTCATTTTGTGCAACATAGGAAGCAGCGATCTTATCTTCCAGCACTAAGCCGTCCAAAGAACCACTTTTGACTTCCATTACCAGATTTGGAATCTTAGCAATCGACACCAGCTGTGAATCTGTGAATTGGGCTTGGACGATACCTTCTTGAATGGAACCTTTTTGAGCACCAACTTTTTTGCCGTTGAAATCGGAAATTTCCGTATATTTATCCACATTCTCTTTATTGATTACAACATTCTGTTTAGGAACATAATAGTTTTCAGTGAACAGCATATTTGCCTTTCGATCTTCCGTGGCTGAGATTCCCGAAACTCCCATATCCAGGTTTCCTGCTTGCAGAGAAGCCAGCATCGTATCGAAATCAGTGTCGCTCCACTTCACTTCCACGCCCAGTTCTTTTGCGATGGCGTTCACCATATCCACGTCAGCACCTACAATCTGATCCTTGCCGTCCACCATCGTGTGGAACTCAAAAGGCGGGAAATCAGCCGAAGTCCCTACTCTGATTACACCGGCTTCTTTGATTGCTGCCAACTTGCCGCTCTTATCTGTTGCAGCACCGGCACTTTCTTTAGTATCTGAACTGCCGGTAGCTTTGCCACTGCCGCAAGCGCCTAAAACCAATACAGCTGTCAACATTACTGTCCATTTCATCACTTTTTTCATCTTATTCTCCCCTTTAAATAAATATACAAATATCATTTCTTTTTGTGATTATATACATCCTACCATACTGTTTTTTAGTTTGCACGTATTTTTCAACAATTCTTGTATAATTATCCATTATTTCAGCTGCGAATATATACGAAAGATCCGGATGTCTTTTCACGAGTAATATTCACCTGCCTTATTCTTACCAGATCAAAAAGAGGGGGAAAACTGGTAATCAGCCTTCTCCACCTCTTTTTTGATGTATGCTATACCTGAATGAATTATTGCATGCATAAGGCATAGGCTATTTCGGTCTCTGTAGATATATTCATAACGCCGCACTGCTCTCGTCAAAAAATGCATCAATATTTCCGAGCCACTCTTTTTAAAACAAAAAAGCCTTGTTCTCCAACAACTGCCTGCCGCATCAAACTTATGGCGGACAGTTGTCAGAAAACAAAGGCTTCCTTTGATCGAATCAGTATTGCCGAAAGCGCTGGTAACGCTTCTCCAGCAGGTCTGCTGTTGGTAATTGTGATAGCTCAGCCAGCTTCTTTGTTAAGGCTACTCGAAGATCTCGCATCAGCCGGGAACGTTCCATCTGATGGCCCCTGCTGGTTTCAGCGATCACTTTATCGACGATGCCCAGATCATACAGCTCATGAGCTGTAATCTTCATCAATTCCGCCGCTTCTGCCGCCCGACTGCCGTCTTTCCAAAGGATCGAAGCAAAGCCCTCCGGTGACAAAATAGCATAGATGGAATGTTCCAGCATCCAGACTTCATCACCGACTGCCAATGCCAGTGCTCCCCCGCTGCCGCCTTCACCGATAATGATGGCAATGATCGGTACGGTGAGATTCGACATCTCCATCAAATTGCGGGCAATGGCTTCTCCTTCACCCCGCTCTTCCGCACCAATCCCGCAGAAAGCACCCGCGGTATTGATGAAGGTAATCACCGGGCGGCGGAACTTCTCCGCCTGTTTCATCAGACGTAAAGCTTTGCGGTAGCCTTCCGGATGCGGCGCACCGAAATTGCGCTGCAGGTTTTCTTTCAGGTCACGGCCTTTTTGGATACCGATAACCGTCACCGGCTTGTGATCCAAAAGTGCCAGCCCACCAACGATGGCTTCATCATCAGAAAACAGGCGATCCCCATGAAATTCCTGAAAGCCGTCAAAAACCTCGGCAAAAAATTCCAAGGCTGTCGGACGATCTTTCCCTCGAGCCAACTGGACGATCTCATTTGCTGTCGTCATCTGATTTCCACCCTTTCATATTGTGGAACTGCAGCAGTTGCCAGATTCGTTCCCGCAACTGGGTACGGGGTACAATCTGGTCAACGAAGCCATGCTCCAACAGAAATTCTGCCTTCTGGAAATCTTCCGGCAGTTCTTGTTTGATGGTTTGTTCGATGACCCGGCGACCGGCGAAACCGATCAGACTTTGCGGCTCGGCTAAGATGATATCGCCTTCCATCGCAAAACTGGCTGTTACTCCGCCTGTCGTTGGATCAGTCAAAACGGTCAGATAAAACAGACCGGCCTCACTGTGACGCTTGACTGCCGCAGAGATTTTTGCCATCTGCATCAAAGAAAAGATTCCTTCTTGCATCCGGGCCCCGCCGGATGCTGTGAAGATCACTACCGGCAGGCCTTCTTTCGTTGCTTTTTCAAACAGACGGGTGACTTTTTCGCCGACGACTGTTCCCATACTCCCCATAATAAAATGAGAATCCATAATACCGATGGCCAGCGGTTCTTCTTTGATCACCGCCCGCCCGGTCAGGACAGCTTCATGAAGGCCGGTCTTCTCCTGCATCTGCGCAACTTTTTCCTGGTAACCGGGAAAGGCCAGCGGATCTTTGGTCACGATATCGGTATCCCATTCCTCAAAGCTCTTTTCATCAATGGTGATAGCAATACGTTCCCAAGCACTAATCCGAAAATTATAGCCGCAGTGGGGACAGACTTTCTCCAAACCGATATCCTTTGTATACAGCATGTGCTTGCAATTTGGACATTTCGCCCACAGATTGTCCGGCACTTCTGTTTTGGTCCTAGTCTCAGTGACTGCATCACGGTTGGGATTGATCCGAATGTAGTTTTTCTTTTTTTTGAATAATGCCATCCCTCATCCTCCTAACGCAAAAGGGCGGTCCCCTTTAGAAAAAGCTGAAACTGCAGCTTGATCGGGATTTTGCTGAATTATCCTCCTGATTCGAGTCGCCCTCTTTCAAGCGGAAAAGACGGACCGACTGCTCATAAGCGTGTTCGGTCCGAATTTTTTTGTTACAGTTGTCGTCCGGTTCATCAAACCTCCGGAGTCCAGTCCGGCAAAAAGATTTCCTGTAAAAAGGCAGTATCATAATCACCGGCCACAACCTGCGGATGACTGATGAGATCCATCTGGAAGTCAGCATTGGTGATGACACCGTCTGTCACCAATTCCCCCAGCGCTCGCTGCATTTTCATCAGCGCCTCAAAACGGTTGGCACCGTGAACGATAATTTTAGCAATCATCGAATCATAGTAAGGCGGGATCGTGTAGCCGGAATACATTCCGGAATCTACCCGCAGACCCAACCCGCCGCTGGGTAGAAAAAGATTGCGGATCGTGCCCGGTGAAGGTGCAAAATTGAAGGCCGGATTTTCCGCATTGATCCGGCACTCAATCGCATGTCCGCTCAATGTGATATCCTCTTGCTGCAAGCCCAACGGTTCTCCGCTGGCAATCTCCAACTGTTTTTTCACCAGATCAACCCCTGTCACCATTTCAGTGATAGGATGCTCCACCTGGATCCGGGTGTTCATTTCCATAAAATAGAAAGCCCCCGCCTGATCCATCAGAAACTCGATTGTACCGGCATTACGATAACCGACTGCTTTGGCCGCCCGTACGGCTGCTCCTCCGATTGCTTGACGCTTTTCCTCAGAGATCACAATCGAAGGGGATTCCTCCAAAACTTTTTGGTTGTTCCGCTGCAATGAACAGTCTCGTTCCCCCAGATGGATCACCTGGCCGAAATCATCCCCCAGGATCTGGACTTCGATGTGCCGAGCCGGATAAATGATTTTTTCCAAATACATGTCATCATTACCAAAAGCGGCCTTTGCTTCTTGCTGTGCCGAAGCAAAATGCTGCGGCAACTCAGCGGCAGTCAAAACTTTCCGGATTCCTTTGCCGCCTCCCCCTGCTGCTGCTTTCAGCATCACAGGATAGCCGATCTTCTCGGCAACAGACAATGCCTCTGCTACATCGGAAATTACCCCATCGCTTCCGGGGATCACCGGTACTTTGGCATCGATCATCAGCTTGCGAGCATTGATTTTATTACCCATTGCATCGATAGTTTCGGATTTCGGCCCGATGAAGGTGATGTTCATTTCTTCGCACATTGATGCAAAACGGCTGTTTTCCGACAAAAAGCCGAATCCCGGATGGATGGCCTGTGCGTTAGTGACAACGGCAGCACTTAAAATCTGAGTGACGTTCAAATAAGAGTCGGCAGCTTTGGCCGGACCGATGCAGATTGCTTCATCTGCCAGTTCTGTATGAAGAGCGTCTTTATCGGCCTCGGAGTATACCGCAACTGTCCGAACACCTAATTCGCGACAAGCGCGGATAACTCTGACTGCGATCTCGCCACGATTGGCGATCAAAACTTTCTGAAACATAGGTTCACCTAGCCAATCATAAATGTTAGTTCCGCCTCGCAGGCCTTCTTGCCGTCTACATAAGCGATTCCTTTACCGATACCTGCCGGACCTTTGATCTTGGTGATCTCGACTTCCAACATCAACGTATCGCCGGGGACGACTTTTTTACGGAATTTTGCTTTGTCCAAAGCTCCGAAATAAGCGGTTTTCCCTTTGTATTCATCAAGAGACAACAGTGCGACTGCGCCGGCCTGTGCCAGTGCCTCGATGATTAAAACGCCGGGCATGACCGGCTCCTGCGGAAAATGTCCTTGGAAGAAAGGCTCGTTGACTGTCACGTTTTTCTTAGCTACGATTTTCTTGCCGGCTTCCAGTTCTTCAACTCGGTCAATCAGCAAAAATGGGTAGCGATGAGGAATAATTGCTTTAATTTCTTCAATAGTCATAACGCTCATTGGAGTTATCCTTCTTTCACTTTGAATAGCGGCTGGTTAAATTCCACTACCTGCTCATTTTCCACCAGAACCGCTGTGATCTCACCTTCGATATCGGAAGTTATCTCGTTCATGACTTTCATCGCCTCAATAATACAGACAACTTCACCTTTTTTCACCCGGTCGCCTACTGCTTTGAAAGCCGGCTTATCCGGTGACGGCTGTAAATAAACAATCCCGACTACCGGTGAAGCAATGGCTGTACCTTCTGCTTGAAGGGGAGCTGGAGCCGTCTGAGGCAGCGATTCATTGGATACCAGTGCTTTTTCCGCTAAATGGTTAGTCGCAACCGGGGCTGCGGGAACGGCTCCTGTAACAGGCGCCTGGGATTGACTCGCAGTTTGCGGCACGGTCCCCTTGCGACTGTCAGAATTTTTATTGAAGTACAACTCGAAGCTTCCGTCTTTCAGATCGAACTCTGTCAGACTTGACGTATCGAATTGTGCCAACAGATCTTTGATTTCAGTGATTTCCACTTTTAGTCCTCCCAACGTTTCAGCAAGATCACAGCGTTGTGTCCCCCGAAACCTAATGAGTTGCTCATACCATAAGTCAGATCCGTATCGACAGCTTCGTTTTTCACTACGTTTAAGTCAATTTCCGGATCCTGTTGGGTAACATTGATGGTCGGCGGTACGAACTGCTCCGCTAAAGCCAGCAAAGTCGCAACAGCTTCCACCCCGCCGGCTCCCCCCAGCAGATGTCCGGTCATGGATTTGGTAGAGCTGACATAGACATTTCTATATTCTTCGCCAAAAGCGTATTGGATCGCTTTTGCTTCCGCTTTATCATTTGCCGGAGTAGACGTGCCGTGAGCATTGATATAGCCTACTGCATCTGGTGTCACAGCAGCTTCACCCATTGCCAGCTTCATTGCTTTACCGGCACCTGAGCCGTCAGGCGTCGGAGCGGTCATATGGTAGGCGTCGCAGTTGGCACCATAGCCCACGATTTCACCCAAGATCTTAGCGCCCCGTTTTTGCGCGTGCTCCAAAGATTCCAGCATCAATACACCGGCCCCTTCCCCCATGACAAACCCGGAGCGGGAACTGTCAAAAGGAACCGAAGCTTTATTCACGTCAGATTCTGAGGTCAAAGCAGTCAAGGAAGCGAAACCGGCAATCCCGATTTCACAAATCGACGCTTCCGCTCCCCCAGCCAACATCACATCGGCATAGCCATGCTTGATATTGCGGAAAGCTTCCCCGATAGAATGGGTACCGGAAGCACAAGCAGTCACTGTCGAAGTACAGATTCCTTTGGCTCCTACCCGTAATGCAATATTGCCGGCAACCATATTTACGATGGACATTGGAACAAACATCGGCGAGACCCGCTTGGGACCTTTTTCGTGCATTTTGATGACTTGCTCTTCAATCGTAGGCAGTCCACCAATCCCGGAAGAAACCATCACACCAAAACGATCCGGATCTGCAACCGTTTCTTTGGTTAAACCGGCCATTGCCATCGCATCCAAAGCAGCATAGATCCCGTACAGCGAGAACAGGTCCATTCGCTTGGTATCCTTTTTGATAAAATATTTTTCCAGCGGGAAATCATTGATTTCACCGGCCACTGAAATTCCCGTCTCAGAAGCATCAAAGCGGGTGATCGGGCCTAAGCCGTTTTTTCCTTTTTTCAAGCTTTCCAAAAATGTTTCGGCATCGTTACCAATAGGGGAAGCTACGCCGAAACCTGTAATCACGACTCGTGTCATCTGTCTTGCTCCTTTCGATTAACCCTGCATTACCATACCGCCGTCAACATTGATAACCTGGCCGGTGATATAAGGATTTTTAGCTAAAAAGACTGCCGTTTCAGCCACTTCGGCAACTTGACCGAAACGCTTCAACGGAATATTCTGGGTCGCAGTTTCTTTGACTTTGTCAGAGAGCACTGCGGTCATTTCTGTTTCAATAAAACCTGGTGCAATCGCATTTACAGTGATTCCGCGAGCGGCTGCTTCCCGGGCAGCGGACTTGGTGAACCCTACCACACCGGCTTTGGAAGCTGCATAATTGGCTTGCCCCATATTTCCCATCTGGCCGGAAACGGAGGCGAGATTGATGATCACTCCGGCTTTCCGCTTCATCATTTTTTTCAGGACCTGTTGTGTCATATTAAAGGTACCGCCGAGATTGATCTTCAACACACTGTCAAAATCCTCGTCTGTCATCCGCAAAAGCAGCTTATCGTTGGTGATACCGGCATTGTTGACCAAAATATGGATTGGCCCCAATTTCTCTTCTGCTTCAGCGAGCAGCTGGCCGGCTTTGGCAAAGTCGGCGATATCACCGGAAATCCCGATACAGTTCACACCATAGGCTTCGATCTTTGTGATCAGTTCCTCGGCAACCGGTCCCCGACCGTTAAGAACGACATGACAGCCTTCTTTGGCAAAGGCCTCGGCGATCCCCCAACCGATCCCTCTGGTAGAACCGGTGATAAAAACATTTTTCCCTTGTAATTCCATATTATCCTCCGCTTATGCCGTAACCGCCGCGAGGGTCTCTGCCAAAGTCGCAGGATCTTCCACTCGAGCCACAGCAATGGTCTTATCGATTTTCTTCATAAAGCCGGTGAGTGTTTTCCCCGGACCGATCTCAATAACACGTCCTACACCCAGGTTTTTCAGTGTCGCTACGCTGTCATAAAATCGCACCGGTGACATCACCTGCTGCTCCAACAGCGTTTTGATCTGGTCGTGTTTCATCACTTGGGCTGTCGTATTGCTGATCACCGGGACTTTCGGCTCCTGAAACACCACCTCTGCCAAAGCAGTCTTCAGTTTTTCAGCAGCCGGCTTCAACAAAGCGGTATGAAAAGGTCCGCTGACATTCAGTTCGATCAGCCGTTTGACACCGCTTGCTTTCAACAATTCAACAGCTTTGTCGACAGCTGCCACCTCACCGCCGATGACGATTTGTTGCGGTGTATTATAATTAGCCGGCGAAACGATACCGACAGTCGCAGCCTCTTTGCAGCAGGCTTCAATCACAGCCGGATCGGCATTCATCACGGCCACCATCTTCCCGGTTCCTTTTGGTGCTGCCGTTGCCATGTAGCTGCCCCGCTTAGCTACCAGAGCGACTGCATCGGCAAAGCTCAGCGCACCGCTTGCCACCAGGGCAGTATATTCCCCCAAACTGAGACCGGCCACAGCAGCGGCAGTGATACCGTTAGCTTCTAAGATTCGCCACATGCCGACACTGACAGTCAAGATCGCCGGCTGCGTATATTCCGTCTGATTAAGCTTTTCCTGGTTGGCATCATCAAAACACAATGCCGCCATATCATATCCGAGGATCTCCGAGGCTTGATCGACTGTCTGCTTCATCATTGTCTCGGTATCATAAAACGCCTGTCCCATTCCGGTATACTGGGCACCTTGCCCGCTGAATAAAAATGCTGTTTTCATCGGCTGCTCCTTATGCTCTGTATGTTTTACATCCTATGTTTTCATTTCCTTATAATAGAAGAAAACGTCAGGCTTTCTTCCATTACAAGAAAAGGGTTCGCAGCGACAAGCTGAAAAGAACCTTGAAGGGCTGTTTCAACTGGTGTCCCTACGATCCCGCCGGTTTAAGCTTGTTGCGCTTCTACATATTTCACCAGATCGGCAACTGTTTTGATGCCTTCTTCGGTTTCGATCTTCACATCGAATTCGTCTTCGATCTCATTGATGATTTGGAACAAGTCCAGACTGTCAGCTTCCAGATCTTCTTGGATGTTGGTGGTCAGTTGGATTTCGTCTTTTTCTTTACCTAATTCTTCTGCTACGATTGCTTGAATTTTTTCGAATACCATGAGTGTTCCTCCATTATCTTTTTTGTTTTTATTTTTTATTTATCAGGGAATGTCTAAAAACTTCATAACATACTGATTTTTGAGCGCTTCTGCTAAAAATTGGGAGTAAAGGACACTCATGAGGTCCATAAGTGAGCATCTACAGTGCCAATCTCGGCAAAAGAATCAAAAATAGCCGTCATTGCAATTTTCAGTCATACCCGACTGTGAACAGGTGTCAGAGGCTGACCAGGAGAGTCCCCCAAGTCAAGCCGCCGCCAAATCCTGATAACACCACTTTTTGGCCGCTGCCCAACGTCAGCGTTTTGTTTGCGACCGCTTCGTCCAACAAGAGCGGGATTGTGGCTCCGGACGTATTGCCATAGCGATCCATATTTTGTAAAAACAGCTCCCGCGGAACTTTCAGCTTGCGAGCCACCTTGTCGAGGATCCGAGAATTGGCCTGATGAAACAAGAAGTAGTCCACCGTCGTCAAATCGTCTGCTAAAAGTTTCCCAATTGAACGTACGACATCTCGTGTAACGAAATCAAAAATTCCCCGGCCGTCCATCGTCAGCTGTTCGCTTTCAGGAATCATCTCCGCTGCAAAAGGACTGTGATTGTTGCGAAATCCCGAAGTCAGTGCCTGTCCTCGGCTCCCGTCTGCTGACAGCTGTTCTTTTTGGATCAAGGGACGAACGCCACCGTTTTCCACTAACACACCGGCTGCTCCGTCCCCGAACAGGACGGCTGTGCTGCGGTCCTGCCAGTCGATGACCTTCGACAAGACTTCACCGCCGATCACCAGGCCCCTTTTAGAGCCGGTACGGATTAATTTATCTGCCATTGACAAGGCATAGACAAAGCCGGAACAAGCGGCGGAAAGATCAAAAGCAAAGGCATTGGCCGCTCCGATGTTTCCCTGAACGATACAAGCTGTCGAGGGAGACAGATAATCCGGGGACATTGTAGCCACCAAAATAAAATCCAATTGGTCGGCTGTGATCTCAGCAGTTGCCAAGAGTTTTTCGGCCACTGCCGTACATAGAGCGGACGTATTCTGGTCTGTGGCAATCCGTCTTTCTTTGATTCCGGTGCGAGAGGCAATCCATTCATCAGAAGTATCCATGATCTGAGCCAAGTCGTCATTTGTCACGGTCAACCGCGGCACGTAACTGGCAGTTGCTGTGATTTTTGCGTAATTTTCCATCTCATCACTCACTTATATTCCTGTAAAAAATCATGCAGATTCTTTAAGGCTTTCAATAATGCTGCTTCTTCTTCCGGTGCCATGTCTTTTAGAACATTTTTGATCATTTGTCGATGAAAATACTGATGGACCCGAAAAAGCAGTTTGCCCTTTTTAGTGAGTCCCAGCTTCACGACCCGTCGATCATCCTCTGAGCGGATCCGTTCCACATAGCCCTTCTTGACCAGGCGATTGATGGCAGTGGTCAGAGTGCCGACTGTAATCTGCAGCTCTTTAGCCACCTCGGAAGTCGTTTTCTTTTTGTACATACCGATTGCTTCGATGGTGTGCATCTCTGTGATGGACAGATCCTTGAACTCGGACTTTTTCAGCTCCGACTCTTCGATCACCAGGATGTCATTGAACACACTTACCAGATAGTCGTTGACATTTTTCAAATCAGGTTCCACTGAATCACCACCTGTAAAATTAGTTTGACAATCAAATCTTTTGACTATCAAAATATAATCTAAAAAAAATAAAATTGCAATACCTTTTTTGAAAAAATCGTTCTAGCTTGTGCAACATATATTTATCAGTATCTTTAAGACGTTCAAAAAAGGATTGACTTTTTAAGCACCTGCTACTAAACTGATATTTAATTTGACTATCAAACTATTTTGTCGGGATTAGGGTGTGTCTGAAAACTCTGGGGGAATCCAGATTTTTGCGGACTCTTTGCCGAAATCAAGGAGGAAAGCGCAGCTTATGTGGTGCATAAGCGAGCATTTACGACGCAGATTGCGGTGAAAAGGACCAAAATATCTGCCGCTGGAGTTTTCAGACACGCCCTAAAGGAAAGCCGCCTTTTGTTCCCTAGCCGTAATAAAATTTCAACCACTGTGACTGGTGTTCTGCCGCATTCCCCTGACTGCAGCTGCCGACAGTACTTCAGCTGGTGGATACACCTGCTATCCTAAAGGAGTTTATTTTATGTTATTACCAGAATTGAAAATCGGCGAGCTGAGCGCCCGCTATCCTATCATCCAAGGAGGCATGGGCATCGGTGTCAGCCTTTCCGGATTGGCCGGGGCAGTCGCCAAGACCGGCGGTGTCGGCATCATTTCCTGCGCCCAGATCGGCTATCGGGATCCGTTATTCGACCGGGCTCCCTTCAAAGCAAACATGCGGGCTATCGCTTCGGAGTATCAAAAAGCTAAAGAAATCGCCGGGCCCGGTGGGATCGTCGGCTTCAATATCATGTGCGCCACCTTTAAATATGAAAGCTACGTCAAGCGCTGCGTTGAAGTCGGGGCTGATCTGATCATCTGTGGTGCCGGTCTGCCAATCCACCTCCCCGAACTGGTGGGTGCCGCCAAAACCAAGATCGCACCAATTGTCTCTTCTGCCAAGGCCGCAAAAGTCCTACTGCGCACCTGGGCCAAGCGCTACAACCGAACAGCTGATCTCGTAGTCGTGGAAGGACCGCAAGCCGGTGGCCACCTGGGATTTAAATACGAAGATACCGGGATGCCCGCCGAGACGATGGACGAGGAATTCAAAAAAATCCTCGATGAAGTTGCGGTTTATGAGGAAAAATTTGCTCAAAAAATCCCGGTGGTCTTTGCCGGCGGTGTCTTTGACCGCAGTGACATCGATCACTATCTGGAATTAGGAGCTGCCGGGGTCCAGATCGCCAGTCGTTTCGTAGTCACCGAGGAATGTGATGCTCCGGAATCCTATAAAAAAATGTATCTGAATGCTGGCGAAAAGGACATTGAAATCATCAAGAGTCCGGTAGGCATGCCGGGTCGGGCCCTTCACAACGACTTCACCGAACGCACGAAAGTCGAACCACAGATTCCGATTGCAAAATGCCGCAGCTGTCTTTCTTTTGATCATTGCGACCGCAAGACGATTCCCTATTGCATTTCGGAAATGCTGCTGAATGCCGTCACCGACAAACCGCAGGAAGGATTGGTTTTTGCCGGTGGGCAGGTCCATCGCTTGAATAAGATCACCACAGTTCCGGAATTGATGGCCGAATTAACTGCAGAATAGTGTGTGTCTGAAAACACTCGATTCGGTGACAGCAAACAGCCGCCAAGAGCAGACCGACTCTCTCTTGGTAATATCTCCAAAAAAACGCAACAGCCAAACGGACCTTCCCGTTCAGCTGTTGCGTTTTTGATTGTTTTTCTATGCCGCCATCGTTTATTGGATCAAGTCGTAAATCTCCATTGCAACAATATCGATGTTGTCGAATTGATAACTTTGTTGTGAATCGGATTCGGTCAATTCGAATGTTTCGGTGGTTTTGTCGTAAGTCACCAGGCATTTTTCTACGCCGTCTTTTTCAAAGCGGCGGACTTGGATCTCGTTGTCAGTCGCTTCGGTCATTGCTTCCAAGCGTTTGATGATAGCGACCAGCTGTGAACTTTTCATAAACGAAAGCCTCCCTTTCTGTTTCCTGTATCATTGTATCAGAAGCGGCTTGTACATGCACCGATTTTCGCAAAAAAATCAAACTTTTTTATCGGGTCACAGCCCATGCAGACGCACTTTTCAAGGTCTTTGAGAACCCGAATTTCGTTTTTTAATCACTGCCGAGAGACTATTGATTCCACCACAGTTTGATCAATGCCTGTGTCCCGTCATTTTCATATCCTTCGGCGGCTAATTGTTCATAAAGCTGGCAGGCCGCTTGGGTAGACGGCAGATTCAGCTGCAGCTTTTGTGCTTCCTCCAATGCGATTTTCAAATCTTTGATGAAGTGCTTCACAAAAAAGCCCGGCGAATAGTCCGCCTTCAGGATCCGTGGACCGTAGTTTTCCATCGACCAGTTGCTGGCACTGCCACCGGCTAAAGTATCGATAACTTTCGGCAGATCCAGCCCCGCAGCTTTCGCATACACCAGCATCTCCGTCATTCCGGTCATCGTACCGGCGATCATGATCTGATTGGCCATTTTGGTATGCTGCCCTTTTCCGGCCGGCCCATGCAGTGCATAAGTCTTACCGATGACCTTAAACAGCGGCACCAGTTTGTCAAAGACCCCTTGACTTCCGCCGCACATGATGGTCAAAGTTGCATTTTTAGCCCCCAGATCACCACCGGAAACCGGCGCATCCATACTCTCAGCTCCTCGCTGTGCAGCAGTTTCGGCGATTTTTTCAGCCAAGGTCGGCGTACTGGTGGTCATGTCCACCAGTATTTTTCCGCGCACCTCTGCTGCGAAAATCCCATTTTTCCCATAATAAATCTCCTCAACATCTTGCGGATAGCCTACCATGGAAAAGATCACTTCACTTGCTTCTGTCACTTGTCGGGGACTGTCTTGCCAAACAGCCCCCATTGCTACGATTGCAGCTGCTTTGCTTTTTGTTCGGTTGTATACAGAAACTTCATGTCCCGCTGCCAACAAGTGCCCGGCGATGGAATGACCCATTACCCCAATCCCGATAAATCCGATTTTCATTACACTTACGCCTCCTGATTTTAAAAACGGCCCTCAAAATCATGAAGACTGTTTTTCCGGTTTGTTTTCGATCCACAGTTCCAACTTGGTTTCGTCTGTCGAACCAAAGCCGCAACAAAAAATCACACTTTCAGTATACGGGAAAAGTGTGATTTATGCTTGTCGCAGCTATTCATTATGCAAGGTATCGCTCTTTTTCACCACGCGTTTCAAAGTCGGTTTCAACTTGACTTTGATTTTTTGCATCGTCTGATTATTTTCTTTGGCCAACGCATGCTCATAATAGTAAGCAGTCATATCAAAATAAAAGGCCAGCATCGCTTCACCGAAATGATCGGCTGAAATAGCGTGCATCTTGTTGTCAAGTACCTGTTGATCCTTTTTGATGCCAGATCGGACGTAACTCTCGAAACACTCTGGGAAATCCTGATCCTTGGCAAAAGTGATTCCCAGACTTTCATCGTCGATCAGATTATTGAGGTAATCATTGCCTTCTACCACCAATTGTGTACCGGCCGCCATCGCTTCTGTATACGTCAAGCCCTGAGTCTCTGAAGTCGAGGCACTAACAAAGTAATCGGCGGCTTGATAATAGATGGCCACCTGGTCATTAGGGACTTCTCCGACAAATGTCACCATTTCCAAAAGACCGATTTCTTTCACCAATTCTTCCAGATCACTTTTATAGGGTCCCTTGCCGACGATTACCAATCTGGTTTGCGGCATCCGTTGGGAAATCTCCTTAAAACCATGGACGATTGCCTGGATATTCTTCTCATACGAAATCCGACTCAAAGACAACAACATCAACTGATCTGCTGCAATCCCCAGCGAATCTCTCAGCTCGTCTCTCATTTCTTTGGTGATGTCCGGCCGTTTGAACTTGTCAATCTCAATACCGGTAGGGATCACCCGCATCGGGGCCTCCACTCCGTACTGTCGTAATTTATCGATCACCCGTTCACTGGGACAGACAACTCCTGTCGTATGATTGGCAAAAAAACGCGATAAAAATTTTACATGGGCCGGCCGTAAGACCTTCCCGTTAGCGATATAATGCAGATAATCTTCGTACATTGTATGGTATGTGTGAATCACCGGAATCCCGAGCTTTTTCCCCACCATCTTGCCGAGGAGTCCGGCACCAAATTCCGTATGCGTGTGGATCAGATCCAGCTCCAATTCTTTGGCAATCAGATAAGCATACCACATGCCCCGTACAACAATCCGTCGATCTTTAAATGAAATAAACGGCACGCTGGGCATCCGAATAATATCTTCTTCCGGCGCTGTCGCATTGGGATCAGTCGTAGTAAAAATATAAACTTCATGACCTCTTTTTTCCAACTGTTCTTTCAATGTTCGGATCGAAGTCGCCACTCCGCTGACTTGCGGAAAATAAGTATCCGAGAAAAACCCGATTTTCACGATTCCTTCCTCCAACTCTTTTGAGCATCGCAGGGCTGTCAATCCAGCCGTCTGCCTTTCTGTATGATTATATCATAACAAAAGGATCCTTCCTCATGCTCAAGACCGATTTCTCCTGCCGGGGTTCCGATTAGAGAAAAGATGGAAACAGCTAATCCGAAAATACAACCAAAATCAGAACCCCACCTACTCGCAACATGTTGGTGAAACAACATCCGGTTGATGCGGTTTTTGGTCGACTGCTGCTGATATCGGCAGCTGCAAAGCAGATATGAACGAGTATTCACGACAGCTCAGAGGTACCTATGCCACGCAGCAATGTGACAAAACTGTTCGCACAAAAAAGAGCGTACAAAAAAGGCGGAGCGTCTGCTCCGCCTTTTTATGCTTATTTGTCGTCAGTGTATTGATGAACCAGTTCGACAACTTCTTCCATCGTATCGCAGTCTTGCAAAGCACGATCTGCCAATTCTTTCATTTCAGTAGTCGTCAATTTTTTCATCAAACTGCGGGTTTTGAGAACGGAAGTCGCACTCATCGAGAACTCATCTAAGCCCATACCCATCAACAATGGTACCGCTGTTTGATCGCCGGCCATTTCACCACACATACCAGCCCATTTTCCTTCAGCGTGGGCAGCATCGATGACATTTTTGATCAAGCGCAAGATCGACGGGTTGTATGGTTGGTACAAGTAAGAAACTTGTTCATTCATCCGATCCGCCGCCATCGTGTACTGGATCAAATCGTTGGTACCGATACTGAAGAAGTCAACTTCTTTAGCAAACTTGTCAGCCAAAACAGCTGCTGCTGGAATCTCAATCATAATCCCAACTTGGATTGTATCGGAAACTTTGACCCCTTCGTCTACTAATTTTTGACGTTCTTCGTCGTACAGTTTTTTAGCTGCTCTGAATTCCTTCAAAGTCGCTACCATCGGGAACATAATCCGCAGATTGCCGTATGCAGATGCACGAAGCAATGCCCGCAACTGCGTACGGAACATGCCATCGCCAAGCTCAGACAAGCTGATACGCAGCGCACGGTAACCCAAGAAAGGATTCATTTCGTGAGGCAGCTTCAAATAAGGAAGCTCTTTGTCACCACCGATATCCATCGTCCGAACAACAACCGGTTTGTCACCCATGCCTTCTAAAACGGCCTTGTAAGCTTCAAACTGGTCTTCTTCAGTCGGGAAGTCAGGTGCATCCATGTACAAAAATTCAGTTCGGTACAAACCGATTGCTTCGGCACCGTTGTTGTGAACGCCTTCCAAATCTTTTGGTGTACCAATATTGGCCGCCAATTCGAAATGAACGCCGTCTGCAGTTACGGTTTCAGCTTCTTTCAGTTTTTCCCATTCTGCTTTTTGTGCTGCATAGGCTTCTGCAGCTTTATTGAATTCTGCTGTCTGGTCATCGGTAGGGTTGATGATCACATCCCCTTCGATCCCGTTGACTGCTAAAATGTCGCCTGCTTTTACCTTGTCGGTGATCTCTTTGGTCCCAACAATAGCCGGGATTTCCAGAGAACGTGCCATAATCGCTGAGTGGGAGGTCCGTCCGCCGATGTCGGTAACAAAGGCTTTTACATAGGTACGATCCAACTGAGCGGTGTCACTTGGCGTCAAATCGTGAGCTACAACTACGACCTCTTCATTGATCATGGAAGGGTTTGGCAAAGTAACTCCCAGCAAATGAGCCAGAACACGTTTGGCAACGTCACGGATGTCAGCCGCACGTTCTTGCATATAGGCGTTGTCGTCCATCGCTTCGAACATGCCGATGTACATATCGGTAACTTCTTTCAATGCAGCTTCTGCATTGACTTTGTTATCGTTGATGTTTTGTTTGATTTGACCGATCATTTCCGGATCGCTCAAGACCATCAAATGCGCATCAAATACTTGTGCTTCCTCTTCGCCAAGGCTTTTTGCTGCTTTGTCACGGATCAGAGTCAATTCTTCGCTGGATTTTGCCAGAGCATCATCCAAGCGAGTTTCTTCAGCAGCAGTATCTGCCACTGAAGTTTTGTTGAAAGACAAATCTGGTTGAACTAGCAGGTAAGCTTTTGCAACTGCGATTCCGTCGCTTGCGGCGATCCCTTTTAGCATTTCAACCATATTAGTCAGACAACCCTTCTTTTTTCATTGTTTCAACGATTGCTTCCATTGCTTCTGTTTCGTCAGCACCTTCAGCAGTGATAGTAACGTCTGAACCTTGACCTACGCCAAGAGACATCACGCCCATGATTGATTTCAAGTTTACAGATTTACCTTTGTACTCCAAGTTGATGTCAGAGCTGAATTTGCTTGCTGTTTGAACCAGCAAGGTAGCCGGACGTGCGTGAATCCCTGTTTCTGCTACTACGTGAAAGTCTTTCTTTTCCATATCGATCGGTCTCCTTTATGAAACAAAGTATTTTGTTAGGGTCTTGATCGCGCATACCGCACGAGTTTTTGTCCCTTTCAATTCTTAAGATTACCATTTTTCCCCTGATTTCACAACCGTTTTCTCTTTTTAGCAGGGCTGTTCAAGTCCTCTTGTGTCAGTTGTGCCTTTTTTCAGGGATAACACACAGGATATCGTTGATTCGCACCTCATCATGAAAATAAGCAGATAAAAAACAAGATAGTTGCAGGAAATCCGATCTTGAGTATAATTGTAATTGGTCAAAGAAAGTCAAACCTTTCTTGACTAACGCGGATAGCTTTCTTTTTACGGAAATTCCAAACCGCGTTACAATAGTAAAAGAATAAGAACAAGCCGCTTTTTAACTGCTGCTTGTATAGGGAATGTCCGAAAACCCGGTCGTGGACCTTTTAGTCCTTTTCACCGGAGTTTTTCGGACCGACCCGAGTAAAGAAAGGTTGTGAAATGATGCTTTGTCAAAATTGCGGTAAAAATGAAGCAACGATTCATTTGTATGCAAATGTCAATGGTCAGCGGAAACAACTGGACTATTGTCAAAGCTGTTACCAAAAATTGAAAAATCAACAAGGGGGGCAACAAATGATGGCACAAGATCCTTTTGGTTTCGGTTCATTGGATGATTTGTTCCGTCAAATGTCCCGCCAGATGCAGCAGGGACAGTCGCCATATGAACAAACGCCTCCAACCCAAACAGGCGGGAATAATTTTAACGGCGGCCAACCTCCTCGTCGTAATGGTGGTGGCGGTGCTGACGGTCTTCTGGGAGAATATGGGATTAATATCACTCAACTGGCCAGAGACGGCGGGATCGATCCGGTCGTGGGTCGTGACGAAGAGATCCAACGGGTAATTGAAATCTTAAATCGTCGGACAAAGAATAATCCGGTCCTGATCGGTGAGCCTGGTGTCGGTAAAACAGCCGTTGTAGAAGGCTTGGCACAAAAGATTGTCGACGGTGATGTACCGCAAAAACTCCTTGAAAAAGAAGTAATTCGTCTGGACGTGGCTTCTCTGGTACAAGGTACTGGCATCCGCGGACAATTTGAAGAACGGATGCAAAAATTGATCGATGAAATCAAACAAGCAGAAAACGTGATTCTATTCATCGACGAAGTCCACGAAATCGTCGGAGCCGGTGCTGCCGGTGACGGCAACATGGATGCCGGCAATATTTTGAAACCGGCTTTGGCTCGTGGCGAACTGCAAATGGTCGGAGCAACGACCCTGAATGAATATCGGATCATCGAAAAAGATGCTGCTCTGGAACGACGGATGCAGCCAGTTCGAGTGGATGAACCGACTGTTGAAGAAACGATTAGTATTTTGAAAGGCTTGCAACCTCGTTACGAAGATTATCATCATGTGAAATACACGGATGAGGCCATCGAAGCCGCAGCAACATTGTCTAATCGCTACATCCAAGATCGCTTCTTGCCAGACAAAGCGATTGATTTGTTGGACGAATCCGGTTCTAAGAAAAATCTAACCATCCAGTTTGTCGATCCGAAAACTATCGATAAAAAGTTGCAAGATGCTGAAGCACAAAAGCAAAAAGCTTCTCAGGAAGAAGACTTTGAAAAAGCTGCCTACTATCGAGACCAGATTAACAAGCTGGAAGAAATGAAAAAAAATCAGATTGCTGATGAAGAAACGCCGGTCATCACAGAAAAAGACATGGAACAAATCGTTGAACAAAAAACCGGCATTCCGGTAGGCGAACTCAAAGAAAAAGAACAGACACAGTTGAAAAACCTGGCTGATGACTTGAAAGCACATGTCATCGGACAAGACGAAGCAATCGATCGGGTTGCCAAAGCAATCCGCAGAAATCGCGTCGGCTTAGGTAAACAAAATCGTCCAATCGGGTCTTTCCTCTTCATCGGACCAACCGGGGTCGGAAAAACCGAGTTGGCCAAACAACTGGCCTATGAAATGTTCGGCTCAGAAGACGCAATGATTCGGTTTGATATGTCGGAATACATGGAAAAACACAGCGTCTCCAAACTGATCGGCTCTCCTCCCGGCTATGTCGGTTATGATGAAGCCGGTCAGCTGACTGAAAAAGTCCGCCGCAATCCTTACAGTCTGATTTTGTTGGATGAAATCGAAAAAGCCCATCCGGATGTGTTGCATATGTTCTTGCAGATCTTGGATGACGGACGTTTGACCGATGCACAAGGACGCACCGTCAGCTTTAAAGATACCCTGATCATCATGACTTCTAACGCCGGTACCGGAAAAGTCGAAGCCAATGTCGGGTTCGGTGCGACCAGAGACGGTGTCACCCGTTCCGTATTGGGACAGTTGAACAACTACTTCACACCGGAATTTCTGAACCGCTTTGACGGCATTATCGAGTTCAGCGCATTGTCAAAAGAAAATCTGCTGAAGATTGTCGAATTGATGCTCACAGATGTCAACCAAATGTTGAAAACTCAGCATATTCACATCGATGTCACCAAAGAAGTGGAAGAGAAACTGGTCGACCTGGGATACGATCCTTCGATGGGGGCTCGTCCGTTACGTCGTACGATCCAAGATCAAATCGAAGACGGCATCGCAGAATTTTACCTTGACCATCCGCAAGCTACCAAGTTGGAAGCAGTCTTGGAAGATGATAAGATTGTGGTCAAAGAAGCTGCTGAATCCGACCAACAGCCGGCAGCTTCTCAAAATTCCGCTGAAACAGACTCCGGTAAAGATTCTGCTGAAGACAACTAACCAGACTGCCTAAAGAGCAGATGACGGATTGGCCGTCATCTGCTCTTTTATTTTTAGCAAAAAACCTTTTCGCGGGATTTAAATCCTGCCGCCCTCCTGCTTAGAAGATGGGTGAGCATCCGGTTTGATTGATTTTCTTCTTCGTTTATCCCTCTGTTCAGGGATTGTCCGAAAACTCCGCAAACAAATACCCCGCTCTTTTGTGCGGCAACCTGTATCGTAAATACCCACCGGCACACTGCATAAGTCATCTGCTTTACTCTTCTATTCCGACAGATCGACATAAATCTGAGGCCCAATGGAGTTTCCAGGCACACCTTATTTTTAGGAATTTGACACGACGAGGTGATATTACTTTCAAAATCCCCGTTAAAATTTTATAATAAAAGTACGAACGAAACTTTGGGGTGAAGTCTTATGAAATTGATCAACGTAACCAATAGCCATTCAAGACTGGTACGCAACCAGTTGGAAAATACTGATGCCGAAATGGTAAAGGTCTATACTGCCGGCAATACCACCGTTATCTTTACTGTCGCACCGGCACATAACGAAATTCTAATGATCAATAAAAAACGCAATATCCGGCAAAATGAAATCGACGAAATCAAAGCTTACTTTCTCAAAAAGATGCCTCAAGAGCCCGGCACAGCTGATATCAGTGTCATTCAGGAAAACGGCTTTGTGGAAATTTCTATCCAAAAATACCCGGAACCTGATACGACGGCAGTCTGATTTGGCGAAAACCCAATATTGAAACAAAAAATACCTCACGGAAGCATCCGCGAGTCAGAGCGCATCTCTTTCTGACTTTTGCATGCTGCTGTGAGGTATTTTTAGTCAAGACAGCTCTTTAAAGCCGTCTGAAAGTCATAAGGTTTTTTCTTTAAACAATTGGAACAGGAAATTATCCATGGCATCAAAAGAGGCTTCCCCTTCAACAATCCAGTAATTTTTGGTATTTGCAGGCAAAAGTTCTCGGCTGCAAGTGATCACAGCATCGTAATTTTCCAGACTTGCAGAATTCATCAGCGAAAATTCAACAAATGGCAATCGTTCGATCCGGTTGATCATTGCATACAGTAAAAAGTGATTTGGAAAACCGATGATTCCGATATTGACTTTTTCTACAGGGCCTTCATTATGGAAAACATTGATGCAGACAATCGTCAGCAACCCTGCCAGATCGTCATCGACATCACCTGCCGGAACGATCCCTGACAATGCCTCTTTGATTGCAGCCTGCAGTGTCTCAAACTCAGGGTGCTGATTTTTCAAGCTGTCAATGATAAAATCAAGATTTTTAGGCACATTGCCGCCAAGTATCTGCCGCCGCAAAAAGATCGTCTGCAAATTCAGAAGCAACAACTCCTGTTGACTGCGACCATTGATGTGCAGCTCTTTTTTGATCCGTTCAAAAAAGGCAGCAGCGCAATTTCGAGTGTCGTCTAAAACTTTATACTGACGTTTGATGATCGCAAGTCGCGGGTCATCCGTAGCAAAAATCTGCGGCCAATAGAAAATAATATAATTGACGAAATTTGCTTCCCGTTCCTGGTAGGTTTCCGGAACTTTTTCAGCAGCCAGTGCTTCTTTGAATTTACGATTGGTTGCAGGAAAAATCAGTTGATTGATCTGAGGCTCGTCTACATAGTACCCCTGTCTGGTACGCAGCAGGCTGATGCCGTGATACATATTGAACTCCCGCTTTTCAACGTACTTCAAATACACCAGGTCCTCCGGCAAGAGCAAGCTGTCCAACGACTGACTCAATTCCTTTTCAAAATAGGCATAAAGCCGTGTACCGAAGTCCACACTCCACAAAAAATTGAAGTACATGATTCGAATGGCAGATTCTCGGCCGGTAACTTCCATTTGCAGACAATTCAAGCGGATTCCTTTTGACTTCAGATACTCCACCAATGGTTTCAGCCGGCGCATCAATGAAGATTGACTGAGTCCCGACATTTTACCGAAGTCCTTCAGATCTTTCTGCGGGTGCAGCAGTGATTCCAGCAACACTCCGTACGGAACGCCTCGTGAAAAAAGATACTGCTGGTATTGCTGATAACTGGGAATCACTTTGGCAACAACGACCTTGTCTTTTTCATTCAACAGCCGACTGCCTTCAGACAACTCCTGCAGTTCTCTGTTCATCCCCTGCAGCAGATTAGCTGTTTTTATATGGGAGTATCCGGTGTACTTTTCAAAATAATGGATTGGGTACTCTCCCGGATCAATCTCAAGAATATGTTTATAGATCCCCAGCTTGGAACGGGCAGGGTCATCTAAGAGAATTTCTTCTAACATGACACGCTTCCTTTCTCATTTTCTTTCAATATAATACCATAATCGTGAGAAAAAATATCGAAACAACGGCTGAATATATAATTTTTTCTTGCGAATAGTTTTCAGAATTTTCTGCCTTTGTTTGGGGCGGATTCTTTGCTCAATTTAAAATACGTCATATTTTTATTTTAACTTTAGAAAAGCATAGATTTATGCACTCCTTAAATGATTTTTTTAAAATAACAAATAGGCAGCATAACAAGCCCACACCTCAATTAAATTCCAAAAGTTATTTAATGGATGATGTAAGCCGCTAAAATTCAATCAGACGCATCGCAAACTTGTCTTTCAGCTCTTCACGGCGATTCCGGGTATGCCGACTTCTTTTATCCGAAGTACATGAAAAGCCTTTCTCCTATTTGACGGGAGAAAGGCTAAGTTAATCGTAAAGAGAGGATTGCAAACCAGCCTAAGCTGATACCCGAGTTCAAGCACCGGTTCATTTTTCCCGCTTAATAAACGTTGTTATCGCAACTTTTATTACATCAAGCTCTTCAGTTCCACCTTTGGATACTTGTCCGCAAACCAGCGCATCGCAAACTGGTTTTCAAACAGGAACAACGGCTGCTCAAAGCGATCCCGTGCGAGGATGTTCCGAGAAGAGCTCATCTTCTCATCCAAGTCTGCCGGATCGATCCAGCGGGCAATCTTGTGTCCCATTGGTGTCATCACGACTTCGGCATTGTACTCGTTTTGCATCCGATATTGGAAGACTTCAAACTGCAGCTGCCCTACTGCACCTATGATATATTCTTCGGTCAGATAGGTTTTGTACAGCTGGATTGCCCCTTCTTGGACCAGTTGATAAATCCCTTTATGGAAGGATTTTTGCTTCATTACATTTTTAGCCTGTACTTTCATGAACAGCTCCGGTGTAAATGATGGCAGCTCTTCATAGGCAACTTTGAGCTTGCCTTCGTACAAAGTGTCGCCGATTTGATAATTTCCGGTATCATAAACGCCAATGATGTCTCCGGCTACCGCTTCTTGGATATTTTCCCGTGTATCTGCCATGAATTGGGTTACATTGGCCAGCTTCATTTTCTTGCCGGTTCGTTCCAAAAAGACATCCATGCCCCGTTCGAAAGTACCGGAACAGAGCCGGACAAAGGCGATTCGATCCCGGTGAGCTGGATTCATATTAGCTTGGATCTTAAAGACAAAGCCGGAAAATTCCGGTTCATAAGGACTGACTTCCTCACCGGCAACTGTCTTATGACTGTATGGTGACGGAGCGAATTCCAAAAACGTTTCCAAGAAGGTTTGGACACCGAAATTGGTCAACGCAGAGCCGAAGAATACCGGTGTCTGCTCCCCTCGTGCGATTTTCTTGCGATCAAAACTGTCGCCGGCCTCTTTCAGCAGTTCCACTTCTTCTTGTACCTGCCCGAAAAGACTGTTTCCGTTCAAAGGATGGTCTGCCGGGATGCCACCGTCTTCTTCTAAAGGAACAAAACGTTCCCCGCCGTAATTGTCGGGACGATAAAGTTCCACCCGATTATTGTAGATATCATACAGCCCTTCCAAGCCTTTGCCCATACCGATCGGCCAGTTCATCGGGTAAGATTCGATGTTAAGCAATTCTTCCAACTCTTCCAGCAGATCCAGCGGTTCCCGTCCATCACGATCCAACTTGTTGATGAAGGTGAAAATCGGGATCCCGCGTTTTTTAACCACCTGAAACAGTTTCTTAGTCTGCGCTTCGATCCCTTTGGCGCTGTCAATAACCATCACGGCACTGTCAACAGCCATCAATGTACGATAGGTATCTTCGGAAAAGTCTTCGTGTCCCGGGGTGTCCAAAATGTTGACTCGTTTGTCATCATAGTCAAATTGCATCACGGAACTGGTAACGGAGATGCCCCGCTGCTTTTCGATTTCCATCCAGTCGGATTTGGCAAAATTACCGGTCTTTTTGCCTTTAACGGTACCGGCTTGACGAATCGCACCGCCGAATAAAAGCAATTGTTCAGTAATCGTCGTTTTCCCTGCATCCGGGTGACTGATGATAGCAAATGTACGGCGCATATCGACTTCTTGTCGTAAATTCGGATTATTCATTGTAATCGTAACTCCTCTTGATTTCTCTGTAAAGACTGACAACTCTCTGGAGGAAGCCCCCCGCTGTTTCAAAGTTTGACTACATCCCGCAAGTCTCCTTTGCATTTTTTCAACTAGCCTAGTATATCATGAAAGTCTTCCCTCTGTGAACTTTCAGAAAAAATGTTCACAAAAAAGCTGTCAGGTCACAACTACCTGGCAGCTTTCTTTCTCACATTGACTTTGCAAAACTTTCTTAGAGCTCAAACGGTTTGGCGTTCTCCTTCAAGATGCGGTTCAAGGCTTCGATATCCTCCCGTCCTTGCGTCTGCATCCATTGGCGACAAGCCGCTTCCCCTTCTTTGACAAAAGGCGGTAATCCGGCAGCCCAAGTCGCACGACCGCACAAAACACCTCGGAAAGTCGCACCGGCTTCTCCGGCAAATTTCAGCGTTTCTTGAAACAGTTGTGTCGTCACGCCGGCACTCAGAAAGATATACGGTTTATCTGTGATCGCCCCTTGTTCTTTGAAATAGGCCAATGCCTCTTCACGTGTATAGGCTGTCTCACCATCAGTGAAGCCGGCAACGAATTTCATGTTTACCGGTACTTCCATCTTCAAGACATCAATACCATAGCGGTCCTTCGCAAATTCTTTCATCATTTCCAAGACTTTGCGGGGTTTCTTTTTCGCAAAAGCCAGATCATTTGTCGGATTGTTACCATCATAGGCGATCAATTCAACAAACAGCGGAATATCTTCGGCAGCACATTCGGAACCGATCCGTTCAACAAAGGCTTTTTTCTGATCATTAATCGTTTCTTCTTCATCGATATCATAATAAAGCAGAAACTTCACCGCGTCCGAGCCCATTTCTTTGATGCGTCTAACCGACATATGATCCAAAAGATCAGGGAAACGCTGATCTCCGCTACCGTCATACCCGGTTTTTTCATATGAAGTCAACAGCCCGGCATCTTTTGCCCGGGCTTTTCCGGCCGGGATCCCGTATTCCGGATCCAGCAAAATCGCCGAAGTGTACTTTGTCAGTTCTTCTGAAGCGATTTTTTTAAATTCGATTACTTCATCATCAGTCGCCGGTGCCCCTTTATCCTTTTCGATCATTTTTTTCAAGGAGCCCCGCTGATCAATAGCCAAAGCATTGATAAAACCGTCTTCGTTACATAACGCTTTCAAATAAGTTTTCTTCTTTTCTGATAACATGCTGCATCCTCCTTTAAAGAATTTTGATCTGTACACTTTCATGCTACGCGCTTTCCAGCTTTTTTACAAATAATAGACAATCGGGCGTGTCTGAAAATGCCCGTGGCAGCTATTTTGGCTCTTTTTACCGCAAACTGCGTTGTAAATGCGCAGCTTTGCACCGCATAAGCTGCACTTTTACCCCTTGCTTTCGGCAGGTCTGCAAAAATTCGGATTCCCCGGCATTTTCAGACACGCCCTAATCCCAATGAGTATATTCCCAGAAGCTAGTATTTCATCCGGAATGGAATTAAAGCAATCGACCGAGTGCCGAAAAGTTTCAGAAGGCTCTCCGATCTGACTCCCGGCGTACAGCCGCCGGCAGAAGCCAACGAGAAATTCCACTTGAAAAGCAGCGGAAATTTCTCATTGGCTTGGGCCTATTGACTTCAAACTGACAGTAACGCCGCCGATTTTTCAAATCAGCGGCGAACTGTCAGTAATTTGCAAGTTCTTCTTAGCGGGTTCTGCTTAGAAGCAACTGTATGCGTAATGGTCCTGGTAGCCACTCAAACGGTAAAATCTGTACGCCGGCGCCAGTCTCCGAGCCTTCTGAAACTTTTCTGGATGTACCCACGGAGAAGACCGGAAGCGACAGCGCATGACAGCATCGTAGTGCACTTTAAGGGGAATGTGAGAAGCCACCCTCACTTTGGTCAGCTGGTGCAGTTCAACTAAGACGGAAAGCTCCAAGTTGAGATGCGGCGGTGACCACCCTCCCTACGGTCAGCTGGCTCTGAAGTTTTCGAGTAAATTGATTGATTTCTGTATGGATAAAACACTAGCATTCAACGACGGATTTGGTCCACTGAAAAGTGGTCTGTTACTCTACGTGACCCAAATTTTTTAGAAGCTGCCACCAGCGCCAATGAAAGGGAAGTCTCCAAAGAACCCGCATAGCGTCAATGAAGCTGACGCCATGCGGGTTCTTAACGTAATAAGCCATTGATACAGCAGCCTGCCGCTGTCGCCGCTGCTTAAAAAGCACTAATCAAAACATGTCAAACAGTGACAACTG
The DNA here is from genome assembly GCA_027692465.1 of Enterococcaceae bacterium OF42-14pH9A. Classification (GTDB taxonomy): domain Bacteria; phylum Bacillota; class Bacilli; order Lactobacillales; family Enterococcaceae; genus Enterococcus_C. Next base: position 200,727 of record JAQEYU010000003.1, on the reverse strand, counting down.
GTTCTCATCGGGTAATCCTTTCAAGACACCGTTTTCGTTCATATAATCGATTAGGGTCTGGGAAACTTTCCCTCGTTTCGCCAGGTCCTCTTTGGAAAGAAACGGACCGTCTTTACGGGCTTCAACGATCTGTTTAGCTACGTTGTCCCCCAGACTCGGTACAGCTCGAAATGGTGCAATCAACGTATTTCCGTCGATAACAAAATCCACTGCATCCGATTTATACAAGTCAATCATCCCGAACTCAAAGCCCCGCTCCAGCATCTCATTGGCCAGCTCCAAAACGGTCAGGAGATTCTTTTCTTTGGTGGAAGCATCCAGGCCTTTATCATTGATCTCTTTCATGAGATCTTTGACGGCCTCTTTGCCCCGGGACATGGCCACCAGGTCGAAATCATTGGCCCGAACAGAGAAGTAGGCACAGTAATACAAAATCGGATGATAAACTTTGAAGTAAGCTACCCGCAGCGCCATCAGAACGTAGGCCGCCGCATGGGCTTTCGGGAACATATACTTGATCTTGGAACAAGAATCAATATACCAGTCAGGGACACTATTTTCTTTCATTGCCGTCAGAAACTTATTACGCTTCTCGTCGTCAATTTTGCTCCATTGCCCTTTACGTACAGTCTCCATAATCGTGAAAGCTGTACCCGGGTCGAGCCCGGCGTGCATCAGGTAGACCATGATGTCGTCACGACAGCCGATTACTTCTGCCAGGGTCGCTTTTCCCTGCTTGATGAGTTCTTCGGCATTTCCCAGCCAAACATCGGTGCCGTGAGACAAACCGGAGATTTGCAGTAATTCCGCAAAAGTCGAAGGATGGGTCTCTTCCAGCATTCCTCGTACAAAACGGGTCCCAAACTCCGGGATCCCTAAGGTACCGGTTTCTGAACCGATCTGGTCCGGTGTGACTCCTAAGACTTCCGGTGACTCGAAGATCCGCATGACTTCCGGATCATCTGTCGGAATCGTCTTCGGATCAATCCCGGAAAGATCCTGCAGCATCCTGATTACAGTCGGATCATCGTGTCCCAGAATATCGAGTTTCAGGATATTGTCATGAATCGAGTGGAAATCAAAGTGGGTCGTCCGCCATTCGGAATTCAAGTCATCGGCAGGATATTGGATCGGCGTAAAATCATAGACGTCCATATAATCCGGAATAACAATGATCCCCCCCGGGTGCTGACCAGTCGTTCGTTTGACCCCGGTAGCACCGGCGGCCAGGCGGTCTATTTCAGCTCCCCGCAGTCGCAAATTGTTGTCTCGTTCATAGCCTTTGACATAACCGTAAGCTGTTTTATCGGCTACTGTACCAATCGTACCCGCACGATAGACATAATCTTCCCCAAACAACACCTTGGTATAGTTATGGGCACGAGGCTGGTATTCACCGGAAAAGTTCAAATCGATATCGGGAACTTTGTCACCGTGAAATCCCAGAAAGGTTTCGAAAGGAATATCGTGACCGTCTTTTTTCAAACGGGTCCCGCATTTGGGACAGGCTTTTTCCGGCATATCAAAACCGGAGCCGTAAGAGCCATCTTCATAAAACTCGGAATACTGGCATTCCGGACAGTAATAATGGGGCGCCAAGGGATTGACCTCGGTGATCCCGGTCATCGTAGCAACAAAGCTGGAACCCACCGATCCCCGAGAACCTACCAGATAGCCGTCCTCATTACTTTTATGCACCAGCTTTTGTGAAATCAGATAGATCACCGAAAAGCCGTTACCAATGATCGAATTCAATTCTTTTTCCAAACGTTTTTCAACGATTTCCGGAAGTGGATCGCCGTAAAGTTCGCGAGCACGATTATAGGAGAGATCCGTGATTTCCTGCTCGGAGCCGGGAATCTTGGGTGTATACAGCTCATCTTTTACAGGAACAATGGTTTCGCACATATCAGCGATCTTATTGGGATTTGTGACGACGATTTCCTTCGCCTTTTCTTCACCCAAAAATTGGAAAGCCGTCAGCATCTCATCAGTGGTCCGAAAATGAACATCCGGCAGCGGCTGCCGACTCAAAGGATTTCCGCTCTGGGACTTGATCAGGATCTCCCGATAGATGGCATCCTCTTTTTCCATATAATGGGCATTTCCGGTGGCGCAGACCGGCTTGTTCAACTCTTCACCGATTTTCACCAAGTTTTCCATGATCTCTTCCAGCGAAGCTTCATTTTTGATGTTTTCCATTAGGATCAACGGTTCATAAACAGCTTTTGGCATGATTTCGATATAATCGTAGAATTCCGCCAGTTTTTTTGCTTCGTCGTATCCCTTTTGCATCAATGTCATAAAGACTTCGCCCTTGTCACAAGCAGTGCCTACAATCAAACCATCCCGCAGTTTCACCAGTTCGGAGCGGGGAATCCGCGGAACGCCGCCGTAAAAGTATTTCACATTTCCCAGTGAGATCAGCTTGAAAAGATTTTTCAGACCGGCCTGGGTCGTAGCCAAAACAGTCGCATGAAACGGTCGGGCTGCTTTGTAGGCATTTTCCCCTGCCATGTGTCGATTCAAATCCCCATGCAGCAGCATTTCGTGATTCTCCATCGCCTCTTTAACAAAGATCCAAGCCAAATGTCCGGTAGCTTCCGCGTCAAAGATGGCCCGGTGAGCATTTTCCAAGGAAACACCGAATTTTTTTGTCAATGTTCCCAAGTTCAATCGTTTCAACTCCGGGTGCAAAAACCGGGCCAATTCCAATGTATCAATCACCGGATTGTCGGCTTCCGGAATATCCAGCCGCCGATAGGTATGATTTATAAAGCCCATATCAAAAGAAGCGTTGTGGGCGACCAGGATACAGCCTTCGCTGAATTCCTTGAAAGCCTGCATAACTTCCTTTTCAGGCTTTGATCCCCGCAGCATCTCATCGGTAATCCCCGTCAGATTCACGATCGTCTGGGAGAGCGGATGCCCCGGGTTGATAAACTCATCAAAAGTGGCGATAACATTTCCTTTATGCATCTTGACGCCCGCTAACTCAATAATCGTATCATAAACCGCCGACAGTCCGGTAGTTTCCACGTCAAAGACTACGTAGGTTGCGTCTGTCAAAGGAATCTCGGCTGGATTGTACGCGATTGGAACACCATCATCCACGATGTAGGCTTCCATCCCGTACAGGATCTTTACACCGTTTTTCTTGCCGGCGCTGTGGGCATCCGGAAAGGATTGAGCACCACCGTGATCGGTGATTGCGATAGCTTTATGGCCCCATTTGGCCGCCTGTGAAACGAAATCGCCAATACTATTGGTAGCATCCATTGCACTCATGTTGGAGTGCAGGTGCAGCTCGACCCGCTTTTCCCCTTCAGGCGCATAATCTTTGCGGCTTTCATGTTTGACTTCCACCAGATCTTGAGCAAACATCACCAAATCCCTTTGGAAGGTATCTTCCTGGATACTGCCTCGGACTTTCATCCAACAGCCTTTACTGATATTATCAAAGACCTGTTCGTCTTTTTCTCCATTTGAAAACTTCTTGACGATAAATGAGGAGGTATAGTCAGTGATCTTGAGGGTCAGGATTTTACGCTTCGTGCGCAGCTCTCTTACCTCCACATCAAAGACATAGCCTTCAATGGTGACTCGCCGTTCTTCTTCAATAATATTGATCATCGGCATGACCGGTTCATCTGCAGGAATATTGCGTCCCAGCTGCAAAGGACCGCTCATTGAAGTCGGTGCAGCCTTTTTTTCTTTTTTCTGCTGTTCATGGGCAGCCAGATTCTCCAACGCCTGTTGCATCATGGCTTCTGCCTGCACCTGCTTTTTGGCTTCCAATTCTTTTACTGCCGCTTCGGCCTGTTCTTCATCAAACCGGGCTTCCAGACGAAACTTGGGAAAGCCCATTTTCTGGTAACGCTCCTCAATCAGCGGAAAATAGTTATCTACCAAGTGCGGGATGATTGCCTGGTTGTAAATCGGCAGAATCACTTTTTTCTCTTCCAGAAGGGGCAGCTGATTTTTGATGGTTTGTGCAACAACCTTTGTATTGCATTCTTGATCTGACATCACCAAAGGCCAGTAATCCTGCAACAGTGCCTCGTTCAACTGCGGCTCATCTGCCAGGATATTCAGTTTTACTTCAGCAATCTCGCGAAATGCCAAGATCAGATGATGATTCAAATTTTGATAAAGGACCACCGGCAGGGTTTCCGCAAAGCCCAGCGTAAATTCCCAGATACGGGACTGCTTGTGGACCGTGACGCTTTCGATGCGCCCACCTGCTGCCAACAGTGCTTGAGCCACATCCTCGGACAGTTGCATTTGTTCCAGCAGGACAATAAATTTCTCGTTTTTTTCTGACATTCTTTGGCCTCCTGATTTTGTTTCAGCATCATTCAGTATACCTTTTTTCAACTATTCTTTCATTAAGAATCCCTTGGAGAATTTTTTATGAAAGCTTTGCCCGGGCATCTGGAAACTCGATTGCGATTCGAGTTTTTGAACCCCGACTAAAGTCACGGAGTAATATGCAGCTTATACAATGCAAATCCTCGTAAAAAAGAAATTAGCTGTCATTGCTGTTTTCAGCTCCGCCTTGAGAACAAAGAAAAACCTTTGAAGAAAACAGCTGCGTCAGACAGCGTTCTTCCAAAGGTTCACTTTTCAGGCTTCTTCAGCCGAAGCCAGCAGGATCGGAATCGTATCCAGCAGCTCTTCTTTGCGAACTTCGACCATAGCTCCGGTACGTTTTAGTTTTACTTCCACGATATTTTCCATAGCTTTTTTTCCAACCGTGATCCGCAGCGGGCAACCGATAAGATCCGCATCGGCAAATTTGACTCCCGCCCGTTCATTTCGATCGTCCACCAGCACTTGATAACCGTGTTCGGACAGACTGCTCTCCAACTCATCGGCCAGGCGGCTTTGAAACTCATCGGCCATGTTCATCTGGACCACATGCAGATCAAAAGGGGCAATATTTCCGGGCCAGCTGATTCCCTCTTCATCCGCATGTTGTTCCACCACTGTTGCCAACAGACGGCTGATACCGATACCATAGCTGCCGGCTAAAACCGGCACATATTGCCCGGTCTCATCCAATACTGAGGCATCCAGCGCCTCGCTGTAACGGGTTCCTAATTTGAAGATCTGTCCGATTTCGATGCCCTTGGTAAATTGCAATACCCCTTTTCCGTCAGGGGAAGGTTCCCCTTCTTGGACGTAGCGAAGATCACTGAACATCACCGGTTTGAAGTCCCGGCCCGGATTGATATTACGATAGTGCTGGCCGGTTTCGTTAGCCCCGGCGATACCGTTGCTGATGTCCTGAACTTGCAGATCGGCATAAAGCTCGATCTCATCTGATAATCCCACCGGTCCTAAAGATCCGAACTCTGCACCCAGTAACGCTTCCGCTTCTTCCGGCGCCGCTTCTCGCAGAAACAAGACCCCTAAGAGTCGCTTAACCTTGGCCTCATTGACCTCCTGATCCCCGCGCACCAGAACCATCACCGGTCGATCATCTGCCAGATACAGCATAGACTTGATTATTTTTATCAATGGTACCTGCAGATAATCTGCCACCTGATCGATACTTCTGATCTCGGGAGTGGGAACCTTTTCCAGTTCCTGATAGGATTCCTGTGCCCTTTTTTTCGAATACAGGCTAGTGGCCATTTCCAGACTCGCTGCGTAATCACTTTCTGTTGAATAGCAGACCACGTCTTCTCCAATCGCAGAAATCGCCAAAAACTCCTTGGATTCCCTGCCGCCCATCAGACCGTTGTCACCGATGACAGCGCGAAACTCAAGCCCACAGCGGGTAAAAATGTTACGATACGCCTGTTCATAATCCCGATAGGTTTCTTCCAGACTCGCTTCAGAACTGTGAAAAGAATACCCGTCCTGCATCAAAAATTCGCGACTTTTCAATAACCCGTGTCGCGGTCTTTGTTCGTCACGAAATTTGGTTTGGATCTGAAAGAGGTTGATGGGCAGACGTTTATATGAATTGACTTCATCTGCGATCAACTTTGTAAACAATTCTTCGTGGGTCGGACCCAGCAATTGGATCCGATCGTTGCGATCTGCTACTTTATACAAACTTTGACCAAAAGCTTGTACTCGGTCAGTGGCCTCCAAAAGATCCAGCGGCAGCAGATGGGACATTGCCATCTCATCGGCGCCGATTGCTGCCAGTTCTTCTCGAATAATTCCTTTTATCTTTTCCAACACGCGCCACGCCAATGGCAGATAGGCGTAGACCCCGGAGGAGACTTGGCGGATAAACCCACCCCGTAAAAGCATTTGTGAACTCAAGGCTCCCACTTCACTGCCAAGCTCTCGCAATGTGGGTATCAACATTTTCGATTGTCTCATCGTAACCCTCTCTTCATCCCTCTGTCCTCTTACTTGGAGATCATTTTATCAGCGGAAGAAAAAACGCTGGATATCGTTCCAAGTGACTAAGATCATCAACAGCATCAGCGCTGCAAAACCGATCAGATTCAACAAGCCCTCTTTCTCCACGCTGAGGGGCTTTCCACGGATTCCTTCAATTACATTCAAGACCAGCTTTCCGCCGTCCAACGCCGGAAACGGGAACAAGTTGAGGATCCCCAGATTCATAGACAAAATCGCAATAAAACCCAGAATCGTAATGATTCCCTGCTGAGCAGCCTGGGAGGACATCTGAAAAATTGCTACCGGTCCGCCTAATTTGTCCAGGTCCGGTTTGACAATCATATCCCCCAACGCCCTGAAAATATTCAGGGAATTGGCAACAGCCTGGTGTACCCCACCGATGATCTTATCCAAAAAGCCGCTTTTAATCGGAACCTGGATCCCAATCCGGACCGTTTTTTGATCGCCATCTGTGATAGTTTCAGGTGTCACTTTTTTTTCAAAAATTTCGCTGCCTCGCTTGACCGATAATGTCAACTCTTTGTCGGGATTAGCCAAGATTGCCGTCGTCAAATCATCCCAAGTGTTGATCTTCTTGCCGTCAATTGTCTCAATTTGATCTCCGGCCTTCAATCCGGCGGCTTGTGCCGGGCTACCGGATTGAATCTCCCCGATGCTGTTGGTATTTGTGACTGCAACACCACCTTGCATGAAGGCTATCACGATGAACAGCAGAATTGCTAAAATAAAATTGTTCATCGGACCGGCAAAGTTTGTCAACATCCGTCGACTGAGTTTTGCCGACTGAAACTGCACATCCTTTGGTGCGATCCGAACCTCTACGCCGTCCGGTTCAATGATCGTCGCATCATGCAGCACCTCATAGCGTATCAGTTGCGACTCGTCGTTATTCACATATCCTGAGTAATACAGCTGCTCCTCCAAATCAAAAGCTTCCGTTACCAAAGGGATACCGTTGGTCAGTTGGACTTTCGCAGAGGTATTGATTTTAGCAACCCGTCCCTGCTCATCCAGCTGCAATGTCACCGGCATGCCGCGGGTGATCTCTGTCTCGTCTTCCCCGACCCCGGCCATGCGGACATATCCGCCGATAGGTAATAAACGCAATGTATAAGCAGTCCCGTCTTTTCCCTGGTGTCCAAAGATCTTCGGGCCCATCCCAATCGAAAATTCCCTTACTAGTATCCCGGAACGGCGAGCGAAGAAGAAATGCCCGAACTCATGGAAGATTACCACCACACTGAAGACGATCAAAAATGTCAAAAGACCTTTCATCGTGTTTCCTCACTTTCATGTTATCAAAATCTTTTTTTGAACGAGTATTCAACCGGATTCAAAAAAATCATCCGCGGTTGAATTCTTTCCCATTTTATCACACTCCCTGCCCATCGTGGGACCGCTGTAAAAAACGTAAAGTGTTTGTCACATAAAGAAGGTAAAGCTGCGCATTTACGTTGCCGCAGATCACGATGAATCAGCCACGCCCTAATTGTTAGCAACAAAAAAACCGAGACTATCAAAGTCCCGGTTAAATGCGATTCGATCAAAATACGCCCATTAGATGCATGATAGGAAAGACAAACAGCATGCTGTCGAAGCGGTCAAGTATCCCACCGTGTCCCGGCAGAATATTGCCTGAATCTTTGACATCAAAGTGCCGTTTGATTGCCGACTCCACCAAATCCCCAAATTGCCCGACAATCGAAAACACGACTGTCAACAGCAGCAGAATCGGCAGGTTGTGTCCGAAATCCTGCTTGCCGGAGAAGATCAGAACATAAATCAAAGCGACGACCACGGCACTAACAATTCCTCCCAATGCCCCCTCGACCGTTTTGTTAGGAGAGATTTCCGGCCACAATTTCCGTTTGCCGACTTTGCGTCCAATCATATACGCACCGATATCCGTTGCCCAGACGATGAACAGGCCGAACAAAAGCATGATCAAGCTTTCACTGCGGGCATTGACAAACTCACGAAAACCGACCCCGACATAGAGACTGACCAAAACAGGAAAGCCGGCCTCATCCACCGTATACATATTTTTAGATACCACAGAAGCTCCCAAAAGCAGCATCACCATCAGATAAAACAACATCGTGCTGTCAGTTGCTGCCGGCAGCCAGAAAAACCAGCGGTCTTTGGGAAGCACCAGAAAAACAGCGCCCAAGCCGGCTAGGATTCCTTCAAAACTGACGATATTCAATCCTTTCATCCGAAACATTTCATACACACCGACGACAGCCAATACTGCTGCCGTGATTTCTACTGCGATGCCTCCCGCAACTAGAATCGGAATGAACAATGCCAAAGCTACCACAGCAGTGATTACTCGTTGTTTCATTTATTTCCCTCCACTCTTGAAATTTGATTTGAAATTGCCGGCCCTGTACCCAGGATACTTGACAGCCAGCTGCAAGCCACGGCCTTATTCATCCTCTGATGGAGCTGTTTTCAACCCGCCAAAACGGCGATCTCGGTTCTGAAAAGAGGCAATCGCCATTTCCAAAAGCTCACCATTGAAGTCCGGCCATAACGCATCGGTGAAAAACAGCTCACTGTATGCGATCTGCCATAATAGAAAATTACTGATTCGCTCTTCGCCACTGGTCCGGATCAGAAGTTCCGGGTCACGCAGCTCCCGAGGTAAAAAACCTGTCATCAGGTGATTAGCAATCTTTTCTTCATCCACTAATGAAGAGACTGCTTCCACAGCCATCCCCTGCACCAGAACTTCTCTTACGATCTCTTGAGTGGCAGTTACGATCTCTGCGCGACTTCCGTAATTCAAAGCAAAGTTCAAAATCATTCCGGTATTGTCTTTCGTCTGTTCCACTGCCCGCTTTACCGCATCTTGAGTGTGAGCCGGAAGAAAGTCTGTATAACCCATTACATGGACTTTGACGTTTTCTTTGATCAGCTCCGGCACAAATTTATCAAAAAAATCTACCGGCAGCTGCATCAGAAAATTCACTTCGTCTGTCGGTCGTTTCCAATTCTCCGTTGAAAAGGCATACAGCGTCAATACTTTGACACCAAGTTTGGAGGCGTGTTTTGTCACAATCTTGACTGTCTCCATGCCTTCTTGGTGACCGGCTACCCGCGGCAGGCGACGGTTTTGGGCCCAGCGCCCATTGCCGTCCATGATGACTGCGATGTGCTTTGGAATATACCCTGTCGGATCGAAGGTGAATTCTGCTTCTTCTTGTACATACTTGTTCTTTTGCGGAAACAACCGCCACATAGGGATTCCCTCATTTCTACAAAGAATTGCCAGAAACCATTATACCATTAATCCTTAAAAAGCCTGCAAAAAATCAGAAGACTGCAGGAAAACTTTACCTCATCTTCGATCACACAGGTAAAAAAACTGGCAGAAAGAGGGTCATATCTTCAAGAAAGAAAACGATTCCTTGTCAAAGATACGGAACTTTCAGTCCGAGTTGGCCTCTTCAGATAACAAGTCTCCCTCTTTTTTCAATGCGCCTCAATTTCGGCTCGCGTCTTTTTAGGAAGTTTCATCACAACCAGATCATAAGACTCCTTGATTAACCCGCAAATTTCATCATCAGAGAAGGCTGGATCCGCCAGATAAACAGAGTTCCAATGGGTCTTATTGGCATAATAACCCGGAATCACAATGCCCGGATAAAGCTCCCTCAGCTCCTCATTTTTCTCCGGCTTGTTTTTCAAGGTGATGATTGCCTTTGCTTCTCCCGGCAGACTCATCATCCCGAACATCTTGCCGGCTACTTCAAAATAATTTGTGTCCCAATCTTTGCGATGATAGCTTTTTGCGCCCGGAAGACGTGCCGCATAAGCCATGAACGCGGCGATCCTTGTTGAAACCATCCCATTATCCATAGTGATCCCACCTTTCCTTTTCTTATGGTGTATCTGAAAATACCGGGAAAATCAAGCTTTTTGCGGACCTGCCGAAATTAAGGAGTAAAGCGCAGTTTACAGGTGCAAAGCTGCGCATTTACGACCCGGATTGCGGTGAAAAGGACCGAAATATCTGTCACTGGCATTTTCAGATGTGCCCTATTCAACTTTATCATGAAAAATTGAAAAAGACCGCTCCTTTTCGATTCGATATACTCGGCAAAAATGTGTATAGGCCCTATCCGAAAAAAAGTTCAAACCTGATTCCCGCATTCTCTTGAATCCATGGCAAAAGCGCAGTCGGTATGAGCAAAAAAAAGATTCTTGAAACGGCTTCTAAATTAACAATCATTATTTTCGAACACGTTTGAATCCCCCGAAAGATCGCCGAAGACAGATAAAAATCCCCAATATTCGGCACAGGCAGGTTGACAGGAGTAACAGCTTCCTGACATTTACCAATCCTTCCAATATAAGGGATTGAATCATTTGCTTTTATTATACGGTCATAAGACTTTCAACGACTGCGTCAGCTGTTTTTTCGCTGCCAATGCCCAAGGATGGATAACTTGGATATCATGATGGAAGAGCCATTCCAGATAGATCAGCGATGCCCGTTGCAGCTCACCTGCAGCCAGAGCTTCACAGACCTCCGTCAGATACGGCGGCTTCCGGGTACGATCCCATTTGATCTTGTCGGCAATAAACAGACAATGGTCAAAATCCGTAGCAGCTTCTTTGAGTGTTGTGTGGCAGACGATTGCCGACAAAATCGCCGGCTCAGTGACGCCGAAACATCGCTCTGCGATTACCGCAGACTGCTGCTGATGCAAAAGTTGCGGCAGATGACGCTCTGCCTGCAGGATGATCGTCCCCAGTTCATTTTGAAAGCCGACTCTTTCTTCATCCGGAATCACCACCGAGATATCATGCAAAAGCCCTGCTTGATAAGCTGCACTTTTATCCAGGCCGAACTGTTCTGCCAGCAGTTGAGCCTGGGAAGCAACCTCTTTAAGGTGACAAAACACCGTTTGTTTTCCGAAGGCAATCAAGTAATTCATGACCTGCTCTTCCAATGTTTCCCCAGTCACCGGTACCAGATAAGTTTCTTTCACCATTCTAATTCCTCCGTCAGGTCAGGATCCAATAACGTCTTACAATGCGTTTCTTTTCAGGATTGATTCGTTTGTCTTCCAGGCACCCACCACAAGCTTCAATAACAGCTGCCGACGCTTTATTACGATCATCACAAGTGATCAGAACCCGCTGCAGTCCTTCAGCTTTGGCCATTTCAAGACCACAAGTCAACATTTTGCGCCCAAGCCCTCTGTTTTGAACCGCAGGATGTATCGCATACCCGATATGTCCGCCGAAATTTTCCAGGTAATCATTCAATGAGGTGCGCAGATTTAGCATACCGAGAATCTCTTTTTCGTCGATGTCGATAAAAATAAATTGCAATCCTCGTACCAATCCGGCGGGAACCCTGCCGAAATCCGCCATACTTGCTAAGCCTTCCAACCAAGCTGCTGCAGACTCTGCCTGAGCAAGACCTGATGTCCCCGGAATCCCCTCCGGTGCCGGCAGAAATGCCGAACGAAATGCCCAGATCTGCTCTTCCCAGTTGCTATCAGGCAAAACCAATCGAAGCTGTTCTGCTGTCATTCTCCTCCACTCCTGTCAACTGATCCTTCAAAGCAATCAGATCATAATTCAAATTTCTTTTATGCAACAACTTTGTTATGTACTGAACAATTATAACAGAATTTAGAACAGCTAAAAGATTGAAAACGCAACCAATTACAGATTCTTCCAAAATACCTCCTTTATTTCCCAAACTTTATGAAACTTTCGCAATTCTTGTCGACAGAAAGGATCACAGATGTTACCTTTCAGTTACAAATGTATAAAACACGAACAAAGGAGTGCTCTCATGAAAGAATTGTACGACGGAAAGACAAAAACTGTCTTCAAAGACGAAACTACCGGTGATGTCTGGCTGCTCTTCAAAGACAGTGCCACTGGCGAAGACGGCGTATTCGATCCGGGTTCCAATACTGTTGGCGGCAGCGTAGCAGGAAAAGGCAAGATTGGCTTAGCAGTTTCCCGGTATTATTTTGAACTGATGGAAGCAAACAATGTTCCCACCCATTATCTTGGAGCGGACCAGGAAACCGGCATGATGAAAGTTCGTCAGTTGACCGTCCCACCATTGGAATTTGTTCTGCGTTACGAAACTGCTGGCAGTATGTGCCGTCGCTTCGACCTGCCGGAGATGATCCCTTTTGATCCGGTTTATACCGAAATCACATTGAAATCCGATGAACAGGGCGATCCGCTGATCACAGATCGACTGTGCCAAATGAAAGGTCTGTTGCAACCGGGACAATATGAGCAAGCTTTGAAGATTTTGGAAAAGGTCGGTGCCGTTTTGAAAGAAGACCTTGCTAAAATGGACCTGAATCTCATCGACTTGAAAATTGAAGTCGGGTACGACGAAGACGGGACCCTGTATGTAGTTGACGAAATCACGCCTGATATTTGGCGTGTGCGGGACAAGGCAGGAAATATCCCAAATCAGATTGATTGTTCCCAACTCATTTTGAACATGATCGAATGATCGAGTAATCAAAAGCCGCTGATCGAAGTTTCCGATCGGCGGCTTTTGGGCGTGCCTTAAAACCCGAGTGGCAGATATCTTGGCTTTTTTCAGCACAATCTGCGTCGTAAATGCACAACCTTATAACACAATCGGCTACACTTTACTCCTTGATTTCGGCAGATCCGCAAAAATCTGAATTCTCCGGCGTTTTCAGACACGCCTTGCTTATGTAGTCATTGCATTATTTTTTCAAAGACCAGATATACGCTGTTCCGCTTGCGATAGCCAAAATACTAAACACACATCCATAAAAAACGTCCCCGCAAGATGCTTCGGTCACAACGCCGGCAGCCATCAACAGGAAAAATCTTAAAAAGATGATTGTACGCCCTAAAATACGAAAAGCACTCTCTATTTTTGATTGTTTTTCATTGTCTTTATCCAATAACCAGGTTGTAAATAAAATCGATACCATATCCATGATAATTTCACCTCCTTCAATCAATCAGCAAGTTTCATCATAGATTATAAGATAACGTTTATCAATATATATTTAAGACAACAAAGTTATATAAATCATCCATCCAGTGTTGTGCTACCACCCATGTAAGCGAATACGTTACCAATCATTACCTGTCGAATGAACTTTTTCAAATCAAGTTTCAGCATGATTTAATAACAGCTTCACAGTCTTTCGATTGCTGTTTTTACATTCTTGTTGTGGCTACCAGCTTGCGACCCAGTTATTAAAATCCACAAAAAAAGCCCCTGACCACGAAATAGCAGGGGCGGTGATAGTTCTTAAACATCCAGTAATTCTTTTTCCTTTTCGGCAGCGATTGCATCTAATTGCTTGATGGCATCATCTGTCAAAGTTTGGACTTCTTTTTCAGCGTTGCGCAGATCATCCTCGGTGATATCACCGGCTTTTTCCTGCTTCTTGTAACCATCTAATGCATCACGACGAATATTACGAATCGCAATTTTAGCATTTTCTGCTTCTTTTTTCACTTCTTTAGCCAGCTCTTTACGGCGATCTTCTGTCAACTGTGGAATCACCAAGCGGATCACAGTACCGTCAGTTTGCGGTGTGATACCCACGTCACTAGTTTGGATCGCTTTTTCGATCTCTTTAATCATCGTTTTGTCAAATGGTGTGATCACCAACAAACGCGCTTCCGGAATACCGATTGAAGCCATTTGGTTAATCGGAGTCGGAACGCCATAGTAGGAAACCATGACCCGATCCAAGATGCTGGCGTTGGCACGACCGGCACGAATCAAGCCCAGTTCCCGTTGCAGCGCTTCTGCTGCCTTCTTCATTTTTTCTTGTGCTTCTTGCATTACTGCATCTGCCATGTTATTTCCCCCTCACTGTAGTTCCAATATTTTCGCCCAGTACTGCACGACGGATATTGCCGGTCTCGTTCAAGTTGAAGACCACCAAAGGAATATCGTTATCCATCGACAATGAGCTTGCGGTTGAATCCATTACCTGCAACCCTTTTGCGATAACATCCAAATGCGTCAAAGTATCAAACTTGACAGCGTCATGATCCAGTTTCGGGTCAGCAGAATAAACGCCATCAACGTTATTTTTAGCCATCAAGATGACATCGGCATTGATCTCAGCTGCGCGCAATGCAGCTGTGGTATCTGTAGAAAAATAAGGATTTCCGGTCCCACCGGCAAAAATCACGATCCGTCCTTTTTCCAAATGACGTTCTGCGCGACGACGGATATAAGGTTCAGCGATTTGACGCATTTCGATGGAAGTTTGTACCCGCGTCGGGACCCCTTCATTTTCCAAGGTGTCTTGCAACGCCAGGGCATTCATAACCGTTGCCAACATCCCCATATAATCCGCCTGGGCCCGTTCCATCCCCATTTGAGCACCGATTTGGCCCCGCCAGATGTTACCGCCGCCAACGACGATAGCCATTTCTACACCCAGATCGTGAACCTCTTTGATTTCTTTGACGATTTCTTTGATTGTTGGAGGCTTGATGCCGAAGCCTTCGTCGCCTGCCAAAGCTTCACCGCTCAATTTCAGTACCACTCGTTGATATTTAGGTTTTACCATAATGAATTCCTCCGTGTCCTAATGCTATTGTAGCATATCAAGAAAGTTATGCCAGTTGCAAAGAAGATTCGAAACAGTCTTCCGAAGCGCTTATTTGCAAAAAAAGGGAGCGCATTTTCATGCGTTCCCAGCTATTCAATTAGCGAATAGTCTTATTTTTTCACTTGGCTCATAACTTCTTCAACAAAGTTATCAACTTTTTTCTCGATACCTTCGCCGACTTCAAAGCGCACGAATGATTTCACAGTACCGCCTTTGGAAGAAACATATTGTTCCACTGTCATGTCGGGATCTTTAACAAATGGTTGGTCAACCAAAGCGATTTCTGCTTTGAATTTCTTCAGACGGCCTTCAACCATTTTTTCAACGATGTTAGCAGGTTTGCCTTCGTTCAATGCTTGTTCAGTCAATACTGATTTTTCATGTTCCAATTCTGATTCCGGAATTTGAGTTTCGTTTACGTAACGAGGGTTGATAGCCGCTACGTGCATAGCAACATCTTTGGCAACTGTTTCATCAGTTGTGCCTTCGATTACTGTCAATACAGCAATCCGTCCGCCCATATGCAGGTAACCGCCAAATGCCGCATTGTCATCTTTATCAACTGCTTCAAAACGACGGAAGCTGATTTTTTCACCGATAACTTGAGTGGCTTCAATCAATGCTGCTTCGATGGTTTCGCCTTTAGCATTTTTCATTGCCATTGCAGCTTCCATGTCAGCCGGTTTGTTGGCAGCAACCAATTCAGCGATTTCTTTGACCAGTTCCTGGAACATTTCATTTTTGGAAACGAAGTCTGTTTCAGAGTTGACTTCAACGATAGCCGCTGTGTTGCCGTTTACTGCAACTGCAGCCAAGCCTTCAGCTGCGATACGGTCATTTTTCTTAGCAGCTTTCGCCATCCCTTTTTCACGCAGCAAATCAACTGCTTTTTCGATATCGCCTTCTACTTCTACCAAGGCACGTTTTGCGTCCATCATGCCGACACCAGTCATGTCGCGCAGTTCTTTAACTAATTTTGCTGTTACTTCAGCCATTTTGAGTTCCTCCTAAAAGTTTGATTCGTTTTTACCTGTACCCATCCGCCGAAAGTATTTTTCACAAGATAAGATACAGACAAACTCGAAGCGCAGTTTCTTTGCTTTAAAAAAGCTGCTTCAAAGGGAGTGCGGCTTGTTAGCCCAGCCTTTGAAACAGCTCCTCATTTTACTGATTATTCAGCTGATCCTTCAGAAGTGTTGTCGCCTTCAACGACGTCAACAATTTCTTCGATTGAAGTTGCATTGTCGGCTTCCGGTGCGAAGTCTTCAGCAACAACAGCTTGATCTTCACCTTGGTTACCTTCGATGAAAGCATCAGCCATTTTACCGGTGATCAATTTAACCGCGCGGATCGCATCATCGTTAGACGGGATCACAACATCGATTTCATCAGGATCACAGTTTGTATCAACCATTGCAACGATTGGGATGTTCAGTTTACGAGCTTCTTGAACAGCAATACGTTCTTTACGAGGGTCAACAACATACATTACATCCGGGATGCGAGGCATGTCGGCGATACCGCCCAGGAATTTTTCAAGACGTTCGCGTTCTTTGTTCAAGCCCACGACTTCTTTTTTAGGCAGTACTTCAAAAGTACCGTCTTCTTCCATTTTGTTGATTTGTTTCAAACGGGCAACACGTTTTTGGATGGTTTCCCAGTTTGTCAAAGTTCCGCCCAACCAACGATGGTTTACGAAAAATTGACCGGCACGAGTTGCTTCTTCTTTGATCGCTTCTTGCGCTTGTTTTTTAGTACCGACGAACAGTGCAACACCGCCGTCTTCCGCAACAGCTTTCATGTAGTCATAGGCTGCGTCAACCAATTTAACGGTTTTTTGCAGGTCGATGATGTAGATACCGTTACGTTCTGTGAAGATGTACTTCTTCATTTTAGGATTCCAGCGACGAGTTTGGTGACCAAAGTGTACGCCGGCTTCCAGCAATTGTTTCATGCTGATTACTGCCATTTGTGTTTCCTCCAATATGGTTTTTTGTTTTCCTCTCCAATCTTTTAGCTCTTTGAAGAACCGACGATACGCCGGCACCCCTTCGCAGATGAGACAGGATGTGGATTTTAGTGTGACATGTCACACCTCGAATAGTATACAGTAGCCGCACGGAAAATGCAACTGATTTTCACAATCTCAGAGGGCAGTCCGCGGCAAAGATTCAGAGCCACGTAATACCTGCAGACTATAAGATTTTTTGGCAGATCCGGTATTGACTGGCTGATCTCGCCACGCTTCCACACAAAATGGTATCAGAGCTGCAGCTGAGTCACTGAGCTGACAGGCTTCTTCGTTACTTTACTTTTGCAACCAACTGCCGATTCCACCATCAATCTTCCTTTCTGCATCAAACCAAAAAATGCTGGAAGCTTCTGTTGAAGCTGCTTCCAGCAGTCGATCATTATCAATTGGACGACCTCAATCCATCGATTCTTCCAATTCATACTGGAAAGAGGTCCGCATTTTAGGATAGGTTTCAAAGCTGGCCGGGGTATACTGCATCAAAACGATCTCCCAAACCGCCTTTTTCTGGAGCAGCAAAGTGAGGTGGGCCATTCGCTCATCCCGAATGCGGTTGGTTTCTCTTCTGATTTTTCCTGTGTGGCAGCGAAACAAGACGATTGTAGGCGTCAGCCGCTTCAATTCGACAGGGACCGATTGATACAAAAGATCCTGTTCTACCCGAAACAATTCCTGCACGTAGCGGTAGATTTCCCTTTTCCCTTTGACATAAGTGCCATCAAAAGCAATCAGTGTGCCGTCATTGGCAAAACAGGCAGCAAAATTTCGACCATTGCGGTTGAGCCAGGCCGCTTGAAGTTCCTTGAAAAGCAACTCTTCTTCTTTCATCATGATGCACCTCTTTTCTGTTTGCCAAATGTGTATTATCCCACCGAACGATTTGACCACAGCAGTATTTCTTAGTTCAGGTAGTTGGAACATTCTGCGGTTGCTTGAATGACTACAGCACAGCGACAACGGCAGGCTCCGATAAGGGCAGTCGGCACGCCTCACGATTGCAAAACTGCCTTTAACTAAACGAGGAATGGCTAGTATCTTAAAGAAACAAATCAACAATTCTTCAACACTTGCTATCCATACAAGACGAGCGGTTGCCTGCAAAAATAAAAAAATGCTCCATCCTACAAGCTAAAAAAGCTCCCTTTTACTTATTTATTATATCACCCTCTTTGGTTGCCACAAAAATATCCACCTCGGATTTTCCCTGTTCTTTTTTACTTTTCTTTGCTATGATTACGATGAATATCTATGCAGCATCATGAAAGTCGCCCGGGTCTTGTCCAATCGAGACGGGTCGCGCTTTTAAAGCCAAAAAGCGGTTAGCTGTCTGCATGAAAGGAGCAAAAATATGCGCAAAGCTGAGCGTCACGCTATCATTCGTCAAATTGTCGCCTCGGAAACCGTTCGTACACAAGAAGAACTGCTGCACTTATTGGAAAAACGCGGGGTCACAGCCACACAGGCCACTATTTCCCGTGATATCCGCGACTTGAAAATCGTAAAAGTGCAGGACAAAGACGGTCAGATTCATTTTGAACTTTTTAACGAGTATGAAACAGAGCCAGATAATCAGGAGGAAGAAAAACGTCTGATCCGAATGATCGAAGATGTGGTGACTAATGTAGACCGAGTCCAGTTCATCACCATCATCAATACGATGCCTGACAACGCCCAACTGATGGCAGCAGTGATGGACGAGGTCAAAATTCCCGAAAAAGTTACGACATTAGCCGGTTTTGATACGGTCATCACGATCTGCCGGACCGAAGCGGACGCCGAAAAACTGGCCGATTATTTCCGCAGCCATATGTTGAACTGACCACTGCTATTTTACAATGGCCAGCACCCTCGTAAAAAGCCGGTTCATGAAAGGTAGTTGATCTGGGATGATTCAATCCTCGTTGTCGGAATTGGATTTGATTTCAAGCTTGATCTTTATCGGTTTCAGTACGACTGGTCTCCTGCTGTTTTTGGCTCTCTTGTTGAAAATCAGCGGCGGCTTGTTCTGGTCGCGACCACCCGCAAGGTTTAAAAGTGACCGGAAAAATCCCAAATACACAACTGAACGCCGGGTTGGAAAAGCTTTCAGCCGTTTCACTTTGAAATACATTTCACCTTTTTTTCTGGGCTTTTCGTTGTTGCTCCTCTGGCAGCTTTTCTTTCACTGAGTTGTGGGATAACCGATGCTTTCCTGTTTAGTAAATTTTGTTCACCATAAAAAATCCGAACCCGGAAAAAGGCGGCAGCAGCAGCCCTTAACCAGGTTCGGATTTTTTTGGTTTAACTTTAATAAATCAGGGATACAGCCCTTTTTTCAGCCAGTTTTCCCGAAAACGGTAATCTGTTTTCAGTGTCGGAATATCCCAATTGTTGACGACTGCTGCTGTCAGCTCCGTCATAACCAGATCCATCATCAGATACAAGAACGCCAGCGCCTCGGCATCGGTCGCCATCACAATCCGATTTTTTTCCAACAGCTCCGTCCAAGCCCGCAGCACATGATCCTCCAGCTCAGCGGAAGCATCCATTCGTTTGGCGAAGACATCACTACTTTTAGTCAACAGCTTGATCATTTTCCACCGGTTGTCGTTTCGATCCAATGCCATGACTTCGGTCAGATACACTTCGATGCCGCGAAAGAAGTCTGCCTGCTGCTCATTGATCGCATTCAGGATCTCTTGATGGACTTCGGTAGAGGCTTGTTTGATCAGATATAGATGGGCATCTTCCAGATCTTCGAAATATTTGTAAAAAGAACCTCTGGCCATGCCCATTTTGGTAACGATCTCAGAAACCTTGACTTGTGCCACATGGCGGTCATAAAAAACTTCCAATAAAACATTTTCAACCGCTTTTTTTTTGGCAGCCGGCAGATTTAAAAAGGTCGATTTCGGCACAGTTATCACCTGATTTCCATTGAATTAGTAGTTGAAAGCACTCGCAGAACCAAGACTGCCAAGAAACTTTGGGAGCTGAAAAAAACGGACAAGTTGTGATATAAGGGGTATAAACAGCCTATTTTACACAGATTACATAACACTGTCCAAATCGTCAATCATTCTTACAAAGTTACTTTCTCAAAGCGACTCATCTTTCCCATTATAAAGCAAAAATCTGCAGCTGTCCTTTGAAAGCAAAAGACAGGCCGCAGATTTTTTTAACTTTTAGCAGATGGTCTACATCTTGTCCGGAGCTGCGAGACCTAACAGGCGCAGGTCTTCTTTCAAAACGATAGTCACTGCGTACACCAATGCCAGACGCGCCTCTTTCTGTTCATCTTCTGCCAGAACTTTAACGTTAGCATAAAATTTATTGAAAGCTTGCGCCAGTTTGATAGCGTGTTTGGCAATCACTGAAGGCTCATATTTTTCAGCTGCAGATAAAACCGTATCCGGATATTGTTGCAACAGTTTGATGACCTCCCAGCTGTTTTCATCAGTCAAACTGTAGACCGCTTCGGAATTTGGCGTGAAGTCAGCTTTAGCCAGGATACTCATCCCCCGGGCATGGGTATATTGAACATACGGACCGGTTTCTCCTTCAAAGCGCACGACTTCTTCCAGATTGAAATCGAAATTGTTCATGCGGTCGTTTTTCAGATCATGGAAAATAACGGCCCCAACGCCGACTTGCTTGGCAACTTCATCTTTGTTTTCAAGTGTCGGGTTCTTTTCTGCAATCTGGCCTTTTGCCAGTTCAGTTGCTTCCATCAGTACTTCTTCCAGCAAGACGATCTTTCCTTTACGAGTAGAAAGTTTTTTGCCGTCTTTTGTAATCAGTCCGAAAGCCACGTGGTAGATCTCATCTGCCCAGTCGAAGCCCATTTCCTTCAAAACGGCTTTCAGCTGTTTGAAATGATAACTTTGCTCATTTCCCACCACATAAACAGATTTCGCAAAATCATAGGTCCGTTTGCGGTAAAGGGCAGCCGCCAGATCCCGTGTGATATACAAAGTGGCCCCGTCGGATTTGCGGATCAGAGCCGGATTCAGATCATAAGCGGACAAATCAACAATTTCCGCGCCTTGGTCTTCTTTGAGCAGGTGTTTTTCTTCCAGCATTTCAACGATTTCCGCCATCTTGTCATTGTAGAAAGCTTCCCCATTCATCGAATCAAAGGAAACATCCAACAGCGCATAAATTTTGTTGAATTCCTTCATGGATTCGTCACGGAACCACTGCCACAAAGAGACTGCTTCTTTGTCACCGTCTTCCAATTTTTTGAACCAGGCTCTTGCCTCATCTTCCAATGCCGGCTCTGTCTCAGCCTGTTCGTGGAAATCTACGTACAAACGCAGAAGCTCTTGGATCGGTTGCGCTTTGACAGCTTCTTCTGATCCCCATTTTTTATAAGCAACAATCAGCTTACCAAACTGCGTTCCCCAGTCCCCCAGATGGTTGATCCGAATCGGACGGTAACCGATTTTTTCCAAAATAAAACCGATGGAATTTCCAATTACAGTCGAACGCAGGTGTCCCATTGAAATCGGTTTGGCAATATTCGGTGAGGACATATCGATAGGTACCGTTTGTGCCATTCCGACTGAAGCGTCACCGTATTGATTCTTCTCGGTAATCACTTGTTTCAAAACCGTTTCAGATACACTTGCTTTGCTCATGAAAAAGTTCAGGTACGGTCCCACGACTGCAATTTTTTCAAAGGCAGTGGCTTCAATTTTTTCCGCCAGATCACTGGCAATCTGTTGTGGGGCTTTGCGATAAACTTTTGCCAAGGCGAAGGCCGGAAAAGCAACATCCCCGTGGTCTGGGGATTTGGGATTTTCCAAGAGGGCTTGGACTTGTTCCAATGAGAGGTCGTCTTTGACAACATCAAAGACAGCTTTTGCTACGATTTCCTTGTTGTTCATGTCATCTTCTCCTTTTGTGATGAGGGTTTTCTATCCAGTAATGGAGTGGTTTTCTGCAAATAAAAAACGCCCCTGATGTCTGCACATCAGAGACGAGAATTCCCGCGGTACCACTCTTTTTGTCCGAAGGCTCGGACCACCTCGCCTATAACGGTAGGCTGCCGTCTGCAAGCGCAGAAAACTCACAAGTACGTTTCACGATGCGTCGGATATCCGGCTCCCACCTCCCCGGATTCGCTTTGATCGGCCCACAGCGTTACTTTCTTGCTCAACGTCTCATATTAAACTGAGATCAGTATAGCAAAAAAGAGCTGCTTTGCCTAGCCAAAAATTAGGGCAACAAGTGTCCCTTCAGACTTTTGGAATAAAAAGATTCCCCAACGTCGCTGCCATCACTGCTTTGATTGTATGCATCCGGTTTTCCGCCTGCTGAAATTGTTTGGCAAATGGTGCCTGAAAGACTTCATCAGTCACTTCCATTTCTGTCAATCCGAAAGATTCGGCAATTTTTTGGGCATATTGTGTTTGGGCATCATGAAAAGCCGGCAGACAGTGTAAAAAGATTGCTTGATCGTTTCCGGTCGCTGCTACCATCGCCATATTGACTTGATACGGTAGTAAAAGTTCCACCCGCTCGGAAAATTTTTCCTCTTCACCCATCGACACCCAGACATCAGTGTACAAGACATCCGCCCCTTTGACCCCTTCTGAAACATCTGCGGTGATCAAAAGTTGTGCGCCGGAAGCCTCCGCATATTCTTGAGCCAGCGCAACGATCCCCTCTTCCGGAAATAGTGTTTCAGGAGCCACAATGTGTACGTTGACACCCAAAATCGCCCCGGTCACCAGCAATGAATTGGCGACATTGTTCCGCCCGTCACCGGAATATACCAAAGTCAGGCCGGTCAATTTTCCAAAATGTTCTTTGATGGTCAAAAAATCTGCCAGCATCTGTGTCGGATGCCACTGATCAGTTAAGCCATTCCATACCGGGACGCCTGAAAATTCCGCCAACGCTTCTACCGCTGCTTGATTAAAGCCGCGATACTCTATGCCATCGAACATACTTCCCAGCACTTTTGCTGTATCTTCCACCGATTCTTTTTTTCCTAATTGGATATCTCCCGCGCCAAGAAACTCCGGGTGGGCGCCCAGATCATTGGCGGCAACTGTAAAAGCCGCCCGTGTCCGGGTCGAGGTTTTTTCAAATAATAGTGCGATATTCTTTCCTTGCAGATAATTATGCGGGATCCCCGCTTTTTTCAATTCTTTCAAATGAGCAGCAAAATCGATTAGATACAGCAACTCGTCTTTGGTAAAATCCTTTTCTTTCAAAAAACTCTTCCCTTGAAACACTGAATATTCCATCTCCAAACAACCTCCAAAATGTATAATTATTCATTTTTATCAGTGTAACACAAAAAAGGGAAAGTTCAAAGACTTTCCCGCCAAAAAGGTTGACTCATGCAGCGCGGACCGCCCCGCCCGCGGGACAACTCCCCGGAAGGGATTTCTAAAACCGTGATCCCCGCTTCCCGCAGCAATTCGTTTGAAACATAATTGCGATCATAGGTTACAACTTTCCCCGGAGCAATCGCCAACGTGTTGGAGCCATCGTTCCATTGCTCTCTTGGAGCTGCGATGGCATCCCCGCCGCCGGTAGGGATTAAGATCAGCTCATTAAGTCCCAGTAGTTGCTTCAAAACCTGCTGCAGGTCCCGTTCAGGTGTGATCCGCAGATTTTCCCCCTGAGCTTCGATGACATAAATATCCAACAAACCTTCCGCTGTGAGGATTGCCGGATGAATTGTGAATTTCTCTTTGTCTACCATCGTAAAGACTGTATCCAGGTGCATCATTGCCCGTTCTTTAGGAATCTTGATTGCCAATATTTTCTGAAAACCGCCGGGCTGTCCCAAAATATTACGGGCCAACTGTTCAATTGCTTTGGCACTGGTGCGCTGGCTGATTCCCACCGCCAGCACCGTTTGACTCAAGACCAGAATATCACCACCTTCAATCGGTGCATCATAGTCACGATCAAGCCAGATCGGTGCTTCCTCCGTTTCAAAAAAAGGATGGTAACGATAAATATATTCCACAAACAACGATTCCCGCTTGCGAGCTTCAAAAGCCATTGGATTGATCAGCAGACCCCGACCAACACAAGCCAACGAGTCTCGAGTGAAATACAGACTGGGCATCGGCATCAGATAAAAAGGCTTGCCGCTGTCTCGTGAAACATCCAGTAACGACCGTCCATTAACCTTGACCTCATTGGTGCGGATCCCGGCCATCATCTTTTTCACCAAAGGCTGCGTATCAAAAGCCATCAGATACTCGAACAGCTCCTGCCGCAAAAAAGGCGATTGGATCCTCGACTCGTTCAAAAAGTCAACGATGAAAGGCACCTTCACCCCGCCGGCATCGATCGCTTCAGCAGCCATTTTCTCCAAATAACAGACTTCGATTCCTTCTGAACGCAGGAGATCTGCAAAAACATCGTGTTCTTTTTGGATCATCTTCAAAAACGGAATATCGTCAAACAACAGCTCTTCCATACTGTCAGGTGTCAAGTTCTCCACTTCTTGTCCGGGACGTTTCAACAACACCTTTTTCAATTTGCCTATTTCAGAAAAAACTTCAATGGCACTCACTGTTTTGCCTCCTACCAATTTTATTGGGAAACGACCGCTTCCTGCTTAGGGCGTATCTGAAAACTCTGGGGGAATCCAGATTTTTGCGGACTTTTTGTCGAAATCAAGGAGTAAATGCTCGCTTATGTGGTGCATAAGCGAGTATTTACGACGTAGATTGCGGAGAAAAGGACCGAAATAGTTGCGATAACTCGCTTTATTCCGTAAAAATCTGAATCCCGCCGACGTTTCCGGTCCCTTTTAATTATAACGTAATTCGCAAGTTTTAATCATGGGACACCCCTTCAGAACAGGAAAATAGATTCAGCTGCAGAAACTCGAAAGCGGCAGAGCACTTCAGCAGCATCCAGATACGCTGCTCTTTTTCCTAAATCAGAAAGTGAAGACAAGTCAAACAATCCATGAGCAGCGACTTTTCTTCACCATGAAGTCTATAAGAGAGACAACAGCAAATATCAGAAAATCGTAAGAACTTCATCAGAAAGAATGGATATCTCCCTACAAGCTTTCTTATATGCTAAAGCTGCGGAAATACTTTTGCTGCATCAGAAACGCAAAACGTTCACAAAATCAAAGCAATCGGAGGAAAAGTTAACATGGAACAAAAAAAGCCCTTACTCATCAGACGGACGCTGCCGCGTAATCTTAAGACTCGTCGAAAAGCGCGCAAAAAACACAGATACCTGCCGTTGTTGTTGGCGGCACTGCTGCTGTTGCTCAGCGGCTACAGCCTCTTGGGACGAGGGTATCAGCTGCCTTTTCATTTGCCGTGGGAGGCCCCCCGCAGCACGACGGTTCAGATTCTGCCTGAAAAATTCAGTCGCAAAGCCAACCAATTTTTGGAAGCAGACCAAAAGAACATCACTCTTCCGCTGCTGCTTCAGACTGACGAGCGTTGGGGAAATGCAGCTTACGGATCAGAGGCTTCGCAAAATGACCTGGCCCATAACGGATGTGCATTGACCTCTTTGGCGATGATCGATTCTTATTGGGAAAAAAACAGCATCTCTCCGACAGACGTTCTGAATTGGGCGCAAAACAACTATTATGTCACCGGGCAGGGTACCTCCTGGCAGATTTTTTCAGATTTCGCCGTCGCCCATGACCTGCAATTCGAAAATCTCGGAAACCATTTTAATCGCGCCAAAGAATTTATGAACAATGGTATTCCGATAATCGTTTCCGTCAAACCCGGAACCTTTACCACCGTTGGTCACATCATGGTTCTGACCACCGACAGTAAGGGCCGTATCAAAGTCTATGATCCCAATGATAACCCAACGAAGGAACACTATCGAAAAACCTATGACAGCGAAACGTTTGTCAATGAAGGGATCAACTATTGGGCACTGTGGAAAAGATGACAGCGGACGGGGCTTATCATATACTGGGTGTACATCCGTGTTAAAAAGGAGCTGCACCTGATGACAGAAATATTGATCGTTGATGATGAAAAAGAAATCGCTGATATGCTGGCTGCCTTTTTGCTGAATGAAGGCTACACCATACAAACAGCCTATAACGGCACAGAAGCCTTGGCCTACCTGGCGCAGAATCAACCATCGCTGGCACTTTTGGACGTCATGCTGCCGGATATCGACGGCTTCTCTTTGCTGCGACAGATCAGAGAAAAAGAGTTCTTTCCAGTTCTGATGCTGACTGCCAAAAGTGAAGACCTGGATAAGATTACCGGACTTTCCTTAGGGGCCGACGACTATATCACCAAACCCTTCAATCCGTTGGAGGTGATCGCCAGAGTCAAAACCCAGCTGCGCCGCTATCAGACTTACAATCAGAGAGCTGCAGCCCAAAACCGTCGCCAGGTGCATGAATACGACCATAACGGACTCTTTGTTTCAAAAAGCAGTCACAAAGTCCGCCTCTACGACAAAGAGATCAAATTGACACCGCTTGAATTCAAAATTCTTTGGTATTTGTGCAGTCGTGCCGGGGAAGTCGTCTCTTCCGAAACACTCTTTGAAACGGTCTGGGGCGAAAAATACCTGGACAATAACAATACCGTGATGGCCCACATCGCCCGCCTGAGGGAAAAACTCCACGAACCGCCGCGCAAACCGAAATTCATCAAAACTGTCTGGGGGGTGGGATACACCATTGAAAAATAAAAGCCGCTTAGCCGCTAAACTGATGCGCCGCTATCTGCTGATGACCGGTAGTTTGATCTTCTTATTCATTGCCATTCCGCTTATTTTGAAAGTCCTGTTGAGTTCACGCACCTGGTATTATTCAGATCCCTTATATCCTTTTTTTAATCTGATCAATCGTCTGCTGGTCCCGCTTTTGATAGTGATTGCGGTGACGATCTGGGTAGCAGGAACTTATCTTTTTATTCGCAGAGCCGCAAAATATCTGGACGAGACACTGGCAGCCGCCAAACAGCTGGTGGAAGAACCTGAAAAAGAGATTGAATTGTCCGAAGACCTTGCAGATTTCGCCTTGGAAATGAACCGGGTGCGGATCAACAGTCTCTTCCATCAGCGAGCTGCTCAAGATGCCGAGCAAAAGAAAAACGACCTGATCGTCTATTTGGCACATGACCTCAGAACGCCTTTGACCAGTATCATCGGCTACCTCACCCTATTGGAGGAAAGCCCCCAATTACCGCCAGAGGTCCGAGAGAAATATACGGGGATCACCTTGGACAAAGCTTATCGTTTGGAAAATCTGATCAACGAATTTTTTGAGATCACCCGCTTCAATCTGGCAACAGTCGGTTTGACTACCCGTCCAACAGAGTTATCTGTGATGCTGCAGCAGCTGAGCTATGAGTTTTTACCGTTAATGACAGAAAAAGATCTGAGCTGGGAACAAGAGCTCGAGCCTGAGATTTGGGTAGATATCGACACGGAAAAATTCGAAAGAGTTTTGGATAATATCATAAAAAATGCTATCAATTACGCCGATCCCGCGACAGCTTTGAACTTGCATCTGATAAAACGAGACAATCAAGCAATCCTGACACTGAAAAACCAAGGGGCGACGATTTCTGAAGACAAATTGGCGCGGATATTCGAACCCTTTTATCGCGGCGACAGCGCGCGGGGCAGTCGTTCCGGGGGCACTGGTCTTGGTCTGCCGATCGCCAAGGAACTCGTTGAAAGTCATGGTGGAACACTGACTGCTAAAAATTCAGCAGGGACTTTTACAATGATTCTGAGCCTGCCGATCGCTGCTTCTCATCGCAATACTTACACGATGAATCATGTGTAAGTGCTTGGAAGATACAAAACTCCTTGTCGTCTGGAAAATCTGCTTTCCGATAATAGCTCCTCTTCCTGACACAGCAAAAAAAGCAATGCCTACCAATTACGGTGGCATTGCTTTTTTGAGGTTCAAATATTCTGAAAGCTAAGACTGGGATCCGCATTCAAGGAAAGATCGGCAAACCGTCCCTTTTGCAGCTCGATATGAGCCGCTGCTCCGATCATCGCAGCATTGTCGCCGCACAAACGCAACGGCGGAATCAACAGCTGCAGCTCCGGCAGCTGTGTCGCCGCTTTTTGGGTCAAACCTTCCCGCAGTCCTTGGTTTGCCGCAACACCGCCGGCTACAATAAGTTGCTTCACTGGATAGGTTTTACAGGCCCGCAGCGTCTTTTCGATCAAGACTTCACAGACGCTGGCTTGAAAGCTGGCTGCGAGATCGGCTTTTTCGAAGGTTTCCCCCCGCTGCTCACCATTGTGGACCAGATTAATAAAGGCACTTTTCAGTCCGCTGAAGCTGAAGTCGAAATTGTCTTCATGAAGCATCGCACGAGGAAAATCATAGGCCTCTTGCCCGATATGAGCCAAATGATCGATCTCTTTTCCGCTGGGATAAGGCAGACCCAGGACCCGCCCCACTTTGTCATAAGCTTCTCCGGCAGCATCATCGCGGGTCTCCCCGATGATTTCATAGGAACCGTCTTCAGCCATGTAAACCAATTCCGTATGGCCGCCGCTGACCAGCAGTGCCATCAATGGGAACTCAAGGGGCGCTACAAAGCGGGCAGCATAGATGTGTCCGGCCATATGGTTGACCGGGATCAAGGGCAGCCCGTGGGCCCAGGCAAAAGCCTTGGCTGCCGAGATCCCGATCAATAAAGAGCCCACCAATCCGGGACCGTATGTAACTGCGACTGCTGTCAGATCTGCCGGGATCACTTGGGCTTCGTTCAAGGCATCTTCCAGACAGATAGTGATCTGTTCCACGTGATGACGACTGGCTACTTCAGGAACTACGCCGCCAAACCGCTGATGGCTCTTGATCTGGGAAGCGACGATATTGCTCAGGATCTCACTGCCGTCTTTGATAACAGCGACACTTGTTTCATCACAGCTGGATTCAATTGCCAAAATCAATTCCGATCGTTTCAATTCTTCCAAAGGTTTCACTCTTTCTTTTCTACCGGCAAAACTCTGCGCATAATCAGCGCATCTTCTGTCGGATGCTGATAGTATTGTTTTCGTCTGCCAATCACTTCAAATCCCTGTCCGCTGTAAAGCTTTTGTGCCGAGAGATTGCTGCTCCTCACTTCTAAAAAGACAGTGAACTGCGGTTCTTTTTGCAGCAGGCATTCAAACAAAGCCCCTAACAATCGTTTGCCTAGCCGCTGTCGACGATACTCCGGAAGCACAGCAAGATTGGTGATCTCCCCTTCATCAAAAAGGTAGCGACAGCCGAGAAAAGCGACGAGTGTACCATCGTCAGCCACCGCCGCAATGTAAAGCGTCTGGGGATTTTTCAAGTCCGCTTCAAATTGAGCTGCCGTCCAGGGACTGCCGGCGGGATAGGCAGCGGCTGCCAGAGCGTACAAAGCGGCCGCTGCTTGACCGGTTTTTTCCAAAATAATCACTGCAGTCCGCTTATTCATTGAGATATTTCACCATATCCAAAGCATCTTCATTGGATTCATCATAGTAGCCCTTTTTGATCGCGCGGGAAACGAATCCCAGCTTGCGGTATAAACGTTGGGCATCACGATTGCTGAGACGAACTTCCAAAGACATGGTTTCACAGTTGTTCGCTACGGAAAAGCTTTCCAATTCATTAAGCAGATAACTGCCGACACCCGCACCTTGGAATTCCGGTAAAACTGCTACATTGGTGATATGTCCGTCATTTCCCTGAATCCGGCAGCCGCAAAAGGCGATGATTTCTTCGTCAAAGGCCGCACAAAGGTATAAATGCGGCAGCGGCGAGACAAACTCAGACAAAAAGGCGGAACGGGTCCAAGGCAGGTTGCCCGCATAGACTTTTTTTTGCAGCAGGATCAAGGACTTGATATCCTCGTCAGTCAGCTCCCGCAGCAGGTAAATCTTCCCGCCGATAGACACTGCCTGCCGTTCATATTGAGGTGCTTTCTTTTTCCGCCAGACGGAACTGATTGCTTTAAATTTTTTCAACATATGCCTCGTCCCCCGGATCATGGGTAGCCAGCCATTTTTCTTCAGCTTCTACGCGTTTCAGATAAGCCGGCAAAAATCCATCTAGATCTGCGACCGGTTCCGCTTGGGTGCCGAGTGCTGCCAGGACACTGCCATGCGGAACATCCCATTGAGGTATCTCATTGATCGCCGCATGGGGTGCATATTCTGCCAGCAAGTCACGGAATTTGGCGGTGTCGGTTCCAAGGAATAAGACCTCTTTTTGATCAGAAAGTTCTTCTGCCAAGCGGATTAGCGGGATATGACGATCCGGTGCTGCCTGTACCAGAGTGTCTTGCTCCCAGCGATAGATTCCGGCATACACGTTTTGCCGCCGTGCGTCAAAGATCGGCACCAATAGTCCTTGTCGGTTGCGGGCATTGGCTGCGATCGTCGCCAAACTTGAAATCCCGACCAATTCTTTTTTCAATGTGTAAGCCAATGTTTTCGCTGTAGTAACGCCAATCCTGAGACCGGTATAGGAACCGGGCCCTTGGGCAGTGACGATCCGATCAAGATCAAGGGGCTGCCAACCGGCTTCGGCCATCAGTTGCTGGATCGCAGGCATCAAGGTCACACTGTGGTTTTTATTATTGGTGGTGATTAACTCGTTGATGATCCTGTCGTCTTCGGTCAAAGCGGCCGTCAACGCCTGGTTTGAGGTATCAAAAGCCAATACTTTCATTTTCGTCCATCCTTTTGGTCATACATACTTCAGTCCTGTAAAAAACAGCACGCAGCTCCATTACTGCTTACAAACGTTACATTCTAGCATATTTTAACACATTTTAAAAGAGGGGGATCAGTTCCCGTGCAACGCAAACTATCCGGAGACAAGAACCTGCATGCCGTACCTGCCCTTTGAGAACAAACTTGCAGGAAAGCAGCATTATGGCCCGTATCATCCGGACAATTGCAAAAAATTCAGCTGTGTCTGAAAGCTTCGGTGAGGCTCGCAGTTTTGAGAAATTGCCGCCGAGCCAAAAACTCCTTTTTACAGGAAGCGCCAAAAAATGCAACCGCTCTTCTGATCACAAACTCCTGCGCTGCCTGTCATTGACCGCACCAGAGTTAATCCGTTGCTTATTTGGCTGATTCTCTTAAAACTAACTGGGTACCGATGGTGATTTTACGGGGAACCGGGGCTTTTTCCCGCGCAACATCCACCATCGTCGCCAATGCCAGTTCCCCCATCCACTCAGTTGGCACGTGGACCGTAGAAAGAGGCGGCGAAACATATTTTGCCACCGACACATCGTTGAAGCCGATTACGGAAATATCCTCCGGTACATTTAAACCGGCCTCTTGGATCGCTCGCAGCGCCCCGACGGCCAGAGCATCACTGGAAGCAAACAGCGCACTGGGAAGGACTTCGGTCTTTTCCAAAAACTCCTTCATCCCCTGATAGCCGCCATTCACCGTAAATTCACCGGCAATCATAAAGCGTGGGTCAAACATCCGCAACTGAGTCAAGCGTTGTTGAAAAAACTGCTTACGAGGATCGATGATTTCATTACGGCTTTCCTTCGTGTATTCGATGCCCGACAGAATCCCGATCTTCTCATGACCGGTCTTGATAAAATGATCGATTACCAGATCCACTGCCTGTTGAAAATCCACCACCAGAGAATCTTCTCCGTAGAGCATTCCGTCAAAATCCACCAGCAATAGCGGTTCAGCCAGTTTCTGCAGTCGTTTGACCTGATGGGCGTCAAATTTTCCTAAAGCAATGATGCCATCAGCGGGATCTTCCGACAAGTCATCGAGGTTTTCTTTTATCAGCCGAATCTTCAATTCTTCGGCTTTTTGTTCGATGCCCAAGCGAATGGCCAAATAATACAGATCGGCCAATTCTTCATCGGAATCATACCATTGAATCAGTCGGAATACTTGGTTCTCCGTTTTTTGTTTATTTTTATGTTTCGTATAATTGAGGGCCTCGGCAACCTCAAAAATCCGTTTTTTGGTCTCTTGCGCAACCGACAACTCCGGATCATAATTCAATACCCGTGAAACTGTTGCCGGTGATACCCCGGCTTTGGCTGCGATATCCTTGATGGTAGCCATGCAGCATCCCTCCTTGCTCATCATTTACGTAGGTGACATTCTCCAGCCGGCACCGGAAGTTTTTTCTCAGCGCAGCTTTTGAAAGCACACCCCCGCGACTTTATCTTACAGCAGCTGCTGACTGCCGGCTGTCAGTCCTGCAACGTGTCGATAAACCGCTGGAAGGCTGCCTGTCCCCTCGCGTCTCTTTTGAACACACCGGCATGTTCCAAAACTTTGGCAAAAATCAGTCCGACCTCTTTTTGCACGATCCCGGTGACATTCTCTGCTGTCAATGTATAGCTGCTCTTCATTTCATCGGCCCACGGGACATGCATCGAAGCGATCTCGTTTGGCTGATCCAACACATATTTTTCGACTTCTTTGAGTTCTGTCGCCAGTCTTGGCGGCAATACCGCCAACCCCATGACTTCGATCAGACCGATATTTTCTTTTTTGATATGCTGTACTTCCGGATGAGGATGGAAGATACCATCTGGAAATTCTTCTGAGACGTTGTTGTCCCGCAAGACCAAATCGATTTCAAACAATTCCCCGTTTCGTCGTGCAATCGGAGTAATCGTATGGTGCGGTGTGCCGTCTTCAGAAAATGCTCGGACAAAGACCGATTCATCGGAGTACACTTTCCATTTTGCCAAAATATGATCCGCACAATCCACCAATTGCTCCTGGCTGACAGATTGCAGACGGATGACTGACATCGGCCATTTGACAATCCCGGCTTTGATCTGAGGATATGCAGTCAGGGTAAAACTTTTTTCCATTTCGGCTTTGGCCATCGCAAAACTGTGATTGCCTCCTTGGTAGTGGTCATGGCTTAAGATTGAGCCACCCACGATAGGCAGGTCAGCATTTGAGCCTACGAAATAATGGGGCAATACTTCGATAACTTTCAGCAGACGTTCAAATGTTTTGCGAGAGATCTTCATCGGCAGATGTTCTTCTCTTAAGACGATACAGTGCTCGTTGTAGTAAGCGTATGGCGAATATTGGAAGCCCCAACCCTCGCCGTCCAAATTCATGCGGATGATTCGGTGATTGGTGCGAGCCGGATAGTTCATACGTCCTTTATAGCCTTCATTCTCCATGCACAGCATGCACTTCGGATAGTCGACCGTCACTGCATTACGTTGAGCTGCGATTTCTTTTGGATCTTTTTCCGGTTTGGAAAGATTGATGGTGATTTCCAGTGTCCCATACTCGGTTTCAGCGGGAAAGACGATATTTTTGGCAATCGCTCGGGTCTTGATGTAGTCATTGTCTTTGCAAAGTCCAAAGAAATAATCCGTCGCTTCTTTGGGATCTTTGGAATAATGCTGAGCAAACAGAGCGTTGACCACAGATGGCGGCGGTGTCATCAGGTCCATCAGCTGTGCTTCAAAAATTTCCTGCTCTGCCAGTGTTTCCCCTACGACTCCGTTTTCTTTGGCTTTTGCCACCAGCTCGTCCATCAGCTGAATCGACGTCCGTTCCGGCATCTTGACCTCATATTCCCCCAGAGCATCTTCGCCGATCATCCCTAAGACCCGGTTTTGCAAATAAATGCGGTCCATATCCATCCAACCGCCGGCTTTGATGGCCAGCGTCGTAAAATCAAAAATCGTCTGACTGAGCGTCATGTTCGTTTCTCCCTTCGAAACGGCCGCAGCCGCTTCATCATGATTACCCGCTTGCAAGCGGAGAGTTTTGTAAAAACAGACCGGTGACCGTTGTGAAGTTTCCACGATCAGACACCGGTCCGTTATCAGAAGTTCAGAATACGTTTATTGCTTGTCATCGTAGCCTTTTGGATGGCTGACATGCCAGTTCCAAGCGGTCCGGATGATTTCTTTGACATCCGTATAAGCCGGTTGCCAGCCCAGGATTGTCTTAGCTTTTTCACTGGCAGCTACCAATTTAGCCGGATCACCTGCTCGCCGAGGAGCAATTTCAGCAGGAATTTCTTTACCGGTCACAACACGTGCGGCTTCCAGCATTTCTTTGACGGAGTAGCCGTTGTTTGAGCCCAGATTGAAGACATTGGACTCGTTACCGGCTTTCAGGTATTCCAAGGCCAGGATGTGGGCTGCAATCAGGTCTTCTACCTGAACATAATCCCGGATACAGGTCCCGTCCGGTGTAGCATAATCGTCACCGAAGATTTTCAATGCTGCCCGCTGACCCAGAGCGACCTGCAGAATGATGGGCACCAGATGAGTTTCCGGATCGTGGTCTTCCCCGATGGAAGCATCGGCTTTGGCACCGGCCACGTTGAAATAGCGCAGAGCGACGTATTTCATTCCATATGCCTCGTCGCACCATTTCATCATTTTTTCCATAATCAGCTTGCTTTCACCGTATGGATTTTTCGGATTGGTGGGCATTTCTTCTGAAATCGGCACCACTTCCGGTTCTCCATAAGTTGCAGCTGTCGAAGAGAAGACGATGTGCTTCACATCATGTTCTTGCATCACTTCCAACAGAACCTGCATCCCGTAAACATTATTGTTGAAGTACTTCAACGGTTTCTCCACGGATTCGCCTACCAATGAAAAGGCCGCAAAGTGCATAACGCCTTCAATCGTTTCTTTTTCAAAAACGCCTGACAGAAATTCTTTATCGCGGATATCCCCTTCATAAAAAGCAGCTGCTTCGTGAATCGCCGCCCGGTGACCGGTGAACAGACTGTCAACAACTACGACTTTGTAACCTTTGCTGATCAGTTGATCAACGGCATGGGAACCGATATAACCGGCTCCGCCCAACACTAAAATAGACATTTAGTTTCCTCCTCAAGTTGGCTTTCAATTTCATTTCATGGTATATCGAAAAGCACCTGCAATCGATTATACCCGATTATTTCAGTTTGCGGGCCCCGTCATCGATTGAAGCTTTGTAAATATCAGTACCGTAACCGATTTTATCAACATAGGCTTGTTTGACGTTGTTTACAAAATTGTCCCATTCACTGTCTTTCACCAAAGCAATGGCACAGCCGCCGAAACCGGCTCCGGTCATCCGCGCCCCCAAAACACCGTCTTGGGCCTGTGCAGCAGCGACCAATGTATCCAACTCGATGCCGGTCACTTCATAATCGTCCTTCAAAGAAGCGTGAGAAGCATTCAGCAGTTGACCGAACGTCGCCAAATCACCGGCAACCAGCGCTTCTTTGGCTTTCATCGTCCGTTCGTTCTCCAACACGGCATGTTTCGCACGTTTGATCAGGGTTTCATCGTTGATCAGATCTGTATTGGCAAAGAATGTTGCTTCATCCAGTTCACCCAATGACTTGATTGAAAGTTTTGTCTGCAACAAGCTCAGGGCTTTTTCACATTCCGAACGGCGTTCATTGTACTTGGAATCTGCCAGCTCACGGCGCTTGTTGGTATTCATGATTGCAACGACATACTCACCGAACTCGGCCGGTACCAGTTCATACTCCAGTGTGTTAGTGTCAAGCAGGATGGCATGGTCCTTTTTACCCATTCCGATGGCAAACTGATCCATGATTCCGGAATTAACGCCGATAAATTTGTTTTCTACTCGTTTGCCGATTTCCACCAAATCGATCATTTTTACATTCAGATCAAACAAATCGTTTAAAACAACCCCGGTCAAAAGCTCGATGGAAGCTGAAGAGGACAAGCCGGCACCGTTAGGGATAGTTCCATAAAAGATCATATCCAGACCCGAATCGATCGAATACCCGTCAGCTTTCAGAAATTTCATCATGCCCTTCGGATAGTTGGTCCAATCGTCTTCTTTCCGAAACTCCAGATCATTGATTGAAAATTCAATGATTCCTTTGCCTGGGAAGTTCTCAGAGTACAGTCGTACCCGGTCATCCTCCCGTCTTTTGGCCAAGCCGAATGTCCCAATCGTAATGGATGCCGGGAAAACATGACCGCCATTGTAATCTGTATGCTCACCGATCAGATTGATTCGCCCAGGCGCAAAATATTCTCCTGCCGCTTCTGTACCGAATTTCTCATTAAAAATACTGTGAAGATCCTTATCCATGCTTCGCACCTCTTCTTTTCAATTTAGTAAACTTATTATAAAATATTTACTAAATATTTTCAAGAGCCAATTGGCTGCTTATTGAGAAATTCTTAAGGTTTATCTGGAAATTTCAGCGGCTCCCTTTCTGAAGCCTCGCCAAAATCAAGGAGCAGCTGCTCCTTGAGGTGATGCTGAAGCTCTGCCTTTATGACACAGCCGGCGGTGAAAAGGACCAAAATTGCTGCTGGCGGCTTTTTCCGGAAGCCTTCAAATACTTGCCATTTCTCTCCCTGCTCCCGTCAGATAAGGGTTATTTCTTTTCATTTAGCGAAGCTTCCTTCATAATGAAATTATAAAATCTATTATAGTTGAGGTGAAGGATGATGAAAAAATTTGTATCCGGCTTGTTAGTAGGTACGGTAGCCACAGCAGCAGCTGTTGCCGGTTTTGCCGTAGCAGTCAAAAAACAAATCATCGATCCCATCGATGAAAAAGAAGCGATGATCGAAGAAAACCGCAAGAAGGCGGCACGCAAACGCATCGCCCGCTAATCACCGTACACACAAAAGGCTCGGTCTTTCCCAAAGACCGAGCCTTTTCTTTACATATTTTAACCCGCCGCCCGCCTCCAAAAGTCAGTAGATCCTTCGAATAAAAAGCGGCTACGGCTGCATTCGGACGATTTGAAAGCAACCGGCCAAGTATTGAACAGTCTCAGAAGACTCTCAAATCTATTCCCGGCTGGTCAGAAACTGCAACCTTGCAGCTGATTTCTGCCGCTGGATCCGAAATAGACAACGCTTCTGAGCAACTATCCCTCCAACAACTCCTTCAAAACAACTGCCTGATTGTGCACCTCGTTTTTAGCGCCATATAAAAGCGTAACTGTGTCATGATCTTTTACAATCCCTTTGAGTTTTGCCATCGCTTCAGCTTGCGGGCCGCTTTTCAACTCTTCTTCATACCGCTGCTTGAATTCAGGGTATTTGTCGTCTTCGTGATTGAACCATTGCCGCAACTCCTTGCTGGGACCGATATCTTTGAGCCAATCATCCAACTGTGCTGTGACTTTCTTTTCTCCGCGCGGCCAGACACGATCCACCAGAACCCGGTATCCATCCGCAGCAGAGGGTGCCTCATAAACTCTTTTCAACAGAATCATCCAAACCACCTCCATCCAAAGTGTATCACCCGATTGTTCTGCCGGCAAAGGAAAAGACAGAACCTGATCTTTCAAAATCCGATCAGGCTCTGTCGCTGTCTGCTGCTTATTTTCTTTTGGTTTTCCCGCTCCACTCTTCGTAGCCGGTCTTCAAAATATAAATATCTTGAAAGCCTTGTTTTTTCAATTTGATAGCCGAACGGACCGCCAAAGACTTTTTACGATCATATAAATAAATCGGCTGGTCTTTACGGAAGCTGCCGTAAGAATTGGCCAGTGTCGAATAGGGAATATTGCGGGCACCAAGAATATGACCAGCGTTGAAATCATCCCGTTCACGGATATCCACAACTTGGGCCTTGCGCATTCCTTCTTTAAACTCTTCTTCCGTCAGCAGGGTAGCTGAACGACGTCCTTGGATGTAGGTGTACAGTTCATAGATGGCAATCGCCAAGACGACGAGTCCCAAAATGATATTGAGCATTGCCCATCCACTGAGTGCTAAAAACAATTTCATAGGTTCCAAACCTTCCTTTATAAAAGTTCGGCAGTTCCCCTGCCGAACTTCACGAATTCATACGATTATTCTGCAAACTGCAGCGCCAAGGACCCGGCCCCGATTACGCCGGCTTCATTGCCCAGTTGTGCCAATTTGATTTTTGTCGAGTTGGTGACTTGCGGGAACGTAAATTCCCGGAAGTATTTTTCTACGCGGCTACGAAGAAATTCTCCGGCTGCCGAAACCCCGCCGCCGATAACAATGCTGTCAGGATTCAAAGTGTTTCCCAGATTCCCGCAAGCCAGCCCCAAATAAAAGCAGACCTTATCGACTACCATCAGTGCAAAAGGATCATCGGCTTGTGCTGCTTCAAAGACATCTTTGGAAGAGATATCCTGGCCATCATCCAATTGTTTTTTCAGATCGGAATCGCCGGCGTATTCTTCGGCCATGGTCCGAGCCACCCGCACGACCCCGGTCGCACTGGAAACAGTTTCCAGACAGCCCCGCTTGCCGCAGGTACACATAAAGCCTTCCGGATCCACCGTAACGTGACCAATCTCACCGGCACATCCGGCAACACCGTGAAGCAGATTGCCTGCAGCGATGATTCCGCCGCCGACACCGGTTCCCAACGTCATGAAGACAACATCCGGATTATTCTCCCCGGCACCTTTCCAACGTTCTCCCAGTGCAGCAACATTGGCATCATTATCGATCGCAAATTTGATTCCGGTCCCGGATTCGATCTGTTCTTTTACCGGCTGCAAAGTCGTCCAGTTCAGATTATAGGCACCGATAACGGTTCCCGCTTCGATGTCTACGCTCCCGGGTGTCCCCATGCCAATCCCGACAAAGTCTGCCGGTTTCATATCATACAGATCTAAATGATGATTGATGGATTCGATGAGATCCGGTACGATGTGGCTGCCGTCATCCAAAATATTGGTTTCGATACTCCATTTTTGCTGGATCTCGCCTTCTGCTGTCATGATGGCAAATTTAGCGGTAGTCCCGCCAAGGTCGATTCCGATGATTTTTTTGTCCATGTTCACGTTTTTCTCTCCTATCACAGTTACTGTCCCCCACTCAATTGTTAGGACAGCTGTTGATTTTCGCGATTTTCTTCAATGCGGTGTTCCCTTCTCAGGATACGCCAGGCAGTCATGTAAGTATCATGATCCACCAGATGTCCGTCGTACAACTTACGCAGTTCGATCTGCATTAATTCGATATCCCAAATTCGTTTTCCCACATAGACGATGATCCCGAAGCGTTTCAATAATTGCTGTACATCGTAAAGACTTTCCAATTTCAACACACCTAACTATTATACAAGCATTCCGTATTTTTTTAAACCGTATATCAGGCAAATTCCGAAAAGAAACAGGTAAAGAGCGCCGGTGATGATCCGCGTATGAATCGAATAATTTCCCGGATTTTTCGGCAACGCAATCGTATTTCCCAAAAGCAGCCCCCCGATAATACCGCCGACGTGTCCCCAGATATCGATCGACCGGTCAAAAATCCCGAAGACCAGACTGAGCAAGACGAACAGCGCAAATTGCCGCACCATTCCCTGAATCGCCGGATTGTGGCGAAAATAGATGCCTAAGATCAAAAAAGCGCCGAAGATCCCGAAGATGGCAGTACTGGAGCCGGCCGACTGGATTCCCGCCGTATTGAAGGCAAAGCTGAAGGCATTTCCCAAAACGCCGCTCAACAGATACAATGCCAGGAAACGGAAATGACCATATAAGGCCTCCACCTGCTGCCCGATGAAATACAGCACCAGCGAATTAATCGCATAATGAGCCAAACCGAAGTGCAGAAAAATCGGTGTTACAAAGCGCCAATACTGATGAAAGAAAGCTACGTACGGTCCATACATGACGCCTTTTGGCTGCAACTGCAATCCCGGCGCCAGATAAACCAGCAAAAACACGACCGTCTGGATCGCAATCAGGGAGTAAGTGATATAGGGTCCGTTTTTCCATTGGTTGACAATGCGTTTCAAATCAAAGTTCATGTTGTTCCCCTTTTCTGTAGGTATCAGTAATGATCTTGTTTACCGGCTGATCAAAAGGTGCCGGCTGCCAGTCAGCGTTCAGCTGTTCGCTGAAGACCAGGCTGACGGTATCTCCGGAAAAGTCTGCCAGAAAACGATCATAATAGCCGCCGCCAAAACCGATCCGGTAGCCAGCAGGTGAAAAGACGACTCCCGGCACCAGCAGCAGGTCGATTGCTTCTTTTGCGACTGGCGCATGGTGTTCCGGCTCTTCAACTCCAAAAGAACTCTTACGATAGCTGCTTTTCTCGCTCACTTCATGAAAGACCATCGTCCGGTCGGGCCCGGTCTTTGGTACAACCAGTTTTTTTCCTTCCGCAAACCCTCGGATAAACAAGGGCAGATTATCAAATTCGATGGTCGTAGGGCGGACCAATCCGATAGTTGCTGCCTTCTGCCAGGTGCTTGATGCAAAAAGCAGCGGAGCGATTCGGGCTTCTTTCTCCTGTTTCTTCTTGGGTTGTCGACTGAGGGCTGTCAAGCGCTTGATCCCTTCTTGGCGAAGCTGTATTTTTTCCATCGTTTCTCCTGTCCTGATTCGCTTATAAAAGAAATAGTAACGAAAAAAGCCGAAAATGGCAAACTCTGACAGCTTTTTACCGTCAGAGTTTCCTTTTCAGCATCAAATATAAAAAATACGGCGCACCGATCAAGGCAATCAGAATCCCGGCCGGAACTTCACCACTGGGCAGAAGCAATCGGCCCAGCGTGTCAGCAATCAGCAAAATGATAGCGCCGCATACAGCCGAAAGCCAATAGGACTGGCTGCCCTGACGACCTGTCAGGGCCTTGGCGATATGCGGAGCCAGCAGACCCAAAAAAGCCAAACTGCCACAAAAAGCGACACTGACAGAAGCCAGCAGTGAGGCGATCACCAACAACAGCGTCTGTTCCTTATTTACTTTTACGCCCAAGCTCAAAGCACTTTCACGACCAAGAGCCAGCAGATTGAGGATTGGCTGACGCAGCCAACCCAATCCTCCCAGAATCAGCAGCCAGATCAGCAGAATGACCGCATGCTGCCAAGTCACGCCCCAAATTGAACCCGCTAACCAACCGGTAACGAATTGATAGCTTTCTTTTGAAAGTTTGATTGTCACTAACAGCGTCAAGGCAGAGACACCGGCATTGACTGCGATACCGGACAGCAACAGTTTGTTCATAGACAAACCGAAGCGTCCCGCTGAAAAAGCAACCCCGTACACCAGCGCCGCACATAAAAGTCCCCCGGCTGCCGCTGCAACAGGCAGCAGATAGACCGAGCCGTTGGAAAAAAAGCCCAGATACAGCATCACTGACAAACCGGCACCACCGTTGATTCCCAGGACACCGGCATCCGCCAACGGGTTTTTCGTCAGCCCCTGCAGCAGATAACCGCTCAGAGCAAGACCGGCACCACCGCATAAAGCCACCAAACTGCGGGGCAGACGGAAATTCCAAAAGGTCAGACTTACGGCTCGGCCGGCTTCACCTTTCAAAATCGCAGTCAAATCAGTCAGCCCCAGCATTCGTTGGCCGATCATGACACTGCCGGCAAATACCGTCAGTAAAAGCAGCAGCAGAATTATTTTTCGTGATTTCATCAATCTGCCACCTGCCAAACTTTATAGAGTAAAAAAGGAACACCAATCACTGCCAACAGAATTCCAAAAGGAGTCTCAAAAGGCGGATTGACCATCCGTGCTGCCAAGTCGGCGATTGTTACCAACCAGGCGCCACCCAAAAAGCACAGCGGCAACAGCAGACGCTGGTCCGTGCCCACAAAATGCCGCATCACATGGGGAACCAGCAAACCCACAAAGCCCACCGGTCCAACCAAAGACACACTGGCTCCCACCAGAATCATCACCAAAAACAAGACCGCAGCCCGGATCAGCGAGGGATTGCGCCCTAAACTGACGGCTGTTTCTTCGCCTAAAAGCAGGACATTTACTTCACGAGTCACCCCAAAGCAAAGAATCAGGGTAACCAGCAAAATCGGAGCAACAGTCGCTAATTGTCCCCAAGTGACATTGGCGGTCCCGCCGATAAACCAAAAGGCCAGGTCCTGTTGGAGATTGAAAAAGAGGCCAATCCCCTGACTCAGCGCTTGGAAAAAGCTGCTGATCGCCACCCCTGCTAAGACCAGCCCCACCTCGCTGCGGCCGGTCTGGGAAAATTGGGTGATACAAAAAATAATCAGCGTCGCCGCAAAGGCACCGATAAATGAACTCAGTGCCACCTGCAGCGGTTGTGCTTTGGGCAGCAGGACAAAGCTCAGCGCCAGGCCTAAAGATGCCCCGCCATTGATCCCCAACAAACCTGAGTCCGCCAGCGGATTGCGGGTGACCCCTTGGATCAGACAGCCGCCAACCGCAAAAGCCCCACCGATCAACAGGTTGGTCAATAATCGCGGCAGACGGATATTTCGTAAAATCTGCTGGCTCTGATCGGACACATCAAATCGGAACAGCGCATTGCGGATCGTTTCCTGATCGATAGCTACTGCCCCCCACATCAAGGAAACGGTAAATGTCAAAAAGATCAACAGCAACAGCAGTCCGAAAACCAGTGAAAAACGCCGCCGCTTCATTTTCGCTCACCTGCTTTCCCACTGATCATATCGTAGGTCACGATCAGCGGCTTGTCACTGTTGGGAAAGCGACTGATGACAGCATCGATTGCAAACAGCTCCGCCAATCCTTTTGGGGTCAGAACTTCCTCCGGTGTTCCCTGCAACAGCAGCTCCCCGTCCTTCATGCCGTACAAGTGATCACAAAACCGGGAAGCCAGATTCAAATCATGGATGGACAGAAGGATCGTTTTTCCCTGCTCACGATTGATTTTCGTCAACAGATTCAAGATTTCCAATTGGTGAGCCGGATCCAAGTAAGTGGTGGGTTCATCCAAAATCAGGATATCCGTATCCTGCGCCAGCGCCATTGCAATCCAGACCCGCTGTCTTTGCCCACCGGAAAGTGAGTTGACATTGACCGCAGCCAGCTCAGTCAAGCCGGTAGCTGCAAGCGCCCAGGCAACAGCTTCGTGGTCTTCTTTTCCCAATTGTCGAAATCCTTTTACGTAAGGAAAGCGGCCATAGCTGACAATCTCTTTTACCGGCAAGCTGATCGAAGCATCCGCAGATTGTGCCAATAAAGCGATTTTTTTGGCGATTTCCTTTGTCGGATAACTGGTCAAGGGCAGTTGGTCCAAAATGACCTGCCCGCTTTCCGGTATCAGGATTCGCGCCAACGCTTTCAAAAATGTCGATTTTCCACTGC
Organism: Enterococcaceae bacterium OF42-14pH9A; assembly: GCA_027692465.1. Lineage (GTDB taxonomy): Bacteria > Bacillota > Bacilli > Lactobacillales > Enterococcaceae > Enterococcus_C. The sequence goes on along the minus strand of JAQEYU010000003.1, from coordinate 157,708 downwards.
CGTTGGGGCCGATCAATCCGACAATCTGCCCTTCCGGAATCACTACCGTCATATCCCGGAGAATCACCTTTTTATCGTATCCCGCCGACAATCGTTCGGCTTGCAGTCTGCTCATAGTTTCATTCCCTCAAATCCACTGATAATCATTATCAATTATCGCCGTCAAGCTCCTGTCAGTCAACCCAAAACAGCAGCGCTTCAATAAATTATTAGATTGACATTGTTGTGATTTCTGATAGACTCAGTAATTGATAATCATTCTCAGTTAAATGAAAGGACGATCCTATGAACCGCTATCGTAAACTATTCACTCTCGGCACTGCCTTGACAGCAGCACTTCTGCTGGCGGCCTGCCAACCAAAAGCCGGCGAACCTGCTGCAAGCAGTAACGAGGACAGCCCAGCAACCGCCACACATGTCCAAAAAGATCATCTGGGTCATGAAGTCACCATCCCCGATAAGCCCAAACGGATTATCGGCAGCTATTTGGAGGACTATCTGGTAGCCCTCGATGAAAAACCGGTGGCCCAGTGGACTGTCGGAAGCGGCTCTGTCCAAAACTATCTTCAAGATGAACTGAAGGGCATCCCGACGATCAATTATGACCTGCCCTATGAAAAAGTCTTGGAATACGAACCGGATCTGCTGCTGATTGGCGATGATTCGGCAGTCGAAGGCGGGAAGTACGACGAGTACAGCAAAATCGCCCCTACGTATGTCGTCAAGAACGGTGCTGATGTGACCTGGCAGGAAAAACTCCAGGATATTGCAGCGGTCCTGCAAAAAGATGACAAAGCTGCCGAAGTTTTGGCCACTTATGACCAATTGGTAGCTGATACCAAAACACAGCTGCAGGACAAAATCCAAGGAAAATCCGTTGCCGTTTTATGGGTCACCAACAACTCGGCCTTCATGGTAGCTGAAAACCGATCCAGCGGTGATTTGCTGTATCATCAATTAGGTTTTTCCGTTCCTAATCTGACAAAAGAAATCAGCCAGTCCGCTACCTCCGACTGGTCAGCAGTCTCTTTGGAAAAGCTGGCACAACTGGATGCCGACTATCTGATTTTGGTAAATTCCGACAGCGGTGCGGCCATGTTCAACGATCAGATTTGGCAAAACATCCCTGCCGTGAAAAACGGGAACCTGTGGGAGTTCAGCCCTGAGCACAGCTGGCTGTACAACGGCCCGGTTGCTTACACCAAAATGATCGAAGATGTCTCTGAAAAATTGAAGTAAGCGAGTCAAGGTACTCTGACTCGCTCCCTTGAGAAAGCGGTCAGGATGAAGGCACATCAAAAAAGCAGCGACAACTTCAAATTGTTGTCGCTGCTTTTTTGATGCAGTCTTAAAGCGACGCGCTATCTGCTTTTTAAGGATTTTTTATCAAAAGCGGGAAGCAACCAGCGCCAACATTCTTCAACAGTAGAGATTCAAAAAACAAATGCAAGGGGCAAAGCATGCTGTCGCTGCTGGATTGTGCTGCGGCTTATTTTCGACTCTAAAAAAACGCTTGAGAAGACTGTGGTCAGCTTCTCAAGCGTTTTTACACGATTACTTGGTTTCGCGGTGCAAAGTAACTTTACGTTCGCGTGGGCAATATTTTTTCTTTTCCAAGCGGTCAGGATTGTTACGTTTGTTTTTGCTTGTCAAGTAGTTACGTTCTTTACAAGAAGTACACTCCAAAGTGATGTTTACGCGCATGATATTCCCTCCTATGCATCTGGATTCCTACTAAGATTTCTCTCAGACTTGAATATAATAGCATGATTTTAAGCCCTTGACCAGTCATTTTAATGATTTTTGTTAAGTAGTTTTACTTGACGACAAAAAAAGCGGCGGAAGCCTTTTTCAGACTTCTGCCGCACTTGCTTTTTACGCTTCGAATTTATCGCTGTAAACATCATCTACGGTTTGTTCCGGATTGATGACAATATACAAACTCTTGGTTTTCTCAGATACCCGGGTAGATTGGTATTCATTATCCAGGCCTTCAGTATCCAGATCTTTATATGGGAAGTAGACCATGTCGGGTTTGCCGGCTTGGAACAAGATTTCCATTTTCTCGATATCCTGATACTTCAAAGCTCGATTGAACATCCCCAGCTCCAGTCCTCCAAGATTGATATCTTGTGTCGCTACATGGTCGCCTTCTTGGTAGATTTCGATCTTGAAGCCGGCACATGGGTGAATCTCAACGAATTCACTGCCGTTGATACGGCCAAAACTGGTCGTGATCTGTTTGATCCAAAGATCGCCGATATAACGCCGTTCAATCGTCCAGGTTTCTCCGTTTCGGAAGTAAAATTTCAACGCTTTCATTTCTCTTGCCATGTTGTTCTCTCCTTATCTGAATGACGTTCGGAATCCCTTCCGAACGGAATCATTGTGTGATTCTTACTTTTTCAGTTTAGCACAACTGCGATTCAGAAGATAAAACTTTGCTTGCCACATGACCAGTCAGAAATACCTCGAATTTTCGATAATCCTTGTGAAGAAGAAATATCAGGACATCTTCGCCAAAAACTGGTCTTTGTCGACAATAAAGCGTTCGTGATTACCCTTGCCTACTTTTTTGTCTCCTTCAAAGGCGGAAAAAGAGAAGACTACTTTGTTGCCATCCCGTTCATAGAGATTGGCTTTGATCGTGATCGTTGCTCCCACCGGTGACGGCGCAACATGTTCCAATGAAATAAAGCCGCCCACCGTTGTCTGCTCTTTGGTTAGTCCGGCTTCCAAATGTTGGTAGCAGGCATTTTCTACCATCGCCACCAATTCCGGTGTGGCCAAGACGTCCAGACCGCCGGATCCCATCGCTTTTGCGGTGCGGTCTTCTGTCACCAGGTAGTCTTTTTCGAAGTTCTCTTCTGCCATAGTTGTTTCCTCCTTGACGGATCGGTTTGTGATCCTGATAATCTGTTTTCTGATTTTTGTTGCGCCGCTGTTTTTTTCGTAATGGGACCTGACAACGCCCCCTTTAGCTGTTGAAACTCAGCGAGCTGTATTTGACCGGTTTAAACCAGGTTTTCCTTCAAAAAATTCCCGGCTTCTTTCAAAAGCACCTCTGCGTCATTGGCAAAGCGTTTTTCAACGACCCCCCGCTCCAAATAATGGAGGGTATCTTTGAGCCAGGGACCGGCTTTTTTGTGAAAATGCTGCATCAGACTATTGCCGTTGACCGTAAGCTCCCGCATTGAACGAATCGGCAGCTGAGCCAGCGCCAATGCGGTTTTCCCGGCTTCTCCGGGGCGACCGTAGTAGGTCAGCAGCGTCTCCACAGTCAACGCTCGATCCCCCAGACGGTACAATGCCATCGGAGTATATGCCCCTAATTTCCGCTGCTGCAATCCCCAAACCAGCTCACGACACTCTCGCAGGAAATCATTGGAAACTTTCCAGGCCTTCATAAACGAACCAATGTCATCAACCGGTATTTCCAAGTGATCCAGCAGTACACTCCAAGCCGCTTCTGCACTTTCAAAGGGAATAGAGACCAGTTGGGAAAACTTCATCAAACCGGCTTTTGCTTCTTTCATTCCCGGACAATAACGGTAGCATTTGGTTGCGGAAAACTGCCGGATTGCTTCGTTTCTGTGGCTGCCTAAAAGCAGCTTGCTAAACTCGATGAAAATCCGTTCTACCGAAATTTTTTCCAGCAGCGAATGATTTTCCAAAATCGCTGCAAAGGTCTCCTCCTCAAAAGCAAATCCCAGCTGGCTAACAAAACGCAGCCCCCGCATCATCCGCAACGCATCCTCATGAAATCGCTCGTGGGGATCCCCTACGGCCCGCAGCACATGACGCTCCAAATCGGCCAAGCCGTCAAAAAGATCGATAACGGTCCCGTCGTCTTGAACAGCAAAGGCATTGATGGTAAAGTCCCGCCGCTTCAAGTCCTCTTCCAGAGAGCGCACAAAAGACACCTGGTCCGGCCTGCGAAAATCCTGATAGGCGGATTCTGTCCGGAAGGTAGTGATCTCGTATTGTTCCTCCTCGAACAAAACCAGGACCGTTCCATGCTCGATTCCGATATCAACGGTTCGCGGAAAGATCGCTTTGATCTCGGCCGGAAAAGCGCTGGTGGCAATATCCACATCATGGATCGGTTGTCCCAGCAGCACATCTCTGACACTGCCTCCCACAAAATACGCCTCAAAGCCGGCCTGCTCAATCTTTTCCATCACCGGCAATGCCCGGCGAAACTCCTCCGGCAAAACGGTCAGTTTCATGACTGCTGCTCCTCATCTGTTTTATCTGTACCGGTTTGTCCGTCTTTGCGTGCAAAGCGATAACGGTCCCGCCGGTTGAATTTAGTCATATTGGCTTCAAAAACCGCTGTCAGATCGATGGACAACGAATTTGCCATGATCATCGTTACGAACAAGACATCCCCCAGCTCTTCTGCCACAGTCTTTTCAGCTTCTGTTGTTTTTTTCGGTTTTTCCCCATAGTAATGATTGACTTCTCTGGCCAGTTCACCGACTTCTTCAGTCAAACGGGCCATCTGGGAAAGCGGGCTGAAATAGCCGGCTTTGAATTGCTGGATGTAGGCATCGACTTCCACCTGCATCGACTTCAATGAACGATCTTCTGTCAAAAAAATCGGCTCCCTTGTGTTGAAATTTCACTTCTTGTCTTTTTCAAAAAGCGGCGAACCTCCGGCATACAAAAGTGAGCGGCTTTCCCCAGTGCAAACAAATCATACAGGGTCTGTCTGCAAACTTCTGCCGTTGCTATTTATGCCCTGCCTTTTTCACCGCCAGCTATAGTTTAAACGCCTGCTCTCTAACTACATGAATCCTGCTTTATTACCGGAATTCAACCGGTCTTCTAAACCCGGAAGCTTACTGGAAGCTCCCGAGCTCCTTTACTATGTCCTTATCTTATCAAAAGAATCGGGCAATTCCTAGCAGAACCGACAAGCGCCGGAGTCCATAATTGTCGGAATCCTTTTTTCATGATACATTAGGGCGTGTCTGAAAATTCCGGGAAAAGCCATTTTCGTCTCTTTCCTGCAAGCTGTGTCGTAACTGCTTCTTTACGTACTACGTCAGCTATACTTTACTCGCTGATTCCGGCAAAAAGTCCCAAAAAGCAGAACTTCCCTAGCATTTCCAGATACATTTTGAATTTCGTGCGGCAATTGACTTACATAGGTGACCAACCTTGCGCTGTGACTACAACGCCGGGATAGTCGTCCAACTGGGAGGAATCATTATGAAATTAGATAAAATCGGTCGGGATATCTTTGTGATCCTGTTGGGAACTTGTATTTACGCTTTTGGCCTGGTCTTTGTGAACATCCCCAATCATTTGGCTGAAGGCGGCGTGACCGGGATTACCTTGATCTTTCGTGCCCTTTTTGGTATCAATCCGGCTTTAAGCACTCTGGTCCTAAACATCCCGATCATCGCTCTGGGGGGACGGATTCTGGGACGGCGTTCATTTTTTTATACTATCATCGGGACGGTAGCCTTATCTGCTTGGCTGTTCATTTGGCAAAAAGTCAATTTTTCAATCGACCTGGATCATGACCTTTTAATCGCTGCATTGGTTGCCGGACTTTTCGGCGGCGTCGGCAGCGGGATTATCTATCGTGTGGGGGGAACTACCGGGGGCAGTGATGTCATCGCCCGCATTCTTGAGCAGAAAATCGGTGTCTCTGTCGGCCGAACACTGTTTATCTTGGATATTTTGATCCTGACCGCATCCCTGACTTATATTGATTTGAAGCGCATGATGTATACCCTGATCTTTTCTTATGTATTTGCCCATATCGTGGATGCGATCTTGGACGGCGGCTATTCTGCCAGAGGTATCTTGGTAATCTCCAATCAATCAGAAGTCATTGCCCCCCGCTTGATGGAAGAGTTGGAACGAGGCGTAACATTTTTGAACGGCGAAGGCGCCTACTCCGGTGTTGACAAAAAAATCATCTATATGGTCGTCAGCACCCGTGAAATTTCCGAAGTCAAGCGGATCATCCACGATTTTGATCAACAGGCCTTTGTATCCGTGATCAATGTCCACGAGGTAGAAGGTGAAGGATTCACCTATCTGCGACCGAAAAAGAAACTATTTGGTAAGAAAAAAACGGCCTGACTCCTGACCTCTCCCCTTCCCGGCGGAGAGGTCTTTTGCTGCTTGTTGACTTTTCTTGGCCCCATAAGTTACTGCTGCAAAATACAATTTTTCGAATCAGGGATTGGCATGGAGTCAACAGTATTCTTCTACTGGACCAAATGAAAAACCGCAGAGCAGCTGAGACGTTTAGGATACCCCCAAAAAAACTGTACCGACAATAATAGCCGATACAGCTTGTTGATGATTGTCCTCTGCAACTGCTTTACTCTACCGATTCCTCGGTTTTCTGCTGTTCTTGTCGGACCAAGGCTGCATTCACTTCATCAGAAAGAGCCAGGAAAGCTTCCTTGTCCCCTTTTTCCAACGCCTCATCAATCTTCAGGTACAACTTCTCGATCTGCGACTTCAATTCCTCTTCTTCAATGAATTGATCCACGGCTTCAATAATCACCGGATCGATCGACTCATTCCATTTCATGTAGGGATTGTCTTCCAAAATCGACAAATATGACGGATTGTCCCAGGCATCAGCAAAGAGGCACTCGATGTACAAAGGTTCTTTCCAATTCAAGCGAATCTCATGAAAAATCTGATCACTGTCAGTGAAAAAGCTGCCATTGATCTGCAGACGCAACGGCTCTCCTTCTACCGAAATATCCCGGATCTGCAAGCCCCGCTCCGCTGCTTCAGCATGCTCAACAAAATGGACATTGCTCAAGATAGCTTCATGGTTAGCCAAGTAATTCAAGATCCAACAGACCTCGCGGCGACTGAAAGTCCCGTTGGTCACAAACCAGTTCAAAAAGTTTTTCTTTTCGCGAACATCTACATACATCCTTCTCACCTGTCCTTTCTCACCGTCAACTCAGCTTTGCCGGTTTATTGCTGCAAAGCTTCAATGATCGATTGTACTTCCAGATCTCCCGGCTCGTGTTCCAAATAGTGGCTCAAAATATGCAGCGCTTCATCCCGACGACCTTCATCCCGCAAGAAGATGCCATACTCCTTCATAAATTGGGGCTCATGAGCCAATTCAACATTTGCCTGCTCATAGTGCACTGCGGCTTCGGTAAATTCTTCCAACTGATTGTAGGCATGGGCCAAATTCCATTGAGCAAATGCATCATCAGGGTTTTCCATCTGGCCAACAGTTGCGATGACTGCATCGTAATCTGCTTCTTTCAAGTACAGATTTGACAGCATGAAGAGGGACTCATCGATTTTTTCACCGGTCTCCAACGCTTTTTGTAAATATTCTTCGGCCTTTTTCACATCGTGGAGACGATAGGAATTCTCTGATGCAAACTGATAAAAATCAACTTGATAGGGATTTTCATTGATTCCCGCCTCGATAGTCTCCTGGGCTTCCTCCAACAGTTCTTCTTCTTGCTGCGCCTCGGCCAAATACAGGTAGACCGACTGGTAATGAGGATTCAAAACCTGCAGCTGCTGCAGGTAATTGATGGCTTGCTGATTTTCCTTCAACTGCAGATAGACAAAGGCGGTGTGAAACAACAAATCATCGCTGTCACTGTTTTTCAGCGCAATTTCCAAATGAATAACGGCCTCTTCGAATTTTCCTTCCATGCTCAGCGCCATTCCTAAGCGCTCTTCCAAGGAAACACCGCCCAGCTCGGTCATCCCGGAATTCAACAGGATCTGGTAGATCGTTGATGCTTCACCGAATCGGTCAGTTGTGTAATAAAGCTCGGCCAATGCAAATTGAATCAATGGTTCATCCGGTAATAATTTAGCGGCTTCTTCCAATTTGGCCTCGCTGACCTCCGGAATCTGCAGCATTTGATACAGATCAGCCGACAAAAGCAGCGCCTGTGGATAGTAATCACTGTCTTTGGGCACGGCCTCGATGAATTCAAAGGCATCATCGATTCGATCATCTTCGACTGCAACCTCTGCCAGTCCCAAGAGTAGTTCTTCGTTTCCCGGGTATTTTTCCAACAACCGGGTGTAGATCTCCTGCGGCTCCTCCAAAAATCCCAGTTGAAACAATTCATTTGCCAACTGTGCCAAGGTATCATCATCATCTTTGGCAAGAGCTTCATTGAATGCAATCTGAGCCTGAACCAGATCTTCTTTTTCCAAAGCTGCCAACATTTGGTAACTGTATGAATTTTCCATATGTCTTCTCATTCTCCTATCAACTGCTGATAAACCGCAGTCATGCGGATCAGCTCTTCACTACTGGGATACAGTGCTTGCTGCTTGATGCCGATCTGCTGATACAGATCCAAAGGGGGCAGATCTTTCATCAACTTCATCACCTGCAGGTTGTACTCGGTAAGCGCAACCTGTTTGGGTAAATTAAGCGGAAATCCCAATGCCTTCAACCAGTGAAAAAACTTTGGCAGATCCAGATCCAACGGCTGCCGCTGGTCATTCCAGATCAGCTGGAACAAGATTCCCATCATTCGTTTCATATCGGCAGAAAGCAGGTGTCCTTCCGGCAGCTCATAAAAAGCCAGTTCGAACAGTTTTCCGTAAGCTTCGATCTCCCTTTGCTTTACTTGATAAAACTCGGCCAACTGTTGGATATAAGTCACAAAGGAGCGGCTGAAAATAGTTTGTCGAGTCGTAAAATTACGATAAAGATCTTTTAGAAACAGGTTGTCTGAAACCAGTCCCGCCCGCAACAATATCAGAAAATCGACTAATTTGCCATCCCCCTGCTCTTCGGTAATCGTCTGGTCAAAAAAGATATCCCTTGGCAGATTATCGACTGACAGCAGTGGACGCAAGTCTTTCCCCACCAATTGGCAACTGCTGGTCAATCCCTTAGCCAAGGACCGGATGGATACCGGCAGACAACAAAAGCGGCTGTTCAAAACCGTCGTCTGTTGGATAAAACCGGTCAGATCAGTCGCACCCTCGTTTCCATAACTCACCAGCAGATAGCGGCGATCTCTGGGAAAGCGTTCCAAAAAAGCCAAAAGATCCGCCAATTCCGTCAAATTATTGCAGTACATTTGATTACGACAGATGTACCAGTCTACATCCATGGCTCCTGCAAACAACTGGCTGATTTTTTCAAAAGACCGGTCATAATATTTCTGATTGGTCACGATGATCACGTGCTGACCGGCAGCAAACTCCTTTGGGATGCCGCGATTCAATGTTTCACCGTACACCAACCGCGTTTGTTGTTGACCGGTTTGATAACTCAACTCCATACGCCGCCTCCTCCAACCAGTACAATAATTTTGCTAACCATTTACGTGCTGCAAATGAACAACTCCTGCCCTATCACCTTTTTTCGGACTTACTTCCTGCTTTAATTTTATCACTATCCCCAAGGAATCCCAAAGATTAACCTTAATGAATGCAGTCAATTGTGTAAATATCTTTTCTTATACCCTTCAGGCAACTAAAAAAGACCCTAATCGCAGTACGAAAAGGTCCCTGTTCCGCTCGCTGTCGAAAAAAGCGCAAACTTTTCCACGAAGACGGTCTCGATTTTCTTTTGTACAACAGTCAATAGGATAGGTCTGCACAGTCCCCTGAAGATCAGGTTCTTTAGGAGTACCTGGCAGCTCCAAGGAGTAAAGCACAGCTTAGATGGGACGGAAGCTGCGCATTTACGACGCAAAATGGGAATAAGCGGCCACTGGCGTTTTCAGACACGCCCTAACCGGATCTTCCTTCCCTTGTTACCTCCGAATGAAACAGCAGTCCAGTTGCAAAAGGATACCTCGGCACACTTTCATCTACCCTTTTTGGCTTTCGTACATGCTTTTGGTCAGACAATAGCGGTTCGCATCGTGAAAGACTTCATCGTCAAAGATCTCCTCCGGATCGGTACCGATAAAATGAAAGCCGGCTTTCAGTGCCACTTTATTACTGGCTGCGTTTTCCACATCAGCTAATAGAACCAGTTTATTGAAACCCCATGCCTCAAACGCCAGACGGCACAAAACTTTGAGACAGTTTGTCATGATACCGGCCCCAGCCTGATCGCCGCTCAGCCAGTAACCGACCTCCCCACTTTCAGCCGCTTGATCGATCTTGTGGATGTCAATACTGCCAATCAATTTATCTCCGTCAGCAATAAAAAACTGGCGATTGCTGCCCATACCTTCACCTTTCAGTACACGCCGGAGAAACTCTGCTTCGTCTTCAATATTTTTCACATGTTTCGGAATCGGTAAAAAGCGGCCGATATGTTCTTCATTTTCATTAATCAGTTCAAATAACTCTGCAGCCATGGTGATATCCGGCTTTACGAGGGAATAGATTTCATTAATAGGATATTTGAAAAAAGCTTTCATACGTCCTCCTTGATTTATATGCAGCTCGATCTGCACGATTTGGATACTGTTGTTGTCTGTTTGAGAAAACAAACAGCTGTATCCAAATGATACAGCTGCCTTTTTTAAACCAATAATGTATAAAGTGACGGATTGTCCTGCAAATTGATATATTCCGGATCAAACTCAGACAGGTTAGCCAACAATTGCCACAACGCTTCTTTTTGCTTCAACAAGATGCCAATCACCACCGGGCCAGTCCCCCGATTGACCTTTTTCGTATATTCGAAACGGGTGATGTCGTCATCGACTCCTAACACTTCTGATACAAATTCTTTCAATGCACCGGGACGCTGCGGAAAATTCACGACAAAATAATGCTGCAGTCCTTCATAGACCAGCGAACGTTCCTCGATCTCCGCCATGCGGCTGATATCATTATTGCCACCGGAGATTACACAAATGACCGTTTTGCCTTTGATGTCTTGGGCGAGAACCTCTAAAGCCGCTACACTGAGAGCGCCGGCCGGTTCACAAACGATCGCTTGTTTTGTGTAAAGTTCCAAAATAGTAGAACAGACCAACCCTTCAGCTACGGAAACGAGTTCATCGACATAAGCTTGCGCGTGAGCATAGGTTAAGGAACCTACTTCCTTCACTGCAGCTCCGTCGACGAATTTTTCGATCTGTTCCAGCACAACCGGGCCTTCATTCTCAAAAGCAGCCTGCATCGACATAGCTCCGGCCGGCTCCACTCCAACTACCTTTGTAGCCGGACTGGTCCCTTTGACGTAAGCGCCAATCCCGCTGATCAAGCCGCCACCACCGATCGCAGCCAGGATATAATCCGGCTGATAACCCTCTGACTGGGCATCCGCCATCATCTCCAAAGCCAAGGTCCCCTGACCAGCGATGATATCAGGATCATTGAAGGGATCAATGAAGCTCATCCCATTCGCCTGCGCATATTCACGAGCAGCTGCGGCAGAGCGATCGAACGTATCTCCCACCAACTGTATCTCCACCTGTTCCCCGCCGAAAAAGCGGACTTGCGAGATCTTCTGTTGCGGTGTGGTTGTCGGCATAAAGATTACGGCCTTGGCACCGATCTCCTGACAGGTATAAGCGACTCCTTGTGCGTGATTGCCGGCACTGGCGCACACGACGCCGTTGACCAGCTTTTCTGCCGGCAGCTCACGGATTGCGTAATAGGCACCCCGCAGTTTGAAAGAGCGTACTTTTTGCAGATCCTCACGCTTCAACAGGATCGTTGCGCCGTATTTTTCGGATAAATAGCGGTCATATTGCAGTGGTGTGCGGCTTACCGCGTTTTTCAACACTTGGTAAGCCTGACGCACCTCATGATCGGTCACTAACGCCACCTTCATCGCCCCCGATTACTTGAAATTAGCGTGTATCTGAAAACGCCAACGATGGTTTCCGCAATTCTTTTCAATCCGCGCCCCTGGGAAATCCCTGGTGAGGGACCTCTGAGGCTACGTCATTTCCTTGCTTTCAACAGAAACCAGCAAAATTTAGCCTTTCGTCAGCGTTTTCCAACACGCCTTAGTCTTTTTTGTTTACAAACGGCATCATTTTACGCAGCTCGTCGCCGACTTTTTCGATTTGATGACCGGCAGCTTCAGCTCGCATCTTCTTGAATTCCGGGAAGCCGGCTTTGTTGTCATTGATAAAGCCTTCTGCAAATTTTCCGTTTTGGATATCAGTCAATACATCTTTCATCCCTGCTTTGGCTGCATCGGTGATTACTCGTGGACCGGAAACATAGTCGCCGTACTCCGCAGTGTTGGAGATGGAGTTGCGCATTTTGCCGAAGCCACCTTCGTAGATCAAGTCGATGATCAGTTTCAGCTCATGGCAGACTTCGAAATAAGCCAATTCCGGTTGGTAACCGGCTTCCACCAATGTTTCAAATCCGGCTTCGATCATGGAAGTCAACCCGCCGCACAAAACAGCCTGTTCACCGAAGAGGTCGGTTTCCGTCTCTTCTTTGAAGGTTGTTTCCAAAACACCGACGCGGGTCGCTCCGATTCCTTTAGCATACGACAAAGCAATGTCAGTTGCCTGACCGGTCGCATCTTGATGAACAGCGAACAATGCCGGTACTGCAAAACCTTCAGTGAAGGTCCGGCGAACCAGATGGCCCGGTCCTTTCGGTGCCGCCAGGAACACATCGACTTCGGCCGGCGGAGTGATTACACCGTAATGGATGTTGAAACCGTGACCGAATGCCAAGGCATTGCCGGCCTCCAGATTGGCTTCAATCTCGTTTTTATAAAGATCGCCTTGGATTTCATCCGGAGCCAAGATCATCACAACGTCTGCTTCCTTCGCTGCTTCTGCGACAGGTTTCACATCGAAACCGTCTTCTTTAGCAGCATCTGCTGATTTTCCGGCACGGATCCCGATGATCACGTTATGACCGGTATCCCGCAAGTTTTGTGCGTGAGCGTGGCCTTGTGACCCGTAACCGATGATTGCGATTGTTTTTCCTGCCAATGCATCTTGTTGAACTGAATCTTCATAATATACTTTTACCATGTATTTTTCCCTCCAAATGTGTGTTGTCATCTATCAACAGCCGGACATTTCGCCGGTCTATCAACCTCTGGTAAATCCGGTCACTCCGGTACGGCTCAACTGCTTGATGCCGTATGGTTTCAAAATATCGATACAAGCATCGATCTTGTCTTGCGTTCCCGCAACTTGGATTACGATGTTTTTTAAGCCGACATCCACGATATCCGCCCGAAACGGATCGATCACGGCTTTGATCTCAGAACGGATTGCAACCGGTGCATTAACTTTCACCAATGCCAATTCCCGCTCCAGATGAGGCTCGTCGGTAATGTCCCGAACCTTCAACACAGCTACCTGCTTGTTCAGCTGCTTGGTGACCTGTTCTACGTCGGCCAAGGTATCAGCATTGATCATGATGGTCATCCGAGATAAACCTTCTGTTTCTGTGGGACCGACAGAAATACTGTCAATGTTTACCTGGCGTCGGTTCATAACTGCGGTGATGCGGCTCAAAACCCCCACATGGTCCTGCACCACCATGGAAATCATCCGTTTCATCTAGTCCACCCCAATCATCTGATCATTCGGCTGCCCGGCCGGTACCATCGGCAGCACATGCTCTGTCCGAGATACGGCGACTTCGATCAAGACCGGTCCCGACAAAGCAAAGGCTGCTTTGAGCTGGTCTTCTAAAAGTGCCGGTTCATCGATACGTACACCTTTGATCCCGTACGCTTCTGCCATCTTCATAAAATCAGGCTGGGTATGAAAAACCGATTGGGAACGCCGATTATTGAAAAAGCGTTCCTGCCATTGCCGCACCATCCCCAGGGAACTGTTATTCAGAAGTATGAATTTGATAGCCAAGCCATGCTCATTCAAGATCGCCAGTTCCTGATTGGTCATCTGAAAGCCGCCGTCACCTACAAAGCAAACAACTTCTTTTTCGGGATTGCCGAATTTGGCACCGATAGCAGCCGGAATCCCGTAACCCATCGTCCCCAAACCGCCGGAAGTAATCAATTGTTTAGCAAATTTGAAGGGATAAAACTGTGCTGCCCACATCTGATGTTGGCCAACGTCGGTTACCACAATGGCCTCTCCTTCAGTCAAGTCACCTACGATTTCGATAACTTTTTGCGGCTTGATCTCATCAAGGGTTTCACGATTATAAGAAAACGGTTTTTCCGTTTTTCGTTGGCTACAAAGTTCCCGCCATGCTGCAGCTTGCGGAGCTGAAATCTCTGTCTCCAGCATTTTTTCCAGACAGATCTTGGCATCTGCTACGATTGGGATATCCGTGCAGATGATTTTGCCGATCTCCGCCGGATCGATGTCGACATGAGCCACGATTGCTTCCGGTGCAAAGTCCTGTGGTGAAGTTGCCAGTCGATCGTCAAACCGGCAGCCGACATTGATCAAAAGATCACATTCGGTCAGAGCCATATTGGCAGCATAAGAACCGTGCATCCCCCCCATACCCAAGAACAATGGATGATGGGTAGGCATGATTCCCAGCCCCAGCAGACTGGTGACCACCGGAATCTCATATTTTTCGGCAAATGCTTTTGCTTCCTGCTGGGCATCGGCAGCGATTACGCCACCGCCAAAGAGCAGGACCGGTTTACGGCTTTGCTCCAAAACATGCAGCAGCTTTTGGACCTGCAAAATTGACGGCATCGTATTCGGCTGATAACTGGGGATATGGAGATCACAAGCCACCTTGACTCCCGTCTGCTGTGTAGTCATATCCTTGGGCAGATCGATCACCACCGGCCCGGGCCGTCCTGTTGTGGCGATGTGAAAGGCTTCTTGTATGATCCGGGGCAATTCATTGACATCTCTGACCTGATAACTGTTCTTAGTAATCGGGACAGTAATCCCCAAAATGTCTGCCTCTTGAAAAGCATCCTTGCCGATGCCGTCAGTTGTGACCTGGCCGGTGAAAACAATCAACGGCGTCGAATCGCTGTTCGCATCGGCAATTCCGGTAACGGCATTTGTTGCACCCGGACCGCTGGTAACAATCACGACACCGGGTTTCCCGGTAGACTTGGCATACCCTTGTGCGGCGTGGACCGCTCCTTGTTCATGCCGCGTCAGAATATTCGGGATCTCTTCTTCGTAAAGCTCATCATATAACGGGAGCACGGCCCCTCCCGGATAGCCGAAAACCAACTCGACTTCTTGTGCCAACAAACATTCCAACAACAGCCGGGCACCCGATACTTGTTGTTTCTGATGGTTTTCCTTCAAATTTTCCATACGCTCCCTCCTCACAAAGCAGCGGACATCTTTCAAGAACGGTCGGAGTAGATCTCACATACCGCTGTCTCACTCTGATCCTCGTCCACTGCTTTCGAATAGTGCTTTGACCTCTGCTCGTTTATTCCGGCAAACGCATCACGCCGCCGGTATGTGCGGAGGTAACCAAGGCTGAGTAGCGGGCCAACCAGCCCTTTTTGACTTTCGTAACAAACTTCGGTAACTGATCCTTCCGCTCTGCCATCTCTTCTTCTGTCAGGGCAACATTCAAGGTTCGTTCATTCAAATCGATGGTGATCTTGTCACCGTCTTGAACCAATGCCAAGGGTCCGCCGGCTGCTGCCTCCGGTGAAACATGTCCGATAGCGATTCCGCGCGTAGCTCCCGAAAAGCGGCCGTCGGTGATCAAAGCAACGTCTTTACCCAAACCACGGCCGACGATACTCGACGTCGGTGCCAGCATCTCCGGCATGCCGGGACCGCCCTTTGGACCTTCGTAACGAATCACGACGACGTGACCTGCACGTACGGTATGGTTATCGATCGCCGCCACCGCCTCATCATGGGAGCCAAAGCAGATTGCTTCACCGGTGAAGACTTTCACGCTGGGATCGACCCCGCCGACTTTGATAACACTGCCTTCCGGAGCAATGTTCCCATATAAAATTGACAAACCGCCCACCGGACTGTAAGGCGTTTCTTTAGGATGAATGACTTCCGGATTGGTGATGGCTGCCGCCGCAACATTTTCTCGGATAGATTTGCCGGTTACTGTGATACGGTCCGGATGGATAGCCCCATCGATTGCCACCAGTTCATTGATGATTGCAGAAACGCCACCGGCTTCGTGAACATCATGCATTGAGTAGGCTGAGGAGGGTGCGATTTTGGAAAGATACGGTACTCGTTTGGCAATCTCATTGATGTCTTCCAGATGATAAGCGATTTCAGCCTCATTAGCGATAGCCAAAGTATGCAAAACGGTATTGGTTGAGCCTCCCATAGCCATATCGAGGGCGAATGCATCATCGATGGCTTCTTTTGTGACAATGTCTCTTGGCTTGATATCTTTTACCACCATTTCCATGACCTGTTTGGCTGCCTGACGAACCAGATCTCGTCTGTCAGGCGAAGTTGCCAGGACAGTTCCATTGCCCGGCAAAGCCAGCCCTAAGATTTCCATCAGACAGTTCATCGAATTCGCAGTAAACATTCCGGCACAGGAACCACAGGAAGGGCAAGCATTCTGTTCCATAAAGCGGAACTCCTCGTCAGACATGTTGCCTTCTTTATATGCACCGACAACTTCAAACATCGTCGACAATGTCGTTTGGTGCCCCCGCAAATCGACACCGGCTTTCATTGGACCACCGGAAACAAAAACGGAGGGGACATTGGTCCGAACTGCACTCATAATCATCCCCGGTGTAATCTTGTCACAGTTGGGGATATACAACACACCGTCAAAACAATGAGCATTGATTACCGTTTCCGCCGAATCAGCGATCAACTCACGACTGGGCAGTGAATATCGCATCCCCAGGTGACCCATAGCGATCCCGTCGTCCACGCCGATAGTATTAAACTCGAAAGGGATCCCTCCTGCTTCACGGATCGCTTCTTTGGCAACATCTGCCAACTCCCGCAAGTGGACGTGCCCCGGAACGATATCGATATATGAATTGCAAATCGCAATAAAAGGTTTGTTCATATCCTCGATGTTTTTGACCTGGCCTGTCGCATACAACAAACTGCGGGCCGGCGCAGCATCGATCCCCTTTTTGATCTGATCACTTCTCATTTTCATTACTCCCCTCATCTGCTTTCACTTGTCTAATAAAAAAAGCATCCCCGAATGAACTGGGATACTTGCCAGAATCCCATTCATAACGCAAATAGGACTCAAACATCGGGTTGTTGCCAGCCGTGTTTCAAGTCCTCTGATAAATGACTAAAATGACGATTTCTTGTCGTTTGTCGTGTTTGCGCATCTGAATCGTCTCCTTTGCTTTCTTATAAGATTCGTCGTAAAATAATGATTTTTTTTACTATATCTTGAATCATTATGAATGTCAATGAATTTTCAGAATTTTTTATATCTTTTTGCAAATCAACCCAATTCTTTTCATCCTCAGATTCAGTATAGCATGTTTAGATCATATGTAAAAATATAATGAGAAAAATTAGAAAGAACTGTGTTTTAGCGGCCATCAAAAAATACTCCCGGACTCGCAGTTTTGAGGACCTGCCGGAATCAAAGAATAACGTACGTTCATGTGGTGCTGAAACTCATCATTTATGATATAAATAGCGGTACAATGAACCAACATTACTACTGCTGATTTTTTCAAACGTGCGGTCGCCAAATTTTTTAAGAAGATAGCCGCTCTCTCAGCAGCACGCGCTCCCCTTTAAGTCGGTTTTTCTGATTTTGAGGCCAAAAAAAGAACCCTTGATAAACAAGAGTTCTTCAGCACTGTTTTATTTAACAGCATCTTTGAGCGCTTTCCCCGGTTTAAATGCAGGGATTTTGCTTGCAGGGATTTTGATTTCTTCACCAGTTTGCGGGTTACGACCTTTACGTTCTGCACGAGAGCGTACTTCGAAGTTACCGAAACCGATCAATTGAACTTTTTCACCTTTAGCTAAAGCGTCTTGGATTGTTGAAAATACTGCTTCAACAGCTGCTGTTGCGTCTTTCTTAGTCAAGTCAGTCGCTTTTGCAACTTGTTCGATCAATTCTGCTTTGTTTGCCATGGATGATTCACCTCCTCAACACGGGTTTTGATGTTTAACCATCAAGTGCGAAAATTTGAGTGGTCCAAATTTTCGCGATAAATATTGATTCCCATCAATATTCTGTTAATACGTTATCATAAGAATCGCGTAATATCAAGGATAACACCGATTTTGAAGGCTTAAAATCATCGGTTTCCCGTATTTTTTCAATTTATTCCGTGATCCTTCTGCTTTTCGACAAAAAAATACTTTTTTGGGAGCCGACTGTTGTCGAAAAATACCGACAAACTCCGTTACAGCGGTCTCTGTCACTCCTGGTTCAGCAATCCGAAGCCACTATTTTTTTCGACCCTCCCGACAACAGCAAACTATTTCCACCGAAAGAAGAATCGGCTGCTTTCCTCTTGCCTGGTCCGGACCTTTGCTGAAAAGAAAAAACGAGCCGTTGCTGTCTAAGGCAACGACTCGAGTACATTCAGGCGGTGATTATTTTCTTCTTCGAGGAATAATCCGAATAGGTGTACCTTCAAAAGTGAAGGCTTTGCGGATCTGATTTTCCAGAAAACGAGCATAGGAGAAGTGCATCAGTTCCTCTTCATTGACAAAGATCACAAAGGTCGGTGGTTTGACGGCGACCTGGGTAGCATAAAAGATTTTCAAACGTTTGCCTTTGTCCGTCGGTGTCGGATTGATCGCGACAGCATCCATGATGACATCGTTCAAAAGCGCGGAAGGTACCCGCAGATTTTGACTCATGCTGACTTCTTCGATCAGGTTCGGCAGTTTGTTCAGACGCTGCTTGGTGACAGCTGAAACGAAGATGATCGGTGCGTAATCCAAGTACTGGAATTCATCCCGGATCTCAGCCTCAAAGTCCCGCAGTGTATTGGTTTCCTTTTTCACCAAGTCCCATTTGTTCACGACGATGATGATTCCTTTGCCGGCTTCATGGGCATACCCGGCAACACGTTTGTCCTGTTCCCGGATCCCTTCTTCCCCGTTTAGGATCATCAAAACCACATCGGAGCGTTCAATGGCCCGCATCGCCCGCATCACGCTGTATTTTTCAGTTGATTCGTAGACCTTGCCCCGCTTACGCATCCCGGCTGTATCGATCATAGTGAACTCTTGTCCGGAATCCGAAACGAAGTGGGTGTCGATCGCATCTCGGGTGGTCCCCTCCACATCGGATACAATCACCCGATCTTCCCCTAAAATGGCGTTGATCAAAGATGATTTGCCAACATTGGGGCGGCCGATCAAGCTGAACTTGATTACACTGTCGTCCTCTTCTTCTACCTCTGTCGTAAAATGCTTGACGGCTTCATCGAGAACATCCCCGATCCCGAGACCATGAGAACCGGAAACCGGGAACGGCTCGCCCAGCCCCAGTGAATAAAACTCATACACGTCTGCCCGCATTTCCGGATTATCGATTTTATTGACCGCCAGAATCACCGGCTTATTGCTGCGGTAAAGGATCCGTGCGACCATCTCATCGGCATCAGTGACGCCTTCTCTGCCACTGACAACAAAGACGATCACGTCTGCCTCATCGATTGCGATTTCGGCTTGATGCTTAATCTGCTCCATGAAGGGTTCATCCCCCAGGTCGATCCCCCCTGTATCGATTACCGAAAACTCCCGACCCAGCCATTCTCCTGTTGCATAGATTCGATCCCGTGTTACCCCCGGAGTATCTTCAACGATGGAGATACGTTCACCGGCGATTCTGTTGAAGATCGTAGACTTACCGACGTTGGGCCGTCCGACGATCGCGATTGTAGGATTTGCCAAAGCGATCCCACCTTTCTTTTGATTAAATAAAAATAAGAGACACATCGTCTCTTGGCTTAGTGACAACTATTTCCGACCTCTGTCAGTTTACCCAATCCAAAGGAAAGTTGCAAGCTAAACCGGCTTTTGTTTCAAAAGACTTAAACGAGCTGTCACTCTTTCTCCCCAAAAAGACAGCCCGTCTCTTTTGGCTATAAGCGACAGAAAAGCCGAGACATGAAATCACGTCCCGGCCATTTTAGCGATGGTATTTATTGTTCTTCGTCGGCAGCATCTGAATCGTTTTTCAGTGCTGCACCGAGGATGTCTCCCATAGAGAAACCGGTAGATTCTTCCGGCATCACATAATCGTCTGCCTCTTCGACTTCGTCTTCTTTTGCATCCGCCGGTTTTTCTTCCAAGGCTTTGATGCTCAATGCGATCCGATGGTCTTGAGGGTTGACTTCCAAAACTTTCACTTTTACTTCGTCGCCTTCATGGAGTACTTCATGCGGAGTAGCGATATGTTTGTGAGAGATTTGTGAAATATGCACCAAGCCTTCGACACCCGGGAAAACTTCCACGAATGCACCGAAACTGGTCAAACGTTTAACAGTACCGTCCAAAACTGTTCCCGGTGCTGCTGCTTCTTCGATGTTGTCCCAAGGTCCGGGCAGTGTATCTTTTATAGACAGTGAAATACGTTCACGATCCGGATCGACGCCCAATACCGCTACTTGAACTTTGTCGCCGACTTTCAGCGCATCGCTTGGTTTAGCAATATGGCTGTGAGAAATTTCAGAAACGTGCACCAAGCCATCGATGCCGCCCAGATCTACGAAGGCACCGAAATCTGTCAAACGGGCAACTGTTCCTTCAATGATATCGCCTTCTTGAATCGAAGACAGTAATTCTTGTTTTTTACCGGCTTTCTCAGCTTCAACAACCGCTTTGTGAGACAAGATCAGGCGGTTTTCCGAAGGTTCGATTTCAACAATCTTGAAGGCCAGTGTTTGTCCTTTGTAGGCCGAAAAATCAGCTACAAAGTGATCTTCCACCATAGAAGCCGGTACGAATCCACGTACGCCTACGTCTACCACCAAGCCGCCTTTTACAACATCGGTCACAGGTGCTTCGATGATGTTGCCTGCTTGGAATTCTTTTTCGATATCTTCCCAAACTTTCTTCGCGTCCAGACGACGTTTTGAAAGCAGGTAACTGCCGTTTTCTTTGTCTTTACCGATGGACGAGATGACGACCAGATCCAAGACATCCCCTACCTTGATGATTTCGTTGATGTCTTCAACGGGTAAAGTAGAAAGTTCTTTTGCAGGAACTACCCCTTCAACACCGGCCCCTTCGATACCGACGATGGCCTGTTTGTCTTCAACAGCCAATACTTCTCCTCTGACAACATCGCCGATCTTCACTTCACCGAAGCTTTCCAGAGCGTCTGCCATTGATTCAGTACCGTCTACTTGATTGTTCAATTCTGTCATGACTCATGTCCTCCTAACCAACACAATAATAAATAAAGCTTATCTAGACTTCATCCTTAAGTTTAAAATAAAATTTGCGAAAAATAAAGCGATTTCTCTTATTTCCTTGTAATATTCTTGTTTTCATCGGGATTATCCCGCTAAAATCTCTCATTAAATAATCTTTCAACCGAATCCTTGTCACTTTTGCAGGATTTTGCCGTCAACGACAGTCTTGATGGCCTGAACAACATCGGCGATACTCATGCCTGTCGTATCGATTCGAACCGCATCGTCGGCCTGCTTCAACGGCGAAACTTCTCGATGGGAATCCAGATAATCCCGCTGTTGAATTTCTTCTTTTAACACCTGCAGATCAGTCGGAATCCCTTTTTCGAGATTTTCTTTGTAACGGCGTTCTGCCCGTTCTTCGACACTGGCCACCAGAAAAATTTTTACGCGGGCATCCGGCAGAACCGCCGTTCCGATATCGCGACCGTCCATCACGACGCCTCCGTCAGCAGCAATCTTCTGCTGCTGGCGGACCAGCTCTTCCCGGACTTTTCCGTGAGCGGATACTTCGGAAACATTGTTGGTAACTTCAGTGGAACGAACCGCCTCTGTCACATCTTCGTGGTCACAAAACACGGATTGCCCCGCCGGTGTTTGGCTGAATGTGATAGGGTATTTTTCGATCAATGCCACCAGACCGGCTTCATCATCAAAGGCCACACCATGTTTGATCGCCAGATAGGTCACGCTGCGATACATCGCCCCCGTATCGGTATAAATAAACCCGTAATCTTTAGCCAGAATCTTGGCTACCGTACTTTTTCCGGATGAGGCCGGACCGTCAATTGCGATGTTGAATTTTTCCACTGCTTCTGCTCCTCTTTTTGACCTGCGAGATTCGGTTATCGGCTCTTTTTCAAGCGACAACCTGCTTCTTGCGGCAGGCTTGATCGTTACAGATCACCAATCAAATCCGCCCGTCACCTTTACGTAAAAAATGCGGAAATGATGGTGATCGGCATAAGAAAAGGTCCACCGTTTTCACGATGAACCCTCAATTCTCAGCGAATGCGGAGTTCTTGTCCCGGATGCAACATAAAGTTGTTGGGATCGATTCCGTTCAGTTGATACAATGTTTCAACTGAGATGCCGGCACGAGCGGCTACTTGGTTCGGACCTTCACCGGCACGTACAGTAACAGTATCGCCGGCTTGTGTTTGCTGATCCGTTTGGTTTTGATTCTGATCAGTCGTGTTCTGGTCGGTTTGACCTTGTTGACCGGCATTTTGATCCGTTCCGTTTTGAGCGGCATCGTTTTGATTCTCATTGGCCTGATCTGTCTGACCATTGTTTTGCTGACCTTCAGCTGTGTCGGCCCCATTGTTTGCATCCGTATTCGGATCAGCAACTGCCGGTTCACTGGAAGAGCTGCTGCTTTCAGATGTGGAACTTTCTGTTGTAGAAGATTCTGAAGTGGAACTTTCGGCAGTTGAGCTTTCAGCTGTCGTGCTGGAAACAGTTGTCGTTTCAGTGGTGCTGCTTTCAGGCACGGCCGCCCGTTTATTGTCGTGGGTCACCAACATGTAAAAACCGACAAGCATTACGATAGATACTGCCAGTAGGGCGACTAAAATGATCAAAAACATCTTATTGCCGTTTTTACTGCGTCTTTGCTGTGCGCGGGATCCCAAGTCCTCATTGTCAGTGTCATAAATCGGCTGTTCCCAAGGCTCTTGTGTGTCATTGTTTTGGTAATCGTCTTTTTTACTCAATTGTCTGTCCTCCTGCAATCATTCGTTCGCTATTATACCACAGGATATCAGCGAGTGTCCTGAAAAATCACAAGGGAATTTCATCTTTAAATAATTTTAGTAAAGTATGGCGCCAACCTTCATGGGCTTGTTTATCCTCTCCCACAGCCGAATTTTCGGAAGATTCAGCTGTGTTTTGCAGATAGAGATCGCTTTCGTGAAAATCGCAGCAGCGTTTTGGGATTGCAACCTCTGCTTCACCAAAGTAACTTAACAAATACTCCCTGCGACAGCCTTGTGTTCGAATATAAGCCAGCATTGCCTGCAGCCTTCGTTCCTTTTGCTCCTCGTTGGTTACCAGCTGCGCTGCCAGTTGCGTCCCCTCTTTCTGAGAAGCCAACAGGAGCCATTTTTGCTGCAACGGCGTCAATTCCTGATGGATTTTTTGGAAATGTGGATTGTTTTTGGCTTCGTTTATCAGATACTCAAAGCCCTGTCTTTCTTCCTGCAGTTTTTGGCGAAAATAACGATGGACCTGTTCATCTCCCTGCTGATACAAAAGCACGGCTGTCGCCGGCTCGCCGTCTCTGCCGGCCCGACCGCTTTCCTGAAGGTAATTTTCCGGACTGTCAGGCAATTGGTAATGGACGACAAAGCGCAGATCCGCCTTGTTGATCCCCATTCCGAACGCATTGGTGGCAATCATGATCCGCAGTTTGCCCGCTAGAAACTGTTCTTGCAGCAGTCGCCGCTGATCTCCTGCCAATCCGCCATGATAATATGCGACAGCAAAGCGGCTTTTCAACAGCTCATACAAATGCTCCACTTCGCTGCGGGTAACACAATAGATCAGTCCGCTCCCCTGCTGCTTTGTCAAAAACTGTTCCAGCCAAATTTCTTTTTCTTCTGTTTGGCAGACAAAATAAGCAATATTCGGACGATCCGCAGAATATTGAAAAATACTTTCCCCGCCACCCAGCAACTCAGCAGCAATGTCTTTGGCTACTGCTGCTGTCGCGGTTGCAGTCAGCGCCAACACCGGTGGATCCTGCAGTCCATGCAGCGCCCGGGGCAAAAGACGGTATTCCGGACGAAAGTCAATCCCCCATTGGGAAAGACAATGGGCTTCGTCAACAACGACAAAAGCCACCTGCTGTCGCTTCAATGCTTCCAATACTTTCTGATTCTGCAGCATCTCAGGGCTGAGAAACAAAAATTTATATTGCTGGAGTCTGCTCAGCAAGTAATGCTTTTCTTCCTGCGAAAGCTGCGAATTCAAGGCAATCGCCCGCTTTTCTCCATTTCTTTGCAGCGAAGCCACCTGATCTTCCATCAATGCGATCAACGGCGAAACAATCACCACCAGCCCTTCAGAAAGATACCCCGGCAGCTGATAACAGAGGCTTTTTCCGGTACCGGTCGGCAAAATCCCCAGCGTGTTTTTTCCAGACAGCAGACTCTCGATGATCTCCCGCTGCCCCGGTCGGAATTCGTCATAACCGAAATACTTTTTCAACGCCAAATTTAAAAGCATTCTGTCACCTTCTTTTTTGCTGCAATCTGGTACAAGACAAACGTGCGGTAGTCGACGGCTTTTTCCGAAGCTGTATCACTATAACGCCATACCACCGGGTCACCGGGAAGATCTCGCAATACCTGCAAGGTATCCTCCTCACAAAAGCGGCGATAGGGAAATTCCGAGTCTGCCAGCGCCCACTCGATCAGATGATCATTGATCGTCCCCTGCTTCAACCGCCGTTGCTTCATGACTTCAGCCATCGAAACACCTTCTTGAAACAGACGGCGGGTAACCAGCCCACTCTGGTTAGCATCCAAATGTGCAAAAGACAGATACAAACGGCCGCAGATCGTCGTCGGTTGTTCTGCAACCAGCTTCATGAACTGTTGGCGTTGCGACCTTGGAGCCAGCTCCCGCCAAGGACTGTCGAGAAGCCCGTCAGACAGGGTTTGGTAATCTGCTTTTCCATTGATTTGATGACCGGTCAGACAAGCCGCTAAATTGTCGGCTACCGGTTCCGGCAGAGCGGAAAAAAAGCCGCTGAGTTCGTCATAAAGCAGCTTTCTGGCAGATATGTCCAAGCGGCGAATCAGTTCCCGAACCGGTTCGGTATAATGGGGCGCTGTTTCCAGTGGGACGAAATTTTTTTTGCGCCGGTATTCGGAGGCTGTCTGGATTGCAAGACGGATCAGACGCCAGCCCAGTTCACCACTTTTATTGAAACGAAAATTATCCAAGGCGGCTAAAACTTCCTGCTTCTCAGTCGACAAAGATGAACCGGCTGTCGTTTTGTGATAAAATCCCGTTGAGTCCTTTTTAAGGCGTCCATCAGCCTCCAATCTGTCCAGCGCTTGGGAATACGCGGCCTCCGACATACGGGGAAATAACCCCCAAAATGGCAGCAGATCCGCCAGACAGCCGTAGACCAGGACCGAACTGGTTCTTCTGCCGACCAGCAGCTGATAAAGAGTGGTGCCTTTCAACACGGGTCTGTTTTCAAATATGCCTAAAATAAACTCATCCATCTGAATTACCTCCGAAAGCAGTGATCATCTAATGAAACCTATCTGTAAAATCAAACCGGAACTATGTATCGCTTGCGGTCTTTGTGCCGTCTACGCTCCTGACATTTTTGACTACGACGAAGACGGAATCATCCTCTTCAAGGAAGAACCGGAAGCCTCCCAGCAATTTCTGCGCCCGGCCGAAGAAGCAGCTGTTAAGCGGGCTGCTCAAAAATGTCCGGTGCGAGCGATCCTTCTGGAAAGCGCCACTGAATAAGCGTGTCTGAAAGCGCTGGTGGCCCTCGGATTTTTGAGTACCCATCACCGTCAGCAAGGAGTACAGCTTACGGTGAAACGGACCCAAGCATCTGACCCTGGTGCTTTCAGACACACACCAGCTCCGGCTCTCACTTGTTCAAAAAAAGATACGCCTTTTTACGAAGCTTACGCCGATTACCCGGGTCCCCTCTGTGGTCGGCCTCCCGAAAAAATCCGGTTCCCCGTACAGTAACGAACACCCTTGACTAATGGCAAGTGTCTGTTACTGATTCCGAGAAGCCGGATTTTTTGTCAGCTCAGATCAGCTGTGATTACTGCGGGTCGCAGCACAGACGGTACACTGTCTCACTATAGATTTCCATCACCTTATAAAGACTGTCCAGGGCCCATTGCTCGTTGGCCTGGTGGACGTAATCCGGAGTATCGCCGAACATCGCTCCAAAGGCGACGCAATTGTTCATAGCACGGGCAAAAGTTGCTCCACCGTTCACAAAAGGCTCCGTCATATCCCCGGTTAATTCCCGGTAAGTGGCCAACAGTGTCTGGATCAGCGGACTATCCAACGGTACATACAGCGGTGCCAGATAATCATGTTCCCCATAGCTGAATCCATACTCAGCCGCCTTCTCCTTCAACGCATTCACCAGCGTGTCTTTTTCCAGAGTCACCGGATAACGCAGATCCAACCCGATCCTTGACTCTGATTCTGAAATATCCAATTTGGCAACATTCATCGTCATCATTCCTGATACTTCATCCGAGTAGCTCCCTACAAAGCTCGTGCCGGTAGCATCTTCACCGATAACCTCGCCTACCAGTTTAACAGCCGGTGACGCATCGTTGACTGCCAGTGCTTGCGTCAAACGAACGATTGCATTGGTTCCTTTAGGTGCTTCCTTGGAATGGACACTTTTCCCAAAAACTGTGATCGTATCCGCTTCCTGTTGGAAAGTATAGCCCAGCTTGGCGAGTGCTTGTGCTGTTTGCTCTGCCAGGGGGCCTTGGTACTCGGCGTGATCCGGTACGACATTCATCGCTCCGCCGGCGTGCAGCTGGACGGTGTCAGAGCCCGGTCCCTGCAAATAAACTTGCAGCAAGCCCTTTTCAGCAAAGATTAACGGAAATTTCGAATCCGGTGCAAAACCGGCTGTGATCATTTCCTCTTTTTCATTGTAGCGGTTGATACAGCGCCACAAATTTTCTTCATCAGTACCAAAGATAAACCGAACCCTTTGATTGAATGTTACACCAGCGTCCATCAGTGCTTTGACTGCAAACAAGGCTGCAATCGTCGGTCCTTTATCATCCTGGGTTCCCCGAGCAATGAGTGCACCGTCTTTAATCACCGGTTCAAAGGGATCTGTCAGCCAACCGTCTTGTCCGATAGCCGGTACTACATCCAGGTGGCACAAAATGCCGAACAATTCTGTTCCTTCTCCGATTTCAGCGTAACCGTAATAGCCTTCCGGATCCTTGAACGTCCGCAGTCCCAGCTCCTGACAAAGTGCCAAAGTGGCAGTCAGTGCCTCCAAACAGCCTCTGCCAAAAGGCTGTCCCGGTGCGGTATCATTTTCGTCCAAAACAGACGGAATCGCAGCCAGTTTCTGCAAAGCGGAAACGGCCTGCTCTTGATGCTCGTTTGTGATAAATGTCATATGCTTTGTCCCCGTTTTAGTTATTTTTTATCCGCCATTGCTGTTAACAGCAATGGCGGCTTACGCACCATCATGTTAGCGGAATTTTGCCTTTTTGTCCACCTCGGCAGAAGCCTCCGTCATATAGCGTATGACAAATAGCGACGCTTCCCTCAAAAAAAGCCCTGCCTCCACTGAGACAGAGCTTGGTTTATTTCAGACCGTCCGTTGCTGACGTTCCCGTTGTTTTTTTGAAAGCCACGGCAGCAGCTTGGTGTAAATGACCAGAAATACGGCACTGACGATAATCCCTTTGATGACATTGAAAGGAACAACCCCTACTGCGATATAGCGCCCTAACGTCGTTTTCAGCATCATATCAGCAGTCACACCGTAAAAACTCAGGTAAAGGGGAGTGATCACAAAGTAGTTGGCTATACTCATGAAGAGCGTCATTGCGCCGATACCAGTGACAATTCCCAATGCTTTGTTTTTAAAATCAGCAGCGCCGTTTTTGAAAAAGTAGTACATCGGCAAGGTAAAGATTGTCGTAGCCATAAAGCTGGCAACATCTCCTACAATATTTGTGGGCTCCAAGCCGCTGGTCAGCAAATGAATCGCTGAGCGAAGAAAAGCAGTCATGATCCCTGCTCCGGGACCGAAGATAAACATACTCATCAGCACCGGTGTATCACTGAAATCTACTTTCATAAAAGCGAACGCCGGAATCAGGGGAAATGATAAATATTGCAATACTACCCCGATGGCAGCAAACATGGCGACTCCGATCATTCTTTGAACTTTGGTATTCTTCATTTTGAAATCCTCTCCTCTGTTGTCGGGAAACAAGCACTTGCTTCCTCGTTAGTGGTAAAGGATCCATCTTCAAACGAACCTCTTTGCTGCCTTTGCCAGACCGCGCGTGACTCTGTCATCATTTACACCTTCGGAGCTTGGGAATCACCGAGAGCAAAATAAAAAACTCTGCTTTCCAGGGGAAAACAGAGTTAGAGTCATCTGGCATAATGCGCACAAATAAGCCCTATCTTCTTTATCCAGACTGTACTGTCGGTATCGGAATTACACCGATTCAGCCGTCGCAATGCGACGGTTCGTGGACTATACCACCGGTCGGGAATTTCACCCTGCCCCTGAAGACGAACCTTTATTAAGTTTTACATGTTTATTATACAGGATTTTTTGACTATTGCAAGCATGCCGTTTCGATTACTTGGATTGACTCAGCAACGATGCCACTTCTTTTTTGTTCAATTGGCGGAAGTCCCCTGGACGCAGACCTGCCAAGGTTAAATCGCCGTATTGCTCCCGCTTCAATTTTTGCACCGGCAAGCCCACTGCTTGGAACATATTTTTGACTTGATGATTGCGGCCTTCATGAATGGTCAGGGAAACGATGCTGGTTTGAGCCTTCAAATCCGTTGACAAGATCTCGTAACGGGCAGGTGCAACCCGGTGTCCTTCGATGCGCATCCCTTTCGTCAGCGGATATAATTTTTTCTGATCTGCAACACCTTTGAGTTTAGCCACATACACTTTATCCACCTCATGTTTCGGGTGCGTCAAGCGCTGGGCGAACTCGCCGTCATTGGTCAACAGCAGCAAGCCGGAAGTATCGTAGTCGAGACGACCGACCGGATAGATTCGTTCAGGAACATCCGTGAAATAATCCACCACCACTTTGCGTCCTTTATCATCGGAAACCGCCGAGATAACCCCCCGCGGTTTATAAAAGACAAAGTACACCGGCTCTTCCTGATAGATCGGTATATCATCTACTTCTACACGATCTTTGCCGCTGACTTTAACGCCCAATTCTCTGACTGTATCTCCGTTGACTTTGACCCGTCCGTTCAAAATCAATTCTTCTGCCTTTCGTCTTGAAGCGATCCCGGCATGGGCAATCACTTTTTGCAATCTCTCCATCTATTCTTCCTCATTTCCCGACAAGGATGTCAATCCTGTCAATTCTTCGTCATCATCTTCTTCGCTTTTGCCAGTCGTGCCTTTATCATTGCCCTGAGCTGCCGTTTCCGGAGCGTACGGGTTCGAATTCGTCGTCTCGTGGTTCTTTTGTTCCTGCTGCTCACGATAGATGGCCGAAGCCGCCTGCGCATCTGCCAATTCGTCTTTGTAACGGTCAAAAAACAGATCCAGCGGCAGCTCTTCCTCCAGCTCACTTTCCATCGACTGGATATCCGGCAGCTCTGTAAGATCCTTCAATCCGAAATAGTCCATGAAATGAGCTGTCGTCCCGTAAAGGATTGCCCGTCCCGGTCCTTCTACTCGACCTTTTTCTTCAATCAGTTGTCTGGCTGCCAACTTTTGAACCGATCCGGAAGACTGGACCCCGCGGATTTCGTCCACTTCCATCCGAGTGATGGGTTGCTTGTAAGCAATGATGGCCAGGGTTTCCAACGCCGCTTGAGACAGGCGGTTTGATAACGGTGACTGAGCATATTTTTTCAATAACGGTGCGAATTCCCGTTTGGTAGTCAAGACAAAGTGATTGCCCACCTCTAGGATATTCAAAGCCGACATTGGATTCTCCTGGTAATCTTTTTGCAGCTCCTGAATCAAATCATAGACTGCGGCAGTTTTGGTACTTAAAAGAAACCCCAGCTCTTCCAAGCCGATTCCTTCATCACCGACGACGAACAACAACGCCTCCAGTTCACTCTTTTTGTTCATTCTGATCGTCCTCTTTCACTGCATAAAGCATGATTTCCGAATAGTTTTCTTCTTGTGTAACACGGACCTGCCGACTCTTCATCAATTCCAGCATCGCCATAAAGGTAGTGACGATTTCCGCTTTGGAATAACTGATCAAAAAAGACTCCAGGCTGCGGCCCACATGCGGTGACAAGGCAGTCAGCGAGGCCTTGATCTCTGACATCTTATCCTCGATGGTATTTTCATCCGAGGCGATCGTCGTCTCGATCACCCGTCTTTTTTTACGCTTCTCCAACATCCCATGAAAAGCCAGGAACAGATCGATCGTCGTCAGTTGGTTTTCCGGCAGCAGGGAATCTTCTTCTTTAAACTCATCAACATCCATCGGTTCTTTGGTAAAGAATTGACTGCGTTCCTCTTCTTTTTCCGACAAGAGCTCAGCCGCATATTTGAACTTGCGGTACTCCAAAAGCTGAGTGACCAATGCATCCCGTGGGTCCTCTTCGTATTCTTCAGTTTCGGGTTCCAATTCCGGTTTAGGCAGCAGCATCTGGGATTTGATCGCCATCAAAGTCGCAGCCATTACCAGATATTCCCCTGCCACTTCCAATTCCAATGTTTTCATTGCATGGATATAGCCCATATACTGCTCGGTTACATCAGAAATCGGGATATCGTAAATATCGATCTCGAATTTTTTGATCAGATGCAATAGCAGATCCAACGGGCCTTCAAATACATCCAATTTGATCTTGATCTCTTCCAAATGCTATTTCCTCTCACTCTGCGTTTTTTTTAAGGTGTGTCTGAAAACACCGGGGAAATCCAGATTTTTGCGGACCTGCCGAAATCAAGGAGTAAAGCGTAGTTTATGTGGTGCAAAGCTGAGCATTTACTACGCAGATTGCGGTAAAACAGACCAAAATCGTTGCCATTGGAGTTTTCAGATGCGCCTTAAGCCCGCGGAAAATATTCTTTGTAAACGTCGGTCATCCGCTTCTTGGTAATATGGGTATAAATCTGGGTCGTGGAAATATCGGCATGTCCCAAAAGCTCCTGAACAGTCCGCAGATCAGCACCGTTCTCCAAAAGATGCGTTGCAAAACTGTGCCGCAGCGTATGAGGAGTGACCGTTTTGGTGATTCCGGCTTGGCGTACAATCTGTTTCAGATTTTTCCAAATTCCCTGACGAGAAAGCCCTGTACCGTGGTGATTGACAAACAAATGATCCTCTTCCGGATGCTTGCCGGTTAACAGTGGCCGCGCCTCATCCAGATAACGGCCGATCCATTCGATAGCATAATCTCCCAAAGGTACGATCCGCTCTTTGTCCCCTTTTCCCAACGTCTGCAGCAAACCAATGCTCAAGTGCAGATCATTCAGCTTCAGACCAATCAGCTCGCTGACCCGCAGCCCGGTAGCATACATGACTTCCAGTATTGCCCGGTCCCGCAGACCCAAAAGCTCTTTTGTATCCGGCGTTTCAATGAGCCGTTCCACTTCTTCCAAGCTCAAGGTATCCGGCAGCCGCTGTTGTTTCTTGGGTGACTCGATATGCTGCATCGGATCGTGCTCTGTGTAACGCTCTTGCCGCAAAAACTGATGGAAACGCCGCAAACTGGAGATCATACGGGCAATCGTCGCCGAGGATTTCCCTTCTGTCTGCAGTTGATGCAGCAGGCCCAGAATTGTAAAACGATCGACTTCCTGCCACGAGGTAACTTTATTTTTTTTCAAATAATCAAGATATTGATTCAAGTCCCGCTCATAGCTTTCGCGGGTATTTTTCGACAATCCCCGTTCGATCAGCAGGTAATGGAGATAATCAACGATCTGCTCTTCCATAGTTTCTCCCTCAACTTTCGCTTTACTATCATAGCAAATAACCGCCGATTCCGATAGTAGAAATCTGCCTATTCAGATTTGACAATTTTTTTGAAAGACTGGGATGTGAAACCAACTGCAGCCGTCTGGTCGCAGCCATATTCTGCCAGACACGGTAAAGGTGCAAATTCAACTTGGCGATTTAGACGAGTGCGCCATTTGGACCAGAGCTGCAACAGTTTATTCGAAGACCTCCAGACCTTTTCAACGTTCCCCTCATTTCAAGAATTGGTTAGCCTGCACTAAACGATTGGATACATCCTTCTCATTATCGTTCCCGACTTTGAAATGGAGGACTTGCCGATCAACCAAAAAGAAGCTGTCACTCGACAGCTTCTTAAGATTCGGATATCAGGTGTTTCCGGCGGCTTCTTTTGCGGCCGCCAGCAGTTCATCTGCGGGGCTCATCTTCTTCGAATTCTTTACGAAAATGGCGCCGCTCCTCTTCCGGCTCGACTTCATGCTCTTCAGGATCATGGAAAAGGACACGGATCTTCAAGACCCGGGAGCCTTCCATTTCCTCTGAGATCAAGGTTACATTATCAACGTCAAAAGAAAGTGCTTCGCCGGCATCAGGAATCGTTCCCAAAGCGGTGATCAGGTAACCCGCCATGGTATCCACATCACTCATATGAAGACTGGTATCGAATGCTTCATTAAACTCATCGATCAGCATCCGTCCTTGGATTACGTACTCGTTATCGGCAATCTTTTCATACAGATTTTCTACTTCATCCGATTCATCATCGATCTCACCGACAATTTCTTCCAACAGATCTTCCAGCGTGACCAGACCCACCACGCCGCCGTATTCATCCAGCAAGATCGCCATCTGATTCTGCGTTTTTTTCAATTCATACAGCAAATCATCGATAAACACCGTTTCCGGTACAAACAACGGCTCCTGCATGATCTCTTTGATCTGCAGATTGTCAAAACCGTCTTTAAAGGAAGCTTTCAACAGATTTTTCGTATGGAGGATCCCCACGACCTTATCCTTATCGTCATTGTAGACAGGAATGCGGGAATAGTTTTCTGCCAGGATACCGGTCAGAATCTCTCGTACCGGATCGTTGATATCCACCATAAAGGCGTCCGTCCGGGGTACCATAACTTCTCGGGCGACTTTTGTATCCAATGAGAAGATTCCCTGAAGCATCTCCAGCTCATCTTCCTCAAACACACCTTCTGTTTCCAACATATAGCGCATTTCATCTCTGGTCATCTTCGAATCTTCATCATCGAAATCCATCGGGGTAATCTTTGCCAGCAGACTGGTAGAAGCAGACAATAACCAGACAAAGGGTTTTGCCACCGTACCGATCACTCGAATGATACCTGATGTAAATTTAGCGACCTCTTCTGATTTGTTCATAGCGATTCGTTTAGGGTATAACTCTCCGAAAACGATGGAAACATAAGTCAGAATTGCTAACACGATAATATTGGCAATACTTTTTGCAGCAGCACCGCCACCCAGCACAGGTGCTAAACGGGAAGACAGCGTATCTGCCAAGGACGCACCGGACAAAATATTGACCAGGGTGATCCCCACTTGGATCGTTGACAGAAAGTTGGTAGGATTTTGCAAGACCTTCAACAGTTTCTGTGATTTGGCGTCTCCTTCCTCAGCTTTTTGTTCGATCCGATTTTTGTTGACGGATACGACAGCGATTTCTGAGGCAGCTAAAAAGGCATTGATCAACGTCAAAACGATCAACAGCAATATCTGCGCAAAAAGCGACTGACTCTCGGGGTCAGCATTCATAATGGCACTCTCTCTCTTTCATCTTCAAAATTAGTTTTGGGTAGAAAAAAACGTGGATAAATCCACGTTAAAATCGTATCATAAAGCGTTTTTCTTTGCAATAAAAATCATTTCTCAAGACTGGTAGTTTTATCGGTCAAAAGAGAATGGTTCTGCTTGATTTTATCGTCTTTTATCAGGCGGATCACAAACACCACGATTGTCCGGCAGATTGCATAGAAAGGTACCCCAAGGAAAATCCCCAAAAGTCCGGCAATATTTCCGGCCACCAGCAGCACCAAAATGATTGTCAGCGGATGAATCTGAAGGGATTTCCCGATAACATTCGGATAGATGATATTTCCGTCCAACTGCTGCACGATCAAAACGACGACACAGCAGAGCAGCGCTTGAAGAGGCGAACTGAAGATTGTCACGGCTACCGCCGGCAAAAGCCCCAAATACGGCCCCAAATAAGGAATGAGGTTGGTAATCCCTGCGACCATCCCGAACAAGAAGGCATAATCAACTCCGATGATCAAATAGCCGATGAAGGTGAAGGTCCCCACAAAAATACACTCAATCGCTTGTCCACTGATGTAGCTAGACAGGGTTTTATTCATCTGTCCCAGCAGCTCAACAATCTGGGCCCGACGCTTTTCCGGAAAGAAGCGTTTGATATTCGGCACCAAACGCTCACCGTCTTTCAACATATAAAACAGGATGAAAGGGGCTGTTACAGCGGTCATTGCCGTTGAAGTGATTCCGCCCACGATTGATCCCAAGCTGTTTGACAGACCACTGAGGAATTTTTGGATGATACTTCCGTATGAAATATCCAGCTTCTCGATTTGGGCCTCGATATCGACTCCGTCAAAAATCGGATTTTTCGAGAGTTCTGTCAGCCATTTCTGGACCGAGCTGATGAAGTACGGGGTATTTTCCGCTAAGGAAGCCAACTGTTTCACCAGGTTCGGGATCACTGCCAACACCGTCCAGACAATCACCCCTAGTAACAGCAAAAGTACCAGCACAATCGCAAAGATCCGCTTCATTTTGGTCAGCTTCATCAATAAGCCAACGATGGGATTCAGCAAATAGTAAAGAAAACCGGCCACCAAGACCGGCGCAAACAACGTAGTAAAAAAAGTCCCGATCGGTTGAAAAATAAAGTTGATTTTAGTCGATACCAAAATCAGGGTTCCCAAGATCAACAGTTCCAAAGACCAGAACATCAGCTTGGAGTTTTTCAGTTTATCCAGCATAGCATACACTCCTTTGAGATCTCTGAAATCAGGGTGTGTTTGAAAACACCAACGGCCAATAGTTTGATACTTTCCACCAAAATCTGTAATAAGAATGTGCAGTTTTAGCCCTACATAAGCTGCATTTTATTCCTTGATTCCGGCAAAAAGTCCGCAAAATCCGGATTCCACCGCAGTTTTCAGACACGCCTAAATACAAAACATTTCTGACAAGAACTGAACTTGCAAAAAGCCGTTGATGAACAGCTCAATAGCAGCTTTTTGCAAAAGTAAACCCGTCTTTTGAAAAGTTCCTGGCTCCATCTTACCAAAAACCTTTCGGAATACCTACCGGAAAAGAACAAAACTTTTGAATCGTCTTGTTATTCCATAGTGCCTTTTTTCAGTTATACTGAATAAAAGTCGTGTCAGAACATCTTTCTGAAGGTAATTTTCGGCAAATGATACAGGAGGCAAAAACATGGTAATCGTCCACACGAAAGATACAATGAGCGGAATTTATTTGGATGCCGTCAAGATCAGACATCACGTGTTCGTACAAGAGCAGCAGGTACCGCTATCCCGAGAGATTGACAAAGACGAAGCCTACGCTGTCCACTTTGTCCTTTATGAACAGGGGGAACCCTTGGCGACAGCCAGATTGCTGCCCATCGATGAAAATCGGGTCAAGCTGCAGCGAATGGCGGTCTTGCAGCAGGCGCGCGGCCGCGGGTTTGGCGAAAAGGTACTGGAAGAGGCGGAGCGTTTCGCCAAAGAACAGGGCTTCAAGGAAATCACACTGGGAGCTCAACTTACCGCCCGCAGCTTTTATGAAAAATCGGGATTCGCCGCGTACGGACCCGTTTTCCAAGATGCCGGTATCGATCATGTTGCTATGATCAAACAATTATAAAAACAGTGCCCTACAAAAACAAAGCAGCCGACAAGTCCTATTTTCAAGATCTTGTCGGCTGCTTTGTTATTTGCTCCCCTTCAAACTCACTGTTGAACGTAAGCTTCCAGTGCCGCCAGTATTCCTTTGGCCACTTTATCCGGATAATCGTTTTTCGTGATTTCAGCCAGATCATGATCGCTGTTAACATAGCCCAGCTCCAATAAAAGACTGAGGGGCACATAGGTCTCCCGGATCACGTAATAATTGCCGAAACGCACGTCGTTGTTGAATAAAGGCAGCGTTTCTGCCAGTGCGTTTGAAACCAGCGTCCCGAATTTTTCAGCATCCTGATAATAATAGTAAGTGGTAAAGCCCTGCATGCCGTTGGGATAATCAAAATTATCATAATGCAGGCTGATGAAGATATCCGGATTTTCATTGCGGGAAAATGCCGCTACATCCTTCAATGCCAATAGCTTATCTTCATTGCGTGTATAGGTGACGTCGACGCCATTTTCCGAAAGCAGCTTACCCACCGCCTGAGCAGTCTGCAAAGTCAGCGTTTTTTCGTTTACACTGCCGTCCGGACTTTCTGCCCCGGTGTCGATGCCGCCATGTCCTGCATCCAAAACGACTGAAAGTTGGGAAAGAGCTGTTGCTTTTTTTCGGCGTGCCACTTCAGTTACTGAGCCGGCGTTCGCTTTGGGAATATAGCCTTCCTTCCCCGAATCGGCCCGCACTTTGACGTAATCTCCTGCATCTTCCAAATAAGCTGCCCATTCTCCCCGGTGAAGTTTAGTCAGAACCTCACTTGCCGGATCCGTGGTTTGCTTCACCTGAACATAGTCGTTGGCAGTCTCTTCGACAGCATTGGTATCATATAAAGCAGGATCGACATATACTTCCACCATTTTTTCCATTGTTACTGCCCGCTCAGTCAATTCAGTGGCCGCAGAATCTTCTGTACTTTCCCACTCTGTGACACCGCTGTGTGCCGTTGTTTCCGGCTGCGGCTCCTGCCTCTGATTGAAATAGTACGCCCCGCCTAAAAAAATCGCAGCTGCAAATACTGCTCCGCTGATCAGGATTAGTCCACTCTTTTTTTTCATTTTCGTCACAGCTCCTGTTGTTATCACTTTTAATCATAACCTATTTGCCTTAATTTCGGCTTAAAAAACATCTGTCACAAAAGGTTCTTTATCGGAAAACAGCTGAAGCTCCGTATTTAGAAGACTTTTCATTTTCACCACATCAATGGTCCAGCGTAGTTTACCTGGTTGCATAAAGGAACATTGCGACATCAACTGAAAAAAAAGACCCGGTTTTGTCACCAATCTTCCCCGACTATTCTGCATTTATAGAGCATCACCTGGCCGCTTTGAAAAAAGAGCGACATTTCCAGTCCCATTGGCGTTTTTTAAATTTCGGCGAAAAAAACTGCCGCAGACTCTCTGCAGCAGTTTTCGTCATTTTTGTGACAATTGCTTGTAGCGGTTATACCAGATATCGATGTAGCCTTCTGAAAACGGGCCTTTGCCATTATTGATCCAGTCCACCAGAATCTTGACATTCTCCTTCAAAATAAAGTCGATGTCTTTGGGATAATGCATGATCTTCGAGTGCAGTTCATACTCATCCACATCCAATAAGCGCTTTTCACCATCCGGAAAAACTTTGATATCCAGATCGTAATCGATATACTTCAACGCTTCTTCATCCAATAAATAGGGTGAAGCCAGATTACAATAATAGGAGACCCCCTTTTCTCTGATCATCGCGATGACATTGAACCAGCATTCTTTGTGAAAATAGACAATCGCCGGTTCCCGTGTCACCCAACGTCGACCGTCCGACTCAGTGACCAAGGTGTGGTCATTGACGCCGATCATGGAGTATTCACTGGTTTTCAATACCATAGTATCACGCCACGTTCGGTGCAAATTGCCATCGTGCTTGTAACTTTGAATCGTTACAAACTCGCCTTCTTTCGGAATTCGCATAGTTACCCTTCCCTCGCAAGCATGATTGCTTATCGTTTGGGGTTCGTGAACCGAAACACACTGCATAACAGCCTGAAATCAGCTTTCAAGAAACACACGTACTTCATGGATTTGCAACGGACCTGCACAAAAAGCAGGAATCATTTTGAGAGGATGTCACATTATCCTGGTTACGAGCGTCACAAACCCGGCATCGGGAATATTATATCAATAAAAGCAGATATTGACTAGAAAACTTTGTTATCCCCCCGATTTTTGTCAAGCTGTTCCACCAGTTTCTGTTGCGGCTTAGGAAAAACAAGCGTTGCAAAATCCGTTTTTGCGACCCATTGTCCCGGAAATCCCTGTGGACTGCCGTCTCCTTTCATCCGACCGTAAAAAAGCAGCAGATGCCACTTTAAATGGCTGAATACATGGGTAACTTCCCCCAGATGCCGTTTTTGCCAGATAATATCGGAATTCTCAAAAGGCAGGAGATACTCAGCATCAGACTCCTCAGCCACCAGCAGCTCGGTCTGTTGCGGTTCGTCTTTGGCAAAGTCTTTTTTCAAATTCTGATACTGTTTCTCCTCCAATTCCAACAATGGGAAGGTCCACATTTTTGCCAACAGACCGTTTTCCGGCCGCTGTACCAGCCAGAACTCGCCCTTAGTATTTTCGATGGCTGCCGCTGCATAATAAACTGGTTTCGGCGGTGTTTTTTTCGTCTTGACAGGAAAATCAGTTGCCTTATCATCTTGGTAGGCTCGACAGAATTTGTTTAGTGGACATTCCGGACAATTTGGATTTTTGGGCGTACAGATACTTGATCCCAGATCCATCAAGGCTTGATTGAAATCTCCCGGGGCCGATACAGGCAGAATCACTCGCATCGCTTCATCGAAGACTTTTCGGGAGGAGGCTTTAGCGATATCGGCTTCAATTTCAAACAAGCGGCTGACCACCCGCATCACATTGCCGTCGATGGCCGGTTCCGGAAGTCCAAAGGAAATACTGGCGATGGCTCCGGTGGTATAAGGGCCAATCCCTTTCAACGAAGCGATCTCGTCAACAGTTGTCGGCATTGCTCCTGCAAATGCTTCGGTCATCTGGCGAGCGGCAGCCTGTAAATTACGGGCGCGGGAGTAATAGCCCAAGCCTTCCCAGACTTTTAAAAGTTTTTCCTCGTCGGCTGCGGCAAGTGCGGCAATCGTCGGAAAGGTCTCCATAAAGCGATAATAATAATCGATCACAGTATCCACGCGAGTCTGCTGCAGCATGATTTCGGAGATCCAGACGCGATAAGGATCGGTATTCATCCGCCAAGGCAAGTTACGTTTATGTTTATCGTACCAATTCAAAAAAACTTCCTGCAGTTCTTTGATCTCTGTTTGGGAAAGTGTTTCCCATGGTTTATTCGTCATCTTCAATTTCCTTGTTTTCGAGATAAATTTGGATTGTTGCCAGCTCAAAGCCCTTTTGATACAGGCTCTGCTTGACTTTCTGCTTACGCTCCCGTAAAGGTTTGCGCTGATGTCGGCGCCACAGTTTATCACCTTCTTTTGCCAAGGCCTCCGCTTCGGCCTCTGCTTCTTTTTCAACTCCCAAATCCGCTATTGCATTATCGATGGTCTCGCTGTCAAAGCCCTTTTGCATCAGAGTTTGGCGTATTTTCTGCTGTGTCTCCTTGAAGCTTTTTCCATGGATTTTTTTCAAGGCTTTGGCGGCTGTTTTACAGGCAACCTCCGCCTGTTCTTTTTTGTCATACAGTGTCAGTGCCTGCTGAATCAGCTCTTCTGTGATGCCTTTTTGAAGCAGCTGTTGTTTCAAATTCCGCGGGCCCTTATCCGACAGACGCATTTGTGTTCTGACAAAACTTTCTGCAAAAACCAGATCATCCATCAGATGCAATTCTTTCAAATGCTGCAGGATTTTACCAATATCATCATTCGGGATCTCTTTATCTTTCAAAAAACGCCGCATTTCTTTTTCGGTTCGTAATTGATAACTGACATAGCGATAAGCTTCCTGCAGCCCCAGATCGTAGGTGCTGCTTCTTTTCAGCTCGGCCAGTTCCTCTTCAGTCAGCTCCATTCCCTTCAAAAGGCGGTACTTTACCAGCTGATCTTCGGAAACCCGCAGCTTTTCGCGGTTGGAAAATTTGACAATAAACAGCCCACCCTTATCTTTGGCGATTCCGGCCACTTTCAACATATCCATTGTTGCATCACCTGCTTTCTTTTCAATGGGAACGTACATTCCAGTTTAACATAAAAAGTCTTTTTCAACGGCGACGATGTGTTAAAATAATGTAGAATTTCAGAAATGAGGGAATCCTATGGTACAAACCATCGTTAAATGCGGCCAACAGCTCAATTTAAAAATCAAACGTCTGGGGATCAACGGTGAAGGAATCGCCTACTATCGGCGCCTGGCGATCTTTGTTCCCGGTGCGCTGCCGGGCGAAGAGATCCAAGCTAAAGTCGTCGGGGTAGAGCCGAAATACGCCGAAGCACACTTGGAGAACATCTTGAAAAAGAGTCCGGATCGCATCACCGCCCCTTGTCCTTTTTATGATCGCTGCGGCGGCTGCCAACTTCAGCACCTTTCCTACCCGGCACAACTGGTCTTCAAAAAAGATCTGCTCCTGCAGGCACTGACCAAGTTTAAACCCAAGGGATGGCAGGACTATCCCCTGCTTCCTACGATCGGTATGGCGGATCCCTGGCGCTATCGTAACAAAGCTCAGTTCCAGCTGCGTTATGATCCGGTAACTAAAAAAGCCGCAGCCGGTCTTTACGAGCGGGACAGCCATCGCTTAGTGGCTATTGACAACTGCCCCGTCCAACTGCCTGATACCCAAGAGGCTGTCAATACTGTTTTGCAGCTGCTGAACAAATACAGCCTGCCGATTTATGACGAGAAGAAAAACAGCGGGATCATCAAGACGATTGTGGTGCGGACCGGCAAACAAACCGGCGAGCTGCAAATCGTCTTGGTAACAGCCACCGCCAAACTGCCGCAAAAAAATGCTTTGCTGCGGGAGATCACCGAACGCCTGCCGAAAGTCGTCTCCATCATGCAAAATGTCCAAAGCAAAAAAACCTCCTTGGTAATGGGAGATGAGACACTTCTTCTCTGGGGCAAAGAAGCAATCCGCGAAGAAATCCTGGGCATGTCTTTTGATCTCTCCGCCCGCGCCTTTTTCCAGCTGAATCCGGCACAAACACAAGTCCTCTATCAAGAAGCTGCCAAGGCCCTTGATCTGCAAAAAGACGAGACCCTGGTGGATGCTTACTGCGGAGTCGGTACTATCGGCTTAAGCATGGCCGCCAAAGCCAAAGAAGTCCGGGGAATGGATATCATTCCCGCAGCCATCACGGATGCTCGTAAAAATGCTGCAAGAATGGGACTGAACAATACCCGATATGAAACAGGGACAGCCGAAGAACTTCTCCCCCAGTGGCTTTCGCAAGGCTTCCGACCTGATGCAATCGTAGTAGATCCTCCCCGCACCGGTCTCGATCAGAAATTGCGGCAGGCACTGAAACGCTATCCCGCCAAAAAACTGGTCTATATTTCCTGCAACGTCTCCACCTTGGCCAGAGATTTGACCCAACTGGCTGAGATCTACGATGTGGCATATCTGCAATCAGTGGATATGTTCCCCCAAACTGCTCGTTGTGAAGTCGTCGTAAAACTGACATTGAAAAAATGATTTTAGTCAACGACAACCGAAAATCAGTAGCTAAAGTTGGTTCGCCGCACCTTTTTAACCCGTCAGATCACCTGTCAGACTATCCAAAAAGGCCGACCGCGATTGCGGTCGGCCTTTTTGACGTATACTTACAGAGCTTTCTCCTGCTTGTTTTGGCATTGGCTGCAGATTCCATGGAAAGTCAGCCGATGATCTTTAACGACAAAATGATAGCGGCTTTCCACGACCTCTTCTACTTCGCCCAACAGATCTTCTTCGATTTCTTCAATGTTCCCGCACTCCAGGCACAACAAATGGTGATGAAAATGCTTCGCACCCTCTTTACGCAGATCATAGCGGGCTACACCATCATTAAAACTGACCTTGTCGACCACATGCAGATCCGTCAAAATTTCCAAGGTCCGATAGACTGTTGCCAAACCGATCTCGGGACTTTTTCGTTTTACGAAAAAGAAGACTTCTTCAGCGGAAAGGTGATCCTTTTCGTTTTCCAGCAAAACCAATAAAGTGGCTTCACGTTGGGGAGTCAACTTGAAGCCGGCTTCGTGAAGCTGCTTCTTGACTTTCATCAATGCGCTGTTTGTATTCATTTCCCAGATCTCCTCGCCATTACATTATAATTACTACAATCTAGAAGATTCCTAATCCCCATCAAATTAAACTTATTATAAAGAATAACCAGAAATAAAACAAGCTATTCTCATTTAGGAAGTAAAATCGTATAACCATCTTCCTGTTTGATTCGCTTTTCCTTCAACAAATGGCCGATCGCCCGTTTGAACTGACCTTTACTGATCCCAAACATCTTTTTAATCGCTTCCGGATCTGATTTGTCAGTATAAGGCATTTTTTTGTCTGCCGAGCGCTCCAAATAGACCAGCAGCATCTCTGCATCATCATTGATGACTTCGTGGGCCCGCGGTTTCAAAGACGCATTCAAGACACCGTCCGGCCGAACACCGATGACTCGCCCTTTGACCTGTTCACCAAGACGCGGTTCCATATAGCGCTCAGACGGATGGACAAAAGCGATATAAAAGTCTTCGGTCAACAGATAGGTCCCCGCCAATTTCAAGCGAAAAACGGTTCCTACGATGTCTTTATTCTTTTGCTCTTCCACACCGTGACGACTCAGAGAACGGAAAATTTTTTCATCCGCCAAAGTCCCCCAAATCCGGTCTTTCTGGTCGACCCGCAAAGAAACCATCAATCGATCACCTTTTTTGGGCCACAGTTCCCGCATCAATGGCAACTCGTCCAAAGACACGGCGATATCTTTATCCGGCAGACCGATATCTACAAAAGCCCCCAGGTCTCGCCGGGTCTCAGTCACTTCTGCAAAAGCATAATGCCCTTTGCGACTTTTAGGAATAAGAGTCGTAAAAGACAGCTCCTGTTTTTGATTAAGATAACCGAAACCTTCGACAGCCTCACCTAATTGATGCTCACCTTCTGTTTTGTTCAGCCGAAAAGTATAGCCGTTTTTTTGGACAAAATAATGGGTCTCATTTTCGTCCGTCACTAAGCCGCTGAAAACAGCTGCCAGTAATTCATTCATATTCGTTCCTCCATGGGGATTTTCCCCGCTAAGATTGGGGTTATCTGTCTATTTCAGACCCCCTCAGACCGTTATATCAGAACCAGACGCAGCAAAGCGATACCCACAATGCCGACGATCACAATCTTCATAAGGTCTTTCGTATAATAGCCTACCACTAAAGCCGGCAGACATGCCACTAATTCGGGTACTTTGACAGTGGGCCACTGTCCTGTTCGGAAATTCAGCAGGCTTTGGATCAACAGAGCCGTCAAAATACACAAAGGCAGATAACTCAAAAAACGATTCACCGATGCCGGAAAAACCAGCTTATCGGCAATTGTGAAGGGCAGGATGCGAGGAATCCAGGTCACCAAAGCACAACCCAAGACCAATACCATGAATTCTGCTGAGATCATCGTTCCACCTCACTTCCTTCAGTCAAAGTCCCTACCAGGCAGCCCAAGAGTGTGGCACCGATAACTGCGATCTCCGCTGTTGAAAAACGCATCAATAGAATCAGTGCCAACCCGACTGTAAGCAGGACAGTCACTGTTTGCCGAGTTCTTTTTTTCAGCGGCAGTTCAACTTGAAACAACCAGAGTCCCAAAAACATCGCGGTCAAAGCAAAATCCAACCCGAAGCGCTCCGGGCTCGGAATAAACTGTCCTAAAAGTCCCCCGAGAACATTGGCGGAAAACCAGGTGAGATAAGCCGCGACATTCAATCCATGCATCCAAGGTGACGTCACCGGACGGCCTTCCTGCAAAGCAGTAGTCAACACGCCGTAAGACTCATCTGTTAAAAGCGTTCCGATCCCGATATTACTGAGCAATGGCTGGCCGCGAAAATGATGCGTCACAGACAGACTCATCAAAAAGTGACGCAGATTCACTAAAAAAACAGTCACGATGATAGAAGAAACCGGTGCACCGATAGCCAGCAAGCCGCAAATGATGAACTGCCCGCTCCCTGCATAAACCAGGAGGGATAACAGCATGATCTCCAAAATTGACAGTCCGACACCTTTTTCAACCACTCCGGCAGCAAAACCAATCCCCAAATACCCCAACATGGTCGGGACGCAAGCTTTTATCCCATCACGGAATGTCCGATAACCGACTTGTCCCATTTCCATAAGAAGGTCCCCCTTTTCATTCGATTGAAAACATCATATCGAAAAAAAGGAGGACGAACAAGGATTTTTCAGAATTTTTCGGAAAATCGTTTTTGGTTATCGAATGGTGTGATCGTTGCCGTTTCCTCGGAAATAACCGGTCTTACAGTTGATTGTCACCAAGTATAACGGC
Organism: Enterococcaceae bacterium OF42-14pH9A; assembly: GCA_027692465.1. GTDB lineage: Bacteria > Bacillota > Bacilli > Lactobacillales > Enterococcaceae > Enterococcus_C. The sequence goes on along the minus strand of JAQEYU010000003.1, from coordinate 113,359 downwards.
AGTTCATCCGAGGTCATTCCCTTGGTCAGTGGCGCCTGATTGTTGGTAGCGTACAAATTGTAATAGCCTTCGCCATCTTCAATACGTACCGGTTCCAGCGTATAGCCCCCGTCAACGATATAGCCCCGCTCTTTGCAGGTTGCCAATACCTGTTCTTTAATCCCGGGTGCCCAAGTCCAGGCCGGGTTACTGCTGTCAGCGATATCCGCCTCCACTTTCCCCAGGATCGGTGCATTTTCAGCATTCGGCTGCATATTCGGTGACGCCTCTGCCGGCAGTGAACTGCCTTGGTTATCCGTGCCATTACCGTTGCCGGATGGATTTGGAGCGGTCGTTTCACCGGTAGTTCCGTTAGATTCGGCAGCAGCATTCGCTTCTGCTTCTTTGGCAGCGGCCGCAGCGGCTTCTTCCGCAGCTTTGACAGCCGCTGCCTTGTTGGCACTGATTTTTTCCTGAACAGTTTTTAAGCGCGCTTGCAGTTGCTCTTTTTCCGGGCTGGCCACCAGAGCAGCCGTCAATTTTTGAGCTTTTTGATAGTCAGCCTCTTGCGGATCAGCTGCAACTTTTCCGTCTTTTATAAGCGGTGTGAACGCCTGTTCAGCAGCAGCTAATGCTTCCTTCTGCTGTTGGAAATCGGCTAAGGCCTCTGACAGCAGTTGATTGAAGGGGGTCTTTTCAGCCGGTAGTTGGAAATCCGCCTGACTGTCGGGCTCGATTGGAACATCTTTTTCCAGTTCAGACCCGTTGATCACAGGTTTCTGAAACAGACGGTTGACTGCAGACTGCAATTGAAACTTATCGTTGATGTCCGCCAGTTCCTGTTCCAATGCGCTCTTGTCAACAGACGTTTTTACCAGACGACTGCTCAGTGATGCAAGTTCAGCTTGTGTGATGCCGGCTTTCAAAAACTCGCGGTCGTCATCGAGATACATACCGGCCAGCGCTTGTTGCAGGGCTTCACTTTCAGCAGCAGCCTTTTTAGCGGCCTGTGTCTGGGCCTCCGCTTTTTGCTGTTCCTGATACTCGTGGTAGGCATAGCCCCCACCTCCTGCAGCTAAAACAACGGCTGCCGCCAACAGGAATGGCCATTTCTTACGCTTTTTTGCGGCTCCGTCTATCAGATTCTCGGAATCGGGAAGTTGTTCTTCTGGGGAGGTTGTGGTTTTGCTTGGCACAGGCGGTTTGGAAACGGCTGATTGAGCCGCCTCTCTCCGATCCTTTACTGGCGCTGTTTCTTGCTGCATCGGTTCAGCAACAAGCTTCACTTCATCAGTAAGTTCGGCATCCTGATGAAGTTCATTTTCCTCAGTAACGTCAGCAGCCACTTCAGCAGGGAAAACAGCAGGCTCTGCTTGAGTCTCGTCAACCTCGTTTTCTGAGAGAGCCGAATCTTCGAAATCATCCTTCTCCACTGCTTTCTCGGGCTCCTCAGATGCAAAAAATGCTGAACCAGCAGGATCTTTCCCAGTTGGCACCTCGAGTGTTTCCGAAACGTCCTCAGAATCTTCAATAGCAGTTTTTTCTGTGACAGACGGAATTCCGGGTGTTTGCGGATGCTCCGAATCCAAGTCCGGTATAGCTTCAGATTCGTGGGCAGATTTTGATGCGGTTGTCAATGTATCGTCAGCGTTGAGAGCCGGCTCCGTTTCAGTTGGACGCTCATTTTTTGCTTCTGACGCTTCAAATTCAACCGGCTCTGGGGCGGATTCAGTTTTTTCAGCGGACTCTATCGCCTCTTGCGCGTCAGAAACAATGGACTCTTCCGCCGAATCAACCTCTCCGTCACTTTCTGATGACCCTTCTGTGCGACTGGCAGCAATCAGTTCTTCCAGCGTTGGCCCTTCCCCATCAATACCCAGCCGATGTCGTTTGATATAAGCAGCCAGGATCGGATTTTCGGAAAATTCCTCCTCCTCGACTTGTGAAGAGTCACTGTCGGTTCCTTCAGCCTCTTGTTGGGACAGAGCAAGTTCTTCTTCATTTATTTGGGACATTAATGCCCCCAGAGAAACATCTTCAAAGTCGGACCAGGACACGGAATCGTTGCTCTTCCGGTTTTTTTCATCAATTTCATGCAGTTTTTGTGCGATATTTTCTTTTATCTCATGGCCGCACCGTGGACAAACCAATTTGCCATCCAACGGTTCAAAGCCGCAATGTGGACATTTATCGATCAAAATAGCTTGCTCCTTACTTTGTTCTTTACTGTTCGAGCAGGAATACAATTGCCTAACAGTAAATCTATCATATTATCCCGACGGCGCCAATATTGTGAAGGTTACGATTTCCTTAAATTCCTGTGGCGTTGATTCCTCTCCGCCACTTAAAAAAAAGCCGCTCTCCAAAGAGATGCGGCTGCTGGTACTTATTCCAAAAAGTCTTTCAATTGTTTCGAACGGGATGGGTGGCGCAGTTTCCGCAAGGCTTTGGCCTCGATCTGACGGATCCGTTCCCGGGTAACACCGAACACTTTCCCGACTTCTTCCAAGGTACGAGTTCGACCATCATCCAATCCGAAGCGCAGACGCAAAACATTTTCTTCCCGGTCGGTCAATGTATCCAATACATCTTCCAACTGTTCTTTCAGCAGTTCGTAAGCTGCATGATCGGCAGGACTGGTAGCTTCCTGATCTTCAATGAAATCACCCAGATGAGAATCGTCTTCTTCACCGATCGGCGTTTCCAACGAGACCGGTTCCTGCGCGATTTTCAGAATCTCCCGCACCTTTTCTGTCGGCAGATCCATTTCCGCACCGATTTCCTCTGGTGTCGGTTCCCGGCCGAGATCTTGCAGCAGTTGCCGCTGGATACGGATCAATTTGTTGATGGTTTCTACCATATGGACCGGAATACGAATCGTACGCGCTTGGTCGGCAATCGCACGAGTAATGGCCTGGCGGATCCACCATGTCGCATAAGTCGAGAATTTGAATCCCTTGCGATAATCAAATTTTTCAACAGCTTTCATCAGGCCCATGTTTCCTTCTTGGATCAAATCCAAAAACTGCATACCGCGGCCGACATAACGTTTGGCGATTGAGACGACCAGACGCAAGTTGGCTTCAGCCAGCCGTTGCTTAGCTTCTTGGTCGCCCTCTTCGATTTTCAATGCCAAAGCAACTTCTTCTTCAGCAGTCAAAAGCGGCACACGACCGATCTCTTTCAAATACATCCGTACCGGGTCATTAATCTTAACACCGGTAGGCGCGGACAAGTCTTCGTCTTTGACTTCGGCCGCTTTCTTTTCATCTTTTTTCAAACTGTGAACAGAGGGATCGCCGTTTTCATCAACAACACTGATACCGGCATCTTCTACCTGCTGGATCAGCTTATCCATACCATCAGCATCCAATGAATAAGGTGTGGCCAATTGGTTTGAGAGTTCATCATACACCACTTGTCCTTTGGGTTTGTTTTCCTTGATGAACGCTGCTACTGCCTTGTCGTAGTCTTGCTTTGTTTCGTTTGCCATAATATTAGAAGGCCCCCCTTAAAAAATGTCGGTTTGCTTCAGTTGTTTCCTCAAATTTATAATCTCAACTGCCAACTCGAGTTCCAGTTGCGTGTTGCCTGCACGACCAGCTTCTTGCTGCCGAATTACTTTTTCGTTGATTTCATCAGCTAATCTGGTCTTGCGGAAAACCTGCAGGAGAGCACGGATCTCTTGTTCCGTACTGTCCTCCGGCATCGACAAGGTGGCAATGTGGATCACTTTGTTTTTGATTTCCGGATCAGCGAGACGATCCAGAAAAGCTGCAATTTCAAATTCACCCTTACTTTCATAAAAGTCTTGAAAAAGCCGGTATATCTCTTGATAATCCTCATGCAGAAAATCTGCATTTTCCTGTTTTAAACGGTAAACCAGCCGCGGCTCCCCGAACAAACGATGCAAAAGCTGCTGTTCTGCCCGCTCGCCTTGCGTCAACGGACGTCTCGGTCCGGTAGGCATAACCGCCTGAGAGGCTTCGCTGCCAAAATCGCTTTCCGGAGGCGGCGCACCGTAATCCTCAAAACCGGAGAAATCAGCCGGGCCACCGGCATATGCCGGAATCGGACCACTGGATTTCTGCTGCAGTTTCAATGTACGCAGCTGTTGCTGCAGGGTTTCACGCTGCAGGTGGAACTCATTTGCCAATTGCGTAAGGTAGTGATCTTGCTGGATCAAAGAATCAACCTTGGTCAACTCTTTCAGCACCGTTTCAATATACAGCAGCTGATCATTTTCGTTGGCCAAATTATACTGCCGGCGATAGTAATCCAATTGAAAACTGAATACCGTCTCCCGACCATGACGAGCCAGCTGGGCAAATGCATCCGCATCAAATTTCTGCACATATTCATCAGGGTCCAGTCCATCAGGGATCCTGACGATGTCCACTTTCAAGCGGCTGTTCTCTGTCAGAAGCGTGATCGCCCGCTGTGTGGCTTCAATTCCCGCATTGTCTCCGTCGTAACAGACAACAATCGTCTCTGCCATCCGCTCAACAGCCGCAATCTGCTGTTGCGTCAAGCTGGTACCCATACTGGCGATCCCGTTTTTGATTCCCGAATGCCAAGCGGCAATCACATCCATAAATCCTTCAAACAGATAAACAGTACTCTCCTTGCGAATCGTGCTACGTGCCTTATCGAAATTGAACAGTACATTCCGTTTGTTGAAAAGTTCAGTTTCCGGTGAGTTCAGGTACTTTGGTTGATCTTCTCCGGGAAAGGCTTCGGTTTTGAAAAAGCGTCCGGAAAAGCCGATCGTCTTGCCTTGCGGGTCGCGAATTGGAAACATGATCCGCTGATAGAAACGATCCGCTACACTGCCGTCATCTCTGACGATAAATAGTCCACTGCCGGTATACAAAGCCTGTTCAAACTGTTCGTTTTTGAAAATCTGTTCCAAAAATTGACGCTGGTTGGGAGCAAAGCCGATACCAAACTCAGCAATCAGCTCATCTGTCAGACCGCGGCCGTGGAGATACTCCAAGGCCTGTTCACCGACTGCCGTGTTCATCAGCATATGATGATAAACTTCCTGCGCTTTTTCGTGAAGTGCGACCAACTGCCTTTGCTTGGAATTAACCGGACCGGCTGTCCCACTTTCGCGGTATTCTGCAGCCAGAGGGATGTTTTCCAGGTCGGCCACTTTTGCAACAGCTTCCGGAAAACTGATTCCTTCGATTTCTTGTAAAAAGCCGAAAACATTTCCGCTTTTACCGCAGCCGAAACAATGGAAAAACTGTTTGTCTTCAGCAACTGAAAATGAAGGTGTCTTTTCGTTGTGAAAGGGGCAGAGTCCGGAGTAGTTTTTGCCGGCTTTTTTCAATTGGACATATTGACCGACGACATCAACGATATTGGCTTTTCCCCGGATCTCGTCAATCAATTGCTGCGGGATCCTGGCCATCTGCCTCACTCCTTCATCTTGTACTGAAGCGGATCCTTTTTTTAGATCCGACAAGAGACAGCTGACAATATCAAATCGCTTCGAAGTGTGTACTTGCTTTACAACATGACGAATTTGTTCCTCATCGGTACATCAGCCGTTCTTTTTGATATATCAGGCCCTTCGCGGTAAAAAATCGCACCAATAAACATCAGCGCGACCGTTAAAAAAGACCCAATTATACATAGTTTATTTTAACACATTGATTTTCATTTTCAAGTCTTTTGCATAACTCCCTTTCAAAGCAAAAAAGAAAGGATCATCTGCGAAAATTGAACTTTTCTGCAGATGATCACTATCTGTTATTTATATTTCTCTTCCAAACGACTCATCCAAGCACCCAGAGCTGCCCCCGCCAAGCAAAGTACCACACAGGCCGCAAAGTTTCCGACAGTGAAGCCGCTGTAGTCGGTGGGCACGATCATGATCGTCGAAGCCAAGACGATCCCCATAATAAAATGGAACAATTGCGGGTAAGCCTTGCTGAAAATATAATCCATCACTTTTGACAAGCCCAGCACACACACCAAACCACCGATGCCAATCGGTACAATAACCCCCAAATCCAGCGTCTTAATCCCGTCAGACATCGCCTTGTACATTCCCATGTAGACCAAAAAATTGGAGGGACTCAAGCCCGGTACGATGATCCCCAGTCCAATCAATCCGCCGGCAATCATCCAAGTAAAGAAGTTTTGATCCACATGGCCGAACAATCCGGAACCCTTCCACAGAAACAGCAGTCCGGCTGCAAAGCTGGCGATCAATATCACGATATCACGGTTGCTGCGACCTTTCTTACCGGCTTCTTTCCACAAAGCCGGGATGGTTCCCAAAATACAGCCGACAAAGAACCAAAGAACGATGTTTTCATAAGTGCCCAGTGCAAAGCTGACCACAAAAGAAAGTAAGAAGACGCCAGTCACACCACCCAGACCTACCGGGATGAAAAACAAGACATTTTCTTTAAAATTGCGGGTAATGTGGGCTAAAAACGAAATGATCCGTTCATAGATCCCAAAAATTGCTGCTAATGCACCGCCGCTGACTCCCGGAAGGATAAATCCGGAGCCGATAAACATTCCCTTCACAAAGCGTAAGAGCCAATCGCCGCCGCGCCCTTTTTCAGTTAGTTCCGTTTGCTTTTCCATGAAAATCAAGCCACCTCTTTTTCATCAAATATTCTTTAGTGTATCATAAGTCGGATTTTCGGCAACCTTAAAACAGAAAACCGGTCGCCTTGTATTTCATTTCATTCCATCCTACGATGTCCGCGTAAAAGAGATTTCCTCCATTATGATAGAGGAAGCCGCCGTTGTATAAAAGGGAATGCAATCCCCAGTAACGATATTTTGTCTGCTCTTTATTTCCCAGCTTGGGAGACAAGACATCCCGTGAATAACTTTCCGCAAGTTTTTTTGAATTTTTATGTCCCCGCTCGGCGACATAATCGATATAGTCCAATCCAAAGTTATAGGATTGAATCGCAGTGGCCTCATCGCATCCGGCTGATTCTGCCTGCTTCAACGCCTGTGCCAAAAAACTGACCCCGGCGTCGATAGAATCTTTTTCATCAGTGATCTTTCCCGATTCACCATAGCGGCTTTCGGAACTTTGCATAAGATCCGTATGTCTTCCCTTAGTCTCGGTAAAAATGATCGCTGCAATCAAAGCTTTGTGCTCGGGGATGCCGTATTTTTCGGCTGCTTGGGAAATTTCGCCATCATACCGATGGACATCCTTTAAAATCGAGTAATTCCTGATACCGAGCGTCACGCTGCCAACAATCAACGCCGCCAGCAACAGACCCAGTAAAATTTTCAATATCCGTTTTAGCAAACTGTCACCATCCGTCTTTCGTATAGTTTCAGGCATGTTTCAAACATCCCCGGTTATTGCAAAATCAAACCAACGGCGGTTTTTCAACTGGCAACCGTGATTTAAAAAGCAGAATTTGTCTTTTTTCATACTACTATTTTACCTTTTGCCTGACCAGAAATGCGGTTTTTCTTTTCATAAATTTAAACAAACGGCTTACAAAATCGTTCGTCCTGTCACTGAATCGTTGTCCAAAAAAAGGGAAACTCGCTATAATATAGAAAAGCAGGTGAAACAGATGGCCAGACAACCCCATTATGCTGTCATGAAAGACGGCACAAAACTTTATTACGAAACTTGCGGAACCGGCCCCACACTGGTTTTTCTCCATGGAAACGGCAGTAACGGCCGCTTTTTTTCTCAGCAGATTCCTTTTTTTGAAAAAAGCTACCGGCTGCTGGTTCTTGACAGTCGAGGACACGGTTTTTCCGGCAACAATGCCAAAACACTGTCCTTTCGTCTGATGGCGGAGGACCTTTATACCGTTTTACAGCAGGAAAAAGTCACAGCCTGCGATATCATCGGTTTTTCCGACGGAGCTAATCTGGCTATGAAATTTGCGACTATGCATCCGGAGTTGGTGCATAAACTGGTCTTGAATGCCGGTAACACCAATGTCAGCGGGGAGAAACTCATTTCCCGTCTGGTGACCCGCTTTTGGTACGGGTGGACCTGGCTGCTGAGCTTTTTTGTGCCCGGATATAAAGCCAAACTGAAGGTCATCGGACTGATGCTCAAAGATATCGGGGTCTCAAAAGAGGAGCTGCAACAGATCAAATCCCCCTCGCTGGTGATCGTAGGCAGCCATGACTTAATCAAAGTCAGACATTCTCAATGGATCGCTAAAAATATCCCTCGATCCATCTTCCGACAAGTTCCCGGCCAAGGGCATCTGTTGGCCCATCGCGCACCTGAGATTTTCAATCAGGAAGTCGCCGCATTTTTGGAAGAAGATGCTTTTGACCAGAAAAAAACGGATTAGGTCTTGTCTGAAAAACAGCTGCCAAAGTTTTCACTCTTTTTAGCGCAAGTTACGCCGCTTCAAGATAAATCCACTGCTTCAACCAACTATACGAAACGAAGGTGAGAAAATGAAAGAACTTATTGATTGGATCAAAGCACATGCCAAGATATTCAAAACAATTTTTTTGGTAGCAGTTGTCGTCATCGTTTTCGGAGAACTGCTGTCCATCGGTAAAACAATCAATCTCGGACAGCTGAAAGAAACCTTTGCCGATATTGCTCCTTACAAGATCATTTTGATGGGCGTCATCGGGATTATTTCGGTGCTGCCGATGACCGGTTATGACTTTACCTTGAATCAGATGCTTGATCTCAACCACAAAAAAAGCTATATCATCGAGACTAGCTGGCTGGTAAATACCATCAACAATATCGCCGGGTTTGGCGGACTGGTAAGCATCGGTTTGCGCTCGGAGTTTTATACAAAGGAAAAAAGCAGCCGTGAAGTCCTGGGCTCCCTTTCTAAGATCCTTTTATTTTTGGAGTCCGGTCTCTCCATGTTCAGCCTAATCAGCTTCTTTATGGTGATTTCCGGTTCAACCGAGCCCTTTTTGCAGCAATACTGGATCTGGCTGATCGGTGGCGGCCTGTATTTTCCGGCGGTCTACCTGTTCACCAGCTTAAAGAAAAAAGGTCTGCTGGGCGGCTTACAAGCAAAGTACCGAATCCAGCTGGCCCTCTCCTCTTTTCTTGAATGGGGCGGTGCGATCCTGACATTTCTGGTTATCGGTTGGTTCATGGACGTCCCGGTCTCGATGTGGAATGTCGTACCACTGTTTATTGCCTCTTCTGTGATGGGGATTGTTTCCATGATCCCCGGTGCTTTGGGCTCTTTTGATGTCATGATGATCCTGGGAATGTCCAACTTGGGGATCCCCCGCGAGACGGTGATCGTCTGGCTCCTGCTGTTCCGACTCTTTTATTATTTAATTCCCTTTGCTATCGGGATGGTGTTGTTCTTCAAAAATATCTGGACCCGTCTGGACTCCCGTTATGACAGTATTCCAAAAGAACTGACATTGGAAGTCTTTCACAAAATTGAAGTCTTTATGCTTTACTTCAGCGGTATCATGCTGGTTCTGCTGGCTACGATTCCGCAAGCTTTCTCGGAATTCAAATGGCTGCAGCACCTGAACCTCTTCCGTTATCACGCGATCGTACAGTTCCCCAACATCATTTTGGGATTCTCCCTTTTGATTATGGGTCGCGGGATAGCGGCTCGTGTCAAACGTGCCTATTTTCCGACAATCATCTTACTGAGTATCGCCATCATCTACAGCTGGCTGGTGGATTTCAGTATGGCGGCCGTCATTTTACTGGGCTTGATGTTGGTAATGATCATCGTTTCCCGCAGCGAACTTTTTCGGGAGCAACTGGTCTATTCCTGGGAATGGCTGACCATCGACGGCATCATCATCGGCACATTGACCCTGCTGTATATTGCTATCGGCGTATACAATCTGCCTTCGTTTCCCCATCATCGCAATGGCCGCTCGATCTCTTTCTTCTTATTTCCATCTGAGAAACTGTGGTTTTCCGGATTTGTCGCCATCATCATCGTGGCCTTTTTCATTTTGCTGTTTGTCCGTTACCTGCAAGGCTCCAAAAAACAGCTGGGGATCTACTTGGACGAAACAAAAGTATTGGCAATTCTGAACAAGTTTGGCGGCAATATCGACAGTCAGCTGGTCTTCTTGAAGGATAAGTCCGTCTATATTTACAATGATGGCAATGAAGACACGGTTTTCTTCCAATTTGCCACCTACAATAACAAATGCATCGTGATGGGCGACCCTTCCGGTAAAAAAGACGATTTTGAAAACGCCTATTACCAATTTATCCACGAAGCAGATCAATGGTGCTATCAGCCCGTCTTCTATGAGACCAACGAAGACAGCGTCATGACGCTGCATGAGTTGGGCTATGATTTCATCAAAATGGGAGAAGAAGCACTGGTAGACCTGGAATCTTTCACGACTTCCGGTAAAAAGATGAAAGGAACCCGAGCCGTTCTGAACAAAATCGCCAAAGAAGGCTATACCTTTGAAGTACTGGAAGAACCCTTCTCTGCCGAGGAAATGCAGGCTTTCCGAGAGATTTCCGACTCCTGGTTGGGAGAGCGCAAAGAAAAAGGCTTCTCCCTTGGTTTCTTTTCGGAAAGCTACCTGCAGCGGGGGCCAATGGCTGTAGTGAAAAATTCTGACGGGGAAATCGTATCCTTTGCCAACATCATGCCCACTTACACCAAAGAGATCGGAACCATCGATCTGATGCGGCATCATGATGAAAAAGCCCCCTCCGGCAGTATGGATTTCCTTTTTGTGAATCTGTTTGACTATATGAAAGAACAAGGGATTCGTTATTTCGACCTGGGCATGGCTCCGTTATCCAATGTCGGCAATTCCCGTAAAAGCTTCATTCAGGAGCGGATGGCTTACCTCATTTACGAATTCGGTTCCCGCTTTTATTCCTTCCAAGGACTGCGGGATTACAAGGAAAAATATGCCAGTGAATGGATCTCCCGCTATACATTGTATTCCCGGGACAGTTGGATTGCTTATGTAATGATGGCGATCCTGCTGGTGGATAATCGCACCATCGAAAAAGACGGCACGGTAACCCGCAGCCGTAAAAGACGCTGGTTGAAATTCTAAGCTCTATAAACCAAACCAATTGCAATAAAAAAACTGCGAAGCTCCGTTTACTCGGAAGTTTCGCAGTTTTTTTGCTATCGATGACTCTGACATACTTAAAAACATTAGCGGCCGATCTTTTGTTCCTTTTCACGGAACCTGCATAGAAAGTGCCTCGCTTATGCGTCACAAAAACTGCGATTCAGCCTTATCCTTACTCCCGATAAAAGCCCATCTCCTCACAGAAGCTTTCAGGCACACGCTATTTCGCAACGTTACCGGCGATGTTCAATACATCCCAGGTTCTGGCAAACGGGGGAGCGTACATCAGGTCCAGCATCCCCAAATCAGCAGTCGTCATCTTGGCAGCAATAGCGGCAGCCAGTACATCGATCCGCAATGCGGCACCTTTTTCGCCGCCAATCTGTCCGCCCAGAAGTCGTCGAGTCTCTTTTTCATATACAAGTTTCACTCGAATATCTTTTTGTCCCGGGTAATAGTCGGTCTGATTCTTGTCGTTGATCACAACGGCTTTGTAATCCAAGCCAAGATTTTCGGCATCCGTTTCTGTCAAACCGGTACGAGCCAGTTCCAGATCAGTGAACTTCACTCCAGAGGTCCCTAACGTGCCGGGATAAGCGGTGTCAGCTCCGGCGATACTTTCACCGGCGATCCGCCCCAGCTTATTGGCCCCGGTAGCCAGCGGAATATATTTATCTTCACCGGTGACCTGATGTTTGACAGTCGCATTGTCCCCGGCAGCCCAGACATCGGCAACATTGGTGCGCCCTTGTTCATCGACAATCAAGGCCCCGTTTTTCAGTTTAGAAAATTCATCACCGAGAAAGTCATTAGCCGGTCGAACACCGATGGCGATCAAAACCAGATCCGTTTCGTAACGACCTTTATCAGTCACTACTGCCTTGATTGCAGTGTCCCCTTCAAAGCCGGTGACCGCTTCACCTACTCGGACATCAACGTTTGCTTCAGCCATTTTAGCTTCCAAAAGTTCAGTGAATTCTTCATCAAATGAGTCTTTCATCAGACGGTCGTCCAATTGAATAATCCGGACTTCCTTGCCTTGATGCAGGAGTGCTTCGGTAAATTCGATTCCGATGAAACCGCCACCGACGACTGTCACATTTTTGACTGCCGGATCTGCCAGTGCAGTCTTAACTTTGATTCCGTCAGACATCGTTTTCAGAGTAAACAGATTATCAAAGTCCACCCGGGCAACAGGCGGCAAAATAACTCTGGAACCGCTGGCCACCATCAATTTGTCATAATTATCTTCAAATTCAGTTCCGGTATCCAGATTTTTGACAGTCACTTTTTTTGCTGCGGTGTCCACAGCCGTTACTTCATGGTGCAACCGAATCGAAATACCTTGTTTTTCGAAAGCTTCTTTGCTGCGGGCGATCATCTTGCTTTCTTCCGCAAAAAAATCACCGACAAAATATGGCAGTCCGCATGCGCCGAAACTCACCAAATCGCCTTTTTCATAAATCACGACTTCGGGATCCTGAGCCATTTTCTGTACTTTGACAGCAGCACTGGTTCCGGCTGCTGTTCCACCGATAATAATCGTTTTCATCTATGCACCTGCTTTTTTATAATTGCTTTATTTCTATACATTCTGCACCGCTCCGAAGAAATTCATCTTGCAGCCGGACTTTTCCAAAGAAAAACAGACCACAATCTGTTTTACGACTGCGGTCTGTTGATTTCAAACAAATCAAGCTTCGATATCAGTTACCATACCTGATCCGACAGTACGTCCGCCTTCACGGATGGAGAATGTCGTTCCTTGTTCAACGGCGATTGGGTGAATCAATTCGACTTCGATTGTCACGTTGTCACCAGGCATAACCATTTCAACACCTTCAGGCAGTGTGATGGATCCGGTCACATCGGTTGTGTGGAAGTAGAATTGCGGACGATAGTTGTTGAAGAACGGCGTATGACGTCCGCCTTCTTCTTTCGTCAAGATATAAACTTCCCCTTTGAATTTGGTATGAGGAGTGATTGAACCCGGTTTTGCCAAAACTTGACCACGTTCGATCTCGTCACGGCCGATACCGCGGAGCAATACACCCACGTTATCTCCGGCTTCCCCATAATCCAAAGTTTTGCGGAACATTTCCAGTCCGGTAACGACTGCTTTTTGTGTTTCCGGTTTGATACCGATGATTTCGATTTCTTCGCCGACTTTGACAGTCCCGCGTTCGATACGTCCAGAAGCAACAGTCCCACGTCCAGTAATCGTGAAGACATCTTCTACCGGCATCAGGAATGGTTTATCCGTGTCACGAACCGGTGTTGGAATGTATTCATCGACAGTATCCATCAATTCTTCGATGACTTTTTCTTGCTCAGGGTCACCTTCCAAGGCTTTCAGTGCAGAGCCTTTGATAACCGGAATATCGTCACCAGGGAAATTGTATTCGTTCAACAATTCGCGGACTTCCATTTCCACCAGATCCAACAGTTCTTCGTCATCTACCAAATCAACTTTGTTCAAAAAGACGATGATGTCTTTTACACCAACTTGGCGAGCCAACAGAATGTGTTCACGGGTTTGCGGCATAGGTCCGTCAGTTGCAGATACTACCAAGATCGCACCGTCCATTTGAGCGGCACCGGTGATCATGTTTTTAACATAATCCGCGTGTCCTGGTGCATCGATATGAGCATAGTGTCGTTTTTCAGTTTCATATTCAACGTGAGCCGTATTGATGGTAATCCCACGTTCACGTTCTTCCGGAGCAGCATCGATTGCTGCATAGTCTTGCGCGTTTGCCAAACCTTTTTTCGCAAGGACTGTTGTAATGGCTGCTGTCAATGTCGTTTTACCGTGGTCGACGTGCCCGATTGTTCCGATATTAACGTGTGGTTTGCTTCTGTCGTAATGTTCTTTTGCCATGATTAATCCCTCCAATAAAATGTGTGCTTCAACGGTTGGCTCCCGCTTGGCACGACTCGGGTCAAGTGTTCTTGGCTCTCAACAAGTCCAATTATATCCTTGTCCCGACACCTTGTAAAAAATTTTCACTCGAAGCACTTACTTTTTGTTAGTTTTTCAAATCTGTCTTTATTATAGGTCAAAATTGATCAAAGTCAAAAGATTTGCTTCCTGTCTCCAAAGATTTTTTTTCAGAACAACTATTGAAAATAAGGCTGAGATTGATTTTGCTTTTAAAGCATGAAATTTGAATCAATTTGCTCACAGTTTTCGGAAATCATCGTCCTGACAACTGTCGTGCGCGCATAATTGTATCAACCTCACTTGAACAGAATTCCGACATACACCGTCAATACCGTCAAAATACTCCACACGGTAATTTTTGCCGCAAATCTTGCAGAAATATTCCACTTAGCATGCTCCATTTGATTGAACTGTGTCAACTCAGTCAACTAAGCAAAACTTTTCCTTTCAATAATCCCCTGTGCTGTCTTGCGTTGTCCCTTTTCAGAAGATACAGCAAAAAATTTCAGCAGATCTAAAAACAACGGATACCAACATATTTCAGTCGGAATCAAGTCAAAGATCTTTCTGAAACATTTCGGTACCGGGCTCGAGGTACCGTCATTCAATCTCCAGATTCACTTGTTTCGAGAATAACAAACTGGTATTCCCCACAATAATTTTGGTAGGAAGCTCAAAAATAACATTCTTCAAAACTAGTTTTATTGATTCATCTATCTTCAAGAATGCCTCTTCACTCGCATGATTGATGGTTACATTCTCCAATGTCAGTATACAATTTTCACCATTACCGAGAAAGGGCGATGTATGTCTGATTCCGCTGACTCGAGCATTACTTAATGTTAGAGAGCGTAGTGGAACATGGTTTTGCATCAACTCTTTTTTGCCGTAATCATAGAAGAAGAGTCTGTCTGCATCGTCAATAATACAGTTGTTAATAGTAATATTTTCAGCATTCTCGGTTATATCATCCGCATCTATTGAATAGAACTTAAAAATAGCATGGGTATAATGCGTGGCTTCTGATAAATGTGGATAAACGCCTGGTCCCAAAAAGGTACAATCATTGAAAATCAGGTTAACACCACCAATTCTCATGCTATTGCATGCTGTATTCAACCAACACCGCTTCACTAGCAAATTATGAATATCATAGCCTGCAAAACAATCATCTCCTGTCTCCAAACAACAGTCACTGACAATGATATTTTCTGAATGATGCAGGTTGAAGCCATCGTGTCCAGCTTTAAGTGTCACACGTTCAATTTCAACATCTTCACAGCCATCTAAAGTATGACTCCAGTTTGCACTGTTTTGAAAGGTATATCCTGCCAGTTTGAGGTTTTTCACGCCAGACATGATGATTCCCATGGGACCACGAAATTTTTCTTCTCCATTTGGATCGAAGACATCTGCGCCATCAATCACTGAACCTGGTTCCCCAATAATTGCAACATTTTCTGCTTTGAAAGCCGTGATCATTGCATAAAAATAATAGGCTGGTAAATTCCAAGACTTTATATAAAAATCATTGTGCAGGTACTTGATACTTGTTGGAACATTGAAATCCTGATAATCTTCCAACCTTTGAGAACCAAGTAGATAAGCCCCGCTTTCCAAATACAGCGTGATATTTGAGTACAATCGCAAAGACCCGACCAAGTATTTCCCCGAAGGAATCGTTACTCTGCCTCCGCCAAAATCTCGACAGGCATCAATAGCACGTTGAATTGCTTTTGTTTTTATTTTCTCGTTATTGGAAGATGCACCATACTCTGTTACACAAAAAATATTTTCCATTTATATAAACATTCCTTTCGCGTTCCGCTCAAGGCACAACACCGAATGAAAAACAGTGTATTCTTAGCGGAACTTCTTTTCTTTATAGTAAACTTTCCGTGAAGAACCCTGTATATACTACAAATCACGGGGAAGTGAGTAAGTGTGAGGACCCACTATTTAGTGCGTCCTTTTTTAGAATCAAAGGAGAGATTTACTATACGTTTTTTTCAAACTTATTCCCCTAAAAGATCTACATTATCGATCATTGAATAATAGCCATCCCCAGTAACTCGCTGGAAGCATGGCCTCGTTTTCGACTTCTTCATTCAAGGTTAGTCGACAGGCCTTCTCCACTTCATCTAAGTCCAGATCCATGCCCGAGTACCATCCCAGAATGATTGCGTAACACATAGAGGCGATATCTGCAGTTCCTCTTCCTCGATCAGAAATGAATGTCTCTGAAGCAACCGGCTTACCATTCTGATAAGCGGCGCTATATTTTACCCCTTTAAGCAGTCGCTCCTCATAAGCAGCAAATAAATTCAATCCTTGACCGGAAGCAATCCATGACTGATGACACAATCCTGTCAAACCCATACGAGCATGAATTTGGTCACGATTACTTTCCTGTGACTCTCCTGAAAAATAGACGTAGTTCGGTAATGCCCCCATCGACAAAGCGTCATCGGTCGCCGTATCTCCCAAATAAAATTGACGAAGACAGCGATTGAAACCACTTCTATCTTCTGTAAAAGTAGCCACTGCCATATTAAACGCTCCAATGATAGCATCCCAGTTCCCATTGGCCTGAGGATAAAAATCTTTGGTCTTCCCATAGATTTTTGCTCGCAAAAAATTTGTGAATACAGCAATACTTTTTCTTGACCAGCGACTATCCGGATCAGTTTCCGGATCACTGTTGTACCAGTATCGTATAATCTCAGCGGCACAAAGCATATCCAGACCAACCAATGCAAATCTCAATTTTAAATCGTTTCCTTCTGCAACTGTCACTAGATTTTCAGCCCAGCAATCCATGATTTCGATAGCTTTTTGAGCATGCTTGGAATCCTTTTTTACAGCCCAGAGAATCGCATGATAATGCGTAGCTATACAATCCTCCGTCCACTCTTTTCCTCCCTGATTAGGATTATTATAGGGACCTACATCAATCTTAGAAATCCGGTGTGGTTGATAATCCAGGCTGCCCAGTCTCGTATTTGACAACTGGGACAATGCCCGGACGGTAGTTTCCTCTTTTTCCTTCCAAAATTTTTGAAGTTTCTCACATCGTTTTCTTGTCAAGAGCATACCTTCGTGACGGAAAGTATGATTTGAAGATAGCAAAGGAATACTATCTTCATTGATAAATGCGCTACTTGCATCTCGAATTCCCAAGTAATCGATATTTGGCCCGTCATAGACAGCTTGCCCAGGCGGTGCTTCCAATACCAAAGACAATCGATGCTTCCCAGCAGTGAGACGACAGTTGATAAAGTTGCGGTTCCAGACAGTATTGCCCGCTATCGTCTCCAGTATTTGCGCCTTTTCTTTTTTCGAAGAATCATGGTAACCCGAGACGTTGAAGATCAGCCAGCCCAACCAGCCTGTATTTCCTAGCAATCCCTCCTGAGAGACATCAAGCATTACACGACAATTCCGTTCATCACGTAGATTGCGGTCTCCACTCATTTTGAAACCAGGATTGTTGTAACGAAACTCAATCTGATAAATACCATCTCTGGGTATATCAATCACCCATGTACAGCTGTCTCTTCCGGCGGGAATCGTATTCAGGTAATTTTCACTGTTAAGAACCGGCTCTGAAAAATCCAAAAAGCCGCCACCCTGAGCTCCTTCTAAAACCATTCCATCAGCAAGTCGACTGCCATTTTTTCGATAAACGACATTTCCTCGACGCTCTATGGCATCTTCTGCATAGTACTTTCTGATCAAATTCATTTTATTGAACGTCTCCTTAGTTTCTACAATGTTCTACTCTGTCAAAGAGATCCATTCAGAAAAGTTCTTCTGGCAATAATAAATTGTAAAAAAACAGCTACCGTTGAAAGTAGAACGATCAAGCATTTTCTGTAGCTTTTACTGATTGATTCAAGGTAACTGTCGCATCAGCCAGCGTTTTATCATCAATAGTCACTATGTCCACTGTGCCATCTGCCTTGGTCACGATTATGCTGCCCTTTTCGTATGATAATTCCTTAATTACCGGTTGTTCATCAAACTGTTCCAAAACCGTCACAAATTCTGCAGCTGCGCCCCGCTTTCTAAAAGACAACATCCGGCGACGATCTGATTCATCCCCAAGCGGATAGTCTCCACCTATAGCAACATCAATTTTGCTCAGTTTCAAGCCTTCCACATTGAATAGTAAGCGACCGACCGTTCCCTCATCTGCTGGCGTTCCCGGTAGACTTTGCTTCATTTCTTTCGCCTGAAGCTTCACTGGACCACCGAAATAATCCCGATTCTCTTCAGGTACCGGTTTGATATTTTCCATTTGATACTCAAGTTCTGACAGCAAAAGACGCCTTCCATCTGCCAAAGTCACGCTGCCTTCGCCCCAGAAAACTGCCGGTAATGGTACATCTTTCCCTGCTCCGTATTCATTGGAGACATAGTTGATGACAGTTTCTAAAACCAGCTCTTTTCCTTGAGACAAGGCTAAATGAATATCATCTCTTCCCAGAACCCAGGTTCCCAAATGGCTCTCATAAAGCACTTGATCATCCAGTAACACCCTGTAACGCAGCTGCTGCTGTGTCTGCTGGTACTCGGGATCACAAGCAATCAAAACTTCATCTGTTGACGTTAGGCAATGAATATCCATGTTCATCAATCCCGGCGTATTCTCAGAAGTACGAAGCGATGTTAACCAACCTTTATCATTATATTTGGACATTTCTACTGAAAAACGTACCGTAACTTGGTCTTTAGCTACCAATCGATGACATTCGGTAATAAATTGTCCGCTGCTGAGAGGGTCCGTCGTCAATTGCTCACGACACCCGCTATAACTCAGGTCATCCGTATCTGCAATTGCAAAAGATAAGCTGTTGCACTGATCTTCTGTTAATCTGTACGTCTTTTCTTCTGTATCTTTCCCAAAGATCCCCTGTAATCCACTGACATGGTACAAGCAATCGAAGTCATGTTCCTGATTCCCCTCTAAATAGTCGACAACCACCACGTAGTCATCCGTTACAATCACGCATCGTCGCTGAATAATATCTTCTGTATAGTCGGTGCGTCGAGTATACTCCGGAGTTTCATCAGGAATAGGTACATGACGGCCTTCATTCCAACAGCGCTCGGCGAAAGTTTCATTTTCACCAACGCGCCAACCACCGTAGGGAGGATTGCACCATTTTGTCTTACATTCGTGAATAACATACTGCAATTGTTCATCAGAATGAAACTTTTTAGTCAC
Source organism: Enterococcaceae bacterium OF42-14pH9A (assembly GCA_027692465.1). GTDB lineage: Bacteria > Bacillota > Bacilli > Lactobacillales > Enterococcaceae > Enterococcus_C. The sequence continues at coordinate 94,175 of JAQEYU010000003.1, read as the reverse complement.
TGCCTCAGCAGGGTCCTGCTGTTTCAAATCAACAGTTGTCATGTTGTGAGTGATGGAATTTTGCACATAAAATTTATACATAAAAGTATGATAGGCATACCAGATATTTTCCGGATTATAAAAGTTTTTACCGTACCGCCGGATAGAATTCAGCGCCAATCGGTCATAATGTCCATGAGCTCCTCCAAGAATGCCGGTTTTCACACCTACTTGATATTGCTCCTCCGCTTTACGACCGGCTCGTTGTGATCGTAATAAAGAAATACCTGCTACGTCAGCCCGAACAGATCGGCGATGGACAGCCAACATATCTTCAGTCACTTCCGGAAGCTCGGCTACACCAAAGAGCAGGTCACGGTCTTCATCTGCTACAGTACGCAATAACGGAACCAGATTTTCCTTACCGTACATATGGTAGGCCAAATCAAAACGCGGATCCATCAAACTGATCCCAACGGCATGACTTTCCTCGGAATCATTCATTCCGAATATTACACCGGACTCATCATAAAAGGCGATCATACTGTCAATCAGCATTTCCATAGAACGAGTATTGTTTTTCGATGGTCCCCAAACATCATTGGATAAGCCGTCAATACGATCTTCTGCCGCCATGATTTTTTGATCGAGATTATAGTAAGTGGCAAAATTTGCAGGAACCTCTTCATGTCTTAAATTGAACCCCCACTTATCGATAGTCTGGGCAATTTCCAAAAATAATCCCATTGCGAGAAGATTGTAACCGATAGAAGCTTCGTACCACCAGCCATCATCCATGATCCCTCGAGCAAGATGATCTTTGACACCATTGACAGTTTCCAAGAAGAAAACAATCTGTTCCATATCCTCCATTACGGCGGCACAGGTTATCACACCGGAGAGCTCTGCCAAATTCCAATTAGATACTTTACCACGGGTACACTCGTCTTCGATTATTTTCATAAAAGTACGAAAAGCAGACTGGAGACGCTTTTCTTCATCTTTATTCAACAAACCGGTACTTTTAATTCGATCATAGGTCAATGCCGTATGCTTAAAAAATTCCCCTTCATGTACGAGCTCCTGGTGTCCGGCATGAGGCAGATGTCCATATCCCTTTTCCGAATGAATAAACTCTTTCAAAAACGCTGCAGCTTTTTCCAAGAATCGCCTCTCTCCACTGAGGAGACCTATCAAAGCCGCATTACCGGCTTCGTCAGATTCTCGTGTCAAAAACAGATAAGGCTGTGTGATATCGATTATTGGAACCTGCCACTGATCTGCGCGATCATACAACTGTTTATATTTTTCTTTTGCCCAATCATAATGAAGAATCTTTTCTTTTATTGCCTGAATATCTTCCCTGCATAAAGTGGTCAAATAATCTTTAGAGTGTCGTACAGTATAAAAAGTACAACTTTCCACATCCCCACTACAAAAAAAATCAATCTGCTGCTTCTCTATACCGTGCTCGGAAAAACGATCTGTTGGAGTCACCTCTAATGAAAAGTTTCTGGTTTCCCCAGCCGCAAACAATAATGGCTGATTATCACAAACCTCTTCTTCGCACACTAATTCAGTTGTGAGAATCTCCCATCCTTGCTTTCTAATTTGTGGAACAGCCCAGACTGGATTCGCCTCTAGATTCGTTACGGAAAAATCATAGATGGCTTTATCCTCAATCCCCTTGCCTTTAATCGGAGCATTGATATACAGGTGTTTTGCACGATTAAAAGAAAGCTCGTTTATTACGCAATCGTCAGGCAGACCGATCAATTCCACGCCCAATACGGCCTTGAACACAATTTCCATTCCCAACTCACAATTAAACGAAGCAAACGGTACCCAGATCGATTCTCCGGGAAGTAACACAACAGGTGCTGAAATCTTGATGACTGCTTCTGGTGCAGGGTTGCGCTTTAAACTGCAATGTAAAAGCAATTCTCCTTCAATCGGTGCGGCAATTTCTGTCGCTGTTATTTGTAGTCCATACCATTTCAACAGATCAGCTGCATGGTCATTCGTCTCAATAAATCCCTGCATCGACCATTGATCATTTCCAGCAGGATTTGGATAGCTCCATGAAAAAGTCTTGCTCTCATTTTGATCCCAACTCAGTACGTCTTCTTTTGTTTTCATCATTTACATCGACATCCTTCTCTTTAAGAATTGCTTCTTCTGTATTCTTTAGGGGTTTGTTTATAAGTCTTTTTAAATAGCAGTGTGAAATAGGAGGAAGAACTGATTCCAACAGCCGCAGCAATTTCAGCTATAGGCTGATCCGTATTGGCCAGGAGTTCTCGCCCTATCTCCATGCGAACTTCTACGATATAGTCATTCAAATAACTCCCGGTAATTTCTCGAAATACTTTCCCCATATAATTGGGGGTCAAAAAAACTTCTTCGGCAATCGACTTGCTGGAAATATCCTCTGAATATCCCTGTTTTACAATATTCTTAATGCGTCGAATCAAGTCATGATCCGTGGAAATTTCGCCAGTACTTTCAAAAGTGGCTTCGATTATTTCCCTCAAGCATTGAGAAAGTTCGACGAAGGTCTCCGCTTGCGACAGTTGATCTTTCGTTTTCAACTTGTTGGCGTCATCTCCCAAAATAAAAAAACGCTTTTCCAATGCCAGCAAAATTTCGTAACAATAACGCCAGATCACATCTCCTTCAATCCCTTGATACTGCCTCAACATCCGTAGAAGATTATCCAATTGAATCAAAAAATCCCTGCGGTGCCCGGCTGATGTACTTGAATAGTTTTCTACAAGAGCAACCATTGTCTGATTTCTAATAACTGCTGAACTCAGCCATTTTCTTCTTTGTTGTAAAACAGTTGTCCAACTCAGAGTTTGGAGTTGCCAATATGCACTGTTGACGGATGCGTGGCTGGCTTGCTCGTATGAAACCACTAAATCTCCATCCATAGATAAATCACTGAAAAAGCCTGAATCTTGTTGTACCAGAAATCCCGGCCATTCATTCCTACTGATTTTAAACAGCTGCAGATAGCATCCACGAAAAATACCGGAAGCAAGGCACCTATCAGAAAAAGACAGCTGCATTCCTTCAAGAATCGCTACGACTCCCTCATCCGTTCCAACTGCTATCGCGCCTTTATCCATCAGCTGTCTCAACTGCCCGTCGTGTTTATGAACTTGTTCCTTTTTCAACTCTTCAGATAAATGAGTGACTGCTTCTTTCAACTCGCCATCATCGACTGGTTTAAGAAGATAGTTTTTAACACCGAACCGAATTGCTCGCTGTGCATAAGAAAACTCGCTGTACGCAGAAATCAAAATAATCTTCGTAGACGGTTCACTGCGGGTTATCTCCTCCACTAACTGTAAGCCGTCCATAACCGGCATTTTGACATCGGTAATGACGATATCAGGGGTGTAATCATTAAAGAACTTCAACCCTTCTTTCCCATTTTTGGCCAGTCCCACAACCTCGATGCCCATCGTGCTCCAGTCTAAAGCCTCGTAAACACCCACTCTGCTGATCATTTCATCATCGACAATCAAACACTTAAGCACAATCCTCTTCCCCTCTCTTCTCTAATCGAATCAACTGTTTCTCCCAGCGTTTTAGCAAAATATTGCCGCTCACATAAATTGGGACAGCTGCTGAAAAAAATGGTATGATACCCGGGATCAAATAACACAATACCGCTGTTCCAAAAAAAGCAGCCGCAATCTTCAATGAACTCGTTCCCCAAAAAAGTGGCAGCAAAAAACTGTTCTTAACCAGAGAAAACAATGGTACATCCAGATGCACCATATTAACCGAGAAATTAGGGACAACCAGAAACAGGATATAGACCAAGAAAGCGGCGATAAGACGATTAAAGACGAGGTGCTGCTGCCCCAGTGTGTAATAACTCAAGACTAGTGACAAGCAAATAAACGCTAATCCCAAGGAAACCCAAAAAAGTTTTTCTAAATAAAGGAAAAATCGACTAAAGGCATAGGCTAGCCATTTGAATTCTCCCTGTTGCCGTTGCGCCTTACGAAAAACACCGTAGAGACTGACTGTTGCTGGCAAAAAACCAAAAACGCCGGCACCCATTATCACAAACAATATCCAAATTAGATTCATCAATGCAATTCGCGAAATCAGAAGTGCAGTTTCATAAATCTTTGCTGCAGTTTTTTGATTCATTTTTCCCTCCTGATAATAGACATACTTGACTTCGGTTTCCAATTACCTTGTCAAAAGTATGTTAACGCTTTCTGTGTTTCGTGAACTATAAAAAATCAATGATAGTGTCAATCATCACTCGTTTTAAGTGGAATAAGTACCAACTTATCAATGATGATCGAAACCATCGTCCCTTCTCCTGCTATCGAATCAAAGTGAAACTCTAATGCAGGGCCGTAATAGGAATGCAGTGCCTGGATGATTGATAACAGCGAGAAGCCGCTTTGTCGGTTTGAAAGTTCAGCTGCTGCCTTGATTTTTTCGACTGTTTCCCGATCTGTGCCCACGCCGTTGTCCGCAACATAAAGATAAATTCTGGAACTGTCTTGGCAGACAGTCACTTGGATTCGTCCTTCTCCTTTAGGAAATACACCGTGCTCCAAGGCATTTTCCACCAGTGGTTGTAAAATACGATGCATAATGAACAACTCTTCAGCATCGATTTCCGGATCGATTTCAATAGACGCAGTCAATTGATCCGGAAATCTGATTTTTTGGATTTCAAGGTAATACTGAACCAAATCCAACTCATCTTTCAATGAAGCAACCCGTTTTCCTTTCGCTAAGACCAAACGATAATACTTTGCCAGATTATTCGTGATCTCGGTAACTATTTTCAAATCCCCTTTTTTAGCAGACCATGAAATGATAGCTAAAGTATTGTACAAAAAGTGTGGTTGGATTTGTGCTTGATAGGCACTGAGTTGCGCCTCATGTTTTGCCTGCTCTTCCACTTGTTTTTTCTCAAAAAGATCTGCTAAGTCTGCCACCATTCGGTTGTAACTTGCCGTTAATTGGCCCACTTCATCCTCTGACGTCACCGGCACCGTTTCCGGTAAACTATCCTTTTCGGTTTTACTAATATGATAATTTAACCGGCGAATAGGCTGAACCAGCCATCGCGAGAAGACTCTGCCGAAGATGCCACCGCTCAGAAGTACGATGATCCCGGCGATTCCTACTCTGACAATAAAGCTGATCAAATCCAGGTGAAAGTTTTTTAATGATGAATAAGTAATAACCTGCCAGCCATTGATCAGTTTTTCCCGATCAATCACAAAATCTTCTACAACAAAAGGGTTCTCTGCTGCTGTTTCAAAAAGATGACCTTCAATTTCATCGTCACTCGAGGAATGATGAACGATACGACCGTTTTGCCCCAATACAATCAGCCCACTGTGACTGCTCTCATCTTCATTGATTCCTTGAAAAAAAATATCATTATTGAGGACTGCCTTAAGATAACCCTTCTTTCGTATATTGGAATCAAAAGTATTAAAAGGCAGTTTAAGCGCATTGACTTGGTCGATAGACTCCCATTGATATTCCGGCAGCTTTTTTCCTATACCCTCTTCATCTGTATTGAAACTGGATTGACTGACCTGAAACATACAATCTGACAGATGAACTTCTATGTAAGCAATTTTTTGACTATCTGCCAAAATTTGCCGCACTTTCGGCATGACGTTGGTTTGAAAATCAAAACTGATATTGTCATTAAGTGCCTGGTCAGTAGCATAGCGTATGATAAATTCCGTAAAATCGTCATCACTGATTATGCCGAACATACGGTCTTCTGTGTCGCGAATCGCATAATCATGATTCAATACATTTTTTTCTGAGTTACTGGTCACAATCAGCTTTGCCTGATTCCGTAACACAGCTGTTGAATCCTGATACAGATAAAAAGAGAGAAAAGCCAGCAATGTCAAGACCATTCCAACCATTGTAAGAACCATCTTCCTTCCAATCGGAAGATTTCTCAAATAGCATCTGAAATCGCACATACAGGTTTTCTCTCCTCACAAGATAGCTTCAAATCAAAAAAAGAGTCACAATCAGGGAAGCGACGGCCACCAGTAACACCACGTATTTTTGTCCAAGATTTTTCTTATAAAGCATCACCCCGATACAGACCACAATCAGCGCTAACCAATGAGGCAGTACCTGCCCCAAAGTTTCGTCAATAAAGTGCCAACTGTCGGGTATCGGAATTTGAATTGCTCGGTAGACCAGATACCCAATCATTGCTGCCTTAATCATCCCCAAAAGACGCGTCAAACGCTCGACTGTGCCGTTATCCATAAACTGTTGTAAATATAACGGACCTTCCTTATAACCTACGTATGCTCCTTTGATGCGCAGAAAAAGATACAGGGCATGAAAAACAAATAAGAAAAATACTGGCCCAATCAGATTTTTGCTAAGAGCAAAATCAACTGCGATTACCGTCACAATCATGCGAAAAACAGCCATCATCAAAGAATCGCCCAGACCAGCCAGCGGTCCCATCAAGCTGACTTTCAGCTGGTTAATCATCTGCTCAGACGCTTGCGTCGGGTCTGCTGCATGCTGTTCCTCATACTTAGCCGTAATTCCGTAGATATATCCGACACTCCCGGGATAAGTATTGAAAAAAGCAGATTCCCTCACTACTGCATCCCTTAACTCATCTCCCGCATACAACTCTTCCAATAATGGAATCATCGCAAAACCGTACCCTAGTCCCTGCATGGTCTCGCTGTTGATACCTGCAGATTGCGAAAAAGAGCGCAGAATGCCTGCTCGAAATGCTTTTTTATGTTTCAAATTCTCTGCCATTAGGATCCCTCCTTAGAAAAAATCATCTTCATCCTCTTCAGCTCCAGTTAGGTTTTTGTCAACAGTTACTGCTGTTTTCGTTGACTCTTTCACTAGATAAATCAGACCATATGCCACTATTCCGCTTAGAAGCAATGCAACCATCGATCCGGTTCCAAGATAACCGGCAACGCCGAACCCTAAAATTAAAAAGGGCAATGCGTCTCTGTTAAGTTCATTTTTGACCAGATTTGCCAACCCGACGGCCGGATACATCAAAGCAAATACCGCCAAGAATGTCGTGACCGAATCAGGCAGGAGTTCCATCAGTGGAAACAATCCATAAATAAAAACAACTGCCAGCAAAAGTGCCAATGGAACATAAAATAATGGCACCATTCCAATCACCAGGCGATGTTTGTTTTCAAAGCCGGTAATATTTCCAGCCAGAATATCTGCTTGCTCTTTTACGGCCATTTTTGAGCTGAAAGGCTTAACGACTTTCATGAACAGCAACAAGCCGCAATATCCAGTGATTAATCCAGAAGCAAGAACCCCCGCAAACTGCTGCCCTTGATCGATTGCACACGCTACGGCAACCACACCGGATAATTCAGCTTCTGGTGGCGGAGCGCCTCCCACCCCAAAAAATCCCAAGAAGACAATCTCAAGATAGCCGCCAAAAAGCAGCCCGTTTTCCAAATCTCCAAGCAGCAATCCAACGACTGGTCCCATCAAGATTGGACGCAATAAAAAATTTCCGAAACTCAGTGTGAGCAACTTACACACATAAGTGATAATAACAATAACTAAAATTAAGTTGAGCATGACTTCCTCCTTGGCCAAATTCCATCTGTAATTTTGGGGATGACAGACAATTTCTTTACCCGTTGTTTTTTCGGGTTGTTTTCAAAAAGCGCAACAAATCCTGTTCCCACAGACCATAATCGTGGAATCCCGGTTGTGTAAACCACTCAATCGCAGCAAGCGGATCCAATTTACCGACTGCACGAATAAATTCCTCTGTCGGAGCCAACAATGGATCTTCTGTACCACAAGTTAACTGGATTTCGGGAAGCGGCTTTCCTGAAAGCAACACTTCTTTATAGCGTATCAGGCAATCATTTTCGCTGCTTGTGTCCCCTTTTGAGAATACCTGACGATACAAATCATCTGCACGATCTTTCTTATAGAAAATAAACGCCGGCGAGAATCCGCCAATCCTGTGGTACCGATTGGCAAAACGCAGTCCCAGTAACACAGCTCCGTACCCTCCCATCGAGAAACCTGCAATTGATACATTTTCCCGGTGAAAATCCAACGCGAACCTTTGGGCCATCACATCGAGAAATTCTTCTCCCAAAGCTTGACCATAATTTTCTCCATCCGCATGATCAGTATAAAAACTGTTTTCTGCTGCTGGACAAAAAAAAGCGGTATTATACTCATTTGCATATCGGACCAGCGGGGTGTTCAATGTCCAGTCCAACTCATCTGAACCCACTCCATGGAGAAGTACCAAAACGGCAGTCTCTTTATTCACCTTATCCGGCATGACGACAACAAAACCTTTTTTTCTTCTTAAAACTTCAGATTGATAATTCCCTTGAAAGAACATTTTCCCCTCTCCTTTTCGCCAAATACACTTACTTTATTATAAGCAAAAAACATGCCAACTCAAAAATGCCAAATTATATACCTATCAGCAAAAAAGAATAGGAATGTGCCAAGCAGGACTCGACACATTCCTAAAAATAATCGACACATTTTTATCCTTTTACTGCCCCTATCGTGATTCCTTTTACGAAAAATCGTTGGAAGAAAGGATAGATCATGAAAATCGGCAATACCGTCACCATCGTAACGGTCAGCTTAACTGATTGTGCGGTTTGAACACTGCCACTGACCTGATCAGCTGACATTTGTCCTGAGTTAATGGCATTGGCTAATGCCGTTGACTGAGTCAAATAACGGTAAAGAACGTACTGTAGTGTATGCAGATCTTCTCGAGTTACATAGAGGACTGTATCCATGAAACTGTTCCATTGCCCTACTGCTGAAAAAATCGCCAGCGTTGCCAAAATCGGTACCATAAGCGGCAAAGCAATTTTAAAGAACACGGTTAAGATACCGGCACCGTCCATTTCAGCTGATTCTTGCAGTGAGGCTGGCACACTGGATTCCACAAAAGTTTTCACCAAAACGATATTATACGCTGAGACCATTCCCGGGATGATATAGACAAGAAAATTATCTAATAAACCCAAGTAGTTGAACAACATGTAGACAGGAATCGTTCCCCCACCGATATACATGGTAGTGATGAAAAAGCGATAGACCAACTTGCGATGTTTCATTTTCTGCTGAGTCATCATAAAGCCCAAGAATGCAGAAATCAAAACCGTCAACAGTGTCCCGAGAACCGTTCTAAGCAGGCTGACTTGAAACGCACTGATAATATTCGGAATTTCGAAAACACGCATATAGTTTTCCAAATGCAGGCCCTTGGGAATAAAGAGAATTTTCCCCGCCTGACTCAAAGCGTTATCACTGATTGTATTGATAAAAATATAGTAGAAAGGGTAGGCACATAAAAACATAAATAAAACCATGAAGATGGTATTAAAAATGTTAAAGACGTTTTCTCCTTTAGAATGTCGTTCCATCGGTTTCGAGCTTTTCTTTATACTGATTTTCTTTTCAGGTACTGCTTCATTGGCTTTCATTGCCATCTTTCTTCCTCCTTAAACTGCGCATTATCCAATCTGCATCGTACTCTAAAAAATCGATTCCCCACGTACAATTTTTGATACTTTATTTACTGAGAACAACAGTGTCAGGCTAACAACACTCTTCAAAATACTAATCACAGTTGCTAGAGAGAAGTTTCCGGCACCTATACCAATATTGTAAGTGTACAAGTCCAATACTTCCAGGGAGCTTTTTGTCATGGCATTGGAAAAAACGAAGTATTGATCCATACCGGTATTAATCATATTGGCAACAGACATCAACAGCAGAACAAAGAACGTTGGTAACAGTCCTGGAATCGTGATGTGTATAGTTTGTTTCAATCGTCCGGCACCGTCGATAGCAGCTGCCTCATAAAGTTCCTGATCGATACCGTTGATTGCTGCTAAATACATGATGGCACTCCAACCGACTCCTTTCCAAAGGCCTAGTAAAGTCATCTTGATCCACATATGACTGTTGTCCAAAAGAAAGTTGATCGGCTGGCTGATGACACCGAAATCCACCAACAAATTATTGATGACTCCATTGTCAACAGAAACAAAGGCAAACACAATTGAATAGACCAACACCCAACTGACAAAATGCGGCCCTGTTGTCAGGGTCTGCACGATCCTTCTCATTTTGTTGGAACGCAACTCATAAAGAGCAATGGCAAAAAACATCGGTAATACGCTGCATCCCAAACTTAGAAAGCTCATTCCCAATGTGTTTTTCAATACACGAAGGATAATATTAATCTGTTCTTGAGAAGATATCAGGGCACGAAACCATTTCAGACCTACAAATGGCATCTCCCAGATCTGCATTCCCGGTTGATAATCAACAAATGCCAAATACCATCCGGCAATCGGCAGGTAACCGAACACAAACACAAATAGCATGAAAGGAATCACGATATACAGTAGTTTGTTTTCTGTTGAGAGCATTCCCTTTTTGATTTTCTTCGGATCTTTTTTAGGTAAAGATATTTCCATCTTTTTACTCCTCCTAGTAAACGCTTACTTATCTTATATCTTCATACTACCCTGTTTGGAATTGTTGATTGTTGTAAATATCAACAAAAAAAACAAAATTCTACACTCTTGCTTAACTATCAGTAATCCATAAATAGCTTGTTTGCAAAAAAAGCAAAAAGCCTTGCCCGTTTCGAAACTAAAGACAAGGCTGTGTTCTGTTTTTTCTGCTTCCAATCAAATGCTATTGAAAATAACACTCTTTCCTTGGTTACATACTGCTTGTATAGGACAATGCATCATATAAAACCGCTTACTTTGATCACGATACCTTCATTCTGATGTTTTTCAAATAAAACAATCCCGGATTCGGCCGTCATGTTATCCACTGCAAAAGAGAGTGCCCATATTTCTTCCATTAGATTGATTTGAGCTAACGTGACTGTTGAAACTTTTTCCTTTGCAATCCAACTGCCATACTGGTCAATCAAAAGACAGATCCTCGAAGATTCTTTTACCTCTGAGTCAGCTATTTCAAGAGGAGCAGCCAAATTGGGAATAGTACAATTTCGAAAGATCTTACCGAAATCACAATCATTTAATTTAAAAGTAAGACTCTCTCCCAATATTTGACTGTGAAAAGCGGCCAAGTTGATTTCAATCTCAAGAGAAGTTATTTCTTGATTGCGCTTGATCGGATTGGGGATTTTATACATTAAGTTCCCCTGATTAAACCAAAGTGATTCAGCATTTGTACGTGCAACTCCATAAAACGCTTCCGGATGATTTTCCTCACCTATTATTTGACCATGTCTGTTCAATCCGCATGGAACACCTGCTTGACAAGTCAGATAACTCCCAATCGGAATCCTAATTTCTTCGATATGCTTTACTTCCGGAGAACGCTCGGGAAATAAAATATCCAGACGGTCCACAGCTACCATCACTCTTTTTTGCAATCCTGATTTTCCCGGTAAAAAAACACTTCGGACCAATCCCGTTTCTTCTAAAATCCTAATGTGTTTGGAAGTAACTGATGCACTGCGCTCGATAACTTCAGATAATTGACCGATATTCATTTTTTCTTTGGAGAGGAAATTGAGAATATCAATTCTAACAGGACTGGCCAAAGCTTCTGCTGTTTTCAGGAAATCAGATGTGAGTTTTTGTTTCATTAACAGGACCTCGCTATAATCTTCATTTCTTCAACTCTACCCTTTTTTACGACAGCCAGTGTCCCACTTATTCAGGATACAATTACACTTTATTTGGAATGGAATAAAATCAAGAAGTCGGTGAGGAAATAATCCCTCACGGCCCCTCTCAGCTCCCTACGTATGGATTCGTATATGACGGTTCAATTTGTTCATGACGTATGTTGTTCTATAAAAATAACTTGCGAAGAGTAAGCCAAATTTTACGAGTCGCACAATACTAATCTTAGTAGTCAGGCCCCACAAGGAAGCTATTCTGACATATGATTTACTGGAATAGTTGCTTTGTTTGCTCATATCGGGCAAACAAAAAGAGAGATTCAAAAAAAGAATCTCTCTTCGAACAGTCGGTCAATTACATGTATTTAAAATTCCAAAGTCAAGTAATCTGGACACTTATCATTCAACAACTCCAAGTCTGCCATTGATACTCCCATCACTTCATAAAGAGCTTCTTCCATATTTGCTTGTGTTGCTTCTACTCTAACGGCAGCTTTCAGCTCCGCAGATTGATACCTATCCGTAGTCTGTATGCCGTCAATCACATAAAACAGATTGATTGAAACTTCTGATCTAGGATCCAGAACCAGAAAAAGTTGCTGACTGCTTCGATGCTGATACCATTGCCCAGCTTCCGTCTCCCAACCTGGGTTTCCTTGAATGAATAAAGAAACAATTCCCTTGTCATCAGGAACAAAAGCCTGCTCATCATTGGGAATCGCAATGCCGTTTTTCTGATCTGAATCATTGTGATATTTGAATTTAAACAAGATTTCCTTTTTCAGACGACAAATTGCTCGAATACTACCGGTATTTTTGATGACTCCTTCTATGGGTTGCGCAACTGTTTCGGTTTCCCCGAGATTAGAGGACAGCTCCATATTGGTCGACCCCGGCTCAAGATCAGTTACTGTAGGATTGTAACATGTGACACCTACTTCTAATTTTCCCATGGGCAGCTGCTGCTCCAAACGAGTGCTATCAGTAAACCATGCATGCGTGCTGCCAATCAACAGCACGCCCCCAATCAGAAGAAAAAATACAGCGAGTATTTTCTGCTTTATCATCACCTATCGCTTCCCCCCAAAAATGCATGACATTAGCTCTCTATTTCTTTGCATCATACTAAATTCCTGACTATTTAAAAGCCGCCAGTTCCGCCTGTTTTTCCATGAGATATCTCTGTGCCGGTGTCAGATTGACAGAGAACGTCTGCATCCCTGTTGCATTTCCTTCTTCGTCTTCATTAAAAATCGGTTCCAACTCATCAAAACTTACGCCTAAAACTTCCTCCATAGCACCAGCGACCGAATCCTGCGTCGCTTGAATCTTCATACCTGCATTAATGTCTGCCAACTGGTACATATTGCCGGTATTTGGTCCATCGATTTTATAGACAAGATCAAATTTTACAGACTTACTTGGGGCTAATACCAAGTAAATTCTGTCTTGCCCATCTTTGAACCAAAAATCATTATCGCTTTCATACCCGTTTGTCGGAGCAAACTTGAAAGACATGATTTCTTTAGGAGCAGCACTGAATTTTTGGTCAGCTTCTTCAATCGGTGTCAGATTATTATCAGAATATTTCAGTTTTACTTGAACATCTCGCTCCAAGCGCATAATGGACCATAATGATCCGCTGTTTTTGATAGTTCCTTGCAATGGCTTATTGCTATCGTTATCCTCTGGATCGTTCGTTTCCCCCGGTTCGATATTCTTCAATGTTTTCGCTTTATAGTTCGTTTCGATTTTTAAACTGCCCATTGAAATAGCCTGCTCAAAGTTTGCCTCGCTGGTAAACCATGCGTACGTTCCACCTGCCGTGAGCATCACTACCATTGCCGCTAATGCGATAATTTTTTTATTTTTCTTCATTTTTTGATAACTCTCCCTTTATTGTACTGTTTTCTTTCCACTCCCTGATAATCGCTCCTAGCAGAAGGAATACCAGTATAAAACATATTGCTCCTATCAAACCGGTATCGGTCTGCAGTTTAGCAGCAAGAAAGCCTAGCATAGGAATTTTAAACAAGTATTTGCCAATGATCTGCTCCTTGTTCAGCGTTTCCCCATCGTCAACACTATTTGAATCTCCCCGTGTAAAGTAAGCACCATCTTCTGTGATAGATTCACGAGTAATTCTATGGGTTACTACTGAGTTATTCCTTTTGAAAGTCACGATATCACCGGGTGTATAAATCTGATTATTATGGTAATAACTTACAATTATATCCCCCGGCTCAAACGTCCCCGACATACTACCACTACGAACGATACTGGTCCGTACTCCTATAAGCGAGTAGCCGCTGGGTTGTATATATAACCCAGCATAACCTAAAACAATGACGATCAAACTTAAAAACATCCTAATCAGTCTCTGTTTCATTTTCCTCACCCGCTTCGCTTTTATTCAACATTTCCGATGTTTTATCTCTTGATGTGCATTCTTTTCCTATTGTCTCAGCTCCCTTTTCCGGCGCATCCTGTGCAAATTCACTCTGAGATTTTTTTCCGTTTTCAGAATCAGGATTTTCTTTAAACAGATCAACAGTACCAGTTAGTGCTTTTGTATCCTCATTACTGCCGCCATTTATGGCGACGGCTTCTACGTCCGGCAATTTTTCTTCAAAGTTCTCAGTCTTTTCTGTTTTAAATTGCTCCCACTGATTTTCCTCCAGTCCGGCCTCTTTTGCTTTATACAGGTCGTCTGTCTCTGCATTACGGTCTCCTAATCGCAGGTTTATCAGAATTTCTGTCGAGTCTGTACCCAGAACTTGGGCTTCGCTGCTATAAGTAAACCATCCGTGAGCTCTTGAAGGACTGGGGCAATCGAGCAGAAATGCAATACTGATTACCATTGTTGATAAGATAGCCATTTTACGTACCCTCCTCAAAGCCCCTTCCTCCTATATCTTATTTTGCGATTTGAACTGAGATTGTTTTCTTCAAGCCATCAGCATTCGTTACAGTGACTGTCGTTCGACCAGCTTTTACCCCTCTGATCAATCCCTCTGGTGAAACAGTTGCGATTTTTTCATTAGCCGAAACAAATACCAGATCCTGATTTGTTGCAGTTTCCGGCATCACCACTCCATTCACTTGAAGTGTTTGTCCTGCTTTTATACTGATAGAATTCTTGCAATCGATGACAATACTCTCTCCTTTGACAAAGAGAACCAGATCAGTCATCGCTTTATTCAAATCTGCTGTCGCCGAGTTCACTGATTCTTGCGTTGCTGCCTCATCATCACAAATACTTGTAGCTGTAGCTTTCGCTTCCGCAAACACTGTCCATGAGTCCAAGGTGTAGTCAGATTGTTTTTTTGTTTCTGCCGCTTCCAACGCCGTAAGGAGCTCGGTTTTATCAGCAAGTTCCCGCCGCTGACCAAAGATTCTCAGCTCCACTGCATTCAAGTATTCAGCCCAAGCATAGAAGCGAACGTATTTAAATTCAGTTTTCTTGAATTCATCTTTGATTTCAAATGTCTGCCATTCCTGAGATTCCTTCCCCCATTCTTTACCAATATCCTCCCAATCAAGACCATTCGCTGAAGCTTGAATCCGATACACTCTGGCACGCCGACACCATTCATCCTGTCGTGCCAAAAATTCTATCCGATCAAGAATAATCGGCGAATCAGTGAAATCCAAGGCGACAAAACTCTCACCGTTTGCAGCTTTAAAGAACTCAGAATTCGTCTTCACATCATTATCAAACCAAGCAGCTGCATCTTCTACTGTACGATTACTTGTTGCGTATACACGATCCGCACCATCTAACACAAGCATATCTTTATCAGATTTGAAAATATTTGAACCGTCCGTCGTACGAACAACAGGCAGACCAGGAGCACCGTTTGCAGCAGTGTAGTCTACTGTAAAGTCAACACCCCATCCCAGATTCTGATTTTCTGGAAATTCAATTTCAGCCTGCCAATTGATATTATCAGTAGTTGTAACAGTAGCTTCAATACCGGCAATGGTTGCTGATAGTTCTTGGATTGCTTCCTTTGTCACAATATCCAATGACACCTTGCCACCAGGGATAACCATAGATTTGATACCATCTGTTCGGATTGCTACAGAGTCAACTAAATCAACAGCAGATGGAGTCTTCAGCTCACCAATCATACGCATTTCGTTAATGCAAAGATAGTTTGCCCAACAGTACAAACGAACGTATTTATAGTATGCATCCTTTTCATTACTACCGATTGTAAGGGCCTGCCAATCTTGAATTCCTCTTCCCCAGTTTCCGGTATCAATCCAATTTTCTCCGTCTTGAGAGACTTGCAGTTGATAGGTACTGGCGCGGGACGCCCATTCATCTTGACGAGTAATAAATTCAATTCGATCCAGTTTTACCGGATTATCACTGAAATCAAACTGAACGTAAGTCTGTCCATTTGCTTCTTTAGCAAATTCCGACCCGGTGGTATAGTCGTCGTCAAACCAGGCAGCGGTATCTTTAGGAGATCGATTTGACGTTTTGTAAACACGTTTAAAAAGTCCCTCTATGAGTCGGCTGTCATCCGTAGGAAATACGGTACTGCCGTTGGTAGTCTGCTTGATTGTGATACCTGTTCGACCATCTTCATCTTGATAATCTACACTGAATGGTACCTCAGTTCCGGCTGCAATTTTTTCAGGGAAAATAATGCTTGCAACCCAGTTCAAACCGTCTTCAGAAACAACATCAGCTTGAATATCCATGATCTTGACTTTCGGGTCAACAATTTTTCTATCGGATTTGATATTGAGCTTCAGCGTTTCACCCGGTTTGATCAAATTTTTCATCGTCGGTGTTTCAAAATTCACATCAGTTACAGCGTTGATGATCGTCGGTTCACCCTGCTCCCCGATAATCCGCAATTCAGCCAAGCCGATATTATTGGCCCAACAGTATATTTGGATAAAGTTGTATTCCGTGTCGCGGAACTCTTTGTTGACAGTAATGGCCTGCCAATCTTGAGTATTTTTCCCACGCGTAGCAATATTTGTCCATGTTTGTCCATCTTGTGAAGCATGTACTTCGTAATACGCTGCTCGACCCGCATATTCATCTTGCCGCGCTAAAAATTCAAGACGATCCAGCTTAATCGGCCCATCGGTAAAATCAAAGCGGGCATAGACTGCAGGGGTGGCTCCCTCTCTGCCATATTCTCCCATTGTGGTAACATCCTGATCAAACCAGGCTTTCGCCCAGTCGGCGTTTCCGTTTGATGTTTTATAAATACGAGAATGTGCGTCAGAAATCAGATGAGTGTCATCCGATTTATAAAAATTATTCGTGTTCGTCGTTTCATAAAGCGTTGGTGCTTGTTCTCCGGCAGCATTTTTGTAATCGATGATGACCGGCACTTCTGTCAGCTCTTCTTTTCCGGCCGGATAGGTAATTTTGGCAACCCAGTTTTGATCATCAATTTTTTTAATGTCAGCAGCTATCCCTTCAATGCTCACTTTCAAATCGGAAATGGCTTCCACTGCACCAATTTCGAGCTGTAATTCATCGCCGGGTAATAGCAGATTTTTCAAATTTGAATTGATAATCTCTGCTTTATTTACTTTATTGGCGACTTCGATCCGCTCTCCATATACTCGGAATTCACCGAAAGAGCTGATACCCGGGTATGCCGGATCAGTCGGCGGTCCAGGCTCATCACAAGAGAGAACAAAATAACGGAACGGTCGATCACGTAGTTCTTCTTTAACAGCTATCGTTTCCATTTCATCAACTTGGTTTGTCGGTCGTTCTGTCAACAAGATGAAGTTCTTATTGTCATCAGATCCATAGACGTTGAAGCCTTTGTAGCGGTTTGCAAAACCACGACGCGTTTGCAGTTGAAAACTGGCAGCCGTCATGCGGTAATCTTTACCGAAGTCGAAGACATACGGGCGATTCAAGTCACCTGAATGTGTACTATCATCTTTGTCCAATAAATTGAAAGCATATGGATTTTTCGGTAAAATCGACAAATACTTTGCATAATCGAAAGAACCGTCTTCAAAAATCGGGTTCAACAGCTCCAAACCTCGTGCAGCTTTTAAAAGACCATCATAAGCCTCCATAAACTCAGCATCACTACAGCCATCTGCCATCAATTTTTCAACAGCTGCTTTTTCCTTGAAAAATGCATTTTTAGAAACAGACGTGTAGATTGCATTTGGATCAAATTCGCCAATAGCCAAATCAAAAGCCGCCTGTTGATTATCATATACGATCAAATTAATCGATGCTCCACGAACGAAGTCTTTGTTTTCAGCCGTCAGGATAATTTGGTGGTTGCCCTCTGTAAAAAATTGGCTATCAATTGCAACAACACCAGCCTCAAAATCTACCCCTTCTTGTACTTCATTTAAAGACAAAGTTGCTCCCTCACCATTTGCAACTTCTATTGGTACACTTAATGTCTGACCCTTTAACAGGCTGCGAGCATCACCCAGGTCTGCTGCAAATTCGGGGATCATACCCTTAAGTCCGTCACCTACGTTTACATAATTCAACCAATCGAAATCAACTTTGACCCCCTCTTTATTGGAAACGACGGCATAATAATCCAGATTTCCTAAATTTAATGCTTTGTTATCCACAATTTCTTTTGTGGAATAAACCAAAGTCTTCCACTTGCCGCCTGTGTCCGGCAAAGTCAAAATTGTATGGGCCGGTAACTGATTATTCCCACTGGTCAGATGCAGCTGTGCACTGCCATTTGAGCGGTACCGAATCGCCTGATAGGGTTGTTTGTGCATGCTTGCGATAGAAAAATGAGTGCCGCCACGGAGCGTTTTTGTATCATTTGGATAACGTTTATCATAGTCGGTTTCTTTCAGTTCTTCCCGCGAGCTGACTGCTATGGTTGAAATAAATTTCTTTCCGTCCTCTGTAACGATTTCTGCCATTTCCTCATCCATGATTGCACCGCGGACCGCAAAGTCCAATTGACAATCATCATCTGTTGCAGGAACAGTTAAGGAGGAGTCTGATTGACGCTCCAAAGGCATGGATAACCAGTATTCACAACCGATTTCAGTCATTTTATTATCCGAATGAGCTCCCCAGAAGTTCACTTTACCGGTACCATTGTAGAAAATCGGAGCAGCTTGATTTTGCGCCATATGCGTTAGCATTGGGGCTTTTTCAGCAAGTTCGTCTGCGGTCATGCCTTCTTGATAACGGTACATATCGTAAAGCTCACTGCTAGAGTAATATAGACCGGTACGTCCTCGATAAGCTACGGAAATATCTCCACCAAAGTCCATTCCGCCACCAGTTTTTGCCCAAGGAACTGTATGACCTACCATATAACGAGCCCAGCTTTCAGTTCCAGCCAATAGACGGTTCCCTAGGAAAGAATATATAGTAGTCGCATCTGAGGCAGCTGAGACTTCACCGGTCACCGGATCTACTTTGGTTCTTTGCTGGTGCAGTATCCGTGCCAGTCCGATCATATTTAAGACATCCCCGGATGAGTGAGCGTTATCTCGTCCCATTTCACGATGCTGAATGAAATCTTCCCTGATGGGATTTTCCGGATGATCGGCTTCGATCAGTTTGTATTGGTTGATCAAGGCACCATTGCGTTCCAAATGAGAAGAGGCACTGTTTACTGTGAACATTTCCACCGCTTCAGCATATTGATCTCTGTCATTTTTGAAAATCGCATTTGCCATCATTCCTGTTACCGCATACAAATGCTGATTCATGTAATAATCTTTTTTGTAATAAAAAGTTTTTTGTGCCGGATCCAACATATTATCAATCAACTTTCGATCGTCTTCTGTTGTCCAGACCAAACTGTAATCCGTCACTTCTTTATCAGTGTAGGTTTCGTTGATTGGATCCGTATACTTTACCATTTCCGCTGCAGCAATCAGATAATACATCGGTACCGGCATATGGATATGCGCATCGTTGAAGTAAGTAAATTCATCTGGATTCAGATTGGACCAGATTCTTATGAGACGAATGGCATTATACCGATAGCAGTCTTCCCCAGTCAGGTAATACATTACTGCGCTGGTGTACGCCTTAAAACTGTCTTTACTCAATGTCATATTCTGCCATTGTGCATTGTAAGCAGTCCAGGCCGGCTCATGTAACGTTCCAGCCTTCAAGTTGCCGGAACCAAAGTTTTTACTGGCAGCATCAGTTGCAGCCATCGCATCGAAATAAGCCTGGTATTCAGAATTTCCTTTTAGCAGCTCCTCTCTCGTTTTTTCCAGTTGATATGGATCAATACTAAGCCCGGGATGCAAGAAGCCTTCTTCTTCTGTGATTCGCATTTTTACAGTATCGGTTACTGCAGTCACTGCTTCTTCAGCCACCGTGACCATCGGCAGAAGAACGACGGCGACAGCTGTCAATAAAAGTGTCACCATGATTCGCAGAACATTCTTCAAAACATTTCCTCCTTCATAAAAAGTTTTTGATAACGCATTTATTTTATCCTTTTTGTTTAATCATAAACATTCAGTAAATTCCGATAATATTACAGGATATTATTTTTTTATCGTTTTAATTAGGGCGTGTCTGAAAACTCCAGAGCCAGCTGGCATGCCAATCATCGTGGTGCACGATCGGCTCCAACCTCAGCAAGCTGAGTTGCAAGTTCAACTTGGCGAATTCTGCCTTAGTTGAACTGTACCAGCCGACCGGAGGGTGGGTGGTCACCGCCGCGTCTCAACTTATTGATGGCGGACCCAAATATCCCCAATATGTCAATCAATAGAGAAAATATGAAAAACTCTGGCCGGTTCAGCAGATTGAAGTACGTAGAACTTGGAGGTTACATAGGCGAGTGGTTACCACGGAGATTGCTGCAAAAGGGAACGGAGTGTCTGCCGCTGTAGTTTTCAGACACACCCTAAGACCTCTTCGTTTTCATTCCGGTATGAAGTCGGAGTCATCTGGTGGTATTGCCTGAATACGGACACGAAATAGTGACAATTATTATATCCCACTTTTTCAGATATCTCATAAACTCTCATATTCGTCTCTCTGAGCAGCTTTTCGGCAGCCTCCATTCTTAAGTTTGTCTGATACTCCTTACAACTCATCTGAGTATGTTTTTTAAATGTTTGGCAAAGATGACTCTTACTTAAATGAGCAACTTGACAGAGCATCTCCAAAGTAAGTTCTCTAGCGTAATTTTCCCGAATATACTCAATAACTACGTGAATCTCTTCGGGCGTACCTGTATTTACCCTTTCACGCTTCTCAGAAATGGAAGTGTTCGGCGGCAACATAGTCAAAAATCTTCCATAAGTATCTGCTTTACAATAATCGACTTCAATTTTCTGAGCTGAAAGATAGTCATGATTTCCCACCCATATTTTTAACAATTCCAGACATCTGATTTTACTGAATCCGCCAAGAGGGATGAGATTCGCCAACTCTTTAAGCACACCGGCTATACTTGAGGTTTCGCCAATATTTGGTGTAGTCGTTTGTTGACTGCAGCTTCCGAAATTTGAAAAATCCGGTACACCATGAAAAAAACGAGCATCCATTTCCTTTGTTATCGTCACCATCTGAGAAAAAATTCCTTGCCATGTTTTCTGTATTTTTTTCCCTACAACTCCTGAAATATCAAAAATATCGCTAAATATCATAACTGCTTCAGGATATCGATAATCGGTGTTGATATGAAAAACAATCAATTTATAGGCCTGAAGATCTACAGTAACCCAATCTAATATAAGCTTGTGAGGTACTTCATTTATTTTTTTCCTGAGCTCGGAATCGGGATGATCAATACAAATACCGATTACTAAGTATCTCCCTGTTAAGCAAGGAAACTCAGTAAAGGCTGCCGCTGGGTTCTGTTTATACAACAGAAAATTTTTCAAAAGTCCGGTCACTTTCTCAACTAATTTTTTGTGCCTTTCCACACGATTTTTTTTGATTTGAGTTATTTTTGTCACTATTGAAAACCTACTCGGATTATGAAGATATTGTATCTGATTGTATCCGACAAAGGAGATAGCAGTTGCTTCAAATGCTTTTCCTATCGTACAAATTAAAAAATCGATATCATATTGCTTCTTCTTTATGAGAGTCATCATTGATAGGAAAGTAGTCGAGACCTCACTGCAAAAGTAAACGATTACATCCGGTGGCTGATCAAAAATAGCTTTCCACTGTACATCCTCTTCCATAATAACTTCCCAAACCTGATCCCCACATAAAGCACTCTCTTTTAATACCTCCAAGCAACCTATTTCATCAATAACAGCAATCTGCATAAGCATAAGACTCCTCCCCTTCTTTGAGCACTGCCTGTTAAGCTTCTGGGCCGAGCTAGACGTTCTCAAGTCGTTTTTGATAAACACTAAAAAACTGATGATCATAGACGAGACCATCAGTTTTTTGACTAGTGAATCGTGATATCAGTGGCAAACTCACCAACAACAATATTTGCACTTTGCAAATCAGTGACTTTCTTTCCATCTCGGAAATAATCTTTAATGTGGATACCAACCACATCGTGATTCGCATCATATCCTCTAATAATCGAGGGTTCTTCGCCGCTTCCGGTGGTCACTCGAATATCTTCAAAATAGATGTTCTCAATACGACGACCAGGAGCCGGGTTATAAGTGGGGTTATACTTCACTTGAATATCAAAAACGGCCCCGTGTTCAAACGCATCGACTCGGATATTCTTAAAGGTCACATCACGTATTGTATTTTTATCCCCTGGATTTAAGGCCATTGCTCCAAGATATCCCGGCTGAAATTCATGATGTTCTAAAATGTCGAGATTCTCAAAAAAGATATTTTCAATGATATCTCCTTCTTCATCATAATTTCCATGAGTCCCCATGTTGATTGGATGCGCAACGTCTGCCCACAAGACGCAATTTTTAACTGTAATATTTCGACTATCCCCCAAATTTTTCCAACGACTACCATAAATTGCGATACAGTCATCGGAGGTCCTCAAAAAGCAGTTTTCAATTGAAATATTTCGGCTGCTCATCATGTCGAACCCATCACTCCACCCGTGGCAACTGAAAGTTTTCACGTTACGAACGCTAACATTATCCGCATTTCCAAAAGAAATCGTATAGTGTAAAGGATTGATGAAGATCAATCCGGACACGTCGATATTTTTTGCATAATGAATAATCATACCATCCGTATAGTATGGTAATGGAAGATGGCCTTGGTATACAGCACCTCTTCCAAAAATCTCAATATTTTCGGCATGATCAATTTTCAACCCACCCATCAGTACTGCTCCAGGGGCTAAATAGATACGCGTGTTGCTGGGAATCGACCATATAAAACTTTTGATCCAATGAATTCCAGGGCGAATATAGACAAGTCTTCCCGCAGGAGCTGCTGAAATTTCTTCATTGAATTCATCGCTGCATGCATCAAAAAAGATTCCCTCCGCCTCATCATCAGGAATATCCTCAATTGCGCCAGCAAAAACATGTAGATTGTGAAACTTATCTTTATTGATTTCAACCGAAAAATTTCCTGGCTTATCAAGTGTCAAAACGATTCTCTTTTCCTCTACTTCCTTACTATACCCAAGAATCTCCGGTCTCAGCTTCACGTCATAAACTGTATAAAATTTTGGAAAAGTAATTTCTAATTCAACAATACCTTCGAAGTCAAAATAAACCATTGATGCAGCTCTTGGGTCATGCATGTCCACCATGACCTGATACGCCTCTAATGGAGACCAGTTCTTTTCTCCCGCTAGACGGATCCTTAATATATAGTCATCTTGCTTGGGAATCTCTTCTGGAATAGGATACAATTGGATACGATTTGTCATTAGGAACAAGCTCCTTGTCGTTTTTTTATTCTCTGATCACTTTCATCAGATTTTCTTCATTTGGTATTTTCCCTGGTATTCTGGAAACAAAGTAGCGCCCCGCTAAGTCAGTATAGCTGTATGCGCCGCGCTTGATTTGGTTTTTTTCAAAAAGCGGCTTCATTTCCTCGTCCATCGTTTCAGTTAAAATCAACAGATCGACATCATGTCCTGCTAATTGTGCTACCAAGACATCCTGATTTTGTTCCTTGGCGAGATCCAGATTCTGGACATCAATGGTCTGTTTGTCATCTGGTTGAATAAGTCCACTATATTTATCCTGCAGCTGAGTAACCACGTTTTCATAGCTGACATCTTTACTTAATACTCTTACTGTCAGAACAGCATCCTTTTGACTGATAAAAGCATATGCCAGTCCCGCACCAAAGAGAATAACCAATACTGAAGTGATGATCACACCCTGATACGCAAACAATAGATAAGACAATTTGCTACGCCAAGAAGTTTTCTTTTTCAGATTGCTACTAACTATTTCTCCATTTCTCAGAATTTGTCGTTCCATCATATCCCCTCCTGTTGGGCAGACTCATAAAAACGGAATACTTTCTCACAAAAGCCATGATCCAACATCACCAAAACAGCCGGGGCAATCAGAAAAGTGATTGGGATAATGGTTACACAGAAATAGCCGGCTACAACCAACACGAACAAAAATAGTGTGATTGGCAGATTCAGCAATGCTGTCGAAAGGGTTGCAATCAATCGACTTTTTACATCATTTGTAAAACGAGCAGCCAACGAGAAATAGTACAGGCCAAAAACTGCTAGTAAAATCAACAACAGTAAGAAGACAAACTTTAACCCGCTGAAGAACAACAGTCCTTTCGCCGCAGCCTGAAAATTGATGTATAGTATTCCCATAAGAACAAGAATTGTCGCGGAAACCCCGACTGTCTCTCGAAAATTTTCTTTAAAACTTGCGAAATATAGACGAGCCAGGCTTCGCTCATCATCACAATAATAAATTTTGTGGTATGTATAATACCCCGCCGAAAAAGCTGTTCCCAAAGTAACAAGCGGCACTGACATAATGATCATCAAAAAGCTGAGATAAAACAATTTGACCAGCTTCAAGGCACTTTGGTGTAATTTATTATCCATACTAAAAATCTTCATTGTGTCCTCTCTTTCTGAAAAAAGCTGAAGATCTCGTATCACGAGATCTTCAGTTTTCAATTTGAACTATTTCGCATCAAGAAATGCTTGGACTTGCTTTTCCAATTCTTCTTTTACTACTTTGGCATCTTTTTCTGATTTTTGTTGGAATTCTGCATATTTCTCATCAAATTTACCTTCATACAGGCCGCAAGCAAACCAAGCTTGATAGTCGCCCAAAGTTGTGCTGTAAGAAGCGTTTGCCTGCTTCAAAGCGGGGGTCGCACCAGCGTCGAAACTAAAACCTGCCAGAGGATTTCCTTCGAAGTTCTTCTGGTCCAAACAGAATTCATAAATCTTCGTTGCATAGTCTCCTACTGAAGAATCGATACGGGTATAGGTCATATTATCCGTCATTTCATAGGTCGGGAACGTGTACTTATTGGCCGGATTCAATGGTTTGATGACCATTGGATTATCCGTGTCGATTTCGAAATCTTCACCTTCGATTCCGTAATTCCAGAGATCCCAATTTTCCTGAGAAGCATAAACCCAGTTCAAGAAGGCCATTGTCCGATCAATATTCTTGGAATAAGAAGGAACAACCAAAAAGTTGTTTGCTGTTGTCATATCATTGTAGACAACACCGGAGCCTTCATTCATTTCCTTGTTGATGATATATAATTCTGGATTTTTACCGTCAGCTTCCCAAGTTGCCTTTTTACCAGGCCATTCTGTCAAGAAACAGTATTCTCCGGCTGTCTTAGCAGTAGCAGATGTTTCTCCGCTCAAGGCTTGAGGATCCACGTATTTGCCGTACTCATCTGCTAGCACTTTATAGCGATCGTGAAGATAGTTTTTCCCTTGAAACTCACCATGGAAATCTTTTGCAGCATCGGCATCATCACCAATTCCCAAGATTCCTTCGACTTTTTTACCGTCTTCAGAAATTTGAATATCAAAATTGTTTACTGTCACGATGTTCTCTGCCAAGCGTTCATTCATTTTACCCAGATATTGGTTCCAACCGATACCCCACATGGACATCACTGAGGTCAGACCTTCTGTTTCAGCGTTTTCATAGAGTGTATCCAAGTATTGTTTGAAGGTCGCTTCATCTTTGACTTCCGGCAGTTTGTATTTCTCCCGCAGATCGCCATCGACAATAAATCCTTGCGCTTGATTGCCTCCATTGATTTGTACCAGAGGGATCGAATAGATGGCTCCATCTTCTTCACGAACTAAGTCAAGCAAATCACTCGGGAAAGCCTTTTTCAAACCAGGATAAGCGTCATTTTCAAAGTAGCCTGACACGTCAGCATAAACGCCGTCAGATTTGTTTTTCGCCAGGTTTTGCCAATACGCATCAAAGGTTAAGTCGACTTGTTCCTTCGCTGTATATTTCAATGGCATTTCCTGTTTGTGGTCAGTTGTCCAATTGAAATCCACTTTGGTATTCAAGGTATCCTTGGTTTCTTCTTCAAACTTTTTCAGCACTTTATCGATATTGTTCCCTTCGTTGAAGAAATAGGCTTTAATCGTGCCGGGATCATCAAACTCCAGTTTACCGCTGACTTTCTTTTCGGACCCGGCTGTCTTACCACTGTCCCCACCATTCTCACTGCCCCCGCCGCATGCTGCCAATGTTAAAGCAGTCAGCATCGCCATTGAAGCAGTTAAAATTTTTCTCCCTTTTTTCATGTATATTCTCCTTTCAATTTACAATGCATCAACAATGATTTCGTCAAACTCAGAGCTTCTGCGCAACCATTGTAAAAGCCGTGCTCTCTTACCCTTTAACAGATCCTACCATCAACCCAGAAGTGAAATATTTCTGAACAAACGGATAAAACACGACTACCGGTCCGATTGTCACGATTGCCGTCGCCATTCGCAAAGTCAGATCAGGCAAATCGTTGGTGGCAATGTTAACCCCTTGTTTAGCAGCTTCCTTGATTGCTTCGATCTCCTTTGATATCCGCATAATCAGAAACTGCAGCGGATAAAGATTAGAATCTGAGATATACAGCAACGCATTAAACCAGGCGTTCCAGTAGCCTAATGCATAAAACAAGCCGATAGTCGCCAAAGCTGGTTTGGCTACAGGTAAAATTACTTTGAATAGAATCGTCATCTCTGATGCACCATCGATTCGAGCTGACTCCGATAAAGAGTCAGGAATAGAGCTGAAAAAATTCCGCAACAGAAACATATTCCATGGACTAATCAATGATGGAATGATCAATACCCAAATTGTGTTCGTCATTCTCAGATACTGGCTGATCAGAAGGTAAGTTGGAACAAGTCCTCCGCCAAATAGCATAGTGAAATATACAAAGAAATTGATTTTTCCACCCAGTTTCAGTCGTCCCGTTGACAGTGGATACGCCATCATGGCACTGAAAACCAGACTCAAGAAGGTCCCTACAACCGTTACAAAAATTGTAACTCCATATGACTTCCAAATTTGAGATCCTTTGAAGAGGCTCTCATAGGCAACAGTCGAAAAAGCTTTTGGGATAATTCTAATTCCATAATCAGCGATTGAGCTTTCTTTAGTAAAGGAAACTCCGATTACGTACAGGAAGGGGATCAGACAGGCCAGAGCGAAGAGGATCCCGATTACGCTGGCGAGGACGTCCACCGACAAATCCCCTTTTGTTTTGTGTTTTCGTTTGCTTGTTGCTTCCATAAAAGATCCTCCTTTCTTAAAAAATTGCCGCTCCCGGTTGGAATTTTCTGGCCAATGTATTAGATACCCAGACCAGGAACAGACCTACCAAGGACTGGACTAATCCGACCGCCGTTGAAAGACCGAATTCGTTTAACGTTCGCATCATTCGATAAACGTAAGTATCAATGACATCCGTCGTAGCATACAACTCCGAATTATCCCCAACGATTGCATACAGCATCCCGAAATCTCCATTAAAAATCTTACCGATAGAGAACATTGTCATCAACACTACCGTCGGAATCAAAATCGGAATAGTAATTCGCCGTATCTGCTGCCAACGACTGGCGCCATCGATTTCAGCCGCCTCGTAGATTTCTTGGTCAATACTGGTAATAGTAGCCAGATAGACGATAGACCCGTAACCGGCCCCTTGCCAGATCTTCAGCAGCACCAAGACCAATGGCCAAATTTTAGGGTCTTGTGAGAAATTCACCTGCATACCAAAATTTGCCAAAAAATTGGTTATGATCCCGGTTCTGGAATTTAGAAAAATATCCAGGAACAGAGCAATGATGACCCAAGAGATGAAATTCGGCAATATAGAAACGGATTGGGTGATTTTCTTCAAGCGCTTACTTTTTATTTCACTGAAGACTACTGCTAACGCAACAGCAGCTAACGTTCCTGAAACTATAAACAGAATATTCAGGAAGAATGTATTTTTTACCGCACGGGAAAGATCCGGCAACATACTCTCACTTAGTAAGAATTTGAAATTATCCAAGCCATTCAATGGACTATGGAAAAGTCCATCCATCACATTGAAATTTTGAAAGGCCATGATCAGCCCTCCCATTGGGATATAACTAAAAATCACGAAAAAGATAATCCCAGGTATCAACATCAGATAAAGTGCTTTGTTCTTTCTAAAATCATCAATCAACCGTTCTTTCTTCTTGGGCTGATTGACTTCAGATACTTTTGCAACTGTTTTTTCCACGTTTACTCCTCCTTTCTATTTCATAAGTTAAGTATAATTTGGAAACGGTTTAGGATATACCTGAATATTTTGATAGTATTACGGAAAATTTGGAAATTACCTGTTAAGTCACTGGGGAAACCCCCAATCTAGATAGTTTTCCCCAATTTCGTTTGATATACTAAAGTTGAAAGAATCTAACGAGGTGACTCCATTGAAAATCAGATCATATGTCAGTCGTACCATTTTTGCTATGATACTCATTTTATTATTGTTTACCTTCTTCGTGAATCGACTCACTGAACCGGCAGCGAATCCGATAAAAGTCGATACGACTCTATCAGTCGGTTGGAATGGTGGTGACACAAATTTTTCCAAAACGTTAAGCACTGTTTTGGAAAAATTTGAAGCACAAGAACCCGATATCAAATTAACACTATTGACACTGCCTGAAAGTAGTTTTCCAGAAAATGAATGGCGAAAACTCTATTTGGCAGATAGTTGGCCCGACCTCATGGAAGTGACCAATCTAAGCTTTGTACAGCAGTTTCAACTGATACGTCCAATCCCGAAAAGTTGGAACAGTTTGGTATCGTCTGAAGACCTTCTGAAAGGTTCAGATACTCGCTGGACGCTTCCGTTGCAGATAAACGATGATTCTCGTTACTTATGCATCTACTATAATAAAGCCCTTTTTAGGGAGCACGGGCTGCAAGTGCCGTGCAACTATGACGAATTTCTCCGGTTATGCAAGGAGTTGTCTCGTATTACTGCAACCCCGTTCGGTGTAGCGGGAGCCGGAAATCGCGGTCTCTGCGACCTATTTACCATGTATTTAGCAGAATATTTGGGAAAACATCCAGATTTTTACCAAGATCTTGCTGCCGGTAGTACTGCTTTCGATGCTGAATATTTGTCTCTGTTTACTTCTATCAAGAAACTACTCACCGATTACGGACTTGAAGAATGGACCACATATACAGATAACGGCTTGATTGCTGATTTCAGTGCAGGAAAATCAGCTATGATCGTCACTGACAAAAGAATCTATGCTCAAGCAGAAAAAACTGCTTATTTTGAAATAGGCTCCTTCCTTTTACCCACCGCTGTCGACAACCATTATTATGCTATCAGCGGGTTGAATCAAAGACACTGGGTGATTTCCCAGAAAGCTTTTGCTGATTCAAACAAGCGAGCAGCGCTGACGAAGTTGATAAATTATTATTATTCTCATGAAACACTCGAAAGCTTCTACAATAACGGGAGCTTTCCACCACCGGTAAAATCATGGGAACCGCAAAGCAATCTTCCTCCAGATAACTATATCCAAGAGTTAAATGCTCTGATTGAGAAATCAAATCCGGTTATTACTACTCTTCCTATGAAAGAGATTCCTTATCTGTTTCAGTTCTTTTCTATTCAAACCGATTGCTTAAGACGCTATTTGACGGATGAGATGACTCTTGATGAAGTTGGTTTCTTTCTACAAACTCAATGGAAGTCCCTACAGCAAAAGGAGATGAAGGAATGAACTTTTTTACCCATCTCAAACAGAAGATTTTGAAATTGCTGGTTACGGGTGATATTTCCATCACGGTCTTTCGTGCGATTATCATTATCTGCTTGATCCCAATTTTTGTCCTATGCTTAGGGTTCATCACCTTCTACATCGCAGATTCTGAAAAACAAAACAATAATTTTTTCGAGGGCAATCGTCAATTGGCCGAGACCCAATTGCACAAGCTATTTATCAACTATGAAGCAGAAACCAGGATTCTGACCAAACAGCTCACTGACCCCAATCAAGGGGAAGTCGTCCGGACAGATACCTACGTCAATTCCACATTAATCAATATTTTAAACAGCTATCCGGAATTGGAGGGCGTTTTGTTCAGAAATCAAAAAAGACAGTTTTATATTGAAACCCGTGACAGCTTTAGTACGGAACGGTTCAATCGGAACTTTGGTTATCTTGATCCTACCAGACGAGATCTCTTTATCCGCGAACTGCACTTTGAAAACTTTCTGGGTGAAACCAAACCACTAATCGTTATTTATCGCAATCTTTTCGATCCCAATCTCTTGACATCCCCGCAGCCTTCTTCTGCCTATCTTGGGACTCTATTTTTATTTTTGCGGCCGGATGCTTTGGAAGAAATCATTAATGCCAGTGAAACAAATGATCAGTTGGATTACTATGTGTTATACCGAGATCGCGTCGTTTATACCCCGGAAAAAACGCAAAAATTGCTGACATTTTCAGAAAAAGATGTCATCGAAAATTACCAAAGTGACCTGCAACGAACTGCCGAGATTTCTTCAAGTCCTTCAGTCTATTTGAACAACCTCAAAGTATTGACGCTGCGCAATCACTCCCAGCAGTTATTGTCCAAGCCCAGTTATTGGATTTTCATTGGATTAAGTATTCTTTTTGCAGTAGCGATCCCACTAACTATCTATTCGGTAATCAATCGAACGACGTTACGTCCACTAGAACTGCTTGTGGATGAAATTGTTCAAGCAGGTGGCAATGCGTATGCTATCGACATTTCTAAAATTCCCGATAATGAGCTGGGCATCCTTTCCCGGAAAATTAACCAGATGTTAGAGGATTTATTCGTCTATCATGAGCGTCTCACCAATGCACAAGTTAAACAACGTGAGGCTGAATTGAAGGCCTTGAAAAGTCAGATTCAACCTCACTACCTCTACAACACTCTTGAAGTCATTCGGATGAGTGCGATCATCAACCATGATGAAAGTGTTGCTAAAATGATCAAACATCTTTCCAATCAATTAGAATACATTTTGCGTGAAACCAGCCAGGAGTTAGTTCCCTTACAGACGGAAGTAGCTAATGTTGTCGATTACCTGGAACTGATAAATGTCCGCTATGAAGGTCGAATCAGTTATCGAATCAATATCGAGAAAGATTTGGAGAAACTTCTCATTCCTCGTCTTAGTCTGCAGCCTCTTGTTGAGAATGCCGTTAAACACGGTCTGGCTCATAATGGAAACAGTGGAGAAGTGTCCATAACCGCCTATGAAGACTCTCAAGAATATGTGATTGAGATTCTCGATGACGGCGCAGGCATGACAAAAGCCGAATTAGATTCGGTAAGAAGGCATATGCTGGAACCCTCCGACCATCTCGGTGTCAGCATTGTTCATTTACGCCTTCAAGATCATTTTGGACCGAACGCGGGAATTGAAATCACCTCTAAAAAAGATCAATGGACGCTAGTTCGTATTTTGATACCAAAGGAGCATATATTATGATTCGTATTGTAATTGCAGAAGATGAACCGCTAATCGCCAAAGGCATCCAGGCAATCCTGGCCAACTATCCGCTGTATCATGTGGTAGGAACTGCTTTGAACGGCAATGAAGCTTTGGAAATGGTTCGAACACTTCATCCGGATATTTTGCTGACTGACATTGAAATGCCCAAGATGACTGGAATCCAGCTGGTTGCGGAGTTAAGAAAAAACGGGCCCAAAACCGAAGTCATCTTTTTGACTGCTTTTCGCGACTTCCGCTATGCCAAGTCTGCCCTTGAACTAGGAGTGAACAACTATTTGGTAAAACCTATTGATGAACGTGAACTTCTGGAATCATTGGAAAAGACCGATGTGAAACTCGCTAACGATAGTGTCACACAAGAAACAATCATTCGTGACAGATTAAATCGTTATCTACAATCCGGCGAATTGGTTTCTCTGCGTCCCATTCAATGGAACCGCCAAAAAAGCAACTGGTGCTTATTTTATCTGCTGGGTGAATCAGAATCAAATCATTCAGTTACACCTGTGGAATACTGGCGAAATTATTTTAGAGCTTTTCGAAAAGGTGTATCTTTTGCTGAATCTCAAGAAAATTGTTTCTTTCTTTTGGAGGGATTTCCCGACACAGATTGGCAGGAAGAATGCCTGCAGCTAAAGCGACTGCAGCCTACTTGGCAGATACTCAATAGTTCATCCTTTGAAAAGTTGACAGAAGTCTATGGGGCACTAGGCCGACTACAGCAAAAGCGCCGTGATGTCTTTTTCGCAGAAACCTTTTTTCCTGCAAGTCAACCAAACGATTATCGAAAATTATTTCATGAATTGGAACAATGGATTGAAAGCGCTGAGGCCCCCCAGCGAATTAGAGAGACGATTCTCCAGTTGACGAACCTGATTGCTGCAAACTTCCATCAAGATATCACCGCATTTTACCAAAATTTTTCTGAACGGATGCTTCGGCTTTTAACTTTGTTAAAGGCGCATTTCCCTTCAGAGGAAAACTATCTTCCCACTGCTTTGTTGCATCATTGGCTGATCCAACCAAACTATAATAAGCTGATCAGTCTCATGGATTATGATTTAAAAAATAAAATTCTCGTTACTGCTCGCTTAGCACAAGATGAGCTGCCAAAGGACGTCTATCTTCTGATGGACTACATCCGAAAAAACTTTCGAAAGGACCTATCACTGACAGAATTGGCAGAGCTGGTGAATATGAATCGAACTTACGTCTCTACTTACTTCAAACGGCATACCGGCGAAAGCTTTAAATCCTTTCAAACCAACCTGCGCATTGCAGAAGCCAAACGTCTACTGACAGAGACAGATAAAAGAGTTTTCGTAATTGCAGATGAAATCGGCTATATCGGCACACATCATTTTAATTCTGTTTTTTCCCACCACACCGGTGTCAGTCCTACCCAGTACCGAAATCAAA
The DNA here is from genome assembly GCA_027692465.1 of Enterococcaceae bacterium OF42-14pH9A. Classification (GTDB taxonomy): domain Bacteria; phylum Bacillota; class Bacilli; order Lactobacillales; family Enterococcaceae; genus Enterococcus_C. The sequence goes on along the minus strand of JAQEYU010000003.1, from coordinate 61,158 downwards.
TATTGGAGGAAAATGACGTACAAAAATAGGGCGCTCTGAAAACTCCAGCGGTAGCTATTTGGGTTATTTTCACCGCAATCTGTTCGTAAATGCGCAGCTTTGCACCACATAAACTGCGCTTTACTCCTTGATTTCGGTAAACTATCCGAAAAAATCTGGATTCCCCCGGTGTTTTCAGACACACCCTGGTTTGTTCCAGGATTGTTCATCCGACTTTTTTCGACAGCTTTATCCAGAAGAGGATAAATGAGCTCTCAAAAAAACCAACTGCCTTCGTTGTCTTTTGAAACAGCGAAAACAGTTGGTTTTTGAGTGTCTGAAAACAGCTACGGTTCTTCTCAGCAGACTCGCCTATTGCGGAGCCGGTCATTTCGTTTTCTACAAATTCTTTAACCATACTCCAGGATTTTTAAATTGCCGCACTTTTACCTCATTTTATGCTCACATCGGTGGTAAATTCTCCTACAACAATATTAGCAGCAGCAAAATCATTTACCTTTTTTCCGTCCCGAACAATATTTTCAAAACGAATATTTTTTACCCTTCTTACCTCGTCAAATCCCGCTACCAAGGACACTTCTTCACCTTTTGAAGAAGTGACAAAGATGTCCTTCACAGTGACATCCTCAACGCCTCTGCCTGGAGAGGGGTTGTAATCAGAATTGTGCTTGACCCTAAAATCAAATAATCTACCATGACTCATCCCTTCCACTCGAATATTCTCGAACTGAATGTTCCGAACAAGATTCATATCCCCGGGTGCTATTGCCATGACCCCAAGATAATTGTCTTGTAATTCGTGTTGATCGATGATATCAATATTTCTGAAGACCAGATTTTCTATCCTATCACCATTATGTTCGTGATCGCCATGAGTACCAATCATCATGGGGTGTGCAACATCCGCCCACAGTGTGATCCCCTCAATGAGAACATTTCTCGTATCTCCGCAATTCTGCCAACGACTGCCATAAACAGCGATACAGTCATCGGAAGTGCGCAAAAATCCTCCGGAAACAGTGATATCCTGACTGCTCATCATATCGATGCCGTCTGTCCAACCTTCACAACTGAAAGACCGAATGTTTTCAAGTAAAATCTTCGTTGACTGACCTACATAGACAGTATAGTGTCCCGGATTAATCATGATCAAATCGTGCACTGCGACATTTTGGGCTCGTTGCAACCGCATCCCACGCGTCCCTGAGATTTGACCAAATGTCTTTTGATCGATGATTCCGCGACCAAAGATAGTAACCTGTTCTGCATCCTCGATGATCAGACTTCCCCGAAAAACAGCTCCACCTTCAAAATAAACTGTCGTTCCTGATGGAATCTGCCATATAAATTCGCACATCGAATGGTAGCCAGCCTCAAAATAGACAAGCGGATTAGGCCCTAACTGAGCAATTTGTTCATTCAAATAATTGCTTTCCGGAAGAATTGAATAGCGCTCCAAATCCCCCTTGATTACGAGAACATTCTCGTTATCTTTCGCCGGAGCTTCTTCGATAGGATTGGCAAACAGATGAAGATTATGAAACCGTTCATTGTTTACCACGACAGCAAGGTCATTAGCTTCTTCCAAAGTAAAACTTAACCGACTACCTTCGAATTTCGGCTCGATCCCCAATGAAAGAGGATGAATCGCCGCCTGGTAAATTGGTTGAAATTTGTCATAGATCATCTCAATTTCAACTACTCCCTCAAAATCAAAGGTTGCCATACCGGCTTCGCGCGGATCGTGCATGTCGACCTTTACCGCATAAACAGGGAGATCTTGCCAACTATTTTCTCCAAGAGGACGGACTTTCAATGAATAGCCGGCATTGTGCTTTTCTGCATAGGCGGGTTGGGGATAAATTTTCAATTTACTTTCTCTGTGCATTCTTTTCACTTCAAGCAGGGATACTCACCCCTTGTCCCTTTCTACGTTTACTACTGCTCAAGTTGTTCTTCAAAATACGATAAGATGCGCTTTCGGCTTTCCTCAAAAGAACCATTTCTTGAAACAAAACGACAAATCATTCGTTATTTCCTAAAGACACTCTAAGTGTAAGATATCTATTTGATCAAAGCTACTTGAATCTTTTGATGTCATTACGGAATATTTCGAAATAGTCTGGAACAGAAGTTGAAAATCTCTGTCGAAAAAAATGTACTTTTCTATTTCACTTTCAATTGCAGCAATCTTTTTATGGGAGAAAAAATCAGGAATACAAGTAAGACGCGCCTGAAAAACTCCGCCAAATATCATATTTTGAGGACTTTTCTGAGAAAAGAAACAAAATATCTATCGTTGGTGTTTTCAGACACGCCTACTGCAAAACAGGAACATTCGACTGTCTCTTTAATTACCGGCTCATCAAGTTTTTTTCGATAATCCGAAAGTTTATCAGATAGCATTCAGTTAGCAGATCTTCGTCTTTATTGAGAACAGAGCTACGCACACACTGACAGCTATTCTGCTGCTGCCTTACGAGCTGCAAAGTATTCCTGAGCATATTCTTTTTCAGCTTTGACACAGGCAGCATACCCGAGACTGTTCGCTTTTTTGATCAAGTCAGCTTTCAAATTTTCAAAAGTGGCATCATCTTTGGCATAAATCATTTGCCAAGACATTTCTTTAATCGTATCCCCCACTTGATTGGCTACAACCTGCTGTTCATCGGAATATTTCATCGGTGCCAAATCCACTGCAGGATAAGAGGCGATCATATCGTTCTTAACCAGGTACTCTTTAATATTCAAAGCACCATCGAAGTCCTCTGTCCAAGCCTTGTCTAAAGTAGAAGCATTATCTTTTAAATAGGATTCCCAGGTGTTATAAGTGGAAGGTGAATTATATTGAGGATTTGTTGCTCCGCTTGCCATTGTTGGGCCGTTCACCAACTTCTTATAGGTATCGGAGACGACACCGCCGCCCTGATCTTCAGGTACTTTGGCTTCCCAACTGCCCTGAGCGACTTCTGTCAGATAAGGTTTCTGATTCTCATCCAAATCCCAAAGAACACCTTGAGGGCCGTTTTCAAAGGTGAAGGCTCCCTCATCAGAATACATATAATCAATGAAAGACATCGCTTTTTCCTGGTTCTCTGCTTTGGAAGAAATCGCATAATACCAATTATTTCCATACGTTGAGGTCATCTGATCAACTGCTTGCATGCTGTTGTTTGGAATCCGCTTGTACCCTTTTCCTTCTGCAGTCAATTCTTTATTGACCGGATTGAAGTTCAAGTCACCCATATAACCGAAAATCCACATTGCCGACTGACCTTTCTCAGCTTTTTTCAAAAAATCTTCCCAGGTTTGCGAAGCTGAATCGGGATCTAACAGACCCTTTTGATTAAAAGCATTGGCCCATTTCAATCCTTGCATATACGTAGAATCTTCCGCCAAAATATCTTCCATCGTTTCATCGGTCGCACTGACATTCAAGAAATCAGTTAACGTATTATAGCCCAACGCACGAGCGATACTGCGGATTTGATTGACATTTTTACCATCCCATTCAGAGAACATGGATAACCCGTAAAACTTGTCTCCGGATTCAGTAGTTGGATGTTTTTCTACCATCTGTTCAATTACCGTCGCATAATCCCAATAGTCTTTGATCTCTGGTGACCCCAGCTCCGTGTAGTAATCATAGCGCAACGATGGAACCTGTACCGGATCATTCGGAGTCACCTCTTTGTCAAGTGCCACTTCACAAGGGATTCCGTACACTTTATCCTCATTTTTCTTCTTCATTTTGTCAATTGCATCGGTAAAGCGGGCGACATTGGGCATTTTATCCAAATCACCGGAAAGATCTTTGATAACACCGGCTTTAACAGCTTTCTCAAAGTCATCCTCGCTGGTGAAAATTACTATATCCCCTAAATTCCCGGTAGTCAGACGTGTTTCAAACCGGCTGGTACCGCCGACTGAATTCGGCACAACCTTCAGCTCTACTCCCAGTTTGTCCTTAAAATGTTTACCGACATACCCGTTGACCGTTCCTTCATAGGTCGCCGCTTGAGTATAGACCGTCAGTTCATTGCTACGCTTATTGCCACTAGCTGTATCATTTTTACCACCACAAGCAGTTGCCGAGAACAATAGAGCCGTTGCTATCATTCCCATGCCAAACTTTTTCCAAATGCTTTTCATTTTATTTCCCCCTTCTGGTAAGCGGTTTCGCTTATGCGTTTATGATAGCGTTTTACAACCATCCTTGGCCGACAATTATCAACAGTTTTATAAAAAATCTACACACTTCCTACAGTTCCTCTTACCACCTCATTTTGATGAGGTGCCGCACCTGAAGAATACCTGAAAAGCTCTCTTGAGGAGGCATCTCCTCTCGATCTGGAAAAGCAATCACATCTTGATCCGACTCCGATCAAGATAGGTTCAATCACAATTCGATAGATCAATGCATTCGAAGGAGTCTCTCCCTTTGTTTTGTCGCAAAAAAGCGGCACCTCTTTCAGGTCCCGCTTTTGAGTCAATTTTGCTATACTGACAATCGACATGATTCGATCTGTTTTTTCCTTGCTTTTTTCTTATTCTACTTCAAATTTCATCATACGTAATCGACTCCAAATCAAATCCAAAATAAGCAAAATATTTTCAATGATTCTCTGAGTAGCTGAAATAATCGAAGTCGGCAAATGAACTGTGATCATCCATATCCTGTGCGCAAAGTCCTACCATCGCGCCTGTAAAAGCCAACTTACCATTTGCTTTGATGTAATCATCACTCAAATGGTCGGCAGTAACCGGATTGCCGATCGGTTGCAGCTCACCATCTCCCATCGCATAATAAAACTGTGCCTTATCTCCTTCTACAGTTACAGTCAAACGGATTGGTTGGTTTTTTGCAATGACGATGCGTTCGGAAGAATAGCTGAACTGATTGATATCACATGTCTCCAATTGGATATTCTTCTCACCGGTCTTCTCATCACAAGAAACATGGAGGTAATGCCAATTGTCTGTGTCGTAAAAAAGAGTCAAACCAGCCATCTGTTGAAAGCTTTTCGGTTCAAACTCCATAACTGTCTCAGCAGTGAAGAAAAAGTGCTGCCAACGTCGAGCAATCAATGTTTGACGATGAAGACTAGCGATACTTTGTCTTCCATGCAGCCGCAGCCAGCCCGGACGAGAGAGCAGATCAATGCAATCATTATCGACTGCCGGTTGTCGCAAACTCTTGAAATAAGTCGGTAATGACGATTCATCAAAATCGGTACGAGTCGAAAAATCAGTCTTTTGCACGACGTTATAAGCGATACTTGGCGATTCTATTTCCAAGTCCGGCTGCATGGTACCATTTGATAGTCTCGGCCAACCATCGATCCAATCAATTTTTTGAAGAGCAGTCTCTCGACCCAGAGTACAGTTTCCCCTTTTCGTTAGCGGGCGAGAGCAGATGTGCATAATATACCATTCATCCTCCGTCACCTCACAAAAGCAGGCATGACCACTTTTTTGCAAGGGATTGTCCGGATAAGGCTTGGTGGTCAAGAGAGGATGATAAGGTGACACTTCGTAAGGACCCGTTACATTTTTTGAACGACAAACTGTTGCAGCATGGGAATAACCGGTCCCTCCTGCCGCACAAAGAAGGTAGTACCACCCGTCCTTTTTCATCATCATTGGGCCTTCACAGACACCCAGATCAGTACCATAGAAGAAATGCTCCCGGAGTCCCATTAACTTCATGGTATCGGTATTGAATTCCTGAATTACTAATCCGGAAAAACGAGGCTTGTCCAAACGATGGTCAAATAACATGCTCATGATGTAACTGCGCCCATCTTCATCGTGAAAAAAGCTCGGATCAAATCCGCTGGCTGTGACAAAAAGCGGCTCACTCCATTTTCCATCAATAGCATCTGCTGTCAGTACATAGTTCAACGTATCCTTAAAGGCGGTACCGGTTTTGACATCGGTAATCAGCAGATAAAATTTTCCTTCTTTGTAGCTGAGATGAGGTGCCCAAATGCTACCAGAATTATAATTACCGATCAAGTCGGCTTGACTGGTGTGCTGCAGCGGGTTTGCTGCCAGCTCCCAATTTACCAAATCTTTTGAATGATAGATCTCTACACCGGGCATCCATTCAAATGTTGATGTTGCCATATAGTAATCGGCTCCGACCTTTATCAAGCTGTTGTCGGGATTGAATCCCCGCAACACAGGGTTTATTACTGTCGTCATTTTTTATGCTCCTCTTCATGATTAAAATCGTCTAAAGACGTCACTTTACCGCCAAAAGGCTTATCGCTCCAGGATATCCGGAGTTCACGCTTTTTCCGTCCGTAACGTTCAATCGGCAGTATGCTGTAACCTGAATTCTTCAACTCTTCCGGCTGCCAATGATCGATCATCAAATAAAAAGTATTTGCGTGTTCAAAAATATAGGTCGGTTGTCCGCCAAACGTCTTGCGATAATTCGGTCCTTCACAGGGATTATCCATCAGTTTATGGGGGGCAAAGAGCTGTGGCGACCATGAAGCTAAGGCCGAATTGGGCTCCCAACCGGTACAGCCGGATGTTACGGTGTAATAATTGCCTCCTGCTTTGAACATCGTCGGGGCTTCCCGCTCCTGATCCACGAATATTTTGGTATAAACGCCGCTGACATTTTGGTAATCATCAGTAAGTTCAGCGATATAAAGCGTCTTGTTGAAATCCGAACTGTGAATCAAATAGGCCTTTTCCTCATCTTTGAAGATGGTCATATCGCGGCTATCTTTACGGTTAGGGGTAAAAATCGACTGTAATACAAAGGGACCAGTTGGTTTATCCGCTATAGCGACGCCACAGGATGCTGTCAGGTAATCGTCAGTGTCATAATGAAACCATAGAACAAATTTACCAGTCTTTTCATTGAATATGACTTTTGGTCGTTCAACTACGTTATCTTTGTACAATGGACTCTCAGGGTTGGTCGTCGCCTTTAACACCATTCCTTCATCCTGCCAATCCATTAGGTCTTTGGAAGAATAGCAGTTGATACCGATGAAATCTACCCGTCGACCACCGCCTTTTGACAGCGCATTTTCGCCTTCTTTATTCTCGCCGTACCAGTAAAAGGTACCCTCATGGTGCAAGATCATACCTCCATGAGCCTGGATTCGTTTGCCGTCTTTAGTGAACCACATTTGACCGTTTCTATTTCTCATCCGCTTCCACTCCATAGACTTCAAATTCTGTCAGCGCAGGAAAAGGTGAATCATCTTCATGTTTAATTAGTTCTTTTAATGTAACTGATGTGGTATTTTTTTTCGAAAAACAGAAAAACTGACGATCCAGTTGATTGGTCGGATTGAATACCAATGTTTCACCATCACTGAATTCCAATGTTACGCTGGTCCAGAAACTATCATGAGGATAGTCTCCCCGCAGGACCAGCGAAATTTTGTCCACAGTGACCCAGCGACCGAAATCAATTGTTAGTTGCGCATCCTGCTGCTGATTGATTCCCCAGGACTGATAAGGGAAAGAACCGTGACTTTCATTAGCAATCATACCGTCTATGGCATTGCGGGCAAAAAAAGTCGAATCGTTTCGCGTTTCTACATTGGCATAAGCGTGAGGATAAGCAGCACTATCCTCCTTATGATCATGAGGATTCAAAGCTAGATTGCGGTATGCAAGGATCTCATCTTCTTGTGGAAGCCAGGCACGGAGATAATGCCGCTCCCCGCAAAATATTTTCGGCGACCAGGCTCTTTTGAACTCCGGCTCCAAGTTCACCGGGTATTCCCAAGTGGTTCCAGTCAGATAAATCAATGAAGGAGCCAAGGCTTCGTCCAATTGTACCCAGACAAATCGATTTGGTTCACTGATTTCTAATTGGATCGTTTCTCCAGTGGTATATTCCCGGCTTTTGAATGCCAGATAAGTTTCCGTTTGGTGTGTTCGTTCAGCGACGACAGTGCGGTCGACAGCCAGTAATTTCAATGTCAGCATAATAATGTTTCCTCCATTTATTTTTTCCACTCAGACAAAGGGTGCAACGTCCATGTTACAGCGACGAAATCCTCTACCGTTGGCGGGATCATCAGTCCAATCTGCATGAGCTCCCCACCACTGCGGATATCGTCATCGTTGATCCGGTACCGCTGTTGAAAATCCAGATGCTTGAGACGCAGACGTTTGGGAACGGTATTGGGTTTGTTCAGGATATTTATATGTGTCACAATGACTTCTCCATCTGATCCGATTTTCTGCCAAGCAGCTTCATTTGCCTCATCGTACACCTTCAAACGGGATTGCTCTCCAAATTGCAGTATCTGACGATTTTCTTTATAAACAGCAATCAATTCTTTACACTTTGCTTTTTCAGCCTCTGATAACGTCAACAAGCTCAATTCCAGACCAAAATTTCCTTGCTGGGCCACCGCATTACGGGTCTCCATACTGGTAATCCGACCGACTTGATGGTTGGGTACAGCTGAAATATGACAACCCATGGCTGCCGGGGGATAGACAAGAGCAGTTCCCTTTTGAATATTCAAGCGGGCAATGGCGTCCGTGTCATCACTGGTCCAGATCTGAGGCATATAAAACAGCATACCACCATCAAATCTCCCACCCCCACCGGCACAGCTTTCGAACAATACCTGCGGATGACGGTGTGTAATTTCTTCTAAGATTCGGTATAGTCCCAAAATATAACGATGAGAAATCTCCAACTGTCGATCAGGTGTCAGTGTCGGTGAGTATAAATCAGTCAAATTGCGGTTCATATCCCATTTGATATAGTCTATGTCATTTTCAGTCAATAGAGTATCCAATATACTGATTAGATAATCCTGGATTTCGCTCCTGCTCAAATCCAGCACAAACTGATTACGGACCGCTTGCGGTTTTCGACCTGGGACCTGAATTACCCAGTCAGGATGCTCTTGATACAGACGGCTATTCTCTGAAATCATTTCCGGCTCCAGCCAAAGCCCGAACAGTAGACCTTTTTTCTTGATGCTATGGATGAAATCTTGCAAGCTGCCCCCTAGTTTCTCGACATTTGGAAACCAGTCTCCCAAAGATGAAGTATCATCATTTCGTTGTCCGAACCACCCATCATCCAATACAAATAATTCCACACCGACTTCAACGGCTGCTTCAGCTAAATCACAAAGAGTCTGCTTGTCAAAATCAAAATAAGTGGCTTCCCAATTGTTTATCAGCACAGGACGCTGACGTTTTTTCCAGCTACTGCGGATGACACACTCACTGAAAAAGCGGTGAAATCGACGACTCATCTGATCCAATCCGTCTGTACAGCTCATAAATACAGCTTCTGGTGTAGTAAAAGATTCTCCTTCTTCCAAGTGCCATGAAAAATTATCCGGCTGAATGCCCAATTGCACGCGGGTATTCTGATGCATATCTACTTGAGCCAATACTTTGAAATTTCCACTGTACAAAAGGGTACCGGCGACTAAATCGCCATGATCTTCGGTTACCTCCGGATCACATAAACAGAAGAAGGGATTTTGACCATGGCCGCTGGCACCGCGGCGACTCTCCAGTCCTTGGACTCCCTGCACTAATGCTCGACGACAAATCTCATTTTCACGTCCCCAAGCACCACTCAATGTCAACAAATCGAAATCATCCCTCAAGAAGCTGAGGTTCAAAGATGTCAATTCCTCAAGTTTGAGAGACCCCTGATCCTTACGATGATATGAAACCGATTGAGTATATACATCATATTCCGGGTAAGCTGTCAGTATAATCTGCAGCGAGTCTCCGCTTATTGTTTCTTTTAGGCTCACGATCAGCGTTTGACTCACATCAGCAAAAGCACTGGGCAGTCCGTCAAGTATCGGTTTTTCTTTCACGTAACAATGACTTTCATAACGAAAATCACTCACTCGGCTGCCATCGGGAAAACACTCCGAGTGCGCTGGCATCCCCAAATCCGTGTTGCCATATGCAGGATAAAGTAGAGGCAGCTGCTCTAGCTTGTAATCTTTGAGATTGTCAGTATCGGCCATATAGCTGGCCCGGGCGATCTCGTGAGCAACATAATCCAACTCTGGTCCCGATTCATCAGCTGCATCCGAAAAGCGTCTGCCCAGATAGCCCCATATGACATGACCAGTCTCCAAAACTACCAAATTCAGCTGCGTCTTTTCCGTTGTCAACTGCAGCGTATGCCTTGCTTTGATATTCATAAATTATGCTCCTTCAACTACTGCTATTGCAGAAAAAGACTCAAGGATCTGCCTTAAGTCTTCTTCCTTTATACATATACAAGATCACCAAATTAGAAAATCTTTATCCAACAAACGTAAAATAGCCTCCACAAAATAGTAGTCCCCATAAATGATGGGCATATGGGTCCAATGCTCGGAATGGTAATCCGCAGTCTGCATATCGATCAGACCGTCTCTTTCCGTCTCGTAGATTGCGTACTTTTCTTCAGTCGCTCTCAAGATGTTGACTGCAGCTTCCACGTACAAGTCTCGTTCATATTCATCCACATGTTTAGCAATTTCCAATAGTCCGCAAGCTGCACACATACCCGCAGATGTATCCCACATCACCGGTTCTTTAGGCGCACGGAAATCCACCAACGGAATCCAACCGGTTTTGGAAACCTCCGAAATAAAGTAATGTGCAACTTTTTTTGCGGTATCGAGATACTCTTTTTTACCAGTATGCAGATAGCTCAGGGCAAAACCATACAATGCCCATGACTGTCCTCGGGACCAAGAAGAGCCAGAAGCGTATCCTTGTCCCGCCGGTGTCTCTAAAAGATCACCATTGGTCGGATCAAACACGCCGATATGATTGACTGAACCATCCGGCCGCACAATATCTTTCATCACTTTATCAGCATGGTCCTCTGCCACATAACCGAAACGAGGATCTTCGATGGTGTCGCGTGCCCAGTACAACAAGGGGATGTTCAGCATAGAATCAATGATCACCCAACCGGAACGGTCTCGATTCCAAGAACGGATGAACTTGCCACGTGGATTATAACGTCCTGCCAGCAAATGAGCAGCATGTAGCCCGCGGGCTTTTGAACGTTCGTTTCCGGTCAGTCGATAGTTGGCGACAGAGAGATGCAGCCACATAAAACCAACATCATGATGTAAGCCTGTATAGATATCAAAAGCTGCATCCATACGTTCTTCATTGGCCTCTGCGGTTTTCTTGTACAGTTCTTTTTCTGTGGCATGATACATTTGCCACATTATCCCTGCCCAAAAGCCATTGGTCCACCAGACAGCTTCTTTTGCTACCATGTCTACTTCATACTTGCCGGTCTCCTCATCAGGAATATAAGGTACCTTATTACCCAAACGCTCAGCTGATTCTGAAAGCTTATGGTCCATTTTTTCTAAAACTTCTCGCGCCCATTGTTTTGTTTCCTCTGTAAACATCAAAATCGCTCCTTTTTGATTTCCATGATTTTATCAGTGATAACACAGAAATAATCCGTTTTCTCATTAATAATAATTTTTACTTCCGACGATGGCTTCACCGTTTTTTGGGGGTTTGCGACCACATATGATGCCAACACGTTTCTTCCGGCTGAAAGCTTGTCAAACAATGTAGGCACAGCATTTTTCTCAGGAGAGTAGATATTGCTATTGGGTCCTTGCTGTGTGACCCGTGGTTTTCTGTTCGTTAGTAAGTCGGTAATCTGTGAATAGCCGGAATTATTTTGCAGAATACAACTGCGTTCTGTCAATTCCGGTTGATGATACTTTTGATTCCAATCCAGCAATGGAAAACCACCTTCCACACATACTACCGAAATGGGAGTAAAGACTTCATGGATCCGGATGTGCCCGCAACTGTCTACAGGAAGCAAATAAGTCGTCACTTGGATTCTGTCATAAACCTGCCACTGACTGACAGAGTATCTGTCATAAGTCTTTCCACTGATAATCGGCCCTCGCGCTTGAAATTGGTTTGTATTAGGCAGGCTGAAAGCCAGTGTCGAATCAATTGCAAACTGCTCCAAACCTTGATTATCCCGGACGATATTGAAACCGAAATAAGTAGAATAAGCAAATTTGCTATATTTTTCCCGTCCATGATAGAGACCCGGACTAATGGCATATTGCGAACAACTCAACGCAATTGTTTGGTCCTGATTAGTCTGAAGAATAAATCCAGCATGAGGCTGACTGATTAAAGATGTTTTGACCGGTGATTGTTCTGGTACCTGCCAAAAGATATCCTCATCCGGTAATTCCAAAATAATAAAGCTTTTAAACGCCCACATTGGTGAAGCCGGAGCATTGTAATCCTCCGACATAATCAGATTATTATACCCGTAGCCGATAGAAAGATTATTTTCGCCAGGCAGAGTAATCGGCTGCTTCTGCCAAAATCGTAAATTATCTAACAGCATTTGCTTGATCTCACCTAATGAGCAGGTGGCTTTTCGATAAACTCCAGTCACTACCAATGCTGCCCAGAAAGACACATGAGCAAAACGATAGGTCATGCTTCGTCCAAATGGCAATGACCGGCCTGAATTGTCAAACCAATACTTAAAATCCTCTGCAAAACGCAAGGCGCGTCCTTGAAATCGCTCAGCAATATCAGAATCTCCGAAACGGCAGTACAATAGACCGTAAAAATGAAAGGCAAAGGAAACATAGTAGTCCCGCTGCTGATTGTCTCCGTCTGAATACCATCCCTCCCCAAGGTAAAAACTCTCAATGCCGTCTAAAGCTGCCTGTAATCGAATCTCGGAATACTCTGCTCCTGACTTTTTCAGAGCCGTATTGACCAATATCAGGAAGAAATACCAGTTTCCCGGAGGAAAGTCAATCGTATTAATGCCGCTTAACCATTGCAGGAGATAATCCTGTTCCTCTGGTGAAAAAAGTCCCAAAAATTTCTCTCCGAATGTCCCAATCACATATCCCAGCACACCAACTTCAACAGCAATTTGTCGATTTTCAGTCGAAAAATGCGGCAAGTGCTTCGCTTTCACCAGTTCTTGAAAGTCCTGAAAAATCGGCTCTTGTGCGAAGCCGTTAAAATCATCTCTGCCGGCATATTTCGGAAACAGCCCCCACATTGGGCGCATCACGGATTCAAAGCAACGGATTTCCTTCAAATAGCCTGCCCCGGACTGCTCCAAGTAACTGAAATCTTTGGGCAGCATTTCATCCAGCCAAATGCTCAAGTCTTCACGAGTAGTAAGATTTTTTCTATTAGAAGAAATCATCCCCACCATCCTCATTAGTAAGTTCTAAAGTCAATGTTCTCATACCTTCACGGCAAGCCGCTATAATCGTATCAATTGCCTGTTTGTCACTGATCTGAGCTACTACAATTTCCATTGCCAACGGAAGATTTGTACCTGTCACCAGAACCACATTTGGTTTTGTAGTCAAAGGCAAACATGAATTACATACGCTTCCCCCGGCGATATCGCCAAGAATCACAACCTGCGTTTCATCGTCAATTTGCTTTTCAATTTCATTGGCGATGTCATCTGGATGTCCGCCAGGCATTAAACCATAAGCAGTCAAATTTGCTTGTTCGCCGACAATCATTTCCAGCGCTTTTTTTAGACCCAAGGCGTATTCATTATGTGAGATCAAAAAATATTTTTTTTTCATCATTTTCCCTCTTTCAAAAATTCCATACTTCCACTGACCGTAGAAAGCCCAATGTTAATGAAAAACTTCTCAGTCAACAGAACAAATATGTATTGGCTGCCAGGAAAGTCCTGGACAGCCATCTATCAACCGGCGATGCCTAAAACAGTCAGCACCACAGCAGCGATAAACATCACTACCAATGCAGTGACCGGCTTGTTGTGTTTTCGCAAATAAGCAAAGCAGATCATTGTAATCCCCAGCGGTAACAGTCCCGGAAGAATTGAATCAAAGACACTTTGCAAATTAAAGGTCGTACCTGAAAGCTGAGCGGTAAAGCTGGTCTTAAAAGTAACAAACTGTGCGGTCATAGCACCTGTCATGATCAAACCAAGAACTGCTGCTCCCTTTGTAATGGCTTGGAAAGTTCCCGACTTTAATGCATCAGAAATGAATTGTCCACCAGCTTTATATCCAACCACAGTTGTATACCACCGGATCAGCATATTTGGCACGTTGACAATCAGCAGGAACAAAATCGGTCCCAAATAGCTGCCTTTTTCACTCAAGCCCAAAGCCACCCCAGTTGCAATAACCCGCAAAACTGACAAGTAAATCGCATCCCCAATTCCGGCTAAAGGTCCCATCAAAGAAGTCTTCAAAGCAGAAATCGAAGTTGGATCAAAAAATTTGCCTTCATCTACCATCTGCTTATTTTCTTCTTCCATAGATAAACTTAAAGCAGAGATGAACCCATTCATTGCCGGAGCGGTGTTAAAGAAATCCAGATGTCGTTGCATCGCATCGTAAAACTCCGGTGTATCCTTGCCATAGATTCGCTGCAAAAATGGTGCCATCAACCATCCGAAAGTAATCCCTTGTTGTTTCGTATAGCTGGTACAAAACATTAAAAACTGGTTGCGCCAAAACATTTTTGAAATTGTTTTCCGCTCTGTCTTGTCCAACTTAAACATTGCATTTTTAGTCATTGAAAAAGTCCTCCTCATCGTCATCTCCGCCGACAGCAGCTGCGTTTTGTGACGGAGCTTGTTTATTGCTCTTGAGTTCAGCCATAACAACTAACGCCGCTACGATAAAACCAATAAAAGCGATTTGTACCAGACTCAGGATACTGGAAGGTTGTGTTGTGACCACACCATCTTTGACTTCTACCGCCTTTTGGTAGAAGAAGAAGGCCCCGAGAGCGAAGCCGAGAAAGTAATAAGGTGCCAAAGATTTTTGCCACAACATTTTCAACAACAGCGCCAAGCCAATTGCTGGAAGCATCGTTGAAGCTACGGTCATGGAACTTTGCACCCAAGCAGGCAGCCATTCAACGAAAGCCTTGACCGCTTCTGCACCTGCCAAAATTACGATAAAGCCCAACAGGAAATATGCCAATTCAAAGCCCCAGAACTGCATGTGCCACAATCGGTTGAAGGCTTTATAGTCTTGATCTTTGATGTGCTTTTCGAATCGAGGGACCATTGAAGTGATAACCATCTTCATTACTGAGTACAACAGTGTTCCCAACATAGAGATTGGAACTGCCAAAGCTATCGCAACATTCAAATCAGACCCGACGATCATTGCGAACGCTGCACCAAAGATTGACCCTAACGTAATATCAGAAGGCATGACGCCACCCAGCGAAACATTACCCAAAAAGATCAGTTCCAATTGTGCACCAAGAATGATTCCTTCTGTCGGATGTCCCAACATAATTCCGAGTAATGCGACAATAAAGATTGGTCGGGCCAATTGTGTCGATCCCCACCAGTCCAAAAATTTAGCCAGGGCTACAACGAACCCAACAATTAAAGCTTCGACTATCATTTACATCAACCTCCTACCAGTTGTTTTAAAGACTGTGGTGTATCATCCGGCAGAGGCTGGTATTTAAAATCATACCCCATGTCGAAAATCGATTGAACGACTTGTTTGTCTTCCGGAGATAAATAAACAGTTTCGGTGATTTTTTCCTTATCAGACAAGGCACCACCGATTCGGCCATAGTTGGCCATATTCAGAAATAGATTTTTTTCTTCCAGTTGTGGCAGTAATTCTGCAACTACTTTTGGATCATTTGTCACTACCAGAATACGCAAGTCTTTTGAACGAGGATCATTTAGAATCCCGATAGCCTTGGCGATTGTTAGTACAGCAACCTTTACTCCTGCGGGGGCAGCCATTTTCAAGGCGCTGGTCTGAATTTCATTTTGGGCAATCACATCACTCACTACTACAATACGGCTAACATTCAGTTGTTTTGACCATTTTACAGCTACCTGCCCGTGTACCAGGCGGTCATCGATACGAATCATTGAAATCATTGAAGATTCCTCCTTTATTTATTTGCATTTCTTTAAAAGCAATTTCTGTGCCAAAAATCTGTCGAACTATTCTTTCAATAAAAAATTCAAAATTCCGTCAGCTACACCGTTATGATCGTTATCCATGGTAATCCTGTCTGCAGCAGCCTTAACATTAGGTTGAGCATTGCCCATAGCGAGCCCGACTCCGCTCATCTGCAGCATTTCAATATCATTCTCCTGATCACCAAATGCGGCTGTCTCCGAAAGTGGCAATTGTATATACTCACATAAGCGTCCCAGTGCTGTCCCTTTGTTTACACCGTAAGGAAGAAACTCGATGTAATACGTATCAGAAAAAATTGTGTCGATTCCCTTTTCCTGTAGATTGCTTCGTAGTTCTATCAGTCTTTCGCGATCTTTATTTGTAAAGGCTGCTTTCAGATACTCATTGAACCTCTCTGAAAGCAAGCTTGCCATTTCATTGATCTGACGATTTCTCAAATCCGGACGATTTACCAGAAATTCTTGAACAAGTTCGTTTCCATCCTCTATCAATACCCGGTCACTACCCAACTCATTGGTCGCAATAAAGGTAATCTGATGCTCCATGGCGATTTCAAAAGCCTGAATTAGTTTCTTTCTGTCGACCCTTTCCCTAAAAAGTTTTGTCACCTGTTGCCTTTTGTCTATTTTGGCAATGAAACTGCCATTCAATGCGATCATGTAACCATCGATTGCCAGATCAGCAAAAATTTCTTTTACAGAGAACAAGGAACGTCCGGTCGCTATTACAATTATGATACCAGCATCATGCGCTCTACGTACTGCTGCTTTATTTTTGTCTGATAACTGATGATTTGTGTCCAACAATGTTCCATCTAAATCGATTGCAATCAATTTCATATCTGCACCTCCTATCTAGATAGGAGCAATTTTCATGCCAGATTGTGTCTGGAAGTGCCTAGGTTTGCTTAACAACATTCTAAACAGAGGTTCTGACCTCTTTGCTTGGCGAATCAGAGTAGAAGTACAGTGATTTCACGTTTACAATGAGCCTGAGCTAAGTCTGAAAACTCCAATGGCAGGTATTTGGGGCCTTTTCACCGCAATCTGCGTCATAAATGCACAGCTTTGTACCACATAAGTTGCGCTTTACTTCTTGATTTCGACAGGTCTGTAAAAATCTGGATTCCCCGGCGTTTTCAAGCACCCCCTAATATGCAAAGATCTTTTCAGAAGATATAAAAAAGAGACCCATCAGAGAGTCTCCTTCCTTATCAAGCATCAAAAATAATATCGTACAGATAGTTTAATTCATATTCACTAATCTTGATGCTATATGCATTTTCCAGATCTTCCATTGCCTCTTGGATAATCTTCAAAGCTTCACTTCGACTAGCATCCTCTTCACCTAAGTATTCCGATATCTCGTGATTTCGAATCGATCTTTCCACAAGACTGGCAATATGCACATAGAGAATAGCTTTTTTACTATTAAAAAGATTGACTTTCAACCGACGTTCGATCTCCGCAAGGGCCTCATCGATGTAAGAGATGACTCGCTGAACATCCAAAATTGTGATTGCTGATAACAGTCTCTCAATAGACAGATTACGCACAAGATTGTCGTTGATGTTTTTACGCATCTTGGCATCCTCGATTCCATAGAAAATACGGTCAATGTTTTCCAACCCCTGTCCGGAAATAAGGTCTTCAAGAGAAACAAAACTGACCTCTTCAAGTCCAGGATCTGCTGTACCAATAATCCCCTGCACATCGTATTGCTTAAAAAGAGAGTTGTCTTTCCCGTATTTTTTCAAATAGTGGTAGTCAACAGCTTCTACATGATATCCCAGGTCAGATGGAATACTGCTGCTTAAAAAATCCTTTAATTGCTGTGCAGCACCTAATCCAGTATGACAAACTGTAATAATCAGTGGCGGCTTCGTAAGTTGGGGATAGATCACTTTATAGTCTGTATGCAAATTTTCTGTGATTTTATCGCCAATTACTTCCAAGTCTGTATTCTTCTTGATCATCTCAGCAGCAAAAAGAGCCTGTTGTGTAGTTACATTATTTAACATCAACATTGGCCCAGTTAAGTGATCTTCTAACGTTTCTGTTAAAACCATCAATGAACCCATGTCGGCTAAAATTACTAAACCTTTACTGCAGTCATTGGTTTTGAGGTAATGCTGCATATAGTCTTGAACTTTATCCAATTCAACGTTGAATGGCATATCAAAAGCGTCGTACAAGTGTTCTTCCATAAAGCGGTTCACCACGTCAGCGATCGAGCTGGCAGTGGAAAATCCATGGGCTAAGATCACTCCACGAATGAGCGGCTTTTTCACCTGGAGGTCCAGACCTTTCAAATAAAAGGCCAAGAGGATCTTTTCGGAATCTGTTAATACAACATCGAGTTTTGATTCTACCAATTCCAGAAGTGCGTTAAGAATCTTTTGCTCTGTCAGCAGATTGATTGATATGAAATCACGGATCATCGCTAACGTTTTGGGATCAAGTTCAGGAAGATCGGCGACAAATGACGACCTTTTATAGAGGTAGCTGGTCAGTGCAATAATGGAATTTCCACTTATGTTTACAAAGAAATTGGTTTCTAAAAAGTTGACCAGCTCTTTGATTGTTCCTTGAAGGAGTTTCAATGTATTTTCTTCACTCGGGGTATCATAGACCAGCATCTCCACGACGGTGCTGGCCTCCCGGGACAACTGCAGAATCACATAATCGACACTCACTTTTTTTTCCTGAAACTGGATCAGTACTTGTTGAAAGACTTTGAAGATTCCTCGCATCATAGCCGTCTCTTCGTTTTCTGTCTTCATGAAATCCTCAATACGACTCTCCGGTGTAATGATCACGTCTCGATTTTCTGTATTATCAATTTCTTTGAGGGATAAAAATTTCGACAGTAAACTGTTTTCCAGAGCTTCTGAATTGATAACCACTATCGGCTTATGGGCTTGTTTACTATACGCGTTGGCACAGATTATCTTAATCATATTCTTCAATTCTCCCACATTGTCGCGATATGTCAGCGACATCATACGATTAATAATCCAGGGCGTAATAACGATTTCTTTATGGAACTGGCAGCTTTCCCGAATCAAAAAAGTGTAAAGATACTCCAACAACTCTTGGGAAGTTCTTTCTGAAAGGGAAGGAATATTGATTGTCACCGGCACACGACGGGTAAAAGTTCGTAAAAAACTTGTTTGCAGATTTTCAGTAGTTGCAAAAATCAGACGGACCTTTGCCTTTCGTTTACGGTTATTTTCACCGATTCTGGAAAACGTTCCACTGTCCATAAAAGTAAAGAGCTTCTCCTGACTTTCCGAAGATAAGCGATGACATTCATCCAAAAACAGCACACCACCATCTGCTGCCTCCAGCATCCCTATTTGGTCTTCAACAGCACCGGTGAATGCTCCTTTTTTATAACCGAATAAAATACTGCTTAAAAGTTCAGGGTTGTGGTAATACTGGGCACAATTCAACTCTAAAAAAGCAGCCTTTTCTTCGACTAATTCCTGCTCCACGCAATATTCATAAGCTTTTTTAGCTAACAGACTTTTACCTACTCCAGTCTCACCATGAAACATCATCGGTAGCCCAATCCCTGGGTACATTACCGCAGCTTTAATTTGGTCGATAGCCATCCGCAGACTGGATCGAACACCAATTATTGAGTCGAACACCCTGCTGTCTGCGAATGACATTCCGACTTTGCCGTTTCTCAGCTGATCGAGACTTTCATATACGTCTTGAGTTACGGTGAAAAATTTACTTTCAAATGTCTCTCGGTGAAAAAACAAAGCCGGCCGGGTTTTGACCTTAAACGCTATGCGATTTTTTACAAATTCGTTCAGATACTGGCTGGCGGTGTTACGTTGAATTCCCGCCGATTCACAGATTCCCTCAGTCGTTAATTGTTCACTTCCATTAATTTCTGAAAGTTCATCAGTCGCATCCCTCAAAAACTTCAGTATTTCTTGTTTTGACATTCTTTTCCCCCTCACTTCTTGACACGTCGTTTTCTATTATTATACATAGGTTATCGACACATACAAGTTTTTCCTATTCTGTCGAAGGTATAAAGAAAATTTGAAAATTCCTAGTCTTATTAAAAGAGAACGCTTAGGAATAATGGCATTTTTCCGTTTTTCAATTGTAGCCGATCGCTATTATTGTTATTCCGAAATATAACAAACCAAATGTAAAATCAGGTACTAGTGTAGTGTCGCGCTGACATTTCAAATTTTTGAAAAAGTTGTCATAGACCATAAAATACGATCTATTGCCAATATCCAGAGCGTGGGCTCCTTTACGAACTGGGTCAGCATTATCAAGCAGACGCTGCACTAGACAATCAACTCAAGTTTAAGTACCAGCTTACATATCAATGTCTATTAAACAATATACTGCAACCCATCATCTGCTCCGGAAAACTTATCATGTAATTGTCTTCATTCTCATTTAATACAATCCCTTGATTCACTATGCCGTAAGATTTTTGAATTTCACCAATTCTTTTTGGCAAAAGAATTTCCTTGGTATCAAATTGATGAATTACGGCAAGAGTCTTTTTAGCCCCTTTTCTCAGAACAACCTGATATCCGGTCAATTCTCGATATGTCTGCTGTGGTTTCCCAATGATTTCTGTTAACCCCTTTGTCAGCAAATCCCTGACCTCTTCGTAATAGGACAACGCATCTGAAACTACCTGCCATTGCTCCTTATCCAAAAGCTGAACATCTCCGGATAGACAGATTCTGCCCAGAAATGTTGCAGACATCGAATAGTATAAGCGCTTCAACGTATCTTTTTTTCGCAATACGGCCCAAATCAGACTTTGCTGAGGCAGGAGGTGATGGTGCAGGTTAGCTGCAATAATCGGGATACATTCCGCCTCATGCGCATCAGAAAAACTGGATAGATCTGTTAATGCCATCATAGAAGGCTCCAACCGATGCCCACCAGAGGAACAGTTTTCAATCACGAGATCAGGTAGTTCATCCTTGATTCTCCTGATGAAAGATTGAGATGCTTCTAGAGTCTGACGTCCAGCCTCACCCATTGACAGTTGAGAATCATCAAACCCTCGACCAAAATTCTCATTATAGTCAATTTTTAAATAGCCAAAGTTGTATTCTTTTAAGAAGCTGATGATTCTGTTGAAGAGGTAATCCTGAACCCAGGGATCACGCATATCCCAAAAACGACGATCGCCGCAGGTCATCGGAATACCATCTCGTTTCAATAAGTGTTCCGACAGATGACTTGCCTTTGAGTCACGTCCTACCGTTTCAATTTCAAACCAGATCCCGGGAATCATCCCAGCATCACGAATTTTATCCAAGACCGGTTCCAAGCCATTAGGAAACTGCTCTTCATTCAAAATCCAGTCTCCATGGCTGCGTTCCCATCCAAATTTTGGATCAGCATACCACCCGGCATCAATCACGTAGTATTTGATTCCTTTACCCTTCAATGCATTCAGAGTCTCTGTTACAGAATGCTCCGTCGGCTTTCCCCACGTTGTACAAAACTCATTAAATTGAACTGCCAACTCAACTTCTGATGCATGATCCAGTTTGAGCGTATCTCTTTGAATACTTGTCAAACGTTGAGATGCCTCTGATTCCTGACCTATGGCGACGGTTAAATAGGCTGGCGGTGTGTCAAAGCTTTCACCTGGTTCTATTTCTTTCAGCCAGTCTCCATAGTCACGATCTGCCAGTCCACCCGATAAACACAGATCTTCGTCTAATCGATATGCTTCCATTTGCCAGGAACCCGGGATTGCCAGACGAACTGCCCAAGATACTTGTCGCTCCTTATCTGTTACTGCTGCATAAGGGAAATAGCCTCGAACCGGCATTGAGCCAATTTGCCCAAATTTTTCTAGTCCAACGCCGGAAGGTTTCCAAGAAGGCTCTAACTGCAAATCCTCAATCGGCTGCACCAAACGTCGCCCCTCAGAACTCCACTTGCTGCGATACCTCACCAACTCTAACGTCCCAGGCTCGTTTCCTCCAGAAAAAGGGCTGAGACAGCTCAATGAGAAACTCGACAATAACTCCAGCTTTTGGGTTTGGGCGGTTTGATTCCTGAAAGTCGTCCATGTTTTCAAAACCGGATATTCGTGATTCCACTGAACGTGATGTATAAATTGATTTCCCCGATAGTCCTCCATAATTGAATCAACCTTTAAACCATCTTTATCCTCTGTCACTTGCTGTTCAATGAAATTCAACATCTTTGTAGTTTTAGAATTACGCATCGTATGTCCGGTAGAAAATCCTTTAGGGTAGTCATCTCCAACCAATTTCGCTTGAATCAGAGAGTCCTTCTTCAGACGTTCCATAAGTTGAATTTTTTCTGACATTTTAGCCGGGACCAAAACCCACTCTAGATTTCCGTCACAAGTATAATAATTCGCTATCATGTCACCAAAAGTAACTGTTGCGATCAATTCCATAAAAAAGCACCTCTACTTCTCATTCAATTTCTCATTCATCAGTAAGCAATTTATGTGCCAAGTTGTGTCAGTATCTATTCCGATTTTGCAGAGCAAATAAGGTATAATAATATGCATACCTGTGCTCTATTCAGATTATCAGGTAAGCTGAATCTGGTGTCTTGGTAGAAATGTCATTACTTACTAGTCAGATGGCACGCAATAATCTGTATGAAAACTCCGGTGTATTCAATTTTGTTCGGACTTTCCCCCCGAAATCATAGGTAAAATACAACTTACGTGATACATTGGCAAGTATTCATGACACAGATTGTGGTGAAGAAAACCACAACATCCATCGCTGGAATTTTACTTAACGAGGTGAGCAGCATGAAAAAATGGTTTGCAGCATTGCTGACGTTGGCAGTCTTTTGTGCCGGCTGTTTCTATACGTACCACTATTTCTACGGCGGCAGCAGCTTTTATACCGTCATTCAAGACGACGGGGACAAAGTCGGCAGTGGAGAAGATACCGTCTATACTTATCGTCAGGATGCGTATGATGAACAAGGTGATCGGATTTCAGTGGAAATGCACGAGTATCGCAAGCAGCCCTTACGACAGGGCGCCTATTTGAAACTGCTGGTCAATCCGCAAAAAGGGGTTCTCAGCTGGGAAGAAGTTCAGCCGGATCAAGTACCGAAAAAAGCCATGGATCAGTTGGACTAAGACGTATCTGCAAACTCCGGTAGAACTCAGATTTTTATGGACTTTTTGTCGAAATTCAGAAAGACAACCAAGCTTATATGGCGCGAAGTCTGCGCATTTATGACGTGAATTACAGTGCACTTATCCAAAATAGTTTCTGCTGACTTTTCGGTCCTATCTTAAAAGCCTATCAGTATTTTGCAGATCGCTGCGTGTGAAAAATAAATTCTCCTTCACACAGTGATTGCTTAAAAATACTGACAGGCTCTTTTTTTAGATTCGCTGATTTTCTGCCGACAAAGCCGCTCGGGTATAGTCTCGAATAGCTTGCAACTCACCACCATAAGCGTTTGAAAAGCAACTATTTGATACGTTATCGATCACGGTTTCTCCATGGTAGCGCTCCAATGCGGCTCTGATCAGCGGATGAAAATAAACAGGTAGATGGGCAAGTCCCCAGGCAGCTCCTTCGTCTTTACTGTAGACGTTTTTTTCTGCAGGAACAGTCATAAGCTGTAGACAGCGACAGATATTCAGCAGACCGTAGATCGGTTTTTGGAACAGTTGATTCTCTTCTAAAATATCAGCCAGATCGGCAAAGACGGAGTCCATAAACAAGGCATGTGATACCGGCGAAAACACTGTTGAAATCGGGTCCCCATACAGACAAATCCCCCGCTGAACGACGTAGGTCAGGTGAGAAAACAAATCATTATCATACTGCTCCTTTTGGTAGTGTACCCTACCTGAAAGGATCGCTTCCCGCCAAAAATCACTGTAATGGAGCTCATAAGTGATCGATCCCTGCGGATTTTGTGCTGTATCGGCTGTAATCAAGCTGAACTCGATATCCCCTGCAAAAGGGCGTCCAATCGAAAGCTCAGCAATTTTTAACAGCAACCGGTCCGCATTTTGTGCTATCAAAGGCGCCTTTACTACCCCTATCAAGTCTAAATCACTGTTAGGAGCATAAAAACTGCCCATAGAAAGTGAGCCGTGCAGATAGATCCCCACCAATTCCGGTCCTAGTTCTCGTTGCAGCAATTCGGAAAATCCTTGAATATACTGCTTAATTTTGGGATCACATTTCGGCCATTGCTGCGGTCCGCTCATAGATTTCTCTCCAATCATTAGTTCCTCTGGGTCGGATTTTCAGGCACTTCCTACCCATACCGATATTTTGCTTATCACTTTGCCGTGTTTCCTGTCACCAAAATCATGACGGTCGAATGCTCGCCGTCACGTTGCTACTGTCAAAGACGGTTGATCACATCTTCCACATTTTTGATGGTCACCGAAATAGTACCGTCAGGGTTGTTGACAAACTCAATCAGGTTCGGATCACGATAGACCTCCAGGGGAACGATTAACTCGATACCATTGGAAAGTTTCAGTTTCTGTTTGCCGTATTTTTTCTCTGTCAGTTCTTTGACCTCCCGTAGTAAAGGGGCCCGATCCACAAACCCTTTTTCTGCGACTTCCTCTTTAAATGCCATCTTGGCAGTGATATTGTCTTTGAAGACCTTTTCTGCTACTTCTTCAACAGCCAGCTCGCCAGTCTCTTCGATGGATTCATAAACGGCCTCTTTCACATCGGCGATCAAATCATGCTTCGGTGCATCAAATTTGCTGCCGATTTTCTCCGCCACCTTCTTGATCACCTTGACATTGTCCTCCAGAGAAAGCTGAGGTTGACTCTCGATAACTTCTGTAGAGAAATACAGACGTTTTTCACCGGAGAAGGTATACTTTTTTTCCACCAGTTCATACGCAAGAGTCGTCAAGTCAATCGTCAGGCCTTCATCGGCTTTTTGCGTTTTATTGGCCAAAATCGCCCGATTGATAATCAGCTGATTTTTCAAGCCGGCTTCCTCGCTGTCGACATAATGCGTGTAGCCTTCATTGTAATTCACCTTCAAAAAAGCCGTGTGAAGAGCTGTATCCAGTTCATACAAGACAACAAAAACATCACAGCCCGGCGCATCTTCGCTTTGGTTGTAACTCTCATACCAGCGCTGGGTCACGTCTGCCGATACGGTCACAAAGTCTGTCGGCAGCTGCTTGACCATTTTAGTAAAGGGAGCTTCCTCTGCTAGAATCCCCGTCTTGGTCTGGGGGGTCGAGAGTTTTTGGATCTTTTTGGTCAAATATTCCCGGATGTACTCGGTAGTGAGATCCAATGGTACTTGGGAGAAAACCGGCGCCCCTGACTCCCGATCCAATAAATGGAGAATTGCTTGTTTCAAATAAATATCCATAGTGTCTTTCCTTCTTTTCACAACCTGCAAAGAGGCTTTTTTTCATGCCTATTCAGTTTACACAAAACAACCGCCAAAAAACAAGTCAATGTCGACTCACCAGATCAAACAACGTCTCTGCCAAGGTATCTGCTCCGTCAGCCGGTGCCTGATTGGCAAAAAGGATCACCAACGTTTCATTGGTTTCATCCCCATAAACAGCCGTATCAAAGCCCCCCAGTGATCCGTGAATTACTTTGCGGCCAGCCGTGTGCCACAGCCCGCCGCTGTACTCCTCGGAATCGATATCTGCCAGCTGACGGTATTCTGTCTCCGTCAACAGCCGACCATCAGTCATTCCCTGCTGCATACGCCACATGTCAGTCGCCGTCATATACAGATTGCCCGCACCCAGCAGACTGGAAAACAAGCGGTCACTGTTTTCAAATGGATCCGGCTGATAATCTTTTCCTTTCTCATGGAGATAAGCTTGCGGTTTTACAGCATTTTCAGGAAGCTGATCCCACGACCAGGTATGGTTCAGGTGCAATGGTCGAATGATGCGCTCCTGCAGGTTTTCTTCATAACTCTTGCCGGTCAAGCGGCTGATGATCCCTGCCAAAAGGGTATAGTTGGCATTCGTATAGGAAAACTCTTGCTGGTTTCCGCTGGTCAGTTCAGTCAAGGTATAGCTCAACTGCTCTTTTTCAGTGGTCAGCAGATGATCTGGCGTACTCTCTGTCATCCGGATACCGGAAGTCTGGTCTAAAAGCTGACGCAGGGTGATCGGAGGATTCTCTTTCAACTCCGGATAGAATGCCGCCACAGTGGTATCGTAAGTCACCAGCTTTTCCGAAACCAGCTGTTGAATCATCACGCCGGTTATCACTTTCTCCAAAGAAGCAATCGGATAAGCAACGTTTTCAGCATTCAGCAGCTTTTTCTTGACATCGGCATACCCGAAAGACGCCTGATAGAGGAGCTGCCGATCCCTGATGATCAATGCTGTCCCCTTAAAAGACTGCTGGCGCAATTCGTTTTCAATCTCTGTTTGAAGCAAGTCCGCTTTCGTCGGCTCTGTCAGGGAAGTCGCTGCCATAGCGATCCGGGAACAATCCTCGCCATCTGCTGTTTCCTTGACCATCACTGCCAAAAAAAGCGCCGTTAAAAAGATTACGCTCAATAAAATACTGCTGATTTTTCTCATGAAGCTCCCCCCTCGACCTTGCCGGTATCTTGCACAGGGTCTCTATATATCTGAAGACAAAAGCGCCAGACATATGTACGCTGTACCAAAAATGCCGTTTGTGAACCGCCTAAAGCCAACTCCTCCCTGCCAACAGCAATTCCTCTGAATGATAAAACTTGCCGGTATTTTCAGACACAGTCTATTTTAGTCTCTTTTGCTGTCTTTTACAGTGATTTGACTTTTAGTATTTCATCCAGACTGGAATTAAAATGATCGGTCGAGTGCCGAAAAGTTTCAGAAGACTCTCCGATCTGACCCCCGGCGTACAGCCGCCGGCCGAAGCCAACGAGAAATTCCGCTTGAAAGGCAGCGGAAATTTCTCATTGTCTTGGGCCTATTGACTTCAAACTGACAGTAACGCCACTGATTTTTCAAATCAGCGCCGAACTGTCAGTAGTTTGTAAGTTCTTCTTAGCGGGCTCTGCTTAGAAGCAACTGTATGCGTAACGGGCCTGATAGCCATTCAAACGGTAAAATCTGTACGCCGGGGTCAGTCTCCGAGCCTTCTGAAACTTTTCTGGATATAGCCGCGGAGAAGACGGAAGAGACAGCGCATGACAGCATCGTAGTGCACTTTAAGGGAAATGTGGAACTAGTCACTGTTAAGTTTGCAGAAGCGAACTTTACAGTGAGTTTGACACATTTAGGCGTAAACCTCAGCTTGCTGAGGTTGGAGCCGACCGTGCACCACGATGATTGGCATGCCAGCTGGCTCTGGAGTCTTCGGACAAATTGTTTTGATTCCTGTCCAGATAGAGCACTAGGATGTGTTTGTCAAGAATGCAAAATTCAGGCTTTTTCGTTGGGATTACGATACACTTGGTATGGATTAACAGGAAGCGGAAATGCCAGTGAGGCAGGCTGAACGTTTACCCGGCGACTTGTCGGAAAGCAAAGACATTCGGTTTTCTCCTGGTACCCGTTTCTTAGAAAAAGGAGGAAGTAATCTATGCAATCATTGACTTCAACTTACACCTTGGCAAACGGCATTAAAATTCCTATCGTGGGTTTCGGCACGTGGCAGACTCCGGACGGCGAAGTCGCTGTCTCATCAGTCAAAGCCGCATTGCAAGAAGGCTATCGGCACATCGACACTGCTCAAGCTTATAAAAACGAAGAAGGGGTCGGCCGGGCCATCAAGGAAAGCGGTATTCCCAGAGAAGAGATCTTTTTGACCACTAAATTGTGGAACAAAAATCATAGTTATGACCTGACCATGTCTTCTTTTGCGGAATCTTTGGAAAAATTGCAGACAGACTATGTGGATCTGTTTTTGATCCATTGGCCGAATCCGGTTGACTTCAGAGATCATTGGCAAGAAGCAAATGCCCAATCCTGGAAGGCAATGGAAGAGCTCTATGAAGCAGGCAAAATCAAAGCAATCGGCGTCTCTAATTTCCGTCCCCACCACATCGAAGAATTGAAAAAAACTGCAAAGATTCTGCCAATGGTGAATCAGATCTTTTTGGCCCCCGGTGAAAAACAGGAAGCAGTCGTTGCTTATTGCGAAGAAAACAACATACGGCTGGAAGCCTACAGCCCGCTGGGAACCGGAAAGATTTTCGCTGTTCCCGAAATGCAGGAATTGGCTGCCAAACATGACAAAACGATTGCGCAAATCGCATTGCGCTGGTCCTTGCAACACGGCTTTCTGCCTTTGCCGAAATCGGTTACCCCAAGCCGCATCCGGGAAAATGCCCAACTCTTCAATTTTGAATTGAGTGCTGCTGATATGGCACAGATCGACGCACTGGATGGGGTCGTCGGAAAAGCCGGCGATCCGGACCAAACAACCTTTTAAGGCGTAAGCTATGAACATAGACGAACGCTTGGGTAACCTGTCGGCCAATGTCACTCGGACCTTTCATAAGGATTTTATTTTTCTGGTATTCCCGAATAAGGTCCAACACTTCCCTGCGCGCAGTTGGACAAAAGAGCAGGTGTTGGCAAAAGTTCACGAGTATCTGGGAACCAACGTCGATTATGATCATTGGCGGGACTGCTTGATTGCCACTTCGCCTTACAAAGAATTGATCCTCGTGATTCCCGGCTTTTCCTCACTTTAGGGCCGGTCTGAAAACCGCCGGAACAGGTCCTAAAAAATCTGAATTCCATGAAAACTGTCAGACCTCTCTCTGTTTCCGTCTATAAAAAAGTCTCCTCAACGGATCTTTCTTTGCTGAAAACTTTCCGATGAGGAGACTTTTTTTACATAAAGCTTTTCAAAAAACAATTTATTCTTTATAATCAGATGGGATTTTACTCGCTTTCCGCAATCCGAAAGACTGCGGGAAAGGCTGTCGCCAAAAAACAGTACGTCTGATTTTCGGCTGACAACCGCGGGACAGTCCCCTTCATTTGTTCATTCTATCAATGCCTTTTCATCCGGCAAATCTGAACAGCTGAATCCGACTGTCTCTAACACAAACAAAAAGGAGCCTCACCAATGAAGAAAAAACAAAAAGAAAAGCTGTTGCAAGCTTTCCGCCCCTCTTTTGAAAATGCCCGTCAACAATTGTTCCAACACTTGGAGAAAAAAGCTGATGAATTGTATGGACTGAAGATTTCGGTCAAACTTAATCCTAAGAAGACTGATGAACTGCTCATCGAAAATCAAGGACCCACCACTCGCGACAAACAATTGACCGTGCCGGTGGATCAAAGCTTCACCACCATCGTGAAACGGATTCAAAAGCGGGAAAAAGGTCTGCTGGATCAATTTGCCACCAACTTGACCCATGAGATTGCCAATTACTGGTACGTGCCACTGGCGAAGCCTGCTCCTGAAACACAAGCGGCAGCTATCTCTGAAACACCCGAGGAAAGTCCGGCCGCTACTGTGCAAAAAGATGAAAAAGCCGACGTATCTGCTCAAGAAGACAGCAGCGAGGCTTCTGAAAAAACAGTCGCTAAAGCAGAAAAAGCAGAAGGACCTGCGACTCCGATTGCTGCTCTGTCTTTGACTGCCTTCACTGCCGCTGTCGAACAGTTTCCAAAATTTTTCGTAGAAGAAACGGCTGAAGACATTCTGTTGAAAGAAAAAACCGCGAAAGAAGATCGTTTATTGGCGACAATTTCTCGAAAAAATCTCGGTGAATTCACAATCGAAAAGGCTTTGGAGCGCAAATACAAACTGAAAACCGAAGTGATTCCGGTTATTGAAGCCTTCGCACAAACACCCCTTAGCGAGCGTTGAATCCGAGTATGAATCCCACTGTTTTGGTCCAGTAATAAAGCAAACTAAACAAAGTCTACCTGACAGCAAACCATCTTGCTGTCAGGTAGACTTTTTCGTATGAAAATTATCCGTTGTCGCGCAGTTTCGTCAATAAACGTCTCGCTGCGGCTTCATTCATGATCGGCTCTTTTTTCAGCAGTCGGCTGATTATTTGGATTTCCGCTTCTTTGGCACCGACAGTCAGGGCGAGCGAGCGGGCCTGCAACGCCATGTGTCCCTTCTGGATCCCTTCGGAAACCAGTGCCCGCAATGCCGCCAAATTCTGGACCAGACCGCCGGCCGCAATCACCATGGCCAATTCCTGGGCCGAAGTCACTCCCAATATTTTCAGAGCGGCCTGTGCTTTAGGTAAGACGCGGGTCCCGCCTCCTACTGTCCCTACTGAAAGAGGCAATGTCAATTCTCCCACCAGCTGATCAGCTTCTATTTTCCAATGGCTCAAGCCCCGATAGCGGCCTTCTTTGACTGCAAAAGCGTGACAGGCTGCTGCTTGTGCCCGGGTATCGTTGCCGGTGGCCAACAGGATTCCGTCGATACCGTTCATAATTCCTTTGTTATGGGTCGCTGCCCGATATGGATCAGCCTGAGCATAACGAGAAGCAGCAGCAATGCGCTCGGCGACCTCACGACCATTGCCGCTGCGACTGAGTTTCTCCACCGGAATACGGCAAAGTGCTGTCACCAATGCTTCAGTGGTCAGATTGGAAAGGATGCTCATCAGGATTGCTTCATCCGGCAAACCTTCCCGCAAGAAAGCGGCGCAGGCTTCCAAGATCGTATTTATGATATTGGCGCCCATCGCATCTTTGGTGTCCACCAAAAAATCGAGTGTGACGAATTCACTGTCGATCTTGCGCACCGTAATCTCCCGCAAACCGCCGCCACGGGCATAAATCGATGGATAGGCTTCTTTGGCAACAGCAAAAAGCTGTTCTTTTGCAGATTCTGCGAAAACAACGATTTTTTCCTGATCGCTAACTTGATGGAAAACGATCTGTCCTCTTGCCAGACGCTCCGGTGCAAATGCCGTAATCTCGCCGGCGATTTTGCTGCCGTTGCTCATGGCGGCGATGACAGAAGGTTCCTCGGTAGCTACCGGAACCGTGTAAGTCTGACCGTTAACTATCAGACCCGGTACAACTCCCATGGGAATCTCCACTTCACTGATACGGTTTTCGATCAGATGATCAGCGATGTCTTCAGCCAATGCGGTCTGCGCCAGTTCTGCTGCCCCCGCCTCATCAATGATTTCTTGTTTTTTCAGCTCGGTCAACCGCTCCGCTGTCGTCAGCTCATAGAAGCGGCGGCGTTTTTTTTTTGCGTCTGCTTTTGGGGGAACGGTTTCCAGCAATACAGCCAGACCCAAACCGCCGCCGATACACAGTGAAGCAATCCCGTAGCGTTTCTGCTGGGCCTGCAGCTGATGCCCCAACGTTGTCAGGATCCTGGCACCGGTGGCTCCAATCGCATGTCCCAGCGAGATTCCGCCGCCGTAGCTGTTGACTTTTTCTGAAGGAATCGCCAATTCCCGCTCCACCACAATCGAAGAAGCAGCAAAGGCTTCGTTGATTTCGAACAGATCGATATCTGCTATTTCCATATCGGCTTTGGCCAAGAGGTTTCGGATCGCAGTAATCGGTGCAATCCCCATATAAGCCGGATCGATCCCGATTTCGGCCACCTCTTTGATGACAGCCAAATAAGTAAGCCCGTTTTGATCGGCATATTCCTTTGAGGCTATCAGTAAGGCCGCTGCGCCGTCATTGATCGTTGAGGCGTTGCCGGCAGTTACCGTCCCGTCTTTTTTAAAGGCTGTTCTAAGGGTAGCTAATTTTTCCACCGTTGACCCCGGCCGGATCCCTTCATCTTCGGTCATCAGCCCTTCCGTCAAAGCAACAGGGACAATTTCCGGCGCAAAAAGTCCGGCCGCTCTGGCAGCCGCCGCCTTATCTTGGGAACGGACGGCAAACGTATCTTGTTCCTCACGGCTGATGTGGTAGGTCTCTGCAACGTTCTCGGCAGTCAGCCCCATATGTCGGCCGCTTTGGGCATCGGTCAGGCCATCGATGATCATGCTGGAAAGGGGGGCCCCGTATTCTCCTGTCGCTGCCTCAAAAGGTTCCAGCTGCGGTGCTCTCGACATACTTTCGATACCGCCGGCCAAAACGACTTCTGCTTCCCCTAGCAAGATAGCTTGCCGAGCCAGCAAAACTGCCTTCATTCCCGAGCCGCACACTTCGTTGATCGTCGCTGCCGGTACACTGTAATCCAGCCCGGCAGCCAATGCGATCTGTCGGGCCGGATTTTGACCATTGCCGGCCTGCAGGACATTCCCGAAATAGACTTGTTTGATATCTGCTTTCACCTGCGGGTATTTACTGAATAATGCTTGCGTCACCTTTGTACCTAATTGAACAGCTGAAAATTCTTTCAACTGCCCTTTGTATTTACCGATTGGTGTACGCAATCCGTCTAAAATGACCACTTCTTTCATGAAGCCACCTCCACCTTGCAATATAACATTTCTATTCATAAAAACAAATAACATTTCTTCAGCGGGTCTTTGGCCCCGGAAAAGTTTTAACAAACTTTAAATAATCACTTTTTGCTTTCGCAAGCTGTCGTTTTTGTGCTACTTTAATAGAGGATTTCAGTGTGTCTTGTGAAACTTGGGCAAGAGCCGATTTGATCTGATCTGCATCGCAACTACCGGCTTATCAGTCACATGAGCCTTGCGTTACTTACAAACTCCGGCTGTTTTTCAAAAATGCGGATTCCGCCCGGCTTTTTACGGCACACTGCAACAGGATCTGATAAAATATCAAACTACAAAGACAGTGCTGCTTTTGCCTTTGTAACTATTCAGGAGGCCCAAAATGACTGCAGGTATCGATAAAATAAACTTTTTTGCCCCCCCCTATTACTTGGACATGAAGGATCTGGCCCACGCTCGTGATGTAGATCCCGACAAATTCACCATCGGGATCGGTCAGGATCAAATGGCGGTTTCCCCTGTCTCCCACGACATCGTCACATTGGCAGCCAATGCCGCACTGCCGATTCTCAGTGAAGAAGACAAGCAGAAGATTGATCTGGTCATCGTCGGCACAGAATCAAGTATCGATGAGTCCAAAGCTTCAGCTGTGATTCTCCACGGTTTGTTGGGAATTCAACCTTTCGCCCGCGCTATCGAATTAAAGGAAGCGTGTTACAGTGCAACGGCCGGTCTTCAATTTGCCAAAGAATACGTCTTGCACCACCCGGACCGCAAAGCTCTGGTGATCGCAGCAGATATCGCTCGTTACGGATTGAACTCCGGCGGTGAACCGACACAAGGCGCCGGCGCCGTAGCAATGGTAATCAGTTCCCAACCGCGGATTCTGGCACTTTCCGAAGAAAGTGTCCCGCTGACTCAAGATATTTACGACTTCTGGCGGCCCACCGGTGTCGAGTATCCGGTGGTGGATGGCCCCCTGTCAAACGCCACTTACATCGAGTCCTTCCAAAAAGTCTGGCAAGAATTTAGTCGCCGCTATCACAAGAGCTTTTCGGACTTTGCAGCACTGAGCTTTCACATTCCTTATACGAAAATGGGTAAAAAAGCACTGCTGGCAGGACTTGCTTCTGAAAGCGCCGCAGAACAAGAACGGCTTCTGGCCCGTTATGAAGAAAGCATCCGCTACAGTCGGAAAATCGGCAATCTCTACACCGGCTCACTTTATCTGGGGTTGATTTCACTGCTTGAAAACAGTCAGCAGCTGACAGCAGGATCACAGTTGGGTCTGTTCAGTTACGGCTCAGGTGCGGTTGCCGAGTTCTTTACCGGGACGCTGCAGGAAGGTTTTGCTGATCATCTCCGAAAAGCTGAACACGAGCTGCTCTTAGATGCGAGAAACCGATTGACAGTCGCCGAATATGAGAAAATGTTCAGCACCCAGCTGACCAACACCAATCTGGCTGCTGATCCCGACAATACCCGTTTCCGCCTGGAAGCTGTTCAGCAGCAGATTCGAAAATACCGCCTTTGACCTGGTAAAAATCCTGCGTAGCCACTGATCTTGCTTCAGCAGCTGCCGGTCAAAAAAGATCCCCTCATTGCTTCGTGTAAAAAATGAAGCGTTGAGGGGATTTTCTTTATTGATTTCGAAATTAAGCAACTCCCATGATACGTATCGTACTACAGGTTCCGCCATCAATCAGCTGCGTTTTTTGCCATAAAAGCTGCCAGCTGCTTGGCTGAAGGCATCCCGCTTTGGGCACCCATTTTGGTAACCGACAGCGATGCGCCGAATGAAGCTTTCAATACCGCACTGCTCAAGTTTTCTCCTTGGGCAAAGGCCGCCGCCAAAATACCGTTGAAGGTGTCTCCGGCCCCTGTCGTATCTTTGACAGTTACGTTAGGAGCAGCTACTGTCTTGACCTGCCCCTCGCTGACATAAGAGACGCCTTTGCTGCCACGAGTCACGATCAGACAAGTCTCATGTTCCTTTGACCAGGCCAACATCGCAGCTTCCACATCAAAGGCAGCTTTATCTGTTGCGGGCTGGGTCATGCGCCGAAATTCCCTTTCATTGGGAGTCACGTAATCGACAAAGGGCAGCATTTCAGGGACTTTTTCATGGTACGGAGCCGGATTCAAAATAGTGATCAGTCCTTTTTCCCGCCCCCGCTTGAGAGCATCGGCCACTGTTGCCGGCGGAATCTCCAGCTGCGCCAGCAGTACCCGAGAATTTTCCAGCACCGTATCTTTCAAATCTTCTGGGGCGACAAGCTGGTTAGCACCTGGAAGGACAACGATAGCATTGTCTTCCGGCAGTTTCATAATCGCCGCAGTCCCGGTAAAGGCAGCCGCTTCCAATGTAACCTGACTCATATCGACGTCTGCCATATTCATATGGATCATCAGCTTATCACCAAAGGTATCATTGCCAACTTTTCCTACTAAAGATACCGGCTCACCCATCCGGCGGCAGGCAACCGCTTGATTGGCTCCTTTGCCGCCGAAAAAATAACTGACATTGTCTCCCAGCACCGTCTCTCCGACAGCCGGCATCTCGGCTACTTCCATCACGATATCCATATTCAAGCTGCCCAGTACCAGCACACTCATTTCATCGTCTCCCCCTCAGCCAGACACTCTTCCTCCGACAGTTGGCGGATCACCCGACACGGTGTTCCAAATGCCAGCACGTTTGCCGGAATGTCCTTTGTGACCAGGCTGTGGGCACCGATTACCGAATTTTCCCCGATAGTGACTCCCGGCAGCACCGTCACTCCGGCCCCCAGCCAAACATTTTTACCGATTGTTACCGGTTTGTTAAACTGAGCAGCCTGCAGCCGCAATTTTGGTGACAACGGATGGCCTGCCGTACACAAACTGACGTTGGGACCCATCATCACTTTGTCGCCGATGATGATCTTGGTGTCATCTACTAATGTCAGATGAGAGTTGGCATAGACGCCTTTGCCGAAATAAGTATTTTTGCCCCAGTTGGCAGAAAACGGCGGCTCGATATAGGAACCGGCTCCGAAAGATCCCAACAGCTGCTGCAGGAGCGCCTGTTTTTCTTCTGTTTGGCTGGGCAATGTATGGTTGAACCGGAACAGCAGATCCCGATAATGGGCCTGCTCCTCCATGATTTCCTCGTTTTCAAAATAAATTTCCCCTGAATCCATCTGCTGTTTGATTTTTTCTGTCTCCACAAAACTCACCCTTCTTTTCTGAAATCATTTACCTTTATCATTATAGCATGACAAGCTCCTGCTTCAGCTGCAGAGACGAACTTTCAGACAACCTTTTTCCTTTTGCTGTTGTTCGCGTTAATCGCTTGCCTTGCGGGTACTTTTTCAGAGTCCTATCGAGAAAACAGCAGAACAGCAAAACAGACAGCCTCCTGAAGAGAAGCTGTCTGTTTGATCAATCGGCTCGCAAGGCGATCGCTGCATCTTTTTTGGCTGCCATTCGTGCCGGGATATGCCCTCCCATGATCGTCAGGATCGTGGATATGATCACCAAGATCACTGCATGGCCGATATCCAGTTGTGCCACATTTTTAAGTTCCGTCAGCTTGTAGATCACGGAATTGATAGGGAATGTCGCCAGATAAGCGATCACCACCCCCAATGTTCCCGAGAAGACGCCCAAGATTGCCGTTTCCGCATCGAACACCCGGGTAATGTCCTTTTTACGCGCACCCAATGCTTTCAAGACACCGATTTCTTTAGTACGCTCGATGACTGATGTGTAGGTGATGATGGCGATCATGATCATACTGGTCACCAGCGATATTCCCGCAAAGGCTACCAGGACATAGGTGATTGCATCCATCAAGCCGCCGGTCAACTCAGTCATGGTTCCTGCCAAGTCCGAGTACACAATTTTGTCGGCTTTTGATTTGCCTTTGTTCCATGCATCCAGGTAATCCAAGATCTGATCTTTGTCTTTGAAGTTATTCGGATAGATCATCATAGAATACGGGATCCCGCTGGCTCCAAGGTAGTCCAGAAAATTGTCTTTACCCGCCTGGTCCAGTTTTTCATTGGTCATCACATTCACGTCACTGTCTTTTTGAGCTTTGACGATAGCTGAATCCTGATTTTTCTTGATGACCTGCTGAGCCAGACTGTCACTATAAGCAATCCCCGGTGCCAACAGATCCATGGTAGCCGAAGATTTTACCCGCAAGATCCCCGAGATGGTCAATTCCTCGTTGTCTTTATTTTGATACACGGCTTCCAGATCCTGATTTGGAATGAAATTACCGGTAGGCAGCTGACTGTAATAAGCATCATTGTAGATCAGTTTCAGCTTGGTCCCCAGCAATTCGTCAAAGGACAGCTGTTCACCATCTTTGACATCGAAACCGAGATTTTTCAATCCATTGATGTTGGTATTGTTGTATTTATCCACCACTAAGACCAGATCGGTATCTTTTTTAGGATAAGCGCCTGCCAATAGAGAATAATTATCCTTCAAGAAATCCGTTCCGTCTTTTTGCAGCTGCTTGGGAAACGAGGAAACCCCGACTCCCGTCACAGAAGACATCATGGACATCATAGATCCGCCCTCCGGATTGTCCGGCGAATCATTGGAAATAGCGACACTTTGAGGCTTACCGTCGACTTCTCGCATCAGATTCAGGTTGACCAGACGGGTATAGCCGATGTTATTGGAAAGCCCAGGATCGATGTCATTGATATAATCCACATAAGCCTGGTCCAATTTATTGACATGCTGTGCTTGATCGGCAGCACTGGTCTCCGCCGTGATTGTTTTATCTTTCGGGAACTCGGCTTTGGGGCTATCCTGCATCATCGCTTCCCGATCCTCTTCTGTGGTGATCTTAGAGATCGTAATCGGAAATTTCGCCAACGTTTCGGCCTGAGTCGAGTCAATCTGCTTTTGGAAACCGTTTGACAAGGACAGGACGACGGCAATACCGATAATCCCGATACTGGAAGCAAAAGCTGTCAGAAATGTGCGGCCTTTTTTGGTACGGATATTGTTGAAAGACAGGTGCAATGCCGTGGTGAATTTCATCTTCGTGTGCTTCAAATTGAACATATCCGGTTTTGGCCGTTCCTTGTGGGGATGCGAATCTTTCCGGATCTGCCCATCGGAAAACTCAATGATCCGGTCGGCATATTGGTGGGCCAGCTGCGGATTATGGGTGACCATAATCACCAGTTTTTCGCGAGAAAGCTCTTGGATCAGCGCCATGATCTGCAGACTGGTCTCGGAATCCAAGGCACCAGTGGGTTCGTCACACAGCAGGATATCCGGATCGTTGGCCAGTGCGCGGGCAATGGCCACTCGCTGCATTTGGCCCCCGGAAAGCTGATTGGGTTTCTTATGCATATGGTCTTTCAAACCGACTCTGGTAAGGGCATCTTCTGCCCGGCGTGTTTTCTCCTCTTTTGAAACACCGCTCAAAGTCATCCCCAACTCGACATTGTCGATGATCCCCAGATGGCTGATCAGATTGTAACTTTGAAAGACAAAACCGATGGAGTTGTTGCGATAGGCATCCCAGTCGCTGTCCTTGAAAGTTTTGGTGGATTTGCCGTTGATGACCATATCACCGGAGTCATAATTGTCCAATCCGCCAATCACGTTCAACATAGTGGTCTTCCCTGAGCCGCTGGGACCCAAGATCGCAACAAACTCTTGTTTGCGAAAGGCGACGGAAACACCGTCCAGTGCCTTGGTGGTCGTTTCTCCTACCGTATAATACTTTTTGATATCTTTTAATTCCAGCATAATTGGTACCTCCTTGATTGCTGTCTGCCGGTTTCTCCTCCGTAAGCAATACAGTTGCGAAACTGCTGCTTTCACGTCACAGAAATTATCCCATAATCTGCTAAATTTTGCGTACTCTCAGGATCCCAGGCATTAACAGGAACAGCATAACACCTTTGTATGAACTGAAAATGAAATCCATATGATTTTCATGAACTTGTGCCGCAGCCTTTAAAAATGCTAAACTCTCCTTGAGGGCGGCTCATAAACAGCCATCGAGGAACTGCTTTTTACTGAAGTTCTTTTCCTGTATTCACTGCAACGATGCCAACAAAAAGAGCTAAGCGGTCTGGTCTGTCAGTAATCTTTCCACGTACAATCAGAGCCCTTCAATAAAAAATTTTAAGGAGTAGCTTATGAACAGGATCCTTGTGATCGAAGATGAACCCAATCTGATCCGTCTGTATGAACGAGTCTTGAGCGACCATCACTTCGAAGTGGTGACTGCTGAAAACGGCGAACAGGGATTGACCAAATTAGAGGCGGTACACGTCGATCTGGTGATTACCGATATCATGATGCCGGATATGGACGGTTTTCTTTTTACCCAATTGTTACGTCAAAGCGGCTATGACCTGCCGATTTTGATGATTACCGCCAAAGCCAGTTTCAATGACAAAAAAAGAGGCTTTCGTCTGGGTGCTGATGATTACATGGTTAAACCTATCAATCTTGAAGAGATGCTGTTACGGGTGGAAGCTCTTTTGCGCCGGGCCAAGATCGCCCACGAGGAAGAACTGACGGTAGGACAAACGACATTGAACCGACAGGAGTTGACATTGAGACGCAAAGAAGAAGTCCTCCTGCTGCGGAACAAGGAATTTCAATTACTGTACAAACTGTTGAGCTATCCTAATAAGATCTTCACCCGCCAGCAGCTGATGGATGAAATCTGGGGCCTTGATAATCCCAGTGACGAGCGCACTGTGGATGTTCATATCAAACGGCTGAGGGAAAAGCTGCAAAGCAACCCGGATTTTGCCATCACTACGATTCGTGGCCTGGGCTATAAGGCGGTGCTTACAGATGAAACATAAAATCTATTCCAAGCTTTGGATCTACTTTTCCTGTCTGGTCTTTTTGACGTTGGTGGTATTCTCCATTTTGACTGGCGGCTTGATCCTCTTTTTATCCAGGCAAGGACTGATCCAACCCGGCGGCGACAATCACCTATTTGTTATTTTTATCCTCTTGGCCTTCAGTGTGCTGGTGGGAACCGGGTCTTCCGCTGTCGTCGGCCGGCGGATCCTGGCGCCGGTGCGGGAATTGTCGGAAAAAATGAACAGCGTGGCTTCCGGTGATTTTTCCGTTCAAGCCAATACCAATCAGAAGATCGAGGAGATTCAAAATCTTTTTGCTGACTTCAATATCATGGTCACAGAGCTCAACAGTACTGAAACCTTGCGTAATGACTTTGTTGCTAATGTTTCCCACGAATTCAAAACACCGATTGCGACGATCCAAGGTTACATCCAGCTGCTGCAGCACAGCCGACTCAGCCAAGCTGAAAAAGCCGACTACTACGCCCGGATTCTCGAAGGAACCCAACAGCTGGCCCATCTCAGTGACAATATCCTGCGGTTGACAAAGTTGGAAACGCAAAATCTGCCTATCGAAAAAGTGCCCTTTCGCATCGATGAACAGATCCGCGAAGTCCTCTTGTTTTTGCAGCCGCGTTGGGAGGAAAAAGAACTGGAGCTGGATCTGCACCTGCCAAAGACGATCTACAGCGGCAACGAGGAACTTTTGTATCAAGTTTGGCTGAATCTGATGGACAATGCAGTGAAGTATTCCCACTCTAAAGAAACAGTCGCAGTCAAACTGGCAGATGCCAGTGATTATTTGACCGTCAGCTTTACCGATCGCGGTCTTTCAATCCCGGAAACCGAACTGAAACGAATCTTCGACAAATTTTACCAGGGGGACACCAGCCGTAAAACGGCCGGCAACGGGTTGGGACTAACACTGGTACGGGAGATTCTTCAACTCCACGGAGGACGCGTCGAAGCGGAACTGCTGCCAGAAGAGCAGACTTGTTTCACAGTCTTTTTACCGAATCACAAGAAGTAAAAGCACTCTTTTTCACTGAACCGCTGCAAAGTGTGGCAGGTACTTTGCAGCGGTTTTGTTCGCTTTCTTTCTACTTCACTTGTTCAGAACCTAAAAATTGTAATATTATTCAGAAAATTACAAAATCCGGTTGACTTGATCTTGCAGATTCCCGTATAATTTAAGAAATATCTTTGAAAGTTTGATAAAAATATCCATTTTACTTTCAAAGCAGTACTGCTCTGCTTTCATACCGCTGTGAACAGCTGCTCCGAGGACCGTTGACCAGATCCGCACCGATGATTTTCATCCACTGCAGTTTTGGCCCATCCAGATGAATATACCTGAAAGGTTTGCCGGAGTGACAGCATCAAAACGATCCATTCGGCAACAGCTGGATGGTTTTTTTGATTGATGGGCAAAGTTTAGGTCAACGAGTCCACCAGCAGTCTCACAGATTTATGAAACAGGGAGAATACAATTCTATGGGGGAATGAAAATGAAATTGAAGAAATGGACAGTCGCAACCTTATTGGCAGCCTGTTTGTTGGGAACAGCCGCTTGTGGTAACGATCAAGGGACAAGCGACAGCTCAAAAGCCGCGGGCGACGCTGCGGCAGAAGGCGTAAAAAAAGTTGGTGTCCTGCAACTGGTCGCCCACGCCTCCCTTGACGCTTCCTATGAAGGCTTTTTGGAAGGCTTGGCGGAAAACGGCTACCCTGAAGACAAGATTCAGCTGGATTATCAAAACGCCCAAAATGACCAGGCCAATCTGAAATCCATGAGTGAAAAACTGGTCAAAGCAAAACCGGATGTCCTGTTGGCCATTGCGACACCGGCAGCCCAAGCACTGGTCAATGAAACCAAAGATCTGCCGATCACGGTAACAGCAGTTACCGATCTGGTGGGGGCCAAACTGGTCGCCGACAATGAAAAACCCGGCGGCAACGTGACCGGTACAACCGACTGGGCCCCAGTGGAAAAACAGATTGAGCTCCTTTTGTCGATCATCCCGGATGCCAAAACAGTCGGCATCGCCTACAACGCCGGTGAAACCAACTCCAAAATTCAAGCCGACGCTGCCGAAGCTGCTCTGAAAAAAGCCGGGGTCAAAGCGAAGGTCCTGACTGCCAACACCACCAATGATGTCCAGCAGGTCATGACCAGCCTGGCTAAAGATGCTGACGGAATCTACATCCCTACCGATAATACCTTTGCCACAGCTGCTCCGGTGGTGGGTGATGTTGCCAAACAAACTAAAACACCAGTCGTGACCGGTTCTGTCGAGCAGGTAGACGGCGGCGCACTGGCAACTTACGGAATCGATTACAAGTCCTTGGGCAAACTCACCGGAAAAATGGCGGCGGAGATTCTGGACGGCAAAGCCAAACCTGCGGATATGCCGATCCAATCCGCCGAAGACTTTACCCTGGTGGTCAATGAAGATATGGCCGCAGCCCTCGGAATCGATAAAGATTCGATTAAGCAACCCGAGTAAACCGGACCAACCGAAAATAATTATATCGACCGCCACTCGTTGCGCTCCAACAGGAAGCCGGCCGGCACGGACGGTCGAAATCTGAAAGATTTGGGGAATTTGTATGAGTTTTGAAACGATATTCGTTTTATTGCAGTCCGCCTTCTCGCAAGGTGTCTTGTGGTCGCTTTTGGCCATCGGGGTCTTTTTGACCTACCGGATATTGGATATCGCCGATCTGACTGCCGAGGGAACTTTTCCTTTGGGAGCCGGGATTGCCGCTTTGGCCATCACCAAAGAAGTTTCACCTTATCTTGCATGTCTATTCGCATTCGGCGGCGGTGTTCTGGCCGGACTGATGACCGGAATTTTCCACACAAAATTGAAAATCCCGGCACTCTTGGCAGGGATCATCACCATGACCGGTCTGTATTCGGTTACTAACCGGGTCATGGGTGCTCCCAATATTCCCCTGCTGGGCAATAGCAGTGTCTACAGTTGGTTGGAAGAAAGCGGCCTGTCCAAAAATAATGCCGCCATCCTAGTCGGTTGCGGCTTTGCAGCATTGGTAATCGTGATCCTCTACTTCTTTTTCAAAACAGAGATTGGACTGGCGATTCGTGCTACCGGCGACAATGATGCCATGAGTGAAGCCAATGGGATCAACACTGACAATATGAAACTGATCGGCTACATGCTCTCTAATGGTTGTATCGCATTGTCGGGTGCACTGCTGGCCCAAAACAACGGCTATGCGGATCTGAACTCCGGTGTCGGTACTATCGTCATCGGCTTGGCAGCAATCATCATTGCTGAAGTCCTGTTCCGCAACCTGCCGCTGTTACCTCGGATGCTGACGATTGTTCTGGGGGCAGTGATTTACCGCTTTATTTTGGCGATTGTCTTCGAATTCAATGTCCAGCCGCAGGATATCAAACTGTTCAGTGCCTTGATCCTGGTCGTCTGCCTGTCAATGCCGCAAGTCCGCAGCCGATTTGCTGCCAAGAAAGCAGCCAAAGGAGGTGCGCAAAAATGACTCCTGTATTGCAAATCAATGGTCTTCATCAAATCTTTGAAGCCGGAACAGTCAATGAAAACCATGTGCTTCGAGGGATCGACCTGACGATGCAGCAAGGCGAATTCATCACCATTATCGGTGGAAACGGCGCCGGTAAATCCACCCTGTTGAACAGTATCGCCGGCACGATCCCTGTCGAACAAGGTACAATCCTCTTGAATGGTGAAAATATCACCCGTCAATCTGTGACCCGTCGTTCGAAGGCTGTCAGTCGGGTCTTCCAAGATCCTAAGATGGGGACTGCCGTTCGTCTGACAGTTGAAGAGAACATGGCGTTGGCGATGAAGCGCGGTCAAAAGCGCGGCTTTCGCTACGGTGTAAAAGCCAATGATCGGGGTTTTTTCAAAGAACAGCTGGCCCGCCTGGGATTGGGCTTGGAAGAGCGCCTGGGTGCCGAGATTGGGCTGCTTTCCGGTGGACAGCGCCAGGCCATCACCCTGCTGATGGCTACGCTGCAGCGGCCGGAGCTGATCTTGCTGGATGAACACACGGCTGCTCTCGATCCGAAAACTTCCGTAACAGTAATGGAACTAACCACCAAGCTGATCCAAGAACAGTCTCTGACAGCGTTCATGGTGACCCACGATATGGAAGATGCCATCCGTTACGGCAATCGACTGATTATGCTCCATCAAGGACAGATCGTAGTGGACTTGTCTCAGGATAAGAAAAAAGATCTGACTGTTCCCCAACTGATGGCCCTTTTCCATCAAAACAGCGGGACCGAGCTAAAGGACGATCAATTACTGCTGTCTTAAGGCATGTCCGAAAACACCCTCCCTACGGTCAGCTGGCTCTGAAGTTTTCGAGTAAATTGATTTTATTTCTGTCTGGATAGAACACTAGATCTTGAGTACAAAAAGGATCGAAAAGAGGGGCTCATCAGCCTCCCGTTTCGATCCTTTTTGCTTTATCGTATCAATCCTTCAGCTGCCAAACACAGTCTACCATTTCGTTGCTTGAGATAGCGGCCGGTCGGATCTCAGGCATTTTGAAAACCCCACTGGCAGCCGCTGCCAGTCGCGGAGCCACCTCAGTCCGGGATGAAAAATTATGATCTTCCTGTCCATAGGAGATCGTTTCCAACGCCCCCAACTCTTTACCGGCAGCAGCAGCTAAAACAGCCGCTTTGGCTGCCGCATCCGCCACCGCTTGACGCAGCAGTTCATTTTTGAAGGCTGTCTGATCAGTGATCGTAAATGACAGCTGTATTTCCGGATTTCCATCGGCGAGAGCCACAGCTCCCATGACTTTTTCCAACTCCTCGTTTTCGAAAGCAAAATGCAGCTGCAGCACCTGATTGACCGAATAGCCTTTGAAGCGCTGCTGCCAATTCCCTGTGGGATCATTGAAGGATTCGTACTCACTGGTTACTGAAAAATGTTGTGTTACGATCTTTTCCTTGGCAAAACCAATCGCTGTCAGCTCGGCCTCCATCCGATTGATTTTTTCTGCTGTCTTGTTGTAAGCCGCTTCATAGACCGGATCTGACGTATTGAAGGTCAAAGTCAGTTCGACCCGGTCTGCTTGACGCTGATCTCGACTATAGCCTTTGACACGGATAATTCCCATATTGTTCCCTCCCTTTTCAGACCTGCCTATTCATTATCTTCCTGAAATTCCTGTGGCTCAGTTGCTAAAAAAGCCGCTAATTTTTCCTC
Source organism: Enterococcaceae bacterium OF42-14pH9A (assembly GCA_027692465.1). Classification (GTDB taxonomy): domain Bacteria; phylum Bacillota; class Bacilli; order Lactobacillales; family Enterococcaceae; genus Enterococcus_C. Next base: position 16,786 of record JAQEYU010000003.1, on the reverse strand, counting down.
CAGCATGCGGGCATTTTCATACTTGGCTGCCATCCCGCTGGCAGCGGCGGCACTTCTTTTCACATCTTTCAAGAGCTCCTCTTTGACCGCCGTGACATTTTCACCGCCGAAAAAATAGTTTTCATACAGAAAATCAGCGATGATCAACGGCGGCGACAGCCGTTGACGATCCTCATCCGAGAGTTCCATTGGCAGATTGATTAAAAGATCCGTCGGCATAAAGTCTACGGCATACCCGAAAAAGTAGGCATCTTCTGCCTGCTTGAATTTTTCCTGATCAGTAAAGTCAGCCGGATCCGGCGGGGTTCCGCCGGGGAGATAACTGAAATCGGGATAGAAACTTTTTTCCCATTGATCATTGGCCATCTCATTTTCCAAGCGCATGATTTCCTCTGATAGAGAAGGCAGCAGCGGACCCGCCAGTTTTTCTCCGGCTTCCGTGATAAAATAAGTGGGTTCCTTTTTGTCAGCGGCTGCCGGATCTTCTGCCGCCCGCTTTTGGTAAACGGCCAAGAGCTGCGCCTCATTTTCATACTCACTGAAACTTTTGATCCGCAGGCGAGCGCCATTTACCAGTTGTGGTACCGGAGCCTGCAGCTGTTGATAAAAATCAGTGAGCACCGGTAAAAAATCAGGGCCGCCGTCTTCTGTAAAATGCCGTTCATAGTATTCTCCGACGGCTTTTTTCTGTCCCTCAGTCAGTGTCAAAAATAACTCTTTTAATGTCGTTGCTGTCATAGCCATACCTCATCTGGTCTTTTTCTTATTCTATCAAAGTCCTAGCCGAAATACGAAAAAGACGGATCGATTGAAAAAGCAAGGCTGCATCCGGAAACTTTGGCACGATTCCGCTTTTTGATGGTCACGCTTATGGGGCAGAGTGCTCTTTCAGTTTTTTGAAACCCTTCTTGGAAGCCTCCACCGAGCAGGCAGAGGTGCTGCAGAACAGTAAGCCGTGTCTGAAAATACCGGCATGGTCTTTTTCGTCATAAGCTGCATTGTAAAGACACCGCTCCCCCTCTAAGCTGTGCTTTACGCCTTGATTGCCACCCGATCCGCAAAAAGCCAAGTCCCACCGAGTTTTCCAGATAGCTCCTCTTGCAACGCCTTCTGCTTGCTATTCAGCCAAGATCACTGTGGTAAACGGTGGGATCACCAGCTGACCCCCGGTGAGTTTTGCTTCTTCGCCACCGATGGACAAGACAGCTTGGAGCTTTTTCGTTGCCAATTCTTTCGGCAGCTGCCAGGTGACGGTGTCTTCCTGGTCAAAATTGTGAATGACTGTGGCTGTCTTTTGGTCATAGTGATAGGTCAATACACAAAGACTGGAGTGATCTTCTGCTTCAGTCGCGGTTACTTGTCCGCGGCCGATCACCGGAAAATCGTTTTTGATCCGCAAAACGGCTTGATACCATGCCAACAGAGAGTCTTTAGCCTGTAATTGGGCCTCGACACTGCCACCATCAGTCTTTGATTCCTGGGTGGCATTTTCCGGAGGGGCCGGCTGTCCTTTACCATCCTCTGTGAAAAGCATCGGCAGCCTTTTGTCCTCGTCGATTCCGACACCGGTCAGCCCGATTTCTTCGCCGTAATAGATAAACGGATTGCCCGGCAGCAACAAATACGTCGAAGCCGCCATTTTCCTTTCTGCCGGCGTTTCCAGTACTTCAGCTGAACGACCATTGTCATGATTACTCAGAAAAACGGCATCCAGCGCATGAGGGTTTTCTTTTTTGACAGCCTCATTGTATTCCACGACAGCTTCTCCCAATGAGCGGCCATTGCCAAATTGGACCGCCTCTGTGATATCACCGATGCGATCTGCCTGGGAAAAGCGGAAATTGAACAAACTGTCGATTTCCGATGCATACATCTCCGTGATCACCTGTTCTTCTTCCCAAGCCTCAGCCACCAGATAGGCATCTGCCTTTTGTCCCTTGACGGTTTCCTCAAGCCAGTTGAGAAATTCGATATTTTTGGCAGTGTCTCCTTCAAAATAATGACTGGTGGCATCCAGACGAAACCCTGCGATGCCTTTTTCCAACCAGAACGCAATGATTTTGGCAAGCTCTTCTTTGACCGCCGGATTGTCCAGATTCAGATCCGGCATCCCCGACCAGAAGCGACTTTCATACGCCCATTCTTCATGGCCGGGGACCGGTGTATAGCCGCTTTCATTTGTCTCTTTGAAAACATAGTATTCCCGGTAAGTCTGCTCCCCTGCAGTAGCGTCTGCTTCAAAGCTTGCCAGAGCTTTTTTAAACCAGGGATGGTCGCTGGCAGTATGGTTGATCACCAGATCCATAATCACTGCAATTCCCCGCTGCTTGGCTTCGGTCACCAGAGTTTCAAAATCCTCCAGGTTGCCAAATGCAGGATCGATATCGTAATAATCCGTCACATCATACTTGTGGTAACTGGGGGATGGCATGATCGGGGTCAACCAGAGTCCGTTCACTTTGAGATCCTGTTCGGAATCGGGATCACCGGTATTCAAGTAGTCCAGTTTCTCTGTGATTCCGGCGAGGTCGCCGATACCATCTTCATTACTGTCATAAAAGCTGCCTACGAAAATCTCATAGAAATTCCGCTGCAGGTCCGGATCACTCTTTACTTGTGCCTGAGGGAGTTCCGACGAAGTGCTCGCCTGGCTCTTTGACGCCTGTTTTTGACAGCCTCCCAATGCCAACATGACTCCGCTCAATACCAATCCCCTTACAAAATGCTTTACTCTCATCCTCGCTGCTCCCTTCTTTTTTCAAGCTTTCTTTGAGGATAACACAGAATCCGCCTTGACGAAAACGGTTGCACAAAGATTGCGTAAGTTTCCGGATGTTGCATCCCCTTGACCGGAAACTACCTTTTCACGATTACAAGTACATCTCCCCAAAATGACTTCAACAACCAGCTCTTTACGCCAAAAAAGACTCTCGGACAAGAGTCTTTAGTAAGTATGTCTGAAAACTTCGGCAACAGCCATTTTACTCCTTGCCTCCGCAATTTGTGCCATACCATACTGCACAGCTTCAGCCCCCATCAGCAGCGCTTTATTTCTTGAGGACGGTAAAAAACTGAAGAACTCTGAAAACCCCGGAGTTTTCCAACATACTCCGGTATCATTCAGGATTTTCACAGCGTTTCCTACGGTACAATCGATCGACCAGCTGCTGAATACTTCGTAAAGAAGGCCAGGTCAAGTAGGGATCGATGGTCGCAAAAGCGGTCGCTTCCGGGCAATTTCTGATGGCTGCCGTGGACAAGATCAGATCATAAGCAGACGCTACGCTCGGTAAAGATTCTTCCGGATCCCGCAAATAATCAATCCACAGGTTGCCGTAAATGGTCTGTTCCAACTGGCGAGTCAAAAACGCTTCTTCTGTTGGTGACAAACGAGTGATCAGCAAAACCCGCAGCGGTATCTCCTGATGCTGCAGCCGACGCAAACTGTCGGGTACGGCAGAAACCAGCCAGTACAACAGACTGTGCCGAAAATCCTCCTCGCGATAGAAATCATGTTTTTTAGTAACCCTGTCGATACAGGCTGCGATTTGCTCCAATGCCACCCCATAAAATTCCTGCATCATCAATGTAAAATGCAACTGATTTTTGCGTAATATTTCGATATGGGGACCATTGCAAGGGTACAAAAAGGTGGCATTCTGCAACACGATCACCAGATCCGCCTGCTCTTCCCGAGTCAAGCGGCCGCCGAACAGCTTGGCATATTCGGCTACCAGTTCTTCATGGATCTGTTGGTGCTCCCAGTAGCGCTGATTTCGAAGCGGGGCTCGGACGCGATGCTCACCACTGAAAACCAACGCGTCGGCAGCAGTCAGCCAGACCAGATCCCGCAACTCCTCGTCTTTCCAGCGTCCCCCAAAACAGCGTTGCAGGGTCTGCTTCAATTCGACAGTCTGCTGCTTGGCAGGGATCCTGGGATAGTCATCAAATAAGATCCCCCTCGGAAAAAAGTGACCGTTTTTGATGCGCCAAGCGCTGATAAAAAGATTATAGTTCAAGCGGATCTGCAGCGGCAGCGTCCGATAAAAGCCGTTTTCTTCCGCAAATGCATCGATAAACTCCGCAATACTCTTCTGCTGCTCCGGCGTAAGCAGTGGAAAACACAGTTGGCAGTCATGGTATTTCTCGATAAAAAATTTGTAGTACAGATGGCGCAGGAGAGCTTCATTGCCCCCCAGCTGCAACGGACGATGAGTAAGCTGGATTCCAGCCGGCGCCAGAGCATTTTCGATACGCTTCAAATACCGCTGGGCATTAGAGACACTCAAAAACAGTCCTTCAGCCAGCTCTGCGATCCCTTCATGCCGTTCGTACAAAAGTTCTTCGAGAATCTGAAAAGCATACGAGTCCTGCAGCAGCCGACTGTAGATGCTGCCTAAAGATGCCGCCCCTTCTTTGATCAGGTAGACACTCCCGAATCTTTTTTCTATAAAAAAGCCTTGCCCTTCATCGTTGACTGCTTTGATGTCATTCCACAATACCGGTAACGAGCAGCCCAGATACGCGACCAGACTCTCCACCGGGATCCCCTCTGCTTGAAAATACAAAGCTTCGATCAGGCGCAGCCTTCTTTGAGCACTCTTTCCTAAAATCTGTCGTAAATCCATCCGCTGCCTCCTCTCCTTATTATCGAACCGTCTTTGATTGCACTAAAAAAGACATTCGCTCCTCTTTTTACTGCAATCAGGTGTTTCCGAAATTTCATTAGGGTGTGTCTGCAAACGCCGTTAAGATTCAGAATTTTTACGGACCTGCCGGCATCAAGAAGTAACATGCAGTTTATGTGATACCCACACGAGCGCTAACGCCAAAAATTGCGGAGCTAAGAAACAAGAGCTCTGCCGCTGACGTTTTAGACACGCCCCAGTACTGATTTAACTTTATCAAAAATAAAAAAATTGATAAATCAATCTGTCTTTGCAGTTCCGCCAAAATCAGAGATCTTCGGCTCCCCGCCCCTTCAAGTTGTCTAGAACCACCGGATAACTTGTCTAGACGGGTAACAATTTTCAACAGTCTGTGAAAGCGTTATACAATCAGCTGTGCATGGCCGATCAGAAATAAGGTATATATGTATATACAAGATAAAATAGCTATATGACAGCACATTTATGTTTATTAAATCAAATTGGTATGTTACCATTTAACTACCATATAGTGTAAAGGGGTTATTCAATCATGCAAAAAGAGATCGTTTTGGGGAAAAAATACGAAGTAAAGCCGGCTGCTTTTCATCGCAATATCATAGGGGTGGCCAAAGAGCTGTCAAACGGGCAGATCGTATTTCAGATTGACTATTGTGACATCTGCGACCGCCAAACTGCGGCGGCGGCAGAAAATGAGGTCTTGGCAAACTATTCAGACGTGAAGGGCATGTTGGGGGAAACCTGCTTTTTCAGCTGATTCGGATTTTCGGATCATACTCTGGCTGCCTTGGCGTGTCGCAAAAAGCCGTGGCAGCTGTTTTGATCCTTTTTTAGCATAACCTGTGTCTGAAATATCCGCTTATGCGGTTTTCAGTTGATAGTTCCGACACAGCCTGCGGTGCGGTGAAGGAAGCTGTCGCCGGCATTGGTATTTTCAAATTTAACCTAAAGAAAAGCATCGTAACAAGGCTCATTGACAGAGTCTGTTACGATGCTTTTTTATTTCAATCGTCGAGCCATATCCCAGCTGCCTGTCAAATACATCGCCCCCATGGCCCGATCGTAAAGACCATAGCCCGGTCGGACGTTTGCTGCATTCTCGCCGAAAACATGACGCCCATGATCGGGACGGATACAGCCGGTAAAATCAGTATCCGACAGCACCTTCATGATACCGGTGATATCAACAGTTCCGTCTTGAGTTCGATGGGAAACTTCGCTGAAATCCCCATTCGGATCGACTCGTACATTTCGAACATGCATGAAATGGACGCGCCCTCTGAATTTTTTCAACAATTCGACCACATCATTTGCCGGATCGGATCCCAATGAACCGGTACAAAATGTCAAACCGTTATACGGACTCGGGTTGGCTGCCAAAAGCTTTGTGATATTGGCTTCATTATTTGCCAAGCGGGGCAGCCCGAAAATAGCGAACGGCGGATCATCAGGATGGATCGCCATCTTGATATCATATGCTTCACAAGTCGGGATAATCGCATCCATAAAATACTTGAAATTTTCCCGCAGACGGTCGTCATCAAATCCTTCATAAGCCGCAAACAGGTCTTTGATCCGGGCCAACCGCTCCGGCTCCCACCCGGGAAGTGTCAATCCGTGACTCTCTCGTTCCACCATGTCTACCAGTTCTTGCGGATCAGCAGCCAAAATTTTAGCTTTGTCAAAAAACAACGCCGTGGAGCCATCTTTCAGCGGATGGAACATATCGGTACGGGTCCAGTCAAAAATCGGCATAAAGTTGTAGCAGACCGTTTCGACACCGTTTTCTGCCAGATTTTTCAAACATTCTTTATAGGTTTCGATATAGCCGTCCCGAGTCGGCAGTCCCAACTTGATATCCTCATGAATATTGACAGATTCGACAACCGTCCCCTTCAAGCCGTAACTTTCAATATAACTTATCTCTGCCTTAATCTCTTCTTTAGTCCAAAGCTCACCTGCCTGTTTTTCGTGCAGCGCCCAGACGATTTCTTCTACTCCCGGAATTTGTCGGATATAGTCCAACGTGATGGGATCGTTGCCTCTGCCATACCAGCGAAACGACATTTTCATATATTTTCCCCATTTCTGTGATTGGTGTGTGTCTGGAAACTTTGAGGGCTGCAGATTGCCCCAAAAGAACTAAAAGATCTGCCACCGAAGTTTTCAGACATCTCTTGATTTCAACGCTCTCCCAAGTTTTCAAGAGGCGCCTCATAACTTCTAAAAATGATCATTCAAGCTTGCCAGACTTCGCTAGGCTTGAAAACCAGCATCGGTTCGGCTTCCAAACAGCGCCGGGTGGTCCCAAAATCTTTGCGGTTTTAGGAAGCGAGGACCTGTTGAATCGTTGTTCGGACTGCGCCGGGACTGCTGCTCATTTCAGTAAATAGTTTTAAAACAGTAGCGGACAGCCCGATTTTATTTAAGTCCACACCGAAAACCTGCTCATCCGCCAGAAGATTCCTGAGCAACTCTGTATCAAAAGGCTTCCCTAAGCGAAAATCGGCAAACAACGGCGTCAGCTGATCCAGCAGCGGATCCGGACTCAAAGCCATTTTAGTACCGTCATCGCTGATCCCGGTCAAATAGCGCAACCACCCGGCAAAGACCAGCGGAATCACCTTCAAATTTGAGACTGACAAAGTATCAGAACGCAGATACGCTTTCAGAGTTTCCCCATACCGCACCGAGAGTTTCTGTGACGTGTCTGTCGCGATCCGCTGCGGTGTATCAGGAATATATGGATTCGGGAAACGAACCTGGATGACCTCATCAATGAACTGCTTGGGATCAATTATCTTAGGGTCCACCACCACCGGGAGCCCTTCATCGTATCCCAACTTTTTGATCAATGATGCCAGATCAGTATCTTTCATTTCCGCATGGATTGACGTATAACCCAAAAGGCAGCCGAAAACAGCCAGCGCCGTGTGGAGCGGATTCAAGCAGGTCGTCACTTTCATCGTCTCCACCTGATTGACCGTTTGCCGATCAGTGAAGATCACGCCGGCTTTCTCCAACGGCGGCCGGCCATTGGGAAAAGTATCCTCTATCACGAGATACTCGGTCTCTTCGCCGTTCACATATGGTGCGACAAAGCTATGTTTCGTCGTTTCCACCGGTCCCATCTCCGAGAGGCCCGCCTTCGTCAGCAGGGCTTCAACGGAGGGATCCGGTCGCGGCGTGATTTTATCGATCATCGTCCAGGGAAAGGACACCTGCTTGCCCGCACCGAGATACTCAGCAAAAGCCTTTGGAGCGACACCGTTTTTTACCCATTCATCGGCAAAATGGAGCAGGGTCTTCTGCAGTTTTTCGCCATTGTGACTCATGTTATCCATGCTGACCACTGCAAGTGGCAGTTGACCAGCTTCAAACCGGGTAAACAGCAAAGCTGCAATCTTGCCCATATAGCTGATTGGTTTTTTGGGACCGTTTCTAAAGTCTTCTGCGACCGGTCCAGTGAGCTGACCTTGATTGTCCACCAGACTGTAGCCTTTTTCAGTAATTGTCAGACTGATCAGCTGCAGCGAAGGCGCCCGCAGAATCTCCTGCAAGCGGACAAAATCCGGACTGTCTGGATCCATTTTCAGATAGTCGGTAATACTGGCCAGGATTTCTTTGTCCACGTCGCCGCTGCTTCTTAGAGTTACGTTGACTGTCAGATCATCATAGTCCGCCAATCGATCCACAATCTCGTAATCATAGCCTTCTGCCACGATGATTCCTTTATCTGTCAGACCATCTTTCAGCAACTTTTGCGCAGTGCCGGCTAAAAAGGCCCGAAAGATATTACCGGCTCCCAGCTGCAGCCAAACCGGCTCCGCCTGAGTCGCTTTCTTCACAACAGCCGGATCATATTCCGGCAATGCGAATCCTTCTGCTGTCAGCTGCTCTTTATGCAGCAAGATTTCTTTGTTCAGTTTCACAATGATTCCTCCTGAGGTTTTCGACCGCTTGCCAGCTGTCGCTTATGTCAATTTGAAGTAGTTGCGGGCATTCTCATAGCAGATATTGGTGACCATTTTTTCTAAAAGAGCCATATCTGCCGGATAAAATCCGCTCTCTGCCTTCTTCCCGATATAGTCACAAAGGATTCGGCGGAAATAATCATGCCGCGGATAAGAGATGAAACTGCGGGAGTCCGTCAGCATCCCCGTAAAATTCATCAGCAGGCCCTGATTTGCCAGCGTATCCAACTGTTTCACCATACCGTCGAAAGTGTCATTGAACCACCAGCCGGCTCCGAACTGGACCTTATTTTTGATCCCTTGGTCATTTCGTTGGAAATTGCCGCAGGTAGTGGCGACCACGTCGTTGATCATCGGATTCAGATTATAAAGAATCGTTTGAGGCAGCCGTTTCTTTGCGTCCAGTGCATCTAAAAAACCGTTCAAATTCACAGCGACATCCCCCTGATCCAAGATAGAATCACAGCCGATATCCGGACCTAGTTCATTGAACAAACGGGTATTGGCACTGCGGACTGCACCGAAATGCAACTGCATCGTCCACCCCAGCTTCGCATACAAGATACCCAGGTCAGTCATCACTCTTCCCTGCCATTTAGCCAGCTCCACTCGTGAAACCGGCAGATCTTGCAACCCTTTTTGATAGATGGCTTCAATTTCATCATCTGTAGCAGGCTGGTAAAGAAATTCGGTGAACCCGTGATCGGAAATGATACAGCCGTTTTCGTGGAAATACTGCACCCGTTCGGCCAGAAATACTGCCAGTTCCCGATAGGTCGCAAGACCCTTACCACTGAGCTGCCGACACCGCTCAAGATAGCCTGACAGCCCTTTGTGCAGATTCAAAATCGGATCCGGTCGAAACGAAGGGGCCACCACAAAATCTTCAGTTTCGCGAATTTTTTTATGGTCCTTCAGATCACTCAAAATATCATCCGTCGTTCCGATAAAGCGCACATCGGAATGCTTAATCAGTGCCCTTGCAGTATAGTTTTTTTCTGCCAGAAGCCGATTGCAGGTAGCATAGATTCTTTCAGCAGACTCCCTGTCCAAAAGATCCGTCACACCAAAATATTCTTTTAATTCCAAATGAGTCCAATGGTACAGCGGATTACCAATCAAATTCTCCACCGTCTCGGCCCAAGCGTAAAATTTCTCCCAATCGTTACCGTCACCGGTAATCAAAGCCTCCGGTACACCGTTGGCCCGCATCGCCCGCCATTTGTAATGATCGCCTCCCAACCAAAGATCGGTAATGGAGGTGAAGCGATGATTTTCAGCAATCAGGTCCGGCTCCAAATGACAGTGATAATCAATAATAGGCAGTGTTTTAGCGGTTTGGTGATAGAGTTTCTGACCGACCGCCGTGGATAATAAAAAATTTTCATGGATAAACATCAGGACACCTCTGCTCTTTCTCTAAACTAATATATTAGTATCATACAACTCAAACTACTAGATTGCAAGGGCTTTCGCAAAATCAATCCTTGGGCAGCTCGTTAAAAGTCACCTGTCCTGCCCCTGGCTCACAAATTGATCAAATATTGTGGTAAGCACTCTCCTGCGACAAGCAAATTTATTTCTGAAAAATTCAAAAAAAGTGTTGAAATTCCCATGCAAGACAGGTATACTCATTTAAGTAAGTGACAGACATTATGTCGTTTGTGTTATTTTGCCGGCGTGGCGGAATTGGCAGACGCGCTGGACTCAAAATCCAGTGCCCGTTGAGGGCGTGCCGGTTCGACCCCGGCCGCCGGTATCGACTTCCATCGATTGACGATGGAAGTTATTTTTTTGCACTTTTTCACTGCTCATCTCATGAAGTGAAAAACACGGATAAAGTTCAGTTTTTTGAAGGCCTGTCGGAAGCAAAAATTAAAACGTAGCCGCTGTGAGGTTACAGCTGAACATTTACTGCTCAGATTGCGGTGGAGAAGGTTAAAAGAGCTATCGCTGACGTTTTGAGACACCTGCTGATTTTTACAAAAAACAACTACGCTCCGGCTGCAGCCAAAAAGATCCTGACCATCGACAGGATACTTTCAGAACAAAACCGTCTCGCAGCTGATATTTTGACTCATCCTTTAGATGCGCCGTCTTCCACTATTAAATGGCCATTGTTGACACTAAATAGCCAATGCCCTGCAGCCAGACTGAAATGCTGCCGGCCGTTTTCAAGCCCCTCTATAACAACGCCGGCGGGCAGGTTGTCATCTTCAGGAAGAACCGCTCCGGGTAAAAACAACTCCGCCGTCGTATTGGCCGGAAGCCTCACCTCATAGTGCCTAAGCCTGCTCTCTGTCGTTTCCCAAGAAACAGCAATCGGACCGTACGGAGAATCATAAGTACCACTGACCGCTCCGATACGCCGCTGAGTATTGTAGGCAGACCCAGTGTCAAAATGCGGTGCCAGGCGAATATGCTTGAAGCCCGCAGCCGTTTCAGACCAGGAAATCCCCAATACATAGCGATACAGCCATTCAACGATTGCCCCATAAGCATAATGATTAAAGGAATTCATCTCACTAATGCCAAACCCTTTATCAGGATCGTAAGAATTCCAACGCTCCCAGATCGTGGTTCCGCCGTTTTTCACCTCAAAAAGCCATGAAGGCAGCTGATCTTGTAACAAAAGATCATAAGCCAGCTCTGCCATCCCATTTTCGCTCAATACCGGAGCCAAGACATTCACACCTAAAAAGCCCACCGAGAGCGTCCTTTCCGCCTGTTTGGCCCGTATACTGGTTGTCTTGGGCGCATGATTTTTAATATTTGCTGCTAATTTCTCACAGATTTTCTGTCGTTCTTCTTCATTGCGGCACAAATCCAGCTGCAAATACCAAAGCAGCGCCGTCTGGGAATCGTCCTCCCAGACACCGCTCTTTCCTTCCGGTGCATGGAACTGATACTGCCAGCTGGAGCGATCGCCGGAACAGAGAATCGGCTCAAGATCATTAAACTTGATGTGATTTTGATAGAACCGCTCCCGGACCCGCTGTTGTTTTTGCGACCAGCATTTCTCCTCTGCTGTTTCCTTCAAAACAGCTGCAATCTTCCCCGCCAATTTCAGGGTATAGAGGTAGTAGTAATCTGCCATCATCGCCACACAGGTTCCTTGAAAGGCGAGCCAGTCACCGCAATTTCGCTCCCCGAAAAGTGGGGCTGCATCCGGCATCCGCTCATTGGTTTCCAAAAACTCCAAATACCGGCAAATGGTCTTCCAAGATCGTTTCAACTGGAGCCTGTCGCCGGACTGCAGATACAGCGTCCAGGCTACGATAACCAGTGCATCACTCCACCCGGCACAAAAAGTACTGAAATACTCTTCATCGGTCTGATCCACTACCATCGGACAATACCCCTTCTTGTCGGTACTTTCCACCATCACCTGCTGCAAAGATCCTATAAAGGCAGCACAGTCAAAATTGAACAGCCCGGTTTGGCAAAAGACCTGGGCATCTCCGCTCCAAAACGATCGTTCGTCTCGCTGCGGACAATCTGTTGCAGTCGTAAAATAATTACTGCTTTGACTCCAACAACAATTCTCAATCAGACGATTGACATCCTGGTTATTTGTTACCAGCCTGCCGGTCCTCTCGTAGACAGAAGATAGCGGAATTGACAGCAAGCTCGTGATTTTCATCGGCGCAGTTGCCGTGATCTCCATGTATCGGTAACCGAAAAAAGTCGTTGCCGGTCGATACTCTTCCCGGACATCCCCCTGACTTTTATATAGGACCCGACTGCCTGCCTGCCGGTAATTTTTTGTGTACAAGCTTCCTCGCGGACCGTCTCCCGTTCTTGAATAGGGATCGTCATCCCAGAGGCGCCCGTCGTTGAGCATTTCAGAAAATCGCAGTCTTACTTCACCTGCTTCCTGCAGTGAAAAAACAACGTGAGGAACAGCAGTAGTATTTTGACCGAAGTCCACCACCATCGTCTCTCCCGGCAGCAGCTCCTGATATTGTAGATTTTTTACGGTCGCCGTCTTTTCCATGCGCATCTTTTCTTTGATAGTCCCGCCAGGATAGCTGTCATTCGCGCTGCTTCCTGTGTAAATCGTGACAGTGGTCGGCTCCAAAATCTCAGACCACAAGACGTATCCTCTTAAAGCAGGACGGCTTACCAACCGCACCTCATAAGTCTCCAGGGACGCTGGTTCTCCATCTGATATTTCCGATGATCCGCCTGTATTCAACTGTTGCAGCGACGGCCAAGCTCCGTCGATCTGCTCGCCATCATAAATACTGTTCTTCCGAATGCAACTGTTGTATGAAAGCCGAACCCGCTCGTCGTCACTGGTCCACTGAATCATTTCTCCTGAGCTGGTGAAAAAACGGACCAGAAATTTAAGTGCCGGACGATAGCTTCCCGAGTCCATCCCCCAAAACCAGCCCTTGCCAACGCCGCAAGTCAATCGCAGATCTGTCTCATTTTGCAGGTACCCGCTTATATCACAAGTTAGGTAATTCTGACTTAACCCGCCATTCCCATATCCCGGATTCAGAAAAACAGCGCGCTCACCAGCTGCTTCATCTCCCAATCGCTCACCGTTAAGGTAAACCTCGGAAACTCCCAAAACTGCAAGATATATCCGTGCTTTTACAACATCATCCGGCAATCTACGACAATAACTGAAGACCGGCAGCACTTCGCTTTCCTGCTTAGGAACACAAAACGGCAACTGCTGCCACTTTTGATCGCTGCTGATCGCAGTTTCGAATTCTGCCGTTTGGGAATACGTCCAAAAACCCTGCTCATCCAAAACAGCCACCCGCCAACCGTAACAAGATCCCGGCATCAGTGGAAACGGACACTGGATTCCTGTCGAAAATTCACCGTCGATTCTTTCAGTTTGCTGCAATAATCGGCCCTGCTCATCAAACAGTTCCAGTCGATACGCCTTCTGTGCTGCTCCCACTCTGCTTGAAACCATTTGCCAACTCCATGAAACATCCACAATTTCAATTCCCAGCGGCGCCGTCAGTCCACCTGTCTTCAGATTCAGAATTCTCATATCTGTCATCTTTCTTCCCTCACTTCACTTTGATACAATCAGAGTAACAGCAAAAATGACACCAGACAGCGGCTTTTACGACTGGCTTTTTATGACCTGTGGGGGGTATGGAAATGACAACTGATGAACTTGAACTATCCAAAAACGAACATATCTATTACCAAATGTATCAAGAGCTGCCCTTTGACAACTTTCCCCAATTCAGCTCCTGGGAAGAGTTTCGTCACTATTATCTTGAAAAATTACCGGAAACTTCCCTGCCGGAGTTAGCACCTTCGATCATTGAAAGTTACCTTTCCGAGCCTGACTTTTTTGCAGCACATCCTGATAAGGATATCTGCATGATTCAGCACACGAATTTTACTCCCGATTTCATCCATCGTTTGGAGATGTTCAAATTGATTTATATCAAAGCCGGATCCGCCCGTCTTACCGTAAATAATCATCCCTATCAAATGAGGGCAGGTTCGGTCTGCATTGTACCACCGGAAACCCGCCAAAGCCTGTTCACAAACAATCCAGATACGGTTGTATGGAATCTGCTGATCAAGCGTTCAACCTTTCAAACAGCTTTTTCAGCCCTTTTATTCGAGGATACGGAATTGTCTGCCCTGCTCTTGCAGATGCTCCATGCACTCAAAAAGCCAATCTTATTGTGGCAAAAAGATACGTCAACTGTACTTTCCACCATCATTGATCAGCTGATTACAGAAACCGACAAAAATTTACCTTACCAACAGATCATCCAACGCAGCCTCGTCATGATTTTATTAGCGTCGCTTTTGCGGGTTTTTCCACAAGATTATCTGCTTCTGGAACAAAATACCCAAGCTTCCCGATTAAAAAATATCTTATCCTATATGCATCAAGAGCTCCAGTCTGTTACACTTCCGCAACTGGCTGCTGCATTTTCCCTCAGCCAAGGCTATCTAAGCCGTTGGATCAAAGAAGCCACCGGCAAAAGTTTTAAACAACTCTTAAAAGAGCTCCGCCTCAAAAAAGCCGCTCATCTGCTAAAAAACACCTCAAAATCAATTGAAATCATTATGTATGACATCGGCTACAGTGACAGTTCCCGCTTTTACCGTAACTTTAAGGACTATTACCACCAAACACCGAAGGAATTTCGTGGCTCTATAATATTTGGTGTTGTTACTCAAAATGAGTAGTGACACCAAATATTTTTTTATAACAAAAAGACATTTGGTCGTCCTATAATTAAATCGCTGAACCCAATCATAGGAGGATAACCAAATGTCCATAAGTAAGAATACCAGAGAAAAAGACGAATACCTAGACAAAACCATCAAACAACTCTTAAATATCAAAGATGCCAATATCCGTTTCTCCAAAGAGGCTGTCTCTAAGGAAAAAGTAAATGGCAGAATGGCCAATATCTTTACAGGTATCCTGACCTACAAAGTTGACCGTTGTCCCCAGTGTGGTTTTACGAACCTCATTCGTCATTCCTACAAAGGCAGTTGGATCCAACTGATTCCTTATCAAGAAGTCCCCCAAGCAATATCCGCTCTTTCAAAGAAAATACCATACTGAATCAGAAGTCTTGGATCACTTATTGTCAATCAATGAACAGCTAAGAGAAAGCTACGAGGTCTACCAAGACTTATTCACTGCTTTTGATGCGAAGGACGCCGAAGCCTTCTTTGAGTTGGTCGATCATTTGCCAGCCACATTAGACGCTGGGTTTAAAAAGGCCATCCTCTACTTGAATAAACACAAAAGAGCGATCATCCACTCGCTTAACTTCCCTTACTCTAACGGGAAGTTGGAAGGGAAGAACAACTTAATCAAGGTCATCAAACGAATCGCTTTTGTCTTCAGAACCTTCCGCCATCTTCGCATGCGCGTCCTGATCCAACAGAACATCTGTGAAATCATTTAATAACGCAAAAAGAGAAATGCCGAAGCACTCCCCTTAAGTGATTTAACTAAAACAACACCATTTGACTTAGAACCTAAAGTAATTAAAATAACAAAAAAACTTCCATCATCAATTGATGGAAGTCGATACCGGCGGCCGGGGTCGAACCGGCACGCCCTCAACGGGCACTGGATTTTGAGTCCAGCGCGTCTGCCAATTCCGCCACGCCGGCATGTTGAAGGTACTGATAGCAGTACTAAGGCGCTAACCGGATTTGAACCGGTGAATGAAGGTTTTGCAGACCTCTGCCTTACCACTTGGCTATAGCGCCACTATATGATTGTATGGTTTAAAAAAACCAACTGGGGTAGCTGGATTCGAACCAACGCATGAGGGAGTCAAAGTCCCTTGCCTTACCGCTTGGCTATACCCCAATGTAAAGGGCGACCGATGGGAATCGAACCCACGAATGCCGGAGCCACAATCCGGTGCGTTAACCACTTCGCCACGGTCGCCATAATAATGGCAGGGGTAGCAGGAATTGAACCCACACTAACGGTTTTGGAGACCGCTGTTCTACCTTTAAACTATACCCCTAGTTATAAATGGAGGAGAGTGGATTCGAACCACTGAACCCGAAGGAACGGATTTACAGTCCGTCGCGTTTAGCCTCTTCGCTACTCCTCCATGGTGGCGCGGGACAGAATCGAACTGCCGACACATGGAGCTTCAATCCATTGCTCTACCAACTGAGCTACCGAGCCATAATTATAAAATTGTATAATTAATCGAATTTTTAAAATGGCGGTCCCGACGGGACTCGAACCCGCGATCTCCTGCGTGACAGGCAGGCGTGATAACCACTACACTACGGGACCAACATTTAATGGGGGTTAACGGGATCGAACCGCTGACCCTCTGCTTGTAAGGCAGATGCTCTCCCAGCTGAGCTAAACCCCCAAATATTCGATTAATGATCCGTACGGGATTCGAACCCGTGTTACCGCCGTGAAAGGGCGGTGTCTTAACCACTTGACCAACGGACCAATCAAAACGGAGAGTAAGGGATTTGAACCCTTGAGACAGGGTATACCCATCTACATGATTTCCAATCATGCTCCTTCGGCCACTCGGACAACTCTCCAGAGATAAAAGAAGCGATACCCTACCCTTCTCAAAGATAGAGAACTCCGGCAGTAGGACTCGAACCTACGACATCATGATTAACAGTCATGCGCTACTACCA
>JAQEYU010000002.1 GCA_027692465.1 Enterococcaceae bacterium OF42-14pH9A | reverse complement strand
GGTAGAGCACCACCTTGCCAAGGTGGGGGTCGCGGGTTCGAACCCCGTTTTCCGCTTTTAATGTCCCACTCACGCCGGGGTGGCGGAACTGGCAGACGCACAGGACTTAAAATCCTGCGGTGAGTGATCACCGTACCGGTTCGATTCCGGTTCTCGGCATTAAAAAGTTATTATTATGCGCCCATAGCTCAACTGGATAGAGTGTTTGACTACGGATCAAAAGGTTAGGGGTTCGACTCCTCTTGGGCGCGTATCATATCGGGAAGTAGCTCAGCTTGGTAGAGCACTTGGTTTGGGACCAAGGGGTCGCAGGTTCGAATCCTGTCTTCCCGATCAGATTTCAAAAGGGGCCTTAGCTCAGCTGGGAGAGCGCCTGCTTTGCACGCAGGAGGTCAGCGGTTCGATCCCGCTAGGCTCCATATCATTTGAATAAATGATTTTTTCGCGGTGTAGCTCAGCTGGCTAGAGCGTCCGGTTCATACCCGGGAGGTCGGGGGTTCGATCCCCTTCGCCGCGATTTTTTCGAGCCTGGACCTTTAGCTCAGTTGGTTAGAGCAGACGGCTCATAACCGTCCGGTCGTAGGTTCGAGTCCTACAAGGTCCATCAGGATCATAAGTAGGCATTTGGAGGATTACCCAAGTCCGGCTGAAGGGAACGGTCTTGAAAACCGTCAGGCGGGTAAAACCGTGCAAGGGTTCGAATCCCTTATCCTCCTTAGTTGAATAATATTGTTCAACCCTTTTATTATCGCGGGATGGAGCAGTCTGGTAGCTCGTCGGGCTCATAACCCGAAGGTCGTAGGTTCAAATCCTGCTCCCGCAATTAAAAACTAAATTTGGTCCCGTAGTGTAGTGGTTATCACGCCTGCCTGTCACGCAGGAGATCGCGGGTTCGAGTCCCGTCGGGACCGCCACGCGGGTGTAGTTTAGTGGTAAAACCACAGCCTTCCAAGCTGTTGTCGCGAGTTCGATTCTCGTCACCCGCTTTTAGTTTTTATATGGGCCTATAGCTCAGCTGGTTAGAGCGCACGCCTGATAAGCGTGAGGTCGATGGTTCGAGTCCATTTAGGCCCATTAAAATCAAAATAGCATTTTTGGTTTTGGGGAAGTACTCAAGTGGCTGAAGAGGCGCCCCTGCTAAGGGTGTAGATCGGGAAACCGGTGCGAGGGTTCAAATCCCTCCTTCTCCGTTCTATTTGGTCCGTTGGTCAAGTGGTTAAGACACCGCCCTTTCACGGCGGTAACACGGGTTCGAATCCCGTACGGATCATTTTGTTTTACCGGAGGATTACCCAAGTCCGGCTGAAGGGAACGGTCTTGAAAACCGTCAGGCGGGTAAAACCGTGCAAGGGTTCGAATCCCTTATCCTCCTTAGTTGAATATTTTCAACCTTTTTATTATCGCGGGATGGAGCAGTCTGGTAGCTCGTCGGGCTCATAACCCGAAGGTCGTAGGTTCAAATCCTGCTCCCGCAATTGAACTACACTGGTCCCGTAGTGTAGTGGTTATCACGCCTGCCTGTCACGCAGGAGATCGCGGGTTCGAGTCCCGTCGGGACCGTTGCAGTTGTTTTATGGCTCGGTAGCTCAGTTGGTAGAGCAATGGATTGAAGCTCCATGTGTCGGCAGTTCGATTCTGTCCCGCGCCATTTTTTAAGGGCCTATAGCTCAGCTGGTTAGAGCGCACGCCTGATAAGCGTGAGGTCGATGGTTCGAGTCCATTTAGGCCCATTAAAAGAATAATCTACGGTCCGTTGGTCAAGTGGTTAAGACACCGCCCTTTCACGGCGGTAACACGGGTTCGAATCCCGTACGGATCATGAGGTACTCAGTTGAGTGCCTTATTTTTTTTGCTTTTTTCTAAAAGTGAAACTGGCACTTTGTCAAACCAAGCCGCCGCAGTTTGCGGGCTTGCGATATCCTAAATTTCTTGAAAATTTCATGAGGGATTCAGCGAGAAAGCAGGCAAGTTTCGGGAAAATCTGGTATACTGTCAATCGTTGCAAGTTCCCGATAGGATTCGTTATTCGAAGATGCCTTGTAACCGAAAATAAAAGCAGGCCGCTTGCAGGGAGGAGACCGGGACAGCCCGTTCTTGAATGATCCGGCAAGTGTGCGATGTAGGGGGAATCATCATGACAGAAAGACATTTATTTACTTCGGAATCTGTCTCCGAAGGCCATCCGGATAAGGTGGCAGACCAAATCAGCGACGCGATCCTGGATGCGCTGCTGGAAAAAGATCCATATGCCCGCGTAGCGTGTGAGACATCCGTGACTACCGGTTTAGTGTTGGTGTTCGGGGAAATTTCCACGACGGCATATGTGGATATCCAAAAAATCGTGCGGAAAACCATCAACGACATTGGTTATACCCGGGCCAAATACGGATTTGACGGGGATACAGTCGCGGTGCTGGTCGCAATCGACGAGCAGTCGCCGGATATCGCACAAGGTGTCGATGTGGCACTGGAAGCACGGGAAGAAAAGAAAGATCCGCTAGATGAAATCGGGGCCGGTGACCAGGGGCTGATGTTCGGCTTTGCCTGTGACGAAACGCCGGAACTGATGCCGCTGCCGATTTCGCTGAGTCATAAACTGGTTCACCGTCTGGCTGAGCTGCGTAAAGCAAAAGAGCTGACGTACCTGCGTCCGGACGCTAAATCACAGGTTACCGTGGAATATGATGAAAACGGTCAGCCGCAGCGAGTGGACACGGTTGTCATCAGTACGCAGCACGATGATGCGACAGATAACGAGACGATCCATCGCGATGTTATCGAAAAAGTTATTGAAGCGGTGATCCCGACTGAACTTTTGGATGATGAAACCAAGTATTATATCAATCCTACCGGCCGCTTTGTGATCGGCGGACCGCAAGGAGATGCCGGTTTGACTGGCCGCAAGATCATCGTGGATACGTACGGCGGTTATGCTCGTCACGGCGGCGGTGCCTTTTCCGGTAAGGATGCTACCAAGGTTGACCGCTCTGCCAGCTACGCAGCCCGTTATATTGCGAAAAATATCGTAGCAGCCGGTTTGGCCAAAAAAGCTGAAGTTCAGCTGGCATATGCCATCGGTGTCGCCCAGCCGGTATCCATCTCAATTGACACATTCGGGACTGGCACTGTCACCAATGAAAAATTGGTAGCGGCGGTTCGGGAAAACTTTGATCTTCGTCCGGCAGGCATCATCGAAATGTTGAATCTGCGCCGGCCGATCTACAAACAGACGGCGGCGTACGGACATTTTGGTCGTACAGATATCGATTTGCCTTGGGAAGCGACAGACAAAGTCGCCGGCCTGTTGGCAAGTGTGAAGGAGTAACCGAGGCGACCTCTGCAAGACAGTCCGGCTTTTGGCCGGCTGTCGGCGGGGGTCTCTTTTTATGCTGTTTTACGGCTGATCCTGCTCCCAAGATGAGCAGGCCGGGATGCAAGCAACAGGCAATTTCATGCAAGGCACCCCCAAAACGCAAACAGAACAATCAATAAGGAGCTTAAAATGACGACAAAACAAACAAATGTAAAACTGGTGACAGCGGCAGTCTTCGTGGCGACCTTTATGACCGCAGTGGAAGGAACCATCGTAACCACCGCCATGCCTACGATTGTCGGCTCACTGCACGGCATTGAGATTATGAACTGGGTCTTTTCGATTTATTTATTGACCAATGCGATGCTGACCCCCATTTACGGCAAGCTGGCGGACCGAATCGGCCGCAAAGCGATTTTTATTTTCGGTACGCTGCTGTTTATTATCGGGTCGGCCTTGTGCGGTTTTTCCGACACGATGCTGACCTTGATCGTGGCCCGGGGAATTCAGGGGATGGGAGCCGGGGCGATGATGCCGGTGGCTCTGACGATTATCGGCGACCTGTATTCGATGGAAAAACGGGCGCGGGTGCTGGGGTTGAACAGTACCGCCTGGGGGATCGCCAGCGTAGTAGGCCCTTTGGCAGGCGGGATCATCGTGGACACTGTGGGTTGGCATTGGATCTTCTTTATCAATGTACCGATCGGGATCCTGCTGATCTGGATGATCTGGCAGTTTCTGGCAGAACCTCGGCGTCGGCCGCTGCCAGTCGGAGAAAAAACGGTGCCGCTGGCCGGATCAGATGAAAGCGGTGGGCCTACGCTTGCGGCTGTTGCCAAAAATGAGGACAGCGAGGGAGTGGCGGCCGCTGCTCGGCCAAATAAACCGATGGACATCGCCGGCAGTCTCTTTTTGATGCTGACGCTGTTGTCGCTGCTGCTGGCGTTTCAATTTTTAGGCGATCACGGTTTTGATTTGACGGTCGGGCTGTTGCTGGCAGGTTTTGTTTTGGGGCTGGTTTTATTCGTCTTCACCGAAAAACGGGCGCAGGATCCGGTGATCAGTATGGAATTGTTTACTAGCCGGTTATTTGTGGTAGTCAATCTGGTGGCGGCGTTGGGCAGCGGCTTTTTGATGGCGGTAGACGTGTATATTCCCATGTGGATGCAGGGCGTTTTAGGACTGCCGGCAGGAATCGGTGGGCTGGTATTGGCGCCGTTGTCGGTTTTGTGGATGGTCGGCTCGTTTCTGGCGGGGCGCTGGCTGGTGCGGCATTCGGTGAAAAGTGTGCTGCTGACCGGCCTGCTGATCACATTGCTGGGAGGTGCCAGTCTCTTTTTGATTCCGATGGCGGCCAGCTGGCTGTGGTTTTTTGCCATCTCTACGATCTTGGGAATCGGCTTGGGGGCGGTGACGGTGACTTGTACGGTGAGTGCCCAAAGCAGCGTGCCCCACGAGCAGCTGGGAGTGGCGACCTCCTTCAATACGCTGGCCCGAACCATCGGCCAGACGATCATGGTGTCGGTATTTGGAATTTTGATGAACGGGATTACGGCCGCACAGCTGTCTGACAACCCTGTGACAAATGACCCGGATATCATGAACAAGCTGGTCAATCCCCAGACAGCCAAACTGCTGCCGACTGAACAGCTGGAACCGTTGCGCAAGATCCTCTTTGCCGGTCTCCACGGTGTTTTCGGCGGGGCGTTGTGTCTGATTGCCGCCGCCTTGGTATTGACTGTCGTGATCCGTGACAAATCTGGTACAATAGAAGATGAATCGATCTGAGTCGGCTGTTTTTCATCGGGGCCGAAAAAGCTGCGGATCGTAACAGGGAAAGCTGATCGGCAGCTGGGCGCAGACCGGGTTTGCCGGATCGGGGAAACGGGGATGAAAATGGCTTTTTTGCAAGTGAATTGTTACTCCAATGTATTGGAGATGCAGGTGATGTTGAACGTGATCCTGCCGCAACAGACGAAAAAAAGGATCGGGACTGATTCAATCGGTGCCGCAACAGATGTGCCGGTACTTTATCTGCTTCACGGGATGGGGGGCAATCACAGCGTCTGGGAGCGCCGAACGTCAGTCGAACGATACGTGGATGAGCTGGGACTGGCAGTCGTGATGCCTGCGACCGATCACGGCTGGTACACAGACACCACCTATGATATGAAGTATTGGACCTATGTCGCCGAAGAGCTGCCGCAACTGGTGAGAGAATTTTTCCCACAGTTGACTGTCAAGCGG
This sequence comes from Enterococcaceae bacterium OF42-14pH9A, assembly GCA_027692465.1. Taxonomy (GTDB): domain Bacteria; phylum Bacillota; class Bacilli; order Lactobacillales; family Enterococcaceae; genus Enterococcus_C. Next base: position 688,121 of record JAQEYU010000002.1, on the reverse strand, counting down.
GAAAAGACCTTTGCCGCCGGACTTTCCATGGGAGGCTACGGCGCGATCAAGCTGGGGCTGCGCTGTCCGGAACGATTTGCCGCCGTGGCCAGCCTGTCAGGAGCACTGGCCTTTACTGATGATCCGGCACCCCTCTTGTCTTTGCGGAAGCGGGCGTATTGGGAAGGAATTTTCGGCCCGTTGGAAACGTTGGGCACGTCGCAAGAGAATCCGCTGTATCTCTTGTCACAGCTGGATCCGGCCCAAGCTCCCAAGCTCTTTGTGGCCTGTGGCACCGAAGATGATCTCTATCCGGTCAGCGGCTACTTTGCCAAAACAGCAGCTGCCAAAGGTTTTGATGTAACCTATGAGGACGGTCCCGGGATCCACGATTGGAAATTCTGGGATGAATGGCTGCCGCGGGTCCTGGCGTGGCTGCCGTTGTAATACTCAATCCATTTGGAAATCATAGTTGATGATAGGCGCCGTATACTAACGCTTGCTAACAGCGATAGCGTGAAACATTCATCAAGATTGTGCAAATTGCTGCTGAAAGAGCAGTCAAAATCAGCAAGACTTGCACCGATAGCTATGCCACTTGGACAGCTCCACCACTCCAGTTTCAGCCGGCTTGGAACGCTATGGGCACAGCTTTGAGCTCGTCACAAAAACCGCGCCGATCTCAAAGTCTGGCCTTATTCTAACCGAGCAAAAAACGCTCGCTAAGAATAATTTCATAGCTGAAGCCGCTGAAACTTCCGGGTTGCGCGGTGAGATTTGCAAGCGTAGCAGGTTTTGTGTAGCTCTCCGCAAATGGAAGTTGTGATGACAGCGGCTGAATCGTTCTAGCTCGGCAGTTTTCAACGATGTACAAAGCAGCAACTAGCTACAGTCCAATAGTGTTTTCTAAGATCTGCTGATCATAACGCTGATAACACTGCATGACAATTTTGCTGGTTTTTGCGCATGCCCTCATGCGCAACCGCTCTTAAAAACCCTACAAGTCTCACTGCGAAGTCCGGAAAGCGCCATGCGTCAGTTGCGCCGATCTTCTTAGCGACTGCTTCTGAGCTTAGAAGATGACCGAGCTTTTAGACGATTTGTTTTTTAATCGGCTAAAAGTCGTGTCCGCAACGTTCCACGCAAATGGCGCTTCCGGACGGAGCTCGCCAGCTGACACCACTTCACTCGCAAGTTTTGCTAAGAAGCTGCCAAGATCGTGCAAATGTGTTTCGCAAATGCTGCAGCTGTTAGCAAGCGTTAGTATAATTTTAAAATGCAAATAGTATAAAATAAAAAGTGCCGACATCTTACGAGATGTCGGCACTTTTTTGCATGAGGAAAGGACTGTCAGAAAGGCTTGCGCTCGATACAAAATAGGATTGGCGGCTGGTTTTTTTGATTGATGAACTGGTAGTTCAACACGTTGTATTGTTCCTGCGGCAGACCTTCGCAATACGCCCGCACGCTGGCCAGTTCCTCGGGACCGCCGGCATGACCGTAATAACAGACGAGAATAATCCGTCCCCGCGGTGCCAGCCGTACCAGCAGGGCGTCCAGTGCCTGCCGGGTGGTAGCCGGCAGAGTGATTACGCTTTTGTCACTTTGGGGCAGATAGCCCAGATTGAAGACAGCTGCTTTTACCGGCAATGCTTCAGGAAGGTGATGCGCCAGTGTCTCATGTCCTTTTTGGATCAAGGTAACTCGTTGTGTCAGGCCAGCTTCTGATAAACGGGCGGCGGTATTTTCAAGTGCCTGTGCCTGCAGATCGAAGGCGTACACGTGTCCGGTGCGGCCCACTAGTTCGGCCAAAAGCAGGGTATCGTGGCCGTTGCCCATGGTGGCGTCGACGGCGGTTTCCCCCGGCTGCAGCACCTCTTTTAACAAGGTATGACTGTAATGCAATGCGGTGGCCAGCATCAGCGGTTCACCGCTTTTTTGACGAAGGATGCAGCTTTGGGGTCTGTTGCCGCAGTAGAAGCCGGTACCGGTTGACCGCCGATCATTTGAAGGCCGCGGCTTTTTCTGAGGTCGAATTTTCCCTGCCAGCTGTCCCGCTGCTTCAATTCTGCGTCGATCGCATTCAGGACCTCCCATTTCTTCAGACTCCATTTTGGTCCGATCAGCGAGTCCCACGGGGCATCCCCGGTTAAACGATGGATGATGATATCTGAAGGGATTACTTCCAGCTGGTCGCAGATGACCGAGACGTATTCCGACCGGCTCATCAGTTGTAGGCGGCCTTCCTGGTAATCCCGCAGCATCCGGGTATTGCGCATCAGATGGAGCAGGTGCAGCTTGATCCCCTGAATATCGGAATCCAGAATCGTGCGGCGCACATTTTTCAGCATCATCTCCGGAGTTTCCCCCGGCAAGCCGTTGATCAAATGGGTGCAGACCCGGATATCGTGTTTTCGCAGACGGGCAACGGCATCGAGATAGGTGGGGTAGTCGTGGGCCCGGTTGATGATGTCGCTGGTGGTCTCATAAGTGGTCTGCAGCCCCAACTCGACCCACAGATAAAGGCGTTGATTCAGCTCGGCCAGATAATCCACCACTTCCGGCGGCAGGCAGTCAGGACGGGTTCCCACCGAAAGCCCGACGACTCCCGGCAGATTCACGACTTGTTCGAAGCGTTCCCGGATGACTTCCACCGGGGCATGGGTGTTGGTGAAATTTTGGAAATAGACGATGTATTGATCGACTGCCGGCCATTTCTGGTGCATCATGTCGATCTCTTTGTGAAATTGCGAGGGCAGCGGATCAGTGGGGGCTACGATCATATCGCCGGAGCCGGAGACGCTACAAAAGGTACAGCCCCCCCGCGCCACCGTACCGTCACGGTTGGGACAGTCGAAACCGCCGTCCACCGGTACTTTGAAAATCTTTCCGCCAAAAGTCTCCCGGTAAGCCTGGTTCAGGGAATAGTAACGTTTATTTTCTGCAAAATTCATATTCTGCCTTCTTTCAAATAAGGTCTCGGAGATCAGCGTTGTTTGCTTTGGAAGCGCCAGATGAAGCGGCGTTCGTCAAAAAGCGGGTAGGTCAAGAGTAGCCAGCCGGCCCCTAAACAAAAGCCTCCCAACACATCTGAGGGGAAGTGGACGCCCAAGTAGATGCGGCTTACTCCCACACCCAGAATCAGCGCCCCGCAGCAAATCTGCAGCAGCAGGCGCAACGGTTTGTTTTTGATCAGCCCCGGCAGCATCATCAGAAGCGTCCCCCACAAGATCATGCTGCCGGTGGAATGGCCGCTGGGAAAGCTGTAACTGGTCTCGGTGACCAGGTGCTCCAGTGTCGGTCGCTGCCGCATGAAAGCCAGCTTGATCAGGGCATTGCCAATCCCGGCGGTGCCGACCACATTGACCGCCAGCCAGAGGGTTTCGGCATAGCGGCGGCTCAAAATCAGCAGGGCGGCCGCCGTCACAGCAAGTCCGGTGATCACCGGCGGATTGCCCAGCTTGGTAATCGTCAGATAAAAATTGTTCCAAGCAGGATACGAAGAGCGAAGCACATTCGTGAAAAATGTGTCGAAGCCCCCCAGCCATTGGGGATAAAATTTGACTACGTAGCCTAAAAAGACGAAGACCAGCAGAAAACAGCTGCCGGCGAATTGATAATAGAGTTTATGTTTCATGTACCGATCCTTTCTTTTGCAAAACGACCCCGTTTTTTTCGGGCGGCCGCAAGTCAGTCATCAGGTATTATAACATGTCGCATCTGGTTGTGACAGGTCACCGGAAAATCGCAAACAAAGCCTAAGAAATGTGATTCAACTTATTGTAATATAATTGTAAAAAAACATGGGCATGGAAAGTTGTTATTCAATTAATCCGCTGTTTGCGAAGATAATGGTAACGAAACGATTTTTTATATCCCTTTACAGATAACTTGATGTTGTCATTTTATAACTGTTGATAACTTATGTTACAGCCAGCTAACAATTGCTCTCGATAACTGGGATTATGTTTTCGTTTACAAGGGGAACAAGGTATACTTGTAATATGAAGATTTTTTATACAGGAAATTAGGGTCATTGCAGGGCGTTTGACAGCTGGGGATCTTTTGTCAGGTAAACGGTTACTTTTTTGACAACGAAAGATCACTGAGAATAACGTGTTTTTTTAACACACTGAGGATGCCTGTATGACTGCTTGAAGCATTTGTGTGAGGAGGAAAAGAATGGAAAACGTTGGACAGTTGGTTTCCCGCAAAGAGCGGCGAAAATTAGAAGAAAAACGGCGGTGGTCCCGCCAGATGAGAAAGGGCACGGCCATTGTAGGCACAACTTTGACAGCCTGTTCATTGGCAGCTCCTTTGGCTGAACCGGTGAAAGCCGAGGCAGCGGAAGCCGGACAGACAAGCCGCGCCACCAATACCAGTGCTTTTATCGCCGAGATTGCAGCCCATGCGCAGCCGGTGGCACAAAAAAATGATCTGTTTGCATCAGTTATGATCGCACAGGCCATCGTTGAGAGCGGCTGGGGCCAGAGCACCTTGGCACGAGCGCCTTATTATAACCTTTTCGGGATCAAGGGCAGTTACCAGGGACAAAGTGTCTACATGGACACCCAGGAATATTTGGACGGCAAATGGGTCACCATGAAAGAGCCGTTTCGGGATTATCCATCCTTTCAACAGTCATTTGAAGACAATGCCAGTGTCCTGCGCAATGTGATTATCGGCGGGCAGCATTACTACCGCGGCGCCTGGAAGAGCAACTGCTCTTCTTATCGTGACGCTACTGCCTGGCTGACGGGACGTTATGCGACGGCCCCTCACTATGCGACGGCATTGAACAATGTCATTGAATCGTATAATCTGACTCGATTTGATACCCCCGCCAGCGGCAGTGCCGGCGGCGGAGCCAGCACCGGCAGTAATAATAACGGCGGATCGACCGGCTCCGGTGCGGCAACGACGAACAGCTACTACACCGTAAAAGCCGGTGATTCTGTCTGGCTGATCGCCAACAACCACGGCATCAGCATGACACAGCTGGTGGAATGGAACGGCATCAAGAACAATCTGATCCATCCGGGCCAAAAGCTGATCGTGAAAAAGGGCAGCGGCTCGACGTCCGGTGGCGGCAGCTCGGCGGGCAATGTGACCGAAAAACCAAGCACCTCCAAACCGTCGACTGGTTCCGGTTCAACCGGCTCCGGTACGACAACGACGAACAGCTACTATACCGTAAAAGCCGGTGATTCTGTCTGGTTGATCGCCAACAACCACGGCATCAGCATGACACAGCTGGTGGAATGGAACGGCATCAAGAACAATCTGATCCACCCGGGCCAAAAGCTGATTGTGAAAAAGGGCAGTGGCTCAACGTCCGGTGGCGGCAGTTCGGCGGGCAATGTGACCGAAAAACCAAGCACCTCCAAACCGTCGACTGGCTCCGGCTCAAGCACAGGTACGGCAACGACGAACAGCTACTACACCGTAAAAGCCGGTGATTCCGTCTGGCTGATTGCCAACAACCACGGCATCAGCATGACACAGTTGGTAGAATGGAACGGCATCAAGAACAATCTGATCCATCCGGGCCAAAAGCTGATTGTGAAAAAGGGTAGCGACTCGACGTCCGGCAGCAGCAGTTCGGCTGGCAATACGACGAATAAACCGGCTACCGGAACTTCCAATACCGGCAGCAGCGGAACGAACAGCTCCGCTGCGACGACGGGAAATTCCTATTATACCGTTCGCTCCGGTGATTCTGTCTGGTTTATCGCCAATAAATACGGCATCAGCATGGACCAGCTGATCCAGTGGAACGGCATCAAAGACAATTTCATTTACCCGGGGCAGCAGGTCATCGTGAAAAAAGGCAGCAGCGCATCTGCTAATACCGGCAATACCGGCGGCAGTACCAGCGCAGCACAAACGTATAAAGTAGTCAGCGGCGATTCATTGTGGTCGATCTCTGAAAAACACGGAATGACTGTCAACCAGTTGAAGGAATTGAACAACCTGAAGTCTGATACGATTTATGTCGGACAGACACTGAAAGTGAAATAAAAAGAAGCCGGCAGCCTGAATGGTTGCCGGCTTTTTAGGTGTATTCAAGCGCGATTTGCTGGCTGCTTGCGCCTCTCTCTCCGACAACTCCTGCATCAAGGCTGCCAGGCTGCGCGGTTGTTTTTGACAAATTCCCGGAACGTCCGGGGTTCTCTGCCCATGACCTCATGAAAGCCGCGGGTGACTTGTTTGGCCCCGCCCATCCGGGTCATCAGATATAACATGCTCATCACGGTGACGTAGCTTTTATCCAAGCCGCGAACTTGTTGCCAGTATTTTTTGGCAAAAGTCGGACTGGGATCAGCATAGGCGATGGGCCGTCCTAATTCTTCGGTCATGATCCGGGCCGCCTCCTGATAGTTGATTGCTGCCGGACCGGTAACGGAATAAGCGGTGTTTTGGTGAGCTGTTGGATTGCTTAAGACCGTGGCAATGAGCTCGCCGATATCCTGCGCATCGATGAAGCTGGTGACGGCATTTTTGACAGGAACCAGGATACGGTCAAAATGCTTGATCTCAAAAGCGTGGACCCCGCTGAGATTTTGCATGAAAAAGCTCGGCCGAATATGGCAGTAGGGCAGCCCAGCCGCTTCAATGAATTTTTCGATCTTATGGTGAGGGGGGATTGGATTTTTTTCGACTCCCAAAAGAGACAAAAAGACGGTCAACCGGATCTGGTCGCTGCTTTTCAAAAAATCGATGAAGGGCTGCAGATCCTGCGGCTTACCCAGATGCGGCGGGCGCATGATGAATACCCGGTCGACACCTTTCAGGGCTTCTGAAAAGGTAGCGGGTGCTGTGAAGTCAAAGTAGACACAGTCGGCTTTGTCCTGATAACGCTGCTTCAGTGCGCTGGGATCGATATCTCCGCAGACGACGGCTTCTTTATTTTTGATTAGTTGTTCGGCTGCATAACCGCCGACATTTCCTAAGGCACCGGTTACTAAGATTTTTGACATAGGTTTCCTCCAGACCATCCGCTGGTGTGATGGTTTATTTATTTTTCAACAAGATATCGTTGGCTTCATCCAAAAGCAGCAGCAAGCGGGTGAAGTGGGCAGCTCCCATGTTTTCCGACAGCAGCTGCATGTCTTTGAAGTATTCATCGTAGACGGATTTCGTCAGATGCTCGGCCGCCTGTGTGGGGACCAGCAGGTAGCTGCGCTTGTCCTCTTGAGAAGGCTGCTTTTGCAAATAGCCGGCTGCAGCCAGATGCTTCACCATACCGGCAATCATGGGTTTGGATACTTTGAAATAGTCGGCTGCCATCGCCGGTGTAACCGGTGTTTCGGCCTTGACAGTATAGATCAGCAGACCGATCTCACTGGAACGCAGCGGCAGTTCTTTTTTGGTATGGATTGTCAGACGGCAGAACAGGGAAACAGTATTGGCAGCTTGAAAAATCATGGAATCGTTCATGGGCTCAGCTCCTTTTTAAAAATAAAGTTAACTCGATTAACTGTATTTTAGTTAATCTTATTAACTTTGTCAAGGGCATGGCGAAGAAAGAGCATTCTTTTAGTAACGGGGTCCGCCAAAGGACAAGTTTTCAAAACCGTCTTCGAAGCCGTCGATAAAATATTCCTATGAAAATCTTCTTTGATTTTTCGGTGATTCTCTGTTAGACTATCAGTCAAACAGTATATTGCACGTTGACGAGGAGTTAGTAGCGGGTCCCCTGATCCCAGAGAGCGCATGGCCGGTGAGAATGCGTACAGGAGCTTGTGAACTGGCCTTGAGTGCTGCTCTTTTGAAAATCTTGTTCATCAGAAACGAAGACGAGTAAAAAGACACGGTGACGACCGTTAATCCGTTCGAGGTTTACCAAAAAAACCGCTGAGCAGCGTGTTTTCGTGTAAACAAAAATAGGTGGTACCGCGTTGACAACGTCCTATGAGAGCTGCAGGCTTTCACAGGGCGTTTTTTGCTGTCTTGGAATGTGGCGGCCGGAAGATTTGCTGTGACTGACCGGCAAGAGCTGCTCTGTGGGTGACGAGCAAAAAGCAGTTGTCAACGCTGATTCGCTAATGTGCTCGGTTCAGGCTGGATTCAGCTTTGCCGGGTATCATTGGTTTGAAAGTTATTCATTATGCTGAAGAGGGCCTGCTGTGGCGGCGTTCAGGCAGCTGAAATTAAAAGGAGGAGACTGTATCGTGTATTACGATCACAAAGAAGTCGAGAAAAAATGGCAGAAGTTCTGGGCCGCGAACAATACCTTCGTGACCCACGAAGAAAATGAAAAACCAAAATTTTATGCGCTGGATATGTTCCCGTATCCCTCCGGACAAGGGCTGCATGTGGGCCATCCGGAAGGTTACACCGCGACAGATATCCTGTCTCGCATGAAACGGGCGCAAGGCTACAACGTCCTGCATCCGATGGGGTGGGATGCGTTCGGTTTGCCGGCGGAACAATACGCACTGGATACCGGTAACGACCCGGCAGAATTTACTGAAAAAAATATCCAGACCTTCAAGCGTCAGATCAATTCTCTGGGCTTCAGTTATGACTGGAACCGGGAGATCAATACCACGGATCCGGATTATTACAAATGGACCCAATGGATTTTTACCAAATTGTATGAAAAGGGCCTGGCCTATGAAGCCGAAGTGCCGGTGAACTGGGTGCCGGAGTTGGGGACGGTTATTGCCAATGAAGAAGTCATCGACGGCAAGTCCGAGCGTGGCGGCTATGATGTCATCCGCAAACCGATGCGGCAATGGATGCTGAAAATCACCGCTTATGCCGACCGTTTGTTGGATGACCTGGACTTGGTGGATTGGCCTGACAGTATCAAAGAAATGCAGAAAAACTGGATCGGCCGTTCAGTAGGTGCCAATGTGACCTTCAAGATCGCCGGTACTGATGAAAGCTTTACTGTCTTCACTACGCGCCCGGACACCTTGTTTGGTGCCACCTATGCTGTTTTGGCACCGGAGTTGGAATTGGTACAAAAGATCACCACTGAAGCACAAAAAGCCGCCGTCGCAGCTTATATTGACGAAGCGGAGAAAAAATCCGATCTGAACCGGACCGATTTGTCCAAAGACAAAACCGGCGTCTTCACCGGTGCCTATGCTGTCAATCCGGTGAACGGCAAAGAAATCCCAATCTGGATTGCTGATTATGTGTTGGCCAGCTACGGCACAGGGGCTATCATGGCTGTACCGGCCCACGACGAGCGGGACTTCGCCTTTGCCAAAAAATTCGGTCTGGAGATTATTCCGGTACTGGAGGGCGGCGATGTCGCAGTGGCAGCCTACACTGAAGACGGCCCGCATATCAATTCCGGTTTCCTTGACGGTCTGAACAAAGAAGATGCGATCGCCAAGATCAATGCCTGGCTGGAAACAGAAGGTGTCGGCAAAGAAGAAGTCAGCTACCGGCTGCGGGACTGGTTGTTCTCCCGTCAGCGTTACTGGGGCGAGCCGATTCCGATTATCCACTGGGAAGACGGCACCGTCACCACGGTTCCTGAAGCGGAACTGCCGCTGCGCCTGCCGGTCACCAAAGATATCAAACCAAGCGGGACCGGCGAATCCCCGTTGGCCAATATCGAAGACTGGGTCAATGTCGTCGATCCGGTTACCGGCAAAAAAGGCCGGCGGGAAACCAACACAATGCCGCAATGGGCCGGCAGTTCTTGGTATTACCTGCGCTTTATTGATCCACACAATAAAAATGAACTGGCCAGTTATGAAAAACTGCAACGCTGGCTGCCGGTAGATATTTACATCGGCGGTGCCGAACATGCGGTATTGCACCTGCTGTACGTTCGTTTCTGGCATAAATTCTTGTATGATTTGGGTGTCGTACCTACCAAAGAACCGTTCCAAAAACTGTATAATCAGGGGATGATTCTGGGGGGCAACAATGAAAAAATGTCCAAATCCCGCGGCAATGTCGTCAATCCGGATGATGTAGTAAGCCAATATGGTGCCGATACGCTGCGGCTGTACGAAATGTTCATGGGACCATTGGATGCCTCCATTGCTTGGAGCGAAAACGGCCTGGAAGGTTCGCGGAAATTCCTGGATCGCATTTGGCGTCTGATCGTCGACGAAGATGGCAAAATGCGGGATCGAATTACCAATTTCAACGATGGCAAACTCACTAAGGTTTATAACCAGACTGTCAAGAAAGTTACGGAAGATTATGAGCAGCTGCATTTCAACACTGCTATCAGTCAACTGATGGTCTTTATCAATGAAGCCTACAAAGTCGATGCCCTGCCGTATATCTTCCTGGAAGGTTTCGTCCAACTGCTGGCGCCGATCGCTCCGCACTTTGCTGAAGAGCTGTGGGAGATCCTGGGCAACGAAGGCGGTATCAGCTATGTGCCGTGGCCGACTTATGATGAAGCGGCCTTGGTAGAAGACGAGATCGAAGTCGTCTTCCAAGTCAACGGCAAGGTCAAGGCCAAAGCCAACATTCCAGCAGCTGCCACCAAAGAAGAAATGGAAGAACTGGCAAAAGGCCACGAACTGGTAGCCGGTCTGTTGGCAGGCAAAACCATCCGCAAAGTGATCGTCGTACCGGGCAAACTGGTAAATATTGTAGCCAACTGAGGCAGCGGATCGCAAAGCTGAGCAAGTAAAACTGTCGTAAAAGTCTGCGACCGGACCGGTTACCGGCCAAGGTCTCAGCAGCAAAAAACAGGAAGCCTGATGAGTATTAGTATAGTGTCTGTTTGATAACACGTAAGTTATCTTTTCCAAGTAGACGTTACACCAGCATTCATCGGGGATCCTGTTTTTTTTGCGGGACTTTCTAAGGGAGGACAACTGCTTTTGACAGGGGAAGTAGGGTGATGGGAGGCAAGCGGCCATTACTTTTTCGGGTGCGTTCCAAATCTCTCAGCGATGATAACGCTCACATTTCTTAAAAAAAGTTTGCCGAATTACGAAAAAAGTGCCTTTTATTTTTGTTTTTCCCCATTGGGTGGTATCATACGGGTTGTTAAAAACAATGATTGAACCAAAGAAGGGGTAATGAATATGATCACCAAAAAAATCGCAAGTCTCGCAGCTATGGGCCTGTTGGCTGTTACTTTGGGCGCCTGCAGCTCTGACAAACCGGCTGACAGCTCAGCTTCAAGCAGCTCAGCAGCAACTACCGAACAAACATCGACCAGCACACCGGAAGTTGTTTCTTCTGCCTCTGTAAGTGCCGACCCGTCTGTTTTGGAAAAAGCATTGAGTGCTGACGGAAACTGGATTATCGGCGTGACCGGCGATGTGAACTTTGACAAGGACTTGACTGTCGCTGGTGAATTCCATGACAAAGGGGATGCCGCTAATGACATCTACCGTAAACTGGCGTTGTATGCGCAAGATGCCGACCGCAAAGTAACTGCCGAATATACGATCACAGTACCTCAATTGGTAGTGGAATCAGAAAACCTCAACATCGTTCACGGAACAGTCAAAGGTGACGTCCTGGTCAAAGCAAACGGCTTTGTTCTGGATGGTGCAACAGTGACCGGTAAAGTGACCTTCGAAAAACAAGAATACAAAGACTCTGCCAAACTTGATCAAAACGGCGCCAAAGTTGAAGGCGACGTAACTGTCAGCGAATAATCGCCGGCAATCAATTGCAGAATCAGATATGACTAAACTCCCGCACGTCTTTATGGATGTGCGGGAGTTTTTTTGCTTGTCAAAAAAACGAAGCGCCGCATCTGGGGGCTGCGGGCTCCGTCGCTCTCATTTTTCGGTTGTTACGGCGATCCAAACTTCCTGACGATCTTCCAGATAACACTCCACTACAGGCAGATCGGCCAGATGATAGCCGGAACTTGGCAGCCACTCAGCGTAAAAATGTTTGTAGATATTCTGGACGGAATCCGGCAGGTCACCGGTGGCCGGGAGGATTACCCAAGTGGCTGGGGGCAGGCGAAATTCCTGCAGCTCGGCCGGCGGAGTGACGTGCTTTGCTTCTGGTGTGTCAACAGCATTGGTAACCCCCAGTAAATACGTCATCTCCTCTGAAGCGCCCCATTGCCCGCTGATTGCGATCCCCAAAAGACCCGCCGGATAATAATCCGTCTGCTGCATAAATGTCAGCAAGCGTTCCATGCGGCCATCTACTCTGGCCGCAGCCCAGATTTGCGGGACGATTTCGAAGGCTTGTTCGGTTTTCAGCTGCTGGCAGAAACCGGCAACTGTGAAGGCTGGATAGTTTTTGATTTGATAGTCCATATGTTCAGCTCCTTTGACAGTAAGTTGAAAGGAAAGTCTGGGACAGGATCTCAAAGTAGCTGCTCCAGCTCTGACAGCAGAAGGCAGTACACCGTGATAGGCTTTGAAGGCGCGGGAAAAAGCGTCTTGTGAGCTGTATCCGTACTTCACGGCGATATCCAACAGGCGGGCATCGCTTTGCAGGATATCAAATGCCGCACAGGTCAAGCGCCGGCTGCGAATATAATCTGCCAGGCTGCGATCCGCCAGGTAGGAAAACATCCGCTGAAAATTGTAAACGGAGCAGTGGGCGATATTGGCCAGCTCCTGGTGGGAGATTTCTCCGGCTAGTTCTGCTTCAATATAATCCAAGGCAGCATTCAGTTGTTTGATCCAGTCCATGTCATTTCCTCCATGTGTCTATTGTCGCAGGTCTTTGCGGAGCAGACCCGACTTTTTCTGCCGGGTTTTGTCGGTGGAATTTCACCGTCCCGATCCTCACTTTCCTGTTCCCTGCCGCCATTTTAATGGTGTAGTGCCGGTAATTTTCTTGAAGGAGCGGATGAAGTAGCTGGGCTCTAAATAGCCCAGTGAATCACTGATCTCGGCGACAGACAGATCGGTGGAGCTCAGCAGTTCTTCTGCCCAGTGAATCTTCAACTTGGCATAGATCTGGCTGAAGGGTTCGCCGAATTCTTCTCGCAGCAAACGGCTCAGATAGGTGGGACTGAGGTTGACCAGTTCTGCCAGTTGAGCCAAGTCCAGGTGCGCGGCTTTATTGGCAAAAACGGCGTCGACGGCCGGCTGCAACGTGCGATTTTTCGTTTGGTAGACCCCGGCAGTCGTCAGCCGTTTTTCCAAAAGGGACTGGCGGAGATCTTCTCTGACAAATTCCAGGTCAGCGGTGTCTTCTGCAGAAAAGGCTGCTTCAGACGGGTCACGCTTGGCGATCCGCAGTGTCTGTTTGTAGGCTTTGACAAGATAGTCTTTTTTGATAGCTTCAGTGACGATATACTCACTCAGCTGCTCCAGCATGGCGGCCATCTCTGTCAATTTCGTCAATGAAAAGCGCGGGTAGGCATCGATCAGTTTCTGGTGCTGTGCTTTGAAGCGGTGGATATCTTCTCTGTCAGACAAGTTCAAAACCTGCTCCAGCTGATCTTGATGAGCAGTTGTCATGATCTCACCGGCCATAATCGCTCCGACATAGTGATTGTCCACCATGATGGGAATTGCCATATCGATAATATCGAAATGGCAGCGATAGATGAAAGGCTTGCCGGTCCGAACGGCTTCCACCCCGCCGCGGGCATCGCATTTTTCGCAGTAAACGGAAAGCTCGGGATGCTCACGAGCCAGCTGACAGAAGGGCTTTACCTGACTGTGGCGGGTGATTGGTTTGCCGCGATAGTCCACCAAAATGATGGCCAGATCCGTAGCGACAGCGATCTTCTCCTGCAGAGCTTCCCACTTTTTCAGATCCAAGACCCGTTCGATATCAAAACGTTCTGCCATGTACTTTGCTTCCTTTCCTGCTGCCGGGAGTTGCGTGTAGCTTAGGGTGTGCCTGAAAAGTCCAGTGGCAGGTATTTTGGTCCTTTTCCCCAAGGCAATACTGCCTGCACTAAAAGGCGGACGCTCACTGTCGTTTTCAAACTGTCCTTATTATAGACCTTTCCTGTTGAATAACAAATAAATGCTATTTTATAAGATAATCCCATCTTAACAGATAAGAAAGCGGTGTCAAAGTGTCATGCTTTTTCTTCTCGGCGGGCTTACTATAACAGTGTACTCAGTTGTAACGCTTTCAATCAGAAAGTCGCAGAACAGCTGACGAAAGATCCTGATTGCGGCCGCAGACGGGAACAACGGGCACGACTTGATCCAAAAAATACTGGAGGGTTTTCAAAATGAGAAAAGCATTGATCTTACCAACCAAATATGTGCAAGGAGAAGACGAGCTGCTGAATCTGGGCTACTTTGTTTCGACATTCGGAAAATCAGCTCTGCTGATCGCCAATTCTGATGATGTCAATCGGGTTCGCCCCCAACTGGATGCAACTGCCGAAAAATTCGGTATCCGCTTTGTAGAAGGCGGTTTTAACGGTGAGGTGACTCGTGAAGAAACCCAGCGGCTGCAACAAGTCGCAGCCGAAAATCATACCGACTGTATTATTGGTCTGGGTGGCGGTAAAGCCATCGACGCTTCCAAAGTTGTAGCAGAGGGCGAGCATTTGATTATTGTGCCGACGATTGCGGCTACTGATGCCCCGACTTCCCATTCCGCTGTTCTGTATCATGCAGATGGTTCTTTTGATGATTATGCCTACTTCAAACAAAGTCCCAGCGTAGTCATGGTTGATACCAAAGTCGTTGCCGCAGCGCCGGTTCGTTTTTTGGTGGCCGGGATGGGGGATGCCTTGTCCACATATTTTGAAGCGCGCGCGACCCATAATTCCTACTCTCGTGTGAATGCCAGCTTACCTATGGGCTCTCGTGAAGGTTTGACGGAACCGGCGATTGGGACCTACGCAGCTTTGGCCTTGGCTGAACTGTGTTGGACAAATCTAAAGGCAGACGGACTCCAAGCCAAAGTTGCTTGTGAAGCCAACTTGGTAACGGAAGCTTTCAATAAGATTATCGAAACCAATATCTTACTTTCCGGTTTAGGTTTTGAAAGTGGCGGCTTGGCAGCGGCTCATGCAATCCATAACGGCATGACCGTATTGGCAGGCACCCACCACTATCTGCATGGTGAAAAAGTTGCTTTTGCCACCATTGTGCAACTAGTGATGGAAGATGCTCCTAAGTCAGAGCTTGAAGCGGTTATGGACTTCTGTGCTGCTGTCGGCTTGCCGCTGACATTGGCAGATCTGGGTGTGACAGACATCAGCTTTGAAGAAGCTTTGGCTGTGGCTAAGATTGCCTGCATTCCCGAAGAATCCATCCATTCCATGCCATTTCCAATCACCGAAGAAGCAGTGGCCAATGCACTGATCGTGGCCGACCGTATCGGTCAAGATTATAAGACACGTAACGGATTAGCATAAAAGGCGGGCCGGGACGCTCAGATGAGGTCCCGGCTATCCTCGTGAAGCTAAAAAGCGACGGCCTTACGGGAAACAAGCTCCCTTCAAAACAGATGAGGTGAAAAAATGAAAAAAAGTATTTTTCTGCTCTCTCACAGCCAACAAATCACAGATGGGATCAAAGAAATGATTCGACAAATGTCACAATCAGCGGATGTCGCCATCTATTCTCTGGGAGGGACAGCCACAGGAGAGCTGGGCAGTGATCCTACCAAAATCATCGCCGCTGCCGAAGATGCGCAAGACAGTGACATCTTTTTGGTTTTTGCCGATTTGGGCAGTGCGGTACTTTCCAGTGAACTGGCCTATGACATGCTGGAACCGGAATTGCAGGCAAAATATAAACTGGTGGATGCACCGCTGGTAGAAGGCGCTTTTGCAGCTGCGATCACAGCCGGTGTCTCCGATGACTTGGCACATATTTTACAAGAAGCACAAAATGCCGGTCAAAAAGGCTGGTCTTGAACCGGCTACTGTAAAGACAGCAAAAGGACACAAGAGGAAGGCGGATTTTAATGAAAAAAATCATCAATAAACCCGGTGAAATTATCAGTGAAATGCAACAAGGATTGGTGAAGAGCTATCCTTATTTGATTCATCAAGTCGCTGACAGCCGGGTCATCGCTAAAAACAAGCAGCAACCCCAAGTCGGCCTGGTTTCCGGTGGTGGCAGTGGGCATGAACCCGCCCATGCCGGCTTTGTCGGTGATGGCATGCTGAGCGCTGCCGTTTTAGGGGATGTTTTTACTTCACCGACACCCGATCAGATCCAGACGGCAATAGCAGACGCAGATCAAGGACAGGGCGTTTTACTGATCGTAAAAAATTACACTGGCGATATCTTGAATTTCGAAATGGCCAAAGATTTGGCGGAAATGGAAGATATCCAAGTAGCAATGCTGGTAGTGGACGATGATGTCGCTGTGGAAAACAGTACCTATACAGCTGGCAAGCGGGGCGTGGCCGGAACCGTTCTGGTGCACAAAATCATCGGGGATGCTGCTCGTAATGGCGCATCCCTGGCTGAATTGCAGGCATTAGGTGAAAAACTGCTGCCAGCTATCAAGACTATCGGCGTGGCATTGGGCGCAGCGACTGTACCCGAGGTAGGTAAACCAGGCTTTGTGTTGGCCGACGATGAAATGGAATTCGGCGTGGGCATTCACGGCGAGCCGGGCTATCGCCGAGAAAAACTGCTGACGTCTCGCGGGATCGCCGAAGAGTTGGTGACCAAGCTGCTTGCAGATTATGACCAACAGCCTGAGCAGGTGGCTGTATTGGTGAATGGCATGGGAGCCACACCTTTGATGGAGCAATTTGTCTTTATGAATGACGTGCAAAATCTGCTGGCGGAAAAAAAGGTCGCTGTTTCCTTTGCCAAAGTAGGCAACTATATGACTTCTTTGGATATGGCGGGCATCAGCTTGACACTGTTGGATCTGAGAGAAGCGAGCTGGCTTGCCGCATTGCAAAGTCCTGTTGAGGTCATCAGTTGGTAATAGGGCGTGTCTGAAAACACCAGTGGCAGATCTTTTGGACCTTTTCACCGCAATCGGCGTTGTAAATGCGCAGCTTTGACCACATAAACTGTGCTTTACTCCTTGATTTCGGCAGGTCCGCAAAAATCTGGATCCCCTCGGTGTTTTCAGACACCCCCTAATCAGCTGATTTCAGATATAACCTGGATAGAAAAAACGAAGGAGCGATTGCACCAATGAAAATGACGGTCACAGAATTTCAAGCATGGTTGGCTGATTTTGGTCAAGCCATCGAAGCAAATAAAAGTTATCTCAGCGAGTTGGATACTCCCATCGGCGACGGAGATCATGGAAATAACATGGCTCGCGGTATGGTGGCCTATGAAGTGGATTTCGCAGCAAAACAGCCGACCTCAATTGCTGACACCGCTAAGATTTTATCCATGGCATTGATCGCAAAGGTCGGCGGAGCTTCCGGACCCTTGTATGGTTCAGCCTTCATGGGGATCACCAAAGCGGTCAAAGACATTGATGAAATCAACAGCCAAGAACAGTTAGGTGAAGTCATGGAACAGGGGTTGCAAATGATCCAGCTGCGGGGCAAAGCCGAGGCGGAGGACAAAACCATGGTGGATGTCTGGCTTCCGGCAGTGGCAGCCTTAAAGAAAGGACAACTGACGGAGGGCGTGATTCGTGCGGCCAGAGATCATACCGCTGAGCTGGTAGCCAAAAAAGGGCGGGCTTCCTATCTGGGAGAACGAGCCCTCGGGCATATCGATCCCGGAGCGGCTTCCAGCGAGTTGTTGTTTACAACTTTGCTGAAGTATTTATAGATTCATTATGTGGTTGTGAATATCTAAAAGAAATGAAGCAACCACGGAGAATATTTTGAGCGCGACAATTTAGCTTTTAGAGCAGCAGGTTGAAAGCTTTGCAAAAAAGGAGCGAGTAGTATGAAAACAAATTTTGATTTTATGATGCCCAGTGTGAATTTTTTTGGCCCCGGTGTTATTGAAAAAATCGGTGAGCGGGCGCAAATACTCCATATGACCAAAGTCTTGATCGTAACAGACAGTTTTTTACGGAATATGGCAAACGGCCCGGTTAAACAGACGGAAGCCAGTCTAAAAGCAGCCGGTGTCGACTATGTAATCTTTGATGAAGTGGAACCCAACCCCAAAATCCGCAATGTCAAAGCCGGTGCAGCAATGTACCAAGCACAAAACTGTGACTCCATCATCACTGTCGGTGGCGGATCCGCCCATGATTGCGGCAAGGGAATTGGTATTTTGCTGACCAATGGCGACGACCTGACAAAATTGGTGGGGATTGAAACCTTAACAGAACCCCTGCCACCATTGATGGCTGTGAATACGACCGCCGGAACGGCCTCTGAAATTACTCGTCATGCAGTAATCACCAATGAAGAAACTCATTTGAAATTTGTGGTTGTTTCTTGGCGCAATGTGCCATTGGTTTCATTCAATGATCCCTTGCTGATGCTGGATGTTCCGCAAAAGCTGACGGCTGCTACCGGCATGGATGCCCTTTGTCACTGTGTGGAGTCGTACGTCTCCGAAAATCGTAACCCGATTACTGATGCGCAAGCTGAAAAAGGAATCAAACTAATCGGCCAATACTTGCGTCGTGCTGTGGCAAACGGCCATGACTTAGAGGCCCGCACCAATATGGCCTACGCTTCTCTCTTAGCAGGGATGGCCTTTAACAATGCTGATTTGGGATATGTCCATGCCATGGCCCACCAGCTGGGCGGCCAATACGATGCCCCCCATGGCGTCTGCTGTGCGGTATTGATGCCGACAGTTGAACGCTGGAATATGATTGCCAGCCCGGAACGTTTTGCTGATATCGCGGTTTTTCTGGGTGAAAATATCGACGGATTGTCCAAAATGGCTGCCGCTGAAAGAGGGATTGCTGCGCTGGAACGGATTTCAGAAGACGTAGGTATTCCTGCCAATATCAAATCCATCGGTGCCGATCCGAAAGACTTCCAACTGATGGCAGAAAATGCTTTGAAAGACGGCAATGCGTACTCCAATCCTCGCAAAGGCAGTAAAGACGATATCGTGGCATTGTTTGAAGCGGCTTATTACGCCTAAGTCTCGTATGACTGAGAAGCTTTTCTCACTATCGGATTGCTAAATTGAATCATAACCGGCTCGCAAAAAGGTGCTGCCGGATCTCCTGAAAATATCAGGGATCCGACAGCACCTTTTTTGTACAGCATCAACTGTAGTAAGATTTCAGTTTGATGTTTTGATCGTAATTACCAAAACCTTGGCCAAAGAGGGTGCAGCCGCCGACATTGGCAGCATCGTCTTTGACCTCAATCTTCAGACGCCACATCTCGGCATCGGCAGGAAAATCATTGATGGTCACGCCGGACAGCGGATCGCCTTCCATATAAGTCCCGTGATTGAGAATCCGGATAGTCTTCAAAAGGCCGTACTGATTGAGGTTGTCGGGATACCAATCAGGATTCAGCTTGCCGCGGATATCGGCGAAGTCGCCGGGACTGGTCCAGGTTCCCAGCTCGATGCCGTTCAGTGTAAAGGTAATGTCAGAGGGCCAGTTGTCATTGGCAAAAGGAAATTCTGAAGAAATTTCCAGTGAGATCTCCATCATCTCAAGCTTGTTGTCGGCAGACAGATAGTTGGGGGTCTGATATTCCACGAAGCCTTTGGTGAACCAGAGAATCCGGGCATCCATTCGCTTAGGATCCATAAAGAATTTCGGCTCATCCACCGGCCCGACAAAATCTGTCAAGGTCGCCAGCCCGCAGGTAGGCTCCACCTGGAAATCGGTATACAAACCGATGGGGATGTCGTTTTCTTGAATATCAAAGGCATTGAAGATTTTTTCAGGAAAGTTGATATCGATATGATCCACCTTTAAACTGGAGATCTTACTTTGGCCGACCTTTTCCGTCTTGATAATATTGGCTTCTTCCAATTTGCGGATATGCATAGTGACGATTGCACTGGAAAGTCCCAGTGCTTGTGCCAGATCCTTGATACTCATTTTATTTTTTGACAGCAGTTGGATGATCCGGATTCGGACGCTGCTGGCCAATGCTTCATAGACTTTTAAAGAATCATCAGTGATATCTAATTGCATACTAACACCTCAATCTTAATTGTTGGGTTTATGTTAACATATATATTAACAACTGTAAATAAAAGCGTTTAAAAAGTTTAGAATTAATAATATAGCTAATTATAATTAGGAGATATTTTGATTAATTAATAAGAATATAGTTGACAGCGTTTGCAGTTGAGGGTATTATTTGGTTGTAAATTCATTAATGGTTCTTTCTTGAGAGTGTTGTTCCTTAATATTGTTATTTACCTAAAAAGAGGAAAATCTCTTGGATTCAGTCATTAATGAAATAGAAAAAAGGGTTTTAAGAAAGGATGGAAGAGATGAAGTTCAAAAAATTGATGGGCGTAAGTATGGTTGCATTGGGTTCGATGGTCATGCTGGCTGCATGCGGGAACGATTCAAAGGGTGGTTCCGGAGACAACGGTTCGAATGAAGAGCTGACTTTCATGTTCCGTGGAGGACAAGATGAAAAGAAAGCTTACGAAGCAGCAATCAAGAAATTTGAAGAAAAAGAAGATGTCAAAGTAAAAATGGTCGTCACCGATGCAGATCAGTATGCCACCAAGCTCCAGGCAGCAATCTCCGGCGGTAAAGTACCTGATGTCTTTTATATTGAACAAAGCAATTTGATGCCTTATGTAGACAATGGAGTACTTCTGGACATCACTGACAAAGTAGAAAACGGCGATTTCGACTTGAGCAACATCTGGGAATACGGCGTCAACAGCTATCGTTATGACGGCAAAAAAGTCGGTCAAGGTGCTTTGTACGGCTTGCCAAAAGACGTAGGTCCATTTGCTTTGGGCTACAACAAGGATATGTTTAAGGATGCCGGCGTAGAACTGCCGGATAAAGATACACCATTGACTTGGGCTGAGTTTATCGAGGTATGTCAAAAATTGACCAGAGATTCAGATGGTGACGGCAAACTGGATCAATGGGCTACCGGGTTCAACGTTAACTGGAGTCTGCAATCCTTCGTCTGGAGCAATGGCGGCGATTGGATCAATGAAGACAAAACCAAAGTCACAGTCGATACACCGGAATTTGCAGAAGCGTTGCAAACTTTCGCTGATCTGCAAAACAAATATAAAGTCACCCCTTCAATCTCGGATGCCCAAACGCTGGATACCTATCAACGCTGGATGAACGGCGAGATTGCCTTCTTCCCGGTAGGTCCTTGGGATATGAGTACCTATGCAAAACTTGACTTCGAATACGATTTGATTCCTTGGCCGGCAGGTAAAACCGGCAAATCAGCCACTTATGTAGGTTCCTTGGGTATTGGTGTTTCGGCTAAAACCAAGCAGCCGGACAAAGCAGTCAAATTAGTCGAATATCTGTCTGCTTCAGAAGAAGGGCAGCAACAGCTCTTGGATGCGGAGATCCAGATCCCGAATTTGATCGACATGGCTGAAAATTGGGCTTCGGATACAGAATCTGTGCCAAGCAATAAGCAGGAATTTTTGGATATCGTACAAGATTACGGTCGTCCAATGCCGGCTGCCCAAACCTACAATGCCGAATGGTACGATGAATTCTTTATCAATATTCAAACCGTATTGGACGGCGATCAAACAGCTGCCGAATATGTAAAAGAAGTGCAGCCACGGATGCAGGAAAAACTGGATAGTGCTATTCAACAACAAAAAACAGCGCAATAACAACGGTGGGGTTGCAGGTGAAAACACCTGCGATCCCATTCAATGAAAAGCTGCAGGCGGATGCAGGCAAATGCACCTGCCAAAAGTCTTGAAGCTGTCACAGCGGGTCTTTTCGCAGATGTTTTTTGCCGGCAGAAGGCGCTGCTTATTAAGCAGATAAGCAGGCCGCAGCCGGTCAGTACCTGTATAAAGGAGGATTTATCGTGGAACAAGCAAAAACAGTCTCCGCAAAGAAAAAGCGTACCAGCAAATTATATGTACATGAACATCGGGTGGCATTTTTATTCGTATTGCTGCCGGTGATCGGTTTCGTATTGTTTTCAGCCATTCCCTTACTCTATTCAACCTATGCGGCATTTACCGACTGGAATGGTTTGGGTCAAATGAATTTTATCGGATTGGACAATTTTCGGAAATTATTCAAAGACGAATACTTTTATAAAACAATGTTTAATACGGTCTATCTGATGTTGGGGATTCCGATCGGCTTGCTGCTGTCCTTTTTATTGGCATCTGCTTTGAGTCGGGGGATCAAAGGAACGACAATTTTCCGGACGATATACTATATTCCGGTGATTTCCTCACTGGCCGCTATTTCCATCTTGTGGCAATGGGCTTACAACGGGGATTTTGGTTTGGTGAACCAAGTGCTGGCGCTGATCGGAATCAAAGGTCCCAACTGGTTGCAGAATGCGGATACCGTCAAGCCGGCGATTATCATCATGACGGTTTGGAAAGGATTAGGGTATTCTATGCTGCTGTATTTGGCGGCGATCCAAAGCGTGCCGAAAACTTTTTACGAAGCGGCGGAATTGGACGGAGCCTCTTCCTTCCAGCGCTTCAGAAATATTACCTGGCCAATGGTCAAACCGGTGACGTTCTTCTTGGTGGTGACCAATATTATCGGCGGCTCTCAGATCTTTACCGAGGTCAATATCATGACGCCGACGGGTGGTCCGAAATATAGTTCAGCAACTGTTGTCTGGTATTTATGGCAGAAAGCCTTCAAAAACTGGCAGATGGGTTATGCCAGCAGTATGGCGCTGATCCTGGCGCTGCTGGTGTTTGCAATCACAGCCTTCCAATTTTATATGAACAGCCGCAACAGCTATACGTTAGATTAACGGGGTGAATCAAATGAAGAAAAAAAATAAAGTTTCCAATATCATCATCGTGCTCATCCTGTCCATCGGCGCTATCGTCATGGTAGGACCGCTGTTGTGGATGATCTCGACCTCATTGAAAGATAAAGCCGGTGTCTTCCAACTGCCGCCGCAATGGATCCCGGATCCAATCCAATTTGATGCTTACAAACGTTTGACAGAAGTCGATACACTGGTTTCCGGTATCCGCAATACGATCATCGTGTCCTTGTCGGTGACCATCGTGGGGACACTGACTTCCAGTATGGCAGCTTTCTCTTTTGCTAAATTACGGATGCCGTTTAAAAATGTTTTGTTTCTCTGCTTGTTGTCGGCTTTGATGATCCCGTATCCGGCAGTCATGATTCCGCAGTTTATGATCTTCTCAAAAATCGGTTGGGTGGATACCCTGTTGCCGCTGATCATTCCCGGGATGTTCGGTAATATCACGATGATCTTTTTCCTGAAGCAATACCTGTCCAATATTCCCGATTCCATTGTGGAAGCGGCGAAAATCGACGGTGCCGGGTACTTACAAACGTTCTTTAAACTAATCTTCCCGCTGATCCGGCCGGCGGTAGCTGCCCAATTCATTCTCTGGTTCATGGGTGCCTGGAACGATTATCTGGCACCGTTGATTTACCTGAACAGCCCTGAAAAACAAACGCTGCAGGTAGTGATTGCCAACTTGAATGCTGCTTATGCGATCCAGACAGACTACCCACTGATTATGGCTGCATCTGTTGTTTCATTGCTGCCGGTATTGATCTGTTTCATTATTTTCCAAAAGCAGATTATCGAGTCTGTCGCACTTTCCGGTATGAAAGGATAATGACTTATGACCACCAAAATGATGAAAGGCCTCAATTACTTGGTGATGTTCGTTCTTTTAAATCTGCTGTGGGCAGTGGGAATCGTGTGCGGACTCTTCTTTGGCGGCCTGGTTCCCAGTACGTATGCATTGATTAAACTCTGCCAGGATCGGGAGCTTTTTGACGGCTATGCTGCGTATTGGCAAGTCGTCAAACGCTTCTGCTCTGAATGGTTGACCGGATTGAAAGCTTTCCGTTTGAGTGTATTGCTGTTTCCGGCAGCTCTTTTGGTGACTTATTTGGACATCCTGGTAGTGCAGCAGAATTCGTTGATGAAGGCATTGTTTTTGTGGCCGGCGCTGTTGCTGCTGTGTTATCTACTGTTGGCGATGGTTCAGTTTTGCTATGTGCAAACAGTCAGTGGCGATTCTCTAAAAGCCAAACTGCTCGCTGCATTGACTGCGCCGCTGCTTTTGCCGGTGGAAAGTCTGCTGAGCCTCCTGGTATTCGGCAGTTTCTTCATCCTGTGTCTGCGTTTTAACTGGTTGTTCTTTGTTCTGGCTGCAGCGGTTCTCTTTGTTACCTGCAAACTGCTGGAGAACGGTTATCGCAAAAAAGGTCTGGTGGTCCATGAATAAGCTGGGCCGGTATCTGATCCTTGGCGGGACCGTACTTTTATTGTCTGCCTGCGGTGCTGAGGCTGTGCCGACGCTGAAAGAACCGGTTTTTGAAGAAGCTTCCGTCCATGATCCTTCTGTGATCAAAGACGGGGATAACTTCTACGTAATCGGTTCTCACATGATGTTTGCCAAAAGTCCGGATCTTATGAGCTGGGAGCAGTTGCAGGGATCAGTCGCAGAAGATCGTTTATTCGATGATATCCGTAAAGAGTTGTCCTCTGAGTTTGACTACGCTAAGACCGATACGCTGTGGGCCGGCGATATCATCCGCCTAAAAGATGGCCGTTACTATATGTATTACTGCCTATGCCAGGGAACATCCCCGCTATCGGTTTTGGGAGTCGCTGTTTCCGATCAGATCGACGGGCCATACAAGAAAGTGGAATCCTTTCTGTATTCGGGGACATCACCGCAATTTGATACTGATTATGATGCTACCACTGATCCGAATGTGATTGATCCCCACGTATTTTATGATGAAACGGGCAAGCTGTGGATGGTCTATGGGTCGTATTCGGGAGGAATCTATATCCTGGAGATGGATGAGACAACGGGGTTGCCCAAAGATCGCAACTCATATGGCAAACGATTGATCGGTGGCAATCATAGTCGGATTGAAGCTCCTTATATCCAATATAACAAGGATACCGGTTACTACTATCTTTTCTTGTCCTTTGGCGGTTTGGATTCTTATGGCGGCTACAATATGCGGGTCGTTCGTTCCAAATCTCCCGATGGTCCGTATGAAGACAGCCAGGGCAACTCGATGGAAACTGTCATGGGTCGGCCCAATACCAGCTTTGACGACGTAAGTATCGAACCTTACGGAGTAAAGCTGATGGGGAATTTTACTTATACGAAAGACGATGGCATGACCAATGACGGTTATATCTCACCAGGACACAATTCTGTTTATTACGATGAAAAGACGGACCGCTATTTCCTGATTTTTCACAGCCGCTTTCCGAACTCGGGAGAACAGCACCTGTTGCGGGTCCATCAGATGTGGTTCACAGAAGAAGGCTGGCCGGTTGTCAGTCCGCTGCGTTATGGTGATGAGACTATCGGCGCTTATCAGGAAAAGCAGTTGATCGGCACCTATGATTTGATCCGCTTTACTAAGGATATCAGTGACCAAATCGCTGAACCTGAGGAAATCCGATTGGCCAAACGAGGCCAAGTGAGCGGTGCGGTCTCCGGCAGCTGGCAGGCAGCTGCGGACAACAGTCGCCAAGATGCTGCGTTGACCATCGCCGGTGAAAACTACAAGGGCCGCTTTATCTCAGCTTGGGATACTCGGCAGAAAAAACAAGTCATGAGTTTTACCGGGACCGCTTCGGACGGCACCCCGGTATTCTTGATCGAAAGGAAGTAGGAAATGACTATCACGAAGAATAAAATCCATAATCCCATCGTTTTGCAGCGAGCGGATCCTTGGGTCTATAAGCACACTGACGGGAAATATTACTTTACCGGTTCGGTTCCCGGTTATCAGACGATTGAACTGCGGCGAGGCGACTCGTTGAATAATCTTGAAGATGGTGAAATCAAAACCATTTGGCATGCTCCTGACAGCGGCCCGATGAAGAATCTGATCTGGGCACCGGAAATCCATTTTATCGATGGTGTCTGGTATGTTTACTTTGCTGCCAGCGATGAAGAAAATGGTCGTTCCCGCAAGCATCATCATCGAATGTTTGTCATCGCAAATGAGAATTCCGATCCTTTTGAAGGGGAGTGGGAAGTTAAAGAACAAGTGAAGACAGCCTTTGACAGCTTCAGCCTGGATGCCACCGTTTTCGAAAACGACGGCAAGCTCTATTATGTTTGGGCACAACAAGATCCTCGTATTCCGGGTAATTCCAATCTGTACATTTCGGAGATGGCTAATCCATGGACGCTGAAAGGACCGCAGATCTTATTGTCAATTCCGGAGTATGATTGGGAGAAAATCGGCTTTTTGGTAAATGAAGGACCGGCTGTCATTAAACGCTACGGAAAGATCATCATTACCTATTCCGGCAGCGCCACTGATGAAAACTATGCTATGGGGTTGCTGTGGGCCAATGCGGATGATGATTTGCTGGATGGCGGCGCTTGGCACAAATCACCCGAACCGGTCTTTGTATCCTCTGAGACAAATCGGCAATTCGGCCCCGGCCACAACTCATTCACAGTGGACGAATCCGGCAACGATATTTTGATCTATCATGCCCGCCCAGAGAAAAACAAAGAGGGCGATCCACTGGACAATCCGAATCGTCATGCGATTGCACAGGAATTCACTTGGGGGCATGATGGGCTGCCGATTTTCGGCGAGCCGGTAGCCAACGACAAGGAAGTCTGAGCTGCGGCTTCAAGGTGATAATAGGCAGGTCTGCTTGGCGGGCTTGCCTTTTTTACGAGCCGCCACTGAGTTAGCTGACTCAGTGAGCCAAATCGAGAAAAATCGTACAATCACAAGAAGGAGGATTCCTCATGACTAACGCAATTAACGGTGTTCACGATCCGACGATCATCGAAGTCGACGACACCTATTACCTGGTTTCCACGGATACCCAGGAGCCGCCGACTGCCGGTGTGCCCATTCGCAGTTCCAAAGATCTGGTGAACTGGCGCTTTGAAAAAACAGCCTTGGAAGACGGTGTTCCTGCAGCTGCCGCCGCTTGGAGCGGTGCCACGGGGTTATGGGCACCGGAGATTATTGCTTACGCAGGGGGATATCGGATGTACTATTCTGCCTCGACTTTCGGCAGTACCACCTCTTTTATCGGTCTGGCGACAGCCCCTCATCCGCTGGGACCGTGGGAAGATCAAGGGGAGGTAGTCAAAACCAGTCGGGAACTGGCTGCTCACAATGCCATCGATGCCAATATCTGTACCGATCGCAAAGGGGAACAGTGGCTGACGTACGGTTCCTTTTTCGGCGGGATTCATATCGCACCTGTCGACAAAGCCACCGGGAAATTGAAAACGCCCGGCGACTACGGTCAGCTGCTGGCAATCCGCCCCCGCTCAGTTGACGGGGCGGTGGAGGGACCGTTCATTTATTATAATGAAAAGACCGATTATTTTTATTTGTTCGTCTCCTTTGATTCATTGAACGATACTTACAATATCCGTGTCGGGCGTGCCAAAGAAATCACCGGACCGTATGTGGATCGCAACGGTGCCGAATTGACGGATTTGACGCTGGTACCGGAGGAGGTGGGGACCAAGCTTCTGGGCAGTTATCAGTTTGCTGGTGAAGCACCGCTGTATGGTCCGGGGCACAATTCGCTTTTTCGCCGGTCAGACGGTGCTGAATTTTGTGTCCATCATATCCGCCGCCAACCCCACAGTGCCGACTTCTTCGTAGGGATTCGGCCGCTTTATTGGCTCAGTGACGGCTGGCCGGTGGTGAGCGGCGAGTGTTATCAAGGAGCGCTGCCGGCAGCACCGATCCTTCCACAAGATCTGACGGGGACTTGGGATATCGTGACCTTCACACAGGACAGCGGTGTCGAACAATCAGTTCCGCAAGAATTAACGGATGTCGCATTAGCGGCGGGCGTGTGGCGCTGCAGCCTCGGGGAGTTCGTCCCTTATTGGCGGCAGACTGGGACCGGTGAGCTCTCGTTAGGGCTGGCCGGACTGTCGGACGCCGGTTGGGAATTTATCGGCCGCAAGTGCAGCTGACAAGCGATAAAAAAGATCCTGCCGTGGCCGGTTTTCCGGCAGGCAGGATCTTTTTGCGTGGATGTTGGCTGACGCGGGTGGACCTGAAAACTCCAGTGGCGGATATTTTGATCCAGTTCATCGCAATCTGCGTCGTAAACGCGCAACTTTATACCTTGTAGTCCATAAGCTATGCTTTACTCGAACCTGCTAAGAAAGATACTCAGCAAAAAAGGCCAATGTTGCCGGCAGTGCGGTTTCCCAGTAGCCTTCGCCGTGAACGGTACCGGCGATTAATTTGACTTCCGAAACTACGTCGACCTCTGCCAATGCTTTTTGCAGCAGCAACACGCCGCTGATAGGCACCAATTCATGCAGCGAATTGGCTAAAAACATGGGCCCGCTTTTTTCGGTGACCCGGGTCAAAGGGGTTGCTTCCTGCAGCAGGGTGAGATCGTTTTTGACATAATTCAAAATGAACCACTTGTAAAAAGATTCATTTTGGCCGTCTTGGTCGATCTGGCGGCTTTCATGTTCATCGAAATGCTGTTCTTGATTCATGACAGCAGCAACTGCCGGGTGCTGTCGGACCCAGTCGACCATGTCGATGATCCCGGACCAGGAAGCAGCCGGGATGCCCCGTTGCAGGGCCAGCTCGATGGCCAGATTGCCACCGGCAGATGCACCAAGAGCAAAGATTGGTCGGTCATGAGGGATCTTCTCGGAGTTTTTCAGCCAGTCAAAGGCGGTCAACGCGTCCGTCATAGCCGCCGGATAAATCGCAGCCGGTGCCAGACGATAATTGGGCGCTGCCACCAGGAAGCCTGCAGCAGTGAGTTTTTCCGCTAGAAAGGCTTCTTTTTGTTTGTCACCGCGAAACCAGCCGCCGCCATGGAGCAGCAGGA
Organism: Enterococcaceae bacterium OF42-14pH9A; assembly: GCA_027692465.1. GTDB lineage: Bacteria > Bacillota > Bacilli > Lactobacillales > Enterococcaceae > Enterococcus_C. Next base: position 659,392 of record JAQEYU010000002.1, on the reverse strand, counting down.
TCGTGGCTTTAACAGGAGCTGAGCCGGCCGTTGCAGCGGCTGGGCTGGTCGTGTGATTGTCGATTTCCGGCAGTGGTTGGTTATCTTTTTTGTCTGCCGGGGCTGTTTCTGATGAGGGTCGATAAAGATCAAGGGTCAGTTGTTGATTGGAGTCATAAAGAATTTCTTTTTCGCTGATCATTTTCCTCACCTCAGATCAAGTCGTTGGGATCATCCGGCTGCAGCTTGAAGATCCGATCGATTACCGCCAAAAGGTCATCTTTGGCTTTTTCATAGTTGTCCATGTCTGCGGCGTACTTGGCGTTGAACCCCTCCAAGCCGTCAAAAGCAAAGGCTGACTCGTATTGGTAAACTTTGTCATAGGCCCCGGTGAATTCCTGCAACAGAGCGGTTTCTTCCGCCAGCTGCAAGGCCAGTTGCACCACTCGGAAATCCGTATAAGCCAGCTCAAATTGGACCGCCCAAGCCCGCATGAAAGGGTGTTGATTTTGGATGTGCAAAAAATGCCTTGTGACAGTAGATTGCAGATTTTTCAAAGCTCCTTGGATATCAAGCATGCTGTTCATCCTCTCTTCTTACTGCAGCTTCAGGAAAATGCCCCGATCCTGCATCGCTTTGACAAAAGTCGGTACGGTGGCGCCACGGTTCCAGTCTCGTTGGAATTCGCAAGCCAATTGCGCAAAACTGGTCAACTGCGCTCCGGCCTGTTCGACACGGCGCAATGCGGTTTCGTGAGCGATACGGCTGGTCCCGCCCACCGCATCGGCAACCGGATAGACCTCAAAGCCTTCCTTCAAGGCATCCAATGTCGGGAAGGTCAGACAAGCTTCGGTCCATAAGGCACAAATGATAATCTTCTTGCGACCGGTCGCTTTGACGGCTTCGTTGAACTCCCGATCTTCCCAAGCGTTGATCGAGGTCCGGTCATAGCTGGGAACATCGGTAAGCAAGGCCTTCAGCTGTGGAATCGTATCCTGATTACGACCGGTTGCCACGTTCACGGTGGATAAAATGATCGGCACATCGTAGGCCTTCATCAAAGAAGTGACGGCGGTGATGCTGTCGATCAATTCATGGCGATCCATCGAATTGATGGAATTGATCTGAGTGGGTTGATAATCGATTAAGACAAAAACACTGTTGTCCGGCGAAAGCAGTTCGTCAGATTGAGGATCTCTAGGTTCATAACTGGTCATGATAAAACATCCTTTCTGTTTGTCTTCTACCTTTTAACTATACGCCCGTCGGATTTTTTTTAAAAGCCGAGTGACTCGCAGCCGCCGACCGAAGAATTTACGGTGAGCAGAGCAGGACTTTTGTTTCCGGTAGTTAAAAAACTCTCCACGATTACGGCTGTGAAGCGAGATATTATCACTCAAATAATTAGGGCGTGTCTGAAAACTCCAGCGGCAGATATTTTGGTCCTTTTCACCGCAATCTACGTCGTAAATGCTCACTTATGCACCACATAAGCTGCGCTTTACTCCTTGATTTCGGCAAAAAGTCCGCAAAAATCAGGATCCCCCAGAGTTTTCAGACACGCCCTATTATTGAGGCATATTTTTTAAAAATTATCAAATGAAAGAGCGAGTGAACTAGGGCCTGTTTGATAATACTGACTCAGTTCGCAAGAGCGTTCATCCTTTGGGTATTGGCAATTAGATCGTATTCTATGGTCTATGACGACTTTATCAAGGAGTTCAAAATTTTAGCGCAACGTTACACTAGCTTCTTCAGGCAGACGCTGCACCAGGAGTCAGTAAAATTATTCTGGCAGTGACTTTTTAGCAGATTTGTTTTTATCGTTAACATTATCTTTAAGCGATTGAATCATGTTTTGTCCAAACTTAGAATCTAATCCGGTGAAAAAGGATTGTGAAATCAATGTGACTAATTCACTTGAAGTGAGATACTTACTGTACTTTACCCAACTTCTGAAGCTTGCAATAACCCCGGAATAAAAAGCTTCATAAATAAAATAAACCTCTGCTGATTCTTTATCAAAAGGTTCTGGAAGCGCGGAAACTCCTGGAAGTTCGGCTTTAAGACGATCAGTAAAACGATTACTACCATAATTGCCAAGCAATGCTGCTAGGTAATTTTTTTTCGTTTCAAAAACCAAAACCATTTTATTCAACCACTTTGTATCATGGATATCGGTAGGGAAATCAATTCCTCTGGTTTCAATGATAAAGGTGATAACATCTTCTTCAATATAATCGAGTAAATCATAAATGTCTTTAAAATATTGATAAAAGGTGCTGCGATTATGACCCGTTTCGCGGATTAGTTCCTGCACCGTTATTTTTTCAATCGGCTTTTCTTTGTACAGTTCGCAAAAAGTATCAATGAACTTTTGCCGGGTTTTTTCAGTAATTTGGGTTCTTTTTTTCATACGTAATCAGCCCTTTTTTTGTAAATCCAACAATTTGGAAAAAATTGTTGGTTGTTTCAAATAATGATTGGTGTAAAATCCTTTTGTGCTAAACAATACAACACATTGTTGTATTAGTAAATATATATGAAAGAAAGGGATCAATATGTCTGTTCTTGAAATAGAAAATGTAACCAAAGATTATGGACACGGCCGGGGAATCTTTGATGTGACGTTTCATGTCGAAGAGGGCGAAGTTTTTGGTTTCTTAGGTCCAAATGGCGCGGGAAAAACAACAACGATTCGTCATATTATGGGATTTTCTAAACCGCAGAAAGGTCACACATACGTGAATGGACGTGATAGTTGGACGGAGTATTATATCAATCAAAAAGAGATCGGTTATTTGCCGGGTGAAATTGCATTACCTGAATCACTGACGGGAAAACAATTTATTAAAATGATGGCTGAGTTACGGGGGATTACTGATCTAACGCATACGGAATATCTTATTAAAAAGTTTGAGTTAGAACAAAATGGCGGCATTAAACGAATGTCTTTAGGAATGAAGCGGAAACTTGCCGTTGTCACAGCTTTTATGCATGATCCTAAAGTTTTAGTTTTAGATGAACCAACGTCAGGTCTTGATCCGATGATGCAAGACGTCTTCATTGAGTTTATTAAGGAAGAAAAACAACGTGGGAAAACGATTTTGTTGTCAAGTCATATTTTTTCTGAGATTGACGCGACTTGTGATCGAATCGCGATTATTAAAGATGGGCGCATCGTATCTAATTTCGTTGCAGACGACTTGCGCCATAAAGAAACGAAAACCATCAAACTGGAATTTGTCCAAAAAAATGATTATGAACGTTTTATCAAATCTATGAGTGCTTCGGATGTAATGGATATTGTTCTGGAAAAACCACAGCACCAACAAGTCAAAGTGGAAGTCACTGATGCAAAAATCAATCAATTCTTTGCTATTATTGCGGATTATGAATTGAAATTTATGTCAGAAGTACCATTTACCTTGGAAGACTACTTCATGGACTTCTACGATCGAAATAAATAGAAAGGACTGTTTAATATGTCGTTAATTAATTTAAATAATATTACCAAAGATTATGGCGATGGTCGTGGCATTTTTGATATAAACATCTCCATTGAGCCTGGTGAAGTATTCGGCTATGTTGGAACAAATGGTGCCGGAAAAACGACTACGCTCCGACATCTTATGGGTTTTTTGAAACCCTCTAAAGGTTCTGCTAGCATCAATGGTCTGGACTGTTGGGGACAATCTGCCGAAGTCAAAAAAATGGTGGGTTATGTTCCAGGAGAAATTGCCTTTCCAGATGCACCAACCGGGAATGCTTTTTTAAAACGCCAAGCAGAGCTTTTAAACATAAAAGACATGCGTTACGCAGAAGAAATTATCAAAAAACTGCAACTGGATCCTTCTGCGAATTTGAAACGGATGTCTAAAGGAATGAAGCAAAAAAACGCCATTGTTGCAGCCTTTATGGCAGATTCCCCCATTTTAATTTTGGACGAACCGACAACGGGGCTGGATCCGTTGATGCGGGCCGAGTTTGTGGACTTAATCAAAGCTGAAAAGAAAAAAGGCAAGACCATTATCATGTCTTCCCATATGTTTGAAGAATTAGAAGATACTTGTGACAAGGTCGCTATGATCAAAGATGGACGGATTATTGATGTAAAAGCCACTAATGAAATCAAGCACAATCAAGACAAGATTTTCAAAATTGAATTTAAGACAAATGCGGATTATAAACGTTTTTTGGCCGAATCCTTCACCTTTACCGAAAAACGGCCGAATCAAAACCAAGTGATTATTGAAATCAATGATCAAGCGATTAATCAGTTTAATCGCACGATTCGTCAATATGAGATCAAATTTATTTCTGAAAAGAAATATACCCTTGAAAAATATTTTAAATCTTTATATTAGGAGGCTCCCTAAATGTTTAACAAAACTATCTTTAAGCAGACTTTTAAATCAAATTACCCCCTGTGGATAATTTTTACGGTTGTCATGACGGCTGTAAGTTGTCTATTTATTATCGTATATGATCCTAAAACAATGGCCGGCATGTCGGAAATGCTTTCAAATTCAGGCATGGGTGACATCGTTGGCGATCGCTTAGCAACGATGACCTCGATTTTAGGTTTGTTAAGTAACAGTTTTTATGCAATGGTCGGTATCGTTTTGCCATTGATCTATATTATCATCACCGCCAATTCATTAATCGCCTCGCAAGTGGATCGTGGCTCAATGGCCTATACGCTTTCAACGCCAATTAAAAGGACGACAGTTGTTGGTACGCAAGCGATTTATTTGATCTTGGCTATTTTGTCAATGGTGACGGTGGTAACAGGTGTCGGTATGGTTACCGCAGAAGTTGCCCATGGCGGCGTATTCAGCGAAGCCCGCACAGCAGATATTAAAGTGAACGCTGAATATTTAAATGTCAGTGAAGACAAATTAGAAAATCGATTATATCTGATTTTGGATGATGAAACAGCTGTTAAGAAAGGGGCGGACGCTCGTGACATTGATCAAGAGACTTACAAAGCCTATTTAAATGCTAAAATGATGGATGAAGCTTTCACCGCTTCTGCTGACAAATTGGATAAAAAGAAAGCATCCGTTAAAAAAGATCCAGCCTTGATTTTGAAAAATGAAGAAGCATTAACAGCTGGAGCTAAAGTGATGGATAGCTCAAAAGAACAATACCAAGCATTACTTCAGCAGACGGTTGCAGCAAATGCCAGTGAAGAACAAGCCCAAGCCCTGCAAGAAAAAATGATGAAGGGGATGGCAGCCGCAGCAAAATCCATGAACATCGACACTGAAAAAATGCAAGAGAATATGGATAAATTGAAAGATGACGATACGGCACTAACTGCAGCTGAAAAAGCATCTGGTATTCCTAAAGCACAATTTAAACAAGCCATTTTACAGCAATTGGCCCAACAAGAATTGAGCATGGATGATGGCTTTGATTTTAATGTAAAAAAATATGTGTTGATCAACCTTGGACTATTTTTACTGCTATTTGCTTTAAGTAGTATTTCGTTTGCAGCATCTAGTATTTTTAATTTAACAAAATATTCGATGATGTTTGGTGCGGGAATTCCAATTACTTTCTTCCTGTTGAAAATGATTTCTGAAACAAGTACGGATTTGGAAAGTTTAAAATACTTCTCACTAAACAGTTTATTTGATGCAGAAGCAATCATCTCTAATGGTGATTATGTCCTGAATTTTGTGATTTTAGCTGTGGTCGGGATCGTTTTATATGTAACCGGGAGCGAATGGTTTAAGCGAAAAGATTTGCCGTTGTAAATAATGATAGAGCAAGTTCAGTAGCGATAATTGCTACTGAACCTGCTTTATTTGCTTATAAGAATACTTACTGCTGTTAGTGATTCAGCCAATAAAGATAAAAATTAGCTTGGAAGTGTGTTGTGGTTTTCGCTGAAAAAAATACGGCGAAGGAAATTGTGAGGAAAGAATGATGCAAAAAACAAACATTAAGGTAGTTGTTGACGGTAAAGAATATACTCAACAAGGTTTAGTAAAAATATATATTGACCGTTGCTACCATACGCTACATGAATTAAAAAATCTTGGGGAAAAACTTTTGAATAATCAGGGTCAAGCAATATCAGCTGGTGAGATTGATAGCTTACCGCCCGAAAAGGTTCGCAGTATTTTACTTTCAAATAAGCTGCGCATCGGGAAAGATGAATTGAATAGACTTTATGCTGAACAGTATCGGCAAGCTGATGAAATGTGGTCGGAGATTCTCGCCAAATCTGATGGTGATTACAGCAAAAAAGCTGCTCGGGCGCACATCATTGTCACTGGCTTAACTTTCAGTAAATACATGAAAATCATTGCCTCTGCGATTAAAATAAGAAAATTTTTACTTGCCATGCACCCGGACCATATTGACGCGACTATGACCAGCGTAACAGAGATTATGGGAATGTATGGGAAGCCCACTCAAATGATCGGTAAACTAAAAGAATCTGCGCCAGCACTGATAAACAAGGAGCACAATTTAAGGCTGATTGGTGCCTCTTTCCTAACAAGCTCCCCGGATAAGAAAAATGCAGTTGCTATGCATCAGGTGAAGAAGATTAAAGGAGGGATTGATATGCTTGCAGGTGCTTATTTTCCCAGTGCAACGCCGCAAGAACTTGTAGATGGTCACTCAATTCACATGGCTGTTGAGATATCCAATGCATTTAAGAATGTTATGGAGTAAAAAGGAGGATTTGCTATGCAGGAAATGGTAAAAGGAATTTTTATGATTATTAGTGGGATTTGTTGGTCAATTGTCTATATTGAATTGATTAGGGGAGGATTTAAGGATAAAACTTATGCGATGCCCCTGTTTGCTCTTGGCTTAAACTTTGCGTGGGAAACACTTTATTCCGTGGATCAACTTTTTCTTGGCTCAGAACCGCTTCAAGGCGTAGTAAATCTTATTTGGGCAACGCTGGACGCAGTGATTATCATCACCTATTTCAAATATGGGCGTGAATATTTCCCCAAGAAAGCAAAGAAATATTTTGTTCCATTTAGTATTTTGGCGTTTGTGTCCTGCTTTGTAATGCAATTTGCGTTTTACTTCCAATTTGCTAAAGTACCTGCTTCTCAATACTCTGCCTTTGCACAAAATGCAGCAATGTCAATCATGTTTCTGGCGATGTTGTTTAATCGTGGCAACACACGAGGTCAGAGCAAGCTTATGGCGGTAGCCAAATGCGTTGGGACACTCGCTCCCACCATTCTTGGCGGGCTTATTGAGTCATTCAACATCTATATACTTTTGATGGGTATCATATGTTTAATATTTGATGTGCTTTATATTATTGCGCTCTACGGTATGAAGAAAGAGGAGTGGCCGGCGGTAGCAAGAAAATAAAATCAACCGTCAGCCAATTGCTCCCAATGAGTATAGTCCAAAACCATCTGAAATAGATAGACCAAGGATAGATATGAACAGAAGCACGGGTTTTCTGTTCATATTTTTTACTTTTAATTTCCAAAGAGCACGTTTCCCAACCGTAGCATTTTTATCTTAATTTAGACTAATGCGTATCAGATGTAGCTGCATATGTCACAAAAATGGACACAATAAAAAAGAAGTGTTGGAAACCTTGCGGGATCAACACTTCTATCAAAAAGCAAAAGTATCAGCTGGGGCTGCTGTTCAGCGACCAGCACTGTCTGTACACAAAAAGCAGAGCTATTTTCCGGCGGCGATCAGACGCTTGGCGATGACATAATCACCATCATAAGGGGTATCTTTGCCGTCAATTTTCTGCTGGGGATCTTCTCCTTTGCCTGCCAGCAATACGACATCGTCCGGACCGGCCATTTCAAGGGCCAGGAGAATGGCTTTTTCCCGGTCCATCTCATGGATGATCTCGACGGCGGGATTGTCGATAGCCGCCGCGATCTCATCGGCGATTGCTTGGGGATCTTCGTAAGCCGGATCATCAGCAGTCAACAGAGCGACGTCCGCCAACTCGGCCAAGACGACACCGAAATCATGACGACGGCTGATGGCTTTGTTTCCCGGCGAGCCGATGACGACGATCTGCCGCCCGTTAGGATGAGCTTTGCGGGTATACTCCAAAAAGAGCTTCAGGCTGATGTAATTGTGGGCATAATCCACATAGACGACAGCACCGTTTGCGGTATGCAGCTGGAGCATCCGGCCCGGAACGGTCACTTCTGCCAAGCCCCGGTAGGCCGATTCAGTATCAGCTCCCAGGACGGCGGCGGCCAATAAGGCAGCACAGGCGTTGTCCTGATTGAAATCTCCCGGGAGTTTAATGCGATAGTTGCCCATCATCTTCAAGGGATCAATGCGGCTTTCCACGAAAAATTCTTTAGGATCGGCTTCTGAGGTGCTGACCCGATAGTCGCCGGCAGTCCGTCCGTAAGTATAGGCCGGAATCCCCGCCAACTGACAGCTTTCCGCCACCAGCGGGTAATGATCCATGTCGGCATCCAAAATCGCGACCTTTGAATTATAGATCAGCTCCCGCTTGCAGTAGAAATAATCGTCGAAGGTGGGGTGCTCGATCGGACTGATATGGTCCGGTGAGATGTTCAAAAAGATGCCGACATCGTATTTCAGTCCATAGACCCGTTGCAGCTTATAAGCTTGGGAAGAGACTTCCATCACCAGGTGCGTCATATTGTTGGCGACAGCTTCGGCCATCATGGCAAAAAGATCCAGTGATTCCGGCGTAGTCAGCTTGGATTTGAAGGAAGTCTTGCCGTCCAGCGTGGTTTCCATCGTAGACAGCATGGCACACTTGCCACCGGTAGCTTCCTGTAGGATTCCGTGGGCAAAATAAGCGGCTGTCGTCTTGCCTTTGGTGCCGGTAAACGCCGCAATCTTCAGCTTGTTCTGCGGGTAATCATAAAACGCCATACTCAAGAGGGCCATCGCTTTGCGGATATCGGTCACGATGACACCGCAACGGGCCGCCGTCTCGTAAGGCTGTTCGGCGACATAGACCTGCAGTCCTTGGGCCACTGCGCCGGCCAGATAGTCTTCCTTGAAGGCGGCACCTTTAGCAAAAAACAGCGTTTCACTGTCGGCCTTGCGGGAGTCGTAGGAAATAGCAGAGAAGGTCAACTCCGGCAGTTTGGCTTTGTCCAAGTGCCAGCCGTCTGCCAAAATGAATTCCTTTAACAGGTTTTGCTGCTGTAAAATATCGTAAACTGTTGCCAGTGTAAGAGTCACGTCAAAACGCCTCGTTTCGTCAAAATTCTCCATCTATTATAGCATAAGGCAAAAGCCGGCGGAACACGGCTGAAAAAGCAGCGACGGCCAAGGAAGGTATTTGTCCCCCAATCTGCACTTTGCCAGCGGCGCATCCGCTCAATCGACAAGGCCAGTTGCTGTGTGCGATGACTTTTTTTCGGAGCAACTGTTTTTTGCCAAAAATGCGGCAACTGTTTTCCGCTGCCATCGCTATCTCATTTGACTGGGATTCTTTCGCAGTTTTCTCATTCAGATTCCAAAGATATTAAAAGTTCACAAAAGCTGTTGTTTGCTTTGGTGAATATAGTAAAATAAGCTAGTATGTTTAAATTTATGGAACAGGAGAATCTACATGGCAGAAAATAAGTCTCCGCAACAAACACTGTCCGCCGAAGAACGGATGGCCCGCGGTTCTACCTGGCTGACGCTGGGAAATGTCGGCTCCCGCCTGTTGGGTGCAATTTATGTCGTTCCCTGGTTTTACTGGCTGGGCAGTGATCAATACCAGGCCAACGCCCTTTTCAATATGGGATACAATTTTTACGCCCTGTTTCTGATGATTTCCACTGCCGGCATCCCGGCTGCTTTCAGTAAACAGACAGCCCACTATAATTCCCTGAACGAATATGCCACCAGTCGCCGTCTCTTCAAGAACGCCCTGATGGTGATGGCGATCTTTGGTGCTGTCTGCAGTGGTGCGATGTACTTGATGGCACCGTGGCTGGCGAAAATTTCCGGCGGCGGCACCGAGTTGATCCCAGTGATTCGTTCGCTGAGTGTTGCCGTTCTGGTGATTCCTTGTATGAGTGTCATGCGGGGCTATTTCCAAGGACAGCACGACATGATGCCTTTTGCAATCTCTCAGCTGGCAGAACAAGTGGCGCGTGTTTTCTACATGCTTTTGGCGACTTTCTTCATCATGAAGGTCGGCTCCGGAAAATATGAGGAAGCCGTCGTACAATCGACGTTTGCGGCCTTTTTGGGGGCATTGGCCAGTATCGCCTTACTTTTATATTATTTGCAAAAAAACAAAGTACGCATGGATTATCTGGTGGAACACAGTGCCAATAATGTCAAACTGGATACCCGTGAACTGATCGTCGAGACGATCAGAGAAGCGATTCCTTTCATTATTATCGGGACAGGGATTACCATCTTCAAGATCGTGGACCAGGTGACCTTTGTGCGGACGATGCAGGGCTTTACGACCTACTCTGCCTCACAACTGCAAAAACTGTTCTCCATCTTCAGTGCCAATCCCGACAAGCTGACGATGGTGGTCATCGGTCTGGCAACTTCGATGGCAGCTACCGGATTGCCGCTGATTACGGAAGCCAAGACATTGAACAAACACAAAGAACTGTCAAAATTGATCTCCAACAACCTGCAATTGTTTGCCTTCGTGATGTTTCCGGCAACCTTTGGGATGATGCTGCTGGCGTATCCATTGAACACATTGTTCTATGCCCCCAGTGATCTGGGGACACGGGTACTAATCGTCGCCTGTATCACCGGCCTGTTTCTGGGACTATACAGTATGACCTCCAGTATGCTGCAGGGGATGTACGAAAACGGCTCGGCGATCGTCTTTTTCATTATCGGCCTGTTGGTGAAGCTGATTTTCCAATATCCGCTGATCCGGGTCTTCGAGGTATACGGTCCGCTGTATTCCACGATGATCGGCTTCGGAGTAGTAGTTTCACTGAATCTCTGGAAACTTTACAAGGTTTCCCGCTTTGACCGGATTCTGACCGCCCGCCGTGTGGTCCTGATCTTTTTGATGAGCCTGATCATGGCGGTGGCAGCTTTTATTACCCGCCAACTGCTGGGCCTGTTTTTGAACACCGACAGCAAGCTGCAGTCCTTCATTCTGGTGATGGGAGTTGCGCTCGTGGGTGCGGCAGTCTACGTCTTCATGGCGTTGAAAGTCCGTCTGGCAGATAAACTGCTGGGCTCGGCCGCTGCGAAGATCCGCCGCAAGCTGCATTTGAAATAAACCGGTTTAGGGCGTGTCTGAAAGCTCTGGGGGGATCCGGATTTTTGCGGACCTGCCGAAATCAAGGAGTAAAGCGCAGCATATGTGGTGCAAAGCTGCGCATTTACGAGTAGATTGCGGTGAAAAGGACCAAAATAGCTGCCGCTGGAGTTTTCAGACGCTCCCTAACCTAATAAGATGCCTTTTCTCTGAAACAAGAGGAGAGGCTTTTTTGATTATCTGAAAGTGACAGGTCAGCGGTTTTTTTCGTTAGTAGATAGCGCAGGATCGTTGTCGGCAGCGGTCGGTGAGTTTGTTTGCAAATGCCTGCAGATTTATATAGGAAAAACGATGTTAAAAATAGCATTCTTTATGTAATATATATATTGCATTAATCTTGATATATGGTATATTGAGCCTGTGAGGTGAAGCTATGAAAAATCTGAAACTGAAGGCTGCTCGAGTGGAGCGGGATTTGACGCAGGCAGAGCTGGCGGATCGGATTGGCGTCACGCGACAGACAATCGGGGCAATCGAAAAAGGGGACTACAATCCCACTATCAATCTCTGCCTCAAAATCTGCAAAGCTTTGGGAAAAACATTAGATGAATTGTTTTGGGAGGATTGAGAAAATAGGACAAAGGTTTGACGAACGGCAGTTACAGGCACGCCGCAAAGGATATGCCGTTGGTTTTTGGACGATGACGGTACTGCTTTTTATACTGCCGATTATCGGTGTCTTCAGAGGCAAGGAATTATTCGTTTCCCAGTTGGGAATGGGGATGACGACGGTGGGTGTCGGTATCGCAGCTACGATCGATTATTGGATCTACAAAGATGCATATATGACGATTGATGCTTCGAAACGACCGGGATTAAATGGGCTGTTTTTTTCATGATAGGACTGATTTACTTTCCCAGTCTCTTTTCTCCCAATAATCCCATCATTAAAAATGGCCAGATTACAGATAATCTCAATCTGGTCCCAGCAATTATGTGGCTTGGGCTGGGGATTTGTCTGATGGTCAAAGGGATAACCGGTGGCTCGCAAATCTGGCAAGCTGGCCCGCGCTCTGGTTGGGTCATTTGTGGCCTTTTTGTGACAATTTTTATCGCAAGTATCATTCGCAATCTGGATAAACAGTTGGATATTTCCAGTATGGCGATGAATTTGGGTCTGCCAGCCATGTTTTTGCTTCTGCCCAGCCTGATGAACGAGAAATATCGCAAGAGCCGGTTGGTACTCTTTTTACTGGGAATCTTTTGGTTCGGATATATCACCCTTTATTATCTGATTGGCTTCCACAATTATCGTTGGCAATAAATCCGCTAAAAAAGCAGACGCTGCAACGGGGAATGTCCCGGCGCCGTCTGCTTTTTACGAGTTGTCTTTGAAATAAGTACCAGTCGGATCCTCTCCCCAAAAAAGCGGCAGCAGCTCGCCTAAGGTACCGGCCAGTTTGTCGGCAGTCAGCTGTTCTTTGGGAACCCAAAAAAGGGCATCTTCACCAACACCGGCGCGGGGTTCGGCGGTAGTACGGGCGTAAAAGAGCCCCGCCAGTTCTCGGGCGCCGGCTTTGTCATTGAGCCATTCTGCGGTTCCCCGCAACTCTGGTGTGATGCGGAGCCCGCATTCCTCTTGGATTTCCCGAATGATCGCCGCTGTCAATGATTCGGCGGCTTCAACGTGTCCGCCGGGAAAAGTCCATCCCGGCCAGTCGGGTTTTCTCCGATCTTGCACCAGAATCTCACCCCGTTGGTTTTCAATCATACAAATAGTCGTCAATTCGACGGCAAAACTGCGTGTCATGGGGCTTCCTGCTTTCTGAGCAACGCAACTGCCGGCAGTGGCAGTTGGTCCCTAAGGTATTTTTGAAGGATTTCTTTGATAGTCAAAGGAAAGAAACGTCCCGTGGTACAATAGCATCAATGATTATAAAACAAGATTAGGAAGAATGCCAGAGACGAAAAAGTGTACTTATTTTTGTGGCAGGCTTCACCCAAGAGGGATATTCAAGGAGATGATAACTTGTTTACATTGGCAAAACAGATGATTGCAGAAAAAGAGGTACGGCGTAAAATCACAATCTTGGAGACGCTGATCAACTCACCGCTAGTGACTACCAAAGAATTGGCGCAAAAAATGGCGGTTTCTCAGCGAACGGTTTTCAACGATCTCCAGAGTCTACGGCTGGAACTGCCAAAGGATTGGGAATTGGACTCAGATGGCAGTAACGGTGTTTTTTTGAAAACCAGTGCGACAGAGGGTATTCAAGAAATCTGGGGCATTTACATGCAGCAATCTCTGTCAATGGCGGTTTTACAAGCCCTGTTGCTGAAAAAAAGTATTGCCGTGCCAAGCTTTTTGAGAGAGCAGGGGCTTTCTTACGACGTTCTCAAGAGGCAGGTAACTAAAATGAACACTGCATTGCAGAACTTTCAGCTGAAGATTTTATTGGATCGTGGTGAAATTTCTTGGAGTGGTGAGGAAACAGCAATTCGGCTCTTTTATCATCGGCTCTTAGTCCCATTTACCCATCAACACTTCTTTTTTGAGGATTATGGAGTTCACGAAAGCAATTATCACGATTTTCTCAGAGGGTTGCAGCGGCAAGGTTTAGCCGTCACCACCGAAAAGATTTTTGGAATCTGCTGGTTTTTCATTAATACAATTCGAATTAAAGCTGGCTGTCGTGTCGAAATGCTAGCTTACGAAGAAGATGTTTTGTTTGCTGATTATCTGGCAGCTTTAAAAGACTTGTATCGAAAAGAAGGCATCAACCTGTCTGCAGATGAAAGTTTTTTTGCCTTTTTCTGTTTCCTGGAAAGTTGGAGTTATCTGCTGTCGCCGGAAGTATCAGAGCTGTTGAGAAAAGCCTACCCTCATCTGTTCAAGTCGGCGAAAGACTTTTTGGCAAGGCTGGGCATGCCCCCTAGCATCACACAAGATTCAGAACTACTCGAGGACCTCGTTTTGTTTCAAGTAAAATATTACGAGTCCAAAACCTTATCGGATAAATTTTTGATGGAGTATGCTGAGGTTTTGACTGTCTGTCGCCAACGCTACCCGCAGTTATTTGAGGGAATCCGAGAAACATTGGCGACAGAGGGAATGGCGGGGATCGAAAGTGTTTCCGATCATGCAGTCAGTAATCTGGTACTATTGATCCAAACAACACTAGCTCGGCTGAATCCCCAACCATTGCAAACTTTTTTAGTCTATCAAGGAGAACCTGCCTGGAAGCAATTTTTATTGCAGGAGTTGCAGGATTTGGCGGGAAGGCGAGTAGAACTGAATGAAATCAGCTTGGGAGAATTGGAAAAACTGACACTTGACAGTGAGAGCATTGTTTTGTCGAATTTACCGATTGCTTTTGAATGCAGCGGAAAAATTGTATATTTATCTACCATTCCAACAGCTAATGAGTTGCAGCAATTTGAGGAGCTGGTCCGTAAGCAGTATATATAAGCCAAATGAGGGAGGGTAAAAGCAGACAGTTACTGAAAACTCAATTGCGCATCTTGCTGGTTTAGATGTATAACTAAAAGAAACAGTCACTACCAAGTAAAAATTGGTGGCGACTGTTTCTTTTCATAACTTGCAGGTTTGATGCTTGGTCTGCAAGGCTATCAGATGTCGCTCAGGTATTCTTGACGAGAGCTGAGTGCTATGACGTTAAGCAGTTCGGCTTCGTGTGCGGCGGGCCAATGCTTTGACTGCTTTTTTCTCCAACTCTACCAATATAAAGACAAGGGTTGCAGCCAAGAAAACAGCGATATGTTGCGTCGCGTTTAAAGAAGCAGTACCGATCATATTTTGCATGAAAGGCAATAGGAAAAGCGAACCTTGAATGAGCACTAGCGCGCCTATAGACAACCAGATTGCCTGGTTTTGCAGCAGGCTTTTATTCAATGGCATATCGGAAAGTTCTCGACAGTTAATCATATAGAAGGCTTGGCTCACAACAATACTTTGTAGTAAGAGTGTTCGTGCAACTTGCGGATCGGTCGCTTGTGAACTCAACAGGTAAGCCGGAATAGTGATTAACAAACTAACAAAGAGAATTCGAAACAGACTATGAGGCGAGAGAATTTTCTCATCGGGGGTTCTCGGTGAGCGCTTCATAATATTTGGATGGGCCTTTTCAAAGCCCAGTGCATAAGATAAGGTGACCGTAGTGACCATGTTGATCCAGAGAATCTGGACTGGCGTCAGTGGCAGGGGTCTATCTGTAAGTAGTGCGAAGATGACCAATAGCCCTTGTGCCAGCGAAGTGGGTAGAAAGAAGTTGATTGTCTTTTTCAGATTGTCAAAGATGCGGCGGCCTTCTTTAACAGCAGCAGCGATTGTGGCGAAATTATCATCCGCCAGGACCATATCTGCGGCTTCTTTAGTGACCTCGCTACCTTTGATGCCCATGGCAATACCGATATCGGCCTTTTTCAGTGCGGGGGCATCATTGACGCCGTCGCCGGTCATTCCTACAATTTCTCCTTGTTGTTGCAAAGCGGCCACGATTCGCAATTTGTGTTCCGGTGTGGTGCGGGCAAAGATGTCGGTCTTTTTGACAGCTTGCAGGAGTTCTTCGTCTGAAAAGTTCTCGATTTCGCGACCTTCCACCACCGTGTCAGTATGTTTTAGACCAATCTGCGCTCCGATAGCACGGGCGGTATCTTTGTGGTCACCGGTAATCATTTTTACGGTAATGCCAGCTTGATGGCATTTTGCGATAGCGGCAATCGCGGACTCTTTCGGCGGATCGATGATTCCTGCCAAGCCGACGATTTGTAAATCAGTGATGTCTTCATGGCGAATGGCCTCGGTATTGATTTCTTTTGCAGCAAAGGCCAAGACCCGCTGACCTTGTTTGGCTGCTGCGGTGATTGCCTGCTCCCAGTAATTTTTTTCCTCTGCTGTAAGGATTGTTCGATCCAAAAGAACTTCTGGCGCTCCCTTGACAAAAATCATCAGCTGGTTGTTTACCAAATGGGTGGTTGCCATGTATTTGTGGCGGGAATGAAAGGGCAGCTGTTGTAGTTTAGCTAGTTTTGGCGCTTGATACTGGTCAACGTGACGCAACACGGCTAATTCAGTAGGGTTTCCTTTGAGATCGCTGACCTTTTGGGTATCGCTTGTCCGTAAATCTTGGCAGTTATTCATGATTAAGTGCAATAATTCTGATGAAGCTGTGGCGTCGTTTTTTGAATTTTCCGGTAGAATTACTTGTTTTACGGTCATTTCATTTTTCGTTAGCGTACCTGTTTTGTCTGAGCAAATCACTGTCATGGAGCCCAATGTTTCAACGGCGGGCATGCTTTTTACGATGGCTTTTTGGTCCGACATTTCTTTGACACCCAGCGATAAAATCATGGTCAGAACGGCGGGCAAGCCTTCAGGAACGACAGCGACAATCAATGCGATGACCGCTGACAGCAACAGATTGGCTTCCAAGCCGTAGCGTAATGTGGTGAAGAAGACGAGAAAGAGGATGAAGACCATCAAGCCTTTAAAGATTTGCTGATTCAATTGGTTCATTTTACGAATTAATGGCGTCGTTTGTGGTTTGACCGACTGCAAAGCCTGGTTGATTTTGCCGATTTCTGTCTGGTCACCGGTAGCTGTTACGATACCTATTGCCGATCCGGATTGAACCTGCGTCCCGGAAAATGCCAGGTTGAGACGATCTCCCAGTGAAGCTGAGCTGTCCACAAGGGATGTACTTTTGGCTACCGGCAGTGATTCACCAGTGAGAACGGCTTCTTCAACGACCAGATCGTGACTTTCCATCAATCTGATATCTGCCGGTAAAATATCGCCGCTTTGCAAGAGTAACAAATCCCCGGGAACTAATTCTTCAGCGGAAATCTTCGTTCGATGCCCGTCAATGAGGATATCAGCGGTTTGTGCCAGCATCTGCTTCAAGCTGTTCAAGGAACTTTCGGCTTTTCTTTCTTGAAGGTAGCCGATTAATCCATTAATAACCACGACCGCCAAGATAATGCCCATTTCCACGTAGTCGCCAGTGATTCCTTTTAGAACGGCGGCTGCGATTAAGACGAGCATCAGCAAGTCGATAAAGTGTTTGCCGATTTTTTTCCAAAGAGGCTGTGGTGCTTTTTCTTTCAATTTGTTTGCGCCGAATTTTTCCAGCCGCTTTTTACGTTGCTTTTGATTAAGTCCTTTGGCAGAGGTATCAAAATGTTTCAATGTTTGTGAGATGGTTTTGTTATGATAGTCCATAGGTTGTCCTCCTAATTGATTGAATGCAGCGACTGGGATGAATCCGGAAGTAACCTTCAAGAAAGCTACGATTGATCGCTGCTATGGGATTAGTATAGGGAGTTTTGGTAGGATTGCGTGAGTAACTTTTTCACAGAGGTATGCAAAAAAATCAGCAGCGGGTTATTTAGTATCCGGGAAAAGCCGATTGCCGTCGTGTTATAATGCAGAAAATGGCTGTAATCGATGAGACTACGAGAAAATGCATAATAGTGTGCTGTAATTATGGTTCAAAAGAGAAGTGATAGGAGTGATCCGACGACATGCGATTGGATAAATTTTTAGCAGATATGGCTCTGGGCAGCCGCAAAGAGGTCAAAGGCTATATCAAGAAGGGGCTGGTAACGGTGAATGGGACGGTGATCAAATCCGATAAAACGCAAGTCGATGAGCATAAAGACGAGATCCGTTTTGACGGGGAACCGGTCGTCTACCAGAAATACTTCTATTATATGATGAATAAGCCGGCCGGGGTAATCTCGGCGACTGTCGATGACTATGAAGAGACCGTCGTGGATCTTTTATCAGACGAGGATTATCGGGAGGATCTTTTTCCAGTGGGACGCTTGGACAAGGATACGGAAGGATTCATGCTGCTGGCCAACGACGGTGCTCTGGCGCATCGCTTGTTGTCACCGAAGAGGCATGTGGACAAAGAATACTATGCCCAAGTGGCCGGCATTATGACAGCCGCAGATGTAGCGGAGTTTGCTGCCGGATTGACGATCGACGGCGGGGAAGAAACGCTGCCGGCGGAACTGACGATTATCAGCACTGATTCGCAGGCTGAAACCAGTGAAATCCGACTGATCCTTCATGAAGGGAAGTTCCACCAAGTGAAGCGGATGGTCGCAGCTGTCGGTAAAGAAGTGACCTATCTGAAACGGCTGCGTATCGGACAGGTCGTGCTGGATCCTCGACTGGATCCGGGGGCCTATCGTCCGCTTACTGCAGCAGAAATCAAAGACTTGGAGGTGCGTCCATGACTATCAATGCCGATGCGTACTTTAAAGAAGTCGACGAGATGCCTTGGGGCCGGTTATTTTATCAGCTGTTGTGGCAGCAGTTGGACAAGGTGACAGTGCCAGGTGCCGAGCCGCTGAAAATCCTGGATTTCGGCGCCGGTTTTGGCAAAACGGCAGCTCATCTGGCAGCAGCCGGCCATCAGGTGACCGCTTATGAACCAAATGAAGAGCTGGCTGCCCGCCGGTACAAAACCGCCGAGTACCGTTTTTTGAGGGGCGATTTGGCTGAGGTGAAAGCAGCGTTGCACCTGGAGCGCTACGACCTGATCTTGCTGCACAACGTTTTGGAATATGTAGCAGACCGCAACGAAGTCTTGGATTTTCTATGGGATTTGTTGACACCCGGCGGCAGTTTTTCTCTGGTGAAGCACAATCCTCGTGGCCGGATCATGGTCAATGCTGTCTTGCGGGATGATCCTGCTCAGGCTCTGGCAGAGCTTCACGGCGCAGACGGGCAGTCGCTCAATTTCGGTACTGTTAAAGATTATTCCAATGAGTGGCTGTTGGATTGGCTGGCGGAAAAAGAGACCACAGTCACCGGAGATTATGGGATCCGTATGTTTTTCGGCTTGTCCCAAAATTCCGCAGTTAAATTTACGAAAGACTGGCAGGAAAATATGTTGCAGCTGGAAACAGAATGCCAAACCGATCCCATCTTCAAAAAGATCGCCATGTTCCGCCATTTTTTGTGGATGAAATAAGCCTTCTCTGAAAAGTCAGTAACGCTGTTTTAGTCTTAGGGGTGTCTCAATAAGGAGCAGCTTGGGACACGCCTAATAATAATGCTCGCCAAAGCAGGAAACTGCTCGAAGAAAAAAGGGATCTGTAGCCGGGAGGAAAGCGTCCCGAGACACAGGTCCTTTTTTGAGTGCCGCTGCAATTCACTGAAGAAATTCTTAAAGACTCTTTAGGAAAACTTTTGACTTTTGCAATATTTCCGCATTTTTGCAAAATAGCTGTAATTTTTGTCGTTAACAACCCGTTTCCTGCGAAATCTGATATGCAACTGTAAGCCTACCGTCACCCTCTTCATGATTTCCCATGCTAAATTGTTCCTACTAAAAACACGAAACGGGGACATTTTTTGAAATTCAAGAAGACATTGTTTATGACACTTGCAGCCGCTGCCGCTCTGATGACGACACCGGTATTTGCCTCTGAAACCACCGAACAGATCACTGATACTAAAACCACGATTCAAAAAACTGAAGCGGTTCTCAAGGAGGCTCAAGCACAAAAAGAAACACTTTCCGACCGACTCACTCAAGAAAAAACGCTCTTGGCAACCGCTGAACAGCGCTCACAAGCAGCTTCCGAGGATTCAAAGACTGCTGCTGAAGCCTTAGCGGATGCCCGCAAACAGCTGAATACTGTCAATGCCGTGAGTCGGACAGCTGACATCAACTCCGCCGACTATGCGCTGACGGCCGCCCGCAAAACTGCACTGGAGGAGACCGTGAAGGAGCTGAGCACACAGTTGGCAGAAAAACGGACCGGCAAAGCGGCCGCCCGGACGGCCGCCGATCGAGCAAAAAAGAACGTTGAAGAGCTGACAGACAAGCAGCAGGCACTCTTGGATCAAACCGCCGCCGATCAAAAGACACTGACTGACGAACAAGCGAACCTGAAAAAACTGGAAGCCAAAAAGCAGCAGGAAGAAAAAGCTGCCGCCAAGAAAGCCAAGCAGGAAGCAGAAGCTGCTGCCAAGGCTGCCGCTGATCGACCAAGTGGAATCGATCACTCCGCATCGGGCAATGCCTACTCCTGGGGTCAGTGCACCTGGTATGTCAAAACGGTCGCACCATGGGTCGGAACCTATTGGGGCAACGGTGCCGACTGGGGTTATTCCGCCGCCGCGGACGGCTATCGGGTAGACAGCACACCGACAGTCGGTTCAGTAGTGGTTTTCGCCGCCGGGCAACACGGATTCAGCGCTCAGTACGGCCATGTCGGCTACGTGGAATCAGTCAACGATGACGGAACTTTCACCTTTTCTCAAGGGGGGATGGGCTTTGCTTCTCCTGCCGGCCCCAACTACCAAACCTTGAGCGCTGCCGGACTGCAGTTTATCCATAAAAATTGAGGTTCCGAAGTTATTTGGTGAAGCTTCAAAGCAGGAGTCTCCGATCGACTTTTGATAGAGAGATTGCAGAAACAAGACCTTCCGTTTCAAACCAATCGTCTTGATTTTCCAGCGAACAAACCTAATGACAATACAGGCACCCGGATTTTTCTGAAGTTCAGAAGAATTCGGGTGTTTTTTGCTGGTGGGGAAAAAGCGTGCCGGCAAATCAGGAAAACTTCAGTCTGACCTTATATTTTTTTGCTAAGATATCTTTACATTTTGGTGGAGTTTTTGTATGATATGAAATGTAAAGATATCTTGTCATTTTGGAGGGTGGTAAAGAAATAAGATGGTCGTTAAAAATTTTATCAGAGAGTATCGAAAAGAAGCGGGAATCTCTCAAGAAGAGCTGGCGGTCGCATTGAACGTCTCGCGGCAGACAATTTATGCCATCGAGACCGGAAAATATAATCCCAGCCTGGAATTATCACTGGGCATGGCAAGGTACTTTGGCGTAACCGTTGAAGCATTATTCAAATTGGAGGAAGAGGCACATGGCTAAAATTCAAAAGCTGATTGTCGTCTGGGTAACGGCGTTTATCGGACTGACACTGGGTTCTTTGGCAGTGACAACAAAGCTTGATGATTCGGTTATTACCAATCCTGTGACCTGGATTGCAATGATCGCAACAGCAATAGTGGTGGTTTTCAAATCAGAAAAAATTACTAAGAAGCCCCGCTATCTGGATGAGAGATATTATGCCAGACGTAATCAGCTGCTCAACTATTGGTGCTGGATTGCGATTGGTATCGGCACGATCGGTATGCTGCTGGTAACGTTACAGGGCGGTCGTACCTTGGATATCTCTTGGATTGCCCGCTGTCTGGCGGGATTTATTGCCGGAGTCGGTGCAATCGAGCTCTATGTCAGGTATCGGCCTTGATCGTTTCCAAGAGGTTTCAGTCGGAAAGCTGCTGTTCTTGCCCCGTGCAAGTCGGCGGCTTTTTTCTTGAACCCAGCGGTGTGAAAGCCGGTAAGTTCGCCTACAGCTCCGATTTTTCTTGACGAGGGCGAGGCAGGAGAGTAAGATGGATGTGTAGTCGATATGATATCAAAATGATATCAGAAGAGTGGAGGGCTGAAAATGGAGTATGAGAAGAATACAGCAAGAGAAGCAACGGAAGAGGTCGTATTAAAGGCTGCTAAGGGGATGCCGATCCTGATTTTGAACATTCTGGGGATCTTGGCATCGATCGGACTGTTTGTCTGGGGGATCATCTCCCTGGAAGATTCAGGTGGCGCGTTTGGCGGGATCCTGTTGGGGATTGCGATCTTTTATTGGGTGCTGCCGGTGTGGTTGTTGTTTGCCGGATTGAGAGTCGTCCATCCCAACGAAGCGCTGGTGATGACCCTGTTTGGGAAATACGTAGGCACGCTGAAAGGGGCCGGTTTTTATTTCGTCAATCCTTTCATGGTAGCCGCCGCTGTGCCTAAAGCTGGGGGAAATAGCGGGGATGCGCCAGCCAAAGAAGAAACTGACAGTCTGACGGGAGCTGCCAAGACAGCGACCGCAGCTCTGGCGAAAAAGCGCTTGTCACTGAAGACGATGGCACTGAGCAACAACAAACAAAAGATCAACGACAAATTGGGTAATCCGATCATTATCGGTATCGTTGTTATCTGGCGGGTCAAAGATACCGCCAAAGCGATGTTCGACGTGGACAACTATATGGATTATCTGTCCATCCAGTCGGATTCGGCGCTGCGAAATATCGTGCGGCTGTATCCATATGATGCTACCGACGATGAGGATGCCAACGAAAAAAGCCTGCGGGGCTCCAGTTTGGAAGTCAGCCAAAAACTGGCTGAAGAGATCCAAAGCAAAGTGGAGGTCGCCGGTATCGAAATCATCGAAGCCAAGATCACCCATCTGGCTTATGCACCGGAGATCGCGGCGGCAATGCTGCAACGGCAACAAGCATCTGCGATCGTGGATGCCCGTCAATTGATCGTAGAAGGTGCGGTCGGAATGGTGGAAATGGCCATCGAAAAACTGAACGAGCATAGTGTTGTCGATCTGGACGAAGAGCGCAAAGCTGCCATGGTCAGCAATCTGATGGTGGTTCTGTGTGGCAATCGAGATGCTCAGCCGGTGGTCAACAGCGGTTCCTTGTATTAAGTAGAGTCTGTGAAGATTCAAAGGCGAAAAAGGCCAGTCGCTTTCCCTCAAGCGGCAGCATTATAGGCTTATCGGTGGTCTATTGCGGCTATGGCTGACTGCCTGACCTGCTGCTGAGTTCGAAAGTTCGGGAACTTGCGGAGTTCGTAGATTCACTCTAAAATGAAATAGCAGCAGACAACCAGTCAGAAAAAAAGCAGGAAAGGAGTTGGACAGTTGTGACTGATAAACTCAAAAAGCCCAAGAAGCAGCTGCCCCTCCGACTTTCCGGTGAATTATATGAGGAGCTGGCAGCGTGGGCGGAAGACGAGTTCCGCAGCATCAACGGTCAGATCGAATACCTGTTGACCGAAGCCGTCAAAAAACGCAAAAAAGGAACGAAAGACAACTAAGGCTTTCCAGCAGTATTCTTGTGGGACAAAGAAGAGCTCAGCAGCAATGTGTTATTTGCTGCTGAGCTCTTTTTTATTTTTTATATTTACTGCAAAATTCTTAGGAGCGCTTTTTTACGGTAGCGGTGTGCGAGCTCACATTGTTCACCGTTTGCCATCAAGACGAATCGATTTTTGTCATCCACTTCTGCGATATTGTCAGGATTTACTAGGATTCCTTGGTGGACCTGCAAAAGAGTGGGATATTTTGCAAGAAGTCCTTTGATCGTCCCGCGATATTCTTCAAAGGAATTTTCGGTATGTAGTTCCAATACGCCCTTTTTGCCGCTGGTACAGATAAACATGACTTCTTTAAAAGGATAGCGGATAATCCGCCGGCCAGCCTCAATCGTGAGGGTGGGCTGTGCAATAGAGTCGCTAAGTACTTTTTCGATGCATCTTTTAAAAGCCGATTTCAGGTCAAAGGGATTATCATTCTTCAAAATATAATCCAGAGCCTTCAACTGTAGGCGGAAGGTCAAGGGCATCTGTTCGCCGTCTGTTGTCAAAAAGACGATCTCACATGCGGGGTCTGTTTGACGAAGAGTATGTGCTAACTGGATGCCATCCATATCAGCAGCCAGATGAATATCTAAAAAATACAAGTGTCGTTCATCGTGCAAAAGAGGGATGCGTGCCTCCTGCAGAGTTGACAATGGGTCACCATGAAGAATGAGTTGTGTCTCCATATCTGAATGTTCTTGGAGAATGGCTCCCAGGATATCACCATAAAAAATTCTTTGCTGCGCATCATCTTCACATAAAAACACTTTGAGCATAACGCTATCACCTTTCCTCTATTCGAACGATTTGACTGAATAAGCCCCCGGAAATACTTGTCTTCAATAAAAATGGACTTTGTGAGAAGCACAGAGCCAAGCTGTTCAATCCAAAACCGCGATCAGGTCCTTTGGTGGAAAAGCCATCTGTTTGGAGCTCGCTCAATGAAAGCGTGGTATTTCGACAGGTATTTTCCACAGTAAAGATGATATCTGGACCATCTTTTTGGATCCCAATGATCAGTTTTCCGGAGTTTAGTTCGGCCAACTCTTCCAGCGCATTGTCCAAGATGATTCCCAGCCCGCGGACCAGTGGAGCCTCAGTCAGCTTAGGTAGTTCGATATCATCATGGATTTCTATTGTCAAAGTAAGTCGCGCCGGATCGAGAATACCTAGTTTGGCGTAGAATAAGCTTTTGATTGGCAGACTCTGGATCATTTCTAATTTGAGCAAATCATTATTTTGCTGGATCAGCTGCTGACCGGCTTTTTGGATATGTTGATGAAAGTAGTCGGTGATCTCATCGATGTCCCCTGATTTTATCGCCAGATTAATCCCAAGGCAGATGTTTTGAAAGTCATGCTTAAAGTTACGAAGTTGTTGTGCATTTTTAGATAGCTCCTCATAATAACGGGCAGTGCTTTCCAGTTCAATCCGCTCTTTAGCAATCCGCGTTTTTTCTTCAATCGTACGCTGCGTGATTACTGCCAGAAGTAGCAGAATCGCCATTATGCCTAAAACGGTAGTGAATAATACATTTTGAAGCAAAGCCCCGGTATCAGCTGCGGTGATACCAGGCAGATCACTGGACCAGATTGTGTATAAAAAGCCGCTCATGACCAGAACGGCGGCGATGATTTTAGTCGATTCTCTGACAACATACCTTTTAAGGACAAGGAGTTCGCCTTTTACCGAGAAGAACTGGAAAGTACAGCTGATGACTGTCTGAAATATCAGGAAAACCCGCCAATCGATTCTGGGAAGCAGTGCAGAATAAAAGTGATTTGTTAGAAAGTCCAATAGGATATTGTTGCAAAAGTATGTACCAGCCAGTGTGAAGGACAACAGCACAGCATGTCCTGATAGCAGAAAGAAGCTAAACAGACAGAGGAAAGTCAAAAGAGTAGTAACAATCATCATAGATTGGATTTGGAGCCCCAACAGAAAACAACCGATAAGAAGGAATAACAAAAAGTTTTGTCTTCTTTGTCCTGCAAAAATAAAAGCAAGCATCGGTACTGTTGCGCAAAGTGAAACGAAAAAATGAGTCATGAGTACACCTTTCCATTTAATTGATTGATTTGACAGCGGTTTTTTACGGATAGCCACGAAATCAGCACGAATAGCCAATGCCTCTTTTTTTTTTGCCTCTGTCTGCTAGACTGAAGCTATGAAAGGAAGAAGTGAAAATGAAAAAGATAATAATTGTATTCTCAGTTTTTTATGCTTTAGGAATCGGTGCAACCAATCCAGTACAAGCTCTTGAGATGAGCAACTCGATCGAAAGTTCGGAGATTCAACCGCGAACACTTGTATCTTACAAATTCAACAATGTACCTCCCAAAAAGTTCAATGGTAAAACTCTGGTTACCTATGAATATATAGAGTCAGGGGGATACTATATTGGTTGGTATATCTGATTTTATTGTAACTATAAGTAGTGACGGGTCTTTTGTCAATAAGGGTCATAGAAATAACGTTAGTTCAAGCTTGCTTGGATGTTTTATGAGCTAAACGACTTGCGAATAACTATCGTTTAGAATACTATTTCTAATTTTGTTGAGGATAAATGGCAATATTGGTAGGGGTTCAGGAAAACTCCTTCTAGATAGATTTTTACTTCCTGAAAAAGAGTTATCCGATGCAGTAGCACTCGACTTTTTTGAAAAAATTAGTCAGAGGATTTTCAGGTTATCCTGCTGGTTTCTGCGCAATATTAGTGTTGATCCTTAAATAGAATGTTTCAAATCTCGAATTAAGCGAATGTTTTTTAAAAGACAGTTTGCTTAAAATAAAAAAGAAAATTGGAGGAATTAAGGTATGAAAAAATTTGTCGTGGTATTGTTAGCAGTTACTTCTCTTGCCACTGGGTCAATGGCGGTCTATGCAGATTCGCCTTATCCTGATGAAGGTCAGTGGAACCGTGGAGTGGGAATTACTGGATCTTATTCAGATTATTTCCATCACAACAAAACACACTCTGCAACAGTTTCAAAAGGATCGAGTATTGATTCTCATAAAACAGGGGGAAATACTTGGGCAAAATCCCGGTTAACAACTTGGTCAGGCTGTTCATTTTTCTGGAATATTTTTTAAATAGCACCTAAAGGCGATGGTCTGCATATCATCGCCTTTTTTTGAAAGGATTATGAAGATGAAAAAAACGATGATTTCTTTGTTATGTTTGATTTCATGTTTAGTAAGTGTGGCGTTTGCTTTCTATGAACGTACCCAAGACACTAAAGAGTTAAGCAATATCGAATTAGCAACGGAAAATGCTGTCCAGTTCTATGTAAAAGATTCTGACTTGGATCTTCAAGATGAGTTATCAGAATTTGAACGGCTTTCAAAAGAATATCAAGCAACCTTTATTCGTACTGACACTATGTATGAAGGTGATCGAGAAATAGTTTATAAATCAGGTGTCTTTAGCGATCAATATTTTAAAGAGCAGACTTTCGATTTGATTAAAGGGACAGTACCTAAAAATAAAAATGAGTTTTTAGCAACTTTTGAAACGGGGAAGGCAGGACAAAGTGGAACAATACGTGACTTATTCAATGACAATCAATTGATTTTAGGATCTCTAAATGGTTTTTACGCAGAAAAAACAGCGAGTGTTAACGGTGTATACACCCTGATCGTATCAGAGGATAAACAAGCAGCAGTTTTAGCAGATTTGTCGAGTTTTTTTGGGATTGAGCAGAAAGTATTGTTAACACCGACGATGGGACGCGACCATAGAGAGGGGACCATCTTTCTGCTGGCACTGGTTCTGATGGTGATTATTTTTGCCATTTTCTGCTTGATGAACATGTTTTACCCGATTGCACATTTGAAAGAAATCGGTGTCATGAAATTATTGGGCTATCGAAATGTTACGATTTGGAATCGTTTGAATAATCGGGTGCTGCTTGTGCCGCTTGGATTTTATTTATTAAGTATCAGTATTCAGAAATTGTTGATTAAAGGCAGCAATCTGCAATACTTTGCTAAATTGAGTTTGCTTCAATTTGGTGTTTTAGGTGTTTGTTTGGCTTTTTCTTTATTAATGTTGATATTGATCCACCGATTCAAAATTTCGGACTTATTGAAGAATCATTTTAGTTTTCGGTTCTCCCTTTATTTCAGCTACATACTAAAATTTTTAGTTTTTGTAGGGATGATTTTTACCATTCCGATGATGGCGGATGAATTAAATCGATTAACCGGTGAATTGCGGGTCCAACATGTTTACGAACAAGAACAAAATTATTTGACTCTGGCTAATATCAATTATGTAGATGACGAACTGCAAAGCTATTTAAGCGGAGAGAACATTTTAGGGAGTAAAATTACTGATTTTTATAAAGAACTGGAACAAACAGCTGACGCTCAATATATTGTAACTGAGCGAACGCAATCGGATCAGTACAAATTTTACAATGTCATGCAAGTCAACGAGAACTATTTAAAAACACTGGACTTTGATTTTCCAATTTCAAGCAAGGCAGCTTTTTCATCTGAGAAATTAACTTACTTTGCTCCTGAAAGTTTGAAGGTTGATCTGGCCGAGACTGAATCGTTTATTGCTGACAATGCTGAAGGTATCTTAGAAGGTTCAGATGATAATAAAGCACTTGCAGAGATGCCTGTTCAAATACTTTATTATCCTGACAATCAGCAGCAGATTTTTTCGCAAAATCTAGACTTGGTTGAGTACAACGATGCATTTGTTCAAAATCCAATTATTGTGTGTCTCAGTGATCATTTTTTTACGGAAGCGAATAGCCGTTTGCAAAACTCCGCTTTATATAATCCAATTCGAATTTTAGATACTGAAAAAAATCGAAATGCCATTAAACAAGCGATTGTTAATCATAAACTAGAACAAAATGAAGTCAAATTCGGCAGTGTGCTATCAACAGGGTTCTCACAAGCATTGACGATTTCACAAACAAGTCTGCTTGCGTGGATAGGAATCTTGATACTTGCGATTTTAGTCAGTATTTTGGCTTCCTATTACATCGTTTTGATCATCTTACGCTCAAAAAACAAATATATGCTTGTTTCTCGATTATTGGGCTACTCTCTATTTGAACGGTATCGAACTGAGATTTTTTATTTTTGTGCCATTTACTGTTTTGGCTTAGTAGAGATTTTGCTTCTATCACCGAAACCACTCGCGATAGCTTCATATTTAATGTTAGTAGTAATTGATAGTGTTGTGATTTATTTCATGGTAAGAAAGCATGAAAAACGCTCGCTTAGTTTATCATTAAAGGGAGAAGAATAGTATGTTGACAATAAAGAACTATACTAAAACATTTGGTACTAAGAAAATTTTCGAAGGTTTCGACTTGGAAATCAAAGCAGGAGAGATGGTGGCTTTGACTGGTCCCAGCGGTTCCGGGAAGACGACATTGTTAAATACACTTGGTTTGATTGAGCCGCTTGAAGTGGGAGAGTATTATTTGTCAGGAGAGAAAGCGCCAAAGGTAAATTCTCGAGCAGCTAATCATTTGATTCGTGAAAAAATTTCCTATTTGTTTCAAAATTTTGCCTTAGTTGACAACCTGACAGTGGAAGAAAACTTGATGATGGCATTAAGATATGTAAAAAAATCGCTCTCAGAAAAAAATAAAATGATTGATGAAGCCTTAGAACGAGTGGGATTACCAAGCTATCAAAAGTTGAAAATATTTGAAATTTCAGGAGGAGAACAGCAGAGAGTCGCGATTGCGCGAACTATTTTAAAGCCAAGTCAAATAGTTTTAGCTGATGAGCCAACAGGTGCGCTTGACCCTAAAAATCGCGATGAAATCCTAGCAATTTTGCATCAATTAAATCGAGAGGGTAAGACAATCGTAATCGTTACACATGATGAAGTTGTTGCGCAAAACTGTACAAGAATGATCCAATTGTAACTCAAGTTTCGCACATGAAACTTGAACCATCTCTGCTGTATAGTGCTCCTTTAAAGGTGGAGCAGAATCTTGACTTACGGCTTATCGTAAAGCGCTAGTGTAGCGTCTGCTTGATAATGCTGGCCCAGTTCGTAAAGGAGCCCATCCCCTGGAAATGGCAATAGATCGTATTTTATGGTCTATCACAACTTTTTCAAAAAATTGAAATGTCAGCGCGACACTACACTAGTGTCAGATATTTTGGGTCTTTTCGCCGCAACCTGCGCCATAAAGGCATGATCTTTAGCGCAACCTGGACTGTTGTGTGCTACTCGTGATTCCAGCAAAAAATTTCCGGGGTATAGATGCGATAGTTGTAGGATGCACTTTTCAATTTAGCAATCAAAAAAGAAGAACGGCGGCTGAGCTGAGGCCGTCGTTCTTCTTTTTTGATTTTTTTCGATAGCGCATGTTCGCCGGCTGATCGAAGGGCAACTATTATTTGCTCAACGAAAATGGATAATCTGTTTTGCTGTAGGTTTTCACTGCCGGCACCAAGCCCAAGCGGTATTGGATTTCTCCGCCTGTCAGCAGGTCTTCATGAGTGAAGAACATTTCAGTGTGTTCGCAGTTGTTACGCAAGACGTCTTGCAGGAAGAGCTGCTGCGGCTGATTATGTCCGGCATCGATTGTCAGACGTTGGCCGTTTGCCAGCTGGATTGTGGCCGTTTCTACTAATGGCATACCGATTACATATTCACCGGATCCGGAGGTCACCGGGTAAAAGCCGAGGCTGTTGAAGATATACCAAGCCGCCATCGTACCGTTGTCCTCGTCGCCAGGATAGCCGTTGAAGCCGGTATTGAAGCATTCTTGTAAGGTTTGCTTGATCAGCGGCTGGGTCATTTGCGGCTTGCCGATGTAGCTGGACAAGTACGGATAGTGGAAGCTCGGTTGATTGGAGATGGCAAACTGCCCAAATTCGATAGCGGCCATTTCGCTCATTTCATGGATTTCAAAACCGTAGCCCATCACTTCATAGGCCGGTTCCTGATTGAAAAGCTCCACCAGTTTGGCTTCGAAAGGATCATTACCGCCATGAGCCGTGATCAAGCCTTGGAAATCTTGGAAAACCGAGAAGCTGGTCTGCCAAGCGCTGCCTTCTGCGTAGTCTTTGCCCCAACGAGTTGGTAGGAAGTCTTCACGGAAGTTGCCCTGCTTGTCTTTTGCCCGCATAAAACCAGTCTCAGGATCGAAAATATTGTGGTAATTCAATGCCTGTTTTTGATAGAAGGCTGCGGTCTCGCTGTCGCCGATGACTTCTGCCACCCGGCTGATACAGTAATTGCTATAAGCATAATCCAAGGTGTGGTTCACGGATTCGTGATGATCCAATGGTACATAGCCGTATTGCAGATAGTCTGCCGTTCCTTGGCGACCGTAATTGGGATTGTCGCTTTGGATGGTCGCGGATTTTTTCATTGCTTCCAGTAATTCCGGCATTAAATCTAGTCGGATCCCTTTGGCAGCGGCGTCAGCGATGACCCCGTCGATCAGCGTACCGGGCATCAAGCCGCGTTCATCCGGTGACAACCATTTCGGCAAAAAGCCGGCATCTCGGTAACTGTTCAAAAAGCCTTCCAGCATTTCGCCAAGTTTGTCTTGAGCAATCAGAGTGTACAGTGGATAAACGGTTCGGAAAGTATCCCAGAAGCCGTTGTTCGTGTAAAGGACACCGGATTTGACGCTGCGGCTGAGGGTATCATAGTGGACGGCTGCGCCTTGCTCGTCTTGTTCATAAAAGGTTTGCGGGAACAAAAAGCACCGGTAAAAGTTATGATAGAAAGTTTCCCGATGCTTGGGATCGTGAGTTGTGATCTTGATTCGTTCCAAGTAGTTGCGCCACTGTTTGCGGCTTGCCGTCAGCAATTCGTCGGGAGTGCCGCTTACATCTTGTTTCAGATTGCGCCGGGCAGCTGCAAGGTCAATAAATGACGTTCCCAGTTTAGCAGTCAAATGATCGGCTGCGGCGAAATCAAAGCGGATCAAGCCGTCTTCACCGGTAATAGTTTCGAGAGTGTTGCTCAGTGGTGTGTCGAATGCCAGTGCGAAGTACATTTTGAAATCCGGATCTTCACAGCCGGAGAAGTTGATCAACCAGCCTTCTGCGTGGTGCGCATCGGTGATCGTGAGTTCGAAACGACCCGGCAGCTGCAATAAAAGGCCATTGTCTTTTTGTCGGTAATCTACGTCCAAGACCGCACCATACATGGTAGGGATCAAGCGAGAAGCGGCTTGATAGCGCAGTTGTGTAACGGCCAGTTGTGATGGCTCAAAGATCGCTTCTTCCGGACGATAGGAGCTTTGGGCAGCAAACAGGCTCATCTCTGTTAATGGCCCGCTGACCGGAGCCAGCAGCAGATGGCTGTAATCCCCCATCCAAGGACTTGGTTGATGGGTCAGCCGGTAGCCCTGGAAAGTACGGTCTTCCGGATGAAACCACCAGCTGCCTTTTTGATCGGTCGTCTGAGGTGCAAAGTAATTCATACCAAAGGGAACCCCGGTATAAGGCAGACAGTTGCCGTGAGAAAAGCTGTGTTGGTTGGCGGTACCAAAACGAGTGTCGATCATTTGTGGATGCATGTTCAATCTCCTTTGTGCGCTTCCTTTAAAATCGCGCAGTGTAATAGATTAAGATATCGTGTTGCCAGCAGATGAGAAGCGGCTGCGTTATGTCAGGATTAAATTAGACAGCTGTTTCTTGAAAAATGGGAAGTCGAATGCTTTTCCGTTTTACATCAGTCAGTAGATTTGGCGCGTTGAACGGCGCTTCACCAAAGTGACCGGGATCAATGCGTCGGTGGCAACAACATTTTGCTGCAGCTGTTCCAACAAAGCGCGACCGGCTGTGGCTCCCAGCTCCTTGAAGTTTTGAGCGACAGTGGTCAGCGGCGGATCTACCAAGGCAGCTGCTTGAATGTCGTCAAAGCCGATCACTGAATAGTCTCCGGGAACGGTTTTGCCGGCTTGTCGAATCTGGCGCATGGCATCGATGGCCACCAAGTCATTTTCACAGATCAATGCGGTGATCTCCGGGTGGGCGGCTAAGTAGTGAGTCAGAGTTTTGGCATTGGCGGTCGGATCATCCATCGATGTGTGGAAACTCAGGCCGGCCTCTTTCAATTCCTGGATATAGCCCAGGTAACGTTGACGGACGGACTGGGGGTGCTGCACATCCCAAAACAGATAACCAATGTGGCGATGTCCGTCTGCAATCAGCGCTTTGGTGGCCTGGCGCCCGCCGTCCACGTTGTCGGACAAGACTGCAGGGTAAGGCAGGTCGTAAAGTTTTTTGTCCAATAAGATCACCGGAAACTGGCTGAGGGAAAGCTCCAGTAAGAGATCAAGGTATTGATCGATATCATTGACGTAATAGATCATGCCGTCAAATTCCGCCATGACTTCAGCGGCGCTTTTGTTGGTCAAAAAATCAAGGGCGACCATCATCACATCAATCTGACTTGCTGCCATGACCGGTGCCAAGCCTTCATTGAAGTTACCTACTGACAAGTCGTTGACAAACGGCAGGACAAAGAGAATCCGTTTGGGTCTGTCGTCGGTCATTGGCGGCTCGGTGTCTTCAGCAGTGTGAGCAGCTTTGACGAAACTGCCCTTGCCCCGGACCCGATAGATCAGTCCTTCCTGCTCCAGCTCCGTCAGGGCCCGTTTTGAGGTGATGCGGGAAACGCTGTAACGCTCGGAAAGCTCTTTTTCAGTAGGCAGTTTGGCGCCGGCAGTCAGCTGTCCGGTCAAGATCAGTTGTTTGAGATCGTTCAAGATCTTCATATATAATGGCTGGCCCATTGGTAGGCTCCTTTCTTAAATGATATATCATATTTGTATAATAGCATAGTTCGCTGGAAAAAAATCATTAG
This sequence comes from Enterococcaceae bacterium OF42-14pH9A, assembly GCA_027692465.1. Classification (GTDB taxonomy): domain Bacteria; phylum Bacillota; class Bacilli; order Lactobacillales; family Enterococcaceae; genus Enterococcus_C. The sequence continues at coordinate 626,421 of JAQEYU010000002.1, read as the reverse complement.
AATTTCATTTGAAAGCGTGGACAATCCCGCTGAACCTGTTATAATCACCTTGTATTGATATATCAAATTTGCAAAGGAGCAAAATGATGGCTTATAAAGACATACCAACATCAGTTCAAAAATTCATGGATGACATTACAGCAAAATGTGGGGAGAATCATGCCGACTGGGCAGTAAACTTCAACGCTGCTTTTGCGAATACCCTGTTGACGACCGTTAAACGTCACGAAGACGGCACCACTTTTCTTTTGACCGGTGATATTCCGGCAATGTGGTTGCGGGATTCCACAGCGCAAGTTCGCCCGTATCTGGTGATTGCCAAAGAAGACGAAGACTTGGCAGCGATGATTTCCGGCTTGGTGAAAAAGCAGTTCTTCTATATCAACATCGACCCATACGCGAATGCTTTTAACGAAGAAGACAACGGTGCCGGCCATCAAGATGACCACACAGAAATGAACGGCTGGATCTGGGAACGTAAATATGAGATTGACTCCTTGTGCTACCCGGTTCAATTGGCTTATCTGCTTTACAAAAATACCGGGCGCACGGATCAATTCAACGAAGATTTCGTCAACGGCGTGAAAAAGATTCTGCAGGTATTTGAAACGGAACAAGACCACAACCAATCCCCTTATAATTTTGTCCGCGATACTTGGCGGGAAGAAGATACCTTGATCAATGAGGGACGCGGCGCTGCGGTAGCTCCTTGCGGCATGACCTGGTCAGGCTTCCGCCCTTCTGATGACCGCTGCATCTACGGTTACCTGGTTCCTTCTAATATGTTTGCGGTTGTCGCTTTGGGTTATATCGAAGAAATCTTCAGCAGTGTTTTGGCTGATGAAGAAATCGTTGCCCAAGCCGGCAAGCTGAAAACTGAGATTGAAGCGGGTATCCAAGCCCACGGGCGCACGAAAAATGCTGCCGGAGAAGACATCTATGCCTATGAAGTCGACGGCATGGGCAATGCGACAATCCAAGACGACAGTAACGTACCAAACTTGATTTCTGCGCCATATCTGGGCTACGGGGATATTCACGATGAACGTTACCTGCGCACCCGCAAAACGCTGTTGAGTAAAGAAAATCCTTTCTATTACGAAGGACAATTTGCAAAAGGGATCGGCTCTTCCCACACTCCGGAAAACTATGTCTGGCCAATTGCGATGGCGATGGAAGGCATGACTACCGACGACAAGGCGGAAAAAGAACGCATCTTGAATCAGCTGGTCGCGACAGATGCCGGTACCCATTTGATGCATGAAGGGTTCGATGTGGACAATCCGGACAACTACACACGGGAATGGTTCTCTTGGGCCAACATGATGTTCTGTGAACTGGTGATGGATTACTTCGACATCCGCGTAGAAAAATAAGCAAATGAACTGGGATGGCTGTTATCTGGCAGCCGCTGCTGATAATGAATGAACAAGACAAGATAAGGGGAAAAAGCAATGACTAAGAAAAAAGTTTTCATCATCTCCCACAGTCACTGGGACCGGGAATGGTACATGGCTTACGAACAACATCATATGCGTTTGGTAGAGCTGATGGATGATCTGTTGGAACTCTTTGAAACAGATCCCGACTTCCATAGCTTCCATCTGGATGGACAAACCATCATTTTAGACGATTATCTGCAGGTTCGCCCTGAAAAGCGGGCAGCAGTTCAAAAAGCAATCGACGAAGGCAAATTGCAAATCGGCCCTTTCTACATTTTGCAGGATGACTTTTTGACCAGCTCCGAATCCAACACCCGTAACATGCTGATCGGTATGCAGGAATCTAAAAAATGGGGCACCCCCGTTGCTTTGGGCTACTTCCCGGATACTTTCGGGAACATGGGCCAAACACCGCAAATGATGCTGCAAGCCAATTTGAAGGCAGCGGCATACGGTCGTGGCGTGAAGCCGATTGGATTTGACAATGAAGTCTTGGAAGATGACAAGTTCACCTCACAATATTCCGAGATGAATTGGGAAGGTCCGGACAAGAGCCAGATCTTCGGACTGTTATTTGCTAACTGGTATTCAAACGGCAACGAAATTCCGGCTGAAGAAGAAGCAGCGAAAAAATTCTGGAACCAAAAATTGGCGGATGCTGAAAAATTTGCCTCTACCGGCAATCTGTTGATGATGAATGGTGTGGATCATCAACCGGTTCAAAAAGATGTGACCAAAGCGATTGCATTGGCTAACCAATTGTTCCCGGACTATGAATTTGTCCACTCCAGCTTTATGGAATACTTGGATGCAGTCGAAAAAGATCTGCCGGAGGATCTGGGAACAATGTACGGCGAGTTGACCAGCCAGGAAACAGACGGCTGGTACACCTTGGCTAACACCGCATCTGCTCGTGTGTATTTGAAACAATGGAATACCCGGGTTTCCCGCCAATTGGAAAATATCGCGGAACCGCTGGCTACGATGGCCTATGAAGTGACGGGGACTTATCCTCATGATCAATTGGACTACGCCTGGAAAACCTTGATGCAAAACCACCCGCATGACAGCATCTGCGGCTGTTCCGTCGATGAAGTTCACCGGGAAATGATGCCGCGTTTTGAAAAAGCAAATGAAGTCGGTAAATACGTGGCTGACGAAGCGGCGGCGCAATTGACTGCTGCTATCGACACCAGCGCCTTTCCGGAAGACAGTAAACCATTTGTCGTCTTCAATACCGGCGGCACTGTCCGCAGCGGCTTGGCTACCTTGGAGGTCGAGCTGGAACGCAAGACCTTTGCTGAAGGCGTACCGGGACGTTTGTATAAAGCCTTGAAAGAGTTGGCACCGAAAACTTACCATGTGATCAATCAAAAAGGCGAAGTCGTGGCGGCTGAAATCAGTGCCGAAGATGTTCATTTTGATTATGATCTGCCTAAAGATCGTTTCCGGATTCCTTATATGGAACGCTTCGTGAATGTGGCGGTTGAAGTCAGCGAACTGGCGCCTTTCAGTTGGGAAACTTTTGCCTTGGTTGAAGGACCGGCACGGACTGCCGGCGAAAGCTTGGTGAAAGCAGACGGCCGCATCTTGGAAAATGCGTTTGTTAAAGCAGAGATCAAAGCAGACGGTTCACTGTCTGTATTGGATAAACAGCTGGATCGTCAGCTGGAAGGCTTGCTGGTCTTTGAAGACATCGGCGATATTGCCAACGAGTACATCTTCAAAGCTCCGGAAGGTGACAAAGCCTTGTTGTCGACTGATTTTCCTCATACGGTGGAAATCGTGGAAAACAGTGATCTGCAGGGCGTGGTCCGTTTGACTAGTCAAATGATGGTGCCGGCAGCTGCTGACGAATTGTTGGAGGAAGAGCAAAAAGCGGTCATCGATTTCCGTTACCGCAAAGCCGGTCGTTCCGACAAACTGATTCCTTTCACGATTGAGACACTGATCACGATCGACCGTCAAAACGCGGATATCCAGTTTGAAACGACTGTCGACAATCAAGCCAAAGATCATCGTTTACGGGCTTTGTTCCCAACGACGCTGGCTGTGGATACCCACGAAGCAGACAGTATTTTCGAAGCGGTAACGCGCCCGAACAAAGTTTCTACCCACTGGCAGAACCCGACCAATCCGCAGCACCAGCACGCATTTGTCAATCTGCATGACGACAGTTTCGGCGTAACCGTCAACAACTACGGATTGAATGAATACGAAATCGTAGAAGAGACAATCGCTTTGACACTGCTGCGTTGTACAGGTGAATTGGGTGACTGGGGCTGGTTCCCGACACCGGAAGCTCAATGTCTGGGCCGTCACACCTTCAACTACGGGATCGCCTTCCACGGTGCCCCTGAGACGCGTTATGAAACATACAAGCGAGCTCAAGCATTGCAGGTACCGCTGACTGCCCGACAAACGGACCGTCACGAAGGCCAATTGCCGGCTGCGAAAACCTATGTTGCCATCGCAGGTGCAACGTTTGCCATCACAGCTTTGAAACGCCGCCGTGAAGATGAAATTGCTGTTTTGCGCGGCTACAATTTGGCAGCTGAAACGACACCGATTTCTGTCAAGAAGGATGGTGCCAAAGAGCTGCATCTGTTAAACTTACTGGAGGAAGAACAAGCAGACACTGTTCTTGATGTTTTGAATCCTTACGAAATCCGCACAGTCGGTATCGTAGAATAAAAAACGGTGCTGTCTGCTGCTGCGGTCTGCGGGGATTTTTTCTCCGACAGCCGGGCGTCGCGGGCAGCGCTGCTTTGTTTTATGCACCCGGCAGCTGCCGCTTGCGGTCTGCCGACTACCAAATGAAAGCGAGCGTGACATGTGATGACTTATTATGGCGGTATCGAAGCCGGCGGGACGAAATTCGTTCTGGCGGTCAGTGATGAAAATTTCAACATTGTGGAAAGAACCAGTGTTCATACCACAACTCCGGAAGAAACCTTGGAGAATGTCTTTGCCTTTTTTGATCAGTTCGAAATTGCAGCGATGGGGATCGGATCATTCGGTCCGATCGGCATTGATCCTAAAAAAGACAGCTACGGCTATGTGCTGGCAACACCAAAAAAAGGCTGGGCCCAGTATGATTTTCTCGGCAACATGAAAGAGCATTATCCGACGATTCCTTTTGCCTGGACGACTGACGTAAATGCGGCAGCTTACGGCGAGCTGAAAAAAGGTGCGGCACAAGGGAAAAGCAGCTGTCTGTATCTGACAGTGGGCACCGGAATCGGCGGCGGTGTCGTGATCGACGGCAAAGTGTTCTCCGGCATCTCTCATCCGGAAACCGGCCATATCCACGTTAAACGCCATCCTGACGATCACTATGAAGGGACGTGTCCTTTCCACAAAGACTGTCTAGAAGGTCTGGCAGCCGGTCCGTCATTGGAAGCCCGTACCGGCATCAAAGGCCAGGATCTGCCGGAAGACCACCCGATCTGGGACATCCAAGCGTATTATATTGGCCAGGCTTTGATGACTTATGCACTGACATTCGGTCCTGAAATCATGATTTTGGGCGGTGGAGTGATGAATCAAGATCACCTGCTGTTGAAGATCCGTCAGCAGTTTGTCAATCAAATGAACGGTTACATGGAGACCCCGGAAGCCAGCGAATACATCGTCCGCTGGGCACTGCCTAACGAAAGCGGTATTACCGGCTGTTTGCTGCTGGCAGCAGATGCCTTGGCAGAACAACAATAAAAGAGCACCAAAAAGACCCGCAGAGTATTGGATATACCGATACGTCTGCGGGTCTTTTGCGAGCGAAATCTCACGTGGGGAACTCTTTGAAGGGGAGTCGGATACGAGGGAATTTGTGTTATGATAATAAAAACGGGTGTATTTTTTGCGCGAGGAAAAGGAGGGTGAAAAATGGCAAAACGATTTTTAGTACCGGTGGACGGCTCCGCCCAGCAAGAAAAGGTCGTAGCGGCAGCAATCCAGCAGACCCGCAGCGCCGAAGACGAGTTGCTCTTGTATCGGGTGGTGGAATTTCCGGAAAACCTGCTGATGCTGCCAAACTACAAAGCAGTGGTTGCCAAAACAGAAAGCTATGTAAAAGACGAGCTGGAGGCTGTGAAGTCGCAGCTGCTGCAGGACCATCCGCAGCTGAAGGTCACTGTTTTGGTGGAACACGGAAAAGGCAAACAGAAGATCGCCACCTTTTGCCGGGATCATGAACTGTCGCTGGATCTGGTGATCATGGGCGTGACAGGCGAGTCCGCCGGCAACTTGACGGGCTCCACCACTGCCTATGTGGTGAATCACGCACCGTGTAATGTACTGGTAGTAAAATAAGAAAACTGAAAACAGGAAAACCGCTGTCTGAAAGTGACGCGGTTTTCCTGTTTTTGTGCAGCTTTGGAGCGTATTTGTCAAGCAACCGGTAAGCGGACATCCGGACTGATATACTCAAGCTTTGAAATGTCAGACAGGGCCTCACCACAAACCGGGAGCTGCTGTCAGTTTCAGTGTTTGTTCAGTGAAGGGATGCTTCAAGATCATCTGATAGGCATGGAGCTGGAGACGCCCTTGCGAACGGCGGGGATTGTACAGCGGATCGCCGAGGATCGGGTGGCCGATAGCAGCCAGGTGGACCCGGATCTGGTGAGTCCGGCCGGTATCCAGCACGCAGAAGATCCGGCTTTCCTTTTGGGAATGGCTTACGACTTCGACATGGGTAACAGCCGGTTGGCCGCCCCGTTCATCGATGACCCGTTTGCGGCGGTCGTGGCGATCGCGGCCGATTTTTTTGGTAATGGTCATATTTTCAGCGAGGGAACCGGCTACGATTGCCTGATAGCGGCGATAAATCTGCTTTTCTTCCAGTAGTCGTCCCAATATGGGTAGGACCAGCGGGTTTTTGGCAAACAGGATGGCACCGGAAGTCTCTTTGTCCAGCCGGTGGACCACGTAAGGCCGCTGTCCGCTTTTTTTCAGATAGGCAGCCAGATCGTTGAGCAGTGTACCGACCTCTTCCGGCTGGTTGGGATGGGTCTTGATGCCGGCAGGTTTGTCCACGACGATCAGATGCTCGTCTTCATAAAGGGGGCGGATTTTTGCAGCATTGCCAAGGCTGACCGGCTGATAGCTGTAGTCGTCTTCTTGCAAAAGCAGTGTGACCTGATCACCGGGGTACACCTCTTGCTGAAATTGGGCGAGTTCACCGTTGATGCGGACGTTTTTGCGGATCCGCAGGAAATGCCGGACTTTCCGCGGGATGAGCCATTGGGATTCCAACAGCTCCCGCAATGAAATGACCGGTTGAGAGCCGGGCAGTTTGATGGTATATTCCATGGAAAGATCCTCCCTTGTGTTTTTCTTTAGCAAAAGTATAGCATTTTTAACAGTTATTTAAGAAAAAAGCGAAACTTTTGCGGCTTTTCAATGCTAAAATAGCGGCTATGAGTGTCGAGCTTATTTGAAACGACCGCCAGCTACGCTTTTTTTGCGACCTGTCGCCGACAAAAGTCAAATGCTGCCGCAGCCAAGCCTAGTGCTATATCCGGACAAAAATCAAAACAATTTGTCCGAAGACTTCAGAGTCAGCGGGTATACCAACCATCGTGGTGCACGGTCGGCTCCAACCTCAGCAAGCTGAGTCAGCATTGCAAGTTTTTTTAACAGGTTCGTAAGCCGGCTATCAAAAGCGTCACAAACAGCAGTATCGGACCAAAGTCCTATGTGGCGAGCAAAAAATCATGCTACACTTTGGTTTGGTGACACTAGCCATTATTCTAACGCAATTTCAAGTTGCCGCAAAGTCCTGAGGGTGTTTTTCAGGCAGCCGAATACTCGACTTTTACTTGTGCTGTTGCAAAAACAGTAGAAACGGGTCATCGGTCAAGAAAGGAGCAAGTCGATGGATTTTAATCAAATCTGGGCCAAGATCAAGGGCGCGCTGGCAAGTTTCTGGCAGTGGCTGAAGCCTTATCTGGTCCGTTTTCACCGGGCGCGCAAGCGAGTCTGGAAGCAGTACCATGTCAATAAGATCCTGATTTTATTCATGCTGCTGGCGTTTTTGATCACCTCAAGCTATCTTTTTTACTTATCCAAGCAGGTGGATGTCGACAGTCTGGAACAGGATATGAAATTGTCTACGGTGGTTTATGACGGTAAGGATGAGGAATCCGGGAAATTATTGTCGCAAAAAGGGACCTATGTTTCATTGGACCAGATTTCGCCGCTGATCAGAGATGCAGTGATCTCAACGGAGGATCGTAATTTTTATGAACATCGGGGCTTTGACATCAAAGGGATCGCCCGGGCCGCCCTGCGAGTCCTGAAAAATCGTGATACTTCCGGCGGCGGGGGCTCGACTATCACCCAGCAGCTGGCCAAAAATGCCTATCTGACGCTGGATCAGACTTTTAGTCGGAAGGCCAAGGAGCTGTTTTTGGCGATCGAGATTGAGAAAAAATACTCTAAGGACCAGATCCTGGAAATGTATCTGAACAATTCCTATATGGGAAATGGTGTTTGGGGAATGCAGGATGCGGCGCTGAAATACTTTGGCGTTAATGCTGCTGACGTGAATCTCACCCAGGCGGCAACTTTGGCGGGGATGCTGAAGGGGCCGAATATTTACAACCCCATCGACAGTGTCGAGTGGGCCAATAAGCGGCGGGACACCGTGCTTTCTGTGATGGCTGACAACGGCAAAATCACCGCTGACCAAGAAAAACAAGCGGCCGCCGTCAATATCGGCGATTACGTTTATGACGGTTACTCCCAGTCGGATAAAGGTTACAAATATCCGTTTTACTATGATGCGCTGATCGACGAAGCGGTCAACGAATACGGATTGGAAGAAGCAGATATTTTGAACAAGGGCTACAAGATTTACACGTCTTTAGATCAAAATATGCAGTCTGCGATGGAAAATACTTACACACAGGACTATGTATTTCCCGATCCGGCAACGGCCGACGGAGAACGGCCACAATCGGCGACGATTGCCATCGATCCTCACAGTGGCGGTGTTCAAGCGCTGGTAGGGCGGCGGGGAGAACATGTCTATCGCGGCTTCAACTTCGCCACGCAAATGCGCCGTTCCCCGGGTTCTACGATCAAGCCGTTGGGGGTTTATACACCGGCATTGGAAGCTGGCTATGAGCCGTCTGACCTCTTAAAAGACAAAAAATTGGACTTTTACGATGTGAAAAACTACAGCGGCACCTATTCCGAATCCGGGGAAGTGCCGATGTATCAAGCGGTGGCCAACAGTCTGAATGTACCGGCAGTCTGGCTTTTGCATGAAGTCGGCCTGGACAAGGGTTTCAACAAGACCAAAGAGTTCGGTCTGTCTTTGACCGAAAAGGATAAATACTGGGGCGGTGTCGGTCTGGGAGGCTTGGAAAAAGGGGAGTCTCCCATGACGATGGCGGCCGCCTATGCAGTCTTTGCCAATGGCGGGACGTATTACAAGCCGCATCTGATCCGCAAGATCGTCGATTCAAAAGGTGCTGTGATTGTGGACAATACCGCGAAAAGCAAACGGATCATCTCCCAGGAAACCGCTGATCAGATGACCAGTATGCTGTTGGGAACATTCTCAAACGGGAGTGCGGCCGCTGCGAACCCGGGCTATACCATGGCCGGCAAGACCGGGACCACCGAAACCAATTTCGATGCCCAGCTGGTCAACGACCAATGGATTATCGGCTACACACCGAATGTCGTGATTGCCAGCTGGTACGGTTTTGAAAAGACCAGTAAAGACCATTACCTTACCGGTGTCGCCGGGCAAGGTGTCGGCCAAGTCTTCCGCAATGTCGCTGCCAATGTCCTGCCTTATGTGAAGGAGGCGGCCTTCCCGGTAGTGGATGCCTATCAGACAGAAGGCAAGGTCATCAAGACGGAAGATTATCAAGAGTACAAGGAAGAGCAGGAAAAACCGGATTGGCAGAAACAAGCTGAGGACTTCGGTCAAAAAGCAGTCGATGGTATTTCTGACTTCGGTAATAAGGTCAAAGAAGGGGCCAAGGATCTCTTCGGCGGCCTTTGGGACAAAATCAACGGCCGTTGATAGAAAATAAAAGAAAAGCCGCTCTCGTCGTAATTGGTTCGACGAGAGCGGCTTTTTCATGTATCCGAAGCAGAACAGCAGCGGCTCGGCAATACAGCAGGGTCGCCGCCGATTTTTGGAAGCCGGCAGCAGACAAGCAGCGGTATCCGACTGATGCGGTGCATAAGTCAGCAGTCTGAAGTGACAGTGGACACAAGCATCACTGTGACCGCTTGGAAACTTTCAGGTGCATCCAATCACAGCTACAATCACGACTTCTTTGGAGGCGTTTCGGAAGCAGATTGATCGGCAGCTTTTGTTCGCGCTGCTTTTTTTGGTTTGGAGCTTTGTTGGCCGGAGATGCTGGCCATCCGCGTCTGTGCCTGTTGGAGGTTTTGACGGGTACGATCTTGACTGGCGGCCAGTTCCTCCCGGTATTTTTTCTGGACCTTCTGGAGCCGATCCTGCAACTTTTTGCGGGCTTCCGCATCAGTCTCCTGCTTGATAGCCGCTTCCAGTTCGGCGCTTTCAGACTGGAGCGGCTGCAGACGCCGCCAGAGTCGCTGTTGTTCCTGATCCTGGCGTTTTTTGAAACGCTCCTGAGTCGCAGAAAGTTTATGATTGATGGCCTCTTGTTCGTCATTGATCCGCTGCAGCTGCTTTTGCAGAGCGGCGATCTCATTTTCATCAGTGGCCGATTGCAAACGCCGCTGTACCTGTTCTTGCTCGCTGGCCAGGCGCTGCTGCCATTTGCGGTCAAAAGTCTGCCACCAATCGGGGCGGTCTCCCGCTTGCTCGGACAGATCATCGCCGGAGCTGTCTCCACGATTGGCTAATGCGGTCCGCAGCAGGGTACCGTACTTCTGCCAGTTGTTCTGCCAGACTTGCCGGGGATCTTCCTGGTAAAATTCCCGCTGGTCGGTCCCCATTTGCTGCAGGAACTCGGTTTCCTCGTGATCCACTGCGTTTTGCAGAAAATCCAGTACCGGCAGGATCATGTAGACAATCAGGCTGAAGCGGGGGAAGAAGAATCCGACGATCAACAGCAGGATTCGGGCTGCAATCAGTCCGATACCCCGCCGTCGCACCTGTTCCAGTTCTTCTTTTGGGGTCTGCTGTTCCTGGACGGCCTGCTGGGTCAAGGTGCTCAGCAGTACTTCCGTCAAAAAGACCACCAGCAGCGTCAAAATGCCGTACATCATCAAGGTGGATCTGGAGGTCTCCTCGATCAATACATCGGTCGCTTTTGGCACCAGCGACAACAAGAACAAGGACATCAAGTAGATTACCAGGTCTTTATTGGTGACTTCGGTTACTTTATTGAAGCGTTGGGCAGTTTGAAACCAGATATTGGCAACAAAACAGAAACTGATGAAATAGATACCGATGGTGACGAACAGCGGCAGGAATTGGACCTTGCCGTCGACGACTTTGACCGGAAATTCCACCACCATGACCGTCAAGATAATCGCAATCACCGCATCACTGAATAAAATTACCCGTTCTTTCACGGAATCACCTGCTTTCTTTTTCTCAGACTACCGTCTTTCAGAAAATTAGACAACTGATACGCCAGGCGACGAAATTTTTTGCCCGGCAGGAGGACTTGATTTTTTCTAAAAAGCTTTGGAAACAACGGCTTTCCTGTGGTATTCCGATTGTTTCATGCTACAATGGAAGTATCTTTTGAAAAGCGAGGGACAACCATGGCAAACATCTATGATACAGCAAACCAATTAGAAACAGAAATCCGCGGATCGCAACAATTCAGCGACTTGAAAGAATCATTCGACCGTCTGAAACAAAATGAAGAAGCCTATAACCTGTTCAAAGAATTCCAAGGCCTGCAACAAAGCCTGCACAAAAAAATGATGGCCGGCGAGGAAATCTCTGAAGAAGATGCTGCTGCTGCTCAGGAAATGACCGGCAAGATCCAAAATGAAGAATTGATTGGCCAATTGATGCAGCGGGAACAAGCTTTCAGCACAGTGCTGGACGACTTGAACCGGATCATTACCGGCCCAATCCGCGAACTGTACAATCCGGAAGCATAAACCGGCAACATTCGACTGCCGGTTCGCTAAACTCCCTGCCGTGATCGGTAGGGAGTTTTTTTGCAACCTTTACTCCTTGATTTCGGCAGATCTGCAAAAATCTGGAATCCCCGGTGTCTTCAGAGTCAGCCTGATCAGACGGGAACAAATTTTCGTATATTACTGACGAAGGACCGGTAAAATGTTAAAATAGAGGCAGCTTTCGGGACTTCCCGAATAGGGCGTGTCTGAAAACTCCAGTGGCAGATATTTTGGTCCTTTTCACCGCAATCTACGTCGTAAATGCTCACTTATGCACCACATAAGCTGCGCTTTACTCCTTGATTTCGGCAAAAAGTCCGCAAAAATCTGGATCCCCCCAGAGTTTTCAGACACGCCCTAATTAAAAAGCAGAAATGAGGAGAGCAGATGCTGCGCTTTATCCATGCTGCCGATCTGCATTTCGATCGGAGCTTTGAAGGACTCAAGGGCCTTTGTGAAGAGGCTGTCCGCCTGCTGCCGGAACGCAATCGGCAGATGTTGGACAATCTGGTGGCCGCAGCCATCGCAAAAGAGGTGGATTTCGTTTTGCTGGCCGGTGACACGTTTCATCAAGCCAAGCCCTCTTTGAAAGCACAGGGCGCGCTGATGGAAGCACTCCGGCGTTTGGAGCAAGCAGAGATTCCCGTGTTTATGAGCTTTGGCAACCACGATTATTATAAAGCGGAGCGTTACTGGTTTGCTTTTCCCGAAAATGTCCGCCTGTTCACCAAAGCAAGCGTTACTTCTTATGATGGTGTCACTTCTCAAGGCGAAGGCTATCGCATCAGTGGATTCAGCTATGAAACGCCGCATCTGGAGCAGGGGCTGGTGTCGGCCTTTCCGGTCAGAAACGGGGAGACCTATGCGCTGGGAATGTATCACGGAGACCCGGCAGCGGCTGTCTATGCGCCGTTTTCCCTTGCAGAAATGAAGGCCAAAGGGTACGACTATTGGGCGCTGGGACATATCCATGTGCCGACTGTCTTGAGTGAGACACCGCCAATCTTGTATCCGGGGACACCGCAAGGCCACAGCCGTAAAGAGACGGCCGGCGGGTTTGTCGAATATGTCGAGCTGACACCGGGCCACTGCCGCCATGAAGCGGTGCCGGTAGCGGCAGTTTTTTGGCGGGAATTGACGGTCAGTGCTGCCCATTCCGACCGCAAAAAATTGCTGGCAGAGCTGGCAGAGCAGCTGCTGGCTTTAGGAAATGAGCAGGCCCTGCTGGTAGCAGTGAAGCTGGCTCACAGCCAACTGGATGCCCAGACGACAGCAGCCGTCAAAAACGGTGAGCTGCAGCAGTATTTGAATCAGCTGTTGTGGCAGGATTCTGAAATTCAGATTGCTTCCCTTGAGCTTCTGGACGACACCGAGGCCGAGCGCGGGGAACGGCCGCAGCTTTCAGCCGCCCGTACTGCCCAGCATTTGGCAGTTTATCAGGATCAGCAGATTTTCGGAGAATTGCTAGAAGAGCTTTATCGACACCCGATCGCCGGTGAACTGCTGCAGGAGCATCCTGCTTATCAACAGGATGTACTGGCTGCTGCAAACGATCGGCTGGCAGCAGATTTTGCATTGGAGGAGGACGAGAAATGAAGCTGATCAAATGCGAAATCACCGGCTTTGGCAAGTATCGCGGCCAAACGATCACTTTTTCCGCAGCCAATCAGCTGCTATACGGTCCCAATGAGATCGGCAAGTCCACCTTGTATCAGTTTATCCAAACGTTGCTCTTCGGCTTTCCTGCCCGCCGTGGCCGGCAGCGGGATTATACCCCGAAAGACGGAACGGCATTCGGCGGCAAGCTGTGGTTGGAAGCAGAAGGGATCGGTGAAGTCTGCATCGAGCGTTACAAACAGGTGGATCGGGGCCGAGCCAAGGTCACGATCGGCGAGACCACCGGTGACGAGCGCTTACTGAAGCAGGTACTACGGGGACTCACACCGCAGTTGTTCAGCGAAGTCTTCACCTTTCAACAAGAGCAGTTGTCCCAGTTGGAGCATTTGCAGGAAAATGAACTGCAGGAGGCGCTGCTCTCTTTGGGAATCACCGGCAGCCGCCAGCTGATGATGACAGGTCAGCAATATCAGGCTGAAAATCAAAAATTGTACAAGCCTCGGGGGCTGCGGCTGCCCATTAACGAGCAGCTGATTGCTTGGCAGCAGCTGAGCCGGCAAATCCGAGAAAAAGAAGCAGTAGAAGCGACGGTTCAGGAGCGCTTTGCCCGCCAATCCCAGCTTTCAAAGCAGCTGGCAGAACTGCGCCGCAAGCTGCGGCAGCAGCAAGCCGAGCAGCTGCATTTGAAGGACCGCCTGCTGCACTGGAGTCAATACGAAGAATGGCAGCTGCTGCAGCAGTTGACCGCTTCCGAAGATACCCCGGAACTCAGCAGCACTCAACAACGGCAGCTGCAGGAGCTTTATCAGGATTATCAAGGTCTGACCCAGCAGCTGGCAACGGTGGATCAGGATTATCACCGGGCCAAGGAGGCCGAGACTGTAACGCCGCAGTACGAGTTTTATCTGCAGCATGAACAGATTATCAAAGAGCTGTTGAAACGGCAGGTGGAGGGCGTCCGCCTGACGGACAGCTTCCAGCAGGATCTGGCCAAGCAGCAGCAGTTGCTGGCAGGTATCGAGGAATTGGAAACCCGCTACGGCTGGCGCTTGGATCTGCCGGAACAGCTGGATTTGCAAGCTGCCGACCGCCTGACTGCCAAACTGCGGCAGCAGACCGACCAACTGCGGGATGCCCGCATGCGTCAGGAATGGCTGGCAGCCCAGCCGGTCTCCACGCTGACCATCGCGGCAGACGCAGCGGAGGATCACGAACCTGGACATGCCCGGCGACGCCTGCCAAAAACCACCGGCAGCTATTCACTGCTCTTTTCGATTGTACCGGCGCTGGTCTTTTTGCTGGCAGGAATCTTTCTGTTTCCCGATTTCAAAGCTGTTTTCGGCGTTGCGGCCATCATTTGCGGTGTCGCCGGCAGCTGGTATTTTTATCATAAACGACAGCAGGAAGCTCTGAATCAGGTATTGGGCAAGCCTGCTGAAAAAGGCGACCCCAAGACAGCTTTCTCAGATGCTACTCAACAGCAGCGAAGCGAACGAGAGGAGGAGCTGGCCGCATTGTCCCGACAGATTGAGGAGCTGACCGGCTCTTTGCAGCAGTCGGCGAAGGGGCTGGCGCAGCTGTTGGCGACTGACGAGACGGCCCCAATCCTGGCCGACAGTCTCAGCTATCAACAGGACTATCAACGCTATTACCAATATTTGACCGAACTGGAGCAGCTCACTGCCCAACTGCAAAAACAGGATCAGGCCTACGGGAATCTGGCGGCAGAGTTTGATTTTGCAGCGGCTTGGCTGCCGTTGCAGGAGCTGGATCTGGTGCAGCGCTTTACGTATCTGCAGGAGCTGGATCAAAAGCTGAGCCGACAAAAGCAGCTCCACGGACAGCAGCAGACGACCTTGTTGGCTGATCAGCGACAGCAGTTGACCCGCCAGCAGCAGCACTTGACGGAAAAAGCCGCTGCTGTCTTGCAGGAGACCGGAACCGACAGCTTGGCGGCGATCCCGGAACGGCTGCAGACCGTGCAACAGCTCTTGAGTCAGCGGCAGCGCTTGGAGGAGCTGCAAAAAGTCCTGGCGCCGCTTTTTCCCAAGCCGACTACCCATCAGGAATTGACCCGACAGTCAGAAATAAACCGGCAGCTCGGTATTGATTTGCAGCAGGAAGAATCCCGGCTGCTGGAAGAACTGCAGCGGCAAAATGTCGAGTTGGAGGTCCTGCAAAAAGACGGCACCTTAGATGAGCTTCGTCAGCAGCAGGCGGAATTGGAAACCGAGCTCTACAGTCAGCTGGTCGAATGGGGCGGCCGTAAGACAGCCCAGGCCGCATTGACGGATTTGGCGACTGATTTGTCACAGCAACAGCTGCCGCAACTATTGGGAGCTGCCGGTGAATACCTGGCGATCCTGACCGAGGGGCGTTATCGCCAGCTGAGTTTTTCCGAGGGGATGCTGGTACTAAAAGACAGTCGCAGCCGACAGGAAGTGGGGATCTTCGAGCTTTCCACCGGAACCAAGGACCAGCTGATCATGGCGGTCCGTTTCGGCTACCTTCAGCTTCAGAGTCGGCGCAAGATGTCGCCGGTGATCATCGACGACGGTTGGCTCCATTACGACAGCCGCCGCAAGCAGCAGCTGGCAAAACTGCTGGCCCGTTTCGGTGAAAATTATCAGGTGATCTGTTTGTCTTCTGACCGGGAAATGGTAAGCTATTACAAGGAGCTTGCCCAGCCGGTGGTCCAGTTGGGCGAGTCTGAAACATAAGAGCCGACAAATCAGGCTTTTTTGAATTTGATCCACTATATCCGAGGAGGAGATTTCCATGACTAAAATCCGCGAAATGACCGTTGATCAGGAATTTCAAGGGTACTATCTGATCAAAAATGCCGATGTCCGCTTGGCAAAAAACGGCAAAAAATTCATCGCTTTCACTTTTCAAGACACATCCGGCACCGTCGACGGCAAATTCTGGGATGCGTCCGAAGAAGAGATTGACCGCTTCGAGCCCGGGAAAGTCGTGGCTTTACATGGGAAGCGGGAAACCTACAATGGACAGCCCCAAGTCAAGATTATGCAGCTGCGGCTGGCGACACTCGACGAACCGTCTGATCCAACGATGTATATGGAACGGGCGCCCATCAAAAAAGAAGATCTGGAAGAGGAGATCAACCAGACGCTCTTTGAGATCATCAATCCCCATTGGAATCGAATCGTCCGTTTCCTCTTGAACAAGTACCAAAAAGAGTTTTTCGAATACCCGGCTGCCAAGCGCAACCACCACGCCTTTGCTAATGGACTGGCCTACCATACCGTTTCCATGCTGCGGCTGGGCAAAGCCATCGTCAAAGAATACCCGGAGCTGAATGCCTCGCTGTTGTATGCCGGTATCATCATTCACGACTTGGGGAAGGTGTTGGAGCTGACAGGTCCGCTGGCAACCGAATACACCGTCGCCGGCAATCTCATCGGCCATCTGGTCTTGGTGGACGAAGAAATCACCAAAGCCTGTCTGGCACTGAAGTTCGACGATCAGGAAGAAGACATCATCGTCTTGCGGCACATGGTACTCTCTCATCACGGACTGCTGGAATATGGCTCGCCGGTGCGGCCACGAATCATGGAGGCTGAGATCTTGCATCAGATTGATAATCTGGATGCTTCCATGCAGATGATGCTGACCTCCATTCGACAAGCAACACCGGGAGAATACACCGACCGCATCTTCGGCATGGACAACCGCAGCTTTTATGTACCAAAAGATGTCTGAGCTGGTGCACTAGAACACTCACGCCATTCGCAAAGATATGGAAAACTAAAAAAATAGCAGTCAGTCCTCTTTGGATCAAAATCGAGAGAACTGACTGCTTTTTTTTATGACAAGAACTGACCGACTCTCCACGATAACCTGTAGAAATTTGACACAACCGGTTTTACCTGAGCAGTAAAGAGAACTTAACAATTGAAGACAAATAAAGCCCTCCCCGGAAAACTGAGGAAGGCTTATTATAAGCTTATTTAGAAGATTCGGTAGTAGAAGACTCAGCGGTGGTTGATTCAGCAGTTGAGCTTTCCGCTGTTGCAGAATCAGATTCTTTTGTAGAGCTTTCTTTAGTATCCGTAGTTGATTCAGCAGTTGAACTTTCAGCTGCATCAATGTAAGTAGCCAAGACATCGGAGAAGGCAGAGTCTTTGATCTTCACGTTGGCTTTCTTCAATTCTTCACCAATCACTTTGTTACGGAATTCGCTGTTATTGAGGTAACTGTTCGTAGCGATTTCTTTCAGTTCTTTGTCGTATTTCTCCATATCGTTGCCTTTAGGTGTGTTTTTCACCATTTTGACGATATAGTAGTTGGTAACCTGGTTATAAGAAGCATCATAGGTTGTATCCACGATCACATCTGAGATTTCGCCGTCTTTGAGCTTGTAAGCCGCTTGTTGAACGGTGCTGGAGATGGCAGTTGATTGTGAATCGAATTTGGTCTTGCCGCTGTCTTCTTTATAGTTGGTATCGGTATTTTTTTCGTTTTCTTTGGCGATCTTGCCGAAGTCCGCCCCGTCTTTTTTGACTTCTTTCAACAATTCTTTGGCGTCGTCTTCAGAGGCCGCTGTCATCAATTGAACTTCAACTTCCGGGTGGAAACCGTCCCAAGCAGTTTTAAGGTCTCCATCTGTCAATTTTATGTGCGCTTTCAGCCCTTCTTGGAATGCCAGGTTTTGTTTGATGAGTGCTTTGTAGCTTTTTTCAGTGAGGCCGCTGGATTTCAAAGCAGTGGCGAATTGGTCACCCATCGATTTTTTTGTGTCGTTGAATTGTTTGTCGACATCTTTATCGGAAACTTTGTCGCTGTATGCATCATCGAAAACTTTGGAGACGATCATTTCCGAAACGGCCTGTTTGCTTTCATCAGAAGTCTTGACATGATCGTAGAAGTCTTGGACTGAGATGGTTGCACCTTTCATTGTCGCGATCTTTTCGCTGCCGGTATTTGATGAGCAGGCTGCCAAAGTCAAAACGCTCAAGGCGCTGACAGCAGCAATTAACATTTTTTTCTTCATTAGTTGGTTGCACTCCTGTAGGTCATTTATTTTCACATGCTCTATCATACCACAATCAGTTTTCAAAAAAAAAGGGCCGCCGTGATCTTTCAAACAAAATTCACAGTTTACCCTTTATTTAGTCGTGGCTGAAAACGTCAGTGGCAGATATTTTGGTCCTTTTCACCGCAAGTTGCGCTTTACTCCTTGATTTCGGTAAAAAGTCCGCAAAATTCTGGGTTCACCCGGAGTTTTCAGCCCCGCCTTAAGCACGCTATTTGGACTTTTTCGGCTCGGTTGTGTCCAACTGCGCGACGTGTTCATTCAGGACCTGCATCTGTTTTTTGATACGGGCAATGCGGGGCTCTGCCTGAAATTTGAAAGCTTCGATGTCCTGCTGCAGCCCTTTGGACAATTCGGGAATCATCGCAGCGGTAAGAGACTGGGTTTCTTTGGCGGCAGTTGTAAAACGCTGCAAGCTGCGATTGAGATCCTCTTGTGTTGCGGCGGCTTCTTCCAGCTCACCGGCCAATTTGCGGCGGGTCTCATTGCCGCTGCGAGGGGCAAACAGCAGCCCGAGACTGCCGCCTAAAAGTGAGCCGAACAGCAGCCCTTTGATAAAGTTCTTGATCATGGTCATCCTCCTTGAACGTTAGGCATCAGAGCGTGTCTGAAAACTCCGGATTTTCTCAAAGCTTTCAGACACGCTCTGGTCAAAAGGCTTGCTTGATTGTTTCGGCGATTGCGGCCATTTCTTCCTGGCTGTACTGATCCATATGATTGCCGAAATGCATGGAGAAATCATCTTCTTTGCTGTAACGAGGGATCAGGTGGATGTGGCTGTGAAAGACGGATTGATAAGCCAGTTCTTTATTGTTGTTGACGATGTTGAGACCCTCAGCTTCAGGAAAGGCTTTTTCCAGCGCCCGGGCGATTTTCGGAATGCGGGCAAAGACAGCTGCCGCCAGCTCCTCGTCGTATTCAAAAATATCGGTAACGTGGGTTTTCGGCACCACCAGTGTGTGCCCTTTTGTTACTTGGGAAAGGTCCAAAAAGGCGTAAACCTCCTCGTCTTCGTAAACTTTGTAGCTGGGGATCTCACCGGCGATGATCTTGCAGAAAATACAGTCGCTCATGTTCAGCACTCCTTTATTTATGACGAAAAAGCCCACTAAGCTGCGGCCTGACTGCAGCCGGCCTGCCCTAGTGAAGCAGGAACAGCCGCCGCTTGCGCCGTGTTGATTGCCGTGTTTTTTTCGCACGCATGATTTTCCTGATGGCAGGATACAAGTCTACTTTATCATAATTTGCAGCATTAGGAGAGGGAAATACCCCACAGCCCTGCAATCATGTATAATCGAAGTGACACAAACTGCACGAACCGATCTCGCTGCCAAAAGGAAACGGTGTGCAGGAATAAGAAGGGAGCAGCGGCATGTCTTTTTTCGGCAAGCTTGATTTCAATGACCTGTCAGATACCGATCAGGCTATCTACCATTATATGTCTTCAAACAGTGACAAGATTCCTTATATGCGGGTGCGGGAGATCGCCAATGAAAGCCACACTTCGGCTTCGTCGGTGATGCGTTTTATCCGCAAACTGGGCTACGACAGTTTTTCTGAGTTCAAAAGCTATTTTCGGGTGGAACAGGCCCCGGCCAACACCGATGAAGTGTTTGCTGCCATCAAATCGTTGAATCCCGAGAGCTTTCCTCGTGATTTGGAGGCGACCCTGCTGAGCATCGGCGAAAAGATCCTGGAATCAGAGAATGTGGTCTTCTTCGGCATGGGTTCTTCCGGTTCCATGTGCGAATATGCCGCCAGACGTTTGGCTGTGCTGGGCTGTAACAGCTTCGCATTGACCGATCCGACTTATCCGCTGATGTCAAAGCTGAAGAACACTTCGGATAACATGCTGATTGTTCTGTCTGTCACCGGCAATACCACAGAGATCGTGGAAATCGTCAACGGTTTTCGCCGTAACGATGATACGACCATCGTTGCCATCACCAGTGATGTCAATTCGACGCTGGGAAAAATGGCAGATTATGTTTTGGATTATCGGGTCGAGGTCCAGCGGGTGAACAAATACGAAGATCTCACCAGCCAGCTTCCCTGCCTGTTCTTGATCGAGTCGCTGACCAATTCACTGCAGCGACTGTTGGGATAACCGGCGGCTTGTCCTATTGCAGATGCCGGTTTTAAACTCGCGCCGAACTTTTGGCAGGCCCTCGAAAAAGTCTTTCATCGGAGAAATCTTCAAATATACCTGAACAAGGCCAAGGCCCCAACGCGAAACAAATGCGTTGGGGCCTTGTTGTCTGCTAGTGTTCTATCCAGACAGAAATCAAAACAATTTACTCGGAAGCTTCAGAGACAGCTGGCATGCCAATCATCGTGGTGCACGGTCAGCTCCAACCTCAGCAAGCTGAGTTGCAAGTTCAACTTGGCGAATTCCGCCTTAGTTGAACTGTACCAGCTGACCAAAGGAGGGTGACTTCCCACATTCCTCTTAAAGTGCACTACGATGTTGTCATGCGCTGTTTCTTCCGTCTTTTCGTCACTCGACCGATTACTTTATTTCCTGTTCAGATAAAATACTAGTTCTGATCGAGAGTTTCCAAGATCAGTCGATTTGGGTACAAGCCGTACCAAGATGGTGTGCATCCCAAAAGTCGGGTACATTTACCGGAAGCTTGGGATCACCTTGTACCTGAAAACGTTTTTAATTATACTTTGGACAGTCAAGTGGTACCGGAGTTTGACGGCAAAAGAGAACTGTCACAACGGGGCCGACTTTCCGGCTGCGAAACGGGGAGCTGAGGGTTTCGCAGACCATTAGAAAAAAGGTGAGAATGATGAAAAAGGCAACATTTCCCAAAGATTTCCTGTGGGGCGGCGCAGTAGCTGCTCATCAGGTAGAAGGGGGCTGGGCGGCAGACGGCAAAGGATTGAGTATCGCTGATGTCATGACGGCCGGCGGTAACGGGATTCCCCGCAAGATCACAGATGGCGTGGTGGCCGGCGAATATTATCCCAATCACGAGGCAATCGATTTTTACCATCATTATAAAGAAGACATCCAGCTGTTTAAAGAACTGGGATTGAAGTCATTTCGGACCTCAATCAACTGGACCCGTATTTTTCCAAAGGGTGATGAAACAGAGCCTAATGAAGCCGGGCTGCAGTTTTACGATGAGCTGTTTGACGAGCTGTTGGCAAATGGGATCGAACCGGTGATTACACTATCCCATTTTGAGATTCCCTACCATCTCTACGAAACTTATGGCGGCTTCCGCAATAAAAAGCTGATCGATTTTTTCCTGCATTATGCACAGACGGTCATGACCCGTTACCGCAGCAAAGTAAAATACTGGATGACTTTTAATGAAATCAACAATCAAGCAGACGGCCAGCACGAGCTGCACACTTGGACCAACTCGGCAGTGAAAATTGCTGAAGATGAAGACAAGGAAGCAGTCATTTTTCAAGCAGCAATCAATGAACTGATCGCCAGTGCCAAAGTTGTCAAAGCGGGTCATGAGATCAATCCCGACTTCATGATTGGCTGTATGATGGCGTATGTTCCGGTCTATCCCTATTCTTGCAATCCGGAAGATTTGATGGCTTCGGTTAAAGTGATGGATCGACGCTTCTTTTACAGCGACATCCATGCGCGGGGGGCGATCCCGGCCTATGCCAAAAAATACTGGGAACGACGGGGCTTTGCCATTGAGGTTACCCCGGAAGAAGAAGCTGCATTAACAGCCGGTTGTGTCGATTACATCGGCTTCAGTTATTACATGTCCGGCGCAGTTACGACACTGCCGGAAGTCAAGGGTGACCCAATCGTCGAATTTCCCAATGCCAAAATGGTGGGCAATCCTTATGTGAAAGCCAGCGATTGGGGTTGGCAGATCGATCCGGTGGGGCTGCGCTATACATTGAACGTCGTACAGGAACGTTACGGTCTGCCGCTGTTCATCGTGGAAAACGGCTTCGGGGCCTATGATCAGGTGGAAGCAGACGGCAGCATCCATGATCCTTACCGCAGTGATTATCTGAAGGCGCATATCCAACAGATGAAACTGGCAGTGACAGAAGACGGTGTCGACCTGATGGGTTACACACCTTGGGGGATTATCGATCTGGTGAGCTTCGGTTCCGGTGAAATGGAAAAACGCTACGGCTTCATTCACGTCGATAAAGACAATCAGGGAAACGGCACCTTGAAACGCAGCAAAAAAGATTCTTTCAACTGGTATCAAAAAGTGATCGCCACCAACGGAGAGGAGCTGTAAACGATGGAAACAGCAAAACTGCATGAACTTTTGCAACAGATGACTGTAACCGAAAAAGTCGCACAGCTGGTGCAGCTGACGCCGGACTTTTTCAGCGAGGGCGGGGAGATTACCGGTCCGATGCAGCAATGGCATTTGACCCATGACAAGCTGTATCAGATTGGATCTGTTTTGGGGACCCATACTGCCGAGCAGGTTTACCGAATCCAAAAAGAGTACTTGGCCCATAATCGGCTGCAGATCCCGCTGGTCTTTATGGCAGATGTGATCCATGGATACGAAACGATTTATCCGATCCCGTTGGCGCTGGCCGCAAGTTTTGATCCGGAGACAATAGCGGAAGCAGCCCGTTTGTCAGCCAAAGAGGCCGCTGCTGCCGGTGTACAGGTGACTTTTTCACCGATGGCTGATTATATGAAGGATGCCCGCTGGGGTCGGGTGCTGGAGGGTAACGGGGAAGACCCGGTACTTTCAGAAGCCTTGACCCGTGCTTATGTCCGAGGCTATCAGGGACCTGAAGGCACACTGGCTGCCGACAAAGAACGCTTGGCGGCCTGTGTCAAACATTTCATCGGTTACGGCGCAGCAGAAGGCGGACGGGATTACAATACGGTAGACTTTTCCGATCTGGAACTGTATCGCAATTACCTGCCGGCGTTCCGAGGGGCGATTGAAGAAGGGGCGAAACTGGTGATGACCTCTTTTAATACCGTTCGCGGGATCCCGTCTTCTGCCAACAAAGCCTTGATTGAAAATGTCCTGCGCAAAGAGCTGGCTTTTGACGGAGTGCTGATCTCGGACTGGGCAGCAGTCATGGAACTGGTCGCCCATCGTGTGGCCGCTGACGGCAAAGAGGCCGCCCGCTTGGCTTTTGCAGCCGGTGTAGACATGGACATGATGAGTGACTGCTATTTGACCGGTCTGGAGGAAGGGCTCACCTCAAAAGCTGATCACAAACGGCTGGATGAAGCGGTCTTACGCATTCTGCAGCTGAAAAATGATCTCGGACTCTTCGAAGATCCGTATCGCGGCTTGACTGAAGCCGGTCTGACAGAAAAATTCGACGCTCGGGAAATCCAAGATGCAGTAACCGAAACTGCCCGTAAAACCCAGGTGCTGTTAAAAAACGAGGGGGCACTGCTGCCGCTTACGGTCGGCCAAAAGGTTGCCCTGATCGGTCCCAAAGCCGATTCAAAGGATATTCTGGGGGCCTGGTCGTGGATTGGCAAGACCGAAGATGCGGTATCCTTAGCAGCCGGCCTGCAGAGTAAACCGGTGGAGCTGACTGTGGTGCCGTTTGCTGACGGCCAGGTCTTGACTGATGAAGAGATCGCCGCAGCCTGTGAAGCTGCTCGGGATCAGGAAGTGGTACTTTTGGCAGTCGGTGAAACGTCCGAGGAGGCCGGCGAAGCAGCCAGTTTGGCCGATATTCGCTTATCCCGCCGCCAACAAGAGTTGATCCAAAAGGTCAGTGAAGTCAATGAAAATGTAGTTTTGGTGATTTTCAGCGGCCGTCCTTTGGCATTGGCGGAAGTCGTGGAAAATGCTAAAGGGATCCTGCAGGTTTGGTTTCCCGGCAGTCGCGGTGGTCAAGCTGTCGCTGATGTTTTGTTGGGGGATGCGGCGCCGACCGGTAAGCTGCCAATGAGTTTTCCGCGCTCAGTCGGACAGTTGCCGTTAAGCTATCGGATGCTTTCAACCGGTCGACCGATGACATCGGAAAACAGTGATCAAAAATATATTTCCCGCTACATGGATGAAGCGAATACGCCGTTGTTTGCCTTTGGTCACGGCCTGACGTATGGCGAGCTGGTCAACGAAACAGCCGTTCTGCAAGCAGCAGAAATGTCCGAAAATGACGAGCTGAAAGTGACGGTGACGCTGCACAATCCGGAAAGCCATACAGTAACTGAGACGCTGCAGTTGTATTTGGAAGATCTGGTTGCAGAAATCGCACTGCCGACATTGGAATTGAAGCAGTGGCAAAAAGTGACGCTTTCAGCCGGTGAGGTGCAACAAGTGAACTTCACGCTGACAGAAAAAGACCTGCGCTATGTCCACAGCGATTTGACCTTGAAAAGTGACAGCGGCGAGTTTTGTGTCTATGCCGGTTTCAGCTCTGCAACTGCTGCTAAAGTCGGGACCTTCCGACTGCTCAAATAACTTTCACAAAGTAAACCGCCGGCAAAAGCCGACTGATTTGCGATGGTACAAGTCGTACCATCGCGGATCAGGTGTCAAGAGAGCGGTACAACAGCCATAACCGTCGCAAACGATTGTTTTTGAAAACGTTTTTAAGTATGATGCAGATGTGATCAGGAAACGAGGGTTTTCGATCTTATCACAAATAAAAACGTTTTTATCAAAAAGTGCCGCCCGCATCAGAATACGTGGGCAGTCGGTCCATTTTTCAACAATCTGTGGACTGTCTAAAACGATCTCAAACGGGGGTGAAAGTGCTGGTAACGAAACATCGAATCACCATCAGGGATGTAGCCAAAGAATCCGGCTATTCCATCGCAACAGTCTCCAAGGCCTTGAACGGCGTCGATGTGGTAAAACCCCACACGAAACAAAAAATTCTGGCGGCTGCCGAGCGCCTTCATTACGTGCCGAATCTGATGGGCAAGCAGTTGAAAAATGCTCAGACCAAAATGATCGGCTTTTATACCACCAGCATCAGCGGACCTTACTTCAGCATTCTGGTGGAGGCAATGGCCAGAGAAGCCGAAAAGCACGGCTACGGCATCAATGTTTTCATCTCTTATGACAAGAAAGTGGTACTGAACAGTATTTTAGGCAGTGTGGTGGATGGCATCATCGGGTTTGAAGATCTGCTGACACCGCAGGATCTGGATGCTGTCAAACGAGAAGGCATCAAAGCTGTCTTCATCGATCGAGACGTCGCCTCAGAAACGATCGGCAGTGTGGTTTTTGATTCCTACAACAAAGGCCGAGCCGCCACCGAGCAGCTGTTGGCGATGGGGCACCGCCGGATCGGTTTTATCAAAGGGATTGACGGCGTATTCGATGCCGACGGTCGAAAAGCCGGTTATCAAGATGCGTTGCTGGCAGCCGGGATCCCGGTGCAAGAAGAGCTGATGTTGGACGGGCTCTTTGAAGAGCAGGCGGCTTTTGACAGCATGGTCACCTTTTTAAAGGCACCGCCGCCGGAATTACCGACAGCCTTTCTGGCGGGCAATGATTTGAGTGCAATCGGCAGTGTCAAAGGAATTCTGCAGATGGGGTATCGGGTGCCGGAAGATTTCAGTGTGATGGGCTTTGACGGAATCGATCTTTTGGAGTATTTCACTCCCAAACTTTCGACTGTTCGCAATCCCATCAAAGAGCAGGGAATCCTGGCAGTGGCGCATCTGCTGGACCTCATCGACGAGCAGGCTTCCGGAACGTCCTTTGTTTTGGAAGGGGAGCTGTGTATCAGAGAATCAACGAGCATCAGACAGGAGGAGTAACTGTGTATATCGGGATCGACGTTGGGGGGACCCACACCAAGTTCGGGTTGATCACTACAGCCGGTGAGGTTATCGAAAAGGCGATGATCGACACGAACCATGACAAGGAACAATTTATCGAAGACATGATTGCCATTATTACAAATTATCAGGCTGAACACGCAGATATCCTGGGAGTCGGCATCAGCGCACCGGGGATCATCAAGGAAAACGGCTACCTGCTGACGGCCGGCGCCATCAAGCCTTTATATGGAACCAACTTGAAAGAAGCCATCACTGAACGGATACATTTGCCGGTAAAAGTGGAAAATGATGCCAACGCAGCGGCTATCGCCGAACGGTGGATCGGTAACGCCCAGGGAATGGAAAACTACCTCTGTATGGTGTTGGGGACCGGCATCGGCGGTGGAATCGTAGCAAACGGCCAAGTTTATCGGGGCTTCAACGGAATGGCCGGTGAATTCGGCTGGACACTGATCGATCGCCTGCCGGCAAGCGGTGATTTGGAAACTGTCTCTTTGAATCAACGGGCTGCAGTAGTGGGGGGCTTGTGCCACCAGTACCAGCTGGCATTAACTGCCGCCCACAGTGAGTTGTCTCCAGTGGCAGATGCACGGGAGATTATGGACCGGGCCGCAGCCGGCGAACCTATCGCAGAAAAGGTGTTGGCAGCATTTTATCGGGATCTGGCGGTGGGACTGCTGAATCTCATCAGCTGTTTTGATCCGGAAGCCATCCTGATCGGCGGCGGAATCAGTGCCAATGAGACATTTATGGACCGCCTGAAGCAGACGCTGGCAGAGCTGATCGGCCGCCACCACAGTTTGGATTATTTGCAGGGAATCGTAGAAAACAAGATCCTGCCCGCTAAATTAGGCAATGACGCCGGTATGATTGGTGCCGTTTATCAGCTGCACCAAACGCTTCTTTAAAGAAGCTGTCGAAGGCCGGAAATGTAAGGGCTTCAATGAGGAGCTCAGGTTAGGACTGCAGCACACAGACAATATTAGGAGGTTAGCAAGTTGGGAAACAAGGTTACTAAAACATCCCGCCCGCCCCGTAAAAAAATGGGCTTCTGGGCACGGTTGCGATCACAGAGTTTCTTCCAGGCAATGGTTTGGCCGGGAGTCTTGTTGATGATCGTCTTCAACTTCATTCCGCTTTACGGCATCATTATCGCATTCAAGGACTATTCGGTGCTGGATACGATTTCCAATGCGCCTTGGGTAGGAACCCAGTACTTTCAGGAGTTTTTCAGTGATTCCATGTTCTGGACGGTACTGAAAAATACGCTGGGAATCAGCTTTTTGAAACTGCTGATCGGTTTTCCGGCGGCAATCTTATTGGCTGTCTTGATCAATGAGATCGTCAATGTCCGTCTGAAAAAAGTCGTACAGACGGTTTCTTACCTGCCCCATTTCTTATCATGGGTAATTTTGGGGGGCATGTTCATTACCTGGTTATCCGATACCGGATTGGTAAACAATATCTTGATGGACTTTGGCATGATCAAAGAACCGATCCGCTTTTTGACGGATCCTGATAAATACTGGGCCATCGCGGTATTGTCCGATATCTGGAAAGAAGTCGGTTGGAATACAATCTTGTATATTGCTGCTATGACCGGGATCAACCCGGCATTGTACGAAGCAGCCCGGATGGACGGCGCCAGCAAATGGCATCAGGTCTGGAATATCACCTTGCCATCGATCCGTCACATCATCGCATTGACCTTCGTCTTGTCTGTCGGTGGTCTGTTGGGCTCCAATTTGGACCAGACATTGGTGCTGCAAAATCCTGTCAACTATCAAACCAGTGAAGTCATCAACTCCTTCGTATACAAAATGGGGATTCGTCAAGGGGACTTCTCTTATGCGACCGCTGTTGGTTTGTTCGTATCCGTGATCTCATTGATTCTGGTAGTGGGCAGCCACTTCTTCACCAAGCGGATCAGTGACGAGTCCGTATTCTAAAAGGAGGTAGAAAAAGATGAAACAAAATTTTTCCAAAGATGAAAAAATCTTCAATGTAGTCAATGTGATCTTCATGATCTTCTTTCTGGCTATCATCGCACTGCCTCTGTGGAATATCGTGGCGCTGTCCTTCAACGATGCCACGGATGCTGCCAGAGGAGGAATCTACTTTTGGCCCCGCAAGTTCTCAGTTGAAAGCTATATGACTGTTTTTGAAGACAAAGCGATCTACAAAGCTTTTCTGATTTCGGTAGCAAAGACGGTGATCGGGGTCCTGCTCCATACACTGGTAACCTCGATGGTGGCTTATGGGATGAGCCGCCGCAACTTGATCGGCCGCAAACTCTATATGAATCTGGGAATCTTGACCATGTTCGTGTCCGGCGGGATGATCCCAACATTCCTGTTGTTCAAACAGTTGGGCTTGCTGAACAACTTCTGGGTTTACATCATTCCGGTTTTGTTCTCTTTTTACGACATGGTAATCTTGATGAATTTCTTCCGCAGTGTTCCTTACTCGCTGGAAGAATCCGCTATGATGGACGGCGCCAATCCTTTCG
The DNA here is from genome assembly GCA_027692465.1 of Enterococcaceae bacterium OF42-14pH9A. GTDB lineage: Bacteria > Bacillota > Bacilli > Lactobacillales > Enterococcaceae > Enterococcus_C. The sequence continues at coordinate 597,967 of JAQEYU010000002.1, read as the reverse complement.
TGGTCTTCGTGAAGATCATTTTGCCGCTGTCATTGCCGGTCTTGGCCACGATTGCTTTGTTCCACGGGGTTTACCAATGGAATGATTATATGACAGCCAATATCTATGTGGACGATCGCAGCCTGTATCCGTTGCAGATGCTCTTGTTCCGAATCGTTTCCGACAACTTGTCACCGGCCGTTGCCACTGGGGCCAACGTAGTTCGTAATACGACCTCGCAGTCGATGCAGCTGGCGACGATGGTGGTGACGACTGTCCCGGTAGTAATTATTTATCCGTTCTTACAGAAGTACTTTATCCAGGGAATGACCCTTGGTTCAGTAAAAGAATAATTAATTAAGGAGAGAAAACACAAATGAAGATGAAAAAGGTATTGATGACAACAGGTATCGCTATGCTGAGTCTGATCACGTTAGCGGCTTGCGGCAGCGGCGGCTCCGGTAGTAAATCCGGCGGCAGCGAATCAAAAGGCGCAGCTGCAGCGGATAAACTTCCGGAAGCTCGTTTTGAAGCTGATAAAGAAACACCAAGCTGGCAAAAAGACACAGACCATGCCGCAAAATTGAAATGGTATGTCAACTTTGACTGGTATGCACAACCCGGCTGGGCCAAAGATACTGTAACGAAAAAAATCAAAGACGATATGAACATCGATGTCGAATTCGTTTCCGGTAACGATGAAAAATTGAACACGATGCTGGCCGGCGGGGATTTGCCTGACCTGATGACCTTTGACAAAAACTTGTCTGCAGCGACAGAAGCACCGAAATTTGCTTTGCCGTTGAACAAGCTGGCAGAAAAATACGATCCTTACTTCACAGAACACGCAGCTAAAAAAGAATCTCTGAAATGGTTTACCTTGGAAGACGGCAATATCTATGGTTATCCTTCCTTCTCGACAACTAAAAAAGACTACGACGACGGCAATGTTGTCGGCGACCAAGTCTTCATCGTTCGTAAAGATATTTATGAAAAAATCGGCAGCCCGGATATGTCTACCCCGGAAGGCTTCCTGGATGCTTTGAAAAAAGCCAAAGAAGCTTTTCCAAAAGCCGATGACGGTTCTGATTTAGTCGCATTCGGTTCCACCGCACTGGATATCGCAAACGGCGGTGACGGCGCATACGGCGGGATTTTGCAAGACTTCTTGAACATCGCACCATCAAAAGACGGGAAATTCAATGACCGTGACAGCGATCCTGAATACCTGGCTTGGTTGGAAACCTTCCGCAAAGCTTACAATGAAGGCTTCATCACCAATGACCAATTTTCTGACAATGACAACACGATGAAAGAAAAACTGGGCCAAGGCCGTTACTTTGCATACTTGCACACTAACACCAAAGGCTTGAATGAATTCATGTCTGACAACAACGCCCGCAACGCTGAAGAAACTTATATTGCAGTTGACGGACCGAAAAACTCCAAAGGTGAAAACCCAACCTTCTCCGGCGGGAACATCGGCGGCTGGACACAAACCTTCGTCACTACGTCTACCAAAGAACCGCAAAAAGCAATGGAACTGCTGACTTACCTGGCTTCTGAATACGGCACCATGGTAACAACATTTGGTGTGGAAGGCGAAACTTATAATCTGGTAGACGGCAAGGTAGAATACTCCGAAGAAACCGAAGATTTGCGGAATGCGGATATTGCCAAATTCGACAAGACAGTGGGCTTGGGCTCTTACTGGTTTGTAGGCAATGACAACTACGCTATCCAAATGGGACAAAAACCGGCAACTTCGATCCGTCAAATGGTAGAATGGGCCTCTGACAAATTGGCACCGCGCTTTGAAATCGAAGACATCGATCCGAAGAGCGGCAGCGAAGCCCGCAATTTGACTAAGATCAACACCGAACGGGTACAAGCTCTGGTAGCATTGATCCAATCGAAATCCGAAGATGAAGGCAAACAAATCTGGGACAACTACTTGGCTAGCCGCGACAACAACGGCTGGGACAAGATCATTGATCACCGCAATGAAAAGATTCAAGAAAACATCGAAAAATTGAAATAAACAGATTCTTCGCCTGACCCGGGTACGGCGGCAGCTGCCGCCGACCTTGGAAAGGACTGTAAAAGCAGCGGGCCCATCTGTCCCTGCTTTTCCTACATAGTCAGCTAAGCACAAAAGAAAGGCGGTCTTTAAAGATGTTCGGCATCGACAGCAAATTTTATAAAATCGCAACCTGGATCTATCGCATCATGGTCACCAATGTTTTGTTTTTGGTGGCGGCACTGCCGATCCTGACACTGGCACCGGCGCTGGCAGCATTGGTGAATACCCTGAAACATTCAGAAGATCCCCACATCGTCAAACCCTTCTTCAGCTACTTCAAGAAAAATTTCTGGAGCAGTCTGCCGCTGGGGCTCTTCAATGTCTTCTCGGCAATCTTCATGCTGGGATTGATGCGGTCGAATCTTTCCGGCTCACTGACTCTCAAATTATTGCTGGTGGTCTTCGGCTTGTTTTTGGCGATGTACAATTTAAACCTCTATCTGACGCAGATGTCCTTCAATTACAACGGGTATTTCGATTTGTTTCGGATGACTTTCATGATTACCTTGATGACCTTGTATAAGCTGGTTTGGCCGCTGTTACTGTTCGCCGGTCTTTATTACCTGCTGATGCCTGATTTTGCTGTGGGCTTTTATCTCTTTTTGATCAGCGGACCACTGGCTTGCTACGTCCACCTGTATCAACGGCAGATTCCGCTGTTTGCCACCGCTTGAAACTTCCGCTGCCTTGTCGATCTCATCGGCAGGGCGGTTTTTGGATTGCCGGAAGGTGAAGCTGATCTTGCCCCGCGATGATTGGCCTGCGAGCCGGCTTTGGGGCCTGCCGCCCCACTGTTTTGATTCCTGTCGGGAGGTGGTGCTGTCTGCCGGATAAATTTTCCGCCCAGATGTTTTGGCCTTTTTACCCGTGGTATAATGGGCAGGTAGTTCTCAGAAGGGTGTAAAAGAGCAGCTGCCGGTGTTGACGGTATTTGCCGGCGGCGCTTGTTGAGACCAACTAAATGCGGAGGAACAGGAAATGACACTGACTATCGAACATCTTTCCGGCGGCTACGGCCAGTTGCCGGTGTTGAAAGATTTGAATTTTGAAATCAAAGACGGCGAACTGGTGGGTCTGATCGGGCTGAATGGTGCCGGCAAAAGTACGACCATCAAAGAGATCATCGGCTTGCTGCAGCCCCAAGCCGGTACAATCACGCTAAACGGGTTGACATTGACGACTGATCCGGAAAATTACCGCAAACAGATCGGCTATATCCCCGAAACACCGGCACTCTACGAAGAGCTGACGCTGAAAGAGCACATTGAAATCACGGCAATGGCCTATGACATTCCCATGACCGAAGCTATGCGCCGGGCCGAAAGCCTGTTGAAAACCTTTCGACTGGACAACAAGTTGGAATGGTTTCCGGCGAATTTTTCCAAGGGGATGAAGCAGAAGGTGATGGTGCTGTGTGCGTTTTTGATTGAACCGGCTTTGTACATCATCGACGAACCTTTCCTGGGCTTGGATCCGCTGGCCATCAATTCGCTTTTGGAACTGATGGGACAGATGAAAAACGAAGGGGCTTCGATCCTGATGTCCACGCACATTTTGGCTACCGCGGAAAAATATTGCGACCGTTTCATTCTGCTTCATGAAGGAAAAATCAGAGCGCAAGGAACGATTGCTGATTTGCGGCAGGAGTTCGGACTGCAGGGTGCTTCGCTGGATGAAATCTATTTGAGCCTGACGAAAGAAGCAGGTGGCGTCTGATGAAAGAGTTGTTTCAGCAGCGTCTGAAGCTGCATCAAAAACAGATGATGCGCTACCTGCGCTATGTCTTCAACGATCACTTCGTTTTAGCCTGCACCTTCTTACTTGGCGGAATCGGGCTTTATTATTCCGACCTGGTCAAAAAACTGCCGGAGGGCTTTTTGCCGGGACAACTCTTGGTAGTCCTGGTTCTGGTGTCAGTCCTTCATCTGGGAAGTTTTGTGAGTTTGATGAAACCGGCTGACGTGGTCTTTTTACTGCCGAAGGAAAAACAGCTGCGGGGCTATCTGGAAAGCGGTCTGCGCTATTCGGCGATTCTGCCTTTTGTGACCTTGTTTTTGGCAGCCGGCTTCATGATGCCCTTGTACGTGGTCAGCGCACGGGGCAGTTTTTCTGACTTTTTTCCGCTGGTTCTGGGCTTGTGGGGACTGAAACTGGCCCACCTGCAGCTGCAGCGTTACCGCTTGTTTCAGGGCAATCGTGACCAAAGAAAGTGGTATCTTTTGTGGTTGGCGGCTGCGATCCTGGCTTTGAGTCTCGCGGTCTTCGTGATGCCATGGGCGGCTGCAGCAGTCGGAGTGTTGACGGCCGCAGCCTTTTGGCAACTGCTATGGGTCCGCATGATGCGACCGTTGGATTGGGACAAGATGATCCGGGTAGAAGCGAACCGGCTGCAGCGGATTTATCGTTTCATCAATCTGTTTACGGATGTTCCCCAGATTGCGGCTTCGGTCAAGCGTCGAAAGTATCTGGATGGGATCCTGAAAAAAATCCCTCAAGACAAAGCACATACCTATCTTTATTTGTACGCCAGACGGATGCTTCGGGGTTCTGAGTTCAGCGGTTTGTACCTGCGGCTGGTGGCCATCGGTGCCCTGCTGCTGTATTTCGTCGATGAAATCTGGTTTTCCGCCGGACTGGGAGGGCTCTTCCTCTATCTGATCGGTTTTCAGCTGGCACCTTTGTACAATCAGTTCCAGTACATGGTGCTGACCCGCTTGTATCCGGTAGCGTCCTCGCAGAAAAAACAGGCGCTGCAGCAGCTGTTGTTGGTGCTTTTATTGGCGGCGGCGGTCATTTTTGCAGTTGTCGGCAGCATTCCCTACGCTTCGTGGGCTGACCGTGGGCTGTTACTGGGGATCTTCGTTGCAGTAGCGGCTGCTTTCAATTATCTTTACCTGCCGCTGCGCCTCAAAAAAATGGCGGATTGACGAGGGAAAACCGCTTTCCATCAATGAAAAGGGAACGTATAGTCGCTTGACGAAGGCCCCTTGAAAAGCTAGAATAAGTGTTACTTTGTAAAAATCGATTCGGCTGTCAGGCTTCGAAGACATTCTTCGAGGCTTCTCAGCGTGGAGCCGACTACTGATACCCTGTCACGCCAGGTTTTTTAGCCCTTGCTGTTGACAGAAGACAAGCTCAGTCCCACTGTCTGCGAGAGACCTTGTGACTGGCAAACTTTTTGATCATCCTGCTTGCGAAAGGAGCGCCGCTGATGGAATTTCAACTAGGACAAGACTGGCAGTTGAGCCCCATCAAAGGAGACACCGGCAAGGCTTATTTGGGCCTGAAAGACGATGCCAAAGTCTTCGTAAAACGAAATACCACACCGATGCTGGCGGCTCTTTCCAAAGAAGGGATCACACCAAAATTGATCTGGACCAAGCGTACCGGTAACGGCGATACCTTCTCGGCGCAGGAATGGCTGGAAGGGCAGATGATTTCGCCGGAAGAGATCGGTCAGCGCAATGATGTCGTGGATGTTTTGTATCAGCTTCATCATTCAAAAACCTTGATCCAGATGCTGGAAAAAATCGGCGGCGAGGTGGTGACGCCCCAGATGATGCTAGACGAGTATCAAATGGCGCTGCCCCATCCGGTCGAGACCAACCGCTTTTTGCAGCTGGTCTTTCACTATCTGAAACACAATGTGCCGGCATTTACTGAAAAAGACAAAGCTGTCGTTCACGGCGATGTGAATTACCGCAATTGGCTGGTGTGCCGCCACTATCTGTATCTGGTAGATTGGGATTCCATCATGTTTTCCGATCCCTGTGTGGACGTGGGGACTTTCTTGGGTCACTACCGGCCGAAATCTTCTTGGAGCTCCTGGTTGTTGAGCTACGGCATGATGCCTTCTGCCGAAAACCTGGAGAAAGTGTACTGGTATGCCTTGTTTTCATTGCTGCAGGAGATCAAAAAATATTATAATCGCGGTGATTTTGACCGCATGAACGAAGTCATTACCCAGCTGAAGCGGGTCTTCAGCGATTGACCAGCCGGATTCCACCGCCGTGTGCAGCCAAAGACCACGGCGCTGGGGCCCGTTTTTTATTTCAAGGATAGGAAAAAAGTGCGGACCCCAACCGGAAGTTCGCCAGCAAAGAAAGGAAACAAAACGATGCGAGTAAGAAAACGTAAAGGCGCCGAGGAGATGCTGGCAGAACATCCGGAGATCGTCTTGGCAGATGCTACTGCTTGGAAAGGCCGCTGGCACGAGCTGTTCGGCAACGACCATCCGATTCATATCGAAATCGGCATGGGCAAAGGCAACTTCATCACCGGCATGGCCCAGGCCCATCCGGCAATCAATTATGTCGGTGTGGAAATGCAGGTTAGTGTGGTTTCCCATGCATTGGACAAAGTATTGGAAAAAGACCTGCATAATGTTCGGCTGCTGCACATCGACGGGTCGGCTTTGACAGAGTATTTTGCCGACAGCGAAGTGGATCAGATCTATCTGAACTTTTCCGATCCCTGGCCGAAAAAGCGTCATGAAAAGCGGCGGCTGACATCACCGGACTTTTTGGCGGTGGATGAAACGATCTTGAAGCCGGCAGGCGAAATCCATTTCAAGACGGACAATCAAGGCCTGTTCGAGTACTCTCTGGGCAGCTTCTCCCAGTACGGGATGATCATCCAAAAAGTCTGGCTGGATCTGCACAACAGCGATTTTGAAGGGAACATCATGACTGAGTACGAAGAAAAATTCTCCTCCCGGGGCCAGCGAATCTACCGTGTTGAAGCCCGTTTTCCTGACAAACGAAAAAAATAGAATTATTCGGAAACTGCTTTTTGGCGGCATGCGTGCGGCTTGAAGGCAGTTTTTTTGTTTGGCGGCGAGAAGCGGTGCTTTTCCTGAAAGGAGCGGCGGCCCACCGAGCAGCCCAATTTTTTTATTACGGCACAATACCGTGATGATGTGAAAATTTTATCAGGAAAAGTTGTCAACAAAAGCCAAGCGACACAGCGGATTTCACGTATCTGTTTTTGAGGAGGTGAAAGATGGATATCCAAAATTTTTCGGATGAGCTGATTCGTTTCGGGGCAGCCGAAGCCGTTCAGGATCTGTACATCCAGTATCAAAAGGGGCGCTGGGTGGCAGTATTTCGTAAAGGGCAGCAACTGCAAGTCTATCGGGAATTGGAAGAAACCTGTGCCAAGCAGCTGATCACCCGCTTTAAATATCTGGGGGCGATGGATGTGGGAGAAAATCGCAAGGTCCAGCTGGGGGCAATCAGTTACCCGCTTTCCGAAACGGTGCAACAACGGCTGCGTCTTTCGGCGGTGGGGGATTATCGGACCCGGGAGAGCCTGGTAATCCGCTTTTTGCATCCGCTGCAGGAGACGAACGTTCATTACTTCATTCCGGAACAAAAAAATATCTTGGAGCACGCAGTCAATCGACGGGGGTTGTACTTGTTTTCCGGTCCGACCGGCAGCGGTAAAACGACACTCATGTATCAGCTGGCCCGGCAGGTGAAAGGACAGGTGATCACCATCGAGGACCCGGTGGAGATTGAAGAGCCGGCCTTTTTACAGTTGCAGACCAATCCGAAGATCGGTCAGACGTATGATGTCCTGATTCAACTGTCGCTGCGGCATCGCCCGGATGTCTTGATTATCGGGGAGATCAGAGACGGTGAGACCGCCAAGGCGGCGATTCGGGCAGCGTTGACAGGGGTGACGGTTTTTGCGACCGTCCATGCCAAAGGTGTCGCCGGCACCCACTCCCGAATCTGCGAACTGGCTGCCGGTCAAACGGAGCTGACAGATTGTCTGGAAGGGATCATCTATCAGCGCCTCTTGCCTTGGGATGAGGCGCATTTGGGAGTTTTGCTGGCATATGAGTTTACAGGAAAGGAGCTGCCTTATGGAGACTGGCGGAAAAACCTTCAGCAGTTGGCGGGACAGGGGAAGTGGCCGTCAGCTGATTTTGAAAGCGAGCTTTAGTGCCAAGGTGAAACAACAGCATATCCAAACATTGACCGATCTTTTGAGCAACGGCTTCAGCCTGTCGGAAGCGCTAGGGGTGATGCGCCGTTCCGGACATTTTGTTTCGCAGCGCTTGGCGGACTTTCATGAGGGGCTGGCAGCCGGACAGGAGCTGGCCGACTGCTTTGATTGTCTTTCTTTTACGCCCCAGGAGAAAGCCCAGATCCAATTGGCCCAGCGTCACGGGGATCTGACTGCCGCTTTGGCCAACATTGCCCAGCAGATGGCACTGACTGCCAAACAACGGCAGGAGTTATTGAAAACATTGACCTACCCGCTGTTGCTGCTGGTCTTTATCGGAGCTCTGTTGGTGGGCATGCGCCAATTTCTGCTGCCCCAGCTTTTGGCTACGGGAATGATGGCGCAAGAACATTGGGGCGTTCGTTTTTTGACTGCCGCACCTTATTGGCTGGCAGCCCTTGTCGGGGGCAGCGTTGCCGTTTTTCTGTCGGTCCGTTTGTGGTTTCGACAACGTTCGGCTCTGCAGCGATGCACGCTTTGGAGCCGTCTGCCACTGTTTGGCGGGCTGTACCAGCTGCTGGTCACCAGCTATTTTGCTTTGGAGTGGGGCAAGCTTTTTAAAGAAGGGCTGGAGTTGCGGCAGATTATCGCAACGATGCAGCTTACTTCGGAAAATTCGCTGATGTACCAGCTGGCCCGTGAGCTGGACTTAAGTCTGCAACAAGGGCTGCCGCTGGCTGAACAGTTGGCGAAATACCGGTTTTTGACACCGGAATTCACGCTGATCGTTTTTCAGGGGGAAGCCAAAGGACGCTTGGGTACCGAGCTGGTCTTATACAGCCGCCTGACGCAAAAACGCTTTTTTCAAAGGACGGAAAAACTGCTGCATTTGATCCAACCCTTGATTTTTTTGTTTGTCGCCTTGCTGATCGTCAGTGTCTATGCCGCGATCTTTCTGCCACTGTACGGGAATTTGAACGATGTCATGTAATTGCTGAAAACACAGTCTGAAGGTATCGAAAAAGTTGGTTATGGTCTGATTAAAAAGGAGGAGCTTTCATGAAGAGACTGAATAAATGGTTGCGAAAAGCGCGCGGGTTTACCCTTGTAGAAATCATGGTGGTGGTTTTAATCATTGGGATATTGATGATTGTCTTGATCCCGAATGTAGGGAAATCAAAAGAACTCGCCAGCGAAAAGAGTGATGAAGCTTTGGTTCAACTGGTGGAGAATCAAATTTTGCTTTATGAGATGGAAAATTCAGTCAAGAACCCGGCACTTCAGAAGTTGGTGGATGATGAATACTTGAATGCCAAACAAGCAAAAGCTTATGAAGATTATCTGGCGAATCAGTCGAATCCATAGCGGGTTTACCCTCGTCGAAACACTGCTGGTGCTTTTCGTGATCGTCAGTTTTACCTTTTTGCCGGTGCTGTCTTTGAAAAATTGGCAGGAGGAGTTGGCGACCCAGCGCTTTTTTGTCAATTTTGAAAAAATGGTGCTGGTCTGCCAACAGATCTCCATTGTGGAAAAGCGGGAAACGACCATTACAGTCGATCCGGCATCCAAAAGAGTGACTTTCTTGACTGAAGCAACCAGCGGCAATTCCGGCGGCAGTTTTCCGGAAGATCGCTTCCAGCCGCTGCTGTTTCCGGAAACTGTCACAACGCAAGGCAGCACCACAGTAAAATTCGGCTTTACCGGTGGGGGCACCGGCAGCCCCAGTCGGTTACTGAAGGTCATCTTCAAGGTGCAGAAAAGAAGCAAGACGGTGACTTATGCGCTCCAGATGGGAAGTGGACGATTTGCGAAAACGACGGAATAGCGGGTATATCCTGTTTGAGGCGCTGGTAGCGCTGGGGCTGCTGAGTATCGGTATTTTGATCTATCACACGGGGACTTTGCAGCTGCTGGCACAGGAGCAGGACCAGTATCGGCGGGTTCGCTGTGTCCGAGTGTTAAAAGAAGAAATCAGAGAGTATCTGTCTTACGGGGGCGAAAGACAACGGCGCTTGGTGTATGGCGACGAAGTCTATCAGGTATTTTTTTCGGAGGATAAGCGCGATGCAAAAGCGGTCAACGCAGCTCAGGAAGTGGCAGTCCATCTGGAAACCGCCAGCTTTCACATTGATTGAATGTCTTTTGGCATTGGCAGTCTTAGGCGCTGTCATGCTGCTGACAGGTCCACTGATCCAATCGAGTCAACGAAATGAAATCCGGTTGGCAAACTATCGGGATCAGGAGTTTGAAGTGGCGATGGTCCAACTGCAGGAAGAGGTGAAGGGGCTGAGATTTTATACTGCTTCCGGGAGTATCTTTTCTTACAGGGATGAAAAAGGAATACAGTCGGAATTTCGGGTAAGTAATCAGGTTTTTGCCAAAAAAACGAATGGTGGTCACCAGCCCCTCCTGATGAATGTGGAAAAGGTTCGTGTTACCCGGCAGGAACATGCGTTGTTGATCCAATTTACTTTTTTGGATGGGGAGGTGCGTTATGGGAAAGTTCTTATTGCTCCACCGCCAAAACCGGCGACCTAAAGGGGGCATCCTGCTATCGGCGATTGGACTGCTTTTTCTGGTGAGCGTGCTTTTTTATACCGCCATCGAAAATCGGCGCCTCACCGCAGACATCGCCCGCCGTACACAACGGGCGCATGTGGCGGAGATTATGGAAGAAATTTTCTGGCATCACTATACGAAGCTCCCCGAAGAAGAGCGACCTGCTGCCGGAACTATGACCTTCAATACCGGTCAGATAGAGTTCGGCTCAGATGCCAGTGATCAAGGCAAGCTGAAACTCAGAATCTGGATTGACGGCAGAAGTTATGCCAAAATCTTAACAGCAGATCAGCTGACGGACGATTGATTTTAGGCTGCCAGCTGTTTTTCATCAGCAGGCACTGAACGGGATCGAAGCAATTTGAACCCAGCTGTCAGAGAATACCCGTAGTGATTCCGGCTCATCATTTTTTGCATTGCGAACGCCACAAGCTTGTGTGTTTCAAAGCAAAAAGAGCGCTGTCTTTTTATAAGAGACAGCAGATGAGTCAGGGGCGGTCCGGGTATTTTTAGTTGCTGAAAAGGGACCGTTCTTCTGCGAACCACGTTATTGAAACGGCTTAAATTGTTCGCTGTTTCACAAAGAAAAAGGGGGAAATCCGTTGATAAATCAAGGGAAATCAGCTAAAATTGTACAGGTATGCGGGTTGTTATAATCGCCTGCTTTTAAAAACAACCGATCAAGAAAATTTTTCAGCAGTCATTGCTGAAACAGATTTTTCTGATCGCAGCTTCAAAAAAATGACCGATAAGGCGAGGTGGCAATGTGTTCCCTGAAAAGATCGAAAATAGTTTTGATTTGAACCTGGAGGCAATCCAATTGCTGCAGAATGCATTGGAAACGTCTTTTCTTGAGGCGTATGTTGAAAATGTCGAGAACCAGCTGGATGATTTTCGGGTCCGGGTGATGGAAGGGCGTCCCGATGAAGTGACCACCAAACGGATCGAAAACCTCTACACTCAACTGCAGGAATTGCCGCTGGCTCAGGAAGATCGCCGCAAGCTTTCTCAATTACTGCTTTTGAAGGGCAGTAAAACGGAAAAATTGCAGCCCAATCATCAATTGACACCGGACGGGATCGGCTTTTTGTTTGTCTATCTGTTGGAACAGTTGTACCCGCAGGAAAAGCCGTTGACTTTGTTTGACCCGGCTGTGGGGATGGGAAATCTTTTACTGACAGCTTTGACAAATCTGACGTTGGCGAAGCGATCGGTGAAAGGTGTCGGGGTGGACATCGACGAAACGCTGCTGGCAGTAGCTGCAGCTGACGGGGAATGGATCGGGGCCGACTTGCAGCTTTTCCATCAGGACGGCTTGCAGGATCTTTTATTAGATCCGGTGGACGCAGTGATCAGCGATCTGCCTGTGGGCTACTATCCGCAAGACGAAAAGGCTGTCCGCTTTTTGACTGCAGCCAAAGAGGGCCACAGCTATGCCCATCATCTGCTGATGGAACAGGGGATGGCCTATGTAAAGGAAAACAGCTTCGGGGTTTTCCTGGTGCCGTCGAACTTTCTTGAAACCGAACAAGCACCTCAGCTGAAAAAACTTCTGACTGAAAAAGTTTACCTGCAGGGAATCATCCAGCTGCCGGACGAACTGTTTTTGAACAAAGCTTCCAGAAAGAGTATCATCCTGCTGCAAAAGCGCGGGGAACATGCCCGCCAGGCAGAAGAAGTGCTGGTAGCCAAACTGGCGACTTTGAAGGATCCAGTGAAAATCACCGAGTTCTTTAAACAATTCGAAGACTGGAAAGCCTCGAATTTATAAAAACCACTACACAGACAATCGAAGGAGACCTAGACACATGAGCAAAACAATCGCAATCAATGCCGGCAGTTCCAGTTTGAAATGGCAGTTGTACCAAATGCCGACTGAAACGGTCATCGCAAAAGGGATCGTTGAACGGATCGGCCTGAATGACTCCATCTTCACAATCAAATACGGTGAAGGCCAAAAGTTTGAAACAGTAGAAGATATCAAAGACCATGAAGTTGCCGTACAAATGCTGTTGGACCATCTGATTGAATTGGAGATCATCCACTCTTATGAAGAAATCACCGGTGTCGGCCACCGTGTCGTAGCCGGCGGGGAATATTTCAAAGATTCCACGATTATCACCGACGACGTTTTGGAAAAAATCGAAGAGCTGGCTGAACTGGCGCCGCTTCACAATCCGGCAAATGCGATGGGAATCAAGGCTTTCCGCCATATCCTGCCAAATATCTTGTCTGTTGCAGTATTCGATACTTCTTTCCACGCATCGATGCCGGCAGTCGACTATATGTACAGCCTGCCAAAAGAATACTACACCAAATACGCTGCACGTAAATACGGCGCCCACGGAACCAGCCACCGTTTCGTTTCTCAACGGGCAATCGAATTTTTGAATAAACCGGAAGAAGAAACGAAGATCATCACTTGTCACATCGGTAACGGCGCTTCTATCACTGCGGTCAAAGGCGGCAAATCTGTCGACACTTCAATGGGCTTCACTCCGTTGGCGGGCGTAACTATGGGTACTCGTTCCGGTGACATCGATGCTTCATTGATCCCTTATCTGATGCGCAAAGAAGGCATTGAAAACGTCGGTGACTTTATCGATATCCTTAACAAAAAATCCGGGATTCTGGGCTTGTCCGGAATTTCAAGCGACATGCGGGATGTCCAAGCGGCTGCAGCCAGCCACAATGACGATGCCGAGTTGGCTTTGGAAATCTATGCCGACCGGATCCGCAAGTACATTGCCCAATACATCGCTGTTATGAACGGTGTAGATGCGATTGTCTTCACAGCCGGTGTCGGCGAAAATGCGGCCTACATTCGGGAAGCTGTTTTGAAACCGATGACTTGGTTTGGTATCAAACTGAACACGACTGTCAACAATCTGATCCACGGCGAAGAAGCTGAGATCACCGCACCGGATTCCAAAGTGAAAGTCTTTGTTATCCCAACCGATGAAGAATTGGTTATCGCCCGCGACGTTCAACGCCTGGGTGCGAAATTGCGCTGATTATGAATGAATAAAGCCCTGTCCTTCAATCGAGGGACAGGGCTTTTTAGATAGACAGTTATGTGGTTGGCAGTGGCCTGAAGCGAGTAATAATTACCGGCAGCCGCCAATTTTTCGATGCTGTTCCAGTTGCGGACAGTTGTGGGATTTTCATTTAATGTAACGGTGGAGTATTGAAGCTGGAATTACTCCACAAGGCAGGGGGGCTTTTTTTACTGAAAGTGGTTTTCTTCTTCCCACTATTATTATACCTCCAATGGGCGGCAAAAAACAGACTTGTTTTTGGGCAGCGGCGGGTGTAGACTGCATATCCAGTCTTTACGGATAGTATTGCGTTCGCACGGGGACCCTATTCAGTAATAGGCTTGGAGCGCTGTTTGCTTTTTTGGAGGTAGCTGACCGTTGATAAGGTCGATGGAAGTTGCAAAGTCGTCAGCAGATTCAGCAGGGAGTGAGTGGATTGGTCAACACACGAGAAATCGAGGAACAACGGTTACAGGAAACGTATCAAGCATTAGTGGCAGCGCAGCAGGCACTAATGCAGTTGATTGCAGCCGAAAATTCGCAGGGAAAGTCTGCAATTCAGGAGCTGACCGGGGAGGTGCGGGTGAATTACGACAATTTCGCCGATAATCTGGATACTTATGCCAATATCGAAGCGTTGAACCGGCAGATCGATCAGTACAATCAGCAGTTGGCTAATGCCCGCAAGCAGCTGGACAAAGTCGAACGGCTGTTGCCGGCGCCATATTTCGGCAAAGTTACAGTCGACTTTTCAGACGGAGAGAAAGCAACCGATTTTTACATCGGGATCAACGGTTTTACCGATACCGACAATCAGGATCTGATCTATGACTGGCGCACGCCGGTTGCGGAGCTGTTTTACAACAATCAGCTGGGAGCTTCGGCTTATCGGGTAGATTCAAAGGAAATCCCAGTGGTTATCGATAACCGCCGCCAGCTGATCACCGATCATGATCAGTTGGTGAATTGGTTTGATAGTCGGACAGCGATCCAGGATGATGTCCTGTTGGCAGCACTGGCAGAGGACAACTCGGCGCAGATGACGAATATCACCACTACAATCCAAGCGGAACAAGATAAGATCATTCGTGATCGATTGAGTCCGGTCGTGCTGGTGAACGGCGTGGCCGGCAGCGGCAAAACGTCGACGGTCATGCAGCGAATCGCTTATCTGCTGTATCGGGATCGGGACAAATACAGTGTCGATGAGATGCTGATTTTGTCGCCGAATCGTTCTTTCGGGAAATATATTGCACAGGTGCTGCCCAGTCTGGGGGAAGCCAATCCGGCGACCTACACTTTACTGCAGCTGGTGGCGGGGCTGGGGGGCTTTGAAGAAGACTTGGAGACAGAGGAAGCATATTTCCAACGCATCAGTGAAACGGATGATTCCCTGCTGCGCAATACGCTGCGTTCCACTGCTTTTTTGCAGGCGATGTCGGCGGTTTCTGAAGTGATGCCCCGCTTCAGAAATATCTCCTACAAGGAAAAGCCGCTGATCACCAAGGAACACATCAAAGAACTGTTTGAAGAAACTCCTGCCGGCAGACTTTCCGAACGGCTGCAGGGAGTCAAATCCCGGCTGCTTCAGGAATGGGAACGCCATCTGATCCGCCAGGGACGCAGCCCTCGGATCCGGCAACAACTGCTGTCACTGACGGAAGCCGATCAACGGCGTCTGCTGGGAGAATTGATCGAATTTGATTCCGAAGACCGGTTGGCTGAATACGGCTTGCAGCTGTTGCAAAAGCGTTACCGGAGCATCAGCCGCCAAATCAAGGATTTTTCCTGGTTGTCAGAAGAGCAGCTTTTTGCGGAGACTTATTTCAATTATGCGGGTGCGGTACTGCCTCCGTTGTCGGAAAAGCTGGATCTTGATCTGGCCGTAGCGCGATTGTATCTGCACCATGTTTTGGTGGAGCCGTTGACAGTGCCTGCTTTCAAAATGATTCTGATCGATGAGGTCCAGGATTATACACCGGCACAGCTGCAGTTTATTCGGATCCTTTTTCCCAGAGCACACTTTACGTTGGTGGGCGATGAGAACCAGGCGATTTTCGATTCCCAGACTCCTTTTAGCGAAATCGCGAAAATCTTTGGCAAAGGCCGGGTCACTGTTTATCCCCTTGCGAAAAGCTATCGCTCCAGCGGCAATATCACCCGCCTTTTCAGCTCGTTGCTGAAAGATCCCCACCAAATCGAAATCCAGTCAGTCCGGCCAAAAGGGGCTGCAGTGACGCTGCTGGCTTTGGCAGATGAGGAGGAACCGGCTCAGAAAATAGCCGATTATGCCGATGAAGCGGGCTTGTCTTCATTAACAATTTTGACGAAAACGGTAACCGAAGCTGAAGTATTGGAACACCGATTACCAAAAGGCAGGGGACTCGCAGTTTACCCAATTGCATTAGCGAAGGGGTTGGAATTTTCTCATGTCTTGATTTACGATGTTTCAAAAGCAAATTATCATAGCGGTCGGGATCGGCAATTATTGTACACCGGAATCTCAAGAGGAACTGAAACAGTGGCTATCCTGTGGCCGGGTCTGCTGACGCCGTTATTACCTTCGCTTCAATAAGAAAAACCCGTAGCAGCGGCCGCTTTTTTTGCGGTTCACTACTGCGGGTTTTCCTATCTATCAACTGCTGCTGTCTGCAGTTGTTTCTGTCTGGGAAGAAGCGGTTTCTGCAGGGGTTCCATCGGCTTTGATGTTGGCATTGGGCCATTTCAAATCCAAAAGATCCATCATTTCATTATAGGCGGTCTCGATCCGCTGCTGCTGTTCTGCCGGTACCTTGTCGGCATACTTGGCACCTTTCAGATAATCCTCGGCCAAGAAGACCTGATAATCATAAGATTGGTTGACGACGCCGTTTTGCGTATAGGTCTTGCCATCCATCAGTTCTTTAGAGACCCAGGTGGGATGGGGTACGATATTTGTGATACTGGTTTTATCGCCGTCTTTGGTGAGCTCCACTTCCATGATGACACCACGCTCGGACCAGTAGTTCTGGATGGTTTCGTAACGCTGGTTGGAGAGCAGATTGCCCATGGAATAGATGATGAATTTCTTTTCGCCGTCTTTTTCGATGATCTCAGTAGGCTCGGCTACGTGAGGATGTCCCCCGAAGATAACATCGGCTCCCAGATCGATCATCTGCCGGTATTTTTGCTGTTGTTCTTCGTTAGGCTGCAGGGCGTATTCTTCCCCGTCCTGGGGCATGACCACTGTGATATCGGCGATCTCTTCGGCTTTTTTGAGATCGGCTGCGACTTTGTCCATATTCAGATCGTGGAGATACTTGTCATATTCTTCTTGTGTCAGTGTATTTTCCATGCCGTTGAAGCCGTACGCATAGGCTAAAAGTGCAATCTTGATGCCGTTGACTTCCTTGACCAAAATGTCGCTGTTTTCGTCGGTATTGACGCCGATCGTATCCACATTCAAGTCATGAAAAGTCTTGGCAGTGGACAAAAGACCGTCGATGCCGGTATCCAGAATGTGGTTGTGTCCCAGGTCGATGACATCGAAGCCCGCCTGCTGGATGCTTTTGGCAACGTCAGCAGGAGCATTGAACATCGGGTAACCACTCAAGGGCATATCAGGATTGATGGTGCCTTCGAAATCTCCCAGACACAGATCAGCTTTATCCATCAACGGCTTGATTTGTTCGAAATCGTTGCTTAAGTCATAATTTTTTCCGTCGTAGGCACTGCCGTACAAAATATAATGATACAACATATCTCCGCTGGCGGTGATAGTGACCTTTTTCGGGGTGCTGTCAGCGTCTTTTTTTGCGGCTTCTTTTTGGTCGCCGCTGCCTTTGTTCTTGTCAGCTGTCAGTGCGGTGTCGGGAGTTCCACCGGCAGATTTGGCCGGTGCCTTTTGCATCAGGTACAAGTCGACACAGAAAAACAGGGCAATGGCAGCGAAAATCACCAGTGCGGCGTGGGTTTCCCGCCGGCTTTTTTGGATGGCGCGTTCTTTGCGGTTCATGATCTTCCTCCAAACTTGGATAATTCAATGTCTGCTTTTAGGGCGTGTCGGAAAATACTGATGACAGATCACCGTTTTTGACAGTCTGGGGCAAGCCCTTCATTATTGCTGGCTGATATCCGCTGAAGCTAGCCGGATCCAGCTCCAGCTTTGGGCTGCTGCTCGCAGAAAAACGCGAAAAGCTCTTTTTTCCCGGAATTTTCAGACACCCTCTATTTTAGTGGAATCCTTTACAAAAAGATAGACATTCGGTGAAAAATCCATGGGAAGCTTCAGGGAGGACCTCAGTCGCAACTGTTTTGGACCTTTTCGTTCGGTTTCCAAGCGTAAGTGACCGGATAGCGATCAGGCAGATAGGATATTTTTCTTTACTGTGGAGTGGCTAAAAAATGACAGATCAGCGGTGTTTCGGAGGGCACCATTCACAATAAAAAATAACGTTTTGATTTTTCAAGTCGCTGCTTTAAAGCGGGAAATCCCGGCAGCTACGTATTTTTTCTGAATGGTTATCGAATTTAATTTTTTTGATTATGAATAAAATTTACCTTTTTTAAAGGATCTGAAGAAATAGTTGCCTGAATTCGTAAAAATTAAATCACGACGCAGTTTATAACGATTATAAATAACTGATCGATGAGAAATTGTGAAAAAACAGCGGCTGCGGATTTTCGTTAAACTGAAAAGGGCACAGAGAAACCCGGCAGAATGGAGGAGGAGGGTATGGAATGAAAAAAGTCCGCGTGTTCACTGTGATAGTGCTGCTGCTTGCTTTTTTAGGGCAGCTTTGGCCGAGTGGCAGAAGTACTGCTTTAGCCGAGGAAGTCAAAACCAAAGAAGCACTTCTGGTGGACAATGACTTGCTGAGGATCGCTTATCAAGTCAAAGAAACCACAAAACACAGGATCTGGGAACTGGTATTGGAAAGAAAGGAGCAGGATGCACAAGAAAAAAAACAGTTGACAATCAAAATCACTGCTCCGGACGGCGGCGAAATCACCTATCCACCGCCGGAGCAGATGCAATGGGCCGACGATGGTTGGCTGACAGAAAGATCTTCCGGATCAGAGATGAAGCAGCTCGTCAGGCTTACGCAACTGCTGGAAAGGCATTCTTTGAAGCTGGAGGTCCGGCTGCTGGCAGGAGCTGCGTCGGTGAGCTATGAGGCCCGCTTTTTGTTATCTGCTGATCCGAATACCGGCGCTGAGACAGCTGAGGAAGAATCAGCTGCAGACAACACCTTAGACAGCACAGAAGAAAGTACTTCAGACCGTGCAACAGAAAGTTCAGAGCAGTCGGAGCAGGAGGCGACAGTTTCCCCGGACACAGCAGCCTCCTTGGCAGCAGAAAGCTCTTCAGGATCGGCGAATTCAGCAAAAACAGTGCCGGCCGATCTGCTGGGACCACCTGCAAAAGAAGCCCTCACTGATTTTCCCCAGAATAGCGGAAATCAGGCTTCCATCCAGGCCACAAATGCCATTTACGAAAACAAAATTCCCGATTATCAGACGGATGACTCCGGTTTGTTTCCCCGCCATTATTGGCAGCCGGAAAAGCAGGCGCATGTGCGCAATCACCAGGGGGGACACGCGGCAGTGGAGGGCTGGGATGGTGTGAGTTCCTGGGATGTAACCAGTGATACCCATGAAAATTCCTATATCCAACACGGCCCCGACGATGAAACCACCAACATTGCTCTTCGCAAATACGCTCAGGAGACGGAAATTTCCGATCGTTTTACGGTAAAGCTGAACGTTCGCGGCAATACGACTTACAAGCCGGGAATCGATGTCGTGTTCCTGCTGGATAGTTCGGCTTCGATGCTGATTGACGATCAGGGCGCGAGCCTCAAGAAAAATGCTGCGGCTGCTTTTCGGAAGATTATCCAGGAGCTGCAGGCAGCCAATGAAGAGGGGACAGGGAATCTGCGGATCGGGATGCATTATTTCTCGGATTACGTGGTTGATGATGTCGCGTTTCCCATATCCGATCAGGAGGCAGACTGGGATGTGATGGTCAACGCCTATGAGCAAAGTTTGCCGGATGGGCATACATTCACGCAACGGGGCTTGCAGCAGGCCAAAGATTTGTTCGATGCAGCAGCTGATCCGGCTGAACCGCGGCAGCAGCTGTTGTTTATCTTGACTGACGGGGCCCCCAATCGCAGCTGGAACCCGAGAAGTTTTCAAGAAGATTCAGAGATGTATTTCGATCCCTACTATTTTTCTGATTTCAATATGAGCATGGACGGGGAATATTTCACCGGTACGAATTTCAACAGCGGCAACTCCACCAAACTGAAAGCAGCTGTCGATGGCGTATTGAACAGCCATTTGACCACCACCAATTCGACCGCCAAGGATCTGAAAAATGCGGGCATCGAGATTCATACTCTGGCGATCGGGATCAAAGGCGATGACACAGGTTCCGGGGTCGAGCATACGACAGAAGAATTGAAGCGGGGACTGTACAAGCTGGCCAGCAAGAAGGCTGATGCCACCGGTGACGAGGCCAAAGATTACTTTTTCCATGATGCAGCAGATACGACGAATCTGGTGGAGGATCTGAAAGAATGGTATCTGACCATCATCCGCAGCGTCGATAACGGTCGAGTGACGGATCCATTGGCTGAGATGTGGGAGTTGGTCTCAGATCCTGAGCTGACTCCGACGCTTACCCAAGTGTCCAACGGTGCAGAAATCATCCCGCCGGAGGAAATGGCGGTTCTTGACAGCAGCGATCCCCGCTGTCTGACGGTGACCAATATCAATCTCAGCGGTGGACAGGAACTGGAATTGACCTACACACTGCAGCTGAAAGAAACAGAGGCGTTCGTTTCCGGAAGATGGTATCCCCTCAACCAGCGAACCACCCTGGAGCCTACACCGGAACGGACTGTAGATATTTTGGATTTCGGTGTGCCTTCTGCCAGAGTGGTAACGGAAGATTTCGTCATCCCTGTGCAAAAAATTTGGCAGGATCAGCTCCATGAAACGGCCGACTACTGGCAGCTGCGCCCGCCGAATCTCACGGTGAGATTGGAGGTATTTGAAGCGGGCAGCTGGCAACCGCTTCAGGAATTGACTTTGAAGGAAACAGCAGCGTGGCAGGACAGTTTTGCGGCAGTTCGTTCCGGAGCAGCTTACCGGTATCGCGTTGTCAAAGTTGATCGGGTTTATGGCTACCGGCTTGCTGCCAGCCAACCGGAAACCTTCACCTCCGAAACTCTCCCGGATACGGGTGTTCGTCTCACCAATCAGCTGCTGCAGACGGACTTTCGCTTCACTAAACTCAAGGGCGGCAGCCGCCAACCGTTTTTACAGGAACGGCCTGAATTTACCGTCACTCGCAAAGCAGACGGCAAAGAGGCAGCCGCTTCGGCCCAGCCGGATGATACGGGGGTCGTCACGATTCCTGACTTGGCAGTTGGCAGCTACCGGGTTACGGAAAGTCGCGTTCCTGTCGGTTATCAACAAATGCCGGACTTCGAGATTGAAGTGACGGAAACTTCTGACGGGACGGAGCTGGTGGCCAAAGCGACGGGGCTCGCTCAAGACGGTTCCATCACCAATGAGCTGGCGGATTTCACGCTGACTGTAAGTAAGCAGGATGAAAGAGGACGACCATTGACCGGTGCGGGCTTCTTGCTGGAAGGTCCTGCCGGATATCGGCAGGAACGTACGGAGGGGAGTCAGTTTGTCTTTGATAAGCTGCGTCCGGGCAGATACCGTCTGCAGGAAACAAAAACACCGCCTGGCTATCTGGGACTGATTGAGGCAGTCACGATCGTCATCGATGAGGATGGTCAGGTGACGATCGATGAACATCCGGATGTGACCGGCAGCGGCGGCCTGGCTGCGGAGAAAAACGCGATTCGCGTGACGGTGAAAAATACCGTGAAAGCGGTGCTGCCGGCCACCGGCAGACCCGGAACCGTGAGGCTGGTAAAAGCGGCTGGCGGACTGATCCTGGCTGGTGGCTTGCTGTGGGGTTTAGGAGCTTATTGGGGTCAAAGGAGGCGCTCACTATGACAAAAATCCGCAGCTGGCTGCTGCTTTTGGGGATCGCCTGCGGGCTGCTGCTCCCGACAACATCTGTCTATGCTCAGACGCAGATTGCCGTTGATCTTTACTGCAGTCTGCAGGAGGAAGGGATTTCTGCGACAGATACCTTGACTTTGCAGCTGTATGACTTGAGTACCTGGCGTCATGCCAGCGGATTGACAGAAGGGCAAGCCAAAAAGCGGCTGGCCGCCCAATGGCAGGAGCAGGGAGAGCTGCAGGCATTTATTGCCGAAAATAATCTGCCCCTGCGTCAACAATTAACAATCAAGCTGACCGCTGAGGAGCCGATTGCGTTGCAGCTTCCCCGATACAACGACAGACAAGATGCTGCCTATCTGATTGTGGCCGATGCAGCGGTGGGAGATCACCGGCTGGTCCCGCTGATTTTGTTTTTACCGCAAATAGATCCGCAGACTCAAGCCGAGATCGAGCAGCTGAGTCTTACCTGCAAGTTCAAAAAGTGGCCGGATCCGGCAGTTCCTCGGCCACCGCAGCCGGTGCTAAAACCGACGGGAACCGGCCGCGACCCGATCAAGAAACTGCCGCAGACCGGTGAAGCTGCCGGTCCGTATCAGCTGATCGGCCTGCTGGTGACAGCTTTCAGCGTGTTCTTAAGTTATACATTCATAAAACGAAAGGAAGATGAAAAATGAAAAAAGTGAAAATGATCAGTTGGTTGACCCTCGTATCTTGTCTGCTGCCCTTCTTATTAGGAGGATTGGGCAGTGTACCGGTGACCGCAGCAGCAGAAACCGTCGACGTCACGCTCCACAAAAAGAAAATGGACCAGTTCCCGTCAGAAGAGGTGGAGAATACCGGCTCGGAAATGACGATTTTCGAGCAGTATGAAGGCTTGCCGGGAGTGACTTTCAGCGCTTGGGACATCACTGATGATTTCCACGCCAAACTGAACGCCCGCCTGCAGGGAAATGAATCAGCAGAAGATTATGCGACCATCAGAAAAACATTGATGCAGGAATATGTTCTGGACAAAGATAACTCTACACAAGTGGGAGCAGCTCAGGAAACCGACAAAGACGGCAAGGCTTATTTCAAGGAGTTGCCGAAACGAGACGAGAAGGGTGTCTACAAGGTGTATTTCTTTGAGGAGCATCAAAAAGACGGTGTGACCAAAGGCAAATATCCGTTGATTCTGGCATTGCCGGTCATCAGCGGTGAAAATGAAATCACCGACATCCATCTCTATCCGAAAAACAAGATGGCAGGAAATATCGGCAAAGTAATCGTAGATGAAGAAGGCGAAGAAGTCGAAGCCGGGACTGAGGGACGGTATGACTATGAATTGGGTAAGAAGATCCGTTTCAAAGCCTATTTTACGATTCCCAATCAAATCGGTGAAATACTGAACGACGGTGACGAAAATGAAGTGACTCGGTACACCGAGCTGAGTTTTGTCGATCAGGTATCTGTTGGCGGCATGAAGTTTGAAGGCTTGGAGGCAATCGAAATCGAAGACGAACCAATCATTCCAGCAGACTTTTTGGCCCACGGAAGGATGACCACATTTGGTGAAACACCTGAGGCAGGAACCCACGCCGGCTTTAAGCTTGTTATGAACCTGAATGATAAAAATAAAAACGATGATCCGGCTGCTTTTGCGATTTCAAAAAGCACTGCCGAGTTTCTTTCACAGTATGCCGGTAAAGAGATTGCATTTTTCTATTCTGTATCCTTCACGGAGCTGACGCCGGTGGACACGGATATCGAAAATAATTTCACAGTGGAAATGACCCATGACGGAGAAGAAGATGACAAAGAAGCTAGTATGGTTCCTAAATTTGTTACCGGCGGCCATAAGTTCCTGAAATACGAAGCGGATCGGACCTCCGGAGCTAAGATCCCGCTGAAAGATGCGAAATTTGTGGTAATCAAAAAGGAAGGCGCCGTCAGCTCGTATCTCGCAATCGCCAATGATACCGTGGCTTGGACGGATTTCAACGAAGGAACGGATCTTTCCGGAACCGACGCAAAAGTTTACACATCGGAAACAGACGGCCTGATCAGTGTTGCCGGATTGGCATTCGGGACGTATTATCTGCGAGAAATCGCAGCGCCGGACGGCTTCCAACTGTTGGCGGAAGACATCGAATTTACCGTTGCCAAAGGGTCTTTTGATGACACGGTGAAAGTAGAAATCGAGAACGTCACTAAAGGCGGTTTCCTGCCTTCGACCGGCGGGACCGGGATTGCAGCCTTTTTGATCATCGGCTCCTTGTTGATGTGCGGGGCAGTTGTTCGCTATCGCCGGATCGCCCGCAAAATTGTTTAGCGGAAACGATTTTGAAAAACGAGGCAGAACTGCCGGATTCTTTTCTTGGCAGAAAAATCCGATTTTCAGGTTGCAGCCGGTCGTGCGTGCACCACGATGATTGGCATGCCAGCTGGCTCTGAAGTTTTCGAGTAAATTGGTTTGATTTCTGCCTGGATAGAAAAGCAGTGCTTCGTGAGACTTGGGAGCAACGGCAAAAAATGATGATGCGGTCTTGGGAAAGTTTCTGTGAGAATCTGCGGGTCCGGCTATTTGAGTTGTGCAGGCCGGACCTGCCATACATAATGACGAGGAGGCGGGATAAAGGATGAAAGCAGGCGGGGGCGCGTTGGTGGAATGGTTACTGAAATTGTCGGCAGCGTTGGTCTTTACGGCCGGCTTTTTTATCTTCATGTATCCTTTTTTGGCGGATGCCCTCAACAATTACAACGATCAGTTGCGACTGGCGGAACTTGGTAAGCGGAATTTGGCTCGGGGACAGGCGGCGGCTGCAAAACAGGCAGCAGACCGAAAAGAACAGCAGGCAGCCGGGCAGACGACGATCCCCGGCAGCGGACGTTTTGCCGATCCCTTTACGCAAGAGACCGCCCGATTGTCGGAAAAACGCCGAACCTATCTGGAGGAGCGGTGTATCGGGGCGCTCTTCATTCCCAAAATCCGGATCAGTCTGCCAATTTATGACCGAACCGACGATTTTTTGCTGGAGCAGGGAGCGACGGTGATGCCCGGAGCTTCGTTGCCGACAGGAGGCAAGAACAGTCATGCGGTGCTTACCGGCCACACGGGTTTTGAGGAAAAGCGTTTGTTTACAGATCTCGATCAGCTGCGGGAGACCGATCAATTTTTTCTTCATGTGGCTGGGGTGAAGTTGGCCTATGAGGTGTTTCGCATCCAGGTAGTGGAGCCGGATGATTTTTCGAAATTGGCCGTGGTGCCCACTGCCGATCTGGTAACACTTTTGACCTGTACACCGTATGGAATCAACAGTCAGAGACTGCTGGTACAGGGACGGCGCATCCCGTATCCGGCTGCTGCCGCAAAAGCAATCAACAACACCAAGCGCTACCATCGTTTGCGAATCTTCCGGCTGGTTGTCGTCGGAAGCTGTGGCTTGACGGGGGCGCTGTGGTTCATCTGCAGCCAGACCCGCCGCTGGCTCATTCGGGGCTGCCGGTATCGGCTGTGTTTTCGGGTGACCACTGCTGCCGGTCCTTGGGCTGAGGAAGAATTTCAGTTGGTGAGCTTTTGGTTGCGACGGCCCGTGAAACAGATGGGGCAGCTGCGGATTGCTGTAAGCGATGAAACCGGTCAGGTGGATTTCGGACAGCTCCCCGGGGGACATTATCGGATCACAGCAGCCGGCAGAGCTCTGTTTGTTGCAAAAATCCGGCGAGTGAAAGCGACCGGATTCCGAGTCGGCAAAACGGCTTCGTGTTTGAAAAGCTGTGATCGAGACCGCAGTTTTCAGGTGAAGGCAGGCGAATTCTTATGACGGCAACGGACAAAAATCGGCGGCACCGGCAGCAGCTGCTGCAAAAACTGCTGCTTTTGCTGATTTTTGCGGCGGGCTTGGCGATACTGAGCTATCCTTTTTGCCGCAATGCACTGAATGAGCATATCGATCAGGTGCGCATGGCCGCTGCGGCAGCTCGGAACCATAAGAATGCCGCCGCACAAAAGCAACGAATCGACGCGTATAATCAGCAGGTCAAAAGAAACGGGCTGGTCCCGATGGCAGATCCTTTCAGCGACGGCAATGAAACTCAAATCGCCGCCGA
Organism: Enterococcaceae bacterium OF42-14pH9A; assembly: GCA_027692465.1. GTDB lineage: Bacteria > Bacillota > Bacilli > Lactobacillales > Enterococcaceae > Enterococcus_C. Next base: position 572,233 of record JAQEYU010000002.1, on the reverse strand, counting down.
GACTTCTCTGGAGGAACACCTGATTGGAGCAATCAGCATTCCGGCGATTCGGATCACCCTGCCGTTGTTTGACCGCACTGAAGAAAAACTGCTGCAGCAAGGTGCCGCTTTGATGCAGGGGACCTCCTTTCCCGGTGGCGGCGAAGGGACCCACGGGGTGATTTCGGCCCACAGCGGCCTGCCGGAGCGAAAACTGTTCACGGATCTGGAAAATGTCCATTATGGTGATCGGATCCTGCTCACCTTGTTCGGGGAAAAGCTGGCCTATCAGGTGCAGGAAATCCGCATCGTGCTTCCCTACGAAACGGGGGCGCTGGAACTTAAGCAAGGTCGGGAACTCCTGACCCTGCTGACTTGTACCCCTTATATGGTCAACAGTCATCGGTTGCTGGTGACAGCGGAACGGATCCCGCTGACCTCCGATCTGGAGCAAGAAGTGCGACAGGCGGACCGCAATCGTCACAACCGGCAGCAGCTGTTGGCGGCGGGACTGTTGTTCATTGTTGCAAGTCTGCTGCTGCTGATAGCTCGTTTGTTTCTGCGTTATCGAAAGCTTGTAAAGAGGGTGGAATGACGGGCTGATTTGTCGATGTTTCGCAGCCTCTTGATATTCGTCGATGCCTTGAAGAAACAGGCCTAAACCGGTGGGAGTTTTGTTAAAAAAGAAGGATTTTTTGAAGATTGGCACAGACCGCTTTTCTTGCCGGCTGCTTTTATGTAATATGGGAAAAACTGTATTGTTGGAGAAGTCATTTTGAACGAGGAGACACAAGGATGGATTTCAGAAATTTACTCAGCGGCATCGACAGACGGCGACTGCGGCTGTTGGAGTTGTTATATGAGCAACGGACCGGTTGTTCGACAGAATACTTGTTAGCCAGTCTGGATTGTTCGCTGCCGGTGTTATTGAAGGATCAAAAAAATCTCAACGAAGCCCAGTCTGACTTTCATATTGAAAAAAGACAGGGGCTGTATTACCTGCGAAATGGTGACCGGGTGTCGTTGAGTGAGCTCTACAGTTTCTTTTTGAAGCAATCCACGGAATTTTGCATATTGGAGGAGCTGTTGTATGAGCGCTATGAAAATATATCCCAATTGGCCCAGGCGTTGTTCATCAGTCCTTCTCATACCTAACGCTGCCTGCGAAAACTGGATCGAATCTTGCGCCAGGCCAAGCTGATGCTGCGGCACCGGCCATTGCGGATCATCGGTCCGGAAGGGGTTGTCCGCCAGCTGTATTACCGCTACTTCACTGAAAAATTTCATGAGATCGAAGTCACGCTGCCCCAAAGCTCGTCTTATCAAAAGCAGACCTTCGAGCGCTTCGCCAACAGTTTCATTGAAACAAACGGCTACCAGCCCGCCTATATCTTCAAACATCGGCTGGTCTACAACCTGTATATCAGTGCCTGGCGGATCAAAAACGGACACTTTTTTCCGGAACGTCAGTTGAATTCCGCTTATCCGCAAGCACCGGAGCCGGCGGTTTGTGAAGAACTGCAGCGGGTCTTGAAAAGTGATTTCGGTCTTGTTTGGCAGGAGACCGTCTTCAGAGAATTGATGTGGCTGCAGTTCAGCGATGCCTTGATCTTCAATGACCGTCATCGGGAACAGGCGCTGAAGGAAAACAAGCGGGTCCGGCGGCAATTTGAGATCCACAGCGAAACCGTCGCCCAACTCAATGAACTGTTTTCGGTTCCGGTATCGCAGCAAGTCCAACAGGAACTGGTCACTACCATGATGAACTCCTCTTTTTTGCATCCGGAAAACGGCAGCTATATCCAGATTCTGCGGCGAAATGAACGGGACTTGGTGCAGGCGTTTACAGCTGTTTATGGGCAGTCGATTGCTCAAATACTGGACCTGTTGCGCAGACAGGCGACGCGCTATGAGCTTTACCAGGAGGAAGGTTTCCGCTATATTTTTGCCTACTGGATGCTGACGTTGATCCCTGACAGTATGGAGCGGCTGCAAAAAGCCGGTCCCGCAATCAGGGTCCTTGTGGTTTCCAGCCTGACGCCCACCGAAGAAAAATTCATCGCCCACTTGATCACTACTGGGGTCTGTGGGAATTTCACCGTTGATACGATCTCAGCGGTGGCTGAATCCGTTTATGAAATCAGCAGCAGATACGACCTGATCATTTCCACCGGGCAGCTTCGTCGTCTCTCCCGACAAGTGGAATTCATGGCAGTGGATCCGGTCTTGGACGGCCAGAGCATGCTGCGGATTCAAAAAAAGATTAGCGAATTGGCGCTGAAAAAAGCTGCTATTCCGGAGCTGTCAATTGTACAATAGCAGCGGCAGTGGCGGATTCTGAGGCTGATCCTCTGCAAGTTCGACTGTCTTGCGCAATTCTCTTTTGCAGGGGAGCATTTTATTACACTGTGATCGATCAATCCTGCCCGACCTCTTTGATCCGGCTGTTGGCGATAGCTGTCATCGTCAGACCAAAAAACACGCCACTGACGGCTGCAATCCCAATATGCACAGGATCCTGCAGGTGAGAAAGAAAATCGTGACCGGAAGCAAAGGCCTGTAGAATGTGAAAACCGACTGCAAAGAAGACCATTTGACGGATACCTTGGCGCCGATTTTGCTGCTTGATTTGGGGGATGTCCTTTGTTTCCGCTTCGTTTTCGGTGAGTAATGTTTTGCGGGCAGCACCCATGATGTAAAGGCCGACTCCGTAGATGACCATTAACAGATTGACTGCCAATAATACCCAAAGAGTCAATTCGGGATAAATGTTAATGAATACGAAGGCTAAAAAGGTGCTGATCAGCAGATAGGCATAAAGTCCCATAAAGGCATTGGTACCGATCCGATTGGCTTCGTTTCGTTTGTATTCGTCCAAGGTACCGGTGATGCCGAAAAAGTGCTTCAGAAATTTATCGCGAGTGCTGAGTTTATTCATCTTGATCCCTCCAAAATAGTGTATTCAAATCTGTTTGCAATGCCCAGGAAATCTTCAAACACAGATCCAATGTCGGGTTGTATTTGTCATTTTCGATCATGTTGATAGTCTGTCGGGCAACACCTATCTCTTTGGCCAACGCCAGCTGGGAAAGGCCGCGAAGCTTGCGGTATTCTTTTACTCGATTCACAAAGCCGGTCACATCCTTTGTTTTATGTCATGTATAATTGACACCTTGAGTGAAGTATAACGCTTCTTTTTAAAAAGTCAATTATAAATGACATTTTTGGGGCGGCGCTGTGGTACACTGATTGAGAAAAATTTTCTGGCAGGTGATACGATGATTGATTCAGATTTGAAAGACTATATCGAGCGTGAGGTTATTCCCCGCTATGATCAGCTGGATACCAGCCATTCCTCGCATCATGTCCGGCAGGTCATTACCAATACTTTTGAGATCCTTGACGAACTTGCCAACCCGAATGTCGATCCGCAACTTTGCTATACGGTTGCTGCCTATCACGACCTGGGACTTTTGTTCGGACGACAAAATCATGAGACCCGCTCAAAGGAACTGCTGCTGGCCGATCAAAAGCTGCGGCGCTGGTTTTCTTTGGAACAACTGACAGTGATGGGAGAAGCGGTGGAGGATCATCGGGCCTCACTGTCCTATGAACCGCGCTCCCTTTATGGAAAAATCATCTCCGAAGCGGATCGGGACATCGATTTTGAGCGGATTCTGTATCGAACCTTTGTGTATGGGATAGAGAAAAAAGGCTTGCGGGATTTCCAAGCGTTATTGACTGAAGCTGCTGCCTACATGACAGAAAAGTATGGACCGGACAGCGGACTGGTATTTTGGCTGACTTATTCTAAAAATCAACAACAGCTGGCAAAACTGCACCGTTTTTTGGCAGATGAGGAAGCATTTGCAACTGCTTGTCGACAAACATACGCAGCAATTTTCAGTAAAAAGAACGGAAACGACCGGGAAGCGGTAACTATAGGCAATCGGTAGACAAAAAACGAAGGGAATCAGCCCTGTCAAGAGCTGACCCCCTTCGTTTTTTTGATTGATCGGTGGAACGGTTATTTCACTTCTTTGACTTGTTCGATGAAGTGATCGAGGTTCTTGCGATCGGTCAATTGGCGATTGCACTGTTCACTGTCAATACAGATGTAATTGCCTTTTTTCGTGTAGGTTCCTTCTGCGCCGGTTTTGGTAGTCGCCATGAACAGGGCAACGTTGCCTTCTTTGTGGCAGATGGAGCAGATATTTTTTTTCGTACCGGCCGGGATTGAACCGGCGATCCCCAGCAGGCGCTCGTCAGCATACAGCAACAAGAATTTTTTCTGGCTGCCGGGATCGTTCCAGCCGATATACGTGTGTTCCCGCAGGTCCAGCTGTTCAAAGTCCGGGACTTTCAGTTTTTTGACTTTGCGAAAGGCTTTTTCCACCTGTTTGGCAGACGGTACCGCAAAGGGGACCACGAAAGCTTTGAAATCGTCAAACCAGCGCTGAGCCCGCGCTTTGGTGAGCCGGGTATCCAGTGAAAAGGTGATCAGCTCTTCGATTTCCGGGTAGTTGCCGGGAACTGCTTCGCGGATCTTTTCAACGGCGAGTGCTTGAACGGTTTGGACAGTGTGGCGGTCGTTGACGGACTGATAGACATTGATCAGTTCATCGACAGTTTGGCGCAGCGCCATGTATTGGTATGGTTGAATGGTTGGTTTCATAATTAATTCCTTTCCTCGAACTGCTGATACACAGGAAAGGTCCAGGTATCAGCCCAGCAAGCCGACGACCTGTGCTGCAGAAGATACATAACGTACCATCTGATCACCCCCTAATAGTCTCAAGATGTATCTTAACACGTTTTTTTGCAGATGCAAGAAACGCTGCCGCAAAAGGAAAAATGTAAGATTTTCTTAGCGGATGCCCGGTGTGCTGTCTGAATATGCATGCATCTCGAATTGTTCCAAGACGCCGGAAATGGCCTGTCAAGTCTGGAGTCTTCGGACGAATTGTTTTGATTTCTGTTCGGATAGAGCACTATGATGTTGCCATCCACCGTCTCTTCTGAAATTTTTCGACACTGAGTTCATTACTAGGAAAACTGTCCGGCTGCAGCGATAGGTTCAGCTTATGGCTGGTGATAAGTATTTATGATTGGGAATAAGACCCCGATTGGTGATACACTAGGTGATAAGGAACCACCGAAACGGATGTTATGGATCGCATCGCAGAAGTGTTCTGCGAGCATGGTCTGGTGAAGGACAAGACTTAGGAGGTCATGAAAACATGAGTAAAGCAGATGTATCGATTTTGGATCTGGTGGGCAAAACCCCCATCGTCAAACTGCAGCACAGTGTACCGGAAGGCTCGGCGGATGTTTACGTGAAATTGGAATACTTCAATCCTGGCAGTTCCGTCAAGGATCGGATCGCATTGGCCATGGTGGAAAAAGCAGCAGCAGAAGGCAAGCTGCAGCCGGGAGGGACAATCATCGAACCGACATCCGGCAATACCGGAATCGGACTGTCGTTGGTCGGTGCGGCCAAAGGATACAAAGTGGTCATCGTTATGCCTGACACCATGAGTATCGAGCGCCGTAAACTGATGCAGGCTTACGGAGCAGAATTGATCCTGACACCGGGTGCAGAAGGGATCACCGGCTCCATCAACAAAGCCAAGGAACTGGCAGAAGAAAACGGCTGGTACCTGCCGTTGCAATTTGAGAATCCGGAAAACCCGCTGATTCATGAAGAAACTACTGGAAAAGAGATCATCGAGTCCTTTGAAGGCGATACTTTGGATGCCTTCGTAGCCGGAATCGGCACGGGCGGCACCATCACGGGGGCTGGTCGCGCTTTGCGAAAAGCCTATCCGGAAATCAAGATTTATGGCGTGGAGCCGGCGGAATCTGCCGTTTTGGAAGGCGGCAAGCCGGGCCCGCACAAAATTCAAGGGATCGGGACGGGATTTGTACCGGATACCTTAGATACTAAGATTTATGATGAAGCTGTGGCTGTCGCCAGTGACGATGCGCTGGAAACAGCCCGTCAAATTGGGCAAAAAGAAGGTCTTTTGGTGGGGATTTCTTCCGGCGCTGCCATCAATGCCGCATTAAAGATTGCTGCCGAACTGGGTGCCGGTAAAAAAGTGCTGGCTATCGTTCCGGACAATGGCGAACGCTACCTGTCGACAGTTTTGTATCAGTTTGAAGACTGAGTTATTCTCTAGCCGTTGTTTTTTTCGTAAATTACAACAGCTCGCCTCGCCAAAAAGGGTGGGCCGGGCTGTTGCAAGCAGTACCCATTTTTCCCCGCAGCAGCAAAGCGTTGCTTCCTGCAAATGAATATGCTATGTTTGAAGGAGAAATACTTCAGTCAGGAAAGGAGCATCCGGATGACCGCATCGATGAAATTGCGCCGCACACTTTTAGAATGTGAATAACCTCTAAAAGTCTTGCAAAGTCGACATTTCACGGGCGGAGTCTGCTCATTTTCAAAAAACAGACACACGAAAACGTCGAGGACAGCACAGGACTGTTCTCGGCTTTTTTTGCGTTTTGATGAAGGCTGTCAAAAGAGCACAGTCCAAAACAGTGTACCTCCTGCGCCGCTTGGCAAACCCGCCACACTTTGAATGAAACCTGCTTTGCAAGCAATCCTGCATCCGCCGACAATCTCGTGGGGATGCCTCAACAAAGCGGGGCAGAGGCAAAAACGACCTGTACCCGCTGCAAAAGGAGAGCTTGTACATGGAAGAGTTAGTATTGAGTTTGGAAGCAGTCGAAATCGATTTCAACGGCAAAAAGATCCTGGATATCCCACAGCTGCAGGTATATGAGAATCAGCGAATCGGAATCATCGGCGACAACGGCAGCGGTAAAACGACACTGGCAAAGTTGATTACCGGCGAAATGCTGCCTGATAAGGGGCGGGTCCGAAGGGAGATACCCTTTGGCTGGTTTTCGCAGGGGGCGATGGCAGAGATACTGCCGGAATCCGGCGACCAGCTGGCGTTGATGAGTCGCCTGCAGGTGCCGGCCCGGGAGGATTTGACGCAGCTGAGTGGCGGCGAGTCCACAAAATTCCGCCTGGCACAGGTACTGGTGGATTATCAGCCGGGGTTGGTACTGGATGAACCCACGACCCATCTGGACCGGGAAGGAATCCGGATTTTGACCGATGAACTGCGTTATTACTACGGGACACTGTTGTTCATCAGCCACGACCGGCAGTTTCTAAATGAACTGGCAGAGACGATCTGGGAAGTCGCTGACGGAAAGGTCACTGTTTATAAGGGCAATTTCGACGCTTATCAGGAACAAAAGGCGCTGGCGGCCAAAACAGCGCAGCAGGCCTATGACAATTTTCAAAAAGAAAAGCAGCGTCTGGAAGGGACGGTCAGAAAAAAACAGGAGCAGGCTCGCAAAGCTGCTACTGTCTCCAAGCGTAAAAAGCAGCAGAAAATCAAGCCGGATCGCCTGTCATCTTCCAAACAGAAGGACACAGTGGAAAAGAATCTGCACAAAGGCGCCAAGGCAGCCATGAGCCGCTTAGAGCGTCTGGAAGAGCAGTCGATACGCGAAGAGCCGCGACCGTTGCGTTTTCCCGTGCCGCAAGCGTTACTGATGCACAATTCGTTTCCCATCCAAGGGGCGGAAGTAAACTTGCAGGTTGGCGACAAAGTACTGCTTCATAAAGCGGATTTCCAGTTTGGCCTGGGTAAAAAAATCGCTGTCATCGGTGGGAACGGATCCGGGAAAACGACGCTGCTGCAGCAAATCGTGACTGATGGAGCGGGAATCCGCTTGTCGCCGAAAGTCCGCTTTGCAGTCTATCGGCAGCTGGCTTACGATCTGACTGCCACAGAGCCGCTTTTGGACTATCTGCTGAAGGAGACCCAACAGACGGAGCCTTTCGTGCGGGCCTTGCTGCATAATCTGGCTTTTACGCCCCAGACACTGCAGACACCGGTCGCACAGCTGAGCGGCGGTCAGCGGACCCGGTTGGCAATCGCCGCTGTCTTCTTGCAGCCGGCCAATGTGCTGGTATTGGATGAGCCCACCAATTTCATCGATCTGGCAACGATCCAGGCTTTGGAAGGATTATTGAAGGCGTACCCGGGAACGGTGCTGTTCACCTCCCATGACCCGTATTTTGTCGCAGCGGTGGCCGATGAAGTCTGGCAGCTGGTTGATCAAAAACTGGTACACATCACAAGTCATTGAAATAGCGGCAACAAGATTCGTCTGGTCTTTTTTTCCGGAAACAGGTATCCTGATAGTAGGGGGTGTGAACTTTCCAGTGCTCCAGCTGAAATATATAAAGACTTCAAAGACAGCCTGCATGGCAATCATCATCGGGCGCATCGGCTGCAAGCTCAGCAAGTTCACACAAAGACGGTATGACAGAAAGGAGCAGCGGGTCGGTGTTTGATGCAGAAAAAGTGAAGACACTCAATGAACTGGAAATGGTGGTATACCGCTACATCGTTGAACACTTCGAAGGATTGGGGCGTTTGACTATCCGGGAAATGGCGGAAGCAGCCCATGTTTCTACCTCTACAATCTTACGGACTTTGTCCAAATTGGGATTTGACGGATTCACAGATTTTAAATACTTTTTGAAGGCGCAGCTGCAAAAACAGCAGCGTTCCTTTGATTATTTCTATGATGCGACGGTCCAGGTGGACAATTTTCTGAAAAAGGTCAATGACGACAATTATCGGGATGTCTTGGAGCCGGCGGTAGAGCTGATTCTGAGCAGTCGGCATATCGCGTTTTCCGGCATTGGGACCAGTGGGACGCTGGGAATGTACGGCAGTCGCTATTTTTCAAATATGGAGATCAACGCCTATAGTATCGCGGATCCTTTCGCTCCGATCCCGCCTCGAGGCCTGGAGAATACATTAGCGATCATTTTATCGGTCTCGGGCGAAACGGAGCAGATGATCGATCAGGCGATGGATTTCAAGCGTTACGGTGCGCAGGTCCTAAGCATCACCAACGACGAAAATTCGACGATTGCCCGCCTGGCCGACTACAATATTTCCTACTACATGCCGGAAGTGGGCAGTCCGCGGGAAGCCCATCTGAATTTGACGACGCAAGTCCCGGTGATCGCCTTAATCGAGATTTTGGCCCATCAGGTTGCCAAAAAGCTGCAGGATTTCTCACCGGAACATTAAGTACACCGACCACCCTGGTTTTCCTTGAAAGGAAAATAAGGGTGGTTGTTATTTTGGAAAATGAATGTCAGTTGTTTGTAACAGTTATATTTTCTGTTATTATAAGTCGGTGGTATAAAAGTGGATATCAATTGATAGTATCGCAGTGATTGCTGAAATAAGCTGATTTCTTTTGAGTAATACAGTTCTTTTCGTTTGTTATAATCTTGCGGCTATGTTAAAAATATTCTTGAACAGTTTGTCGGTAATCTTCGCCGGGCTGGTGAAACAGTCAGTTATAAAATCGGGTGCCTCTGAAAATGCCGATGATAGCGGTTTGAATCCGTGTTACCGGAATTTTGGTGCTTATGAATCGTATAAGCTGTGTTTGCGCCAAGATTTCGATGGGCCGCAAAAGGCACTTCTTACGGCATTTTCAACGGCCCCGGTTCTTTTTGACAGACAGCTGCTCGCCAATTTTTAACACTACAATGGAGGAACGAAAATGAAAAAACGATGGGTGGCAGCAGTTTTGACTGTCAGCGGACTTTTACTGGCAGCTTGCGGAGGACAAGCACAAAGCAAAGGCCGTGAGAACGAAACGAAGGATATGAGTTGGGAGCAAGTAGAAAAAGCCGGTACGTTGACCGTGGCGACCTCCGGGACACTGTTTCCGTCGTCTTATTACAACGATAAAAATCAGCTGGTGGGCTATGACGTCGATGTTGCCAAGGAAGTCGCCAAACGTTTGGATCTTAAAGCAGTTTTCAAGGAATACAATGTTGACGGGCAGATCGCTTCTGTCAATCGGGGCGAAACGGATTTTGCCGCCAATGATTTCGGCCTTTCCGGTGAGCGGGCCAAAAAGTTCATGTTGTCTGAACCGATCAAGTATTCCTTTGACAGTATGATTGTCCGTCAAAGTGATGATTCCGGAATCAAATCCCTCGCAGATCTGAAAGGAAAAAAAGCTGCCGGGGAACCGAATACCGGTTATATGAAGATTGCAGAAAAATATGGTGCCCAGCTGGTGACGTATGACAATGCCACCAATGACCAGTATCTGACCGATGTAGCCAACGGACGCACCGATGTGATTTTGAACGATTACTATCTGCAAAAAATGTCGGTAGGCGCATTGCCGGATATTCCGGTCAAAATCTTAGAGGATGTCTATTTCAATGCCAACTTCACCGGTTTTCTTTTTGTCAAAGGTCATGATGCCCTGAAGAATAAAGTCGACGAGGCCTTAAAGGAGATGCAGGCCGATGGAACGTTGCAACAGATCTCTGAAGCCTATTTTCAAACAGATGTCTCGATCAAACCAAAGCAGGAAGTCAGTGAAACGGTGACGGCAGACTGATGTATATCCCAAAACTGGATTTTTCTTTGATGATGGAGTCACTGCCTTTTGTCTTGCAGGGGTTGAAATATACACTGGGAATCAGTTTGGTGACTTTTTTACTGGGGAATGTCGTGGGGATCCTGCTGACGGTTTTGGCGATGCTGCCCAGCCGGATCTTACGAGGAAGCATCGCTTTTTACCTGTCGTTTCTGCGGGGAGTCCCGGCATTGGTGCTGCTGTTTCTGCTGTATTTCGGCCTGCCGTATCAGCTGCCGGCCCTGAATGCGGCAATTATTTGTTTTACATTGACCAGCAGTGCCTTTATCGGCGAAATCTATCGCGGTGCGATCAATGGGGTCGATCGGGGCCAGTGGGATGCTGCCGCGGCATTGGGGCTGCGTTTTTCGCAGACGATCCGCTTGATCATCTTACCCCAAGCGCTGCGATTGTCGGTTCCGGCTTTGGGCAATGTGGCGATGGATCTGGTGAAGGGAACCTCCCTTGCGGCAATGATCACGATCCCGGATATTTTTCAAAAGGCGAAGATCGTCGGCGGCCGTACCTTTGATTATATGAGTATGTATGTACTGGTGGCGCTGGTCTACTGGGGGCTGTGTATCGCAGTCGGCCGTTTGCAGAAGTATTTGGAAAAATACCTGGACCGCCGCATGGGACTGACAGCTCAAAAGAGATAGCAGCTCGGGAAAATAATCTGAAAGCTGTCGGCGGCGTTTTCAAAAGCAGTAAAACTCCTCAGCGGTCTGGCAGCCGCTGAGGAGTTTTTTTTGCTGAGCCGGTGAAATCAAAATGCTTGATCTGATACCTTTGAGGCAGCTTTGGGTAATGAGCAGTGCGGAAACGGTCAAGTAATTCATGCGTAACTCAGTTAAAAGCACATAGCCGTTGCTAAGTGCTTTTTTTGTTCCGGGAATCGTTAGCAGCCGACTTCACAGATTTAACAAACGAAATCAAAATTGAAAGGATCCCGACAATGATGAGTAACACAGACGGGACGAGGGTAATGCCCAATGCTTTGGAGAAAAAATAGAACTGGGCTCCGGTGATTAGTGAAATTAATCCCAGCAGTGCATACAGGAACATCTCGCTTTCCTCCCTTCACTTAAAATTGTTGGCCTTTATTGGTTAATGGTCTGATGTTGCCACAGCGCATACTGCAGTTCAAGTATACTCTTGGGGCAGAAATGTAACCACTTACAATTTTGTAATGAGAGGGATCGCGGCAAATAGAGGGTCTTCAATCTTCAGAAATTCAATACAGTTGCACCAGCACGCCGTTGAGATATGAAAGGCGCTCCTTCTTTATCGACCCAGCGACAGAAACCCTCAGGCGGACCGGATAAACAGCAAAATTTGATTTTCAGTAGCCGGCATTCTCTAAAAATGAAATTGCTGTTTTTGGTGAGGTTCGCAAGTCTCCCCTTCATGTAAAGCTGGCTTGCGGTGAAACTTGTTTTTTCTCACGGAACATGTTTCTTAAGAGGGCGAAAGTCTGGTTTTGAAACCGGTTCCGACTTATGATGTTCTTGTAAGCGATACCGAATGCTGCAGCAAGCTCTCCGGAGTCGGATCGTCAGCCATTATTATTGTTGCAGGTTTTGACTTGGGTGGCCGCCAAAGCCAAGATCGACTGATCTGTTTTAGACGTTGAAACAAAAAAGGAGCGAGACCATTATGAATGAATGGATCAATGAAAAAGTTCTGCCCCCGGTGTTGAAATTCGTCAATACCAAAGCAATCACTGCCCTGCGAAACGGGATGCTGTACACGATGCCTTTTACAATCGTCGGGTCTATCTTTCTCTTGTTAGCCAATTTTCCGGTAAAAGCTGTCAGCGACTGGGTCACCAACAGCGGATTGGCAGTTTACTTCAATGAAGCGTACGGGGCTTCATTTGCAATCATGGCAATTTTCGCTGTCGTCGGGATCGCCTATTCTTATGTCAAAGATGACGGGTTCGAAGGCTTGCCGGCAGGGATGATCGCGTTGGTAGTCTTCCTGCTGACACAGCATTCCAGTGTGACGGATGCTGAAAGTAAAGTCACCATCGGCAATGTCATCGACAAGACCTGGACAGGCGGTCAGGGGATGATTTCTGCGATTTTGGTCGGTTTGTTCGTCGGCTGGGCCTATGTCTGGTTCTTACGGCGGGATATCCGGATCAAGCTGCCGGAACAAGTCCCTGCCAATGTGGCGAACTCCTTTACTGCATTGATCCCGGCGGCTGTGATCATCACGGTTTCACTGGTGATCTACGTGATTTTCGACAAATTCTTCAACACCACCGTCGTCGAATGGATCTACAAAGTCATCCAAAGTCCGATGCAGGGAGTCACCGATTCCTTTGGCGGCGCATTGATGCTGGGCTTTCTGGTACCGTTCCTCTGGTTTTTCGGGGTGCACGGTTCTACCATTGTCGGCGGAATCATGGGACCGATCCTGCAGGCTAACTCCCTTGAAAATACTGAAATCCTGAAAGCCGGTAAAGCTTTGACGGTCGCAAATGGCGGTCATATCGTAACGCAACAATTTTTGGATCAGTTCATGACTGTGACCGGGGCGGGCATGACTATCGGGATCGTCATTTACATGGTCTGGTTTGCCCGTTCGGCCCAATTCAAGCAACTGGGACGCTTGTCCATCGTACCGGCTTTCTTCAATATCAATGAACCGATCACCTTTGCGACACCGATTGTAATGAATCCGATCATGGCACTGCCTTTCATTTTGACACCGGTCATTTCCGGTGTGATCACTTACTTTGCCCTTTATACCGGTTTGGTTCCGTTGTTTACGGCGGTGCAGGTGCCATGGACGACACCTCCTGTGATTTCCGGTTTTCTGGTGGGCGGCTGGCGGGCTGCGCTTTTGCAGGTCATCGTACTGGGCTTGGGTTTCTTCCTTTATCTGCCTTTTATCCGCAAAGTCGATCAGTTGAACTATGCACAGGAATTGGGTGAAACACCGGCTGAAGCGGCTGCGACAGTCGAACACGAAGCCTGATCCTAAAGAAAGGCGAGGGGACGACATGAGTGTATTGAAAAAAGATTTCTTATGGGGCGGCGCAGTTGCCGCCCACCAATTGGAAGGCGGCTGGCAGGCAGGCGGGAAGGGAATCAGTGTCGCCGATGTCATGACTAAAGGGGCCCACGGAGTTCCCCGGCAAATCACTGACGGGGTCCTGCCGGGACAAAATTATCCCAATCACGAAGCAATCGATTTTTATCACCGTTATCCGGAAGATGTGAAGCTGTTCGCGGAGCTGGGGCTGAAGTGTTTTCGGACCTCGATTGCCTGGACTCGAATCTTTCCCAAAGGTGATGAGGCCGAGCCGAATGAAGCAGGATTGAAATTTTACGATGACCTCTTTGCTGAATGTCTGAAATACGGCATCGAACCGGTAATCACCTTGTCTCACTTCGAGATGCCCTATCACCTGGTGACAGAATACGGCGGTTGGCGCAATCGCAAGCTGATCGAGCTGTTTTTACGCTTTGCCGAGGTCTGCTTCACTCGTTACAAAGGGGTCGTCAAATACTGGATGACCTTCAATGAGATCAATAACCAGGCAAATTATCAGGAAGATTTTGCACCATTTACCAATTCCGGCTTGAAGTTTACCCAAGGGGAAGAACGGGAACCGGTGATGCTGCAGGCAGCTCATTATGAATTGGTGGCTTCCGCCCGTGCGGTCCAATTGTGCCATCAGATTGATCCGGATGCCAAAATCGGCTGCATGATCGCTATGGTACCAATCTATCCTTACAGCTGCGACCCACAGGATATGTTGGCGGCGACGGTTGCCATGCAGCGGCGTTACTGGTTTGCCGATGTGCATTGCAAAGGACACTATCCCGGATATTTCAAAGCCTATTTGAAGCGTAAAGACTATCAGTTGGATCTGACAGCGGATGACTTGGCAGCCTTGCGGGAGGGGACGGTGGATTATGTCGGCTTCTCATACTATATGTCATTTGCAGTCAAAGGAGCCGGTAAAGCTCCTGCCTACGACTACGATGAAGCCGAGGACCTGGTGCGCAATCCCCATGTGTCGGCCTCTGATTGGGGATGGCAGATTGATCCTGCCGGGTTGCGGTATGCCATGAACTGGTTTGCCGAGCGTTACGAACTGCCCCTTTTCATCGTGGAGAACGGCTTCGGGGCTGTCGATGAGATCGGACCGGATGGAAAAATTGATGACGAGTACCGCATCGATTACCTGCGGGCCCACATCCAAAGTATGAAGGAGGCCGTGGAATACGACGGCATTGATCTGATAGGCTACACACCGTGGGGCTTTATCGATCTGGTCTCTGCCGGTACCGGCGAAATGAAAAAACGCTACGGCATGATCTATGTAGATTTGGACGATCAGCTGCAAGGCAGCGGCGACCGCAGCAAGAAGCGCTCGTTTGACTGGTATCGGGAGGTCATCCGCTCCAATGGCGAAATACTGTAATTGTGAATTGGGTTCCACCGGCGCAGGCCGCATGAAAATACCGGGTGTCTGAAGCGTTTCTGAAAATCCGGACAGAAAGCAAAATAATTTGTCCGAAGACTCCAAAGACAGCTGCTAACCAACGATCGTATCGCGATACTTCGAGATACGCCAAAACCCCGGCTGCACGCCTTTTCCTTCCTAAGGTGTGCAGCCGGGGGTTTTTGGTGTTGTGAAGATGGTTTCTTGGTATTTCGGCACAAAAATACCGATCCCGTCGCAGCCAAGCCTGAAATTAGTGGGCAGGGAATTAAAGCCAGCACATCTTAGCGCCGGAGGGACCGGCCAGACGCTCAGCCAGGAGCTGCTCCAGTTTGGCGGTGACAACAGAGTCGCCGCGGTGATAAGCCAGATGGGCGCTGCGGCTGAGGGTGATCAGATTTGCTTCGTGATCGGTGCCTTGCTTGGAAACAGGAATCAGATGATGGATTGCCATTTCACCATTGTTGGTGGGGATTCGCTGATCGAAACGATTGTGCCAGGCCAGATCGATACCGGTCACACCGCAGTAAAATCCGTCCCTGCAGGCGATCCGATAGGGAACCGCCGGGGTGCTGCGTTTGGTGAATGTGGCCTTGGTGTAGTTGCGAGAACAGCTGTCTTTACAAAAAGAACGGCGGCCAGGCGGCAACTCCTTGCCGCACCACTTGCAGGTAGCGGCTGCTGTCCGCAGATCGGGAGTCCCGAAAGCCAGTGTTTCTCCGAACTGCCGCTCGTATTCTGCCAGACTCAACCAGCGACGCCTGAAGCTCTCGTCTTCCTTTTGCCGCAGCTGACTGCCCCGACCCTTGTAGGTATCCGGTTCCGGCAGAGTTTCCACGAAGGAACGGAGCAGGGCCTGCTGCGGTGCAGTCAATGTGGAAGCGGTCGTTTTTTTCGGCGAATCACCGGTCAGGGCTGTGACACTCTTGCAATGAAAGCAGATTGCCAGGCTTTCAGAGGTGGAATCTTCCTGCAGGAGGAAGGTGAGTTTGCGGCGGCAGGCAGGGCAGACCGCTCCGGGATAGCTGGTTTGGATAAAAGACATGAGGCAGCCTCGTTTCTTCTAAATTGAATCGTGTCATTGATATGATACACTGGGATTGAAAAAAACGAAAGGCGGACCAAGCGATGGCGGACTTGACGAAAAAAGAGCGGCAGACTCTGTGGGAAGAACTGACTGACCAGCAAAGAGAAGCGCTGACCCGGCACAAGAAATATCAGCTGCAGTCCATGTTTTTGACCGCGCACTTTTTAGAAGCGGACAAATGGCAGTTCGTAGATTTCAAAGAAGACCCTCACTACCCGAACGGTGAAGAAAAGCTTTACTGCCGCTGCGGTCGTCAGGTGAAATACCAGTTCATTCTGCTCGCGGTGGAAAGCGGTGAGCTGCTGGCGCTGGGTTCAACGCACTTTGCCCAACATCTGGGCGTGTCGGAGGCTGTCGCAGCGCAGGTTCGTCAGGGATTGCATACCATTGATCGGGGGACGGATTTGATCTTGCGACAGGTAGCGGCCGGTCTGCACTTTCCCAAGCGCTTGTACCAGAAATTAGTGAAAGAGCAGTCGGAAAAGCAGCTGCCGGCGGAAACACAGCGTCGATTGGCAGCCTTTGCAAAAGCGGATCTGCCGATATACGAAGAGGATCAACAGTCTCTGCTGGCTCTTGCAGCAAGTGTGAGTACCAAAGAGCAGGGGAACCGACCTTGGCAGCCCCGCAGGCAGCCGGGACGTTCAGGAGTGCTTCCCCGTGACAATCCCGTTGAGGCGCTGATAGCAAAAATCAGACAGTTGGAGATTGGAGAGCTGGTTCCGTCAGAGGAGTGGGCGGTTTATTTGGGGCACTCTCCGACGGTGATTCGGCGCTGGTTGGGATTATTGGAAGCAAACCGATTTTCAGTGCAGGTCAAACAAGTGGCCGGAGAATTTTTCCGGATTCGCTGAAAGGGAGGGGATATTATGGGACAGAAAAAGCGGGATAAAAAAATTTTGGCAGGCTGCCTTCTGATCATTTTGTTTGCAGTTGGCGACTGTGGCCTGCCTTATGTACTAGGGCCGTCAGTACCGGGGTATGATCCGTTGCGGCAGGTTGTGAGTGACCTGGGCAGTGTCGGCAGTCCGGTGAAGAGTATTTTTGAGCAAGGCTCGATCGCGACCGGCTCAATGCTGCTCTTGGCGTTGCCGGGGATTTGGCAGCTGACAGCCGGAACGGAGCGTCGTCAGCGACAGCTGCTGTTGGCAGGGCTGGCGTTGTTTGCTGTCGGAGATTGTATTTTCACCGGTGTCTTCAAAACCGATCACAGTACACCGGGGCTGACAGTGGGGACTGTGATTCATGGCGGTGCTTCCGGTGCCGGAATTATCGGGATGCTGGCCGTTCCATTACTCCTCTCAGCAATGGCAAAAGCTCAGCGAAACAGTGCCTGGCGGCAGGTTTTCCTGCTATTGTTTGCTGCCTGCCTATTGACTTCGTTGTTCAACGGAGTGTCCCAGGGCCTGCACTTTACGTACAAAGGCGTGTGGCAACGGCTCTCGCTGGTGATGTTGTATGTAGCACCGCTGTTTCTGGGAGTCGGCGGGCTCCTGTCTGTTTATCAAAAAAGAACAGAAAGAAGCTAGGGTTCTATCCAGACAGAAATCAAATCAATTTATTCGAAAACTTCAGAGCCAGCTGATCGCTGGGAGGGTGCCGCACTGCCGCTTGCACTAAAAGAGGTAAATCAGTCTCTAATGGTCGTATAAAAGCACAAAAAAACTCGCGGATTTTATCCACGAGTTTTTTATGCGGCCGAGAGGACTTGAACCTCCACGGTATTGCTACCACTAGCGCCTGAAGCTAGCGCGTCTGCCAATTCCGCCACGACCGCGTTTCATATGTGATGCATATCTCAGGCACTTATACAGAATAACGGACGAGGAGAAATTTTGCAATAGGTTTTTCGAAAAAAATCAAACTTTTTTGTGGAAAGGGTTTTCTTTTGCGGCGCTGATTCTATTTCTTAAAAAGGTCTCCGCATCTGCGAGTCAGCTGTGTTGTCGGGATAACGAAAATCGATTGACAGCGGGCACGGACCTTGCTCTGTCAGATCGATTCGAAGTAAAGTCAAAAAAGTGATCGGATAACTTATTCCATTTTTTTGGATAAGATTTTCTATTTTAGAAATCAAACTATCGTGATAATCTTCTTTGTGAGTGTTTTAGGTAATCTATTCAGAAAAGAGGGAAACTCATGCAGCAAGAAGCAATCAAAGTTTTAAAGACGAATAGCGGGCCGGTCCAGGCAGGGCCCGAAGTCGTGTTCGATTTGACGGATGTGATGCGGGATGCTGCCCGATATCTCAGCTATGACTTCATCCCGGAGGCGGCTGAAAACAGTCTGGTCTGCAATTTATTCCTGTTCTCCGGCACGGATCTGAAGGAACCCACGATGACGATCCGTTTCGGGATGCTGCCTTATGTCAAAAGCTGGATCCTGTTGGATAAAAATTGGCTCAATGGGGAGATCCTGTTTCCCGATGCGCCAAAGGGAGTCTTGAAATTCGTCTGTCACGGCAGCCGTATCGAAAGAAGTGAAATCACCCAAGCGCAATTGGTGATCACATCCGGCGGCAGCAGCTTCTCCGGGCGCATCGAAAATCTGTGTCTGACAGCAGACAAACCGGCGCAACCGCCGCTTGACGACGTGATTTTGACGGATGCGTTTGGACAAAATACGCAAAAAGACTGGCCGGAGAAAGTCACTGATTCGGCGCAGCTGCAAGCTAGCTTATCCCTTGAAGGCAAAACCGCAAGCTGGCCGCAGGACTCCTGGTCCCGCTATGGCGGCGATCAGCAGGAAAAACTGGCTGCGGGGACCGGTTTTTTCACCAAATATAAACAAGCCGGGCGCTGGTATCTGGCAGATCCCGAAGGCAATGCTTTTTTCAGTATCGGACCGGACTGTGTCAATGTGGGCTCCGATTGCAAGATTTCCGGCATCGAAAAATGGTGTGAGTGGCTGCCGGCGCCAGATGAGGCCGGTTTTGGGGAGTTCTACATGGCGGGGCGGACACCGGAGGGCACGCCGATTACAGCCTATTCCTTCATGAAAGCCAATCTGTACCGGGTTTATGGTGAGCAGTGGGAAGAAAAATGGCAGGAGCTGATCTTGCACCAGCTGCAAAGTCTCGGGATGAACACTATCGGCAACTGGAGTGATCCGGCACTCTTTGCCAAACAACGGCTGCCCTATGTGACCTCTTTGCCGGAATTTCCAAGTACTGCACAGATGATTTTCCGTGATTTTCCGGATGTCTTCAGCGAGGAGTACGCAGAAAATGCTGAACGTTGTGCGCAGGCTTTGGCTGTGACAAAGGATGATCCCTGGATGATCGGCTATTTTTTGCGGAACGAACCGGCCTGGGCGTTTGTGGATGACTTGGTGATCGCCGACGAAGTGCTGTTCAATCCGGCAGCGACTGCTTCAAAGCAGGTTTTGATCGAACGCTTGCAAGAGCAGTACCACGGAGAGATTTCCGCTTTGAACACTGCCTGGCAGACAGCCTTTGCCGATTTTACTGAATTACGCAAACCGCAGCGGAATCTGTCCCAAAAATCTCCACAAGCACAAGTCGATCTGAAGGCTTTTTCCGTAGAAATGATTCGCCGTTATGTATCATTGCCGGCACAGGCCTGTCGTAAGGTGGATCCAAACCATATGATCTTGGGAATGCGCTGGGCGTGGATTTCCGATGCGGATCTGATCACCGGTTGGGAAAACTTCGATGTCTTTTCCATCAATTGTTATGCTATCGATCCGACAGCTCAGATTCAGCAGGTAGCAGACCTGGGGGTAGACCTGCCGGTAATGATCGGCGAGTTTCACTTTGGTGCTTTGGATGCCGGCTTGACGGCCACTGGTCTGGAAGGGGTCAAAGATCAGGCGGATCGAGGGGCAGCCTACCGCCAGTATGTTGAAAAAACAGCGGCACATCCCAACGGTGTCGGCTGCCACTACTTCCAGTGCTACGATCAATTTCATTTGGGGCGCTTTGACGGGGAAAATTACAACATCGGGATCTTTGATATTTGCGGTCAGCCTTATGAGGCGATGGCGGCAGCGATCAAAGCCGGCAGCCATACACTTTATCCAGTGAATGCCGGACGTAGTGCGCCTTTTGAGGCAACAATTCCTACAATTCCGATGATTGCCTATTGATGCTTTTTGCTGGACGAGGTGCCTCCGGGAATATTTCGGCATTGTCTGAGTGCTTGAAGGGGGCTGGATACAATCCCGATAGCCAACTGTGCGGTGAATTGGTTCCGTGTTCCGGATGGTGCATGTACTGATGCGTCCGGCAGCAAGATACGATTTTTTGATGAATTTTGCGGTCTGCTCTGGACAAAACAGCAGCAGGACAGTTAAATTGAAGGTAACGGTAGCTAACCGGAGACACAAAAGAAGGAGAATCTGTTCATGAAAGACCGCGCCAATCGTTTGAACAATACCAAAGTCTGGAACATCATTTTGATGGTGATCACCGGTATTTCTGTTTTGTGGGGGCTCTTGGCTTTGCCCTCCACCTTGAATCCGCAACGCAAGGCCTACGATTATTTGGAGGAGTTGGGGCTGGATCCGGAGCGGATGTATCGCCATGCCGATACGCTGCCGGTAAAAATCGTCTTTATCGCCGGCCTGCTGCTGGCAGTCGGTCTGTTGTTTCTTTATTTCCGTAACCATCGGCAGCTCAAAAACAATCAGCTTCCTGATAAAAGGCCGTATCTGATTTTTATCGGCTGGCAAATTTTCGATATGCTGTTCAGCCTGGTTTATGATCCCATGAAAGCCAATCAGCTGACCTTCAGCGGGATTATTTCACTGCTGATCACCTACCTGATCTATTGCGGCATCCCGCTGGTCATTTTGAATAATATCCGAATGATCGAAAAAGAACAGAAGCTGTCGCTTTAAGTTTCCCTGCGGATTAGAAGGTGTCGATTGCTTTTCCAAAAATAAAACTACGGGACAGTCATCGGGCTGTTGTAAAAGTCCTGTGAAGAAAAGATCATCGGCTAGGATTCTCTCGATCTGGACGAAGCTCCGGCGGTGAGGTTATTCAGCCCGGTCACATTTACGCAAGTAGCTGTGACCGGGCATTTTTCTGTTTTGCGGCAGCGGGGAGTCGAGGCTGCCGCGAGCTGCTCAGAGGGGTGAAAAAGGTGCTTTATGAAAGGGCTGCGTTCGGTTATAATGATTGGATAATGTTGGAAGAGCTGTCATAAGGGGGAAATCATGAAAAAATGGCTTGCAGTGGTAGCAGCTTTGGCAGGGCTGACCCTGGGCGGTAGTCAGGTCTCCGCTGCTGAAGCGTCGCTGACAATAACCGCTGCGGATCAGCAGTTTGAGATCGCAGTGACAGACGGGCAGGGAGAATTGCTGAATCTGAAACCGGGGATCAAGCTGCCGGAAGAGACGGTCACGCTGAAAAATGAAACTGAGGATACAAAGTTTGAAGTGGCGATGATCCAAGTCGCAGCCGACGATTGGCTGGTGGAACATCTCCAAGGGACGATTTCCGTCGGCGAAGAATCCTTTACTCTGGCAGAGATCATGTCCGGTGCAGAGGTTCATTTGTGGCCCGGCAGCCAGGTCCCTGTCACGACGCACTTGTCGTTGGCCGGTGGTGAGACGGACAGTGCGACCGGCAAGCTGCGGGGAACGATGAAATTGGCATTTTCTATTACAAAAGCCGGTAAGCAGACCGCAGTTGCTGCTGAGAAAGCGACTGCCGAGAACAGTTCATCAGTAAGTGAAAAAGCAAATAGGAACACAGCAAGCGAAGCGGCTGGTCGCTTTCCTAAAGTCGGAGTACGGATGAGCCAGTTTGCGACATTGGGGGGCTGCTTTGTCATCGTCAGCGGAGTCCTCTTGCTGCGGACCAAAAAAGAAGACAAATAAAAGCTGGAGCAATCGGCGGAAAACATCCGCCAGATTGCTCCGGCTTTTTTTGTAACCAAGTCATGGATTCAAATGTTCGGCGCTTAAAGAGCGGGAAGCGCAAGTTTGGTCTCCAGGCACGTGTTTTGATGCAGTTAGCAAAAAAAGGGGCCTTGAAATGAGCTGTTGTTGACGTCTTTGGATACATTGAAAGTCCGGCGTTACTTTTCGGCTGCGCTGTTGCGACCGATGAAAAATTCCGGGAAGGCTTTGAGCACGGCCTCGGCATCCTCGTTGACTTTGTGGATATGGCGGGCAACAACTGCTGCCAGCTGCTCCCGATCTTTTTCTTTGATCAGTGCCACGATCTGCCGATGCTCGGTCAGAATATTTTCCCAACCCAGCTCTTCGACTTCCAGCCGCAGGTAGCGAAAGCGGTTCAAGGCGGTATTCAGCAACTGCAGCCATTTCCAGACGTGGGTTTTGTCGGCAATCTCATAGAAAGTCTGATGGAATTCTTCGTCTAATTGAAAATAGTGATCGTGGTCTTTGGCTTCGAAGTAGATCTGCTGGATCTTCAGCTTGTTTTCCAGTTCGGTGATCTGTTGAGGCGTGATGCGGTCGCAGACTTCCTGAGCCACCAGTTTCTCGATGTTTTCTCGAACGAAACGGGCTTCATAGACTTCCTGCAGGTCGATTTTGGAAATGTAGGTGCCGCTTTGAGGGATCACCTGCACCAAGCCTTCTTTTTGCAGCCGCAGGATCGCCTCTCTGACCGGTGTATCACCGATTCCCAGCCTTTGAACCAGTTCTTTTTTGGAAACCTTTTGGCCCGGCTGCAGTTGGTTTTTTAATATCAGAGTCTTCATCTGCTGATAGGCTCTGGTTTGATTGTTTTCGATCATGGCTTTTTCCTTTCTTGAACAGAGGAAGATCCTCTTGATAGTTATTGAAGTCAGCGGCCGGCGCAGTTTCTTCATCCGGCTGCCGGCAGCCGCTGACATGGGCACAATGAACAAGCGGCTCTCATCAGAAAACCCGTCAATATCCGCCAATCATCAGAACTGCGGGACGATGGGGCTTATACGGATACTAATATACCAGTTTTTCGGCTGCAAGTCGACAGCTCCGAAAAAAGCCGTTCTTTTGAAAAGCTGCTGGCATGCTGATTTCCCAGCGGAAAATAGGCTTTGAGAGCTGTCGTGTCTGCCGGCGGTATTTTTGATCACCTAAAAAATGGGGTGATAACCCAAAAATCGAGGCATCCTCTCGTGAAAACCTTTTCGGTATTATCTGGGTGTAGCAGGGAGTGAACACAGAGAGGAAGGGACATTTGTATGAACAAATGGAAAAAGCTGGGACTGGCGGCTGCAACATTGGCTTCCGTGTTTTTTTTAGGAGCTTGTGGAAGCGGTAACGCCGAAACCAAAGACGACAGAACTGTCATCGAGTTTTCCCACTGGGGCGGGGACGATGCCTATAAAACGATCTACAAGGATCGGATCGAGGCCTTTGAAAAAGCCAATCCCGATATCAAAGTAAAGGTAGTCTCGATTGCCGACAATTACGATACCAAGCTGTTGACAATGTACGCCGGTAAAGAGGCGCCGGATGTGGTCCAAGTAGCCGAAAACGGCCAAAATTTTGCATCGAAAACATTATTTGAAGACCTGAGCACTTATATCAAAGATGCCGGGATCGACACTGAAGCCAGCTGGGCGGATGCTTTGACCCAATACACTTGGGAAAACAAGCCGTTCGCACTGCCGGATCGGGGCGGTCCGGAGATCATGTATTACAACAAAGATATGTTCGATGCGGCGGGGCTTGATTATCCGACGGCAGACTGGACCATCGAGGATTATACGGCAGCGATGAAAAAACTGACGGTTAAAAAAGGTGAGGAAACCCTCCAATACGGCGCCAGCGGTCTGGATTGGACACCCAACTGGGGCGTGTTCGTCAATTCCAACGGCGGGGAAGTCATGAAAGACGGCAAGCTGACTGTCGACAGCCCCGAGAATCTGGAAGTCCTGAAATGGTATAACGAAGTCTACCAAAAAGGCTATATTCTGACCTATCAGGAGTTGGAAAATGTCAAAAATTCCAATGCTGATTCCATGTTTTCTCAGGGGAAAGTGGCAATGCTGACCACCGGCTTTTGGAATATCCGCAGCTTTACCGAGCTGAAGGATCTGAATTTCGATATCGCACCGATGCCTTCTTTCAAGGAAAAGACCACCTGGCCGTTCGGGAGTGCGCTGGCGATGTCCAAAGATTCTCAACATAAAGAGGCCGCCTTCAAATTCATGAATTATATGACGGATGTCGAAGCGCAGAGCCTGATGGGTGAAACCCTCGGCGATTGTCCGGCGAATCTGAAAGTCCTGAATTCACCGGCTTTCAACGACCGTCAAATCAACGGAAGAGACCTGAACCTGGAAGCGGTGGGCTTGTCCGCTGAGCGGGTCAAGATCGACGGCGTCTTCCAAGGTCCTTATTACGGCGAGATCACAGCGGCCGGTTCCGGTCAGGTCAAAGAGATGCTACTGGGTCGTTTGACACCGCAGGAAGCCATCGCCAAGATTCAGCAGCGGGGCGAGAAGATCCTGAAAATGTATTGATACGACACGCATGCCGATGACCGTTTTGAAGGCAGCGGTGGTGAAGTTTTGGAAATAGGAAGGAATGACGAAAGTGGAATATACCGAGTCTGCGGCGCTTCAGCGAAAGCAATCGCGCCATAAAAAACAAAAAATGCAGAAGATCTGGTTCTTTATCTTTATCTCTCCGTGGTTGATCGGCTTTTTGGGATTGACAGTGGGGCCGATGATCTTTTCATTCATTATGAGTTTTACCGATTGGGACATGTTTTCCCAAATGAACTTCGTCGGTCTGAAGAATTATATCAATCTGTTCCAAAATGATGATATTTTCTTGCAGGCGATCGGCAATACCTTCAAATACACGCTGATCAGTGTGCCGTTGAATCTGCTCTTGTCACTGGGGATGGCTTATCTTTTGAGCTTCCGTTTGAAGGGGATGCGTCTGTTTCGCACGGTCTACTACCTGCCTGCCATCGTACCGGTAGTGGCCAGCACGCTGTTGTTCTCTCGGATCCTGGCCACCAACGGGATCTTGAACAAAGCGCTGTCCTTTATCGGCATCCAGGGACCTTCCTGGTTGTTGGATAAGGGAACTGTTCTGTGGAGCTTTGTCTTTCTGGCGCTATGGGGTGTTGGCGGCACCATGATCCTGATGCTGTCGGCGATCAATTCCGTCGGAGAAGAAATGTACGAATCCGCATTGCTGGACGGGGCCACTCGCTTCCAAATGTTCCGCAAGATCACGATCCCACAGATTTCACCGATTCTGTTTTTCAACTTGATCACCGGAATTATCGGTTCGCTGCAAACTTTTACGCAGGTCTATATGATGACCAACGGTGGACCGGATAATGCCAGCGAAATGATCGTGCCTTACCTGTACAAAAATGCCTTCTCCTACTACCGGATGGGCTATGCGTCAGCGATGGCCTGGGTCTTATTTGCTATCGTGATGGTCTTGTCGGTGATCGTATTGAAGAGCTCCAGTATGTGGGTATTTTATGAAGAGGAGGTCAAATAACTATGTTGGATCTGAATCTGAGCAAAAAGGCCAAATTGGCGGTCTATATCGTCTTGATCGCATTTGCCTGCCTGTTGATCATTCCGTTCATGTATATGATTTCGATTGCTTTGGCATCACCTGAGACCAATATCAAGGAAACCTTTACCATCATTCCCCGTGAATTCAATTTTAACAATTTCGTCAGTCTGTTCAACGATACCATGACCGGTGACAAGCCGGTAGGTAAATGGTTCATGAACTCGATGTTCGTCGTTGTCATGAGCATTATCGGCCAGCTGATTTCTTCAACAATGGTGGCTTTTGGTTTCGCGCGGATGCGCTACAAGCACAAAAGCAAACTCTTTTTGCTGCTGTTGGCTACGATGATGCTGCCAGGACAAATTACCTTGATTCCGGTCTTTATCATCTTCCGTAACATGGGCC
This sequence comes from Enterococcaceae bacterium OF42-14pH9A, assembly GCA_027692465.1. Classification (GTDB taxonomy): domain Bacteria; phylum Bacillota; class Bacilli; order Lactobacillales; family Enterococcaceae; genus Enterococcus_C. The sequence continues at coordinate 546,329 of JAQEYU010000002.1, read as the reverse complement.
TGTATAACACCTTGTGGCCGCTGATCATCCCGCAGTTTTTCGGGTCGGCCTACAATATTTTCTTTACCCGCCAGTTTATCACTGCGCTGCCGGGAACCTTGTTCGAAGCCGCTGAACTGGACGGGCTGACACCTTTCGGAATGTATCGCCGAATTGTGCTGCCATTGATTAAGCCAGCCATGTGTGCCATCGGAATCTTCACCTTCAATGCCTGCTGGGGTGATATCATGGGACCGTTGATCTATACCTCCGACACCAACAAGATGACCATGGCACTGGGGGCACAGATGTTGTCAGCTTCAGCTAATCCTACCGGGACGCTGAACATGTCCATTCTGATGTGTATGTCGCTGGTGCTGACCCTGCCGCAGATCATCGTCTACTTCTGGGGTCAAAAATATCTCTTCCAGATCAATCTGGGGATCGGCAACAGCGGGACCAAATAAGCTCTTGCCAGTTTGAACAGCAAAAACTTTCAGCAGTCGTCGGATGCGCGGCCGCTGCGTCAGCGATAGGAAATACAGGCCGGCTTGCTGCCTGTACAAAAGGAAAGGGTGTAAAAATATGAAAGAACAGGGTCAGACCAAGCGCTTTGATGTCTACAAGCTGGTCAGCTACATGGAAAAGATCAACTATATCTGGTGGTGTCTGGTAGGAACCGTCTGCTTCTGGTTGGTGAATCTGCCACTGGCTCTTTGTCTGGTGCTTTTGCCGCTGACCCCGGCTAACCTGCCCTTTCTGCTGATTGCGCTGCTGCCGACAGGTCCGGCATTTCTGGCATTGCTGAAAACCTTGCGACAGGTGGAAACCAATGGCCAGGTACTGCGTCCCTTCTTTTACCATCTGGTGCGGGAGACCAGACCGTTTTTACGGGTCTGGCTGCCGGTCTGGGGGATCTTGAGCCTGGCAGGGGCCAATCTGATGCTGGGACAGCTGCTGCATTTCAGCAATCTTCTGCAGCTGATGAACCTCTTTATCCTGGTGGCAGGTACGACTTTCTTTTTGAACTATTGCCTGCTGCGGGTCTTTTATCCGCAGGCGGCAGTTGCCGATGGATTACTCACTACCGCCAAACTTTCTATCCTGAAGTCCGGCCGCTATGGCATGAGTTTCATGCTGGTTTTGGGGAGCTTCATCCTGTTGAGCAGCGTGTCCGTCTACTTGTTTTTCTTCGGAATCGGAGCGGCCGCTCTGCTGTTGCTCCTGAATTACCGACCAATTGCGGAATACATTAGAGAACGCACGGGGCAAAACTGAGTCGTCGTTTTCTGATTTGTTCAACGGCACGGACCCACCCATAGGTCCGTGCTGTTTTAGCGTGTGTCTGAAAACGCCGGGGGAATTGCGGACCTGCCGAAATCAAGGAGTAAGGCGCAGTTTATGTGGGGTAAAGTTGCGCTTTTATGACTCAGATTGCGGTGAAAAGGACCAAAATAGCTGCCGCTGAAGTTTTCAGACACGCCTTAATGGAAAGCGCCGGGATTTTCCGAAAAAGGATAATATTTTCCATCCAACGGTTGCGGATTTTCCATTTTGGCTATGGGTGGATTGTGATAAGGTTGCACCAGAGATAACGGTATTTGAGTTTCATCGGATTAAAGTTACTTTTTTGGATAATTAAACAACAGCAGAGAACTGCCGAAAGAGGGCAGCGGTCTTTTGCGGCAGATTCAGTAAAAATCAACAATGGAGGTAAGATATGAAAATTTTGCAAGTAGCGGATTGGCGTTTTTATTTAGGGGACGACCGCAATGCCTGGCAGAAACACTATGACGATCAAGACTGGCAGCCGGTGACAGTCCCTCATGACTGGAGTGTCACCCAAGATTTCACGAAAGATGCCTCCAGCGGCACCGGCTACCTGCCGGGCGGCATCGGCTGGTATCGGGCGCATTATTCACTGGCGGAGCTTGCGGTCCAGGCGGATCAAGTGGTGCAGCTGCGTTTTGACGGGGTGTACAAGAATGCCGATATCTGGGTGAACGGCTATCACCTGGGTTATCGTCCTTCCGGGTACAGTTCATTTGATTTTGACATTACCGAAATGATTCGGATGGCCCCCAATGATGATGTGGTGATTGCTGTTCGGGTGGATCATACAGATTTGGCGGATTCCCGCTGGTATAACGGTTCCGGGATCAATCGTCCGGTGACCTTTGCTGTGATGGAGGAAGTCTTTGTGGATCGTTACGATGTGACGTTTGTGACTGAAGAGGTGGTAGACGGTACTGCCCATGTGACCGCAGCCATCCAGATGAGCAACCACACCGGCGAAGCAACGCAAGCGGAAGTCGCGGTTGAATTGAAACAGCTGGACGGCAAAAGCAGCCTGCTGTTTGCCCCGCAGCCGGTAACGATTCCTGCCTGTCGTAAACAGGAAGTCGTCTTCAAAGGAGAGGTGGCGGATGCGGCATTATGGTCGCCTGCGACACCTCATCTGTACGAACTGACGACGATTGTTAAACATGAAGGCAAAGAAAGCCGCTATGTCCAAAAGACCGGGATCCGCACCTTCCGTTTTGATGCCGACAAAGGTTTTATCCTCAATGGCGAATCAGTGAAACTAAAAGGGGTCTGTCTGCACGAAGACGCCGGCTGCTTTGGGACTGCAGTGCCGACTGTCGTGTGGCTGCGCCGGCTGCAAAAGCTTAAAGAAATGGGGACCAATGCTATTCGGATGGCCCACAATCCTCACAGTCAAAACCTTTATGATTTGTGCGATGCACTGGGTTTCCTGGTTTTCGACGAAGCTTTCGACGAGTGGGAAAATCCGAAAAATAAATGGTGGCAGGGGCACAATGTCTATCCGCCGAAGTTTGAAGGCTATGCCAAGGATTTTCCGGTCTGGTATGAAAAAGATCTGGTAGATATGATTCGGCGCAACAAGAATCGTCCGGGAATCATTGCCTGGAGTGTCGGTAACGAGATTGATTACCCCAATGATCCTTATCAAAATCCGCTGTTTGAAGAAATGACCGGGAACAATGACAACAACAAGCCGGAAGAAGAGCGGCAGTATAACCCGAATCGTCCGAATACTCTGCGGCTGACCACCATTGCCAAACGCCTTGGAAAAATTGTCCGCCGGGAAGATCCGACACGGCCGGTGACATTGGCTGCGGCTTTTCCTGAATTGTCCAGCCAGACCGGACTTTTGGATGACTTGGATGTGGTCGGCTACAACTACAAAGAGCATCTCTACGAAGCGGATCACCGCCGCTTCCCGGATAAGCCTTTTGTCGGCTCGGAAAACGGGCACGGCTACCAGCAGTGGCTGGCGGTAGTGGAAAATGAGTATATCTCCGGTCAATTTTTGTGGACCGGGATTGATTACCTGGGTGAAGCACATGGCTGGCCGATTCACGGATCCGGTGCGGGTCTGTTGACGATGGCCGGCTTTGAGAAAAACAATTTTTGGCTGCGTAAGAGCTGGTGGTCTGCTGAATTGACAGCGAAGTTGTTCACACTGCCTTACGATCCGACTGCCCAATATCCGGAGTGGCTGCCGGTCTTCCGCAAGTGGAACTACGGACCAGATACTCCGGTTGAAATTCGTTTGTATACTAACGGCGAGACCGTGACTGTCAAAAATGACGGGCAGCCGCTTCCGCTGACCTTCGATGAACAGAACGGTTATTATCGGGCGGTGACTGATTTTGTTCCCGGCGAATTGACGGTGACAGCAGAGCGGGAAGGTGAAACTGTCACCGACTGCTTGCGGCCGTTGGGTGAAGCCGCGCAATTGGTACCGGTAATCTGGGAAGATGCCGCAGCGACAGCCATGCTGCAGCAAAAAGCGGTCGCAACGGAAGCGATTCGGCAGATTGAGTTGACCTTCTGGGATCAGGCAGGCCAACGAACCTTTGAAGAGCTGCTGATTCGCTTTGACGAGACGGCTTCTGACTGCCGGCTGCTGGGAATCGAAAACGGGGATCAGGCAGACGTCACTTCCTACACCGTTTCTGAACGCCGTAGTTACCAAGGTCAGCTGATCGCTTATGTAACAGGAGAACCCGGAAGTCGAGCGGTGTTCCGCGCAGCTGGCCTGCCGCCGGTAATTGTGACTTTATAAGTAAAAAAGATTCAGACCGGTCGCGGACTGCGGCCGGTTTTTCGTTGCGACAGCCAGGAATTGTCGGCATAATAGACATAAAGTGAAGAAGCCGCCAATAATGGCGTGAGGCGGCAACTGGCGAAGTTTGCCAAGTTCATGCTTCATTCAAGTAGGGGATGAAAGCAACCTGTCCGCCGGTTCCAGAGCCGGCTGTCCTGACGGACACCGGGGTGAAGATACTGTTTCTTTCGTCCTCTTGCGGTTTTTGTTAGAAACTTTTCGGCCCGCGGGTTAGGACAGATCTGAAAGCTTCGATGGTGAGCATCGGAGTTGATTTTTAGAAAGGTGATAGCAATGGATAAGAAAGTGATCACAGCTTTGCTGCTGGGGCTGCTGCCGTTGCTTCTGGCAGCTTGTGACAAGGAACCGACGGCCAAGCAAGCGGAGCAGCCGGTGGTGACAATCACTGCCGGCAAGCAGTCGGATGAAAATTATGGGCGTTATGCTGCCGGTGAAGACATCAACCACAACCCCATGATCCAATTGGGTGTCGATCAGCTGGGAATCAAGATTCAATACACCGTTTTAGGCAACAATTACGAGGACTACGTAAATCAACTGCGGCTGGCTCTCACGGGTGCTGAGACGCTGCCGGATGTGATCCCTGTCTATGATACGGGACTTTTAGCGGAGATGATCGAGTCCGGCCAGGTAAAAGCCATCGATGAGGACTTGGCCCGTTACCTCCCTGAACGCCTGCAGCCGGTCTATCAGCAGTTTCCCGAGAGTTTTTATCCAGCGGAAAAAGCCGGCCAAACTTATGGACTGCCGATCGCACCGAGTTTGGCGGAAACGCAGGTGCTGGTGGTGCGGCAGGATTGGCTGGACAAGCTGGGATTGAAGGCGCCCACGAATCTTGACGAGTTCGAAACTGTGATCAAAGCCTTTGCCGAAGAGGATCCCGACGGCAATGGTAAAAAAGATACTTACGGCTTTGCCTATTCCGGTGACGGCCTGTACAGCACCGGCTGGTTGGGGGATCCGGCGATGCTGTTTTCCGCCAACACCGGTAAATTCATTCCCGGCAATTGGGAAGAAGATTCGCAGGGGGAGCTGGTGTACGGTTCAATCCAGCCCGGCAATAAAAAAACGTTGGCAAGGATGGCCCGCTGGTATCAGGAGGGCTGGATTGCAGCGGATGCTTCGGTCACCAATGACTGGAATGCGATGCTGGCCTTTCGCGACGGCAAAGCGGGAATGTACGTGGGGCGGCCGGCTCATATCGAGGACAGCATCGAGGTGGAAAGTAAGATTCTGGGAGCCGAAATCGGTGTCTATCCTACGATCCGACAAGCCAACGGGGAGCCCACGTATCAGCGGGCAGAAGAAAACGACGGTTGGCTGCTGTTCAAAAAGGATTTCACCGAGACGGCAGCCTTCTTCAAATACTATGACTGGTTGTACGATGCGGCCTTTGGGACCGGCAAGTTCAAGTATGGTTATCTGGAAAATTATGATTACGATATCGTAGCGGGGCAGCCGGTCTTTGATCCGGCCCAGTTTGATCCGCCGAAAACCCGGTGGCTGTTCACTCCTGGTAAAGCGATCCTGACGAAAAACATGCCGTCGCTGGATCAAATGCTGCCTTATCACAAAGCTGTCACTGCTGAGTCGGCCACAAACGGGACTGAGCTGAAGCTGCAGCAGCTTTATCGTACCGAGCTGAAGCCGTTGGTGACAGCCGGTAATATTGCCTATCAAAATCAGGAGCAGCTGACAGCCAACAAGTTTCGCGGCCAGCTGCCGGACGAGCTGCAGGATCTGTTTTATCGTTTCCAGACCAAGGAAAGTCAGGTCTTCAGCGACATCATCAGCGGCAAGCAAGACAGTACGGCCTTCGATGCCTTCGTTGCCGATTGGGAGCAAAACGGCGGCAGCGACATTACGGCTGCTGTCAATGACTGGTACCGACAAACAAAAGAGGTGAACACTCGTGAAACAGACCATTAAATGGCTGCTGGCGGCTTTTGCCGGTCTGCTTTTGATTGTGCTGGTCTTTTTTGTCTGGCTCTTCAATTATACCGCCGACAATATGGAGGAAAATGTAATCCACAGTACCCAAAAGCAGCTGGATCACGCAGCCTATTTGTTGGAAGCCGAGGTCAAGGAGGCCGAGTTGAATGCGCTGTCGGTGATCTCCGACCGGCGGATCCGTTTTTTTGAAGCCGACCGGACGCCGGAAGAACCCGACTACCGCTATACAGATCAGTATGCCGAAGTCCGCAATACATTGTTGGATCAGGTGCAGAACAGTGAAGGAATCGAATCGCTGGCGGTCTACTGGCAGGCTGCCGGGACGGTAATCACCAGCCAGGAAGCGGTCATTGATCCGCCGGAGTTTTACCAGTCGCTGCCGCAAAACGGCTGGTTTTCCGATAACAATCGGCTGTTCTTCGTGACTTCGTATCCTTACGTTTATTTGCCGAAATCCCAGCAGGGTTCTCCGCAGTATTACGTGCTGGTGGAGTTGAGCCGTTACCATCTGGAGGAGATTCGGCAGGTGACCGCCAATACCGATCACAGCCGCAGCCTGCTGCTGATGCCGGATCTGACGGGGATTTCGCCGGAAAACGAGACGGATCAGGGGGCTCTGGCGGAAATCCGTAAAGATGACGGCTTGACGGCGACAGCCAAACAGGGGCGTTTTCATCTGGCAGGAGAAGATTACCTGTATTTTACTGATGAAAATGCCAAGTCCCAGCTGCGTCTCATCACCTACCTGCCTTATTCCCGGATCACCGGTCCCGTCAATCAGGTGGCCAAGATTACTTTAGCGGTGGCCTTGACGGTTTTAGCCATTGCCGTCGTCATCGGGATCTTGTTTTACAAAAATATCTCTCAGCAGGTGAAGCAGCTGATCACCAAGTTCAAGCAGGTGGAAAACGGTGACTTCGATACCCGTATCGCTGTATTGCCGAAAAATGAGTTCGGCTATGTCTTCGATCAGTTCAATCAGATGGTCAGCGGTGGTCAGCGCTTGATGCAGTCTTTGGCCAATGAGCAGCGTTCCCGGGATGCGGCCGAATTCAAGCAGCTGCAGTTTCAGATCAATCCTCATTTTCTATACAACAGTCTGGCTTATATCGTTTCGATTTCCTATGACCAGGAGGCGGTGATTGATATGGCGGCCCACTTGGCGGATTATTATCGATACAGTACCAAAGCCCGGGTGGCCACGACGGTCAAAGAGGAGGCCAAGTTTGCCGAGAGGTATCTGGAGATTATGGCGATGCGGAAAAATCTGGATTATACCTTGGAGGTGGCAGCGGACGTGGCAGACGAAGCAATCCTGCCGTTACTGTTGCAGCCGTTGATCGAAAATGCCATCGAACACGGCATTGAAGGCAAAGAAGGGGCTCATCAGATTGGTGTTTCTCTGAAGCGAAATGCTGAAGGCAAAATCCGCGTGGAAGTGGCGGACGACGGCTACGGCTTGGCCCAACCGGAGATCACGCAGCTGCTGGCAGCCTTGGCGCAAAAAGAGCGGGGCGCAGCAATCTCGGTGGGACTTTGGAACGTCAATCAGCGTCTGGTAAATCACTACGGCAGAGCTGCGGCCCTGCGCTTTGCCCGCAGCAAGTACGGCGGTTTGGCGGTCTTCTTTACCTTTGAAAACAAGGCGGGAGCAGAGAAACCAACAAAACTTCCGGCAACAGATCAGGAGGAATTTAAATGAAGGTCATGATCGTAGACGACGAACAGCATATGACAGAGTATTTGAAACACATCATCGATTGGCAGCAGTACGGCTTTTCACAAGTAGTGACGGTCAATAAAGGCAAGCAGGCCCTGCAGCTGCTGGCTGAAGTGACACCGCAGCTGTTGATTGCCGATATTCGGATGCCGGAAGTCAGCGGATTGGATCTGGCGGAGCGGGTCTCGGAGCTGGACTTGACGACGAAAGTGATCATCGTTTCCGGTTTTTCCGAATTCGAGTATGCCCAAAAAGCGATTCGCTACGGCGTCACTGAATATCTGGTGAAGCCGGTCTTGAAAAAGGACTTCGTAGCAGCACTGGAGAAAGTGCTGCCGCTGCTTGTCGAAGAAAAAACTGCCGCTGTCGATCAAGCCGCCTCAGTAGCGGCAGCTATCCCGTCGCCGCTGCAGACACCGGCGGACAAAACAGCGCAAGCCGATACAATCACTTTTTTACAGGAATACATTCGGGAGCATTACGATGAACCGCTGTCGCTGGAGCTCTTGGCAGAAAAAGTTCATTTGAATGCCAGTTATCTGTCTTATGCTTTCAAAAGTGCCACCGGTGAGAATCTTTTGGGCTATCTGACAGATGTGCGGATGCGCAAGGCTGCCGAATTATTGGCAACCAGCGATCTGCGGGTGAACAGCATCGGTGACATGGTGGGCTACCATAAAACCCAGTACTTCATCTCCCTGTTTAAGAAAAAATATGGACTGACCCCGCAGCAGTACCGCAAGCAGCAAAACTGAAGCTGCTCCGCGCAAGTAGGGTCTTGTCAGCGAGGTACGGAAAGCTGCAAAATGCGGCCTCCCACCGTAAGAGCAGCACCTTGCAGCTGCTGTGTGCAGATTCAGGCAGCTCCTTTGAAATATCCATCGTTCGAACACCCGCAAGCAGTGCATTTAAGCTGCCTGCGGGTGTTTTGGGTTCAAAAGCGTGGTGAGAAGCAGCACTGCCTTTGGTGAATGAATAAGTTAAATATATTTTCGATAATAGCAAACGCAGACATTTATGTATTTTTTACTGTAAAAGCGAAACAGCCTATTGAAAGCCCTTTTTCTTTGTGGTAATCTCATCTTGTAAAAACAAACAAATTTGTTTTGTAAAACAAACTTAAAAGTTAATTAAAAGGAGAACTTAATATGACTATCCAACTACTGACCAAAAAATGCGGACCGACTATCAGTAAGTACATTTACGGCCATTTTGCCGAGCACCTGGGTCGCTGTATCTATGAAGGCCTTTATGTCGGAGAGGATTCCGAAATTGAAAATGTCAACGGCATGCGGACGGATGTCGTTGCGGCATTGAAACACATCAAGATCCCGGTTTTGCGTTGGCCGGGGGGCTGCTTTGCCGACGAGTACCACTGGAAAGACGGCATCGGGCCCAAAGAAACCCGCAAGATGATGGTCAATACCCACTGGGGCGGCGTGACGGAAAACAACCACTTCGGTACCCACGAATTTTTCGAGCTGGTGCGCCAGTTGGAATGTGACGCCTATGTCAACGGCAACGTCGGCAGCGGCACGGTACAGGAAATGCAGGAATGGGTGGAATACATCACCATGGGCGGTGTTTCGCCGATGGCCGAAGAACGGCGCAAAAATGGCCGGGAAGAACCTTGGAAGATGGCTTTCTTCGGTGTCGGCAACGAAAACTGGGGCTGCGGCGGCAATATGCGGGCGGAATACTATGCGGATGAATACCGTCGTTACCAGACCTATGTGCGGCAATACGGCGATGACAAAATCTACAAGATTGCCGGCGGAGCCAATGTGGACGATTACCATTGGACCGAGACCCTGATGAAAAATGCCCACTGGATGATGGACGGTCTGAGCCTTCATTACTATGTCCACCCCCATGGTTGGGAAGAAAAGGGCAGTGCTACCGATTTTACTGAAGCTGACTGGTACCTGACCTGCGACAAAGCGGCCCACATGGACGAACTTATCAGCCGCCACGGCACAATCATGGACAAATACGATCCGGAAAAACGCATCGGCATGATCGTAGACGAATGGGGTACCTGGTTCACGGCCGAACCCGGCACCAATCCGGGCTTTTTGTACCAACAGAATACGGTGCGGGATGCGATGGTCGCAGCCATCACGCTGAATATTTTCCACAAACATGCCGATCGCGTCCACATGGCCAACATCGCGCAAACAGTCAATGTGCTGCAGGCGATGCTTCTAACAGACGGGGCGAAGATGGTGAAGACGCCAAGCTACCATGTGTTTGATTTGTACAAAGACCATCAGGATGCCCAATTGATTGACGGCTTCGGTGACCTGCCGGCCCACGTGACCAGCACAGCTTCCCAAAAAGACGGTCAGCTGACCTTGAGTATCACCAACTTTGACTTGCAGGAAACGGCCGAGCTGGACTTTGCGCTGGATACGGCAGTAACTGTCAAAGATGCGCAAGGACTGATTGGAACAGAAATGAACGCCTATAATGATTTCGACCATCCGGAAACAGTGACCCTCACTGCTTTTGACGGGGTGACGACTACCGAAAACGGTCTGAAGGTCAGTCTGCCGCCGATGAGTGTTGTGACGATTAAGCTGGAGCTTGCCCAGTGACCTGCCGCGGCTGTCAGCCTAAAGAAGCTGCCCGCGAGGCCGATGTCCAAGCGTTGATCCAAGAGCAGCTGGCATTGGAACCAAATCATCTGTCAGAAACTGAGGCCGGTGAGCGGCAGGCAATCTGTCGGAAATGCCCGCACCGCTCCCTGCATACCTGCACCAAATGCGGCTGTTATTACGAATTCAGGGCGTATCTGCCGCAAAAAGACTGCCCGCAAAACCGCTGGCCCAAACGAGAAGTGAAAGGAAGTGCTGTCCCGTGCGTTTAGATATTACAGAAAGCTCCCTGGCGGTCTATGAAGCTCTGGCCAGCAAGACCCGCTTGGAGATGCTGCGGATCTTATCTCATGGCGAAAGCAACATCAAAGAATTGGCGGAGGCGCTGGGGATGTCCAGTGTGATCATCGGCAAACACATCAATCAGCTGGAAAAAGCCGGCCTGATCACTACCCGCCGGATCCCGGGCAAGGCCGGTACCCAGCGTCTGGCTAAGATCTTGGCAGAAGAACTGAATGTTGTCATCAGTCAGGGGCAAAGCCGCGGCTACCAATACCGGCAGGAAGTCCCCATCGGCCATTACAACCGCTTCGACGTGGCGCCGACTTGCGGACTGGCTACTGCAAATGATTACATCGGTAATTTTGATGAGCCCAAGTATTTTATGGACACACTGAAAGCCGAAGCGGGTATTCTGTGGTTCACGAAAGGTTTTCTGGAATACCAGATTCCCAATCTGCTGCAGGACAATCAGGAGCCTGAAAGCCTGCGCCTGTCGTTGGAAATCTCTTCGGAATATCCCGGCTGGAAGGATGACTGGCCGTCGGATATCACTTTTTCACTGAACGGTGTGGAGCTGTGTACTTGGCGGAGCCCGGGAGACTTTGCTGATCGGCGCGGAAAGTATACACCGGCTTGGTGGTCACCGGAGATCAACCAATATGGAATCTTGTTGACCATTGACGTTCGGGAAGCGGGAGTTTTTATCGATGATGTACAGGTCTCTGATGTCTCACTGAAAGAAGTCACAGCTGATCTGCAGGACTTTTGGAACCTCAATATTGCTGTTAAAGACGATGCCGAGAAAATCGGGGGCGTGACTCTCTTTGGTAAAGACTTCGGGGACTATGATCAGAGTATCGTCTTTTTGACCAGCTATCGACCAAAATACGGCAGTCCGGCATAAAAGACAGGAAATAAGGAGAATGATATGACGAATCCGGTTATCACGCTGCATCCGCAGCAAAAAGGGGCATCGTTGGGAGATTTATACGGTATCTTTTTTGAAGATCTGAATCATGCGGCTGACGGCGGCTTGTATGCAGAAATGATCCAAAACCGATCTTTTGAGTTTTGCCCCATCGACAATCCCGAATATCACGGACTGTACGGCTGGCAAAACGGAGCAGGACAGCCGCTGCAAGCTGAGACGCTGCATGTACGGGTATTGGAGGATGCGCCGCTGCACGCCAATAACACCCATTACCTGAAAATCGATGTAAATGAAGGGGTCGAGCTCCAAAACGACGGCTTCAATCACGGGCTGGCGCTGACCAAAGGCGCGGCTTATGATTTCAGCCTGTTTGCCCGGACGCCGATCGAACCAGTGCACTTTCTGGTCCAGCTGAAAGAAGCAGACGGCAGGATTCTGGCCCAGGAAACGGTGACTGCAACAGACCGTGAGTGGCAGCGATACGAAGGGACACTGATCGCTGCAGAAACCAGCACGACTGCGCGGCTGGCACTGGTTTTTGACGGGGGGACGAACATCGCCCTTGATATGATCTCGCTGTTTCCGCAGGCGACTTTCAAAAATCGCAAAAACGGCTGCCGCAAAGATATCGCCGAATTGCTGGCAGCAATGAAGCCGAAATTCATGCGTTTTCCCGGCGGTTGTCTGGTCCATGACGGCAGTTTGAATGCTGAAGATCGGGATTCCATGTACCGTTGGAAAAATACCGTCGGCCCCGTGGAACACCGGCCGGCCCGCCGTAACAGTTGGGGTTACAATCAGACATTAGGGCTGGGCTTTTACGAGTATTTCCTCTTGTGTGAAGACCTGGGGGCTAAACCGCTGCCGGTGCTGCCGGCCGGTTGGGATCCCCACCACCAACGGGCAGTGCCGATCGAGGAGTTGGGAGAATGGATCCAAGATGCCCTGGACCTGATTGAATTTGCCAATGGAGACCCTGAGACGCAATGGGGCCGTCTGCGGTCGGAAATGGGTCATCCGGAGCCTTTTGGTATGGAATATCTGGCAGTCGGCAATGAAGAAGTTGGCCAGGAATTCTTCGATCGTTATGATCACTTCCACAAGGCAATCCGGGAAGCCTATCCCGAGATTCAACTGATCAATTCGGCGGGACCTTTTGCGGCCGGCAGTGAATACGAGCGGGGCTGGGAGAGCGCTCGCCGCAACGGTTCGGATCTGGTGGATGAACACTACTACCAGACCACCGACTGGCTGTTGGCCAATCATGACCGCTACGATCACTATCCGGCTGACGGTCCGAGAGTCTTCCTCGGAGAGTACGCTTCCTGGGGCAACGAATGGTACAATGCTGCTGTCGAGGCCAGTTACATGATCGGCCTGGAACGCAATGCCGATAAAGTCGGACTGGCTTGTTACGCACCGATGCTGGCAAATGTTGATTACGTCAATTGGCGGCCGGATATGATCTGGTTTGATCAGTCCCGGGTCTACGGCAGTATGAACTATTACGTGCAGCAGCTGTTTACTAAGTTTCAAGGGACCTACAACATGGGCTATGAAGTGTCCAACCTGGCTGCACCGAAAGTCTTGGGAGCAAATCAGATCACCGGCGGCATCGGTGTTGTGGCGGACAATGCGGATATTTCCTACCGCAATGTGCGCATCATCGACCATCTCTCCGGTGAAGAAATCACCCCGGCAGACGGTACAATTGCTAAAGATCAGCGGGTACTGTTCACGGAGGATTTCACCGGGACCGACTATACCATCGCCTTTGAGTTCGAAAAGACCGGTGGCCAATGGGATCGCGGTTTCCGGCTGCTCTTTGGGGAACAGGATCCTGACAATACCTTTGCCTGGCTTTTAGGGGGATGGCAGAATCAGGACTGTATGATCCGCTCGGTTCGGGAAGGGCGGATCAGCGACATCACCCAGACTATCTGGAAGGTGGAGACCGGCAAACGCTACAGTTGCGAACTGCATGTCAAAGATCGGCAGATTACGACGACGATCAATGGCGTCGTGATGAACGAAATCGAAGCCAAGGTACCTGTCGTTCAGCAGTTGTATGTCAACGCTGTATTGGATGAAGCTGCCGATAAACAGTATGTGAAACTGGTAAATGTCGCCGATGCCGTGACTGTCAGCTTGGAAGGGATCACCGGCGAACAACTCAAAGTCCGCAGTCTGAGTGCCGCACCTGACGCCGTGAATGATTTTGAAACGCCGGAGAACTTTACGTATTCGGAAACAGAACCGGTGGCCGCCGGCGGCTCTGTTGCAATCCAGCTGCCGAAAAATAGCGTCGTTTTCGTGGAAATCAGTGACTGATCATTGTTTTCGCTTTAAAGAATAACCAGAACCTTGCGAGGGAGTTCGTCCATCAACGACGGACTCCTTTTTGATCAGTTGAAGCCGGGGCGTACCGAGAGGCTGCTTCAAGCAGACAACCTTCTGTGTTGAATCATAAGATTATACATACAAATAAGTAATATTATACATTTTTCGATAAGGTCATCCATGATACTATGTACTTGTTTATAACAAGCCGCGGAACACTCTTTTTCGATAATTACCCTGACCCATCATCTTCAGCCTGTGTACGAGACTAAATGTGGTGCTTTGTCAGTTTGAGATTAACCCAAGTACTAAAATGTTAGGCTTGACAAACTACGTCGGAAGCTTTAGTCTACAAACATACGACCATGAAAGCACTATCAGTTTGGAGTCGCACGAAAATACCCATTTTTTTGTGATATTATCGATAGTGATAATGAAAGGGGCTGACGGAATGCATATTCCTTTATCAAAAGATTCACTGCCGGTCTTTGATGCGTTGGCCAGTCCGGCAAGAATCGATATCATTACCTTATTGTCTAAGAAAAGAATGAACGTCAAGGAGCTTGCCGCAGCGATGGGGCTAAGTAATCCGGTCACTGCCAAGCACGTCAAGATTCTGGAAGCAGCCGGTATCATCAAAACCGAGCGTCTTCCGGGAAAAGCCGGTCTGCAGAAACAGTCAATTTTGAAAGTCGACCTGATCGAGATCGAATTTCCCCAAAAAGTCTACCCGGCTTATCAATTTTATGAGACTTCCGTACCGGTGGGTCAATATGTTGATTTCTACGTAACACCGACATGCGGTCTGGCTACTACAGAAGATCAAATTGGTGAATACGACGAGCCGAAGTACTTCATGGATACTCGCCGGACCCAGGCAGCAATTTTGTGGTTTACACAAGGTTTTTTGGAATACAAGATTGTCAATCCGCTGACCAATATGGATCGGCTGCAGATGGTGGAGATCGAGATGGAGCTGTCTTCGGAGTTTCCGACTGGTAACAATAACTGGCCATCTGATATCAGCTTCCAGCTAAACGGTGTCGATTTGGGCTTTTGGACTTCACCGGGTGATTTTGTCGATGTTCGCGGCAAGTACAATCCCGATTGGTGGCAGTCCACGATGAACCAATACGGATTGAAAGTTACCCTGCGGATTACCAATCACGGCGTCTGGATCAACGGCAAACAAGTGTTGTGGAGCCGGATGCGGGAACTGCGGCTGGATAAGATGATCTGGGATTTTCGAATCAGCGTCAAAGAAGATGCAGAAAACGTCGGCGGTTGTACGATTTTCGGTAAGGGCTTTGGCAACTACGATTCAAACATCGATTTCAAATTTTATTACAGTGAGAAGACCGACCCTGAGGAGGACATGCTGCCTCCGGAACTGCCGGTAGAGTCGGTTTGACAAAAGTCTGCACAGAGGAGTTTCCCAAGTTGGGAGATTCCTCTTTTTTATAACAAATTACTTTTTTGGATAATCTTATATACATATATTTTATAAATGTTATCTGTATAAATAAATAATTATTTACATTCGTCTTTAAAATTAGTAAAATGAAGTCATAATAATCATAGCGAGGATGGAAATCAAGATGAACCATTATTTGTTCGTTCACTTTACCGGGGAGCACCGAGACGGGGAACAGGTCTATTTCAGTATCAGTCAGGACGGGAAGAACTTTCGTGATCTGAATCAAGGTCAACCGGTTTTGAAAAGTACGGTGGGAGAGATGGGGATCCGGGATCCTTTTGTCATTCGGCATCCCAAGACAGGGCGCTTTTATCTGATTGCTACAGATCTGCGGATCGAAAAAGGCTTGGGCTGGTCTGCGGCTCAAAGTGACGGCAGTCGCAAAATCATCATCTGGGAATCGGATGACCTGATTTATTGGCAAGGACCACGGGAGCTGACTGTCGGGCTTCCTGAGGCCGGAAATGTTTGGGCACCGGAAGCGGTCTTTGATGAAGCCCGTGGCCGGATCCTGGTATTCTGGGCGTCGAAGGTTGCCGGAAAGCACAAAATGTATGCTGCATATACCGACGATTTCACCAGTATCGACGAGCCGTTTTTATTCATGGAAAAAGAGCGGGATGTCATCGACAGTACAATCATCTTCCAGGCCGACTTTTACTACCGCTTTACCAAAGACGAAAGCATCAGCCGGATCATCATGGAGCGCTCAGCGGAACTGACGGGCAGCTATGAGCCGGTTTCTGCACCGGTGTTGGAAGCACAAGCCGGGGTAGAGGGTCCGGAGATCTATCAAGTGGGGGATGATCAGTGGTACCTGCTTTTGGATCGCTTCGCTGAAGACAAGGGTTACCAGATTCTGGCTACCAACGATTTGGCGAGCGGTGTCTTCACGATCCTGCCGGAAGCCGACTACGATTTCGGTGCTACGAAGAAGCGTCACGGTGGGGTGATGGCCATCACTGATACTGAATATCAGCGGCTGCTCGCTTTTTACGATCAGCAGAATCCTGTGATCGAAGGTTTGTATGCTGATCCGGATCTGGTACGCTTCGGCGACGACTACTACATCTACCCCACGACTGACGGCCAGGCCGGCTGGGGCGGTTGGGCCTTCTCTGTGTTCAAGTCGACTTCCGGAAAGCCTCAGGGACCCTATGAGCGGCTGGGCAAAGTCGTGAATTTTCATGACGGTGACGTCCCTTGGGCAAAAAGTAACGCCTGGGCACCTTGTATCGCTGAAAAAGAGGGGCGCTATTTCTATTATTTCTGTGGCAAAGGCGAAGATGGTGTTTCGGCGATCGGCTGTGCTGTCGCTGACAAACCGGAGGGCCCTTTCACTGCTGAAGGCCAGCCACTGGTTACAATGGATATGATGAAAGCCCATGGGTTGAGCGGAATCCATCAAACGATCGATCCGGCTGTGTATGAAGAAGATGGTATCTGGTACTTATTGTGGGGCAACGGAGAGACTGGTGCTATCGCCCGCTTGACGTCGGAAATGACTGCTTTAGTGCCAGAGACGATGCAGGAACTGGCGGGGCTGACTGATTTCAGAGAGGCTGTGGAAGTATTCAAAAAAGACGGGCGCTATCACTTTACCTGGTCCTGTGACGATACCGGCAATGAAAATTACCATGTCAACTACGGGATCTCTGACAGTTTGCTGGGCCCGGTGGAATTTTTGTATCCGCTCTTGACCAAATGCCCTGAAAAAAATATTCTGGGAACTGGTCATCACAGCATTTTGCAGGACGAAAAAAACGATGAATACTGGATCAGTTACCATCGTTTCGCTACACCGCTGGAGGATTATCCGGAGGGCAGCAAAGGCTACAATCGGGAAACCTGTGTCTCACCGCTGTCATTCGATGAACAAGGATTGCTGCGGCCGGTGATTTTGTAACACAAAAATAGTAGAGAAAAAATTTACAGAACACTCATCACAAATCTAAAGGTGAATGTTCCGGCAGTATTTGAGGGACAGACTTTCTAATGAGGTGATGGATAAACCTGTTGCTACTCCAAGCAAGTTTGATGAAAATAGCAACAGTCTGAGTTTGGGACAATTAAACATGATACACAGAAGCAGCCGGTGAAAGGGCTGCTTTTTTGTAACTAAAAAAGACCTGTCGCTTGAGATTGACAGAAGGGTTTGTGATTGCTGGAGGGAAAATCGTGTTTGAAATATTCGAATAAAAGTGAAAATGATGAGTAGTGTTTTCAGATTTTTCCGTTTCGCCGCGCTGATTACCTTATTGTTTTAGATAATTAAAACGTAAAAATAGAACTTCTCAAGTCGGTTCATCCTTGCATAAAGTAATTTGTTTTCTTTTTCGAATGAATTGATTACCTTTTATAGAATGCAAATCGTCTGACCTTCGTCATATAACTAACTTTTTCAAATTTGATTCTAATGTTGGATTTTAAATAGAATTTAGAAGCAGGTAATGCTTGAATAGCTTGATAAACAACTATTGGACAGGACAATTTTATTTTACTAAAATTCATCGTGGATTCGATAAACCAGCAATAAAAAGAACTCGAAATTTCCATTATTAGTTTTTGGGAATTATTTATCACGTCATATTGTTAAGCGCTTACTTAGTTTGTATTATGGGAATGTATCCTTTATGCATCATGCTGATAATAGTTGGGATCATGTTTTTAAAAACATTTGAGTTGATAATTTTTTAGTAAAACAAAGATAGATTTGATTCTAACTTTCAATACTGCCGGTTTTAATCTGTTTGTCGGCAACAAATTGCAATGCACACTTAAGTTTCGAAAAAAGGTGCGAGACACTTCTCGAAGAAGTAAATGAGCCTGGAAAAGCGATGATCGCCGGAGCTTTTAAATCAGTGCAAAAATGGAGGTATCCTATGGGGAAAAGCAGATTCTCATCTGTCGCCCGAGCTGCTTTACTGTTGACGATAATTGTTTATCCAGCAGGCAGTGGCGGGCAATCGGTAGAGGCGTGTTTTTATTTGAAGACGGTGCAACGGTTTGAAATCGCAAGCCTTCAAGTTACTAAAGGGGATCTTGACAGCATGTCTTCTGAGGTGGTAACAGAAAAGCAACACGTAGCGACGAAAAAACAGAAAGAAGCTGACTCCGAAAGACAAGGTTCAGATCAGAAATCTCTGAGCTCGTACGACAGCCTTTCAGAAAAAACTGGGCAGGAAGTGCCGTATCTTCAAAAAAAAGAGCAGTTGGCTGATCGAGGTGAGCAAATCGTGGTTCCCGAACCGGATAAAGCTTTAGTTGCGGAAGAGTTAGATGACCAGTGTACGTCAGATGAGAAGCAGCCTGATGATCTGACGAGTGCTCAGGTGGAAGTTACTAAGACGACTGATACAAAAAAGACATTTTCCAACAGTGACAGCAGTAAAGGAGGCGTCACTAATGGTAAAGATGGTTAGGCTTTTTCGTTTTTTGCTAAAAGCGATTGGAATGGCTGTCACTTTGGCTTTATTGGGCGCTGTACTTTTACTTGGTATCAGCAAGTTAGGCGGAGAGACTCCGTTATCCGAGTATTCATTGAAGGCAGTCTTGTCCCAAAGCATGACACCGACTTTTGATGCGGGAAGCCTGTTGCTGGTGCAGGAAGTGCCGGAAAAAAAGCTGCAAGAAGGCGATATTATTTCCTTCGTACCCGTATCAGAGACAGTGACTCACCGAATCAAACGCATCGAAAAAGTCGAAGGGAAACACCTATATTTTACACAAGGGGATGCCAATAATTATGAGGATCCCGGCGTAGTCTATGATCAAATTCAAGGAAGAGTAGTCTTTTGGCTGCCGATACTTGGTAACTGGTTGATGTGGCTGCAATCCGATACGTCAAAAATGCTGGTGGTACTGATGTTCCTTGATGTGGTACTCTTGGCCGCATTCGTTAAACTGGCTTTTGAAATCAAAAATGAAAAGGGGAAGAAACATGTCGAAAACGCTGCAGAATAAGAAAGTACGGTTGGTATTATTGGGGATGATGTTGTTGCTGACCACTATTGGTACAACGTATGCCTGGTGGATGGTAAAGACTTCAGCCACGCAAACTGTCACTATGGGGAAATTGGGCGTTACCATGGAGCTGTCAGATCCGGCTGATTCCGAGAATTACGAACCGGGATTGTATATGGATCAGGAGGGAACAATCACAAACAAAGGGTCGATTCCGGCGCTGGTAAAAGTCGGTAATGTCTCCGAGGTGAAGAAAAAGTACACTCGATATGATAATTTCGATGACTTTGATGCGATTGCAGAGGGAGATCAAGCATACGTTGTGGATCCAAATGGCGTGAAATTGAAGTTTGGTACACCGGATGAAGATGCTGAATATGGCATCAGTGATGTATTTACCGATGGCGATGACTATGGCTGGCTTAAGGATATCAACGGTAATATCTATCTGCTTTTGTATGATGAAGGGACTGCAGCACCAATTGCAACGGCTCTGTTTTTCGACGGCTCAATGGATAATACGTATATGGATGCTGATGTGAAAATGGCTGTTCAGCTGGAAGCATCACAAGTGCTGAATGATGCAGTTGCGGCCAATTTCGGTGTGGACTTCGATGACTTTGAGATGATGGATAATAAACCTAATGCCAAAGCTCGTACGTCTGCGGGCAACACGAATAAAACTATGCAGAAGTTTGCTGAGCTGATGAATCGCTGATGCGGCAGTCAGAACTTAAGTTATAAAAAAGCAACGTACAAATGAATCAGGTTACAACTGGGCTTCAGCTTCAGGCATCCTCATTTGGATGAGATGCTGAAGCTCAATTATGGACAAAATCAGATAATAAGTTTGATTTTGTTGAAAAACGGGAAGTAAGAGAGGAGAAGAAAATGATGATTTCATCAAAATCAAAACGCACACTGGCCATTTTTGGAGCATTGTTTGCAGCGGGCTTCACACTGACAGCTGTTGATTCTGTGACTGCAGATGCAGCGGCAGAAGAAAAATTGATTGCAAACTTTACTTTTGAAGATGCTGCTACTGGTCTGAATGGGGCCGGGGCTAAGGCAACGATTCAAGGGACCGCGAATCTGGTAGCAGGGTTCGACGGCAACGCAGCCCAATTAAGCAGTGATTTTTGGTTGAATGTTACCAAAGAAGATGGGTCACCGATCCTCAAAGATCTGGAAAATGTCACTATTTCATACGTCAGCCAAGCAACGAATTCCGGAAACGGGTGGGCGGTTTTTGCGGCGCCAAATACAACGGCACCTGTCTATCAAAAAGAACAGTATCTGGGGTTGATTGATAAAGCGAATGCTGACTTGAAAGTAGAACGATGGAAGAATAACGGTTCTCGTACGGAAACCGTCGCTACCGCAGCCGGCAAGACTTCTGAATGGAAAAAGGTTGACATCGTGATTTCTGAAACGGCCACAAAAATTTACGTAGACGGAAAGGAGCAGGCCAGCGGAGAGTCGGCTGTGAAACTATCGGACATCGTTTCTGAAACAGGTGGTATTCTCCAAGTCGGCAAAGCCAACTGGGGCAATGGCGAATATTTTCAAGGACTTATCGACAACTGGCAGCTTTATGATGCTGCTCTGACAGCAGAAGAGATCACTGAAAACTATCAGCTCCATAAGGCAACGATGGATGACTACCAAGCAGAACAGGATGCTAAAGAAGTCGCAGAAAACAAACAAAAGCTTGTTGAATATGTGACAGCTTTTCCTGCCGAGCAAGGAAACTACACCAATGCTTCTTGGCGGACGCTGACGGAAGCAAAGGCGTATGCTGACAAAGTTGTAGCCGATGATCAGACCGATGTGGCAACCGTCAAGCGGGCAGTGGAACGCTTCGATACTGCTTATCAATACGCAACTACAGTCAAAGAAACTCTCAATTACACTGAATTGGGGATTCCTCTTGGAGAAGAATGGCTGGATACGGAAGGAAATCACATTCAGGCTCATGGCGGTGGTTTTTTGCAACAGACGCATGAGGATGGCAAACCGATCTATTATTGGGTTGGAGAAAACAAAAATCACAATGGCGCCAGTTTTTTGGCAGTCAGCTTGTACAGCTCTCGTGATCTGGTGACCTGGACCAACGAAGGTAACGTATTAGATCGCTATTCCGACACAGTTGAGGGCGCTGAAAACGGTTTGAAAGACAACAAAGTGGAGCGGCCGAAACTGCTCTTCAACGAAAAAACCGGCAAATATGTATTGTGGGGGCATTGGGAAACAGCGAGCTCTTACGGATCCAGTCAGATCTGTGTTGCAACCGCAGATAATCCGGAAGGACCGTACACGTTCCTGGGGCACTGGCGCCCAGGGGGTACTGAGAAAAACTGGCGTTCTGATGGCGGTGTTTATTATGACACTGAACATACAAAAGCAGCAGCCGACCGTGAGCTGATAACGGATTTCAATGATCAAGATTACGAGAAGTGGGGGTATACCTCGCGTGATTTCACTGTTTTCCAAGATGGTGACCACGCATATCTCGTGCATGCGCAAGGGCACGATATGCGAGTCCAACGTTTGAATGATGAATTTACCGACGTAGATCTGACAACTCAGGAATTTACTTCGGAAGCTGAAAAAGATCCTGAGTTCACTTCTTATAAGTTCTACGAAGGAGCAGGTCGTGAAGCACCGGCTGTGGTAAAAGTCCAAGGGTCCGGATATTATATGGTGACTTCCGGTCAATCTGGTTGGATGCCAAACCAGACGATTTATGGCTATACAGCTGATATTACCGATCCAAATGGCTGGACAAATGCCAAAGATCCTGCGACTGGTCGGCTCGATGAAAAATTTGCTACCGGGAATAATACCAGCTTTTATAGTCAACCCACCAACATTATGACCGTCACAGATGAGAATGGTGTGGAAAGCTACGTATACATGGGAGATCGCTGGACCAGTAAAGAATTGGGCGGGTCCCGCTATGTCTGGCTACCGATGGAAATCAATAAAGACGAGGCTGCATTGGCTTTGAACTATGCACCGAATTGGAAACTGGATGCAACGACCGGCTCAGTTTATGTGCCTGCGAATACTGCGTTGGTTTCACAAGGAAAAAAAGCCTTTGGGGATGGAACCAATGAAGGAAGTCCGTTGTCAAATCTGAATGACGGGTACTTCTTCTCCACCAGTACGTGGGGGGACAACACTCATTTCTATCGCCCGCAAGATGCCCCAACTGAAGTGACGATCGACTTGGGTAAAGAATTCGATCTCAGCCGGGTAGACATGTCTTGGCGTTGTTATAACGGGTCGGAAGGAATTCATAAATTTAAGATTTACGGTTCCAATGACAATGCGACATGGACAGAAATTGCCGATGAATCACAAAATATGTGGGTAGGCTTCACATCTACCAAGACTGCCGGGAAGTTTCGTTATGTGAAAGTTGCTATCTCAGGTGTTATCAATTTCCATAACAATAATGGTGCCAATTGGGCCACAGGGATCGTGGAAATGCAGGTCTTTGCCGAACAGGATAAGACAGGCTTAAACAGTACTCTTGCCGCTGAAAAAACAGCTGCACGGGAAGAATCTGCTTATACACCGGCAACTTGGACAGTTTACTCGGCTGCGTTGTCGAACGCTGAGAAAGTCGCAGCGGATACAGATGCCAGTCAAACCGAGATTGCTGCAGCTGACGCCGATCTGAAAAATGCTGTAGCAGGATTGATTGAAATTTCTACTGGCGGTGTAGAACCTTCGGAAGTAACTGTGAATGTAGCAGATTTAAGCACTTTGAAAGTGAAAAAAACACTGAAGGTGGAAGCGACTGTGGGTCCGGAAGACGCAGAGGATAAAACGGTCACTTGGTCTGTAGCAAATGATGATATTTTGGAAATGACGGCAGCTGGCGTTTTTGTAGGTAAAAAAGCCGGCACGACGAAAGTCACTGTAACTACAGCAAACGGCATTTCCAAAACGTTTACTGTACGAGTGACTCGCTGATGAGCAAACCACAGCGTCACTAAAATAGATTGAGCGTTTTTCTGTAAGGTCCCAGCCGCAGTTTTGAATTGCAGTTGGGACTCTTTTTTAGGAGGAGGTAAGCGAGTGGGAAAAAGAAAATTTACAAGTGTGGTATTGCTCTCAGCAACGATTCTATTAGGAGTGATCTTATCACCGAGTGTGGTTTCTGCTGATAAAAAGGAAGGTTCATCAGATGTAAAAGAGGTCTTAGTCGTCAATGGAGAAAACACGCTCACATTGCGCACGGACCAAAACAAAGTACCGCCTTTGCCGGAAAAAGTTCTGTTAGCCGGCATCGAGACCGAAGTAACTTGGGAGCAGACAACTGCAGCAGATTTCTCGGAAATTTACCAACGAGTGATTGTTCGAGGGACAGCGGGAGCATCAGCACTCTCTGCTGAGGTCTGGGTAATGCCCGCCGATTTGGTTTATTTGATGGATACCGGTCGTGTCAACGGGGCAGCTTCCGATATTTTCAACGCCGGTCGCAGCCTTTTTGGTAGGCAGCTGCTAAATGACAGTGCTGATCGGAAAATAGCAACAGATACGGATAATTGGGGATACGTCGAACGAAATCCCAATACAGATCAGAGAGTCAGTGTAACTGCCGGAAATTCTGAAGATTGGGCCTCTTCCTTTACGGGAGATGACAATGATGAAGATGAGGGTCTGGTCTATCGGATGACGTTAGAGCCGGGAGTTTACCAATTGACTGCTGCACATGTCCCGCGACGAAACAACAGTTTTGCCAGCTGGTTGAATATTGATGGCGTCAAAGTCGATTCCAAAACAGTAAAAACAACGACCAGCTCTGATGGGATTCATCCGCCAATCTATGTGACGCATGAATTCACTATTCCTCAGTCCATGGCCATCAGTTATGAGACTCAAAAATCCGCCAGCGTCTACAATGCTCACGTCAGCCTGATTGCAGTCCGGCAACTGGAAAAGAAGATTGCTGCACCGACTATTTCGTTAGCAGCGGGAGATTTTTGGCAAACACAAAAAACGACTTTGAGCAGTCCGGACGAATTGGCAGAAATTCGTTACACCATTGATGGGACAGAGCCGACTGGGGAAAGTACATTGTATGATGGTGCTGAGATTGAAATTGCCCACTCCAGCGAGCTCAAGGCTGCCGCTTTCAAGGATGGGGAGATGAGCGAGGTGATCTCTCGAGTATATACAATCCGTCAATGGGCACCGACTGCTACCGAGTTCAAACTGTATGGGCAAGATGAAGTCAACAATGTCAAGCTTTCTTGGGAACGCCGCACCGATGCGGACAGTTACGATATTTTTCGGAATGGCAAGTTACTGGGCAGCACAAAAGGAGAAGAGTTTGATGACTATGGCCTGGCCTTAGATACCAGTTACAGCTATCGTTTGGTTGCAAGAAGGTCCGGAGAAGTCGTTGAAGAGTCAATACCGGTAGCGGTAACTACATTTGTCAGCAAAAGTGATGGGCCAGTCTTTGATAATTACAATGGTCAGACCGAAAATGCTGTTGAAGGAACTAAAGGGTTGTTGATCGGCGACCGTTATTATCATTATTCGATGCTCACAGAAACCCGGACGATTGATGGCAGCGATGTCAGCTGTAAGGTAATCTATGAAGAATGTTCTTCTGACGGCAAGACTGGCTGGTCACCTCGCCGAGAACTGGCAGTCTATCCGAATTGCAAGCTGGAGGGCGTCGGATTTTTACAGCATCCTGTAACAGGGAAAATCATCATGGCAGCCCATTACGAAGACGCTGAAGGTTATACTGCCGGAAAACATCTGTTGGCTGAGATTGAGCCAGGTGGGCAACTAAGGGAAACTCATGTCGGCCGTCCATTGGGGCATGATTCTCGTGATCAATCTGTCTTCGTCGATGATGACAATACAGCCTACCTGCTCTCTTCTACGAGGGGTAACAACGATATTAATATCTATCGATTGAGTGATGATTGGACGGAGCCGGTCGAATTGGTCAATACCGTATTTATCGGTCAGCATCGAGAAACACCGATGATTATCAAGAAAGATGGCATCTACTATTTCTTCAGTTCCAAAACAGCTGGTTGGTATCCAAGCCAAGCCATGTATTCTTCCACGAAGGATCTGACCGGAGTCTGGGCACCGTTGCGGGAATTGGGAAACAATTCCTCCATGGCAACTCAGGTTAACGGATTGGGGACATATAATGGTACGATTCGTGATGCTTATGGTGTTTGGGGTACGCATTGGGGGGCTCAGTGGTCGGTAAAAGATCCGGCAGGGACCTTCTCCCGGGTACATGCGTTGAGCTTCAACGCGGGGATTGCGACGATGGACTATTTCCGGTATATGGAAACAAGTGCTGAGTACGGATGTATTCCAGTGCAGATGGGTAAAAATATCAGCACTGGAAAGCAGGTCACGGTTTCCAGTGCCGATAGTGTGAATGGGGATGCTTCCCGGATCACAGATGGCGCTGACACCGCATCTTCCGGCTATTTCAAGGCGGGCAGTTACCCTTATGATTTTACTATCGATCTGGAAGATGCCTATCGGATAAATGAAGTTGTTCTCAGCACCCGCTTGTACAATGGTTCCGAATCAGCATACAAATATACTGTTGAGGCCAGTACCGACGGAAAAGCGTGGACAACACTGGTAGATCAAAGTGAAAATACTTCTTTAGTCGGTTTTTATATGACTTCTTTAGAGGATGAGACGTATTATCGTTATGTACGGGTCAACATATTGGGTTTGACTAACGTTCACAACGGCAATGGAAACAGTTGGGCGGATGGAATTTATGAATTCACTGTTTTCGGCAGTGAGCAATCCAAAGCCGACAAGTCTGTATTGCAGGTGTTTTATGATGAAGTGAAAGATACGAAGCAAAAAGGCTGGGAAACAGCCGGCTGGGTGATCTTTGCGGAAGCACTTAAAGAAGCAGCGGCACAGCTGACGAACGATCAGACGCTGCAAGCAGAGGTGGACTTGGCCTATGAAAATTTACGGACAGCCTTTTCCGGGCTGGTTGAAGCAAAAGAAGATGCCGAGGCAATTATCACAGTTACCGGTGCGCAATTGCGCACATTGAAACAAGGGAAAAGTCTGCAGTTGTCAGCAGAAGTAGACTCTGCTGTCTATAGTGAAGAGGATGTGATTTGGTCCAGCGGCAATGCCCGTGTTTTGAGTGTTTCAGCAGAAGGTCTGGTACAAGGACTGCAAGCCGGAACGACTAAAGTAACGGCGACACTTCCCAACGATAAGGAATATAGCATCACGATTCGAATCACACGATGAACGAAAAAGGCAAGAGCTCAGCTGCTCTTGCTTTTTTTGACAGATACGAAGAGAGCATGCTTGCTTATAAGGGGGATCTGACAATTCCGGCAGGCCTCAGTTTTTTTTGAAATTTTTTTGCCGAAGCCAAAGGAGTAAGGGGCAGTTTATGTGGGCGAAGGCTGCACAGTTATAAGGCAGACTGCAGTAAAGGAGGTTAAAATGCTGTCGTCGCATTTTCAGACCCGCCCTAAAATGCAGCAAGGAGGATACTTTTTACTCGCTAAAGCGGTCAAAAAAGCGGCCAAAAAGTCGTATCTCCATTCTAAGAGAAACGTTACAATGAAGAAAACGAATCTGGTCGTGCTACCTTACAAGCAGCGGGTAGACTAGGAGGAGGAAAAAGTGAAGCAGACAAACAGAGTGTTTCAAGGTTGGCCGGAAAACTTGATTTTTCATTGGTGCGGTTATTTTGAAAGCCAGGGCTACTGGAAACATGAAGAGCGTTACAGTCAAGATTTCGAACTGATCGTGATGGTAGAAGGTCAGTTGTCTTTGGTAATAGAGGGAGAGAATATCGAGCTGTCTGCCGATGATTTCTTGCTGATTCCCCCGGATACGGCCTTTGTCGGCGGCAGAGAAACCCACAATTTGAAATTTTACTGGCTGCATTTTGGTTGTGATGGTCTGGCAGTTGTGTCAAATGGTGGAAATTATGAGCGACAGTCGGGATACTGGCAGCTGCCGGAGACTTCTGAAACTCTGCTGCTGGATCATGAATTGGTGCTGTTGCAGCAAATGCAAGTGCTGAAGAAGCATGATTTTCCGGACCATACTTTATTAAGCTTATATACCCGGACCTTATTGCAGGGATTAAGTGATAAATATGTCAAGTATCACCAGAACATCAATACGAGCCATTTTCTGGTGGATTATATCAAAGGATTCATCAAGTGGAATTACCGAAATGATTTGAATGTTGGAAGCATCTCAGATTATTTTGGTTACAGCCCGGGTTATCTCTCTAATCTTTTTTCAAAAGAATCCGGGATCACAATCACGGAATATCTCAAACGAATCCGCCTTGAGTCAGCCAGACAAGACCTTTTGACGACAAACCGATTGCTTAGGGAGATTGCTTATGATAACGGATTTACCGATGAAAAGTATTTCAGTCGGGTTTTTTCCAAACAATATCGTTTGTCTCCCAGAGAGTATCGAAATAAGTATTGGATTCTGGATAAAATGTAGCAATCTGTTTTTTGTCCACCTTTTCTACCCTGCAGCTAACGACAGAGAAATGTAGGGCGGTTACACTGGGGATAGTCAGAAAACAGGAGATGAAGGTATGAATAAAATCAATGTTAAAATCAATGACCGCTTTTGGAACGAGCGGATTGCAATCATTCAAAAGCAGATGCTGCCATTTCAATGGCGGGTATTGAATGATCAGGAACCTGATACACCAAAATCCGGTGCTATCATGAACTTCAAAATCGCCGCTGGTGAAGCTGAAGGCGAATATTGGGGAATGGTCTTTCAAGATACCGATTTGTACAAATGGCTGGAGGCGGTAGCCTATTCGTTAGCAATTAAAGACGATGATGAATTGAGAGGGTGGGCAGAAGAAGCGATACGATTGATCGCTGCTGCTCAAAAGGACGACGGTTATGTGAATACTTATTTTCAGGTCTTCAAGCCGGAACTGCAGTGGACTGATTTGACGGACAACCACGAGCTGTACTGCTTTGGTCACCTGATCGAAGCAGGAGTAGCCTATCATGAGGTCACTGGCGATCAGACAATCCTTTCAGTGATTACCAAGGCAGCTGATATGCTGGCGGATAAATTTGGATATGGGAAGGAGTGGGGACTTCCCGGCCATCCCGAGGTCGAGCTGGCCCTTTTACGACTTTACCATCTTACAGAGAATGAACGCTACCTGGAGTTGGCAAAATACTTTATTTTAGAACGAGGGAAAAAGCCGAATTTCTTTATTGAAGAGCCGAAGAAACGGACGGCAGCCGGGATCCCTTCTTGGCTGGATATCATGCATGACGGTTTTGTGGTACCGGAATTTTCAGATGATATGGATGTTTCCTATTATGTTGCCAACAAGCAGCTGATTGATCAGATGGTGGTTGAAGGTCACGCGGTACGTGCCGGTTATCTCTATACGGCATTGGCTGACTTGGCAGCAATCGAAGGGGATCTGACCTTGAAAGATGCTGCGCAACGTTTGTTTGACAATTGCACGACCAAAAATATGTATATTACCGGTGGTATCGGACAGACCCATCGCAATGAAGGCTTTACCCGGGATTATGATCTGCCGAATGCCACGGACTATTGTGAAACCTGCGCCGGGATCTCACTGATCTTTTGGGCACAGAAAATGCTGATGATGGAGACAGACAGCAAGTATGCTGATACTATCGAGCGGGTTTTATACAACAACACTTTAGGTTCGATGGCATTAGACGGAAAAAGTTTCTATTACTCTAATCTGCTGGAAAAGTCCGGAGATACATTAAAAGATGCAGCGCGTCCAAAATGGTATGCTTGTGCATGCTGTCCACCGAATCTTGCCCGTTTGGTGCTGAGCTTGGATCAATATCTGTGCCACTATCAAGAAAATGGGGATGTTTTGTTTATCGACCAATATATCGGCGGAGAAATCAAAGGTGTCGGTAAAGCGGGTGTTTATGAATTAGCGGTGGATGCTGCAATGCCTTGGGATGGTGAAGTACGAGTAGTAGTCAAGGAATTTCCGCAAGCGATGCGTCTGGGTCTGAGAATCCCTGAGTGGGCGAAGCAGACCGAGGTAATGGTCAATGATAAGTACTTTTATGAAGGCGTTCATTATACGGTCAATCGCGGTTATATCATCTTTTTTGAAGAAATCAAATTCGGAGATGTGGTCACCTTTGCCATGGCGCTGCAGCCACGTCTGACCTACGCAAATGTCTTAGTAAAAGAAAATATCGGAAAGGCCGCAATTACCAGAGGCCCCCTCGTTTACTGTTTGGAGCAGGAGGATTGCGGCAATCATTTGTGGCAGTTGCAACTACAAACTGGTGAAGCTTTAGTGGAAGAACATACAACAGAGCTGAACGGCATTATCAGTCTCCATAGCACAGCACTGCGCTCTATAAATCAGGTGTCTCACAGCTTGTATTGTGACTGTTCACCGGCTACCAGACCAGAGCAAATCACGGCTATTCCCTATTACGCCCGCTATAATCGCTCGATCGGTGAGCTGCAGGTATGGACACGTGTGGGAGAATAAACCACAAATCAGTTTTTATGTTTGTTAAGGAGAAATTCCTCAGCGATTGATTCAGAGCACAGTTACCTTTGAGGGTAGTGCGCAGGATTTTATAATGAGAATAGGGGGCGTCTGAAAACTCCAGCGACAGATATTTTGGTCCTTTTCACCGGAATCTGCGTCGTAAATGCTCGCTTATGTACCATATAAGCTAAGCTGCGCTTTACTTCTTGATTTTGGCAAAAAGACCGCAAAAATCAAAAATCTGGATTCCCCCGGTATTTTCAGACACAACCTAATCTTGTCAGCTTTTTTGATTTTGAAGCAAGCCCTGTTTGTTTTCGCGTTCTGGTTAGATGAAGAGTGCCGAGTGTTATTTGGAGAACCGACGATCAAAGAGTATGCTTAATTGAAACAGGTGTCTCAAATCGATGAGTATAAGGAGAGTCAAGATGAATCTAAAACAACTTTGTGAGCTGTTAACTATGCCCGAGGAGATGACCAATAAGGTCCTACACCTCTCCAACAGCTTTGATGAAAAAGTAATTACTGCCCCTCTTGAAAGACTTTATTCCCCTGAGACCCGGGAAGAGTCTTACCGAGAGATTCAAAAGCTTCTCGGTGAAGATCCTGACGGCAGTAAGATGCTGGTGCTGATGCTCACCCAATGTCTGGAATCTTATCAAAAATATCAAGAGCGTCAAATCGGTAATGAAATCTTCTGTGCTACTATGAAATTCTGTACTCGTTTTGTTAACATGCATCACGATGTTTATGGGGCTTATGCGTTTAAATGGGGCTTTTGGTTTCCAAGACAGCTTGCCTTGCAGGAATTTCGGATAGGCGCCTTTGAATACGAAATGTTGGCTGATTCTGACGGAAAGCGAATCAACCTCCATATACCGGGAGATGCTGACATGAGTCATGAGGCAATGGCATCCTCTTTTGCGGCAGCTAAAAAGTTTTTCAAAGAACAATATCCGGAATTTGCAGAGGCTGAAGTGGTCTGCGACTCGTGGCTGTTGTCGCCGATGCTGAAAGAACTGCTCCCTGATAAGGCGAAAATTCTTCATTTCCAACAGGCTTTCGATGTTATCAAGGTGAATGAGGGAGGGAAAAGCTGTTTGCTATGGGTTTATGGGCGTGACGATCTACCGTTGGATGAAATACCGCAGCAGACCTCTTTGCAAAAGAAACTGAAGACCTATATCGAAAATGGCGGTACTACCAGCGAGGGTTATGGTGTCTTGAGAAAGAGTTTTTGGTAAGACAGGCTATTAATAGGCTGAAGCAGCGTAATTTTCAGCTGGTAACTGGAAGCTATCAATATGAACCTTGCTCGAAATGGGAGCAAGGTTTTTTAGTCGCCTTTCATGGGTAGCAGATTAGTGGTGAGAGCCCAGCGCGCGCCTTGCCTATGGAAAGTATCAGTTGATGACAGAGATGTTTAGTGTGAGGAAAAACTGAAGGAAACTTCACGAAAAGCTCTGTACTTACAAACGGAAATTTGATTAGCAGATCGAATACAGGGGATGACTGTCAAACAAGCATTTGTGCCCAATAACTGTACAAGAAGTGGACTGTGTAAATCAAGAGGTAATATAGAGTAAAAAAGTGCTGGAAAGCATTTGCAGAACTGTGCAAAAGGTATTTACCATTGTTTTAAATAGTCAAAAATCTGCTGATATTTCAATCTGAAAGACGAAATCGATGTTATTTAAAAGAAGGAAGAAAACGTTTTAGTTTAACGAAACTATACTTGTACCAAAGGAACGGCGGGATAAAAGAACAGAATAGTGTTAGATAAATGATAGTTAAGCTTATCTTTTAAAAAAGTATTGTGCACCATCTGATAACTATGGTATCATAACTTTGTAAACAGTTACATTGTTCGCTAACTAAATCAGATATCTATTACCTACATGAGCGTTACTAGAAACTTGTAAACCTTTGCAACGAAATTCAAGGTTATCTAAAATAGTAACATATGGGTGCTCTTGGCGATTGTATCTTGGAAGGGAATGGTGGATACTAAGAAAATTTAGTCAGAAAAAGCAACAGGAAAGGGAGAAAGGGGTCAGATTATGGAAATGAACACAACCGCAGCGCCAGTCGAATCCAGAAAAAAATTGGGATTATTGGGCAAGATCAAAGCCAATAAAGTATTGATTTTGATGTGTCTGCCGGCGATTGCATTCTTTTTGGTATTTGCTTATGCACCATTACCGGGGGTTTACATCGCATTTACAAACTTTAACTTTGCTAAAGGTATTTTTGGCAGTGATTTTGTAGGCTTTAGGAATTTTGAGTTTCTCGTTAAATCTGGTCAGCTATGGCAGTTGACTCGTAATACGGTCTTGTATAATGTCGCATTTATTGTATTAGGAAACCTTTTGCAAATTACGTTAGCGATCATGCTCAATGAAATCAAGAACAAGCTGTTTCGTAAAGTATCACAAACGTTGATGTTTCTGCCGTATTTCATCTCAGCTGTTTTGATTGGTGCAATCGCCTTCAACATCTTGAACTTCGATACCGGGGCGTTGAATACGCTGATCAAATCGTTCGGTGGCGAACCGTTGAAAATTTATAGTATGAAAGCAGTTTGGCCCTTCATCATCGTCTTCTGTCAACTGTGGCAGAGCACCGGGTATGGCTCTATTGTTTACTTTGCTACTATCACGGGGATCGATAACAGCATCATTGAAGCAGCAGAAGTGGACGGGGCCAACACTTGGCAACGTATCCGTCACATTATCCTGCCTAGTTTGAAGCCGACATTCATTATTTTGTTCCTGTTTTCTCTGGGCGGAATCATGAAGGGGAACTTCGGGCTTTTCTGGAACTTGGTAGGTAATAACGCGCAGCTTTATCAAAGCACCGATATTATTGAAACATCTGTTTATCGTATGATGATGTCGCAAAACAACTTCACATCATCGACAGCAGTCGGATTGTATCAATCTGTGTTCGGCTTTGCCCTGGTTATGTTCAGTAACTGGTTGGTTCGACGCATTAACAAAGATTACGCATTGTTCTAGGAGGTGGAAACATATGGCAAAGAAAAATAAAATCAAAGATGACAAAAGTGGTGTGGCACTAAAAACTGTTTCCACTGTCTTTGTGGGACTGTTTGCATTAATCTGTCTGGTTCCTTTTATTCTGATCGTTTCGGCTTCGTTTTCAAATGAATCGATCATTATGAAAGAAGGGTTCGGATTACTGCCCAAAGGATTTACGTTTGATGCTTATAAATGGGTGTTCCTGAGCCCTAAGCAGATCATGGGTTCATATGCAGTGACGATTATCATGACCTTGGCGGGAACAGTGGTGGGCTTGTTCGTGATCGCCATGACCGGATTTTGTCTGCAGCGTCGCGACTTCCATTTTCGTAATCAGTTGTCCTTCTTCATTTACTTCACGACGCTGTTTTCTGCCGGGATGGCACCTTCGTACATTTGGGTATCACGCTATCTGGGCCTTAAGGGCAGTTATTTGGCCGTATTCTTACAGCTTTTGATGACACCTTGGTTAATCATCTTGATGAAAAATTTCGCCAAGTCAGTGCCATTTGAAATTGTGGAATCCGGGAAAATTGACGGTGCCGGCGATTTCCGGATCTTTTATCAGCTGGTATTGCCGATGTTGAAGCCGGCATTGGCTACGGTGGGCTTGTTCCTTGCACTGGGTTATTGGAATGAGTGGTACTTGTCCTCTCTGTATCTGGGATCATCGGTAGATTTTAAACCGCTGCAATATTATCTTTACAGCATTATCAATCAGGCAGCAGCCTTGAAGGGTTCAGTAGCCGGAGCAAATGTCGATGTTTCGAATTTGCCGTCAAATACATTGAAGATGGCTACTGCGGTCGTTGCAACCGGGCCAATTATTTTCCTGTACCCGTTCGTACAAAGATACTTTATTTCCGGTATCACGATTGGTGCGGTCAAGGGATAGGATGTTTGGAATTTATCACAAATTTATAGGAGGTTTTGGGATGAAAGGGAATAAGTTAAAGAAAATTTTGACGGGGGCTTTGGTTACGGCAACAATGCTGACCGGGCTTACAGCATGTGGTGGCAGCGGATCCGATGGCGGAAACTCTGCTGATGGTAAAAAAGGCGGCAAGGCTGAAAAATTGACCATGTTGGTACTGGGGAATAAACCAACAAATGGTCGTTATAAAGATATGCTGAAAGAATTGAATAAAAAGTTCCAAGACAAAGGTGTCAATGCTGAACTGGATCTGTTCTATGTTGAGTGGGCTGACTGGCAAACACAATACAATACACAATTGATTGCCGGAGATGGTTCGATCGACATGATCACAACGGCAACAGACTGGTTGTACGCATGGGAAAACACTGAAAAAGGTGCCTTCATGGAATTGTCAGAAGACATGTTGAAGGAAAATGCACCTAAGACTTATGAACAAATTGATAAAGATGGCGACTGGGACATTGTGAAGTACACGGATGGCAAAGTCTACTTTATCCCGGAAGACAACTATACGCAGTTTACGAACCATGGCTTCTTCTATCGTGGAGATTGGGCAAAAGAAGCCGGCTTTGAAAACGGTGAAATCACAAAATTCGAAGACTTCACCAAATACTTCCAATGGGTCAAAGATAACAAAGAAGACGTTATTCCTTGGGATGTTATCGGTGCGAATCTAGGCTCTATCCCGTTGGATGTATACTCTCAAGGGAAAGAAGACTACCGTGGTTTGTTAGGTCTGTCTGCTGGTAACTACGCACTTTGGGAAACAACGGAATCAGATCCTTACACAATCACTTCTCACATTATGGAATCTGACGAATATATCGAAGGTGCGAAACTGGCGAAGCAATGGAACGATATGGGGGTTTGGCGCGAAGACGTACTGAACTACGATGGCGACACCCGTGAAGAGTTCTTCAACGGACAAACCGCAACCGATCAACACCATGCACAGACCTTCTATGGCAGCATTTACAACCAAATGAATGAAAAACAACCTGGCTCTGATCCGAAATTCTTCTACTGGGGTCAAGAAAACGGAAATGTGATGCAAGACATCAAGACCCATGGTGCCCTGGCGATTTCTGCAACTTCCAAGAATCCTGAATTGGCCCTGCAAGCATATGACTTGATTCGTAACGACGAAGAGTGCTACCGACTGATGAACTATGGTATCTTGGACAAAGATTATATCGTGACCGAAGACGGCAAGTTGGATTTCCCGGAAGGATACGATGTTACAAAAGATGCTTTGGGGGCGAACTTCTGGGCTGGCCGGATGGACGAGTTTGAGTTGGATAAAGTAACTGATATGCCGACTAAACACGAAATGATTGATGATTTGATGGACAACTCTTACGAATATCAATACATCAATCTGATTTTTGACAAGACTGAGATTGAATCCTACCAATCAGCTTTTGCAAGCATCTTGTCAGAATACCTGCCACAATTGGGTGCCGGTAAATTCGATGATCCGGAAGCAAAAGTGAAAGAAATGCGTAAAAAATTGAAAGATGCCGGTTACGATGAAGTTCGTGAAAATCTGCAAAAACAATTGGACGAATGGGCAAAAGACAATAAAGTAGAGTACAAATAACAGACAAACGTTTGGGGGAGGTCGGGAAGTCATTACTTTTCGACCTTTCTTTTTTCGTAAGCTAAGTGTAATATCAGGGCGTGTCTGAAAACGTCAGTGGCAGCTATTTTGGTCCTTTTCACCGCAATCTGTGTCGTAAATGCGCAACTTGGTACCGCATAAGCTGCGCTTTACTCCTTGATTTCGGCTAAAAAGTCCGCAAAAATCCGGATACCCCCGGCGTTTTCAGACACACCCTAAATCAGTAAGCAGGTATAGGTTAGGTAAGATTGTTCTTATTAATTACAAGAGGGGAGCACATTATGAGGGGACTTTTTAATCTGAATTCGCCATTCTCGCGATTCATGGGCCGATTCGGTGATCTGATGATCTTGAATTTGTTGTTTATCGCAGGCTGTCTGCCGATTGTCACGATTGGAACATCGGTGACAGCATTGTCATACGCAGTAAACCGATTATTGGCTAAGGATGAGGAGCAGGTATTTACGAGTTATGTCCGGGCCTTCAAGTCAAATTTCAAGCAGTCTATTTTGATGTCGATTGGCATACTGGGGATTGCAGTTGTCGCGCGTGCCTGGTTCGTTGTGGCGGATATTTATCTGTCCGGAATGGGTCAACTGGTGATGAAAGGTGTCCTTTATGTGATCTTATTCCGCCTGGTGATCATGGGCATATGGCTCTTTCCGTTGCAGGCGAAATTTGAAAACCCTCTCAGCGCTACGTTGAAAAATGCTTATCTGATGAGCTTTCGACATTTTTTGACCACTTTCATGGTAGCTCTGCTCATGGGTTTGGCGGTGATCGTGACGATTTTTTACCCGGCCTTCGTTGGTTATGGCATGTTCTGGCTGCTGTTT
Source organism: Enterococcaceae bacterium OF42-14pH9A (assembly GCA_027692465.1). Lineage (GTDB taxonomy): Bacteria > Bacillota > Bacilli > Lactobacillales > Enterococcaceae > Enterococcus_C. Next base: position 509,941 of record JAQEYU010000002.1, on the reverse strand, counting down.
TTATTTGCCGGGATCGCTTTTTTGAACGGGATCTTGTTCAATCGGGTATTTGACAAGTACATCCAGCGACAAGCGGAGCAGACGGAGGAGACGCGCCCAAAGAATGACGCCGATCTGTCTGTGGATGAGAGATCGGCTGGTGCGTGAGCCGTGACATTAAGAGTTCAAGTGAAAAAAGGGGACGGTAGGATGGCATATCTCTTTGTACATTTCAAAGAAAAAAATACGCCTGACGGGGAACAGGTCTATTTCGGTATCAGCCGAGACGGTTTTATTTGGCAGGCGGTCAACAATAGTCAACCGATGCTGTGGAGTTATTTTGGCGACAAAGGGGTGCGGGACATGACGATCACCCGGACCACTGCCGGTAAATATGTGATCTTGGCGACGGACCTCTCCTTGTCCTATGGGATGAAGGGGCGCTATCAAGGGTCGTGGCAGCGGATCAAGGAGCTGGGCAGCCAGCAGCTGGTGAAATGGGAATCGCGGGATTTGATGATCTGGTCGATGCAGGAAATGAAGACTGTTGCTGACGGAGATTTGGGCTGTGTCTGGGCGCCGGATATCATTTATGATCGGAAAAGGAAAGATTATGTTGTTCATTGGTCAGCCCCGAGTGCTGCCAGCTGGTACATGAAGATGGGAATCTATTACAACCGGACCAAGGACTTCAAACGTTTTTCCAAGCCGCAGCTGCTGTATGAAAAGACGGATACCAGTGTAATCGATTCGGCCATTTATGAAGAAGACGGCAAATATTACCTGTTCGTCAAAAGCGACAGCAACCCGGAAACCATCATTTTATTGACCGCGGCAGAGATCACCGGCCCTTATGAACGGGTACAGGCTTTTGACGAGTGCATGGCGCATTTGGAGCAGGGACAATACGAAGCACCGACTGTGATCAAGCTCAAAGACGGCAGATGGTACCTATTTCTGGATTATTATGGAGCAAAGACTGCAGAAGGTCATGGGTATGTTCCTTTCGTGGCAGACAGCCTGGCCAGTGGACGCTTTGAACCTTGTAAAGAAGCCTTTTCATTTCCTTACGGCTTCAAACACGGTACGATCATCGAGATCGCAGAGGAGGAATACGAAAGATTGGCGGCATATGGTGCTGAAGTCTCAGCATCCTGATACGAGGCAGCACCGATAAGTTTCAGCAGGAGGCGTTCGAAAGAGCGGCTGCTGCTGATTTTTTGCCGTCAATGACCGGGCCTTCTTACTGTAAATGAAAGTGCGACGAAATTCATAATTTCGGCAGTTACTGATCTGTGGTAGGCTATGGCTATAGGAAGAAAAAGGGCGCCAGCGATATAGCGGGTGGCGCAACAAGCGAAAATCCATAAGTTGCAGGAACAGTTCGTACATGGAACACAGGCACTTTGAGAGTAGAGAATAGAGAAGCGGAAGTTGATCCGCAACAGTAAGGATGGACGTGTGCCCGGCTTTCTGGAAGGGCTCGCTGCTTTTTATTCATTGGTTTTTTTTGAAAATAGACAGTATACATAAGAAAACGGAGTACAGCCATGGCCAAGACGAATAAAATCAAATTTACAATCAAAAAAAAGTTTCTACTGATCATCGGAACTGCGATTATCTGCATGGGGGTATCCATGGTGTTGGCCTTTAATGCAGGCAGCAGTAAAATGATCGAAGTGAATATGCAGGCGCAAAGCCAAGCGTTAAAAGTCAGTATCGAGCGTGACTATAAAACACTGTCTTCCAGCATTGACCATATGAAGTATTTACTGATCATGGATGAGCAAAATCGTTTTTTGCCGGCTTTCAGAGATAAGACGTTGGCAAAGGATACTTATAAGAATTGGGAATTGAATCAGTACCTGTCTAAAATAATCCGACCGGTATACGGATATCAGAAATATTTGATGGGAGTCGCAGTTTATTCACCCTATGCACGATTAACCAATATCGGTTACGTGGATTACGAGATTGAAAATCAAATTTTGAATGAGGGCGTTGTTGATTTCTATGTAGAAAACCAGGGCTATGCCGTGATCAAGCCGATTCAATTAGCGAGTCAGACGATTGGCAGGATGGTCGTTCAGATCGACTTGCCCTCGTTGTTGCAAACCCAACTGGAAGCGTTACCGGAAGGAGCCGTGTTGAAAGTTCGGGACGAAAGCGGGGCGAAGATCGATCAACTGGGGCATCAAAACAAGGAAACACAGTATTATTCAGATGCGATCGATCTGACAGCGCTGGATATGGCTGTCGAACTTCTGTTGCCGAAAGATCGTTTACTGGGAACGATGAATCACGTATTTTTACAGATTATGATTTTCTGTTTGGCAGTGATTTTATTTACCCTTTTGTTGGGCTCGTGGATGGTGATACGGATCACAAGAAACATTGACAAGTTGAGCAGAGGAATGAAACAGGTGGAAAACAAAGATCTGACAGCAAGCGTTGCTATCACCAGTAATGATGAGCTGGCAGATATGGGGCAGACGTTTAATTCGATGGTGGGAAATATCAATCAGCTGATGGATGAGAATCAACAAAGGGAAAGTGAAAAAAAAGAAATTGAAATGAACTTTCTCCAAGCCCAGATCAACCCGCATTTTTTGTCCAATACGTTAAATACGATTATTTGGATGGCAGAGCTTCAGGAAGCGGGAAACATCGCTCGCTTGACCAGATCGTTGATCACGCTGCTTCACGCCTCGATGTATCGAGGCAAAGATTTAGTGAGTTTGAAAGCGGAAGTAGAGCAGGTTCGCAGCTACATTGCCATCCAACAAGTTGCGTATAGTGCCTCATTTGAAGTTTTCTATGATATTCCTGACGAATTGGACAATTTCCAGGTTTTACGACTGATCATACAGCCTCTGGTGGAAAATGCGATTTTACACAATTTTGTTGATATGGAAACGGACAAAGTAGGAGAGATCATTATATCGGCTGAAGCGGTCGAACAAATTTTGTATATCAGAGTAACGGATAACGGAAACGGTTTTGATCTGGCGGAATTGGATAATCCGAAACGAAAATCCGGAGTCAACAAACAATTCTCAAAAATAGGCATCGGGAATATAGATAAAAGAATCAAGCTGTATTTTGGGGAGGACTACGGATTGACTTATCGCTCCAAAGTCGGTGAATTTACCGAAGCTTGTATTTCATTGCCGTTAATCAAGGAAGGGGATATTTATGAAGAAAGTCGCACTATTGGATGATGAGCTCTCTGCTCGAACCCGATTGAAAGGTCTACTGTCAGGATTTTCTCAGTTGGAATTATCGATTAGTACAGCGGATCCGTATGAGTTGCTTGATTACGTCAAAGAACGTTGCTTGGACATTATTTTCCTTGATATGAACATGCCAAAACTGGATGGATTGGGTTTTTTGCAGCAATTGCAGACATTGGACAACTGTATCCAAGTTGTTGTGATCAGCGGCTATGCTGATTTCGAATATGCAAAAGGCGCCATCCAATACGGAGTTAAAGCCTACATGTTGAAGCACGAGATCACCGAAGAAAGTCTTCAGAAGGTATTGCAGGATCTCCATCTTGATACCTGTGAAGAAAACGATCCGGGTGCACAAACTTCAAAGATACTGCAGATATTGAAGGAAGAAGAAGGAAACAGGCAGCAATTATTACTGGCAGAGTGTTGTGCTTTTCCGGAAAAGCAACTCATCAGTTTGATGATCGCACCGCTGAATGTAAAAGCATCGATCATGGAAAAAGAACGCTATAAAATCAAGTCAATGGAAGTGTTGGCAGATTTTCTGAAAGAAACGTTGTCAGATAGGATTTCATTACTGACGGCGGTGACTGACAGAGGGGCCTTGTTAGCTGTGTTGTCGTTTGCGGAGTTTGCCAGTAAGTCGGAGATCCATCATTATATTGAAGGCCTGGTCTTGAAATTGAGAAATACCACTCAACGGCTGTTGGATTTACAACTTTTTGTAAAAGTAGGTCGATTGACAAATGATCTAAACCAGAGCACGAAGATTTTTCGATTGGAAGAAGAGTTTGATAATCAGCTGTTTTACGTTACTTCTGAGAGAGGTATCGTTTATGAAGATCGCCAGGAAGTATTTTATGATGCGCTTTTTGATGATAAAAAAGAGTGTTTAAGACAATTAGAGGTTGACCTTTTCTTTTCGGCTCGATTCTATCATCCGGCGCAGTTTGAAAATTCTGTGAAGCAGTTTTTTCAGCTTTTGCGTAACCAGCATTTAAGTCGTGCCGCAATCAACAGGATTTTGGGTGAGACCTGGAGGGGACTTTTAGCAGAATGGTCACAGTATGCTCCTAGGGCAGATGAGGCGAATTTGAATGGCTCAAGTTTGAGTAGTGACTTCTCGACGATCCAACAGATGGAGCAAAAGGCAACTGAAAAATTTCATGAGGCATTTGAATCCTATGGGAAAAGTTACCTTTCAGCTTGTGATTCACTTGTACAGCAATCGGTACTATTTATTCACCAGTACTTTAAACAGGAGATATCATTGAAGGAATGCGCCGAAAACCTGCATGTTAATTATTCCTATTTAAGTCGGATTTTCAACGAGCAGTGGCCGATGTCGTTTGTAAAATATCTGAATCATGTACGAATTGAGTATGCGAAAAAACTACTGGCGTTTTCAAACAAAACGATTGCAGAGGTAGCCGAAGCAGCCGGGTTTGCCTCGTACAATTATTTCTTCCGTATTTTCAAGGAACAGACGGGTACATCGCCGAATGAATACTGTAAACACTGAGGCCAGCAGCATTTCAGTGATTGTTTAAAAGGTTGATGGGGGGCTTTTGTTTCCTTGCGAGCTGTGTCGATGGGCCGCTGGAGTTTTCAGACGTCCCCTGATATCTCCAAACAAGTTTTTAATGAAAAGAGGCAGAGTTAAATAAAGACTCTGTCCTTTTTATTGCTCTCCAAAAAGTAAAAAAGAGATAATCGAAGTAAAAAAAGTAAATACAAGCGCTTTCAAAATGGCTGTACACTGAGACTATAGCAAATGAGGAGGGAACTACATGAAAAAAAGAATTTTTACAGGGGTGCTGCTTTCTTCAGTGTTGTTGGGCGTATTGACTGGTTGCGGGGGAGGCGATTCTTCCGGCGGCAAGACAAAAGACGGTAAGACACAGTTGAAAGCTATCGTTGTCAAACACGGATTAACCAAGAAAAATAAAGACATCGAGTGGTTGCAGAAACTTGAGGATGAATTAGACGTTGAAATCAAGTGGGAGGAAGTTTCGGCAGATTGGGATCAAAAGAAAGCGCCGATGCTTGCATCTGGGGATGTTCCCGATATGATTTTAGGAAATAATGTAGTGACCGACTCAGAATTTGCCAAGTTCCCCGGATTGTTTGAAGACTTGTCCGATGACTTGGACAAGCTTCCGAATGTAAAGAAAATGTTTGAAGAAAAGCCGCAGACAAAATCTTTGGCAACGCAATTAGACGATAAAATATATGGGATTCCCAAATATCAGCGCTTCTGGCCGCGTTCTGCATCACGGCAGTATATCAATCAAGACTGGTTGAAAAACGTCGGCATGGAAGAACCGACGACGTGGGATGAGTTGTATGATGTTCTCGTGGCTTTCAAGGAACAGGATGCAAATGGTAACGGGGATCCCAACGATGAGATTCCGATGGATTGGAGTCCTGTCGGAACAGGCGGATTCGGTTATTTCCAACCTATGCAATTATTAGGCAGCACAGGGATCGTTGTCTCTGAAGGCGGAAATAGCGGTTACGTGGCAGAAGACGGTAAAGTGTTCAACTTCTTTGTAGATGATCGTTATAAAGAAGTGGTGGAATTTTTGAATAAATGCTGGTCTGCAGGCCTTATCAATTCTAAAGCATTTTCACAAGACTACAGCGCGTATCAATCCACCGGGCGTGGTGACGGGGATATCGCGAAGGTCGGTTTTTCTTGGGGCTGGGAAGCTTCAGATCGTTTTGGTGTGAAACTTCAGGATCAGTATCTTTCAATAGCACCTCTCAAAGTTTCTGCAGACGGTGTCGAGCCGACTTGGAGCTATGAAACCAGTTTGAATTACGGGGTCAACTGTGCCGTGATTTCAGCTCAATCTGCTAACAAAGAGAAAGCACTGGAATTTGTCAACGCATTGTATGATCCTGAAGTCAGCTTACAGGAGCTGTTCGGTTCGATTGGTCCGAATATTGAAAAAGACGGAGATACCTACAAGATTTTGCCGCCAAAAGACGAAGCGATGGATCCGGGAACCTGGAAATGGACCAGTTCATGGGCGGACAATAGTCCAATGTATATTTCTGATGATTTGAAAGTTGATTTGGGCAGCGATATGAAGGCAAATGAAGAGCAGACGAAGGTCTTGGAACCATATTTGGATAAAATCGTACCCGAAAAACAAGTTGTCCCGTGGAATATGATGAAATTTACCAATGAAGATGCGACAACACTTGCCAATAACAATACCACCTTGATGAATGAAGCAATGACGAAATTTGCAAAATGGGTGACTAAAGGCGGAATCGATAAAGAATGGAATCAATATGTTGAAACTATGAAAAAAGGCGGTTTGGAACAAAACGTCGAGATTGTCCAAAAGGGCTTTGATCAATTTTACGGAAACTGATTCATTACGGATATTCGTCAGACAGCTGTTTCTTTTTTGAAAGATAAAAGGAGGCAGCTGTCTGGGCGGATGTGCGAAGGATGAAGGTAAGGAGAACAGTATATGGAATATTCTGTAGCATCGACGAAGAAAAGATCTCGATCCAAGCTGATCACTCATTTTAGAAATTACTGGCAGCTATGGCTGATGGTACTTCCTGCGGTAGCCGTCATTGTTATTTTCAATTACATCCCCATGTATGGCGTCCAATTGGCCTTTCGCGAGTTTGATTTTACCAAAGGACTGACCGGCGGAGAATTTGTCGGATTAAAATACTTTAAGCAATTCTTTGACAGCCCTATGTTTGGGACGGTTATGATCAACACGATACGAATCAGTGTATCGACGTTGTTATTTGGTTTTATTGCACCGATTCTGCTGGCGTTAATAGTCAATCAGATTCGCAGTCCAAAGCGGAAGCAATTACTGCAGACAACTGTCTATCTGCCTCACTTTATTTCAACCGTGGTAATGGTGGGGATGCTTCAGGTCTTTCTTTCACCTGAGACCGGCGTCTTTACCAATATCTTTGGCCTTGATAAAGCCACCAATCTTATGGGCAGCACAAGTACGTTTGTACCTGTTTATGTCATCTCTGAAATCTGGCAGCACTGTGGCTGGAACAGCATCATTTACTTAGCTGCATTGTCCAGTGTGGACACCCAGTTATATGAGTCGGCCGATATTGACGGAGCCAATCGCTTCCAAAAAATTCTTCACGTCGATCTGCCGGCCCTTGTTCCTACGATGGTGGTCTTATTAATCATGAACATGGGTGGAATTTTGAATGCCGGATTTGAAAAAACTTTCTTGATGCAGAACAGCTTGAATCTGCCGGTATCTGAAGTTATCGCGACTTATGTGTATAAAATCGGGATTTTGAATAGTCAATTCAGTTATTCGACGGCCATTGGTCTCTTCAATAACGTGATCAATTTCCTTTTCTTAGTTTTAGCCAACACGCTTTCCAAGAAATTTACAAAACGCAGCTTATGGTAAGGAGGTATCGCATATGTTGACAAAATGGCGAAAAGGAAAATCTACCGGAGATCTGGTTTTTGATGTATTTTTAGTTTTGATGTGCCTGGTGCTCTTTCTGGTGATTGCCTATCCGATGTATTTTATTGTCATTGCTTCAATCAGTGACTCAAACATGGTGTCTCGCGGGTTGGTTACACTATTTCCCAAAAATATCAGCTTTTACGGATTCAGCAAAATTTTTGAAGACAGCCGGATCTGGATTGGTTACAAAAATACCTTGATTTACACGTTGGGAGGCACTGCAGTCAACTTGTTGTTCACACTTCCGGCAGCCTTTGCGCTGTCTCGCAGTGAGTTCAAGCCTCGTAAGTTATTGATGTTTCTTTTCACGTTTACCATGTTTTTCAATGGGGGGTTGATTCCTACCTATCTGCTGTACAAACAGGTGAATTTGATTGACAGTGCATGGGTTTTCATTATTCCGAGTGCAGTGAATGTCTATAATTTGATTATTGCCCGCAGCTTTTTTGAATCCAGCATCCCGGATAGTCTTTATGAAGCAGCACAGTTGGACGGTTGTTCCTATTTCAAATTTTTTATAAAAATCGCTCTGCCTTTATCAAAGGCGGTCATTTCCGTGATTGGACTGTATTACCTGGTGCAACACTGGAATGATTTCTTTACCGGTTTGATCTATGTCAGAGATTATGACAAGCAGCCGTTGCAGATCGTTTTGCGGGATATTCTGTTGTCGAATCAAGCCTCTGCCGGGGGAGCAGGTTCCTTGGGAGATGGCTACGGCCAACAATTTGCCGACCAAATCAAATACGGTGCGATCATCGTGTCGACTTTGCCGATTTTAGTGATCTATCCATTTATGCAGAAATACTTTGATAAGGGTGTTATGATCGGCGCAATGAAAGGATAATTGAGATGGAAAAGCTGGTAAATCTTCACATTAATGTCGGTAAGATTGGGATTCGATTGTTCATTTTGAATGTTTATTGGCTGTTGTTCACACTTGCCGGTTTACTGGTCTTCGGAGTCGTTCCGGCAAGTCGAGCATTGATAGCCGTTTTGCTTGAAGAACACGAGCGTAGCTTTGATCAGCCAATCAGAGAATTGTTCCCACGCTTTTTGAATTACTATAAATCGTCTTTCTTTAAAATGAACCGTCAATTTCTACCCTTCAATCTGCTGTTGCTGCTCCTGGTGGTTGACATTCGACTGCTGAGCGTCTATCATTTTAGCGGATTGGACGGGGGAATTGGAATTCTTCTGCGGTTTTGTCTGCTGCTGGCAGTTGTCTTCTCGCTTTTCTTCTTACGGTTTTCACTGCAAGAAGACAGCTTTAAAGCAACTTGTAAAAAAAGCCTGATTTTCTTGTTTGGACGTCCTCTCACGGCCCTGGGGGTTTTAATAATTGGAACCGTGAGCTTCTGTTTGTACTATTTGATCCCCGGTCTGGCCATGGTCTTTGGTAGCGCAGCCCCGTTTTATCTGCTGCTGCTCCAGATTGAACCTAAGTTGTCTTTTCAACCCGAAGCCAAGACGCTTTCTAAGTAAGCGCGTTTTGCTCTTGACAGGGGTTCACCAAAAAGAAAATACCATTTTCAAGGAGTAGCGTGATGAAAATGATTCAAAATGAATTTCAGAGATTTCAAGAGCCGGCAGTTCACGGAACGCCGGCTTTTCCTGTCGGCTGGTATCCCAGGTTGACGAGCTCTTGGCAGGGCTATTTTTTCGTTCCTCATTGGCACGAGGAACTGGAGCTTATCTACATAGAGGAAGGACGAATGGAACTGGTTGTCCAAAATCAAAGCCGAATATTGATTCCAGGGACGATTGTCCTGTTGCCGCCGGGAGTTTTGCATACCTCTTATCGGATCGATCAGTCTTTTTGCCGGTTTTCCTGCGTGGTTTTTTCGGAACTGTGGCTAAGTGGAGGGCAGGAGGAGGCAGCCTACAAAGAACTGTTGGCGCCGTTATTTGCTGCGGATTTTTCTGATTGGCTGCTGCTTGCACCGGATGATGCTCGTTCAGCAGGAGCGGACTACTTGTTCAAGCAGCTAACGGTCCAATTGGATGAGGGCAGCTGTTTTAATCAATTAGCAGCGAAAGGTCTCATGTTACAGTTGGTCGCTGTCTTTTTTTCGAAAAGGTCGGCGTTCCCTGAAAAAAGAGGGAACCGGCTTAGAGAAATGCGGGAAAAGGCGATTCTTATTTTTATGGAGGAACATTATTCTGAATCTCTGCAGTTGGCAGATCTTGCTGCAACCCTTAATCTCAGTAAGGAGCAGTTCAGCCGCTTTTTCAGAGAGTCTTTTCGCTGCAGTCCGATGCAGTATTTGACGGCGCTTCGTATACAAAAGGCGTGTCAGCTGCTGGAAAGCTCTGATTTACCCATCGCGGTTATCGCAGAACAGTGCGGTTATGATAATGGAAATTACTTTGCAAAGGTTTTTTTGCACCAGATGGGCAGTTCGCCAAGTGATTTTCGAAAAACAAAAAAGTGACATGATTTTACCCTTTTGTGCCACGATTATAAAGGTGGACTTGCTGACGGCAGCCTATAATGATGGTAAATCAATTTAGGAGGTTTTTTCATGGCAGTATTCACAAAAGGACAGGACTATCTTGAATTTCAAAACGGCAACGAGCGGGTGCGAATCATCGCTTGGGGGGCCAACAGTTTCCGAGTTGTCAGCAGTCCCAACGGTCCGCTGGATCTGGAGGCGGCAGCCTTGTTGACACCGGCGGCAGCTGCTGATCCCAAGATTACGATCGAAAAGGAGACCGCAGAAATTCAAAACGGCGGGATTACGGCCCAAGTGGATTTCAAGGGTTGGTTCAATCATACCGGACGCATTGCCTTTTTTGACGGTCGTGGCCGTAAACTTCTGGAAGAGGTAGACAGCGGCGGGGCATTGATCAAGAAGGCTCGTCATTTCCGTTCGCAAGTGGGGGGAGACTATCGTCTGACTGCGACTTTTTCGGCCAATGAAGGGGAAAAAATCTATGGCATGGGGCAATACCAGCAAGACATCCTGGACCTGAAAGGCTGTAATCTGGAGCTGGCTCATCGGAATTCACAGGCCTCCATCCCGTTTTATCTGTCCAATCAAGGATATGGTTTTTTGTGGCACAATCCGGCGGTGGGGACGGTTTCGTTCGGTAAAAATACGACGGAATGGCGGGCGGATAGCACCAAACAACTGGATTATTGGATTACTGCCGGCGATTCACCGGCCCAGATCGAGGAACAGTATACAGCGGTTACCGGGCGGACGCCGATGATGCCGGAATACGGCTTGGGCTTTTGGCAGTGCAAGTTGCGGTATGTTGATCAAGATGAGGTGCTGGAAGTAGCACGGGAATACCACCGTCGCGGCGTCAAGGTAGACGTATTGGTGATTGATTATTACCACTGGCCTCGTTGCGGGGATTACCGCTTTGACGAGCACTTCTTTCCCAATGTCAAAGAAATGGTGGCGGAATGCCGTTCTTACGGGATCGAGCTGATGGTGTCTATCTGGCCTCAGATCGATGTCCGGAGCGAAAACTTCCAGGAAATGAAGGAGCGGGGATTGCTGGTACAAACGGCTAATGGAATGGATGTACAGATGATCTTCCACGGAAACAATGTCTTTTACGATGCCACCAATCCTGAAGCGCGGCGTTATATATGGGAGAAGGTCAAACAGAATTATCGTGATCAGGGGATTCGTTTGTTCTGGCTGGACGAAGCAGAGCCGGAGTTTGGAACTTACGACTATGATGTTTATCGGTACTATGCCGGCAGTGTACTGCAAAAAGGAAACATCTACCCGCGGGAATATGTAAGGGGTTTTCATGAAGGTGAAGCCGCCGATTTTGCCGAAAATACAGTTAAGCTGGTGCGTTGTGCGTGGGCCGGCAGTCAGCGGTATGGTGCTCTGGTTTGGTCCGGCGATATCCACTCCACTTACCAGGATTTCAAAAATCAAGTGGTCGCCGGTCTGCAGATGGGAATTGCCGGTATTCCTTGGTGGACTACCGATATCGGCGGTTTTCACGGCGGAGATGTTCGTACCGATGAATTTAAGGAGTTGTTGATTCGCTGGTTCCAATACGGTACCTTCAGCCCAGTGATGCGCATCCACGGCAGCCGGACTCCCCACCGGGAAATTTTCAAAGCAGACGGTGAGGCGACGGAACAAAGCGGTGCTGCTAATGAAATCTGGAGTTATGGGGAAGACAATTATCAGATCATGAAAAAATTCATCGATATTCGAGAAGCAATGCGGGACTACACCCGTCAACTGATGCAGGCAGCTCACGAGGTCGGTGCGCCGGTCTTGCGGGGGATGTTTTACGAATTTCCGGAAGATGAAACGACTTGGGAGCTGAAGGATCAGTATCTCTTTGGTCCGGATGTCCTGGTGGCACCGGTGATGACAGCCGGCGCAAAGGCTCGCCGGGTCTATCTTCCGCAGGGAGCCCAATGGACGGATGCTCGTGATGGCAAGATTTACGAAGGCGGGCAATGGATTGAAGCGGCTGCAGCCATCGAAACACTGCCGATCTTTTTGAGAGATGGTGCGCAGGACTATCTGATCGGAATGATCTGATACAGCACTCGACTGATGGAGGGGGGTGAAACTGCCCTCTGAACTGAATCTTCTGTCGGTATAATAAAAAATAGAAACGGCGGCCGATTGAGGCGTGTCTGAAAACTCCGGATCTTACCGGCGTATTCAGGCATCCCTTTAAAACGGCTGCTGTTTCTATTTTTATTTCTTACGATACTGCTGACTGGAAAAAGCGGGTCAACACTTTTCGCGATCCAACAGTGAGGTCAGATGATACTCATGCCGCCATCCACCACGATGAATTGGCCGGTGACATAAGAGGACATATCACTTGAAAAGTAAAGGATCGTGCCGTTGAGTTCGCCGCGTTTTCCGGGCCGCCCCATGGGATCTTGGAAATTGTAGCTGTTGAGAAATTCCTCGGATTTAAAGAGGGTGTTTTCGGTCATTTCTGATTCAAAAAGACCTGGTCCGATAGCGTTGACGGTGATATTGTAGCGCCCATAAGACGCTGCCATTCCTTTGGTTAAACCCAGGACCGCAGCTTTTGAGGCATTGTACGCATGACGAATAAAGAAGTCCTGCTTGTCGGCAATCACGGCATTGATGGAAGAGATATTGACGATTTTGCCGTAATTTTGTTCGATCATATAGGGCACAACATACTTAGCGGCCAGAAAGATTCCTTTCGCATTGGTGTCCATTGATTTGTCCCAGGCTTCGGTGGTGAGTTGGTGAACACCGCCGCCCACAGCGATTCCGGCATTGTTCAATAAAATATCGATCTGTCCGAAATGATCATGAATCGCAGTGACAGCTGCCTTAACGCTTGCTTCGTCGGTGACATCACACTTATGAACGAAGACCTCGCCGCCAAATTGCCGCAGTTCTTCTGCCAGTTCGCGGCATTTCTCTTCTCTGCGAGCCAACAGTGCCACCTTCGCACCGTTTTCGGCATAAGCTCTTGCAGCATCTGCTCCCAGACCGCTGGAAGCCCCCACGACAACTGCTGTTTTCCCCTTGATTGCAAACACTTGAACCACTCCTTTATTTGTGCATGATTTTACAACCACTATCTTAGTCCTTATTCCGTTGAATGTAAACGCTGTCATAAATAAATTGTGACAAACAAGCGGGAACGTCGTGTTTACCGCTTATTTTTCAGCTGTTGGAGGATGTTGTTTTGGGATTAGGGGGCAAGATCGTGTAAGGCTGCACATTGTATGGTGATTTTGTACGTGGAAAGGACTGGCGTTTGCTGCCGGTAGGTTCTGCTGAAAGAGAAGCTAATTACCACGAAAGACCGCTTTTTCGAACATTTCTTTTGAACGCACGAAGAGGCAGCCTGTGTCGCATACAGAAGTTGTCTCTGAAGTTGGTCGTCACGTCTGATCAGCCGGGAAACTTTTCCGATAGGTGCTGGGAGCAAGTCCGGTCATCTTTTTGAAGGAGCGGCTGAAGTGTTCAAGAGAAGAAAAACCCAAAAGCACTGCAATTTCACCGATTTTCAGGTCGCTTTCGGCAAGCAGGATCTCAGCCTTTGAACAACGTGCTTCCGCTAATTTTTCCGAAAAAGAAACGCCGAAAGATTCTCTGATGATACGCTGAGTCTGTCGTGTGCTCAGATACAGTTGTTCCGCCAGATCGGATAATGAAGCCTCTGCTGGACAAGCAATAAAATATTGATCAATCAATAATACACGTTCAGATAAGTTCGTGTCCGCTTTTTGGGTTGCCTTTTTTGGGTTAGCCGATTGTACTCTGCGGAACAAATCAATCAGTATCATTTTCAGAATGCAGATACGGCTCTCTTTGTGATACGGTCGGGTCCACTGAAGTTCATCCAACAGAGTGAGACTGCTGCTTTTAAATAGCTGCAGGTCGGATTCAAAAAAATTGGCGAATCTATCCAACAGGATGGTGGCATTCTCATCGTCTGTGCGGATGACGAGGTTCAGGCAATATTCTGCCATGGGATCAGCAAAATTTGAAAATTGACTGTGGAGAATGCCTGGCCCGGTAACGAACAGGTCACCAGCCCGAATTGGGATCCGGTTGTCTTCCAATTGGACCCAACCACTGCCGGATGTGATGTAGTGGATCTCAAAGTTATGATTTCCATGCTTGTGGGGCGGAATGGCATCAGTTATTTTTCCGTTACTTACACGGATCAGTTGGATAGACAAGTTTTCCAACTGAAAAGATAGTTTGGGGTAAAAAGTTGTTGTTTGCATCGCTTCACCTGTATAAATGTGTCATAAATTTCCAAACAATGGCATAAATGTCTCTTATTCAACTGTAACATTTGAACTATACTTTAGCCATAAAAAGCAGATTGGGCTGAAAACTGCATCAGCAGATATGCGGATTCTTTTCAACATGAGCCGTGTCGTACCTGACTATCAAATTTCATATAAAGGTGTGCATCGAACGGCTATACTGCAGCGTTGCAAAAATTGGTATCGCAATGCAATTTTTGGTTATCTCTTAAGGAAGGCGGAAGAAAAATGTATGATTTGAAGGAGAAGCAAGCAGCGATTGACGCGGTGATCGCACAAGGGCCATATCGCGATGAATGGCAATCGCTACAGAAATATCGTATACCGTCTTGGTATGAGGAAGCAAAATTCGGTATTTTCATCCACTGGGGTGTGTATTCGGTTCCGGAATTCGGAAGTGAATGGTATTCACGCAATATGTACATTCAAGGAACAAAGGAATTTGCGTATCATCGGAAAACATTCGGTGAACACAAAGATTTCGGCTATAAGGATTTGATTCCATTGTTTAAAGCGGAAAACTGGGTTCCAGAGACTTGGGCAGCACTATTCAAGAAGTCCGGGGCTCAATATGTGGTGCCGGTAGCGGAACACCATGACGGTTTTCAGATGTACGCCAGTGAACTGTCGGAATGGCACGCAGCAAATATGGGACCTAAACAAGATGTGCTGGGGAAATTGAAAGCAAGTCTGACCAAACAGGGGTTGCTGACCGGCGTCTCTTCCCATCGTATCGAGCATTGGTTTTTCATGGGACATGGTCGTGAATTCGACAGTGACGTGAAAGGTGAGCTAAAGCGGGGAGATTTTTATTGGCCGGCAGAAAAAGAAGCCGATCACCATGATCTTCATTCCGAGCCGAAGCCCACAGAAGAATTTCTGGAAGATTGGCTTACACGTTGTTGTGAGCTGATCGACAAATATCAGCCAAAGATTTTGTACTTTGATTGGTGGATCCAGCACGAGGCAGTGAAGCCGTATCTCAGAAAGCTGGCTGCTTATTATTATAATCGGGCTTTTCAGTGGGGCGAAGAGGTGGTCATCAACTATAAGCACGATGCGTTCATGTTCGGCACAGCTGTGGTGGATATCGAACGGGGCCAATTTGCGGATACCAAGCCCTTTGTTTGGCAGACTGACACGGCGATGGCGCTGAATTCCTGGAGTTATTCAAAGGGAAACGACTATCGAACGGCAACGGAATTGATTTGCGATCTGGTGGATATCGTCAGCAAAAACGGACGTTTGCTGCTAAATGTGGGACCGAAAGCAGATGGCAGCATACCGGAGGAAGAGTGCCGGATTCTGGAAGAAATCGGGAAGTGGCTGGAGGTCAACGGCGAAGCAATCTATGGAGCGAAAGTGTGGCGCATCTACGGAGAAGGTCCAACGCAAATCGTAGAAGGTCAATTTGCCGATGGGATTAAAAAACATTTTACAGCCGAAGATATCCGATACACTGTCAACGGTGACAGTATTTATGCTGTGGTTCTCAAACCCTCTGCTGATGGCCGATATTTGCTACCTGCTTTGGGAATTCACGATGCCAGCCACAAACCAATGTTCAACGGCATTATCGACAGCGTCACACAACTAGGCGCAGCAGACTTGCCCAATTGGCAGCAAACGGTATCGGGCCTGGTACTTGAGGGTGCGGTTGCGGATACAGATAAACCGGTAGTGTTCCGCATAAAATTGAAATGATTGCTTGAAAAGTAGGGAGCCGACGATAGTTTTTCTCCACATCGCAGGGATGATTCTAAGACGTGTCTGAAAACTCCAACGGCAGATATTTTGGTCCTTTTCACCGCAATCTGCGTCGTAAATGCTCGCTTATGCACCACATAAGCTGCGCTTTACTCTTTGATTTCGGCAAAAAGTCCGCAAAAATCTGAATTCCCCCGAAGCTTTTAGACACACCCTAGTAAAAGTCCACCTTTTCTGAGCTTTTTTCTAACTACAATGGCAGCGTTTCCCGCTAGAATAAAGACATCAACTGACGGCCTACCTAAAAACGACTACAGAACAATCAGCGCCTTTTTTTAAGATCGATTTACCACACCTGCCGATCATAGAGAAAAAGGCGACGAATCGGAGTTGGCGGTTTGCGGCAGGCCTCTCAAAGGAGACAACTATGAAAACCATTGCGACCAAGCAAATCACCATCACCGATCCTTACGTCAGTCGGGCACAGGCAAAGCTGACGGATTATCTGCTGAGTTTGGAGGCGGATAAATTTTTATATGAAGTCTATCAAGTGGCCGGGCTCAAACCTTTGACAGAAAGCGGCTATCAAGGATGGGAACGTAGCGACAAGATCAATTTCCGGGGACATTTCTTCGGGCATTTCATGTCGGCACTGGCATTAGCGTATCAAAGTACGTCAGATGAAGTCGTGGCCCGGGCCTTTAAAGAAAAGATGCGAACAGCTGTCAGCGGCTTGGCGGAAGCTCAGGCGGCCTATGGCAAGCGTCATCCGGAAAGTGCCGGCTACATCTCGGCTTTTCGGGAGGCAGCACTGGATGAAGTGGAGGGCCTGCCGGTCACGCCGGAGGAAAAGGAAAACTGCCTGGTGCCCTGGTACAATCTGCATAAAGTGCTGGTGGGTCTGATGGATATCGCCGAATACATGGCAGCGGACGATCCGCAAACCAGTCAGCTGGCTTTGGCGACTGTCAGCGGCTTTGGCGATTACATCCATCGCCGCATGCGGAAATTGGCAGACAAGCAGCAGATGCTGAAGATTGAATACGGCGGGATGAACGACGGTTTGTATCGTTTGTTTGAACTGACCGGTAAAAAAGAACATGCCGAAGCTGCTGAATATTTTGATGAAACAGTCCTTTTCCAACAGCTGGCAGCTGGGCAGGATGTCCTTTCCGGCAAGCATGCCAACATGACCATTCCGAAATTGATCGGGGCCTTGAAGCGTTACCGGGTCTTTCAAGAGGAAGCCAACCGGCAATACCTTTCAGAGACCGAAATCCAGCAGCTGCCGTTGTATCTGAAGGCGGCGGAAAATTTCTGGGAGATCGTCGTTGCTGACCATACCTATTGTACCGGGGGCAATTCCCAAAGTGAACATTTCCATGAACCCCATGAACTCTATCACGATGCAGCGGTTAGAAACGGCGACTGCACCTGTGAAACCTGCAATACCCACAATATGTTGAAGCTGTCCCGCAGCCTCTATGAAGTCACCGGCGAGGCTAAATACCTGGATTATTATGAGCGGACTTATATCAATGCGATCCTGGCTTCACAAAATCCGGAAACCGGCATGATGATGTACTTTCAGCCGATGGGCGCCGGCTACAACAAGGTTTACAACCGCCCTTATGATGAGTTCTGGTGCTGTACCGGGACCGGCGTGGAAAGCTTCGCCAAACTGGCGGATACTTACTATTATACTGATGGTGAGCGGATTTTGGTGAACCTGTATTTTTCAAATGAGGTTCGTCTGCCGGAAAACAATGCACTGTTACGTCAGGAAACCGACCGCAAGACCGGCCATAGCCGTTTTACAGTGACAGCGTTGGATCCTGAACAGCCGGTTCAGCCCCTCAAACTGGGCTTGCGGCTGCCGACCTGGGCCAAAGAGTGGCACTTGACGAATCAGACGACGGGGGCTTCTTTGATAAATGAGATCAAAGACAGCTTTATCCTGCCACAGGAGCTGCTTGCGCCGGGAGCCAGTTGGGAGCTGACAACAACAATGGCCGTCAAAGTTACGACAGCACCGGATAATCCTCGTTATCTCGCCTTTGAATACGGTCCATATGTTTTGGCAGCCGGTCTTGGAGCAGAGGCAGTCGCGGAGGATGCACCAAACGGGATTCTGGTAAGAGTCGGCACCAAGCAACCGCTGCTGCCGGATACGCTGACCGTGGCGACATCCGATTGGATCGAGCAGGCAGCGAGCCATTTGCTTCCGGAAGCTGTTCCCGGAAAGCTGCTGGGTTTTCGCCTGAATGAAGTCGCCGAAGACCTGGTGTTCACCCCCTATTATGAAATGCACGGGGAACGTTATGGGATTTACTTTGAGGTGCTGCAGGCGGATTCCGAAGCGGCGCAACAGGCCATCCGTCTTAAAAAAGAAGCGTTGCGAAAACAGCAGCTGGTCGCGGCCGAACTGCATAATTTTGATGAAAACAATAGTGAATATGCTAAAAATCTTGCGTATGAAAAGAGCGAAGTCGAAGCCAGTTGGGGCCGTCGCTATCGGCAGGCACTGGCAGCCGGTTGGTTCAGTTATGAATTTGCGATCCCGGCGGACAAAACACCGAATTTTCTGAAGCTGACTTTGAAGGCTGATGACGTCGGCAAAGTCCTGCAGGTGGTCTTCAATGATGATCCGACTACCACTCAGTTGTTGGCCGTGGAGGATTTTGCGGAGGCTGATTTTTATGATATCACTTTGGATCTGCCGGCAACTGTGAAGGATCGGGAATTAATCAAGGTGACCTTCAGCGGCAGCGAAGGGCAGGAAAGCCCCCGTTTGTACGGCATCACTTTTTTGACGGCATTGACTTGCGGGACCGAAAATGAGTTGCAGGAAGTCTTGGCCTACACAGGGGAAGTACTCAGTCAAACGACGACAGAATTGCGGGTCCGGACAACTGCGGCAAATGAAGAAGCCGAACTGTTGTTGGAGCTGCAGGATCCGGCAGGACTGCTCTTTGTTGACGGAACCTTGACAGATGACAGCAAACCCCGGCGTTTTGCACGAGGGACACATGAATTGGTGATTACGGGAAGTGATCATCTGACCCGGCACAGCTCCGTGTTGATTGTGGAATGAGGACGGCTACTAAATAGGAAACGGATTGATAAATGCTGAATAAAAAAAACTTCCGATAATTTTCGGAAGTTTTTTTGTGCAGCTTATTTCAGCACTTTGAACAGGCGGCCGCCGTGGCTGTTGACGGTCAGGGGCGCAGCTTTTGCCAGCTCAGTTTCTGACCACATATCCAACAGTTTTTCGCCGTTCAGCAGGTCTTTCAGCTCTTCCGGCAGATCAGCTGCCGCTTCACCGACATTGAAGATCCCATAGTATTCCTGGGTTTCCGATTGGACATGCCAGATAATAAAGTGATCATCGCGATGGAGCTGCCGACGATATGTCAGCGTCTGGTACATCTCAACGACTTCTTTGTTGGTGAACAGACTCAAAGTGAAGTCGTCGATATCCGGCAGGGTGCCGCCGTACATCAGCGGGGATTGGAAAATCGTCCACAGACTCATCAATAAATACTGCTCATCTTTGGTGAAACGGGTCCAATTGTTTCCGCCCCCGCCGTCGTGGGCCCGGATTCCGATATGGCCCAGCGGCAGCATATCGCAGTCCGGCCAGTTGCCGGGACGGACGAAAGGCGCCCATTCAGCACAGCGATCGAACATTTTATACAATGCATCCCAGTGGTCCCAAAAGTCGTCGGTCAGCCGCCACATATTGGCATTGTCTTGCAAAAACCAGCCTTCATGAACTTTTGCCGGTCCCGGTGAGAGACTGAGGACGATCGGTCGGCCGGTCTTGTCGATGGCTTTGCGGATCGCTTTGATTTCTTTCAGATGACCGCCGCCGTACAGATAGCTGTTGGCGATATCATCGACTTTGATGAAATCGACCCCCCAGGAGGCATACAGTTCCATCAGTGAATCGTAGTACAGCTGGCCTTCCGGTTTGTCCACGTTGACGCCGTACATATCGGAGTTCCAAGGACAGATATTGTTTTCGGCAATGTCGCGGGCTCTAAGCTCGGTTCCTTTGATCGGTGTATTTTGATGGACGGCTTGGCGTGGGATGCCCCGCATGATGTGGATCCCGAATTTCAAGCCTTTGGAGTGGATATAATCTCCTAAAGCTTTGAAGCCGCCTCCGTTGGCTGACGAAGGAAAACGATTTTCCGCCGGGATCAGTCGAGAGTATTCATCCATGCACAATGGATAAAAGGCGTGATACCAGGTTGAGTCGGCTTCCGGTTCGCTCCACTGGATATCCACGACGATATATTCCCAGCCGTATTCTTTTAAATGTTCCGCCATGAAATCGGCATGAGCCCGGACCTCATCTTCGCGTACGGAAGCGCCGTAGCAATCCCAGGAATTCCAGCCCATCGGCGGTGTTTTGGCAAAATCCAAATGATTCATTGTTTCGTCTCCTTTAATAATGATCTTGGTGAAGCATTCATAAATGCCGCTTCGTTAAAACAAGGATACGCTGTTTTTTGGCGACAGGTGGAAAAAATCATAGCTTAAGCAGGAGAAATGGAAAGAATCGTCGCATGAAAAATATATTGAGGGGGAAACCGCAGCTATTCGGCAGGTCCGCTGTCTTTAGCAGTCGTGGACAAGCAGCTGTGTTTCTTCAGCAGATTATTCACCATTTCTCGAAAAAACGGCTTTTTTCTCTTTACTTCAAGCGTACTTGAAGTGCTAAAATGAAACCGTTAAATGATTGAGATGGCCGCCAGTTCGGCTGGTTGAAACAAGGAGGAAGCAACATGAAACAAATCAAATTCGGACCGGATCAAAAACCGGTATCAGGGATCGTCTTGGGCTGCATGCGCATCGAAAACGCCAAGGATCCGGCAGCAGTCATCACGACGGCTGTCGAAAACGGCATTACTTTTTTTGACCATGCGGATATCTATGGCGCCGGCAAATGTGAAGAAATTTTCGCCGCTGCTTTGAAAAAGACTGAATATAAACGGGAAGCACTGCACATTCAATCGAAATGTGGAATCGTCCCGGGTAAAATGTATGATTTTTCCAAAGAGCATATCATCGAGTCGGCTGAAAAGATCCTGAAGCGACTGGACACGAATTATCTGGATTCCTTTTTGCTGCATCGTCCCGACACCTTGATGGAACCGGAAGAAGTCGCCGCAGCTTTTGAAGCCCTTTATACCGCCGGAAAAGTCCGTCAATTCGGTGTCAGCAATTTTTCCGGCCCGCAGATCGACTTGTTGCAAAAATATGTGAAGCAGCCGTTAGTAGCGAATCAGCTACAGTTTGGGATCATGCACACCGGAATGATCGACAACGGAATCCATGTGAATATGACGGATCCCCGCAGTATCGACCATGATAATGGAATTCTTGAGTATTCCCGTCTTCACGACATGACCATCCAAGCCTGGTCGCCGTATCAATACGGTTGGTTTGAAGGCAGCTTTATCGACAACGATAAGTTTCCTGAGTTGAATCGGACCCTGGCCGAATTGGCAGAAAAATACGATACGACGAAAACCGGTTTGGCATCTGCCTGGATCCTGCGCCACCCAGCCGACATGCAGGTGATCATCGGGACTATGACGCCGTCTCGGATCGCAGAAATCGCACGGGCCGCCGATGTCCGTTTGACCGGAGAAGAATGGTACAGTGTCTATTTGGCAGCGGGTAATGATCTGCCTTAAATTGAATATTGTTCCATGATCAAAAAGCTGACTCACACCAGGGTCGGCTTTTTGTCTACTATTTCATCCGGACTGGAATTAAAGCAATTGGCCAAGTACCCAAAAGTTTCAGAAGGCTCTCCGATCTGACCCCCGGCATACAGCCGCCGGCCGAAGCCAATGAGAAATTCCACTTGAAAGGCAGCGGAAATTTCTCATTGTCTTGGGCCTATTGACTTCAAACTGACAGTAACACCACTGATTTTTCAAATCAACGGTGAACTGTCAGTAATTTGCAAGTTCTTCTTAGCGGGTTCTGCTTAGAAGCAACTGTATGCGTAACGGGCCTGGTAGCCATTCAAACGGTAAAGTCTGTACGCCGGGGTCAGTCTCCGAGCCTTCTGAAACTTTTCTGGATGTATCCGCGGAGAAGACGGGAGAGGCAGGGCATAGAAACATCTAAGGTAGGAAACGCCAAGTTGAGATGTGGCGGTAACCACCCTCCCTGCGGTCAGCTGGTACAGTTCAACTAAGGCAGAATTCGCCAAGTTGAACTGGCAACTCAGCTTGCGGAGGTTGGAGCCGACCGTGCACCGCGATGATTGGCATGCCAGCTGGCTCTGGAGTCTTCGGACAAATTGATTTGATTTCTGTCTGGATATAGCACTACCTGATAATAAAACAAGCCGCCCTTACAGTTCGACTTCAACTGCGAGGCGGCTTGTTTTATTGTGAAACTCCTGCGTTAACTGTATTGCGCACTGTTGGAAGACCTGAAAACGAGTCATCTGCTTTGGACTTGATTGCGGTATTCTTTTGGCGTCAATTGATTACGTTTTTTAAATGTGAAGCTGAAATAGTTTGGATCGTTATAGCCGACTTCAAAAGTGATATCGATGATTTTTTGATTGGTCTCGGCCAGCAGTGCTTTTGCTTTTTCCATCCGTAGCCTGGTCAGGTATTCGATAAAAGTTACACCTTCATTTTGGGAGAAAAGCGTACTCAGATAGGCTGTGCTGATCTGCAGTCGATCAGCCATCGTTTGCAGAGAAAGATCAGGATCAGCAAAATGCTCCTGCATATAGGTGGTGACATCCTGTATCAGACGTTCAACTCGGCTAAGGCTTGTATCCTTCACTGTGAACGATTGTTGTTTCGCCAACGACTCAAGGAAGAGTCGACCGGTAAGGCGAGTCAGGCTTTCAGTCTCGGCAATTGTTTTTAATTGGTCGTCAGAATATTCTTCTGCCGGACAAAGACTTCCCTCCGATACGCTTTCTTGCAAGCGGGTTTTCAGCAGAGCTAAAAATTCGAAGCGGTAATGTTTTTGTTCATCGGAGGAAGCCAGCTTCTGCCAGCGGTTTTCGGCTTCTTTTAAAAGTGTGTCGACTGGCAGCGGGTCTTGCTTCAATTCGGTCAGGTAATAGGATTGATCAACAAATTCAGTTGGCGCTTGTATAACAGCGTCCAGCTCGGTGATGGTCTGTTTAAAATTTGGAGGCATGATTTTACCGCTGGATTCGGTCCATTCCAGAAGCCCGCCGACTTCGCTTATACGCCCGGTTCGAGGACCGATGTACAGATTGAAATCTGTAATCCCGCATTTTTTTAATTCGTATGACAGAATATCAGCTGCAAAATAGCACTTGTTGACTACCTGCTGCTGATCGGATGCAGTAACCAACCCACTGATGCGAAAATCATCATATACCGTCAAAAGGACCTGGCGATCATTATCAAATAAAGGTGCCAGACGTTTAAGCACCTCGTGATAGAGAGTTTTATCCGGTGTTTTCGGTCGCAGGATAGCGGTCATGATCCCATAGGTTCGGCCTAAAAAATCAACATTCAGCCGTTTTTCCCGTTCGTAGATATCAGCGGCAGTATAATTGCCGCTTTTCAATTTATTGAAAAAATGCTCTTTGTACAGTTCTTGATTCAAGAGGCTCTCCAAACGAAAAGGGGCCGCTTCTTTAGCTGAGCGCTGTTCACGGCGGCTCCGGATTCGTTCAAAGACTTCAGCCAGTTCGTTTTTTTGAACTGGTTTAGTGATATAGCCGTATACGCCGATGTCGATGGCTTCTTTGGTGTAGGCAAATTCCTCAAAGCCGGTGATGATTATCACGTGGAGCCAAGGGAGCAGTTCTTTAGCATATCTGGCCAATGTCAATCCATCCATGAAGGGCATACGGATATCTGTCATCAGAATATCCGGTTTCAACTCTTGGATCATGGATAGGGCAATTTCTCCGTCGCCGGCTTCTCCACAATACTGCAAGTGCTGACTCTCTTCGAAATCAGCCAACATTTTCCGTAATGAATCACGAATCAATGGCTCATCTTCTACAATAAAAACTTTCAACATCAGAGTCACTTCCTTTAGAAACTTTTACCACTGATTCTCCGGTTGGTACCTTCCAAAATATCTGAGGGGGATGAGCAGGAGTACTGCTAGGGCATAATTTTATCATCGGACAGAAATCTGGTGCCTGTCTTTAGATAAAAAAGCAACAGTTTACTGATTGTGCTTCAGATTACTGACTCTTTATTGATGACAGGTAAGAGCAAGGTCATCGTTGTGCCCTGGTTGGGGACGCTGTCGATCAGTAAACGGGCCTCTTCGCCAAAATATAGACACAGACGCTGATAGACATTGTACAAACCGTAGCCGGATTCTAAGCTGAACGCAGCATCCGGTGTATCAGAAATCTGTTGCAGATTTGCTGTGATTTCCGCCAGTTTGTGATCAGACATGCCGATTCCATTATCGCTAACAGTAAAGAAAATCTTTTGTCCGTCATCGGTGTCGGTGTAGCCGCCCAAAATCTCGATCAGGCCTCGGCGGCGGCTGTTTTTGATTCCGTGGTACATAGCATTTTCAACCAAGGGCTGTAAAATCATTTTCAGCAATATTTGATCGTGAATAATCTCATCGACACAAATTTCATAGCTGAGAATTGGACCGTAACGAATCTTCAGAATATCCAGGTAGCTGCGTACATGCTCCAACTCACGAGCAACAGTGATCCATTCACGTCCTTTGTTCAAAGTGATTTTGAAGTAATTGGAAAGAGCCAGGGTCGCTTCTTCAACCAGTTTGGTCTCCTCTTGTTGAGCCAATGTCAAGATAGCATCCAGCGTATTATAAATGAAATGCGGCGTGATTTGTGCCTGCAGGACCTTCATTTCGGAAACAGCGAGATTTTTTTGTTTCTGAGTATTTTGATCAAATAAAATCTCCACTTGATCTGCCATGTCGTTCAAGTCTGCTCCCAGGCGGTCCATTTCTGCAAGGCCCAGCTGTGGGACTCGGGCCTGCCAGTTACCGTGAGCGATTTTTTCTACCATGCGACTGATATCTTCGATGGGTTCGTTGATTTCACGGTCCAATTTTTTACGAAACCGGTGGATGAATACCAGCAGACCGATCACTACGACAGATTCAACAAAAAGCAGGAAATAGATCAATCGTGAAATCTGACGACTTTGAGCGGTGGCCAAGTCGATCTCTTTGGTGACATATTCCTGCAGCGTTTCCGACAACTGTTCGTTGACACTGTCAATTTCTTCCAAGAGTATTTCGTTTTCTGCCACCGGAACATCATTGGTAATGTTGGATTCAATCTGCCAAGCGTAATGCTCGATGGTTTGCAAGAGCCGCAGTGCGACATCTGCTGTCTGCCGTAATTCGGTCGTGGTGGCCAGCTGTTTGAGCTCGTTAAGCTCATTTTCGTAGCGGTAGATAATCCGAATAGGGGATGCCTCTTCTTTTTCTTTGCCGATGATCTGATACCAGAGGCTGTCGCGAATCTCGACCTCTGCTCGCTGCATGATGTCATCGGCGACTTGGACATTGCGGATGATCTTTTGATACTGCTGATGACTGATGAGATAGACAGCAGAAATCACCAGAATTGGAATGACAGTTAAAGCCAGCATTAGCGTATTGGAGAAATGCAGGGCATCTTTGATACTGGTAAAGCGTCTGCGGAATATTTTCATCAGTACCCCCTTGCTGCAATCTGATCCAGGTCACTGAATTCGGAAAAGACAGTTTCCGCCAAATAATACTCTTTGGCGACTTCTTCTTCCGCCAAAATCTGCTGAACGATACTCATGATTTTTTGGCCGCTGTTGGGATTGCATTCTACGGTACAGTTGATCTTTCCAGATTTCACCAAATCGACCGCCTCCTGTTGGGCATCTACCGAGACGATCACCAGATCTTTTCCTGGGATGATATCTGTCTGCTCCAAGTACTCCATCACTCCCAGAGTCATGTCGTCGTTGTGACTAAAGAGGATATCCACATTGGCCAAGCCGATTTTTTCATCCAGCTTTTGGGCGGCCTGTCGACCTTTTGACAGCATGAAGTCGCCATTTTCGCTGGCAACCAGTAAAAAACGGACATCTGATTGCAATTCTTCACGAAAACCACGGGCGCGACCCACAGAGGATGAAGCATCGCGAGTCCCTGTGATCTCGACGACTTGGATTTCTCCTTGAGTATTTTTGAATTTTTCTTTTAGAAAGCGGGCAGCATTGCGGCCTTCCTCTTCGGCATTTGTGCCTATCAATGTCTCATAAAGATCCGTGTCTCCCTGGATCCCACGATCGCTCAAGATGACCGGAATTCGGGCATCGCGGGCCTCCTGCAGAACATTTTCCCAGCCCTCTTCTACGATTGGAGACAAGATGATGGCATCGACTCTGGAGGCGATGAAAGAGCGGATTGCCTTGATCTGATTTTCTTGTTTTTGAAGGCCATCATCAAACAGCAGTTTATAGTTTTTTTCTGCTGCGGCATTTTGGATCGAGTGGGTATTGCGGGCTCGCCAAGCACTTTCATTGCCCAGCTGGGAAAATCCGATCACAATCTCTTTTTCAGGACTGTCTTCAGGCTTATTCTGAGAACTGCATCCACTGAGCAACAGGAAAGTATTCAAACAAAAAAGCAGCGTGCCAATTTTTTTCAGGATCGTCATCAAGAGAGGCCCCTTTCGTTTTTTTCATATAAAAAGTATAGCATGAATCTACATTGTGAGAAGAGTTCAGGCGGAAGACTGCTATTGGAAAAAAGCCTGCTGCAACAAAACGAAGATTACAGAGTTGATAACTTATACAGTTGAAGACGAAGAATATCTTATAGACGAAGTGTAAACGCTATCAAAAGAAAATCAAGGAAATCAAAAGAATCTCAAGGTTTTAAGGAAGAGATCAAAAGAAAGTGAAGTTTTTTGGGAAAGATATCTATGAAAGCGGATTCTAATGTGAGCTACAATGAACTCGTAAACAAAACAACCTGTCAGGGAGGACGAAAAAAATGAAGACAACAAAATGGTTCAAGGGGTTCTTAGGTTTGGCAATGTGTGCAGGGCTGCTCGCCGGCTGCGGCAACGGTGGTTCAGGAGACAAAGCCACTGGGGACGATAGCGGCAGCAAAGACAAGATCACTGTTGGATTTTCACAGTTAGGAGCTGAATCCCAATGGCGGACAGCGAACACAAAATCCGTTCAGGATGCTGCTAAAAACAACAGCAAGATCGATCTGAAATTTTCCGATGCACAACAAAAACAAGAAAACCAAATTTCGGCTATCCGTAACTTCATCCAACAAGGAGTCGATGTCATCGCAGTAGCACCGGTAGTTGAGACTGGTTGGGAAACTGTTTTGAAAGAAGCCAAAGATGCAGCGGTACCGGTCATCCTCGTAGACCGGGGAATCACCGGGAAAGATACTGACGATCTTTATACTTCCTGGATCGGCGCAGACATGAAAGAAGAAGGAATCAAGGCAGCTACTTGGTTGGAGGATTACCTGAAAGAAAAAGGAATGGATAAAGACGAGATCAATATCGCCCATCTTCAAGGAACGACCGGTTCATCCGCACAGGTTGGCCGTACTGAAGGTTTGGAAGAAGGCGCAGCTAAAAACAGCAACTGGAAGATCATAGAACAACAATCCGGGAACTTTACTCGTGCAGAAGGTAAGGAAGTTATGGAAGCCTTCATGAAATCTTCCGGCGACAAAATCAACGTTTTGGTTTCTGAAAATGATGATATGACTATGGGTGCGATCCAAGCTATTGAAGAAGTCGGGAAAAAGCCGGGAGAAGATATCATCATCATCTCTTTTGACGGAACAAATGATGCGTTGAAACAGATCCAGGCCGGTAAGATCAATGCGGTCGTTGAATGTAATCCGCTTTCCGGGGAACAGATCATGGAGACAGCACTGAAGATTGCCGCCAAAGAAGATGTTGAAAAGGAAGTGTACGTGGAAGAAGGCGTGTTCGACGCGAAGAATGTTGACGAAAATATGCCTCGTCCATACTGATCCCACGCTGTGAAAGAGGACAGGCGCCAAGCGTGGTCCTCTTTCTTATTGAAGGTTTCAAAAAAAAGGCAGGGAAAGTTAAGGAGGAATCAACGTGAGTGAAGTCGTACTTTCACTGAAACATATTGCAAAAGAATTTCCGGGAGTCAAGGCACTGGATGATGTGCAGCTCAATCTGTACAAAGGAGAAGTCCACGCTTTGATGGGAGAAAACGGTGCTGGTAAATCCACTATGATCAAAGTCATCACTGGTGTCTATCCAAAGACTGCCGGGACTATTACTTTGAATGGCAAAGAGATCAATCCGCAAAGTCCGGAAGATGCTCAACGGGAAGGAATCAGCACGGTGTATCAGGAAATCAATCTGTGTCCCAATCTGACCGTAGCAGAAAATATCTATATCGGTCGCCAACCCATGAAAATGGGGCGGGTAGATTGGAAAACGATGAACAAAGATGCTCAGTCACTGTTGGATTCTTTGAACATTCATGTCGATGTCACGGAAACACTGGATAACTATTCAGTGTCGGTGCAGCAGATGATTGCCATTGCCCGAGCGGTGGACATGTCTGCCGGTGTCCTGATCTTGGACGAACCGACTTCCAGTCTGGATGGTAACGAGGTGGAGCAGTTGTTCACCATTATTCGCGGATTACAGAAAAAAGGAATGGCGATCTTGTTTGTCACTCACTTTTTAGATCAGGTTTATGCGGTTTCTGACCGCATCACGGTGCTGCGCAACGGCCGTTTTGTAGGGGAATATCAAGCTGCGGAGCTGCCACAGCTGGAGCTGGTTTCCAAGATGATCGGGCAGGAATTCAAAGATGAAGACAAGCGGGCCTTTCGCCGGCAAGCTGCGTATTCCAATGAACCTTTTGTCAAAATGATGAATGTCACAAAGCGCGGCGTTTTGAAAGATTATTCCATGACGATTCGTAAAGGTGAGGTCCTGGGATTGGCGGGATTATTGGGTTCTGGGCGTAGCGAAGTGGCAGAGCTTTTGTTCGGAGCTAAACAATTTGAAGAGGGTATCGTTTACATTGGACAAGATGAGGTCAAGCGGATGTTCCCACAAAAAGCCATTCGGGAAAAGATGGGTTTTTGTTCCGAGGATCGGAAAGTTTCCGGAATTGTTGGGGATCTCAGTATTCGTGAAAATATCATCTTGTCTCTGCAGGCACGTCAAGGGCTGAAAAAGATCCCTGACAGCCAGTCACGGGAGATTGCTGACAAATACATCAAACTGCTGAATATTAAAACACCGAATTCCGAAAAGAAAATCGGTGAGTTGTCCGGCGGTAATCAGCAAAAAGTTTTGCTGGCTCGCTGGTTGGTAACTGAACCGAAACTGCTGATCTTGGACGAGCCTACACGCGGAATTGATATTGGCTCGAAACGGGAAATCGAGAATCTGATTCTACAGCTGTCTCGGGAAGGAATGTCGATTTTGTTCATCTCTTCGGAATATGAAGAAATGATCCGTTGCTGTGACAGGATCTTGGTCTTGCGAGACCGTAAGCAGGTGGGAGAACTGGTGGAAGAAGCCATCACTGAAGACAATATCATGCGGGCCATCGCAGGGGAGGCAGTCTAAATGAAAGAAAAACTCAAAACGCTCACCTCAATGAAAGAACTGTGGGCAATCGTCGGGTTAGCGTTGATCTTATTGTTCAACTTGATTTTTTCACCGAATTTTTTCAATATCTCTATTACTAATGGGCATTTGTATGGCAGTATTATCGACGTCTTGAATCGCGGGGCCTCATTGGTGATTGTTTCACTGGGGATGACTTTGGTGATTGCTACCAAGGGCATCGATATCTCAGTAGGCTCGATCAGTGCGTTAGGAGCGATGACAGCCGCTTATCTGCTGGGAACAGCCGGGATGCCGGTTCCGGTAGCGATTTTGGCAGGACTGTTCGCCGGGTTGCTTTGTGGGATTTGGAACGGGATGCTGGTGGCCAAACTAAACTTGCAGCCGATGATTGCAACATTGATTCTTATGACCGTGGGACGAGGGCTGGCTCAGATTATTTCCGATGGCCAGATCCTGACAATCGACAGTGATGCTTATGCCTTTTTGGGTAGAGGGTACTTACTGGGGATTCCGTTTTCGACGATTTTGATGATCTTGATCACCTTGACGATTTATCTGGTAACTCGCAAGACTTCTTTAGGTCTACAGATCGAGTCAGTAGGGATCAATGATGAATCAGCTCGTTATGCCGGGATCGATACCCAAAAGATTCTCTGGTTGTGCTACATCCTCTGCGGCGTTTTAGCAGCTTTATCAGGGATGATGGAAAGTGCCAACGTTTCTTCAGCAGACGGGAACAACAACGGCTTGAACCTTGAACTGGATGCGATCTTGGCAGTCGTTCTGGGAGGAACTTCCATGGATGGCGGTAAGTTCCACTTAGGGGGGACGGTGATCGGAGCCTTGTTCATCCAGACCCTGACGACGACGATCTTTACCTTTGGTGTACCGGCTGAGACCATCATGGTGGTCAAAGCAGTCGTGGTAATCTTTGTTGTCCTCTTGTCATCGGAACGAGTGAAGGAGTGGACAGGTAAATTGTCATTCAAGAAAGCAGGTGTTTCTGTTGAAGACTAAATTTAAAGTCAAAGCCGGATCGCTGCCATTGCTGGCGGCGTTGGGAATCTTCATTCTGTTGTTTTTGGCGGGATCGATTATGTATCCAAACTTCTTATCGCTACGGGTGATTTTGAATCTGTTTATCAGCAATGCTCACCTGATCGTTTTGGGCTGCGGGATCTGTTTTACAATCTTGACCGGTGGGATCGATTTATCGGTAGGGGCTGTGGTGGCGATGATCTCTATGATCTCTGCTGCCCTGCTGCGTGGGGGCGTCAATGCGATATTGGTCATCTTGATTTGTCTGGCTGTCGGTCTGTTATTCGGAACACTTCAAGGGATACTGATCCAATATTTCAAGCTCCACCCATGGATTGTTACTTTGGCAGGGATGTTTTTTGCCAGAGGGCTGTGCTATCTGATTGATGTCAAGTCGATCCCCATCACGGATGAGTTGTTCCATAGTATCTCGCAATTTCGAGTGACGATCATGCCGGGTTACTTTATCTCCATCAATGTGCTCATTGCAGTTGCTTTTTTACTGGCTTGTGTCTATATTTCCAAATTCACTAAATTTGGGCGGACAGTCTACGCAATGGGCGGTAACTACCAGTCGGCAGTTTTGATGGGACTGCCGGTAGAGCGCACAAAAGTACTGGTTTATACTTTGTCGGGCTTTGCCTCCTCACTGGGAGGTGTGATGTTCACCTTCTACACCTTGTCCGGCTATGGTCTTCATGCACAAGGGCTGGAAATGGATGCTATCGCTGCCTGTGTAATCGGCGGTGTTCTGTTGACCGGCGGTGTCGGTTCGCTGGTGGGACCGTTACTAGGGGTCATGACTTCCGGCGTGATTCGTACGATGGTAGACTTCCAAGGAACATTGAGTTCTTGGTGGACAAAGATCTTTGTGGGGTCATTGATGCTGATTTGTATCGTCATGCAGGTGTTCATCGTTAAACGAGGGAAAGCTAAAAAGGCCGAGGAGATTCTGGAAGATACGCAGGTGGGGGAAAACCACAGCGAAGCAGCCAAAATCGCACTGGAGGATTAGGCGTGAAATCCCAACGACAGCTATTTCAATCTCTATCGCTTCAAGCAGTGTCATATGTGCCGACTTGTGAACCTCGCTAACTGTATTTTACAGTGAGATTTTTATAAAGTTTTCAAAAATTTGGATTCCATGAGTATTGCAGATATGATTTAAAATTTGTTTGCTGTAATAACAGGAGCGGCAGACTGTTCATTGCCGTTCCTGGCTTTTTATACATAGATAACAGCTTTTTGAATTCAAGTAGGTGTAGTGACCTGACAAAAATCTGCAAAAAAGCTTTGACTTGCTGCAAGGTCCGTTGTAAACTAAATGTACGGACAACTTGGTGAAAGGGGTGACGAAAACGAAACCTAAATACGAACAACTAGCAGACAAGTTGCGGGAGGCTATCCTGCGGGGTGAGTATCAGGTAGATGAGCTGATTCCTTCTGAAAACACGCTGCAGGAGACTTATGACTTGAGTCGGCATACGGTCAGACAAGCAATCGGCGTCTTGGTGAACGAAGGCTTCCTGCGAAAGGAACGCGGCTCCGGCACCTATGTATCACGTCCGGACAACCTGCCAAAGAAAAATAAAACCATCGGGGTCATCATGACCTACCTTTCCAACTATATCTTTCCAGCCATTATCCGTGGATTGGAACAAGAGCTGGCCAGCGAAGGCTATTCCCTGTTGCTGGGGACGACCAATAACGATCACGATCAGGAGCGGGAATGCCTGAAACGGATGATGGATCAAGGGGTTGACGGCTTGATTATCGAGCCTACCAAGTCCAATCAGTATAATCCGAATCTGGCCTATTATGTGGCTCTCAAAGAACGGGGGATTCCGTTTTTGATGATCAATGCCTACTATGAGGAACTGGATGTCCAAGCGATCTGTGTCAATGATACCCAATCCGGTTACCTGGCCACCAAAGAGCTGGTGGCAAAAGGGCATGAAAACCTGCTGCTATTGACCAAGATTGATGATCTGCAGGGGAAATACCGGATGAAAGGTTTCATCAAAGCGGTAGAAGAAGCCGGCTTGACACTGCAGCCGGAAGATATCATGACTTATACAACAGAAAACAAAGCACGGATCATGGAGGCAGCTGTGTCGCGACTGACGGCAGCCGATTCAGCGGTCACGGGAGTTGCCGCTTACAATGACGAGATCGCTTATGAGCTTATCGATCAGCTGACGGCAGCCGGCTTGAAAGTGCCGGAAGATATCTCCGTGGTCGGCAATGACGACTCTGCACTGGCTGTCGGCGGGCGGGTACCACTGACTACTCTGACCCATCCTAAAGAAGCAATGGGCCGGCTGGCTGCCCAGTATATCATCGAGGCAGTCAATGGTGGTGACACACCGAGTTATTATTTTCAGCCGGAACTGATTATCCGCGACTCGGTGGCAGTACCGGGAAAATGAACACGGATCACAAGTAAAAAAACTATCTGAAAACGCTGCTGTCTGATGGTTTCGCTCTTTTCAGCACAGGCAGCAGTGTTTAAAAAACGAATCAATAAAATGGAGGAATTACCCGGCATGGATGCAAAAACAGCGATTCAACAAGCCAAAACCGCCTTGGGAATCGAATTCGGTTCCACAAGGATTAAAGCAGTTCTGATCGACGATGACTTCCAAACTATCGCTTCAGGCAGTTTCGAATGGGAGAACCAGCTGGTCAACGGAATCTGGACCTATTCGTTGGAAAACATCTGGAGCGGACTGCAGACCGCCTACAAAGAATTGGCAGCGGAAGTTGCAGAAAAATACGGGGAAAAGCTGACGACTGTCGGCGGGATCGGTTTTTCAGCCATGATGCACGGATATATGGCCTTCAATAAAGCTGACGAGCTTTTGGTACCTTTTCGGACATGGCGCAATGCGATCACCGGAGAAGCCGAAGAAAAGCTGACCGATCTGTTTCAATACAATATTCCGCAACGCTGGAGTATTGCGCATCTGTATCAGGCGGTCTTGAACAAAGAAGAGCATGTCAAAGAGGTGAGCTTCTTCACGACTTTGGCAGGCTATGTTCACTGGCAGCTGACAGGGGAAAAGGTACTGGGGATCGGGGATGCTTCGGGAATGTTCCCAATCGATGTCCAGACCAAGGATTATGACAAACGGATGGTCAATCAGTTCAATGCCTTGATTTCACCGGAAGCACTGCCTTGGCAGTTGGAAGCACTGCTGCCGCAGGTCCTGACAGCCGGCGCAGATGCCGGAAAATTGACTGCCGCCGGTGCCAAACTTTTGGATCCTACCGGAACGCTTCAGGCAGGTATTCCTCTATGCCCTCCGGAAGGGGATGCCGGGACCGGGATGGTGGCTACCAATTCGGTGGCTGAGCGCACCGGAAACGTGTCGGCCGGAACATCGGCATTTGCCATGATCGTTTTGGAAAACGAATTGTCTGCGGTTCATCCGGAGATTGACATGGTAACCACTCCGTCAGGCTCTCTGGTGGGGATGGTCCACACCAATAACTGTACTTCCGAGATCAATGCCTGGATGAAATTGTTCCGGGAATTTGCGGATCTGACCGGGCTGGATATTGCTACTGACGAAATGTTCGCCAAGTTATTCAACGCAGCTCTCGAAGGTGACGAGGAATGCGGCGGTATGTTGTCCTATGGCTATTATTCAGGCGAAAATATCACTAAAATGCCGGAAGGACGGCCTCTGTTTGTCCGCTCACCGGAAAGCCGCTTTACTTTGGCCAACTTCATGCGCCTGCATCTTTTCACGGCATTCGGTGCAATGAAGATCGGGATGGATATCCTGCAAAAAGAAGAAAATGTTCAAATCGACAGCATCGTCGGTCACGGCGGGATCTTCAAAACGCCGGTAGTCGGTCAGCGGGTCTTGGCTGCAGTGATGAACGCACCGGTGACGGTAATGGAGACGGCCGGTGAAGGCGGAGCCTGGGGGATCGCCCTCTTGGCAGCTTACCTGGTAAACAAAGAAGCAGACGAGTCATTGGACAGCTATTTGAATGAACGGGTCTTTGCAGGAGACAAGGGTTCCACAATTGCTCCGGAAGCCCGGGATGTGGCCGGCTTTGATGAATATGTCAAACGCTATGCTGCGGGACTGCCAATCGAAAAAGCTGCTATCGAGCACCTGATCTGATATAGCATTGCAGCGGGATACGTGTTTGCCGCTGGGAAATTGAAGGGAGTCATTTACGATGTTGGAAGCATTGAAAGAAAAAGTCTTTAAAGCCAATCTGGACTTACCGAAACACGGTCTGGTGAAGTATACCTGGGGAAATGTTTCAGCTGTCGATCGAAAAGCCGGACTGTTTGTCATCAAGCCCAGCGGTGTCGACTATGAAACGATGAAAGCTGCAGACATGGTAGTCTGTGATTTGGACGGCAACGTCGTGGAAGGTGCGCTCAATCCTTCTTCTGATACACCAACCCATGCGGTTTTGTATAAAGCCTTTCCGGAGATCGGTGGAATCGTCCACACCCACTCCACTTATGCGACGGCCTGGGCGCAGGCTGGGCTGGACGTGCCGGCTATGGGCACGACCCATGCCGATACTTTTTACGGTGCGGTACCTTGTGCCCGCTACCTGACACAAGAAGAGATCGACCGCGGTTACGAAGAATATACCGGTCATGTGATCGTGGAAACCTTCAAAGAGCGGGGCTTGCAGCCGCTGGAAGTACCAGGTGTGCTGCTTCATGGCCATGCACCTTTCACTTGGGGCAAGGATGCCGATGCCGCCGTTATGAATGCGGTGGTACTGGATGAAGTCTGCCACACCAACTGGATGGCCCGTCAACTGAACAGCTATGCACCGGAACTGCCGCAAAGGATCCTGGACAAGCATTACCTGCGCAAACACGGCGCCAATGCCTACTATGGTCAAGCAGGGCAAAGCCACTGAGGCAGCCCTTTGAAATGTCATCAAAAAATTACGATAAAGGAGAATCACCCATGCTGAAATTAGATAAAAAAGTATTTTGGTTCGTCGTTGGCTCCCAACACCTGTACGGCCCGGAAGCCCTGGAAGAGGTCAAAAAAGATGCCCAAGCAATCGCTGACGGGCTGAACGAAAGCGGCAAGCTGCCTTATCCGGTAGTCTTGCAGGACTTGGCTGTGACGGCCGATGCCATCACCGGCATCATGAAAGAGGTCAACTACCGCGATGAAGTAGCCGGTGTCATCACTTGGATGCATACCTTCTCGCCGGCAAAAATGTGGATTCGCGGCACCAAAATGCTGCAAAAACCATTGCTGCACCTGGCTACGCAATTCAATGAAAGCATTCCTTGGCCGACCATCGACATGGACTTCATGAACTTGAATCAAAGTGCTCACGGTGACCGGGAATACGGCTTCATCAATGCCCGCCTGAAAAAACACAACAAGATCGTCGTAGGCTATTGGAAAAATGCCGATGTTCAAGAAGATATTGCTGCCTGGATGGATGTTGCGGTAGCCTACAATGAAAGTTTCAACATCAAAGTGGCTCGTTTCGGCGACAACATGCGTAACGTCGGTGTGACTGAAGGGGACAAGGTCGAAGCACAGATTCAATTCGGCTGGACAGTAGATTACTTCGGGATTGGTGATCTGGTTCAATACGTGGATGCAGTCACTGACGAAGAAGTCGATGCGTTGTTTGCAGAATACAAAGAATTGTATGATTTCGATTACGGCGACTACGAACACGAGAAGTGGGATGACCACGTCAAAGTACAGGCAAAACAAGAAATCGGTCTGCGCCGATTCCTGGAAGCAGGCGGCTACAATGCCTTCACCACCAACTTTGAAGACCTTTACGGCATGCAGCAGCTGCCGGGCTTGGCTGTTCAACGTTTGATGGCTGACGGAATCGGTTTTGCCGGCGAAGGCGACTGGAAGACAGCGGCTATCGACCGTTTGATGAAAGTTATGGCTCGCGGTGAAAACACCGGCTTCATGGAAGACTATACGTATGAAATGGCAGCCGGCAAAGAAGCGATCCTGCAATCTCATATGATGGAAGTGGATCCGAGCTTGGCAGTCAACAAACCGAAAATCGTCGTTTCGCCGTTGTCCATGGGCGATAGAGAAGATCCGGCGCGTTTGGTATTTGATGGCAAAGGTGGCGCCGGTGTCGTGGTTTCCATGGCTGATTTCGGTACTCACTACAAACTGCTGATCAATGAAGTCGATGCTTTTGAGCCGACTGAAGCTGCACCAAAACTGCCGGTAGCCCGCGTAATGTGGACCCCGCGTCCAGACTTCAAAAAAGGTATTCATGCCTGGATTGAGGCTGGCGGCGGCCATCACACTGTGGTATCATTGAATTTGACTGCAGATCAGATCGAAACCTGGGCGAAAATGGTCGACCTGGAATTTGTGACGATCAAATAAATAATCATCGTTTAAACAGAAGATCGGCCGGGCTGCTACCAAAATCGCAGCAGCCTGACCGAGATTCTTTTGAAACAATAAAGGTAAAAAATACCTATTATTAAATTCAGCTGAAATTTTTTTTAGCAGCATTTAAGTATTTTTTACCGTAACTAACCAAAAGGGAGAGTAACAGCGCAATGACAGTAAACTACGATTCAAAAGAGTACTTGGGAAAAGTCGACGCATGGTGGCGGGCAGCCAACTATATCTCTGTTGCCCAAATGTATTTGAAAGACAATCCGTTGTTGACACGGGACGTCACTGAAGAAGATGTGAAGATTCATCCTATCGGTCACTGGGGTACGATTGCCGGCCAGAACTTCATCTATGCCCATTTGAACCGGGTCATCAATAAATATGATCTGAACATGTTCTACATCGAAGGTCCCGGACACGGCGGTCAAGTGATGGTCTCCAATTCTTACATCGACGGCAGCTACAGCGAAATCTATCCCGAAATCACGCAGGACGAAGAAGGCCTGAAGAAGCTTTGCAAGATCTTCTCATTCCCGGGCGGTATCGCATCTCACGCAGCGCCTGAGACACCGGGTTCGATCCATGAAGGCGGGGAGCTCGGCTACAGTATGTCTCACGCAACCGGTGCTATTTTGGACAATCCGGATGTCATCGCTGCTACTGTAATCGGTGATGGTGAAGCCGAAACCGGTCCTTTGGCAGGCTCATGGTTCTCCAACTCATTTATCAACCCGGTCAATGACGGCGCAGTACTGCCAATCTTGTATTTGAATGGTGGTAAAATCTCCAATCCGACGATTTTGGAACGCAAATCAGATGCCGACTTGACGAAATATTTTGAAGGTATGGGCTGGACGCCGTTGTTTGTCGGCGGCACCGATCCTGAAGCTGTTCATCCGGAAATGGCGAAAACATTGGATGAAGCCATTGCGATGATCAAGGATATCCAGAAAAAAGCCCGTGCCGGTAAAGCTGAAGATGCGGTGATGCCGCAGTGGCCAGTGATTATCTGCCGCACTCCTAAAGGTTGGACCGGTCCGAAATCTTGGGATGGTGAACCAATCGAAGGCGGTTTCCGTGCTCACCAAGTGCCGATCCCGGTAGATGCTCATCACATGGATCATATCGAAGCATTGGTAGACTGGTTGAAATCTTACCGTCCCGAAGAATTGTTTGACGAAAACGGTACGATCAAAGATGAGGTCCGGGAAATCTCTCCTAAAGGGGATCGCCGGATGTCCACCAATCCGATCACAAACGGCGGGATTGATCCGAAACCGTTGAAGATCACTGATTGGAAACAACACGCGATCGATACGACGACACCGGGTGCTGTAGAAGCGCAAGACATGACGGAGTTTGCGAAATTTGCCAAAGACCTGATTGTAGAAAATCCGGAAAATTTCCGTATCTTCGGTCCTGACGAAACCAAATCCAACCGGATGGCAGAAGTCTTCAAAGTGACTAACCGTCAATGGATGGAAGCACAAAAACCGGATTACGATGAATGGATCGCACCGGCTGGCCGAGTGATCGATTCTCAACTTTCCGAGCATCAATGTGAAGGTTTCCTGGAAGGCTATGTATTGACCGGACGTCACGGCTTCTTCGCATCATACGAAGCTTTTCTGCGGGTCGTGGATTCCATGATCACTCAGCACTTCAAATGGTTGCGTAAGGCAGCGGATCACAAATGGCGCAAACGCTACCCTTCATTGAACCTGATCGCAACTTCGACGGTATTCCAACAAGACCACAACGGTTACACCCACCAAGATCCGGGTCTGTTGACTCACTTGTCTGAGAAAAAACCGGAATTTATCCGTGAATACCTGCCGGCTGATGCCAACTCCTTGATGGCAGTTATGGCAGAAGCATTGCAATCCGAGGAACTGATCAACCTGATCGTGTCTTCTAAACACCCACGGCCGCAATTTTACTCCGCTGACGAAGCAGAAGTTCTGGTCCGGGAAGGTCTGAAGATCGTTGACTGGGCTTCGACTGACGGCAATCAAGAGCCGGATGTTGTGATCGCAGCTGCCGGTACTGAGCCAAACTTGGAAGCTTTGGCAGCCGTTACGATCTTGAACAAAGCCTTTCCTGAGCTGAAGATCCGCTTTATCAATGTGGTGGATCTGTTGAAATTGCGCCATCCAAGCCAAGATCCTCGGGGCTTGAGCGATGAGGAATTCAACGCTTACTTCACGACGGATAAACCAATCGTCTTTGCTTTCCACGGTTACGAAGGTCTGATCCGGGATATCTTCTTCAAACGGGCAAACCACAATCTGCATATCCACGGATACCGTGAAAACGGCGATATCACTACACCGTTTGATATGCGTGTCTTCTCAGAAATGGACCGCTTCCACGTTGCCAAAGACGCTGCCGTGGCTGCCAAAGGTGCCGCTGCCGGTGAATTTGCGCAGAAGATGGACGACACCATCAACTTCCACCACGACTACATCCGTGCCAACGGGGTCGATATCCCGGAAGTTGTCAATTGGAAATGGGAACCACTCACCAAATAATTCTGTCTCTTCATTGATTGTTATATGTTCGGTTTCGGAAGCTGTGAGCACCACACTCACAGCTTCTTTGCTGTGAAACACGACGACTGGCAAGCAAAGCTTGACAGAGTCGATGTTGAACAGTATCAGCCGACCGAAGGGAAGGTGGTCCCCGTCGTGCGAAACACGACGATTGGCTGCTGAAAGCAGACAGAGCTGATGTTGAACAGAGCTAATCGCTGATTCGGCAGGCGGGCCGAATCACTACAGGCGCATACGGAAGCACTAAGCGCAGAGCGCTAAGGGCTTCCAGCAACCAGCCGACCAAAGGGAAGGTGGTCCCCGTCGTACGAAACACGACTGGCAAGCAAAGCTTGACATGCTGGTTCGCTTGCAACAGTTGTGCTGTTGCATGGGGGGCGTCAGCCAAGCAGCGAACCGTATTCGAAGCAAGGCGTAGAAGAGTCGATGTTGAACAGAGCTAATCGCTGATTCGGCAAGCGGGCTGAATCACTAATGCGTTCTGACGAAAAATAAAAAATGCAGGCAACTTGAGAAAGGAGTGCTCCCTGATGAAATCGGAATTGGAAAAGATGATTGCCGGTGAAATGTATCATCAAACACCGGAGCTTTTGGAAGTACGTTTTGCCACACGGGATTTATTGTATGAGTACAATCGCTGCCATCCCCGGGATATGGCGACTCGCAGCCGGCTGATCAAAGAAATGTTCAAGCACGTCGGTGAAAAGTATTTTATCGAGCTGCCGTTTCATGTGGACTACGGCTTCAATGTGACCATCGGCGAGAATTTTTTTGCCAACAATAATCTGACGCTGTTGGATGTTTGTCCGATCACGATTGGCGACGATGTGCTGCTGGCGCCCAATGTCGGGATCTATACAGCCGGTCATGCGCTGGATCCGCAGCTGCGTAAAATGACCGGTGGTGAATTCGGTCAACCGGTGGTCATTGGCAACAACGTCTGGGTCGGCGCCAATGTTTCGATCCTGCCGGGAGTGACGATCGGCGATGACACAGTTATCGGTGCCGGCTCGGTGGTCACCAAAGATGTTCCAGCCGGTGTACTGGCAGCCGGGAATCCTTGTCGGGTCATTCGTAAATTCGATGAGCGGGACCGTAAAACTTATTATCGTGACCTGGCGATCCCGCAGGCCTACTTGGATCGGTTGTCAGACTGACGGAAAACCGCGTATAATAACAAGGAGTAAGTACAGGGGCATAGCGGTCTGCGCTGAATTCGAGTGGAAGGGAGCCAGCCTGTTGGAAAAAATTTTGAGCGGAAGACCTGTAGAAATTCATTTTCACTGGTGCGGCTATCTTCATTCGAAGGAGCCTTGGAAGCATGATGAACGGACCAACCTCGACTATGAGCTGATGATCGGTGTTGAAGGGGAAGTCTACTTCAATATTGCCGGAAACGAGCTGATCTTGGCGGCAGGAGAACTGCTGCTGATTCCGCCGAACACGCATTTTTATGGCAGTCGAGCCCACGGAAATGTCGGCTTTTATTGGCTTCATTTTGAGATGCAGGGAATGGAGCAGGCCTCGGTGCAGAGTGCGCCCCGTTTCAACGAGCCGGAGCGCTGGCAGCTGCCTCTTTATGAAAAAAATCTGATCCTGGACAACGAACTGCTGTTGCTGCAGCAGCTTCAGACTGTCAAGGAGATGGAGTTTCCTACCCACCAGCTGTTGGATGCGTATACGGCGACGCTTTTGCTGAGCGTCAAAGAAAAATACCTGCTGTCCTTTCAGGAGCGGCAGGGGGAGAAGCATTTCCTCATCGACTATGTGAAGGAATACCTGCAGCGCAACTACCAACGCAAGATCACAGTGGGGGAGCTGGCGAATTATTTCGGCTACAATAAGGCCTACCTTTCCAATCTCTTCTCCAGGGAAGTCGGTCAGACCGTAACCCAGTATTTGCACACGCTGCGGCTGGAGCGGGGGCGGCAGCTGCTTTTGACATCCAATTACAGCATTCGGGAAGTCGCCGAACGAGTAGGGATCGAAGACGAAAAGTATTTCAGCCGTTTGTTCCAAAAACAATTTCGGATCTCTCCTCGCAGCTATCGCAAAAAATACGGTCTCATCAATGAGATGTGACGAGGATCAAACCAGACCTGCTTAGTCGAAGCTCCGGCTACGGCTGACAGGTCTTTTTGTGTTATGCTTAAGATAGAA
The DNA here is from genome assembly GCA_027692465.1 of Enterococcaceae bacterium OF42-14pH9A. Lineage (GTDB taxonomy): Bacteria > Bacillota > Bacilli > Lactobacillales > Enterococcaceae > Enterococcus_C. The sequence continues at coordinate 467,994 of JAQEYU010000002.1, read as the reverse complement.
AAAGAGAGTCACAGCAGGTGTATTTTTGGATATGAACAGACAGGTTGTGAGACCTGGAAATGATTTACCGGACAGAGACGAGGAGGGATTTTCATGAACGAGACTTATCAAAACATTCTGGTGGCTTTGGATGGCTCCCGCTTGGCGGACAAAGCGTTCGCAGAGGCTGTCAATATCGCTGCTGCCAACAACGGTCGCCTGACGCTGATCTCCATCATCAATGATGCCGAGCTGACCACCAGCGCCTATTCATTTTCAAAATTGTTCGCTCAGGAAAAAGAGCATGCCGAGACGGAACTGTTGAAAAAGATTCATGATGCTGCCCAAAAAGGGGTGGAGGATGTTACGCCGTTTGTCGAAGTGGGCAATCCCAAACAAATCATCGTGAAATATGCCGCTGATAATGCCAGTGACCTGATCGTCATTGGTGCTACCGGAAAAGGCGCGATCACCCAATCACTGGTAGGATCTACCACGTCATACGTGGTCAATCATGCTCCCTGCAATGTGCTGGTAGTCCGCTGAGACAAGTGGGGCAAGTACCCGTTTAATTTACCAAAGGAGCGGACCCGCCATCAAAGTGACATCGGTGTGCAGCCTTGTGCCCTGACTGCTGTAAAAACGGTCAGGGCTTTTTGAGTTCTGCGGGCCGCAGGTGACTGTACACGTCTGTTTTTACAAAAGAATCCGTAAAAAGGAGCAATCGACATGAGCAGAAATTTTGAAGACCGGCTGCGGCTGATCCGGGAAAAATACGGCAGTCTGACCGTGGAGGAACGGCGCCAGTTACTGAATAAGATCAAGCGGCGGAATATTTTTGCATTTCATAAATTGGAACGAATCAAGCACGAACTGCTGCGGTTGGAGACCAGACGGGCGCAGCTGGAGGACGATCCGGCGCAGTTGGCGGAATTGGAAGAAAAAATACTGGCCCGCAAAGAAGCGTTTTTCAAGCTGCTGCGGGATGCGGACAAAAAGGAGTGACGGCCTGTGGAGTTGGTTGAACTGGTTATTGTAATCACGGTGGCCATCACATTTTCCAATATTATGGCCAAGATTTTGCCGAACATCCCGATTTTTTTCGTGCAGATTTTCTTGGGAATCCTGGTGGGGCTGTCGCAATGGGGCCGCAGCCTGAACTTTCAGCCGGAGATCTTCTTGGTGCTGATCATCGCACCGCTGCTGTTTCGAGAAGGTGAACACGCAGATCTGGCGACGATTTTTAAAAATTTCGGTACGATTCTGTCACTGGCATTTGGCGGTGTGATTTTAACGTTGTTGGCGGTAGGCGGCGTGTTGAGAGTGTTGATGCCCACCATTCCGCTGGCGGCCTGTATGGCATTTGGAGCAGCACTGGGGCCGACAGACGCGGTGGCGGTGTCTTCTATTGCCAAGCCCTTAAAGATGCCGCCACGGGTGATGCGGATCCTGGAAGGGGAGGGCTTGTTGAACGATGCGTCCGGGGTTACGGCCTTTCAGTTTGCCGTGGCCGCGCTGATCACCGGCAGTTTTTCTATCTGGCAGGCTTCCTGGCAGTTGTTGGCAGCCAGTCTCGGCGGTGTGTTGGTGGGCGGTGCCGTAGTCTGGGTGAAACGGCGGGTGATCCGTTTGATTGAACAGGCGCAGGCCCAAGAGGTCACCTCCTATCTTCTGATCGAACTGCTGCTGCCCTTTGTTGCTTACGTTTTTTCCGAACTGGCAGGTGTTTCCGGCATCATCGCCGCAGTCACTGCCGGCGTGATGCAGGCGGGAGGTCGGCAGAAGGTCACCGTCTTTCAGGCGGAGCTGGCCAATGTCTCGCAAGCGGTCTGGAATACGGTCGTTTTCACCTTGAACGGGCTGGTTTTTATTTTTCTGGGAATCGAGATTTCGCAGGTCTTTTCGCCCATCTGGGAAAGTGATATTTATGCCAATGAGCGGCTGTTGCTGGTGATTTTTTTGGTGACAGTCCTGCTGTTTACGATCCGGCTGCTGTTTTTATTGGTACTGAACTTATTTTTGGTAAAAGACGGACAACGGAAAACCAAACAGGAAATCCTGCTGCTGACCTTTGGCGGTGTCAAAGGAACCGTCAGTTTGGCAACAATCTTTATTCTGCCCGCGACGCTTCACGGTGCAGCCTTTCATCAGCGCAGTGTCCTGCTGTTCTTGACCGCCGGCGTGATCCTGTTGAGCCTGGTAATCAGCCTGATTGTGATGCCGCTGATTGCCGACGGTGAGGCAGAAGCGCCGGTGGATGAAAAAGGGATTGCTGTTTTGGAGGCAGTCCTGCGGGAGCTGAAGCAGGACGAAGCTAGCGGAAATTTGACGGAAAACGAAACAATCGCTTTGAAGGCGGTGAGTCAAAGCTACGCCAGCCGGATCTGGGAAATCTATACCGAAGCGATGACTGACAGTGAACGCCAAGAAGTCCAGGAGATCCAGGCACTGATCCTCTCCATCGAAAGAGACGGCTTGGACGAAAGCTTCCGGCGCCAGCTGATCGATGGCAACAGCTATCGTTTTTATTCCAGATTTATTGCCACCTTCCAGCATTCCTTCGGGCGGCAGATTCTGTCCTTTCTCAGCTTTTGGCTGCTGGTAGTGCGGCGGATCCTGCGGGTGATCCGACATCCGAAGCTGTTCTGGCAACGGCGTCAGGAAGATCAAAAAATAGCGGCACCGGTGGATCTGCAGCAGCTACAGACCGTCTATCGCCGCAATACCCGGCTGATCCAGCAAAGTCTGGCCAGTCTGGAAGGGGTCTATGATGAAAAGATCATCAACTATTTTTTGGAACAGCGCAAGACCATGATGGGCAGTCTGAAACGCAAAGACTTCATGGCGGCCGTGCTGATTCGTCAAGATCCCGCCTTTACCAAGGAAGTCTTACGGGGCTATTACTTGGAGCGCAAGGTGATCGACGAGTTTGAAAGTCGGGAGGAGATCACGACCTTTGCGGCCAATGAATACCGTCGTAAAGTCAATTTGCTGGAATCCTATGCCATGAGTCAGATCGGCAATTCGCCGGGCTTTTCACTGCGGCGGCTGTTCCACAAATGATATAAAAAGCTGTTGTCTTGTGTACCGATCTCCCAAAGTTAGACCAAAAATCTAACTTCGGGAGGTCGGTATTTTGATATCTGTCAGCTCCCCTTCTGATTCGGAGCGGTCGGGCAGGAAAACTACGCTGATCTGACCTTACCTTAACCAGGAGGGTGATTATCAACTAGTTTTTCTCCACCTTTTCTATCTATCCTCTAACGACAAGCCTGTGCTTTCCCGGTAAACTCAAAGCAACAAATCTTGAAAAAGCGAGGAATCGACATGAAAGCGACAGCAAAAATGACCGGAGAATTTTGGCAGCAGTATCAAAAGGTCGTGGAAGAAAGTGTAATTCCCTACCAATGGCGGGCGTTGAATGATCAGTTGGAGGATACGGAACCTTCCCATGCCATCGAAAATTTTCGATTGGCCGCGGGATTGCAAGAAGGCGAGTATTACGGCATGGTCTTCCAGGATTCGGATGTTTACAAATGGCTGGAAAGCGTGGCCTACAGCTTGCGGAACAACCCGGATGCCGAATTGGAGCAACAAGCAGATGCGGTGATCCATCTTTTGGGGCAGGCCCAATTGGCAGACGGATATCTGAACACCTTCTATCAGGTAAAAGAGGGACTGGAAAATCGTTGGACCAATGTGCGGGACAACCATGAATTGTACTGCGGCGGGCATATGATCGAGGCCGCCGTCGCTTATTATGAAGTCACCGGTAAGGCGGATTTTTTGCAAGTTGCAGAAAAATTTGCCGATTATGTCGACACGATCTTTGGACCCGAAGAAGGTAAGATTAAAGGCTACCCGGGACACGAAGAGATCGAGCTGGCATTGGTGCGTTTGTATTCAGTAACGGACAATCCAAAGTATCTGGAATTGGCTGCTTTTTTTGTCAATGAACGGGGGCAACAGCCGCTTTATTTCAATCTGGAGGCTGAAAAAGCCGGTCGGGATGCACAAAGCTGGTGGCATGGTGACCATGAATACTCACAAGCCCACCTGCCGATCCGGGAGCAAAAAGAAGCAGTGGGGCATGCCGTTCGCGCCGTTTATTTTTATACTGCAGTCGCTGATGTGGCTCGTCTGAAGCAGGATGAATCTTTGAAGCAGGCGATGGAGGTCTTGTGGGACAATGTGGTCAATCATAAAATGTTCGTCAACGGCGGCATCGGCGCCTCGGCTTGGGGAGAAGCCTTTGCCGAAAACGATGATCTGCCCAACGATACGACCTATAACGAAACTTGTGCCTCGGTCGGGCTGGCTTTCTGGGCTAAGCGGATGCTGGAATTGGAACCGAAAGGCCAGTATGCCGATGTCTTGGAAAATGCGGTCTACAACGGCTCTCTTTGCGGCATGGATCTTAAAGGGGAACGCTTTTTATATGTCAATCCGCTGCAGGTAGACGGTGAGAACGCCTGCAAACGCCGGGACCATCATCATGTGACTCCGCAACGGCAGAAATGGTTCAACTGCGCCTGCTGTCCGCCGAATTTGGCACGTTTGATCGGCGCAATCGGTGATTATTTTGTGACAGAGTATCAAGATGGTGTTTATGTGAATCTCTATGGCGACAGTGAAACCGCTGTGACTTTGGCGGGACAGGAAGTTGTGTTGACACAGGAGACCCTGTATCCATGGAGCGGCGCTATTAAAATCACAGTTTCAGCTGCCAGCGCAGTCAGCGGCCGGATCGCACTGCGGCTGCCGGAATGGTCGGAGTCGTACCAGTTGACCGTTAATGGAGAAACGGCTGCAGCAGTCAACGAGCAGGGCTTTCTGGTGATCGATCGCACCTGGCAGGAAGGCGATCAGATTCAATTGACCTTGGATATGACACCGAAAAAAGTCTTTGCCAATACCCGCATCACCGAAGACATCGGTAAAGTTGCTGTGACCCGCGGCCCGCTGGTCTATACAGCTGAAGAAAAAGACAATGGTCCGCAACTGGGAACTTTGTGGCTGACTGACGGTGAGATCAAGACGGTGGAAAATGACGAGCTGCTGGCCCATGCCGTCTATCTGCAGGCACCAAGTAAACGCCTGCGCTCACAGCAACAAGAGACCTACACGACACAGGAGCCGGTCTTTGAGGAGACGACTGTTACGCTGGTGCCTTACTTCATGTGGGGCAACCGGGGTTACGGTGAATTCCGGGTATGGCTGAACCAAGCGTTCTGATAACGCCGCAAGGTATCTTTTCGAATATAGGGAGCTTTCACCAACAGCAAGCAAACAGCGAAAAAACCGCAGACAACCTCAGGATGAGGCATGTCTGCGGTTTTTGTCGTACCCTGCAGGGCAATACTTAGAGCTGCCGCCGGGCCTGGTCCGGAGTTTGCCCGTAGTGTTCCCGGAATTTTTTGTAAAACTGGGTCTTGCTGGAGAAGCCGCTGTGGTGAGCGATATCTTCAATGGCCAGTGTCGTGGTCAGCAGCAGGTCGTGGGCATTTTTCAGCCGTTCCAGCGTCACCAGCTCTTTGAAAGTGGCGCCGGTTCGCTCTTTGATCATGTTGGAAAGGTAGTTGCGATTGTAGCCCAGGTCTTTGGCCAGCTGATTTAAAGTCAGAGCTGCCGCTTCGTCTTCAATCCGCTGCAAGATGGTGATGAGGATGTCATTTTTGGTCGCTTCCCGATAAATGGCGGCTACCTGACTTTGGTAGATACGGGTCAGCTGCAGAAACAAGACTTGAGACAGGCTGTCCAAGATTTCATTCCGCAGACGCCGATTGGCCAGCCCCTCGCTGATCATCTGTTCCAGAGTCTGGCGGACTTCCGGCTCCGCCTTCAGATCCAGCATCAGATAATTTTCGTGAAAGTTCGGACCTAAAACAGCATTCATGATGAAATCATAAGTCATCCCGGCACCGGCAGCATCGATGCGCTTTAAGGAGCCGATGTTGAGGTCTTTGGTGCGGAACAAAAAATTGATCAGCAAATCCTGCTCCCCCAGAGCGGCCAATTCGTGACGGGAATCGGTATCCAAAAGCAGCAGCTGCTGTTCTTCCAGAAGCAGGGGTGCTCCGTTGACAATCTGGCGGGAGGTGCCCTTCAGCATGTAGTTGAATTCCAAAAATTGATGGGAATGTAGCGGATACGGAGCAAAACGGCGGTGTTTACGAATCAGGATGCGGCGGTCGGCTTCAAAAAGATGGTCTTTGATCCGAAAGCGGGAACCACCGGCAGCCGAACGTTCTTCGGCAAACTCTTCCAGAAAGCGGCCGGATTTTTTTTGCTGCTGCTCCTGATCATCGACGATCAGCAGTTTTTCGATAAGGGAAGTAGTCATAGTATCACCTGTAATTTTGATACTAAAAGACTAACATTCTGTGATTGTTCTGTAAAGAGACAGCGGCTATTCTTAAGGTGTTGACAGGATGTAACCGAAATCAGTCAATCACTGTACATACCTGACGAAACGTTATCGCAAAGGAGCAGAAGAGATGGACCATTATATCGCAATCGACATCGGCGCTTCCAGTGGCCGGCTGATGCACTCGGCGGTTGATAATCTCGGTCAGATATCTTTGACCGAGATCCACCGCTTCAAAAACTTTTTTACTGCCAAAGACGGCCATGATCGTTGGGAAATCGATCATTTGATCAAGGAGATCCTGGTCGGGCTGGCCAAGGTCAAAGCCGCCGGGATCGACCGCTGTTATGCCGGGATCGATACCTGGGGGGTGGATTACTGTCTGTTGGACGAAGAAGGTCAGCTGCTGGCAGCTCCCATCGCTTATCGCGACCAACGGACCAAAGGAGCTGCGGCAGCCTTCGCTGAGAAATTGCCGCTGGCGACCCTTTACGAAAAAACCGGGATTCAGCTTTTGGAGTTCAACACAGTTTTCCAACTGTTCAAAGAAGAGCGGGAAAAATTGGCTCAGGCAAAACAATTGCTGTTGATCCCTGATTATCTGGGCTATGTCTTCACCGGCAATGCCGTCTTTGAAAAGACCAATGCCTCGACTACCCAACTGCTGAATTTGGCTGAAAAACAGTTGGATGAAGCGATCCTGACAGTTCTGGAGCTTTCGGAGGATCTCTTTGCGGAGCTGACAGAGCCGGGTTCCCTCTTAGGTCCGCTGCAAAATGACCGCTTCCCGGAATATCAGCTGCCGGAAGTCACCTTCATCACCGTTGCCAGTCATGATACAGCTTCGGCAGTCGTCGGGACACCGGGCGTTGACTCGGATTGGGCCTATATCAGTTCCGGGACCTGGTCTTTGATCGGTGCCGAGCTTGCGGAAGGCAATGCCGGTGCAGCGGCTTATGCAGCGAATTTCACCAATGAGTGGGGCGTTCAGGGGACGATCCGCTTTCTCAAAAATATCATGGGAATGTGGCTGATCCAAGAAGTCGCCCGGATGCAGGAATACCGCTGGTCGTATGCGGAGCTGGCGGAAATGGCAGCCAAAGAAGCCCCTTTCCAACAGTTTATTCCGGTCAACGACGACCGCTTTTTGAATCCGGCAAATATGATTACAGAGCTGCAGGATTATTGTCGGGAAACGCAGCAGAAGATACCGGAGACCCCCGGAGAATTGGCCCGTTGTGTTTATGACAATTTGGCACTGTGCTATGGGGCAGAGTTGAAGCAGTTGGCAGCAGTCAGTGGCCGGACCTTCAACAAGCTTCATATCGTCGGCGGCGGCTCCAACAATCGGCTGTTGAATCAACTGACTGCCGATGTTTGCGGAATCGACGTTGAAGCGGGACCGGCCGAAGCGACCGCTATCGGCAATCTGATCCTGCAAATGGTTGCTACCGGCGGCTTCGCTGATTTAACAGCGGCCCGCAAAGCAATCCGAAAATCTTTTCCTTTGGCGACTTTCAAGCCGCAACCGGGAAATCATGCTGCAATTTTGCAGGCATATGAAGCATTCATAAATGATCCAAAATCAATTTTAAGAAAAGAGGAAGTAAGATGAGTGATGTGACTAAACGTTATGAAGAAGCCAAAGCCAGATATGCTGCGATCGGAGTCGATACCGAAGCGGCATTGGCAAAATTGCAGACAGTCAAGATCTCTATGCACTGTTGGCAGGGTGATGATGTCAAAGGTTTTTTGAGCCCTGAAGGCGAATTGACCGGTGGGATCATGGCGACAGGAAATTATCCCGGCGCCGCCCATACACCGGCACAACTGCGTCAGGATCTGGAAAAAGCTTATTCATTGATCCCGGGGCAGCACAAGCTGAATCTCCATGCAATCTATCTGGATACCGACGAAAACGTAGATTTAAACGAAATCGAACCCAAGCATTTCGAAAAATGGGTAAATTGGGCCAAAGAACAGGGCTTAGGATTGGACTTCAATCCGACTTTCTTTTCCCATCCGATGATGAAAGACGGCATGACGCTGTCTCACCCGGACGCTGAAGTACGGGAGTATTGGATTGAACACGGCAAGCGGGCCCGCCGCATCGCAGCTTACATGGGAGAAGCTACCGGTCAGGTCTGTATCGACAATTTCTGGGTACCGGACGGGATGAAGGACAATCCAATCGATCGTTACCTGCCCCGCAAACGCCTGATGGAATCTTTGGACACTATTTTTGCCGAAGAATTGGATGAAGCCTTCACTCAGGATGCTGTTGAGAGCAAGCTGTTTGGTCTGGGTGCGGAAGCTTATACCGTGGGCTCCCACGAATTTTACATGGGCTACGGCTTGACCCGCGATAAGCTGGTTTGTCTGGATGCCGGGCATTTCCACCCGACAGAGGTCATCTCCAACAAGCTGTCTTCACTGGCCCTGTTTTCTAAAGGAATCATGCTGCACGTCTCCCGCCCGGTCCGTTGGGATTCTGACCATGTCGTGATCATGGATGATGAGCTGCAGGAGATCGCCAAAGAGCTGGTCCGCAACGATTTGCTGGAAAAAACCAATATCGGCTTGGACTTTTTCGATGCCACCATCAACCGGATCGCCGCCTGGGTAGTCGGGACTCGTAATACGCAAAAAGCACTGCTGAAAGCCATGCTGGAACCGACTTCCGAGCTCAAGGAAATGGAAACGGCAATGGACTTCACTTCTCGCTTGGTCTATACCGAGGAGCTGAAAGATTATCCTTATGCCGATGTTTGGAATTACTTCTGTCAACAAAACGGTGTTCCGGTGGGCCTGGAGTGGCTGAAGGATGTCCGGGAATATGAAAAACAAATCGCCGACGAACGTTGAAAAAACTGCATAAACAAGCAGGGACAGATGTAGGCAACCGTCAAGTCGGTTTTGCCGAGCACCTGCGTCCCCGCCTTCGTTGTGACACTAACAACATGTGATTCAGAAAGGAAGTACTCTTGTGAAAAAAATTGATATCCTGCAAGCCCCTTTTGTCAAAGAAATGATGAATACCACCGCCAATCTCTACCGTCTCGGTTGGGACGAGCGCAACGGCGGGAATATTTCTTATCTGCTGAAGGAAGAAGAGGTTCGGCCGTTTTTGGAGTTGGACCAGGTGATCCGTGAGATCCCGATGATCTTTGATGCCTCCAAATTAGCCGGCTGCTATTTCATCGTGACCGGTTCCGGCAAATATTTCAAAAATGTCGCTGATGAACCATCGGAAAATCTGGGAATTGTGCGGGTCGCTGAAGATGGCTGCTCCCTGGATCTGCTTTGGGGATTGGAAAACTTTGCGGTTCCGACTTCTGAGCTGCCCTCTCATTTCATGAGCCATATCGCCCGTCTGGAAGTCGATCCGGAAAATCGGATCGTCATGCACAACCATGCCTCTCATTTATTGGCGATGAGCTTTACCCACGAGCTGGAGGAAAAAGCTTTTACCCGAACCCTGTGGCAGATGTGCACGGAATGTCTGGTGGTCTTTCCGGAAGGAGTCTCCATCATTCCCTGGATGGTTCCTGGGACCAACGAAATCGGTGAAGCAACAGCTGCCAAGATGAAAGAAACCCGGCTGGTCCTGTGGCCGCAGCACGGAATTTACGGCGCCGGCCGCGACATGGATGAAGTTTTCGGTTTGATCGAAACAGCGGAAAAAGCTGCGCAGGTCTATACGTATGTCTGCGCACAGGGAGGAGTCAGACAGACGATCTCAGATGCAGATCTGTGGCGTCTGGCCGATGCGTTCGGAATCCTTCCACGGGAAGGCTATCTGGAGCCGCGGAGCTAAGCAGACTATACCGAAGAAACGGCAAGAGTAGCGATACCGGGAGCGACCGACTGTGGGACTGTCAAACTGGAAAAAGGCGGGCCGTTTTTTCAGATAGAAGGAGCTGCCATGGGAAACCGGCTGCTTTGATGACAAGGAGGAGCAAGATGATTCAAAAAGCATTGCGAATGAAGATCTATCCCGGCTGCGGTGAGGAATATACCAAGCGCCATAACCAATTATGGCCGGAGATGCGCAAGATGCTGGAGGAGCATGGGGCAATCAATTACCAGATCTTTTTGGATCCGGAGACGGATTATCTGTTTGCTTTTCTGACAATCGAGGACGAAGCAAAATGGGCGCAGACTGCCGATACAGCCATCAATCGAAAATGGTGGGTATTCATGGCAGACATCATGGAAACCAATCCGGACCAGTCACCGGTGGCTGTCGATTTGGTCAAGGTCTTTGAATTGTAAGCCAAACGAGCAAATTACCTGCTGCAACAGTTGACTTCAGGGCAGCGGTTGCGGCAGGTTGTTTTTTCAGCTGGTGCTCTAGCTGGAGGGTTTTCAAGGCAATAATCCAAGGACCGAAAAGCTTCAGAAGCTTCTTCAATTTAATCCCCGGCGGACAGCCGCTGCGCTTTACTTCACGATTTCGCCAGCTGCTCAAAATACTGCCGGCAACCGGAGTATACCGACACAATAAAAAACAAAGAGTATGTTTTATAGCGCTTACAATTTATGAGAGAGCCTGTTATAATCGTATTTGTGATAAAAGTCACAATAATAACGATAGAGGTGGATAAAGGCTATCGGATAATATCGGCGAGTTCAATTTTTGCAAAAATCCGAGAGTAAAGGGCAGCTGCTGCGGTTTTTAAAACATCGCCTGCGGTGAAAAAGCTTACCGGCCGTCACCGATTTTCTCAGATACGCCCAACCAATACAAAAAAGTGAAAAGCTCGTGGCGCTTTTTACTGATTATTTTTTAGGAGGAAGCATAAAATGGCAAATCGTATGATCTTGAATGAAACATCTTATCACGGAAAGGGTGCGATTGAAGCAATCCCGACAGAATTTACTGCTAGGGGCTTCAAAAAAGCTGTCGTGATCACCGACAAAGACCTGGTCAAATTCGGAGTAGCCGGCAAAGTGACCGACTTGCTGGATCAGGCCGGTATCGCTTATGCAGTGTTTGATGGAATCGTGCCGAATCCGACCATCGAAAACGTACAAGAAGGCGTTGAATTCGTAAAAGCCGCCGCTGCTGACGCAATCATTGCCATCGGAGGCGGTTCGCCTATCGATACTGCCAAAGCAATCGGGATTATCGTCACCAATCCGGAATTTTCTGATGTAATCAGCTTGGAAGGGGTGGCGGCAACGAAAAATCCCTGTCTGCCGATTCTGGCGGTGCCGACGACTTCCGGCACGGCAGCCGAAGTGACCATCAATTATGTGATCACTGATAAAGAAAACCAGCGTAAATTCGTCTGTGTTGATGTCCATGATATTCCGGTCGCGGCTTTTGTCGACAGTGACCTGATGATGGGGATGCCCAAAGCGCTGTGTGCCGCAACAGGAATGGATGCCATGACTCACGCCATCGAAGGTCTGATCACCAAAGGAGCTTGGGAAATGAGTGACATGCTCCATTTGAAAGCGATCGAAATCATCGGCCGCAGCTTGCGGGCTTCAGTCGCTGGCGATGCCAAAGGTCGTGAAGAAATGGCGTTGGGACAATATATTGCCGGAATGGGTTTCTCCAACGTCGGTTTGGGTCTGGTCCATGGCATGGCACACCCGCTTTCTGCTTGGTACAACATTCCTCACGGGGTGGCCTGCGCAGCACTTCTGCCGACCGTGATGAAATACAACAAAGATTTTACCGGTGAAAAATACCGGGAGATCGCTAAGGTTCTCGGCCTGGAAGGAGCGGATACCAAAGCCATCGAAGCAATCCGCGACGATGCCTGCGCCGCTATTGACCGCCTCTCCAAAGATGTAGGGATCCCGGCGACAATCTCAGAATTGGGAGTCAAAGCCGCAGACCTTCCGGTAATTGCCGAAGATGCCTTTCGGGATGTCTGTACACCGGGCAATCCGCGGGATACGACAGTGGCAGAGATCATTGCCATCTACCAAAGTCTCATGTAAAAAATCCGCAGCGAAAAAACAGCAAGCGACCTGTGAAAAGGTCGCCTGCTGTTTTTGCTTTGAGCAAAGATGTTTGGATTCAATTCAGAATCTGGACTTTCAAGATGTCGGGATTTTCCGATAAGCGCAGCATCAGCTCGTGTTCGTCCACATCACGAGGGAGGGTGATGGTGTAAATAACAGAATAAGTCCGGAAATTGTCATCCGGCAGCCGCTTCACTTCAAAATCCATATTTTCGATGGTAATCCCTCGATCTCGCAGCAAACCGGTGGTAAAAGGGCGGGAGGAGTCCCAGTGTTCCATCTCCATCAGCAGTCGTCTGGTACGGGGAGCCGGAACGACGTAAGTGACAAACGTCAGCGCACCCAGCACCGCCAGAAAGCCGATGATGGCAATCTGATAGTAACCCATCCCGCAAGCAATTCCCAGTCCGGCCATCGTCCAGACTGACGCTGCCGTGGTTAAGCCGGAAACCGATTGCTTGTTCATGACGATGGTGCCGGCCCCGAGAAAACCGATTCCGCTGACCACTTGGGCGATCAAGCGAGCTTCATCACTACGGACTACACCTACTAATTTGGGGTTGTTGATGGAGAACTCAATAGAATGCCAAGCAATCTCCTGCTGAATCAAGGCGATGACCGCAGCCCCGACACAAACCAGGATATGAGTCTTCATCCCGGCCGGCCGGCTTTTGTATTCCCGTTCATAACCGATGGCACCCCCCATCAGGATCGCCAGCAGCAGTCGAAACAGGATTTCGAGGATCGTCAAATCAAATTCTTCCATACATACAGCACCGCCTTTATTCTATCATAGCAAATCTTCAAGAAGCCCCAAAGTCGGAAGGATCACGGCTGCGGCGCCCCAACGTATTGTTCCTCTCAGAAAGCAGAGCAATTCCTCTAAACATACCAGCACCGGCTGGCCGGTTGCTCCTCAGGTGGAAGGTCAGTCGACCGTGTTTTTTCGGCGGCTGTACGCCGGGGCAGGGGGAGGAGCTTTCTGAAATTCCCTGTAACTTTACCTATTCGGGTGTGTCTGCAAAAGCTGAGCAGATCGGCCACTATGAATTGCGATCGCCGTCAGAGGGAGCATTGGGCAGCTTTCGGGTGGTCAAAAAGAGTTCCAACAAAGAAAACAGCAGTGAGGTCGCAAAAGCAGCAGCAAGCGGGATCGTCACTGTCGCCATCACTGCATCGGTTACCAGCATCAAAAGAAAGGTGGAGCCGGTATCCAAAAACAGATAAACCAGTCGACCGCCGGGGATTTGGGAAGCTACCAGGCGCTTTTCCAGCCGAGTAGCCACCGGTGATAAGGGCAGGCCCAGCAGAATCACTGCCAGCATAAAGCCCACCAAAGCGGACTTCGAGAGGTAGCGGGCACCCAACAGATTCAAAACAGCAGCTCCCAACAGCGCCAACAGCAGTGCAGTAACTGCTGTTCCGATAAAGGCGGCTGCCAGGATACTTTGAGGAGTATTTTTAGGGATTTTCGGCATAATGACCTCCGTTACGGACTGCCCAGCTGCAACGGGACAGTCCTTTTTGAAAAACAGCTCTATTATAACAGAGGCTCCGGTCAGAACAAGTATTTCAGTGGGAGCCGGACTTTGTGTCCGTCAGATAAAGCGCAGTTTGCCGGTTTTTTTATGGAAGAAGTCCCGCAGCCAATAAAAAATATACGGCAGGTCTTCGTCTTTGGCGGCGATGTTCCAAATGTAACAAGGAATCTCGGGATAATCTGTCTTAAAACTGGCGGTAGAGGCCACTACGAGATCGTATTTCCCGGCTTCGGCAGGCCGGAAATTTTCACAGTCCACAAAATAGATCGAATTGAGCACCAGAAAAATCTTATCATGGATGATGCTGTTGGGCTCGGCGACGATTCCGACCTGCAGCTTGGTCCATTCCATGTGTTCCACGTAGTAAGGCCGCAGGATATGGCCGAAACTCTTGCGCATGGTGGAAAAATAGTCCAGGTATTCTTCGTATTGCCGAGCTTGTGCGCTGTTAAAAAACGTCATGACCTGCTGCTCGTACAGCAGGTTGGCTTCATTGACTCCTTCTTCCTGAAGCAAAAAGTAGTGAAGGTTCGGAAAGGTTCCTCGGAAGATCCAGATTCCGGCTCCTGCTTGTGCCAGATTCAATTGCAGGAGGATCCGCTGTTTTTCCGGAATCCTTTCGTGAAAATGGTCGGTTTCGAAACATGTCAGAAAATCGTCCGCCAAAGCCAGCAGACGTGGAATCTTTTCGGCCAAGATCGCCTGTCGGGAAGGGATCAGCGGCGAGGCCGGATCGGTAAAATTCGGACTGATCATGGAATTGGCCACCAAGCCGCCGGTCTCGGCCCGGACGTATTTCGCCGGAATCAGCGGATTGTCTTTGCACAAGGTCAGGTCGTACAGCGGATTGTCCCGGAAAAGTTGGCCGGCCCGCAGGTTCTCGTGACTGTAATGCTGCTGACGCAGACGGAAGTATTGGATGATCAGTTTCAGGCGATACAATTTTTGACTGATATAATGGTGTTCTGCCGGAATCTGCTGCAGCAGGTGGGGCAGCAGGCTTTCGTCGATCTCATAAGGTTCAAAAATCGCAGTCTCGCCTTTGGTTCCCATCCAGAAAAGATAGAACAGCGACTGCCGCAAAAGCAGTTCATCCTTTGATTCCAGCGAGGCGTTGGTGAGGCTTAACTGGATGCCGTAAATCTTCAGGTATTTCTGCAGGTTGCGGATATTGCGGGTGAGGGTGGACTGACTGATATAGTGGGAAGCCAAAAAGTCATTCACATCCGGATGGGCTTCTTTCAACAGCCAGAGCAAAAACTGAAAGGGGATCGAATAGTGCTGCAGCAGCGTGAAACGAAAACGGGTCAAGCTGACAGTCACTTTGTCTAAATCTAGCTTTTTCGGCTGATTGAACAAGCTGGCCTGCTGGGGATCAATGGTTTCAATGACCTCTCCGATCCGTTCCAGGATGTATTTGAGTTTTGAATGGGGGGTATTGGTCAACGATGCCAGATCCCGAATCAGGTAGCTGTGCTTGGGAAGCTTGCTCAGTTCGTCAAAAACCCGGTAATATTCCAATTGTGATTTGCTGAACATCAAACTTTCGTAGTGCATGGCCCGCTTCCTTTCAATGGGAGATTTTTGTAATCAGTGAACTTCAAAGAGTGCCTGAACAGGCTGGCCGGCGGGATCCGCATGCGGCGGTTCTGCCGGAATAAAGTGCAGCAAAGGCCGCTCAGGTGAATTCTTCCCAATGAGGGGCGGGCAGATTTTGTTCGGCGGCTCTTTTCTTGGCTTCATAAAAGGCCAGTTTGCTGTGGATATGTTTTTGATTGGCCAGCAAGAGCTGCAACTGTTCTTCGATTGCATCGCATTGGTCACTAAGCAGAGTCACCAGTGCATTAAAGTCATGGGTCTCGTCTTCATGGTAGAAAAATTCCTGGATCTGGCTGATGGTCATGCCGGTTTGTTTAAAACACTGAATGGCACCCAGGCGACCCAGGTGTTTGTCTTCGTACAAGCGATGTTTGCCGTTGCGCTGGACTTCTTTCAACAAACCGACTTCTTCATAATAGCGCAGAGTAGAGGCCGGCAGCTGGAATTGTTGGCTGACCTCCCGGATAGTGTAAGTTTTAGCAGCAGTCGTCGTCATGGTGGGATAACTCCGATCTTTTTCAGATTTTTTTGCGGAAACGCTTTACTTCAAGTTTACTTGAAGTGTTATAGTGAGTAAAGGAAAAGCTGCTGAGCTTTACAGAACAGGAGGAAAAAAGATGTATTTGGCAAAAAAAGACCGTTACGATAAGATGCAGTACAATCGAGTCGGCCGCTCCGGCTTGAAACTGCCGGCAATTTCATTAGGCTTGTGGCACAATTTCGGGGATGTCGACAAGATGACTACCCAAAAAGAAGTGCTCTTTACCGCTTTTGACAATGGGATCACTCACTTCGATCTGGCGAACAATTATGGTCCGCCGGCTGGTTCGGCTGAGACTAATTTCGGCCGGGTGCTGAAAGAGGAGCTGGGGGCCTATCGCGATGAGATCATCATCTCTTCGAAGGCCGGGTATTATATGTGGCCGGGACCATACGGCGAATGGGGTTCTAAGAAGAATTTGATCGCCAGCTGCGACCAGAGCTTGAAGCGGCTGGGCTTGGATTATCTGGATATCTTTTACCACCACCGTCCGGATCCGGATACGCCGTTGGAAGAGACTGCTCATGCGTTGGATCTTTTGGTACGGCAGGGAAAAGCATTGTACGTGGGTGTTTCTAATTATTCGCCGGAACAAACGGCTGCAATCAGTGCTCTCTTCAAAGCATGGGGCACACCTTTTGTTATTCATCAACCCCAATACAATATGTTCAACCGAAGTATCGAAGAAGGTCTGACGGAGGTCTTGGCCCAAGAAGGTCTGGGGGCGATCGTCTTCAGTCCGCTGGCGCAAGGCTTGCTGACAGACCGCTATTTGGACGGAATCCCGGCTGATTCCCGAGCGCATCGTTCCGATAGTCCGTTTCTTTCGGAAGATCGGGTGGAAGCGACTTTGGATAAGGTTCGCCGCTTGAACGATATTGCCAAAGACCGGGGTCAGACATTGGCAGAGATGGCACTGGCTTGGAATCTGCGGCTGCCGGAGGTTTCCAGTGTCCTGATCGGAGCTTCTCGTGTCAGTCAATTAGAAGATAACCTGAAGGCGCTGGACAATCTGGCATTTGCACCGGAAGAAACAGCTGCCATTGACGCTATTTTGAACTGAATCTGAAGAGGCTTCGCAGCACCGATTGTATTCAGCAGTTGCTGCTGTGAATCCTGTTATTGAAAGGAAGCATGTTATGAAGTATCGAAATTTAGGCAAATATGGACTGAAAGTCAGTGAGATTGCTGTCGGCAGCTGGATGACAGATGTCTCTGATACTGCCAAACAGACGGAAGCTGCTGCCACCTTGCAGCTGGCTTTTGAAAAAGGCGTCAACTTTTTCGATTGTGCGGATGCATACAGCGGCGGGGCGGCTGAACGCTTTTTGGGAAATGTTTTGAAAGAGCTGCCCCGCAAAGAGTTGGTACTGTCCAGCAAAGTCTTTTTCCCCACCGGTGACGGGCCCAATGATCGAGGCTTGTCCCGTAAGCACATCATGGAATCGGTTGAGACATCCTTGACGAATATGGCAACCGATTATCTGGATATGTACTTTTGCCATCGTTTTGATCCGTCAACGCCGCTGGCTGAAACCTTGCAGGCCCTGAGTGATCTGGTCGACAGCGGCAAAGTGCTGTATTACGGTGTCAGCGAATGGACGCCGGTCCAGGTACTGCAGGCGCAGCTGATCATCCAAGAGCGCGGGCTGCATCCATTGAGCGTGATCCAGCCGCAATACAATATGACCGACCGGTATATCGAACATGAGATGATGGCGGTTTGTGAACAGCTGGGAATCGGCATTGTGCCCTTCTCGCCGCTGGCACAAGGACTGCTGACGGGTAAATACCGCCAAGGACAGCCGATTCCCGCCGGCTCCCGCGCGACTTATCAGGATCAGATCCAAGCACTGTTGACGGAAGAAAATCTGGAACGGGTGGAAGTTCTGACTGCAATGGCTGCTGAGCTGAATACCGATCTGGCCAGCTTTTCACTGGCTTGGGCATTACGGGATCCCCGCATCTCCAGTTTGATTACCGGAGCCACGAAAGCTTCGCAATTGGAGAACAATCTGAAAGCCTTGGAAGTCACGATTCCGGAAGCGCACTTGCTGAAGATCGATGAACTATTCGGCTTTAAAAAATTCAAGCGACAAGTAGGCTGAGACGGGAAATTTTGAGAATAACAAAAAAGCTGGTGCCACAAAATGCGGCACCAGCTTTTTGTTTAGGATGCGCCTGAATCTCACCGGAGTTTTCAGACATGCACTAAATTCATTTCTTGTCTTTTTTATTATCGACGATCTTGTTTTCCAGATCTGTCCGGACTACCAGAACATCGCAGGTGGCATTACGGATGACATATTCGGAAACCGAACCGATGAAGAGACGTTCTACCGCATTCAGACCGGTCGCTCCCAGCATAATCAGGTCGACATCGTGTTCTTGAGGCAGTTGTTTGGCGATGATCGGTTTGGGTGCACCGTATTCGATAACTGTAGTGATTTCCGTGCAATCTTGTTCTTTTGCATACTTCATGTAGTCGTCCAGCGTTTGTTTGGCCATTTCCGTAGCTTGTTCCGCCAGCATCCCGTCAAATGAAGAAACCGTTTGGAAGGCCCGGGTGTCGATAACATGAGCAATGACCAGCTTCCCTTGATTTCGTTTGGCAACGTTGACGGCTTTTTTAAAAGCCAGCTCCGCTTCGCTGGAACCGTCGACAGCGACCATGATCGTTTTATATTGCTGCAGCATACAGATCACTCCTTTTCATCTTGCGTGTTTGAGTCTGCTCCGGACAGGTGACAGGCAGGTGACCGAAACAGTTGTCCCTATAAGTTTATTGTAGACCAATTGGGGCGAAATACAAAAGGATTTACTTGTCCGGCCGGTTCATTTTTCCGGAAAAAGTAATACTGAAGACCAGCGTCAGCATCAAGGCAGCAAACAGATAGCCAAAAGAGACCAGCTTTTGGGACCAAACAGCCACCGGGATCCCTGCTGCGGCGATAATCAGGTAGATGATCCCAAACGAGCGCAAAAAGCTGCGATGGTCATCGGAATCCCCAATCAGCGGCAGAAAGAGTTGTGGTTTTAATAGAAGAACCAGGCCGAGCACAGCCAACAGCAATGCAAAAAGACAGATAAAAATAGTGATCATGATTTTCCTCCGAGTTAGCGGCAGTCGCAACTTCGACCGCCTGTATCTGACCCCATTGTACCAAAACTCCTCCGATAAGCTACCGGAAAAGCAGGGGATTTTTAGCAAGTGTTTTTTTAGGCACTTTTAATACTCCGTCCGGACAGTTTTCTAAGCAATAAGCCAAGGGGTGAAAAGTTTCAAAAAGCCCTCTAAACTGACCTTGACAGGACAACTATCAAGGGACAGGGCTGGCAAATTATAGCGACTAAAAACGTGTCAAACTTTAGGGCGCGTCTGAAAACTCCAGCGGCAGATATTTTGGTCCTTTTCACCGCAATCTACGTCGTAAATGCTCACTTATGCACCACATAAGCTGCGCTTTACTCCTTGATTTCGACAGGTCCGCAAAAATCTGGATCCCCCTAGAGTTTTCAGACACGCCTTAGTCTACTAAAAAAAGAAGCAACTAAAAAAGCCTCCCACAAAAGTGAGAGGCCGCATTCTAAAAAGAATGGGTAGTATCCGTCGATGCCGTTCTTCGTCTTATAGTATTGATCCCGCAATGATCAGCAGGTGGGTTCCACGGTGGAGACCTAAAGCTACCAAATGATAAGGCATGCTAGCAGCCTACACACAAGACGGATCCCGAGGTATCAATAAAGATGTTCGGTCAACACACAGAAAAGACAACTCGTACATCACAGAATTCCCACTTACATAGTAGCACGTCCGCCGGTTGTGTGCAATAAGAAAGCTTCTTGTTTTTGAAAGCGCATAACTTCCGGCAGGGGCGGCTTTGGGGGTGTCAGTTGTTATTCTGACTGCCCTTTGGATGCTGCCATTCGTGGATGCGGCGGTATTGCTGCGCCAGCGCCTGCTCGTATTTACCGGTGGCTTTCGGCTGGTAGTAGACTGCATTTTTCAGTTTGTCCGGCAGATACTGCTGATCCACCCAGGCATTTTCGAAATCGTGGGGATACCGGTAGCCGATCCCCCGCCCCAAGTCTTTGGCACCCTTATAGTGGCTGTCTCTCAGATGATCCGGCACGTCCCCGGATTTGCCGGCACGAATATCAGCAATGGCTGTATCCAGTGCGATGTAGGCAGAATTGGATTTCGGCGACAAACAGAGATCGACGACGCAGTCTGCCAAAGGGATTCGGGCTTCCGGCAGGCCCAAACGCTCCGCTGCCAAGACGGCGTTGACGGTCCGGGCGGCGGCAGCGGGGTTGGCCAAGCCGATGTCTTCATAGCCGATTACCATCAGGCGGCGGCAGATGATTGCCAGGTCACCGGCTTCCACCAGACGGCCTAAATAGTGAAGTGCGGCATTGACGTCGCTGCCGCGGATGGATTTTTGAAAAGCGGAAATCACGTCGTAATGCGCATCGCCGTCTTTGTCGTGGGTCAGTGCCTTACGCTGGACACATTCTTCAATGATAGACAATGTCAGCCGGATCACGCCGTCTTCATCTGCCGGTGTTGAACGGACAGCCAGCTCCAGCCCGTTCAATGCGCTGCGCAAATCACCATTGGTCGCGCGGGAAAGATGGAGCCGAGCTGCTTCTTCAATCTCGACATTGTAATTGCCCAAGCCTCGTTCTTTGTCAGACAATGCTTGATCCACTGCCACCAGAATGTCGGATTCAGTCAGCGGTTTGACTTCGAAGATCTGCGTTCGGCTGCGAATTGCGGGATTGATGGTGATGTAGGGATTTTCCGTAGTGGCACCAATCATAACGATGCGGCCGGATTCCAGATGGGGCAGCAAAAAGTCTTGCTTCGTCTTGTCTAGGCGATGGACTTCATCCAACAGCAAAATAACGGTGCCGCTCATTTTGGCTTCTTCGGCGACAATCTGCAGGTCTTTTTTGGTATCGGTGGCAGCATTCAACATGCGAAAAGCATATTTGGTGGAGCCGGCAATCGCTGAAGCAATGCTGGTTTTTCCGGTCCCCGGTGGGCCGTACAAAATCATGGAGGAGAGCATTTTGGCTTCCACCATGCGCCGAATGATCTTCCCGGGACCGACTAAATGCTGCTGACCCACTACCTCATCAAGATTGCGGGGCCGCATTCGGTAAGCAAGGGGTTTTTCCATGGGACACCTCCTGGATTTTTCTGAAATTGCTATTCCTTAAGAGTATAGCACGAGGTGTCACGAAAACGTAAAGCACGGCTTTGCCAGCAGGTTGTCCGAGGCAGCGAAAAAAGGGCAAATTTATTCCAAACAGCGAAATCGATTCGACCGTAAGACCTGCTATGATGTCGTCAACAAATCTACAGTTTGTCGGGGGAAAGCTTCTTCATATTCGCACATTCCCGCTGTCAAACTTCAAGTATTCGTTTTATAATACATTGAGACGTTTTCAAGGACGCCCCTGAGCACTTTAAAGGGCAGAAGCGGAGGAACAAAAATGAAGATTGTAGTATTAGCGGGTGGAAAGAGTGACGAGTATGATGTGTCGCTTTCTTCGGGAGCCATGATCGCCAATGGACTGATCAGACAAGGTCACCAAGTCCTGTTGATGGATCTGGCGTTGGGATTCAGTGATACAGCTGGTTTTGCGGAAGCGTATGATAAGCATGCACAACAAATTTACACGCATCAAATCGAATCGGCTTTCAGCAAGCGGGAAACCGGTGAAATCGGTATAAACGTAATCGAGATCTGTCGAGAAGCGGACATCACTTTTTTGGCTCTTCACGGCGGGATCGGAGAAAACGGTAAACTGCAGGCGTTGTTCGACGTTTATGGGATCCGTTATACGGGGTCGGAGTACCAAGGCAGTCTGTTAGCGATGAACAAACAGATCTCCAAGGAGCTGCTGCGCTTTCACGGATTCGCTACGGCGGATTGGCAGATTCTGGGAGCTGAAGAGGATCTGACACAGGTGTCGCTTCCGGCTGTCGTCAAACCAGTCGACAACGGTTCTAGTATCGGAGTTACACTTGTTGCCGATTTTGATTCGCTGCAGCAGGCTGTAAAAGAGGCTGCGACATTTTCACGAAACGGCAAGGCACTGGTGGAACAACAGCTGATTGGACGGGAATTTTCGGTCGGTGTACTGGGGGAGATGGTCCTGCCAGTCATTGAGATCCGTCCCAAGCAGGGATTTTATGATTACACTAATAAATATCAGGAGGGCTTGACCGAAGAGTTGGTGCCGGCACCGATTTCACCGGAACTGACCCGCAGACTACAGGAGACTGCCCAACAGGTGCATGAGCTGCTGGGGCTGCAAGTCTATTCTCGGACTGATTTCATCGTTGATCAGGAAGGACAGCCTTGGGTAATCGAAGCCAACTCGCTGCCGGGAATGACTCCTGCCAGTCTGTTGCCGCAAGAAGCTGCTGCCAACGGTATCGACTATGACGAGCTTTGTGAAACTATCATTCAGCTATCACTTGAAAAAGAGAAATAAAATGCAACTCCGTGGCGCGACCTTCCATGAAAAGAGGAGGCAGCATCACGGTTTTTTTCTTTCGACGGTCTAAGACGGCGGCTGCGTTGTTTGCTAGTAACCCTGCAGATATTCGTGTAAAATAAGCGTTGGTGAAGAAAATGACGACAACGATGGCACAAGCCAAGGAAATCTTTCAAACAAAAACCACACCGGAGATTGCTGCTTTTTTGGTGGGAATGTATCTGGAGCATCGCCTGCCGGACGGAAGTCGGTTGGGAGGCTGGATTGTTGATTGTGAAGCCTATCTGGGACCGGAGGACGAAGCCGCCCACAGCTATGGGATGCGGCGGACGCCGCGAGTACGGGCGATGTACGAAGAAGCCGGCACGATCTATCTTTATACGATGCATACCCATCTGATCTTGAACATGGTGACCCAAAAAACTGGACTGCCTCAAGGGGTCATGATCCGTGGCTTGGAGCCAGATCCCGCCAGTCTTCAGAAGATGGTGGAAAACCGCGGCGGCAAAACCGGCCCCACACTTTCCGACGGTCCCGGCAAATTGATTGAAGCACTGGGAGTCACACCGGATTTTTACGGTCAATCGATTTTCACCAGTGATCTGCACCTGCTGCCGGAGCAAAAACGGCAGCCTCGACAGGTCCTGACGCTGCCTCGTATCGGGATCCCCAACAAAGGCAAGTGGACTGACATGCCGCTGCGTTTTGTCTGCGCCGGCAATCCCTATCTTTCCAATCAGAAGAAAACGGCTGTGGCCCCAGATCACGGCTGGCAATAAACCAATACCGGCAGCTGCGGCTTCCGATGACTAAAGGAGAATAACAATGGCAAAAGAAACGATGTTGACTTATCTGGATGAACAGCTGACAAAACGTCTGCCGGATTACGATGTGGCAATCGACTGGGATGTCAAAAATCATACAGTGGAACTGGTGATCCGTCTATTTGCGGAAAACCCGGCGAAACTGCATCTGGATGATGCCCAAGGAGTAGCCTCCGAAGAAGAGATCATCGAATTTGAAGACGGAATCTTGCTGGTAGATCCGAAAAAATCCGACTACGAAGCCGCTGATTACCTGGCTGTCTATCCCTATGAAGGGAAAAAGGGACTGCAACAAGCAGAGTTGGATGCCTTTGTGAGTTATCTGCAGGAAGTCATGGACGAAGGGCTCAGTGATCTCCTGGACTTTTTGAATGACGACAACGAAGATGAGACAGCGGTTTTCGAGCTGAAATGGGACCGGGAGCGTTTTGCGGCAATTGTTCGCGAAAATCAAGCAAAAGGCCAAACAGCCTATCTGCCGTATCCTGCGTATTAAGAAACTGACAACGCCAGCAGCTGGCTTGGACCGCTGCTGCGGGATATTCTTTGATTAGGGCGCGTCTGGAAACTCCAGTGGCAGATATGTTGGTCCTTTTCCCCGCAATCTACTCGTAAATGCGCAGCTTTGCACCACATAAGCCGCGCTTTACTCCTTGATTTCGGCAGGTCCGCAAAAATCTGGATCCCCCCAGAATTTTCAGATACGCCCTAACAATCCGGATGCCGGCGGGTTTTCCAGACACACGCTTTAAAAACGCTTTTGGGAGTTCTGACAAAATGAGCAGCATATTTTGCTTCAAATAGGGCCGCTGCAAGGCGAGGAAAGGAAAAACAACATGAAATGGTATGAATTGAAAGTGGAGACCGCCAGCGAATCGGTGGAAGCTGTGGCGAATATTTTGATGGAGGCCGGTGCCAGCGGGGTTTCGATTGAAGATGCGTTAGATGCGCAGAATTGGCAGAGTGATGCTTTTGGCGAATTGGCGGACATCACAGCGTTGACGGATTTGACAGAAGGGGCACGGGTTGCGGCCTATTTTCCCGAAACGATCTTTTTGCCGGAACTGCTGCCTTTCATCAAGGAAACCATCGGACGGCTGCCGGAATACGGCTTGTCTCTCGGGAAAAATGAGCTGACGCTGACGGAGGTCTCAGACGGAGATTGGGCGACTGCTTGGAAAAAATACTACCATCCCGTGCGGATCAGCCGCTATTTGACCATCGTTCCCAGCTGGGAAGAGTATGAAAGTCGCGATCCTGAAGAAAAAATCATTCGCCTGGATCCCGGCATGGCTTTCGGGACCGGGACCCATCCGACCACATTACTGACCCTGCAGGCACTGGAAATCGTTTTGCGGGGTGGGGAAACTGTCCTTGATGTCGGGACCGGCTCCGGCGTGTTAAGTATTGCCAGCAAGTATTTGGGAGCCGCATTTGTCCATGCCTACGATTTGGATGAAGTCGCTGTCCGGGCCGCCAAAGAGAACATGGATCTCAATCCAGTGTCGGCGGATGTCCGGGTATCCGCAAATGATTTGTTGCAGGGAGTGGAGTTGTCGGCAGACGTGATCGTAGCCAATATTTTGGCGGACATCATCCTTTTGATGATTCCGGATGCCTATCGACTGTTAAAAGAGGACGGTCGTCTGATCGTATCCGGGATTATCGAGGAGAAAAAGGACCTGGTGATCGACGTCATGGTCGCGGCCGGCTTTGAAGTGGATCAACTGTTCAATCAGCGGGACTGGTATGCTATCATTTTGAAAAAAGCACACCCGGACGATGGCGGGATCGATCCGACTGCCGGTTGACACCGTAGCGGACTGGCTAAAAAGCCAGTCGACAGGAATAAAAAGGAGCAGACAGGATGCAGCGATATTTTATCGATGAGCCATACAACCCACAGCCGGAATACGAACTGAGGGGGGAGATTTTTCATCATATGATCCGAGTGATGCGCATGAAACCGCAGGATCGGGTATATCTGGTGTTTGCCGATCAGACAGCTATCATAGCAGAAGTCGCAGCAGTAGCAGAAGGAAACGTGCTCGTCCGGGAAGTCGCCAAAGAACTGCAGGATAAAGAGCTGCCGGTGGCGATTACGATTGCCTCCGGTTACCCTAAAGGTGACAAGTTGGAATGGATCGTCCAAAAGGGCACTGAGTTGGGAGCAGCGGCTTTTATCGGCTTTCCGGCAAAAGCTTCGGTAGTGAAATGGGATGAAAAAAAGCTGGCTAAAAAGCAACAGCGTTTGGAAAAAATCGCCCAAGAAGCTGCCGAACAGTCACAGCGGCAGGTGACACCGACTGTCCGACTTTTGGCTGACAGCGGTAGTTTTTATCGTCTTTTAGCTGATTATGACTACGTTCTGGTAACTTACGAAGAGAGTGCCAAAGCAGGCGAAAGTGCTAAACTGGTGCAGCTTTTGCAGCAAGCAGCCCCGGGTGCCCGTCTTTTGGCAGTCTTCGGTCCGGAAGGCGGAATCATGCAAGAAGAGATCGAGAAACTGACAGCTGCCGGCGGTCTGTTGTGCGGTCTGGGTCCGCGGATCTTGCGGACCGAAACCGCACCATTGTACCTGCTGAGTGCTGCCGGTTATCAATTGGAGCTGCTGCACTGACAGCAGCGAAAAATGACGTAAAAGGAGCGGATCATGTGAAAGTCAGCGAGTTGGTAAGTTTGCGGGTAGTAGATCCTGCCATGAAGGAGTGGGATCTTAAAGACTTGATGGAGGAGCTGCGCCAGACATCGGGGATCCGGGAGGTCATCGTTTTGCCGGCGAATCTGCGACGGGTAAAGCAGTTGTTGGCCGGAACCGGAATCCGTATCGGCACAGTCATCGATTATCCGCTGGGTTGCGGCACAGTGGCTAAAAAAGC
The DNA here is from genome assembly GCA_027692465.1 of Enterococcaceae bacterium OF42-14pH9A. Lineage (GTDB taxonomy): Bacteria > Bacillota > Bacilli > Lactobacillales > Enterococcaceae > Enterococcus_C. The sequence continues at coordinate 441,769 of JAQEYU010000002.1, read as the reverse complement.
TTTTGAGGTGGGACACAGTTTTCAGGACGGTGCCGAGTTTTTGGAGCTCAGTATCAGCTCTGATATTCTGCTGCATCAGCCGGCGATGATCCGCGAGCTGGATTTGGCATTGTCGCCGTTGTCTATTGCTTGGGGAGAGATTCGTACCAGAGTAGACTCGCGGGAGCTGCCGGAGTTGACCAAGATTGATCTGGCGGCCGCGATGCGGGAATTGGGCTGGTCCTGGCTGGTGTTGGGAGAAGGCGCCGATATCGAGACAGCAAAACACGATGCCACCACTTTTGAATACGACGGCGGCAAAAAATTGCGGCTGCAGGTAAATTTGGAATCTGCCACCCAAGAGGAGCTGCAGGAACTGCTCTTGCGGGGAGTGGACCGGGTCGGGCTGTCTTCGCTGGCAGGTCTGGACCTGACTTACGAGCTTCATCAAACGGAAGCAGACGTGTGAAAATTTCAGCGACAGCTGCTTCGAACCTTTTGCCCCAATCGACATCGTAAATGTGCAGCGTTAGGCGGGCTTTACTCCATGATGCTGACAGGTCTGCAAAAAGCTGAGTTCTATCGGTGTTTTCAGATAGCAGGAAAACCGCTCAAAAGCTGCAGGACTGCTTGTGCCGGTCGCATTGAAAAAGCCGGTAGCAGCGTGTATAATAATGACAATCATTTCAGAAAGAACTGCTTGAAGGAAAGCAGGGCGTGTCTGAAAACTCCAACGACGGATATTTTGGTTTTGTTTGCCGCAATCTGCGTCGTAATGCCCACTTATAGATCGTATAAGCTGTGCTTTACTCTCGGATTCCGGCAAAAAGTCCCTGGAAATCCGGGCCTTGCGGAGTTTTCAGAGACGCCTTAGTACTTTTTGATTTCAAGAATAAAAGCAGCGGCAGCCGGCAGGCGGAAAAATCTGCGTCTCGAGGGCAGCTGCTGCGAAAAAAGGAGGGCATGAGATGAGCAAAGAGATCGTATTGACAGGCCCCGGAGTCATCAAACTGGTGCAGGGGTATATGAGTCCCGAGCATGTGGCTTTCGTTCAAAAGGCGTTGGACTATGCAACGGCAGCCCACGACGGTCAGTTTCGCAAATCCGGTGAGCCCTATATCATCCATCCAATCCAGGTAGCGGGGATTCTGGCAGAGCTCCACATGGACCCCCACACGGTAGCGACAGGTTTTTTGCATGATGTGGTAGAAGATACTGAAGTGACGCTGCAGGATCTGACGGAAGAATTCGGCAGTGACGTGGCGATGCTGGTAGACGGCGTTACCAAGCTGCGGAAGATCAAATACAAGTCCCACGAAGAGCAGTTGGCGGAAAATCACCGCAAGATGCTCTTGGCGATGGCTCAGGATCTGCGGGTGATCATGGTCAAACTGGCAGACCGGCTTCACAATATGCGGACCTTGAAACACCTGAGAGAGGACAAGCAGCGGCGGATCGCCAAGGAGACACTGGAAATCTACGCTCCGTTGGCTCATCGTTTGGGGATCAGCCGTATCAAATGGGAACTGGAAGACACGGCACTGCGTTACCTGAATCCCAAGCAGTATTACCGTATCGTTCATCTGATGCAGTCCAAACGAGATGAACGGGAAGCTTACATTGCCGAAGCGGTGGAAGAGATTCGGCTGGCGACAGAAGAGCTGGAGATTTACGCCGAAATCTATGGCCGACCTAAGCATATCTATTCGATTTATCGCAAAATGGTGGATCAGAAGAAGAAATTCGATGAGATCTACGACTTGCTGGCCATCCGGGTGATCGTGGATTCCATCAAGGATTGCTATGCCGTTTTGGGTACGATCCATACCAAGTGGAAACCGATGCCCGGTCGTTTCAAGGATTATATCGCGATGCCTAAAGCCAATATGTATCAGTCACTTCACACGACGGTCATCGGCCCCAAAGGCAACCCGGTGGAAGTCCAGATTCGAACCCACGAAATGCATGAAATCGCTGAGTTCGGGGTAGCGGCTCACTGGGCATATAAAGAAGGTCGCACTGAAAAAGTCAAAGAAGACAATATGACCAAGCAGGTGGGCTGGTTCAAAGAAATTCTGGAATTGCAGGACGATGCTTATGACGCACCGGAATTCATGGAAGGGGTCAAAGGGGATATCTTCTCTGACAAGGTTTACGTTTTTACCCCGAAAGGCGATGTCTCGGAATTGCCTAAAGGTTCCGGGCCATTGGATTTTGCCTACAATATCCATACCGATATCGGCAATAAGACGACCGGCGCCAAGGTCAACGGCAAGATGGTGCAGCTGGACTACAAGCTGAAAAACGGTGACATCATCGAAATTTTGACCTCACCCAATTCCTTTGGACCGAGTCGGGACTGGTTGAATCTGGTGACCACCAGCAAAGCAAAAAACAAAATCAAGCGCTTCTTCAAGAGTCAGGACCGGGAAGGCAATATCCAAAAAGGGCATGATACCCTGTACCGGATGCTGCAGGAGATGGATTTTGTGCCTAAAGATATGGTGGCAAAAGACAAGATCAAAGACGCCTGCGAACATTTCAACTACCAGAGTGAAGATGATCTGTACGCTGCTGTGGGGTACGGAGAGCTTTCGCCCATCTCGCTGGCCAACCGGCTGACAGTGGAAGAACGCAAGAAACGGGAAAAAGAGAAAAAAGAGCAGCAGGTTCAGGAGTTGGTGAACCAGCCGGCTGAGAAAAAAGAAAAAATGAAAGTCCGGCACGAAGGCGGTATCGTCATCGAAGGCGTAGACAATCTGTTGATCCGCATCAGCCGCTGCTGCAACCCGGTACCCGGCGATGAGATCGTCGGCTATATCACCAAAGGCCGCGGGATCTCCATTCACCGGGCTGATTGTCCCAACGTTCAGTCACCGGAAGCTGAAAAAAGGCTCATCGAAGTGGAGTGGGAGGATGCCTCCAACAGCTCCAAAGAATATGATGCCGATCTGGAAATCTATGGTTATGACCGCAGCGGCCTGTTGAACGATGTGCTGATGACGGTCAATTCCATGACCAAACGACTGCAAAGTGTCGAGGCCCGCTCAAACAAGGACAAAATGGCGACGATCCGTTTGACGGTTTCCATCCAAAACCTCAGCCACTTGAAATCCATCGTGGATAAAATCAAACAGATTCCGGATGTTTACAGCGTCCGGCGTACCCGGGGGTGACAAAAAATGCGGGCAGTTCTGCAACGAGTATCCGAGGCCAGTGTCGCAATCGACGGTGTGACTGTCGGTGAGATCGGCCGGGGTTTCATGGTCCTGTTGGGGATCCACGAGGAAGACCGGAGCGAAGACGTTGAGTATCTGGTGCGCAAGATTAGTATGATGCGGGTTTTTGAAGATGAAAACGGCAAGATGAACTGTTCGTTGCAGGATTTGGCAACAGGTGGCCAGATCCTGAGCATCTCTCAATTTACCCTGTATGCCGATACCAAAAAGGGCAATCGTCCGAGCTTTATCAAAGCCGCCCGACCGGAGCAGGCGATTCCGCTATATGAAGCCTTTAATCAAGGACTGCGGGATGCCGGCCTCAAGGTGGCTGTCGGGCAATTCGGCGCCGATATGAAAGTTTCACTGATCAACGACGGACCGGTCACGATTATTTTGGATACCCGTGACAAGTGAGAGTATCTGACCGGCTTTCGCTGGTGGAGGATCAGCGGTTTCTGCTGTCGAAAATTTCTCGTTCCCGTCTGTCATAAGCGGGGACTTGTGTTTACAGCGAAATCCGACTGGCGGTGACCAAATAAAAGAAGAACTTCTTATCCGACAGCAAGCTGTCTGAAAAAACCGGCTTCCACCGGCACTTTCCGGCAGCTTCTGAAATCCCGAATAAGAAGTTTTTTTAGTTAAAAATGAATTCGCTTTCTTTCTTGTGCTGTGTTATGCTAAATTTATAATAAATTGGTAACCGGACTGTAAACGAGCTGCAGTTTCGATAAGAAATAGAAAATGTTTGTTTTTTTATTTTAACAGAAATCGAAAGGGCTAACGGCAGCTGTATTGGTCGCTTTCACTGCAAAGAGCAGCGTCGGGGTCACCTGTGCTCGGGAGTTTCGTTGGTTACAGCAATCATCAAAAATTAAGATCCGGCCGCACTTTCAGTCACAGACAGGCGGGACGAAGGAGGCAAAAAAATGGCAAAAGAAAGTAAAAATCTGGTAGACCTGATCTCGCAATTCGGGGGGATGGGGATGGATTATCTGTTGAAAAACAAGGCAAAGCAGTTGGAAATAAAGTATGCGGGACTGGCTCTTTGCGACGTGCTGTTGGGATTAGTGGCTGTCTTTTTACCGATGTTTATCGAAACCGGCAGCAATAGCGTTCCCAAAACGCAGATTGGACTTTACACGGTGCTGCCCAAAGGTGACCTGATGATGAGCAATATTTTCTTTGCAGCCTTTCTGATTTTACACGGTTTGCTGTTTCTCTCTCATTATCGTCATAAGCGGCAGAAACTGGCGATTCGGCTGAATGCAGCGGCGCTCGCGGGCTTATTACTTGTGCTGCTGATTCCCAATCTGCATGTGATCGCCGGACTGTTGCTGTTTGTCAATGGAGCCAGCTGCGTTTATTGCGGCTACAAGCTGAAAAAATTGGCGCAGGCCCACCAGCGGAAGCAACTCACCGCCGCACCATAAGCTGACGGAAAAATAAGTGGGAGGTGCGTCTCCCTTTTATTTTTCTGTCCGTAGTGTTCTATACAGACAGAAATCAAATCAATTTACTCGAAAGCTTCAGAGCCAACTGGTATGCCAATCATCGTGGTGCCCGGTGCAATTCAATAAGTGTTGCTACAACAGCGTGTCCCTTAAAAAGGATGGGCTGTTGTTTTTTTGCCTCCTGCGAGCGGTTCTTTCTTTGAAACGGAGTGTAAAATTCAGAAGATTCCGTTATCTATGCTTGACCAAAGTGCTGACAGGCTATAAGATACAGGCAGAGTCTTGTTATTGAAATTCTTTTTGTAAAAATCAGGTATGTCTGAAAATGTCAGTGGATCCGGATTTTATGACCTTATTCCAAGCGGGACAAGCCGGAAACGGTTGGATGCACAGCAGACAGTCATTGCACAGTTGGTGATAAAAACATTGTCCGCAGCAGGGATTTTCAAAGACAGCCTAAGTCGAATGGAGAGTTTTGGAGAATGGCGTATCCTTTATTACCTAAGCAAATGCCGGAACGTATCAAAAGAGTCTGGCGGAAAAGCAATATTTTGTCATTGGTCATTTTTCTGGCTAGCGGCAGCATCGTGGCTGCAATCTTGCTGTTCAACGATCTGTTGCAGGGGACGTGGCTGTGGGTAGCGGTGGGCTATTTTGTGCTGGTGGCGGGGATCTTTACCTGCAGTCAATTGCTGATTCCGTATCGTTATAAATTTCATCGGTATGAGATCACGCCGGAGGATCTGGCTTTTCAAAGCGGATATATCTTCCGCAGCATCACCTATGTACCCATCAATCGGATCCAGCACGTAGAGACGGAACAGGGACCTTTTTTGCGGAAGGAAAACCTGATGGAGATCGTCATCCATACTGCAGCTACCGATCATCATTTGGCGGGGCTGGACGTGGAAGAAGCGATGGCGCTGCGGCAACAGATCATCGACATGGTAAAGGTGGCGAAAGAAGATGTCTGAGAAACACCGTTTTCATCCGTTAGCTGTCGTGATCGCGCTGTTTGAAAGCATTAAGGCCACGTTCTTTCTTTTTCTGCTGATCATCGTGCGAGGCGGTCTCAAACATTGGTACGGCTGGGGAGCGCTGGCGGGTCTATTGCTGCTTTTACTGGTCTTTTCACTGATACGGTACTTTTCCGAATACTATGAGATTTCCCCGGAAAAAGTGGTAATCTACAAAGGAGTCTTCCGCAAGTCCGAGACTGATATCCCTTATGAGCGGATGCAGACCATCAAACAGCGGCAGTGGTTCTTTTTTCAACCTTTTCAGGTCACCCAGGTGCTGATTGAAACCGCCGGCGGTTCTGCCGACAAGGCTGAAGCATCCATGCCGGCAGTTCCCGAAACGGTGCTGCGGCAGATCGAGATTTATCGTAAAAAAGAGCAGATGAGCACAGCGGCCGACCCTGCCCCGGTCTCTCAGTCGGAGAGAACTGACGCAGCGGATCAGGGGCAGCCAGCCATACAGCCGGAAGCCGCTGTTGCGGACCGAGAGCCGGCCGAGCAAGTAACAGCGCATGAAGCGGACACACCGGAATATATTTATACCGTCACCAATCAGCAGATCTTTTTGTTCGGTCTCACCGATCTCAGTATTCTGGCCGCAGCGTTCGCGGTGCTGGCTTTTGCGCAGGAGTTCATTCCGGAAGACTGGATTGATACGGCTGCCGACGTCTCTGTCAATCTCGTGAAGGCCAGTTGGATCATCGCCTTGGCGCTGACTGCTGCATTGCTGTTGGTGGTTATCCTGGTATCGCTGGTGAAAAATTTTCTGCAGTATTATAACTTCAAAGTCAGTCGGGCGGGTAATACACTGACCATCGAAAGCGGCTTGTTGGAAAGACGGGTCCAAAAGATTCCGCTGGACAAACTGCAGGGAATCAAGATCAAGCAACAGCTGTTGAGAAAATTGCTGGGTCTGTCTTCAGTGCAGCTGATCCTGGCAGGGGGACAAGAAAAAGACGGCGAGTCCGCCAGTCGGGAACTGTATTTTCTGCCGATTGTGACAGATCGGGAGCTGTATGCAGTATTGGATTTTCTGCTGCCGGAGTGGGATTTCGATGAGCCGACGATCCGCTTTGTTTCTCGGGGCAAGTTGTGGTATTTCTGGCGCTGGCTGCTTCTGGCGGGAGTCAGCGGCAGCGTAGCAGGCTTTTTGATCCATCCGGCTGTCGGCGGGATCTGGACGTTGGTGATCTTACTGCTGCTTTTGGGCAGCTGGCTGGACTGCCGTTTTCAAGGCTATCAGATCCAGTCCACTAATCGAATCTGTATCCAGAGCTTCGCCTTCATCACCAAGACACTGACCTTCGTGGAACGACCCAAGATCCAGGCTTTCTCGGAAAAGAGTACACTCTGGCTGTATAAAAAGCAGATCGGTCATGTGGCGATGAACGTCAAAGAAGGAACCTCGAATCTGAGTTTGAGTCTGCGGTTTATTGATTATTCGGCCATTGATGAAATGAAACGATTCTTTCATAAAAAGCAATGAAAAACCGAAGTATCTAAACGTCGGTGAACGCAGTCTTGGCGGCGCTAAGAAGAGCTGCGTTGAATGATCGCGGGGAAAGAACCGCTATAGCAGACAACACTGGTCACGGAGCGTATCTGTGATCAGTTTTTTTGACAGCAGGTATAATAAAGGCAGCCAGTAAAGGAGGTCAAGAAAATGAAGGAAAAGATTTTGTATTATCGTGACGATTATCTGACTGAACTAAAGTTGAAGATTCGGATCGGTGCGACGGCAGCAGGTGTGGCTTATATCAGTGGCGTCGATGAAGCGGAAATGACGCGCTTTTTTAAGGAGTATCAGTTTTATCCGCTAAAAAATCAAGAATACATCGATCAGGCGCTTGAGCAGCTGCACCAATATGACCAGGGAGGGTTGACCGACTTTAAGCTGAAGCTGGACCTTGTCGGGACCGATTTTCAACAACAGGTGTGGCAAGCCCTCAGTCGCCAACCCTATGGCACTTTGACGACCTACAGTGAATTAGCCGCTGCAATCGGGCGGCCGCAGTCGGTACGAGCGGTGGCCAATGCGGTGGGGCGCAATCCTCTTTTGGTGGTGATTCCCTGCCATCGAGTCATTGGAAAAGACGGGAGTTTGACTGGTTTTCGTAGCGGGCTTTCTGTTAAACGGTCGTTATTGATTAGAGAAGGACTATCGGAATTCAGATAATCAGTACAACGAACTAATATCTTGGGACATAAAACCGCAGTTGTATTATAATGTTATTGTTAGATTGTAAACGCTATATATTTAATAATCGATTGGAGGAATCATTATATGGCAACTGTCGGCACTTATTCCCATGGAGCAATCACTCCTGACAACAAGCTCTTTTCCAGTTTCAAAACGCTGGTAGAGTCGGCCTTTTACGGCAACAACGTCGAACGGGTCGCTGATCTGGCGCAGGCCTATGAATTGGCCAAAGCAGCACCGGGGGCTGTGATCACAGACATGCCGGTGATCCATACCGAAGAACTGGGGCTGCCGAAGGATACCAAGGTTATCGTCTTTAACGACGGCAAAGTGACCGGACGGACCGCAGCCGCACGTCGGGTAGTGGGTCAACCGAGCATCGATAAGGCGCTCTATGAAGGCATCTTGCGGGATGCATTGCACCAGAGTATCCATAAGAAATTCTATTGCGGCGAAGTCGTGGTCGGTTTGGACAAGGACTTTATGGTAAAAGCCCACCTGTTGCTGCCGGTCAATTATGAGACGAATTTCTATTCTTATCTGCTGAATTTCCAGATCGCGACTAATGAATGGCTGTCTGAGTATAAAGATTCCAAGGCTTATCCGGAAAATGATATCTATCTCTATGCTGATCCTGATTGGAAACATCCGGATTTCCCACACGGCCTGGCGTTATTTGATCCTGAGCATAATGTGGCGGCGGTTCTCGGCTTGAATTATTTCGGTGAGCTGAAAAAAGCGACGCTGACCCTGGCATGGGCAACTGCGCATCGCAATGGCTATGTAGCCTGCCACGGCGGGATGAAGCAATACCAGCTGCCGGACAAAAAATTCACCATGGCCGCATTCGGGCTTTCCGGTTCCGGTAAATCCACCATTACATTGGCTAAACACGGGGACAAATACGAAGTCAAAGTGCTCCATGATGATGCATTTGTCATCAATAAAGACGACGGTTCGACGACTGCTTTGGAGCCGGCCTACTTTGATAAAACCCAGGATTACCCGCTGGACGATCCGGCAGTGGATTATTTCATCACCTGTCAAAACGTCGGGGTTACCTTGGATGAGGCAGGTAAGAAAGTCATCGTTACCCAGGACATCCGCAACGGCAATGGCCGCACTGTGAAATCCCGCTACGTGACGCCAAATCGGGTGGATCATCTGCGCTCAGCTATCGATGCAATCTTCTGGATCATGAAAGACGACAGTCTGCCGCCGGTAGTGAAGATTGATGATCCGGTTCTGGCAGCTGTTTTCGGGTTGACACTGGCTACCAAACGAACCACCGCGGAAAATGTCGTAGGCAATGTCGATATGGACAAATTGGTGATCGAACCTTATGCCAATCCCTTCCGAGTCTATCCGTTGGGACAGGATTTTGCCGACTTCAAAGACTTGTTCGAAAAAAATCATACCGCTTGCTACATTCTGAATACCGGTTTTTACAAAGGCAAGAAAGTCAAACCGGCGGACACGTTGGGTTCCATCGAGAAAATCGTGGAAAGCCAAGCGGAATTCACTCCCTTTGGACCGATGGAAGGCATGAGTTATCTGCCGGTAGCAGGGTTTGATGTGGACTTCGAGGATGCGGAATATGTTGCAGCTTTGCGGACCCGGATGCAAAGTCGTCTGGACTTCATCCTGGCACAAAAGACCGACAATGAAGGCTACAATGCCCTACCGGATGAAGCCGCAGAATTGATGCAGAAAGTGATCAATGAACTGGCTTGATTTTTGTTTACAAACCTGTCCTGAATTTAAGGCAGATCTCAGCAAATCTTTCGCTTTATCCGAACAAACATGATACCCTTATCGTAGTAAGTTGCAGGGATTCGTATTCATAATTGATACGAACAGGAAGTCCCGTCAACAGCAATAAAGGAGGATCTTTAGCATGGCAGACGAACAGGACAAGAAAAAATTGGAAGAGTTGGCCGAAGAAGCAAAGAAAGAGGAGACCTTCGAAAAACTCGATGAAATGGAAAAAGAACTGAATCTGGACGACGAGCCCGGACACGAAGACACTTCGGAAAAGAAAGAAACAATTCTGGAAAAAGTCATCGAAGAAGCGCCGGCAGTCGGCATCCAACAGCAAAACCAGATCGACCACTTTTGATTTTTGATAAAGCAGACTGCACTCGGAAGCAACATACCGGGTGCAGTTTTTTTGCGAGATCAGACTGAAATCAAGGGGAAGCTGCGAAACACGAAGTATAAGTCGGTAGGAGTTCCACTTGGTTGGCGGAGTTGTCTTTTTTTGGTACTCTTAAGCTGTATCGGGATTTGTCACTGATCGGAAAAAGTTGGAGGCGGATCAGTTTCAATGGGATCGATAAAAAGTACAGTTTTGTGACAGCTATTCAAACACATCGTAAAAAGAATCAGACCAAAGCAGGATGTTTTTGCCGGCGACATCCGTTATCTTTGATAGGACAGACAGTTGCCGATCGTGGGGCAGTGAAATGAATGAAGGGGGAAGCAGAAATGGCAAAAATCATGGTGGTGGAAGACGAAGGAGTCATTCGCCAGTTGATTATGGAGGAATTAAAAAAATGGCGATTCGAAGTTTTCGGGACCACTGATTTCAATCGAGTCTTCGATGATTTTCAAGATCAGGAGCCGCAGCTGGTACTTTTGGATATCAATCTGCCGGTGTTCGACGGGTATTATTGGTGCCAAAAGATCCGGGAGATTTCGCAAGTGCCGATCATTTTCATTTCCAGTCGCAATACCAACATGGACATGATCATGGCCATGAATATGGGGGCAGACGACTTTGTCACCAAGCCCTTTGAGATTGATGTGCTGATTGCTAAGATCAACGCCCTGCTGCGCCGTTCGTACAACTATTCCAGCGGCACGACAGAAACCTTGAGCCACAACGGTCTGACACTGAATGTGGACAACAGTACAGCTGAAGTCAACGGTGAAGTCATCGATCTGTCGAAAAACGAGTATCGGTTGCTGTATATTTTGTTGAAAAACCGTGGCAAGATCTTGTCACGGGAAAAACTGCTGCGGGCGCTGTGGGACGACGAGCGCTTTGTGGATGACAACACCTTGACGGTCAACATCAATCGGCTGCGGCGGAAAATCGAGCAGGCCGGCTTGACCGGGTATATCGAAACCAAAGTGGGGCAGGGCTACATCGTTCCCTGAGCCTGAAAAAAGAGAAAGCGGGGATCAAGATGTCCTTTTGGCGCTATCTGAAAGATCGAAAATTGGTGCTGGTGGGCTGGCTGGTATTTGTGCTACTGACGGCCTTTGTGATGTGGCTGTCCCCCGGCATCGGTCTGGATTGGGGCACGGTGGGCTACCTGGCGCTGATGGAAGGGGTGTTGCTGATCCTCTTGCTGGTTTATCACTATTTTTCCAAACGAATCTGGTGGCAAAAACTGGCGCTGAAGGAAGATCAGAGTGCGATGCAGAACTATCTCACCGGTGCCCGCTGTGAGGAAGAAGAGCTGGAACAGAACTTTATCAACCAGGTGATCCGCGAACATCAAAGTATGATGCAGGAGATTGTAGCCGGCCAGGAAGAACAGAAGGATTACATCGACTCTTGGGTTCATGAGATCAAAGTTCCGCTGGCGGCGTCTCAACTGCTGCTGCGCTCTTTGGAATTCGAGATTCCTGATGACAAGTACATGATGCTGGAAAATGAACTGGGGAAAATCGACGGATACGTGGAACAGGTGCTCTATTTTTCCCGATTGGACAATTTTTCCAAAGACTATCTGATCCGGGATACCTCCTTGAAGGAAGTAATCCTGCCCATCATCCGCAGCAATGCCAACTATTTTATCCAGCGAAACCTGCGCTATGAGGTGATCGGTGAGGATCAAAACGTCCTGACAGACGGTAAGTGGTTGGGCTTTATCCTCCAACAGCTGTTGAGCAATGCCATCAAATATACACCGGAAAACGGTAAAGTGACCATTACTATCGAAAAGAAAGCCAAGGGAGTGGAGTTGTCGATTGCCGACACCGGCATCGGGATTCCTGCCGAAGATCTGCGACGGATTTTTGACAAAGGCTTCACCGGCCAAAACGGGCGCTACTCCGAAACGCATTCCACCGGGTTGGGGCTGTATCTGGCCCGCAATCTGGCCCAACAGCTGGGTCTGCAGTTGACCGCCAAGTCGGCTGTCGGCGAAGGAACCCGGATGCTGCTTTATTTTCCCTATCTGGCTTATTATCAGGATAAAAAATGAACCGTTGCGAAAACTTCCGCAAGACCTCCGGGTTTTGGCGGAAGTTTTTTTGCATGGAACAGTTTTGGCGCCGGCTTCTGGGCTTTCCGGATACAGCACTAGCCCCAAGTACTGAAAAGTTTCAGATGACGATTAATCTTCTGGAATAAGGCTGTTTACATGAAAGGAGTCTTGGATTTCTGAAATTAAATGAAATTTTTCTTGAGGGAAAAACGATTTCACTGGTAGACTAGCCGAGTGCTGTTTTTTAACGCACAACTATATGCATAAAAAGGATTGTGATCCTTTTATAAAGGAGAGTTTATACGTGGAATTATTGATAGCTTTGGTGCCGATGTTCGCTTGGGGCAGCACGGCGCTGGTCAGCGGTAAGATGGGTGGATCGCCCAATCAGCAGACGCTGGGGATGACGATTGGGGCCTTTTTCTTTTCCGTGGTCGTCTTTTTTGTGTTGCAGCCTACTATGACAGCAGCAACAGTGATTTTCGGCTTCTTGTCGGGGATCTTTTGGAGCATTGGACAAAAAGGTCAGTTCCAGGGGATGCATCATATGGGGATCTCGGTGGCGCTGCCGTTGTCTACGGGTCTGCAGCTGATCTTGAATACCGTGGCCGGCGCGGTCTTGTTCGGTGAATGGCGCAAAGGTGGCGATTTTCTGTTAGGAGGGATCGCTTTAGCGCTGCTGGTAGCCGGCTCGTACTATACCTCCCGTCAAGATCCCGATCGGGCAAACCTGTTACCGGCGGGACAAAAGATGTTTGATTTCGGTAAAGGGTTTAGAGCGCTGCTGTTTTCCACACTGGGTTACGGGGCATATACGATTATTCTGACCTGGGCAGATCTGGATCCGGCAGCGGTGATTCTGCCGCAAAGTGTGGGAATGGTGGCCGGCGCATTTTTGTTTACGTTGGGGAATATCCGCTACGATCGCTTCGTTTTGAAAAATAACGTCACCGGCTTGTTGTGGGGCTTGGGAAATGTTTGTATGCTGATGGGGATCCAATCACTGGGGCTGGCTGTCAGCTTCTCCCTGTCACAGATGGGGATCATTATTTCAACTTTGGGAGGCATCTTCCTTCTGGGGGAACATAAGACGAAAAAAGAACTGATTTATGTCGTTTTAGGTTGCCTTTTTGTAATCGGCGGTGGTATTCTTTTAGGATATATGAAGAGTATATAATTAGGGTGTATCGGGAAACTCCGGTGGCGGCGGATTTTTGAGTGCCGGCCGAAATCGAAGCCCCAAGTGCAGTTTGTGTGGTGCCAAAACGGTGCAGATTGCGGTGAAAGGGGTCAGAAGAGTTGGCACTGGCGCTTTCAGACACACCAATTAAAAGAAGGGCAGTTCAGAAGCTGCCTGCTGAGTAAGGGGAAGAATATGGATCTGTTTCGTAAAAAAACATTTGATGCTGCAGACCGCGGCGGCATGAAGCGGACGCTGACTTTGAAAGATCTGATTATGCTGGGGATAGGGGCGATCATCGGGACCGGGATCTTTGTGATCACCGGGCAGGCAACGGCGGTTTATGCCGGGCCGGCCTTGTCACTGTCCTTTGTGGTGGCAGCCTTTGTGGTTGTCTTATCAGGCCTGTGTTTTGCTGAGTTTGCCTCTCGAGTACCGATATTGGGGGGACCGTACTCTTACCTGTACGTGGTTTTCGGCGAGGTGGTTGCCTGGTTTGCCGGCTGGTTTTTGTTGTGTGAATTCATGCTGGCGGTCTCGTCAGTGGCATCCGGCTGGTCGGGGTATCTGCAAGGCTTCCTCAGCAGTATCGGGATCCAGCTGCCGACTGCGCTGACAGCGGGCTATGATCCGGCGCGCGGGACGTATGTCGATTTGATCGCTGCCTTGGTGGTGATCTTCGTGACCTTCTGGGTGACTCAGGAAGCCAAAAAAGCGCTGCGATTGAACAATGCCATGGTCTGGGTCAAATTCGGAATCATCGCACTGTTCATCGCAGTCGGGATCTTCTTTGTGAAGCCCGGAAACTGGCAGCCTTTTATGCCATTCGGGGCAAAAGGCGTTTTCGATGGGGCAGCACTGGTATTTTTCGCCTTCTTAGGCTTCGATGCGGTGGCCATGGCTGCCGAAGAAGTCAAAAATCCGCAGCGGGACGTCCCGCGGGGAATCATCGGATCGATTGCAATCGCTACGATTCTCTATATCGTGGTGACCTTGATCTTGTCGGGAATCGTGCCTTTCGACAAGCTGAACATCAGCGATCCGGTAGCCTTTGCCATGCGCTATGTCGGACACAATTTCATCGGATCGGTGATCGCCATCGGTGCGATCCTCACCCTCTTGACGGTGACTATTTCCATGATGTATTCACTGGCCCGGCTGCTTTACGCAATCAGTAAAGACGGTTTGCTGCCGAAATTCATGCAGGAGATCGATCCCAAGCAGCGGACACCGAAGAAAGCGACCTGGGTAGCCGGCGCCTTCGCCCTGTTCTTTGCAGCGGCATTTCCGCTGCAGATCTTGGCCGAGCTGACTAATATCGTAGCACTCTCCTATCTGGCATTGATGGGTCTGGGCCTGCTGAAGCTGCGCAAGCAAATGGGGCCACCGAAAAAGGGCGAATTCAAGGTGCCGCTGGTACCGATGCTGCCGCTCTTATCAGTAGCCAGCTGTCTGTTTTTGATGACCCGCCTGAAGCCGGTGACTTGGATCGTTTTTGGAATCACCGTTGCCATCGGGATCCTGATTTACGCGTTTTACGGTTACCGCAACAGTGAGCTGAATAAAAGATAAAAACACTTGCAAAAGCATATTCCCTCTATGTAGCGCCCCGAAAGTTTAAGCTTTGGGGTGACGGTTCACTAAAGAGGAGTTGCTTTTGCAGGTGTTTTATTTTTTTTGCTGAATGAGAATGCCGCTACAGATCAACAAGATGGCCCCCAGCTGCAGTGACCAATAAATGATCCCGCTATAGGGCAGGATGAAAAGCGGTTCTAAAAAGCGCAGTATCAGGACCAGCAGGGTCAGGCACAAACCCAAAAAGGTGCGGAGGCTCAAACGATTTACCTGCTTTAATGTCAGGCCGACCCAAAAACAGTAGGCCAGAATGCCGATTCTGGTGAATAAAAAGAGTAATCGCCAGAGCTGTGTATTTTGTTCCGCGTCAGTAACCTGCAAAAGCACAAGCAGACCCAGCATGATCAAAACAGGCAGCAAGCTGACATATATTTTCTTCTTCAGATAGGTCAGCTTTTCGGCATCGCTTTTTACTTTTTCCATATAGGCTTCATCTCCTTTCAGCATCAAGTCTAAGGATATGCCGTAATAATCGGATAAACTGATCAGGGTGGGGATATCGGGATAGCTCTTGTTGTTTTCCCGACCGGAAACAGCTTGCCGGGTCACATGCAAGTGCTCAGCGACCTCCTGCTGAGTCAGCCCCGCTTCAATCCGGTGCTTCTTAATGATTTCTGCTAACATAAAATTCCTCCTGTTTTCAGAATAAAGAAACACTCTAAAAGATACAAGCAAGTCTTCGCTGCGCTGTCAAAAAAAGCGCAAGAAGGGCTTGCGCTGCTGTCGGAGCAGGAAGAGTGACGCAGAAAAAGCTGTAGCATCCCCCGGATAACAGAATCTCAGGTTCCGAATAAATAATGAAATGACCATCCTTTTTAAGAGCTGCTTTATCTCGTTATCCCGTGGTTGAGCAGCTTGAGAAAAACGGTCGCCAATTCCCGTGGGGACTCCATGGCGCCGGTTCTGAGCCAATGGATTGTCATGTTGAACATCGCCCCTGAAAGGAAATACAGCTGGTAACGTTCAGGAGAAGAGCTGGTCATATCACCCAATATGATTTCCGCAAACTGATTCATATCTTCCAAAATCAAAGAAGAAAATCCTTTGTCACAAAGCATTAGGATATAATATTTCTGTTTTAGATAGTGTTCCAGACTGGTGATCAGTTTTTCCTTGATGAATAGGTCTGAGATTTCTTCGGTGAAGTCAATCTTGTGGGCGACCTCTTTTCTTTGGCGCAGCATATAGGATTCAATGACTGCCTCTTTGGATTCAAAATTGCGATAGTAGGAGGCTCTGGCGACACCAGCCTGATTGATGAGCTCCGTAATCGTGATTTCGGAAAAATTTTTTTGTTTCAATAAAATGAAGAGGGCCTCTTCGATTTTCTGCTTGACCTGTTCCTGTTTTTGAAATCGTTTGTCCATAATAGTGCTCCTGTCTGATTGGATATATGATATAAATTGTATCATATCGGTCACTGCATTTATTTGAAAAGAAAGGGCTGACATGAGACAAAACAGGCAATATCAGCTCAGGTTCCCACCTTGGATATTTTTTTGCGGGTGATACAATTTAATCAGAATAGATGGGAGGCAATTCGAATGAAACACTATCAAGTAGAATTTATGATTGACGGTTATCGCTATTCACAACAGATGATCGAAGCTTTTGAATTTGAGCGCAACAAGCACGTGTTACACGAGTTGATTTATTTAGGTGCTCAGCTGACTGACAGCCAAGAAAACCCGATTTCATACATGGATGTTGATTTTATGGACAAAAAAATGGCAGCCAAACTGTCACTTAAAGCCCGCGTAGATCTGGGGACGGATCAACTGCTTGCCTTGTACAAAGACGAGATCAATCGGACCGATCAGCTGTGGAAAGCAATCGTGGCTGATTTTAAAGAGGGCGATCCTTACCAGGAATGTATCACTCATATGAAAGTGAGTGGGGTTACGATGGATGATTTGGGTGAAGGATTGATGTTGGCGATGACGGGGCATGATTCCTCATTGGCGGCCAATCCGGAGCACTACGGTCATGTGATGGCGCAAAATGTACCAACAGGGTTTGAAGGCATGGGTATGTTTGGCGGACCAAATCTGATGCGTATCAATTTTGCGCCGGATATTGAGGTGCCGCTGGAGATCCCGTCAGATTATTTACCTTTTACAATTGGCTACTCAGAGTTGGGTGACGGCACCGACATGCATACTCTTGCAGCTCACTACATCAAGGAAACTAATGAAGGCATCGAAATGCTGTTGACCGTCTTTTTCCCGCCTAAAACTCCGCAGGAACTGGTGGACGGGCATAAGATCCATTTAGCAAGCGAATTTTTGGGCTTGGTCAAAATCGCTGCTGATCAGTTGTGAAAAAGAGATTGTCGAAAGAAACAAGCGAGAGGAGTATAAAAATGGCTAAATTTACTGAAAGCAGCACCTTTGAAGAGGTTTTGAATACTCAGGAAGGTGTTGAAATTGCCAAGAAACATCTGGGTGCCTTGATTGAGCGCCCCTCTGTTGAAATGATGAAATCAAAATCATTGGGGGAACTGAGAAACATGATTCCGCTGCCACCTATCAAGAAAAAATTTGCGGCGATGATCGATGAACTGTGTGAAATCGATTAAGTAACAGCCGACCGTGACTTGATGAGAAATGAATATGAAGACACCTTCGTTGACCGTGACTGCTAGAAAATAAGGTGAGCAGTTTTTTGTAATTGATCGTAAATGAAAGAGTGGCGGCTGATCAAAAAGACCAACCGCCACTCTTAGTTTGCTATCAAACATGCCGCGTCTCTCCTTGTCAAAGCGCACTCTGAGCAAGGAAAGGAGGGGACGCGCATTTTTGTTTAGGCTTGTCCGTCACGAAAAGTAGCTGGTGATCTTTATCAAGCCCTCTCGAATCTCCTCTTTAGCGGGGACTCGCTGCTTCTCCAAAATAAAATCAAAATTACTCAATGCCAGATTTGTGATGAGGTACTGACCGAAGTCTCCCGGGGAAAGATGTAAAATTTGTGAATAGGTGGTATTGAAGAGATTTCGGAGCTTGGCATCAAAACTGTTAATCCCGAAATTCAGCTGGCGCAGTTGTTGGATCTCCGAGTGATTGGTCATCAGGTAACTGACGAGGGCATCATTGAAATAATCATAGCTGTCAAACTCAGAAGTATTGCGTTTTTTCGTGATACTTTTTTTGATTACGGATTCGATCATAGTAACGTGCCCATCAATCAGTCTTTCAGCCAGCTGATACGTATTTTCATAATGGGCATAAAAGGTCGTTCGGTCAATCTTGCTGGCTTTGGCCAGTTTGGAGACTGAGATCTGTTCAAAAGGGATCTCAGCAAGCAGCTTTATGAAATGTGATTGCAACATTTCTTCGGTTCTTTCAAAGCGTAAATCACCCATAATCCATCCTCCTTTTCGAATTATATTCTACACTGTGTTGTGTTATTCTACAACGCTGAGGATTTAGTCGTAGACCCTGTTTGGTTATCGTATTAATTTAGGATGTGTCGAAGAAAGTCAGTGGTCAGCAGCTGTTTTGGTCATCTGTATATAGTAGTGGATCACCTGTACCCCAGATAATCTGAAATTTATTATTTGGTTCCGACAGGCACGCTGAAGACCTGGGTATTTTCAGACACGCTCGACTATTATCAAATGAATGCGGAGGCAAGCACGATGAAAGATTACAAAATCATATTTAGAGTAGATGGTCGGATCGTTCCTGAAGCGGAAATACTGGAAATGGAGCTGAGTCGGTACCATCACGTGTTCCAAATTTTCGATCAGAAAAACATCCCAATCTCTTTGGCTGACGAGGAATTGTCCTACGAAGAATTGCTGCAATTGCCGTTGGAACAAGCAAAAATTGCCTTGGCCCAAACACGGGAAGCCTTGGGTAAGGTAAAATCTTTGGAACTTTTTGCTCCGGAGATTAAACGAGGTGATAAGATGTGGCATGAGATCGCTGCTGCTTCTAAGGCCGGTGTCAACTTTCAAGAAGCCTACGTGGAAGTGGAGACAGAAAATATCTCGCTGGAGCAGTTCATGCTGTTTAACCAGCACTTGATGAAGGAAAATAATCTCTATCTGCCTTCTACGATCCATCCGGAACACTATTACTTCGATGCCAACAGTAAAGGGGAGCAGATCATTGTTGAGACCTTCGGAATGTATAAAGATCCCTCATATTTGGATTTAAAACCAGGAAGCAAAAGTGACTATCCGGTAACCCCGGATCAAAAAGTAGATCTGGTAATGGCAGGAAAAACATATTTGGCCAACGATCACAGTGATACCAAGATGCTGGGGATGCATCAACTGACCAGAACCGAAAATGGAATGAAGGTCAAATTAGGAGTCTTCTTGCCGGAGCAGGCACCAAAAGAAATCGCTGAGGGACATAAATGGCATTTGATGGTGGAATTCAATAACGGTCTGCATATTGCCGCACAACAACATCCGAACTTCTTGCAGAAAAAAGTAATGGATGCTGCGTTGAATCGCATGAAAAAACAGCAGCAATAACAGCTATCAGACTTGTTTCGGAATTTTCGGCTGCCGGCAAAAGCCACTTCTCCCATTGACCCGGCTAAGTGCATCGCCGATCTGAACCAGCGTACTTATGATAATAGATCTGCTTTTTTCAGGTGTGGCAGCTGCAGCTCATGAGTTTTTCCCGCAGGCTGAGAATCGATTTTTCGAGCTGGGAAAAATCTGCTGAGCTTATCACAAATCTCCCGGATAAACGAGGAAGCGTTCCGCGCTGTAAGAGCGAATGCGGATTGGCTTTTCATAAAAATCAGACAAGGTTTTCGGCGTCATCAGTTCCTCGCGGGTCCCTTGCCGGAAGATCTCGCCGTCTTTGATCATCAGAACATGGCTGATAAAAGGCAGGATTTCCTCTGTGTGATGGGTAACAAATAAAACGGTTGGAGCATCCGGCTGTTCTTTAATCTGACGGATACGCTGCAACAGATCTTCACGGGCAAACAGGTCCAGGCCGTTGCAGGGTTCATCCAGGATCAGCAGCTCCGGTTTGGCCATCAATGCTCGAGCAATCAAAACGATTTGCTTTTCGCCCTGGGATAAGACCTGATAGGTTTTTCCCAGCAGACTTTCAGCACCCAAAGAGATCAGCAGTTCTTTGGCAGCTGTCAGTTCTTCCGGTTCGTAGGTGCGCCAGATACCGATGGAGGCGAACTTGCCGGAGAGGACAATGGTTTCGGCGGTGTCGCTTTGATAAAATTTACTCTGAAGTACACTGGAAACCCAGCCAATCCGCTTGGTGAGATCGGGAATATTTGTTTGGCCGAAGACTTCCCCCAAGACGGTGAGACGTCCGGATGTCGGCCACAGATTACCGGCGATCATCTGCAGCATCAGTGTCTTGCCGGCGCCGTTGAGCCCCAGAATTCCCCAATCTTCACCGGAATTGATCTGCCAGTCGATCCCTTTAAGTAGTGCTTTGCCACTTTTGGTCAGAGTGATTTTTTCGAAGGATAAAATCGTCATTGTGTGGAACCTCCTGTTATTAGGGCGCATCTGAAAACGCCAGCGGCAGCTATTTTGGTCCTTTTCATCGTAATCGGTGTCGTAAATGCTCATCTAGGTACCGCATAAGCTGCGCTTTACTCCTTGATTTCGGCAAAAAGTCCGCAAAAATCTGGATTCCCCCAATATTTTCAGACATACCTTAGCTTCTGTATCTAAATAGTAGCAGACTTTTTAGCAAAGGGGCAGAAAAATTGCGGGAATATTCAGAGAAAACGGTGATTGGCAAGACGTCATGAAATTTTTCTGAAATAAATGAAAATAATCCTTACGAAGCCGGCGGAAATCTGCTAAGGTAAAATGGAAAAGAATATTTAGAAAACGCAGTGAAGATGTACACAGCAGTGGAGGTCGTAACGAGTTTACTCGCCGATCCCGCTGCTTTTTTGCGTCAAGCAGCCGGCAGTGACTTCGGTCGAGGACTGACAGCGACATTTTTTGCGCCGTTTCACTCGCTGCTTTTCAAAAAGGAGAAGAAAACATGCCCCGTAATAAAAGAGAAAGTTTGATTTACACGGTATTGATGTGTGGATTGATGGTTTTGTGGATGAGTATCTACAATATCAGTCTGCAGGAAGGAAAATGGTCGTTGGCTGTGGTGCAAAAAGCCTGGCTGGGATTTCCACTGGGATTTGTCATTGCCATGTGTTGTGACTGGTTTATCGTTTCCGGTCCGGCAAAAGCGACTGCCTTCAAGTATCTGATCAAGCCATGGCACAGTGATCTGAAAAAAGTCGTGGCCGTTTCCACCTGCATGGTACTGCCGATGGTGTTTATCATGTCCTTATATGGCTCCCTTGAGGCGGTCATGGGCGGTGCCAAATGGACAAAGCTGCCTTTGATCTGGCTGTTCAATATCCCCAAAAATCTGGTGATGGCTCTGCCCTTTCAGCTTTTGATTGCAGGCCCAATCGTCCGAAAAGTGTTTCGCCGGGTCTTTCCGGTGGGAACAGTCTTGGCCTGAGTCGGGATCTTTTGGAGGGGCATAATAAGCTGATTGTGTTTTCAGACATGCTCTATTATATGAATCGTTCTAAATATTATTTTTCCCGGAACTGTAAAGTCAACTCACTAGTGTTGCATATGTAGATTTTAGTATCACTGAGCAGTTAATTAGTGAGTTGACTCTTGCGCCGGTAGAGGACGGGGTTCCGGGAACCTTCTCTGAAACACTGACCTTCATAAGTGGGATTGAAGACAGCCTTGAATGAAACTAAGAATAGGAGACGATAAAATGAAAACTACTTTAATCAGAACGGCAGCGTTGACGGCTTTGGTGCTCGGGATGGGCTTGTCAACTACTGGTGTCCAAGCCGAAACAACTGAAGCGGGCACGAACCAAACGGTTTTGACTACCACGATTACTGCGGACTGGACACTAGTCATTCCAAAAGATACAACGATCGCACCATATGAAAATATCACAGCTTTGGGCTCAGTTGAAGTTTCAGGTACTCTGCGGAACAGGGTGTTAGTATGACAGTTGGGCGGGACAATGTATTGACCTCTACAACGGGGAGCGGGCAAATCGGTTATACCTTGTCCTCAACAGAAAAAGACCCGACTACGGTTGCTAAGCAGACACTGACTAACGATAATAAATCTTTGCCGCTGTTTGTCCATATCACAGATGAGCAATGGAAAGAAGGCGGGGTCGGTAGTTATGAGGGTACCCTTACTTTTGTTGCTGAAGCCGCTCAGTAAACTACTGATGGACAGGGAGGAGAGCTTATGAGGAATCGAATGATGAGACCAACTCCTGTCAGTGTTGACCAACGAGATTATCATAAAGATCGAAGTAAAACGTGGGTGGGCTTGCTTTTGGCAAGCCTGACTACCCTGCTTTTGCTAGCGCCGATAGCTGCTTTTGCAGATGGTGATCTGAAGCTGAATCTGACGATTACCTCAAGCGATCTGGCAGAATTTCAACAAAATACGGCGAGCAGTACTTGTGAATCCACGAGTGAGTCTCGAATCGCCGACAATAGTCAGCAGGTCTCCGAGACTGCGAGTTCTTCTGATCGCTCTACTGAATCTGATTCTATGTCTGCATCAGAGACTTCGGAGGAAACTGTTTTCCAAGACAAGGAAGTCGGCGGGGCAAGCGATGGTGCTGGGGTGTCTCCTTCAGTTAGTGGACAAAATCAAGGTCCAAAGCCGTCTTCTGCGTATCCGAAAACCGGGACCCGCCTTCGTGGACAAGCCTTCACTGTTTTGCTTGGCGTTTTCTTGTTGCTGGCTGCCGGAGTAATACTAGGTATCAAGATGCATAAGACTTCTCGCCGTGATTAGTGTGAAGCATTTTACTATCGTCTAACGATGGGTATCTGCAACCCAAGTCTCACCGGTATTTCCACGCAGAAGTTAGTGGTACGACTACTCAAAATAGGTCTAACTTGTTCAAAAAAAGAGAGCATGCTTTTGGTCACAACCATGTGTCCCAAAGCATGCTCTCTTTCGTCTTCTCAGTGACTAACGGCTCCCTTTCGTCTTGTATTCCCACCAGCTGCCGGTAGAGATGGGGTAGAAGCCGATATTATAGTAAAACTGTTGAGGTGAGCCTACTAATGCAATCTTTGCTCCCAATTTTCCACAGCGTTTTACGGCCTCCAGGACTACCGCCTTTCCGAGCCCCTTCATCCGATAGGCTGGATCAGTCGCTACCGGTTCTACCAGTGCATAGTTATCTCCTGGGGTGTACCACATTCCGCAATGGGCGACATAGTCTCCATTCGGAGCTGTGATTGCCAAGATGATTTGAGGATCGACGCAGGGACTGGACAACATTTCTTTACCAATCCGGATAGCTTCAGGATCATTGGGCACAGGTCCCTCATGATCAAAGCCCCGCCACATCACTTCATTATATTTTTCGAAGTCCCAACCATCGGCCATACTGACGATTCGATAGCCTTCCGGTAATTGATAGGAAAGGCTGTCGGAAATGTCCAACTGTGCGGTATGTTCCTGCTCGTTCGTCGGGATAAAGCCGGCTGTAATTGCTGCTCTTTGCAGCTCGCGATTATTATTATCGATGATGACCCGCAGACCGTTTACTCCCACCAGACTCTGCTTGGCAAATGCAAGCATCTCTGGCTGCAAGGATTGGTATTTCTTCTCTGAGAAAAGATAAGCATCTCCTAATGCAGATTCATAAGTAGCTAAAGCGGCGACTTCACCATCGACTTCCCAAAGACCAATCTTATCTAGTGAATCCCGGTCTAGAACGGTATGGGTAGTTAACCACTCCCAACGTCCCCAGGTGAATCCAGGATAATTTAGTTGATCTTGGTTAATCTTACGCAAAAAATTGCGGACCTTTTCATAGTCTTCGGTAAAAAGTGCCTGAGAAGTATAGTTTCTGAATGTAACTGTCATTATGCAGCCTTCTTTCCTATTTTTGTTAGAACGTGGCTGAGAACGCTGTGGGCAGATGCTTCATTTTTTCCAAGGTGTCAAAGCTCTGTACGCATTTTTTGATCCATGTCTTCAGTCGACTTGCTTTCGAAAAGTCTTGTTTTAGACAGCCACAAGCCAATCAGTGTCAGGCTCGTCCCAATAATGATCATCGGAGTCAAGGGCTCCTTTAGAATCAATACCGACGTCGCCACAGTGGCGATCGGCACAAGGTAGATATAGACGCTGGTTTTAACTGCTCCTAAAATTCCCACGGCCGTATTCCAAGTAACAAAACAAAGGGCAGAGGCCGCCACCCCCAAGAAGAGCAGATTGCCCCAGTTTGTCACGGAGGTGAATTGCCGCCATTGTAACTGAAAATTCATAACAAAGCACATTGGCAGCATGAACAGCAGCCCGTAGCCGAACACGTACCGGGTGCTTTGCACGATATTGTGTCCCAACTCACTGATTTTGCGTGTCAGGATAGAGTATACGGCCCAGGTAGCTGCTGCGAGGATTGCCAGCAGATCACCGGTGGGGTTCAGCTGTAAACTGTTTCCCCCCAAGCTGATCAGTCCGATACCGAAAAGCGCCAGAACGAAACCTGCATAAAACCACCATTTCGGATTTTCTTGTTTTAAAAACCAAGTCGAAAGCAGCCCTGTGAAAAAGGGGGCGATAGTGATGATGATGCCTACATTGCTGGCTGTCGTCATAGTCAGTGCGACATTTTCCAGCAGGTAATACAAAGTAATCCCGCTGATACCAGCTGCAGCCAAGAGCCCTTTCTGCCGTCTGCTTGTGAGTTTTAGTCGTTTGGGCGCCAGTAAGAAAAGAAGTATGAACCCGATCGCAAAGCGGAGAAATAAGATTTCGATGGGACTAAAGCTGCGCAACAGGATCTTAGTGGAAATGAAAGTAGTCCCCCATATCAGGATGGTGATGATAGCTGCAAGGTGTCCGAGTTGTGTAGATTGTTTCGGTTGCTTCATACAGAGGGTCCGCCTTTCTTCTTTTTAGCGTTAAAAATCGCCTGATACTGCCCTGGTGACAAACCGATAAACCGACCAAAAAAGATGCTAAAATGGCTTTGATCGGAAAATCCGGTCTGTAGGGCCACAGTCGACAGGTCGACGCCGTTTTTTAAGAGTTTTTTTGCATTGCTGATCCGTATGTTTTCAAGGTAACGGTAAGGGGTAATCCCCATTAATCGCGTAAACGTCCGAATGAGTGTGTACTTATTCATCTGGGCGATTTTGGCAAGTTCATCCAACGTCGTACGCTTGGTATAATTGTTCTCCAAAAAGGTACAAACGGCCTCGAGTTCTTGGCGTTGGATTTGCATCGTATCGGTAGTTGTGCCTGCCGTATAACTGAGTAATAGCCGCTCCATAAATAGGAGAAACAATTCTTCTTTCTTAAAACCGGAATTCCCCTTCATAATACAAGTATGAAGTTCATGAAAAGCGGCAGCATCTTCGGTCTTGTACTGGACAGGCTCTCGAAAGCGGCGCAGTTCATCATTGCTCAAGACCTCGCGCACCGTTGTCTGCATCAGTTTTATGCTGATATTGATACAGCGGTAACTAAGACCGCCGCTCTCAAGTTGTGTGCAGGCGTGGTTGTCCATCGGATTGAAGGTCATCAGGTCCCCCGGCCCGATGGTGTAGTCGCGATTGTTGACAGTCAGTCGGCGGACGCCCTCCTCAATCAGCCCGATTACATAGTAGTCATGGGAATGGTTTGGAAATTCCTGAGCAACACCGACAAATCGATAAGCTTCGATTCCCAACTCTTCGTCATAACAGATATCTTTCATCACCTCACTCCTCCTTTCTGAAATAGGGCAAAAAACTCGGTGATTCCTAGCCAAGAGGGAAGCCCTTGTTTTTAACTTTATTCCGATAGTACGCCCTTAATTATAATCTTGATAATTTCATTCTCCTTATCAGTATAACAGGAAATAGGGGCACACTTCTTGTATGATATTGACGCATTTAAGAAAGAAAATCCGTTTTCCGCCCGGATGTAGGGGAAATGAAACGACTGAATCAGAACGCCACTAAAAAAAAGCGCCAAGACAAGCCTCAAATGGTCAGACTTCTTCAAACTAATAATACGAATGTCCGTTTGAGATTTTCAGTGGGCTAAATGATAGCTCATAAAAGTTTGGAATTAATTACTCTTTCGTGATAGAGTAAAAATGGGGTGATATATGTGGATCTTTTAAAAACTGAAGCCAAAATAAAAGACTTGTTGACGTTGGAAAAACAGTCTTGGGTGGATCTCTATAAACTTTTGAAGGAAGTGGAAGATTCCAGAGCCTGGCAGTCAACCCAAAGATCGTTTTCAGCATGGATCAAGCATCTGTCTGTAATCGCAAATGTTCACGAGTCTTCAATTTGGAGAAAAAAGAAGGCGGGGGAGATTTATTACCAATATCATAAACGTGCGAAATATGAAGGAATAAGTTCCAGAGCGATAAGTGATGAAAAATTATCAAAAATCAGCCCTGAAAACTTGATATATACTGCGAAGATTTCCCAGGGAGATACAAGAACTCAAGATGATATGATTGATGATCTCATCGCAGGTAACCTAAAAAGATCGAATCTGAAGGCCGCATGGGAGGCTGTCAAACATACAAAGCAAGCTCATGGAATCAAAGTTTCCCCAGCAAATCACTATGAAAGTGTGGTAATCACTAGTGTTGCATGAAACATTTTATGTTCCACGAAATATTGCTTCTTATTCCAATAGACAAAAAAGTCCTTTATACTGAACTTGGATGACTTATCCAAGACCAATAAAAAGGACTAACACATGGATAAGTATAAAGCAAATTCAGCTTTTAATAAATGGTTTTCTTTCATTCAATTCGAGAAATTGCTATCTGCAGCTCGTGAAAAGATCAATTCATTCGACAAGTACCAAAAGAAACTCGTCTTTTCAAAAGCGCTCCTGCTGTTTCTGTATGCTATCAATGAAGAGAAAGAGAGCTACAGAGACATTGATCTATCAATGGTTTCAGCTGATCTACGAAAAGAAGTTGAACTGGAAAGTATCAGTTATTGCCAACTTTCCCGGATCTTGCCGGCATTGGATCCTGAAGTCCTGATGGCTATCTTTTGTCAGCTGCTGGAAAAAGTTCAAACCAAAAAGCCGGTGAACAAACGGAATTGTCTTTATTTGATTGATTCTTCTACTTTTTCACTGAACAAAAACCTATACAGCTGGGCAGATTTCCGGAAAACAAAAAGTGGTGTCAAACTTCATTTGAAACTTTGCTTCATGGACAATGAAAACTTTTATCCGGATGATTTCACTATTACCCATGCGAAAGAACATGACAGGAGCCAACTGGACGTTCTGGTGAACAAACCGGAAGCAACCTATGTGTATGACCGTGGCTACCTGGACTTTAAAAAGATGGATGAGATGCACGATGGCGGCTATTTTTTCGTGACTTGGATCAAGAAAAACACAAAAGTCACTGTCTTGGAAACTCTTGAAAAATCAATTGACGAGCATGTCTTAAAGGACCAAATGGTCACATTGGGTGGGCCCGGTTATCTGACCTATCGCTACCATTTGGTGACGACCAAAGATGATAAGGGCAAGGTTCTTCAGTTCATTACAAACCGGCTTGACTGGACTTCCACAGAAGTTGCTGAAGCGTATAAATCACGTTGGCAGATTGAATTATTTTTTAATCACATCAAGCAGCACATGACGATCAAAAGGTATTTTTCACAAAGCGAACAAGGCATGATCAACCAATTGATCTTAACCATGATTGCCAGTCTGTTGACCTATCTGATCAAACTGGAAACAAAGACAACCTGTACTATTTTTCAAATCAAACGATTTTTTCGTTATTTGATTTTCCAAAGCGCAGAAGAATGGCTTGAACATTTAGTTCCAACATGATAGCGCAGGGAAATGTCGTTGTTGCCTAAAAATTTAGCTGAATAATCTGAAAAAAATTTCTGGAATAGTCATCCCTTGCGTAAGCATTCGTGTTTTTGAACATTTTTTCAGAGAAATAAATAATCAGAATATTCTAAATGAATTTATGCAACACTAGTGATAAAAACTGGAGAAGAAGAAGCTAGTTCTTTGAGGTATAATCACTTTATTGAAGAAACATATACCCTGAAAATTCAATAATAAGTGAAAAGTGTTAGGGTGTGTCTGACAATGCCGGAGAAATCCAGATTTTACGGACTTTTTGCCGAAATTATGGTTATAATAAAAGTTGGTCGAGTAATTTGACCAATATGCGCGTACAAAGGGCCGTTACGCGGTTTTTGCGCGAATCTTAAGCAGATAGTGAAACTGGCGGATGAAAAAGGATAAACGAACAAGAAAATGAGCTGTATCCCTCGTCAATTGCGAGAGATACAGCTCATTTTTTGATACTTCAGATAAAGACGAATACAATTGACTTTTGAGCAGCCTCCGGATTAAGAGCCCGGATTTTCCGCCAATTTTTTATTTCCCATTGCCGGAAGTGAGTTCCAGCAATTTGTTTTTGAGGTCTTCTTCCATGGTTCCCAATTCGATTTCGGCAGCTCGGCGTTTCTCTTTGCCTTCTTGTTGGATCCGCAGGGTTTCCTGAATGGTTTCCACCAGGTCGTTTTGGGTCTTTTGTAAAGTCTCGATATCCACGATGCCCCGCTCGTTTTCTTTGGCGGTTTCGATGGCGGAGACTTTCAGCATTTCCGAGTTTTTCTTCAGCAGCTCATTGGTAGTTTCAGATACTTGCCGTTGCGCGGTGACTGCGTCTTTTTGACGCAGGAGGGTCAAGGCGATGACCACCTGATTTTTCCACAATGGGATTGCTGTGTTGATGGAAGCTTGGATCTTTTCCGCCAGTGCCTGATTGGTATTCTGGATCAGGCGGATCTGAGGAGCCTGCTGGATAGTAATCTGCCGTGCCAGCCGCAGATCATGAGTCCGTTTGTCCAAGCGGTCCAGAAATTGGCTGTAATCATTGACGATTTGCACGTCCATCTGATCGCCGGAAGCTTGGGCTTTGGCCATGGCTTCGGGGATGATCGTGGTTTTCAGTTCTTCAGCCTTCAATTCGCCGGCTGCGATGTAGATGTTCAAGGCATCAAAATAGTCTTTGTTTTTATGATAAAGCTGCTCCAGCATCAGATTGTCTTTCAACAAGCCGTCTTTTTCTTTGTCCAACTTGACCGCAATCTTGTCGATCTGGGCACCAATCTTCTGATACTTGGCTGTGATTTCATAGATAGATTGTTTGACTTTGCCGAACATCCGCTTGAAAAGATTGCCTTCACCAGCCCGCAGATCATCGGGATTGGCTTCGTTTAAACGATACATCAGCTCGGTCAAACTGTCACCCACCGGCCCGATATCGTTGGCCTGGACGTGATTGAGCATCGACTGCGAAAATTCGCTGAGTTTTTGTTGAGCTACGGCACCATATGTGATGACTCCCTGTTGATCGGTGGCATCGATTTTATCGGCCAGCTCTTTGGCTTGGGCTTGGCGTTCCGGCGGCAGTTTGTCCACCAGACGATCGGCCTTTTGTTGTTCCTGCAAGGCGCTGATCTCGGTTTTTTGGGTTTCAGTCAAGGAACCCACCGGAGTAGTGAAGGGGCTGTTCAACAGATCCTCCAATGTAGAATCGACATTTTGTACCGGTTGTTGAGGTAGGTTGTTTTCGGTCATTTTCATTCCTCCAATAATGTGATCGGACGAAGAGCAGCTGTGGCCGGCCCTTCGTCGGGGTTGTCGTTGAGAAGGAGCGTGTACCTGCGCTCCGGGGCAATGCTTCTGTGAATTTTCGGGAGCGTAGGCGTGTCTGAAAACGTTCTAGACACACCCGAAGCTGATTCGAAAAAAATCTAGCCGGCTGGCTAGATTTTTTCCACCGTTGTGCTATTCATATTATCCCGTTTTAGGCTCTGTTTGGCAATCGAAAGCTCGATATCCATGTCTTCTAAGTCATCGGCTACGAACTGTTGGTAGTCCTGTGCGATCAATGAGGCCATCTGGTCGATGATCTGGGAACTTTCTTCGATCTTTTCGTAGGTTTCTCGGCTCTTGATCTCATGTTCGTTGATCTCGATGAACTTGTCCGTCAAATCCACCATGTTCGGCAGATGGGTATAGAGAAAATGGTTGGCGCAGTGGAGCTTTTGCGGCTCTTTTACCAATTCCTTGAACAGTGCCTTGGAGGCCCGCAGCGTATCATGTCGCAGGTCGATGGCTTTCAGCTTGGCATTTTTGTTGATATTGTTTTGCAGCTGCTGAATCTGTTCTTTTGTCTGGCCCATGGTGTCCCGGAAAAATTCAATCTCGCTTTGAGTCATGCCGGTTTCAAGGTAGTGGGCTTCTTTTTCCTTGGTCATAACCGGTACGACTTTGGGAGCCAGCACCTTTTTCGGGGAAGAGCCCTTCAGTCCCAGCCAAACCAGGATGATACCGCCGATCACCAGTGTAAAAGGCAGCACGTCCGTTGAACCGGCCAGAATCACCAACAGGCCGAAAAATACCGGGATGCCGATGAGTGAATATAGGATGATTTTTTTCATTTTGATATCCTCCTGAGTGTTTGCTGACAATGTTTCAGCAGGCGGGTGAAATTTCCCGCATATATTGGCGGAGCTTTGGGTGTGTCGAAAAAGGCCGCCGACAGATCCTCTGATCCTGTGCATCAAAAGCCGAGTCAAAATCTGTTTAGACTTTCCTAAGCAAGAGGTTACTCATTGTTTTGATACAAGAATTTCCAAAATTCAGATCCCGGCAAAATTTTCCGACAGCCCCCGGTTTTTCAACAATTTGTTGACTACAAAAACATTCTATCACGCAGCCATAACAAAAAAAATCAGACTAAGGGTTGATTTTTTCAATTTAGGAAAAACATAAGATTTCTTATGGTAAAATTAACGGCAGAGGCCGGTAAAAACGTGTATACTTACAGGAAAAGCGCCTGCTTTTCCGGGATTTGAAAGGGTATTTTTCCTGCCGGAAGCCTGACCGCCAAAAACTGTCTGCTACAGATAGAATAACGAAAACGAAAGTGGGAGTGCAATGCTTTCTTTTGAAAATTTTGAAGAAAAAACCATCAGCCGCAAAGAGATCTTTCATGGCAAGATCATCGATGTCGTATTGGACGAGGTCGCTCTGCCAAACGGCGGTACCGCCAAACGGGAGCTGGTCTTTCATCCCGGCGGTGTCGGAATCGTCGCAATCACACCGGAAAACAAAATGCTCTTTGTCCGTCAGTTCCGTAAACCGCTGGAAAAAGTCATTTTGGAAATTCCTGCCGGTAAGATCGATCCGGGAGAAGGGACGCATCCGGAGACGACCGGTGCTCGGGAATTGGAAGAAGAGACCGGTTATCGTCCGGAGCGCATGGAGCATCTGGCTTCCATGTATCTTTCGCCGGGCTTTGCCAATGAGATGCTGCATGTCTACCGGGCACACGGAATGGTGAAGATGGAAAATCCCCGGGCGATGGACGACGATGAAGTGATCGAGGTCTATGAGCTGACGCTGGCAGAAGCCAAAGCTGCTGTCGCTGCCGGGACTATTTGTGATGCCAAGTCGCTGTACGCAATTCAGTACTGGGAACTGATCGAATGCGGCAAGGGAAGTGGCGGCGATGAGTAAAAAGCCGCTGATTACCCGTCAGACGCTGCGGGAACGCCGGGAGCAGGAGGACCGTCTGCAAGATTCCGCACCAAGTCGCCCGAATCCAAACGACTCCCGGACACAGACAGACGTACCGGTTAAAACCTTTCATATCTCCCGCCGTCAGTCGGTTCCGACACAGACGATCACCGACAAGCAGACGCAAAAAGAGCTGCAAAAAACAGAAAAGCAGATTGACAACTTTTACCGCAAAGAAAATAAGAAAAACAAACCTTTGAAGAAGTCCCGCACCGTCGAAAATCAAAAGTCCCGCGAGCTGAACGGCTTTTTGATCGGCGCCATCATTGTGGTGTCTCTTTTGATTGTCGTAGTGATGCTGGCGACATTCTTCTTGTAAAAATGCAAAAAAAGTCGGCGTAAACAGTCAGCTGCTGTCTACTGCCGGATTAAACGGAGGCTATGCTGTTATGAAAATCGGAATCATCGGTGCGATGGACCAGGAAGTCAAAATTTTGAAGGAACAAATCGAGAATCCCATCTCTTGGGAACGGGCGGGGGCGCTGTTTGTGTCCGGCGGGATCGGTCGGCATGAGGTAATCCTGGTGCGCTCCGGGATTGGTAAAGTGGCTGCCAGCACGATCACCAGCCTGCTGATTCAGCGCTACGGTGTCAACATGGTGATCAACACCGGTTCGGCCGGTGGAATCGGCGAAGGCCTGCAGGTGGGGGATATCGTCATTTCCGAGAAGCTGGCTTATTTTGACGTAGATGTCACCGGCTTCGGCTACCAATATGGACAATTGCCGGCGGGGATGCCCCTTTACTTCGATGCCAGTAAATACCTGGTGGCAGAAATGACCAAAGCCGCCGAAGCTACCGATCATCATGTCCGTAAAGGGCTGATCGTGACCGGTGATACTTTTGTCAATGATCCGGCAAAAGCAGCCGCGATCAAAGCACATTTCCCGGATGCCTTGGCCAATGAAATGGAAGGGGCTGCTGTCGCTCAGACGGCTTATCTGTTCGAAATTCCGTTTCTGGTGGTTCGGGCCATCAGCGATACAGCAGATCACGATGCAGCCATGACCTTTGATGAGTTCATCGATGAAGCCGGCAAACGCTCCGCCGAGATGGTCCTGCAATTTGTGCGGGAACTGGTGTAGCAGTCAATTCACATAGTCTTAAAACGAGTGCCCAAGTATCAAAAAGTTTCAGCAGGATCTCCCATCTGGTCCTGTCTGTTATCTGCTGAAGTCAGTGATCCACTGAGCAGGTATAGGAGACAGTGCTGGGCAATATCCGGGTGTGCTTCACTTACGGTCAGCTGATACAGTTAACGAATGCAGGTTCTGCAAAGTCGGGGTGAAGATATGGACGAACAAAATGAAGCACTTAAAAAATATCTTTATGAGAATTTTCCAGTTCATGAAATACAAGCTGAAGCCCTTTTTTCCCATCGAGGAGAACTTGAAAAAGCCAATGCCGCTTATTCATATCTGAATGAAGCGGGGGTGGCCGACGAAGAAATTTCTCTTGAAATCCTGGCTTTGGACAGGACGCAGGAAACTGAAAAGTATTTCCGTGAAGAATTCGGTTATATCAACATTATGGCACCAGCTGGCGAAGGCGCAGAGACTCAGCCTGAAAACATCGTCATCTTCTTGGAGAAAAGTTTTCCCTATTTTTCAGTAACAAGTTCACTACTATTTGTAGAACTAAATGTTATGAGAGGGATCGCTGCAAAAGATGTTCAAGAGGGATCCACAAAGTATTTGGAATATCGAAGCCACGTGGAATTTTTAAAAGAGTATCGAGAGCGTCTAAAGGAATTGAATTTGGAATAAAGTTCACTTTTGCAAAAATGTGCCTGAAATATTGAGGGAGTATCCTTTTGTGCAGTTTTTAGCTTCAATCAAAGCTGGGATTTAGTTACGGGCAATGTGAGAAAAGAGAGTGGGTTGCTATATGCTTTTTTCGCTACGGCAAAGAGTCTGTCTGAAAATGTCCGTCACAGATTTTGCGGCTCTATTCGCCGCAAGCTGCATGTGAAATCGGATCTTACCGGAGTTTTCAGGCACGGCCGATAAATTTTTCAAAACAAACGCCCAGTCCCTGGTATGTGTCGGGGACTGGGCGTTTTTGATTGTGATGTGAGTATTGAATAATGGCTAAAACAAATTGCTGACAAAATCCGCCAAGACCTCAAAAGAAGCCGACATCATGGGGCAGAATGCATTGAAAAAGACATTTCCGGCGTGGCTGAACCATGTACCCATTTTCCTTCTCTCCTTTGCTACCGTCTCAGGCGACCGCCTTGAAACAGGTTCCTGTTTGACTGTTTAAAAGGCGGCTGCTCTGTGTTTCGCGGTTATTTTCTTGTTAGCTTCATTTTACCGGATCCTCCAAAAGATCCATCAGACTAAAGTCGCAACCCCACGAACAGAATTGTAAGGTTGTTGACACGCTTGTCAGAATCAAAAAGGGCAGACAGTCGAAATCTTGCGGA
The DNA here is from genome assembly GCA_027692465.1 of Enterococcaceae bacterium OF42-14pH9A. Classification (GTDB taxonomy): domain Bacteria; phylum Bacillota; class Bacilli; order Lactobacillales; family Enterococcaceae; genus Enterococcus_C. The sequence goes on along the minus strand of JAQEYU010000002.1, from coordinate 407,815 downwards.
AATCTTGTTATACTAAAAAAAATGCAGCGACCCGCAATGTGAGGCGACTGCAATAAGCCAGGAGGATGATTCAATGAAAGCACTGATCTCCATTGATTATACCAATGATTTCGTCGCCGATGACGGGAAACTGACGACCGGAGCCGCGGGACAGGCCATCGAGGACAAGCTGACAGCTGTTACCAGGGATTTCATCGCTGCCGGAGAATTTGTGGTGTTTGCGATCGACGCCCACGATCCTACTGACCGCTTTCATCCTGAAAACAAGCTGTTTCCCCCGCACAATGTGATCGGCACTGACGGTCGGCACCTGTTCGGCAGTTTGGCGGCAGTCTATGAAGAAAATCGTACGCGGGAAAATGTCTATTGGTTCGACAAGCGACACTATTCAGCTTTTAGCGGGACGGATCTGGATATCCGGCTGCGGGAGCGGGGCATCACCGACCTTTATCTGACAGGAGTCTGTACCGATATCTGTGTTCTGCATACGGCAGTCGATGCCTATAATCTGGGCTATAAAATCCATGTTTACAAAGATGCGGTAGCCAGCTTTGATCCGGTGGGGCATGAATGGGCTTTGAGACATTTCGAAGGTACGCTGGGGGCAGAAATCCTGTGATTTAGTAGGACTTAGGCAGTTGCTTGCCGGGAAAGTGATTCAAGCACTCTAAGACAAGTTCAAAAGACCATGTGAGGCTGGTTTTTCAGCCCCACATGGTCTTTTGAACTGTTCTCTTGGACCCTCTTTTTTTAAGGAATATTGTTTGGAGAGCCGACAATTAGCGGTCTTATTGAAGCAGTTATTGTTTGCTCCTATTGCGTATGAGTCACTGCTTCGATACGATATCCGTCCGGATCGATCAAAAAGGCGGCATAGTAGGAAGGGTGGTAGTCACGATATCCGGGACCACCGTTATCGGTTCCACCATTTCGCAGACCAGCCTCATAAAAGTTTTGAACCATTTCTTGGGTCTCAGCTTGAAAGGCAAAGTGAAAGGGATTTGGAGTACCTTGGCTTAAATACAAGTCTCCCATTGGGTCAGAAGAGCGGCCATCGGAAAAACTGATGACAACAGGGGTCCGCATTTTTACTACATAACCCAATGGTGTCAATACCTGCTCGTAAAAGTGACCGCTCTTACTCAAGTCGGTAACTTTCAAATCCAAATGATTGATCATCTTCAGTTTCTCCCTTTCTGTCTAGCTGGATATATTTTTGATTCTATTACCAGATACGCACGCGCTTTTCCGGTGCCAGATACATGCCGTCACCTGCTGTTATCCCAAAAGTGGTGTAGAAGTCGTCAATGTTTTTGACTTGGATGTTGGCCCGTAGTTTGGCCGGAGCGTGGACATCGACGGAGAGCAGCAGTTGTTGATATTGTTCGCGGGCTTTGGTGCGCCAGATCTTGGCCCAGTTGATGAAGAAGTCTTCCAGAGACACCTCCGTCTCTTTTTTAGCGGCTTCCAGTGCACAGCTCAGTCCGCCGGCGTCGGCGATGTTTTCAGAGACTGTCAGGGTACCGTTCACCTTGCCACCGGCGAAGTCGATTCCGTCAAATTCAGCAATCATGGCTTTTGACAGCTCCTCGAAGTGTTCCAGATCGTTGTCGGTCCACCAGTTGTTCATATTGCCGAACTCGTCGAATTTGGCACCGTTGTTGTCAAATGCATGGGAGATTTCGTGAGCGATAACGGCACCAATCCCGCCGTAGTTGGCGCTGGCAGACTGCTCTAAGCTATAAAAAGGTGCCTGCAGGATCGCCGCCGGAAAGACGATGACGTTCAAGAAAGGATGGTAGTAAGCATTGACGGTGGCGGCGCTCATTTCCCACTCGTTGCGATCTTTTTCCTGACCGTATTTACTGAAATTGTCTTCTCGGACGATGCGGGCAAAGGTCACGGCATTTTCGACCAGTGTGCCGCCGTCTTCTTTGGTTTTTGTGCGGAACTTGTCGTAATAAGCCGGGATTGTTTCCGGGTAACCCACATGGATGCCCAATGTGTTCAGTTTGACGATGGCTTTTTGGCGGGTATCATAAGACAGCCAGTTATTGTTTTCCAAGCGGTCCTGATAGATCCCCAGCATGGTCTTCACCATGTGCTCTACGTCGGCTTTGGCTTTTTCACCGAAATACTTGTGACCGTAATAGGCACCGACCACCTGGCTGAAGCGGCCGTTTGCCAAGTAAAAAGCGGCTTTGGTCTGTGGTTTGGCTTCGGTCACACCGGAAATATGGCGACTGTATGTGCCTCCCAGCTGACGCAGCTCTTCGCTGAGATAGCCGGTAAAGGCCAAGGCGACTTGAATCAGCATCCAATTTTTCATCAAATGGAAGTTTTCCGGATTAGCGATCTGATCCAGTGCTTTGAAATAATCCGGTTCGGTAACGATGATTTTTTTCGGTTGGGTCCCCACCAGCACTTCTGTCATTTTACCCAAATCAAAATGGCCGGAGTAGGCGATGAATTCACCAAAGCTGCGGGGATTGTAGTTTTTGCTGTAGTCGGCATTTTCTTCGGAGCTGCGGACGTGGGGCACGATCAGCGCATCAAAGGCAAGGGCATCTGCGACGATCTGTGCGGCTTGCTCGGCGGAATAGTCCATTTTGACCAGGACTTGACGGGTCATGTCGGCAAATACTTCCAACAGCTGTGGCCCTTGAGGATGGCCTTCCTCATAGTAGGTCTTGTCCGGCAGGATGGTCCCGGCCGGTCCGGCGAAGAAGGTGTTAAATTTGGTGTTTTTCATATCCTGATCCACATCTACGCCAAAGGGCAGCGGCAATCCCTCTAAAACCCAATCCGCCAGCTGCGGGTTCAGGTCGTCGATACTGTTGAGGGCGGCAACTTTTGCCAACAAGGGCTTAACCGGTGCTGCGCCCAGTGCATCGCGTAGATCATAATCTTTTGCCAGCTGATAATACGCGATGGCATCTTTCATGCGGCCGGCAGGGAGGTCTTCGGGATGTTGGGAAAAATGCTCGAACTCAGCCATCAATAGTTTGTCGATGTCATCCACCAGATCCTGAAATCCGCCAGTCGCCGGTTTGTCTGCCGGAATCTCCGCGGTCTTGAGCCAATCGCCGTTTACATAGTCATAAAAATCCTGCTTCACTAATTCTGTCATCTGCTGCGCCTCTTTTCTGCCGTCTGAGAAAACTGTCGGAAAACGAAAGCGGCCAGCCACTGTATTCCTTGGTATTTTCAGACGACGATTACTGTCTTTACTATTATCTATCAGCGGGGCAGATTCTACAAAGAATTTGACGCACCGGCTGATTCTTGGGTGCGAAAGCTGTTCGGGGTTACACCGGTAATTTTTTGGAACTGTCGGTAAAAATGCACCTCTGAGTGGTAGCCACAAAGCTCGGCGATCTGTTCGACTGTCATGTCGGTGGTCTTGAGCAGGTTTTTGGCTTTTTCAATCCGCAGCGAGATGACTTCTTTTTGGAAAGGAAGGCCGAAAAACTGGCGATAGAGATGCTGAAAATGCGAGAGGCTGATTGTCAATTCCTGCGCCAGCTCAGTCGGGCGTCGTTCTTTTTCCGGTGAGGACAACAGCTCCAAACGCAGCTCTTGAAAAGCAGCATAATAAGGGTTCTTCCATTTTTCGTGGGCAGGGTGATGCTGTTTGGTCACCAGGTTGTTCAAAAGAGCTTTGGTGAGCAGCGTGATATTTTCGTCTTTGACGGCGGGGATGCCGTACTGATTTTCCCAGAGGATGCTCTGGATCAGCGTTCCGCAATGGGTGGGAGCGATCACCGGAAAAAAACGATCGGTGATGAGGGGCTGTCCATCGGCAAAAAAAGCAGCATCGGCCGAAAACTGCAGCCAGTCATCGATGTATTCCCCCGCTGGATTGCCATACAAAGAAGGGGTATGGGGACTGATCAGAACGGCACTGTTGGGGGTGACATTGAAGGATTCCTCCCCCAGGTGGTAGACGGCGGCCGTTTTCACGATCAACAACAGATACTCAGAAATCCCCTGAGGACGGGAAATGTGTACGGCACGGGGATGGCGGGAATGGTAGCCGCCTTGACTGATACGGATCATGACAAAACTCCTTTGCAGAATAAGTTAGATATTTACAGTTTAGGAGATAACGCTTGCTAACACAAGCCGCTATACTAAAGAGAACAAAAAACATTGAGGTGAAAGAAAATATGCAAAAAGAAATCCAATTCGGCGTTGATTATTACCCGGAGCACTGGGAGCGGGAACGCTGGGAAACAGATTTTAAGATGATGAAAGAGTTAGGGATGGATCTGGTACGGTTGGCGGAATTTTCCTGGAGCCTGCTGGAGCCGGCTGACGGGGTCTTTGCGTTTGACTGGTTGGAAGAAGCAGTCGATCTGGCGCAGCGATACGGGATTAAGGTGGTTTTGGGAACGCCGACTGCTGCCCCGCCGGCTTGGCTGATCAGCCAGCACCCTGAGATTCAGCCGGTGGATCGGGAGGGACATACTCATTATTTCGGCGGTCGCCACCATGATTGTCAGTCCAATCCGGTCTATCGCAGCTATATTCGGCGGTATGTGACTGCTTTTGCGGAACGCTTCGGCCGACATGAAAATGTCATCGGCTGGCAGGTAGACAATGAGCTGGGAAACAGTCACGGCAATCTCTGTTATTGCGCCAGCTGTGAAGCCAATTTTCAACGCTGGCTGGAGGAAAAGTACGGCACCATCGAAGCCTTGAACGCTAATTGGGGCACGGCATTCTGGTCGCAGGGGTATCAGGATTTCAGTCAGATCCAGGCACCGAAAATCACCGCTTCCGGTGATAATCCGTCACAGGTGTTGGATTGGAAGCTGTGTCATTCGGATCTGATTAAAGACTTCCATGACCAGCAGGCGGCGATCATCCGCAGCTATTCGCCTGGCCATTTCATCACCCATAATCTGATGGGCTTTTCCGATGTTGTGGATTATTATGATCTGGCTGAAGAGTTGGATTTTGTGTCTCATGATCAATATCCCACCGGTCACTTTCATGGCGAGCAGAATGTCTTTGTCGGTGATCGTCATGCCGCCGAGTTGGATGTGATTCGCGGGATCAAGCAGCAGAGCTTTTGGATCATGGAGCAGCAGTCCAGTATCACCGGTTGGGAGATTCTGGGAAGAGCGCCCAAACCGGGGCAGATCAGCCTTTGGTCTATCCAGTCGGTCGCACATGGAGCAGATGCGATTGTTTATTTCCGCTGGCGGTCCTGCCGCATGGGGACGGAGCAGTATTGGCACGGAATCCTGCCGCATTCCGGGATCCCCGGGCGGGCGTATCGCGAAATCGGTGAGTTTATCGCGCAGGTCAAGCCGTTGATGAAAGAGATCAACGGGGCGGTTCCCAAGGCTAAAGTCGCCATCGTCTATTCTTATCCGCAGAATTATGCCTTCCAGATTCAGCCCCATCATCCCGAGCTGCGCTATGTGGAGCATTTAAAGACTTATTACAATGCCTTGTATCGTTTGAATGTGCCGGTGGACTTTATTCGGGAGGATCATGATTTCGGCGAATATGAGCTGGTGATTGCACCGCTGCAATATTTGATGTCGCCGGCTTTGGAAGCTCGCTATCGGGAGTATGTCACAAAAGGCGGGCAGCTGGTCCTGACGATGCGGACCGGTATCAAGGAGCCAAACAATCTGTGTCAAATCGACGGAGCACTGCCCGGCGGCCTGGCGGATATCGTTGGTGCCGAGATCCACGAATACGACTGCCTCCTGCAGACTGAAGGCTCGGTGAGTTGGGGCCAAGAGGTTTTTGCTGCGGCAAAATGGGCGGATCTGATTACGCCGCTTACCGCTGAACCTTTGGCAGTCTACGCTTCGGAATTTTATGCGGGGACTCCGGCAATTGTGAAAAATCGCTTTGGAAAGGGAACTGTCTACTATGTCGGCACGGAAATGTCGCCGGCATTGGCAGACCGCTTTGTTCAGGAGCTTCCGACTGTCACAGCCGAGGCTCAGGTGACTCCTGCCGGTGTGGAGATCGCCTATCGGGAGACGGCGGACACCCGGTACTGCTTTGTGATGAACCACAATGACGAGGCCTGCGAGGTTTCGCTTCCTAAAAACTGGCAGCTCTATCCGGATAACCAAAAAGAAACCGCAAGTCCACTGGCGGCTCACGGTTTTAGGGTTTATCGGGAAACAAAATAAGAAAAGTCGACAGCCCACCTGCCGCTTGTTGAAAGAGACAGCGGTGAGTGGGCTGTCGCACAGTTTTCAGTGTTCTGTCCGCTCAGCTTTTAAAATAATCGAGCCGGGACTGAGAAGTTACAGCAGGTTCGTTGATCTGACTTCAGAGCAATTGCGGTTTTTTAAGAGAACAGTGTTGCCAATTGGTCGTCAGTCAGGTCTTCTACATAATACTGGGCCTGGGCGTTGAAGAGCTCCTGATATAGTCCCGGGCGCTGCACCAGCGTTTGGTGATCGGCATCTTGAACTACACGGCCATTTTCAAAAACCACGATGCGATCACTGAACCGGGCCGAAGACATCCGGTGGGAAATATAGATGGAGGTCTTGTCCTCCACCAAATCATCGAAACGGCGATAAATCTCGTATTCAGAAAAAGGATCCAGCGCACTGGTGGGTTCGTCTAAGATCACAAAGGGTGCGTCTTTGTACCAAGCGCGGGCGATAGCAATCTTCTGAGCTTCCCCACCGGAGATCTCTACCCCCTGGTCATCCAGTTCCTTGTAGAGAATGCTCTCAATCCCGGCCGGCATCGTCGCCACCCGGTCTTTGACGCCGGCGATATACAGCGCGTCGGTCACCCGTTGGCTATCGAAATGACGGTTGGCGGCCACATTCTCGGCTACACTGAACGCGAAGAGCTTGAAATCCTGAAAAACCACTGCCAGGATATCCTGGTATTCTTTCAGATCGTATTTGTCGATTTCGATGCCGTTCAGAGTAATTCGACCTTCAGTTACCGGGTACAGGCGACACAGCAGCTTGATGAAGGTGGTTTTTCCGGAGCCGTTTCTGCCGACGATGGCAGTCCTTTGTCCAATCATGAGCTTCAGGTTGAAGTCTTTCAGAACGTACGTCTCTGCACCGGGATATTTGAAACTGACATTATGAAACTCGATCTCATATTCATTGTCGTTGCGTTTTTCTACCGGGAGTGAGCCGTTTTCTTGAGGATCCAATGCCAGAAAATCGAAGTAGAAGTCCAGAAAGCCTAACAGCATGTTGCCGGCTGCGAAAGCGACAAAGGCTTGGTTCAGTGCAGCTACCAGTTGTGTGAAATAGCCGGTATAAAGAAAGATCGAGCCGACCTCGATAGCGCCGACATAGCCTTTTGCGGCCACCAACAGAAAGATTGGGATCAGCAAGAGGCTGATCAGCGCATTACCGCCGTCCGTCAGATTCGAACTTTTCCGATCTTCTTCCAAACTGCGCTTCAAGAAGCGGTTGTTTTGTTTGATCATCTCGTCATACAGCAGCTGATTACCACGATACAAGCGCAGAGCCGGTCCGTTTTGATAGTCGAAAATGGTGTTGAAGAGATAACCGGATTGTCGATTGACGTTGGTATAGAATTCGAACAGCCCTTTTTCGATCTCGTTTTTCTTTTTTGTCAAAATCAGATTAAGAAAGATGGGGGTGACGACACACAGGAGGATTACCAGTGCAAAGCCCCAATCGTTCACCAGAAATTCCCATGGCTGGGGCAGGATCTTGCTCCCGTCGGCCCAAAGCAGCGTCACCACGGCCGCAATCCCGATAATCAATGCAATCGTGGCATTCAGCAGATCTTCCAGCACACTGCGGATGAATTGGTTAAAACCGCCGCTGTACGTGGTGCCTTCCTTGGCTTTTTGGTAAGCAGCCCGCATTTCGGGATCCTGCAGTTGAAAATAGCTGATAGTAAGCAGCTTCAGGGTGGTGGCCTTTTCCAAATTGATGTTGAATTCGTTGTAGGCAGCATCTCTTTTTGTCTCGAAGAACTTCTGTGCAATCTGACAAGTCAGGGTGATGCTGCCTACCAGCAGGACTTTGATCAGCAGCCGCCCAAAGCTATCGCCTGCCAGCAGCCCGTTCAAAACCAGAGTGGTCATCAAAAGGATCAGGTAGGGAATCGCCACTGTCGTCAGCGAGAAGAAAAGGGCGTAAAGCAAAAGACCCGGACGCTGCTCATGAATCAAACGGAAAACTTTCAGATATTTAGACAGCAACTCGTTCATGTTCAGTGTCCTCCTTGTAGTATTGACTTTGGATTTCGTACATTGCGGCGTAAGGCCCTTGTCTGTTCATCAGTTCGTTGTGGGTCCCGCTTTCGGCCAGCTGTCCTTTTTCCAGGAAAATGATGCGGTCGCAAAACCTGGTGGAAGCCAATCGGTGTGAGATGAACAAAGCCGTCTTATTATGCACCAGCTTGGCAAACCCCTGGTACATTTCGTTTTCTGCCAAAGCATCCAGCGCTGCAGTAGGTTCATCCAGAACCAAAAATTCCGCCTGCTTATACAATGCACGTGCCAGCATCAATTTCTGGGTTTCACCACCGGAAAGCTCGACGCCGTCAAGATGGATCTCGCGGGTCAGCTGCGTGGCCAGTCCTTGTGGCAGGCTGCGGATCTTCTCGGCCAGACCGGCTTCTTCCAGAACAGCCCAGATGCGGGCATCAGCAACGGTATCCTGAGAAACAGTGATATTTTCCCGCACGGACATGGCATAAACCAATGCCTCCTGAAAGACCGGTGCGATGAGCCCATAATAAGTTTCCGGTGCGATGCTACGGATATCGACACCGTTCATGAGGATCCGGCCTTTGGTGGGTTGTAACAGGCCGGAGATCAGCTTCACCAATGTGGTTTTACCGGCACCGTTACTGCCCACCAGCGCCAGTTTTTCACCGCTTGTGATCGTCAGGTCCAGGTTTGTGATACTGTCTGATTCGGCATCCGGATAGCGGTAGCTGACATTTTCGAAACGAAAAGTCACTCCTGAAGATAGATCCGGCAGCAAAGCGGCCTCTCCCTGAGTGCGAGCTGCCTGAGCGAAATCCATCCAGTAGCGAAGATCGTTGAGCTCGCTGGAAGCATTTTGCAAGTCATAGATTTCCTGGTTGAGATTTTGGATCAGGGTGGCGAATTGATTGACGATCCCCAGATACATCGTGAACTGCGGAATCGAGAACAAGCGATTAGTGATTCCCCAAATCAGGTAGAGGATACTCGCGGTATTCTGGATGAAAAAAGTCACTGTCTGGGTTGAGCCGGTAAAAAAGCTCAGGTTCCCGTCTCGTCTGGTCAGGGCCCTTTCCTCGGTCTTGCACTGGTCGATAATCTGGTCGAACCAGGCGGACATATGGTACAGGCGCAGGTCTTTGCCGTTCTCCACCTGATAAGCATTGCGGGAGACGTAAGATTTTTTTTGCTCGATCGGCCCGTATTTTTGACGCATCTTTTCCCGCTTATTCTTGATATGATTCAAAATAAAATAATTGACAGCTCCCATGATCAGCACCAGCAAAAAGACCAACGGCGAGAAAAAGGAGATCGTCAGACCGAACAAAAGCAGACTCACCAGCGTCCGGATGATCTTCATCGTGTGCAGATAAAAGGCTTCACCGGCCTTGCTGTTGGAATTTAAGGCGCTGGTCATGGCTGTGTGATAGCGTTCGCGGACTTTTTTCTGAACGACATAATCATAAGGCATGAACATGATGTCTTCTGCCAACGGTTCCTGAAAACGGGTGCGGATTGCGATGCGGCGAGAAAAATTGCGGTTCATCGCCCCCATACTGATGTAATTGCAGAGACTGGTTCCCGCGACCATACCTGTGATCAGCAGCAGCAGCTGGCCCAGGGGTTTGCCGCTGACCAGATAATCGATGATTACTGCCGGCATCAGGACATTCAGCAGGTTGCCAATTGTTTGAAAAAGGACCCCGCTGAGCATCACTCCGAAAAGTTTCGGTTCCCACAGTTTCACGTAGCCGAAATACCAACGAAAATTCTGCAGAAAACTGTATGTTGTTTTTTCCATTGCAACAGGGTCTTGTTTGCGCAGTGCCATTTTACTTCCCTCATTTCTCTTAGCTTGAGTTTATCATAGCCAAATGCCTGACAGTTGTGGGAGTTGATTCCTGAAAGGGCATTTTTTTGCGTGAAGGGGATTTCGATATGAAAAAACTGCGGCTTTATGACAAGCCGCAGAGAAATTAGAGCTGTATGATGATCGGCGGTCCCTGGAACGGCTGCCAACTGCTGACTGGTGTTGCTTGTGAACAAACAGCGCTGCAGATGACACTGGGGTATCCGCAGTATTTGACAGTCTGGAGCCGGCTCCTGGATTTCACCCGTACACCAGCGGAACTTTTTTCATAGCAAGCCAAGTGCTGGGAGGTTCTCCGACCGGCCTCGACGTTTATTTTAGCTGTTTTCACTGTTTTCTGTGATGGTCACCAGCGGCAGCAGGAGCTCTGTGACGAAGAAGCCGTCTTCATATTGCCGATTCAGCAGGCCGTCGTACTTGGCAACGAGGGCGTTGATGCGGCGGATCCCGAGACCTCGTTTGTCGTTTTTAGTGCTGGCATAATCGGGCTTGATCTGCTGATTTTCCGGCCGGGCATTGGTGACGACGATGTACAGCTGCTGCTTCAAGATGGAGATGTACACCCGAAGCAGGCGCTGCTTGGGATCCGGGATTTCCAAGTTGGCTTCGATGGCGTTGTCTAAAATGTTGCCCAGGATCACCACCATATCCACATCGTTGATCAGAGGCTGAGTCCCCACGAATACTTTGGCATTGAGGGGGATGTTCTGCTGCTGAGCAATGGTCAATTTCGAATTTACCACTGCATCCAGCATCGTATTGCCGGATTTGACGATCTGCTCGATCTCCTGCAAGTGATTTTCCAAGTCCGCCAGATAAGCCAAGGTTTCTTCTTTGCGGTCTTTGGCGACGGTCGTCTTCAAACTCTGGAGATGATTGTGGTAATCGTGGCGCCAGCCCCGAACATTTTCATAGAGCTGGTTGATCTCTTGAACATAGTTCGCCATGATCTGATCCAGCGAACGGGCAAAGACCAGGTCGGTTTCGGCAAAAAGATAGCGCAGCAGCTCCAGACACAAGCAGCAGCACAAGAGGGTCGCTGCCAGCAGAATCCAACTGACAGGGGCCGTACTCTGCGCATAAAGGAGGGCCAAACATGCCAACAGCATGCCACAAAAGAGCCTGCCCCGCAGATGCAGCTGGCGTCCGGCGCTCAAAAGAAAATAGCCGATGAGAAAGAGATATAAGGTCCAGGGGGAGTCAAAGCAGCTTGTCAAGAGGGTCGCCGCTTGTTTTGACAGCGGCAATAAGGAGAGTAGGCCGATAACCAGCTGCAGAGCAGAATAAACTACCGGTACCCGATCCTCTTTAAAGTAGCGCAGAAAGTAAAGCAAAAAAAGCGGCCATACAATCCAAGGAGCGACAGTTACTGAAGCAGTCCTCAGCAACCAGGCCAAGAGGGGCTGAAGGAGGACTGCACTTGAAAGCCAAAGCCCCCGTTTACCGTGAAATAATGTTTCATAGAGCATCACTGCCAACGTCAGTAACAGCCAATCAGTCATCTGCCAGTCCCCGATAATGCTTCAAAAGCATTTCTTTCAGCAGTTTTTTGCGGGTCCGGCTGACCGGAAGCTGTTCGCCGCTGCTCAATGTGATGTCGCTGCCGTTGAAAGCTGCTACCTGATTGAGATTAACGATGGTTCCCCGATTGATTTTCAGAAAATCTGCGGTCAATTCTGCTTCAAATTGGTTGAGATTGGCCGTCAGAATGTAGCGCTCTTCCTGTGTTTGCAAAAAAAGAGTATGACCGGTGACCTGTAAATATAAAATGTCGAACTGCGGGATTTTCAGGGTTTCCCGCTCAACGTTGACCATCAGGATCGGTACTGTCTTTCGGTTGGCAACTTTTTCAAGCACGCTGCTGATTTTTTCCAACGTTACCGGTTTCATGATGTAAGCTACAGCCCCTACATCGTAGCCGTCAAACACATAGTCGTCGTAATTGCTGACAAAAACTACCGGCAGATGGTTGCCGGCTGCCCGCAGCTGCTTGGCCACCGCCATCCCGTCCAGTGTCCCCGCCAGCTGGATATCCAAAAATACCAGTTGAAAGTCGGCATCCGGTGCAGCAAAAAGAAAGCTTTCGCCGGTGTCGAAGATTTCTACGACGAGAGGCAGCTGCTTTAATCGGGAAGCTTGATCCAAAAGGTCAGTCAAATGATCCAAGTGCTGTTTTTGATCTTCCAAAATCGCGATTTTCATGAGAAAACTCCTGCTTGTGATAGTTGAGTTGAGTATATCACAATTTTTTACAGTTCAGATCGCTGTTTTTGCGAAGGGATTCAGCATAAAAAGCTGCTGCTGCTCAACCAGTATGTCCGGCCCACAGTTTCAAGCAATCAGGGATCAGGTGAAGACCAAAAGTTTCCAGCAGCAATTTTGCCCTGGTACCGACGTAAAGCGCGGTCTGGCGACAATGCAGCTTTTTGAAAAGTGGCAGAATTTTTTGCTTTCCGATTTTTGCTTTCCGTAAGTAGCGGGACGGTAAACAGGCAGCAAGCTGTTTGTCGGCGCCACTTGGCAGGCGTCCAATCATGATCATTTCGGTTTCCGGAAAATTTCGTTATAATGACAAGGTAGCTTGAAGCGGTTTGTCACGATTTGAAGGAGGAAGTGCCATGACGCAAAATTATCCGCGAGATCGCTGGATCGGGATCGATGAGACGGCGTTTGTTCCATATAAAGACTGGATCACCCACAGCGGCTATCTGTGCGGTACCAATGCGGCGTCCGTACTCTTGGCTTATTATCAAGATCATCTCGATTCCGAGATCATACCGACGACGCTGCGCACCAAGGGCAGTCGCAACGGCGGGACCCTGGCAGATTTTCTGCGGATTTTGATTCAACCCTACGAATTGCCGACGGTGGCTTTTCAAGTAGCTCACGGACTGTCCAAATTTTTCACCTATTTTCACCTGCCGTATCGTGCCCGCGCCACGATGGCCGGTGGCTGGTACCGCTCAGTGAAACGGATTCAGCAGGGGAAACCGGTGATCCTCGGCCTGATGAAAGCCAAAGGATCGACATACGGCAATCACTGGGTTACGGCCTACGCTTTCATGGAGACCACTGACGGCAAGCGTTATTTCAAGGTCCACGACAACTGGGGCAACTATCGCAAAGTGATTCCCGCTGAGTGGGCCAATGGTACCGTTTCCCTGCCTTAGACCCGAAAGTTCCGGCAGAAATCTCACCAAATTTATGTTAGAATAGAGAAAATCCACGAAAACTTGGGAGGACGATTGACAAGATGGGCGTTAATTACGAAGAAAAGCCGTTAAAGATCTTCAGCTTGAACGGGAATCTGCCACTGGCTGAAAAGATTGCTGCGACATTCGGAACAAAACTGGGAGCTTGTTCCATCAAGCATTTCAGCGACGGAGAAATTTCCATCAGTATTGAGGAAACCGTCCGGGGAGCACACGTGTATCTGGTACAGGCTACCAATCAGCCGGTCAACGATTATTACATGGAGCTGCTCATCATGATTGATGCTATGAAACGGGCCAGCGCCAAGACAATCAATGTTGTCCTGCCGTATTATGCCTATGCTCGTCAAGACCGGACTGCCAGACCCCATGAGCCGATCACAGCCAAGCTGATCGCCAACATGCTGCAAGAAGCCGGTGCAACGCGAGTCTTGACGCTGGATCTGCACGCCGTCCAAGTTCAGGGCTTCTTCGATATTCCGGTGGATAACCTGTTCACTATGCCTTTGTTTGCCAAGTATTATCGTGATCTGAAGATGACCGGTGATGAGTATGTGGTGGTGTCACCGAAAAACTCCGGCGTCCAACGGGCCCGCAGCCTGGGGGAATATCTCAATACGACACTGGCAATCGTGGATCAGGAGGAAAGTGATCCCAATGGCGGCTATGTAATCGGGGATGTCGCCGGCAAGACTTGTATCATGGTGGATGATATCCTGAACACCGGCAATACGATGGTCAAAGCTGCGCAGTTTCTGAAGGATGCTGGCGCCAAAGAAGTATACGCCTGCGCGTCTCATGCTTTACTGTCACCACCAGCCAAAGAGCTGATCGAAAGCTCCCAGATCACCTCTTTATGTGTGACCGATTCTTGTTTTACCGCTGATGATCGTCATCCGGAAAACATGGTCTACGTCAGCTGCGGTGAACTGATGGGACAAGCGGTCAAAGTAATCCACGAGAACAAGCCGATGAGTCCGCTGTTCAAGCTGGAAGAAAAGGATTTCCAATAAACAATAGTGAAGAAAGTCGCGTAAACCTGACTCAGGTGCGCGGCTTTTTTGTGGTTTTCCTGCGGCGCCGGACCGGGATGCTGTGAATGGTCCGGTAAAAAGGAAGGCATCTCGGGCCTCTTCTTTTGCTGCTGCCCCACATCCTTTGCCAACGTCTTTTCCGCTGTGCTAGAATAACAGGGAGAAAACTACGCAAAATCTGCTGTCGATTGTGCGGTAAAAACCGTCGCGGCAGTATTGGAAAATAAAAGGGGATCAGACTATGAAAGGTTATTTTGACCATGCAGCGACGACACCGTTGCGCCCGGAAGTAATCAAAGAGATGCAACGGATACTGACGGAAGTTTACGGCAATCCTTCCAGCGTTCACGGATATGGTCGTCAGGCAGCGATGGAGCTGGAGCTGGCCCGGGATACGGTTGCTGCATCTTTGGGAGTCAAACCGCATGAGATTATTTTTACCGCCGGCGGGACCGAAAGCGACAACACGGCGATCATCGGTATTGCCGAGGCGAGACAGGCTCAGGGTCGGCATCTGATCACCACGGCTATCGAACATCCGGCAGTTTTAGAAACGATGCATTATCTGGAGACGCGGGGCTTTGAAGTGACCTATCTGCCGGTTGACGAAAAAGGGCAATTGCACGTGACGGATTTAGAGGCTGCGTTGCGTCCGGATACGATTCTGGTATCGGTCATGTATGCCAATAATGAAACCGGCAATCTGCTGCCAATCGCTGCAATCGGTGAGGTCCTGCGGGAACATCCGGCCGTTTTCCACACGGATGCAGTACAGGCATATGGCAAGGTAGTGATCCGTCCTAAAGAACTGGGAATCGATCTGCTGAGTACCTCTGCCCATAAATTCAACGGACCAAAAGGAGTCGGCTTTTTGTATAAAAGCGACCAGACGCCGCTGCCGGCTTACCTGCACGGCGGCGAACAGGAAGAAAAACGTCGTGCCGGAACAGAAAATCTGGCCTCCATCTGCGGCATGGCCAAAGCAGTCAGCCTGCTGACACCGGAAGTTCAGGAAGCCGAGCGGGAAAAATACCGCAGCTTCGGCAAAATCATCACTAATCACTTGGAACAAGCCGGCATCAACTGGCAGTTAAACGGTGATCCGCAGCAAAAACTGCCGCAAGTCTTGAATTTGCGTTTTCCCGGTGTTACCAATGACCTGCTTTTGCTGAAATTGGATCTGAAAGGGATGGCGATCTCCACGGGCTCGGCCTGTACCGCCGGCAATATCGAGCCTTCCCATGTGCTGGAAGCGATGTATGGTCACAAGAGTTCGGCCACTAAAGAATCCATCCGAATCAGCTTCGGCTACGGCAACACCGAAGCTGAGGTGACCTTGTTTGCCGAAGAGCTGACAGAATTGATCAAAAGCGCGCAATAAACCGCTTCAAAGACTGGCAAAAGCTGCGGCCAACTTATATAATCAAAGGGAAGAAAGCGCTCTGTGGAAGCCGGCGTTCGCGCAGGTCGGCTTTTTTCCGCAGCAATAATCGATGAGGTGAAGGAAATGGCATTTCAAGAAAAAGCAACAGTTCTCGGCAGTCCGATTGCTTACAAGCTGGCACCGACAGCCAAGCGTTATACATTGCGAGACAACGGATTTACTGAGACCAACGGCGGCAACTTCCAGCTGATCCGTCCGTTGGAGGCGACTCCTCAAAGTAAAGAGGGTCTCAAGCTGAAAATCACAGTGGACAAAGATATCAAGACGGTAAAAATGTCGGTGACGACAGCCAACGGATTGAAAGCAGTGAATATTTTCAAGGACGAGAGTCACAAGATGCTGCAGGAAAAATTTTATTTCCTGATGGATGGTTTTATCAGCCGCGGCCTCTTCGTCAAAGCAGATTGATCAGATAAACAGACGTCGCGGGAGCTCATTTTCCGGGGCGTTTTTGTTTGTTTCTGAGGCAGACCTCTACTATACTTAAAGTGAAGCTGCAAGTACCGGATTCCTGAGATTCCCGATGGCAAGTTTTTGACGGCAAAAGCGCAATGTTACAGGTTTAAGGAGTGTTTGAAAATACCGGAACTGACATTTTGAGCCTGTTCACTGGGATTTGTATCATGCCAGACAGTGAATGAGTCAGAGGCCGTCTTTTTACCCCGGTTTGCGGTGAAAAGGACCCAAGAAGCTGCCGTCGTAGTTTTCAAACAGGCCCTAAGAAGAGGAGGTCTTCTGATGAAATTTTTTACTGCCGATACCCACTTTTTTCACGAGGACCTGCTGGGAAACAATGATTTTGCGCCGCGGCCCTTTAAAAATGTGGCAGAGATGAATCAGGTAATGGTCACCAACTGGAATCGAGTTGTCAAAGAACAGGATGTAGTCTACCATTTGGGGGATATTGCGATGCATCCTGCTTATGAAAAGGGCTACCCGGAGATTTTGGAGCTGCTTGCCGGCCTGAACGGTCAGATTCATTTTGTTAAAGGCAACCATGATAATCGGGCCTTCTTCAAATATCTGGCGGCCAACGATCCCGGAACTGCGACAGCAGGAATACCGAAATTTTTCTTTCATGATGTGGGTGTTCTGCTGAAATTCGATCATCACCAGTATTATCTGACCCATTATCCGATGCTGCTGGGGATCACGAAAAATATCCGCAACCTTCATGGCCATATCCATCACGCCAGCGTGCCGATCAAAGAAGATATCAATGTCGGTGTCGATGCCCCCGAGCTGGGCTATCTGTCCAAGCCACAGCCCTTTGGTACCCCGATCTCGGAAAATCAAATTGGCCTTATTGCTGAGGCCAAAGCTGCCGAGTTGGCGAAGCTGCGGCTGTAAATGAAACAACTAAAAAACGCGCCATCCTGTGGGAAAAGCCAGCCGCAGGATGCGCGTTTTTTTGTGAAAGAGATCGCTAAAATATCGTTGTCGGTGCCCCCAATGCATAACGAATCAAATTCCAGATTACCCAAATGAGGAAGACCGCAAAAGGAAGATTGAACAGCCAGAAGCCGACATTGAACGCTAGTTTTCCATTACTGGCGATATGATCGAATAAGTTGCGGCGATACACCCGGTTACTTTCCGGAATGCGAGCCATAGCAGGAATCCGCTGCCAGATTTCTTTCAATGTTTCGTAGTCTTTTTGAGCCAAGGTCTCATCAAACACGTGGTTCCCGGATTGAAAATCCAGCAGATACCAGATATGACTTTGCCGCTTCAGATGTTCATCAAAATAGCGTCGCCTGTGTTTTTTGGTGAAGATGGAATGGATCGAATCATAAGCATAGCTGAAATAGCGGTTTTCCTCGAAAAATTCTACAATCACCATAAAGATGATGCGGGTCTCTGTAAAAATCATGACTCGATTGCCGCGGGTATCTTTGAACTGATCCACGTACCAGCGGGCTTTTTCGGTAGTGACGTAGGTCTGGGCATTGTAGCCGGTATTCATGACTCCGGTATTGTCAGAGACCGTCAGAGGCAGGTAGCCTTGGATCGTTTCTCCCTGTTCCAGTTGCGGCAGGATCAGCTTTTCGATCTCTTTCATCAAAATATAGTATTTGCTGCGGTGATAGAGGGTTGCGGTGTCAGTAATTTTAGCGGAGTCCGCTGCTGCCAGGCGTTTGTTTTCCTTAAAAAGGACCTCTTTAAATCCCATGCTGCTCACTCCTTTCGGTCAAAATCTGTTTCAATTTGCGGCGGCCGCGGGACAACCGGTTGTAGATGACCGCTGAATCCAGCCGGAGCACTGCGGCAATCTGTTGTGGTGTTTCCTGATAAAAATAATAGAGCACAAAGATCTGTTGGTCTTCTTCTGAAAGGCTGTCTACCAGGATCATGAATTCTTCTTCTGCCAAAGGATCAGCCTCCGTACTTATTAAGGAATCAGCCGGTGTATCGTCAATCTGAGTCTGACGATAGGCACCCGCCAATCGCCTTTTCTGGTCGATAGCCCGACTTCTGGCGATCATCAAAACCCAGGTAGCAAAAGAGGCTTTGGTGGCATTAAAATCCCCGATCTTTTCCCAAATCGTATAGAAAATCTCATTTTCAACGGCTTCCCACTCCGGTCGTTCGTGGCTTTCATTTAAAATACTGCGGACGGTACGGAGGATGGGAGTGCCATATAGTCGGATCAGCTCTTCCAAGCCGTCGAAGTTGCGGGCCTTCAGTTGGGCAATCAACTCTGTTTCCATAGGATCCCCTCCTTTTTGTTTGATGGAACAGCTGGTGGCGGGCGCCCTTGTGTTGGTTGCCGGCACTCTTGCTCTGGGTGAACTGCTGTTTTTTCGTAGGCTATTTCCTAAATTCACTTATTATACGCAGCAGTTCCGACAATTCTATCCACTCTTTGGAAAAATTTTTGTGATTCGGAGCAGGGCGGCTGTTTTTGGTTTCCCACAAGTTTGTAAAAGTCCCGCTGCTGCCGCCCTTTTCCAAATGGGGAAGATGAACGGCCTGCACTCTGATAGACCAGCGGCGTTTCTGACATGATTAATGCAGTGATTTTTCGAAGGAAGGGGCGTGGCCGGTGACTTTTTTATAATTGCGATTGAAGGTGCGGACGGCGTCATAACCGCATTGCTGTGCGACCTCCTGAACAGAAAGTCCGGTGCGCAGCAGCTCCCGGGCTTTGAGAATCCGCAGCTGGTTTACATATTCGTTGAAGCCCAGGCCGGTGCCTCGGATGAAGAGTTTCGACAAATACTTGTAATCGTAATTGAGGCGGTCAGCCAACTGCTGCAGAGAGACTGGTTTCGCGTAATGGGTCATCACCCAGCGGAGCATCACCAACAAGAGCTCGCTGTTTTCGGAGGTGCGGCCGCTGCGAAATTCGGTCGCTTCCAACAGTTGGGCGCAACAGGCATAGATACAGGCCTTTATTTGGAAGACATTCATGTTTTCCGTAAGGGGCAGTGTTTTTATTACTTGAGGCAGGCGGTTTGACAGTGGCAGCTTTTCTTGGAACTGTTGATGAAAGTCGCTGATAAGCTCCGGTGAGAGAATCAGTACCTCCAAGCAGGTCGCCGGCTGCGCTTGGAAGCTGTGGATCTGATTGCTGAAGATAAAAGCGCCGTCGCCGGCAGTCAGCTGCTGCGTCAGACCATCCACCGTGACTGCCAGCGTTCCCGTTTGAACCAGCAGGATTTCATAGGCGCGATGGTAGTGGGAAGGAAAGCTTTCACCTGTCAAACGAATCTGGTGAAAAGGACAATCCGGCTCCATGCCGTAATCTTGAAAAAAGTGCATTTGCTCAACTCCTAAGACGAAAAATGTCCGATTGATGACGAATTCTACCCTTCTTATTATAGCGCTTTCTCTTTACAATAAAATGGTAAGTCCAACGAAAATCAAAGGAGCAGACAGATGACAGAATATCACGTAGCGAAAAATGGCGGGCTGATCAATCCGGGTACGAAGGCGCAACCCTTTTTGAATATCCAGCAGGCAGCCGAGATTGCCCAGGCCGGCGATACGGTAACCGTCCACAGTGGTGAATATCGGGAGTGGGTTCGTCCTCGCCAGGCGGGATTGAGCGAATTTCGACCGGTTACCTATCAGGTAGCGGCCGGCGAGCAGGTGGTGATCAAAGGTTCCGAGCAGATTACAGGCTGGGAGCCGGTATCCGGTACGGTTTATAAGAAAGTTATCGCCAACGAATTCTTCGGGGACTTCAATCCCTTCAAAGAAACGATCTGGGGGGATTGGATGACGGAAACCTCCCGGACTGCCCATCTGGGAGAGGTCTATCTGAATGGGCGGGCTATGTATGAAGCGACCGATCTGGCGGGGGTGACAGAGCCGGTCCTGCGGGAAACGGTGGAGGAATTTTTTGTATTTGTAGAAGTGGCAGAACGTTATCCTGAGCGGCTGAAGTATACCTGGTTCGCCGAAGTGACGGAAACCACAACGACGATCTATGCCAATTTCCAGGAGACAGACCCGGCTCAGGCCCTGGTAGAGATCAATGTCCGACCCGCCTGTTTTTATCCGGAGACCAACGGGATGGACTACATCACGGTGCGGGGCTTTGAGATCTGTCACGGGGCCTGCAAGTGGGCACCGCCGTCAGGAGATCAGCCGGGGATGATCGGTCCCCGCTGGAGTCGCGGCTGGATCATTGAAGACAATCAGATCCACGATGCCAAGTGCTCTGCTATCAGTCTGGGAAAAGTCGCCGAGTCCGGTGATAATTATTACAGCCGCCGCAAAGACAAACCCGGCTATACTTATCAGCTGGAATCGGTCTTCACCGCCGAGGATCAGGGTTGGAGCCGCGAGCGGATCGGCAGCCATATCCTGCGCCGCAACCATATTTACGACTGCGGCCAAAACGGTATTGTGGGCCATCTGGGCTGTGTCTTTTCGAAAATCTATGACAATCATATCCATGATATCTCCATGAAGCGGGAGTACCGGGGCTGGGAGATCGCCGGGATCAAGCTTCATGCCGCAATTGACGTAGAAATCGCAAACAATCAGATCCACGACTGCTCTTGCGGAACGTGGCTGGACTGGCAGACGCAGGGAACACGTATCAGCCGCAACCTTTATTACGACAACGGCTTGGACTTTTTCGTTGAAGTCAGTCACGGGCCGTATCTGGTAGATAACAATCTCTTTGTTTCCCGCTTTGCCTTGCGGAATTTTTCTCAAGGGGGCGCCTATGTCAATAATCTGATTGCCGGCAATATCGACT
This sequence comes from Enterococcaceae bacterium OF42-14pH9A, assembly GCA_027692465.1. Taxonomy (GTDB): domain Bacteria; phylum Bacillota; class Bacilli; order Lactobacillales; family Enterococcaceae; genus Enterococcus_C. The sequence goes on along the minus strand of JAQEYU010000002.1, from coordinate 386,837 downwards.
GGGCAGATGTCCGGGATCGGGCCACGCCGTATCATCTGAAGCACAGCACCAAGGTCAAGGGCTATGCGGTAGTCTACGGCGGTGATGACCGCTGGTACAACAACCTCTTTATCGGCCGTCCGGATGCAGCGGCGGTGGGAACTGCCAATTACAACGGGCACCCTACTTCTTTAGCTGCTTTTATCGATGAAGTGCAGTCTTTCGGTCCGGTAGATGTGGAGAAATTCCAGGAAGTCAAAGAGCCGGTCTATATCAATGATAATATTTATCTGCAGGGGGCAGCAGCTTTTGACAAAGAAGCCCATAGTCTGACAATTGCAACCTTTGATCCGCAGCTTTCTGTCCAGCGTGAGGGCGAGCGGGTGGTTCTCAAGCTGACACTGCCGGAGGAATTTACCCGTCAGCAGGCCGCTTTACGGGGCACAGCGAACCTGATGCGGACCCGCCTGACAGATGCAGAGTTTGAAAATCCCGACGGCAGTTCTCTGGTTATCGATACCGATCTCGTAGGAGCAAGCTTCGGAAATGTCTGTGGGCCGCTGCAGCAGCTGACTGCCGGAGCAAATGAAGTGGTTATTTGGGGCTAGTGCTTTATCCGGACAGGAAACAAAGCAATCGACCGAGTTCCGAAAAGTTTCAGAAGGCTCTCCGATCTGTCCCCGGCGTACAGCCGCCGGCCTAAGCCAACGAGAAATTCCACTTGAAAGGCAGCGGAAATTTTTCGTTGTCTTAGGCCTATTGACTTCAAACTGACAGTAAACACCACTGATTTTTCAAATCAGCGGTGAACTGTCAGTAATTCATTCAAACGGTAAAATCTGTACGCCGGGGGCAGTCTCCGAGCCTTCTGAAACTTTTCTGGATGTATCCACTGAGAAGACGGAAGAGAGCGCGCATGCCAATCATCGCAGTGCATGGGCTGGTCGTCACGAAAAATCAGCTGTCTTCTTTTAGGAGATTGGTGGTAAAATAGAAAAAACAATTCTGAAATACTGCCGCCTGCCGGTGATTCAGAAAGAAAGGAGCCTGCTATGTCGATTTTTACCGGGAACGGTCGGCGGGCCCGCATCACTGCTTTTTACGCCATCAGCCTCAAGGAATTCAGTATGGCTGCGCATCAGCACCCAGCTTGTGAGATCATGCTGGTGACCAAGGGCAGTTGCCAAGTCCGGGTGAATGATGAGGAGCTCCAGCTGCATCCCAACGAGTTCGTATTTCTGGATGAGAATGTGCCCCACCAGCTGACGATCAAAAGCCACGAACCCTGCCATATCCTGAACCTGGAATTTTTGCTGACGGATTCGGCGGAAAGTATCGACATTGCTCGTGTTAAAGAAACCTCGACCGCCTATCAGGAGCTGCAAAAAAATCCTGAGGCAGTGACCGTCCGGGCCAAGGATATCCGCAATCTCACCAGCAGCTTACAGGCGCTGCTGCAGCTGTTGACGACGATCCCGCCGCAACAGGGCTGGTCAGCAGAAACGGCTTACAGCGGAGAGCTTTTATTTGACCGCATGCTGCTGGAATTGTTTTACTGCCTGAAAAATAACCGCAGTCGGCAGGGCAGTCACTACCTGAACGCCGCCCTGGCCTATATCAGTGAGCATCTCACCGAGGAGCTGCGGGTATCGGCGATTGCCGAACACATCGGCATCAATAAATCCTATCTGCATCTGCTGTTTTCCCGCCAACTGGGACTGACGATTAACGACTACATCAACAGAGAGCGGATCAAGCTGGCCTGCTATCTGCTCACCAACAGTGATCTGCCTTTAGTGGAGATTGCGCTGCAGTGCGGGTTCAACAGCCGGCAACATTTCGCCGGTACTTTCCGCAAATTTTTTCAAATGACGCCGCGGGATTACCGCAAGCTGCATCAAGGAGCAGAACAGGCGCAAGACTCCGGCGGCCAGTACCGCTTGGAACAGGATTGGCACCATATCCTGATGGGACCGGAAAAATGAGCAGTCGACCGGTAAGGAGCCGAAAAATCAAAAAAAACAGGGATGACCGCAGCCAGTCTGCCGTCATCCCTGTTTTTTGCAGGTAAAGTGATTGGAATGTGTCTGAACCCCACCGGTGTTTTCAGATAAACCTTTTTTGAAGGGGAGCTTGCCGATCCCTATGATTCTTTTCAAGGAGGTGAGGGCAACCCATCAGGAAAAGGCAAAGCGGATAGACCTTATTTTTTCACCATTTCGAAGATACGGGTCTAAAAAAATTCATACACGACTGGTACCGGTTTCCTGGTTATTTTCTTTTTTCTTAATAACAATCACGAATTTTGCAATTTAAATGAAATCCGGCGATAATTATTTTAAAGAAGAAATGGGGGGAACGGCCATGGCGAAGACTTCAAAAAAAGTTGAGAAGACTGCTGCAGATGACAAGGCCTCGTTGCGGGAGGCGGAAAAAGACTTTGTCCGAGACAACTATTTTGAGAAGGGACACCTGTTTACCAAAATTTATATCACCGTGGCTGTGATTATAGGCTGGATTGCAGTGGTGATTCCGATTTATTGGACATTGTCCTCCACGATTTTTCGCAATGTGATGAAACCGGTCTGGGATTATGAAGAAGGGCGCCGGATGGTCTCACAGCTGAACCTCTTTTTTGTGATCGCTTTTGTGGTTCTATTGATCGGAGCAATCGGCTTTACTCTGTATAACAACTACAAGATTAAAAACCGCTGTTCAAAAAAGATTGTCTATGATACTGAGCAGCTGCGTACCCGGATGCATGTTTACGACGATTTGATGACGGAACGTTTCGGCAATAGTCAGATCCGTGAAAATACCCGGTACTATGTCGTTCCCGCTGAAAAAAATCTCGCTACCGATGAACTTAAAAAAGCTTATAAGAAAGCGGGTGTCGGACAATGAGTTACTTTGATTTCGGCAACCCTGTGTTGAACGTGGTACTGAATATCCTGATCTTTGTTCTGATCAGTTACCCCATCATCGGTGCCTTCAGCTGGTTCGTACAGGTCCTTTGTTACCGCTTCTTGTTCAAAGACAAACAAAAGGATTTCAAGCGGATTGCACCTGAACAAGAACCTTTCATAACCATCATGGTTCCGGCCCATAATGAGGAGATCGTGATTGAGGCGACATTGCGGTATCTGCTGGAAAAAATCGACTACCACGAATATGAAGTGCTGGTGATGGATGACGGCTCCACCGACCGGACGCCGCAGATTTTGGAAACACTGATGTCGGAATACCCCCGCCTGCGGGCGATCCGGATCGATGCCAATAAGGGCAAGGCCCATGCCTTCAATATCGGCGTCAGTTTTGCCAAGGGGGATTACATTCTCAGTAACGACGCTGATACAATCCCGGAAACCGATGCCCTGTGGAAGTATATGAATTATTTCATGTATGACGCTGACACGAATATCGCTGCTGTGACTGCCAATATGGATGTGCAAAACCGCTCCCGGATCATCGAAAAATCCCAAACCGTGGAATTTTCCAGTATCGTGGGTGTGATCAAGCGGGGACAATTGGGGACGCTGAACACGATGTACGCCTATAGCGGTGCCAATACGATGTACCGCAAGACGGCCTTGTTGGATGCCGGCCTTTTCCGTCAGGATCGGGCCACCGAAGACATCAGTATTGCCTGGGATCAGCAGATGCGGGGTTGGACACCGGTTTTTGCACCGGACATCATGTTCTTTATGGCTGTCCCTTCCACCTTGCGAATGTTGTATCGTCAGCGTAAGCGCTGGGCCAAGGGTGGCACGGAGGTCTGGCTGACCAATATTCCGAAGATTCTTTTACATCCCATCAAGCATCTGGAACAATTCGTGATGTTCGTGGATCAGACCTTCAGTATCATCTGGAGTTTGTTTTACTGGGTCAGTCTGGTGCTGTATATCATCTTGATGGCCCGCTTTTTACTGGCAGGCAATTATGAACGAGTCTTCCATATGGTGGCGATGAGCTTCATCTTTGTCAATTATGAGATGGTCGCCGGCCTGTTGCAGCTGGGAGCCGCGCTACTTATCGATGAAGGTGGGCATAAGATGAAATACCTGATCTTTGCCCCGTTTTATCTGCTGCTGTTCTGGATGATCAACGCCCTGACCATCGCTACCACATTTATTCCGGCAATCAAGACGATCCTCGGTTACGGTACCGGCACTTGGAAATCACCCGAGCGCAAAGCGATGGAAGAACATTGAGGAATCAATGCAAGGGGACCGTACCCCGGAGCCGAATCAGGGAGTCTTGTGAGACAAATTAAAAATTATACGAATAATGCGCTGAAATCTCCCTTGGAAGAGAAGCTTACTTTTCAGAGGGAGATTTTTTGCTGCTCAGGGCATTTCCAGATTGGCTCTAAAAGAAGTTTTTCCGAAAAAGATATTCTTTAAATTGTGCTTTGGGTAGGGTAATATCCGGACAGAAATCAGAATAATTTTTCCGAAGGCTCCAGAGCCAACTGACCGTAGAGAGGGTGGCATCACATATACCCTTGAAGTGTACTATGATGTGTTATGTGCTGACTCTTCCGTCTTCTCAGCGGATACATCCAGAAAAGTTTCAGAAGGCTCGGAGACTGACCCCGGCGTACAGATTTTCCCGCTTGAATGGCTACCAGGCCCGTTACGCATACAGTTGCTTCTAAGCAGAACCCGCTAAGAAGAACTTGCAAATTACTGACAGTTCACCGCTGATTTGAAAAATCAGTGGCGTTACTGTCAGTTTGAAGTCAATAGGCCCAAGACAATGAGAAATTTCCGCTGTCTTTTAAGTGGAATTTCTCGTTGGCTTCGGCCGGCGGCTGTACGCCGGGGTCAGATCGGAGAGCCTTCTGAAACTTTTCGGCACTCGCCGACCACTTTAATTCCAGTACAGATGAAATACAAGGGCATATCTGAAAACGCCCTAAAGCAAAAAAGTAAGGACAGCCGCCTCCCCAGACGGTTCTCCTTACTTTTTTGAATTCAATAGACCAGCTTCAGGTGTTTCGGATAGTGGCGCACCCGCTGTTCGTTTTTCTTTTTCAGATAGCCGTCGATGTGAAAGATCTGATAGTTTTCTTCATCGGTGCGGCACAGTGCCGGCAGATCGTTGATAGCTGCGGGTCCTTGCAGCAAAACGCCGTAATCCCGTTCGCAAGCGTAGTTGTAGACGACAGCAGAAGGGTGCAAGGTGATGTTCATTTCCCGTGCGATGTCCTGATCTACTTGGAACATGTCTTTGACGAAGGTGGAGGCCCGGTCTTCTTTGAACATAACCAAATCGCCGCCGACTTCACTCACGAGTTCTTCGACCAGTGCCCGGCAATAGGGAATGCCTTCGCAGCCGACTGCTTTTTGCAGACGCATCAGAAAGTTTCGTCCCAGCTTCTTCCCCTGAAGTTGGATCGCTTTGACATCCAGAGCTGCTGCATAAGTGTCGTTGAACAATTTGTTGCGCGTTTCGATATCATTGCCGGCGATGCCTCGACGTTTCATGATATCCCGGATCGTCTGCATATTGACCAGCGGCATGACGCGAAATTGGAACTTTTTTTCGCTGGCTGACATAAAATCCAGCAAGTTCGTCTCCGACTCCAGACACACCGGCCCGAGCGGATTGACGAATAAGTAAACCTCGATCACCAAAATCTCCCCCTGTTTTTTGTTTCCCCAAATCGAATTTTGACTACCTGTAATTTAACAGAAATGACGAGAAAAGGAAAACAAAGCACCCCTTCTTTATATTTCTTTAATTGCTCGTGTGATTTTATTCTCTGCGGGACGGTAGGAAAGTCCCAGCTGTGCCAACAAGGAATCAAAGCCGGCAGCGCCGGTATCGGCAGCGGTGACTTCCAATTCCAATTCATAATCATGCATCTTACCCTTACCATAGAAGCTTTCATCCAAAGCCAGCAAGCCTTCTTTGATTGGAAATTCCGCCCGCAAAGTCGTCAAGTCGGCGATCAGCTGCAATGTTTCCGGTTGGATCTGATGGTTGCGGAGATGTTCGGCCACGACCCCGGTGCTCAAAATCCGCCCTTGGTCCCGCAACTGCTGGGCCTCTTGGCGGGTGAGGGGATCGGTGATTTCCCAACGGCCGGCGTCTTTTGCCGGGACTTTCAAAGTTAACTCGCCCCGATCGGGATATAAACGGATCCGCAAGCCCCAGTGCCGATTGCGCAGCTGCTGGTCTGGCGTATCAAAGTAGCAGTTGGTCTGACTTTTGAAGCGATCATCCGCCAGGCGGTAATGGGCTTTCACCCGGGCAAATTCAGCTGCAGTCAGCATCGTCTTGAATTCGATCTCCCGTGTTTTGGTCATTGTCAGTCCTCTTTTCTCATATTTATACATTTTTGCACAAAAAGGCGACTATTGCAATGAATAAGGCGTGCTGGAGCGCAGTTTTTTGAATCGGTTCAGCAGCTGTTTGAAAATGGGAATGACAGTTGCTTGCACAGTTTTTTCGAGAACCGCAGCAGCTCATGAATCGCAAGAGCGGTGCTTTCTGTGCTTACGGTAAATTCAAAATAATCAGCGGAAAGCGAGGGCTTTAAAATGGGAAAGCTGTCGAGTGTTCGGAGAAGTAGAAAATGCCGTAAGTCAGCGGAAATTATGGTAAAATCAATGTTGGATGCATGGCTGCAGGCTGTATTTTAAACATCTGTCTGAAAGCGCCAATGACAGAACTTGGGGCTTTTTTCACCGGAACCAATCGTGGTAATGTATGCTTATGAATTGGGTAAGCTGCGTTTTACTCCGGGATTTCGGCGAGGACACAAAAATCTGGCCCTCATCAGAGTTTTGAGGATGCGCTCCGGACAAACCAACAGTCGCAGCCTGCACAGTAATCTCGCCGGCCCAAAACCGGCGATAGATGAATCGAGGGATAGTATGGAACGAGATTGGGATCTTTTTTTGGCCCCCTACGAGCAGACCGTTTCCGAATTGAAGGTCAAGCTGCGGGGGATCCGCAAGCAGTATCGTGAACAAAATAAGCACGTACCCATCGAGTTTGTTACCGGCCGGGTCAAACCGATAGAAAGTATCATCACCAAAAGTCAGATCCGTCACATTCCCATGGAGCGGCTGGATGAGGAAATGTCGGACATCGCCGGGTTGCGGATCATGTGCCAGTTCGTTGAAGATATCCACCAGGTGGTGCAGATCATCCGCAACCGCAAAGACATGAAAGTGCTGATTGAAAGAGACTACATCACCAATAAAAAAGCCAGTGGATATCGTTCGTATCATCTGGTGATCGAATACCCGGTGCAGCTGATCGGCGGAGAGAAGAAGATCCTGGCTGAGATTCAGATCCGCACGCTGGCCATGAATTTCTGGGCTACCATCGAGCACTCCCTCAACTACAAATACCAGGGAGCATTTCCGGAAGAGATGAAGGAACGACTGCAGCGGGCCGCAGAAGCTGCTTACCAGCTGGACGAGGAGATGTCCAAAATCAGAGAAGAGATCCAAGAGGCTCAGCGGTTATTCGCTCACGGGCGAGGTAAATCCGATGACGGCTATTACTTGGCTGCTATCGACAGAGAAGACGAAAAAGACAAGGGCGACCAGTGACGGTAGCCGCAGTAACAGAAAGGACAGTCAAATGGGATTGAAAGTAGCCATCGTGGCAAATCGACAGGAGCTCACTATCCAGGTGGTCCACCGTCTCAGACAGCTTTTGGAAAAAGCCCGGATCGAAGTGGATCAGGAAGCGCCGGATCTGGTGATTTCGGTGGGCGGCGACGGGACTTTGCTGTCGGCCTTCCATCAGTATGCCAAATTGCTGCACAAGGTCCGCTTTTTGGGGGTCCATACCGGGCATCTGGGGTTTTACACTGACTGGCGGGACTATGAGCTGGCGGATATGGTGGCCAGCCTACGGGAAGAAGAGGTCAAAAGTATCAGCTATCCGCTTTTAGAGGTCAAAATCTCTTACGCCAATGGCAAGCCGGACCGCCGCTTGTTGGCACTGAACGAGTCCACCATCAAGCGGGGCAACCGGACGATGGTAGCAGACGTCTATATCAGAGACGAATTGTTTGAACGTTTCCGGGGTGACGGATTGTCTGTATCGACGCCGACCGGATCGACTGCCTACAATAAAAGTGTCGGCGGTGCCGTGTTACATCCTTCCATCAACGCCATGCAGCTGGCGGAGATTGCTTCATTGAACAACCGGGTCTTTCGTACCTTAGGGTCGCCCATCGTGATTTCCGACAATGACTGGCTGAAAATCAAGCTGCAGCATTCCGGGGATTACCTGGTGACGGTGGACCAGCTGGATATCCAGCAAGATCAGATGGATGCCGTTTACTATCGGATCGCTGATGAGCGGATCCGCTTTGTGTCCAATCGGCACATGCATTTCTGGCATCGAGTGAAGGATGCCTTTATTGGAGACAGCCATGAGATTTGAATATCGTTTTGAAAAAGCAGAACCGCAGCTGCTGCGGAGTTTTTTAAAAGAACAAGGGATTAGTAAAGGACTGCTGGCCAAAGTCAAATTCCAAGGTGGGCAGATCCTGGTGAACGGCAGTGAGCAGAATGTACTGCACCAATTGAAAACCGGCGATCAGGTAAGTTTTTTGATCCCGGACGAAGGGGAGCATGAAACGATGCTGCCCTCAGAAGGTCCGGTGGCGATCGTCTATGAAGATGCACACGTTTTGGTAGTCAACAAGCCGGCAGGGATCGCCTCGATTCCCGCCCAATACCATCCTACCGGCACATTGGCCAATCGGGTGAAGGCCTATTATCAAAAACAGGGCTACAAAGATCAGGTGATCCACATCGTAACGCGGTTAGACCGAGATACCTCGGGACTGATGGTCTTTGCCAAACACGGCTTTGCTCATGCCAAGCTGGATAAAGAATTGCGGGCCCATCGTTTTCTTAAAAAATATCAGGCGCTGGTGGGCGGCGCCGTCGCTGATTTGGCGGAACATGCCATGATCGACCGCCCCATCTCGCGGGAACGGACCTCATTGATGCGCCGGCAAGTCGATCCCGACGGTCAGGCGGCGCAGACGGAGTATTGGCTGGAAAAGCGGGATCTGAAGCAGGCGGAAGCGCTGGTGGATATTCGTCTGCATACCGGACGGACTCATCAGATTCGAGTGCATTTTTCCAGTATCGGCTGTCCTTTACTGGGGGATGATATGTACGGCGGCAGTGTGGAGCGGATCGCCAGACAGGCCCTCCATTGTTATCAGCTGGAGTTTGACCATCCTTTTACCGGCGAGCGGCTGTCTTTCACACAAGACCCGCCGACAGATATGGCTGCGCTGATCCAAGCGATGCGGGCGGCTGAATAACAAGCGGCCATCAAATAGTTTATCGGCAATCAAAGCCGGTCTTGAAATAAATGAAGGTGTGGTGAGAAAGATTGGATGAAAATCAAGAAGCGCTGGAGGAACAGTTCGAGCAGCTGAGAACAGCCCTCAAAACCAATGATATGAAACAATTTCGGGAAATCTTTTTGGAGTTGCATATCTATGAGCAGGGGCAGTTTTACCAATCCCTCGACGAAGCGGACCGCCACATCATGTATGCCTATCTTTCCCCGAAAGAAATGGCGGATATGTTCGACGTCATTGAAGAAGACAATGAACACATGACCGAATACTTGGCAGAGATGCGGCCCCGTTATGCAGCGGACATGCTGGCAGAGATGTATAGCGACAACGCGGTGGATCTGCTGAATACGCTGGACAAAAAACAGGTGGCCAAGTATTTGAGCATCATGCCATCAGAGTCTGCCAGCGAGATTCGTGAGCTGCTGCATTATGAAGATGACACTGCCGGATCCATCATGACGACAGAATACGTTTCTATCGTCGCCAATCAAACGGTGCGTTCGGCCATGTACGTCTTGAAAAGTGAAGCGACTGCCGCCGAAACCATCTATTATATCTATGTCGTGGATCAGGAAAACCGGTTGGTAGGGGTGATCTCGCTGCGGGATCTGATCGTCAATGAAGACGATGCCATGATTGCCGAGATCATGAGCGAACGGGTCATCAGTGTCCATGTGGGGGATGATCAGGAAGACGTCGCACAAACCTTCCGTGATTACGACTTTCTGGCATTGCCGGTCACCGATTACGATGACCACCTGCTGGGGATCGTAACTGTTGATGATATCATCGATGTTATCGATGACGAAGCAGCCAGTGATTACTCCGGTCTGGCGGGGGTCAACGTGGAAGAAGTCTCTGAAAATCCCGTCAAAGCTGCCGGTCGTCGTCTTCCTTGGCTGATTACGCTGCTGTTTTTAGGGATGGCCACCGCCAGCCTGATCAGTCATTATGAAGAGCTGGTGAGTGAAGCTTCGATTTTGGCTGTCTTTATTTCCTTGATCACCGGGACTGCCGGTAATGCCGGCACCCAGTCTTTGGCGGTCGCTGTCCGCCGGCTGGCAATCAATGACGATAAGGAAAGCTCCTTTTTCCGGACTGTAATCAGTGAGGTGCTGACAGGCCTTGTGACCGGGGCCATTACCGGGCTGACGATTTTTGCCATCGTTTCCATCTGGAAGGGCAATCCGACTCTGGGCTTTGTGATCGGCATGGCCATGATGTGTGCCATCACTGTCGCCAATCTGGCGGGCAGTCTGATTCCGATGCTGATGGACCGGCTGGGCTTTGATCCGGCGGTTGCCAGCGGGCCGTTTATCACCACCTTGAGTGATTTGACTTCGGTTTTGATCTATTTCAATATTGCCAGCCTGTTCATGTCTCATTTTGTGGGGAATTAGGGCGTGTCTGGAAACTCTGGGGGAATCCAGATTTTTGCGGACTTTTTGCCGAAATCAAGGAGTAAAGCGCAGCTTATGTGGTGCATAAGCGAGCATTTACGACGTAGATTGCGGTGAAAAGGACCAAAATATCTGCCACTGGAGTTTTCAGACACGCCCTAAACAGGAGAAGCCAATAAAGTTCTTCAGTTGAAAAACGAAAAGCAGCCGAAGATGTCTGGGAACGACGGTGGGATTCGGATTTCCAGTCTGACATAATGCGCAGCTTGCAGTGAAACGAACCAAAAAATCTGTTGTCGGTGTTTTCAGACATATGGAATATTAGCGGTATGAAGGTGGGCTTACCACTTTTTATACCGCTTTTTTGTTGTCATTCTTATGTTGAACCGGAAGCTTTTGTTCGATGAATCTGTAAGATAAAAATTACTGTACTTTCGCAAATAAAAAGAGGGATTATCTATGTAATTGCAAACAATATTTGTTTTTGTTATTATAGATATATGCATTTTTTGTTTGCAAAAGGAGTGGCAAATATGGAAAAAATCTACGAGATCTCTGATTATCAAGTCGGTTATCGTCAATCAGCTGAAAGCTATCATTGTCTGTACTGTGGGTTTGAGACGCAAAAAGGATGCGTTTATCCTTGGGAAGAAGTATTTTACGACAGTCGTAAGATGATGGAAACACATGTGGCAACAGCGCATGAGGGACCGTTGCTGGCATTGTTGGGGCTACCACGGGAGCTCACAGGATTGAGTGAGTCGCAAGAAGGAATTCTCCAGGCTTTTGCGCAGCAGTTACCGGACAAAACAATCGGTCAACGACTGGGTATCAGCACTTCAACAGTCCGCAATCACCGTTTTAAATTGAAGGAAAAGGAACGACAAGCCAAGCTGTTTTTGAGTATCATGAGTTTGCTGAATCAGTCAGTCGGAGTATTGCCTCACGCGGGAGCGAAGCAGGTGGATGAACGCTATCAAGTGACCGAAGCTGAACGCGCCAAGATTTTAGCGACCTATCTTGGTGAAAAGGGCCGTCTTAAGAGCTTCCCAGCTCGTGAAAAGCGTAAATTGGTCTTGCTGGCTGAGTTGGCGGAACATTTTGAACCCCGGAAGAATTACAGCGAGTCGGCTTTGAATGAAATTTTACAACAGTACGTGGATGATTTTGTAACTGTGCGACGCTATTTGATTGAATATGGTTTTATGAAACGACAAAAAGATGGTAGCAGTTATTGGCGGGTTATGCGCTAATACTCTATCTGGACAGGGATTAAAATAATTTGTCCGAAGACTCCAGAGCCAGCTGGCATGTCAATCATCGTGGTGCACAGTCGGCTCCAACCTCAGCCTACAGTCTTTGATCCAAAACAGTTCAAGTGTGCGGTATGTTTGGACGTTGCAATCCGGGGTGCATGACCAAACAGCGATATTGCCGATGATTCGAATCTAAACTAACAGGGCAGGAAAACATCCCTGCCCTGTGTTCTTTATTTGAAATTACGTGGGGGATATCTGAAAACGTCAATAAGTCGTCTCCCAGCCGATCAAGCGGATCAGACCTTTTTCAACTGGATCATATGGAAGCTTTGGCTTGGCAGAATCCCGGCGAGGCGGCCGTTTTCGAAGGTCACGTTTTTTCCGGCTGTCGGTGCAACCGTTGCCGGCGCAGCTTCAGTATTGACAGCTTTCAAGTCATCGTGGCGCAGAATCGTGTGTTTTGCCAGTACATAACCTTCATATTGACGGAAATCGCAGGCCAGCTCCAACTCGTCGGTAAGGTCTTTGTTCACCGCGAAAATCGTCAGCAGGTCTTCGGCATCGTTTTCGATTACCACGGCATCCAGATAAGACGAATCACCGTAGCGGCTTTCGAAGGTCGGGGCTTTGATCTGTGTGTTCAAAACGTGTCCGCGGCCCTGGTTGGAGATCATTTCAAAGGGATAGAAAATCGTCTGTTTCCAGGCACCGGTGTCAGAAGTCATGATCGGTGCGATGACATTTACCAATTGTGCCAGACAGCCGATCTTCACCCGATCAGCATGCCGCAGCATCGTGATCATCATGCTGGCAACCAAGAGGGCGTCTTCAAAATTGTAGACGTCCTCCAATTGATGCGGATGCTGGCTCCAAGGTTCAATCTGCTTGTCCTGCTCATTGGAATGATACCAGACGTTCCATTCATCAAAAGAGATGTTGATATTCTTTTTCGCCCGGCGTTTGGCTTTCACTGCATCACAGATTGCGATGACTTCCCGGATGAACTGGTCCATGCCGTCAGAGCTGGCCAGATACTGCTGGCTGTTGCCGTCATGGTTCCCGTAGTACTGGTGCATGGAAATGTAATCCACCTGGTCGTAACACTGGCTCAAAACCGTATCTTCCCAGAAGGCAAAGGTGGGCATGTCCAGATTAGAGCTGCCGCAAGCGACGGTTTCAATGTCCGGATCCACCATCCGCATGGCTTTGCCGGCTTCTTCGGCGATGCGCCCGTATTCCAGCGCCGTTTTATGTCCTTCCTGCCAAGGTCCGTCCATTTCATTACCCAGACACCACAGTTTGATGTCGTGAGGCTCGGCAACCCCATGTTGTCGGCGCAGATCGCTGTAGTAGCTGCCGCCTTTCAAGTTGGTGTATTCGATGATATTTTTAGCGGCTTCGATGCCACGGGTTCCCAGGTTGATAGCCATCATCGGTTGCGTGTTGACAGTCTTAGTCCAGTCCATAAATTCATTCAGCCCGAATTGATTGGATTCCACCACTCGCCAGGCCAGATCAATCTTGCTGGGACGCTCATCTTTGGGGCCGACACTGTCTTCCCATTTGTAACCGGAGACAAAATTACCGCCGGGATAGCGGGTGACGGGCACATTCAGCTCGCGGATTAGTTGAGCGACATCTTGACGCAGGCCGTTCTCGTCAGCGGCAGGATGGCCCGGCTGATAGATTCCTTCATAGACACAGCGGCCCAGATGCTCCACGAAGGACCCGTAGATCCGCTCGTCGATCTCCGATAAAATAAAGTGTTTGTCGATCATGATTGCAGCTTTTTTCATAAGTCGTATACGCTCCTTTGGTTTTAGAATGGGTCTGAAAATGCGGCAGTATTTGCTTGGTCCCTTAAATGAAAACTGCGTCATAACGAACTGATCGTACAAGGACCAATCGATTCGAATCTCACCAGCTTTTTTTCAGACCACACCTGATTTCACCTAAAGTATAGAAGTCCGCCCGGCTTGAAAAAAGGAACTTATGTCGCAAGTCATTGACTTTTTCTCCGGTCGATTTTTTTAGCACGAGGAAAATCAGTGATTTCTCACGAATTTTAAGAAAGAGAATTGACAAAATCTCCTGTTCTTGGGAGACTGGAGAAAATGAGGAGGCGTGCACAGGATTGGAGATCACCTTTTGCGGGTACCATACCCATAATGTCAATCACGATCGCATCTATCGGCCGGAGGGGCTGTCAGAGTATTTGTTTTTGCTGGTGCTGGCCCCCATGACTTTTACCTTTGCCGATGGGAGCAGCAAACGGGCGGAGCGGGGAGCTTGTATCTTATATACACCGGGGACTTTTCAGCATTATCAGGCAGAAAAGGAATTCTTCAACAGCTTTGTCGAGTTCACCGGCATAACGGCTGCCGAACTGCCAGTACAGCTGCCTGCCAATCGGCTTTTTTATCCGGAAAACTATGAAAGCCTCAACCGCCTGCTGCAAAAGATCCACCGGGAGCACCTGCAGCGGCTGCCGGAAAGCGGTCCGCTGATTGATTTGTACCTGCAGGAGCTGCTGCTGCTGGCGACAAGAGGAGCGGCCCGCCGCCAAAGTCCCACCAGTGAGCATTCCTTGTATCATGAACTTCACTCGCTGCGGCTTTTGATGCTGGCCAACTGCGAACAGGAATGGTCAGCGGAGAAAATGTGTGGCCTGCTGCAGTTGGGAAAGAGCCAGTTTTATCGGTTGTACGGTGAATATTTCCACACGACGCCCAAAGAAGAACTAATCCAGGCGCGGCTGCAACTGGCGGTCTATCACATGACCAACCGCTCCATGACCATTCAGGAGGCGGCCTATCAAGCCGGCTTTGCCAATATCAATCACTTCCACCGCCTTTTCAAAAAGCGCTACGGCTGCACCCCGACTCAGTATCGGGGTTGATGGGATCGTCCTGCTGCAGTTGTTCGAAAGGCGGGAGCTGCTTCCGTGTCTGGCAAAAGGTGCAGAAACTTGTGCTCGCAGCAGTCGGAAAAGTTTATCCCCACGGCAAAAAGGCAGTCTCGCTCCGCTTCTTGAGCAAGACTGCCTTTTTGGATCGCTTTTGATTCACTAACCGGCTGACCGCCCACTTGTCTGGGGGATTGCATCACCCCTGCAAAAAGCGGTCCTTGTATTCGTCGTATTCTTCTTGTGTGATCAGACCGGCTTCCAGGGCCTGTTTGCGTTCTTTGAGTTTTTCATAGTTGGTTTCGGTGGTCAGCTGGGGCGCAGCCGCGTTCCCTCCGGCAGCGACCTTGTGGCGATTGGCTGCTGTGATGCCGTCCATCACACCGTCCTGCATGTCGCTTTTGCTGTCTTCCAAAAGCTTGGCGATGTCAAAAATCACCCGCTTGGTCCAAAAGATGCTGAAGACCTCCCGAAAGCTTTCAATCCGCAGTGAGCCCCAGATGATGCGGGTGTTGGGATTGATGGTATTGATATTGTTCAGAGGGATACTCTTGTAATCGTTGTTGAAGGGTACCCAGCGGGCAAAAATCAGGCGCCCGGAATTGGTGATGGCATAAGCAGAGAAGCCCTTACAGCTGAAATAGCGGACTTTGCCGGTTTGGGAATCGTGGACCCGTTCATGAAAGTCTTCGTGGGATTCGCCGGTCTCCGGACTGAAGTTTTCCTTGTCTTCCGGGTGGTGGCGGGCAATGAAGGTCGCCAATGCTTCCTCATCTTTACCCAAGGCATTTTCGATCAGCTTGAAGTGCTTTTTTTGCAGCCAGCCGCCGATCAGCGGGGTCATGTTGAAGCCCAGCTTGTGGTTGCGGGCGTAGGCGTACATTTCCTCGGCTTTTTTCATAAATGATCCAACTCCTTATATTCGGCGGCACCAACTGCGCTGCCGAGCCGTTCAGCTCCTGAAAAGAGGCTGTTTTCCTGCTACAAGTATAGCATATTGCCGCAGTTTTCCGCCCGAACAAGGTTGTAAGTCCGGCGCCTTTCATGAACTGAAAAAGCCTGCTCAAGGTTTGATCCCAGAGCAGGCAAAACATTCAGTTGCTTTGTGAAATTGCGGAGCACAGTCTATCAGCGGGTTTCCAAATCATGGAGAAACAGGCCGCTCAGTAATTTCGGTTCAAACCAGGTGGATTTCGGCGGCATGATTTCGCCGGCATCGGCAACTTCCAACAGATCCTGCATCTGCGTGGGATACATGGAAAAAGCCAAGTTCCAAGTGCCGCCGTCGACCAGTCGTTCCAGCTCTTCCGGTCCGCGGATGCCGCCGACAAAATCGATACGCTTGTCAGTCCGGATATCCATGATGCCGAAGATCGCTTCGAAGACTTGTTTTTGCAGGACGGAGACATCCAGGCTGCCCACTGCATCTGACGGTACAATCGCCGGTTTGATGGTCAGCGTATACCAGGTGTGATCCAGGTACATCTGAATCGCTCCTTTGGCGGCGGGCTTTTTCACGCCGGATTTGGCTACGGTAAAAGCGGCAGCCAAACGCTCGAAGAAATCGGCAGGCAGCGGTACCTGTAGCACCCGGTTGTATTCCCAGATCGCCAGCTGATCATCCGGGAAGATGATCGAAAGGAAATAGTCGCTTTCGGTGCTGTTGGTCTGCTCTGCCCGCTTTTCCAAGCCGACCTTGACTGCGGATTCGGTGCGGTGATGACCGTCTGCGATATAGAGAGCCGGAATTTGAGCGAAGCCTTCTGCCAATGCGGTGATGACAGTCAGGTCATCGATCACCCAGACTTTGTGGTTGACGTCGTGGAAGCTGTCAAAATCATAGACCGGGGCATGAGCAGTCTGCCAGTCGGCCATCAGCTTTTGCAGCGCGGCGTCTTTCCGGTAGCTTAAGAAAATCGGGCTGGTATTGGCATCACAGGCTTTGATGTGGTTGATGCGGTCGACTTCTTTTTCCGGGCGGGTAAATTCGTGCTTTTTGATCCTGCCGGCAACATAATCGTCAATGGCAGTCGTCGCCACCAAACCGGTTTGACTGCGGCCCATCATGGTCAGTTCATAAAGATACAGCATCGGAGCGGTTTCTTTTTTCAGCCAGCCTTTTTCCAAAAATGCCTGCAGGTTTGCAGCGGCTTTTTGATAAACTGCCGGATCGTAGGGCGACAGCTCCGGCGGCAGATCGATCTCGGCTTTGTCGATGTGAAAAAAACTGTAGGGATTGTCCGCGGCCAAATCCTTGGCTTCCTGGGAATTCAGGACGTCGTAGGGCAGGCAGGCGACTTTATCAGCCAAAGCTTCGGCGGGACGGATGCCTTCGAAAGGACGAACCACGACCATCAGCAGACACCCTCTTTGTTTTTGATGACCCGTACGCGAATGATCTCGGGATTTTCTGTCAACTTGGCAGCAACTGCCGCTACTTTGTCGGCATCATCTTCATTGATATCCACCAAAGTATAAGCGAAGTCGTCACGTCCGCGATTGATCATGTTCTCGATGTTGATGCCCTCTTCGGCTACTGCTGTCGAGATCTGACCCAGCATATTCGGGACGTTTTTATTGATGATGGTCAGACGATAGGGGCTGTTGAAGGCCATCTCGACTGTCGGGAAGTTGACGGAGCGTTTGATAACGCCGGTTTCCAAAAAGCGCTTCAAGGTGCGGGCCGCCATTTTGGCACAGTTGATCTCGGCTTCGTCAGTCGATGCCCCCAGATGCGGCAGCACCAGCACTTTGTCGTTGTGCAGCAGTTTTTCATCGGCAAAGTCGGTCGTGTAACCTGCCAGATCATCCGCTGCCAATGCGGCTAACACAGCAGCATCATCTACGATTCCGCCGCGGGCAAAATTGAAAAGCTTGGCGGTCGGTTTGATTTTGGCAATCTCGGCAGCACCAATCATGCCTTGGGTTTTATCGGTCAGCGGGACATGAATCGTGATAAAATCACAGGTCGTCAACAGTTCGTTGAGATCATTGGCCCGTTGGACACGACGGGAGATACTCCAAGCCGTATCCACCGAAACAAACGGATCAAAGCCCATGACTTCCATCCCCAAACGGTAAGCGTCATTGGCAACCATGGCACCAATCGCGCCTAAACCGATGACACCCAGCTTTTTGCCTTCCAGTTCATGGCCGGCAAACTGGGCTTTGTTGGCTTCTGCCTGACTTTCCACATCTTCCCCAGACAAGGTTTGGACCCATTTGGCACCTTGCAGAATCGGGCGCACCGACAAAAGCAGGCTGGCGATTACCAACTCTTTGACAGCATTGGCGTTGGCACCGGGTGTATTAAAGACTACGATCCCTTTTTCGGTGCAGGCTTTAACCGGGATATTGTTAGTACCGGCACCGGCCCGGGCGACCGCCAGGACCGATTCGGGAAATTCATAATCGTGAAGCTTTTGACTGCGGAGAATGATGCCCTCCGGAGTGTCGCTTTCGTTGATTGCATAATTTTTTTTGTCGAACCGGGCCATTCCTTCCGGTGCGATGGCATTGAATGTCTTGATATGAAACATCTCAGGCACCTCCGTTTTCTTTTTCGAATGCTTCCATGAAGGCGATCAGATCGCTGACCCCTTGTTTGGGGAAGGCATTGTACAGGCTGGCCCGCATTCCCCCCACGGAACGGTGGCCCTTGAGGTTTTGGAAACCGGCGGCCAACGCTTCGGCATTAAATTTCTTGTCCAGCTCAGCATCACCGGTGACAAAGGGGATGTTGGTAATGGAGCGGCTGTCAGCTCTAACCGGGCTTTTGAACATAGCAGATTTGGCGATGGCATCGTATAAGAGACCGGCTTTTTCCTGATCTTCTTTCAAAATCCCCGGCACGCCGCCTTTTTCCTGCAGCCATTCAAAGACCAGTTTGGCGATGTAGATGGCGAAGGTCGGTGGGGTGTTGTACAGGCTGTCGTTGTCTGCTTGGATCTTGTAATCCAGCATTGGTTCGGCAACCGGGCACAATCCGAGCAGATCGTCACGAATGATGACTACCGTCAAACCGGCAGGACCGATATTTTTTTGCGCACCGGCATAGATGATGCCGAAATCTTCTACCTTATAATCGTTGGCTAAAATATTTGAGGACATGTCCGCCACAATCGGCACTTTGCCGGTTTGGGGAATACTCTGATAGGCTGTTCCGACGATGGTATTGTTGGTGGTGATGTGGACATAGGCCGCCTCTTGGTCGATCATATCTTCGGTGATTGTCGGGATGTAGGTGAATTTGTCCGCTTCCGAAGAGGCGACAACTTCTACTTCAACATTGTCCAAGGCTTTGGCAGCACTGATGGCCTTTTTCGACCATGAGCCGGTGTTCACGTAGACGGCTTTTTTGCCTTGAGCCAGATTCAACGGAACCATCGAAAACTGCAGGCTGGCGCCCCCTTGTAAAAACAAGACTTTATAATTATCGGGGATCCCCATCAGGTCCCGCAGCAGGGCTTCTGCGTCTTTGATGATGGCATCAAATAAGGAGGAACGATGACTCAACTCCATCACGGACATGCCACTGCCCCGGTAATCTAAGAACTCGGACTGCGCCTTCTCCAACACTGGTTTTGGCAACACAGCAGGTCCGGCAGAAAAATTGTAAATCGTCATTGCATTCGCTCCTTTTCAAATTTTCATTCTTTTCTCAATCAAGATTGAGTTATCGCTTAGTGTAACAGATGTTGTCAGGAGTTGGAAGAATATTGTGAAAATTTATACATCTTTTTCCTGAATGTTCGGTGAAATCTTGTAATGTTTTCATTTTTTATGCTGCTATCTCCAAATTACCAGCTTATTTCTGTATATTCAATCATAACGGCAGCTATCTTCAGCGGTTTATACAGATCGTGGTGAAAACAGTAAACAGTTCCGGCGGCCGATCAAAGGTTGTCTGAAACGTTCCGATACGCGGCTTCCGGAGCTAAAAACTGGGCTGTCTGCGTCAGAATACCGGATTTCCAAAGAATCTCTTATTTTAAGGAAGCAGCATGTGAAATCAGCGGTATTCTGTTGTATAATGTCACTTACTGAACGCGACCTTCAAATCGTTTATTCAGAATCTATAATGAAATGATGGTGAAAACATGACAGACAACAGCAAGACCCGCGTTGTCGTAGGCATGAGCGGCGGGGTGGACTCGTCGGTAACAGCGCTGATCCTGAAAGAACAAGGCTATGATGTCATCGGGATCTTCATGAAAAATTGGGACGATACGGACGAAAACGGTGTCTGTACGGCGACCGAAGACTACAAAGACGTAGCCAAGGTGGCTTCTCAGATTGGGATTCCTTATTACTCGGTGAATTTCGAGAAAGAATACTGGGACCGAGTGTTCGAGTACTTTTTGGCGGAATATCGGGCAGGCCGGACACCGAATCCGGATGTGATGTGCAACAAGGAAATCAAATTCAAAGCATTTTTAGACTATGCACTGGAGTTAGGGGCCGATTACGTGGCGACCGGCCACTATGCGCAGGTTACTCGCGACGCTGACGGGACGGTACACATGCTGCGAGGCGTCGACAACAATAAAGACCAGACGTACTTTTTGAGTCAGCTTTCCCAAGAGCAGCTGCAAAAAACCATGTTTCCTCTAGGGGGCATGGAAAAATCGGAAGTGCGGGCAATCGCTGAAAGAGCCGGTTTAGCGACGGCTAAGAAAAAAGATTCCACCGGTGTTTGTTTCATCGGAGAAAAGAACTTCAAGCAGTTCTTGAGCAATTATCTGCCGGCTAAAAAAGGGCAGATGGTCACTGTAGACGGTGAAGTCAAAGGACAGCATGACGGCTTGATGTATTACACCATCGGCCAGCGTCAAGGTCTTGGGATCGGTGGCGGCGGTGCAACGCAGGAACCCTGGTTTGTTATCGGTAAAGACCTCAGCACCAATACGTTGTATGTCGGTCAGGGTTTTCATCATCCGGCGCTTTACGCTGATCGTCTGGATGCCAGTGAGATCCATTTCACTACTAAAGGCGACAAGCCGCAGGAATTCCGTTGTACAGCTAAATTCCGCTACCGTCAGCAGGATGTGCCGGTGACGGTGCGTTTGTTGGAGAATGAGCGGGCCGAAGTAATCTTCGATGAGCCGGCTCGTGCGGTGACACCGGGACAGGCAGTCGTTTTCTATGACGGGATGGAATGTCTCGGCGGCGGTCTGATCGACCATGCCTACCAGAAAGCTGAAATGCTCCAATACGTTTAATCAAATGAGAAGTCTCTCAGCAGAGGGGCTTCTTTTTATACAATCCGTCCTTTTCGATTTTCTTCAAAAAATAACCGGTACTTGAGATGAGAATAACAGCGGTTTCAATTAAAGTGTGGTAAAATTAAAAGGTAGAAAATCATGAGAAAAGGAGGCGGCCAGATGCGCTTAAAAGCATTTTTCACAAAAGAAGAATTGTGGGTATTGGATGAGGAGTTGTTTCATGAGGCGTATTATGAGATTTTGGAGGGACGTTGGCGCTACCATAGCGACAGCCGGGCCCGTCGATTTCAAAAGTTGGGGGCGATCGACCGCCGCCGTTATGCCCTTGCGACGGCTGAAGAATATTTGAAAGATCTGCCTGAATGGGAGTTGGAGGAGTATTTTTCCCGCTATGGCAGCCGTCATTTGGATACCGTCAGAGAAAGCCGCAAAGACAATAAAGTAAAGATTTGACAACACCAGCAGCAGAGCTCAGCCGTTGGTGAAACAAAAGGTTGGGATAACCAAAGTTTCCGGTCCTTTTTATTGTCTGCTGCTACTGGCAGTCTGGAGTGGTTATTGGTATACTCTATTCAAAATCATCTGTTACAGGGGGAAGGGCCATGTTTGACGATCCGTTTTTTGATGCTGGGGAAATGCCTTTTTTCTTTCGCTTGATACCGGCACTGGTTATTATTTTTTTCGTTGTCTTTATCGGTCTGCTGCTGTATCGGCTGATCAAAAACGCGACTTCGCCAAAGGAAATCGTCTTGGCAACATTGATCGACAAAAATGCTGCAACCCGTTGGAACGGCGAGACTTCTTCGACTGATTATATGCTGACCTTTGAAGATGCTCACGGTAAGCGGATCGCCTTGGATGTCAATCGTAAAATTTACAGCCAACTGATAGTGGGCGACAGCGGTCGTTTGACTTATCAGGGCAGTTGGTTCAAGGATTTTGAACGAGTCGGTTAGAAAAAAGCTTCAGGCGCTGTCTGGTGACGGCCTGAAGCTTTTTTAATGCACTTGGGGAAGCCGAGCCGGTGCTGGAGTCTTCAAACACAGCTTGATTTTGCTCGGAGGATGCACAGGTCAAGCGCCGGTCTGTTCATTATTTTCACGATGTTGTCGGATCTCGGCGGTGTTTTTTCGTACCAGCAGGTAGTTCAGCAGCACCAAGAAAGACGTGGAAATAAAGACGCCGCGATAGCCGAAAAAGCTGGAGATGGAAGAACCGATCATAGGGCCAAAGACGTTGCCGGTGGCTTGAAAGGACTGGTTGTAGCTGAAGATCCGGCCGGCAGCATGGTGAGGCGAATATTTGGTGATCAGTGAATTGACCGCCGGCAGCAGGCAGGCATCAGAAACGCCGACCAAAAAGCGCAGGACTCCCAACTGCCAGACATTGGTGACAAAGGCCATCGGTAAGTAGACGAAAATGGCCAGAATCAGCCCGGCTGCCAGCACGCGCTCACTGCCGATGCGGTCGCCCAGACGGCCCATTCGTGGAGCAGCAATCAACGTGGCGATGCCGGGGATGGAAGCGATAATGCCGCTGACCAGCGTGACATTGCCGTGGCCGCCTAAAAGCTGGCGGATATAAAGACTGATAATCGGACTGATGGAATTATTGGAAGCCTGGATAATCATAGTCGTGATGAACATCCCCAATACCACTTTGGGATATTTCAACTCTTTCAGAATGGCCGCAGCCGGCTGCAGGGCTTCTTTTTCTACCGGGGTGAACTCTTCATGGACGAAAAGCAGGCTCAGAATGAACACGATGAAAAGAATGGCACCGGTGATGAAAAAGGTGGTCCGATAACCGAATGCGGTAGCCGTAATTCCGCCTAAAAGCGGGCCTAAAAGCTGACCGGTGACCGCACCGGTGGCCAATGTTCCCAAGACTTGACCGCTGCGGGCCTTGGGGGTTCCGGTTGCGACCAGCGCAGTGGCATTTGAAATATAACCGGAAAAGACCCCTTGCAACAGCCGCAGTCCCACCAGTTGATAGACATTGGTGACCAGTCCCATCAAAGAAATGACGACTGCCATACCCAGACTGGCCCGCAACAGCATCAGCTTGCGTCCTTTCTGATCTGCCAGACGACCCCACCAGGGTGAAATTAAGGTGGTCACCAAAAAGGTTGCAGAAAACGCCAGTCCGCTCCACAGATTCAAGGATTGGGCCGAGAAATCCCCCAGCGTATCTATGTACAAGGACATGAAAGGCATTACCAGGCTGAAGCCGATGCCGGCCATAAAGGTGCCGAACCACAAGACGATCAGGTTCTTTTCCCAGACTTGCCGTGGGCGGGTGAGAGATTCTTTCAGACGTTGGATAACTAGCGAAAACAAGTAAAACGCTCCTTTTACAAAATTTAATTTTTATATGACGGCAGTTTTTTTACAGGCGCTTAACCGGGGAAACCGAAAAAATTACAAGACGGTCGTTTTTTATAAGCGAATACGTCGCAGGAATAATCATAGTACAGGAAAGATATAACAGCAAGCAGAGGAAATCTGAATCGCAGGAATCTTAAGAATATGAGAAAAAATTTTCTGCTTGTGTAAATAAATAAATACTTTAAGCATTTCAAACAGAATCCTTGCCCCGCTTTAAAAAGGCGGTTACTATTGTCTTATCAAAGCTTGGGCAGCGCGTCTTTCAAAACAGAATCACGCTTTATGTGGGGACATCAGGCGCTGATTGCTTGTCGAAGGATCTGTACTGCAACAAGTCAATTCAGGGGAAAAGGGAGTAATGATATGTATCAAGTCATTGTGATGTACGGGGACAATGAGCCGTGGTGGTTTTTTGAAGATTGGCGGCAGGATATCCGCAGCCAGGCGGAATTCACGGACGCCGTCGAAGCCAAAGCCTTTTACAAAAAGGAGTGGCAGCGGCTGGCCAAGGAATTTCCCAACAGTTCTGCCAAAGCCAACTTTCTCAGCGCGTTTTGGAAAGAAGCCGATGAACGCTGGTGTGAAGAATGTGACGATTATATCCAACAGTACACCGGACTGGCACTGCTGAAGGATTACCAGCCTGTCAATGAAACCAGTGAGCGGGATTTGTTTGAAAATCTCCACGCCGAACAAAAAATCAAAAGCTGTCAGCGGATCAAACAAGATCCGGCGGCAGTCTGACCATCATTGACGGAAATACTCAGGTTTATGTTTCGTCAGTTGAGCCGGATCACTATCACCCGGTTTGTCTCATTTGAGGCGGATTTGGTGAAGGGGATCCGGTTTTTTGGTGTCTTGAAGCAGCGGAAAATACCGAGAAAAGCTCGAAAATGGCGCAGCAGTCTTTTCGGTTTGTTAAGAATCTTTCCTGTTCGGAGGCGTCAACGGTAACAGAGGTGGCGCCGCAGCGGATTTGATTGTAAAATGATGGGAAGACAACCTGTGCTGCTGACTGCCCAAAATGGCGGCTTCTTGAGCAGCTTTGTTATAAAGGAGAGAACCATGGGAAAAAAATTGATCGTGACTGAAAAGCCCAGTGTGGCCAAGGACTATGCCAAAATTCTGGGCGCCAAACCACAGGGGCGGGATTACTTTGAGAGTGACCGCTACCTGATTACTTGGGCTTATGGCCATTTATTGACTTTGAAACTGCCGGAAGATATCGATCCGGCGTGGCGTACCTGGCAGCTGGAGACGTTGCCGATGATTCCTAAACAGATTGGGCTCAAGCCGCTGCCGAAGACCACTCGGCAATTGAAGCTGATCGGCAATCTGGCAAAACGCAAGGATGTCACCGGCGGCATCATCGCTACGGATTCCGGTCGCGAAGGAGAAGCGGTGGGGCGCTATATTTTCGAGTGGCTCAAATTCAATAAACCGCTGGAACGGCTGTGGATCTCATCGCAAACCGAGAAGGCTGTCAAGACCGGTTTTTCCCAGCTGAAACCGGCGCAAGACTATGAAAATCTTTACCAATCAGCAGTGGCTCGCGGCAAGGCCGACTGGCTGGTGGGGTTGAATGTGACCCGTGCGCTGACGGTGAAATATGAGGACAACCTCAGTGCCGGTCGGGTCCAGACGCCGACATTGAACCTGGTGCACGCGGCTCAGGAGAAGTCCGAAAAATTTATTCCGACGACCTACTATTCTGTCGATCTGGTCTATGGCAATGAAAGCGGACGGCTGCAGTTGAAAAATCCACAGCAGTTCACGGATCGTCAGCAGGCAGAAGATTTCGTCAAGTCCCTTGCCGGCAAAATCGGCCGCGTGGCAGAGGTCACGGTCAAAGAAAAGTCGGTGGCGGCCCCACTGCCCTATGATCTGACGGAGCTGCAGCAAAAAGCCAACAGCTTGTATCAATATTCAGCCAAGAAGACTTTGTCCATTGTACAAAGTTTATATGAGACCCATAAAATCGTCAGCTATCCCCGAACCGACTCCAAGTATCTGCCAAAAGATGTGGCGGCAACGATGAAGGAACGGCTGCAGGCTCTGGCCGGCTACGATGAACGGGCCAAACGCTACCTGGCCCAAGGCGCGACGGTCCGGCAAACGGCCGTTTTTAACGACAGCAAGGTAACGGATCACTATGCCTTGATACCGACAGAAGAACGGCCCCGTTATGAAAAGCTGAGTACCGACGAAAGCCGGATATATCATCTGATTGTGGAGCGCTTTTTGGGTCTCTTCGCCGAAAAATATGTGACAGCGGCCACCAAAGCGCAAGTTGATATCGATGGTCAACGTTTTACTTTCAAGCAGGAGAAGGTTCTGCAGGCAGGCTGGCAGGCCGAGGCAAATGAAGACAGCCGTAGTGGAGCTAAAACGGACTGGTCCACGGTTAAAAGTGTCAAGGGTGATTTCAAAATCAACAAAGAACTCACCGCAGCGCCGAAATTGGCGACAGAAGGAACGCTTTTGGCTCAGATGGAAAAATGGAACCTGGGCACACCGGCCACCCGTGCCGAAATCATCGAAAAGCTGTTGAAGTCGGAACTGATGGAGCGGCGGGGTAACTTTTTGGCAGTGACTCCTAAAGGGCGCCAGCTGTTGTCGCTGGTGAATCCTTCGTTGGCTTCACCGGAGTTGACGGCAAAGTGGGAGCGCAGTCTGGAGGCTATTTCCAAAGGACAAGAAGATCCCCAGCGCTTTTTGACAGGGATCGAAGCAGATACGAAGCGATTAGTAGCCGAAATCAAGTCTTCAAAGGAAACCTATAAGGATTTTTCTCTGACGACGAAAATCTGTCCCGAATGCGGCTCCCAGCTGCGGGAACGCAACACCAAAGACGGCAAAATCTATCTCTGCAGTAACAGCGAGTGCAGCTACCGACGCCGCAAAGATCCTAAAGTGTCCAATCATCGCTGCCCGCAATGCCATAAAAAAATGGAGATCATTGACGGCAAAAACGGCGCCTTTTTCAAATGCAAATTCTGCGGTATCACTGAAAAAGTACCTGACAAACAGGAACGCAAAAAAAAGATGACCAAAAATGAAGAGCGCCGCCTGGTGAAGCAATATGCCAAAGCTGAGGAGCCGGCGGAAAGTCCTTTGGCAGCGGCATTAAAAGCCGCTATGAAAAATCAGGACTGACAAACTGCGGCCGCAAATCAAGCCGTATCCGCTGAACTTCCGCCGCCTAAGTTAGAAATGGTCCGGTGCACCTTTGCTGCCGGACACGCGGCTGGCTTTCGGCTATTGAGAGACTCAAAGAATAGGCGTTATCCGCAGTACTGTTTTATTTACTGAGAAGACGGAAAAGACTTCATACATGGCAACATCATGTATTGAAAGTGAAGGGAGAAAGTACTGTGAATTATGTAATCGTCGGGCTCTTTGCATTTTTGGGCGGTAATCTGCGGTATGGGATCAGCCTGCTGTTTCCCAAAGTCAACGGGTTTCCACTGGCAACCCTGATTGCCAATCTGCTGGGCTGCTTTTTGTTCAGTTGGCTGGTGAAACATATCATGGCCGATCGGGATATGAACGGCCGGTTGATCTTAGGTGTCGGGACCGGCTTTTTCGGGGCACTGACTACCTTTTCTTCCTTTGCGCTGGATACGGTCCAGCTCTTCCAAGACGGAAAAATCGGCAGCGGGCTGATTTATCTGCTGCTGTCTGTGGTGGGCGGATTGTTGTTTGCGTATCTGGGGGAGGCCGTTTATCATCCCAAAGCAGAAGGCGGTGAGGTCTGATGGCTTTTTTACTGGTAGGCTGCGGGGCTGCATTAGGAGCGATGCTTCGTTACGGCATCAATCGTTTTTTTGAAAAGCGGCCGCACCCATATCCTTTTGCTACCCAGCTGATTAATCTGACCGGAGCGCTGCTGCTGGGAATCTTCGCCGGACTTCATCTGGATCAATCTTGGTATTTATTTCTGGGTACCGGTCTGATGGGTGGCTATACTACTTTTTCCACCTTTAATTTCGAGCTGTTCACCTTGTACCGAAATGAGCGGTCGCTGTTTTATACTTATTTTACGGTCTCTTACGGCGGCGGTCTGATCCTGAGCTTTTTGGGTGTCTGGTTGGGGACTTTGCTGATATGAGAAATTTTTTCGGGGCTGCTGCCGGTGAAGTATTCAGTGGCAAATAAAATACCACCGAGCAATCGCAGTTTGTCGGATTGCTCGGTGGTATTTTTTTGCGGCATCTCTACTGTGGGGGAGCCTTTATTTCATAATATCGTAGACATCTTTTGAGATTTTAGAAATATTTTCGTAGCTGGAATTATTGGTCATGACGCAGATGATATAGGGGTGTTTAGTGTAAACAATCCCGCAGTCATGGGCAAAGCCGTAAAGGTCGCCGATTTTATGGGCAACTCTGACCGGCAGATACTTCGGCAGACGCTGGCTGTCATAGGTAGTATTGGATAAGTAATCCAATACTTTGCCGCCGTTGTGGTACATCTCTTTTAGAAGCAGCGCGTTTTCTTTGGCAGAAACATAACGGAAGCGATCCCACTTGCGACCGACGACACGGCTGATCTCGTTTTTCATCTTCTGGTCATACTGATTGGCGCCGTAATAGCCCAGGAAGTTGGCCCCTTGATTATCGGAGTATTTGCAGGTCCAGTTCATGATGGTATCCAAGCTGTATTTGCCGCCGAAAGGTTTGCCCTGCAAGATACCGGCCCCGCCTCTCATATAAGAAAGGGACATGGTGTTGATCTTGTCCGTGTAGGTATAGAGTTTTTTAGGATCCAGTTTTTTCTCATTGATCAGCTTTTGCGTGTAATACAAGACCGGCAGTTTACCGGTACTGGCAGCCATGAAACTTTGGTTGCCGTTGATCTGAGCCGTTTGGCCGTCGGTGAGACTCATGACATAAATCCCCACATTGTCGGCTTTATATTTCTTGTTCAGCATCGTTTGAACTTTACTCAGTTGACTTTTGGTGGAAGTGGCAGTTTTGGTGGCGTCGGCATTGATATAGCCGTACCATATGCCTTTTTCGTCGTATAGCGACAGATACTTCGAGCCGTTGAAATGGCGATAGTAGCCCTGAGCTGTGAACAATTGGCTGCGATAAGAGGAGCTGCCGGCTTTTTTCTTCCAGGAAAAGCTGCTCCACAGATTCCAATTCTGCTTGGTGAGGATGACTTGTTGGCCCCCTTTTTGCCAAATACCTTGCTGGCCGCTGGCGACCTTGGCTCCGTTGGCATTCAGGTAACCCTGCCATTTGTTTTTATTGTCGTAAAGGCTGTAATAGATGGAGCCGTTGAAATGCCGGTACTGGCCCTTTGCCAAATAAGTTTTGGTATTGAGCGTGCTGCTCTTTTGTTTGGCATTCCAGGAAAAACTGCTCCACAAGGTATAGTTTTTGCTGGTGACAGTCACGTATTTGTTCAACTGCTGCCAACTGCCCTGCGCTGCATTTGTGAGGGTGACACCGGTAGCATTGATGTAGCCGACCCAGTTGTTTTTGTTGTCGTAAAGGCTTAAATAAGTACTGCCGTTGAAATGGCGATAACGTCCTTTGGCCCGGAACGTTTGCCCCAGAACGGATTTTGAGGTGCGCTTTTGGGTCCAATTGAAGCTGCTCCAGATGGAATAATTGGGACTCTTGATGGTGGCATAACGGCCGTCGCTTTCATAATTTCCCTGCGCACCGGCAGTATAAGTCGCTGCAGTCTCTGGTACGTAGCCGACCCAAGTATCCTTGCCGTTGCGTTTCTCGTAGACGCTCAGATAGTTTTTCCCGTCAGCATGGTAATAAATTCCCTTAGCCAACAGTATGCGATTCAAATAGCCGGTCGCACTGAGCTTGTTTTTAAATGAAAAATCTTTGTAAATATCGGTCTGTTTGTTCTGCAAATACAGATAGCGGCCATGATCACGATAGGTTCCCTGAGCCTCGGTCAGTTTTGCGGCGGAGCGGGGCAACCAGCCGATAACTTTGCCGCCGGTTGTGATCTGGTAATAGACAGCGCCGTTGAAATGCTCAGCTTGAGCGGTGATTGTCAACGTCGTCTTCAAAAAATCTGCTGCTGGGCGGGTTTCACCATCTTCGGGGCCCTCTTGAATGACTGCCTGTGCATCGGTAATGACCAGGTAACCGCTGCGGACAAAGGGCGTTCCGAAGGCATCGGGAGCCAATGTGCCGACGCTGTCTTTTCCGTAGATCAGGCGGCCGGTATTTGTCGCAAGTTCCAACAAATGGCCTTCGGAAACCGGGCTGCTGCGGAGGACCTTCAAGGTTTGTCCGGCTTTGATTCCGGCAGCGGGAACGATCCCGTCAGGTTCGTCAAAGAGAGCGGTCGGATCGCTGACTGTAAAGTAGCCTGTCGCCGTATTCCATTCAATTTCCGGCAGTTCCTCAGACGGGCTTGTCCCGGAATTGTCGAGTCCCGTTTGTGAGTCTGAGTCCGCCTCTGCAGCAGAGCTGTTCTCTGTCAGCTCGGAACTACTGCTTTCACTGCTCCCGGAAGTCCCGGCGGCTTCTGATGAGCTGTTGTCTGCTGTTTCTGTGATTGATGAACTGTTAGTGGTCGCCGATTCGCCGGGGTCCGCACTTTTTCCTGTTCCGGACTCACCGCTTTGTAAGCTGCTACTTACTGCTAGATTGCTGTTTGACTGGGTTTCCGCCTGGACCACAGGGGAAATGGACAAGCTGAGGGCGAGTCCCAAAGTAAATAAACCGACCTTTTTCATTTTCAACCTCCTGAAAATCGCTGCGGCTTCCGGCTGTGAAGGAACTTGTGTAAAAAAGCTCCGCAAGCAGAAAACAGCAGCGTGTTGCTTCAATTATAGCATTCGTTCTTATTTTCGTCTGCTGTCAACAGGTCGAGCCGGAGCAGCGCTGGATCGAAATCGGTATCTGAAAAAGCGCGCCAATCGGCAGTTTTTGAGATGCATAATCAAAAACCAGAAAAAATTTCACTGTTTTTTATTGACAGAATACCTGTAAGCGGTTACGATGTGAATGAAGTTAACCGGTTTCTAAAAAGAAGCCGAAATCAAAAAAACGGGAGTGGAGGACGCAGATGAATAATGTGACCATTCAAGATGTCGCTCAGGCGGCCGGGGTCTCCAAGACCACGATCTCCCGCTTTTTGAACGGCAAGTATCAATACATGTCCGAGGCCACCAAAGCCAAGATCCAGCAAGTCATCAAAGAGCTGGATTATGTGCCCAGCAAACAAGCCCGGGCGCTAAAGTCAAAACAGAAATATCTGATTGGCTTAATCGTGGCGGATATCGGAAACTTGTATTCCATGTATTTGATCAAAGCTGTACAGGATGCACTGGCAGACACCGAGTATCAGCTGGTGATGATGAGTACCGACAACTCGCTGGAAAAAGAGACCCATGCGTTGAAGGAACTGGCGGGACAGGATATCGCCGGGATCATTTTGCAGCCGGTAGATCGCGCGGATGCCCCTTATGAGATCCTGAAAAATGTTACCGTGCCGGTCGTCTTGTTCGATCGGTATTTGGAGCAGGTACCGCTTCCCAGTGTCCTGACTGATAACTTTGCGGCGACCCGACGACTGGGGCAGCAGATTATTGCAGCAGGTTATCAAAAAATCGTGCATGTCAGCGAACCGCTGCAAGGGATCAGTGTCCGACAGGAACGTTACGATGCCATGAAGCTGACTGCACTGGAAAACGGCCTCGACTTTACCCTGATTGAAGCAGAAGGCGGTCGCGGTCTGTCAGTCGAGAAGCTGACAGATGAGATCATGGGGCGGACGGCCTTTTTCGGGGCCAACGGGAATGCCCTCCAGTCGCTGGTAACCGCGTGCAAGCAAGGCGGCCTTCGTTATCCGCAAGATCTGGGGCTGACGGGCTTTGACGACTGGTTCTGGGCGGAATTGCTGACGCCGACAATCACCAGTATTCATCAAGACCCGGCCGGGATCGGGCGACAGGCTTTGGCGCTGCTGCTGCAGAAAATCGACGGCGGGACCTTCAACGGCCGCATGGAGATTGCAGCTGATATTTTTCAAGGGGAGTCATTATAAGCCGGCTGCTGCCGAGACAGGTGCTCGGCAGGGCGGCTAACATAATAAAAAACGGAGGAAAACGATGCAACCGATCATGATCAATACCATCGTCATGCTGGGAGAAAAGCAAATGGATCAGAGGGCCTTTGTGAAGCGGCTGGCGCAAGCCGGACCGGTGATCGAAGGTGTCGAAATCCGGCAGGAACTGCTTCCCGCTGACGAAGACACACGAAAAGCATTTTTTTTGGAACTTTTAGAAACCGGTACACAAAAAGGCTGGCAGTTCTTTTATTCAGTCCCGCAAAGTCTGTTTACGAACCAGGGATTGAATCCGCAGTTGGATAGCTGGCTGGCAGAGGCGGCCGCTTTCAAAGCCGCCTCAGTCAAGGTCAATATCGGAGAAGTCGCCGGGATTGCAGCTGTTGAGCCGACGGAATTGGCGGCCCTGTTTGCTAAGTATCAGGTTCGCCTGACTATCGAAAATGATCAGACTGAAGCAAACGGTCGGTTGAAACCGGTTACTGAAGCGATCGCGGCTGTTGCCAAGGGTCAGCTGCCGATCGGGTACACTTTTGATGTCGGCAACTGGCTGGTGATGGCAGAGGACCTGGACTTGGCTTTTGCTCAATTGAAAGAGAAAATGACCGTTCTTCATTTGAAGAACATTGACGAAAAGCTTGAAACGACGCTGTTGGATGAAGGGACGGCCGCTTGGCAGTCGTATCTGCCAAAAGAGGTTCCGGTGATTCTGGAATACCCGATGGCCTTTGCGGCGATAGCAGACGAAGTAGCCAAAACGCGGGCTGCTCTGGTGCAGCACGGCTGATACAAGTGGCGAATTGGGAAAACCACAAAGAAAGCGGGGAAAAATAAATGGCAAAAGTAGTTACCATCGGCGAGCCGATGATCATGTTTGTAGCACAGACGGAAGGGGCATTGAAAGATGTCGCCGCCTTTGACCGGTTCATCGCCGGTGCCGAGATTAATGTCTCTATCGGCGTCAAACGACTGGGACATGACATGACTTATATCACTCAGGTGGGCAATGATCCATTCGGCGCCTATATCAAAGAATTCATCGCCAAAGAAGGGATCGCCACTGATAAAGTCTTCACTCATGCTACCCACGGAACCGGTTTTCAATTGAAGAATAAGGACAGTCAGAAGGATCCGGAAGTCGTCTATTTCCGCAAAGGCTCGGCTGCTTCTCATCTGGGAGATGCGCCGACGCCTGCGATTGACTTCAGCGATGTGGATCTGCTGCATATCACCGGGATCTTCATGGCGCTGAACGAAGACACCTTTGCTTATGTGAAAAAGCTGATGACAGCTGCCAAAAACGCCGACACCATCATCACCTTCGATCCGAATCTGCGTCCGACACTTTGGCCGGATGAAACGACCATGATCCGACGCATCAATGAAATGGCAGCGCTTGCCGACTATGTACTGCCGGGGATCAGTGAAGGGCAGCTTTTGACCGGAAAAGAAACCAAAGAAGAAATAGCAGATTTCTATCTGGCACAAGGTTCCCGGGGCGTAATCATTAAGCTGGGACCGGCCGGCGCCTATGTCAAAGTCAAGACCGCTGACGGTGAAACAGAGGAGACTGTCGCCGGCTTCAAGCTGGCTGCAGTTGTCGATACTGTCGGGGCCGGTGACGGCTTTGCAGTCGGTGTGATTACCGGACTGTTGGAAAATCTGGACTGGCAGGCGATCCTGACACGAGCCAATGCGATCGGCGCAATCCAGGTCAGCCATATTTCCGACAATGAAAATCTGCCGACACCGACACAATTGGCCGACTTTATCGCTGAACATGAAGGGCGTGGTGAGTAAATGAAGATTCAAGCTGCAATCGATCGGGTACCGTTGGAAAAAGCTGTGGAACTGACAGAAGCCTTG
The DNA here is from genome assembly GCA_027692465.1 of Enterococcaceae bacterium OF42-14pH9A. Classification (GTDB taxonomy): domain Bacteria; phylum Bacillota; class Bacilli; order Lactobacillales; family Enterococcaceae; genus Enterococcus_C. The sequence continues at coordinate 353,410 of JAQEYU010000002.1, read as the reverse complement.
CAGGAAGCCGATATCATCGAATTGGGGACCTCGTTGTCCAAAGACTTCGGGCTGGCTTGTGTTACCGAGACCAAGAAGCTGCCGCGCAAAGGGCAGTTATTGGCCGATATCAAAACCATCGATGAAGGAGAATACGAGTTCCGCCGCTATTTTGAAGCGGGTGCTGATATCCTGACGGTCATGGGAGCCGCAGCCAAGGCGACGCTGGATATCTGCTATCAAGTGACCGAAGAATACGAAAGGGAAATGCTGATTGATCTGCTGGAGTGTTCCGCTGAACGAATCGAGACGATTGCCAACAGCTACCCCAATGCGATATACGGGATGCACTTTGCCAAAGATGCCGGTCGGGTGACTGACGTTTCCGGACAAGTTGCCGCTTTCAAACAGAAGTTCCCGCATATCCGGCGGGTCGCGTTGGCGGGGGGACTGAAATTAGCGGATATTCCGGCATTAAAAACCGCCGGATTGGAGATTGCTATCATCGGTTCGGCGATCACTGGGGCAAAGGAGCCGGCCCAGGCACTGAAAGCATTTATGGAGGCAGCCAAATGAAAAATGAAATGATGACGACAATCTTAAGCGAGATCCAAGAAGTGATCGCTCAAGTGGACGAACAACAGCTGACGAATTTTGTTGATCTTTTGCAACAGGATAAACGGGTCTTTATTTTAGGCGAAGGCCGCAGCGGATTACAGGGCAAGGGCTTTGCGATGCGACTGATGCACATCGATCGTGAAGTGTATGTGATCGGCGAGACCATCACTCCGTCTATTGGAGCTGAGGACATTCTGGTGGCGATTTCGGGATCAGGCAAGACCGGTCAAGTCCTGCAGTTGGCACAAAAAGCTGTCGCTAACGTTGTGACCGTCGTGGCTGTTACCAGTTCTCCAGACTCTCCGTTAGCACAACTGACCCCAAACGCCGTGATCATCCCCGGTGCTACGAAGACCGGCAGCGGCCTTGCATCAATCCAATTATTGAGCTCACTGTTTGATCAGAGCCTGCACATCGTATTGGATTACGTGACCTTGGATCTCAGCCGAAAATTGAGCATCTCCAACGAAAGCGCCAAAGCACAGCACAGCAATATGGAATAAAAGGGTATCGGGGGCAGCGGCCGTATCCAATTCAGACCGCCGCCTACCGCGAGACTCCGAGTTTTCAAAATGCTCTTCTTTGAAAACAGATAATCCGCACTTTCAGTTAACACACCAAGCAAAGACTATTTTCGCAGGCCGAGCGTCCAATCCGGACCGCCGCCTACCGCAAGACGTCGAGTTTTCAAAGTGCTCTTCTTTGAAAACAGATAATCCGCACTTTCAGTTAATACACCAAGCAAAGACTATTTTCGCAGGCCGAGCGTCCAATCCGGACCGCTGCCTACCGCAAGACGTCGAGTTTCCAAAGTGCTTTTCTTTGAAAACAGATAATCCGCACTTTTAGTTAACACACCAAGAAAATACAAGGGAGGAAACATTTATGGATTTTGCAATTGGTATCATTTTATTGATCACGTATTTCCTATTGATCCGCTTTGCTGCCAAAGGGGGAAACCTGATGGTGGGCTTCTTCGTCATGGCTATCGTCTGGGCCGGGTTCAGTATCCTGGGCGGCCGGCTGACCTGGGACGAAGCGATGGTAAACATTTTTCAAGGGGGCCCGGAAAGCTGGGGGGCGACCGCTGTTATCGTTATTTTCGGTTCCTGGTTCGGTCGCATCTTGATTGAAACCGAGATTGCTTCCAGTCTGATCAAAAAGACAGTGGAGCTCAGTGGTGAGAATCCGCTGTTCACCACAGTTCTGTTGTCGTTGGTGACGACACTGATCTTTACTTCCACATTCGGGGCCGGCGCAGTGGTTGCCATCGGGATTATCGTTTTGCCGATCCTGATGTCGCTGGGTGTGCCGAAAAAGCTGGCGGTGACCAGTTATTTGATGAGTGTCGGCTCAGGGATGTATGTCAATATCGTATTGTTCAAACAAATGCAAGGAATTTTTCCGGAATACCAATATGACATGAACTATTTGAAATTCGGTTTTGCCGCTCTTGGAGTACAGACTTTGATGATTATCTTGATGTTGGTTTTCGGCTTGCGTAAGAAAAAATCTTTCAACTGGGCGGCGACGGCTGCGACGATCGAACGCAAAAAAGACATTCCAATCTACGCCTTGTTGACACCGGTGATTCCGGTACTCTTGGCCATCGGCTTCAACTGGCAGCCGATTCCGGCCTTTATCGTAGCTTCCTTGTACGCGTTGGCGGTTACCGGCAAGCTGCCTAACTACAAAGACGGGACCCGCCTGATCACTCGGACCTTCTATGAAGGGGTCGTGGACGTAGCTTCTCTGTTAGGATTCTTGTTTATTTTGCCGATGTTCAATAAAGCATCCGGCGTGGCGGCACCTTTCTTCCAAGCGGTTCTCGGGGATATCGTACCAACGAATTCACTGGTTCTCTGTCTGGCATTTGCAGTCTTGATTCCCCTGGGGTTGTTCCGTGGGCCGTTGACCGTCTTTGGTGCCGGCAGTGCGACGATCGGAATCTTGCAGGCAATGGGCGTCTTTCCAGTCAGCTTGTTGTTCCCGCTGATTTACATCCCAACGATCGCCATGAACCTGTCTACCTGTCCGACCCAATCATGGAACCTGTGGGCGCTGAATTACACCAAGGTGAGCGCCAAAGAGTTCATGCTGACGGGGGTACCGTGGGGCTGGGCAGCCGGTGCGATTAATGTGATGATCTGTTACTTCATGTTTGGTTAAGGAGTGGATACTATATGAAACGAGCAATCCGTGTCGGCATCGACGTTGGGGGTACCCATACGAAAGCTGTCGCAATCGATAATGATACCTTTGAAATCGTGGGAATCGGTTCTGTGAAGACCACTCACGATGACGAACTGGGGGTTTCTGCCGGTGTTGTCCAAGCTTTTGAAAAATGCTTGAAAGACAACGGAATCGCCCCGGAGGAAGTGACCTTTATTGCTCACAGTACGACCCAAGCCACCAATGCCCTTTTAGAAGGTGACGTGGCGGTGACCGGTGTGGTAGGCATGGGCAACAGCTTTATGGCAAAACGGCAGGCGAAGATTGACGATATTATTTTGGATGAGACCGGCAAACGCCGGATCAAGACCCACAACCGCTATATTCCGTTGAAAAAATTCGACCGGGCGACCGCCAAACGTACTATTGAAGAATTGGTGGGAGACGGGGCTCAGGTGATCGTCGCTTCCGAGGCGTTCGGAGTGGATGACAATCTGGAAGAGCAGGAAATCGCAGCCGTAGGAAAAGAAATGGGCCTGGAAGTTTCCCAAGCTTCTGATATCAGTAAAATGTACGGCTTGTCCAAACGTACCCGAACCGCAGTGATTAATGCATCCATTTTACCGAAAATGTTTGAAACAGCCGACAGCACTGAAGATTCTGTTCGTCAAGCAGGGATCAAAGTACCACTGATGATCATGCGTGGGGACGGCGGGGTTATGGATATCAATGAAATGCGCAAGCGACCGGTTTTGACCATGCTTTCCGGTCCGGCGGCTTCAACAGTCGGTGCCTTGATGTATTTGAAAGCCTCCAATGCGGTGTTCTTTGAAGTCGGCGGTACCAGTACTGATATCGGGGTCATCAAAAACGGGCGGCCGATGATTGATTATTCCGTGGTGGGCGGACATAAGACCTTGATCAGTTCACTGGACGTGCACGTTTCCGGGGTGGCCGGCGGCAGTATGGTCCGAGCTGACAAAAATGCCGTCGTGGCAGTCGGTCCCCGTTCGGCCCATATTGCCAAGCTGCCTTATGTGGCTTTTGCCAAACCTGAAGAGATCATCGATCCGAAAGTTGTGCGGATCCAGCCGTTGGAAAACGACCCGAACGATTACATTGCCATCGAGAGTGCGGACGGCAAACGCTACGCCATCACAGTTACTTGTGCCGCCAATGCTTTGGGGCTGGTGAAAGCCGGCGACTATTCTTATGGCTATCCGGAAAGCTGTAAAAAAGCGATCGGTGCCTTGGCAGCCGAACTCGGGATCAGCGTAGAGGCAGCGGCTACCCAGATCATGGACAAAGCTTCGGATGTCGTGATCAAGGTCATCAACTTTTTAGCCGACAAGCACAAAGTCGAACGCAGCCAGATCTCTTTGGTCGGCGGCGGAGGCGGTGCGACGGCCCTGTTGCCATACACAGCCAAACGTATGGGGCTGGGCTATGACATCGCCAAACATGCGGAAGTCATTTCCTCTATCGGGGTGGCGCTGGCGATGGTCCGCGACGTAGTGGAACGGGTCATTCCGAATCCTTCGCCGCAAGACTTGGAAGATATCCGGACGGAAGCTATCCAATCGGCCACCAAATCCGGAGCTTCACCGGAAACCATCGAAGTCCAAATGGAGATCGATGCCCAGACCAATAAAGTGCGGGCGATCGCCACCGGTTCGACGGAAGTGAGGACTACCGACCTGGCCGCTAAAGTGGATGAAGCAGAAGCCCTGAAACTGGTAGCCAAATCGATGCAGGTATCCGAAGAGAAAGTATACCTGATCGAAGAAAACGACTACTTCTTCTGCTTTGGCACCATGAAAAACGACAAACAGGAAATGCGAATCATCGATAAAAAAGGTTTCATCAAAGTCCAACGAGGGGATGCCGAAGCCAAAAAAGCCACAGTCGGCGGAATCCGCAATATCGTCGACAAATACTGGGAAGATCTGGCCGTTTACAAGAGTGACATCAAGCTGGCACCGGATATCTACCTGTGTATCGGGGCCAAAGTCATCGACTACACAGGCATGCTGGAACTTTCTCAGCTGCACATGGTAATGGATACGGAACTGATGCAGCACGGCGGGAAAGAAGAAGTCATCGTCGTGGGCGCCCGGAATAACCTATGATGGACTTGAAAGCCGAATTTCAGCAGGCCCTGGCAGCTGATCCTTATCAGGATGCTTTGGCACAGTTGGCGGCTGACCGCTTCGGCAGGAAAATTCCAGCTGCCAAAAGAGCCGAACTGACCAGCACAGCTTTGCAGATCGGCGTGGAGCTGGCAGAAAAACTTTTGCAGGAATATTCCTCTGAAAAGAAAGCCGCTGATGATTCAGCTGCCAAGACCGATAGTAAGAACCAACCAGACGACAATCCTGAAATCAGTCATGAGACAGAAGCAGCGACAGGCGGAATCCAGCCAAGCCGACAACGGTTACTGGATCCGGCCGCCTTGGCTGTCCGTCTGGGGGCTGTCGTGACTGACAGCGAATATCCCATTGCGCCGGAGTTTACCACGGTTGGGTATTTTGAAACGCCTAATGAGATCTTCGTCAACCGCTATTTTGCCCGCTATGATGAGCAGGCGGAAGCCGCCGGAATGCCGCTTTTACGCTATGTTTCTTGGCGAGAGGTGGTGATCGCCCATGAGCTTTTTCATTACCTGGACGAAACCCGAAAGGCAGTCCCGCAGCAGGACTACCGCTTGAAGCTGTGGCAGCTGGGACCTTATACCCATCAAACCGAACTGTCCGTCTTACGGGAAATTTCTGCGATGGCTTTTGCCCAAAAGCTGACCGACTGGCCTTTTTATCCCGGGCGTCTCAGTGCAATGCTCGTAAAACTGACTCGAAATGATGTCGCCTCGCCGTGAATCAGATCAGTATAACGCGTTTTAAAAACAAGCAAGGATCCCCGCTAAAAAATGGCAGGGATCCTTTTTGTTGAGTATTCGCTTATTCAGCTGTCGGTTAGTCGTCGGCAGTCGCTGATTCGGCGACATTGTGCAGGCGATGGTCCCGCAGGTAACGGTCCTTCGCCGCTCGAGGCAGTTTTTTGAAGGCGGCTTCGGCTTTGGTGGCTTCACTGCGGGTCGGGAAGACTTCGGCATGGATCATCCTCAGCGGTCGCCGGCTCTGAGGATGGGTGTACTTGGCGCCGATCCCTGCGTTGTGCTCCGCCAACCGCCGCTTGAGTTCGGTGGTATAGCCGCCGTAATAGCTGCCATCGCGACAGTGGAGGACGTAAAAATAATGTTCAGCTGCGGCCATTTCCGAATAGCATCTCCTTGATTTCTTGGGTATATTCGCCGTCGGTTCCGTATGTGATCAGCGGCGGGGCAACTTTGAAGCCGTCCATCTTACCGTCCTTGATCCCTTCCACCAGCAGGATGTTGGCGTCCTTGTCAGCTTTGGGGTAGACAAACTGCACGCGCTTGGGGGCGATCCGGTATTTCGGCATCAGCTGCATAATCTCCAGAAAACGTTCCGGTCGGTGGACCATGGCAAAGCGGCCGTTCATCTTGAGCATTTTGGCAGAGACCCGCAGCACATCGTGGAGATCGGCGTGGATTTCGTGGCGAGCAATCGCCAGATGGGAATTGGGGTTTTTATCGTTTGTCGGCAGATTTTTGAAATAAGGCGGGTTGCACAGCAGCAAATCCACTGAATCAGCCGGGATCACTGATAAGCTGTCTTTTAGATCCAGCTGATGGACGGTGATCTGTTCAGCCAAGCCGTTTAACGCTACACTGCGTTGTGCCATGTCTGCTAATCGTGGCTGCAGCTCCACCATTTCGATTTGGCCCAGCGTTTTTTTTGCGACAAAGAGACCGACCGCACCATTGCCGGCGCACAAGTCGACAATCTTGCCCCGCTTCGGGATCTTGGGAAAATTGGCCAGCAGCACCGCATCCAGCGAGAAGGAAAAAACCTCGCTGCTTTGGATGATGCGGATATCTTCGGCATACAGCTGATCGATACGTTCGCCGGTATGTAAGTCCATCAAAATGCCTCATTTCTGTAGTTTAAGTCGGACGTGTCTGAAACCGCCGGGGAGAATCCAGATTTTTGCGGACCTGCCGAAATCAAGGAGTAAAACGCAGCTTATGTGGTACAAAGCTGCCCAGTTACGACCCGGATTGCGGTGAAAAGGACCAAAATAGCTGCACTGGCGTTTTCAGACGGACCTTACTCTCTTTAACAAAATTTAACGGGCGGAAAAACTGAAAACAATGCTTTAGTCGCCTGCTTTGCAATAAATTGTATTATACTATGTCCGGCGGTTTTGGCAAACAGCAAAAAGAGACTTGTCACTGCCGCAAAAGTTTTGCATACTAGAATGTGTCTGAAAATACTGGTGACAGGTTCAGTGGTTGCTCATGAACTCAAACAGGGCAAAAAGCGTGGCTATGGATTGCTTTTCACCGTGTTATCAGAAATTCTTTGAGAACAAATCAATTGTAAGAAAACCCCAAGAAAGGTTGATACCATGTTTTATTCATTTATTCGTGTCGTGGCACGGGTCGTTTTGTTTGTGGTCAACGGGCGGGCCGATTTCCAAAACCGCGAAGCATTGCCTCAAGCTGAAAACTACATTCTTGTGGCACCTCACCGTACCTGGTGGGACCCCTTGTATATGGCAGTCGGGGCGCGGCCCAAAAAATTCGCCTTTATGGCCAAAGAAGAACTTTTTAAAAATCCGATTCTGCGCTATATCCTGGTCCATGCCAACGCATTTCCGGTAGACCGCAACAATCCCGGTCCCAGTGCCGTCAAAACACCGATCAAACTATTGAAGAATTCCAATCTCAGCCTGATTATGTTCCCCAGCGGTACCCGTCATTCCACCGATTTGAAAGGCGGGATGGCGCTGATCGCTAAGATGGCCAAAGTTCGGATCGTGCCCAGCGTCTACCAGGGACCACTGACCTTCAAGGACCTGCTGAAACGCCGCAAAGTAAAGATGCGCTTCGGTGAACCGATCGACATCTCGGACATCAAAAAGATGGACAAAGAGGGAATGGCGGAAGTAGAACGCCGCATCCAAGCCAGCTTCGACCGCTTGGACAAAGAAGTCGACCCGAGTTTTAGGTATGAAGCGAAATAGGAAAATCAAACGAAGAGCTGTATCAAATAGGCTTGTCAGCTCACAAATTGGATGTTACTGGAAATGTAGCAAAGCAAAATAGAAACGGTATCCGATGTCAAAAGAATTTCGGATACCGTTTCTATTTTTTATAAGCTCCAAACCCGGATAAGACTGATGAGCTCCTGTTGCTTTAAAGAAATTACAAAAGTTAAACTTGGCAGAACTTAGCAGATAAACAGTATCAGCTGACCCATGACAGAATATTTTTCTGAGGAAAATGTTGCGATAGTTGGGTGACAGATCTGGAAACATTGCTGTCTTTCTGCAGAAAACAGTTCGGCCTTTTGGAATAACGGAAAAGTACAAGAAAGGCAATCACAATCCAGACTTTTTGATTGCAATTCCCGACATTTGCTTTCCAAAATATTGTATGCGATTACCTAAGTACGTAAACTTGGGAAAAACGAAGGAGTGTGACAAAGATGGGTAAGATTGCTGATCGGTATTTTGAAGTTGATCCTTGGATGATCGAAGAGAGAGGGCTGGATTCAGCATACAGCGAAGTAGCAGAATCGATTTTTTCTTTAGGAAATGAGTACGCAGGTGTTCGCGGTTATCATGAGGAAGGAACAGTTGATGCCAGTTTGTTGGGAAGTTATTTTAATGGAATCTATGAGAATGGTCGACATTTGAATCGTGTCCAATACAAAGGAATCGTCCAACGAATTCACTTCATGGTAAATACGGTTGACTGGTTATACACTAGAATCCTTCTGAACAATGAAACAGTAACAATCGGCAAAAGCAGTATCACAAATTTTAAGCGAAAATTAGATTTGCGCAGCGGAATCTTGACCAAAGAATATATTGTGACACTATCGGACGGCAAACAAGTTAAATTGAATTTCACACGTTTTTTGCATATGGACAGAGTTGAAAATATGTTTCAGGAGATTACAGTAACACCTTTGCAGGAACCCGTTACGTTGGAGCTAACGTTGGGAGCAGATTTTAAGACTAAACATTTTGGAGAAGACTATCGCTATTGGCAGATCTTGGATAAAAGAGATTTGAAAAATGGTGGTGCAATCTTGGGTGAGACTAATACGACTAAACAGACGCTGCTGTCAGCATTCAAACTGGATTACTCCCAATCCCCCGACCAGTTGATAAGTCTTAGTGATGACTATTTTATCGGAAAGAAACTTACTATTGTTTTGGATCCACAGCAGGAATTCAAAGTAAGACGACATGCGGTAAATATTGCTCACAAAAGTGGTAATGGGTCAGCTGATTGGGAAAAGGGACTTGATATGGCTGAAAAAAATTTTCAATTGACTTGGGAAGAGGCTGAAGCATCGCAGAGAGCATATTGGGAACGAATTTGGGAAAACGAGGACATCGAAATCCGCGGAGATGAAGCCCAACAGCAGGGAATCCGCTTTTGCATTTTTCAATTGAATCAAACTTATCATGGACAAGATCCTCGCAATAATATTGGTGCTAAAGGTCTGACTGGAGAAGCCTATAGTGGACACGCTTTCTGGGATACGGAGACTTGCTGCCTACCTTATTATTTGTTCTCTAACTTAGATGCAGCCAAAAACCTCTTGGAATTCCGATACCATACTTTGGATCAAGCTCGCAACCGAGCCAAGGAGCTGGATTGTCGAGGTGCCTGCTATCCGATTGCTACTCTGAACGGGAACGAATCCAGCGATTTGTGGCAGCATGCTTCCTTACAATTTCAGCCGAGTTCCGGAGTGGCTTTTGCCATCTGGCATTACAGTAAATTTGCTGATGATCATGATTTTCTTTATCGCCATGGATTGGAAATGCTTTTGGAAATCAGTCGTTTTATGGTGAGTCGGGGGGATTGGGATCAAAACGGAGAGTACTTCGGTCTTTGGTCAGTGATGGGCCCGGATGAGTTTCAAATGATGGTCAATCATAATACCTACACTAATTTGATGGCTAAATTCAGTATTGAATATGCCCTGACGCTGTTGGCAGAAGTTCAACAAAATAGCCCGGCCGATTACGAAGCAGTAATATCCAAAACGGGTGTTACTACTGAAGAGTTGGCACAGTGGAGTCGGTGCGCCGAAAATATGAAGATCATACAAACAGAAGAGGGGATATTTGAGCAGCATGAAGGGTTTTTCCAGCTACCTCATGTGGATATTCACAAGATCCCGATCACCGATTTTCCTTTGTACCATCATTGGTCTTATGATCGAATCTATCGTAACGATATGATCAAGCAGCCGGATGTGCTGATGTTTTTGTTTTTATTGAATCAGCAGTTCTCAGCTGATGTCAAACGGATCAATTATGACTTTTACGAACCAAAAACGATTCACGAATCTTCGCTGTCTCCGGCGATCCATTCGATTTTAGCAGCAGAGCTCGGAAAAGGGAAAGAGGCCTTCTCTTTCTTTGAATTTGCGACCAGGATGGATCTGGACAATTACAACCGCAATACTAGAGAAGGACTGCATACGACCTCTATTGCCGGTGCTTGGATGAATATTGTGTATGGATTCGGAGGGGTACGCAGCGATGGCAACAGGTTGGTGATGGCACCGACTATTCCGCAAAATTGGGACAGTTATTCTTTCCATCTCCATTACAAAGGGGCCCATCTTTTCACGACAGTTCGTCAAGACAGCTATTGCATTGATCTGAAGGACGAGGAGGAACTGTCTGTTTTACTTCATGGAAAAAACATCCGATTGAAGGGGGGACGTAATTCTTTTGATTGGTAACAGCTTGAATAGGAGACTTCATCTATTAGCTGTGTTTTTGAAGGAAAGGAGCAGCAGATGAAACATATTTTAACAGAAACAGGGTTTCAGCCGGAAGCTGCCGTCCATTTCGGCAATAAGTTTTTAGTAGCAAATGGTTATCTGGGTGTACGGGGTACATTAGAAGAATATACTAAGGAAGAATTCGCAGCAGTCAACCTAGGTGGGTTATACGATCAGGTCCCGGGAAAATGGCGAGAGCCGGTTAACGGGCCGAATCCTTTCTTCACCTTCATTCGGGTAGGACATCGGCTTGTGTCTGTCAAAACACAAGCACCGATAGCTCATAGTCAAAGCTTGGATCTGTATACAGCTACCCATAAACGTCGATCGGAATTTCTTGTGAAGAGAAATCGAATCACGATTGAAGCAGAACGGACAGCTTCAGCAGCAGATGTCCATACCCTGTTACTGGTTTACCGGGTTTCAGTTACCGAGGATACCGCTTTGGAGGTTGTTACCGGAATCGATGGAGATATTTGGGATATCAACGGTCCTCATTTAAAAGATTTTCAGATGGAATCAGGGACGCTTCTTCAACTAAGTGCCGTAACCCAGGAAAGTGAAGAGCAGGTTTCAGTGGCAGAACGCGTCTTCACTGATACTCCATACGAAGAATATTTCACAATCGATCAAACCCACTTGTTACGGCATCTCTCATTTGATTTGAGGGCAGGAGAGACAGTGCAGATTAATAAGATTATTAAAATTTATCATAGCCTTGATGTTTCCGACCCGCAGACTGTTTCCCGAAAGAAATTGATTGGAGTGACCGCAACCGATGTCAGACAGGCATGGCTGGCTCATCGAAAAGTCTGGCAGGATCGATGGAATATAACTGATGTTGAAATTGCTGGGGATGAGGCGGCAGATTTTGCCTTGCGGTATAGTTCGTATCAGTTGCAGATCATAGCTCCTCATCATCGTAGCGGACAGTCAATTCCTGCTCGTGGACTTTCCGGGCAAACTTACAAGGGAGCAGTATTCTGGGATACAGAGATGTTCATGATGCCTTTCTTTTTGAATTATGAGCCAAAAATGGTCAAAAATTTATTGCAGTATCGGATCGACAGCTTGGCAGAAGCGCGGAAAAAAGCTGCAAGCTATGGTTTTCGCGGAGCATTTTTTGCTTGGGAATCACAAGAAAAAGGGTTTGATGCTACCAGTGATTACAATGTAGTGGACGTTTTCACCAAGCGACCTCAGCGGACCTATTTCAAGGACAAGCAGATTCATATTTCGGGAGATATAGTTTATGCACTAAATCAGTATTTTGAACGTACCGAGGATGATCAAATGATGCTGTCAGGTGGCTTAGAGCTGGTTTTGGAGGCGGCGCGCTTTTATCTATCCTATCTATACTATAAACGGGAAAATGATCGTTATGAATTGATTGATGTTCTCGGTCCAGATGAATACCATGAGCGGGTCTATAACAACGCTTATACATCAAGGTTAGCTCAGTACACAATGGCTTCCGCTATAAAGTTGGTAGACGAACTGATGGGCCGTTATCCGGAAAAAGTAACAAAGCTTTTGAATGAGCTGGATTTTATTGAAGATCTAAGTGCTCTGAGAAGTGTTACGCCGAAAGTTTTTGTACCAAGTCCGGATGAAAATACTGGGATCGTAGAGCAATTCGATGGCTACTTTAATCTAGAGGATACGATTCCTAAGATTCTCAGGCAACGATTGCTTAATCCAAAAGAATACTGGGGCGGTGCATATGGAGTCGCCAGTGATACTCAGGTGATCAAACAGGCAGATGTAATCATGCTCCAGTATCTGTTCAGGGATGATTATACCAAAGAACAGTTGACTGAAAACTGGCAATACTATGAACCTCGGACTGAACATGGGTCTTCATTGAGTGCCTGCATCTATGGTTTGATGGCATGCCAGATTGGTCAGCAAGATTGGGCGTATGATTATTTCATGAAGACAGCACAGGTGGATCTGACCGGTGAAAGCAAAACCTTTGCTGGAGATTTGTATATCGGAGGGACTCACCCAGCAGCCAATGGTGGTGCCTGGATGGTAGCAATTTTGGGATTTTGTGGACTCACCGTGACCAAAGGACAGCCACGAGTTACTCCCCGGCTTCCAAAAGGCTGGCAACATGTCCGTTTTAAGACTTGCCACAAAGGACAGATTTATCAGGTTACCTGTTACCACGAAAGCAGTCAGATAGACGTGATTTGACAAAGCAGAAAAATAGAGGAAATATGAAATATCAGCAAAAGATATTCTGGGCTTTTAACGAGAAATCACCACAAGTGTTCGCTTATGAATCACTTAATCAGTATTTACTACTGCGGTAGGGAGCGTTGAAATTTCAACGCTTTCTGGAATTTTTAAGCCGTAGCCAAACAAAAAAACAATCAAGTAACAGTCGATGTTAACTGTTGCTTGATTGTTTTTTAGTAGTGTTTATTAGCTGTAACAGCTGATTTTAGTCCCTTATTAACAAAAATAATCTTTTCTACCAAAGCGCAGAAAGGGCATTTATTCTTCTTCAAATTGTACCTTGAGCACTGTTTCGATATTCTACTGGAGTAATCCCGACTTCTTTTTTAAAAATTTTGGTGAAATAAGAGTAATTATCATAGCCAACTGAACTGGCAATCTGATAGATAGGTTCATCCGAGTGCAGTAGGAGGCTTTTTGCTAAACCTAGTCGTTTTTCTGTAATATAGCTTACTAGAGTTTGACCGGTCTCTTTTTTAAAAACTCGAGCCAGATGATCTTCGCTTAAATAAACGATTTCTGCTAATGTCTTACGGTTCAGATCTTCTGTGAAATGTTTATCGATATACGTAATCAGAATATTTGCGATGGACTGTTTTGATTGTGTCAAACGGATATAATCTCGAGCCGTTTCAAAATAATAAGTCAGGTAGTCCAGAAAAGCTTCCAGCGAATTGTAGCAACGTTGCAGGCGATAGTCGTGCTGCGGATTTTGGAAGAGCTTGTGGGCCAAGATACCTTTGGAATCCAAAAAAATACCGGTCTTCTGGGTGATATCCAGTCGCATACTTTTTAAGACATCGACAGCTACTAGTCCCTGAGACTCAAAAGAGTGCAGTTGTTCAGATAATTCACTACGCACCTCGGAAGAATCAGCAGCCAGCAAAAGACTTGTAGTCTCCAGAGGCGATTCATGATAACTAGGTAATTCCGGTAGTCTGCCATGAAGTAGATAAAGGCTCTGGGAATGACCAACAGCTTGCTCGAGAAATGTATAAAGCAACTTGGTTTGCGACAAGATAGTATCCAAGATAGCTGTGTCCCCGCTAATTATCTGGATATTATGTTTGGTGATTTCTGCCAGTCTTTCCCGGAAGATTTTGAGTTTCATCGGCAATTCCGAACTTTGACTTTGGGGGATTTTCAATAACAAGAAATATTTCTCCGACCGATTATCCAATTTAAATAAAGCAGCCAATTGATAGGGAAATTCATTTTGCAATAAAGCATCTACTGCTGCTTTCAACAGTTCACTCCATGTGATTTCACTGGCATGATGCTCAGAAAAATTCACCTCCAGATTGATGATTAACGGCAGTAGTCTTTGGTCTTGATCCAAGCGGATTGACATTTTTTTTATATCCGTAAGAAACGATTCCTGCTGTTCCGGTGTTCGTTGAGGCTTTCGCAGATGATCATACCAAAAAGTGCGCTCCAACAAGTAGCGGTCGTTCGGGTTTAATGCGGTAGTCTGTTTCTTTATTTGAATCTTTCGAACTGCTTTTTTTATAATCAATTCAAGTTTATCGTATTCGATGGGCTTCAAATAATATTCAAAACTAGCCAGTTCAATAGCCTTTTGAGCATAGTTAAAGTCAGCGTAATTGGTTAGAAAGATCGCTTGGACATCGTAATTTTCCTGACGAATCCAAGAGAGCAGCTCTAAACCACTGCCCCGAGGCATTTCGATATCACTAATCAAGAGATCAATTTGCTGACCTTCGATTATTGCTTGGGCTTGCTGCATATTGAAAGCAAAAAAGACCTGATCAATACCAAGTTCTTTCCAATTAATTTTTTCCTGCAAAGCTTTGATAATATACCGGTCATCGTCTACTAACAAAGTATTCATTAGGTTGATTACTCCTTCTATGTGGGGTTAACAAGGGACAGGTCTTTACAGTGATTCAGTTATTATGTGGTACCTCAACGTTTTTTTTGTAAGGAATGACCAACTGAATCCAAGTTCCATGCCCATCTTGGTTTTTAAAGGACAGCTGATATCTGGACCCGTACAAAAGGTCCAAACGCTCTCCGGCATTGGTTAAGCCGACGTGTTTTCCCTCGGGGGTAATAAGTGATCTGCGTTGTTGAAGTTTTTTTAAAACTTCAGGAGGGAATCCATAACCGTTGTCTTTGATGGTGACGGCATAGTGGGATTTTGCCTGATTGGAAAAGCTGATGTCGATATCAATCACAAGGTCTTCATCTACTGTATAGGAATGTTTTACAGCATTTTCAATGAAAGTTTGCAGAATCAGTGGTGGAATAGCAGCCGATAACAAATTCTTATCAAGATGGAGATAGGTTTTTAAACTATCTCCGTATCGCAGTTTCTGTACAGTCAGATAGTCTTCGATATGATTCAGCTCATCAGCTAAGAGAACGAAATCCTGGTTGGATTGAAAAAGGTAGCGCAGGTATTTAGACGTAGAAAGGGTCAGTTCTTCGATTTCATGATAATTTTCTGTCTGAATCATACTGTGAATAGTGGAGAGGATATTCAAGTAAAAATGCGGTTGTATCTGGGTTCGCAAATAATTCAGCTCCATGCGTTTTTGTCTTAACTCGGATTCATATACGTTGATTCGTAAATTTTGCATTTCACGGACCATACTAGTTATCTGATCGTTGGCATTATCGATTTCGGAGATGCCTTCATCAATCAATAATACCGGTTCTTCGTTGGAAATTCGTATAAGACGATCTGTAAAGCGGCGGACAGGTCGGATTACGCGTGTTTGGATATAAAAGAGCATGAACAAGGACAAGCCGCCAATCAGAATGGGTAGTAAGAGCATTAAAAATTGCAGCAAAATCATATTTTTGAAAGCAGAAGGATAATCAATTGCTACAAAAACATCAAAGGGCAGCTGAGTTGCATTTTTGTGAAAGACCAATATCGGATTTCCGAATAGCAGTTTGGAGAAACCTGTAGTCGGGGCAGCAGGGGGGCTCGTAGTAATGGTACCTCTGTCACCAATTTCAATGGTTTTCAAAGGGGCTAGAATTTTTTCTGTTTCAACTACTGCATAGATAGTTTTTCCTTCATAATTGACGCTGCGATACAAATACTCCTCATCGTAAAAGCTCACTTTATTCCAGTTGTTGCTGGCTCCGCTAGTAGTGATTTGACGTTCAGAGGATGAGAAAAACTTCTGCAGCTGCTGATAAGCACTGTAATCGATATGGATTGCTGAAGCGTTAGTAAAGCGTTGGTTATCTGCAGTTGCAACCAGAAAAGTCCAATCAACATTGGTAGAATACATAAAATCGGTGACGCGGATACGAAGTTTACGTAAACCGATTTCGAATTCATTGTGAGTATTGCTGTCGGCGATTTCATCGATAGAAGGCTCATGCAGGGCGCTCCAAAACATAAAATGATCTACAGCGTTCAACTCTTTTTGCAAAGAATCAGCATAAATTTGAACAGAACTTGAGAGTTGATTGATATTTTGCTTGTGAATCGTGCTGATACTCAAAAAACTTAAAATAAAGTTGATGATTAAAATTGGGATCAGTAAGATGATCAGCATTTTTGCGTAATAATCGATGGAATGACTGGAATTGGTGATCTTAATATTTTGCATGCGGTTTCACCTCGCTCTTATTATACTGTATTTCTCAAATGTGTCGGTTGCACTTTTACGACAGCTTTTAATTGGTTGTCGGAATTGTGCATGTTAAATGGAAAACGGATTCATATTGTGACGGAATTCTGCTTGAGATGGCTATTGATTGTTCTATTTCCGGGAATGCCTTCCCTCTATAATCAAGAGTGTAAGAGGAAATTGGTGAACAGCCAAGGTGCTGACATCCGGCATTGGATGTTAAAGGAAAAGGGAGGAGAAAAAGTTTATGGAAAAGTCGATTCGTCCGACTGTTGAAAAAAAAGGCTTCAAGGATCTGTACAAACGTAAGATCAAGGGAAGCATTCCTTTGTATGCGTTACTACTGCCTTCGATCATCCTACTTGTTGTGTTTGCATATATTCCGATGGGAGGCTTGATTATCGCCTTTAAGGACTATTCGCCGGCATTGGGGATTTTGGACAGTCCCTTCGTAGGGTTGAAGCATTTTGTTCAGTATTTTAATTCGTTTCAGTTTGGGGTCACCTTGAGGAACACCCTGAAAATTTCTATTTACAGTATGATTGTTGGTTTTCCGCTACCAATCATCTTAGCCTTGATATGTAACCAGATCCGTTTGGAGAAATTCAAGAAATTTTTTCAAGTCACTACCTATCTCCCTCATTTTATTTCAACGATGGTGATGTGTGGGATGCTCTTATTATTTTTGTCTCCGAATAATGGGTTAATCGCTAATGCTTTGAAACTGTTGAACATTAATATGCCAAATTTGATCTCAAACCCTAACCGTTTTGCATCTGTCTATGTATGGAGTGATGTCTGGCAACATGTAGGTTGGGACAGCATTATCTATTTGGCAGCACTATCAGCCATCGATCCTACCTATTATGAGGCGGCAACGATGGATGGGGCTACTCGGCTACAAAAGATCCGTCATATCGATATTCCGTTGATCATTCCCACTGCTATGATTTTGTTGATCTTGCGGGCTGGCGGTATTCTGAATGTTGGTTTTGAAAAAGTGCTGTTGCTGCAAAATCCGTTGAATTTGCAGGGGAGCGAGATTATCTCGACATACGTGTATAAAGTCGGGATGCAAAACTTCCAATATAGCCTCTCCACTGCAATTGGTTTGTTTAATACCGTTGTCAATGTCATTGTTTTGGTTTTTGTCAATTGGCTGTCCCGCAAGACGACGAAAACCGGATTGTTCTAGGAGGTGAAAGAAATGGAAATATCAAAACCGAATGTAAAGAAATCACCAATTAGCAAATGGCGTAAAAAATCAACAAAAGAACGAATTTTTGATGTCATTATTTACGGTAGCTCAATCTTATTGATCCTTTTGATTGTCTATCCATTGTGGTTTGTCATTATAGCTTCTTTCAGTGACCCGGCTGATGTTGCCAATGGGAATGTCTGGTTTTGGCCGAATGAATGGAAGTTGGACGGTTATAAAGCGCTGTTTGAGCAATCACTGATCTGGCGCAGCTACCTGAATACGATTCTCTATACTGTTGTGGGGACGGTCTTTGCACTGATTGTCAATATCCCTGCCGGATATGCCTTGTCGCGTGGGGATCTTTATGGAAAAAAATATCTTTCCATCTTTTATGTGATTCCGATGTTTGTCAGTGGCGGATTGATCCCAATTTATTTGACAGTTAAACAAGTCGGCTTGCTGAACAACTTCTGGGTAATGGTGATTCCCTTCGCTGTTTCCAGTTACAACATCATTGTAGCAAGAACCTTTTTTAATAATAGTATTCCTGAAGGTTTATGGGAGGCAGCTCAAATCGATGGCTGCAGCACGTTCCGCTACTTTCTTAGCATAGTGATTCCATTGTCAAAGGCGATTTTAGCCGTGATCGGACTATGGACGGCAGTGGGAATCTGGAACTCTTGGTTTAACGCATTAATTTATTTGACTGATGAAAAGCTGCAGCCGCTTCAATTGATTTTACGGCGCTTGCTGATCACGAATCAGACATTGCAGAGTCAAGCGACCGGTAGTCTAGCCTCAGAGCTCAGAGCAACTGCCGATATGATGAAATATGCTGCCATTGTGGTTTCAACTGCTCCAATCATGATGCTGTATCCTTTTTTACAGAAATATTTCAACCAAGGGGTCATGATCGGCGCAATCAAAGAATAATCCATTATAATTAATTATTAGGAGGAAAAGAGAATGAAAAGAAAAATGGGCGCTTTTTTGACAACTGCAGCCGTGCTGGCCTTGCTGGCGGGATGCAGCAGCGGTTCAGGAGATGATGCTGCCAAAGATAGTGGAACAAAGAACAGCGGTTCCGGCAGCGAATCGAGCTTCAAGGTAGCCACCGTTCGTTGGGCCGATTGGGGCGATAACTTTCAAAAAGGCTTTTTAGAAGAAAGTGCCAAAGATGCTGGTGTAAAGATAAATTGGGACGTTTACCTGAACGCCGATTGGGGAGATAAAAAATCTGTCCTGTTAGCCGGTGGTGATCTCCCGGATGCTTTTCTTGGCTCAATTACATTGAATGATGCTGAAATTGCTCAAAACCAGGCGATGTTTATTCCTCTGGAAGATTATATCGAATCCAGCATGCCAAATTTGAAGGCAGCAATGGAGAAAGAACCCAAATTAAAAGCACTGATTACGTCACCTGATGGACATATTTACAGCCTTCCTAAAAAATTGCCGATGCGTCCACTGATTGATAATCAACTCTTTATCAATCAAAAATGGTTGGATAATCTCGGTTTGGAAATGCCGGATACCTACGAAGACTTCATCAAAGTGTTAACTGCTTTCAAAGAACAAGATGCCAATGGAAACGGGGATCCAAACGATGAGATTCCTTACGGTGCGGGAAATGCTGATCCAACGTTTAGTTTCATTTTGCCGTTTGACAATCGTCGCGGACAAGACCAAACCTATGAAATGTCTTTGAAGGATGGCAAGCCGGTCTATCTGCGCACAGAAGAAAGTTACAAAGAAGGGATTGCCTGGATGCATGATGCATATGCTAAAGGGTTGATTGATTCGGAACTCTTTACACAAGATCAATCCATGTCTGATGCTAAACGGATGGATAAAAATGTTTCGCTCGTAGGGGTTTCTGTTGGTTGGACGGCCGATGCGACATTTGGTTTGCATGCAGATGAATACGTGGCTTTAAAACCGTTAAAAGGTCCTGATGGAGAACGATATGTCTTCTCAGACCCAGATCATTATAACTATGGCCGCAATGAGTTGATGGTCACTACAGCTTGTAAAGATCCGGAATCATTACTGAAATGGGCAGATTCTCTGTACACAGATGATGCAAG
Organism: Enterococcaceae bacterium OF42-14pH9A; assembly: GCA_027692465.1. GTDB lineage: Bacteria > Bacillota > Bacilli > Lactobacillales > Enterococcaceae > Enterococcus_C. Next base: position 333,597 of record JAQEYU010000002.1, on the reverse strand, counting down.
TATCCAGACTTACTATGGGTCATTCGGTGTTGGTACTGAGAAAGATGGCGACAAATACAAAGTCTTGCCTCCACAAGGGGAAGAATCTGCTGACTCTTGGGCATGGATTAATTCGTTGCGGGACTTTGGTCCTAAATATGTTGAAGACGGGTTCAATGACAAAGTTGAGATTGATGATACACAAGGGGATGGTCTGAAATTGAAATTGGATGCTGAGATTAATCAGTATGCATTGCCAGCCTTTCCAAATGTCAACTATTCACCGGAAGAATTGAACCGGTTGTCTGCCATCTATGTGGATATCAGTTCCTATGTTACCCAAATGGCTTCCAAGTGGGTCGTTGAAGGCGGGATCGACAAAGATTGGGACGATTATCTCAAACAATTGAAAGCGATGGGGTTGGATGATTTCATGAAAATTCAGAACGATGCCTATGACCGCTACCAAAAGGCGATTGAAGGTTGATACTAGATTATGGAAAGGGCATCTGCGGGTGCCTTTTTCTATACATAGATAAAAGTAGGGAGGCAAAAAACGTGAAAAGCTGTTTTTTAGGAGCTCTAATCATAGTTACAATGATGTTTGGAAGCGCAGATATCTGTGCTGCGACAATGACAGATACTAAAAAAGCTGCTGTTTCACAGGCTTTGGGCCCCGTCTTGCCTTATCAACAAATGGAAATTGAAGAAAACAAACTGCTCGGAGGTGGTACTTACGGAGTAGAAGTCGATCCGAATGCACAAGGCGAAGTAATTCTTTTGGATAACCAATTTGAAGATTTTCCCAAGGGAGATGTGTCGAATGAAGGCAGCTTGCATCTGAAACAAACACAAAATAGGAAAAGCAGAAAAATTTTGATTGGTATCGGAATCAGTGCCCTTGTATTTATTCTGTCAGCTGTTTTCTTAAGCAAATATATACGTCTTAGAAAAAAACAATCTATTTTGTAAGGATCAAGGTTTGTCTGGAAAACCTGATGGGATGCGCGCCTCATGCGGACTCAAGGGAAAGGACAGATTATGTGATTCACAAGTAAGTATTTATGACGAATATTGTAGTGAAAAACACCAAAGCAGTCGTTGCTGTCGTACTTAGACACCTCTATTCCAACTGAAATACACAGCCATCTTTGAAAGGAAGCAAACAAAATGACTAAACTTTTTAATGTTGAACGGCCGCTGATGCAATTGCTGGCTCGGATTACTGACTTGATCTTACTGAATCTTCTTTTCCTTATAACTTCGCTACCTTTGATAAGCATTGGAGCAGCCTGGACCGCTCTTTTAGCCAGTTGGCAACGAATACTCAGAGGGCAAGATAATGCAGTGGTAGTCAACTATTTCCGTTTGTTTCGCGAAAACATTAAGCAGGGGATGATTCTATGGGGGATCACACTAACAGCAAGTGGTGCCTTTTTTTTAGATTTTATGCTTTTACAGCAGTTTGCGGGTAGTGTGAAGTTTGTGGGGTTGATAGTTTTACTGCCCTTTGTTTTTCTATTGCTGGCGCTCTCCTCAATTTGGTTCTCCTATATAGGCCGTTATCGAGATTCTTTGAAACAAGTTTGGAAAAATGCATTGGCAATACTAGTAAACTTCTTCCCACAGATTTTGGTTTTAAGCGGTGGTAACGGATTGTTGCTTTATAGTGCAGTCAGTTCACCAGAGCGGCTATTGACAGCTATTTACATTGGCACTTTCTTTGGCTTTTCGCTGGCCGCGCTTTTGAATAGTTTGATCATGAAAAGGATCTTTGCCCGCTTGGAAGCTAGGGCGGAAAAGTTATCTCGTTGATTCCCCTCGATTCGAAGGATAAAATAAATTTTAAGAAAGCAGCACTGTTGTCACAACGGGCTGCTTTTTTGTCATGTCCTCTTTTTTGAGTACTGACAATTGGGCAGAGGATACCGAAAAACACCAATGGTAGAGATTTTGGCCTTTTTCACCATAACCTGCGTCATAAGGGCACGCTTATGCTACCATACGCTGTGCTTTTACCCTTGATGTTGGAAAATTTCGAAATAGATTCAAATCTCACTGGTATTTTCCGATCCACTTCAGTCAGGTAAGCGAAATCTGAACCGGAGATACAGTGGGAGCGTATGATATCTGTTTCAGCTATCTTTCGGAAAGTGGTATAATGACTGGAAGGAGATTTTTAAGAAGGGCTGTGGCGACGTGCGTTTTTTACATACGGCTGATTGGCATATCGGCAAAAAATTCAATGGCTATGACCTGCTGTCAGAGCAAGAAGCGGTTATCGATCAAGTCATCGAAATCGCAGTGACAGAAGCGGTCGACGCGGTGGTGATTGCAGGCGACCTCTATGATCGCGGTGTGCCACCAGTGGAAGCTGTGTCGTTATTTAATCAGAAGGTGGTGCAGCTGAATCTGGAAAAGAAGCTGCCGCTTTTGGCGATTTCCGGTAATCATGACAATGCGACTCGCTTAGAAACTGGCGGACCGTGGTTTTCTCATACGGCATTTCATCTGCACACCCGTCTGGATCAGGCATTTATGCCGGTGATAATCGGCGATACCCAGTTTTTCCTGTTGCCCTATTTTGAACCGATCGCAGCCCGGCTCTTTTTTGCAGATGACACGATCCGAACGATTGCAGAAGCCGTGGAGCTGGCCGTGGCAAAGATGAAAGAAAGTTTTGATCCGGCGCTGCGACAGGTGCTGGTGACCCACTTTTTCGTGGCAGGAGCACTGCGGACGGATTCGGAGACTAAAATCGAGGTAGGCGGGCTGGACAATGTGCCGGCAGACCTTTTCGATGAGTTTGATTATGTGGCATTGGGGCACCTTCACGGCAAGGATGCAGTGAAACATCCCCGCATCCAATACAGCGGTTCGCCATTGAAATTTTCACTGTCAGAAGCCACGCAGGAAAAAGGAGTGTTCATCGTGGATACCGCAGCTGTCGAAAAGCGGCAGTTTGTGCCACTGGTGCCGGTGCATGACGTGCGGGTATTGACGGCCGCTTATGAGCAGCTGCTGGATCCGGCCTTTTATCAGGCTGTTGGGCGGGAGGATTTTTTACAGATCAAGCTGACGGATCGGGCGGTGATTCCCAATCTGATGAATACGTTGCGGGGCATTTATCCGCGCATTCTGGGAGTTGAGCGGGTCAGCGGTGTGGCCAAAGTGCAGCAGACGGCGCCTGAACTGCCGCAAGAGCGCAATCCGAAAGCGCTGGTCCAAGATTTTTTTGCCGAGATGACCGGAGAAAAGTTGTCAGCCCAGCAGCAGGAATGGCTGAAAGCAGCGCTGCAGGCTGTCGCCAAAGAATGACATTGGTTCGAAAACTCGGAAAACCTGTTGTTATGAGTAGTACAGAGGAGGACAAGGAGAAGGATGCAACCGCGAAAACTGACCATGACCAATTTTGGTCCCTTCATAAATGAAGAAGTAGATTTTGCTGCCTTTGAGGGGAGCGGTCTGTTTCTGATCAGCGGCCGGACCGGTGCCGGCAAAACAACGATCTTCGACGGGATGACCTATGCCTTGTTCGGCCAGACTTCCGGCAAGCTGCGTTCGCCCAAAGAGATGCGCTCGGCTTTTGCCACGCCGGCAGAAGAGACTGAGGTGAGCTTCACCTTTGAACACGGCGGCTTTTTATACGAGGTCCGGCGGCGTCCGGAACAAGAAGTAGCCAAAAAGCGCGGCAGCGGTATGACCAAACGGGCGGCCAAGACGACGCTGACTATTTTTGATACTGCCGGCTCTGAACAACGGCAGATCACCAAAGATGTGGACAATTACATCCAGGAGCTGCTGCACCTGACTGCCGATCAGTTTTTCAAGATCATTATGTTGCCGCAAGGAGAATTTCGCAATTTTCTGGTGGCTTCCAGCCTGGACAAAGAACAGGTGCTGCGACGATTGTTCGACACGCAGCTGTTCGGACGGCTGAACGATTGGTTCAAAGAGCAGGTGGCAGTCGGCAGTGAGACTTTGCAGCTTTTGGATATGAAGGCACAGACCTTGAGTGAGCATTTTCAATGGGAAGCGGTCGTGCCGCCGGAAAGTGTCAGTTGGCCGGAAGCCGCGGCAAACTGGCAGGCGGATATCGCAGTATTGAAAGAAAAAGAGCAAGCGGCTGAAAAGCTGCTGCTGGAGGCACAAAAAGCTGAGAAGGCAGCAGAGGCCGCTTTTTATGCCGGCAAGGAGCAGCTGGGGCAGTTTGATGAATTGGCAAAATTGGAAACGTCGGCGGCAGAATTGAAGGAGCAGGCAGCTGCGATTGCAGCTGCCAAAGAGCGGCTGCAACAGCTTCAATGGGCCAAAGACAATCGTCACCTGCCGGAGCATCACCGAGAGCAGCAGCTGCAGGAAAAGCAGTTGGCTGATCAGCTGGCTAGTGCCCAACAACTGGCAGAGGAGCTGCAGCAAGCGTTAAAAACATGGCAAAAGGGCCAGACTGCGCAAAGCCGCCGCAAGGAAGAGCTGGCTGAAAAGCAGCGGCGCTTGGCTCAAAAAGAGCAGCAGCTGCCCTTGGCTCGCCGGAGAGAGGAAAAGCGGCAGGCAGCAGCCGCTTTGCAGGATGCTTTGGTGCAGGCAACCGAAAAGATCCAGTGTCTGAGTCAACGAGAGGCGGAGCAGACGGCGCGGCTGCAGCAGCTTGATGAGCAGCTGCAGCAAAAAGCCGCTTTGCAGGAATACAAGCTGCACTTGGCACAGCTGGAAAATCTGGCCGAAAAACTGACTGACCGCATGCAGCGGACCACAGCTGTTGGCCAGGCAATGACAGACGGGCGCCACCAGTTGGAAAAAACGCAACAAGCTGCCGGCGAGCAACAACAAAAGGTACAGGCTGCCCATGAAGAGCTGCTGACTCTGAAAAGTCGGCAGGCCGCATTGATGATCGCCAAACTGTCATTGGACCTGCGTCCGGGAGAACCTTGTCCGGTTTGCGGAGCTTTGGAGCATCCGGCGGCCCACAAAGAGCAGCTGTCCTTTTCCGCAGCTGAGATCAGTGAAAACGAGCTGCGGCTGCAGGACTTGGAGAACGCTTGGCAGCAGGCAGAAAGGAAACTGACTGCTCTTGAGACCAAGGCGGATCAGCTGACAGAACAACTGGCAGCGTTGTCCCGAGAGCTGACTGAGGCCCAACAAGCACAGGCACAGCAGGAGAGCGAGTTCAACGAAGCCTTGGCCGGTATCTATGAATTGGCCGGCTCAACGACTGCCATTGACCAAGTGCAAACCGGTCTTGCAAGCGGTAGTGCTGACGAAAATAAGACAGTCGCAAAATCCGTGGCTGCATCGGCTGATAAAACTGCTACGCCGCAACAGCTTTTACGGGACTTGCAGGAAGCGTTACAGCAAAAGGAAAAGCGTTTGGCTGAGATAGCCGAAGAAGCGGAAGTTTTGCAGCAGGAGCTGGTGCTGGCGGCAACCGAGATCAAGGCTGAAACCACAACACAGCAACAGTTGGAAGGTCAGTTCCAGTTACTGCAAGGAGAGTTGGCCAGTCTGGAGCTGCAAGTAGGGACGACACGCTTGTCTGAGCTGGAACAGGCGGTGACCGATTTGGCGGAGACGATCACAAGCCTTGAAGCGATGAATGCTGCCTTTGAAGAACAGGGACACAAGCTGCGGGAAGAAAAATTGACCGCTGATTTTCGGCTGCAGCAACTAGCTGAACAGCTGGCCGCCCAGCAGCAAAAAACAGCGCAGGCGGAAAAAGCACTGGCCGAATTGTTGGCGGCAGCCCCTTTTGCGGAGCTGACCGCTGCGGATTTGACAGAGCTGTTGGCGCAACTGGCGGAGCTGGTGCCGTTGCAGGAAAAAATCACCGCTTTTACTCAACAGGAGAGCTTCGTGACCCGCCGACTGCAAGAGCTGCGGGAAAAGCTCAAAGAAGCCGCTGCTCCGGAGCTTGCGCCGTTGCGTGCAGCCTTTGATGAGGCCCATGAGCACACTACGGCAGCGCAGGAGCTTTTGACGAACCACAACCAAAAACGCAAACGCAATGAGGCCACCTTGCAAGAACTCAAAAAACTGGTCGCAGCCAATGAAGCCCAAGTGGCCCGCCAGAGCCAGCTGACCCAGCTGGCAGATACGATTAACGGCCGCAATATCTACAAAACCAGCTTGGAGCGTTATATTCTGCAAAGTTACCTGCAGGAAATCCTGCTGGTAGCCAACACTCGGCTGGCTCGTTTGACCCGAGGACGTTATCAATTCCAGCTGGCGGACAAAGATACCGGCGGTCGCGGCATGAAGGGACTGGACATCGATATTTATGATGATAATGCCGGAGATACCCGCCGTGTGCAGACCTTGTCCGGCGGGGAAAGCTTCATTGCCGCACTGGCTTTGGCCTTGTCTTTGGCGGATGTGATCCAGAGCCGGGCCGGCGGTATTGCCATCGAAGCGCTGTTTATCGACGAGGGCTTCGGCTCGCTGGATGAAGAATCGCTGGAGATGGCGATGGAAGCCCTCAGTATGATTGAAACAGAAGGGCGCCTGATCGGGATCATCAGCCACGTTCAGGAGCTGAAGACCAGTATCCCAAGACAGATCCTGGTGAAAGCTGACGGTGCCGGTCAAAGCCGCATCGAAATGCAGCTGGAAGCCAGTCAATGAATCCGCAAAAAGTCGCAGCACACTATGGAAAGCCGGTCCCACGCAAGCGTTCTTTTACGAACGAGATCCAAAAGAAGCGGTTACTCTTTTGGCGATCGGCTGACAGCCAAGGGTGAGACTGCGGGGCAATAAATAGGAGGAAACCACATGAAATGGAGTATCCCGGAGAAGGTCATTGAACGGGGACGTGAATATTTGAAAGAAGGGCGCGTGCTTTCGGTGACGCCGGATGCCGCCAATAACGTCTGGCATGCGGAAGTGTTGGGCAGCGAGCTGTATCTGGTGGATCTGGATGCCACTGCCAAAGAAGAAGATTACTGCCAGTGTCCCTATTGGGAAGAGCATCGTTACTGCAAGCACACCGTGGCTGTCGAATTGTACCTGCGGCAAGCCGGCAAAACGCGCCGCATCAAGGCCGATGATCTGGAAAAACCCAGCGGCTTCTCGGCTTCTGAAATGTTCTCCAACGGCTTTTCCCGCCTGCGGGAGACCGAAGACAAAAGCCTGCAGCCTTTGAGTCTGCAGTTTGTCGTGGAAAGCATTCCGACCAATCCTTTTCATCCGGAGTTGTCGGTGCTGGGAATCTCGGTGAAGCTGGGCTATCGCGGCCAGACCCGCAATTATGTGGTGAAAAATATCTACCGCTTTTTGACCGCCTATTTGGAGGAAAAAAAGCTGCTGTTAAACAAACAGTATCAATTCCAGCTGGGATCCGGCGCGTTTACCGAGGCGGAAAATCGGCTGCTGAAAGAACTGGCAGGATTGGCGCAGACCCAGGAATTGATGGGCCAGACCGGCATTCAGAACCGGGGCAAGCTGGATAAAAAGTACCTGCTGCTACCGGTAGAATTCGGCCGTGATCTGCTGGAACAGATGAGTATCGTACCGACTGTGCTGCAATTTGAAGACGGTAAGCTGAGCCCGATCCGATTTGCCGATGACGGGCAGCCCTTGGCATTTTCTGTTCGCAAAAAAGATGAAACTTTCCTTTTGAGCGTCGATCGACTGTTTCGGCAGCTTTTCAGCCATTACCGCTGGGGGATCGCCGGGGAAGCCGTCTACCTGCTAAGCCCGAAACAGCTGGAAATCTATCAGACGTTGGAACAGCTCTTGAAGCGCCTGCCGGAACCGACGATTGCATATCCGAAAAACGAACTGTCGGTCTTGTTCAAGCAGGTACTGCCTTTGCTGCGGGAATTAGGTGAGGTGACCGTCGCTGATGAAGTCTACGAACATATCAGTGAGCAGCCGCTGGCCATCAAATTCGTTCTGCGCCGCAAGCAGGGAAAAATTCAAGTACAGTTGGACTTTCGTTATGGTGAGACGGTCTTCTCCAGCGATCCGAAGCATCAGGTGAGTGCTGCTGAGCATCCGGAGATCATGCGGGATTATCAGAAGGAAGAGCGGGCGCGGCATCTGCTGCAGCGTTTCGGCTTTGGCAGCAATGATACCGGTTTTGCCAAGGAAATCCCCACCGGCGGTCAGCTGTTCGACTTCTTTACCAAAGAAGTGCCGGCTTTGCAGCAGCTGGGAGAAGTTTTGATGGGCAAAAAACTGCGAGAGCTGTATCTGGATGCAGCCGGTCATCCGCCGCAGCTGACGGTGGATCAGGAAGGTTCATGGCTGGATGTCCGCTTTGATATTTCGGGGATCGCTGACCACGAGATCGATGCCGTTTTAGCCAGCTTGTTGAACAACGACCGCTTTTACACCTTGGAAAACGGCCAGATCATCACTTTTGATTCCGAAGAATTCCAACAGACTTCCCAAGCTTTGCAGGGATTGCGGGACCAGCTGGCCAGTCAAAAGGGCCACCTGCAGCTGCCTTTGAATCAGGGGCTGGCACTGCAGGAGCGCCTCAGCGGAGATAACGTGGCTTTTACCGCTGCCTTTTCGGAAATGGTAGCAGACCTGCTGCATCCGGAAGACTTCACCGCCGCGTTGCCGGAAGGGTTGCAGGCAGACTTGCGGAAATATCAGGTGACGGGGTTTCGTTGGCTGAAAATGCTGAGCCACTATCATTTCGGCGGTATTCTGGCTGATGAAATGGGGCTGGGGAAAACCCTGCAGGCCATCACTTATCTGCTATCGGAAAAACAAGACCAAGGCAAGCTGCAGGCGCTGATTGTCTCTCCTGCCAGCCTGACTTATAACTGGCAGCAGGAGCTCAAACGCTTTGCCCCGCAGCTGAAAACAGCAGTGATCGGCGGCAATCGTAACGAACGGGAAAAACTGCTGGCTGAGCCGCTGGATGTTTACATCACTTCGTATGCCAGTTTGCGTCAGGATGTGGATATGTACCAGAATCGGCCCATCACCCACCTGATCCTGGATGAAGCCCAGATGGTGAAAAACAGTACCACCAAAACGGCTCAGGCCCTGCGTTCCCTGCAGATCGATCATCGCTTCGCTCTCAGCGGCACACCGATTGAAAATAATCTGGAAGAGCTGTGGTCCCTGTTCCAAATGATTATGCCGGGCTTTTTCCCGAGTCGACCGAAGTTCAAAGAGCTGTCTGCCGAAGCGGTCGCCAAAATGATCCGGCCCTTCATCCTGCGGCGTGACAAAAAAGCCGTGCTGAAGGATCTGCCGGACAAGCTGGAACGCAATTATTACAGTGCCTTGACTGACGAGCAGAAGACCATCTATCTGGCTTATCTGCGGCAGATGCAGGAACAGATCAGCGGGATGGACTCGCAAGCCTTCCGCAAAAATCGGATCGGTATTCTGGCGGGGCTGACCCGTTTGCGGCAGATCTGCTGCGATCCGCGGCTGTTCATCGATGACTACGAAGGGACTTCCGGCAAGCTGGAGCAGGTGAAGGATCTGGTGCAGGCCGCCAATGAAAACGGCCGCCGCATCCTGTTGTTCTCCCAGTTCACCGGTATGCTGGATATCATCGAAGGCGAACTGGCGCAAATGGGTCTGACCAGTTTTTACCTGCGGGGATCGACACCACCGAAAGATCGGATCAAGATGGTAGATGCCTTCAATGCCGGCGAAAAAGACGTCTTTTTGATCTCCTTGAAGGCCGGCGGGACCGGACTGAATCTGACCGGCGCCGACACAGTGATCCTTTATGACCTCTGGTGGAATCCGGCGGTAGAAGAACAAGCAGCCGGCCGGGCCCATCGTATCGGTCAGAAGAAAGTGGTGGAGGTCTGGCGCCTGATTGCAGAAGGTACCATCGAAGAACGAATCGACCTGTTGCAAAATGAAAAACGCGAACTTTTCCAAAAAGTAATCTCCGGCAATGAAGCCCAGATCCAGCAGCTGACCGAAGACGATATCCGCATGATCTTGAATGCCGGGGCAGAATAAAAGGCGACCTGACTCTGACAATGGCGCTGGCCCACCGGATAATGGTTCGAGGCAAAAGTCGGTGTGATGCCAAAATATCGCTGGAAAGCAAAAAAAGGTGAGCTCCTACGCTGAAATGCGTTGGGATCTTACCTTTTTTAGATATCTTTTGGTTGCGCCGCCTTTATTTCCCTTTTTCCACGTAGGTCATGCTGCCTAATTCCAGAACTTCAAAGTTGCCATCTTCATAGGCGATCTTGGTCACACTGGCATTCGGCAGCTGACCGCCTTCCGGACGTTCAGTGGTCATGTCATCGACCAGTCCCATGATCGACATTCCGTGAGCGACTACCAAAACATTGCCGCCGCCATTTTTGGCTGTTTTTTCGGCGATTTCCTTCAAAGCAGTCTGCATTCTGGTTTGAACATCCTCGAAGCCTTCCGCCATTCCGGTTTCATCGATAGATTTGATGGTATCATACAATTCGCGGTTTTCCATTTTACCGGATTCCCAATAAGCAAAGCGGTTTTCATAGCCCAGTTCGTGGGCGATCTTGTCCCACATTTCTTCATCGCTGGCGCCTTCATAGGTTCCGAAGCAGATTTCCCGGAGACGTTCGTCTTCAGTGTAGCCAAGGGTGGTTTGTCCATTGTTTTCCAAAACGATCTCAGTGGTTTCCCGAGCCCGTCCCAGGTCACTGGAATAGGCTGCGGTGAACTCAATTCCTTCCTGCTTCAGGCCTTTTCCCAGCTGTTCAGCTACTTCGATTCCCGGCTGGGTCAAAGGTGTATCAGACCAGCCCTGGGCACGATGAGAGGTGTTGAACATCGTTTTGCCGTGGCGGGTCACATAAAAAGTAACGGCTTCACTCTTTGGCTCGGCTGCCTTTGTTTCCTCAGTACGGTTGTTGGCAGAACCGCTGCCGCACGCCGCCAACAATAACGATAGTGAAACTACCAATCCGGTACAGAATTTTTTTAACATAGTTCTTCCTCCTTGTTTTTGAAAACTTTTTGAATGTTCTTTGTTTGAACAAACAACCTTTACACAGATAATATTAAGCGGTTACAATGGTAATGTAATTAGTATTTAATACAAAAAACCGGCGTAATAAAAGCGGCTGATTGTGCAGATGAACAAGGAGAATAAATAACTATGGATTTAAAATTACTGCTGGCTGCTTTGACAGCGGAAAAAACATGTTCTTACCAACTGCGGCGAGAAATCCATGAGTGCCGAGTCGATGTTGAGAAGCGCCCAGTCGTAGCTGTCGAAGGAGAAAGCCCTGGTCTGCTTTTTACGGAAGAAATCAGCGGGGAGCCGATCCGCTTTCTTTTCAGCAAGCAAGCGGCTTGCGGTCACGAAGAAACAGTGCAGATCCAAACAGACGCTCCCTTTGATACGTTGTCGGCAGTTCTTGACTGTTATTACCGTCTGCAGCAGTGGCGCACAAAGCTGGCCTGCAATCCCGACTTGGACCCGGCTGTTGATTTTTACCTGCTGCAAGATCAGGTCATCTATGTCTCGGATATGACCATGAAGCTTCTGTTTATCACACCGGCGGAGATCTGCGGGGATGAAGGGTATAATCAGATCAGTCGGACCGGCTATTATCCTAAAGACAAGGCGGATCGTTTGAAGGAAACGGCGTTGTTTGAACGAATCCACGACGGCACTCAGACCGTCTTTCAGATTGGCAGTAAAAAGCGTATCATTCTGGGAATCTCTCATGAAGGGCTTTTAGTCGGAATGCTCGCCATGGAAATGAAAAAAGGCCAGGATTCGGTCTTGTATGAGACTCTGCTGCGGGAATTGGCTGGCTCCCGTTTTATTCGGGAGCTGTTTGCGCGCAGCGAGATGACCGAGCGGATCCGCTTGAAAAAGCTGTTGGAGGATCGACTGCAACAGCGGATTGGCCAAGAGGAGTTTTTATCCCGGATCTTTTTCAGTCCACTGCCGCAAAAGGCTGAATTTCTGGTCATCAGGAGGCGTTGTACGCAAGAAAATCAGCCGCGTGATCACTTCTCTCTTCCCCAGGAAGATCACGAGTTGCGGCAGCGGATCATTGACTTTCATTATGAAGGTGGGGGACATTACCTTCTTTTCGGTGAGTCACAAGCGCAGCTGGTTTATCTCAAGCGGCGGCTGATTTTGGAAAGCGGAACAGCTGCTTGTGAGCTCCTCACCAGCCGCCCCTTTATTTCCATGGCGGAGTTTGCCGATCGGGTCTGCGACTGCAGCCTGCTGAATGCGATACCTCTGGAACAGACGACAGTCCAAGAAGGGGAACTTTCTTTTGCTGATAATTTCGGTAATCTGCTGGTGGCCCTGGGGAAAAGCCGTTTTGGTGACTTTCGCAGCCGTTTTTTGGAGGAATTGGCTTTTGAGGACGATGAACGGCAGACAAACCGTTTTGAGATCCTGCGAGAGTACCTGTACAGCGGCCGCGATATTACGAAAACCGCCCGCAAGCTCAGTTACCACCGCAATACCATCTTGTATCATATTCGGCAGCTGGAGGAAAAATATAGCCTCGATTTGGCTGATGACCGGTTTTATTTCAATCTGCTGATCCAGATGAAGCTCCAGGAGCAGGGAACTTGATTCGTGGTTTACCAGCAAAAAAAGATCTTGCCGCTCCTGTAATCAAGGGCGGCAAGATCTTTTTTGAATGGCTGTTGTCTGTGGATAGCTAAAGCAGCCGGATTGTTTCGGTTAAACGGACAGCGGTGCAAAAATACCGCAGACCGCGTCATGAAGCTGGTCGAAAGCCGTCAGTTCCAGATCGAAACATTCGCTTTGGCCTTGGGGGATGTCCCGCAGCCGGTGGTTGAACCACAGCGCATGCCAGTCGCAGCTTTTGGCACCGATGATGTCATTTTCAAAGCTGTCGCCTACATATAAGGTGGTGCTGCTGTCAAAGCCGAAGCGATTCTCGGCCAATTGGAAAATTTCCGGTTCCGGTTTTTGGAAACCGGTGGCTTGAGAAATGATTACGTTGTCCGGGTGGATCCAGTTCAAGAGCCCCAGCTGTTTGACTTTTTTGTATTGATGGTCGGTGGGGCCGTTGGTGATGATCCCCATCGGTATCTCATTTTCTTTCAGAAAATCCAGTGTCTTACGTACTTCTTCGTGCAATGTGATATTGTCCAGTTCTTCTTCGTAGACAGCTTGAAAACGCAATGCGTCCGCATCGGTAATACTGTCATAGCCCAGATCCCGCAGCGACTGCTGAATTCGGTAGTTGCGCATGGTTACCAGGTCCCATTCGCCAGTGAGGACTTTTGGGAAGATCTCGTCGGAATGAACGCGGAAACGGATATACAGATCGTGCATGTCGTCGTCACAAAAGTCGGTTACGATTCGGTGGACGGCATTTTTAAAAGGTTGTTGCTGATCATAAAGTGTATCATCGACATCAAATACGATTGCTTGAATCAAAGTTCGACACGCCTTTCGATTTCTGTAAATTTTCATGTGGCTCACACAGGTATCATTCTAGCAGATATTTGCCGAAAAAAAAGTCGAAAACCGCGGTGTATAAAGGTTTATTCTACCTTAAAAGGCTTGGCGGGCGCTCTGACAACGATCCGCTCTTTTCAGTTTTCTTTACCGAAAAAAGATTTTGCATTGCCCAAATGCTTTCCTTATAATGAATAGGATCTGTTCTTTGAGGCTGACGACCAAAAAACAACAGAAAGAACAAGAGGGAGAAAAGGAGTAAACATATGTTACGACGTTTTTTCAGTTATTATCGTCCGTATAAGGGCTTGTTTTTATTGGATTTCGGTTGTGCTATTCTGGTGGGGATCTTGGAGCTGGCTTTTCCGGTGGCAGTCAACCAGGTAATCGACGACATCATGCCCCGTCATGATTTCAAGCTGGTGATGCTGGCTTGTGCCGGACTATTTGCCTTTTATGCCATCAATACGGCATTGCAGTATATCGTAATCTTTTTTGGCCACAAGCTGGGGGTCAATATCGAGACCGACATGCGCAAAGATCTTTTTAGGCACCTGCAGCGGCAGTCCTTTGCCTACTATGACGAGCAGAAGACCGGCAATCTGATCAGCCGCTTGACGACTGATCTGTTTGAAATCTCCGAGGTGGCCCATCACGGTCCGGAAGATGTCTTCATCACCATCATGACGCTGATCGGCTCTTTTGCACTGATGTTTCATTCCCATGCCAAGTTGGCGGTAGCGACCTTTGCCCTGCTGCCTTTGATCACTGTGGCACTGGTCTTTTTCAACAAGAAGATGACACAGGTGAACACGCGAATCTACGAGAATCTGGGGGATTTCAATGCCGGAGTGGAGGCCAGTGTCAGCGGGATTCGGGTGACCCAGTCGTTTGCCAATGAACCCTTTGAAGCGACCCGATTTGATGGTCTGAGTCAAGGCTATCGCAAATCCAAGATCAAATTTTACAAAGTGATGGCGGCAAGCTCTGCCTACAACTATCTGCTGATCCGCTCCATCAGCCTGTTTACCTTGATCTTCGGAGCTTATTACGTGATCCAGGGGGAGCTGACATACGGCCAGTTTGTCTTTTTCATTCTGTTATCCAATGTTTTTGTGCGGCCCATCGAAAAAGTGAACAACATGATCGAAAGCTATCCGAAAGGCTTCGCCGGTTTCAAACGCTTGACCGAAGAGCTGGATCGCCAGCCGGAGATCCAGGATCGGCCGAATGCGGTTGCCGTGAAAAATCTGCGGGGCGACATCCATTACGAGGACATCTCATTTGCCTATGGGGACGACAATCAAAAAGTCCTGAGCCACATCGACCTGAAGATCCAGCCGGGAGAAACCGTGGCACTGGTGGGGCAGAGTGGTTCCGGCAAGACGACATTAAGCAATCTGCTGCCCCGCTTTTACGATGTGACAGCCGGCCGGATCACCATCGACGGCATGGACATTCGGGATATGACACTGGAGTCGCTGCGTAATCAGATCGGGATTGTGCAGCAGGAAGTCTTTTTATTCCCGGGGACGATTCGTGAAAATATCGCATATGGCAAGTTGGATGCGACTGACGAAGAGATCGAAAATGCTGTGCGACTGGCCCATCTTGAAACGGCGGTAGCCAATATGAAAGACGGACTGGATACGTCAATCGGTGAACGGGGAGTGAAACTTTCCGGCGGTCAGCGGCAACGAGTAGCTATTGCCCGTATGTTTTTGAAAAATCCGCCAATCCTGATTTTGGATGAAGCGACCTCGGCTTTGGACAGCGAAACAGAAAAGGTCATTCAAGAATCTCTGAATTCACTGGCGGCCGGTCGTACGACGCTGATCATCGCCCACCGTCTGGCGACCATCAAATATGCCACCCGCATCGTAGTGGTCAGTGACAAAGGGATTTTGGAAGAGGGGAGCCATGACCAGTTATTGAATCAAAACGGCTCCTATGCAGTGCTGTATCGCTCGCAGTTTCGGTAATTGTCAAAAATTTCTAAAATCCATAAAAAAATTGGCGAAAAAATTCGAGGTGTTTCTTTATTTTCCTGCGATTCTTTCTTAAAAAAAGGCTTTTGTACCTTTTTTCGGGTATTAAAAAAATGAGGTTTCGGAGTGAAGAAATTCTTCAGAAAAAATATTTATTTTGTGGATTTTTGTGCTTGGGAATTTGCTTTTTACTGACCAAAAAATAACTGAACTATACAAGTTGCCGATCCTGAACCAAAGATTTTTACTTCAGGTGAAAACCCGTATCTGTCCTCATTAGTTATCTTTGTAAGCTTTTTCATAAAGGTGGGCAAAAAATAATATTTTTGAACAGAATATAAAGCGGTAAAGAGGATGTCAGGACAGTAATTCCGTATTTTAAGTAAAAGTTTCACTAAACAAATCCCCGAATTTATCCTTTGCTAATATGGGAATAAAATTTGTGAATTCTCATTTTAAAAAAATGAAACTTCCTGAAAACCGGTAAAAATGCGGGCTAACACATTAAGACAACTTTAATTTTGTAAATATTTTTTTGAGAAAAGACTGGATATTTGATTTTTCATTGGGTATAATAGAGTCAGATTTAAAGCTGAGGGCGATTATTTTAAGACCCTCCACGATATAAAAAGGAGTGATTACGTTGTTGACACTTTATACTTCCCCAAGTTGTACGTCATGCAGAAAAGCTCGCGCGTGGTTGCAAGAGCACGAGATCCCTTTTGTTGAAAGGAACATCTTCTCTGAACCTTTGAACATTTCCGAATTGAAGGCGATCTTGCAAATGACTGAAGACGGAACCGAAGAGATTATCTCGACTCGTTCTAAAGTCTTCCAAAAACTGAATATCGATTTAGATGAACTGCCGTTACAGGAATTGCTTGATCTGGTCCAAGAAAATCCAGGCCTGCTGCGTCGTCCGATCATGATCGACGAAAAACGCCTGCAAGTCGGGTTCAACGAAGATGAGATCCGCCGCTTCCTGCCTCGTGAAGTACGCCAATTGGAACTGCGTCACGCACAATTGATGGCCGGCCTCTAAAATCAACGATAACAATACGAAAGACAGAGCAGCTGCTCTGTCTTTTTTTGTCTGCTGTTGCAGGTACGGTACTTCATACTGGTTGTTTTAAAGCAATGTACCAAGTTTTGCAAATTTTCAGAAGCCTCTCTGATTTGACTCCGGCAGCTGTGTGCCGGAATCAGCCGCCGAGTTTTCGGAAAATTTTTCGGACTCTTCGGACAAGGCAGCTTCATTTCTGTTCGATGGGGTACAGGTGAGGAAGCTATCGCTGGACGTAAAAAATCCCATTCGGTTGTTTAAGCCGAACGGGATTTTTTTCAGATCAATCTTCAAAATAGTAGCGGGTCAGCTCCAGTGCATCATGTTCCATCAAGAGCTTGCCGTGTTCTGACAAGACCTCGGAAGTCGCATTGCTGCGGCGGGCGAACTCTGCCATGTAAGCCAGGTAGTCTTCAATCTGACCGTCGCTGATCAGTTCATCGACAAATTCGACTTCCAAAAAGTAGAAGCCAGCCATTTGGTAGAGGTTGCTGACGACGCAGTCCAGTTGTACGGCTTGAGCCATCAAGACCAGCTGCTCGAAATCTACCATTTCAAAGATGAATTTACGGGGCAGCGGCACGTCTTTGTCCTGGCTGTTTTCCTGCAGCTGCTCGCCGATCGTCCGTCGCAAAATCGCCCCCGGCTCATCAGGAAAATCTTCGGCAAACTCATCAAGATCGTTGAGATCCTCCATGCTGAGGTTTTTGCTGATGAACAATTCCAGGCCGTCGCCTTTTGGCAGCACTTGGAAAGTCACTGCTTCGCTCCCTTTGAATTCTTCGTCTATGTCGACTTCTTCAAGAATGCTGTAAAAGAAGTTTTCAACTTCACTGTGGTTGCCTAAAAGATCCAAAAAGGTGATGCCCCGCGCAGCTAAATCTTCACTTTTGATCAAGACCCGGATGGTATTTTCGTTGATGTGTTCCATTTCCATTTTTAGCTACACCTCATTTTCACGTGTCTTCAATATGTATCCATTGTAACGAAACTCCCCCAAAAGTAAAGGAAAACCTGTCACTCTAAAGAGAATCCTAAGGCGGCAGAACTGCTGTTTTCGCCACTGCGACCGTCGGCTGAAATGAAGAAATGTGATGACGACACGAAAATTTGGACCCGGCGGCGTATCTCTTTTTGTAAATGATTGCAAAGGAGGCGGCGGTTATGTTGATAGCCAAGGAGCAGGGGGGCTGTCTGATCAGCGGCAGCGAGTATCGAGAAGCCCTCAGTCGAAATGAGGCCGGTCAAAGGCTGGTTTGTCCCGGCTGCGGAGAAGCAGTAATCTTCAAGAACGGGCGGGAAAAGATTCCTCATTTTGCCCATCAGATCAATCAGGAGTGCCGCTCCTTGTCAGAAGGGGAGACGGCGGAGCACTTGGCAGGCAAAGAACTGCTGTTGCGGCTGTTGCCGGCAGAGGCCTGTTTGGAGGCGTATCTGCCGGAGCTTGCGCAGCGGCCGGATCTTTTGTGGAGGCGCTTGGCAGTCGAATTCCAGTGCTCGGGGATTACCGCCCGCCGTTTTCAGGAACGGACGCACAATTATCTGGTGCAAGGCTATGACCCCTGGTGGATACTGGGCCGCCGATTTCTACCGGGAAGGGGGCTGCGTTGGTCCCAGTTGACCAAGGCGGTGGTACGGGCTTCACCGCAGGGGCTGGAGCTTTGGGGGCTTGATACCAAGCAGGAACGGCTGCTGTATTATCATGATCTGGATTGGCATTATCGTGAGGGAGCATTATTTGCTGTCACGGAATGCTTTGTGGGGGCGTCTTTATTTGCCGGTCTCTTCCATCCCGGCAGTCGCTGCCATAAGCCGGTACCAAAACCCCGCTGGGAGATCGCCGAGTACCGCCTGCAGCTGCAGCGGAGTTTGGCTTCCCGCACCAAGGGGATGATCCGGCTGCAGGGTGCTTGTTACCAGTTGGGCGGGAACCTGCTGGCACTGCCGGATTGGTGCTATCTTCCCGGCAGGCAGCAGTTCTTATTGGAGCAGCAGTTGGTGGGTCTGCGCTTTTTATTCTCCCGAAATCCACAGGTAGATTTTATGAAATGGTATCGACAGGCAGAGGAACTTCTGGAGTGGCCGTTTCTGCTTTTGGATCAGCAAAAGGTGCTGGCGGATGTCTTTGCTGAGTGCCGCGAGTTATGGCAAGAGGCGAGTCAGTGTTGAGCAGTAGGTCAGCCGGTAGTTTTCCAAGGAAAAACAGCGGTGTTGCGAAAGTCTTCGGACTAGAAAATTCTGAATACTGTGATAACATAGGATTGTCCGGTCCCGCTGCTGCTGATAAATGGACAGCACACGCCGGGACAAAACGGAAAACCATGACGGCTGTGTCTGAAATTGCCGGTAATAACTGAATCAGGCTTTCCTTGCCGTGACCGCCGTCTTTGGCTTCTTGGGCGATCTGGCGGCAGGCCAAAGTCGAAATTCAATTTTTCACCGGCAGCTCAGCGCATCCGAATTTCCGCGAAGTATTCGCGAAGAAAAGGGGAACAAGTATGACCGAAACAACACAATTACCGACACGGGAATCGCTGCCGGAAGAGCTGACTTGGGATCTGACGCTGATCTTCAAGGACGATGCCGCCTTTGACGCGGCCTTTGCCAGCTTGAAAGAAGAAATCGCTAAGGTCGGCGGGTACAAAGGCACTTTGGCAAACGGGCCGCAAGCCTTCAAAGATGCGGTGACCTATCTGTTGGATGTTTATCGCCAACTGGAGACGCTTTATGTGTATTCCCATTTGAAAAACGATCAGGATACCGCCAATTCTGCCTACCAGGGGATGTATGCCCGGGCTTCCAGTCTGTTGGCGGAAACCAGTGAGGCCTTGTCCTGGTTTGAACCGGAGCTTTTGAGCTTGTCGGACGATGTGATCTGGGGCTATTTTGAAAAAGATCCTTCGCTGGAAGTGTATCGTCATTATGTGCAGCAGATGGTAGACAATCGGCCGCATATCCTGCCGGCAGAACAAGAAGCGCTGTTGGCCGGGGCCGGTGAGATCTTCGGCGCGGCCGGCAATACCTTCTCAGTGCTGAACAATGCCGACCTGGTTTTCCCAACTATTCAAGGCAGTGACGGGGAAAAAATCCAATTGTCTCACGGTGTTTACGGGCAGCTGATGGAAAATACCGACCGCCGGGTGCGGGAGGAAGCCTTCAAAGGGTTGTATTCTGTTTACGAACAATTCCGCAACACCTTTGCCCAAACGCTGACAACCAATGTCAAAGGGCACAACTACAAAGCCAAAGTCCGCAACTTCGGCTCGGCTCGGGAGGCAGCTTTGAGCGGCAACCATATTCCGGAAAGTGTGTACGATACCCTGGTAGCAGTCGTCAACAAGAACCTGCCGCTTTTGCATCGTTATGTAAAATTGCGCAAACGACTGTTGGCTGTCGATGAGCTGCACATGTATGATATGTATACGCCGATCATCGGTGAAGCGCCAATCAGCTACACCTATGAAGAAGCAGTTGCTAAAGCGAAAGCCGCTTTGCAGCCTTTGGGAGACGAATACCAAGCTGTCGTGGCAGAAGCTTTCTCCAACCGCTGGATCGATGTAGTGGAAAATAAGGGCAAACGCAGTGGGGCGTATTCCTCCGGGGCTTATGATACGGCGCCGTATATCCTGATGAACTGGCACGATACGCTGGATCAGCTCTTCACTTTGGTGCATGAGATGGGCCACAGCGTTCACAGCTACTTCACCCGCAGCAATCAACCGTATGTCTACGGGGATTATTCGATTTTCTTGGCGGAAATTGCTTCCACCACCAACGAAAATATTTTGACAGAATATCTGTTGGAAACCGAAACCGATCCGCGGGTCAAAGCCTATGTCTTGAACCATTATCTGGACGGCTTCAAAGGAACCATCTTCCGTCAGACCCAGTTTGCTGAGTTCGAGCATTTCATCCACACTGAAGATGCCAAAGGAACACCGCTGACGGCAGAATTTCTCAGCGACAACTATGGCGAATTGAACGCCAAATACTACGGTGAGGATGTCACAGCCGATCCGGAGATCAAGCTGGAATGGTCCCGGATCCCGCATTTCTACTACAACTACTATGTTTTCCAATATGCGACCGGCTTCTCCGCTGCTTCGGCATTGGCGAAAAAAGTACTGGATAAAGAACCCGCAGCTTTGGAAAATTACCTGAACTATCTGAAATCCGGCTCCAGCGACTATCCGATCGAAGTAATGAAAAAAGCCGGCGTTGATATGACCAAAGCCGACTATATCGAAGACGCCATGAAAGTCTTTGAACAGCGCTTGAATGAACTGGAAGCACTGATCGAAGAGCTGGCTGACTGACCTTATCAGACCGTGCATAGGTCACGAGAAAGCCAAGGGCAGGTCCAGACTGACTAAAACAGAACTGCTTAAGTGAATAGCGCATAAAAAAGCAGTAGCAAACCGAAAGCTCTCGGTTTGCTGCTGCTTTTTGTTTCTGTTGAGAAAAGTAGCTGTTTTGGCGATTAGGGTGTGTCTGAAAACTCTGGGGGAATCCAGAGTTTTGCGGACCTGCCGAAATCAAGGAGAAAAGCGCAGCTTATGTGGTGCAAAGCTGCGCATTTACGAGTAGATTGCGGTGAAAAGGACCAAAATATCTGCCGCTGGAGTTTTCAGACACGCCCTAAGCAACTCCCTAAGCATCTTTGAGCGTATCGGTATTGATTGTGGATGGCGAGATACCAAACTGTTTTTTAAAAGATTTACTGAAGTGGTAGGCGTCTTGGTAGCCGACTGCTTTGGCCACTTCCTTGATGGTGCTTTTGCCTTTTTTCAACAGGTCCATAGCATGGGTCAGGCGGATGTTGATCAAATAATTGATGGGGCTCATGCCAACGGATTCCTTGAAGATCCGGGAAAGATAGGTGGGGCTGACAAAATGATCCAGCGCCAGTTTTTCCAAGGTGATCTCTTCTTGATAGTTGTTTTCGATGAAATAGATGGTCTGGTTGACGATTTTCTGATGGCGCTTTTCACTGGAGGTCAGCTGCGGCAGGATGCTGGTATGCTGCTCGGTCAAGCCACGTAAGATATATGCCAAAATCTGGATGACTTGGCCTTTGTGCATCAATTTGAATTCACTGCGCTCATCGTTGAGCTCCCGGATGGCCTCCCAAGCTTTGTCGATGACATTGTGCTGGTAGCGCCCCAGCTCCAATAACGGTTGGGTATTCGGGAAAAAGTTGCGCTTAAGGCCGTCCAGCGAGATGTTCCGCAAGCCGATATGCAGCTGGTGGGAACAAGTATTGGGGGCCTGCCATTCGCTGTGTTTGACACCGGGGTTAAAAAGCAGGATCTCGCCGGCCCGGACCACGACGGGTTCTTGCGGGCCAAACTGATACATCGCCTCACCTTCCAGCATGATGGTGATCTCGAGAAAGTCGTGGCTGTGCATTTTACTGAAATTGTCCGGCTTGTTCCAAGGGTCGAACAAGTAGATAATCTCGGGATTGAAGGTTTGTGGATTTACTAGCTGCATGATGGATTCTCCGTTGTTTTTAGGTACTTTTGCGGGGCAGGTCAGATAATAATATTCTACATCAAAAAAACTAAAATATCCCATTTCAATCAAAATTAAATGGGTTAAGCTATATAAACGACAGGAGGTATGTCAGAAAAATGAGCAATGCACAGTGGATTTGGCAATATGTCAAACAGTACAAGGGGAAAATCGCTCTTGCCACTTTGTTTCTGATCGGAAATGCGATTTTGATCGTCATCAATCCGTATCTGGGCAAAATGGTGGTGGACCAGGTCATTTATAAAAATGAAGTGAACTTATTGATTCCGTTGATTGCTATTATGATCGGGACCACCTTGGTACGAACGATTATGCGCTACTCGTATCAGCTTTTATGGGAGCGGGTAGGGCAGAATACGATCTTTCAACTGCGGGAAGATATGTATAAAAAATTGCAGGAGCTGGACTTTGATTTCTTCAACCACACACGGGTGGGGGACATCATGGCCCGCATGACCGGGGATACCGATGCGATCCGGCATTTCGTTTCCTGGGTCATCTACAATATCATGGAATGTGTCATCTGGTTTGTAGCAGCGGTTGCGGTAATGGCTGTCATCAATTGGAAGCTGATGCTGGCGCTGGTAGCTGTTACTCCGGTCATCTTCTTGATGACCCGTGGCATGGGGCAAAAAGCCCGCCCGCTGTTCTTTGAAATCCGGGAAAGCTTTTCGCGGTTGAACTCGATGGTGGAAGAAAACATCGGCGGCAATCGAGTGGTCAAAGCCTTTGCTCGAGAAGATTTCGAAATCGAGAAATTCAACGGCTACAACGATGATTTCAAACAGCGCAACATGGCTTCGGCCAAAGTCACACGGACGTATCTGCCGGTATTGGACGGGTTGGCAGGGTCATTGGGGGCAATCACGCTAATCTTTGGTGGTGCCCTGTGTATCCAAGGAACCATGACGATCGGGGATCTGGTCGCATTTAACGGCTACTTGTGGATGCTGAACAACCCGATGCGGATGGCCGGCTGGCTGATCAACGATGTACAGCGCTTCTCAGCTGCCTGCATCAAGATTCGCCAAATGCTGAATGCCAAGCCTCAGATCGAAGTGTCGGAAGAAAACCAAGTGGTGCCGATCAAAGGCTTTGTGGAATTCCAAGATGTTTCCTTCCACTTCTCTGATGATCCGAAGCACAACGTTTTGGAAAACGTCAATTTCAAGATTGCACCAGGGCAGTCCATCGGAATCTTAGGGGAAACGGGTTCCGGTAAGACAACACTGGTGAATCTGGTGGGACGTTTTTACGATCCGACAGCCGGACGGGTACTGATTGACGGCAAGGATGCCAAAGAATATCCGGTCCGTCAGCTGCGGGAAAACATTTCGATGGTGATGCAGGACGTCTTCTTGTTCTCCAACACCATCAGCGACAACATCGCCTTTGGGAATCCTTATGCTGACAGTGATTATGTTCGGCAGATGGCGGTGGTGGCCGATGCGGACGCTTTTATTTCTCGAATGCCACAAGGGTACGAAACGATCGTCGGTGAGCGGGGTGTCGGTTTGTCCGGCGGTCAAAAACAGCGGATCTCGTTGGCCCGTGCGTTGGTGAAAGACCCATCGATCTTGATCTTGGACGATACCACCTCAGCTGTTGATATGGAAACCGAAAGCAAGATCCAACAGGAATTGGCGAAGCTGACCGAAGCCAAGACCACCTTTATCATCGCCCACCGGATCTCCTCGGTGCGGGATGCCGACTTAATCCTGATGATGGAAAAAGGCCGTGTGGTGGAACAAGGAACCCATGAAGAGCTGGTTTCAAAAGGCGGCAAGTATTACGAAGTGTACCAAAAACAATTAGGACTTACTGGAGGTGAGGCAAATGGCACGGAATAAATTCGACGTGGATGAGGAATTGGATCAGGAGTTTTCCTGGTCGGATCTCAAGCGCTTGGCACAATACATCAAGCCCTACAAAGGACCGATAATCAAAGTCCTGGCAACGATCATCCTGGCCAATACAGCCGGTATGCTGGCGCCCATCTTCACTCAGCGGGCCATCGATACCTCGATTCCGCAAAAAAATATGCACGAACTGCTGCTGATCGGAGCAGCCTTTCTGGTGACACTGGTGGTCATTGCCATCTGTATGCGTTACCGAATCTTCCACATCACAGAAATCGGGCAGGATGTCTTAAAGGACATGCGTTTTGATATTTTTGAACATCTGCAACGACTGCCCTTCTCGTATTTTGACAATCGGCCCCACGGTAAGATCCTGATTCGGGTGGTCAATTATATCAACACACTGAGTGATCTGTTGAGTAACGGGCTGATCAACTTGATTTCTGATATCTTCAACGTGATCATCACGCTGGTATTCATGTTCTCGATTGATGTCAAGCTGACTTTATACAGCCTGATTCTTTTGCCGGTCTTGTTCGTGATGGTCTTGTTCATCCAAGGTAAACAGCGGGTTGCCTATCAAGTTTTGAGTAACAAGCAGTCCAATATGAATGCCTATATCCACGAAAGCATTTCGGGTATCAAGATCACGCAATCTTTTGCCCGTGAATCAGAAAATCTGCGGGTCTTCCAGGAAGTCTCTGAGGATTATCGCAGTTCCTGGATGCATGCAGTTAAAATCCAGTTTCTCTTGTGGCCCGGGGTGCAGAATATTTCTGTCATCACCATGTGTATCATTTACTTTGTCGGCGTGCGCCAGATCGGTGTTGAGGTTTCTACCGGGACGCTGATTGCCTTTATCGCTTATATCAACAACTTCTGGAATCCGGTGATCAATATCGGGAACTTCTACAACAGCTTGATCACTGCGACGGCTTATCTTGAGCGGATTTTCGAAACAATGGACGAAGTACCGGACATTCAAGACAAACCCGGTGCTATCGAATTGCCGCAGATCCATGGGAATGTTGATTTTGAGCATGTGACGTTCCGCTATGAAGAAGGCAAGAACATCTTAAAGGACGTCAGCTTCCACATCGACGCCGGTCAGTCGATCGCACTGGTAGGACCGACCGGAGCCGGCAAGACCACCGTTATCAACTTATTGAGTCGTTTTTACGACATCAATGAAGGATCGGTGAAAATCGACGGTTATGATGTTCGCGACGTGACGCTGAACTCGCTGCGGCGCCAAATGGGAGTCATGCTGCAGGACACCTTCGTCTTCTCCGGAACCATCATGGAAAATATCCGCTACGGCAAACTGGACGCCACAGAAGAAGAGATCATCGCCGCTGCCAAAGTCGTGCGGGCCCATGATTTCATCAAGGAGCTGAAGGACGGCTACAACACGGTCGTAGAAGAACGAGGCAGCACCTTGTCTGCCGGCCAGCGTCAGCTGATTTCCTTTGCCCGGGCGCTATTGGCAGATCCGAAAATCCTGATCCTGGATGAAGCGACGTCTTCCATCGATACCAAGACCGAAGAACTGCTGCAAGAAGGCTTGCTGAAACTGTTGGAAGGACGGACCTCGTTTATCATCGCTCACCGTTTGTCCACCATCAAAAACTCTGACAAGATCTTCTACGTCTCCGGCGGTACCATCGCCGAAGCCGGCAGTCACGACGAGTTGATGGCTAAGGGCGGCTTGTATCATCATTTGTACCAATCGCAATACGATCTCCTGCAGGCAATCTGAGGGAAGCATGAATAACAAAACAAAGACAATCGGCGGATGCTCAATCTGCTGGTTGTCTTTTTTGCTGCGTTCTGATATCGCTGAAGAAGAGACGATATTCTATAGAGAAAACCCGTGATAGATAAATATTCCAATCTTTTTAAATGCTGAATTGAGGACAATGGACTGTTTTTTTGAAAATACAATTCTTCCAATCATTTGACACCCGTCTATTGGTTTTATGTAGGTTAACAACCAAAAAAATCTGTGATTTCAGGATGTGTCTGAAAACACCGGGGGAATCAAGTTT
This sequence comes from Enterococcaceae bacterium OF42-14pH9A, assembly GCA_027692465.1. Taxonomy (GTDB): domain Bacteria; phylum Bacillota; class Bacilli; order Lactobacillales; family Enterococcaceae; genus Enterococcus_C. Next base: position 307,744 of record JAQEYU010000002.1, on the reverse strand, counting down.
TTTGCGGACGTGCCGAAAGCAAGGAGTAAAGTGCAGCTTATGTGGTGGAAGTTGCGCATTTACTGCACGGATTGCGATGAAACGGGCCAAAATATCTGCCACTGGAGTTTTCAGAGGCGCCCTATTATAGAGGCTTGAAATTTCAGTTTGTCTATCGGAAAGTGTGTTAGACTTACTTTGAAGACAGTGGGAGGTGCGATAAGAATGACAGAAGATTTTTCTGTGCATTACGCTAAGGAGAATAAGAAGATACTGGTTTCTTCTATTATTGATGAAAAAGAGAAAGAGGAGGAAAAGACTGCCATTTTTATGGCGGGAAGTCCTGGTGCTGGAAAAACTGAAGTTACTCAAACTTTGATGGCATTGAATAATAATCTATGTGTGATTGATGCCGATAAATTTCGTGAATTATTTCCTGGTTATGTTGGAAATAATTCAGCTGAATTTCAACGTGGATCAGCACTTTTGGTAGATGCTGCTCTCGATTTAGTCCTTAAAAAAGGATATAGTTTTATTCTTGATAGTACTTTTGCGACCTCTAAGGTAAATCAAAATATTGAACGAGCACTCAAAAAGAATTATACTGTTCTTGTCTACTACGTCTATCAAGATCCGTTTATTGCTTGGGATTTTACCAAAAAGCGTGAATTAGTTGAAGGTCGATTTGTTCCTAAAGAACGTTTTATCAATGCCTTTTTCCAAGCACGGAAGAATTTGATGCGAGTGAAAGAAGAATTCCAAGAGCGAGTGACCATCAATATCTTGGTGAAGGATTTTAAAAATACGATTTCTGATTTTCTAATGGATATTGATAACGTTGAGTTGACATTGCCAATTAATTATACAAAGGAAGGATTGGAGGAGGAGTTACATGACTGAAAAAGAAAAAGTTGAGGAAATTATGGCAAAGTATGATCGTAACTTTTCTAAACTACAAAAAAATGCGTCCGCAAAAGAGTTGAAGACAGTCTTTAAATTTGTAGCAGATGAATCCAACCGTAAACAACGTGAATTGATTGGTTTGGATAAAGGAAAATAGAGTTGAGCAGCCAAGAGCAGAAGCCAATCGTTTCTACAGATAAAAAATCTGTGGAAACGGCAGGCCTCTGCTCTTTTTTAGCTCGTTAGGGCGTGTCTGAAAACTCTAAGGGGATCCAGATTTTTGCGGACTTTTTGCCGAAATCAAGGAGTAAAGCACAGCTTATGTGGTGCATAAGCGAGCATTTACGACGCAGATTGCGGTGAAAAGGACCAAAATATCTGCCGCTGGAGTTTTCAGACGCGCCCTAGTTTGCCAAGTTCACAATTTTGGTTCCGTGGGCTTCTGACACGCCCAGTTCTTTGACGATTTGATCGACATTGTTAAAGGTGATGCCGGCTCCGGGTAGGATCAGGATACGGCCGTCAGCGTAGGTGATCAGTTCTTTCAGGCGGTCAAGGTTGTCCAGAATCGGGGTGCCCGCTGCGCCGCCGTGGGTCAAGATGCGATCGACGCCATGGGCCGCCAGCCAATCGATGGCTTCAAACTGTCGTTCAGTCGGGATTGCATCGAAAGCCATATGAAAGGTGATTTGCAGCCCTTCCGCATTGTCGATGAACAGCTCCAGCGCTTCTTCGTCCAGCCAGCCGCTAGGGGTCAAGCAGCCGAAGACAACCCCGTCTGTCCCCAGTTTTTTGGCTTCAATCAGGTCGGTGTGCATGATTTTCAGTTCGATGTCGTTGTAAACGAAATCGCCGCCGCGGGGTCGGATCATGGTCATGACCGGTACGCCTTTTTCGCCGGCGTAGCCCAGCGCTTCCTCGATGACACCGGTGGAAGGGGTCGTTCCGCCGACAGCCAGGTTGTCGCATAGTTCGATGCGTCCAGCACCGGCATGGATTGCCGCCGGGATGTCGGTATAGTTTTCAGCGCAGAATTCTTTGATCAACTAAAATCACGTCCTTTGGGATAGATAGATGATGACAGGCAGATCTGCATTTAGGTGCTAAAGCTGCCTGTCTTTCTGTGTAGAATTTTAACATATCTCTGTGGTAAAGTAGAGGGCGAGGTGCCGATGACACAGCGGGCATCGGGATTACATAGCTGCTGGCAAACTTGTGTCAGAAAAGGAAGCAGATGAGGAGAAGAGGATGGAAAAAAAGATCGATCGCGGCAAACGATTTGTTCAAGAACAGGCACAGCTTTTTCGCTGTCCTTTGTGTCATAGTGCAATGGCAGGCAGTACTGGAGGGCTGACTTGTGAAAATCAGCACCGTTTTGATGTTTCCAAAAAGGGGACGCTGTTCTTTTTGAGCCATCAGGTAAAAACAGACTACGACCGGGAGATGTTTGCGGCCAGGCGTCGAATGATCCAAAGCGGCATGTATCGCCCGTTATTGGAGCGACTGGCAGAAGCGGTACCCGAAAACGGAACGTTGCTGGATGTCGGCTGCGGTGAAGGCAGTTTTTTGGATCTGCTGCTGGCTCAGGTGTCTTCGCAGGCAGCCATCGGATTCGATATTTCCAAAGAAGGAGTTTACATGGCGACGGAACAGCCGCAACCGGCATTCTGGTGTGTGGCGGATCTCACCAACCTGCCCTTTGCCCAAGAACGGTTTGATACGGTGCTGAATATCTTTTCGCCTTCGAATTATCGGGAATTCGCCCGCATCTTGAAGCCGGAGGGGCAGTTGTTGAAAGTGGTTCCCGGGCCTCGTTACCTGCAGGAACTCAGGCAGGCCTTCTACCCTGACGATGTCAATAAGCAGCAGTATTCAAATGAACCGGTGGTGGCGAAATTCACAGAGTCATACCGCACCTTCGAGAAAGAAGAAATAACGTACGAGTTTGAAATCCCAACTGAGCGGCGGCTAGATCTGTTGGAAATGTCCCCGTTGGAATGGGGCGTTGACCCAGCGCGTAAGGCAGCGTTAAAAAAACAACCTTTAAATAAAATCACAGTCGACTTATTGCTCCTGAAGGCTGAAAATTCTGCTTTTTTGTGAAGTTTTTGAGATTTTCCTGTTGCAAAATTCTGTGATGGATGATATAGTTACGTCAAGTCATTTTTCATTGGTTTTTATCAGGTTCCTGTTCTGATAAAAGTTAGTGAAAAGAGCTTCACTAACGTAACAACTTGCCGTGCTTGACACCGAGTTGCTACGTTTTTTTTGTGTTTTTGGTCAAGTCGGCTTAAGGTGTTGAGTCTGGGCGCTTTATCAAAGTTATTTTCTGGATATTTTAGGAGGAAGCATGGAATTTTATATGGAACTATACATGGAAGTAATTATGATCATTTGGGCAGGTGGAATTTACTATTATTATAAGCGATGGGGCAAAGCCTATCTTCATAATCAGAAAAGTGTAAGAAGATTTTGGGCTCTCCCTAAGCAACAACGGAAAAAATTCATCGCGTTCGAAAATGTCGAGTTTTCAACGGGTTATAAAATCTTACTGAAAGCGAAAGTGGTTCTGCGCCTGGGGATTAAAATTTTGCTCTATTTGGCACTCTTTCGAGAATTTTTACATATCCGGGTTTTTGATGGTATGGGATCCACTTTATATAACCTAGTATTTATAGCTGGCTCACTGATGCTGGCCTTGGTTCCTGTGGGGATAATTGATTATACCCATAAAAAAAGGCTACTGAAACTTCTTCCTACCTCATCAGAGGAAATAGATGACATGATACATATGATTGTAGGTGATCTTTCAGACCTTATTCCTTTGATTTTTTTCCTGGGAATCTCAGCAAGCTACGCTTTTATCGTGTTACTCATTTGGCAATTGATTTCATAGACAGAATAGGTGCTTTGAATTTCGCAGCTGTCAAAGACTCAAAAAAAGTACTTGAAAGAACTATCGAAGTAAGGAATAATGCAAAGTTGGAGAGGACGAGATCCTCTCCAACTTTTTCTTATGAGAGGATACCGGAAAAATATGGAACACTATATAATATACTCAGTCTGCCTTATTGCAATTAATAGGAAATTACCATTATTTTAAATGTTGGGGCGAGGGGCACAAAACTAACCGACAAGGCTTGTGACCTGCCAAAAAGAGAAACGTGGATCTGTGTCCACTTTATTGACACAGATTCAAGATGATACATATGATGGTGGGCGATATCTCAGTGGATATCCCTTATATCCTGTACTCGCCCATCGCTTCAGTTTATTTTCTGACGGCAGCACTTGTTTGGCAGTTGATTTCATAGCTGGAGTTGAGCTATTATCAATAATAATTTCCGGTATAAATAATATATTTATACTGATATTATAAAAGGTAATTATTTAAGCAAAGAGGGAGTTTGAATGATGACAGAAATTTTAAAAGAAATAAGTGTTGAAAAAGAGGTTTTCGAAGCGGTCAATGTCTTCATAGAAGATGCAAAAGTAGACGGTATTAAAGCACTACGTGTAACAAAAGATCCTGTGATTACGGGTGAAGATGAAGCAACCTATGCGAAAGTAATAAATTCAGAATTCCAAAATGGAATTATAGAAGTAAAAGTATTCAGCAAACTTTTAGAAGACGCACCCGATTACTCGAGAGGATTTATAGGTGTTGCCTTTAGAATTGATGAGAAGAATGACACATTCGAAAGTATCTATCTTCGTCCAACAAATGGTAGTTGTGATATACAATTGCGAAGAAATCGTTCTGTTCAATATTTTTCATACCCTAATTTTAAATATGATTGCTCTCGAGAAACGAATCCTGGTGAGTATGAAACTTATGCAGATATAGATTTGAATCAATGGATTGATATGAAGATTGAAGTAAAAGGTGAACAAGCAAAACTTTATCTTAATGGTCAAAAAAAACCTACATTAATCGTTAATGATATGAAACATGGAGAGAACCAAAAAGGAGCTTTGGGGCTTTGGGTAGATATCGGTACAGAAGGATTTTTCAGAGACTTACAATTTACTTCATATAAATAATAATTTAGGAACGTAAAATAAATGAAAAATGTAATTATATTGTTATTTAGTGTACTTGCACTCGCTGCTTGTTCACAAAGCAAAACGGATACTAGTTCAACTACTAATTCCTCCAAAACGACAGCGGTTTCTACAACTGTATCTCAGTCCTCTTCATCTCAGGAAACCAGCAGCGATATACAGGGGGACTCGTACGATGACTCGCACGATGATACACAGGGGGAGTCGCGCGATGAGTCATACGATGATTCAGTTTCCTACGCCGTAAACTTAGATGATTTCATACAAGAAATTCCCTGGGAAGAGGGCAGCAAACGTACGCTTTACGATCTCAGTTTTGAATCAAAACAAAAAAATCAACCGCCAACCATTGTGCTCAACACAAAAGATTTAAATAACGAAGGAAAAGCCGTTTACATCACTACTACTGCGGGAGACGTGATTTTTTATCCTGTGTCCATAGTAGAGGAACCCACCAAAACAATTGCCGTCACAAATAATGCTGGCGAAAAACGAGAAATAAAAGTGAACACTGTAGTTAGAGTTGTCGCACCTTATGATAAATCCGACCCCCTGCAAATAGTTGGTGACACTTATTTCCTTTTCTACAATAATCAAGGCACGATTTCCTTAGCAACTCGAAATTTTTACGAAAATACAGCCGGCACAACTCTTGATACCACTAATATGGTGGAATATCTCCAAGCGAATTCCTCAGCGGAAACATCATCGACTACTCCGGTTGAAGATGAAACCAAAAGTGAGGCTTACTACGATTCCATCCGTACTGCATGGCAAAAGCAAAAGGATTACATCGACTCCATCGATGATAATGCAGTGAAGCAATCCGTCCAAACGTCTCATTCTGCCGCCATATTCGAAGCCAATCGCTTAGAAATGAAGTACCCCGAAGATGCAGATATGATCAATCAAAGTCTCCAAAAAGTATTAGCTGGTGAATAGTTAAAAAAGAAAGCAGAGGAGTGAAAAAAGCGGTGGTCTCAGGATTACCGCTTTTTTGCTTGCTCCGTGTTCTCCGGGTGATGGACTGCAACAGTCAGTCTCGCAATTTTTTTGAAAATTTTTTTACATCAGGTAAAAGCGGGCGCCGACTACTGCGCAGGGGCGGAAAGTTGTGCTATAGTAGGAGAAGAATTTTACGGTGGGTAGTCATGAGGACTGCTGAATACCGCAACAGAAATGGAGATTTTTCGCGTGAATCATATCGTTTTATTTGAACCGCAGATCCCAGCCAATACCGGCAATATCGCTCGAACCTGCGCTGCTACGAATACGCCGCTGCACCTGATCGAACCGTTGGGCTTTTCAACGGATGACAAGCACCTGAAGCGAGCCGGATTGGACTATTGGGAAGCTGTTGCAATCAGTTACCATGCGGATCTGGCGGCTTTTTTGGCGTATCTTGAAAAAGAGGAAAACGCACAGCTGCACTTGATTACCAAATTTGCCAATCGGGTGTACTCCGAGGTGGACTATACAGATGGCCAGGATCATTATTTCCTGTTTGGCAAGGAAACGACCGGGCTGCCGGAGGATTTCATGCGGGAAAATGAGGAGAAATGCTTGCGGATTCCTATGAATGATCAACATGTTCGTTCGTTGAATCTCTCCAATACGGCGGCGATGATCGTCTATGAAGCGCTGCGGCAGCAAGGATTTCCGAATCTGGAACTGACCCATCACTATGAACACGACAAGCTGGACTAAAGGTCCGCTGAGGGAATGACACAGCCGGAGCAATCTTGAAAATCAGAACGCAGAAGTAGACTTATCAATCAATGGAAAAGAGCGAGGCACATATGCAGATATACTTTACCCGACACGGCAAAACCGAATGGAACAAGGAACGACGCTTTCAGGGCATGCTGGGGGATTCCCCGTTGCTGCCGGAGAGTATGAAGGAGTTGGACTTGTTGGGAGAGCATCTGGCCGAGGTGCCGTTTGAAGCGATCTATGCGTCTACTTCGCAGCGGGCCCGTAAGACGGCTGAAACCATCGCAAGCCATTTAAAGCAACCGGCGCCAATCTACTATAATGATGGGCTGCGGGAGTTGGGCTTGGGCAGGCTGGAAGGGCAGCTGATTGACGAGATGAGCGGTCTGTATCCGGTGGAGCTGGATCATCTGCGTAATCGATTGGATCTCTATGATCCGCGGGTCTTCGCCGGTGAGCCGATTGAAGCGGCGTTGACGCGGATTGAAACTGTCGTAGCTGATGCGGTGATGCAGCATGAGGGCCCGCTGTTGTTTGTCGGGCATGGCGCCTCACTGACCGCGGCAATCCAGTGGCTGGCAGGCAAAGAATTGTCCCAGCTGCGGGAAATGGGCGGCTTGGTAAATAACAGCGTGACGATCATGGAGGCTGTCGAACCGTTGAAATTGACGCCTTATCAGCTGGTCACCTACAATGATGCGGCCTTTCTCGGCGACAGTGCCGGACGGGATGCGCTGTTGTAACCGAGGGCTTTGAATACTGGAGCTTCGGCGAGCAAAACACAAAACAGATGAAATCAAGAGAGGAGCGGCAGCTTTTGTCAGAGACCCAAGGAACCATCGACGGCACGGTTGCCGCGATTTTTTATCAGAACGGTGGCAATTTTTTCAAAGTCCTCTTAGTAAAAGTGGCAGAAACCGACTTGGATTACCGGGAAGATGAGATCGTGGTCACCGGCACTTTCGGGGAGGTTCAAGAAGGCGAGGCTTATCGTTTTACCGGTCAGCTGGTAGAGCATCCGAAATATGGTCTGCAGATGAAGGCGGACAGCTACCAACAGGCGCAACCCACGTCGGCAGCGGGATTGATCCAGTTTTTTGCCAGTGACAAGTTTCCCGGCATCGGTAAGAAAACAGCGGAACGGATCGTAGAAACGCTGGGGGAGGATGCCATCAACCGGATGCTGGCAGACCCGAGTCTACTGGAACAAATCAATGGACTGAATAAAGCAAAGCGAGAGCTGATTCTCGATACGGTACGGGCCAATCACGGAATGGATCAGGTAATCGTGACACTGACCAAATATGGCTTTGGCAGTCAGCTGGCTTTTGCTATCTACCAAACCTATAAAAATGAAACGCTGGATATCATCCACGAAAATCCCTATCAACTGGTGGAGGACATCGACGGAATCGGCTTTAAAAAGGCCGACCAGCTGGCAGAACAGATGGGAATCGCCGCTGACTCACTGCAACGGATGAAGGCCTGTGTCATGCATCAGATCTTTCATCATGCGCTGTCTTCCGGGGATACGTATATTCCGGCACAGGAACTTTTGGAACAAGTGCTGGAGCTGTTGGAGAGCAGTCGACCGGTAGAGATTCCGCCGGAGGAGCTGGCCAATGCCATCATCCAGTTGGTAGAAGAAGGCAAGATCCAGCAGGACGGCACCGATCTTTACGACAATTCCCTTTATTTTGCCGAGTGGGGCGTCGCCAACTCGGTGGAGCGGCTGTTGAATCGAAAAAGTGAGATTGTCTATGATGAAAAACGGCTGAAAAAAGAATTGCGCAAGATTGAAAAAGAGCTGGCTATCAGCTATGGGACTTCGCAGGAAGAAGCAATCTTTGAAGCAATCAAATCACCCTTGTTCATTCTTACCGGCGGTCCCGGTACCGGTAAAACCACCGTCATCAATGGGATTGTCAAATTGTTTGCGGCGTTGAATGATGTGGATCTCAGCCCCCACAATGCTTCCAGCGAGGTTTTTGCTGTCAAACTGGCAGCTCCTACCGGCCGGGCAGCCAAGCGAATGAATGAGACCACCGGATTGCCGGCAGAAACGATCCACCGTCTGCTGGGGCTGACCGGCCGGGAGAAGACCCCTTCGGCCAGTGCCAAGGAGCTGAACGGGGGTCTCTTGATTGTCGATGAGATGTCGATGGTGGATACCTGGCTGGCCAACACATTGTTCAAAGCGATCCAAAATGACATGCAGGTGATTTTTGTGGGGGATAAAGACCAGCTGCCTTCTGTAGGTCCCGGACAAGTCCTGCATGACCTGCTGCAGGTGGAGACGATCCCAAAACGGGAATTGACGGAAATTTACCGTCAGGAAGACGGCTCCAGCATTATTCCGCTGGCCCACGAAATCAAAAATGGTCACCTGCCGAAAAATCTCACCACCAATCAAAAGGACCGCTCCTTTTTCGCCTGCGATGCCCATCAGATCGAACCAATCGTGGCCCAGATCGTCGGCAAAGCCAAAGCAAAGGGCTTCACGCCCCAAGACATTCAGGTGTTGGCACCGATGTATCGGGGACCGGCGGGGATCAATGCGTTGAATAAGATGATGCAGGAGATTTTCAACCCCAATGACGGTACGAAAAAGGAAGTTTTGTTTAATGAAGTGGCCTATCGAATCGGCGACAAGGTGCTGCAGCTGATCAATGATGCCGAACAAAATGTCTTTAACGGTGACATGGGCGTGATCGTGGGCATTACCTATGCCAAAGATTCAGAGGAAAAAACCGACGAACTGACGATCCGCTTTGACGCCGCCGAAGTCACTTATAAACGTAATGAATGGAATAAAATTACCCTGTCATACTGCTGTTCAATCCACAAATCTCAAGGCAGTGAGTTCAAAATGGTGATCCTGCCCATGGTGCACCAATACCAGCGGATGCTGCAACGCAATCTGCTGTACACCGCTGTTACCCGCAGCAAAGACCTGTTGATCCTGTTGGGAGAGACCCGCGCTTTTGAGTCGGCAGTCCGAGTAGAATCCGCTACCCGGCGCACGACACTGCAACGGCGAATCGCTGAAGCAGCCGGTATCACCCCGGCGCTGGTGCAAAAGATCCACCAATACGAAGACCAACAAGCAGACGAAGGGCACACCGGACTGGTGACGTCATTGCCGTTGCCCAAAAAAGCATTGCAGCCTGTGTCCACAGAGACAGCTGACATCACGACAGCGACTGACGCAGCTGAGCCGATTGCAGCAGACAAAGCGGAGCGCACCGTTCTTCAGACGCAACAGCCGGTAGATTATGCGCAGGCTGCCAATGAGGAGCAGCAAACGATTCAGCCGCCGCTTGCAGAGAGTGCAGCACAAGAGCAGCTGACTCTGCTGCAAGAGGAACCTGCTGAGCGTATTCTGACTCCTGAACTGGTCCTCTCCGGTACCATCGATCCTTTGATCGGTATGACCGGCGTGTCGCCGCTGATGTTTATGGAGGCGCAGAAGACTGATAGCTAGTCAAGCAGCAACTAGTCAAAAAGCCCCTCAACTACCGGATGTGCTGGTAGTTGAGGGGCTTTTTGCTGGTGCGACAGATCAGGCATTTGGCGGATGTCTTTGGAAACAGTTTAGGGCGTGTCTGAAAACTCCAGTGGCAGATATTTTGGTCCTTTTCACCGCAATCTGCGTCGTAAATGCTCGCTTATGCACCACATAAGCTGCGCTTTACTCCTTGATTTCGGTAAAAAGTCCGCAAAAATCTGGATTCCCCCGGTGTTTTCAGACACACCCTAATCCTTTTTATACCAGATCCACTGTCTTTTGGTGGTGAAGGTGATGTCAAAAGGACGTTTGCCCATCACTTCGCCGTCCGCCTGGCCGTATTCGGGAACGGTGGAAACAATCCGGATCTTGGAGCTGTTGAAATGATGAAAATGCTTGGAGTTGGTGTGGGTCTTGCGGATCAGTTTAATGATCAGCCAAAAAATCTTGAACATGTTGATCCTTTCGATTACGACCAGATCAATATTGGTTTTGTCGGCCTTGGCCATCGGGGCGATTGCGACCCCGCCGCCAAAGTAGGGATGATTGGTGGTAGTGCAAAGAAAGGCTTTATTGAAGGCGTGAGCTGCGCCGTTGACTTCCACTCGGATGGGGAATCCCCGTTGTGTGAAGAGAACTTTCACGATGGAAATGATATAAGCCAAGGAACCGAGATTGTATTTGTTCAGCTGTTGTTTAGTGAGGGAGTCGTTGGTGGCGTTGACGATGGCCGCATCCAGACCGATCCCGACATTGTTGATGACGACGCCGGTTTCCTCCTGAATCTTCTCATCGTAAACCAGGTTGTTGACAGCCTGAGGTTCCTGTGCTTGAACAATCTGCCAGAAAGCTTTTTCCGGTTGGCGGGAAAGGCCGATTCCGCGAGCGAAGTCATTGCCGGAGCCGCCGGGAATATAACTGACTGGAATGTTCGTGTTTAAGCGGTATAGCTCGTTTAAGACCTGGTGCAGGGTCCCGTCACCACCGATCACCATCAGTAAAGGAAAGAGCCGCTCCTCGTCGGTAACTTGATTTTCGGAGTCCCAAGGGATCAAGACCTCATCGTAAACCAGGTTGCGGACGAGCTCGCGTTCGTGACCGGCGTGATTGGTAAAATAGACGGTGTGGGGAAATTTTTTATCTTCCAGTAAAGCGGTGATCTTCTCGCCGACTTTTTGCCCCCGGCCGCTGCCGGATGCCTGGTTGATCAACACGTGAAAGTGGAATTTCATGATCGGTGCTTCTCCGTTCTCTGAATTGCCGTAACAGTGGGCTTTAAAGGCGATAAATACGCTTTAGCCGGCCGTTTACGGAGTCTTGCTGCCGGCTTTTGACGAAAAGACGCTGGAAGCCGGACTGTAAACCTCAATGCACGTATTCTAACAGAGGTTTTTCGGATTTAAAAGAGAAAAAGCCGGCTTGACTGCAAGCCGGCAATAGCTGTCTTTAATTTTGGGAGCAGTTGATACGTTTCAAGGCACAAAAATAGTCTAGTGAGTGATGGTTGGTGTTGCTTGGTGCGTTTTGACTGGTTCAAGGTTCTGATGTCCACTTGTTCCGGTCGATTCACTCACTAGACCTGTTCAGTTGGTAAGGAGTTCTCAAATTCCCACGTCCTTTTTCGTTTTGTAGCTCATAACAATTCTTTTCAGGCAGCACCTGCTTCGGCTGCTTTTACTGGGAATTCCTATGACCCCTTACACTTATTTTATACCATGTATCCGGGCAGAATGCAAGTTTTATATAAAATTGGTATATGTTGATATTCGTAATTTTAACCTGCTGAAAGTAAGTGGGTAACCTTTTTTAATGCTAAGTTTACGTTATGTTTGAAAACTCGTTTTTCAGTTTTTTTTACCAATAACGTAAAAATCGGTATTGCCGTATTTGAGAGTCGAATCAAAAGGGTGACAGAGGTTCCAATTGTCCGGGAAATCTGCTATACTGGCTAACGTATTCGGGAGGACACTCCCCGCGGTTCGTTTAACTACCATCCCGCGTAATCAAAACTAGGAGAAAGAAGGAAAAACAATGCAGGAGAAACTCAATAAAACCAGCTCGGTGACAAATGTCCGAGTGCTGACGATCAACGCTGTCGTGGCAGCTTTATATGTGGTCATGTCGCTGATCACACCCCTGGCAGCCGGCCCGGTGCAGCTGCGGATCTCAGAAGCACTGAATCATCTAGTGGTCTTCAACAAAAAATTCTTGTGGGGGATCTTTGTCGGCTGTGTCATCTATAATGCGCTGTTCGGTTACGGGATCATGGACGTGATCTTCGGCGGCGGTCAGACGTTATTGGCGCTGACAGCTACCAGTCTGCTGGAAAAACGGATCAAAAACGTCAAGCTCCGACTGGCAACCAACACGCTGTTTTTCACCGCCAGCATGTTTTTGATTGCTATCATGCTCACTATCACCGGTGAAGTGCCGTTCTGGGCAACATATGGAACCTTGGCGCTCAGTGAAGTTGCGATCATGGCGGTTACAGCACCGCTGATGTATTTATTGAATGAAAAATTAGATTTCAGCCGCCGGGTGTGACCCTGCGGCGGTTGCCAACCTCCCGGACGGTGTCTTGGGAGGTTGCTTTTGTTTGTGGTAAAATGAATATATGGTTAGAAAATGGTGTGCTTTAAGCGGGTTTGCAGGGTATATAGGGTAGTATTCAGAAATTGCAGTACACCACAATTATTCTGTCGAACAAGCACTGGTTTAGGAACGTATAATGAGAGGGGGCAGCTAAATGGATGATTTTGACAGTTTCGCAGGTTGGAATCACTTTATGGATGATGAGGAGAAAGCTGATGACTTGTTAGCAAATTCAGACGAAGATGAAACAAACGAAACCGATGAACTCCTAGATGAAGACGAAGATGAAGATTTTTCGGAGGAAAATGTAGACTGGTTTTTCCGATAGTAACGGCAATAATTGGTGAGTATCTAGAATGAGTCGGCTGAAGACGCCGGCTCATTCTCTTTTTTAAAGGCTGTCCGACTGCTCAGTCAGCTTGACGGCGGTTTTCTTTCATGGTATTTTAAGGTGTATGAATTTAGGCACCTATGGTTTGGATAAGAAAGAGGAATCAAGCGATGGCAACGAAAAAAGCGGCTTTGGCCTGTTCTGTGTGCGGCTCCCGCAATTACACAAAATCGGTGAGTGAAGGCAAAAAGGGCGAACGCCTGGAGATCAACAAATTCTGTAAATACTGCAATCAATATACATTGCATCGGGAAACAAAATAACGACCTGTCGGATGGAGGGATACTCATGAAATTTATCAAAAGCGTCTTTGCTGAAATGAAGAATGTGACCTGGCCTACCAAAAAAGAACTGCGGAAAGACACGCTCGTCGTGATCGAGACTTCGATCATCTTCGGTTTGATGTTCTTTGTGATGGACACGGCGATTCAAGCCTTGTTTGGTCTGATTTTAAAATAATTTAACTGGTGGATTCCCGCAAAGGGTGCTATAATACCAGTGAAGAAAAACTTCGGGCGACTGGGGTTTTTTTATTTTACCAAAGAACAGGAGTCCTTTAAAAATGGAATCATTTGAACGTAATTGGTACGTGCTGCATACGTATTCCGGCTATGAAAATAAGGTTAAGGCCAACTTGGAATCCCGCGCCCAAAGCATGGGAATGGGGGATTTCATCTTCCGTGTCGTGGTTCCGGAAGAGACTGAAAAAGAAGTCAAAAACGGTAAGGAAAAAGAAGTCGTTCACAAAACTTTCCCCGGTTATGTACTGGTGGAAATGGTTATGACTGACGAATCCTGGTATGTGGTCCGTAATACGCCGGGCGTGACCGGCTTTGTGGGCTCTCATGGTGCCGGCAGCAAACCCGCACCGCTTTTGCAAGAAGAGATCAGCCATATCTTGCGTTCAATCGGTATGAGCACGCGTCAATCCGAGTTGAAGGTAGCCGTGGGAGACACTGTCAAAATCACGGAAGGGGCTTTCTCAGGTCTGGAAGGGCAAGTGGCGGAAGTCGACGAAGAACGCCAAAAACTGAAGGTGACCATCGACATGTTCGGTCGGGAAACCGGAGCCGAACTGGATTTCGATCAGGTAGACAGCTTATAAAAAAATGCCGCTCGGGTTTCGGGCGGCTTTTTTGTCAGTAAAACAGGAAATTAAAAGACAGAGAGAAGGAAAAGGCGTGATGAAAAAAATGAGCGGCTGGCTAATGGGAATACTGTTAGTAGTTGTATTGGCTGGCTGTGGTGAGCAAAAGGCTCCCATCTCGTCAAGTGTAACAGTGGACCAAACAGCAGACCAGACGACGGTCAGTTCTGAAACAGCAGAAAATACCATTATAAAAAGTTCGCGGCCGACTGTGTTTATTCACGGTTATTCCGGTGGCTGGGGGTCATTTGGCGGGATGATCAGTCGTCTCAGTGATGCCGGAGCGGGGCTTAACGAATTATCTTTGACTGTGGATGCAGCAGGAAACGTCACGGGTAAAGGAAAGCTTTCCGGCGAAAACACGAATCCTTTGATTCAAGTGCTCTTTGAAAACAATCAAACTACTGATGAGAATTACGCCACTTGGATCGCTGCTTGTTTGGCATATCTCAAACAAACATACAACATCAATGAAGTTAATTTGGTGGGGCATTCTCAAGGGGGCGTAGCAGTGGTGAAATATCTGGGCGAACACAGGGCGGATGCTGAGCAGCCGACTATTACGAAAGCGGCGGTGCTGGCAGCTCCTTTTAATGACTTTACCGACACGGCAGCCAGTCAAAGTCTCGAGGATGAGATTCAGCAAGGGCCAGCCGTGAAAAATCCCCGCTACTCGGAAATTTTTGAAGTCGGTAGTCAATTTCCGGCCGACCTGCCGCTGTTGGTGGTTGCTGGTCAACTGTCAGATGAAGAGCTTTCCGACGGGACAGTGCCTCTCACCAGTGCGCTGGCGGGTATCGCACCGCTGCGTCAGGCCGGAGTGGCGGTCAGCTATCAAGTTTTTACCGGCAAAAATGCTCAACACAGCCTTCTGCATGAAAATACTGCAGTCGATCGGGCGTTGACTGATTTTTTGTGGGTGAAATGAAGGGAAGGCAGGATAAGCAGATATGACAGGCTGTACGAACCATTTTCAGCCAAAAATTGGATAAAAACAGGGGCTTCTTTTTCAAGGAAGCCCCTGTTTTTGTTAGGTTTGATAGATGATGGACAGCTGCTTCGGATAGGCACAAGTCATAGTGTTCACCGCGGCCCAGGTGCCAGCGACTTTAGCAGCATTTCCGTCCAGTCTTCCGTGTAGTGGATATTGATCTGTCGGTAGATTTCCGGGGTTGCCACGCCCTGGACCATCGCTTCCATGTACAGCATCAAAAATTCATCGGAATATTTCAGGTCGATCTTGCCTTCTTTGCGGCCCTGGTGAAACAGATCCAGCATCAGGTTGTAGGAGCGCTTGGTGTAAGCGGCCATCACCGTCGCCAGCTGCGGATCTGCCTCCTGCGTATAGAGATCCATCATATCTACAAAAAACTGCCGGTCCACTCGTTCCAGATGGCGGACCTTCAAACGAGCCATCGTCATCAGCTTCTCTTCAAAGGGCAGTGACTGGGCCAGCATCCGCTCGGCTTGGCTGCCCAATTCCTCCATGTAGTTGATAAATACCTGTTGGATCAGCTTTTCTTTGCTTTCAAAATACTTGAAAATCGTTGCTTTGGCAGTCCCGGATTTTTTGGCAACGGCGGCCATGGTCAGACCGGCCACACCTTCAGGGGTATTGATCAGATCGAAGGCAGCCTGCAGGACCCGGGCCTTCTTTTCTTGAGTGCGTTTTTCAAAGCCGTTCATCTTATCACCTGCTCGTAGTTGTCTACATATATTATATACGGATTTTTCTGAACTGCAACTGTTACGATAGTTCAAAACTTAACGGCATTTTCGTTGACATTTCGATTTCTCAGGAATAATATTGAACTCGAAAAAGATATTCGGTTTAAAATTTCGCAGTGAACAAACGAGAGAAATCAATTTTTCAGAATCGAGGAATGATCATGGAAGAGATCGTAAAAGTGTCAGGGTTGCAAAAGAATTTCGGTAAATTTCAAGCGTTAAAAGATGTCAGCTTTACAGTGGAAAAAGGCCAAGTAGTTGGGTTCATCGGTCCTAACGGTGCCGGCAAGTCGACGACAATCCGCACCATTTTGGGGATTATCAAAAAAGACGGCGGGACGGTGTCGGTTTTCGGTAAGGATGCCTGGAAGGAAAGTATCGAGATCCACAAGCGGCTTTCCTATGTGCCGGGGGATGTTGCGCTGTGGGGCAATCTGACCGGCGGCGAGATCATCGACTTGTTCATGAAGCTTCACGGCGGCGGGGATCGCAGCAAACGCGAAGAGCTGATCAAAAAATTCGAGCTGGATCCAAAGAAAAAAGCCAAGAGCTATTCGAAAGGAAATCGGCAGAAGGTCGGTCTGATCGCAGCTTTGTCTGTGGACTCCGACTTATACATTTTGGATGAACCGACTTCGGGGCTGGATCCGCTGATGGAAGCTGTCTTCCAAGACGAAGTGGAAAAACTGAAGCAGGCCGGCAAGTCCATTTTGCTGTCCTCCCATATTCTGAGCGAAGTGGAGCGGCTGGCGGACAAAGTCGTGATCATCAGAGACGGTGTTGTGGTGGAAAGCGGGACACTGGATGAGATGCGCCATCTGACCCGCTCGACGGTGACTATTTCAGTGGCGGGAGATCTGTCTGCCTTGGAAAAATTGCCGGGCGTTCACGATTTTGCCGTGCGGGGGACACAGGCGACCTTTTCTTTGGACAATCCTCATATGAATGCCCTGCTTGCGGCGGCATCCCAGCTGCAGGTGAAAAAATTCGAAGTGGTACCGCCGACACTGGAGGACCTGTTTATCCGTCATTATGAGAACTGAGACAGGATGCGGCAAAGCAGTACGCACAACAGATGACTCTGTTGTTTTTGACGTTTATTTTCCAGGAGGAGTGGGCACACATGAAAGAGAAATTTGCTTTATGGCATTTGTTGTTTATTGAATATTTAAAACGGGATTGGAAGAAGATCCTGATCTGGGTCGTAGGGCTCGGCGGTTTCAACGGCGGGTTCGTTCCGGCTTTTGAGGAGATTGCCAAGGGACAAGGCCTGGCAGGAATGTATGAAACGATGCAAAACCCTGCTATGGCAGCTATGGTAGGTACGACCCCCATCACTCAAAGCAGTGACTATACGATTGGCGCCATGTATGCCAATGAGATGCTGCTGTTTTGCGGACTCTTTGCGATGATTATCGCAGCGCTGCATGTTGTGGGGCATACTCGTAAAGAAGAAGATCTGGGCCTGCAGGAGTTGATTCGTTCCTTTAGGGTAGGACGTCAAGCAAATTCGCTGGCGGTCACGGTAGAGATGACAGTGATCAATCTTCTGGTGGGGCTTTTGACAGCGATTTTGCTGGGCAGCTTCGGCGTTCAAAGTGTCGGTTGGCAGGGAAGCTGGCTTTTCGGCGGCTCGGTCGCTCTGGCAGGAATCATCGGCGGCGTGTTGGCGTTGCTGCTGGCTCAGATCATGCCGACTTCCGCCGGTGCTTCCGGTGCGAGTCTTTCCTTGATTGGGATTTTATACATGGCTCGGGCAGCGACGGATGTCTCTTTTCCGAAAGCTTCCTTTTTCAATCCCATGGGTTGGACCTATCTGACGTATCCCTTTACGGAAAATCGCTGGTATCCGCTGGTGATTGGACTGGTCTTTTCATTGGTAGTGATACTACTGTCCTTTGTTCTTGAAGGCAATCGCGACTTAAACGACGGCTATCTGCCGGAAAAAGAAGGTCGTGAGCATGCGCCTAAGAGTCTGTTGTCGGTGCCCGGTCTTTTGCTGCGGCTCAATCGCGGGGTTGCTGTCGGGTGGCTGATCGCCTATGCAATTCTGGGAGCAGCGTATGGATCGATTTACGGGGACATGCAGACCTTTTTGGACGGCAATGAATTGATGAAGCACATGTTCACCCAAAGCGGGACCTCCATCGAAGCTTCCTTTACCGCCACGATCATGATGGTGATGATCGCACTGGCAGTGATTCTGCCGGTGGTGGTAATCAACAAGCTTTTTGCCGAGGAAACGCGGCTGCATTTCAGTCAGTTGTTTTCCACCAAAGTTTCCCGCGGGCAGCTCTATTGGTGGACGATGCTGCTGGCACTGGTCTTCGGTATTCTGGCGATTGCCTTTTCGGCCGGGGGTTTGGGCGGTGCGGCTTTGGCTGTGATGTCAGCCGATTCTGCGATGGGGCTGGCAGACTTTATGCAAGCCGGCTTCAATTACCTGCCGGTGCTGTTGTTCTTCATGGGCTTGGCCGGTTTGGCACTGGGCTTTGCACCGAGCTTGGGCAAGGTGGTCTATGGCTATCTGGGCTATTCCTTTGCCATCAGTTATTTCGGCGGAATTCTGGATTTGCCGGAGTGGTTCAGCAAGACTTCGGCGTTGAACTGGCCTTCCCGCATGCCGATGGACAGCTTTGACGGCGGGATTTTCGCCATCGTTCTGGTGATCAGTCTGGTGATGATCGCAGCCGGATTTCTGGGGTATCGCCAGCGGGATCTAAGAGAAGGGGCTTGAGCAATCCCGCTTCTGCGCTGCTATGGACAGCCGCAGTTTTTAGCGAAATCCAACAAAACTTTTTGAAATGGGACGAAGATCGGTGCAGCGGTCTTTGTCCCATTTTTGAGTTGTTTTCTCTGGAAAGAGGTGAATAATATGGTTTTTAGTCAGGTTTAGGTAAAAAATAATCAATCATTTGAAAAACAACCGCAACTTTAGAAAGCGCTTTTTATTCAGGGCTTGTCGCGAAATAAAAAACAACGTATAGTAATCGCTGAAAAAAAGTGTCAAAAAGCTGTTGACCCAGTTGCAACCCCATGCTATTCTGTAACCAAGAAATCGGAAACGTTTCCATCTGATGCAGTTCCTACTGCATCGTTCTTTTTGGAATAAAGTGGAAACGTTTCTAAAATAGAGGCAGGAGGGATTCAAGGTGGAAAAAGTTACACTTGAACCGAAAGAAAGGAAGCTGAAATTGTCAGAACCCGCTGGCAAGGAAGGCACGAAATGGGCCAAGTTGAAGAAACGACTTCTCAGAGACAAATGGATGTATTTGCTGCTTTTGCCGGGGATCGTACTGACGGTCATCTTCAAATATGTACCCATGTACGGCGCAATCATCGCATTTAAGGATTACAACCCGATGCTGGGAATTATGGAAAGTCCCTGGGTAGGACTGGCCCACTTCAAGGAGTTCATCGGCTCACCTAACTTTGCGATGCTCCTTACCAATACGTTGAAAATCAGTGTCTACGGACTGCTGCTGGGCTTTTTCCCACCGATCCTGCTGGCATTGAGCCTCAATCAGATCCTCAATAAGAAAATCAAGCAAAAAATCCAGCTGATCCTGTACGCCCCCAACTTTATCTCAGTGGTGATCATCGTGGGGATGCTGTTTCTCTTCTTGTCGGCAAACGGACCAATCAATGGCCTGGTGGAAAAAATCACCGGACAGCCGATTATGTTTATGTCTAATCCGGGGTACTTTCGGACGATTTACATCCTATCCGGGATCTGGCAGGGCATGGGGTGGGCGTCCATCCTGTATACGGCAACTTTAGCCGGAGTCAGCACCGACTTGTATGAAGCGGCCAATATCGACGGAGCCAACGTGATGCAAAAAATCTGGCATATCGATCTGCCAGCGTTAAAACCGGTCATGATCATCAATTTCATCTTATCGGCGGGCAATATCATGAATGTCGGATATGAAAAAGCCTTTTTGATGCAAACTTCTATGAACATACCGGCGTCGGAAATCATTTCTACCTACGTTTACAAGGTGGGTTTGCAGTCCGGAGACTATGCGTATTCAGCGGCGGTCGGGCTTTTCAATATGATCATCAATGTTGTCTTGCTGCTGCTGGTGAACGGCATCACCAAAAAGCTCAATGACGGCCAGGGCTTATAAAAGGAGGAACCTGTTATGAATGGCAATGCTTACTCGAATTTCGATCGCCGTATCCTATGGGTAAATCGGATCATCGTGGCCTTTTTGGTCCTGATCACCATTGTTCCATTGGTGTATGTAGTGATCGCTTCTTTCATGGATCCGGCAACGCTGATCAATAAAGGCTTGAGTTTTAATCCACGGGACTGGACGATCCAAGGATATCAGCGGGTCTTCGCAGATGATTCCATCGTGCGGGGCTTTCTCAACTCGCTGTTTTATTCCTTCACTTTCAGCCTGTTGACGGTTTTTGTCACCATGTTGACCGCCTATCCGCTATCTAAACCGGATTTGGCCGGCAAAAACATCATCATGACCTTTTTTGTCATCACGATGTTTGTCGGCGGCGGGTTGATCCCGACCTACCTGCTGGTGAAAAATCTGGGCATGTTGGACAGTGTGTGGGCACTGATTTTACCTGGTGCTATCAATGTTTGGAACATCATCTTGGCCCGGACGTATTTCAGTGGGCTGCCTAAAGAGCTGTCGGAAGCGGCTACCATTGACGGAGCCAATGATTTGCAGATTCTTTTCAAAGTAATGCTGCCGCTGGCTAAACCGATCATGTTCGTCTTGTTCCTGTACGCTTTTGTCGGGCAGTGGAACTCTTACTTCGATGCCATGATCTATATCAAAGATCCAGATTTACAACCGCTGCAGCTGGTCCTGCGCAACATCCTGATTCAAAACCAGCCGTCCCAAGACATGGTGGGCGCCAATACAGCCATGGCAGAGATGAAGCAAATTGCCGAGCTGATCAAATACGCCACCATCGTGATCTCCAGTCTACCGCTGATCGTCATGTATCCCTTCTTTCAAAAGTACTTCGACAAAGGTGTGCTGGTGGGGTCAGTCAAAGGTTGATTTTGCCGGATTGCAACTGATTTTGTTCAATCAAGACGTGTTCCGACACGGCTTAACATTCATATAAAAAGGAGAATTTCACATGAAATCAAAAAAATGGTTTGTTCCGATCTTGTTGTCATCTGCACTGCTTTTAGGGGCCTGTTCCGGTTCTGCGGCTGATAAAGCCAAGTCCAGCCCTGATTATGAGTTGGAAAAGGTCAACTTCCCTCTGAAGGAAAAAGTTTCCTTGAAGATGATTTCGCAAGGCGCAGCATCGGCTCCTAAAGATCCCAATGACAAGCTGATCTTCAAGCGTTTGGAAGAAGATACCAATTTGCATATCGACTGGACCAACTACAACACGGATTTTGCCGAAAAGCGCAACCTGGACATTGCCAGTGGTGATTTGCCGGATGCCATTTTCAATGCCGGTGCCGGGGATTATGATCTGTTGAACTGGGCCGAAAGCGGCGTGATCGTACCGGTGGAGGATTTGATCGATGAGCACATGCCCAATCTGAAAAAGATTTTTGATGAAAACCCTGAGTACCGCCAATTATCCACAGCTCCTGACGGCCATATCTATTCCTTTCCATGGATTGAAGAGCTGGGACAGGGCAAAGAATCCATCCATACGGTCAACTGCATGGCCTGGATCAATACGGAGTGGTTGGAAAAGCTGGGGCTTGCGATGCCTCAAACGACAGACGAGCTGATGACGGTGCTGGAAGCCTTTAAGAGCCAGGATCCTAACGGCAATGGTGAAGCAGATGAGATTCCCTTCAGCTTCATCAATGACGGGGGCAACGAAGACATGAAATATATTTTCGGTGCTTTCGGTGAAGGGGACAATGATGATCACTTGATTGTTGATAATGACGGGAAGGTTCAATTTACTGCCGACAAAGACGGCTATAAAAACGCTGTGAAATACCTGAACGAAATGTATCAAAAAGGCTTGATCGACAACGAAGCCTTTGAACAAGACTGGAACACTTATGTAGCCAAGGGGAAAGAGCACAAATACGGGGTCTATTTCACTTGGGACAAAGCCAATATCACCGGCGACAATGACAGTTACGATGTACTGCCGGTCTTGGCAGGACCTGATGGCACGAAACATGTGACCCGCACCAACGGCATGGGCTTTTCCCGGGATCGTTTCGTGATCACCAGTGCCAACAAAAACCTCGAACTGACCGCTAAATGGGTAGATAAGATGTACGAACCGTTACAGTCGGTGCAAAATAACTGGGGCACATATGGGGACACCGAGCAGGCCAATATTTTTGAGTTAAAAGACGGGATGCTGAAACATCTGCCGTTAGAGGGTGAAGCACCGGGAGAGCTGCGGCAAAAAACAGAAGCGGCCGGACCGCTGGCAGTTTTGGATTCTTACTACGATACAGTGACTACCATGCCGGATGATGCCAAGTGGCGCTTGGATCTGATGCATGAGACGTATCTGCCTTATATCACTGAGGAAAGCAACTATCCCAAAGTCTTTTTAGCAAAGGAACAGACGGACCGCCTGGCCAAAATCGAGACCGACATGTGGGATTACATTTACCGCAAACGGGCGGAATGGATCACCGGCGGCAAGATTGATGACGAATGGAACGACTATCTGGCGGAATTGAAGCGGGTAGGGATCGATGAATGGATCCAGATTAAACAGGAAGGTTATGATACCTTCGTGGAAGGAGCACAATAAATGTTGGTTGATGAACGCGGCGTCTTGGAGAAGGCCGACCGTTTTATTGAAATGATGCAAGGAAAGGTCGATCCCCGCTACCGCCAGCGCTATCACTTGATGGCGCCGGTGGGCTGGATCAACGACCCCAACGGTTTTGTTTTTTATCAAGGGTACTATCATCTGTTTTATCAGCATTATCCCTACGACAGTCAATGGGGGCCGATGCACTGGGGACATGCCCGCAGCCGTGATCTGATCAGCTGGGAACATCTGCCGGAAGCCCTGGCGCCGGATCAGCCCTATGACAGCGGCGGTTGCTTTTCCGGCAGTGCCATCGAAAAAGACGGCAAGCTGTTTCTGGTTTACACCGGCTGTCAGGAAATCGACGGGGTGATGCATCAGCAGCAATGCTTGGCAGTATCAGAAGATGGAATCCGTTTTACAAAATTTGCCGGTAATCCTGTTGTGGGCAAAAAAGAGTTGAGCGAGCATGGTTTTATTCAGGATTTTCGAGATCCAAAAGTTTTCCGGCATGAAGACAGCTATTATATGGTGGTAGCTACCAAAACGGTGGATGAGCGGGGGCGCATCCTGTTGTTCAAGTCGCCGGACCTCTTTAAATGGGACTTTTTCTCTGTCTTATTGGAAGGACAGAAAAATCAAGGTGTCATGTGGGAATGCCCAGATCTCTTTGCGCTGGATGGTCGTGATGTACTGATCATGTCGCCTATCCAGATGGAAAAAGACGGGCTGTCTTATCACAATATCAGTTCGACGGTTGCCTTTATCGGCGAGATGGATTGGCATGCCGGCAAGTTGACGGTGGCTAATTATCATGAGCTGGATTTTGGCTTGGACTTTTATGCGCCGCAAACCATGCAGGATGAACAAGGGCGGCGGTTGCTGGTAGCTTGGATGCAGATGTGGCATCGGACCTTGCCAACCCATGATCTGGGGCATCATTGGGCCGGTTCCATGACGCTGCCACGAGAATTGCGGGTGAAAAAAGACCGCTTGATCCAAAAGCCGGTCTCCACAGTTTACAGTAGACTGGTCTATCAGCAGGGATCGGAAAATATTCGTGTGACTGATCGGCCCGTCGTCTTTCGCAATGTGATGGAGGAAACTTGTTACTTGCATTTAGTGGCCGATCTTTCCCAAGCCGAAGCCTTCACCATCCAACTGATGCGCAGTCAAAAAGAAGCGCTGCAGCTGAACTATGATGTCTTTGCCCAGACTTTTTGCCTGGACCGCCGGGGCTTTGGCCGCCCTTTGATTGGCAGTGAAGCCGAACCGCTGAATGCCAGAAAAGTTCATGTGCCGTTGGTGGATGGGCAGCTGGTTTTGGAAGTCTTCCGAGATACCAGCTCAGTGGAAATTTTTATCAACGGTTCTCAGGTAATGACTGCTACTTTTTACGAGCTGGAAAAAGGGCGGGATATCCTATTTAAGTCCGTGGGAGAAACCGTCGTGAATGCTTTCGAGACAGCGAAAGTCCTCAGTTGACCGTACTTTTTGAGAAAATGCCACTCCCGGTACTTCATCTGGAGCGTTTCTAAAGCA
Organism: Enterococcaceae bacterium OF42-14pH9A; assembly: GCA_027692465.1. Lineage (GTDB taxonomy): Bacteria > Bacillota > Bacilli > Lactobacillales > Enterococcaceae > Enterococcus_C. Next base: position 283,444 of record JAQEYU010000002.1, on the reverse strand, counting down.
ATCGATAAAACGTTGAAAAGTTAGCAAAAACTTTTTGATCTGTCCCGGTATCTTTGCCACTGAAAACACGGTAGTATTTCATCCGGACTGGAATTGAAGTAATCGGCCGAGTGTCGAAAAGTTTCAGAAGGCTCTCCGATCTGACCCCGGCGTACAGCCGCCGGCCGAAGCCAACGAGAAATTCCACTTAAAGGCAGCGGAAATTTCTCATTGTCTTGGGCCTATTGACTTCAAACTGACAGTAACGCCGCCGATTTTTCAAATCAGCAGCGAACTGTCAGTAATTCACTCAAACGGTAAAACTGTACGCCGGGGTCAATCTCCGAGCCTTCTGAAACTTTTCTGGATGTATCCCGCTGAGAAGATGGAAGAGACAGCGCATGACAGCATCGTAGTGCACACTTCCAAGGGAATGTGAGAAGCCACCCTCCATTTGGTCAGCTGGTACAATTCACCTAAGGCAGAAAGCGCCAAGTTGAACTTGCAGCTAAGCTTGCTGAGGTTGAAACCGACCGTGCACCACGATGATTGACATGTCAGCTGGCTCTGGAGTCTTTGAACAAATTGTTTTGATTTCTGTCCGGATATACCGGTAGTATTTTTCGTAAAAGTTCACTATACTGGACGAAGAGCAGAAAGGTGAGGGATCAGGATGAAAGCAACGATGAAGGATGTCGCTAAACTGGCCGGGGTCGGCGTCGGGACTGTTTCCCGCGTCTTGAATAACGGCTCAGTAAAAGCCGCCACTCGGCAAAAGGTGGAGGCCGCCATGCAGGAGCTGGCTTATCAGCCGGACTTTTATGCCCGGGGTTTGAAAATGAACCGGACCAATACCGTAGCGTTGATTCTACCGAGTGTCTGGCATCCTTATTTTGGCGAATTTGCCTTTCACGTTGAAACCGCTCTGGAGCGGCAGCGCTACAAATTGTATCTTTGCAATTCCAACGGTAATAGCGAAAAAGAACAGGAATATATTCAGATGGTGACCCAAAATAAAGTAGACGGGATTATCGGCATCACCTATTCAGATATCGATGAATACATTTCCAGCAATCTGCCTTTTGTCAGCATCGATCGTTATTTCACAGAAGAAGTCATCTATGTGACGGCGGACAATTCTGCCGGCGGACGACTGGCGGCCAATGAGCTGTTTCGCCGCGACTGTCGCAAAGTGGCATATATCGGCGGCTATCAGGAAACGCCCAACGAGACCAAGAGCCGGCGCAAGTATTTTGAGATCGAGTGTCGGGAACTGGGGCTGCCCTGTGTGGTATTGGATATGTTGGAGCCGTTGGAAAACGTACCGGAACGAGTCGCCGAATTTTTGCAGGCCCATCCGGATATCGACGGGATCTTTACGATTAATGATTCCATGGCACTGGATGTGATAGCGGTGGTCCAAAAACTGGGACGGCAAGTGCCAGAAGATATCCAAGTGATCGGCTTTGACGGCCAACAGTTGCGAGCAGGCGGCGGCTACCTGGTTTCGACCATCGTTCAGCCGCTGCAATTGATGGCCGAAGAAGCTGTGGCTAAATTATTGGCTGTCATCAATGGCCAACAGGTGGAAAAGCGCACAGTGCTGCCGGTTCATTTCGGTGAGGGTGGTACAACGAAACCTGTTTGAGGATTTGTGGGAGACCGAAGTGGCAGCTGCCGCGCAGGTTTCCCTTTTTTTGAAAGAAACCGCGAATGCAAAAGCGTGGCTGTCTGTTCGCCTAAAACAAAGGACAGGAAGCTTTTGCGCTTGATGAGAAATACAGGGAGGAAAAGCAAGATGAAAAAGATCTGGTTTTGGGCACTGCCGCTGCTTGCAGGTAGGATTTTGGTTGGCAGTCTCTGGCTGCAAGGGGCGTCGGCCGGTGAAAGAATCGTCAGCCGCTTTCCCCGCAGCAGCGAAACATTTGCCGGCGATCCGATGCCTTATTTTGACGGTGAAAAAATGACAATTTACTATTTGGAAGATCAGCGGGACGAAGCGGTGGGGTTTCACCCCTTTAGCCTGTTGACCACGGAAAATTTTAGTGAGTATACCTATTACAGCGAGGTCTTGCCTTATGTGAACGAGGCTGAGGATCCCGAGCGGGCGCTGGGGACCGGGACCGTGATCCAAGATCCAGCAGGCGGCTACCACTGTTTTTATACTGCTCATAACGGCGAGTTGTCACCCAAAGAGCGGATCATGCATGCGGTCAGTCGGGATGGCAAAACGTGGCAGAAGATACCGGAGGACACGTTTTTTGCCGGCGCTGATTATGAAGCCGATGATTTCAGAGATCCCTTTGTGATGCGCATTCCGGGAAGCGAGGAGTATTGGATGCTGATCACGACTCGTCAAAAGAAAACCGGCGTGATTGCTAAATACGTTTCCCGTGATTTGAAGAACTGGGAGGATCAGGGCGTCTTTTTTGTTAATGATTTTGGAAACGACTCCAACCTTGAGTGTCCTTCTCTGGTGAATTTTGAGGATCGCTGGTACTTAGCGTTTTCTGATCAATGGGACAAGCGGGTCGTCCACTATCGGGTGGCAGAGAAAGTCACCGGTCCCTTCACAGCACCTGCAGATCAGCCGGATCATGTGGATGATGCCGGTTTTTATGCCGGGCGACTGGTAATTATGAATGAACAGCTGTATCTCGTGGGTTGGATCCCCACAAAAGAGCGTTCTGATGATAACTTTGCCTACAATTGGGCGGGGAATCTGGCCTGGCATCGTTTAAGTACCGGAGCGGCAGGAAGCTTAGCGGCTTGTCCGGATCTGCTCTTAGGCAGCAAGGTCGAAACACTGGCCGCCGATGATCCGAGACTGGCAGCGGCCGGTGAGGGGATCGTGATCCCTGCCGAAGCGTCCAGTTCGTATACGTTGGATTTAGCTGCCGGAAAAATCGAAAAGCTGTCCCTCAGCTTCGGAAAAACCAACCATCTGATAGTCGATCGCAAGGGCGGTCAGATGGCGTATTACAACACGTTTGAAGAGGAAATCACTGATAGTAAGCCTGTTACGGAGATGCCACTGCCGCCAACGGTTGATCAGAAGCTGCCACTGACTATTGTCAAAGAAGGCGAAATCCTGCAGTTGTACTATCAGGGGCGAGCCTTATCAAATCGGATCTACTCTGCGCGGACCCAGCCATTGGTGATTCGTCGCAGCAATTAGAAAGGAATGAAGATTATGTATTATGGCGGAATCGAAGCCGGCGGGACGAAATTTGTCTGCGGTGTCAGTGATGAAGAGTTGAATTTAGTGGAGCGGATCAGTTTTCCGACGACCACTCCAAAAGAGACCATGGCACAGGTGCTGGCGTTTTTTAAAGCATATCAGGGAAAGTTAGCAGCAATTGGGGTCGGCTCTTTTGGTCCAATCGACGTACAAAAGGATTCCCCCACTTATGGCCGGATCACTACTACGCCCAAGTCGGCTTGGCAGCACTATGACTTTGTCGGCACGTTGAAGGGGGCTCTGGGGCTGCCGATCGCTTGGACGACAGATGTCAATGCAGCCTGCTTTGGCGAGTATGTCGCCGGTCACGGCCGGGGCCTTAAAAGTGTGGTTTATTATACGATCGGCACCGGGGTCGGCGGCGGGGCTGTGCTTGATGGCCGCTTTGTGGAAGGGTTCAGTCATCCGGAGATGGGGCATATGTTATTGCAGCGCCACCAGGAGGATACGTATCAAGGCAACTGTTCTTTTCACGGCGATTGTCTGGAAGGCTTGGCTGCCGGACCGGCTATCGAAAAGCGGCTGGGAAAAAAAGCGCAGAAGCTGGCTGTCGACGATCCTTTTTGGCACATTGAAGCAGATTATATTGCCCAATGTGTCTATAACACGACACTGATGTACGCGCCGGAGCTCATCATTTTGGGCGGTGGTGTCATGAAGCAGCCGCAACTATTGCCCTTGGTCAGGCAGGCCTTTACTGACAAGCTGAAGGGTTATGTCGTGACCCCCAAACCGGACGCTTACTTGAAGACGCCGGCTTTGGGGGATGATGCCGGACTTATCGGCTGTCTGGCGCTGGCTAAAGAAAGGGCTGTCGGTGCAGGAGTGTAAAATAACTTTTTTGAAATGACCGCTAATAAACAAAAGCAGTGACCTTCAAGTTTTTGAAGGCTACTGCTTTCGTTTCATGATTCATCCAATCGGATTTCCGGTCTGGCGTTCCAAAATTTCTTTTTGCAAGCGCAAGGCAGTAGGTGTGACGGCCAGACCGCCTTCTGCTGTTTCCTTGAAGATGCTGGGCATTTGGCGACCGACTTGATACATGGCGGCGACGACCTCATCCGGCGGGATCACACTTTCGATTCCCGCCAAGGCCATATCCGCCGAAACGATGGCTTGGGAAGAACCCAATGCGTTACGTTTGACACAGGGAACTTCCACTAAGCCGGCGACGGGATCGCAGATAAGCCCCATCATATTTTTGAGGGTGATGGCGACGGCCTGGGCGGCTTGATGGGCAGTGCCTCCTTTGGCGCAAACCAAGGCGGCGGCCGCCATAGCACTGGCTGAACCTATCTCTGCCTGACAGCCCCCCTCTGCACCGGAGATGGAGGCATTATTGGCAATTACCAGTCCGAAAGCGCCGGCAGTAAATAAAAAGTCCAGCTGTTGGCGGCGCTCCAACTGCAGCCGTTCTCGCACGGCGGTCAAAACGCCAGCCACCACGCCGGCACTGCCGGCAGTCGGCGTGGCACAGATTAGGCCCATCTTGGCATTGACTTCATTGACGGCAATGGCATTGCGGACGGCAGTCAGTAGTGTGTCACCGCTTAAAAAGTCGCCTGCTGCCAGATAGTCATTGAGCTTGGTGGCGTCACCGCCGGTCAAACCTGTGACCGAACGGACGCCGGCCACACCTTCAGCGATAGAGTTTTCCATAACGGTCAAATTGCGATCCATCAGCTCCAGAATCTGTTCTTCGCTGCGGCCGGTCATTTCCATTTCAGTGGCAATCATCAGCTGGGCCACGTTGTCATAGTCGTGGGCTTGAGCCACCAGTTCAGCTATTGATAAAAACATCGTTGGGTTCCTCTTCTCTTATGATAGGCAGTTGACAGATCAAAGCGGTAAAATCAGTCGAAGTAAGTGACATTGTCGATGTGCTCCAACTGCTGCAGCTGTTCTTTGATATCCGGTCTGGGTTCGTCCACTTCGATGATCATGATGGCTTTTTCGCCTTTTGATTCCCGCGTGACGGTCATTGTTCCGATGTTCACTGCGGCATTGGAGAAAATATTGGTGACTTTGGCAATCATACCCGGGACATCCTGGTGAACTGTGATGAAAGTGGGAGTCCCCATCGTCAAGGAGATCTTGAAGCCGTTGAGCTCGCTGATCTGGATATTGCCGCCGCCGATGGAGATTCCGGTGACGGTCATTTTACGCTTGCCCTTAGTCAGCAGCATTTTGACAGAATTGGGGTGTTCGGCTTTTTCTTTGCGGGGGACAAACAAGACCTCCATGTCGGATTCATAGGCGATCTTCAGGGAATCTGCCAAGCGGGCATCGTCCGGAGCCATCCCCAATAGCCCGCCCACCAGCGCGACATCGGTGCCGTGACCGCGGTAGGTTTTCGCAAATGATTCATATAAATAGATATCCACTGAATCCGGTTGTTCACCGAAGATGGAGCGGACGACTTTCCCAATCCGGGCAGCACCGGCCGTATGGGAGCTGGAGGGGCCCACCATGATGGGCCCGATGATGTCAAAAACACTGCGGTATTTCAATTGATCCATTTCTGCACCTCATTATCCGGCCGGGGCCGGTGCTGTCATTCAGTTGGCCGCTTTATAAAAAAGGGACCATTCCAGAGGTAGTTTACCACAAATATCCCGGAATAAAAGAGGCGCTTTCTCGGCGTTTGGCTTTTTTTAAGATTTACGGGGAGGAGTTTGAACTTTGTTTTTTTATAAACCCCTGTTTTGAAAAAAATGACAGTCGTTTGCCTTGTCCGGGACTATAGGAATGTTATACTTTTTATGTAAGCGTTTTTAATCTAGTGTCAGAGAGGATGCAGTTTATGAAAATCATCATTGAAAAAGATTATGAGGCCATGAGCCGAACCGCGGCGAACCTGCTGCTGGGGAAAATGTACGAAAATCGGCGGGTCAATCTGGCGATTACAGCCGGAGCGACGCCGGTGGGGATGTATCAGATGCTGGTGCCGGAGGTCAAAGGGCGGGGCTATCTGGCAAATGCCCACTTTTATAATTTTGACGAAATCCCGATTGTCGGCGAAAAAACCGGCGTCACCACCCGCAATCTGACGAAACTTTTCTTTGAACCGGCCCAGATCCCGACGGAAAACATCCATGAACTCAACGAAACCAACTGGGAGACACAAGATCAGCGACTGGCAGCTGACGGCGGGCTGGATCTGATCTTGATGGGCATCGGCCGCGACGGTCATTTTTGCGGCAACCTGCCGGGAACGACAAAATTCGGCGATCTCACCAGTAAAGTCGCCATTGGGCCGAAACTAAAAGAAGGGCTGGCTCACGAAGTCGGTGGCGACAGCAGCAAGGTGCCGGATTTTTATGTGACCATGGGCCCCAAAAGTGTCATGCAGACACAACAGCTGGTCATGATTGCCAACGGACAAAAGAAAGCTGCCATCATTAAAGAGGCATTTTTCGGACCAGTGACCGAAACGATCCCTGCGTCTGTTTTGCAGCTGCACCCGGATCTGACACTGATCTTGGATGAGGCGGCAGCAGCCGAGATCAAGGAGCTGCTCTAAGAGGTGGCGGATCAGATAACTTGATTACTTGAGAATAAAAGAAAGTGGGCAAGCCGAAAAAAACAGGCTTTTCCACTTTTTTGGAGTAGGCTATATCAAGAAACTGCGGGCAATCCGTAAAGCTGTACAGAAGAAAACACGGATAAAAATTCCTTGCATTTCCCATAGAGGGTGCTATAATATTCAGGTGTGTGTCGACACGTCTGTTTGTGTTGCCATGGCGCACGCACGTATGCGCACCAAGTTTTCACAACGTGGGAGGAGAAATCTTCATCTCCAATTAACCACATCACGGACTCAAGGAGGTATGTCTCGTGGCAAAAAAAGTAGAAAAACTCGTTAAATTGCAAATTCCTGCAGGGAAAGCAACACCAGCTCCCCCAGTAGGTCCTGCATTGGGTCAAGCAGGGATCAACATCATGGGCTTTACAAAAGAATTTAACGCCCGTACCGCTGACCAAGCAGGTTTGATCATTCCAGTAGTGATCTCTGTATACGAAGACCGTTCATTCACCTTCGTAACCAAAACTCCGCCAGCAGCAGTATTGCTGAAAAAAGCGGCTAAAGTTGAAAAAGGTTCAGGCGAACCAAACAAGACCAAAGTTGCCAAAGTTACTCGCGACCAAGTCAAAGAAATCGCTGAGTTGAAAATGGAAGACCTAAACGCAGCTGACGTTGAAGCAGCAATGCGCATGGTCGAAGGAACTGCACGAAGCATGGGGATCACTGTAGAATAATTTCTGCACATAACCCCGATTACGTAGCTTCTCAGTTGGTTCTGTATTGAAAGATATGGAAAGACGTGGGAGGTTCTACCGTTATAACCACATCAAGGAGGAAACAAAATGGCTAAAAAGAGCAAAAAAATGCAAGACGCATTGAAAAAAGTTGACAATACCAAAGCTTACGCTGTAGAAGAAGCTGTTGCATTGGCTAAAGACACAAATATCGCAAAATTCGACGCAACGGTTGAAGTTGCTTACCGTCTGAACGTAGACCCTAAAAAAGCGGACCAACAAATCCGTGGCGCGGTAGTTCTGCCAAACGGTACTGGTAAAACACAAAAAGTTTTGGTTTTCGCAAAAGGCGAAAAAGCCAAAGAAGCTGAAGCTGCAGGCGCAGACTTCGTAGGCGAAGCAGACATGGTTCAAAAGATCCAAGGCGGCTGGTTCGATTTCGACGTAGTTGTTGCAACACCTGACATGATGGCTGAAGTTGGTAAATTGGGTCGTGTCTTGGGTCCTAAAGGCTTGATGCCTAACCCTAAGACCGGTACAGTTACAATGGACGTTACCAAAGCAATCAACGAAGTAAAAGCTGGTAAAGTAACTTACCGCGTTGACAAAGCTGGTAACATTCACGTGCCAATCGGTAAAGTATCATTTGAAAATGATAAATTGGTCGAAAACTTCAAAACAATCCATGACACTCTGGTGAAAGCAAAACCTTCAGCAGCTAAAGGTGTTTACATGCAAAACATCTCTATCACAACTACTTTCGGCCCTGGTATCCACGTAGACGCTGCTTCTTTCTAAGTCGGCGCCTGCCAATTACCTAACGAAAAAATGAAAAACTAAACTTGACTTGACTGCCTTGTCTGTGATAAGGTAGTCAAGGTTAAAGTTTAACTGTACCGAAGACAGCAGGTGGCCCCGCCTTAATTTCCTGCCGAGGACAACGTTGAGAACAGTCAATGGTCCCTCTATGTCTACGGTGGCATAGGGTTTTTTTGTATGTTTGTGACCGGATAGCCGACTTTTCGGCGAATGCCGGAAGCGAACACACTGAAACGAAAAGGGCTTGCCCTTTGCAGTCAAACAGGCGTTTAGTCTGCGACGACCGTATCAGCCGATGTACAAACGACTCTAACCCATCAAATCTTGGAGGTGAAATACAAATGAGTGAAGCAGCTATCGCTAAAAAAGCGCAATTAGTTGACGAAGTCGCTGCAAAACTGCAAGCAGCCGCATCCGTAGTCGTAGTTGACTACCGTGGTTTGACTGTAGACGAAGTGACTCGTTTGCGTAAACAATTGCGTGACAATGGCGTGGAAATGAAAGTTATCAAAAACTCGATCCTTTCCCGCGCTGCCAAACAAGTAGGTCTTGAAGGATTGGATGAAGTATTCACAGGTCCGACAGCCGTTGCTATCAGTAACGAAGATGTCGTGGCTCCTGCGAAAATCGTCAACGATTTTGCACAAGACGCGAAAGCTTTGGAAATCAAAGGTGGTATCATCGAAGGTAAAGTTTCGACAGTCGACGAAATGGTCGCACTGGCAAAACTGCCAAACCGCGAAGGTCTCCTTTCTATGTTGCTGTCTGTCTTGCAAGCGCCAGTCCGCAATGTTGCATACGCAGTCAACGCAGTTATCGAATCAAAAGAAGGCGACGCAGCTTAATCGCAGCGTAGCTTGATCTGCAACACAACCTAAAACTTACCTAAAATGGAGGAAATCAATCATGGCATTGAACATTGAAAACATTGTCGAAGAGCTGAAAGGCGCGACAATCCTTGAATTGAACGACTTAGTTAAAGCTATCGAAGAAGAATTTGGCGTATCTGCTGCAGCTCCTGTAGCTGTTGCTGCTGGCCCTGCGGCTGCTGCTGAAGAACAAACTGAATTTACAGTTGAATTGACTGCAGCTGGCGACCAAAAAGTTAAAGTTATCAAAGCAGTTCGTGAAGCAACTGGCTTGGGCTTGAAAGAAGCTAAAGCAGTAGTTGACGGCGCTCCTTCAGCTGTTAAAGAAGGCATCTCTAAAGACGAAGCAGACGCTTTGAAAGCTGCTTTGGAAGAAGTAGGCGCATCTGTAACAGTTAAATAATTTTATTTGACTTCTAAAGCGTTGGAATCCTTGTTGTGCAAGGATTTCAGCGCTTTTTTTGTTGCCGGAAAAATTTTTGAACATACTTTTCGACTAAAAGAGGATCCCAAGCGAGATCCTCTCATAAAAATTCACTAGTTTTGCAGATTATTTTTCTCGTAAGGTCAAAGTATCCACGTCGGATAACTGAACTGAAACACTATTGAAAGCATCATATCCACCATATTCAAAGACAAGGATCTTAACCGTTTCACCCGCCTGCTGCTGCGTGTCGATTTGCATTAGGTTATATGTGAAGGAACCGTCGTTGTTGCTGCCTGATAAAGTGAATACCCCGGAATCATTCCTCTTTAACATTTCCTGGAGGGTATCGGTATACTTCATCGTCAAAACAAAAGAGCTCGGATAGGCTTTAGCACTGATCACCGAGATATCTGAAGCGGCTGCGGCATTTTCAAAATCGATGACGGGTAATGCTTTCACCGTTTGTGAGTCGATTGGCAGATTCCAATGTCCTTTGATGCTGTTATCTTTGGCTTTATTAAAACCCTCCTGGTTAGCTCTTTCATCCTTAGCAGAAATGCCGGTGATTTTTACACTGGCATTTTTAAGTTCGGGAACGTCTGCCTTGAGATCACCATGTAATAACACGGTCAAGTTGATCGTGTTGGCATTGGCAGTCTTTTGACTTATATACTTGTACGTACCGGTCATAAGACTGTCTTGACCGCCATTATTTAGGCCGCTATTGGCATCCGCGAGCAGTGTTCCATCACCATTGTATAAAGCAAAATTCAAAATGTATTCACTCATGTTCTTTGCCATTAAAGGAGATTTCTCAGGCAGCTTGATAGTGAAATGGAGGCCTACTTGCGTCTGATCAGAGAAAACTTCTTCAAGTTTGTATGAACGATTGTTTTCCGGTACTTTGGGAGTCTGAAAAAACATTTTTCAATAACGAGTATATTCTGTAAAAATGATAAACAAAAGGATTTTTAGACAATAAAATAATGAAGTGCTAGAATGGAGGCGCCAAAAGGAGAAATGGAGGAGTTTTCGATGAAAGCATAGCAAAGCTGGAAGCAGAATTTACGGGATGGGATCATGATGGCTTTGAAGATCTGGGTGCCTGTAGCGCTGTTGCCGTTTTTGGCGGGCTTCTTATTCCGCTGGGCACCGCTACGGAGCGTTTCGACGTATGTCCAGTCCTTTGTGGTGATCGAGGTACTTTCGACAGCGTGGGCGGTTGTCCGGCAACGCTGACGGGGCAGCGGCAGTTCGGAAAAATAGCAAAAGGATCGGCATCGGCAGTGGCAAGTGCAGCTGATACCGGCTTTTTTATTTTCGTTCAGGATGGGGAGCCTCCTGCGTTGCTGCTACAGCTTTCTTGTAGGCTTGTTTCCTGTTATCATGAAGAAAAGACGTTTTAAGGAGGGGTAATCATGGCACAGCCGCCACATTACAAAATCGCATTTTTCGATATTGACGGGACCTTGGCAGACAATGAGCTGCCGCAAGATCTGGGGATTTATGCGCGGATTCCTGAATCTGCCCGGCAAGCACTGAGAAAGTTGAAAGCTAATGGCATTGAACCGGTAATTGCGACCGGCCGCAATTATCAAGCAATCCACCAACTGGCAGAAAAATTGGGGGTTGAAAGTGTTATTTCATCGAATGGAGCTCATGTGGTGTATCAAGGGAAAACGCTGGCGACTCACCGGCTAGGAGCGGATATTTTGACTAGAATCCAGCAAGAATTGACAGCGCAAGGATTGCCTTATCTGGTGGAGACCCCTCACCAGCTGTATTCTTCTGATTTGGCTGCGTTGGGAAATGACGGCGGTATCACGGATATTCTTGATCTCAAGAATCAAGAAGAGCTGCCGCAAGACATCATCCAAGTAATCTGCCACAGCGGGGATGCTTCTCAGATTAGGCTTTCGTTACCGGAAGTGAAGGTGGAAAAAGTGGCGCCGACTGTGGTGGATATCCATCTGGCGGCGATTTCCAAGGCGACCGGGATTCACGATATTCTGGCAAAAATGGCGATTACACCGGCAGAAGCGTTGGCCTTTGGGGATGAGGAAAATGATTTCGCTATGTTTGAAACAGTGGGGCTGCCAGTAGCAATGGGCAATGCGGCACCGGCTTTGAAGGAAAAAGCCGGCCACATCACCAAAAAAGTCGGTGAACACGGGATTTGGGAAGCCTGCGTAACACTGGGGTTGTTTGAGGTGTGATCTCTGGCAGGGCAGATTAGTGTGCTGTCCCCTAGTGTTCTATCCGGCAAGAAATCAAAAACAATCTGTCCAAAGACTCCAGCGCCTTCTGAAACTTTTCGGAACTCGGCCGATTACTTTAGGGCATGTCTGAAAACTCCAGTGGCAGATATTTTGGTCCTTTTCACCGCAATCTACTCGTAAATGCGCAGCTTTGCACCACATAAGCTGCGCTTTACTCCTTGATTTCGGCAAAAAGTCCGCAAAAATCTGGATTCCCCCAGAGTTTTCAGACACACCCTAATTTCAGTCCAGATGAAATACTGGACACATCCTTTGCTGTGAGCGGCAGTGAGTTGGCGAGAAATCCGGTTAAAACAGTTTACAGGCGGCTGTTTCTTTTGTATCGTTACAGCGTAGGAAAATAACGCGAGAAGATCGCAGGATAAGGCGGGGTACGGGATGAACAGTTTGGAGAAAATCAAGGGCGGTGTAGTGGTTTCCTGTCAGGCATTGCCGGAGGAGCCGCTGCACAGCTCATTTATCATGGGACGGCTGGCGCTGGCAGCTGCACAAGGCGGTGCAGTGGGAATCCGGGCCAATACTGTTGCGGATATTAATGAAATAAAAAAACAGGTTGATCTGCCGGTGATGGGAATCATCAAACGGGATTATCCCGACTCGGAAGTCTTCATCACAGCGACTGCCAAAGAAGTGGCGGAGCTTTTGGAGACACCAGCGGAGATTATCGCATTGGACGGAACCGGTCGGCCTCGTCCCGGCGGCGTCCGATTGGAGAAACTGGTAGCCCAGATTCATCAGGGGGGCCGTTTGGCGATGGCAGATTGTTCGACTTTGGCGGAGGCTGTTCAGGCAGAAGCGCTCGGCTTTGATCTAATCTCTACCACCTTGGCGGGATACACCTCCTATTCGAGAAAAACTGCAACACCGGACCTGGAACTGCTGCAGGCAATCATCCGGCGCGTAAAGGTGCCGGTAGTGATGGAAGGACACACGGATGACCCCGCTCAGGTGACGGCAGCTTTGAAAATGGGAGCCTATTGTGTGGTGGTGGGTTCCATTATCACTCGACCGCAACTGATTACCAAGCGCTATACAGATGCTGCCAAGGCGGCTGGAAAATAACAAGCGCAACCGGTGCTAAAATGCAGCGCAAGACAGAAAAGATTGGAGAATTTCATATGGCAAAAGTATACCTTGTCGGCGCCGGCAGCGGTGATCCGGCCTTGTTGACCATCAAAGGGCAGCGGGCGTTGGCACAGGCGGACATCGTTTTTTATGATCGGCTGCTGAACCCGCTGCTGCTGTATCTGGCACCCAAGGCGGCCGAGCTGGTTTTCGTGGGCAAAGCACCGGATCATCATGCACTGAAGCAAGAGGAGATCGAGGCGGCAATGATTGCTGCGGCGGCGGCCGGCAAGACGGTGGTGCGGCTGAAAGGCGGTGATCCCGGTTTCTTCGGCCGGGTGGGAGAAGAAATGGCGGCGCTTAAAGCTGCCGGGATTTCCTACGAAGTCTATCCCGGTGTGACCAGTGCCAGCGGAGCCTCGTTGTATGCCGGTTTTGCCGTGACCCATCGTCATTTGGCGGAAAAATGTCTGATCGCAACGCCCACTGCGCAGCTGCAGGACTTCGCAGCTGAACCGGTGGCGCAGATTGCTGCCGGCGGAACCGTAGTCATCTATATGGGCATGGAGAAGCTGGCGGAACTGACGGCCATCTTCACCAGTCAGGGAGCCGCTGCCACACTGCCGGCCGCAGTGATCCGCTGGGGTACGTGGGGGCGTCAGGAAAAGGTTGTGGGAACCGTGGCTGATATTGCCGAAAAGACGGCCGCAGCCGGACTGAAAAATCCGGCATTAATCATCATCGGGCCCACCGCTTCTCAGGCAGAAGACACCTCCTGGTTTGAAGCGCTGCCGCATTTTGGCGAGCGGCTGGTGTATGTCACAACGAGCGGGCTGTCCTTTGAGGAGATGCTGGACTACACGGATCAGGGGGCGGATTTTTACCCGGTCTTTGTAGGAACAGCGCGGGATCGACGTTTCGATGAGTTGCATCAACGGCTGCTGCCGGAATATCTGGCAGCTGAAAACGGCCGTGTCGAATATGAAAGCGAGCAGGCACAAAAGCTGTTTGCAGCACTGAAAGAGGAGCTGGCAGAAGATGACCGCAAAACAGGTATATAGGATTGGAACCCGTAAAAGTCGGCTGGCCCAGATTCAGACAGACGGTGTAATCGCTCGTTTGAAGGCCGCTTTTCCCACAAAACAGTTTGAAAAGGTACTGATGGAGACTCGTGGTGATCTGGATCGCACGACTGATTTGGTGCAGATGGGCGGTCAGGGAGTATTTGTAAAAGCTATCCAGGAAGCGCTTCTGGCCGGTGAGATCGATATGGCCGTCCACAGCGCCAAAGACCTGCCCTCGGTGGAGCCGGCGGGACTGGTGCTGGGGGCATTTCCCGAGCGCCAGCCGGTGGGGGACAGTCTGATCCTGCGGTCGCCGTTTACTTCCCTGGCCGCTTTGCCGACAGGGGCTGTCGTAGGAACCAGCAGTCGCCGGCGCCGGTTCCAATTGGCGGCGGTTCGTCCGGATCTGCGCTTGGAGCCGTTGCGGGGCAATATCGACACCCGCCTGGAAAAGCTGACTTCCGGGCAATACGATGCCATCGTGATGGCCCAGGCGGGGATTCGCCGTTACGGTCTGCCCATCAAGGAACAGGGGCTGACGGAATTTCAACTGCCGGTAGCGGAATTTTTGCCGGCTGTCGGGCAGGGGGCGATCGCCGTCGAATGCCGCGCCGAGTCCCAAGAAGAAGAACTGCTGCGGGTGTTGGATGATCCAGCGGTCCGCTTGGCGGTGACCTGCGAACGAGCCTTTCTGGCAGTTTTCGGATTGGGATGCAATGTACCGCTGGCGGGATATGCCCGCCTGACGAGCGCGGCGGCAGATTCGGCTGCCGATGCCAAGTCGCGTACGGCAGCAGTTGCCGCAAGTGAACCGCAGCTGTTGTTTACCGGTCAGCTGGGCAATGAAGCCGACGGGACCGAGCTTTTGGCAGAAGCCGGCAGCCCGGCCACGATGACAGCCGCTGCGGCTCTCGGGATCCGAGTCGCCGAGCAGATTCGGGCTCAGGCAACTTTTTTACCGGAATAGCACTGCAGAAAAATATATCCCCACTGTAGGTGACAGTCGCAGCTGGGTCGGGGATTTGCCGGATTTATCCGTGCTGAGCCCGAACCCAGCCTGCAAATCTCGGCAGCGGGGCTTTTTGTTCATAAAAATACCATTCTGACAGTAGACGTGCCGAAAGATTTGGGGCAAACTTAAGAGGAATAGCGGTGGCCGGTGATGGCCGCTGCTGAATTGCAAAAGGAGTGGAGCAGATGACAAAGATTGGATTTATCGGAACGGGAAATATGGGCCGGGCGATGGTGCGGGGCTTGGCAGGTGCCGGCTTGTATGATAAGACGGACATTTTAATCTATGATCGCACTTTTTCAGTTGCTGAAAAGCTGGCTGCAGAGCTTGGGACTACGGCAGTGTCTGACAGCAGCGATCTGATACGGGAATGCCAGATCATCATTTTTGCGGTGAAGCCCTACATTTTGCCGGGGCTACTGGCAGAAAAAAATACCCTCTTGACCGGCGACAAAGTGATTGTCTCAGTAGCGGCAGGCGTCTCGCTCTGCGACATCCAGACAGCTTTAGGGGACGACAATCGCAAAATCGTCCGGGTGATGCCCAATACACCAGCCTTGGTGGGGGCGGCGATGTCTTCTGTTACACCGAATAATGCAGTCAGTGAGGCAGAGCTGGCGCAGGTTCTGGCAGTCTTTCGCAGCTTCGGTAAGGCAGAAGTAGTGCCTGAGTCGCTGATCGATGCCGTGGTGGGCGTTTCCGGTTCGGCACCGGCGTATGTCTATCTGTTTATTGAAGCCTTGGCAGACGGCGCAGTGCTGGAAGGGATGCCTCGAGCACAGGCGTATGAGTTTGCGGCCCAGACTGTTTTGGGAGCGGCTAAGATGGTACTGGAAACCGGTGAGCATCCCGGTGCTTTGAAGGATATGGTCACTTCGCCGGGAGGAACCACGATCGCTGCTGTGAAAGTGCTGGAAGATACCGGCTTCAGAGCGGCGGTCATCAATGCCGTGGCTGCTGCCGCTCAGAAGAATCACGAAATGGGCGAAAAATAAAGAAAATAAGCCGCTGCCCCGCTCCCTCAGCTCAAGCGAGGGAGCGGTTTTTTTCGTATCTTCTGAAGTAGTGAGTTGCGATTGAGGTGGCGTTGCGAATATGCTACACTACAGGAGAGGAGAAACGGTAAATGGGGGTACATTTTGATTGGAATGAGGAATTTCAACAGTATTTGGATGCCTTAAATCCTATTGATCGTGCGAAGTTACGTGCAGCTATTAAACGGATCGAAGAGACTGGCATTCAAGAAGCAATCAAAAAGCAGCGGGTAAAAAAATTGCGCGACAATCTGTATGAAATACGTGCGCGTACAAAAGAGAATACGATCAGAAGCATCTACTTCCAGATCCAAGGGGAGGCGTATTTCATCACTCATGGTTTCAACAAGAAGACCGATAAAACGCCGAAAAAAGAAATTATGAAAGGAATTCGCTTGCGGGCGATTTTTTTCAAAGGAGGATCCGAATATGAAAGAAATGAGTAAAAATGACTTGCAAGCTTTTAGCGAGGCGCAGACTGATTTAGAATTCAAGAAGGCTTATGAAGCTGAGTTGCTGCGCTTGGAGTTGGTGGATCTGCTGCTGTCTTTACGGGAGGAAACCGGGCTTAATCAAAAAGCTTTCGCTGAACGGGTAGGCAAACCACGCTCAACCATCTGCCGTATCGAGAAAGGTACAATGGAGCCTTCCCTTGGTCTTTTGGAGGAGATTGCGTTTGCACTTGGTAAACGGATCACAGTGGGGACTGTTGAGTTATATGAAACGACCCAAGCAGAATAAGCTGTTGCCCCGCTCCCTCAGCTCAACCGAGGGAGCGGTTTTTTCAAGTTCTCAAAAAAAGATTAAGCTTACATTAATATTTTTCAGCCTCGCTGCTGAAAAATGAGCAAGCTGTTACCGGCTCCGCCGACCGGCTGGCAGCGGCGCAGATGTTTTTGCAACCGATAGGGAAGAGGTGGATTGCTTGCTGCAGCGCCAATTGAGAAAGATTTTAATGAAAAGCGCTTACGTTAAGGTGGGGTGACAAGTGTACCACTGACTTCGAATAAAGAACCTTTTATTCACAAGCAGAAAACTTCTGTCACAAGCGGCATTAAAGGATAATAATAAAAATCACGACTCGTTGCTTATCATTCTCAATTAGCGTAAAATGAATGAGAATGAAAGAGTCGCCCGCTGCAGCCGGACCACCAGTCTCTGCAGCAAGCCAGACTCATAATGGAGGGAAAATCATGTCAACGTTAGAAATCAAAAACCTGCACGTGTCCATCGAAGACAAAGAGATCTTAAAAGGGGTGGACCTGACTCTGAATACCGGCGAGATCCATGCCATCATGGGACCCAACGGCACCGGGAAATCCACGTTGTCGGCAGCAATCATGGGCAATCCCAACTATGAAGTGACCGAAGGCGAAATTCTGCTGGACGGCGAAAATGTTTTGGAGATGGAAGTCGACGAACGGGCGCGCTTAGGTCTGTTTTTGGCGATGCAATACCCATCTGAAATCCCCGGCATCACCAATGCTGAATTCATGCGGGCAGCAATCAATGCCAAACGGGAAGAAGACGACAAACTGAGCGTTATGCAGTTTTTGAAGAAATTGGATAAAAAGATGGACCTGCTGAACATGCCGGAAGAAATGGCCGAACGCTATTTGAATGAAGGTTTTTCCGGTGGTGAAAAGAAACGCAATGAAATCCTGCAACTGTTGATGCTGGAACCGAAATTTGCAATCTTGGATGAAATCGACTCCGGCTTGGACATCGATGCGCTGAAGGTCGTTGCCAAAGGGGTTAATGAAATGCGCGGAGCTGATTTCGGCGCATTGATCATCACCCATTACCAACGATTGTTGAACTACATCACACCGGATGTGGTGCATATCATGATGGACGGCCGTGTCGTATTGACCGGTGATGCTGATCTGGCTCGTCGCCTGGAAGCGGAAGGCTATGCCGGTATCAGCGAAGAATTAGGTATCGAATACAAAGAAGAAGTGTAAGGGAGGCATTTGACATGACACAATTGAAAGACCATCTTTCCGCCGTGAAAATGTTCTCTGCCACTCAGGAGGAACCGGCCTGGATGCTGGCGCTGCGAGAAGCGGCCCTGGCACAAGTCGATGAGTTGCAGCTGCCACGAATCGATCAGGTAAAATACAACGATTGGCCGCTTTTGGCAATCGACGGCGATACCATGGAAAACGACAGCCTGCCGGATGCAGTCGGGGTCATCGGCTTTGACGAAATGCACGATCACCCGCTGCTGGTGCAATACGGCAGTATCACCTTGGCACAACAACTGCCCCAGGATTTAGTGGATCAAGGGGTGATTTTCACCGATCTGTTCACCGCTATGCAAGAACACAGCGAGTTGGTGCAGGAATATTTCATGACCAAAGCAGTCAAACCGGATGAAGACAAGTTGACCGCTGCTCATCTGGCCTTTTTGAACAGTGGCGCCTTCTTGTACGTGCCGAAGAATGTCGTTGTGGATCAACCCATCGAAGCGCTGTTCAACCAAAACGGCAACAGCCATTTCTTCCATCACGTTTTGATCGTGGCGGAAACCAACAGTCAGTTTACCTATTTAGAAAGATTCTCATCTATGCCGGAAAACGAGCAACCGGCTGCTGCTAATATCATAGTAGAGGTCATCGCCAAAAACGGCGCTCAGGTGAAATATTCTGCCATTGACCGGCTGGGCAAGAATCTGACGACTTATTTGAATCGTCGCGGCCACATCATGCGGGATGCGATGGTGGATTGGGCCGTGGGTGTCATGAACGACGGCGATGTCATCGCTGATTTTGACACGGATCTGGTGGGTGACGGCGCCCATTCGGAAATCAAAGTAGTTGCGATCTCCGGTGGAGAACAGCGTCAGGCAATCGATACCCGGGTCACCAACTTCGGCAAGAATTCCATTGGCCACATCCTGCAGCACGGCGTCATTCGTGACCATGGCACGCTGGTTTTCAACGGCATCGGCCACATCATTAAGGGTGCCAAAGGAGCAGACGCCCAGCAGGAAAGCCGAGTCTTGATGCTTTCTGACGGTGCCCGCGGGGATGCCAATCCGATTCTTTTGATCGACGAAAACGAAGTCACTGCCGGCCACGCCGCCTCTGTTGGACGGGTGGATCCGGATGAAATGTACTACCTCATGAGCCGCGGTCTTCACAAAGAAGAAGCCGAACGCCTCGTGATCCGCGGCTTCTTGGGATCGGTTATCACGGCGATCCCGATGAAAGAAGCGCAAAAGGAATTTATCGACGTGATTGAAGGGAAGTTGGAAGCATGACATTGGATGCTGCAAAACTGCGTCGGGAATTTCCTATTTTGGATCAGCTGGTGAATGATGAACCACTGGTCTATCTGGACAATGCCGCTACCACTCAGAAACCACAGGCCGTCCTGGACGCTCTGACGGCTTATTACCAACACGACAATGCCAACGTTCATCGCGGTGTGCATACATTGGCGGAACGGGCGACCCATGCCTATGAAGGGGCCCGAGAAAAAGTCCGCCGCTTTATCAATGCCAAAGAGAGTGCCGAGGTGTTGTTCACCCGCGGCACCACCACCAGCCTGAACTGGATCGCCAAAAGCTTCGGGGATGCCCTTGTGGAAGCCGGAGATGAAATCGTCATTTCTTATATGGAGCATCACTCCAACATCATCCCGTGGCAGCAGCTGGCAGCTGAAAAACAAGCCAAGCTGGTCTATGTCGACGTAACGGCTGACGGATTTCTGGACATGGAGGATGCCCGCCGCAAAATCGGTCCTAAAACCAAAATCGTCGCCATCGCCCACGTCTCAAACGTGTTGGGGGTGATCAATCCGGTCGCTGAGCTGACGCAATTGGCCCACGAAAACGGCGGCATCATGGTGATTGACGGCGCCCAATCGACGCCTCATATGCCGGTGGATGTGCAGGCATTGGACTGTGATTTTTATGCTTTTTCCGGTCATAAGATGTGCGGACCTACCGGGATCGGCGTGCTCTACGGCAAACGGGAATGGCTGGATCGGATGGAACCGGTGGAATTCGGTGGCGAAATGATTGATTTCGTCAATCTCTACGACAGCACTTGGAAAGAGCTGCCTTGGAAATTTGAAGCCGGGACTCCCAATATCGCCGGCGGCATCGCATTGGGCGCTGCCATCGACTACCTGACGGCTATCGGGATGCAAAATATCCATGACTACGAACAAAGCTTGGTAGACTATGTCCTGCCGAAGCTGTTGGCCATCGACGGCCTGACGGTTTACGGCCCGCAAGATCCCGCCCATCATACCGGCGTGATCGCCTTTAATCTGGATGGGTTGCATCCTCATGATGTGGCCACTGCTCTGGATATGGAGGGCGTCGCTGTGCGGGCAGGTCACCATTGCGCCCAACCGCTGCTGAACTATCTGAAGGTGCCGGCAACGGCCCGCGCCAGCTTTTATTTTTACAATACCAAAGAGGACGCCGACCGCTTAGTCGACGCCATCCTTGCGACAAAGGAGTTTTTCCAACATGGCACTTTCTAAACTCGACAATCTCTACCGCCAAGTGATCCTGGATCACTCCAGTCACCCTCATCACCACGGCACGCTGGGGAAATCTACTCTGACAGTGGAGATGAACAACCCCACTTGCGGCGATGTAATCCACCTGGAAGTGGAAGTCAAAGACGGCGTCATCCAGGACATTGCCTTTGACGGCTCCGGCTGTTCCATCTCCACCGCCAGCGCCTCCATGATGACCGATGCAGTTATCGGCAAAAAGGTGGACGAAATCGGTGATCTGACATTGATGTTTTCCGACCTGGTCCAAGGCAAAGACGTCCCGGACGCCGAACGCCTCGGGGAAGCTGAAGTCCTGGCGGGAGTTTCCAAATTTCCCACGCGGATCAAATGTGCCACCCTGGCCTGGAAAGCCTTGAACAAAGCGGTCAATGAAACAGACGGTGTTGCCGAGACCGGCCACATCCACCGCAACGACGAAGAGTAAGGAGTGAAACAGCACAATGGCTGATATGATTTTACCTGATTCAGAAGAATACAAATACGGCTTCCACGACGACATCAAGCCGGTCTTTACTACCGGTGACGGACTCTCAGAAGAAGTCATCCGCCAGATCTCCGCTGCCAAAGAAGAGCCGGAATGGATGCTGGACTTTCGTCTGCAATCATTGAAGACCTTCAATGAGATGGAAATGCCCAAATACGGTCCCGACCTCAGCGAACTGGATTTTGACAAGATCAATTACTTCATCCGTTCCTCCGACCGCAAAGCCCGCAGCTGGGATGACGTGCCGGAAGACATCAAGAACACCTTTGAACGTCTGGGAATCCCGGAAGCTGAACGGGCCTACTTGGCCGGCGCTTCTGCCCAATATGAATCAGAGGTAGTCTACCACAATATGAAAGAAGAGTTCGAACAGCTGGGCATTATCTTCACCGACACTGATTCGGCATTGAAGGAATATCCGGAACTCTTCAAAGAATACTTCGGGACCCTCGTTCCTCCCAAAGACAACAAACTGGCCGCACTGAACTCGGCCGCCTGGTCTGGCGGGACCTTCATCTATGTACCAAAAGGCGTCCGCACGGATATCCCGATCCAGTCTTACTTCCGGATCAACTCTGAAAACACCGGCCAGTTCGAACGGACCCTGATCATCGTGGACGAAGGCGCCAGCATCAACTATGTGGAAGGCTGTACTGCGCCGACTTACTCCAGCGACTCGCTGCACGCGGCGGTGGTGGAAGTCTTCGTGAAAAAAGACGGCTACATGCGCTATACCACCATCCAAAACTGGTCCAATAACGTCTACTCCCTGGAAACCAAACGTGGCGTTGCCTACGAAAATGCTACCATGGAATGGGTGGACGGCAACCTGGGCTCCAAAGTCACCATGAAATACCCAAGCGTCTACATGAACGGTCGCGGCGCGCGCGGCACCATGCTGAGTATCGCAGTGGCCGGTAAAGGCATCGTGTTGGATAACGGCGCCCGCATGATTCACAATGCGGAAGATACTTCGTCGACCATCATCTCTAAATCAATCTCCAAAGACGGCGGCGAAGTCGATTACCGTGGAGAAGTCCGCTTTGGCGAAAACTCCGCCGGCTCCAAGTCCCACATCGAGTGTGACACGATCATCATGGACGACCTGTCGAAATCCGACACGATCCCGTACAACAAAATCCTGAACCACGACGTCACCCTCGAACACGAAGCCAAAGTTTCCAAAATCTCCGAAGATCAGCTCTTCTACCTGATGAGCCGTGGTCTCAGCGAACAAGAGGCCACCGAAATGATCGTCATGGGCTTTGTCGAACCTTTCACCAAAGAACTCCCAATGGAATACGCAGTCGAAATGAACCGACTGATCAGTATGGAGATGGAAGGGTCTGTGGGGTAATTGAACAAGTGCCTCACCATTTACTACCTAATCAATTACAAATCAAGGAGTGCTGCCGTTTGGTGGTGCTCTTTTTTTGCGGCAGATCAACTTGCGACAACTGAGGAAATTCAGACTGTCAGATTGGGGAGATATCTTTGCGTTTTATGGGCAAAACCCTGAATAGCCGCTCCCTTAGAAAAAAATTCTCACTTTTGTATATTCATACAGGAAAAATGAATGTATAATAACATGGACAAACTTTTGGCCGTCGGTTGGACGGCTGTCTAAAAATAGTCGGAAGGGCTGCTGGGTACCGGACGACTGAAGATGAGAAAGGAAAAGAAGATGACGACAAAAAAACGTGACTTCACGAAAATGAAGACGCCTCATACCTATGTAATCATTTTTGCGGTAGTGGTGTTGGCCTGGGTGCTGACTTTTTTGGTACCGGCGGGTAAGTTTTCCACAGAAGATGTGGAATATCAAGATGCCAATGGTGACACCAAGACGCGGACCGTATTGAAGCAGGAGACATTCCGCTATGATTATAACCTGGACAAGGACTTCGTTTATCAGCAGCTGGAGGAGCTGGCGCAGGAACCGGCGGAGCTGGAAAAGCTGGATGTGGATCAAGAACAACTGGAAGCCGTGCTGGCAGAAGGGGAAGACAAGCTGGATCAAGGACAGCTGGACGGAGTGAATCTGACCGATGATACCTTGTACGAGCTGTATGGCGACAAGATCTACGACAAGTCAGAAAAGCTGCACAAGACAGCCAAAATCTGGGGGACCGATGATTTCGGCGGCTTCGGCTTTTTGAACTTCATTTTTGAAGGGCTGGTCTCCGGTGATAAATATGGTTCGGCCGTGGGAATTGCTGCCTTGATCCTGGTGGTCGGGGGTGCCTTTGGGATTATCATGCGTACCGGGGCGATCGATGCCGGGATCTACGCCTTTATTTCCAAGACCAAGGGATTGGAACGCTTGGCGATTCCGCTGCTGTTCTTCGCCTTTTCTTTCGGCGGGGCGACGTTTGGGATGGCCGAAGAGGTGATTCCCTTCTCAATGGTGATGGTGCCCTTTGTAATCGCACTGGGGTACGACTCAATCGTGGCGGTGACGGTGACCTACGTGGCTTCCCAGGTGGGGAATGCCGCCAGCTGGATGAGCCCCTTCTCCGTTGCCGTAGCGCAGGGGATCGCCGGGGTACCGGTACTTTCCGGGGCCAGCTTCCGTCTGGTAATGTGGTTTGTGATCACGGCGCTGTCCGCAACTTATCTGAGTATTTATGCGGAGCGGATTCGGAAAAATCCTCTGCGCTCAGAAGTATATGAATCCGATGATTACTTCCGCAACCATATCCAAAAAACGGCAGAAGAAAATAAACCGTTTCTGCTGGGCCACAAACTGATCTTGTTGGAAATGCTGGCGGTCTTGATTTGGATCGTCTGGGGCGTGACCCAAAAAGGGTATTATATTCCGGAAATCGCTTCTCAGTTCTTTGTGATGGGACTGGCTGCCGGAGTTCTGGCGGTTATTTTCAAACTGGACGACATGGGGATCAACGACATCGCCAAAGCCTTCCAATCCGGTGCGGCTGATCTGGCCGGAACTGCGATCGTGGTGGGGATGGCTAAAGGAATCCTGCTGGTACTGGGAGGCTCCGAGCCGAACATGCCGTCAGCGTTGAACACGATCCTCCACAGTATCGGCGGCCTGCTGAACGGCGTGCCGGCGATGATCGGTGCTTGGGTAATGTATATCTTCCAAAGCCTCTTCAATCTGGTGGTGACTTCAAACTCCGGTCAAGCGGCTTTGACGATGCCGATCATGGCACCATTGGCCGATTTGGTAGGTGTTTCACGGCAGATAGCTGTCCTGGCTTATCAGCTGGGGGCCGGTTTCGTGGATGCCTTCACTCCGGTTTCTGCCAGCCTGATCGGTGTGCTGGGGGTTGCGCGGATCGAATGGGCCAAATGGGCGAAATTCCAGATCAAGATGCAGGGCTTCTTCTTCATATTGGGCTCCATCTTCATCTTTATCGCCATTGCTATTGGTCTTCAATAACAATAAAAAAATTGCTGCAGACAGCTGTTTCGGGTTGTCTGCAGTTTTTTCATCGCAACACAAGTCTTAAATTTTCATTTAGAGCATAGAAAGTCTCTACTCAAAAGTGTAAAATAACAAAAAATTGCTCTTTTGGAGGCTGACGTGAAACGAATCGGAATTTTATTGGCGAGTGTCTTGGTGTGTTTACTGCTTTTGAGCCCGACAGCTGTTGAAGCAACGGCGGGGGGACATGGTGGCGGACATTCAAGCGGCGGACACTCAAGTGGCGGCAGCAGCAGTCACAGTACCAGCGTCGGCGGGCATTCCACCAGTTATGGCAACGGGCTTTACAGCCGCCGCAGCAGTCCCTTAGTCTGGGTCTTTTTTGCGGTGAGTATTGGATTGGTGGGTCTTCGGCGCTTGCGACAGCAGCAACAGATAAAGGCCCAAGAACTGGCAACATATCGGTCGATGCTAAAGGAAATACCCGGGACCAAGCGAAAAAAAGACCGGATTAGAGAGGACGTCACCACCTCTTTTTTGGCGATCCAACAAGCTTGGGATGTCCAACAACCAAAACAAGCGGCCGCTTTTTGCACGGAACGCTTGTTAGCGCAACAGCAGCAGGCGCTGGCAGCCCAACAGGATGAAGGGGTGGTCAATCATACTCGGCAGGTGAAAGTCCAAGGTCTACAAAATTTTCGGCATGTAGAGGCAGAGAGTTTTTCTGTGGATATTGCCTTTAGTTGTGTTGATTATCTGGAGGATCTTGAAGGGCAGTTGTTAGCTGGGCAACAAAAGCGGCGGCAACAGTTTCTGCAAAAGTGGTTTTTCGATTACGATACGGAGACCAATCGCTGGCGGGCAGACTTTATCCAACCGCTTTTTCTGACGTGAAGGGCCATTTTTGGCTGCAAGTCAGTGAAAGACTGCAGGGATCGATTGTCTGAGTCTTTCCAATCAGGAAGTGACAGGTGGCGTGTGATCAAGAATGTAAACCAAGCTGCAGTTTAAGCTGTTTCTTGCCTTAAAAAAATTGCCAGGACCAGATACTCGTTATCCGAGCGTTTGGTCCTGGCTATTTTGCGATTTTTGAGATGGAAATACAGCAGCGATTGCAACTGTTCTTAGTACATTTTCTTGCAAAACGGCAGCCAGTAAGTGCGCGGGGATCTTGTGCTGTCGCATATCCCGGGTTTCTTTCGGAAAGCGCTCTTTTAAAACAGGGACAAAGATCCGAAACTGTTTTATGAAAGAGCGTATGGCAGTTATGATAAGCTGTTCAGCATTCTGGTTAGAAAGACGGGTCATCCCAGTCGAAACTGCCAGCGAAATCATCAAAGTCAAGCCAATAATCCATAGAGATTTTGCGACGTTTCATAGCGGTGGTTTCTTTTGGAAAATGCTCCCGCAGGAATAAATACCAGAAGTGTGCAGTGTCATCGGTGAGGTCCTTATCATTTTCGTAATCAGCAGGCAGGTCAGTGAACAGATGTTGTAAGGCTTCGTAGAGGGGAAACGCATTGCCTTTTTTCAAAAACAGCTCCGGAAAACGATCAATGGTCGCTGTCAACAGCTTTTCCGCTTGCTCCCGATATTGAAATTCGGTCAGTGCAGGAGAATTGTCTAACAGACGTTTGGCGAAGGCACTGCTTTTTTCCAGGCTCTTTTGTTTCGTGGCGTAAAAAGGCATGGTAAAAAGATCGTCGAAATCTGAATCCGTCTCTTCAAAGAGTCGTTCGAGGGCTTCATCGGAAATCGTATCCCCGCTGATTTTTTGAATGTATACAGCGAAAATAGCTAGATAAGCAATCTTTGTAATTCATTGCTGAATTTTTTGACAGTTCGACCGCCGTATCTTTTTTCAAAAGACTGCAATCAGGCTATACTCGAAGTAACGATTAGTGAAGAAAAGACGGAAACAACCAGAGGAGGAAGCAGGATGAAGGCAGAAAAGGCGTTTCGTATTGACGGGAGTAAGAAAATCAAGCTAAAGGAGCTGGCGACTGCCCCCGATAAAGAAGTGGACAAAGAAAAGGTCAAAGACGAGATCAAAAAGGATATCAAGAAGCTGAAAGAAAACCAGGAAATGCTCTATGCTCAGGACCGCCGGGGTGTGCTGATCGTCTTTCAGGCGATGGATGCAGCGGGCAAGGATTCCATGATCGAGCACGTCATGAGCGGTGTCAATCCGCAGGGAACCAGTGTCACCAGTTTCAAGAGTCCTTCTGCTTTGGAACTGGATCATGACTATCTGTGGCGTATCCATACTCAGGTGCCCCGCCGCGGTGACATCAAGATCTTCAACCGTTCCCACTATGAGGATGTGCTGATCGCCCGGGTCCATCCGGAGATTCTGGTGGGCAACCATCTGCCGGGAATCGACAGTGTCAAGGATATCAAGGAGAGCTTTTATGAAAAACGATACAACCATATCCGCCACTTCGAGGAGTATCTGGCGGATGAAGGCTTTGTGATCTTGAAATTCTTTTTGCACCTCTCCAAACAGGAACAGAAGAACCGTTTCATCCGCCGCATCGAGATTCCCGAGAAAAACTGGAAATTTTCCGAAGCGGATGTTAAAGAGCGGCAATACTGGGAGGATTATCAAGCGGCTTATGAAAAAGCCATCAATGCAACTGCCACTAAGGAAAATCCCTGGTATGTAATCCCGGCAGATGACAAATGGTACTCCCGTTACCTGGTTTCAGAGATCTTGAATGAGCGGATCAAAGAGCTGGGGCTTAGTTACCCGGAAGTCACTGCTGCCAGACGAGATGAGCTGCAGACAATCCTGGCTAAGCTGGAAGACGGCGAGGACTGAGAGTGATGGTTTGTGGTGAGGCGGCAAGCAGCGCAGCGGATAGTGAGCTTGTAAAAAGCCGGGGTAGGATGTGACTGAAAACTCCTCCGACAATTGTTTTGGTTTGTTGCGTCCGTCGTAACTGCGCACCTGTGATGCATCCCGGCCGGGCCGCGTTCCTTGATTTCGGCAAAAATCCGGATCTCACCGGAATTTCCAACCATACCTATCTTTTTTATTTCAAAAACGGCTGACGTATAATAAAAGTAATCAATCAAAGGGTGCGGGACGATTTTTGGAGTAGGCAGGTACGTCTGAAAAAACGTCTTTTGCACAGCGACTGGGAGGAAACTTTATGGCAACACTCAAACACGCAGCCGTTATCGATATCGGCTCCAATACAGTCCGACTGGTGATCTATCAGCTGACTGAACTTTACGATTTTCACGAATTGCAAAACGTCAAACTGCCGGTGCGGCTGTATCAATATCTGGATCAGGACAAAAAGCTGGTGCAAGCAGGCATCGACAAGCTGGTGGAAGTGATTCGGCTTTTTCAGAAGGTCATGGGGCATTATCAGCTGGATGATGTGATCGCTACGGCTACCGCGGTGATCCGGCAGGCAAAAAATCAGGAGGCAGTGCTGGCTGCGGTGGCAGAGGCGACCGGCTTGCAGCTGCGCCTGTTGTCGGAAGAAGAAGAGGCTTCCTATGGCCAGTACGCTATCACTCGTTCGACTCAATTCAACGAAGGGTATACGGTGGATATGGGCGGCGGCAGTACCGAGGTCACTTATTTCAAAAACGGAGTGATTAAGCACTATCACAGTTTTCCTTTCGGCGTCGTGACGCTGCAGGAACTTTTTTACAGCGGTGAGGACAAGAAGGCCGATGAGCGGGCCGCCGCCTACGTCAAGGAACAATTGGGACAGTTCAGCTGGATCAAACCCCGCAAGCTGCCGATCATTGCTATCGGTGGCAGTTCGCGAAATATTGCCAGTGTCCATCAGCGGATGACTGATTATCCGATGTCGGGGATCCATGAATATGAAATGTCTCGCGAGGATCTCAAGCAGACTTACGGACTTTTTGATCGGTTGTCCGTGGCACAAAAGCAGGATCTGGACGGTCTCAGCCGGGACCGGGCGGATATCATTACACCGGCGAATTTGACTTATCTTTGTCTGTTTGATGCGGTAGCTGCCGAAAAATTCGTCTTTTGTCACCGCGGTCTGCGGGAAGGACTTTTGATGGAGCGGATCAATCAGGAGGATCCGGCTGCGTATACGCCGAATAATGTTCAGAAAATGACTGTACGGCGTTTGGCGGATCTGTATCTGGCAGATACGATCGGCGCTTCTCAGCGGCTGGCAATCGCCAAAAAGTTGTTGCAGGAGCTGGAAGCTGCCGGGCTGATGTATCCGTCGCAAAAGGTGATGGATTATCTGGAAGCCGGCACCTACCTTTATCATCTGGGAGCCTACGTTGAGGAAGACGACAGTTCAATGCACTCTTTTTACCTGCTGGTTAATTCAAATCTCAGCGGCTTTTCCCACAAGGCACGACTGTCGTTGGCGCTGGTGGCCAGCTATAAGAACAAATCACTGTTCAACCAGTTCTTGCGGCAGTATAAAAATTGGCTGGATCCTGAAACCCTGCAGGTGATTCGGGAAGTCGGCAGTATCATCAAATTCTGCGATGCGTTGGCAATTACGCGGGTCAATGAGATTCGCAAGCTGAAATTCCGGAAAAAAGACAAAGACACTTATACGCTGAAAATCGTCTGGCAGTATAATCCATTGGCAGAATATTATCGGGCTACCCGACAAAAGAAAAATCTGGAATATGTTCTGGACAAGACGATCGAATTGGACTTCCAAAAAGAGGAGGAGTCGTGATGAGCGAACAAGGAGAAAGGCCGTTGTTTTTTCATCGAGACCTTAGCTGGATCCTTTTCAATCGGCGGGTGATCATGGAAGCAAGCGATCCTCGTAATCCACTATTGGAGCAGTTGCGCTTTCTAGCGATTGCCGCGAATAATTTGGATGAATTTTTCATGGTACGGGTGCCGCGGCTGCAAGCATTGGCCCGACTACCGGAGCGAAGGGTCGACAAGCTGACGGGAAAGACCCAAGAAGAGCTGCTGACTGAACTGGCGTTGCTGAATCGGGAAAATCTGCGGTTACAGTACAGTCGTTTGCAGGAATTGGAAGCAGCACTGGCGAAGAAACAGTATTATGTTAAGCGGTATCAGCAATTGACAGTGCGGGAGCTCCGCCAGGTGAAACGCTTGTTCAAAGAAACAATTTTTCCTACGCTGGCGCCTGTCGGTGTGGATGTCTATCATGCGTTTCCCCGCTTATTGGAAAAAGCGCTCCATCTGTGGGTAGAGCTGAAGGATCAGCAGTCCGGGGAAAAGCGGGAAGCAATCCTGCCGATTTCACCTCGACTGCCACGACTGTTGAAACTGTCTGCCCGGCGCTTTATTCTGATTGAAGAGATCATTGCCCACTTTCTGCCCGCTGTCTTTGTGGGTAACGAGGTGGAAAATGCTTACGTGTTTCGGATCACCTATGATCATGACCTGACCTTTCAAGAAGATGCCGATGAGGATCTGTCTTTGCAGATGTCGGAATATCTGAAAGAGCGCAAGAAGGGGCTGCCTTCCCGGTTGGAGGTGGGCAGCTGCTGTCGGACTGCCTCCTGTGATGCCGGTCATCTGCTGCAGGAATTGGGGCTGACAAAGCGGGATCTGTATCAGGTGGCGGCGCCTTTGGATCTGACATTTTTGTTTCAAGTGGTGACGGAGCTGACGGACAAGAATCAGGACCTGTTGTATCCGCCGCTGAAACCGCTGTTTGAAACGCGTTGGAACAGCGGTCACCTGCTGAAAACACTGGATCACGAGGATCTGCTTTTGCAGCATCCTTATGATTCCTTCAAAGCGGTCCTGGCACTGTTGAAAGCAGCGGTCGACGATCCGGATACCATCGCCATCAAGCAGACACTCTATCGGATGGCCAGCCATTCTGAAGTCATCAAGTTGCTGAAAAAAGGCGCTCAAAGAGGGATCCAGGTGACGGTGTTGGTGGAGATCAAAGCCCGCTTCGATGAAGAAAACAATCTTCATTGGGTATCGGAGTTGGAAGCTGCCGGCTGTTTTGTCAGCTACGGTTTTCCCAATATGAAGACCCACAGCAAAGCGCTGTTGATTGTGCAGAATAAAGGCGGCGAAATCAAGCGTTACGGCCAGTTCGGCACCGGTAATTACAACGAAAAGAACAGCCAGCTGTACACGGATCTCAGTTTTTTCACTTCGCGAGAGGAGTATGTCAGTGATCTGACGGACTTTTTCAACTATCTCACCGGCTATCGCAATCATCCCGATTATCAGAAAATCGTAACTTCACCGGGAGATATCCGGCGTCTGGTGATCGAGAAGATCAAAGAGGTGACCGTCTATCATGAAGCGACCGGTAATGGTGCGATCTTTGCCAAAATGAATGCTCTGACGGATGAGCCGATCATCCGTCAGTTGTATCAGGCTAGTCATGCCGGTGTCAAGATCCACCTGCAAGTGCGCGGTGCCTGTTGTTTAGTGCCGGGAGTCAAGGGGCAAAGCGAAAATATCCGTGTCTCCAGTATCGTCGGGCGCTTTTTGGAACATGCCAGGATTTATGCGTTTACCACCGCGAAGGGGCCGGAGTGGTGGCTTTCATCGGCAGATTGGATGACCCGCAACATGACGGGCAGAGTAGAGATTGCCACTCCGTTGAAGGGGACCGGTTGTGAAAAGATGATCCAGCATCTGGTGGATGTTTACGATCGGGACGAGGCGAAGGCTTATTTCATGGAAGCATCCGGTGAATACCGCCGTCTGCCGGAAAATAACGGTTTGTCAGCACAAGACCTCTTTATCAAAGAAGCACTGCGCAAGACGACGAATCTGGTCGCGCGACAGCAACTGCTGCTGGATCAGCTGCGGCGGATTCCCAAATGATTGCAGCAGCTGATCCAGCGGGGATTAGTTGCTTTGTAAGAAGAGAAAAGCGACAGACCTGAGGAAGTGCCTAGTGTTCTATCCAGACAGAAATCAATTTACTCGAAAACTTCAGAACCAGCTGGCATGCCAATCATCGCAGTGCATGGGCGGATCCAACCTCAGCAAGCTGAGTTTTACGCCTAAATGTGTCAAACTCACTGTAAAGTTCGCTTACGCAAACTTAACAGTGACTAATTTGTAAGTTCAACTTGGCGAACTCTGCCTTAGTTGAACTGTACCAGCTGACCAAAGGGAGGGTGGCTTCTCACATTCCCCTTGATGTGCACTACGATGCTGTCATGCGCTGTCTCTTCCGTCTTCTTCGCGGGTACATCCAGAAAAGTTTCAGAAGGCTCGGAGACTGACCCCGGCGTACAGATTTTACCGTTTGAATGAATTACTGACAGTTCCCGCTGATTTGAAAAATCGGCGGCGTTACTGTCAGTTTGAAGCCAATAGGCCCAAGACAATGAGAAATTTCCGCTGCCTTTCATGTGGAATTTCTCGTTGGCTTCGGCCGGCGGCTGTACGCCGGGGGTCAGATCGGAGAGCCTTCTGAAGATTTTCGGCACTCGCCCGATTGTTTTAATTCCAGTCCGGATGAAATACTAGTCTGTTTGCCGCATCGAAAACAGTCAAGTTTGTAAACAAAAGAAGAACCGTCTCAAAAGCAGGTTGCAAATCAAGGCAGCTGGCTTAAGAGACGGTTCTTTTTTTGTCATGGTATCGGCGGCGGAACAAGGAGAGGTCCACCACTTTATCAGTTGGCTCAACAACAGGTTCAGCGGATCCGGGAATCACAGCAGGACCGTTCGGAGCTGCCGGGCCCGGTGTTGATTGCGGGGCAGTCGGGTTTGTTGCAGTTTTGGGGTCCTGAACTGGGGCAGCCTGGCTTTTGGTCTGCTTGGCTTCTTCAACCAGGCTTTTGAAATCAAACGGGTTTTCCGCTTTCTTGAATGGTTCTGTTTTATGGGAGAGATGGTAATAAACGATTTCCGGCGGAACACCGAAACGAAGCGGCAGTCCGGTGGTGCCGATGCCGGTGTTGACCGACAACAGCGTATTTTCCGAAGGCAGGTACAGGCTTTCGGTGTAGGTACGGGCACCGTAAGTTTTTGGGTAAAAGGAGGCAAAGCGAATCTGTCCGCCGTGACTGTGACCGGAAAGCACCAGGTCGTACATATCCAGATTTTGAATGCGCTCGATGTAATCCGGCTGATGCAGCAAGAGGATCTGCCATTCGGCCAATGTCGGTTCGAAATAAAAGCGGGACTGTTCACTTGCCGGATCGGCTATTCCCGCAACATTCAGCGAGATCTTTTCATCGGAGCCGAAGACATCCTCATTGATGAGCACGGTGAAGCCGGCTTCCTGCAGGATCTCTCTGACAAAATACGAGCCGTCGCTTTTGTAATCGTGGTTGCCCAGAACGGCGATCTTGCCCATGGGTGCCTGCAGTTTTTTCAGCTTGTCTACCAAAGCCGGGGTCTGTTTGACCGGCCATTTTTTGTAGTCGTCGATCAGATCGCCGGTGAAGACAATCAGGTCCGGCCGATTTTCCCGCAGTGAAGCAATCACTTTGTTGAGGCGCCGGGGTTTATACCAGCGGGAGAAATGCAGATCGCTGATGTGGGCAACGGCGATGTCACCTTCGTTTTGAAACATATCATACGCCTCGGAAATATCCAAGACACGGGACTTGTCTTTACGGATGAGGAAATGCTTTTCCGACAGCCGCCGGGGTTCGATGAACATGGCGTAAACGCCGATTGCAAAAAGTATCACAATAAATGCGACCAGAATTTTGGCAGCCAAAAAAACGTCCCCCCTCTAAATCAACTATTGACTAGCATATAAGATACACCTGTAAAATGCAATTTAAATTTGTGGTGATATTGTTGCGATTATATTTCAAAGTTTGCGGCGGTCTATGCTGAGCAAACGAGTTTTTTTATGTTAGCGAACGTATGTTCCTTTTGGTAATTTGATTATAGCGGATAAAAAGCAAAAAGGCGAGTCCTTTTTTTTAAAAGAACACGCCTGTAAGCAGGTGATGATTTTTCTCGTTACCTCAGAGCATGTTTGAAAAGCTGCTGACTTTCGTAAAACAACTGCCGGCTGTCAAACTCTGAAATGGTCTGATCGCCGGCACAGAGTTATTTTTTTGTTCTGAAAAAAACGAAGGAGGCTTTGGGACGCTGCCCTGCATCCAGGGGACGGCGGGACGGTCGTGCCAGGGCGGCCTGTCGTGCCGAAGCAAAGTCCGGCGCGATTCGTTTTTTGAGACGGCGGGGCAAAAACAGCAGCAGAAAGTCAAACGGGGCTTGCAGCAGGGCAACAGCCAGACTGCGGCTGTCCAGACCGCTGCGGTAAAGGGCGCTCAACGTCAGCTGGCCCAAGAGGAGGGCGGCGCCGACTGTCAGGGCCAGGGTCAGTCGGTCACGCCCCAGTATTCCCAGTGCCTCCAAGGCGGATACTGCCAAGGGCCAACTGTAAAAACCGGCTGCAAACAGATAAAAACGCCAGCTCTTTTGCAGCTGCCACAGGGAAAGCAGGAAAAACAGGGCTGTCAGCAGGAAGCCCAAGGGCGGGAAAAAGCCTACTACAGCGGCATAAAGCATCCCGGTCACGAGCATCCCCGGTCCCCGCAACAAAGCAGTCAATGCCGTTATCAGTAAAATTCCCGCCAACTGCCAGCGAAAGTCAGCGGCGGTCAGAGCAGCCAATGCCACCAGCATCAGCCAGTGACTCGCTCCCTGCGCACGTCGATCCGGGCGATTGTCTTTTTGACGGCGCAACCAGGCGGCTGTTGTCGGGTAGCGGTTTTCAAAGTGGTTCATCAGCAGATCTCCATTCTTAGACTTTCTTTGGCGGGCCCCTTCGAAAAAACGAAGCCGCTTGTTCCGATCGCTACGGCAAGGTGGGATCCCGGGTGTAGCTGGGTTCGCAGCGTAATTTCGGCCACACCTCATTCGCTCCGAAATTACGCTGGAGGCAGCGGGTTGCGTTTGCCCTTTAATTATCGTTCCTATTATAGTAGAAAATAGCCGTTGGAGAATCCGACCGGGGACGGATTTTTTTATAAGAATAGCGCAAGCAGGGCGCTGTCCGTTTTGCTTTGCTGTCTTTTGTGCTAAAGTAGGAGGGAAAAGGGCGGCTCGGCCGTCAAAGAACAGGAGCGAGCATTGCTATGATTTTTGATTCACATACGCATTTGAATGCCGAACAGTTTCGCGGCGAAGAGGCAGAGGTCGTTCGCCGTGCGCAGGAGCTGGGCGTTACCAAGATGGCGGTCGTCGGGTTTGATGCGGCGACGATTGAAAAGTCGCTGGAGCTCAACCAGCAGTTTCCCGGCGTGTATAGTATTATCGGTTGGCATCCGACTGAAGCCGGCAGCTATACTCCTGAGGTGGAAAAGCGTCTGGAACAGCAGCTGGCACTTCCGAAAGTGGTAGCTTACGGGGAGATCGGTCTGGATTATCACTGGATGGAAGATCCTAAAGACGTGCAGGAGCGGGTCTTTCGACGCCAGATTGCCGTTGCCAAGGAGCACGGTCTGCCGATCAGCATCCATATGCGGGAGGCCACTGAAGATACTTATCGGATTTTGAAAGACGAGGATGTGCGGGATATCGGCGGAATCATGCATAGCTACAGCGGTGATCTGGAATGGGCCAAACGCTTTTTGGACCTGGGGATGCATCTTTCCTTTTCCGGCGTAGTGACTTTTAAAAAAGCGCTGGATGTCCAAGAAGCGGCAGTCGGCGTGCCTTTGGAGCGGTTGCTGGTGGAGACGGACGCGCCTTATCTGGCACCGATGCCGTATCGGGGCAAGCGTAATGAGCCCGGCTATACTTTTTATGTTACGGAAAAAATTGCACAACTGCGGGGGCTGCCTACTGAAGACGTCGCCCGGATCACCTGGGACAATGCCCATCAGTTGTTCAGGATTCCGCAAGACCAATGAGAAGGGAGTCCCGTGAGATGACAGAAGTCGACCGGCGTCAAAAGCGTCAGGATAAGAAATTGCAGCAAGGGCTGGCAGGGGAACTGAGTGTGCCGACCGAACGTCTGCAGATTGAAGAAATCATCGTGGTGGAAGGCAAAGACGACACCCGGCGTCTGCAGGAGATCGTGGCGGCCGATACGATTGAGACGATCGGATCAGCGATCAATGAGGAGATCCTGGCTCAGATCGAACACGCCCAGGAGACGCGGGGGGTGATCGTCTTCACCGATCCGGATTTTTCCGGTGAAAAGATCCGCAAAACCATCATGGAAGCTGTCCCGGACGCCAAGCATGCCTTTTTGTCCCGCGCCCAGGCAGCCCCCGGCAACAAGCGCGGCAGTCTCGGAGTCGAACACGCCTCCGACAGTGCAATCCTGGAAGCGTTGCGGAAAGTGGTGACCCCGTTGACGGCGACCGACGCCGCAGCGACACCGAAGCTCCCTAGACAAACCTTGATGGAATATGGTTTAATAGCCGGAGCCGGATCGAAAATACGCCGTGAAAAGCTGGGGGACCAGCTGCGGATCGGCTACACCAATGCCAAACAGTTGGAAAAACGGTTGGCGATGTTTCGCATAACAGAGGCAGAGCTAGCTGCTGCTATGACGGTTGTCGAAGCAGAACTGGCCGATGAGAATTGAACGAATCGACGGCGCAAACTGCCGCTGACATTGCAAGTATAAGAAAACGAGGACAACTATGAAAGATAACCGCGATATCGCTACCCCTTCCAAGACCCGCGACATTCTGAAAAAACACGGCTTCACCTTCAAAAAAAGCCTGGGCCAAAACTTTTTAACCGAGCCCAATATTCTGCGCAAGATCGTCGAGACCGGCGCTATCGATGACAAGACCAACGTTATCGAAGTGGGCCCGGGGATCGGCGCACTGACGGAGCATTTGGCCCGCAGCGCGCATCAGGTGCTGGCTTTTGAGATCGACGACCGTCTGATTCCGGTCTTACAGGACACTTTGCGGGAATATCCCAACGTGACGGTGCAGCACCAAGACGTTCTGACGGCGAATCTGCCGCAGGTAACCAAAGAGGTCTTTACTGAAGCGCTGCCCATCAAAGTCGTGGCCAACCTGCCTTATTACATCACTACACCGATCATGATGCACTTTTTGGAATCCGATCTGCCGGTGGCTGAAATGGTAGTCATGATGCAAAAAGAAGTGGCAGACCGGATTTCGGCGGCTCCGGGAACCAAGGCATACGGCTCTCTGACGATTGCCGTCCAGTATTATATGGAAGCCAAGTTGGCCTTCATTGTGCCCAAGACCGTCTTTGTACCGCAGCCAAACGTGGATTCCGCTATCTTAAAGCTGACCCGTCGCCCTCAGCTGGCAGTGACAGTCACCAGTGAAAAAGAATTCTTCAAGCTGACAAAAGCAGCTTTTCAATTGCGGCGCAAAACGCTGTGGAACAATCTGCTCCACAGCTATGGCAAAGACGATGACGCCAAGGCCTGGCTGACCGCCAGTCTGGAGCAGGCAGCTATCGATCCCAAGCGTCGGGGCGAAACCCTCTCACTTGAGGAATTTGCCCGACTCAGTAATGCGATGGAAGCCTTGAAAGGATAATTATCAATGCAGGTAATGGCTGTGGCAGGCGGGTGTCACGACGCTTGGCCTGCATGTTATTGCTCACTTGGCCAACCGAAGGAAAGTCTTCTGCTGTCGATCTGATGATCGGCTGCAGAAGGCTTTTTTATTTTGCGGTGGGAAGGAAGGGGGCGACTGTTTCGCGGCTTTTTGCCGGAACAGGTTGCTGAGACGGCTTCCGGGAAAATTCCCGGAAACTTGATACTTGTGCCAAAGATAACACCCTTTTCCCAAGACAGCGCCAAAGTATTGTATCGCTTTCATTCTGAACCTATACTGAACCTGTAAACGATAACAGAAAAAAAGGAGCGGGACACCATGACATTAGTATTAGCGAGAATCGACCAGCGACTGATCCACGGAATCGTCGTGACCCAGTGGGCGGGAGCGACCCATGCCAAACGTTTAATGGTAGTAGATGACGAGGTTAGTCAAGACGAAATGCAAAAAGCAGCGATGCGCATGAGTAAACCGGCGGGCACCGGCATGTCCATCATCGATACGGAGACTGCAATCACCAATTTCAACAGCGGCAAATACGACAACCACAATGTCTTTTTGATCGTCAGAGAACCGGCGACCCTCTTGAAGCTGGCAGCCGGCGGGGTCAAGATTCCCAAGGTTAACATCGGAATCATGTTCGACGGTGAAGGCAAGACGACCGTGAAAAAAATGGTGGCCGTCAGTCCGCAGGAAGTCGCGGATCTGAAAGCACTGCAGGCTCAGGGGATCCCGGTGACCTTCCATTTTGTTCCCAGTGATGCCGAAGAAAGCTTAGAAACGTATATCAAGTAAACAATCAGAGAAATGAGGAGAAACGGATGGAAATCATTCAAGGAATATTGATCATCGCCTTGGCGGTGTGGATGGTCATCGACCAGCAGGGTTTGGTGGTGACTACCTGGTTCCCGATCATGGTGGCATTGTTTGCCGGGATTATCATGGGAGATATGCAGACCGCGATGATCATCGGTGGGACCTTCCAGCTGATGGCACTGGGGGTTGCTAATATCGGCGGCTCTTCGGTACCCAACTGGGGCCTGGCAGCACTGGTGGGAATCTACGTGGCGATTCGGACCACCAGTGATATTGAAGAAGCCAAGGCTGTCGCTTTGGCGGTGGGCGTTCCGGTGGGGATGTTGGGGATTCAGTTGGATGTTTTGGCAAAACTGCTGAATACCTACGTGACCCATGCGGCCCAAAAAGCGGCCAATCTGGGGAATTTTCATAAGATGAATCGGATCTTGTGGCTGGGACCGGTGATCTTCGGCTTGTCGACCGGCCTGCCGACTGCGCTTTGTGTCCTTTTCGGTGACAAAATCGTCAAAGTGATTCTGCAGGTGGTCCCTCAATGGTTCACCGACGGCTTGTCGATAGCCGGCAATCTGCTGCCGGTGGTAGGGATTGCGTTGTTGCTGCAGGTAATGCCGGTGAAGAAATACCTGACGATGCTGCTTTTGGGCTTTGTCTTTGCCGCTTATCTGCAACTGCCGATTCTGGGGATTTCCATCATCGGTTTCGCACTGGCCTACTATTATTTCACAACTGAGATGCACAAAGCAGACCGGACCGCGGCTGACGGCGGAGCGGCAGTAGTTGCAAGCGAGGGGGACGATTTCGATGAATAACGATGTAACAACGGGGAAACTCACCAAAAAAGACATCAACCAGGCTGCGCTGCGTTACATGTTCATGGCCTGCAATACCTTCAATTATGAAAATCAACAGGGACCGGCAGTGGTCTTCGGTCTGGAAAAAGCGCTGCGAAAGATCTATCCTGACGATCAAGAGTATATCGCATCGCTGAACAATCATTACAAATACTTCAACACCACCACCTGGATGGCCAATCTGCTGTTGGGTGCCAGCCTGGCAATGGAGGAAAAAGACGGCGTTGCTTCACTGGAGGCGGTCCAAAGTTTCAAGACCGGGATGATGGGGCCCCTTGCCGGTGTGGGGGACACGCTGGTCTGGGTTTTGTATCCCACTATCATGGGATCCATCGCTGCCTACATGGGGCTCGAAGGCAATCCCATCGGTGCAATCATCTGGCTGTGTCTGAATATCTTCTTCCTGTTTTTCCGGTTCAAGCTCTTTAATATCGGCTATACTTCCGGCTTGAAGCTGGTAACGACTTTAGGCAGCAAATTGTCGGTCTTCACCGAGGCCGCCTCCATCATGGGACTGACGGTGGTGGGAGCGTTGATCCCGTCGGTCGTCAAAATCAATGTCGGGCTGGTTTTTAAAACCGGTAAAGTCAAGCTGCCCATCCAAAGTGATATTCTGGACAAGATCATGCCGGCCCTGTTACCGGCGCTGCTGGCTTTTGCGGTGTATAAGCTGATTGCCGGTAAAAAGCTCAGTGTCATTCAGATCATTTTTGCCCTGATTGCTTTGTCGATCCTGCTGTCCTTCTGCGGTATCTTGACTGTCTAAGGGGTAATAACTGAAAAAACGAGCATCTAAGGGGCGTTTGACCAGTCTGCTGTCAGCGGGTCGGCAAACGTCCTTTTTAACAGAAAGGAAGAAAAACATGCGTAAAATCATCATTGCCAGCCATCACAAAATGGCATCCGGCTTAAGCGATACCTTGCAATACATTGCCCCGAATACCGGTGAAATCACCGTCATCGACGCTTACCTGGACAACACGCCGGTGACTGATGCAGTCGCACAGGCGTTGGCAGCAGTCGGACCCGACGACGAGGCGCTGGTCTTTACCGATCTGCTGGGAGGCTCGGTCAATCAGGCCTTCACCCCCTATTTGGCACAGGGCAATGTCCATCTCGTCACCGGAATGAATCTGCCGGTGATCCTGACTCTGATTCTGAGTCTGGGAGCCGGGAAAATCGAGGCTGCCGCAGTTGCTGGCGCCGTCAAGGAAGCCCGGGAACAGCTGCTGTATGTCAATGACTATCTGGCAGCAGCGGCTTTGACGGAGGAGGATGAGTAATGAGTAAATGGTGGCAGGAAAGCGTCGTTTATCAGATCTATCCCCAAAGCTTCAAAGACAGCAACGGTGACGGAATCGGGGATTTTCGCGGAATCATGGAAAAGCTGCCGTATCTGGAGGAGCTGGGGGTAGACGTGTTGTGGCTCAACCCCATTTTCCAGTCGCCTTTAGTGGACAACGGCTATGATATCAGCGATTACTATGCCATCAATCCTATGTACGGGACCTTGGCGGATTTCAAAGCTCTGCTGGCAGCCGCTCACGAAAAAAAGATCCGGATCATCCTGGATCTGGTGGTCAACCATACCAGTGATCAGCATGACTGGTTCCAGGCTTCAAAAAAAGACCGCACCAATCCCTTTGCCGACTTTTATATCTGGAAGGATCCCCAAGCAGACGGCACCCCACCCACCAACTGGGGCTCGACATTCGGCGGTCCGGCTTGGGAGTACGTACCGGAGCGGGGTCAGTATTATCTCCACTGCTTTGCCAAGGAGCAGCCGGATCTCAACTGGGAGAATCCAGAGGTTCGGGCAAAGATTTATGAGATGATGGGCTACTGGTTCGAGCTGGGAATTGACGGCTTCCGCATGGATGTCATCAGTCTGATCAGCAAGCGCCCGGATTACCCGGATGCACCGGCAACGATGCCCTACACAAAGGCCTATTACGCCGGTGCCTCCAACGGTCCCCGAGTCCACGAGTTTCTGCACGAGATGCACGAACTGGTCCTCAGCTGCTACGATGTGATGACCGTGGGAGAAACCCCCAATACCGACAGCACGCAAGCACAGCTGTACACCTTTCCGGAACGAGAAGAGTTGGATATGGTCTTTCATTTTGACCATATGCATCTGGATTACGGCAAATACGGCAAGTTTTCCGATATCCGCTTCAAACTCAGCGACTTGCGCAGTGTCATGACCGAGTGGCAGGAAAAGCTGGCACAAGGCTGGAATTCGCTCTATTGGAGCAATCATGATCAGCCGCGGGCGGTGACCCGCTTTGGCGACGAGGGCCGCTATCGGGAGACTTCGGCGAAAATGCTGGCGACACTGCTGCATCTGATGAAGGGGACTCCGTATATTTTTCAAGGAGAAGAGCTGGGGATGAAAAATGTGCCCTTTACCTCCATGACGGACTATCAGGACATCGAGACCCGCTATGTCTATGAAGAAATGCAGGCAGCCGGCGAAGCAGAGGCAGATATTCGGCGAGCGGTTTACCTGAAGTCTCGCGACAACGCCCGGACCCCGATGCCTTGGAACGGGGCGGCGGACAGCGGCTTTTCCACCGGTACGCCGTGGATCGCTTATTCTCCTGACAATCGGACGATTAATGCCGAGGCCAATCTGGCAGATCCTGATTCGGTCTTCTATTATTATCAAAAGCTGATCCGACTGCGCAAGAGCTGTCCGGTCATCGTCTCCGGCAGCTACCGGCTGTGTGCCCCGACGGATTCGGCAGTTTTCAGTTATATTCGGGAAACCGCAGAGCAAAGGCTGTTGGTGATCTGTTCGTTTGCGTCCGACAAGGTGAATTTCACCGTCCCTGAAGAGTTCCGAAACGTAGCGGGAGAGCTGTTGATCGGCAACTATCCCTCTGACGACGAGTGGGAGGCGACGCTTCGCTTGGCACCTTATGAAGCACGAGTATACCTGTTTTCAAAATAAGCACTTGGCTGTTTTCCAATGGGAGGACAGTCTTTTGTTTTGAGGCGAGCTGCTTTTTTTGCAGCGGCTCTCGGGTTTGTCGCTGCACGGTTTATTGCTATAATGAAAGCAGGGAGTGAGAGGGATGGATTTTGAACAGCATGTGAAATTGAATTTCGAGGAATTATCGGATTCTGAGATGGAGATGATCAACTATGTCCGCAGCCACAAAAAAGAGGTCAACGAGATGACCATCATCCAATTGGGAGATGTGCTGCTGTCATCGAAAAGCTCGGTGCTGCGTCTGGCTAAAAAGCTGGGCTTCCGCGGCTTTTCCGATATGAAATACGCACTGGCGGAGAGTCTGCAGCAGCAGGCGATCATGCCGGAGGATCTGGTGGGCAATCTGGAGCAGGATATCGCCAAGACCTTCCAATACGCTCAGCAGGTCAACTTTCAGCCACTGCTGGATCGCATCAAAGGGGCCCGCAATGTCGTGCTGTACGCCACCGGTTTCACGCAGAACAACTACACGAAGGATTTTTCCAACGATTTGTTTTTGTCGGGGCGGCCGAATTTCCTGATCTCCGGTGAAACAAATTTTGAAATGATTGCCCACACGCTGAATCAAGAAGACTTGGTGATCATCACTTCATTGAGCGGCAATACCCCCAGTATTCGGGATACCGTCAAAATGCTGCGGCTTAACCGGGTGCCCTTGTGCAGTGTCACAGTCTTCGGCAAGAATTTTCTCAGCGATAACGCCAACTACCAGCTGTATTATGAAGTCAGCCCGCTGCCCAGCAATATCGTGGAGGGTGCAATCTCGATGGTCTGCCTGAATATCACCTTGAGCATCCTGTCCCGCAAATACCGGGAGTTCGTGCTGTTTGACGAGTGAGAAGGCTGCTTGTTACGAGTGACCCAAAAAACAGTTCGGAAGCAAAGCAGTTGATGGGCTTGAGCAGCTTAGTAGCCGAAAACTACAAAATAAAGAACGCGACTATTCCAGCTGCTGGAATAGTCGCGTTCTTTGGTTGTTCTGTATTTCATTCGACGGTCTTGTGCATCACTTGCCCCGGATTGGTCGGCATAACGATTTCCTTCATGAAAAGGCGATTAAGCAGAGCACTCCGCCGAAACATAGCAGTGCCAAGATTAGATAACCAGAGAGTTCGTCCGTCTGTTTTTGAAAGAGCATTTTCAGCGATTTAAAAAGAGCTACTGCGCCCAGTAATAAAAAGGTGAGTACTGCTGCGTAAAAAAGGTTGAACATTTTGCACACTTCTTTCCTTGATTTTCGTTGTCTCGTTAGCTACGGTCGGTCGGTGGCAATACGTCGGGATCAGGTTAGGGAATCTTATGAAGCTTTTCGGTACTTGGTTTATTACTTTGAAAATTGTCCAGATAAAATACTAGCGAAAAATCGTTGCCGGGACAACCGACAGAACTGCTGAAATGACGTACAAACGGTTAATTTGCCCCGAGTGTGAAAGGAAACTGTCTATTCGAACATGCTTTGGATGATAAAAGTATGGGTGTTGGTACAAAGAGGCCGGCTGAAAATTTACATAAAAGTTGCATCCTTTTTGCCAACTGTCTTGACAGTTTGACGGCCGCCGTTTAAAATAAAGCCAATCCGAACTGTCATGACAGTTCGTGGCAGAAAGCATAACTTGTTGTGGAATGTTGTCAGGTAACTGGTCAAAAGAAAATATCAAAATGAAAATCAGGTTTGGCTGAAACCACCGTCACAGCCGCTGTTTTGGTCCTGTTTCACGATAGGCAGCAGTGTAAAAAGGGTGCTTGGAGCTTGAGGGGACGAGAGGTGTTTACCTTCAGCTATCGGGCAAGCTTCGTCCTTTGCCGATGGTTTCGGACACAACCTAAACGGAGGAATATCAAAATGAAAAAAATGTCAGTACGTGAAATCACTATTGGGGCGCTGTTGATTGCATTGGCTATCCTGAT
Organism: Enterococcaceae bacterium OF42-14pH9A; assembly: GCA_027692465.1. Lineage (GTDB taxonomy): Bacteria > Bacillota > Bacilli > Lactobacillales > Enterococcaceae > Enterococcus_C. The sequence continues at coordinate 239,950 of JAQEYU010000002.1, read as the reverse complement.
CCCCAATGTCATGCCTAAGATCGTTATCGGGCCGGCTTCCTTTACGCTGGGAAGTCACGTGCCGTTATTTATCGCGATGTTCTTTTCGCCGCTTCTGGCAGTGATGGTGGCGATTGGGACGACTATCGGTTTTTTCATGAGCAGCCTGCCTTTTATCATCACACTGCGGGCCGCCAGCCATCTGGTGTTCGCGCTGTTGGGGGCCTGGTATCTGCAGAAGCATCCGGAAACAGTGTTGACCAAAGGCAAGTTCCAGCTGGTCAATCTGCGCTTTCAGCTCTTCAATCTGGTGATTGGCTTGATTCACAGCGCTGTTGAAATCTTGGTGGTTTTGGCTTTCAACCTGGTAGACAGCGGCAGCGTCGGCAGTTACCAAGGGGGCGCTTTTTACTTCTTCTTCGTCCTGATGGGTATCGGCGGACTGATCCATTCGCTGGTGGATTACAACATCGCCTACTTTGTGACCGCGGCGGTCAGCAAGCAGTTCACAATCCCGGTCTTTACCGCTGCCAAAAATCTGTTCCGCCAAAAAACAGCCGCCTAAGAAGATTCGGCTATTGTGAAAATGAACAGATACGTTTTGAACTGCGACGGAACTTTCAAACGCTCCTGAAATGACCGCGCCTCTTTGCCCCGGTGCAGCCCAAAGTCTGATCTTTGGCTGCACGGTGGGTGAAGAGGTTTTTTTGTTTAGCTTTTCGGTTGCTAATGGTTTTCGTCGTGATTTCCGAAAATTGACAGAAAAATCGTGAAATCAGCAGCTGAAAGAATTGTTCTTAGCCGCCGCGCGTGCTATATTGGCCTTGGACAGGCATCATCGGTCTGTCCAAATCCAGAGTAGGAAATGAAGCGTTAAGTGCTTAGAGGATGGGATGTTGCCTCTTTGACGAAGAAAGCCGGGTCAGGCCGACCCTCTTTCGCGGTTTTGTTTCCGCATTCGCTGCAGAGGACTGCGGCAGCTCTTATCAAAGGAGATGCTGACGATGAAACAAAAAATGGATGCGCACAAGCTTGCGCTGATGGGACTTTTGATTGCAATGGTGATCGTGTTGACGCGAATTTTCGTCTTCGATACCACCTTTTTGCGGATCAGTTTTCAATTTGTCCCGGAAATGATGATGGGGATGCTTTTCGGTCCGTTCTGGTCCGGCGTGGGTGCCGGTTTGGCAGATGTGATCGGCATGGGCTTTTTTGCCAAGGCGCCGTATTTTCCCGGATTCACACTGAATGCTGTGATAGGAGGCCTGCTGTACGGCTGGTTTTTCTATCGCAAGGAAGTCACCGTCAAACGTGCTTTTCTGGTGACGCTGATCAATACACTGTTGATCACTTTGATTTTGACGCCGTTGTGGCTGCATATGATGTATCAGGTGCCGTTGAATTGGGCTTTTTGGAGTATCCGGCTGGCGAAAGCTGCGGTGATGCTGCCGGTCCAAACGATGCTGCTGTATTATGTCGGCCGCGCGATCCCTTACAAACGTCTGGCCAAACGTTTGGCATAAGGCCGCAACATTCGGCGTTGCCATCCCAAACGCTGACTACCGTGATCCGAAACTTTCGGATCGCGGTTTTTTAGGTCGAGGCAGAAAGGGCAGTCGTTATTTGAATCGTGGGTGTTGCGGAGCGGCTTTTCAGATTTGCTCCAAGGCGACAGTCAAAAGCTGGTGTATAATGACAGCAAGGGAGGGATTTATGATGCAGGAATTCTCAAGCGGATTTCACAAAATCAGAATTGTTGGCGTTATTTTATCGGGAGGACTATTGGTGTTGTACGGGCTGCTTTATTTTCGACTCCCGGCGACAGTGCCGGTACATATGACCGGTCTGGGCAAAATCGACGGTTTCGGACCCAAAGAGACGATTTTTTTGCTGCCGCTGCTCACTTTAGCCTGCTTTTGGACTTGGCCGCTGCAGCTGCAAAAGTTGCGCATGCAGTATGCACCCGGTCTGCGGCAAATCCTGACGGTGCTGTTGGGACTGGTTTTTCTCGTGCTGCTTTTAGGGCTGGGGTAATTTTTCCGTACTTTATTTTTCGCTGGCTTTTGGCTGAATCGGCGCCAGAGTTTCAGCAAGTGACGGCAGGTATGCTATCATAAAGGCAGAGAGAATTTTGGGGGATAGAAAATGAGAGCATTCAAATCGATTCTGCTGGTGCTGGGGCTTGCCGCATTGATTGTGGTTCCGATCGCAGCAGGAATTTATATTTTTACCGGTTTTGGAAAAACGACGGACAGCAGTGCTTCCGGGGTCTCGTCGACAGGGGCTGCGGTGTCGGAGTTTTCGTCAGCTGACTCCTCTGACGGCAGCAGCAGTGCCGCCGCTAGTAAGGATTCCGAAGCAGCAGACTCCGATACTGAAGCGGATTCGGTGACACAGCTGCTGTCGGAGATGACGTTGGCGGAAAAAGTCGGACAGTTGTTTTTGGCACGAGTGCCGGCCAGTGATCAGATCGAGACGCTCCAGAGCTATGAGCTGGGGGGCTATCTGTTGTTTGGCCGGGACGTGGAAGGGATCACTGCCGAGGAGCTGACCGCAAAGATCCGCAGTTACCGGGAGGCAGCCAAGTACCCGCTGTTGATTGCGGCCGATGAGGAAGGCGGAACCGTCAGTCGGGTCAGCCGTAATTCCCAGCTGGTGTATCCGCCCTATCCGTCACCGCAGACTTTGTATGAAACCGGCGGCTGGCAGGCAGTCAAAGAGGACACATTAACAAAAGCCCGCCAATTGAAGGCTTTCGGTATCGATACCGGTCTGTTTCCGGTGGCAGATGTCGCTACGGATCCCAACGCCTTCATTTATGATCGGACCATCGGCCAAGACGCCGAGGGGACGGCGACTTACGTTACTACCGTGGTGCAGGCACTGCGGGAAGTCCATTCCGGATCCACCATGAAGCATTTTCCCGGGTATGGCAATAACGCTGACAGCCACACTGCCATCGTCACCGACGAACGGCCTCTTTCCGAGCTGCAGGCCAGTGATTTCAAGCCTTTTGCAGCGGGAATCAAAGCCGGGGCCGACAGTGTGCTGGTCTCCCACAATATCGTGAATGCCATTGATGCCACCAAGCCGGCCTCCATTTCAGCGCCGGTCCACGAAGTTCTGCGCCAAGACCTGGGCTTTGAAGGGGTTATCATGACTGATGATATGGACATGGCGGGACTGGCAGATTTCATTTCCCAGGAGGATGCCGGCTTGGCGGCGCTGCAGGCGGGCAATGATCTGATCTTGTCTTCCACCTATGCTGTCCAGATTCCCCGTATCATTGCCGCCGTTGAAAGCGGCGAGTACAGCGAAGCCCAGCTGGACGCCTCGGTGCGGCGGGTCTTAACTTGGAAAAAACAGTTGGGCCTTTTAGCAGAATAAGATCTGTCTGCAAGCGTTGGTGGCCGCTCGTTTGCCACCGATGACCGTTCTCATGCTGGGAACGGTTTTTTGTTTGCTGTGCATGTGGTATCATGAATGCACGAATGCAGGCGAGGGTGGGTGCGTTCCTCACTGCCGAAAGGACGAATGTGATGAAAACTTGTCAGAACTGCGGGGCGCTGATCCCGGCCGAGGCCAAATTCTGCCCGGTTTGCGGCGCAGCCCAGCCTCAAATAGCGGAGCCGACCGACACCGGTGCACAGCCACCGTTACCAATGGAAACGGCAGTGGCAGGCAATGCAACGTTTGCGGAACAACCTGAAAAACAAGCAGACGACAGCCAACCGCCTTTTTCCGGGCAAACAGAGGACACAGCCAATCTGTTGGAGGAATCCCAAGCTGCGGATCCAAAAGAAAATCTGCCAGCAGAGGGAGCGCAGTCGGAAGCATTTCCGGCAACAGACCAAGCCCCGGAAGCTGACCCGGTGACTGCCGTCAAAACGCCTGCCAGGCCTGAGGATACCCCGACTGAGCCGGATACGAAGGCGAATCCGGCTGCGAGGAATGACGTCATTGCTGTCGCTGGAGCGGATGCGGAGGCGGACGTCGCCAAAGCTCCGGTTGACGATGCTATCATCCAGGCTGCGGCAGCGGAGCACACTCAGAGGATGGCCGGTCAGCAATCCTTCGATTCGACAACTATTGGGGAGACTGAAGCGGCGGCCGCCGACCTCCCTGAGACCGCAGTTTCTGACCAGGAAGAGAAAACGGCGCCTTTGTCCGGTGTTACCGAATATCTGAAAAGCTACTGCAGTTATTTGAGGGACCACATCAAAGAGCCGCGTCTCAATCAGGGCGCGCAACGACCGGGGTTTGCCGGAATCGGGCTGGTGATTGTGATTCTGAGCAATACACTGGTCCTCAGCGGTTCGACGACTGCAGCTTTGCAGCGGGTCTTGGAGCAGCTGACTCTTCTTCTGGGGCTTTCTTTTGTTTATGAGGGGCCGGGGCTGATGTTCTTTTTTGAGATTCTGTTGACTTTGACGACAGGACTGTTGCTCATGCTCGGAGCTTATTATATCGTCGCAGCTCGGATCTATCGGCGCCCGCTGAAGTTTGCGGCTGCGGTTGAAGAAATCATGGCTCCGGCTTCGCTTGCGGTCTGTACCAGTCTGCTGTCCGTGTTGCTGGCGCCGGTCATTCTGCGGGTACCGACAGTTGGGCTGGCTCTGGTGGGTCTCAATCTCTTTTTGATCACCACCTCTTTTGTGGGCAATCTCTGGCACGCGCCGAATCTCGGCGGCACTTCCAATCGTTATTACACCACTGTTTTGACTATGGTGGTGGTCCTCTTTTTGCTGATTTTGGTGGGCCGGATTTTTGCGGCCGGTGTCTTGCAGGAGCTGCCGATCCGCCAACAGCTGCCCGGCGGCTTGGACGATTTCTTCAATCAAAATGAAGTCCCTTTTTAGGGCGTGTCTGAAAACTCCAGTGGCAGATATTTTGGTCCTTTTCACCGCAATCTGCTCGTAAATGCGCAGCTTTGCACCACATAAGCTGCGCTTTACTCCTTGATTTCGGCAGGTCCGCAAAAATCTGGATTCCCCCAGAGTTTTCAGATACGCCCTACTATTCTCTGCTATACAAAAACGTTCCGCAACAGGTGGCAGCTGCCGACTTGTTGCGGAACGTTTTGGTGTTTTAGGAAATGATGGAGTCGCCGCTAGTGTTCTATCCATACAGAAATCAAATCAATTTACTCGAAAACTTCAGAGTCAGTTGGCATGCTAATCACCGTGGTGCACGGTTGGCTCCAACCTCAGTAAGCTGAGTTGCAAGTTCAACTTGGCGAACTCTGCCTTAGTTGAACTGTACCAGCTGACCATTCCCTTTAAAGTGCACTACGATATTGCCGTGTGCTGTCTCTTCCGTTTTCTCGGCGGATACATCCAGAAAGGTTTCAGAAGGCTCGGAGACTGACCCCGGCGTACAGATTTTACCGTTTGAATGAACTACTGACAGTTCACCGCTGATTTGAAAAATCAGTGCTGTTACTGTCAGTTTGAAGTCAATAGGCCCAAGACAATGAGAAATTTCCGCTGCCTTTCAAGTGGGATTTCTCGTTGGCTTCGGCCGGCGGCTGTACGCCGGGGGTCAGATCGGAGAGCCTTCTGAAACTTTTCGACACTCGGCCGATTGCTTTAATTCCAGTCCGGATGAAATACTAGACTCCGGTGACAGCCGCTCTGACCATCCTCTTGTGGTGTACACAGTTTGACGGCAGTGAGCAGAGTTATCAGACACTCTTGCCTGTGACAAATTCACTGTTCAAACTGTGCCTGATACAGGAGGGCGTAGTAGCCGTTTGCTGCCAGCAGCTCTTCGTGGGTACCTTGTTCGACGATCGCGCCGGCGTCCATTACCAAAATGTGGTCGGCGGCCTGGATCGTAGCCAACCGGTGGGCGATGACAAAGCTGGTGCGGCCTTTCATCATTTCCAGAAAGGCGGCCTGAATGTTGCGCTCGGTGAGGGTGTCCACAGAGCTGGTGGCTTCGTCCAGGATCAGCATGGCACTCTTGGCGATCATGGTGCGGGCGATGGTCAACAGCTGCCGCTGCCCGTCGGAAATTTTGAGCCCTTGTTCGCCGATGACGGTATCCAGCTTGTCCGGCAGACGCAGCACATATTCGTACATATAAGTCTTCTTCAAGGCCGCCCAGACTTCCTCGTCGCTGGCGGCCGGGTTGCCATAAGTCAGGTTGTCCCGCAGCGTACTTTCAAACAGCCAAGTGTCCTGCAGCACCATGCCGAAACTTTTGCGCAGGCTGTCTCTGGTGATCTGGCGGACATCATGGCCGTCGACTGTGATGCGGCCGCTGTCGACTTCGTAAAAACGCATCAGCAGATTCACCAGAGTAGATTTGCCGGCACCGGTCCGGCCTACGATTGCCACCGTTTCTCCGGGGGCGGCTTGGAAGCTGAAATCAGTGATCAGCGGCTGTGCCGGATCATAGGCGAAGGCCACCTGCTCAAAAGCGACTGCTCCGACAGCTTGTTCCAAGACGAGGGCAGCGGGAGAATCCGGCGTTTCCTGGGGCTGATCCAGGATTTCAAAGGCCCGCTTCATCCCGGCAATGGCCGTCTGGATCTGAGTCGTGATCCCGGACAGTTCGATGAAAGGCTTGGTAAACTGGCTGGCGTAGATTGTAAAGCTGGAGATCATCCCGACGGTCACCAGACGGCTGCCCCCCAACAGCAGCAAAGCACCCACAAAGCCCACTGCCACATAGGCCAGATGATCCACAAAGCGGGACATGGGGTTGGTTAGCGAAGAGGAGAACTGGGCTTTTTGTCCCCGAACATAGAGTTCTTGGTTCAATGCTTCAAAAGCAGCCTGATTGGCGGCTTCGTGGCGGAAGGCTTTGACGATCTTCTGATTGCCCACCATCTCCGTGACAAAACCCGAGATCTGCCCGACAATCTCCTGTTGGGCAACGAAATCCGCCTGTGAGCTGCGGGCGACCCACCAACTCACCAGAAAGATTACCGGAGTTGACACCAGGACTACCAAAGTCAGCACCGGACTCATTTTCAGCATGACCACCAGTGCGATAACCACTACCGCCAAGCCGGAAAAGACCTGATTAAAGACCGCCGCGACCGCCACAGAAATATTGTCCATGTCGTTGGTGAAACGGCTGACGATGTTCCCGTGAGAGCTCTGATCGTAATAGCGCAGCGGCAGTGTATTCAAATGTTCGAAGGCTTCCTTGCGCAGGTCGGCGGCTGCCAGATAGGCCACCTTGTTGCCCAGCCGCTGGATCAACAGCTGGCTTAAGACGGTGATCAAAACGACACTGGCAAACTGCAGCAGCACCTGACGCAATGCGGCAAAGTCCACTTGTCCGGCGCCCACCAGCTGATCGATCCCATGGCCGATCTGCCAAGTCATGAAGACCGACGTCCCACCGGCAGCTGCTCCCAAAAGGACGGCCAGGATAAAATACCAGGGATAGCGGAGAAGATAGGGCATGAAGCGCCGCAGCGAGCCCCAGTCTAAGGATCTGTTTTTCATGAAAGCCCACCTTCTTCCTGCGATGCCACAATCGCTTGATATTCGTTACAACTGGCCAACAGCTCTTCGTGAGTGCCGCTGCCCACCAGCTGTCCTTCCTCCAATACCAGGATCTGCTGGGCTTCTTGGATCGAGCGCACCCGCTGGGAAATGATCAAAACCGTGCCTTGCAGGTGTTCTTGCAAAGCTTGGCGCAGCTGCAGATCCGTTTGATAGTCCAAGGCACTCAGCGAATCATCCAGGATTAAAAGCGGCGGTTTCGCGATTAGTGCCCGGGCGATGGTCAGCCGCTGTTTTTGGCCGCCGGAGAAGTTCTTGCCGCCTTCAAAGATCGGCGTGTCCAGTCCTTGCGGCAGCTGGCGGACAAAGTCTTCCGCCTGAGCCAGTGCCAACGCCTGCCAGCACTGGTCATCAGTGGCATTCGCTTGGCCCCAGCGCAGGTTTTCTCTGATCGTACCGGTAAACAGCACCGCCGTCTGGGGCACCAAGGCCACCTGCTGGCGCAAAAGATCAAGGGGCCACTCCCGCACATCGAGACCATCCACCTGCACGCTGCCCGCCGCCACGTCGTAAAAGCGGGGAATCAGCTGGGTCAAAGCCGACTTGCCGCTGCCGGTGGGCCCAATGATGCCCACCGTCGTGCCGGGGGCGACTGTAAAGTTCAGATCTTTCAATACCAGCCCGTAATCCTTCGCAAATCGAAAATCCACGTGGGCGAAGACAATAGCCGCCCCGGCCGGATTAGCTGACAAAGACGTAGTAGCACTTGCGGCGGGATTCGTGCTCAGCGACCCCGCACCTTTGTGGGTGGCTGGGGCATCGGTTTCAGGGGCACCGTCGGGGAGAACTGTTCTTCCCGCGGCCGTTGTTGCGGGCTTTTGCGAGGGGCTGGATAGCGGTGCATCGGCAATCGCCGGCACGACTGCCAGTACTTCATTGACCCGCTGGGCAGAAGCCGCCGCCCGGGTGAAGATGATCACCAGATTGGAGACCACGATCAGCGCCAGCAGCATCTGATTCATATAATTGACCAAAGCCAGAATCTGTCCCTGCTCCAGCCGGCCGGATTGGACTTTGAAGCCCCCCAGGTAAAAGAGCACCAGGATTCCCAGGTTCATGATCAAAGTCGTCGCCGGCGTCAGCAAAGCCGAGATATTGGAGACGCGGATGTAGATGCTCGACAGCTCATCAGTGCTGGCATCAAATTGAGTCAATTCCCGTTTGCGGCGGGCAAAGGCCCGGATCACCCGCACGCCGCTGAGATTCTGGCTCACCAGTTCATTGAGCCGGTCCAGGGTCTGCTGTACTCGTTTGTACAAGGGAACCGTAGCACGAATAATGAAAAACAGGACCAGACAAAAGATCGGCAGCGTGATCAAAAAGACCAGGCCTGCCTGCCAGTCGATGGCAAAGGCCATAATCACTGCCCCGACGCTGAGAAAGGGTGCTCTGACCACCAGCCGGATCAGCATCGCCAAAGCCAGCTGCAATTGATTGATGTCGTTGGTAGTACGGGTGATCAGGGTATCCGTGCCAAATGCGTTCAGCTCCCGGTGAGACAGCTGATTGATCTTGGCCATCAGTTGGTTGCGCAGCTCCGTGCCAAAGCCCTGCGAAGCCACCGAAGAAAAATATTGGCAGACGACGGCGCACAAAAGCCCCACCACCGATAAAGCTACCATGGCTGCCATCATCCGCCAGACCTCACCGGCATCCTCAGCCCGGATTCCCTGGTCCACCAGGCGGGCCATCAAAAGCGGCAGCAGCAGCTCGAAGACCGCTTCGAGAAATTTAAAAAAAGGACCTAAGATGATCTGTTTGCGATAATCTTTGGCGTAATGCAGTAATTGGATCATGTCGACACTCCCTCGTTGTTGCGACCGGCGCAGCTTAGCCGGCCATCTGTTCTGATCTTCTTCATTCTAGCGGAAAATCGTAACGGAAAAAAGGCTGTGACCGGTGAAATTTCTCACTTGTAAAAGACCGTTGCCGCTTTTTTGCCCGGAATTGGCAGCCATAATCGCCGCCGCTGATTTTTTAGGGAGAAATGCCGCCACAGTGTCTCTTGTTGCAGAAGTACGCTATACTGAAGGCGGGGCTGCAGTATAGCTGCGGCAAAAAATTATTATATATAAATTGGTTCTGTCCAGCAGACGACCACAAGCAATCAGCCGTCGAATCCGGCCGAAAGACAGCTTTGAAACAGCTGAGCTGCAACTGGCAGCTGCTGATGGGTTCCCTGAGTCAAAAAAGGTGTGGCAGGGCAGCTTGCAACAGACGGACCAACAGGAGGTATTCTATGGAAGAATTTATTCGTGTCGTGCTCTTATTTTTCATCTATTCCTTTATCGGCTGGTTGTGGGAGACAATCTTCTGCTCCCTCAAAGCCAAACATTTCGTTTATCGGGGCTTTCTGGTTGGTCCTATCACGCCGATCTACGGCTTCGGGATTCTGGCCGTGCTGTATTTTCTGCGGCCGTTTCACGACAATCTGGTGATCTTGTACTTTGGAGCAGCCCTGCTGGTGACGGTCTTGGAATATGTAACCAGCTTTGCGCTGGAAAAACTGTTTCACGCTTCCTGGTGGGATTACAAAGGCGTGCCCCTGAATATCAATGGTCGGGTAGCAATCCCGGTGTCCTTGTTTTGGGGAGTGGGCTGTGTATTGATCGTCAAAGTAGTGAATCCCTGGGTCTTGGGGATCGAAAGTTGGCTTGCGGCAAGCTTTGGCTTTTGGCTGCCGGTACTGCTCTTGTGCATCACCTCGATGGATCTGGGCTATACCCTGGCCAATATGACCGCCTTCCAAGCTGCCATCAAGCGGTTGAACGGCACCGTTGAAAAACGACGGGAGGACCTGAAGGAATCTTTGGAAAGCTCCAAAGAAGAAATGGCCCGCCGCCTGGAATGGGTCAACTACTTCCGGGAACATCCGGAAGAGCAGGAAAGCCTGCCGCGGCTGAATTTCAACCAGCGCCGACTTTTAAAAAACTTTCCCCGACTGAAATTGGAGAATGTTAAGAGTGTCGATGAGCTGCGGGAACTGGTAGAAGATCTTAAAAAGAAGCAACGCTAATGTTACGATTCTGTTACAAAGTAAAAAAGTGGGGGAATGGGCGACCGATCCCCCACTTTTTTAAGTTTTTCTAAAATAAAAGCTCCCTTTTGTCCCACTTCGATGCCGACTTGTAACAAATTGTTAAGAGAATGAAACAATTCCGGCTTTTTCTATTTGTATAATGGGTCTCGTTGGAGAAATCTCCGGCCCACTGCCTGCAGATCCGCTCGGGCAGGACGGGGATTTTGAAGTTATTCGAAGGGGTGTTGGATTTTTGAAGCAGAAGTTGACTGTAGCGATCGTCGGACTCTTGTGTCTGAACCTAATCGCGCCGGTTGCAGCCAGTGCAGATACGATGGATGAGCTGAACCGAAAAGAAAACGCCGTACTAAAACAAAGCAACCAGATTTCCGGCGAAGTCCAGACCGCATTAACCGCGGCCAATGACACCTACGCCAAAGTGACCGCAGCCCGCAAAGCTGTCGCTGAAAACCAGCAAGCGATCGAAAAGGCCCAAAAAGAGATCGTCACCACCCAAAAGACCATCGAAAAACGCAAAACCGCAGTCGGCCAGCGTTTGAAATCGATCCAAGTCAACGGGGGCATGGAATACAGCTGGACAGCACTGTTGGACGCCGAAAGCATCACTGATTTCGTCAACCGGGCGGTGGCTATCAATCAGCTGCAAAGCTCGGAAAAAGAAAAAATCGGCAGCCTCCATGCTGAAAAAGAAAAACTGGTGGCACTGCAAAATGAAGTCGAAGAGAAACAAGCTGCCCTCAAAGAAAATGAGGCCGCGTTAGAAGATGAAGCCGCTGAGCTGGAAGACCGCATCGCTGATCTGCAGCAACAGCTGGCAAAAAATCAAGACACTTTGACCAGTATCGCCGCCTCTAAAGAAGTGGAACAAGCCCGCATCGCTGCCGAAAAAGAAGCGGCCGCCAAAAAAGCCGCCGCCGAAAAGAAAGCAGCACAACAGGCTGCAGCTGAAAAAGCAGCGGCCAAACAAGCCGCTGAAGAAGCAGCTAAAGAATCGCAAGCTACCACAGAAAAACCAGCGGCCGATACCGGCGCAAGCAGTACCGGTGATTCCTCCGCAAGCTCTTCTGAGTCCCAAACCCCGGAAAGCACAGAAGAACCTCCGGCAGAAAAACCGGAAACCGGCAACAGCGGCTCTGAATCCGGCAGCACCGGCAACAACGAATCCGGCGCCGAGTCCGGCGGCAATTACACGGTCATGACCTTTGAGACGACCGCCTATTCCTGGAAGGAAGCCGGCGCCTCCCCATATACTGCTTCCGGCACCGACCTGCGCACCAATCCGCAGGCCGTGGCAGTCGACCCCAGCGTGATTCCGTTGGGCACTGTTGTGGAAGTCGAGGGCTACGGGATCGCTGTGGCTTTGGACACCGGTGGCGCAATCAAAGGCCACATCATGGACGTTCATATCACCGACCTGGATGCCATGCACGCCTGGGGCCGCCGCAGCGCACAGGTGAAGGTGTTTAAGTAAACAAAAAGGCCACCGGAAAAAATTACCGGTGGCCTTTTTCATATGTCTACCAATACAAAAAAGGTAACCTATGTCTAAAACTCACGTTAAGAATTAGATTTTTAAGGATCATTGACATCAGGGGTGCGCCGTGAAACGGATAAAGTTTGGGTGGGGATGCTGTGAATGCTGTGTTGAAAAGAACTGAGAGTACTGTTTCTGCTGTTTTCAGCCGCATTTTTTTGAGCATTACATCTAGACTTTCTAATTTTTGGGTTTTTGTATATAATAAAGCGAGTTTATATTCTTTGTCTGATATTGGGTAGATTAATACAAAAGAAAACGGGGGAACATAAACATATGTCAAAAGGAAAAAAAATTATTTTATGGATTATGGGTGTGATTGTATTCTTAACAGCTGTTATTGTTGGTGTAGGCGTGAAGGTCTATTTTGATGTCAGCAGGTCAGCACAAAGGACATATGAAGCAGTTGAACGCAATCAAAATGAAACACCAGAATCAGCTAAGCGGAAGGAAGAACTGGACCTTAAAAAGCAGGATCCGTTTTCAATATTGTTATTGGGAATTGATACTGGTGATTTGGGCCGTACGGATCGAGGCAGATCTGATACGATGATGGTCGTAACAGTCAATCCGAAGCAAAAGAAAACAACAATTGTCTCTATTGCCCGAGATACTTATGTCCCGATTGTCGGATATGAGAAAGATGATAAGATAAATCACGCATATGCTTTTGGCGGAGCCGCCATGTCCATGGATACCGTTCAGAGCTACTTGGATATTCCAATAGATCATTATGTAGCAGTAAACATGGCTGGACTGAAACAGCTGGTAGAGGCGGTTGGTGGAATAACCATTGGCAACAACATGGAATTTACCCAAGACGGGCACACCTTTAAACATGGTTTGATTTCTTTGACAGGAGAATCAGCATTGGCCTATTCTCGGATGAGATATGAAGATCCAAGAGGGGATTACGGGCGTCAAGAACGTCAAAGAAATATTGTCATCGGTGTGGTCAAAAAAATATTGACAATGGATGGTATAACTAAGTATCAGGATGTTTTAAAAACAATGGAGGAAAATTTGAAAACCGATCTATCATTTGACAGCATGAAGACCATTACTCTGAATTATCGCAACTCATTTGAAACAGTCATTACTGATCAACTTCGCGGAGAAGGGTTCATGCAAAATAATATCAGCTATCAACGGGTTTCAGAAGAAGAGCTGAAGCGCGTTCAAAATGAGCTCGATAACCAATTAGGTTTGTAGTAGTTAGCAATGAAAGAAGTCTATTTAAATCTACTAAAGCTGCTCCCTTCAGTTGATAAAAAAGTATTAAAGAAAACTCAGAAAAATGCTGACCTCCAAACACCGCAAGTTGCTTATATTATGAGCTTTGCAGAAAATGACGGAGGGTTGATTGAAGAATTAGCTAAACGATATGGTCAGCAATTTCTGTTGTGCTATACGCCATCTATGGCCATGCAAGCTCAACAGTTCAAACGCTTTGTCGGCGGAAATTTACGGCTGGCAGAGTATGCTGTCAAAGAGTTGTTGTTTGGTGACACCTTTCGTTTACTGAAAAGCACGCCAGTCATCATTGTGGACAATTATTTTGCTGAGCTCGCTGTTTTTCCGAGAGAAGTCCCGGTTGTCGATAACAAGAAGCAAGAGAGCAGTTTAAAAGCTGATAAGAGCAAAAAAACAATAGATCGCAGCATCATCCAAATCTGGCATGCATCCGGTGCAATCAAGTGTTTTGGCTGGGAAGACCCGAAAACAGCGCAACGGAGTCTGGCTGACAAGCAGAGGTTTCAGCGGGTTTATGACAGCTTTACAGATATTGTTGTCGGATCTGATGCAATGGCAGAGGTATTTAAACAAAGTTGGCATGTGTCCGACAAAGTGATTCGGTCGATAGGTGTTCCCAGAACAGATCAATTTAAACCTACTAAGAAAACCAGTCAGCATACTTCAAATAATACCCGAAAACGAATATTGTATGTACCTACGTATCGTGATACAGTAACGGAGTTAAAGAAAATTTTATTAAACGCTTTTTTTATTTTCTATCGAGAATTTTCAAGTTTTTCCTTTTTTGTTAAGCTTCATCCTCATGTGTTGAATCAATTGACTGCTGATGACAGAAAGGTACTTTCGTGCTATGAGAATGTAAGTTTTACGGATGAGCCGTTGAGAGATCTTATCGCCACTAGTGATGTTTTAATTACGGACTACTCTTCTTGTGTTTTTGACTTCATGCTTCGCAAACCGGATGCACCTTACTTATTTTTTTGCCCGGATTTAGATGTTTATTCCCGGACGACGGGCCTACAGAAGGATTTTTTATGGGAGATGAGCCCGTTGATAGCAACAAGTGTAGAACAGTTACAGAGGTTGTTGATTGATACTGAAAAGCATCTTTCTACTGCATCTCATGATTGTATGAATAGTATGACTCAAAATTGGTGGCATCGTTACAATGATGGGTATGCTGTGGAACGTTTGTTGGATTTAATTTCTGCCCGGCTTTCCTAAGCACGGGTGATTACATATAATGAATTGCGGGTTGACGAATTTATTTTAGGGGGAGAAAATATGGAAACTGAGTATATCAGTGGATTACCTGTAGATAATTTGACTAGGCAGACTATCAAAGATGATTTGCCGACGTTTTTGTCTTCTAATAAAAAAATGGTCATAACCAGTGTTAATCCGCAAATTTCTCTTCAAGCTGAACGATACCCAAAAGTTAAATCCTATATTGAACGAGCGACTCACCGCATTCCGGATGGAGTCGGCGTCGTCAAAATGTCGAAATATCTCGGAGGCAACATACGCCAACGTGTAACTGGAATCGATGTGATGGACGACTGCTTGCAATTTGCGGATGAACAAGGGTATCGTATTTTTTTGTATGGTGCAAAAAAAGATGTGGTAAAAAAAGCAGCTGCTAATATTTCTGAAAAATATACAAACTTAGTTGTGGCAGGAGCTATTCATGGGTATACATCACGTTCTCAAAAACAAGTAGTCAAGAAGATTAATGAGGCGCATCCAACGTTTCTGTTTGTCGCACTGGGGTCACCTAAGCAGGAGCTTTTCTTGGAAGAAGCCCTCGATCAACTAAACGCTAAAGTTTATCTGGACGTTGGTGGCACGTTTGATGTGTTGGCTGGTGTCGTAAAACGAGCACCCAAAATTTTTATTACACTGAATCTTGAATGGCTGTATCGATCGGTGAAATATCATCGGCCAGAGCGATTACGTCAGATTCCGCGGTATATGCTTAGGAGCTGGCAAATGAGGAAATATACGCATGAAAAGCAAGCTGAAGAACGACTTTTAAAAGAAACACTTATGCATAAGGGGCGTGAAAATAGGTAATGAATCTGTTATTTGTTTTGGAGGATGGTAAAGATAGTTGCTTCTATCTGTTCTCACTGAAAGATAAAGAAAAAAAGATGTTGAGAATTTCCCCGCGACAACAGGTTGGTCAACATAAATTAGGGGATATCTATACGGCCGCTGCCGATACTACTGATTTTTGCAGAAAGATTGAGCGGCTGCCGTTTATGATTGAGAACGATTTTTTTAATGAAAATCATTCGCCTTTTAGAGTTAATAATTTTCTCGTTGTTCAGAAAAAGTCCCTAAGTGAGTTTCTTTTTAGTCAGAATGAAACTGTTTTGGTCTCAAATCCAACAACCTTTACTTGGCATAACAGCAGCGGGCCAGATGTTATGTTTAAAAAGGGAAAATTGACACTGAGTCAAATTGGTTTTGATCATTTTATAAGCTATCAAGAGGATGCGCCAGGAGTATTTGGAGTGTTTGAACGGCAGGAACATGTTTTAAGGCTAATCAAGAATCGAGTAGCTGGGGGAACAAGTCTTGTTAATATTGCAAAGCGTTTTAAAGAGCTCACTAAATTAGTAGACACGAATATGAAATTATCTGATGCAATGAAGATTTTTGTATCGTACCAAGATACAAAAGGGAAAAAAATTCTACGATATAATTTAGGAGAAACGGAGTAGAGGAGATTGTTTGAAGAGTACGTAAATTCTGCAGTCGTAGTTTCACATATAGTGATTTTGGCAGAAACTTCTCCTAAAATCTGCTTATCACCAACTTTTTAGTCTAATGTCGCAATGACATTTTGAAATTCTGGATAAAGTCGTTATAGACCAGAAAATACGCTTGATCACTACTGACAAAAGGGCGAATTCCTTATGAGTTGGTCAAGTTAACACAGTACTGGAGTAACTATGGTTGGTGAAAAAATTAGTGGAACGGAAGAACTCATTTGAAATTAAAAATTAGATATTTGCTAGAAATGGCTTATCACAAACTCACTGAAATATTTTTTGAAATTGCTGGTATGTTTCCTAAAAAAAATCTCTTTTTTTTTGAAAGCTTTCACGGCCGTCAATATAGCGATAATCCTCGGGCGATATATGAGTATTTAAAGGACAATCACCCTGATATTCAATGTGTTTGGGCGGTAAAAAGAGGATTTGAACAACCGTTTTTGGAAGCGAAGGTCCCTTTTGTATATCGAATGGGATTGCGGTGGCTTTTTACCATGCCGCGTGCAAAGTATTGGGTCTTTAATACCCGTATGCCAAAGTGGATGAAGAAAACTCCGGGAACGATCTATCTTCAAACATGGCACGGAACACCATTAAAGCGTTTGGGGCTAGATATTAAAGAAGTAAACATGCCGGGTGCAGATACCGAAAGATATCGTCATGATTTTTTACAGGAAGCCTCACGTTGGGACTTTTTGATATCTCCAAATCAGTATAGTTCTCATATCTTTCGCAGTGCATTTGGCTACTCGGGAGAAATTTTGCAAGTTGGGTACCCTAGAAACGAATGGCTCATGGTTGATGACCGTAAAACACGCATAGATTTTTGGGAACGTTTAGGTTACGAGTCACCTGGATCAGATGAGGTCGTTTTCCTTTATACGCCGACATGGAGAGATGATGATTTTTTAAAAAAAGGGTCATACAACTATGCTGATGCTTTTCCGTTCGAAAAAATTATCAAAAAAATTCCAAATTGCCGAATCATAGTGAGGACACACTATCTTATCAGTAAACACTTTGATTTTTCTAAATATGGAAGCAAAGTCATCGATGGATCGAATTTTCCTGATATTCGTGAACTTTTTCTGAATGCACATTGTTTGATTACAGATTACTCTTCAACTATGTTTGATTTTGCTTATACGGAGCGACCTATGATTTTTTATATGTATGATTTAAATAAATATGCAGAAGAAATCAGAGGATTGTATTTTGATCCACGTGAACTGCCGGGACCGTTAGCTTTTAACGAAGAGGAACTGATTGAAAGTATGCTTAGTATAAATAGGTCTAGAAACAATGGAAAAGATAATTTTGGTGACGAGGGATATCAGCGCTTTTACCGGAAATTTTGTCCGTTATATGAAAAAAAACCATCTGAAATAATCGTTGATGATATATTGTTAAAAAAATAGGCTTGCGAGAGGAGCTTCTCTTTTGAAGGGTAAAAATATAAAAATTAAAGCGACACTACTTACAAAAGAGTTTGATTTGTTGCGGAAAAAATCGGATAAAATTAAACAGCTTTTCCATATTGGGAATAAAAATGAAGAGACTTTTTGGGCGTTACGTGGTGTTAGTTTTGAAATTTATGATGGTGAAAGCATTGGTCTAATCGGGATTAACGGCTCGGGTAAATCAACGCTTTCTAATATTTTGAGTGGAATTATCCCACCTACGTCGGGAGAACTAGAAATAAATGGAGAAACATCTATTATTGCGATAGGTGCTGGACTAAAGACACAACTAACTGGTATGGAAAATATCCGTTTAAAAGGTTTAATGAGTGGAATGAGCAATAAAGAAATTAACCAAAAAATTGATGATATCATCAATTTTGCTGATTTGGGAGATTTTATTAATCAACCCGTAAAAAATTATTCAAGCGGTATGCGGTCAAGACTAGGGTTTTCGATTGCAGTACATCAAGATCCGGACATTTTGATAATCGACGAAGCTTTAGCAGTTGGAGATGAAACTTTTTACCAACGATGTGTAGATAAAATATACGAATTTAAGAAACAGGGGAAGACAATCATTTTTGTCAGTCACTCTTTAGGGCAAGTTTCCAAGCTTTGTGACCGTTGCATATGGATGAATTATGGTGAGATGGTTTCATTTGGTACAACAAAAATGGTTGTACAAGAGTATAAAAAATTTATTACCTGGTATAAGCATTTAACACAAAAAGAGCAGGATGACTATCAAAAAGAGCAAAAACTAAAACAAAAAGATTTCTCTTTAGATGATTTAGTGTCAAAGGAAATCGAAAAGTCTTTTCATGATGATAACCTTTCTCGAAGTCATGCAAAAAAGATTATTGGTACCGCCAAAAAAAATGCTATAGGCGATAAAATGAAGGCAAATACGAAAGTTTTGCTTGTTATAATTACAATTATCACGCTATTTGCATGTGTTGTAAGTTTTAACGGGAATGCTTTCAGTAGTATTGTGGAATCTCCATTTTCGTTTATTAAATCGCAGTTTACGGAATTCATTGAGTACTGGCATTCAACATCAGATAAGGGCGTTGAGGTTGGCTCTTCAAGCAGTCATCCTGCTGCATCAACATCGTCATCTACTATTATTAGTACGAGTGAGGCAAACAGTGCAACTAACCAGACAACTGATGGAAATGCAGATACAACTGAGTCTGCTAGTCTTGGCAGCATTCTGGTAGCCAATCCAAACTATAATATTGTGGATCAGTATACTGTCAGTGAAGGTGATACATGGGAGTCAATTGGTTCGACCTATCAAATTGATCCTTCTCAGCTGGCGGAGGCTAATTCAGTTACGATTGACTATCCGCTACAAAGTGGTGAAATAGTCAGTATTCCGTGGCTGGCAGGCCAGTAAGACTTAGAAAGGAGAAAAAAATTTGTCTGAAGTTTTAGTGATTTTAAAGGAGCAAATATCAAATTTCAGAACAATCCTTAGGCTGTCACGGTATGAGGAAAAGGCAACCTATCAAAGTCATTATCTTGGCTTGTTGTGGCAAGTTCTGAATCCGATAATACAAGTGGCAATTTACTACCTGGTTTTTGGTGTCGGAATCAATGGGGGGAGAAAGATAGCTGACATCCCATACCTTCCTTGGATGTTGACGGGGATAATTGCGTGGTTTTTTATCAATCGCTCTCTGATGAGTGCCTCTAATAGTATTTATAAGCAGGTTAATTTGGTTGCACGGATGAAGTTTCCGGTCAGTATCTTGCCTTCTAATAGTATTGTAGGGCATCTGTCTTCCTATTTTACGATGATGATCTTTTTGATGGGGGTGTATACATACTATGGTATACAGCCTTCCCTTTACTGGTTACAGTATCTGTATTATTTTCCGGCAATGCTAGTGTTTTTATTTGCTGTAGGGCTGTTTAATGCAACTATGACGACGTTGATTCGTGATTATTATATTGTTTTTCAATCAGTGATGCGGCTTGCCTTCTATGTTTCAGGACCAATTTGGAATATTCAAAATCGAAATCTGCCACCTACATTGGTGAAATTTTTGAAACTGAATCCTATTTACTATTTAATTGAAGGATTTCGAGATACATTTACATCTAGGCAGTGGTTTTGGGAAAAAAATACGTATGGATTGATTTTTTGGGGTATAACATTAATTATTCTGATTGTAGGGAGTCATTTGCATCTGAAATTCAGAAGTAAATTTGTTGAATTAGTATAATGGAGGAATTTGTTGTGGAAAAAAGTGTAGTTCAGGAGTACAAGGAATACAATTATTTACTGGATGATGATAGTTGGAAAGGCAAACTGCCAAGTTTTACATTATACGCATCTGAAATTCAAACGTACCATCCAAAAGTATCTGTCATTATTGCGAATTACAATAATGGACCGTATCTGGAACGGATGATGGATTCATTGATGGAACAAACGTTAGGAATCCATAATCTGCAGGTAATGTTCATCGATGACCGTTCTACAGATAATTCGCTTGATATTGTGAAACCCTATACGCAGAAGTATCCAAATGTGGAAATCTATCACTTGGATAAGAATACAGGGGGGGCTCACGGGCCAAGAAACGTCGGCCTCTTGAATGCCAGAGGAGAATATCTGGTGTTTTTGGATGCAGATGACTGGTATGCCCCTAATGGACTAAAAGCCTTGGCAGACCTGCTGGATTCTTCTGGAGATGGTATTGCTTTCGGCGGTATCATGAGAAGTATCAACGGTGTGTTATATCGTGGTGATCCTTCATATATCGAGATGAATCGCACGAATCGACCGATTAATGAGCTTCCCTATGATTTTTACAGTTGGTTGGGGCCTCAAGCGAATATGGTGCGTGCTTCAATCGTATATGACCATAATTTACACTTCATTGATCAAAGAGTAGCAGATGATGTTACGTTTTTTATTCAAATTTTACGATTTTCGAAAACAATATCGCAAACAAGTGAGCTAACTACCTATTTGAATCGTGATGACGATAACGCTAGTCTTAGTAAGTCGGTAAATGAGAATTTTATGCTCTCTTGGCTGCGAGCCATCTCTTATCTTATGAATAATTACGAAATGGATACTTCGTTGGAACGCTTTATTGCTCGTCGATTGGAATGGTTAGTCTTAGACTTTGGTCTTAGATGGGATACAGGATATGGATTCAGCAAAGAAAAAGTTAAAAATTTTGCTGATCAAATTGATAAGTATCTCGGACCACTTCCTTTTGATCCAGGGAGCTACTTTAAGACTGATGCGCGAAAGATCACCTGGAAAGCCTTGATTGAGAGAGATTTTGATTTTATTGTGAAGTTTTTTGAATGGTATTCGTTGCCATTCTATGATAAAAAAATGGTTTTAATAGACGATCATTATTATTATGTACCAGATGATTCTTCATTACCAAATGTTGAGATTAATACTAGGGTTGAAGGGGAAGACGTAATCGTCACTCCGGAAAACATCAGAATTTTGTTCAGTATCTATACCAATGAGACGGTTGATTATTGTGAATTGCGCAGCCTCCATAATCCTTGGGATAATAAAATTATTGATGTTGTAAATGAAGGGAATAACCTATACTCTGTGGACATCTCAAGAGAGTTGTATCAAACTTTAGATGATGATGCCTATGAAGTCATTATTCGAACTAACAGTTTCCATGACAATCCGATTTTGATTCATTCTATTCAACGTTATACTGCGGCTGATACAGTGATTAGGAATATCGACAATAATGTCGCTTTGGAAAAACGAAAAGTCAATGAAGGACACTTTTTAGTAGCCGGGAGACTGACAGATAAAGATATGACAGGTGATAGTAAGGTGAAAGAGTTGGGATGGGTGACTATCGTAGGTAGCTCGTTCTTAGGAGATGGGCGTTTCGCTGCATTAACTGATGACGATGTGAGAATCAGCTCGAATCCGAAATTTTACACCTCAATTTCAAGTGACATGGACGAGGATGACCTTTTGGAACTGTCGGAAAAATATTATTTGAAAACAGGACTCTATATGTTGACCGAAGATATTCCCGTTTTGAAATCTTTTGATGAGGAAAAAAACAAGACATTCGATCAATTATTGGAAAAGGGAAAAATCATAACGGTCACGGATGTTGTACACGATGTCGATATGAGGTTTTATTTCCAGATTGGTCATGGGAAATATATTGAAGCAGATCGAGAGAAATTGAAGTCACTGAAAGTTGATTTTGAAAAGTATAATATCGACAATGGAATCTATCAAGTTAAAAAGAAAAAATTACCAATCCTGGAAGCTCCTGAAAAGACTGCCTCAATAAATGAATATGTTCAGTTTTATGATTTAATCCGACCGGACGAACTTACTTATAATGAGGATGAGGAGGTCTTGTATTTCAGTCTTCCAAACGGCTTCGTCTCTGCAGCAAAAGATAACTTCTTTAAGGCGGGAGAAGAAGTGAATGATGGCTTCTATCATAAAGGACGTAATTTTGTTGTGGGTGCTGCCGAATTACCGGTTTACAAGGATGAGGATCTTACTATGGAGGCTGAAAGCTCACCATTAGTTGAAGGAGATATGTTCACTGTAAGATCATTTGGTATTTCTGATAGCGGAGAGTATATCTTGAATATATCAGGTAAAGGCTTTGTTTCTGCATCCAAAGGAAAATCTTCTCTTTTAAATCCCGAAATTAAGCCAGATGCCTACTGTTTAAAATACGGGAAATACCAAATTTTAAGTAAAGAAGAGCAAGGATATCGATCACCAAATTTTGGGAAAAGATTCCAGTCTAGATCCTATAAAAAAGGAGATACCGTTACTGCCGTTGGATTTGGTATTTCAGAAAAAGGATACCCACGATTGAAGTTATCTGACGGAAGTTATGTTACTTCTAATAAGAAGTTCATCAAGTATGAAGGAGAATAGTTGTGAAAAAAGTATATGAATTGATTCCGATTAATTTACCGGTCAGGACAGAAGAGTATTTGGAGTTCGAGATATATACTGACCAAGCAATCGATTATCTGGGGTTGTTTAATTATCAAAATGATGAGCTTACCAGGCTGCCGATTACTTCATATGTGATTGAATCGAATAAAATCAGGATTTGGCCGAATCAAATTGAACTGAACCAAAGAGAAGAGCTACTGATTGGTGCAAAATCTGGGGATCAGTTACTGTATTTTGAATGCCCGGATAGACAAGCCTATCATTTATGGGAGAGTTTCTTTGAATTTGGGTTATTGTTAGAAACTTCACTGTATCAATATGTATTCTTGAATTTAGGTGGGAAACTGGCTATTCAAGTTGGTCCTAAGATGGAAATTGACACTAATATTATACGGATACCGTACATTGGAACCATGACTAAACTTAATGTATCTAGGAAATATTTCCGCTTTGAGTTTACCATCGAATTTGACCCACATCGTTTCAGTGTAGATTCTAACGATATCGTGCCAGTCTTGGAGTTGGTAAGTGATATAGAGCAAAATACTATATCTATTTCCAACTACAGAATTATGGAGACTGCGGGAACATATATTATAAGTGGCGAATTGGAATTGAACGAGGTACCCCAGAAAGGCAATTACAGTTTTGCGGTGAGGATAAAACATAATCTGGAAACTTATATTTTAGATATTTATCGAATCACTCAAAATTTATTTTATGACATCCATCCTTATTCAAATGATCGATTTGAATATAAACAAATGGATTGTGAAGTGTTCTGGTTCGATCGTGAAGGCGTAATTTTACGTTTTAATGAAGGAATTGCCAAAGGAATAAAATTACCTCTTTTTGGTGAATATTCATTTGACAAAAAATTGTCAGATTCAGAACGTAAGGAATGGGAAAATAGATTCACTGAATTTCAAAAAGGGTGGACGAATCGTTCATCATTAAGAAAGTTTAGTTAGGAGATAGACAATGAAGGAAAAGTATGATATTGGATTACTCGGGTGGTGGTATGGTGAGAATTACGGGTCAATGCTCACCTACTACGCGCTGAATCGAACCCTTGAAAAGCTCGGCTATTCTGTCTTGATGATTCATGAAAATCTCGGATATAATGGTTGGCGGGTAAAATGGAGTGAAGATATCGATCCGTTGGAATTTGCCAGAAGAGTTGGGTACACCTATACGGAACAAATCGATTATACTGAAGCTAGCTCACTGAACGAAAAATGTCGATCTTTCATGGTAGGTAGTGACCAATTGTGGAATCCGTTGATTGGACGAGTTAACGATGATCTATTTTTGGATTTTGTAAATGCTGATCTTCCAAGGTTCTCTTATGGCACATCGTTTGGTAATCGTGATACCCAAAAGTTCTCACCAAATTTTATTGAGCGGCATACAGAGGATTTAAAAAAATTCTCTGCTATCTCTGTACGTGAAGAGTATGCAGTAGACATTGCAAGAGATGTTTTCCAAGTTCATGCGGATCAAGTTGTTGATCCAGTATTTCTGTTATCAACGCAAGAATATGCTGATTTGGCAATGAATGCTTCTTTCAAAACTGAGGGAGATTATTTGCTAGCTTTCATTTTGGATCCAAATGAAGAAAAGCGTCATACTATAGATGCTATTGCAAAAAAATTATCGTTGTCTAAAATTTATGTTCTTGCTAATCCAGAAGACAGAGATTCAGCAGAAGCAATATTTTTCGATCAAAAATATCAAATTGTTGAAGAAAATAAACCGGAAAACTGGCTTTATGCATACCAGAATGCCACTTATGTTGTCACGGACAGTTTTCATGGCTCATGCTTCTCTTACATTTTTAAAAAGCCTTTTTCTTCATTTTATAACCAAACTCGAGGAGCCGATCGCTTTGTCAATTTGATGGAGCTTTTTGGGTTAGGTGAAACACGCCGTATTTATGAAGGTGATGGTGATGAAAAAATCTTAGCTAATCCAAATGTTTCTCAACTGATTGATTTTTCTCAAGCTATCGAAAATATCGATAACTTTGCGAAGAAATCTGAAACCTGGCTTCAAAAAAATCTTGAAATTTATCTAGGAGAAAGCTTGGATGAATCCGACCTCTCAATACGAATTCAAGAGTTGGAGAAGGAAAACCTGATTTTGAAACAAACAATAGCAATTCTGAGCAAACCTTATTCAAACCATGGAGGAAACGAAAATGAGTAAAAAGTATGATGTAGCCATTTTAGGCTGGTGGTATGGTCAAAACTACGGTTCGATGTTGACCTACTTTGCTCTGAATAAAGCAGTAACAAACATGGGATACGATGTTGTGATGGTTCATGAGTCTTTGGGATACAATGGTTGGCGGGTAAATTGGCCAAAAGATATCGATCCGATGAAATTTGCTGAACGTCAGGGCTATAATGTGACAGAACAGCAACATTTTTCTAAAAATAGTAATTTGAATGAACTTGCCGATACGTTCATGGTAGGTAGTGACCAGCTTTGGAATCCGCATATTGGACGAGTGAATGATGATTTGTTTTTGGACTTCACAAATGATGATAAAAAACGGATTGCGTATGCGACCTCATTTGGAAATGCAGGTGTGTCCAAATTTAAGCCTGATTTCGTACAAAAACATAAGCAAAATCTGAAAAGATTCGATGCAATATCCGTTCGAGAAAATTATGCTGTTGATATTGCGAATAATGTATTCGATGTAAATGTCCAACAAGTAGTCGATCCAGTTTTCCTACTTGATCAAAATGAGTATGTGAAGTTAGCAGATAAGGCGACTATACAATTGGAAGGCAAATATCTCCTTTCGTTTATCCTTGATCCGACAGAAGGCAAGAAAAAAGTTATCCAAGCTGCAGCAAAGAAACTTGGTTTGAATAAAATCGTCGTGATCACGGATGCAAGTCCAAAAAGTTTAGAAATTGCGCAGAAAACATTTTTCGAGCAAGAGTTTGAAGTTGTTTCAGATGTACGACCGGAAAATTATCTCTATGCTTATGAGAATGCAAGCTATGTAGTTACAGATAGTTTCCATGGTTCTTGTTTCTCGTTTATCTTCAGAAAGCCTTTTTCTGTTTTCTATAATGAAAAACGTGGTGCAGATAGATTTGTCAATTTGATGAACCTGTTTGGCCTGGGAGATTCAAGAAGAGTTTATGAGAAAAATACTCAAGCGGAAATTGATCAAAATGCCCATGTCAGTTTCGACATTGATTTTACTAAAGGTGTCGGAAATGTTGCAATTGAACGTGAAAAATCAATTAATTGGCTCAAAAAAGCATTAGCTGCTCCCAAAGAAGCTGAAAAAATATTGCCATCTGGTCGAGCGGACGTGATTCCGGAACAAAATACAAAAGATGAGAAGCAAATTTTGATAGATCGGGCTATGTCTAATCCCGATACTGTAAAAGCAAGAATTTTGGTTTCTCTATTGCGAGAATATGGGATTCGACATGTTGTCCTGTCACCGGGTGGCCGAGACTTAACACTTGTGAGGATGGTTGAGAATAATCCTAGTTTATTCAAAAAATACCACGTTACTGATGAACGAAGTGCAGGTTATTATGCTTTGGGCTTGGCTACAAAGCTTAATGAGCCAGTTGCTATGATTTGTACGAGCGGGACCGCTGCTAGTAATTATCTGCCTGCAGTGACGGAGGCGTACTTCCAAGGAGTACCATTAATAGTAATTACAGCAGATCGCTATCCAATGTGGGCTTTTCAAGGGGAGGACCAGACTATTCCTCAAGATAACATGTTCGGGAAGGTTGTTAAAAAGGCGATTACGACGCCAGTAACTGTTGGGGCTAGAAGTGAATGGGAAACAAGAAGGTTAATTTCAGAAACGATTTTGGAAGCGACTCATAATGGGAATGGGCCTGTTCATATCAATATGCCGTTTGATAAAGTTGAGAATGTGGCACCACCCAAAGAAGTGTATCAGCTTCCTAGAATTCGGAAAATTCGACGGGTTACACGGGAAGACCAACATAGCGAATGGATAAAATACGCTGAACAGTTGAAAAAAAGTAAACGAATTTTGATTTTGTACGGCCAGAATTATATTCCTACAGACGCGCAAAGAGTAAATATTGAGAAGTTTGCTTCGCGGTATAATTGTGTTATCTTGGCTGACTGGTTATCCAATCTACATGGATCAAATGTCGTGCATTCGTTCAATTCATTGCGTCAGATTGATCAGGAGACGTTTAACAAAGAATTACTTCCGGAAATTGTAATTACAGTTGGTGGTAAAAATGTCATGAATCATCCAATCAACTATAAGTTACGTAGAGCACCGCAATCGTTGCGACATTGGAGAGTTGCTCCTGATGGACGAATTCAAGATTTGTACTTCCATCTTTCATCTGTCTTAGAATGTAATCAAGATTGGTTTTTTGAGTTTTTTGGCGATGCTGCATCAGATCAACAAAATGACGGCGTCTATAAAAAGCAGTGGAAACAAATGGATGAAAAATATCCAACTACAGTTTATAATACCTACTCTCAAAAATATGTGACACAACAATTAATGAAAGAAATGCCCGAAAAATCTATTTTTCATTTGGGTGTGGGTCACTCGTTCATGATGGCGCACACTGAAGCGTTGGACTCAGATAAAAATTTTGAAGTCTATTGTAATATGGGGACTAATGGAATCGATGGCTCCGCATCAAGCTTCATGGCACAAGCAAAATTGGCTGAGAAAGATCAAATGGCATATCTCTTAATTGGTGATATGAGCTTCTTCTATGATATGAATTCTGTTTGGAATAAGGAGTTGCTCCCAAACATGCGTATTTTACTAGTCAATAATTCTGGCTCTGGTCTATTGAAGCATTACCGTAGCCCTGGGATTACTCAGAGCCATAGTACGGTGGCTGAAGGTTGGGTTAAGTCTCTTGGATTTACGTACCTATCTTCAACAGATAAGAATAGTTTTGATGTAAACCTGAATCGATTCGTTGACGCGTCAATTGAAGAGCCAATGTTCTTTGAGGTCTTTATCTAACAGTGAGTTATTCTTGTTGAGAATTTTTGGGAAATACGATTAACGATTTGTGGGAAACTACTGATAACCTGTATCTATTTTTGGAGGTTACTATGGAGCAGAAAAAAGTTCTTTTAATTGGCGGTACTGGGGCAATGGGAATGTATACAATTCCCGAGCTTTTAAAGTTGAACTACCACGTTTTTGTGACCTCAAGAAAAAAAAGAGACTCGGACAATCCGAGTCTTACCTATTTAGTAGGTGATGGGCATGATATCAATTGGCTTGAATTGATTGCAGAAAAATATTTCTTTGAATCAGTTGTTGATTTCATGCTGTATTCATATGAAGAGTTGAAACCTAAGGTGCTCCGGTTACAGAAACTGGGAAAACAATATATGTATTCTTCTTCTTATCGTGTGTATGCAGATTGCGAGAGCTTCATCACTGAAGAATCACCTCGGAAAATTGAGAAATTAAAAAATAATAGCAATCTTGCTGATGACCATTATGGAATCTCAAAGGCGTTACAAGAAAACCTGCTATTACAAAGCGAATTGGAAAATTATACCATTCTTCGGCCAGGAATGACATTTTCCAGAAACAGATTTCAATATGGGGCGATGGATAATTTTGATATCATTCGTACTGTACGTGGAGCAAAGTCGGCCCTTCCCGAAACCATGCGAAACACGTTCACTACGTTGACATATGGTAAAGATGTCGGAAGTATGATTTCTCGATTAGTTGGTAATCCCAAGGCATTAGGCGAAGTTATTAATGTGACGTCTGATCAGTCATACACTTGGGAGGAAATTTCTGGAATTTTCAATACTGTCTTTGGTACGGAAACACAGTTTATCAGTGACAAATTATATACACAGATTACGAACCAATGGCGAACGATGATTGATCGAAGATTTAATAGACGGTTTAGTACAGAAAAAGTTGAACGGATAACGGGCTTGGATTTTTCAGCTTTTCCGTCTTTGGAAGAAGCATTGCGAGAGGCATGGAAGGAAAGTAATCACCAACTTTTTTATAACGCAAAAACTAATTGGAAGGTTCATGCAGATTTTGATTTTTTATTGGATACTCGCATGAGTTTGTTGAACGTAAATGAACGGAATCAAACTATTTATTTGAATGAACTCGAAGAAAAGAAATCAGAAATTAAGGATATCGATGAGAATTGTTTCAGGTTTTTAAATAGCTACTGGAAATTGAGAAAACTACCATGGAATCCATACATTGAACTTATCAGAAAAAATGGACATTTGTTGGGTAAGGCCCAAAAAGGTGATAATCGGTGGATCAGCTATTACTTGGGAAATTCTGAGCTGCGTACTCGCACACAATACAAATTAACAATACGAATGAAAAGTAACGTGGATGCCGTTCTAAATCTATTGATAACAGGGGGAGGCAAGATTCAGAAATTACCAGCGCGTACTCTGATTGGTGACGAATGGACGACCCTTGAGTATTTTTTTACTCCTGTAATGCGGAATTTATCGTACCTGACTTTTACGGCAAGTGATTTTATATTAAATGGAAGTAAAATAGAAATTACGGAAATCACTATTAAAGAAAGCCTATAGATGATTCAAGCCTAGCAAGAATGAAGTCTGATGAGCAATCGTCTCATATTTTGAAAGCGAGGAATTGTTGATAATGAAATACAACACAAAAGAGTATGATTATCTAGTAGTTGGCGCGGGTCCTTTTGGTGCAACTTTTGCTTATGAAGCAGCTAAGCGGGGAAAAAAGGTTCTGATTATTGAAAAAAGAGACCATGTTGCTGGAAATTTATATACAAAAAAAAATGCAGGAATTAATGTGCATGTGTATGGTGCTCATATTTTTCATACCGACAATAAAGAAGTCTGGGATTATGTCAATGAGTTTGCCGAATTCAATGGTTACATCAATCAAGTAGTTGCTGATTACAACGGTGAACTATATAATTTACCATTTAACATGAATACTTTTTATCAAATGTGGGGTGTCAAAACTCCTGTAGAAGCACAAGCTAAAATTGAAGAGCAACGCGCTGCTGCAGGAATTGTTGGTGAACCCCGAAATTTGGAAGAGCAAGCTATCAGTTTGATTGGTACTGATATTTACGAAAAGCTGATTAAAGGCTATACCGAAAAGCAATGGGGACGAAAAGCGACAGAGCTCCCTAGCTTTATTATTCGCAGATTACCAACACGTTTTACTTTTGATAACAATTACTTCAATCATCGTTATCAAGGTGTGCCAGTGGATGGCTATACTGAGATTTTTGATCGTATGTTGGACAGTGAGAACATTGATATAATGCTAAATACTGATTTCCTCACTGATAAAAATGTATTTTTAGAAGAATTTCCTAAAGTAGTCTATACAGGAATGATTGATGCGTTCTTTGATTATTCACACGGAGAGTTGGAATATCGCTCGGTAAGATTTGAGTCCGAACGTTATGAGTCCGATAATGTGCAAGGAAATGCAGTTATTAACTATACGGATGCGGAGACGCCGTATACTCGTGTGATGGAATGGCGTCACTTCGACAATCAGTCGGATGCAGGAGTAAGTATCTTGACCAAGGAATATCCTCAAGATTGGGATCGTTCGAAGGAAGCCTACTATCCGGTAAATGACGAACGTAATTCAAAAGTATTTGAAAGCTATAGTCAGGAAATCAGTAAATTTCCAAACGTGATCTTCGGTGGACGCTTGGGTAATTACAAATATTATGATATGGATCAAACCTTCGCTGCTGCATTGGAAGCAGTGAAAAAAGAGTTCAACAACTAGTTTTTCTTGTTAAGGTGGATGAGACGTGGAAATATTGAGCAATGAAGCAATCAGAGAGTTTTATGGTGATCATTTTGATGAGTCGGTAATTGATGATCAAATGATTCTTTATGAAACGAGAGATGGGCAATCGATTGTTGATTCACCTTTCGCTATGTTTCAATATTTAGCATCTCATCCATCCTATAGAGGATTTAAACATATCTGGGTCTTGGCAACAAATGATCCAAAAGTCAAGCAAGTAATCCCCGAATCTTATGCTGAACAGGTTGAATTTGTCGTTCGTAATAGTCGTCGTTATGTAGAATGCCTGTTGACTGCCAAATACTTGATCAATAATTCTACTTTTCAATCATTTTTCTCTAAACGTCCAGGACAGTGTTACATCAATACTTGGCACGGAACGCCATTGAAGTATATGGGATTCGATATTCCTGGTGATCCAGCACACTCGCAAAATGTCTTACGGAATCTTTTGATGACGGATTTTTTGATTACTCCGAATGAACATACGACCCATATATTTGCTGATAGCTATCGTATGAGAGGAAGCTATCCAGGAACTGTTTTGGAGGCAGGATATCCAAGAATTGATTTTACCTTTCAGACAGATCCTGTTCAGGTGCGTACTGAGTTAGTGCAGGAAGGACTGACGATAGATGACGATCTGCCTATCGTTTTGTATATGCCGACATGGCGTGGAAGTTCTGTTGGGTTGCCAATCACGAATATTGATCAAATTGGAAAGGAAGTTGCCTATCTTCGCAGGCGATTTTCTAAGAAGTACAATATCCTAGTGAAAGTACATCCGTATGTCTATGATTACGCATGCCGGCAGGAGTCCTTGAGGTCTTTTTTAGTACCAAATTATATGGATGCCAATCGGCTTCTCGCAGGGACGGATATTCTGGTAACTGATTTTTCAAGTGTCTTTGTCGACTTTCTTGTGACAGGAAAGCCGATTCTCTTTTATTGTTGGGATGCTGATTTATACGATGATGAGAGGGGAATGTACTACCCACTGGAAAGATTGCCTGGACCGGTTTGTGATACGGTGTTTCAACTTGGAGATTATCTGGCAACACCTGCGATGTGGCAAGAAGAGTATCAAAACAGGTATGAACTGATGAAAAAAGAGTTGACCCACTATGATGACGGAATGGTGAGTGAACGAATTGTTGAAGCTATTTTTCAACAAAAAGCTGTAAATAATGTAAAGAAAGTCAGTCTCTTTGATCAGCGGAAAAAGCTGCTAATTCATGCAGGTGGTATGAGGAACAACGGAATCACCTCAAGTTTATTGAATCTTCTTCATTCGCTTAACTATGAAAAGTATGATGTCACGCTTTTATGTCAAGCACCAAATCAGAAAAACTTGGCGAATATCAACCGAATTCCGGTATCAGTAAGAATCTTGTTCAAGCCTGGAGGCCCAATTTATTCTGCAACAGAAGTAAAATTAGACAAAAAATGGCAAGAAAATCAGGACCGAACCTTCTACCCGGAGGAAGGCTATGATCGTGAAGTCAGACGAATTCTTGCGGGGTTGAAATTTGATTATGCCATTGATTTCAGCGGTTACAGTTTTTATTGGGGAAAATTTATCGCTCATGCAGATGCAGTTACTAAAGGAGTATACCAACATAATGATCTATCTTTAGAGGCTGATAAAGTCATAAACGGAAAGAAACCTCATATGAAAAATCTGAAGTCTCTTTTTTTAATTTATGATCGCTTTGATAAAATTATAAGTGTTTCTGATAGCTTACGAAAAATCAATTGCTGTAAGTTGTCTTCTTATATTCCCGAGTCTAAAACCTACGTTGTTATGAATGGACTAAATCTTAAACGATTGTTCACTGATGAGGAGAGAACGGAACTTAAAAAGAAGGTAGTAAGAACTTCATTTCAAATTACTGTAGCACAGAGTGAGTATCTTTGTGCCTATTCTTCACTGAACAATGTTAAGTTGAGATTAGGCAAAACTTTTGTGGTAAACCAAGCTGATGTGTTAACTGTTGTAGCCAGTACAGAAATCGATCATGAGCAGTATTATAAGCTGATGCTGAATGGTCTGTACATAGGATGGATGATGGCAGAAAATATAAACGGGGAAAAAAAGCCAGTTATCATCCAGCGAAAACAGTCATCATTGGTCGCTAGTTTTAGACACAATCGAAAATCACCGATTTATATGGATATTCCTTATCAAGAAGAAACAGATGTGCTGCGGGGCTATTCCAACTTTATTGAAAATCGATATGTCTGGGTTAGAGAAACGGTTTTGACAAATTTGGGAGAATATTACCATATTTTTGATAGGCATCGTGCCTTAGGATGGGTCAAGAAAAATGCATTGTCCAATTTTCATGAAATTTCCAAGAAATCTCTACTGAATCTCTATTTCAGTTTCAAAAATGCAAAAAAAAGCTGTGCTCTTCCAGATAAGCTATTGATAGATCAGAAAATAATGAAGTTCAAGGAAGGGGCAATATCGAAATTTGTCGTTTATTCTGCACCCAAAGGAACTGAAGGCAGTTTCGTTAAGTTTTCGGAATATCAATTTTCCAGAGATGAAATAGTGACTGTATTAATGACTGCTTGGATCGGAAATCATCAATGGTATCTTATCGAGAGTTCAGGTGATGAGGTTGGCTGGATTGAGACAACTGTTAACAATGTTCAAGTCCTGCCTAACCACTTTGCACCAAAGGCAGCGAATGTAGTGAATCGAGTTTCAAAAATGCTAGTTGACAAAGGACATAATTTTGTAATGATGGGTCGCTTCTCTCCAGAAAAAAATCAAGAAAATCTGATTATTGCATTTGCTGATTTCTTGTCGATCTATCCAGATTCCCGGTTGTTTTTTATTGGTGAAGGTCCGACTTTAGAGAAAACTAAAAAATTGGTTTCCGATCTCAATATCGCCAGAAAGGTTGTTTTTTTAGAGCATTTTGAAAATCCATTTCCCGTCTTGAAGCTTTTTGATACATTTGTTCTACCTTCGCTCTATGAAGGACAGCCGATGGTATTGTTAGAAGCATTGTCTTTAGGACTTAAAATAGTTGCATCTAATATTCCGCAAAATGTAGAAGTTCTTGAAAATGGGCGCTATGGACTCTTGACTAAAGGTACTTCGAGTTCTGAATTATTAGAAGGATTGATTGAAATCGAAAAGCATAAATTGCCTTTTGCGATATTTGATGCACAGAAATATAACAACTCCGTAATAAAACAGTTTGAATCGTTAGTTGATTCCTAAAAAATATCGACTATAGAAAGGTGGCACATCTGAGTTGGCCTTGGCAAATTCCGTGAAAAAGTTGATAAAAACAGTTACTAATCTTGGCGGAGGTGTATTTGATTACTTTATTGATACTAATTGTTCCGAGGTGGGGATCTACGGAGACCCAGAAGATTGTAATACAATTGCAGAAACGATTGGTGATATTCCATTGAAGCTGTATAGAGTAACTGACGAATATGATCCAGAAGAATTACCGGAAAATTTTCCGGTGATTCTTCTGAAGAAAAGCAAAAAAAAATACAATAGGGAACTTCCTATCAATCGTTTACTAATGTATTCATTGACTAAACGTCAATTACTGGATGAGTTAGTGGAATTCATCGAGGAAAAACAAGTAAAAGTCTGCTTATTTTCGTTACCATCTTTAGCCTATGTTGGTGGCAAGAATCTTGAGGAAAAAGAGTTATTTAGCAAATACACGAAAATGGATGAAGAGACACGAAATAATTATCGGAAAGATGCTCTTAGACCACTTTCTAAAGATCCTGTTTTTCTTGAAGAGTTACTTGAGGAAGATGCTTTCAAAATAAAAAAAGATATAGAGGGAATTCCATATCTTTCTGATATCAAAGGAAAGTATGTAAATATTAAAAATGGGCAGCGAGTAATACCGGATTGTCCGATCGTAGCTGATAAGCAGATTTTTATTTTTGGAAATAGTGTTGTTGCGGGTTGTTATTCTGATGATAGTCGGACAATTTCGAACGCTGCTCAGGTTTTTTTAAACGAATTTCATGAAGAGTACGGTGGCCTTTTATATAAGGTAATCAATATTTCTTGTGGAGGTCATCCAAATTTTGTCAATATGTTGAAAGCGGTGCGTCATCAGAATTATCAGGAAGGGGACGTGATTGTCTTGGGGTCATGGTTCTCTCCATTATTTGAAGATAATTCTGTTTATCAAAAAAGGTTTAAGTTTTTTTCTCCTCAAAAAGAGTTTAGAGTTTTTGACCGGCCCCATAAATTAGGAAAATATGTGTGGTTGGATAATATCCATTTCCTACCTTCGGCAAATGTTTATCTAGGGAAGCTTTTAGGGCGGGCTCTTATACAAAAAGAGAGAATAGGAGATGAAGACAGTTCTTTATTGGGAGGAGTGGGAGATCCAAATCTGAGTGTATCCAAATATTGGATGGCTATTCCACCAATCAATAATCATACAAAATCTTTTGCGCGTGTACATGCACTGACTATGAAGGGAAAATTGCGGTGGTTGAGCTTTCCTTTTACTGAAAGTTTAAAAAAGGATATTTTGTACTTGCTTGAAATTGAAATGCGCTCTTCCAATGCTGTTCGTTTTGGAGCGTTTATTCACGATGGTGAAACTTTCGAGCGTCTGGATGTCAAGCTTAGCAAAAGTGATGAATGGGAAACGCATTGGTTTTTTTGCAGACCGAAAAAAGAAAATATGAAGTATTTTGGGTTAACAGCTACTGACTTTATTAATGCAGGGGTAACTGTAGATGTACGGTCAATTAAATTTCAAGAAGCATTACATTTATACGATTGAGAAAAGAGGATATTATAATGCTGAAGGTTAGAAAAGCAGTAATTCCTGCTGCAGGATTAGGGACAAGATTCTTGCCGGCAACGAAAGCTATCGCCAAGGAAATGTTACCGATTGTTGATAAGCCGACGATCCAGTTTATTGTAGAAGAAGCGTTGGCGTCGGGTATCGAGGATATTTTGATTGTTACAGGAAAAGGAAAGCGACCGATTGAGGATCATTTTGATAGTAATATCGAATTGGAACAAAATCTTTCAGCAAAAGGGAAAAAAGAGCTGTTAGCTATCGTCGAAGAGACTACAGGGATCAACCTGCATTTTATTCGTCAAAAGCACCCCTTAGGATTGGGGCACGCTGTGTTATGTGCTAAATCTTTTGTAGGAGATGAGCCTTTTGTTGTAATGTTGGGAGATGACATCATGACAGACAAGGTACCATTGACAAAACAGTTGATTGATGATTTTGAAAAGACAAATGCGTCTACAATCGCTGTTATGAAGGTTCCACAGCAAGATACTTCAAAATATGGCATAATAGATCCTGTTTCGGAAATGAGTAAGGGCCTGTATGATGTAAAATCATTTGTTGAAAAGCCCAGTCCCGAATCCGCACCTAGTGATCTTGCCATCATCGGGCGCTACCTTTTAAAACCAGAAATTTTTGGTATACTTGAGCATCAGGGAATTGGTGCTGGAGGAGAAATTCAGCTTACTGATGCTATCGATACACTCAATCAGTTTCAAAGAGTTTTTGCACATCAGTTTATGGGTAAACGCTACGATGTTGGTGACAAATTGGGGATGATAGAGGCCAATGTAGAGTTTGGATTGAAGCACCAGGAGATTGGTCCCGGATTGGCCCAATACATCAAAAATTTGGCAAAGAAGTTATGATACTTTCTTTTATGCTATCTGAGCTATCCTAACTAACTATAAAAGGAAATTGTGAGGAGTTTCGAGCATTTTTATGGGAAATGTATGGAGTTCTAAGAAAAGCGTTAATTTGTATAAAAGGCACTGAGTTCTTATTGTTCTCTGGAGGTAGATAGAAAATGAAAAAAATTATAACCGCTTCAATGGTAATTATTATGGCAGTCGTTTTGTCAGCCTGCTCCGGGAATAATGAAACGACTACGACGGATAGTACGAGCCCTTTTGATAAATTAGCCTATAAGAGTAGTATCAAGGCTGAGTATGAAACAAATTTGATACCGTTAAAGGGAACAGTTTGGGTTATGGAGGCTATCTATAAGGGCGAAGCTATCTCTGATTTATCGACTGTCAGT
Source organism: Enterococcaceae bacterium OF42-14pH9A (assembly GCA_027692465.1). Taxonomy (GTDB): domain Bacteria; phylum Bacillota; class Bacilli; order Lactobacillales; family Enterococcaceae; genus Enterococcus_C. The sequence continues at coordinate 203,529 of JAQEYU010000002.1, read as the reverse complement.
TGGAAAAAGCAAAAAGCGCCAACTGAAATCTTTTCTATTTTGGATGATGATACAGCTTTATTTGGAACTATTAATGATAGTAAATTGAACAATGCAAGAATTTTTACATTTCACGGACAGAACAAAGATGGGTTCTTTGACTTAAAACCAGCAAGTCGGGTGGGCAATCAAAATTTTCTAGATGAGAAAGTAAAAAAGGTCAATCGTGATCAGTTCAAAAAATATGATCAGGCAAAGCTACCGATGCAGGCCCCGGATCTTCAATACTATATTTCTCAGGATATAGGCGTTGCTAAAAACAATTCATATGTTCGCTTTTATCTTTATGATGATAAACTGATCAGAGAAAATGCTAATTCAAGTAGTAAAGTAGCATTGTATAGCTATATTCGAAAGTGAACTTGAAGTGTGTGCTAATTCCGATAAAAAATAATGGGTTCAACGAGAAGCAACTTATGAACAGTTGTCATGAAGAGAGTCAATGCTTTGTGTCAGTGATGCTCCAAACGGGATATGACAGTTTACTTTCAAAGTTACTAAAGCAAGTGAAGATTATTTATAATGTACTCTGTTGCTGAATTTCAGCTGTTTGATTGAGCCTATGAAAAAAATGTCTATTAAGCATTATCAATGTCATGAAAGCTGATTCTAAAATCAATGCCACCAATTGAGCGTGTTTGAAAAATTTAATGGTAGATATTTTGATGTTTTAACCGAAATTTTTATTGTAAATACCCGAATATGGATTTATAGAACTGGGATCTACTCCAAAATTTCGAAATAATACTCTTAAAAATCTATATTTCACCGAAGTTTTCGAACACCGCTCAAACCAAGAGCTTTTCTAATACTGTACAGGCAATCGAATAGCAATCGTATTTCGGAATGAAGAAGGATGGGATATCGTGAAACGTATTATCACCTATGGCACTTTTGACCTGCTCCATTACGGGCATATCAATCTATTGAGAAGAGCTCGTATGCTTGGTGACTATTTAATCGTCGTACTTTCCACGGATGAGTTCAATGCGGATGAAAAACAAAAAAGGTGTTACTTTTCTTATGAAAAGCGGAAACAATTGCTTGAAGCCATTCGATATGTGGATTTGGTGATTCCTGAAAATAGTTGGGGTCAAAAGGTGGAAGATATTGCATTGTATCATGTGGATACATTTGTAATGGGAGATGATTGGTTAGGAAAATTTGATTATCTGAAAGATGAAACTGAAGTTGATGTGGTTTACTTACCCCGAACTCCGGAAATTTCAACCAGTCAAATCAAAGGAGATTTGGGGATCTGAGTTGATTACTGGTGGAATATTTAAAAGAAAGAATTTTTTATTTCAAACATATAAAATAGTCTTTCTACGCTAAATAGGGGGCGTGAGGGTGTTTTATTACTTCCTCTAAAATAAGAATCTCTTAGAAAACAGTATCGTTTTCCAAGGGATTCTTATTTTTTGATAGGAAATCATATCGCAGCCCCTACTTAGCTTATTCTCTCTATGAAAATACAAACATGTACTTGAAAAGACCAATATGGTATGATATCTCTTGATTGATGGATATCAGAAAGTGTGAAGAGGTGCTTTTTTACTGTATGGACTATAAGTTATCTTTTCAAGATTAAGGAGTATTGAACAATGAAGCGAAGAAAACAATGGAATACCACCCGACGAATAGTAATCGTTTTATTAGATGTATTGGTATTGCAATTTTCCATTTACTTGAGCTTTTTGATCAAATTCAAAGGAAATATCCCGGAACGAAACTTCTATACTTTTGAACAATCGGCCATCTATGTCTCGATTGCGTTTGTTCTGTTGAATTTCTTATTGGGATCCTACGTGTTTTACAACCGCTTGAAGGGCGACATCCTGTTCAATACGGTGATTGGACAGTTTTTGATTAGTCTGGCGATTATGATCATCACCTTCTTTGGTCGTTGGTTTGCCTTTCCAAGATCGGTGTTGGTCATCTCGTTTGTTATCAGCGTGATTTTATTGAGCCTGTACCGGATTGCGGTTTATCAGTTGTATCTCAGGTTCAGTCCCACGAAAAAAGTTGCTGTGGTGGGGCGAGAAGACAAGGTTGCTTCTGCCATCCGTAATTTTGACAGTGATAAGAACAATCGTCACAAAGTCGTCTGCGGAATCGTGGGAGACTTTACCCAAAATGTCTCGAAGATAGTGGACGATGTCGATATTGTCTATTTAGCGGACGAACTGCCGGAAGGGGAGAAGCTGGCGATTTATGAACTGGTGACTCGCAAAGAGAAAAAACTTTTTCTGCCGACCACTTTCGAAAATCTGGTGATGATCCGTCCCAATATGATGAATTTCGAAGATGAAAGTATTATCGAAGCCTCCGATTTTCGCATCAATGAAGAGGAAGACTTTTTGAAGCGGGTTTTTGATATCTTGGTATCGTTGGTTTTATTAGTGATTGCCTCTCCGTTCATGTTGATTACCGCTGCTTTGATCAAGTTGACATCTCCTGGGCCGGTCATTTACAAACAGACCCGGATCACCCTTGATCAACGAGAGTTTTCTATTTTGAAATTTCGCTCCATGTCGGCAACTGCAGAAGCAAAATCAGGTCCGGTATTGGCTACTTCAAATGATGCACGGGTCACGACAGTCGGCAAATACATCCGTGCGCTGCGCATTGACGAGTTGCCACAGCTGATCAATGTGTTGCGGGGGGATATGTCTATTGTGGGGCCGCGGCCGGAACGTCCTTTTTTTGTGGATCAGTTCAAGGCTGAGAATCCCCATTATTATTTGCGGCACAATGTTCGTGCCGGAATCACCGGTTATGCTCAAGTTTACGGAAAGTATGCGTCGGACTACAACAGCAAATTGAACTTCGACCTGTTGTACATCAAAAATTACTCCCTGCTTTTAGATATGAAGATTTTGCTGCAGACAATCAAGATTTTGTTTGACAAGGTCTCTTCAAAAGGGGTGGATGAAAGTGAAGTGGCTGAAAAGGTGGATCTCAGTCGCTTGAAGGAAATTGAGATTTTGAAGTGAAAAGTGAAGGGTGATATAAATTGGAAGCAACAAAAGTGCCGGTCTCACTCTTAATGTCGTTATATATAAAGGAAAGCCCAGAGTATCTCAAAGCAGCTTTGGATAGTGTCAGTGCACAAGAGTCGTATCCCCAACAAGTAGTCATTGTCTTGGATGGACCGATTTCTGCCGGGCATCGGCAAGTTCTGGATAGGTTTATCCGTGAGTATCCCGGAAATGTGAAAACTGTTCCTCTTACGCAAAATCAAGGACTGGGTGCGGCGTTGGCGATTGGTGTAGAGGCCTGTGATCACGAATTAATTGCCCGTATGGACACAGATGATATTATGACTTCTGATCGGATAACGAAGGAATATGAGCAATTTTTCTCAAATTCCGCTTTGGGAATCGTCGGCTCGAATATTTGCGAATTCAGCGGGACAACGACAAATGTATTGGGCTATCGCCGAGTGCCGGAACGAGATGCTGAGATCCGTGAGTTTTCCAAAAAAAGAAATCCTTTCAATCATATGACCGTGATGTATAAAAAAGCGGAAGTGTTAAAGGCAGGAAACTATCGTCCTTTGCCGGGGTTTGAAGATTATTTTTTATGGGTCAGGATGCTGAAACAGGGAACGGTCGGCTATAATATTCAAGAAAATCTGGTTTTTGCCCGGACTGGTGAAGATATGTATGCCCGCCGAGGAGGTATGAAATATCTGCTTCCGGGGCTGAAGGCACGAAAGATGATCTATCAGGCAGGGCTCGGACAGCTCTCGGATTTTTTGTTTGTATCGGCTGTTCACATACTAGTCAGTTTGATGCCGAATAAATTGCGTGGGTATTTTTATGAGAGAAAGCTCCGCAATCAATGATTTGATAGAACAGGATAGGAGCAATAGCGAGCATGTTCAGTAAGGATCAAAAATTGAAACGGGTACAGGAACGAACCTTGGCGATGGCGGAGGAAATCGTTGGTTTTTGTAAAGAAAATGGGCTGCTGTGCTATTTTTGCGGTGGGGGAGCTATCGGAGCAATCCGGGAAAAGGGCTTTATTCCATGGGATGATGATCTGGATTTTTTCATGCCCCGTGAAGATTATGAACGGTTTGCCCGACTGTGGCCAGAGAAGGCAGACGTGAGTCGTTATCCGATGCAGAAGCCTTCGAAGGAGTATAACGATCATAACTCCTTTATTACCGTCAGGGATGCCGAGACGACCTTCATTAAGGTATATCAAAAAGATTTGGATATCGTACATGGAATCGCTATTGACATTTTTCCTTTGGATACGGCACCTGACCAGACTTGGAAGCGGAAGTTTCAAAAGTTTTGGGCGCTGGTTTATGCGGTCTATTGCACGCAGGTTGTACCTGAGAATCATGGTAAGTTGGTTCATATGGCAGGAAAGCTGCTTTTGGGGATTGTTCCGACAGCTGGATTGAAGTACAGCGTATGGCGCTTTGCTGAAAAAAAGATGACCAAGTACAACGGCCAAGCTTCGAAATATGTTACCGAGCTCTGCGTGGGTCCAAAGTATATGGGAAATCTGTATTCGCAGGAAGATTTCAGCTCGGCAGTCATGGTGTCATTTGAGTCTACCGAGATGCCGCTGCCAATCGGTTATGATGATTATCTGAAACGGGCATTCGGTGATTACATGACCCCACCGCCACCACGACAACAAAAGACGATCCACGATGCAGTGCTGATTGATCCGGAGAAGTCTTATCGGAGCTATAAAGGGACATATTACCTGACGAATAAATGAACGGACAGAGAGAATGAAGAGAATGACTAAAATGAATGATTCAATGAAAAAAAATAGCTCCATGACACTGCCGGCATTAGTACCTTTAATAGCCGGTTTATTTTTTATTGTAGAGCGAGTGCTGGTCAGTGGGACGACAGCGCCGGCCTACTCTGATTCACCAAAGCGTTATCTCCTTTTTACAGCAATGAAGTTCCTGACTACAGCTGGAGTGAGTCTGTTGCCTTTGTGGTTGGGCTATCATGGAAAACGCTACAATGCCAAACAGGCACTGAGTAAACTGGCGGAATTTTGGCTGTTTTATGTTTTTGCGATGGTAGGAACATTTGTCTTTTTCTTTATTTTACGGGATACATTGACGATTCGTGATCTGTGGGTTATTTTGTTTCCAATCAGTCAGAATTATTTCACTTTCTCCGTCAGCTTTGTTGCAGCTTTTCTCGTTACTCCCTTATTAGTGCAGGGATTGGAGCGGTTGTCTTCAAAGCAGATACTCCGTTTATTAGCTGTTTTAACGGTAGTGTTCGTGCTGTCACCGACTATTTTCAGCAAAGACATCTGGAGTTTCAATAGTGGGAAGAGTCTCCTGTGGCAGCTGTTTTTGGTGGTTGTCGGTTATAGTTGCAAACGCTTTGGGATTTTGGAAAAGGTACGTTGGCCCTTTGTCCAAACAACGATGGCTGTCATTTTTGCCGTTTTATCGGTAATCATCATGGCACAGGTATCATTGCTGCTGCGCGGGAATACGGATACGGCGGAGCGTTTCATGGTGCCATATTCCTTATTTGGCATATATTACTCGTTCACAATGTTCGTAATGATCGAAAAAATACAAAGAAAAATCAAGTTGGTGCTCAGTTCGCGACTGCTGGCAATTCTTCTGATTGTGATCCAGGTGGTCTGCAACAACGGTCTCGTTAGTTGGAGTGTCTCCGAGTATTATCGCCGACCGCTCACCTCCTCGGTCTATCAGTGGATCACAGGAATAGGCATTTTTCTTTTGATCTATTTGGCTGGTGTACTGGCATTATCTGTCTTGATTGCTATCGCTGCTCGGCTACGGATCTTTAAGAAAATCGCTGCGAAATTGACGTTTTCTTCTGTCGATCAATTATTTAGTAAATTTGTAAAACTCAAGGAAGGGGTTATAAAAAATAAACGACTCTGGCTGACGATTGGTTTCTTTTACGGGCTGGTTGTGTTGCAGATGTATTTTATAACTAAAGTTACTTCTTCGATTCCCGAGACAGTATTTAAACAAAATCTGTTGTTGAGACAGCCTCAGCTTTGGCTGAACGTTATTATCATGCTGCTTTTTTTAGTTCTAATCTTCTTGATCACCAATCGTTTTTGGTATGCCGCTGCTTTTACAACGGTTGTCTATATTGTATTGACCATTTCCAGTTACCTCAAGTTGACCCTTAGGCAGGAACCGGTATTACCGGGAGATTTGCGGCTATTGGGAGGAATCAATGAAATCGTCACGATGGTCCAGCCGACCTTACTGATTCTCGGTGCAATAGTGATGGTTATTTTAGCTATCGGAGCCTGGCTGCTGCAAAGACGAACAAGAAATAAATACGGGTTGGCCTTAGGTTTGAAAGAAAGAATTATTGGAATCACCATCATTCTTGTCATGTTTTCCGGAGTCTTTTTTATCAATCATAAAAATAGCCCTTCTAATATTTTATTTCGACTGTTCAAGGTGGATAACCAGTTTTACAATCAACCTCGTGGCGCGCAGAGAAACGGTGCGTTGGTTCAGTTTTTGGTAAATATCGACGTGGAGGTTATGGCAAAACCGAGCGGGTATTCTGAAACAGAGATTGAACGAATTATGGCAAAATATGATGAGGCTGCAGTTCAGATAAACAAAGACCGCTCAGAATGGGCGCAGAATCAAACGATCATCTTCAACCTCAGTGAAAGCTTCAGTGATCCTGCGAGGATTCCGGAAACGACCATTACGAAAGAGCCCATCCCCAACCTGAAAAAATATAAAGAGGAAACGACTTCAGGTTTGATGCTGTCTTCCGGTTACGGCGGAGGGACTGCGAATATCGAATGGGAAACATTATCTGGCTTAAGCATGAGTAATCTGGCTCCGACTTTGCCAACGCCGTATGCTCAGTTGGTAAACGGACAAAAAATTGCTCCTAATTTTACGAACCTGTTTGATCAGAAAATAGTTGTACATCCATACGTAGCAACGCTCTATAATCGTGTACAGGTCTTTGAAAAATATGGATTTGATGCTTTCTATCATGTGGACAGTAAGTATAAATTGCAATATACAGAAAAAATCAAAGGAAGTCCGTATATTTCAGATGCTTCTGCTTATAAAGAAGTGTTACGACTGCTCAATGAATCTTCCAAGGGCAGCCAATTTATCCAGCTGAGCTCAATGCAAAATCACGGACCCTATACTTACACCTATCCTGATAACGAGTTTGATTTCACGGGTCCCAGCGTAGAGAGCAGTAATCACAAAGCTTTTCAAACCTATATGCAAGGACTCAATTACACAGATGATGCCTTGAAGAGTTTTATCGATGCTTTGGATAAAATCGACAAGCCCATCACGTTTATCTTTTATGGAGATCATCTGCCTTCTTTGTTCAGCGGATTGAGTATGAGTGAATATGGGTTAGCCCTTCATGAAACGGATTATTTTATCTACAATAACGCATACAGCAGAAAGCAGCAAAAATTCAACGCAGATATAGTTTCGCCGAATGTGTTTTCTGCATTGGCTCTGAAACAAGCCGGCCTGCAAGTGACTCCCTATTATGCGCTGTTGACCGAACTGATGGAAAAAGTACCGGCGATGACGATGAATCCCGAGACCAGCGTCCAAAATGAGGTGAATGGTTCACAAATCTTCGTTACCGAGACAGGGGAAAAATTGGAAGCGGCAGAGCTGACAGAAGAACAGCAGCAATTGCTGGAAGATTATCGTATGATTCAATATGATCTGACTGTCGGAAAGCAGTATTCAGCAAAATGGGCGAGTCAAAGCCGGAAGTGAGAAGAACCGAAATAGCTGACAATAGCGTTTTTGGATACACATTCGTATCATACGCAAAAAAGTCACTTTGGGGATAGCCGAATGGGCATCTCCAAAGTGATTAATTTTTATCTTAAAAAACAAACAAGACCTGATGAACGTTGAAAAAATAGAGCGCTTGTGAGAGAATGATGAAGATTAACAGCGTCAAAGGTGTACCTGAAAATGACAGTGACTGACTATCCAGATTTTTTCATTGTAATCATTGGAATAATTGTTGATTCCAGATTGGATAATTGCGCAGTTTGGCAATAGTTGGAACTCGCCGGTGTTTTCGGACGTACCTTAGATAAGTTGAGAAAGACAAAATAGCATGCCAAACAGGAGGGTACCAAGACCATGATCACAGCAATAATCATCGCAGGCGGCGTCGGAAAACGAATGGGCCAGGATATTCCCAAGCAATTCATCATTGTGGAAGGCAAACCGATCATTATCTATACCTTGGAATCATTTCAAAATCATCCCCAGATTGATCGGATTCTGGTGGTTTGTAAAGAGGGATGGGAAGACACGCTCTGGGCCTATGTCAAAGAGTTCAAGCTCTCCAAAGTTCAGTGGATCATTCAAGGTGGCCGCATCGGTCAGGAATCGATCAATAACGGAGTTCAGTTTTTGAAAGAACACAGTTCGCCTGAGGATACAATCATCATTCATGATGGGATCCGCCCATTGGTTGATGAGTTGGTACTTTCTGATGTCATCGTGAAATGTAAAGAACACGGCAATGCAGTGACCTCTCTGCCCTACAATGAGCAGATTTTTATCAAGACGACAGATGAAACCACCAATCAATATGTCGATCGCAATACGTTACGCCGGGTGTCCACACCGCAGGCTTATACTTATGATAAGCTTTTGGCAGCCTATGATCGGGCATTGGCCGAAAATATCGGGATGACGGATTCTTCCTATACAAATACCATGATGGTAGACCTGGGAGAGACGCTGTATTTTGCTGCCGGTTCAGATAAAAATATCAAGCTGACGACCACCGATGATTTGGAATTGTTCAAAGCTTATTTGAAAATGAAGGATTAGGAGAATCAACATGTTGCATCATGCACTGTATCAAGAGGATTTACAAAAAGTTGTCGAAAACTATCCTGACTGGAAGAAACTGTCCGGAAAATCACTGCTGATGATTGGGGCTTCAGGCATGATTGGTTCTTTTTTGATTGATGCCATCATGCTGGCAAATCGCCAACACCGAACCGCAGTCTCAGTCTATGCCATGGGGCGTAATCGTGATCGGCTGGAGCAGCGGTTTTCCGACTATTTGACAGCAAAAGAGTTTCAGATCGTTGAAGGAGACGTCACTGAACCTCTTTCTAACGAACTGAAGATCGACTATCTGATCCACGGTGCAAGCAACACCCATCCTCAAGCATATGCTACCGATCCGATTGGGACCATCATGACCAATCTGCTGGGTACCGAACAGGTTTTGAAACAAGCGGCGGCTACCCAGGCAGAGCGGACGTTGCTTTTGTCAACGGTGGAGATTTACGGAGAAAACCGCGGGGATGTCGAGGCTTTCGATGAAGCTTATTGCGGCTATATCGACTGTAATACGTTGAGGGCTGGCTATCCGGAGGGCAAGCGGGTTAGCGAGTCTCTTTGTCAAGCCTACATTTCCAAATATGGAGTCGATATCGTGATTCCACGATTGAGTCGGGTATTCGGACCGACTATGCTTTTGAGTGACACGAAAGCTTCCTCCCAATTTATTCTCAACGCAGCCCGCAATGAAGACATCGTTTTGAAGAGTGAAGGTACGCAGCATTTCTCTTATATCTATGTGGGAGATGCTGTGCTGGCGCTGCTCCATTTATTGACCAACGGGAGCTCCGGAGAAGCGTATAATGTTGCAGGCGGCAGTGCGTATGACTTGCGTTTGAAGGATCTGGCGGCCAAACTTGCAGCGGCTGGAGACGGCAAGGTTGTGTTTCAACTGCCGGATGAACTGGAACAAAAGGGTTTTTCGAAAGCGGGTAAAGCGTTGTTGAGCATTGATAAGCTTCGGAAAACCGGGTATGCACCGATTTTTGATTTGGAGAGTGCCTTGATGCATACGGTAAAAATCGTGAAGGATGAACTGTTGAATGTGTGAAATCAGTATTATTGTCCCTGTTTATAAAGTTGAAGAATATTTAGAGAAGTGTGTTGATTCGATTCTCGCCCAGACCTTTACCGATATCGAGGTGATTTTGGTGGACGACGGCTCGCCTGATCGTTCAGGTGTGATTTGTGACGAGTATGCCGCAAAAGATCCCCGGGTTAAAGTGATCCATAAGGAAAACGGCGGCTTGAGCAGTGCCCGCAATGCCGGTATCGAGGTGGCAAAGGGGCGTTATCTCGGTTTCGTAGACAGCGACGATTATATTGCCCCCGATATGTATCAGCTTTTGTATGAGGACATTACTCGTGAACAGGCTGATTTGGCGATTTGCGGGATCTACGATGTTTATGAAGGAAAAGAGCCGATTCAAAAGCCTGTCATCAAAAAAACAACTTCTGCCGCTGAAGCGCTGCTTGTGATCTTGCAGGGAAATATTATTTCTGTGCATGCAGTCAACAAGCTGTACAAGCGGGAGCTGTTTAACAGGATTCGTTACCCGGAAGGAAAATACCACGAGGATTCTTATATCATTGTCGACCTTTTAGATCAATGCCAAAAAGTTGCAATCAATTCTGAACAAAAGTACTACTATTATCATCGCCTGGGCAGTATCAATACAGAGACTTTTTCAGAGAAGCAGTTTGAATTTGTTGATGCCTGGGAACAAAATGAGACCAAGCTTAAAGGCAGGGGATCAGCCATTGAAGAGGCTGCCCACCAACGGGTTTGTTTTGCGAATTTCCTGGTTTTAGATAAGCTGCTGCTCTCAGGAGAATTGAAGAACTATAATCGCGGACATGAGTTGATTCGCTTTTTACGGAAAAATTTCCGATTTATCTTAAAAAATGATGTGTTTACAAGAAATCGTAAAATTGCGATGTGCGCACTGATGATCAGTGTTCCGTTGTATCGAAAATTCGTATCGGCGCAGCGAAATCAATACTCAAATTGACGAAATGAGGAAACAAGTGTGAAGAATAAAGATGGACAATTGGATTTGATCGGTAATTATATAGTTATTGTATACGCCCTTTTTTTAGTTAGAACAATTGGTGCTTGGAGTTTACTGCCGTCAAAAATCGACTCGGTTCTGTTCGGAGCAGCTGGGCTCATCGGGGGCCTGTTGTTGGCGTGGGATTTTTTAGGGATCCTGATGAAAAAACGAAAATTTGATTACGACTTTTTATTAGTAGCTTTTCTGATTTCGTTTTCGATCAGTATCGTGCTTAACATCAACTTGAGTCCTCTGGGCAATATCAAGGTGCTTGCCTGGCAGGCTGTTTTTCTGCTTTTGTTTTTCTCAGCCATCAAGACCCGCAGAATATCTGAGAAGTTTTTTGATGTGTTTCAAGGGATCTTGATCAGCTTTGGCTTTCTGATGTCCTTTGCTTCGCTGCTCATGTTTTTCACCCGCTTCAATTATCGGATTGTATTGACGCAAAAAACCAATCCTTTGCGAATCGGATTTGTTGAAAATCGGCTTTTTGGGGCGTATACGGATCCTAATTACGCGTCGGTCATGGCTGTTATCGTTATTGTTTTTTCGCTATATTATTTGATGCAACGAAAGCTTCATTGGGGAATGAAAACATTCTTGATCTTCAATGTTTTTGTTCAGATTTCTTATATTGCTTTATCAGGCTCACGAAATGGCTTAATCACGCTGCTTTTTGCCTGTGGAGTGGGAGGCTTCTTCTACGCTTATCATCTTTTCGGCGATCAAGTGATCAAAAAGATTGGGATCGGCTTAGTGATTGGTGGCTTGCTGGGATCCCTTGGTTTCTTAGCCGTAAGTGGCTGTAAATGGCTGTACCCACAACTACCTGCGATTGCTGTTGTGCAAGACAACAACGCAAATGACTCACAGGACGAAATTCAGGGGAGCGGCGAGGATGATATTGATCTTACCCGTGAGGATATCGCTTCTAACGGCGATGTTTCCAATTTGCGCTTTACTTTATGGAAGAGTGCTCTGGAAATTTTCAAACAGGAGCCACTGTTTGGTGTGCCATCCAAATCACTTCACCAATATGCTATCAATCACCTGCCGAATACCTATTTAGCAAAAACCAAGCTGGCTGTTCATAATGCCTATGTCTATCTATTGGTGTCTACCGGAATTGTCGGTACCTTGATCATGGCAGTATTTATTCTAAAAATGGTCGTTGAGGCACTGATCTACGCCTTCAAGAGCCCGCTGATGATTGGAAATTTCCTGCCATACTTGATTTCTTGCGGAGTCCTAGCAGTCTCCGGCATGTTCCATAATGAACTGTTCTTGATGGCTACCAGTTCTGCAATTTTGTTTTGGGTCTTTTTAGGAAAGTTGAAGCAAGAGACACTGCAGAGTGAAGGTGCAAAAAAATGAAACAGTTATCCCTGACAGAAGTACAAAAACGAGCAGTGGACATTCTACTGTATATTGATAAAGTTTGTCGCAAAGAAAACCTGCACTATACGATTTTCTATGGCAGTCTGATCGGTGTCGAGCGCCATCAAGGATTTATTCCCTGGGATGACGATATCGACATCGTCATGATCCGACCGGACTATGAGAAACTGATGGCCATTTTGAAAGACGATCCAACCTATCGCTTGCTGTCTTTTGAGACTCGTGAGCATTTCCGCTATCCCTTTGCAAAACTGGTTGATCCGAAAACAGTCGCAAAAACGAAACAGTATTTTGGCGGAGAAGATCCGGATCTGGGTGTTTTTGTAGATATTTTCCCCATCGACGGAATTCCCGATGACAAAACTTCCCAACAAAAATTGCGACAGGTTACGGAGCAGTACCGCCTTAATCTGATGGATACTTTGGATCATTGTTATGCGCGAAGCTATTCAGCTTATAAAGCATTATTGAAACTGGTGGTCAGATATCCTCAACATCGTCGCTTATTGAAGACAGGCGATGATCGCTACTGGCGGGATCTTTATCAACAAGAAGCGCAGAAGATTGCTTTTGGAGCAACGAAGACGTGCGGTTATCTGGAGTGGATCCATATTAACTGGGGTGTTTTCCCTATTGAATGGTTTACTGAGTATGAAGATGTTGAATTTGAAGGGCACCAAGTGATGGCAATCAAGGCCAGAAGAGATTTTCTGACCTTGCGTTATGATGATTATATGACGATGCCGCCGGAAAATGAACGAATTACGCATCATCCGTATGATTTTTATACCATCGATGAGTAGTGTTTGTCTGGAAGCTTCAACAGGATTCTCAATTTTGTAGTAAAAAAACAAAGTACGACTTCCCTGATTCATGTGCAAGTCAGCTTACAGTGAAAAGAACCTGAATAGCTATCGTTAGGGTTTCGCTTGCGTCTTAAAGAACAAGACTATTTGAAGGAGCTTATTCGAATTTGAAAAAAGACAGATTACACTATTCCCTCCTGAATTCTTCTATTTCTTCAGTGATCTATATGTTACGGCTTGTTTTGCAGTTTGTGATCCGGACCATCTTTATCCACTTCTTGGGTAAAGAATTTCTGGGATTGAACGGTCTTTTTACCAATATTTTGAGTCTACTTTCGATGGCGGAACTGGGTATCGGTTCTTCAATCGTTTACTCGATGTATAAACCGTTAGCACTCGATGACCAGCCAAAAATAAGAGCGCTGATGCAGCTATACAAAAAAGCCTACAATTATATCGGGATTCTGGTGGGGGTCATTGGATTAGGCTTGATCCCTTTTTTGAAATACATGATCAATTCCGATTTGGAAATGTCAACGATCTATGTCATCTATCTTCTTTTCCTGGGTAATTCGGTGGTCAGCTATTTTTTCACCTACAAACGCTCGCTGCTGATTGCCGATCAGCGAACCTATGTGACGACTGTTAACGATTTCGTCTTTTTAATCGTCACGAATATTTTTCAAGTTGTATTCTTATACCTCAGTCCGAATTATGTCTTGTATTTAGTGATTCAGATCTTCTTTACTTTTTTGGGGAACGTCAGCATTTCAAGGATAACTGATAAAGAATACCCCTATTTGAAGTCTGATCATCATGAGACTTTGGATCAGGAAACAGTCGGGGAAATCAAAAAAAACGTCATCGGTAATGTTTCCTCCAAGATTGGTGGAGTCTTAGTGATGGGGACAGACAATATCTTGATTTCAACTTTTGTAAGTCTGTCAGCTGTCGGGCTTTATTCCAACTATACATTGATCGTAAATGCTGTTCAAAATTTGTGTAAACAGGTGACAAACTCGATCACTTCCAGTATCGGGAATTATGCTGCGACAAATGAGCGGTCAAAAGGCTATGAGCTGTTCAAGAAACACCTTTTTGTCAATCATACGCTGATTTTCTTTTCTACGGTTATTTTGTTCAATGTACTGAATGATTTCATCGTTTGGTGGCTCGGAGACAGTTTCGTGATAAGCGAGTGGGCCTCTATACTAGTCGTTATCAATTACGCTGTCCAAGTTTACCGAAATACCAGTTTTGTTTTTATCGACTCCTATGGGCTGTATTGGTACCAGAGGAGAAAGCCGATAATCGAAGCCGGGATCAATCTGATCGTCTCGTTGATCCTATTGATTGTTTTTAAAATGGGGATTGCTGGTGTAATTTTAGGAACGATCATTTCTACAGCCGGCTTTGTAATCTGGTATGAGGCGTATGTGATCTATAAATTTGCTTTTGAGCTGTCAGTTTTCAACTATATCAAACTGATCGCCGTCTATGCCCTTCAAATCATAGTGGCTTCATTTCTCTCGGTTTCACTGCTTAATTTATTTTCATTGGGTGAAAAAGGCTTTATCAGAATTCTGTTAAAAGTTGTTCTTTCGGGCGTAATCAGTCTGGTCTGCTATCTAATCATGAATTTCAGAAGAATGGAATTCAAATACGTTCTCACGGTATTGAAGAAGCTTTTTGGGAGGGTGCTGAAAAAATGAAGATTGCGGTTGTGAGTCCTTCTTACGGATATGGCGGCTCAAACATCGTTACGGCCAACTTAGGTAAAGAGCTTTTACAGCATCATGAAGTATTTTTCTTTCCTTACAAATTTACGACAAACTTTTCTGATATCCCCGAAGAGCGTTTTCAGTACATTGGCGCTGATCATTCCGGGTTAAGAAAAATTTGGGATAAATTCGGGAAAGGGAGCGAGTTTTTTATAAAAAAAGAATTTACTCCCGGAAAGTATTACAAAAAAGAAATCGAAAATTTGCTTGAGCAGATCGAAGCCAGACAAATCGAGTTGGTGATTTTGAGTTCTTTTGAAAGTTCGGTTTTATTCGCTGAAGCATTGAAACTTACAAAGCCTGAACTTAAAATAATCTCATGGATGCATGAAGCAGTCGATTACAGTTTTGGTGAACTGACTAAGAATTATCCGACTGCTTTCCAGAAGGGTCTTGCGCTATCCGATGCTATCGTCTGCCTAACCCATCAAGATCAGGCAAAATACCTGGAAATCAACAAGCATTCGACCGTTATCTACAATCCGGTAGTTCTCGAATACAATCGTCGTTCTCGCTTGGAAGAGCGGGTGATCAGCTTTACAACCCGCCTGAATATTGAAGTTAAAGGGTTGGATTATTTGGTGGAGGCTGCTCAGATTCTACCGGAAGATTGGAAAGTACGTGTGGCAGGCCATGGACGGCCAGATCAGGTAGAATCCTTTCAAGCGTTGTTGCGTGAGCAGGATTTCGGTCAAAGAATCGATTTTGTCGGCTCTTTACAAGGAGTCGATTTGGCAAATCATTATTTTAACAGTTCCATATTTTTGTCGACCTCCAGGACGGAAGGGCTGCCGCTGGTTTTGATCGAAGCCCTGTTTTTCGGATTGCCGATTATAAGTTTTGATCATAGCGGCGGAAAAGAAATTTTAGGAAATGGCCAGTTTGGCAAGCTGGTCAAAGTCGGGGATGTATCCGGTCTTCAACAAACACTGTTGGCCATGATCCAGCAGCCGGAGGAACGAGTATTTTGGCAAAAGCAGTCGGTAAAACGTGCACAAGACTTCGAGACCGAAAAAATTGTTCAACAGTGGCTGCAATTACTGGCTGAAATTTGACAGCCTAAAAAGGAGAGAGCAATCATGAATTATTTAATCACAGGGGGCGCCGGGTTTATCGGTTCGACTCTGGTCAACCGATTAGCGGGGGACTTGAACAATCAAATTTGGATCGTCGACGATCTTTCTATGGGGAACCTGGATAATATTGTGGATATGGACAAGCGCAATGTCCAATTCATTGAAACTTCGGTGACAGATCAGACTGTAATGGCGAAGCTCCTTTCAGAGAACCAGTTCGACTATATTTTCCACTTGGCAGCCGTGGCCAGCGTTGCAGATTCGGTTGCGCGCCCGGTAGAGACCCATGAAGTAAACTTTGAGAGCGTGCTGCAGTTGCTTGAATTCTGCCGTAAACATCAGTCCGGCTTGAAGCGGTTGGTGTTTGCATCGTCTGCGGCAGTATATGGGGACGAGCCGACACTCCCTAAACAAGAAGAGTCCGTTATCCGTCCGTTGACGCCGTATGCAGTTGATAAATTTGCTGCCGAACGCTATGTTCTTAACCATTATTCACTCTATAATGTGCCGACAAGTGCGGTGCGCTTTTTCAATGTGTACGGACCAAATCAGAATCCAAATTCGCCATACTCGGGTGTTCTTTCGATTTTGACGGATCGCTTCCAGAAGATGCTCGATCAGCAGGAGTCGCAGTTTACGGTCTTCGGGGATGGGGAACAGACCAGAGACTTCATTTTCGTGGAAGATGTTGTGGATGCGTTGTTGCTGGTGGCAGGTTCTGCCGATTCTTTGGGGAATGTCTATAATGTCGGTACCGGTGAAGCGACCTCGCTGAATACTGTGATCGATTTGTATGGAAAAATCATCGGCTCCGAAGTTCCAGTGGTCTATCAAGCAGGACGGGAAGGCGATATTCCTCATTCTTATGCAGATAATCGTCGTTTGGTGGAATTAGGTTTTGCGCCGAAATACACGGTGGCGAGCGGGATCCGTACGTATTTGGATTCGGTGTTGAAAAAATGAGATTTTTTGCTCTAATAAAAACGGCTGAGTAAATGAGGTTTTTTTTGAAACTTTACAACCAATTCCGCACCGAACTGGAAAAACGCCATCTATGGGAGGTCTTTATCTACCTGTTCTTCGGCGGTCTGACGACAGTGGTCAACTTTGTCGTGTTCTTTCTTGCAAAGGACTTGGCTCATCTCAGTCTGGTGCCTTCCAACACGCTGGCCTGGATAGGGGCGGTCCTATTCGCCTTTGTCACCAACAAATTATGGGTCTTCCATTCCAAGACGGAAACGGCAGGCGAGCTGGCTGTCGAGTTTGGAAAGTTCATTTTTTATCGTTTATTGTCCTATGCTATCGACATGGGTGCAATGCTGCTTTTAGTGAATATGCTGCATATGGGGGACTTCTGGGCGAAGCTGATTACACAGGTGTTGGTAGTAGTCGCCAACTATATCTTCAGCAAGCTGTTTATCTTCAAAGGGAAAACTGAGATTGTTGTTGTGGAAGAACCGAAAGAGCAGTCCCGAAAATGATGCTGATCTTTATCTGACAAGAGTTGCTGCTGAAGCAGAATAAAGGCGGGAACGCGAGACCTTAAGCTGAGGTCTCGCTTTTTTTGTACCCGTGTGCTGCCGCCTTTCATCTCCAAGAAGTATGCCGCTCGCTCCCACTCCGCGCCAGCGCCCGTTCTTCAGCATCGATGTAGGTTTTCCGCTCGTGTTGCCGCAGGATGGCGCTATAGTTTTTCATGAGTTCGTCCCGTTCGCCGGGGATGTGGCGGAACTTCAGGTCTTCCAGGACGCGATTCACCAAAGGGAGGCTGGGATAGCCCAGGAAGGTCTGGAGCTTGTCGGCGTTTCTGGGCAGGATGACCTCGTGCATTCGCAGCAGAAGGCCGTGGCACAGGCAGGCCAGCTCGAGGCGGCCGTAGAGGGTATCGCGGATTACCGGCGAGCGTAGTGTCAGGCCCAGGACGGTGTGCAGGGCCCAGCAGCTGTCGGCGGGTTTCTTGTGGATGTCCAGCAAGATTTCGGGATTGAGCCAGAGGCGGCTGCCGGCCCATTGGGAAGAGGTTTTCAGCGGCATCAGGACATAGCGCCAGGTGGGCATCGGCAGGTTATAGTTCTGGGCATCCCGGTTCAGCACCTGATTCAGGGCATTTTTGAAGTGGTGGTCAAAGGGGACGTGGGTGTGAAACTGGCAGGCCTGGCTCAGGAGCTCATCTTGGGTGCGGTCCACCAGGTAAAGGTCCTCTTCGGTGATCACCAGCTGGCAGAGCTGAGCGGCTTCTTTTACCGGCAGCAGCGCCAGAGCAGCGCCAGAATCTTTTCGTTATAAGGGAAATCGTGCTTGACGATGAGCGTTTTCGTCAGGCGTGCCAGGCTGCGGCTGTCGAAAAGCTGCTCCCGGAAGTCCGGCAGCAGTTCCTGCAGGCGTTTGACAGGCTTGCTGAAGGCAGAGTTGGCGATGGCAGGATGTTGATAAGTCATGGGAAATTCTCCTTTGTGTATGATAGGCAGCAGCGTTAAAAAAACAAGGACAGAGCAGCAGTTTTGAAAAGATGACCGTACGATCCCGAAAAGCTCCCAAGAGGATGGGAAGTGACGCTCCCTGAAGTGACGGATTCGCTGGATAAAATAACTATTTTTTTAAAGCTGCTGTCACGAGTGTAGCATGGATTGTAAGCGTTGTATAATTTGTGTGTGCTCGTTTTATGATAAATAAATGAGGGAAAATCCGTGAGCTGTGGCACGGATTTTTTTGTTGGTTTTTTAGTGATTATTGTCGACAGTTTGCCTGCAGGGGCTTTTTTCGAAGGTGGCAGCCGACCGCTAAAAGGCCGAAAAGCCCGCCAGTAAAAGGAGCAGCCGTTTTTGTCGACAATAATCCGCAAAGAAAAGGAGAGGAAAGGACAGGAGAGAAGAGTAAAGAATCAAGAAGTCTTCCGCAAGATAATTAGCAGCGTGGCGTTAAAATACGTAAAATATTCGCATAAAAATTAAAACGAGTTGTTATCTTTGCTTTTATGAGAAATAGTTAAAATTTACTTTTTGGCGGGCGACATTGGGGGTGTTATTTTCGTCTTTATATATAGCGGACCAAAAATAACTTTTACCGGAGGACGATCATGGCACGACCAATCAAGCAGGGACTGGAATATTTTCCGATGGATGTGGGTTTTCTCAGTGATATCAAAGTGCGCCGTGTCTTACGGGCAGGCGGCTGCGAGGGATTGTACATCCTGTTGTGGTTTTTCGATACGATCTACAAGGATGAGGGCTATTTTTTGCGTTATGACGAGGAGGTCCGCTTTATGGCGGCGGATACGATGGGGCTGGAGGAGGAAAAGGTGCAGCTGGTGGTGGACAAGGCGACCGAGGTAGGTCTGTTTGATGGCGAAATCTACAAAAATTACAGCATCCTGACGTCAAAGGGGATCCAGCGGCGTTATTTGATGGCTACGCTGCGGCGCAAAGAGGTGCAGGTGCTGACGGAGTTGGTGCTGGTAAGGGGCTTTGTGCGGGACAATATTGCGCTGATCAGCGGTCAATTGGCGGTAAAACCGGCCCCGATGCCGGACTGTGGCGCCGGCGAGGAAGAAGAAGCAGGATTGTCAGCTGCCGAGGACTGCCAGCAGCCGCAGGAAACGACGGACAGAGAGACAGTCAGTTTGATGCCGGAAAATTCGCAAGAACTCCCGCAAAGCACTGCGGCACTGTTTGCTTCAGAGGAGGCAGAAAACGGGGAAACAACGGAAACCCAAACCGAAACCGAAACCGAGACGGAGGCGGCAGAGTTGGTGAAAGGCGGATTTCTTTCACAGTTGCCCTCTGAAATGAGCGCCTGCGATAATACGGCCGGAATAAGTACCGCAACAACGGCCGTACCGCCGGTAATCGTCGACCCACAAGACTGCGTCCAAGCGTTGCCGGTGCCGCTCGTGCAGCAGGCGCTCTGCCCACCAGCCGCTTCATTGATTGCCGAGCCTGCTGAGGCGGAGGGCACCCAAGCCCACTCGAAAGATAACGCAGTGCCGGCGTCAAAGGGGCAGGCAGCCAAACGGGCCGCAGAAACAACTCCTGCCAATACCCCTGCGCCGCCGACGATTTCCCTGAGTTTTGTTCCGACAGAGCTTTCACTGCCGGAAACGACCATTGTGAAGGAAAATGAAGGGGCGGCGACCGAGTGTCTTGCAGCGGCAATGACTACAGCTGGCCACCAAAAGCAATCAGACAAAAAAACGGCAGTGGCGAGTGTGTCAGAGGGATTTCAACTGCAGCGGACGGCGGCTTTTGCAGCGTGGTCGGCCGGCTGGGGCGCACCGGAAACCCTTTTCCAGGGGGAGTTGACGCGGCTGATCCTGACTTTCGGCGACCCTTTGACGGAGGCGGCCATCAAGCTGGCCTTGCAAGAGGAGGTGCCAAAGGAGCGGGCGTTGCGGGTATTGCAGCGCCGCCTGCAGACATGGCGAGCGGCCGGAGTACAGGAGCTGGCGCAGGCACGGGAATACCAGCGGCAGCAGGCGCGCCAAGCCCGCGCCGACCAGTTGCCGGCACCGGAAAAACCGGCCGTCACCGGAACGGACAGCAAAAAAACAACCCGAAAGAAGCCGCACGCAGCCGGATCAGGAGGGCAATCTGCAGTTCGGTCCGGAGCAAATCCCGGAGGAAGATTCGCAACAAATCACGGAGCGAGTCATGAAACAAATCACAGAGCAGGCTTTGATGCCGCAGCCGGATCGTACCATGGGACCTCCGTAGATCGCAACCGCAGCGCCAAAGACGGTGGGCAGCAAAAACGGCGTCAGACCACCAGCAGCTACCGCAACGGCCGTCTCTATCGGCGGGATCCGGAGGTGGACTGGCAGGCTCAGCCGGTGGCAAAATGTGACCGCCAACAGTGGTTGAAATTGCAGCAGAGCTGTCGGCGGTTGATGGGAGCCGATTTTCAGCCGGACACAATCTATCAGGCGACAGCGGCCGAGCTGGAGTGGATCTTGCAGGAAGAAGCTGACTGGGATGCCCCGGTCTATCTGCAGGCAGCGGGCCGTTACGAGTGATAAAGCCCGGTTTACAAAGCAGGGTGCTGCTGGAGAAAAAGCTTCGGCCTTGCTGAAATTCCCCGCAGATATACCAAAATCTCTCATCACTAAATACGCAAAAAACAGCCCTTCTGCCTTCATTTTCGGCGCCGGAATTTTAGCCTGCAGCGAAAAACAGAGAACCATCAGGACTTTTTTGAGGCTTTTTAGCAGATATCCGCAGGTGCGGCTGCTTTATTTGATCTGTCGGGATGAGAAAAAATACGAAGGGTTGCGAGATTTTGACTTGGTGGCGGGAATTCCGATAGGCGGCAGGGCTTTTTTCCGTCCGTGGCTGCTCAAGGGTTCGGTATGCTTGAATCACCGGCCGGAAAAAATGTGAATGAGGTATTTATTATGCGTTCTGAGGAGATTGAAACGTTATTTGTGGAAGCCGAGTATGACCTGCTGATCGAAAAGGTTCTGATGCGTTGCGGTGTATTTGCCAGTCACGGGGACTATGAGGATTACCGGCAGGAGCTGCGTTTGCTGTTGGTGGAGGAGCTGGCGCAAGCGACCAGCCGCCAGGAGTTTTTGGCCCGTTATTACGGCAGTCGCTTGTTCGGCCGGCTGGTATGGCAGATGAAGGATATCTTCCGCAAGCAGCGGCGTCGCAATGAAGGTTGCGGCTTTGAAGAAGATCTGCTGTTGCAGCTGGCTGATGGAAGACCGGATCCCCTGCAGCAAGTGGAAGAAGCTCAGCGAACCAGAGATTTTTGGGAGCTGTTGGCAGAAGCAGAGCGGGAAAAATTGAGTCAGCTGCTGACAGATCGAAGGGAAAACCAGCTGGATCGCCGGCGCCGCTACAAATTCCGCAAAGCGTTAGAAAAGAAAGCAAAGTTATTTTAAAAAAGTTAGGGACAATACGTTTGTTATTTTCGTTATAGATATGCAAGGCTTGCAACGACACTGGCGGCTGTCTGGAAACTCTGGCAGGACTCAGCTTTTGGCCGGAATGGGCAGTTGATGTGAGGCTAAAACTGCGCGTAGACGGGATTGCGAAAAAAACGCTGAAACAGCTGACGCTTTCAGATACGCCTAAAATAACACCTGATAAATGTAGGAAAGGCTGTGCACGGCTGGCCCGCATTTACAGGAACAAAAGGAGGACACACTAATGAAAACACATTTGGAAACCGGCCTGGGGATCATGCTGCAGGAGCCCGGCAAGAAAAACCGCACGAAACAGACCCTGAACAACTGTATCCAGAGCCCTGAAGAAAGCAAAGTCGTCTCTTTGATCGACCTATGGGCACCCTTGATGCCTCAGGATACCGACGTGATTTCGGTGCAGGAGACTACTAAAACTGAATATGTAAAATAACGTAAGCCTCGAAAATGGCAGCAACCCGTCGTGAGCAGCCGGAGCGGCAGCAGGGGACCGAGGGGGAGCAAAGTCGTTGTCAGTTGTTCCCATGAGCGGTTGGCTGATTCTCCCACGCACCGCTAATTTTAGCGGCCGCCGGTAGCACACCGCTGCCGCCCCGGCAAACAAGCGGCTATCTGGTGCTCCCGCACGGTTTCCGCTGACTTTTTCGACTTACTTGTTGCTCTGCTCTGACACTCAAAAATGAAATGGAGGAACTGAATCATGAAAAAACTGCGTATGACCTTTTTGAATGGCGAAGGAAAAAAACACAGCTTAGATCCCATCATCGCCGCCACCAACCTGGAGGCACCCACAGTCCGTACAGCGATGGAAGGTCTGCGGGATCTGGCGTTGTTTGAAAAAGACGGCATCCAGCTCTACGCCGAAGTCCAAAGTGCCAAGTATATCGAAACCATCGAAACACCGCTGTTCGAAGACTGAGGGTATTATCCCGGCGGCAGCCGCTTTTGGGCGGCAGTGGAGCAGCCTCTGGACACCGAATGGCCGCTTATGGCTGATGGCACTATTATTTTACGGCAGCTGGTTCGCCTGGCTGATCGGCTGGTGGCTGAAAATGTCTTGAAGGCGTCAGCTCAGAAAGCTTCAAAGTGTCCGTCTCAGCTTAAAAACCGTTTCAAACTTCCTGCATCCGGGGCGTTTGAAACGGTTTTTTGAGGGGGAAATGGCCGTAATTCTGAGGGGAAACCGCTGTAGATTCGGCTGGGCTGCAGCTTGACGGTAGCGGGGCAGCGGCATCGGTCACACCAACTGAAGAAAGCTTAAAACAGTGGCTTGCGCTTTTTGGGAAAAACAATCAGTTAATTGAGCAGATTGTTTCAATTATTTTAAGCGAAGTGGTAACGTAATTGGTGTAAGAGGTTTCAAATGTTCGCAATTTTATATCTAAGCAAAAGGAGGAATTTATTATGGGTTTGATTTGGTCGTTGATTGTCGGCGGTGTAATCGGAGCGATTGCCGGTGCCCTCACAAATAAGGGCGGCTCGATGGGGATTATTGCCAATGTGGTAGCAGGTCTCGTAGGTTCGGCGATCGGCCAGACGCTTTTGGGTCATTGGGGTCCGACACTGGCCGGCATGGCAATTGTTCCATCAATCATTGGCGCAGTTATTTTAGTAGCGGTGGTGTCCTTCTTTTTCGGTCGCCGGGCGTAGCAGCAGGCATATCATGAAGAAGAGGTGACGACATGCGAAAAAGCACGAAAGCCCTGTTCATTCTCGCTTTGATCCTGTTGGCGATTCCGTTGTTTTATACCTTGGTGGCCAATCAGTTCGTCGCAGCCGGGCTGCCTGCGCTGCTGCCGCTGACGGATTATCCGCTGGTGGGCAGTTATATGCCGCAGCTGCTGTTTTGGGTCAGCGTCGGTTTTTTGGTGTTGGCTGTAGTGGGGATCATCGTAATCTTATTGTTTCCCGGTCAGTCGGCATCCCTTGAGATTGAAAAGGATGCAGGCAATCTGACGATCCAAAAGCGGGCATTGGAAAGTTATGTATTGGAAACGGTCAAAGAAGAGCCCTTTATTCGGGACCCTTCCGTCAGTATCAAGGTCAAGAAGGAAAAAATCGATGTGCTGGTGACCGGCAAGATGCGCAAGGTGTTTTTATTGACAGACAAACAAGACCAGCTGGCTCGTGCCATCCAGCATAATCTGGCGATGCTGGTGGGTCCGAATATGAAGATCGAGACAAACGTCCGCTTCAAGGATTATCAGAAAAAAGAAGCCGCCGGAACACCCCGAGTAGAGTAAGGAGGAACGCCGATGAAAGAGATGTGGGAAGCTTACAAGATTCCGATCATTTTCGCCGGAGTCGGTCTGCTGGTGGCCATTCTCCTTATCACGATCGGATTTTTGAAAACACTGTTATTAATTGTATTTACCTGTTTAGGCGCCTATTTGGGCTTTTATCTGCTGGGAATCGGTTTTTTCGACCGTTTCACCATGCGGAGGTAAGGATAGAATCAAAATCAGGAGGGAATTTCAATGGAAAAAGACATGGCAATGCAACCGGGAAAACCTGAAAAAAACGTGACCGATCCAGTCGGCAAACCGCCTAAGCCACCGGTTCCCGGCCAAGGAATCAAAGGGGATCTGACCTTTGACGACAAGGTGATCCAAAAGATCGTCGGCATCGCGCTGGAAGAAATCGACGGGCTGTTGACTGTCGACGGCGGTTTTTTCTCAAATTTGGCAGGCAAGATTGTCAACACAGACGATGTGACTTCCGGAATCGATGTGGAAGTCGGTAAAAAACAAGTGGCGGTGGATTTGGATATCGTGGCTGAATACGGCAAGGATATCACGGACATCTACGACCGCATCAAAGAAGTGATCAGTCGCGAAGTCCGCAACATGACTGGCTTGGATGTCATCGAAGTCAATGTCAATGTGGTGGATGTCAAAACGAAAAAAGAACAAGAAGACGATTCAGTAACCTTGCAAGACCGGGTTTCCAGTGCTGCTGAAAGCACCGGCGAATTCGCCTCCAAGCAGACTGAAAAAGCAAAAAATGCCCTCTCAAAAGGCGGCGACAAGATCAGCGAAAAGACCGATGATCTGAAAGATACCATTAAAGACGGGCAGGAACCGCGAGTTTATTAAGGCGGATCTGGAAACACCGGAGGAATCCTGACTTTTGCGGACTTTTTACCGAAATCAAGGAGTAAATGCGCAGCTTATGTGGTGCAAAGCTGCACATTTACGAGCCGATTGCGATGAAAAGGACCAAAATAGCTGCACTGGAAGTTTTCAGATACGTCCTCAGTAGGAAAAAAGAATAATAGTAGAAGAACAGCGACCCTTGTGGTGCGCTGTTCTTTTTTGGAGGGGGGGTGTCCCTAGTAAAAGTCTTGCGCTGTAATTGTTTGGACAACGATGGGCATAGGCCGACCGGGGCAGCCGAAAAACTCAATGGAATTAAGACTAAAAAGAAACGGACACCGGTTTGCGGGCATCCGTTTCTTTTTACATCAGAGTGTTTGGTCCACCAGCTTGGTTTTGTTGTTTTCCATCACGCGGAAGAAAGGATAGTAGATGAGCACACTGATACCAATCAACACTAGACAAAAGACCACGTTGCGCCAGTCCATGCTGGAGAGGTAAGCTTGGGCAAAAAATGGTGTGAAGGAGGGGTCTACGATAAAGCCGAGTCCAATCAAACCTAATTTTTGGGCGAAATAAGTCAGGAGTAAAGAGATGACCGGTGTTACCATGAAGGGGATTGCCAGTATCGGGTTGAAAACGATGGGCAGCCCGAAGATTACCGGTTCATTGATAGAGCAGATCCCGGGAATCAAGGAAAGCTTCCCGATAGTGCGGTATTCCGGCACGCGGCTGCGCATCATCAACAATACCAGACCCAACGTCCCGCCGGCGCCTCCCATCACCGAGATCCGAAACATCTGCAGATTCATCAGGTGGGTCATAGTTTCGCCGTTGGTCAGCTGCTCCGCATTCAGCCCGGTTTGAGCCATGCCCAAGGTAAAGACGATGGGAAAAATAATGGAGGAGCCGTTGATCCCAAAGAGCCACAGTAGATTTCCCAGCGTAACGATCAGCAGAAAACCACCAAGTGAGCCGGCAATCGTAGTGGCTGGAGTCAAGATGGCCATCACTGCTTCCGGAAAAATCTGCTTGGTGGTAGCCAGAAACAGCAGATTGATGCCGTAGAAAATCACGATATTGGTCAATAAAGGCAGCAGTGTATTAATAAAGGTAGCAACCATCGGCGGAACACTGTCAGGCAATTTCAGCTTGATGTTTCTAACTTCAAAGAGGCGACAGATTTCTACGACCAGAAGACCCACCAGAATCGCTACGAAAAGGCCATTGGTGCCCAAAAAGTTCAGCTCAATGCGACCCTCAGTGACCGGTGTACAAATCATCAGGTATACAACGGCCGCCACCATGCCGTTCATGGAAGGGTTGAGCTTGTATTCATTGGCCAGGGAATATGCGATACCAAAGACCGAGATCAGCCCGATGATCCCCATTGTCAGATTGTAAGGGGCGGTAATCACATCATAATTGGCTATAGCGAAGTCCTTCCAGCCTGCCAGAAATTTTATGAAGAAATTGGCAGTCGCCGGATCATATTGATCCATATTAATGGGGGGATTGGCAAAAATCAGGAAAAACGAACCGATCACAATAAAGGGCAGTCCGAACATCATCCCGCTGGAGATCGCTTTCAGATGCCGTTGATTACCGATCTTGGCAGCAAAGGGACTTAAGATATCGTTGAGCTTGGTGACCAGCGAAGGCTTTTGATTATCCATGAGAAAATTCCTCCTTTGTATTTTGCTTGGAGAGTTTATCGTTTGTATGGCGTTTCTGTTTTCAAAGTGAAACGTTTTGAAAACTTGATGCTTAGATTATAGCGGCCGATGGATAGAGACGCTTTGCCAAGCAAAATAATGCTTGGAGCTTTTATCGTTTGTGTGGCGTTTCTGCTTTCAAAGTGAGACGTTTTGAAAACTTGATGCTTGGATTATAGCGGCCGATGGATAGAGATGCTTTGCCAAGCAAAATAATGCTTGGAGCTTTTATCGTCAGTGTGGCGTTTCTGTTTTCAAGACTGGACAGCTGCAGGAAAAAGTCGCGGTCTGGCGAGACGGGTTTTGTGAACTTTTTCAGCCGGCAGCCGGCTTATTTATGGAAGCTGCTGCGAGGCGGCAACTAATCTGAGGCGAGTCGCCAACCGGCTGCTCCTTGGAATGGGAGAAAACCACAGTTTCATACTTGCCAGGGATTGAATTCAAAGGCGCTGTCCACGACATTGTCGGGGTCATAGGTCTTCAGGATTTCGGCATAATCTTCCTTGTAGTGATTGTCCACCTCAGCTTGCGGTACAACTTTGCTGGCTTCGTGAAGAAAATGCTCGGAGCCGCGGCCCATTTCTTTGCCGCGGGTGGTGTGTTTGTCCAAGGCGATATCGGGAATCTCCGGTACATAGCCCATAGCGAAGCTTTTGATAACGATATTTTTCAAGAGATCTGAAGAGCGGTCTTTTTCCGATCCGCAGAGATAACGGATCGCATGGATAAAGAACATTGCCCGATCGGATTCGTTATACTGGAACTCTTTACGCATCGTGTTGAGGTTGTTGACCATAATAGCTGCCAGCGGATTGCCCATGCCGATATCCTCGACACTGATGGCTAACAGTCTGCGCCAGAGTTTCTCCTCGAATTGTGGGGAGGTGATGTACATTTCATAGGCAAACTCACAGGCGGCTTTCTCATGGCCGCGGCGGATGGATTTTTGCAGCGCAGAGATTACTTCGTCTCCCGGCAGGTTGTTGCGGGTCTTGATTTTTGCCCACGGATCTTGGATGAATTGATTTTCAGTCATGTTATAATACTCCTAACTATAAAAGATGGCAGGTGCAGCAGATGGATGTAGAAATGCTGATCGATAAATATCAGTTGAACGATTCTGAGGCGCAAGTCCTACGACTGATGGCCCAAAAGCAGGGAAAACTCAAGCAGATGGGGATTCGCGGTGTGGCCAAAGAAGGCTTTGTTTCCACCGCAACCATCATCAATATGGCCAAAAAAATCGGGTTTTCCGGCTACAGCGAGCTGGTGTTTGCTTTGGAAAATACCCATACTTACCCAGCGGCGCCTCGTTCTTTCACCCCGGAGCAGGAGCAGCAGTTCATCGCTCTCATGAAAAAATTCAAAGATAAGCCGATGATGGTGTTAGGTTCCGGTTTTTCCCAGAATCTGGCCAATTATTTTTCCGAGTATTTGAATCTGTACGGGTTGCGAGCCACAGCTAACAGTCACCTGGAATATCTGCGGGAAAATCCGGCAGAGGAAGTTTTGCTGTTTATCATCTCCAACTCCGGGGATACCCAGCGCCTGACCGAGCTGGCGGCTACTGCCTGCGAGCATCAGCTGTCTTTGATTGCATTTGTCGGCAGCGAGCAATCCAAAATTGGTCGTCTGGCAACGTTGACCATCAGCACGGAAACCTATGCGCCTCAAGTGACGGAGACTTTTGCCCCGAAGTTGTTTTTTGGGACTGCTCTCAACCAGTTTGAGCTTTTAATGAGCAGTGCTTTGAAGGAACTTTATCGATAGAAGAGAATGCGGCCGCTCCCTTCACCTTCAGTATACGGACCCGCACTTGAGATGGAAGGGGTTTCTCCGGATTGTGAACATGTTTAAAAGAGAAAAAACATGTTTGGGAAAATGAGCAAAAAAGTGACAAATGTAAGACCGGAATGAAAAAAGCATCGGGCGAATGCGGAATTTCGTGCCGCAGGTAAGTGTTCAATAGTTGCTACGAGTTATTCTTGTTTTCGGAAAAAATTTTAAAAAATCTGAATTCCACTGGTGTTCCCAAACACACCCTAATCGTTCTAATAGGTAGAAAAAGAAAAGAGCAACCGACTCCGGTGTTCTTTTCTTTTTTTGAGACTATCTGCTGCAAAAAGTTGTCGTCTCACCGATCAATCAATATTCAGAAAAGAAAGCTATCTCCCGGAATCTGACAGATAGTTGAAAAAATTCAGTTGGAACTCTCATTTTCACCCCCTTTTTTACACACTGTCAGCTTTTTCGCTCAATCTTTCACAAATTATGAAAGCGCTATAAGGATTGTATTATATTGTCTTTGTTATTATTCTGTTATTGAAAACGTTTGCTATTATGTTTTTATAACCGCTCCCGAAAGACGCCGGAAAAACCGGACACAGTTGCCAAGGGGCGGTTGAGAATGGCTGCGACGACAAAGCGCTCATCAAAAAGCGCTGCGACTGCCGACAGAAGGGGACTTTGATCTGTCAGGGAGTCGGGGGAGTGGGGAAGCAGTTTTTTTACAAGTAAAAGAGAGAGGAGGTACATAGCTGATGGACATCAACACGCAACTGATTCATGGGTATCCGGTCTTTGACGGACAGACGGGAGCGTCATCGATCCCGTTATATCAAGCCTCCACCTTTCAACAAGGAGGGATTGATCAGCCGCAGGATTTTACTTACAGTCGCTTCGGCAATCCGACGCGGCAGGCACTGGAAGAAGCGATTGCAGCTATCGAGGGAGGGCGCTGCGGTTTTGCTTTTGCTTCGGGAATGGCGGCAATCTCCAGTGTGCTTTTGTTATTTGAAGCCGGCGATCATCTGGTCATGTGCAAGAGCATCTATGGGGGCACCTTCACGTTGGCGGAAACGGTCCTCAAGCGTTTCGGGATTCGCGTGACCTATGTGGATGAAGCGGATCCGGCTGCCTGGGAACAAGCGATCTGTCCAGACACCAAGGCGCTGTATCTGGAGACGCCGTCGAATCCATTGTTGAAGATTACGGATATCCGCAAAGCCGCAACCCTGGCCAAAGAGCGGGGGCTGATAAGTATCATTGATAACACCTTTATGACACCGCAGTTCCAGTCGCCGTTATCTTTAGGAGTGGACATTGTTATTCACAGTGCCACCAAGTTCCTAAACGGCCACAGTGACGTGGTGGCGGGACTGGTGGTGACCAATGACCTGGAGTTGGCGGAGGGGATTCGCCAGCAGCAGACGGTTTTGGGCAGCATTCTCGGAGTCGAGGATTGCTGGCTGGTGCTGCGGGGGATGAAGACGATGGGGCTGCGGATGGCCCAGTCGGCCGCCACTGCCCAACAGATTGCCGCATTTTTGGCGGCTGCGCCCCAGGTGAGGACTGTCCATTATCCGGGGCTGAGCGGACATCCGGGAGCTGCGGTTCACGCGTCTCAGGCGACTAGTGGCGGGGCCGTGTTGTCTTTTGAGCTGGCAGATCGAGAAGCGGTGTTATCTTTTGCCGCTGCGGTGAAGCTGCCGATCACAGCGGTGAGTCTGGGCGGGGTGGAATCAATCCTGTCTTACCCGGCCACCATGAGTCATGCCTGCGTGCCGCCGGAGGAACGGACCAAACAAGGCATCACCGACGGCCTGCTGCGCTTGTCGGTGGGAATCGAAGACGCCTGCGACCTGCTGGCAGATCTGCAGCAGGCTCTGGCACAACTGACGCCGGCTGCCTCTAAAACAGTACCGGCAGCCACACCAAGCTAAAGCTGCTGCTAAATTTCAAGCAAACAAGTCGCCCGCCGGTTGCCGGCTGCGACAAGCGGGCAGCGTCCGACTATTGTTGCGGACCTGCCCTGTGGACCCGCTGTTAGAGAATGCAAACGCCGATCATAACTCCAAAAAATTGTCAGCGGATCATAGCGGGTCCGGCCACCCTTATTCGAGGGACTCTTTCAATCATTGTTATTCATTCTATTTAAAAAAAGACAAAAGCGAGGTTAAATTCACATGGATTTATTCTTTATCGGAGCCAATGTCGCGGTGATGTTGGTGATGCTGGCGGTCCTGAACCGCATGGCTAAAAAATATGTTTCCTTCTCCAAACGGGTCTTTGCCGGTTTGGGTATGGGGATCGTCTTCGGGACGGTCCTGCAGGTGGTGTTCGGTTCCGGCAGTAATGTCGTAGCGGAATCCACCAACTGGTTCGGCATCGTCGGCAACGGCTATGTCGCGTTATTGAAAATGATCGTGATGCCTTTGGTGATGGTCTCCATCGTCAGTGCCATTAACAATCTCAGTTCGACCAAAGGGCTCGGCAAACTGGCGGGCACCATCATCGGCTTTCTGATTTTCACCACGCTGATTGCCGGTACTTTGGGCGTGGTCAGTGCCAATCTGTTCCACTTGGATGCTGATTCGATTCAGGCCGGTCAATCAGAAGCAGATCGGGCAGCTTATTTGGAAGAAAATCTGGCCAACGTGGAAGAGCTGTCGATTCCGCAAAAAATGGTAGAATTCATTCCCACTAATCCCTTCGAAGATATGACGGGGGCCCGCAGTACCTCCACGATCGCTATCGTTATTTTCTCAGCCTTTGTGGGAGTTGCGGCGCTGCAGATCAAAAAGAAGAAAAAAGCAGAAGCGGAAATGTTCACCAAGATCGTCAATGCGGCCTATGCCGTGGTGATGCGCATGGTGACACTGATCCTGCGTATGACACCGTATGGGGTGGCAGCGCTGATGACTTCGACGATCGCCAAAACCAACGTTGAAGGAATCTTGAATCTGGGGACCTTCGTATTGGCTTCTTATACGGCGATTCTCTTGATGTTCGTTGTCCACCTGGTGTTATTGATGGTCTTTGGTCTGAATCCGGTGTTGTTCTTGAAAAAAGCTTGGACCACGCTGGTCTTCGCCTTCACTTCACGGACATCTGCCGGTGCGATTCCGATGAACATCGAAGCACAGACCCAAAAAATGGGCGTCTCCGAAAAAGTAGCCAACTTTGCGGCGACTTTCGGTGCAACGATTGGCCAAAACGGCTGTGCCGGGATTTATCCGGCAATGCTGGCGGTGATGATCGCGCCGACTGTCGGAATCGATCCGCTGTCACCGGGCTTCATCGTGCAGCTGGTAATCATCGTAGCCATTTCTTCTTTTGGGGTGGCCGGTGTCGGCGGCGGGGCGACTTTTGCCGCACTGATCGTTTTGAGTTCCATGAATCTGCCGGTGGGTCTGGCGGGTCTGTTGATCTCGATCGAACCGATGATCGATATGGGACGGACGGCTTTGAACGTTTCCGGTTCTATGACAGCCGGTCTGTGCTCGGCGAAAATGCTGGGCGAGATCGATATGAGCGTCTACAACGATGCTGATGTCCGCGTGCGGGAAGTCTGATTTTCAGCTGACCGGCTCCACGAAAAGCAAAAGGCGAAAATGATTCATGACGGAGCTGCGGCCGGTCTGCGCTCCGTCTTCTTTTTGAACAAGTACTTAAATCCAATGAGCAGGTGACAAAACATGAAAACAATCATTATCGGCGGGACCGCAGCGGGCATGAGTGCGGCCGTGAAAATTCAGAAAATGGCCCGGGATCCGCAAGTCGTAGTTTATGAAAAAGGCGAAGTGGTCAGCTTCGGTGCCTGCGGACTGCCCTATTACGTGGGGGACCAGTTTCACGACAGCCGCCAGATGATCGCTCGTGAGCAGGCGGCCTTTGAGAAGATGGGGATCGCAGTCAATCTTTTCCACGAGGTAACGGCGGTGGACACGGTGAACAAGACGGTCACGGTGTGGGACAGCCAGCAGGCGCAAAGCTTCACGGATACATATGATCAGCTGCTGGTGGCCAGCGGGGCCTATCCTCTGACGCCGCGGCTGGAAACGCCGGCTTTTGAACGTTATGAAAATATCTTCCATCTGAAAACTATCGGAGACGGGCGGGCACTGAAGACCTATCTGCGGGTGGAAGAGGTGCAGGAGGTAACGGTGATCGGCGGTGGCTTCATCGGTGTGGAATGTGCCGAAGCGCTGCTGCATCAGGGCAAAAAGGTGCGCCTGATCCAATTGGACGAACACCTGTTGAATGATTCCTTCGATCCTGAAATCAGTGAAGTGCTGGCAGAAAACATGCAGGCCGCCGGAGTCAATTTGCATCTGGGAGAAGGGGTGCAGGATCTGTGCGGCAGTACAGATGAGGAAACTAACGCTCGGATCCACACGGTTGTCACCGACAAGGGGGCCTATCCTACCGAGCTGGTAGTGATTGCCATCGGTGTACGGCCGGCGACGGACATGCTGGGCCCTGAATTTGCCAAGCTGCCGAACGGGGCGCTGGTGGTGGACGATCAGGGCCGCACCAATGTAGCAGCTGTCTGGGCGGCCGGTGATTGTGCCACGGTACCGCATCTGGTAACCGGCGACGATCGCTATATTCCACTGGCGACCGGGGCCAATAAACTGGGTCGTATCGCCGGCGAAGTTATGGCCGGTGCCGACAGCCGTTATCCGGGCTCACTGGGAACTGCCGGGGTCAAATTCATGGCGTTGGAAGCTGCCCGCACCGGGATCACGGAAGCCGATGCTGTCAAGCTGGGCCTGGGTTTCAAGACGGTAGTAATCAATGATAAGAATCAGACGGATTATTACCCGGGGCAAAAGGATATCCGGGTGAAACTGATCTACGATGAGCAGGATCTGACACTTTGGGGCGCGCAGATCACTGGCGAAAACGGTGCTGCTTTACGAATTGACACGCTGGCCGCAGCCATCACCATGAAGATGACCACCAAACAGCTGGGGATGCTGGACCTGCTGTACGCACCGCCTTTTGCCCGCACCTGGGACGTGCTGAACGTGGCCGGCAACGTGGCAAAACCGGGCCCAAAAACGACTCTGCCAGCAGCAGAAAAACCGGCGACTCAAGCTGAAAAAGCGGCGATACCGGCCGGCTGACGAACCGGGCACCGGACACCTGCTCTTTCTGACAGGCTTTAAAAGCATAAAAAGACGAAACGGCAGCCCTGAGTTGGGGACTTGCTGTTTCGTCTTTTTGTGCATGAATTTGCAATGACGGGTTGGTGTCTGGGTCACCGATCAGTTTTCTTTTGTTTGCGCCCAATCGCCAGTCGGATTGCCGGGTTCTTTTGGATGAGAAAAAAGATATAGCTTAGACTGGATAGTGAAACCAGCAGCCAGATAGGGGTTGTATTATGAGTCGCGAAGACTTTATAAAACAGCGTATCATATTCGAGATCATCGATGCCTTTGCGGAGGATTGTACCGAAAGCCAGTGAGTGTCCGGCTGCAGCTTCGATAAGCAGCCCAATCAGAAAAACTGCTCCCCAACCCAGCAGAAAACTGAGTCCTTTTTTGACACGAATGATCGGTCGGCCGTACCGATCCTCGGTATGAGTGTCGCTGATCACAGCTGAGCGAGTCTGCAGCCAGCCGATTACGACTGCCGCCAAACCTGTCAACACCAGCAGCAGCGGCTGACTGATTCCGCTGTCAAAGGAGAACAGCGTCATGGCAGCACCATATAATGGAATCAAAAAAAAGCGTATTCGGGTGAGTTTTTCAAAAGAGAACGTCTTGCGCCCGAATGTCACCACTAAAAATAATAACAAAAGCAACGAAAACATCATCTCACCTCCGTATTTTTCAGTTGTTTGTTTCATTATTCCTCTTACCGCTGATTTCAGCAAATTTTTTCACTTGCGACGGTCTTTTGGCAAATCCCGGATGTACTGAACGCGGCCGGCAACGGGATAAAGGGGATTAAAAAGGATTCGCTGGCTGCGGGAGCGGGGGACTGTTAGGAATAGTGGGGAGCTTCTTCATGAGCGCGGAGTCACTAAAAAGTGCATATTTGCTAATTTTAATTGGTAGAACTTAGGCATATCTGATTTTATAATAAGGTCATCAAATGATCAGGAGGAAAAAGAATGAGCTTAGGAAGTAGTCTGTTTCAGGCGAGAAAAAAGAGTGGTCTGTCACAAGAGAATGTAGCTGGCAAATTAGGGATCAGCAGACAAACGATTTCAAAATGGGAAACTGATGAAACAGTTCCTGATATTAGACAATCAAAAAAAATGGCCGTGCTTTACAATATTTCTTTAGATGAACTGATTGATTTTGATTTTGAATTCAAAGAAATTCAAGAAGTGATAGAGAAAATAAGTGAGGAGGCGACAGAAGCCATCGACTGGACAAGTGCCTGGGGAGAAAAATATCCTATTCTTGTGAATTACCAAAAGGATGTAGATATTTCAAATTATGCCTATAGAATCAATGGAATGCTGGATGAATTAAAACTTGAGTATCAATTTGATGAACAGGATGCGATGCTGGTCCTTAAAGATATTTTGTTCAATGTCTGGAAAAAGCGCAAAACAACAGGAAGTTAATAACCCAAATTGGCAAAGCTTTCGAAGGTGATAAGTGATCATCAAAGAGAATATGAATCACGTATTAGAGATCTTCTTTAAAATCGGAGGAGGAAAGTCTATTGTCTTGCAGGAGCGGGCTTTTTTTGGCAGCCGTACCTTTTCTCGGTTGCCATTTTTCCCGATTTCCCGTATTCTTGAGACAGCTGAATGGACCCGCAAAACTGCCCCCGGAACCCTGCTGTGACGGCTCAGGGCGGATTTTGGCGGACAGAATGGAGAGCAGGACATGGAGAAGTTGAAGGTGATGACGGTTTTTGGCACCCGGCCGGAAGCCATCAAGATGGCCCCTTTGGTCAAAGAGCTGGAACAGGCGGACTGGTGTGAGGTACAGGTGGTGGTCACCGGCCAGCACCGGGAAATGCTGGATCAGGTACTGACGGTGTTCGATATCGTGCCGGATCACGATTTGGCCATCATGAAAGAGGGGCAGACCATTGAGGAGATTACGACGCGGGTGTTGACCGGCTTCGGTGCGGTGCTGACAAAAGAAGCGCCGGCTTTGGTGTTGGTCCACGGGGACACCACCACGACCTTTGCGGCAGCACTGGCGGCTTTTTACCGGCAGATTCCGGTGGGTCACGTAGAAGCCGGACTCCGGACCTGGAATATGGCTCAGCCGTTTCCGGAAGAAGCCAATCGTCAGCTGACAGATGTGCTGGCGGAGCTGTATTTTGCGCCCACTGCTCAGAGTCGGGATAATCTTCTGGCAGAAGGCAAGGCGGCCGAAAAGATTTTCGTCACCGGCAACACCGCCATTGATGCCATGGGCTTTACCGTGGCCAAGCGGGAGCATTCGAAGGGACAGTCCGGCTGGCTGCCGGCTGCGGCGGAAACGGACGGCTCTGTCGTTGATTCGGGCGTAAGCTTCATCGGCGATCAGACTGAAAACACTGGCGCTGCGTCGGCAACCAACGCTGCCAAGCTTGCTGCCGACGTGGCCGCAAACGCATCGGCCGCTGTCAACCTGACAGATGCTGCCGGTTCGGGACCTAAGATTCTGGTAACGATGCACCGTCGGGAAAACCTCGGCGAACCGATGGCACAGGTCTTTCGGGCATTGCGGCAGGTGATCAGCGAACAGCCGCAAGCACAGCTGATCTTTCCGATGCACAAAAATCCGGCGGTCCGGCAGTTGGCCCAAGCCATCCTTGGCGACTTACCACAGGTGGAGCTGATTGAGCCCTTGGATGTGGTGGCGTTCCAAAACCTGATGGCGGACTGTCAGCTGGTATTGACGGACTCCGGCGGCCTGCAGGAAGAGGCACCGGGCCTGGGGGTGCCGGTGTTGGTGCTGCGGGAAACCACCGAACGGCCGGAAGGGGTCGCAGCGGGCACGGTACGTCTGGTGGGAACAGATGAAACGACCGTTTATCGGGAAGTGACCCGCCTGTTGACCAATCGTAAGGCGTATCAGGATATGGCCCACGCCGCCAATCCCTATGGAGACGGCCGGGCCAGCCGGCGAATTGTGGCGGCGATCGCCTATCATTTTGGAATCGAAAACGTCCGTCCGGCTGATTTTCAGGTGTGAGGCGTTGGGTTGAAGGCAGTTGTTACAGAGGGCACGGTCCGGCGGAGGTCCTTGCCGCTGTTTTTGGATAAGTCATCCAAAACAGTGGCAAGGATTTTTTTGTTCATTGGTCGGATATGGAGTGTTTGCTCAAGAAAGTTGAAGAGCGGAAAACCTTTGCAATACGTACGAATTTTGATATATAATTCCACTTGTCCGAGGAAACGCCTACACCGGATTGTAAACAAATCAGACAATAAAAGGAACAGGTAGCCATGATGGATTATTGGGAAAATGCCGATCACTCCTGGAGCGAAGATTCACAGCGCATCATTTTAACGCCAAATGATAACAACAAAGCCATGTTCAATTACATCCAGGAAATCGGTTATTTCAAAGCGCACAAGCCCTATTTTACCGAACGTGCCGATCTTCCTTCTTATTTGGTGAAATATACTTTAAGCGGTACCGGATTGCTGCTTTACAATGGCCAAGAGCACTTTTTAAAAGCGGGGGATGTATTTTTCATCGACTGTCGATCCTACCAATATTACCGAACCGAAAGCACCGAACCATGGGAGATGGATTGGGTCCATTTCAACGGTGCAAATGTCCCGGCATTTTATAGAGAATTTTTACGCAGCGGCAATAATGTTTTTCATACAAGCGCACCAGAGCCTTTGGAGAACCCGCTGCACTTGATTATGACCCAGCTTTTGCACAACCAAAAACGACCAAATGCTCGTACTGACTTTGAAAGTTCGGTCTTGCTTCACGAATTGATGAATGAACTGATTATTCAAAAGTATCAGTTGAATTTTGCCGAAACTGATATCCCGGCGTACATCTTGGAAATGCAGGCGTATCTAACGACCCATTTTCGCGAGGTCGTCACGTTGGATGATCTGGAAAAAGAGTTCCATCTGAATAAATACCAATTGAATAAAAATTTTTCTCGCTACATCGGTACGCCGCCGATCGAATATCAGATCAACCTGAAAATTTCTTATGCCAAAGAATTGCTGCGGCTATCCGATCTATCTGTCCAGGAAATTGCGCTGAAGAGTGGAATCGACAATGCGTCTTATTTCAGTCGCCTGTTCAAAAAGAAGACCGGACTTGTGCCGGTTGCCTATCGAAAAATCGGCAATTAGACCGGGCTGTTACGGCGTATTTATGGCTTCGTGTGACTAGTTGTAACGTGCCGTGACCGGTACCAAAAAGTTTCAGCAGGGTTTACCGCTGAAATGATTATCGGGATTGTGCCGCCGACCGTTGCTTCAGCTGAAATCTAGCACTGAACGAAACAGAATCCGTCGATTGTGGTCAGCTGGAAGGCCTCCGTCTGAAGCCGCTATTTACTGACTTTGTGATTATGAAATTCAAACAAGCGCCGTCTGGCAAGAAAGTTAGCTTTCTTGCCAGACGGCGCTTGTTTGGGGTGTCTACAAACGTCAGGGGCAGATCATTTGGACTTTTCACCGCAAGTTGCGTTGTAAGTGACCTAATCAGCTACTGCCGGGTACGTTCTGCTTGCGTCAGCTGTTGATTTTTTTCAATGCTGCGCCCATTTCCTTGGTACGGGCTTTGTTCAGAGGATAACCGACCAGTAAGATAACAGCTGACACTGCTAAACAAATTGCCGGTACCAAGTTGGCCATCGTGTAAATGCGACTTTCCACTGCCGCCGTTTGTGCGATACCGCTGGTAGAAGACTGATAACCGATCAATGAAAGCAGGAAGCCGCCGATCGCTCCCGCCCCAGCTTGACCGAGTTTACGAGCAAATGAATTCACTCCGTAAACTGTACCATCTTCCCGCAAGCCGGTCGTAAATTGATGGTAATCGATCACATCGGTAATGAATGCCCAGATCATCAAATTGAACAAACCTGCTCCCAAGGTCGCAATAAACAACAAGACCAGATAGAGCCAAGGGTTGGTGACGTGCATGAAAAACATCAACAGATACATAACAGAAGAAAACAGCAAAGCACCAACGCTGGCTTCTTTTTTCCCGAAACGCTTTGTCAGCATTGAAGCGAAGGGGGCTAAAGCGATCACGGTACCGTAGTTGAATAGTAAGGCGACTGACATTGCTTTATCATTATGGAAATAATCGTTGAACAGGTAGGTCAGGTTGGTACCTGCCAGAATCTGGTTAATCACGATGAAAATATCCACGATGACTAAAATAACTAAGGCACGGTTGGCTGCCAATCCTTTTACGAGTTGTTTGACCGGAACAGCTTCCTTTTTCTCAACGCGTACCCGCTCAGTCGTTAATTTAGTCGTCAAAATGTATGCGACAAATGCAATGCTCCCGCAAGCGATCGCGATCCAGAAAAAATGCATACCGGAAACGACTTTTTTTCCATGAACCGTGGTGTACATCAAGATTGGAATCATAAAGCCGGTCGTTGAGCCACCGATTGCTGAACCGATGCTGCGAAAAGTTGAAAGTGCGACACGGTCGTCAGGATTTGAACTGATCGCCGCCGCCATGGAACCGTAAGGAATATTGATTGCCGAAAGAAAAATACCAAACAAAATATAAGAAACAAAGATGTAAACGGTTTTGGCTGCATAGGGCAAGTGCTGTGCAACCGGCAGGAACAATAAAATCGCTGCGAGGCAAAATGGATATTTCATACGCCGGATCCAAGGGGAAAACCGCCCACTGGCCGTTAATTCAGAACGGTCGCACAGCCGACCAACCGTAACATCAGCGAAAGCATCGACAATACGAGAAACAAGAAATAATACACCAACGATTTGGCCGGGAATGCCCATTACATTGGTATAGTACAGCATCAAAAAGGTATTGACCAATCCAAGAATGAAGCAGTTGCCGAGATCGCCAAACATATAGCCGATTTTATCACGAAGACCAAAATGTGATTTGCTGTGGGGCTGGGCCGTCGTATCCATGGTGTTCT
The DNA here is from genome assembly GCA_027692465.1 of Enterococcaceae bacterium OF42-14pH9A. Taxonomy (GTDB): domain Bacteria; phylum Bacillota; class Bacilli; order Lactobacillales; family Enterococcaceae; genus Enterococcus_C. The sequence goes on along the minus strand of JAQEYU010000002.1, from coordinate 163,915 downwards.
GTGTGGTTAAATGTGCATTTTGTGAATTTAACATCGTTATGTATCCTCCTGTATTGATTGCAAATTCGATATTTTGTGATTACTTGCACATAATAATAGCAAATCGCTTTCAAAGATAGACAATATCTTGGGAGATAATAGCATTTTCTTGATGTGTTTATTAAGAAGTGATGGTGTGAGGTTTTTGTTATTCAAAATACTCGAAATCCTTTGATGAGGATTATAAGAAGCAGTGAAGTAATAAGATTCTGTTGTTCTTTCTTTTGCCGAATCCTCACAGAAACAGCAGGATGTTGCTGTTTCTGTGAGTCCGGTAGCGATCCGAGTATTGAGAATCAGCCGAATCAAGGAGCAAAGCCCTGTTTTTTTTGCTTCTTCTATAAAAAAGTTGTCTGAATTTGTTCTTTAGGAAGCCGATAAGGTGCACCAGCGCTCCCAGAAAACAAAAAAATCCGCAGGTTGGTTAGGCCTGCGGGTAAGAAGTGATGTGTATAGGGAATCAAAAATTCCTTACACGTTGATGTGAGAATCTTCCCCAAAATTCTCTTCGTGTTTAGTATAACGTATATTTTATAAAAAGTGAAACGATGTGCACAGCCCGCCAAATCAGGCTTTTTGCCGAAAGAGCTGCTCCTGTGGTAGAATGCTTACAAAAAGTTAGCTTTCGTAGCGAAGGCAATGAAGATCGGCAGCAGCCGGTTGCCGCTGTCGAGAAAGGAAGTGCGGAAAATGGAATTTTATTTTGATGCCGGCCAAGCAGGAGGTAAAAATCTGCTGCTGCTGCACGGGACCGGTGGGGATGAGCATTCGCTGGTGGATATCGCTCGTTTTTTGGATGGCAGCTGTCGGATTCTGTCGTTTCGCGGGGAAGTGGAAGAAGAGGGGATGAACCGCTTTTTCAAGCGCAACGGACTGAATCAGTTTGACCTGGACAGTTTGGAAGCCGAGACCGATCATCTTTATGAAGAAATCAAGCGGCTGAGTGCCGAAAAAGGTGTTGCCGAAGCAGATTGGGTGCTGGTGGGGTATTCCAACGGGGCTAACATCGGGCTGCATCTGTTGTTGGAACGGCAGACCAAGCTGTCCGGCGGGATCTTCTTTCACCCGATGTCGCTGGGGGTCCATACCAATCAAGCACCACTGAGGGATAAACGGGTCTGGCTGTCTCATGGCAGCGGGGATCCCATCGTTTCCCAAGGGGCTTTCGACGAATTGGTGACGCCGCTGGAACAACGGGGAGCAGCAGTCACACTGTTCAACTCCCAACAGGGTCATGCCATCACCATGCCGGAATTGAACAGCGCCCGAGCATGGTTGTATACGCCGAACACCTGAGGCGGAGCAGCGGCCGAGTTTCAACAGTAGCGGCATCGCCCCGTCTTCATATAGGTGATTGTCCAGTTGGCAGCAGGGAGGCAGCCGGCGCTTTCTGCTGTTTGCAAGCTGTCATTCGCTGTGAAATTAACGCGTAAGGTAGTGGTAGTATAGGTGCTTTAATTAAAGCTGGTCTATGCCAAAAGTCTCAAGCTGAAATCAGCCTGCCGCAGGTTATAAGGCGGAGCGCTTTGCGGTATCCTCTTGTTTGAACAAGGAGGAGTGTGACCATGAAGAAACTGCTTATCGGCGGTCTGTTGATTCTGGCAACAAGTGCTGCTGCAGGCTATTGGTACCTGACGAATTATGGGACCAGCGACTATTATACGAAGATCACGACTACAGGTCAGCAGACTTGCATTGGTGAGACCCAGCGCAACAAACTTTATCGCTATGTTTACGACTTGCCGGGGTATGATAAAGACGGCGACGGGGTAGAATTGGCCTTTCGTTCGGTTAAAAATCAGCCTCTGAAAAAGAATGCCTATCTGGTAGTGCACGTCAATTCGAAAAAAGGTGTGATGGGCTGGGAAGAAGTGAGCGCCGATCAGGTTCCGGATGAGGCTAAAGAACAGCTGTATTGAAGGGGCTTTGACAATAACAGGATCGGGAGTAAAAGCGAGGAGCTGACAGGCCGACCCTGTTTGATCAGAAAATCAGGCTCCTGTTAAATCAAAAAAGAGGAAACCAACCCAACGATCCGGCTGGTTTCCTCTTTTTTTGGTGCAGTAAGCGCAGTCCGCCAGCACCTCAGTTTTTTACGGTAAATAAAGCCAGCGACCAGTTGCGCGTCTTGTTGAAAAGAGGCTGCCAGCAGGCCAGATTGAGCAGCATCAGAGCGGCAAAAAGCAGGAGCGCTATCGGACCAATCGGAGCGACCATCAGCAATCGATGGAACAAAAGGACTGCGGCAAAACTGCCAAAGACAGCGGTGACGGCCAAAAAGATTCGGAAAGCGGTGAAGGGACGTAGTGCGTTCACCAGGCCGATGCCGCTGATACCGATCAGCAAGGCATACATCAAAGTTCGGCTTTCAGGAATGGTCAAGATGCCCAGCTGAGCCAGCAGCCAGCAGCAAATGATGTTGGCGACGACCAGCAGGGCACTGGGGAGCGCCCGCCGCAAAGCCGTTTGCAGGAAGTGGCCGGTTACTGGGCGATCGTTTTCAGAAAATGAGGCAAAAAAGGAAGGGTAACCCTCGATTGCCAGGTCGATCAGTGTGATCTGCAATGGGATAAAAGGAAACGCGGTAGCTGAAAAGATACAAAAAAGGGACAACAGAAACGAATAGATTGTCTTGATAAAGAAGACACCGGAGCTTTGGGTGATGTTATTGATGACTCGGCGGCCTTCAGCAATCACTGCCGGCAGCTGTCCCAGGTCGGAATCCAGTAGGACGATATCGGCGATCTGCCGGGTGGCACCATCCCCTTCTCCCATAGCGATAGAAATGTCCGCCTCCCGCAGTGCCAGAATATCATTGACGCCGTCGCCGGTCATACCGACAGTCTGACCGGCGGCTTTCAGTTCATTGACTAGCAGCTTTTTCTGCTGCGGGGTCACGCGTCCGAAAACCGTGTAGCGATGAGCCGCTTCCCGAATGGCGGCTTCTGTCTGCAGCGTGCTCAGATCGATGTTGTGATTGCTGTTTTCCACGCCGGCAGCTTGGGCGATAGCCGCAACTGTGAGGGGATTATCCCCGGAGATGACTTTCAAAGCGACCCCTTGTTTTTTCAAATAGCTCAGGGTTTGGCTGACATTCTCCCGCAGCGGGTCCACCAGGGTGATCAATGCCAGCGGTTGTAAGTCGTCGGGGCAGTGAGTCCGGCTGTCGCGGTCCAAGGCCAAAAGCAGGACACGTTTCCCGGCAGCCTGGTTTTGGTCCAAAATTTCCGGCAGCGCAGCAGAGGACAACAGCTTTTCCGGGGCTCCCAGATAGAGGGTTCCGATCTGCTCAAAGACGACAGCTGCCCATTTACGTTCGGAAGAAAACGGCAGCACCTTTTCAGGGGTGTAGGCGCGGCTTTTCGGAAAATGGCGCTGCAAGGCCTGAGCGGTCAGATTGTTGTCGCTGGTAGCTGACAAGTAGCTGCCCACCAGATCAAAAAGGCGGTCCCGCCAACTGTCTTCCAACAGGTAGACCTGTTCCACCTGCATGTCGCCGGCGGTCAGGGTCCCGGTCTTGTCCAACGCCAGCACGTCCATGTGGGCCAACATTTCGATAGCATATTTGTTTTGGACCAGTACATCTTTCTTTGCCAGCTTCAAGACACCGGTGGTCAAAGCCAGTCCGATCAAGAGGACCAGTCCTTTGGGCAGCATGCCGATCAGTGCTGCCACCGATGAGACCACCGCAGTTGTCAGGCTGTCTTGTTGAAAGAAGAGCGCTTCAATGAACAAAATGGTGCCGATGGGGAGGATTACCCAGCTGGTAAAGGTGGAGATTTTGGCGATGGAGGCGACCAGTTCGGATTTCACGGCTTTTTCGGTCTTGGCTTCGGCGACAATCCGGGTGGCATAATTGTCGTTGCCTACGTGTTCTACCCGGCCGATGAGTTCACCGCTGGTCAGGTAACTGCCGGAAAGCAGCGGGTCGCCGGTTTTTTTAAAGATAGCGTCTGCTTCACCGGTGAGCAGAGATTCATTGACTTCTGCTTCACCGGTCAGCACGGTAAGATCACTGGGAACCTGTTCGCCGTTGGTTAATTTGACGACATCTCCCAGCACCAGCGCCTGCGGGGAGAGTTGAAACGGGCTCCCTTCGCGGATAACGGTGACTTTCTTTTCCGACAGCAGTGTCAGCTGGCTGACCATTTTTTTGGCTCGCAGCTCCTGGACGATTCCCAACAGGATGTTGAAGAGAATGATCGTGATGAAAAAGGCATTAGCGTATGCCCCTACGGCAAAAAGTGCGGCAGCCAGTGCGAAATTCAAAAAGTTGAACAAAGTCAGTGTGTTTTGCAAGATGATGGTCTTGGTCGATTTGGTCATGTCGGCAGGGGCGCGATTGCTTTGACCGGCGGCCTGCCGCTGTGCCGCTTCCTTTTGACTGAGTCCGGTAAAGACCGAATCGGTTACTTCCATGATGATTCCTCCAATTGATTCAAATATGATGCAGTATTACGGAAACGAGGTAGCCATAGGCGAAAATCGAAAACGGTTTGCAAAAAACGATGATTGCAGTGAAGGTCTTCAAGGGCATGTTCGTCAAGCCCGCCACCATACAAAGCAGGTCATCCGGTGCTACCGGAATCAGGATGGCGACGGTCAAAAACAACGTGAAGCGTTTTCGATTGGCCAGATAACTCGTCAGCTTGCGGTAGTTTTTTTCAGAAACCAGATTGCGTACCAAGCGTTTTCCGAATTTGCGGATCAGGCAAAAAGAAGCAATCGATCCGCAGACGATCCCCAGATAATTGTAAAGAAAACCAGCTGTCGAACCGAATGTCAAAACGCCCAATCCGAGACTGACCCCACCGGGCAGCACAGGTACGATCACCTGCACCGCCTGGAAAAGAATAAAAATGAGCGGACCCCAAAAACCCGACTGCTTCATAAAATCAACCAGGTGCTGATCGAAGTTTGTGAATCCGTAATGCAGCAGGTAGTACAGCCCACCAAGTAAAACCAGCACTCCGATGATTTTGACTGCAGTGATGATCTTTTGCGGACGAGTTTTCCCGGATTCGTTTTTCATAAAAGCACCTCGGTTATCCTTTCTGGCTTCAGTTTACAAGACAAGTACAAACTAAGACGCTGCTTTTTGTTAAACTGTCTATAAACAAAGCAGCTCAGCGATTTGATTTGCGACAGCGACGACTTCTTAGGTAAAATAAAGAAAACAACAGAAAGGACCGGAACCAGATGACTATTCGCAAACGCTTGTACTTGTCCAACATCTTGATGGTCGCGACGCCGATCCTTCTGACGATCCTGGTGGTGGGGGCCTTTTTTCTGACCCTCAGTCAGACGTTCGGCAATGATTTTTATCAGCAGTGGCAGCAAAATGAAGCGTATACCAAGGCATATGAGCACATGGAGGAGCTGCAGGAGGCAAAAAACAGCCGGGATCTGCCGCAGCAGCTGCAGCAGTTTCACGATGGCCACCCCAATCCTTTTCTCAGCCTGCTGGTCTACGATAAGAGCGGAAAACTGATTCAGCAGCTGGGGAGCTATCAAGCCGATGAGTTGACTCAGCAGCTGGGGCAAGGACAGCAGCAGGTGAATTCGCTTTCGCTGGATCAACTGCGTATCGATCGCTTTTTTGTCGGCGCCGAGACTGTGCTGTTGGTGAATACGGATTACCACAGTTTAATCGAAGAGGAGCTGATCGATCATAAGGACCTTTTGAAGCTGGCCTTCTTTTCGGCACTGGTACTGGGGATCTTATTTGTGACGGTCACCAATTTCTATCTGGCCCGCTTTATCTATCGGCCGATCAACGTGGCGTTGGATATCTTGACTGACGGGGTGAACCAGCTCGCGGCCGGTAATCTTGATTGGCGGATCGATTATGCGCCGGAAGACGAGTTCAAAGCCGTAGTTGCTAATTTCAATGATATGGCCCGACGCCTGCAGCAGATGGTGGCGCTCCAGGAAAAAAACAGCGAGAGCCACAAAGAGCTGATCGCCGGGATCTCCCATGATCTGCGGACCCCGCTGACAGCGATCAAAGCCTATGTCGAAGGCTTGGAGCAGGGGGTGGCGGCGACTCCGATGATGCAGGCCCGCTACCTGCAGACAATCTCCCAAAAGACGGATCATCTGAACCAACTGGTGGATCAACTCTTTTTATTCTCCAAGCTGGATCTCGGGGATTATCCCTTCCGTTTGGAGACGCTTGATATCGGCCGCTTTCTCAGCAGCTTTGTCAACAGTCTCAAGGCAGAATACCGTCAGCGAGGCTTGACGATCACCCTTGAGATCAGCAGCTGGGGCGAATATGTCCGTGGGGATCCCGCTGAATTGCGCGGTGTCTTCCTCAATCTTTTGGAAAACACCCTTAAATACGGTAATCTTGCCGATAATCAACTGAGGATCAGCCAGTTCAGCCGGGAGCAAACAGCCGTCATCCGTTTTGTCGACAATGGTCCCGGAATAGCGGCGGACCAGCAGGAGGCGATCTTTGACGTCTTTTATCGCGGCGACAAGGCCCGGACCCAGCCCAATCAAGGCAGCGGACTGGGGCTGGCCATCGCCAAAAAAATCATCGAAGGGCAGGCAGGGCAGATTGCGGCCGGATCGTCACCGACCGGCGGGCTGCTGATTGAAATCAGACTGCCGCTACAGGAGGAACCAAGCCATGAAGAACATTCTGATCATTGAAGATGACGAGGCGATTGCCGAGATTGAAAAAGATTTTTTGACGATCAACGGTTTTGAAGCGGTGATCGTAGCTGATGGTGAGCAGGGACTGCAGGCCATCCTCACCGGAGCTTATGATCTGGTGCTGTTGGATGTCATGCTGCCGAAAATGGACGGTATCGAGATCATCAAGGCTGTTCGAGACAAAGTAGCAGTGCCGATTCTGCTGGTGACAGCCAAAAATGAAGAAATCGATAAGCTGCGGGGCTTAGGGTTGGGGGCGGATGACTACATTGCCAAGCCTTTTTCCCCGACTGAGCTGGTGGCCAGAGTCAAAGCCAATCTGGCCCAATACGAGCGGCTGGTCGGGCAGTCGGGAAGCAGTCGTCCGCAACGGCATATCGCTATTGCCGATCTGGTCATCGAACCGGCTACCATGAAAGTCACTCAAAGCGGCCAAGTGATCCCGTTGAAGCACAAGGAATTCGAGCTGCTCTTGTTTCTGATGGAAAATGTCGAACATGTTTTCAGTAAAGAGGAACTGTACCAACGTATCTGGGGTCAGGAGGCTTTTGGGGATATCCGAACTGTCGCTGTCCACATCAATCGTCTGCGGGAAAAAATCGAGACCGATCCGGCAGCACCGGTTCATATCCAAACGGTTTGGGGCGTAGGCTACAAGTTTGTGCCGTAAAAAGCAAATTGTTGATTGGCAGTTTAGCAAACTGTGTCTATTTATTTATCTTTTGGGGTTACACTTTCGGTGATCAGAAAAGGGGAAATGAAGATGACACAAATCGATACACAATTGTTTTATGGGATCAATCAGCTGGCCGGACGTTGGCCGGCAGTTGATTTCTTTTTCAAGGCAGTCGCCGAGGGCTCGCCAATACTGCTGTTATTGTTCATAGGAGTCAGGTGGTTTTACGGCTCATCTTTGCCACAAGTCAGACAGCGGCTTTTCCCGGCGGTCTTAGCTGTCTTGCCGGCGGAAGGACTGGGATGGCTGGCCGGACAATTTTATGCCCATCCACAGCCGTTTGCAATGTTGCCGGATGTCCAGCAATTAATTGCTCACAAGGTGGACAACGCCTTTCCCAGTGACCACAGTCTGTTATTTTTCAGTGTTCTGACGGTATTGTTTTTGACTTCCAACCGGCCCGGCCTGCGTTGGGGATATCCGGCAGCAGCAGTCTTGGTGGGGATCTCCCGGATTTGGGTGGGTGTCCATTTGCCATTGGATGTGGCTGCCGCTGCCCTGATCGGGATCGCTGCTGCGTGGCTCACTTTGAAGCTTGCCACCTCGGTTTCTGTTCTGCGCCGATTGAATGAAGGACTGAGTCGGCTGTTTCTGCCTGCTGCAGCTAAAGAAGCTGCCGGCAGGTCAAAGGTTCACTGATGTAAAAAGCTGTTGCTTGTAACCGGAATCGGCTATGGCAGCAGCTTTTTCAGGTCTAACTGCAGGTGCGTTCAGACACGTTTCCGCTATCACCAATAAGCCGCAGCTTTCCGCAGAGGAGAGCTGCGGCTTATTACGTTTTTGTAATGAAAAACTGTTTTTCTGAAATGAAGCTATCGTTTTTGTAATAATTGATCCTAATTTGTGTACAATTAGAACAATTAGCGTTAAGGTAGAAAGGTTGATTGGACTAGAACAATTTATGGTCGTTTTTTGACATTTCAATTTCAAAAAAAAAGAAAAATAAATGGAGGATTATTTATGAAAATTGCAAGCATTATTTCGGTAGGAGTGTTAGCTTGTATGCCCCTCACCGGGCTGGTGGCAGCTGCCGAGACGCCACAGCAGCAAACGGCGGCCACCGTGACTGACAGCCGCGGATATACACCCAGCAGCTATGCCAATGTCGACAGAATAGTTTTTGGAGGCAAATTTGCTTCTTTTAATTCCGGGGTTACTGAACTGCCGGTGGGCGAGACTTTCACAATCCCGGTCACGGTCAATTTTTCCGGCGATCCGGCAGCGATCCTGCAGGCGCAGGTGCTCTTTGAAAATGTCGATCCCCGTTTGAAGTTGACGTATAATAATGATCTGGTGATCGACGGCCGTCAGGGGCACTTCAGCTTTTCGTTGACACTGACGGAAAGTACCAAGGATGCGGCTCTGTTCAGCGTGCGAATCGCCGATAGCCAGCCTGCGGACAATAACCATCTGACGCCTTATTCTCAACGGCAAATGGTCTATTCCGGCGGCGATACGGATACCACGGACACAACCGATACCACAGACACGACGACAGATACATCGGATACAACTGATACAACTGATACAACTGATACAACTGATACAACTGATACCACCGATACAACGACGGATACATCGGAAACCACCGATACGACGACGGACACTTCCGAAACCACGGACAGCACTAAAACAGAGCCCACCACGGACTCCGACAGTAGTTCTTCCGAGACCGTTCCTTCCACTACCACGGATACCACAGGCAGCAGCCAGTCTTCCATTGATCCTAAAAACGGCTCCTCGACCGACAGTAGCACGGTTCCCAGTGGAAATAAAAAAAGCGATCAATTACCATTGATTCCCACCGAAAACAGCAGTCAGACACCGCCAACTGCGGACAGCCGGCCGCACCTGCCGAAGACCGGTGAGACAGCGGGACAGCAAGCTTGGATCGGCGTCGGGCTGGTATTACTGGCAGTAGGCGGTCTGGTTTGGCGCTCTGCTGGAAAAAGGCATACGTTGCGCCGCAAATAAGCTGCTGGCAGCTTTGATTCAACTGTTTCACTAAAAGTATAAAGAACGGCACCCGCCCCGAGCATTAAACCATTAAGCTCGGTAGCGGGTGCCGTTCTTTTTGTCAGCTGCCTGCCTAAACAAAGCAGCGAGATGGATCTTGCAAAAGCTGCAAAGTCAATCCGCAGCCAAAGCTTCAAAGCCTGCCCGGTATTCTGCGACAAAGGCTTTTTCAAAAGCAGCGAAGTCAGCGTAGTGCAGCGGGAGCTCGGTGCGGTCATCTTCCCATTTTTGCAGTGCCAAGCGTTTGGCGTCGGCGATCAGATCGGCTTCTTCGAGAATGCGGGTGCCGTTTTTTTCCTGATAAAGCATAAACTCACCTCATTTGTAAGAAAGTGCAGTTATTTTTTCGGGAAACGAGCCAAGCTGGCATAGCCTTCCAGCTCTTCTTCAATCCGCAAAAATTGATTGTATTTTTCTACCCGTTCGCTGCGGGCCATGGAACCGGTCTTGATCTGGCCGGCGTTCATAGCAACGGCAAAGTCGGCGATAAAGGTGTCGCCGGTTTCACCGGAGCGGTGGGAAATCATGGTGTTGTAGCCGTTTTTGCGGGCTAATTTGATGGCTTCGATGGATTCGGAAACTGTACCAATCTGGTTGAGTTTAATCAGAATAGCATTGGCTACGCCGCGGTCGATACCCTCTTGGAAAATCGCCGGATTAGTCACAAAGATGTCATCGCCCACCAACTGGATCGTGCTGCCCATCGTATCAGTCATGGCTTTGAAGCCGTCCCAGTCGTGTTCGGAGAAGCCGTCTTCAATGGAGATGATGGCCGGATATTTTTTGACCAATTCCTGATAATAAGTCAGCATTTCAGCAGAGGTCATTTCTTTGCCTTCGAAGGTGTAATGTTTGCTTTCGTCAGACCAGAATTCGCTGGAGGCCGGGTCCAAAGCGATGGCGATTTCTGCTCCGGGAACATAACCGGCTGCTTGGATCGCTTCGTACAAGGTTTCGATTGCAGCTTCTGTGCTGCCCAGTTTCGGTGCAAAGCCGCCTTCATCACCGACAGCTGTTTCCAAGCCTTTTTTAGCCAGAATGCCCTTCAAAGTGTGGTAGATATTGGCGATTTTTTCCACGCCGTCGCGGAAGGAACTCCGTTTGACCGGTGTGATCAAAAATTCCTGCACATCGATTCCGCTGTCGGCATGGACCCCGCCGTTGATGACGTTGAAGAACGGTTGCGGTAATTCCAGATCAACGCCGCCGAGGTAACGATACAGCGGCACTTTTTTGCTGGCTGCGGCGGCACGGGCCACCGCCATGGAAACGCCCAAAATTGCATTGGCCCCCAACCGGCCTTTATTGGCAGTTCCGTCCAGATCAATCATGATTTGATCGATTTTTTGCTGGTCAAATGGACTTTGACCAACCAGTGCATCGTTGATTTCCGTGTTGACATTCGTGACGGCTTTCATGACCCCTTTGCCCTGCAGCCGCTCGCCGCCATCCCGCAGTTCGACAGCTTCCCGGTCGCCGGTAGAAGCGCCGGAAGGAACTTCTGCCCGACCTAAGGTGCCGTCAGATAACAGAACATCGGCTTCAACTGTGGGATTGCCGCGGGAGTCGAATACTTCGCGGGCTTTGATATTTTCGATAGTAACTTGTGACATGATGATTCCTCCAATTTTGATTGTATTTGCAGATGGTGTCGACAAATAAAAAATGACACCTGTTGACGGGAGTTTCGTGGCGATTGCAAGGCAACCCAAAGAAACTTCGGCAACAGGTGTCATCAGCTTTTCAGCGGTTATAGGGAACACCATCCCTGATTCATTTATTATGCTAGCACGATTTGCGCAGGCTGACAAACAAGAACGCTTGAAGTCCAGTATTGGTCAAAAAACGAGCCAATCGCAGCCGTTGACACAAAAATGCGGGGGAAGTGGAACAGGCGGCGGCCGCAGAAGTCGTGATTATTGCGGGACTGCCGATCGTGTGGTGTCTGGCAGCAGGCCGTTCGCAGGCGGACTGCTCCATTGTTGGAGGTCAGCCATGACTTACGGCGACTGCTTTCAGACAGTACTTCCACTAGTCGTGGGTTCGATTCGGGCTGTCGTCACAGGGACTGCGCTTACCTGCACTTCCACGACTGCTTTTTGCCAAAGGGCGCCGTTCATCAAGAAGATTTTGTCCAGATGTTGATGGACGCAGCCGATGTCGAATTCCAGCCGGGCCTCTTCGCCGGCAAACAGCTGGTGGCGGTGGCGATAGTCGCCGTTACGCCGCGGGGTGTCGAGCCAGTTGGCAGAGTCGGCACTGTAGCTGGCGTGCAGGATCTTGACGCTGCCCGCCAGCACTTTGAGCTTCAGTAGCTGGCGGCCGGTGGTGGCAAAATGCAGCGTGTGGAGCCGTTTTTTTCCTAAAAAAGGGGTCAACAGGATTGTTTCAGCAGATGGCTCAGACATATCAGCGGCCCTCCGGTTTCTTTTGGTGACTGATTTCCGAGAGGCGCAGGCCGGCGTGATGCTGCAGTCGCACGGTCTTCGGATGGACGATCAGTTGCGAGGTGTAGATCCCTTCATGACCGGAAACATAGTAGCTGATAAAAGCTGCCGCCACGTAGTAAGGCAGCGCCGCAGCGCCAAAGAGGTCGATTCCCAGCATGATGGTGGTCAAGGGAGCATTGGCGGCACAACCGAAGACAGCAATCAAGCCCATCGCAGCAAACAGCGCCGGTGACTGGCCCAAGAGCTGCGCAATCCCGGATCCCAATGTCGAACCGATATCAAATAAAGGCGTCACTTCGCCCCCTTGGAAGCCGGCCCCCAAACTAAGGCTGGTGAACAACAGCTTTAAGACGGGATCCAGCAGACTGGCGCCCCCCTTGAAGGCTTCGTCCATCATCCACAGGCTCAGGCCCTCGTAACGCTGACCACCGATCGCCAGCATCAACAAAACAACGATCGCAGCGCTCACCAACGCGCGCACCAGCGGTCGGGTGATGGTCTTTTTGTAAAAGGCTTTGAAAAAATGCGTCAAAGCGGCAAAGGCCCGACCAAACAGCCCGAAAGCGACTGCTGCGATGACGACAGCCAGCAGCAGTTGCCCGGATACCTGTGGCAGTTGTCCGATGGCGTGGCCTTCATGGACAGTTCCCAGCGCCAAGGCGACGAAATTACTCAAGTAAGCTGCGGTGAAACAAGGGATCAGAGCTTTGCGCTCCAAACGACCGATGTAGGCCATTTCCATCCCGAAAAAAGCCCCGGCTAACGGTGTCCCGAAAATAGAGGCAAAACCGGCGCTGATGCCGGCGTGGACTACGATTTTGCGGACATCCTTCGACAAAGGCAAGAGGCGAGCGAGCTTGTTGGCGACCACCCCGCCGATCTGAACGGCACTGCCTTCACGACCGACAGAGGCTCCAAATAAATGAGATAAGATTGTAAAGACAAAGGTCATCAACCCCATCCGTACCGGCACTCGGGCTTCAGTCTGGATGCTTTCGATGATCAGATTGTTACCTTTTTCCGAGCCCTTGCCAAAACGCTGATAGCTAAAAGCCGTCACCACCCCCAGCAGTGGCAGCAGGTACAAAAGCCAGCCGTGGCTGTCCCGGTAAGCACCTACCCAATGGAGCCCAGCCAAAAGATAATGGGAAAAAATCCCGGTCAACACCGCCGTCAGCAGCACAGCGGTATACATCAACAACAGGCTTTTGAGGGTCGCAGCCGGACGAGCCGGCACAGCTTGCTGGACGGCGGCGGATTTGAGAGGCGCGGGGTCGGATTGCAGCTCCGCCGGTTGCCGGGGACTGTTGGAGTGATCGACAGCGGAAGCAGCAGGTGTGGCTGCTTCCGTCGAGGTCGGCGGAGTGGTTTGACTTTGGTGCAGATCGTGTTCGTTAGGTTCCATGGTGATTCCTCCTGAAAATCGGTGAATGAGGCGACAGTCCGGCCCTGAGCTTTCCGCCAGCTTTCGCAGACACTGCCCGCCATTTGCAGCGAGGGGCAGAAAACGAAAAAAAGCTGATGATCCCTGCAAAAAAGTTTGCAGAAGTCATCAGCTTTATCAGCGGTTTTGGTTACCCAGGGGAGACATTCATTCCCATATAAAATTGCTTGTTCATGATACCACACTCCTTGTGAAAGTCAAGAGCGTGGTGTTGCCTCCCAACGGAAATCAAAGCACGTTGGCCGCAGATTCCAGCACCGGACCGCTTGGGGAACAGCGTGGTATGCAGGCAGCCATGGTCATTTCAACAGCTTATAAAAATTCCCACAAGGCCGCCAGCAAAGGCGATGTGTAGCTTTCTCGGCGACAGACCAGCGTGATGTCGTTGGTCAGCTGCAAGCGGGGAATGGTCAAAGCTTTCAAGGTGCCGTCTGTCAGCTGTCGGCGCACCAGCGGCTCCGGTAAAAAAGCGATCCCAAAGCCGGCGCGGCAGGCTTCGATCAAGGTTTGGGAGTCCACGCTTTCCCATTTGGGCAAAACCGTGTAGCCTGCCAACTGCAGCGCGGCAGCCAGTGTTTCCCGCACAGCACTGCCGGGCTCCCGCAGCAAGAGAGGCTGCTGCAAAAGCTCGGCAATCGTGAGGTAGCCATCGGCAAAGGCCGCTGCGACAGCCGGTGCCGCTACAGGGACGATGGCGTATTCGGCGATCTTTTTGGTGCGGAGATTCTGGCGGGCCAGCTGACCTTCAATCACCGCCAGCTCCGCTTTTCGTTGTTCCAACAAGGCCAATGCCTGGCGGGCGGGATAGATCTGCACGCGAAAATCTGCCGCTGCAAAAGCCGCTTCCTCTTGGCGAAATGCTTGTAGTGCTTGGGCCAGCCGGGTCTCGCCATAGGTGATACAAGCGGCAATGGCCAAGGGGCTGGCGGCTTCCAAATGGGGCAGCCGCCGGTTCAACGCACTGAAATCAGCCATCAAGGGGGCCAATTCTGCTGCCAACTGCTCTCCTGCGGCTGTCAGACTGACACTGCGGTGCAGCCGATGAAACAAAGGGGTGCGGCATTCTTCTTCCAGCTCTTTGACGGCATGGGAGACCGCCGACTGGGTGATATAGAGCTTTTCAGCTGCTTTAGTGAAGTTTTTCGTCTGGGCCACTTCCAGAAAAATCCGGGCCTGTTTGAAATTCATGGGTACCTCCTTTAGTGAAACATGCGGGCGTGTCTGAAAACGCCAGTGCCAGCTATTTTGATCCTTTTCATCGCAATCTGCTCGTAAAGGCGCAGCTTTGCACCACATAAACTGCGCGTTACTCCTTGATTTCCGGCAGGTCCGCAAAAATTCGGATTCCCCCAGAGTTCTCCGACCCGCCCTGGTTTATCTGGAATAACGACATCAGCTTGCAGCGGTATTTCATCGTTTTGAAATGAATTTTATTCATGTTTATACTATCATAATATCATTTCACAGATGATAAAACAGCCCTTATACTGGATAGCGGGGCAGGTGCCGGTTCAAAAAAAAACAATGGTCCAAGCCGGGATACTCTATTTAAAACAAAGGAGCTTGTTATGGAAAAACTGAAATTATACCTGTGGCTGGTTACTGTCAATCTGTTCATCTCCACCTTCACCTTTGGCGGCGGCTATGTGGTAGTACCGATGATCCGTAAGTATTACGTGGAGGAGAAAGGCTTGTTTGATGAAGAAGCATTGATGGAAATGGCGGCTATCGCTCAATCTTCTCCCGGTGCGATTGCTATCAATCTGGCGGTCTTGGCGGGTAAAGAAGCAGCCGGCTATCCCGGCGCACTGATCAGCGGAATCTGTGGCATCACACCGCCGATCGTGATCTTGGGCCTGATCGCCGGCTGGTACCGGGAATTTGCGCAAAACCGGACCATTATGGCGGTTCTGGCGGGGATGCAGGCCTGTGTTACCGCCATGATTGTGGATCTGGTGGTCGACATGTGTCAGTTGATCTTTCAAGAAAAAAATCGGCTGCTGGTGGCCTTGATTCCCTTTGCTTTTATCGCCAATAGTTTTTTCGGGATCAATGTGATGGTTATTTTAGCGGTCAGTGGTGTGTTATGTGTGGCCTCTTTGTGGTGGAAAAAAGATCGTGAGGTGCTGAATTGATGGGTGTGCTGTTCCTGCGTTTTTTAAAGATTGGCTTATTGAGTATCGGCGGCGGCTATGCCATCATCCCGCTGATCCAGGCGGAGGTCGTCACTCGAGAAGGCTGGCTCACGGAAAAGACTTTTACCGATATCATCACCATTTCCCAAATGACGCCGGGACCTTTGGCAGTGAACACTTCCACCTTTGTGGGGATGCAGCTGGAGGGCTACGGCGGGGCCATCGCAGCCACGGTGGGGTGTGTTCTGGGCGGTGTCACGATTTCGCTGGCGCTGCTGGCGTTTTTCAGAAGGTATCAGGAATCCAAGCTGGTCTTTGAAGTCTTGAACGGCTTGAAGGCCTCCTCGGTAGGGCTGATCATGTCCGCCGGCTTCACCATCATCCTGCTGACCTTTTTCGGCGCCGGCACGGCAATCCGCTGGGGCAGCTGGTGGACTCAAATTGACTGGCTGGCGGTGGGGCTCTTTGCAGTCAGTCTGGTGATTCTCAGAAAAACCAAGCCCAATCCTATCTGGGTGATGGTGGCAGCCGGTTTTGTCGGTTTCCTTTTGTACCGTTGATTCGTTGATTACAGATGGGGAGTGGACTCAGATGACTGATTCTATCGCCGCCGCGGCGAGCCGGGTTTGCTTTTGCTGGCGGGAGTGGTAGACTCGATATGAGAAAACGCTTCATTAGGGCGTGTCTGGAAACTCCAGTGGCAGATATTTTGGTCCTTTTCACCGCAATCTACTCGTAAATGCGCAGCTTTGCACCACATAAGCTGCGCTTTACTCCCTGATTTCGGCAAAAAGTCCGCAAAAATCTGGATCCCCCCAGAGTTTTCAGACACGCCCTAAATAAAATCAAACAAATGGAAACGAGGCATTCAAATGAAGTTTACCGTGTTGTATTATTCCCGGACCGGCAATACCCGGAAGATGGCCGAAAAGGTGGCTGAAGGTATCCGGCGCCAGCCAACTGCCGAGGTCAAGGTCTGTTCCATCGAGGAAATCGATGAAGCTTGGCTCAACGCCAGCGCCTGTGTGATTTTAGGTTCTCCTACCTATATGGCCGACCTGGCGGGTGCTGTCAAGTGCTGGCTGGAAACCGCCGGGCACAACTATCGCTTGGCCGGCAAGCTGGGCGGGGGCTTTGCCACCGCTCATTTTCCTCACGGCGGCGGTGATATCGGCATCCAGTCGATCCTGCATCATCTGCTGGTGGCCGGACTTGTGGTCTATTCCGGCGGGGATTCGCTGGGGCAGCCCATCATCCATCTGGGGCCGGTGGCATTGTCCGATGACCTGGTCGCTTATGAGGAATTGTTCCGGATCTACGGCCAGCGGATGGCTGAAAAAGCCGTCAGTCTCTTTGGAAACTGACGGGACCTCTAAAAAGACAACAAGCCCGTCAAAACGTCTCTGGTCGGCTGGTCCATGCGCGATGATCACTACAATTTCGCTCCGTCAGCAAGTAATCTTCCATGCAATAAAAGAAATCTTTGCGAAGGCTTTCACTACTCTTAATTTTATGATAGAATAATTATAATAAAATGAGAATAGATGCAAAGGGAGCGAAACGAAGTGATGGAAGGTTTTTTGATCAAGCTGTTGGGGCGGCCGGAATATGCTCGCATTTTAATGGAAAGCAAACTTGCTCTGACGGTGATGCTGGTACTGCTTTTAGTGAGCGGTGCGCTGATGTTCCGTGGCTTCAAACGGCTGCACAGCGATACTTTGACCGGGACCTTTTGTCTGTCCAGCGGGCTGGTGCTGCTCATCCTTTTGTTCTACACGATGATCTTTGTCTCCGTATTCGGGGTCAATCTGCCGTGAGGGATGAGAAGAACTGACAGGAAAATGATAAAAAAACGCAGTAGACAACTGAGAAAGACTCAGTGTCCACTGCGTTTTTCATTTTCGCTACCGAGCCGGGAAGCTCAGCCGCTGGCGATCTCAAAAGCCCGAAAAAATCACATCATTGCCGCCAAACAGGTTGAGTCCGTACAAGAACAGCAGGAGCCCGTTCAAGATTAATGAAAGAACGATGATGCCATAGCGGATGCTGAAATAAGAATAACCCTCGGGACGGAAATTGCTGTAGCGGGGTCCGCGGTAACGAATCGTCAGCCATAACAGGCCGATAGTCAGCGCCAATTGCACGAGCACACCTGCGACCTCCAAAGGTTTGTTCGGGAAAAAGTGCAGCTGCAAAAAATAACCGCCGGCTGCCGCCAAGTCTAAAAGAAGCGCCAAAAAAGGCATAGCAATCCACCTCGTTTCTGTTTTGAAACGATGATAGCACAGGCTTGCGGCTGCTGTAAAACAGAAGGCTGCGGGGGAACTCACTGGTTGACGTCTTCCAACAGCTCTCGCAGCAGCAAAAGTCCGCGATCGATGTCGTGAATCTGGGACTCGGTTAATTGACCGAGGGCTTGTGCAAACAGCTCCCGCCGCGCTTGCTCGATGCTGCGATAGAGAGACTCACCTGCCGGAGTCAGACTGATCTCCCGGATTCGTTTATCGGTCTGATTGACCGCCGAGCGCAACAGTCCCTGCGCCTCGAATTTATCGATTTGTCTGCTTACTGAGGAATGATCGCGCCCCAGCTGGTCCGCTATGTCTCCCACACGGATTGCTTTGTTCATCCCTACACGCACGAGGATCGGCAACAGGTTTTTATCCTCTCTTAGACCGGCCTTTTTTAATAGGATCGTATCGTGTTTGGGATCATTGAAAAAGTTCGTGATGAAAAACAAGGACTCGAATAATTGATTCTCCATATTTGTTATTATAGCACAAATGTCCTATAATCATTTTAGTGCAAGTTGCACGTAAATTAGCAGACAGGAGCTGAAATCATGACAGAAAAAATCAAAATCGGTCTCATTTTAGGCAGTAATCGTCCCGGACGGATCGGCGGTACGATCGCCCAGTGGGTCAAAAAGGAGCTGGCTCAAGAGGCGCTGACCATCGATATCCTTGATCTGGCCGAAATTCGACTGCCTTTTTTGGATGAACCGGAGATTCCGGCAAAAGGTCGTTATCAACAGGAACACACGAAGCGCTGGAGCGAGACTGTTCGCCGGTATGACGGGTTTGTCTTGTTGTTTCCCCAATATAACTGGGGCTATCCTGCGGTCATGAAAAACGCACTGGATTATCTTTACAGCGAATGGCAGCATAAGCCGGTCAGCATCATGGTTTATGGCGGACATGGCGGCTTTCAAGGGCTGATTGCTATGAAACTGGTCACACAGGGCTTGAATATGTATAACATGTCGGTGAACCCGCCGCTGAATATCAGTAAAGAGATGTTCGATGCGGCTGATCAATTCATCGATATCGAGGCAGCCTTTGAGCGAATCGCTCCCCAGGTCAGACTGGTTTCTGAAGAGTTTTGCCAACTCCTGCGCCCGGAAGACCGGGGCTGAAGCTGCACCTGAAATATGGTGAAAACCAGTATGCGAAGCTGAGTTAGAAGCAGCAGACAACAGAATCAGCGAGACGATCGCTTGCAACCGGAAAGTTTCCCAAACCGCGTCCACTCGAAGCTTATTTTTAGGGACCACAGCCGCTGGGATAAGCAGCAAAAAAAACGCCGCTCCCGAATTTTGGGAACGGCGCTTGTAGTCGCTGTTATTTCTTATCGTCTTTGCCTTTGATGTCGTCGATAAGTTCGTTGGCTTTGGCAGCCACATCGTCAGCGGCTTCTTTGGCTTTGTCCTTGAGCTTGCCGAATTCCTGCTGCATTTTGCCTTTCAATTCTTCCGAGTCGTCACCGGTGACTTTTCCTTTGACCTCGGTTGCTTTGCCCTTTACTTCGTCTTTATCTACCATTATGAAGACCTCCTTTGATTTGTCCTACGCTTTCAGTCTATCATTGGGCGGATTTTGGGGCAATCAACTTGCCTATGACGGTGGCCGCAGGGAAAAGTCTGTGTCACCGCTGATGTCAGATCCGCTGCCAAAGCAAACCTCAAAAAAACCCAAAGCTGTTTGCCTTGGGCTTTTTTGGAGTGTTCAATTCAAGCTTCAGACCTTGCGCTGGAAGGGGTCGCTGGAGATGCCTTTTGCCAGCACTTGTTTGGCGTATTCCTGGGCGGAAAAGAGGGAGTGGTCCCGATAGTTGCCGCATTCTTTGGCAGAAACAGCGGGGACGAAAGCTGCCGCCACCACATGGTTTTCCAAGACTGTTTTCAGCGCATCCCGGACTTCTTCGGGAGAATGTTCGCCCCACAAGATCAGATAATAGCCCGTCCGGCAGCCCATCGGCGACAAATCGATGACACCGGTCAATTGATCCCGCAGATTGACTGCCAACAGGTGCTCCAGCGTGTGCAGTGCTGCAGTCGGCAGGGCATCTTCGTTGGGCTGCAAAAAGCGCAGGTCGTATTTTTCGATATGAGCGCCCTGGTGGTCTTCAGAGCCTGCCAGGCGAACATAAGGGGCCTTTACCAGATTGTGATCCAATTCAAAACTTTCTACACGTGCCATGTGATTTCCTCCGATTCTGTTTTGACCGGTGACAGCCGCAGCTTGCGCCGGTATCGATTGGAGCAATGATACCAGAGAATCAGCAGCGGGACAAGCCGATTCTGCACCACGAGCTGCGTCCCATCAACCGGCTCCGAAGTCTGGGGACAAACGGCTGTTTTTTCCAGTCGGAGGGCTTACTAAGACTAAAGTCTGATTTTTCATAAAGTAAGGAAAAATCCGGTTTTTTTACTTCACCTGTCGTAGTAAACGTGCTATGATTACTTTGACAGATGGAGTACTTTTAGAAAGCGGCGGCACATGCACCGATCCAATGGGCGGCGGGGCTACCGCAAGTCGGGTTCCTCCATCTAGTACCATCGGCTTTTGACAAAAGGAGGCGAGGCGATGATTTCCAGTGACGGCATCCGAGGATACAACGATGCGATCATCCTGACGCTTTTGGCGGAGGGGGATTCTTACGGCTACGAGATTTCCAAGGAGATCAAAAGCCGGACCGACGAAGGCTATGTGATCAAGGAGACCACTTTGTACTCAGCTTTCACGCGGCTGGGCAAGCAGGGATTCATTGAAGCCTATCCCGGTGAAGTGACCCACGGCAAAAAGCGGACCTATTACCGGATTACGGCAGCCGGCAGGGATTATTTGCAGGA
This sequence comes from Enterococcaceae bacterium OF42-14pH9A, assembly GCA_027692465.1. Taxonomy (GTDB): domain Bacteria; phylum Bacillota; class Bacilli; order Lactobacillales; family Enterococcaceae; genus Enterococcus_C. Next base: position 143,301 of record JAQEYU010000002.1, on the reverse strand, counting down.
AAAAAGGGAAGAATGGCAGCTGACCAAGCAGGTGGTAGACCGCTTTTTAGCGGCTGCCCCGCAGCCGACTGGCGACGCGACCAATGGCAATGTTGTAAATACGATGAGTGAAGAAATGAAGGAAGATTTCCTGCCGCCAGCCGAAGAATTGGGCTGAGGCGGGTTTGACCGATAGAAAGAAAGGGTTGGCTGAATATGGAGACCATCACAAATTATCTGGAGACGTTATTCATGACGTTGCCCAAGACCCCGCAGACCCAACAGGCGAAGGCGGATCTTTTGGCAGCGATGGAGGATCATTACCACGCGCTGATCGAAGAAGGCAAAAGCGAGCACGAAGCAATCGGAGCTGTAATTTCGGAATTCGGCTCCATCGACGAGCTGAAAGAAGAGCTGGAACTGGGCAGCGGCCCCGCTTCCCAGGCCACAACCGGCAATAGAACGGCCGCAGACGGCTCCCGCAAGGCCGACGCAGCCGGTCCGGAAAACAGCAGCAATGCCACGGCCGGCACCTGGCCTGACGAAACAGCGGCCAGCGAGGGTTATGAAAACCGGGCTGATCATAAGCAAAAGCGAGGGGCTTTCAGTAGCGCTGATGCCTATGCTTCGGCCGCTCCGGTCATTGAAGTGGCTGAAGCCGAGGCTTTCTGGCAGTTGATCCGCCGCTTTGCCCTCAAGATTGCCGGGGGTGTTCTGACGGCTGCTTTGGGAATCGCAGCAGTTGTTTTCTTCGGCAGCCACGGCTCGAATCTTGTGGGGCTGACGGGGCTGTTTTCCCTGGCTGCGATTGCAGTCGGCCTCTTTATCACCGGCGGCATGAGTTACAGCGATGCCGCCAAACGCCTGGAGGATCGGCCGATTGCCGCCGAAGTCCGGGAGGCGGCCAATCTGCACACTGCCCAGTACAATAAAAGTTTCCGCTTCTCTCTGGTATTGGGGATCATGATCTGTATTCTCTCTTTTGTGCCGCTGTTTTTCTTCGGCTCGTTGTACGGGGGCTACAATGAAGGATACGGTGTCGCTTTCTTTCTGGGAATCGCCGGTCTGGGGGCCTTTTTGATCATCTATGGCAGCATCGTTTATTCCTACTATAAAAAATTTGCCGATCAGGTGATCTTTATCTCCGACGAAGATGCTCCGAGTCCCAATGCTCGTCGTCATCACGGCGAAGAGGAGGCAGTCAGCCCGATTTTTGAAGCAATCGAGAAGGTCTACTGGCCGTTGGTGCTGGTGCTTTACTTCTGGTGGTCCTTTAATACCGGCAGCTGGGCTTGGAGCTGGGTGATCTTCATGATTGCCGGTCCCGTGTTTGCTGCTATCCGGAGTTTGTTTCGTATCAAGGACTGAAAAAAGTTCCCGCCGGTGAAACTTGAAAAGCGGCAGCTGCCTTGGGGAAATCGAGGCGGCAGCCGCTTTTATACAAGCTGCTGGAAGAGGACACGACAATAATTCGAGAAATGAGGCAGGAGTATGGCAACATGGCAGAAGAGCACGCAAGGAATCAGCTATCGTTTTTCCGATAAGACTGTCCATGTGCAAAATGACGAGGTCTTAAAGAATTGGCTGGCTGAACCCGGAGAGCAGGCATTGGTGTTGGCAGCAGAATTGAAGGAGGCCTATCATCAGACTTTTGGGCAGGCCCTGGGAATCACAACCGATTCACTGGCGGTCGAATTGTTGGGCCACGTCTTCGTGGATGAGGTAGCAGACAAGGCCGGACAGTTCAGTCAGCAGCTGGGGGCGGGACTGATGCAGTCGTTTTTTGAAAAACTGACAGCTCATACGGAAATTATCGATTGCGGCGAAAAATCCGTCGATAGCAACCGTCTCGTATGGGATGCGCTGACCCCTTTCAAAGGAGTAATCTTTGCCGTCACGGAATAAGCTGTCTGGCAACTATGATGACAGATTGGGATATAGACGGCGATTATTCCGTCAGAAAAGAACACAGAATAAAAAAACAGATGACCCACAGAAGGTCTCTTGGAAAAGGCAACTTTTCGAAAAGAGATTTCGGGTCATCTGTTTTTTGGCATGGAAAGGAGTTTGCAGTTGCCTAAGGACCTGCGGAGGAGTTTTAAAGCAGCGCCTTCTTTGCCGGTGTTTGGCAGCGGGGAGACGTTCAGGCACTCAGCGCTGGTTCAATCTTAAATTGTTCAGCGACATATTTGGCATAGGTCGCGTGGTTTTGCACTAGTTGTTCATGTTTGCCGGAGCCGGTGATACGACCTTTTTCGATAAAGTAAATCTTGTCGGAATCGACAATCGTTGCCAAACGGTGGGCGATGACCAATGTGGTCCGTCCCTTCATCAAGTTGCTGAGGGCTTGTTGGACTTTGGCTTCTGACTCGGAGTCCAGACTGGCAGTTGCTTCATCCAGCATCAGTACTTTCGGATCCCGTAAAAAGGCTCGGGCAATCGCCAGCCGTTGCCGTTGTCCACCTGAGATCTTGGCACCCCGTTCGCCGACTTCAGTATCGAGACCTTTAGGCATTGATTCAACAAACTGCTTTGCGTAAGCCAATTCCAGTACCTGCCAAAGTTCCTGATCCGTGTACTCTTTTTCCAGACCATATGTCAGATTGTAGCGGATCGTGCCGGCCATAATCGCCGAGTCCTGAGAAACATAACCGATTTGTCGGCGGTAATCCGCCAATTGGATTTGTTCCACCGGGGTCGCTCCAAAGGTGATGGTGCCGGCAGTCGGTTCGTAAAAACGTTCCAACAGGCTGAAAGTAGTGGATTTGCCACCACCGGAAGGCCCGGCGAAGGCGATGATCTCGTTGGGTTTTGCTTCAAAGGTGATATCAGTCAGAATCTGCTCTTCCGGGGCATCCTCATAGGCAAAGTCCACGTGGGAAACCCGCAAGGTCTGATGAGCAAGGTCGACTTTTTGTCCACTGGTAAAGTCTTCCGGCACTTCATCCAGCAACTCTCGTACGCGGCGGGTCGAGCCGGCCGCTTTGGCGATTTCAGAAAACAAGGTGGCAATGATCGGCATGGCACCAATCAGATTGAAGAGGTACATCAAAAAGCTCATCAAGACCCCAAAGCTCATGGCCCCGATAGCAATCCGGTGCATGCCGTATGCCAACAGACCGAAAACCATACTCATGAAAACCATCATCATGATCGGCTGCATTGCGGCATCGAAGACCGCTTCTTTTTTCCCGACTTGATACAAACGGTCTACTTCGTCTGCCGCCCGGACTTGTGCTTGTTTTTCAGCGCCGGAGGTTTTTACCAAGCGAATCTCCGACAAGGTTTCAGTTGCGATTCCGTTGAAATGGCTCATGGCATCTTGGCGCACATGGCTGACCTTGGAGCCGAATGCCATTACTGGAAACATCAGTAGAATAACTACCGGAACAGCGATGACCATCGCCAGCGACATGTGCCAATCCATTTTGATCATCATGTAGACCGTGCCGGCTACCGTGATCAGACTGGCGACAGTTTGGGGGAAGGTGACGGCCAACAGCTGTTTGACTTGAGACGTATCGTTGGTCACCCGACTGGACATTTCACCGGCTTTGACTGAATCAAAGTAAGCGACTTTCAATGTAGTCAACTTGGTCCATAGCCGTTTCCGCATGTTTTGAATAACATTTTCGCCGAAGATTCCCAGCACCGTGCCGCCGATTGCCGAAACGACTGCCGATAAGATGAACAGCCCGACGACTTTGAGCAGCAGGTTGTAGTCAATTCCTTTTTGAAAATCGTTGACCAGGTCGGCCGCCAGTTTCGGGACATAGACTTGAACGGCAGATGAGCCGGCCAATAAGACCATACCGATGCCCAACAGGCTGTATTTGGGCTTGGTCTGTTTGATCAAGCCCATGAATTCTTTCAATGAAAATTTTGTTCCGTCACTGCGCACTGAATCTGCGCCGGGACGTCCACCACCTTGTTCCATCAGTTGCGGCCTCCTTTATGATCATCAAATTCGTCGAAATGTCCGTTGAGATCCTCCGGGTGCATATCTTCACGGTCAGCTCCGTTCCGGCCACCAAAACCGAAACCGGCAAAACCACCGCGCCGGTCTTCCGCTCGAGGATCACCGCCAAAGCGACCGCGCCCGTGCTCATCGCGGCCACCAAAGCCGGGGTTCCTGCCGAATCTTGCGCCATCACGACCACCATAGCCGCCACCAAATCCCGGCCGACCGCCGCCAAAGCCGTCAAAATCACCGAAGCCGTTGAAGCCGCTGCGATTGATCAATTGTTCCCGAGCCCGGCCGAAATGTGCGCTCATCGTGTTGAAACGATCCCAACGTTCATCATCGCTGAAAACTTCTGCCAGCTTTTCCTGAAAGGCCGGACTGGTGATATTGTCATTCATACGTTCCAGATACGTATTCAACTGGTTCAGTTCGGTTTCGCTGAACTCAGCGAACAAGACATCTCGCAAAGTGGTAGCGATAGCGCCGTGTTCCTGCAGGCTTTCGCGACCTTTATCGGTGATCTTCACCAGCGTCACTCGCGAATCAGTAGGGGACTTTTCCCGGACGGCAGTTCCGGCCTCCACCAACTTTTTGATGATCTGGGTGACGCTGGAAGGTTTGATATCCAACACCTCCGCCAAGCGCCCGGCGGTGACATTTTCCTCAGTCGCCAAAATGTGCAGCGTTTCAAAGGCATTGTCGGTCTTTTCCTCCACATCATAAGCAAAGCGCAGAAACGGCTGTTGTGCCACTTGCAACAGATTTTCCAAAATTGTGTTCTTATTCATGATTTTCCTCCTGTCAGGTAATTAGTTAGTTTTGTTTTCTGCCAACGAAGTAAATTATAATCTATTTACTTTGTTTGTCAACAGATAAACTAACTATTTTCTGAGCCAGCGAAAACAAGCGCGGGTCAGGGGACTTTGGCTAAGCTTGTATTTTTTTATCGCTTCTTGACAATAGTTCGAAATCGTACTAAAATAATCATAGTACGAAGTCGTACTATGATGGCTCCCAATCAACAAACCTGCTGATTGGGAGTAGCAACTGCTGCGGCGGAACATAGTTCTCCAAGCTTGCGGCGCAAAGAAGCATCAAGACTTTTCAGAACGATTTTCAAAAAAAGGAGCTTTTCGATGGATCATAAAAAAATTATGGCGCGTTTAAACAGGACGATGGCAACAATCGATGGCGCATATGCTGCCATCGCAAAAAAATACGGTCTTACGTACAACGGACTCATGGCTGCCTGTTTGATCGCCGATACAACGGCCATCACTCAAAAGCAGATCGGTGACGCTCTGCAGCTGTCCAAATCTACGGTCCACAGCATTTTGATGGATTTTGTTAAACAAGATCAAGTCGTATTTACCACAGGAGCCAATAAAAAAGAAAAGTATCTGCTCTTTACTGAGGCAGGGACCGCTTTTTTTGCACCGGTCCTGAAAGAAACCGACGCCTTCGAGGAACGGATCCTGTCCGCTCTCGGGGAAACAGCCTGTGAGCAATTGGTCCGGACTGCAAACGAGCTGGAAGAGATCATTGCTCATGATGGAAAAATAAAGGAGGAGCTGCAATGACGTCGACGATCGGAGCGCTTCGTAAAAAGGATTTTGGCAAGGCCATCGATTTTGCTATTGAAGGCATGAACTTTGCTGCTTGCCTGAATAATCCCATCGCGTTGAAACTCTATGGTCGCTATTTCTTTTATTTAGAGCTGGTGCGAGCGACCCATGTTTTGGCGGCTTATCAAGATGATCGGTTGGTAGGGATTCTGATGGCAGAGATGAAAGGGCTGCCGAAGCGATATGCCACACCGGGCCGCAAGTTTTATCTGCAACTGTTCGGAGCCGTGATGAAGCAATTTGCCAAGGATGGACCGGATGTCTATGAAAAAGCCAATCAGAAAATGCTCAGCAGTTATCTGCAAAAAAGACAACCGGCCGGGGAAATCTGTTTTTTGGCAGCCGATCCGCAAAGTCAGGGCCAAGGTATCGGCACGCAGTTGTTGACGGCTTTTGGTGAGGCGGCAGGTCGAGGCAAAGAGATCTATTTGTATACCGACAGCAATTGCAGCTATCCTTTTTATGAAAAGCGTGGATTCCAACGGGCTGAAGAAGCAGGTATCGAGATGAAGCTGGGGGACAAACGGGTCCCGTTGCAGTGTTTTCTTTACCGCAAACGTTTTGCGTGAAACGCCCCCTAAAGCAAACACCCCGCTGGAGCAGGAAGGGCTTCAGCGGGGTGTTTGTTTGTAATGAAAAAAGTTTAACGGGGGCCGTTTTTGTCCCCGGTCATTCTCTGGTCCGATAACTGTTGCTCCCGGTATTGAATCGGGGGAATGCCGATCTTTTTACGAAAGAGCCGGCTGAAATAATGCGGGTCGTCATACCCGACTTTGCCGGCGATCTCAGCTATCGGATAGTGTAGATCCGTCTGGCTCAAGAGCTCCTGGGCTTTTTGCAGGCGACAGCGGATCAAAAGTTCCGAAAAAGTTTGCTGGTAGTCTTTTTTCAGGAGCTTATTCAGCTGAGAGGTGCTGATGAACAGCGCCTGGGCAGTCTGTTGTAAGGAGATCGAACGGTCGAAATAATTGTTTTCGATATAGTCGTAGGCCATCTGGGAAAGAGGCTGGATCGCGGCTATAGCTGGTTGCGCTGGGGCAGGAGCGGTTTGCAGTTGTTGTTCCAATTCGGTCAGCAGGTTTTTCAGATCAGACAATGGGATTGGTTTCAACAGGTAATCATGGACTTTCAGGGTCAGGGCCTTGCGCACAAACTCGAAGTCGTCGTAACCGCTGATAACCACCAAAAGTGTCTCAGGATGGCGCTTGTTCAAGAGGGCTATTAAATCCAAGCCGTTGAAATCCCCCAGATTGATATCGATGAGGGCGGCGGCGACAGGTTGGGCTTCAAAACAGGCTAATGCCTCGGTGCCGCTTTTGGCAGTCAGCACTTGAGAAAAGAAGTCGGTGGTGCGGCGAATATAGCCGGCGAGTCCTTCTCGTAACGCTTTTTCGTCGTCAACGATCAGCAGGTTTGGCATAAATTTGCGCCTCCTTATCAGAAATGAATGGCACTTGGATGCAGAATTCGGTGGCGGCTTCTGAGCTGGTCACGGTCAAAGAGGCCCGGTCCCCGTAAATCAGCTGCAAGCGCCGCCGGATATTGTACAGGCCAAAGCCGGTCTGCTCCTCTTGCAAGTCCATGTGATTCAGCTGCTGTACTTGTTGGTGAGGAAGCGGTGTGCCGTCATTGCCTACTATCAGCGCTAAACCAGTATCCGTTTGTGAGACGGTAATCCACAGTCGGGAAGGGCGCGCTGTCATGGTGCGGATGCCGTGATCAATGGCATTTTCCACCAGCGGCTGCAAAAGAAAATGCAGAAGCCACTCTTCGGCCAGCGTCGGCGGCAAGGTGATGACAACGTCTGACAGCGCTTCGTGGCGAACTTGTTGGATAGCTAAGTAACTGCGGACGTGAGCAATTTCGTCGGCGACGGTGCACAACTCGCCCCCTTGATTGAGACCTTTGCGAAAGAAGGTGCTGAGATTTTCCAGCATCGTTACCGCACTGTCGCTGTCGCCCCCCAGCACTTGCCATTGAATCGTGTTCAGCGTGTTATACAAAAAATGCGGTTGAATCTGTTCCTGCAAGACACGCAAGGTGGCGGCGTGGTACTTACTCTCATTTTCGTAGACCTTGTCCAACGTCTGGTTGAATGCGACCGCCAACTGGGCGATCTCTGCCGGCCCGTGGGTGTCAGCGCGAACCGTTTTATTGCCGGCCTGCACCTGCTGCATCGTTGCATCCAGTGCGAGGATCGGCTGCAGAATCTTTTTGAATAACAGTAACAGGGAAAGACCCAATAAGACCAACAGGACTACTAAAACCAACTGCACCACATGCAGCAGCGTTTCCGTACTGCCACCGAGGCTTTTTTTATTGACGATGTAATTCACCTGCCAATCCGGCAGATAATCAATATCAGCCGTCAGCAGCAATTGCCGCTGATGATCGATCACCGGCTGCGGCGTGCCCGAACCCAACAAAATCCCAGTGCCGTCATAAAGATTTAGGTCCTTGGCCAAGGACATGACTTTTTCTAAGGGAATCGCTGCAGCTAAATAAGTGATGTCGTCGGTCAAGGGGTGGTTGAGGCGATACAAGATTACCACGGCTTCATGGTGGTCTTCTTTTGAAATCAGCTGATCACTGACAGTATAGGTCAATTGCGGATTGGCCGCCATTTCCTGATAGTAGGGGCGATTACGCACCGAAAAGCCGGGAATGATGGGATCGGCGGAATAGGAGGTGCCGTTTTTTGAGACTAAACGAATAGAGAGGTAATTGTCCGGATCCGTCTGCACCAAATTTTCCGTTTCGGCAAAAAAATGCTGCCGATCATAGGTCCGCGTATTGGGCAGTGCTGCCAACAATCGTAATTCCGCCAGTCGTTCGCCAAACCAGCTGTTAATCTGGCTGGTGCGATTGTTGACAAATTTTTGTGTGATGGAACGGTTCAAGGGAATCGTGTTACGGGTCAATTCATAGTGGAAGACCCCTGTTAAAGCAGCCGTCAATCCGAAGAAGGCCGCCAGAAAAATTAAAATCGTTGTTTTTTTGATGGATGTCACAGCTTGTCATTCTTTCTTGTGCTTATTTTCACAATTTGAGCAGAAAGTCCACCTGTATCGCAGATTGTCCAACTCTTTTTGGCACGCCTCCTATTATACTGGTCTTGCGAGAAAAAAATAGCCATGGAGGAAAAGAACCTATGAAAAAGATGTTCAGTAAAATCGGTCTTTGTCTGGCGACACTGGCCTTGTTGGCGGCTTGCGGCAGCGGCTCAGCCGACAGCAGCCAAGCCAAAACCGTGGAAGGTGTCGGTAGCGGCAAGCACGGCGATATCAAAGTCAGCGTGACCTTCAAAGACGATCAGATTCAAGACATCGCTGTCAAAGAGCAAAAAGAAAACGAAGTACTGGCAGAGCCGGTTTATACGGAATTAAAGGAAACCATCGTGTCTCAAAATACAGCGGACGTGGATGTTGTCAGCGGCTCTACTGCCACCAGCGAAGGCTACTTGGCCGCAGTTAAAGATGCCATCAAGAAATCAGGTCTGACATTGGCTGCGGTCAAAGCCGCTCAAAAACAGACGGACAAACTGGCCGACCAACAAACCTATGATGTCGTCGTGGTAGGTTCCGGCGGGGCAGGTTTCAGTACTGCCATCGAAGCAGCGGAAGCAGGAAAAAAAGTCGTTATGATTGAAAAAATGCCGGCAGTCGGGGGCAACACACTGATCTCCGGTGGTGAAATGAACGCACCCGGCAACTGGGTTCAAAAGAAGCTGGGAATTACCGGCGATTCAGTGGAAAGCTACTATGAAGATACCATGAAAGGCGGCGACAATCTCGGTGACCCTAAGATGGTGCGAATCATGGCGGAAAATGCTTTAGCTTCAGCAGAATGGCTGAAAGACGATGTGAAGGTTGAATTTCTTGACGATCAACTGTTCCAATTCGGCGGCCACAGCTACAAACGAGCCTTGATCCCAGTCGGACATACTGGCCAAGAAGTGATCACCAAGCTGAAGAAAAAAGCCGAGACTCTCGGCGTGAAGATCCTCGTCGATACCAAAGCTGATGAACTGATTCAAGATAAAAACGGCAAAGTGACCGGTGTTAAAGCGACTTATAAAGAAAAACAAGCTGTAACTTTCAATGCCGAAGACGCTGTAGTGCTGACTACCGGCGGTTTCGGTTCCAACATTGAAATGCGTAAAAAGTACAATCCGGAATACGATGAACGTTATCTTTCCACCGATACCGAAGGGACTACCGGTGACGGAATCGTGATGGCTCAAAAAGCCGGTGCAGCCCTTACCAACATGGAAAGTATCCAAACTTATCCAGTGGCCAATCCGCAAACCGGCGTCATCTCTTTGTTGGCAGACACTCGTTTTGACGGTGCGATTTTGATCAACCAAGAAGGCAATCGTTTCGTTGAAGAGTTGGAACGCCGAGACGTTATTTCAAAAGCAATTCTGGCCCAAACCGGCAGCTATACGTACCAGCTTTGGAACGACGACATCGATGCAATCTCCAAAACCAAAGAAGCTCACGAAGACGAATACAACGAACTAATCGAACAAAAACTGCTGGTAAAAGCTGACACCTTGGAAGAAGCGGCTGCTTTCTTTGACATCGACTATGACAATCTGAAAAAGACCGTAGAAAAAGTCAACGAATATGCTAAGACCGGCAAAGACAAAGATTTCAACCATCGAGGAGGGCTGGTATCTCTGGCCAAGGGACCTTATTATATCGAAAAAGCAATCCCTTCAGTTCACCACACGATGGGCGGTCTGGTAATCAACGAAAAAACCGCAGTCTTGGACGAAAAAGGGCAACAAATTCCCGGCCTGTATGCGGCAGGTGAATTGACCGGTGTGATTCAAGGCTCCAATCGCCTGGGGGGCAATGCCATCACCGACATCATCACTTTTGGTCGGATTGCCGGTCAGACAGTAGGGAAATTGTAAATCAGCACAAAAAGTGGGATTTTTTCCGACGACAGAAAACCACCAACACAAGTGTCTTTTGGGACTTGTGTCGGTGGTTTTTTGGTTGTTGGGGAAGGGGATGTCTGGAAACATTAGCATTTCATCCGGACTGGAATTAAAGTAATCGGCCGGGTGCCGAAAAGTTTCAGAAGGCTCTCCGATCTGACCCCCGGCGTACAACCGCCGCCAAGCATCACTTTCGGTCACTTGCGATGTGGCAACAATGTAAGTGGTTTCATTAAAGGGTGGCGTGTATGCTTGACTTAAGTGCTGCTTGTGAGTCAAAGTCTGCAGTCAAAAGAGGCGCTGCGATGCGCCGGAGAGAGGATGAAGAGCATGTCAGCAAAAGGAACGAAGATCATCTTTGTGTTGTTTAGTTGGGTGCTGTTTCTGGCAGGATGCCAAGGAAAGGCTGAGCTGCGGGACTTGACCAGGATCCCTGAATCGCAAAATTTACTCTACACAGGCAATCGCGAGTTGACCCAAGAGCAAATCGGGGAAAAGCTGGGGAAAGTCGAAAAAACCAGCGATTCGGATAGCGGGACTGACCTGGCAGATTGGGAGTCGGCAAATTTAGCGGTCGGCACCGAAATCTATCGTGTTCGCGGCGAAATCGACGGTGCCAAGGGAAACTACTTCGCCTATAAAAAAGATGGGAAGTTCTATCTCTTTTATGAGTTTGTCAAAGAGGGCGGGAGTTTGAACTAGAACGCTGTCCGCGCGTCTTGTAAAGAGAGTGGCTGACTTCAGTAGACTTTCGTGAACTGACAAGCTAAAGTTTCTCCCCGCCCCAAAGGTTGCTGGCTGTCTGTTAAACGCCCGCCTTTTTTGTATCTTACTCCCGCATGCGCCACCGACTGGGGGCACTGCCGTTTTTTTGGCGAAAGATAGTGGAGAAGTAGTGCTCGTCAGCGAAGCCCAGGCGGTCGGCGATCTCTTGAATGCTTAAAAGGGTCTCTTTGAGGAGCAGCTGGGCCAGTTCCAATTTTTTGTCCAGGTAGTAATCATAAGGGGTCTGCTGAAAGTACTTTTTGAATTGACGGGTCAGCTGGGAGGAAGAGAGATTGGCAGCGGCAGCGGCCTGCGCCACGGTGATCCGGCTGTCCTGCAGGTGGTTTTCCAAGAAAATCTTGGCCTGCAAGACCGCTTCCGGGATCAGTCGTGGGCGAGCCGGCTGCTGCTCCGACAAGTCGAAAATCAGTTGATGGAACAGCAGTGAACTGCTGCGGCTGCGTTCGCTGGGGGCGAGCTCTTTTTCGCAAAGGGCCAGCAGTTGGTCGAAGTTGCTGAAAAGATCGGCAGCAGGAAAAACGACACGGTCGCGGAGCTGGTAGCATTGCAGCAGCTGCTCCACCAACGTTCCGGTCACATTGATCCAGATTTTGTGCAGCGGATCTTTGTTGTCAGACCAGTAGTGATGATCGTGTCCGGCCGGCAGCAGGTAGCAGTCCCCGCTGTGAACGGTAAAAACATTCCCATCGATCACCAGAGTACCTTGACCGGAAAGCACATACTCCAGACTCCAGATTGCTGAAGCACGCCGCTCCACCTGATAGCTGTCAAAAGGAAAGGTGATCCCGGCAAGTTCGATGCGAAAGCGTTCGGGAGCGGTAAACTGTTCAGGTAAAAAGCTCAAGATATATTCCTTAATCATGCGTGGATTCCTCACTTAAAGGGTCTTATTCCGGATGGGATTTCAAATCTATGGTCGTATACTATACCTGACAAGACAAAACGTCAACGGAGGAAAGAATATGATCCCACAAGCCAACCAACAACCTGAAACTGTCGCAATTCCACGACCAGAGCATCCTCAACCGCAATTTCAACGGGAAAACTGGCGCAACCTGAACGGCACTTGGCGCTTTGCCTTTGATTTTGGCCGCAGCGGACAAGACCGCAAATGGTACGCCGTTACCATGTCACAGGCGGCCGTGACCGACGCGCAGCCGCAACTGACCGACGAACATATTTTTGAAAACTGGCAGACTGCTCCCAACAGCGATCCTTTTGATCAGGAGATTCAAGTGCCTTTTTGTCCGGAAGCGGCCCTCAGCGGAATCGGTTATACGGATTTTATTCCTGCCTGTTGGTATCAACGACAGATCACGGTCAGTGAAGCTGAATTGGCAGGAGAAGCAGGGGGCGGATCCGTCATCCGTCTGCATTTCGGTGCGGTAGATTATTTTTGCGAAGTCTATGTAAACGGTATTTCTGTAGGCACACACCGGGGCGGCTACGCGTCGTTTTTCTTCGATATCCAGGAACAGCTGACGGTCGGAACAAATACAATCACTGTCTATGCGGAAGATGAACCTCGCAGCGGTCATCAGCCGGTGGGAAAACAGAGTCGTTTCTTTTATTCCCGCGGCTGTGATTATACCCGTACCACCGGGATCTGGCAGACGGTGTGGCTGGAATTTCTGCCTGATGCAGCTTTGCAGGAAGTCCGTTATTTTCCGAATATTGCCGATAGTCAGGTCACGCTGATGCTTAAAACCAGCGGAATCGACGGTAACTGTCAGATTGCTGTCAGCTACGAAGGGCGGCCGATGGGCAGTGGGGCTGTCCAACTGACCGGAAGCTTTGCGACGGTCACCATCCCTCTTTTGGAGACCCACTTGTGGGAAGTCGGAGCCGGTCGCCTATATGATGTGACGCTGCGCTATGAAAATGATCTGGTACACAGCTATTTCGGCTTGCGGGAAGTGGCGTTGGACGGGTACCGCTTTTTGCTGAATGGTCGCTCTGTTTTTCAGCGGACGGTCTTGGATCAAGGCTTTTATCCGGATGGAATCTACACAGCGCCCAGCGATGCTGCCTTGCAACAAGACATCCAATTGGCACTGGCTTGCGGCTTCAACGGGGCCCGTCTGCATGAAAAAGCCTTTGAACCCCGTTTTTTGTATCATGCAGATCGAGCCGGGTACCTGGTTTGGGGCGAGATGGCGAACTGGGGAATCGACTTGTCTGATTTTGCAGCGGTCAACGATTTTCTGCCGGAGTGGCAGCAGCTTTTGGCTCGGGATTTCAACCATCCGGCCATCGTGACCTGGTGCCCGATGAATGAGACTTGGGACGTGGCGAACCGTCCCCAGCGTGACGAAATCGTAGCGCTGATCTATCACACCACCAAGCAATATGATCCGACGCGGCCGGTAGTGGATACCAGCGGCAACTACCACGTGGTGAGCGATTTTTACGATCTTCACGACTATTGCCAAGACCCGGTCCTCTTTAAGGAACATTTCACCGGCGCATTGCAGAAAAACGGTGAATTCTGGGATGAACACGATGCCCGCCAAAGCTACACGCCGGGACAAGCTTTTTGTGTCAGCGAATACGGCGGCATCAAATGGGATCCTGCCAGCGATCCGGAGAGTGCCTGGGGTTACGGCGATGCTCCTGAAAGTGAGGCAGCTTTTATTCAGCGCTATCAAGACTTGACGAATGTCTTATTGGATCATCCCAAGATCTTCGGCTTTTGTTATACCCAGCTTTACGATGTCGAGCAGGAAAGAAACGGTCTGTATTATTATGATCGCAGGCCGAAATTTGATCCGGCTATTTTCAAAGCTGTCAACAGTCGAAAAGCTGCAATCGAAGAGTAAGGCGCATCTGAAAACGTGGCGACAGCTATTTTAGTCTTTGTCACCCTACACCCCAAACTGTGTCGCAAGTGGACAACTTTCATCCCATCTCCTAACGGTTGGGTTTTATTTCTGAATTTCATCGGTGGCTCCAGACAACCCCTAAGAATCCTGCACCCTGCGGACAACTAAGCCGTGGGGTGTTTTTTATGCAGGTACCCGGGCAGGCGACGAAGTTTCGTTTTCGCAGCTGAGCATTTATGCAAAATTTTTCCCTGCTCCAAAAGCGAAACACTTTCTGCCGATTTTTATACATTCATTCGGATTTTTCTGATAATTTATGAAAAGCAGCTGTTTTTCAACGGCAGATGTGGTAAAATGGCACAAATATGACATAGGGGTGTTGTGAATGACTGGTTATAATGTAGCCGTCGTCGGGGCCACAGGCGCTGTCGGCACGAGAATGATCGAAATGTTGGAACAATCCACCTTGCCCATGGCACAGGTGAAATTATTGGCGTCTGCCCGTTCCGCCGGCCAGACCCGCAGTTTCAAAGGTGCAGAGCTGGTGATCGAAGAATTGGTCCCGGAATCCTTTGAAGGCGTGGATATCGCACTGTTTTCAGCCGGTGGCGGAATCTCCAAGAAATTTGCACCGGAAGCTGTCAAACGGGGTGCCGTGGTAGTGGACAACACCAGTGCTTTTCGGATGGACAAAGACGTACCGCTGGTGGTTCCAGAGGTCAACGCCGCTGCTTTGAAAGAACATAACGGCATCATTGCCAATCCCAACTGCTCCACTATCCAGATGATGGTTGCCCTGGAGCCGATTCGTCAGGCTGCCGGCTTGAAGCGGATCATCGTTTCGACTTATCAGGCAGTTTCCGGAGCCGGCGCCAAGGCGATGGAAGAATTGAAACGGGAAAGTGCCGCTTATTTGGCAGGTACCCCGGTCGCAGAACTGAATCCGGAGATCCTGCCGGCAGGAGGCGACAAGAAGCATTATCCGATCGCCTTCAACGCATTGCCTCAGATTGATGTCTTTTCAGATGACGACTACACTTACGAAGAATGGAAGATGATCAACGAGACCCGCAAAATCATGGCAGATGACACCATCAAAGTCGCTGCGACTTGTGTCCGCATCCCGGTTTTTGCCGGCCATTCCGAGTCTGTTTATATCGAGACGGAAAAAGTCATTGACGTAGCTGCAGTCAAAGAGCTGCTGGCAAACGCACCCGGCGTCGTTTTAGAAGACGATCCCAGCCAGCAGGTCTATCCGCAGGCACTGAATTCAGTGGGCAAAAAAGAAACCTTCGTCGGCCGTCTGCGCCGGGACTTGGATGTTGAAAACGGCCTGCATATGTGGGTCGTATCCGACAACTTGTTGAAAGGTGCAGCTTGGAATTCCGTTCAGATCGCTGAAACACTGCATGCAATGGACCTGGTACGAGTGAAATAAAACCCGGCTGACCAAGTGTGAATCGACTGCTTGTGGGCAAAGAAACTGTCCTGGTCACAAGTGGTCGAAAGGTTCTCCGCAGCCACAAAAAAGTGAACCGTCAGAAGCTCCCTGCCTGCGCAGCGGGTCTCTGGCGGTTCTTGCTGTCAGCTGCCGTGATCGCGGTCATTTACTGTGGCCAGTCGACTTTCCCCGTATACAGGGAGTTCACCGGAGCTGAAAAAAAACCGGCAGTCGCCGGTCGAAGGAGCAGAAGATGGAAGAAATCAGCCGGTTAGTGGCATTCATGGAAGAGACCGAAAAATTGAAAGCTGTCACCCGCACCAATAAGACCATTGACGGCCGCTTTGAAAACAGTGCCGAGCATTCCTGGCAGGCAGCTTTGATGGCGCCGCTTTTTCAGGATTATTTTCCGGAGCAGCTGTCTATGGAAAAGGTGTTGAGTCTGCTGCTGGTCCATGATTTGGGGGAAATCTATGCCGGAGACACCTCGGTTTTCGATGAAGCCGGTAAAGCCGTTTCCCACGAGCAGGAGCAGCTTTCTCTGCAGCGAAGCCTAAACCTGTTGCCGCCGCTGCAGGCCGAAAAGTTGGCAGCGCTGTCGCAGGAGTTTGAAACCGGTACGTCCCCGGAAGCCAGGTATGCCCGAGTGATCGATGCCCTGATTCCGCTGATCAATCACGGGCTCATCGCCAAGGAAAATGAAAATCCCCAACGTCTCACCGCCGAACAGGTCCTGCGAAAAAAAGCCTTCATCAAAGAAGCTGCCACCCCCTTGTGGCAGCTGGTGGAAAAACTGGTAGCAGAGGGCGTGGCCAAAGGGATTTATTTGTGAAGGCTAACGGTGGTATTTTCAATTCCTCTCTGAATAGCTCTGAAGAAAAGTCTGCGGCAGCGGACAAAAACCCCGCCTTGCACTTGTCATCTTGAACCGGCAATTTACGCTGGTTCATGATGACAGGAGGAAGGCGGGGTTATTTTTTAGCTGGTCATTGCAGTTTTTTGAGGACTTCTGCCGGGACTTTGTCTTGCGGGACTTCGTTTGGCCCCTCGATGACGCGCTTTTGACTGATCTCTGCTTTGACGATGGCACCCGGGCGCAGCGGTGTCGGATCGGAATTGGACAATTCATATTCCAGCTGCTGAGTGCTGCCGTCTGCTTTGACAAAGGTCAGCTGGTAGTCGTAGCTGGACCAGCCGTCAATCTTGTTGCCGCTGTCGTCAACGGTCTGGACCTTTTCCGGGACTGTATCCGGCACCAGCGCATAAGCAGTTACCCCCTGATAAGTCTCCTGATAATACTGCCAGCCTTTAAAACCCACAACGCCCACGGCAACGAGGGCGATTAACGCGATGATTTTTTTCATATATTGAAAACTCCTTTGGATAAAATTTAACACTCCTGCAGCAGTTCGCAAACAGCGTCTTATGCAAAAGGTTTGCGCAGGTCTCTGGAAAACTTGCAAGGCTAGATTAGCACGGCTTCTGAAAATTTTCATGATTAAGGCCTTCGATTTTCCGAACATTTTTGTCACTCGGGAAAAAGGCAAAAAAGTTTCTTGAGATGCTGTGTTTTGCCTGCCGAATCAAAAAGATCCTGATTCCGGATACTGACTTCAGGACCTTTTCGCAGCTAAATGAGGCTGCTCGGCTATTTGCGACAAATCCGCGAGATGGTATACTTGATTCAATGAAACAGCCAGTGACAACACAGAAGGAATCGCTTTAGCAGAGCAGGGGTTTATGGGAAAGTGGGGAGCCGGATGAAAAGAAAGGTAATAATGGGACTCGTAGGGGTAGTGATTATGGGGTTGGTAATCTTGCAGCAGACCGGTGTGGTTTCGTGGGGACTGTTTTTACTACTTACCGGAAGCTGCATGATCCTGACCTCGGTAGGAATATTGGTGAGGCGGCAGTATTTTCTTGCCAGCCTGGTAGGAAATCAGGAAACTTACACGAAAGGGCAGGAAAAACTTGCCCGCTCTTCCGGTTGGATCGTGGGCATCATGGGTCTGGTATTAGTGGTCATGGGCGTAGTTACAGGAGTCAGTTGATTGGGTGCCTGTCTGAATTGGCGGCAGCTGGTTCGGTCGTTGCGCTGCTAACGGTATTCTTTGTATTTGCAGCCGGCGTTATCATCAGGGGCCAGCACAGTGTTAAATAAAGGAGACAGTAGATGATTAAAAATTACTATGGGCTCAGTCAGCAAGCCCTGCTTAACGAAGATTATGAACAGCTGGAGCAGTTGTTGACCGTGTGGCAGGCTTTGCCGGAAGACCCTCATTATTTTGATTATCTGAAATATCGGGAGGATTTGGCGAGCTTTCGGACGAACACAGGTACGGCAGCCGACGAAGCACTGAATTTAACGACGGAAGCTCCTGCGACGCTGCCGGAAGAAAATCCCCGAGAGATGATGATCCAGATGGGGCTGCAGGGCGGAGGACCGGTGAAGTTGATCGTCAAAGGGACGGTCACTGCTGCGGCATCAGACAATGAATCACTAGCTGAACAGGACAGGACTGCAGCTTTAGATCATAGCTCCGGAAAGCTTGCTGTGATCTCTGTTGTCTACGTGACGCTGGATCCGACAGCAGCTGAAAAACAGCTGCGCCGGCTGTTGGCGGCTGATCCCGACAGTTATTACATGGTGTACGGCTGCCCGTGGGATACGGATTTGGAAAAGCTGACCCACTTCCCGTCAGTGGCGATCACACCGGAAGATTTCTTTTGAAAATCGATTTAGGGCGTGTCTGAAAACGCTAGTGGCAGCTGTTTTGGTCCTTTTCACCGCAATCTGCGTCGTAAATGCGCAACTTTGCACCACATAAGCCGCGCTTTACTCCTTGATTCCGGCAGGTCCGCAAAAATCCGGATTCCCCCAAAGTTTTCAGACACGTCTTAATCAAAACACAACTGATAACAGCATCAAAGCCGGACCTCATTTAAGAAGTCCGGCTTTGATGCTTTTTTGTCCTGTGACCATTGGCTGTGGCTGGCCAGGCTGTCCTTTGGGTAGCAGGTCTCCGTCTGCTGTTTTAAGAAGCGGTTGGCACGCGGCGTTTGCTGTGTGGCTTCGTATTGTGGCTTCATATTTTGACTCAGGGCGCGTCTTTCGCAGCCTGTACGCGCATTTTCGTTTTGCAACTGCCTCCAAGCTTCCGGTTTTACTTCTCACCTTCGCATCAGCGGTTCTTTATAAGGAGAGCGGGAGTTTTTCATCTAAATAGGTCAGCAGCTGTTCCAACTCGTCGATCTGTCGGGCAAGCTGGTGGCCGATTGTTGTTTCACGAATCAGGGTCCGACCGCTGATTTTGTCCACCACTCGTTTGACAGCAAGGTCTTCTTTTTGCTTTTCCAGGACAGCGGCGACCGAGGTGAAGGGCTGATGGGTGACCAGCTGAAAGCCGATGGAATTGTAAAGCAGCGTGTAGCCGCCGATTCCGGTGGTTTTCTGATAGGCTTTTGAGAGGCCGCCGTCGATCACAAACAACCTGCCAGCAGCTTTGATGGGTGTTTCGCCTTTTTTGGCTTTGATCGGGGTGTGCCCGTTGATGATATGGGACTTGGCAGTAGTCAGGCCGAACTCCGCCAAAATCTGCTGGCAGATTACCGGGGAATCCCGCAAGTTGTAATAGGGATTTTTGACTTCGTAATGGGTGCTTCGGTCGGCGATAAAATAGCGTTCAAAGGTTGTCATCTGGGTCTTTCCGAAAAGGGGAGAATAGCGGCCGGACCAGGCATACCAAAAGAAATCGGTGGCAAAATCCCGATGCTTTTGCGGCTGTTGGGCACTTTGCCTCAGCAGCTGATCGATCTTGTCCAGCAGCTGTCGCCCGGCATAGGAGCGCCCCTGAATCCGGACAGCCTGAAAGGCGCCGCTGGTGGTCAATGGAATGCAGCCGTGGAAAAGCAGCTGATCGTTGTAGATCAGGTACATGCTGCCTTTTGCCAGTAAGAACTGCATGTGCTTTTGCATTTTCACCGATGTTTGAAAAGACTTCAGCAGGGTATTGACGACGCGGCTTTCTTCGAAGGTCAGAGCGTAAGGATCCTCCGGCGCAACGGTTTGAAAGCAGGTGTGCTGCAATGGGTACCACTGGTCCTTTAGCCGGATTCGACTGCGGGTTTGATCCATTTTGTCAAAAAGCAGGCGGTGTTCCAGCTGGAAATCCGGGCGGCGCTTGATCAGCTGTCCTTCCAGTTTGAATTGCAGGATTGCCAGTGCCTGATGGACTTTTTCCAAAATCAGCAAGTCTTCTGATGTGGCGGTCTCAGTTTGCGAGCCGGCGGGTGTAAAGCCGGGATTGGGCCGGTAGTTGTTTTCGGCATAGGCGAACAGTGGGCGCAGGTTCAGGCTGTAGGCATTTTCGATCTCGTATAAATAATTGTAGCGGGCAGCGATTCTCAGCAAGGTCAGCAAACAGACTTTTGATCCGCTGTAAGCCCCCAGCCAAAGAATATCATGATTGCCCCACTGAATATCGACTGAATGATGGGCTGTCAGCTGCTCCATGATCTGATCGGCTGCCGGTCCCCGATCAAAAATATCACCGACGACATGAAGGTGATCCACTACCAGACGTTGAATCGTTTGGCACAATGCGATCAGCAGCTCATCAATCTGCCCCAGCTGAATCAGTTTGGTGACGATTGCTTGATCATATTGTTCCTTCTCGTTTTCATCGGTGCGGTAGATTAATTCTTCTAATAAGTAGCAAAAGGACTTGGGCAAAGCTTTGCGCAGTTTTGAGCGGGAATATTTACCGGCGCAGGCTTTGGTTAAAGCAATCAACTCCGCCAAACGGGTCGTATACCAGCCGGCAGTCGGCGTTTGGCTGTTTGCCAGGCTTTCTTTGGGATAGTAAACGAACAAAGCCAGTTCTTCGAGATACTCTTTCGGCAGCCGGTCTTCAAAAAGTGAAAAAATTTTTTCGCGGATATTGCCGGCACCGTTTTTCAATGTATGGGCAAAAGCTGCTGCCTCGCCATGGAGATCACTGATGTAGTGCTCGGTTCCTTTGGGCAGGCTCAAGATCGCTTCCAAGTTGATCAGCTCGGTGATGACCTCCTCTTTACTTTGGAACTCTCGATATAGCAGGTCATAATAGTTATTAACGCGCATGTTCCTCCTCCTTGTTCGCTTGGAATCTATTGTTTATTTGATATCCGTTTTGAATAAAACCTTTATTTAACGAGTTGACAATTATATAATACATACTATATAGTTGTTTGTAAATAAAAAATATGTATCATTTGGAGGGCTAAGTTGTGAAAAGAGTGTACAATTTTTCTGAAGGCAGAGCAGGTATGAAGGATATTCTGGGAGGAAAAGGGGCGAATCTGGCGGAGATGACTCGTTTGGGATTACCGGTCCCGCCAGGATTTACCATTACGACAGCTGCCTGCATGGATTACCTGAAGCGCGGGAGGCAACTGACCGACGAATTGCAAAAAGAAATCCGGCAGGCTCTGCAGGAGTTGGAATTGGCGACTCAAAAAGCCTTCAATGACCCTGAGCAGCCGCTTTTGGTCTCGGTGCGCAGCGGGGCGGCTTTCTCGATGCCGGGGATGATGGATACGATTTTGAATCTGGGTTTGAATGATCAGGTGGTCAAACGATTGGCTCAGTTGACGGATCCTGCTTTTGCCTATGATTGTTACCGCCGACTGCTGCAGATGTTCGGCGATGTTGTTTACGGAATCGACAAAACCTGCTTTGACCGTTGTCTGGACAGATTGGAAAAGCAGCTCGGCAAGCAGTTGGCGGATTTTTCGGAAGCTGAATGGCAGCAGGTAATCACCGCCTTTACCGCAATCTATGCCGAAAATGGCAAACGCTTTCCTGAAACGCCTATGCAGCAATTGGAGGAGGCGGTTGCGGCGGTCTTCAACTCGTGGAACAACCACCGGGCCAAGGTCTATCGCCAGCTGCATCAAATCCCCGATGATCTGGGGACCGCTGTCAATATTCAGACGATGGTCTTTGGCAACAGCGGCGAAAAAAGCGGAACCGGGGTTGCCTTTACCAGAAATCCCACCACCGGCGAAAAGCGGTTGTTCGGCGAATTTCTGCTGAATGCGCAGGGAGAAGATGTCGTGGCAGGGATCAGAACTCCGCTGGCGATCGGGAAGCTGGCAGAAGTGATGCCGGCACTTTATGATCAATTTGCGACACTGGCAGAGCTGTTGGAAACGCATTACCGGGATATGCAGGATGTCGAATTTACAATTGAGAATGAAAAATTGTATTTCCTGCAGACACGAAATGGCAAACGCGCTCCCAAAGCAGCGCTGAAAATCGCCATCCAGCTGGTACAAGAAGGATTAATTACTAAAGAAGAGGCGCTGCTCAGAATCGCGCCCCAGACTCTCGATCAATTGCTTCACCCGATTTTTGTCGAAGATGAGGTGCAGCAGGCGATCCTTTTGGCCAAAGGACTGCCGGCCAGTCCGGGAGCCGCCACCGGCAAGATCGTCTTTACTGCCGAAAAAGCCAAGGCCCTGACCAGTGCCGGGGAGCAGGTTATTTTGCTGCGGCAGGAAACCTCACCGGAAGATATCGAAGGAATGGTGGTCAGCGAAGCCATCGTGACCAGTCGCGGCGGTATGACTTCCCATGCGGCAGTAGTTGCGCGGGGGATGGGAACGTGCTGTGTCACCGGCTGCGAGGCGCTGACAGTCAATGAAGCGGAGCGGACGGTTCGTTGCGGGGAGCGGATCTTGCAAGAAGGAGAGCTGCTTTCGGTGGACGGTTCCACCGGCAAGATCTACTTGGGAAGGCTGGGAACGAAGCTGACCGAACGGGATCAGGATTTTCACTTACTGATGCAATGGGCGGATGAAGCGGCTCAGCTGAAAGTCCACGCCAATGCCGAAACAGTCAACGATTTGAAAACGGCGCTGGCTTTCGGAGCAGACGGTGTCGGTTTGGCCCGGACTGAGCATATGTTTTTCGGGGAAAAACGACTGCTGGAGATGCGCCGGCTGATCTTGTCGGAAAGTGAGCAGGAAACAGCGGCAGCTTTGGCGGCGCTGCTGGTCTTCCAGAAAGAAGACTTTTATCGGATGTATCAAATCACAGGGGAAAAGCGGATGGTGATCCGTTTGCTGGACCCGCCGATGCATGAATTTCTTCCCCATACTCAAGAAGAAATCACTCAGCTCGCCAAAGACCTGAACCAAGACAGCCGGGCCATCAAGAAGAAAATTAACGCTTTACAAGAGAGCAATCCGATGCTGGGACATCGCGGCTGCCGTCTCGGGGTGACCGCTCCCGAAATTTATCAAATGCAGGCCGAAGCGATCATGACCAGTGCCTTGCAGCTGGCTGAAGCAGGAATGACGATCACACCGAAGCTTATGATCCCATTGATCGCCGAGCCAAAAGAACTGGAGTTGGTGAAACAAGCGGTAGTCGACAAGATCCAAGCGGTTTTTGCCAAAAGTGATCAGACTCTGGCCTACGAGATCGGTACGATGATCGAGCTGCCACGGGCCTGCCTCGTAGCCGATCAGTTAGCCGCAGCGGCGGATTTCTTCAGCTTCGGGACCAATGATCTGACCCAGATGACCTATGGCTTCTCCCGGGATGACATCGGCAAGTTTGTCGGCAGCTATGAAGAAAAAGGTATCCTGTCTCAAGACCCTTTCCAAACAGTAGATCAAGCAGGGGTAGGGGCGTTGATGAAGATCGCAGTCGTAAAAGCCCGACAGGTTAAGCCGGATCTGTCAATCGGTGTCTGCGGCGAAGTCGGCGGCGATCCCCGCTCCATCGCCTTTTTCCAAGAGCTCGGTGTCGATTATGTGTCCTGTTCACCTTACAGAGTACCAATCGCCCGTTTGGCAGCAGCTCAGGGGAAAATATTGTACGACAGAAAAGAAAATTGCGCTTCAATAAGCCGTATCATATAATGAATAAAACAACTTAGATGTGTCTGAATACCAGTGCACCATTCGACTGGAAAATAATGTGATTTATCCGAAGATCTCAGAGGCAGCTTGCGTGATAATAGGCTGGTGTTTCATTCGGACTGGAATTAAAGTAATCGGTCGAGTGCCGAAAAGTTTCAGAAGGCTCTCCGATCTGACCCCGGCGTACAGCCGCCGGCCGAAGCCAACGAGAAATTCCACTTGAAAGGCAGCGGAAATTTCTCATTGTCTTGGGCCTACTGACTTCAAACTGACAGTAACGCCACTGATTTTTCAAATCAGGGTGAACTGTCAGTAATTCATTCAAACGGTAAAATCTGTACGCCGGGGTCAGTCTCCGAGCCTTCTGAAACTTTTCTGGATGTATCCGCTGAGAAGACGGAAAAGACAGCGCATGACAGCAGCGTAGTACACTTCAAGGGGAATCCTCACTACGATCAGCTAGTACAGTTCAACTAAGGCAGAATTCGCCAAGTTGAACTTGCAAATTAGTTTGCTGAGGTTGGAGCTGACCGTGCACCACGATGATTGGCATGCCAGCTGGCTCTGAAGTTTTCGCGTAAATTGATTTGATTTCTGCCTGGATAGAACACTGGTGCCTATTGGGGGGCCTCAGCGGGCTTGCTCTTTCTGTCACCGTTATTTTCAGACACGTACTATAATTAATGAGGGATTATCCATGGAATTTTCCGAGCGACAAAAAAAGATTATCGAGATCGTCAAAAAGCAAGAACCCATCAGCGGGGACAATATCGCCGCTGCTTTGGGCCTGACGAAACCGACGCTGCGCAGTGACCTGGCGATTTTGACCATGACCGGTGTGCTGGCGGCCCGGCCGAAAGTCGGCTACATCTACTCCGGTCAAAAGGTGGAACCGCTGCTCTTTGAAAAATTATTTTCAAAGAAAGTCGGCGACGTGATGGTTCCGGCCGTTTTTATCAAACAAAGCACCTCTCTCAACAACGCTATCACAGATCTGTTCATGTATGATGTCGGTTCCCTTTATGTGATCGAAGACGAGGGGCAAAAGCTGGTGGGGGTGCTTTCCCGCAAGGATCTCCTGCGCAGTGTGCTGAATGCCGGCAATCATGAGCTTCCGGTAGCAGTGGTGATGACGCGGATGCCCAATATCATGACCATCACACCGGACCGGACTATTTTAGAAGCAGGCAACCTGCTGATGAGTCATCAGGTGGACTCGCTGCCGGTGGTGGAAAAGGGAACCAGCGATCAAGTAGTAGGAAAAATAACGAAAACGCGTATCATGAATCATTTTATTATGGAAGGAAACAAGGTGAGGGAAGACAATGAATATTAGAGCTGCAGCACAACCGACATTAGAGCTGTTCATCATTTCCGACTCGGTGGGGGAAACCGCCCAAAAAGCAATCAACGCTGTTTTGGCGCAGTTTCCGGAGGAGGAAAAGATTGAGATAAAAAAGTTTCCCTTCATTGATACCAAAGAAGAGCTGATGGAGATCCTGAAAGACGCCGTCGCAGAGAAGGCGGTGGTGGTGACGACGCTGGTGGACCGGGAATTGAACCGGCAGGTCAGCGAGTTTGCCCGCCGGACCGCTTTGCAGTATGTCGATTACATGTCGCCGCTGATGCAGATCATCCAAGACAAGCTGCAGGTCACTCCCAAGCAGGAGCCTCGTGCTCAATACAAGTTGAATATGGATTATTTCAACAAGGTCGAGGCCGTGGAATTTGCAGTGAAGTATGACGACGGTCGTGATCCAAGAGGCTTTCTCAAAGCGGATTATGTGATTTTGGGTGTTTCGCGGACCTCGAAGACTCCTTTGAGTATGTATCTGGCTAACAAATCATATAAAGTTGCCAATCTGCCCCTGATCCCCGAAGTCCCGCTGCCAAAAGAGCTGGCTGAAGTGCCGGCGGAAAAACTGATCGGCCTGACCGCTGATCCCACTGTGATTCTGAAGATTCGGCAGTCCCGTCTGAGTTCTCTGGGACTGAAGGGCGGCTCATCTTATGCTGATTTGACACGCATTCAAGAGGAAATGGCTTACGCCCGGGACGTTTACCAAAGGCTGGGGGCACGAGTGATCCGAATCGATGCACTGGCTGTCGAAGAAATCGCCCAGCTGATCGAAAGCGGCGTGGAACAAGAGTAGGCTGTGTCTGAAAAACCCGTGAGAATCCAAATTTTTGTGGGCTTTTTGCCGCAATCAAGGAGTAAAGTGCAGCTTATGTGGTGCAAAGCTGCGCATTTACGAGCCGATTGCGGTGAAAAGGACCAAAATAGCTGCCACCGGCGTTTTCCGACACGCCCTGAGATCAGCAGAAACCTGCCGAGAAAACGGCTGTCAACTGAGGTCAGCTGACAACGAAAGGTGATCTGTGCCTGAGGCGGATCAGAAAGTCAAAGAAAGGACAGTTGTTGCCGAGAGTCTGGGTAGCAGCTGTCTTTTTTGGTGGGTGCTGAAAAGAGTCGGCACGAGTCGGCAGAACGGTGCCGCAGCTTTTTGCAAAAGTCTCAAATCTGCCAGCCGCCGCAGTTGTTGGGCAGCTCCGCATTACAGCGTTTGTCAGAGCAAGAACGGCGAGAAGAGGGCTTGGCGGCATTGAGCACCGGTCGCCCCTTTTTCAGCTGTCGGGAGTATACTGAAAATGAAAGCAACAGCGCAGCAAAGCTCAGAGAGTGATGAAAAGACGATTTGAGCTCGTGCAGTGCAAATGTCCGTTTAGACAACTTCACCAGCGCGCCTTTACCTGTGGTTTACAACTGACCTGAAGCTGCTGACGCTTACGGACGTCTCCGATACACACACCATGAAGCTGGCCGTAACGGCAGCGGGCGACTGCTAAGAAAAGAGGGATACCTGTGAAAAATTATCCGATTCACGAACGATTATTGGTGGGTGTTTTGCTGGCGATGGCAGCAGGGGGCCTGGATGCTTATACTTATCTGCAGCACGGGGAGGTATTCGCCGGACTGCAGACCGGGAACTTCATCCTGCTGGGGATTCACCTGACCAAAGACGGTTTTGGCGGGATTCTCCATTATTTGGTACCAATCTTCTCCTTTGCCTTGGGTACAATCTTGATTCGAATCCTGCAGCAGCGTTTCGAGAAAAATGAATCTTTGAAAAACCGTCAGCTGTTTGTTTTAGGCTGGGAGATCCTTTTGATCTGGCTGACGGCGCTGGTTGCGCCGCTGGTTCCGGATATGCTGGCCAGCGCGATGGTTTCGTTGGCAGCAGCAGCCCAACTGCAGGAGTTTCGCAAATTAAAAGGCGGACCTTTCACTTCGCTGATGATGACCGGTAATCTGCGCACCCTGGCGGAAAGCTACTGGAATGCCTTGTCCGGCGGTGATCGGACGGCGCTGAAAAAAGGCAATGACACCTTGGCAATCATCGCTGCATTCGTCTTCGGAGCTGCTTTGACCGGCAACTTGGTGGGGCATTTAGGTGATCGGACAGTGGTAATCAGCTCGTTGTTTTTACTGGTGGCAGTCGGGATCATTTTGCTGGACCATCGTAAAAAGGCCGCGGTGAAATAAGAGGGCGGTGTCAGGCATTTGCGGTGGGTTCCGGAGGGGGAACCGTGATAAGACCAGGGGGATGCACAAGTATCTTGCGCCTATCGTCATACAATCACTCCTCTGTTTGATTAGGGTGTGTCTGAAAACTCTGGGGGGATCCAGATTTTTGCGGACTTTTTACCGAAATCAAGGAGTAAAGCGCAGCTTATGTGGTGCATAAGCGAGCATTTACGACGCAGATTGCGGTGAAAAGGACCAAAATATCTGCCACTGGAGTTTTCAGACACGCCCTAAAAAAAGGACAGCCGTCGGATCCGTTGAAGTGAGAACTTCCGGATCCGGCGGCTGTTTTTGTTTGTTGTGCTAAAAAAAGCTTCAGGGTGAATCAAAGCTGGGAAACATGGTCTTTGCCGTCTGCCCAGAGCTCTTGTGAAGTGAAGGTCTTTTTGCTGTTGACCGTCACGTTGCCGTCAGGTGCAATGGTGATCTCGGTGCCGATCCACATGTTGGCCCCCATACCCAGAAGGTTGACCCGCTTACCTTTGCCGGCTTCTCCGGGGGTGAGGGCATCCAGCAGGTCTTTGACCCAGTCGGACTTGACGTATTTTACGGCGCCGTTGTCAAATTCGATCCGGAAAATATTCGCCAGATTCTCCATTTTTATGACTTTCGGAGTTGGTGTGTGCATGGTTGTTCTTCCTTTCTTTTAAAGAGATATTCCAGCAAAAGTTCACATCCTTATCCCGATGCCGTAAAGGCCCCAGCTGGAGACGATGCGGATGTCGTCGTCAGGCAAGCCCAGGATTTCCCGGGCGGCGGCTTTGATGTCGTCTTCATTCATCAGACTGCGCAGCCGGTAAATATAGGTGCCGGTCCCGTTTTTTTCCTGCCGGGTGACCAAGCGCCACTCGCCGACATAGGCCAGCTCCTGAATCGCCGGCTCCTTGGGTTGGTGGCTGAAGGTGACGGTTAGTGTCGGCAGCCAAGCTTGCGGGTAGCTGTCCGCCTGCCTTTGCAGTTGGCGGATCCGGCGCCGTTTGGTCAGACCGGTGAGCAGTGGCAGGAACCAGATAAAAGGCAGCAGTACCAGCGGAAGCAGCAGCAAAGCGTTCACCAGTCTTTCCGGCAAGTCGGGTACCATCGCAAGTCCCCAGAAACAGGCGATCACAAAGGAGAGACCCGCTTGAATGAAGCGGCGTTTATCCTGTTGCTGCGTACGATAGGCCAGCTCGACCGCCGGATCACCGCTGATATCGGTATAACCGGCGGCCTTGGTCGAAGGCGGCGCTGTGTCGGTTGTCGCAAGGAGTGGATAGGAATAGATCAGATAGTAGGGTTTGCCGGGACCGGGGAGTCGGTGCTGAAGGATTACGGCTGTCCCTGATTCTGCGAGGCTTTCCTTGAAGGCCTCTTCCAGCGGCTGCCGGGCGAACTCTCGTATCAGCCGGTACTGCTGCGGCTCTTTGATCGTCTCGAAATGATACCAGCAGCCGCCAACCGAAGTCAGGACCGCACCTTTTGCCAACATGTTTGTCAGGTAGCGGCCTTCGCCTTTGGAGCCGGCTGCCCACCATTTGAATTTACGCATCATCTTTCCCCCCGTCGTTCGTCAGCAATGCGGTTGAGCAGTCGCAAAAAGTGTCGTTGTTCATCCAAAAGGGCGCGGCCTTTGTCAGTGATGACATACTCTTTTTTTGTTCCTTCGGCGGGCAGCTGACTGATCAGCTCCTGACTGATGAAGTCGGCAATACTGCGGTACATCGTCGCCGGTCCGATCGTCACCATGCCGTCGGTGCGCTCTTCCACGTATTTCATGATTTCGTAACCGTGGGAAGGCTGCTGCAGGCACAAGAGAATCAAGGTCGCCGTATTGGAAAGGGGCACGGTCAGCCCGCTGTCGTTTTTTTTCATCGGAATCACTTCTTTCTTACACCTCAATTGTATATCCATATTGGATATATGTCAAATGGATATATTCGTTTTGAATATAAAGGGTGAAAAACTGTTACCGGTGGGTTGTTTAGGTGATTTGGCTAATGATTTTGTGGGAATTGGGGCTATATTCAAGGATCATAGACAAAAGCCGCCAAGAATCCACTGGCTGATTGCAATGAATCCGGCATCCCGTACAAACCTCCAAAAAATGATTTTCATTATCAGTTAAGGTCTTTCGGTATGCCAAAAATTGTAGCGGGAGTATTCTGTGGATGAAGAGGTGATTTTCATGACAAATTTCAAAAAGTTCGTCTTGGTGTTGGCAGTAGGAGCGGCGGCTTTGGTGGCCGAATTCGGCTTTGGGCAGTCGGCGGTCGCTTTTTGGCTGATCGTGATTGTGGGGGGACTGACGACGATCTCCATGTTTATCGGGATGATCGAAACGCTGCGCTCCGGCAAATACGGAGTGGATATTCTGGCGATCACGGCGATCATTGCCACGCTGGCGGTGGGAGAGTATTGGGCCAGTCTGATGGTTCTGGTGATGCTGACCGGCGGCGACAGTTTAGAAGATTATGCCGGCAAACAGGCGGGCCGGGAGTTGAGTGCTCTCTTGGACAATTCGCCACAGATTGCTCATGTACTGACGGGCGAGACGATCCGGGATCTGCCGGTAGATGAGGTCACAGTCGGAGCACTGGTTTTGGTGAAACCGGGGGAAGTCGTACCGGTGGATGGTCGTGTGAGCGCCGGGAGTTCATTTGTGGATGAAGCTTCCCTGACCGGCGAATCAAAACCTGTGGACAAACAGCCGGGAGATGAGCTTATGTCCGGCTCTTTAAACGGGGATGCGCCGCTGCGTTTTACGGTAACCAAAAAAGCTGCAGACAGCCAGTATCAGACCCTGGTCAAGCTGGTCAAAGAATCCCAAACCAAACCGGCCCGCTTTGTTCGGCTGGCTGATCGCTATGCTGTGCCCTTTACCGCAGTGGCTTATCTGATCGGTGGTGTCGCCTGGTTTGTTTCCAAAGATCCGGTCCGCTTTGCCGAAGTATTGGTGGTGGCCTCGCCGTGTCCTTTGATCTTAGCCGCTCCGATCGCACTGGTTGCCGGTATGAGCCGTTCCAGCCGCAACGGAATTGTCGTTAAAACCGGGACCACCATCGAAAAACTGGCGGAGACCAAGAGTGTCGCTTTTGATAAGACGGGAACAATCACCGCCGGCAGCCTGTCGGTCAATGAGATCCGCAGTTTCGATGGGCGCTATACCGCGGCCGATCTGCTGCAGCTGAGTGCCAGTGCTGAACAAGAATCCAATCATATCTTGGCCCGCTCCCTTACACAGGAAGCCAAAGCGCGGAAAACGGCGCTTTTACCGGTCAGCGAATTAGCAGAAAGTACTGGCCAAGGGATCACCGCAACGGTTGCCGGTCAGCAACTGAAGATTGGCAAAGCGGCCTTTGCCGGGTGTCCGGAGAGTCACCGGGAAGATCAGACGGCTGTCTATATCGCAATCGACGGGATCGCTGCCGGTCGTATCACTTTTGCCGATATTTTGCGTCCGGAAGCCCCGACGACAATGACTGCACTGCGTCAAGCCGGGGTTCAACATATCAAGATGCTCACCGGCGATCACCAACGCATCGCGGAAAAAATTGCCGGCCGTGCCGGGATCACCGAAGTCCATGCCGAATGCCTGCCGGCCGACAAAATCCGGATCATTCAGGAGACTGCTTCTGACGAACGTCCGCTGGTCATGGTGGGAGATGGTGTCAACGATGCACCGGCGTTGGCGGCGGCAGATGTGGGGATTGCTATGGGAGCTCATGGGTCCACTGCTGCCAGTGAGAGTGCCGATGCGGTCATATTGAAAGACGATCTGTCCCGGGTAGCGACGGCGGTAACGGTCGCACAGGACACCATGAAGATCGCCCGTCAGTCGGTCTTGATCGGTATTTTTATCTGTGTAGTGCTGATGTTGATCGCAGCTACAGGAATCATCCCGGCACTGCTGGGAGCTGCTTTACAGGAAGTCGTGGATACTGTTTCGATTTTGTCAGCATTGCGGGCGAAGAATGATCGCTCCAACCAAAAGCTGCGGATTTGAATCTTTCTTAATGTTTTCTAAAAAAATACGAAGCCTGCTGCTAAAAGACAGAAATATCTGATTGCAGCAGGCTTTTTTATGCTTTTCCAAAAGCAGCGGGTTCTAAAAAAGAGCATGGGCAAAAATGGTGATTGTGCAATTGTGATCATGTCAAAGAAGTACAGCACATTTAAAAAAATAGAACAGTCATTGTTTCTCGACTGATGAAAAGTCACAAGAAACCGTTTGAAAAAGGAGCAGCCCCAAGAGGTGTATCCCTTCCTCACGCAGATTGACCGATGTCAGACTGAACGCCGGCGAAATAGTTCCGGGGCAGCCTTTCTTTGGCAAGAGGTTCAGGTAGATGTCCGGTAGCTGACAGGAAGTTCAGTAAATCCGTGCGTGTTCACTATAAAAGGGATCCTGTTTTTTTATTCCTGCGATCTTATCGTGAGCGAGACTTAAAAATCGAAAAGATTGTGAAAAAATACTTGTTGGATGATCAAAAAAGTTCGCTTATCGGAAAAAAAAGGGAGAGCAAAAAGGTTGGTTTAAAATGATTTCCGTCGTATTATTGCTATTGCAAAGGCGGAGTGTTAATATTAAATGTCTAAAAAAAATATTAAATTTGTGAAATCAGACGACTATCGAAAAGAGAGTAAATAAAAATAAAAGGATGTTTATTGTGAAAAAAAGAAGGCTGTTATTTCTATTGCTGCTGTTATTGTACTTTTGATTTTCGGGGGAGTTTTTTACAGCCACCATACTTTGGCAGACGAACAACAAAAAGCATTGATTGCAGAACAGAACAAGGAGGCAGACCAGCTGTTTGTCGACAAGCTAGCTCTGAAGACCTCCAAACGAGAACGGGTAACAGATGTTGATTTGGTCACCTTGACCCGCAGCAATCGTATCGGTAAAGTAACCAAGGTGACTTTGTCGGACAACGCATTGAAACAGGCTAAACCGGGGTTTTACGAAGTGCAGTTGACGATCCATCTGCCGGCGCCTTCAGAAATCACAACGACCAAGACCGCTGAAGTGACTGTTACTGATGATGTTGCTCCTGTGATCACAGTGCCCAAGGACCTTTCAGAGACGGTCGGTACCGACTTTCCGTTTGACAGGGTCAAAGTCGTGGATGCTGTCGATGGTACCATCGTTAAAGATAAGATAACAATCACCGGTTTTGACAAAAACAAAGCCGGACGTCAGGAAGTCACTGTAAAGGCACAAGATCAGGCCGGTAACGAAGCTGCTAAAAAACTATCGATTACAATGACTCCCACCGCACCGACCACTGCAGAAAAGATAGCGGCGGAAAAAGCAAACAGTGAGGCTGCAGCTGAAAGCACCGGGATCGCTGAAAGCCGTTCCGAACAAGCGCAGCAGGAAGCAAACGCAACGTCGGCCGCTGCCGACGATGACACTGACGCAGCTACTTTAACTAGTACCTCAGCTGCAGAAGAACCGACAAGCGGCAGTCAGGGAGCAGCTGTGGCTGACCAAGCTGGTCAAGCCGAGGGTCTTCAAGAACAAGCGGCTCCTGTGCGGGCAGCGGCTGCCCGCGCAACAGGAATTTCAGCCATACAGACAGCCACCTTGTCTTTCAATGGCAGCACGATTCCTTTCATTCAATACAATGGTGCCGATGCCGCACCGGGTTTCGGAGCCGGTACTTGGATGGGCAGCGGGAGCACGACAGATGGCGCGCCGACACACTTTATCGGTCATAATCCGGGTGATTTTTCCGGCGTTATGAACCTGGGTGTCGGCTCGACTATCACGGTTGTAGATGACAGTGGCAATGCCAGAACATACACTGTCTATGAAGTGCTCGATGTCACCGATGACGGGTACAATAACAACGATCCTTCAGATGATGTCCTGCCACGGATGCTTTATGCCGGGGGGGAACGTATCAGCCTGCAGACTTGTATCACTGATACGGTAAACCGCTGTATCTTAGCCCAATAACCTCTTTTTAGAAATCCGAAAGCTTTCGAAAAAACTTCAGATACGATGACAGCTCTCTATAAAGGACACAGAAATATAAATGTCCCTTACCCTAGCGGAAGACTGTCATTGATTCTGAGGTTTTTTGCTGCTCCCAGGCTGGGTTCAACAAACTGCTGCTGTCTCTTGGCTGCGAAATTCAAGCGGTTTTATGCTGAAAGGCTACTTTTTCTGGTATTATGAAAGTAAATACACTGTAGCAGTTTTTCAAAAAAAGAGGGACAGAAAAATGAAACAATCTTTGGCAGGAGTCACTATCCGCACGCTGGACGCTGCTGATTTGCAGGAAATGTGGGAAATCAGCTATGGTCCGGCCGCCGATCGCAAGTGGATGCAATACAACGGTCCTTACTTCAATGATCCAATCCAGACTTGGGAGCGTTATCGCGACGGCTGGGGTGCCGCTTCAGTGGGCAATCCGCTGCGCGCTGCAATCGAAGTCGATGGTCGTTTGGTGGGAGAACTGACCGCTTACTGGTCAGACGGAGACCTGCAGCAGTGGTTGGAGATGGGGATCGTAATCTTTCGTCAAGAGGTCTGGGGACAGGGCACTGGTGTCAAAGCGCTGACTTTGTGGATGGATTATCTTTTTGAGACCTTCGCCTATCTGCCTCATCTCGGCTTTACCACGTGGTCCGGAAATTCCCGGATGCAGCGGCTGGGAGATAAGCTGTGGATGGAGAAGGAGGGGGTGATCCGCAAGGTGCGCTTTTGGCAGGGACAGT
The DNA here is from genome assembly GCA_027692465.1 of Enterococcaceae bacterium OF42-14pH9A. GTDB lineage: Bacteria > Bacillota > Bacilli > Lactobacillales > Enterococcaceae > Enterococcus_C. The sequence goes on along the minus strand of JAQEYU010000002.1, from coordinate 109,537 downwards.
ATTATGATTCTGTGAAATACGGCATTTTGCGGGAAGAATGGCAGGAGGCAAAAGCCCGCCCGGTCCTTGCTGTGAAGAATTCTGCAGTGCAGCCTGCAGAGGCGGAACCGACCAATAAGGCTGCGGCACAAGTAGTGGCGGTGGCAGGGGTCACCGCCGGCGGCAAGTCAACGCTGATTGCTGCTCTGAAAGAGGCTCATCCCCAAGCCCTCGTCTTGTCCTTTGATGATTACGACATCGACCAGCTGCCGGATGCACCGCCTCTGGGAACACCGATCAAAGAAGCGGTGCCCCGTTACGATGTTTCGACCCTGAAAGCTGACCTGGAGCAGGCGCTGACAGAGGCACCTGCCTTGATTCTGTTGGATTTTCCCTTTGGTCGCCGCCATCCGGTAATCAGTGAATTGATCGATCTGTCGGTCTATGTGAAGCCGCCTTTGGACATTGTACTGGCTCGGAGAATCTTACGGGATCAGCCTCACGATGACGGAGCTGCGATTCGGGCCCAACTGGAAAATTATCTGGATTTTGCCAGACCGCTTTTTATCGCCCATGAGAGTTATATCTCCGAGACCGCCGATCTGATTTTGACAGATGAGCTGACATTGGCGGAAAAGGTCGCAGCTGTAAATGCCCGCTTGCAGTAAAACGCAGGCCTGGAAAGCTTATTTTATCGGTAATCCCGCTTGTCACCTGCCGTCAAATATGCCACAATGATGAACAGACTAACTGCGCTTCAAAGAAAGAGGCCGGCGAAAGGGAGCTTATCATGATTTTTTTATTCATTTGTTTGATTCTGTTGGGAGCGGCAGCCTTATACTTTGCTGACAGACCCGCGAGCGGCTTCGGTTACAAAGGCTTGGCCTACCGAGCCTTCGGGAAAAAGCAGGCCTGGCGTCCTACCAATCGACTGGCAGGGATGATCCTGCTGTTTTTGGGGATCGCAGGCGGCGGGCTGTATTTTGCCCTGGGCCAGCCCAGCGACCGCCGCTTTTTCTGGGGCATGCTGCTGGCGGTATTGGCGGGCTTTCTCCTTAGTGACCTGATTACGATTCAGCGGCTGAAAAAGCAGGGCTGACAACAAAAACAACGACTCTTTTTCGGGGGACAACTCTCGAGGAGTCGTTTTTTTTGTCGGCAAAAAAACGATAGGCGCCTGTGCTGCGAGCCTGTGTTTCCTAAGTTTTCCTTGTCCGCTGCGGCACGGGGCTCAACTTATCACGGATTTTAGTGTATAATGTTCACTGGATGATTAGGATGTATCTGAAGGCGGGCTCGGGCTGCTTTTCAGTTCATCCTGACATGTGATTTTCAGGAACACCTGGCTGGCGGCGTCTAACTCACGGAAGCGACGAGCCGAAAAGACAGGAAACCAAAAACATAAGAGCGTGTGGCTGAAACCGCCGCTGCCGAAACAGTAACCGTGCGCTATCAAACGAGTTCAAGACCTGTTAGCGACTGCCGGATTTCATAAGTCGGGCAGGATCTTTTACGTGTTTCGCAGCGGTACTTTCAGCCGCCCTCTGATTCAAACCCGCAGCAGGCAAAGCCGCAACGTTGTCCCTTGTTGTTTTTTTAACCGTTAAAAAGTTCGGTGCCTTCCTTCAATCTGAAGCAAACCGTCCTTTTGACCATGCTAAAAACAGCTTCGCACAGCGACTCGGTGACAACTGCTGGGGAAATTATACAGAAAGAACAGGTGATTTTTTTGAGCGACATCAAGATCATTCCGTTGGCCGGTGTCCGGGAAAACGGAAAAAACATGTATTTAACAGAAGTGGACGGGGATATTTTTATTTTTGACTGTGGTCTGAAATACCCGGACAATGAATTATTGGGGATCGATACAGTGATTCCGGACTTTACCTATTTGGAAGAAAATGCCGAGCGGGTAGTCGGCGTCTTCTTGACTCACGGACACGCCGATGCTATCGGGGCGCTGCCGTATCTGCTGGAGCGGGTGGAAGTGCCGGTCTTCGGGACCAAGCTGACCATCGAACTGGCGAAGATTAATGTCCACAAAAATGAAGGAACAAAGAAATTCAAGGATTTCCATGTGATTGATGAGCATACTGAGATCGACTTCGGGACCGGTGTTGTGAGCTTTTTCCGCACCACCCACTCAATCCCGGATTCCGTGGGGATCAGTTTGAAAACGGCAGACGGCAACATCGTCTATACCGGTGATTTCAAGTTTGATCAGGCGGCTGTGCCGATGTATCAAACGGACTTTTCCCGGCTTGGGGAGATCGGCAAAGAAGGTGTTTTGGCCTTGTTGTCTACTTCCTCCAATGCGGAAAATCCGGCACCGGTGGCGTCTGAGCGCACGATTGCCGATGAAGTTGGCGATACGATCCAATACTGGGAAGGCCGCATCATCGTAGCCATGGTCGCTTCCAATCTGCAACGGGTCCAACAAGTATTGAATGCTGCCCATAAAGCTGATCGCAAAGTCGTTTTGACGGGGCAGGATTTCGGTCGGATCATTCGTACGGCGATGAAGCTGGGCAAACTGGAAGTGCCGGATGAAGACATGTTCATCACCCAAAAAGAAATGAAGCAATACCCGGCAGACCGGCTGATCATTATGGAGACCGGCCGCATGGGTGAACCCATCAAAGCACTGCAGCGGATGGCTAACGGGACGCATCGTACCTTGCGGATCCAAGAAGGTGATCTGGTCTACATTGCCACGACACCGACGACTGCGATGGAGACTATCGTTGCCAAAACGGAAGATATCGTTTTTCGTGCCGGCGGGACTGTCAAACAAATCTCCGACAATCTGCGGGTCTCCGGTCATGCCAATCCGGACAACTTGCAGCTGATGCTGAATATGATGCGTCCGCAATACTTCATTCCGGTTCAAGGGGAGTACCGTCAGCTGGCTGCACACGCTCAGTTGGCCGAACAGATCGGCATCCCTCTCAGTCAAATCTTTATCGCTGCCCGCGGGGATGTCTTGGAATACAAAAAAGGCAAGATGATCCAAGGCGGTTCCGTACCGGCTGAAAACGTCCTGATCGACGGGATCGGCGTCGGTGACATCGGCAATATCGTGTTGCGAGACCGTAAAATCCTGTCAGAAGACGGCATCTTCATCGCGGTTTGTACCATCAACCGCCGGGAAAAGAAGATCGTCTCCCATCCACAGATCACTTCCCGCGGCTTCGTCTATGTCAAAGCCAGTCGTGACCTGATCCGAGAAAGTGCCGACATGGTCACTGAGATTGTGGAAAAACACCTGCAGGACGAAGACTTCGAATGGGCCAAGCTCAAACAGGATATCCGAGACCGCATCGGCCGTTACCTCTTTGAACAGACCAAGCGTCGTCCGGTGGTATTGCCGGTGATCATGGAAGCAACTCAGCGCAATAAACGCCGCTGATCAGGGGCGCTTTGAAGGCTCATCTGCAACCGGTATGAAGTCTGTATGAAGTAACAAGCAAGTGTCAAAAAGTTTCAGAAGGCGCTCTGATTTGCTCCGGCAGCTGTCTGCCGGGGACGATCTTGAGCCTGCTGGAACTTTTTTTGCACTCTGCCGGCTTTGGAGCCGACCACGTATTGCGAGGAATTTATTGCAAGTTGCTGGCGGTATCTTCGGACCAAGCCTGATAAAACCAACTGAAAACAGACCGCCTCGCCTGTAAAACCTTCACGGCTTTGCAGATGGGGCGGTCTGTTTTTTTTGAAGTTCCCTTTGGCGGCGATCATTCTTTAACGGCATTGATAACTTCCCGGACTTTGCCGATGGACAGTTGGGAGCGGTCGTGGTTGCGGAACATCAGAATGGTAAAGATGGCGTCCAAGAGGCTCAGCTGTGCGATCCGGGAGGCCAGGGCCTCGGAGCGAAAGGCGGTTTCTGCCGAGATGGAAATGAAGGTGATGTCGGCCAGTTTGGCTAACGGCGACTGCATCTGGCTGGTGACTACGATTACCGGGGCACCGTTCTTTTTAGCGACTTTTGCCAGCCGGATCGTCTCTTTGGAACGGCCGGTGTGGCTGATCAGGATGGCGCAATCGGCTGCAGTCATCATCGAAGCTTCCATCAATTGAATATGGTAGTCGGCACTGTGGACGACGGTCAGCGGGCTGCGGAGAAACTTATGGTAGGCATCGGCCGCGACGATCTGGGAGCCGCCGACGCCGAAGAAGAACAGGCGCTGAGAGTTGTCGATCAAATCGACAGCCTGCTTCAATTTCTCTTTGTCCAGCAGGTCCTTGGTATCTGTCAAAGTGGAGATGTTCGAGTCGAAGATCTTTTGGGCCATCTGCAGCTCGTCATCGTTTTCGCTGATGCTTTCGTGGATAGTGGTGACGGTACTGGGGTCGAAATCATTGGTCAAAAGGGCCATTTTGAATTCTTTGAAGCCGGAAAATCCGATTTTCTTCGTGAATTGAAAGAAAGTCGAGTCGGCGATATCCAGATCCTTGGCGATGTCGCTGATGGAGCTGCGGCTGACTTTTTGCGGATCGTTCAGGATGTAATCGGCGATCGCTTGTTCTTTCGGGGTAAAGTCTTTGTACATGGATTTGATGGTCAAACGAATCGAAGGTGACATTTTAGCAGGCCTCCTTTATTGCGGCATTTTGCGTTTTGTTTTTTTATTGAAGCCATCTGCGGCCGGGCCTAAGTCAGCATCCCCTACCTACAGCGCTTTCTTATCTACTATTAGAATAAGACGATTCTCCGAAAAATGCAAACAAAATATTTTTTCGTGTTTTCACTTTACAAAAAAATATTTTTTTGTATAATAACAGTATAGATTGAATGCGCTAACAAAAAGCAAAAAAATTAAAAGTTGCCAAGTCAAGTGAGAAAAACGGAGGATGAACATGACAGACTACAAAATCGGGATCGTCAATTCAAGCAGTTTCGGAAAGGTCTTTCCTCAGCATTTGGAGCGTTTGGAAAAAATCGGAAAAGTCGAACACATCACAGTTGATTCGGAAATCGGCGGCAAAGAGCTGGCCGAGGCGTTGGCGGGGATTAACATCGTGATTGCCAGTGTTACTCCCTTCTTTACAGAAGAGTTCTTCCAACATAAGGATGAACTGCTCTTGATTGCCCGTCACGGGATCGGCTACAACAACATCGATCTGACAGCAGCCAAAGCCCATGATACGGTGGTGACGATCATTCCGGCACTGGTGGAGCGGGATGCCGTCGCCGAAAACAATGTCACCAACCTATTGGCACTGATGCGAAAAACGGTGCCGGCTCATAATCGGGTCGCGGCGGACCGTTGGGAGGATCGAGCGAGTTTTGTAGGCAACACATTGTACAACAAAACCGTCGGCGTCATCGGTGTGGGCAACACCGGCAGCGGTGTGGTGGAGACCCTGCGAAACGGCTTCCGTTGTGAAGTCTTGGCCTATGATCCTTATAAGTCGGCGCTGCATATTGAAAGTCATGGTGCCAAAAAAGTTGACTTCGATGAATTATTAGCCAGAGCCGATGTCATTTGTCTGTGTGCCAGTCTGAACGAAGGCAACTACCATATGATCGATGAGGCCGCCATCGCCAAAATGAAAGACCGTGTCTACCTTTCAAACAGTGCAAGGGGGGCTTTGATCGACGAAGCAGCTGCCGTTGCCGGTCTGAAAAGCGGCAAGCTGGCGGGTCTGGCCACCGATGTATTGGAAGAAGAGCCGGGCCGCAAAGATCATCCTTACCTGCAGTTTGACAATGTGGTCATGACGCCGCATACCTCTGCTTACACGATGGAATGCCTGCAGGAGATGGGCGAAAAATGTGTGCGGGACGTCGAAGCAATCATCAAAGGCCAGCTGCCGGAAAGAGCCGTGCAGCCGGAAAGCAAATTCATTACGGTATCCATTTGAGGCGTAACTGAAGGCAACGGTGCCGCCAGGGTGACACGGCGGACTCGGAGCTTTCGGGCACTCCGCAAATCTTAGGATCAAGAATTATCTGGCAAGAAAGAAGCAACCAGCAACTATCAACGTTTCAAAAGGAGGACATATGGAAACATTAAGTGTAGTACAAAGTTTGTTGATCGCACTGTGGGTAGCAGCAGTCATGTCGCGCTGGCTGGGTGGTGGCGCCACCTTAACCCTGCGTTTTTCCCCGCTGATGACCGGTTTGGTAGTCGGGATTGTGATGGGAGATGTCAAGCAGGCGATGATCGTCACGGCAGCCTTGCAGATGATTTATATGGGGGTCTTTTCTCCCGGCGGCTCGATGCCGGCTGAACCTTCCATCGCTGCAGCCATCGCTGTATCTGTCGCATTATTGGGGAATCTGAAGCCGGAAGCAGCCATCGCAGTTGCTGTGCCGGTAGGGCTTTTAGGCAGTTATTTGTATCAATTCCGTTTCTTCATTAATACTTTCTTAGGGAAATACACCGATAAAGCGGTAGAAGAACTCAACGACGGTGCCATCAAACGTTCCATCATCTGGTATCCGACAATCGCTTCCTTCCTGCTGTTTGTGCCATTGGTATTTATTGCTTTGTACTTTGGGGCACCGGTAATCGCAGATGTTATCACCGCATTGGAAGGAACCGTAGTCATCCACATTCTGGAAGTTGTCGGCGGCGGTTTGGCGGCAATCGGGATTGCCACGACAGTTTATGTTATCGGACGTAAAGACTATCTGGTCTTCTTCTTCCTGGCTTACTTCCTGAGCGTCGTCTTCAAATCCTTGGAGATTACGATGGTAACTTACGCAGTCTTCGGCGTGCTGATCGCATTGATCTTCGTGCAGTCGCAAAAAGGCAAAGGAGCGCCGGCTCAAGCGCAACCGGCCGGTGGCGGCAGTGTCAGTGACGACGATGATGACGATGACTATGACGACGGGTTTTGATCACAAGGAGGAAAAACAATGGCTGAAATGATAAAAAATACCGCTGCACCGGAAGAAATCACTAAAAAAGACGTGACCAAAGCCTATCTTCGCTGGCACTTTGCCAACGAGATCCCGCATTCTTTCGAGCGTTATCTGGCACCGTCGCTCTTATACGGAATGATGCCGATCTTGCGGAAGCTTTACAAGGATCCGGATCAATTGAAGGCTGCGTATAAACGGCAGCTGCTGTTCTTTAACACTCAGTTGAGCTGGGGTGGCGGTGTCATCACCGGGCTGATGTCTTCAATGGAGCAACAGCGGGCCGAAGAAGAATATGAAAACAAAGAAGTCATGATGCAAGATGATCTGATGTACAACACCAAAGCCGGTTTAATGGGAGCTTTGGCAGGGATCGGGGATGCGATTGACTCCGGTACAGTGCAATATATCTTTATCGCAATCGCCGTTCCGTGGGCGCAAGAAGGCAGTCCGCTGGGCGCAATCTTCCCATTCATCTGCTTTGCCTTGTACCAAGTAATTCTCGGGGTCTTCTTTGCCCGGCAGGCCTTCACGATGGGGCGCAATGCTTCCGGGCTGATGCAAAGTACCGGTGTACAGACGGCGATTGAAACACTGTCCGTTTTAGGGCTGTTCATGATGGGGATTTTGGCAGGAAATTACGTCAAAGTCACTTCGGCACTGAAATTCGGTATCTCAGGACGAGAGTTTGTTATTCAGGACATCTTAGATCAGATCGTGCCGGGGATCTTACCGCTGGCAGTCGTGATGGGTGTCTACTTGTTCTACACGAAAAAAGGATTGAAAGTCACGCAGGCGCTGCTGTGGCTGACGGCGATTCTGATCGTATTAGCAGGGATCGGGATCTTATAGAAACAGCATAATCTAAGGAGGAATTTCTAATGGGTAAAGTAAACTTAGCACGGGTGGACGAACGATTAATCCATGGCCAAGTCATGGTGACCTTATCACAAAAAAGTGGTGTCAACTCGATTTTTGTAGTCGATGAAGTCGTTGCCAAAGATAAATTCATGCGGGATCTCTATAAAAATGCCGGGAGCCGCACCGGACAAAAAACAATCGTCATCACACCGGAAAAAGCAAAATTCTATTGGAATGAATACGAGTTTAAAGATTACAACTGCATTTTGATCACCAAAACAGTCAGTGTCATCTATGATCTGGTGAAACACGGCCTGCCGATGGAAGAGCTCAATATCGGCGGGATCGCGCAAAAGGATCCGGAAAAAGACCTGTTGGTGACTAAATCCGTTTACCTGAACAAAGAAGATGCCCTGAAACTCAAAGAATTGAACGAAAACTACGGGGTGAAGGATATCTATTTCCAAGCGACTCCTTCCGCACCGAAATCCAGCTTGAAAGATGTCTTGAAGCAATTCGACTTATAAAAATGACCGGTTCTGTTGCTGCAATTCAGCAGAAGCAAAAAGCTGTCTGATCAAAGAAAACAGGAGGGCGACCATGGCACAAACGGAGAATTTCAAAGATTGGCTGTTTCGTTACCAATACTTGTACGGGATCCGCCGAAGCGATAAAAGTAAAAAGCGTTTCATCGGTGCCTTGGTCGCCGACTTGGCCGCAATGGGAGCCGCGCCGCAGGTCATCGAATACGACCAACAGAAAAAAAGTGCTGCCCGCAATGTTTATGTGGGGGATCTGAAACGGGCCAAAAAAGTCATCTGCACCTACTATGATACGCCGCCGGTCTCAATCGGTGATTACGTCTATTTTGACCGTAAACAGCAGTTGCGGCAGACGATTCTGGCAATATTAGCCGGCTCGTTGGCAGTTCTTTTGGCAGGGGCGGCGGGTCTGGCCTGGCTGATGGGTAATGACTGGTTCGCACTGGATTTTGGTCGACCGCTGACGTATGTCGGCATTGCGCTTGTGCTGGTCTTTTTCCTGGTACTGGGGCGAGTTGCCAAGGGACTTTCCAACCGCCGCAACCTGGTACGAAATACCGGCTCGGTGCTACTGATGTTGGCAATGATCGAAGCTGCTCAGGATCCGCAGGTCGCCTATGCCTTTATCGACGAGGGGACTTACGGTGAACGAGGCTTGGAAGTGTTGCAGTCTTCTTTGAAAAAGGGGACGCCGGTCTATTTTCTGGAGGCCGTGGCAGCCGATGCGCCGCTATATATCAAAGACAATGAGACCGCACCTTTTTCAAAAGCGGCGGTTACTGATTTTCAAGGTGCGCCTCAGGTTCGTTATATTTTCAGCGGCGAGCCCGGGACAGCCGGCTTTACCCTTTCCAAAAAGCTCCTGAAAAGTAAAGAAATAAATATGAATAATATCGATCAACTGATCACCGCATTTTCATAAATGCCAACTAAAAACTGGAGGTTTTGCAATGTTAGGGATCGTAATCGCGACACACGGCACACTGAGTGACGGATTGAAAGACGCAGCCGAAGTCATCATCGGGGCCGCTGACAATATTGCCACCGTTAATCTGAATCACGGCGAAGATATCCAAAAGCTGGGGGCTAAGATCCAGGCAGCTGTCCAAGAAGTGGATCAAGGAGACGGCATTTTGATTCTGACAGATGTCGTGAGCGCCAGCCCGTATAACCAATCACTGATGGTGGCCAGCGCCTTGTCACCGGAGTTGCGGGAAAACACTTATGTCATCGGTGGCGTCAATCTGCCGATGCTGCTGGAAACCATCAATCATCAGATCTTGTCGACACCGGTCAAAGAAGCGGCCCAGGCTGTTTTGGCACAAGGCTCCGACAGTCTTGGTTTGTGGCATGTTTCCCTGGTGGCTGACGAAGACGAAGAAGACGAATTCTAAAGAGAGAGGAAGAATGCTATGAAGTGGGCTTTTCGCTGGTATGGCGTTGAGGGAGATCCGATCCCGATTCAGCATGTGAAACAGATCCCCGGCATCACCGGTGTCGTAGGGACATTATTGAATAAACTCCCCGGGGATGTCTGGGAAATCGATGAGATCAAGGAATTGAAAAAAGAAGTTACGGCCGGTGATCTGGAGTTATTAGGGATCGAAAGTGTGGCGATCCATGATGCCATCAAAGCCGGTACTGCTGAGCGGGATAAATATATCGATAATTATATCCAAACGATCCGCAATTTGGCCGCTTGTGATGTGCGTTTGATCTGTTACAGCTTCAAGCCGATCTTCGGTTGGTTCAAAACGGATATGAACTACCAGTTACCGGACGGCAGCACGACTTTGCAATTCGATCAGTCCGTGATCGATGAATTGCAACCGCAGGACCTGTACAAACGCATCGCCAGCCAGTCCAAAGGCTTTCAAATCTCCGGCTGGGAAGAAGAACGCCTGGCAAAATTCAACAGCCTGGTGGCAATGTACGACGGCGTCACTGAAGAAGTCCTCTTTGAAAACCTGAAATACTTTTTAGAGCGGATCATTCCCGTTTGTGAAGAGGTAGATGTCAAGATGGGAATCCATCCGGACGATCCGCCATGGGAAATTTTCGACTTCCCCCGGATCACGAAAAATCTTGCCGACCTCAAGCGGATCATTGAAGCCGTGGACTCGCCGTATAACGGCCTGACCTTCTGTACCGGTGCGCTGGGGGCAGATCCGAATAACGATATCCCGCAGATGATCCGCGAAGTCGGTCATCGCATCAATTTTGTTCATTTCCGGAATGTCGGCTTTTTAGGCGAACGGGATTTCATCGAAACAGCTCATTTGTCGACGGCCGGTTCTTTGGACATGGCGGCGATCATGGAAGCTTTAGTGGAAGTCGGCTTTGACGGAGTATTGCGCCCGGATCATGGGCGGACCGTCTGGGGCGAAGTCGCTCGACCGGGCTACGGCTTGTACGACCGGGCGATGGGCCTGACCTATGCGCAGGGGCTGCATGAAGCACTGATCAAAGCCAAAGAGAAGGCGTAAGGAGGAAGGTCATTGTTTGAAATGAAACAGCATCCAGTCTATCTGGAGATGAAGAAAAAACGGCTGTTGCCGCTTTATACCGCTACCCAACTGGACTTGTTGCCACAGGTGGAAACAATCCTGACAGCCAATCAGCTGCCCTTAATCGAAGTCACTTTCCGCAGCGAGTTGGCAGTCGAGGCCATCAAACGCTTGGCAGCATCCGGCAAGCTGCTGGTAGGCGCCGGTACGGTAAAGACTCGTGAACAGGCCGAAGCCGCCGTCGAAAACGGCGCCAAGTTCATCGTATCACCAGCCGTCGTGCCCGAAGTCATCAGCTACTGTCAAGAACAGCAGATTCCGGTCTTTCCCGGAGTAGCCACACCAAATGACATCCAGCGGGCTTACGAGCTGGGCTTGGACGTGGTGAAGTTTTTCCCGGCGGATATCTATGGCGGCTTGCAAGCGATCAAAGCCTTGGCAGGTCCTTATTTTGAAATGGAATTCGTTCCTACCGGCGGCATCCATCAAGGCAATCTGCAGGAGTACCTGGCCTTTGAAAAGATCCTGGCAGTCGGCGGCTCCTTTATTTTGTCAGAAGCCGTAGTGGCAGCTGACGGCGGTGTCCAAGCTGACGCACTGATCAAAGAATTGCTGCAGCTGATATAAGTGAAGGCAGCGGGAACGATCGGTCCCGCTGCTTTTGCTGCTTAAAGGAGGAATAAAATGAAAATGATCGAGTTACTGATCTTCGACATGGACGGCTTGATGTTTGAGACCGGCCGCCTAGCCTATCGAGCCTACTTGCGTTCGGCAGAAAAATACGATTACGAAATGAATCATCAAGTATACTACCACCTGACCGGCCGGACTGAAGCGGCGATCCTCAAAGAAATGGCTGTCTTATATGGCGACGAGGTTCCGTATCAGCAGTGGCGGGCGGAAATGAACGTCAACAAAGGGTTGATCTTTGCCGAAGAAAAGCGGGTCTTCAAGAAAAAAGGCCTGGAGTCATTGCTGCACTATGCCAAAGCTTCCGGCCGACTGGTAGCGGTAGCCTCCTCTAATCATTTGGAAAACATCCGCAACTACCTTGAGATCGAAGCCGTGGCACCGTATGTGGACCTGATCATTTCGGGGGATGAAGTGAAAAAAGGCAAACCGGATCCGGAGATTTTTTTGACCGCCTGCAAAAAAGCCGGTGTAAAACCGGAGCATGCGCTGGTTTTGGAAGATTCCCGCGCCGGTATCAAAGCTGCCAAAGCGGCCGGGATTTCTTCGGCATTGATCGAAGACGATATCACGGATCTGCCGGTAAGAAAAGGCCGCTATCCGTTGTTGCAGGATCTGACTCAGGCCATGGTTTATGAGGCGCAGCCGGATTTTATTTTTGAAGATTTGAGCCAAGTGGCGGCGCTGTTGCAGCAGTCGTCGGACAACAAAGAGGAGTGAAGAAAATGGAACAACAAATCGGTGTCGTAGGGATGGCCGTAATGGGGAAAAATTTAGCGTTGAATATCGAAAGCCGCGGCTACTCGGTGGCCTTGTACAACCGCAGCAGTGACAAAACCGCAGCAGTCATCGCAGAGCATCCGGACAAGCGCTTCAAAGCTACCTTCAGTATTCCGGAGTTTGTTCAGTCGATTGAAAAACCCCGGCGGATTCTGCTGATGGTCAAAGCAGGTCCGGCCACTGATGCCACGATTAAGGAGCTGCTGCCGTATCTCGATCAAGGAGATATTCTGATCGACGGCGGCAATACCTTCTTCAAAGATACAATCCGTCGCAACGAAGAGTTGGCGGATTCCGGCATCAACTTCATCGGAACCGGTGTGTCCGGCGGAGAAGAGGGGGCTTTGAAGGGGCCGTCCATCATGCCTGGCGGCCAAAAAGCAGCCTACGAACTGGTGGCGCCGATTTTGGAACAGATCGCTGCTAAAGCCGAAGACGGGACGCCCTGTGTCACCTATATCGGTCCGGACGGCGCCGGTCATTATGTGAAAATGGTCCATAACGGCATCGAATACGGCGATATGCAACTGATTGCCGAATCCTACGACCTGTTAAAGCAGCTGCTGGGCTTGTCGGCTGCTGAAATGGCACCGATTTTCAAGGAATGGAACCAAGGAGAACTGGACAGCTATCTGATCGAGATCACGGCGGATATTCTGACTCGTGAAGATGATTTGGGTACCGGCAAACCGATCGTGGATGTGATCTTGGATGCAGCCGGCAATAAAGGTACCGGCAAATGGACCAGCCAGTCGGCACTGGATCTTGGTGTGCCGCTGCCGCTGATCACCGAGTCGGTTTTTGCCCGCTTTATTTCGGCTTACAAAGACGAACGGGTCCATGCCGCAACGCAGCTCACCGGACCGACCGCTGCAGGCTACGAAGGCCAGCAACAGGAATTGATCGAAAAAATCCGGGAAGCCCTGTATTTTTCCAAGATCATGAGTTATGCGCAGGGCTTTGCCCAGCTGCGCGCGGCTTCTCAGGAATACGGCTGGGAGCTGGCTCCCGGTGAGATTGCAAAAATCTGGCGGGCCGGCTGCATCATCCGGGCTCGTTTTTTGCAAAAGATCACGGAAGCTTACGAGCAGACACCGGAGCTGGAAAACCTGCTGCTGGATGATTATTTCAGTCAGATCACAGCCAAGTACCAGCAATCGCTGCGGGAAATTGTGGCTCTGGCAGTCCAAGCCGGGATCCCGGTTCCGACTTTTGCCAGTGCTATCGCTTATTTCGACTCTTATCGTGCCGAGCGGCTGCCGGCTAATCTGATCCAGGCACAGCGGGATTATTTCGGTGCCCATACCTACCAGCGAACGGATCGCGAGGGGATTTTCCACTATAACTGGTATACTGAGTAAGCAGACGATAATCATAAAATGGAGGTAACTATGGAATCTATTCTCTTTTTACTCGGTATTGATGAAGACCAGCAGCTTGACTTTGAACAAAGATTTCCGCAAGCTCGTTTCACATTCACTGATAAGACTAAGGTGACTAAAGAGCAGCTGGCAGAGGCGACGATCATCATCGGTAATCCACCGGTTGGCCTGCTTTCAGATCAGCTGACGAATTTGAAGTGGCTGCAGCTGAACAGCGCCGGCTACGATGAATATCTGCAAGCGGGAGTCCTGCCGGCACAAACCATTCTTGCAAACGCTCGCGGCACATATGGGTTGACGGTGTCTGAACATGCGGTCTCGTTATGTCTGATGCTGATGCGCAAGCTGCATCTGTATCTGCGGGATCAGCTGGCCCACGACTGGGTAAGAGAAGGCCGCGTAAAAGCGGTTTTTGGTTCCCGAGTCGGTGTAGTCGGATTAGGAGATATCGGCCGCAACATTGCCACGCGTTTTCACAGTCTGGGAGCAACGGTGATCGGCTACGATATCGATCCTGAGATCCAGCTGGAAGCCGTCGCTGAAATCCGTCCCATGACGACAATCCGTGAAACGGTAGCCGATCTGGATGTGCTGATCCTTTGTGCGCCGGCGACTGCAGCAACCCATCACTTGGTGGCTGCTCCGCTTTTGAGCCAAGCCAAAGAGGATCTGATTTTGATCAATGTGGGTCGGGGCGATCTGGTGGATACACCGGCTTTGGTGGCTCATATGGAAAAAAATCGCGACTTTATGGCAGCCTTGGATGTAATCGATCCGGAACCGTTGCCAAAGGAATCCCCTTATTGGGATGTGCGCAATCTGGTCTTGACGCCACACGTCGCCGGCGGTTTTCATCTGGACAAGACCAAGGAGCTCTTTTTGGAAATTGCTGCCGGAAACCTCAAGGCCTTCTTTACTGAACCGGCCGCCCTGCAAAATGTGATCCGCCGCGACAATTGAAGCAGCTTCTTTCATACGAAGACAAGAAAACACCGAGCAGCTGCTGTTCGGTGTTTTCTTGTCCGGTAAACGGAGCATATTCGGCTCGCCTGCTTCAGCATTTCGACAAAATCCGGTGATAGGTAAAAACTATCACCAGCGATTAAAAACGCCAATCCCCCGGAGCATTGCTTTTAAAATCCTTGAATTATATAATAACTTCACAATCAAAATAACAACCGCATGGAACAGATGAGTACAAGAAGCAGTCTTTTGACAGAGAGTTTCCGGGTGCTGAAAGGAAACAAAGACAATCCTTGGAAGATGGTCTGGGAGCGATTTTTCGTAAGAGCAGAGGTGCACGAGCGGAAAACGGTGGGACCGTTATCCCCGGTAATTGTCGGCTATTTCGACACAAAGGCTGCCCAACTGCAGCAAACAAAGGTGGTACCGCGACCAGATCGCCCTTTTAGATGAAGGGGGGATCTTTTTTTATACCTTTTTTCAAGATTTGCGGGAATGACCGGCGGAAAAAAGCAGCAAATAAAGGTGTTGCTCAGCGAAAAGCGGGCCTTGGATACCGGCATCACAAGTTGGAGTCGCAAGCGCTTCAGACCTGTTCGCATCGTAAAATGCGACAGGCTGCCGGCGATGTTGTCTCGGAAAGGAAGGAGTACATGGATTTTCAGATTATTTTTCAGCAAATCCCGCTGTTTGGAAAAGCACTGGTTCTCACCGCAAGCTTAGGTGTGGCGGGGATCCTCTTGTCGTTGGTGGTAGGATTTTTCGTAGCTGTCTGCCGTTTTTTTCAGGCACCGGTCTTAGCACGGTTGGGCGCAGTTTATACGGAGCTTTCCCGCAACACACCGCTATTGATCCAGTTGTTTTTCCTGTATTACGGCTTGCCGAAGATTGGGATCTCCCTGGAGAAAACGACAGCCGCGGTCATCGGCCTGACTTTTTTAGGCGGTTCTTACATGGCAGAGGCCTTTCGCGGCAGTTTTCAACAGGTGCCTAAAGTTCAAATCGACGCCGGAAAGTCGCTGGGCTTTTCCCGCCGGCAATTGGCCGGTCAAGTGATTTTGCCGCAGGGACTGCCGCTGTCTTTGCCCAGTCTGGGGGCCAATGCCATCTTTTTGTTGAAAGAGACCTCGGTATTCAGTGCCATCTCCATCATGGACTTGACCAATACCGCCAAAGATCTCATCGGGATGTATTATATGACGCGGGAGTTTCTGTTTATGCTGGTGATCAGCTACGGCGTGATCCTGCTGCCGTTGATTCTGCCGTTGCATTTGTGGGAAAGGAGGGTCCGCCGTGCCGCCGGGAATCAGAATACTTTTTGAAGGCAACAATCTTCAACGGTTGCTGTTGGCTTTAGTAGAAGTGATCAAGCTGGCGGGGATCTCACTGGTGATTGGACTGGTGCTGGGGATCTTTTTGGGAATTCTCAGAACCGGTCACAATCCGCTGATCAACGGGATTCTCAAAATCTATCTGGAAATCTTCCGGATCGTGCCGCTGCTGGTCCTGCTCTTTGTTTTTTATTATATCCTGCCGGAAGTTTATGGCCGTTCGATTTCAAAAGAAGCCGTTTCGATCCTGGTCTTCGTCTTGTGGATTTCAGCGGAGATGAGTGATCTGGTCCGCAGCGGCATCCAAGCCGTCAGCCCTGCTCAAATTGAGATCGGGCGTTCGCTGGGCTTTTCGCGGGGGCAGCTGTACCGTTATATTTTACTGCCGCAGGGGTTAAAGCAGATCATCCCTCCGACTCTGAATCTGGTGACTCGTGTAATCAAGACCACCAGTTTACTGATGATGATCGGCGTGGCTGAGCTGATTCGGGTAGGTACCCAGATCATCGAGCATTATACTGTCACGATCCCGACGGTCAGTCTGTGGATTTACGGCGTGATTTTTATCTTGTATTTTTTGTTGTGTTACCCGCTGAGCTGGCTGGCGCAGCGATTGGAAAAAGAGGAGGGCTGACAATGGCAGAAATCATGTCCGGCAAAGGAATCACTAAAAAATTCGGCGACCAGACGATCCTTTCTGAAGTGGATCTGACTATCGAAGAAGGGGAAGTCGTCGCCCTGCTGGGTCCTTCCGGCAGCGGCAAGAGTACCCTGCTCCGCTGCCTGAACGGGCTGGAGACAATCGCATCCGGAGAGTTGTTTTTTGATGGCAAAAAGATCTATCCCACCGAGAAAAATTGGCAAAAATTACGACCGGAAATCGGGATGGTTTTTCAAAGCTATGACCTGTTCCCCAATAAAACGGTACTGGAAAATCTACTAATGGGACCGGTCAAAGTGCAAAAACGCGACCCCCAGGAGGTTGAGCAGACCGCCTTGGACTGGTTGGCTCGGGTCGGATTGCAGGACCGGGCGCACGATTATCCCCGCCAACTTTCCGGCGGTCAAAAACAGCGGGTGGCGATTCTGCGCAGTCTTTGTATGGAGCCCCGTCTGATGCTGTTTGACGAGGTGACAGCCTCCTTAGATCCGGAAATGGTGCGGGAAGTCCTGGAAGTCATCTTGGAGCTGGCCCAAACGGACAAAACACTGTTGATCGTCACCCACGAGATGGCCTTTGCCCGTCAGGTGAGCGATCGGGTTCTTTTTATGGCAGCGGGCCGAATCGTCGAAAACTCCGCTACACCGGCCTTTTTTTCCCGGCCGCAGACAAAACGTGCGCAAGACTTTCTCCAAAGTCTTGACTATACAAACTTATAAAAAGGGAGCGAATGAATTATGAAGAAAAAGGGTTTATTGAGTCTTTTAGCCATCCTCGTCATCGGCAGTTTGGCCGGCTGCGGGTCAACCAGCGCCAAAGCCGGCAACAATCAGCAGGAAGAGCCTTCTTCCGTGGCTGCCATCAAGAAACGGGACAAATTGAAAGTCGCCGTCTTCGGGGATCTCTCTCCTTATGGCTATTTGGATGAAAAAGGAGAAAATCAAGGCTATGATGTTTACTTGGCCAAGCAGCTGGCCAAAGATCTGTTGGGGGATGAAAAAAAGATCGAATTTGTGGTAGTCAACGCTGAAGAGCGGGTGGACGCACTGAAATCCAACAAAGTAGACCTGGTGTTGGCCAATTTCACCAAAACCCCGGAGCGGGAAAAGGTTGTGGATTTTGCGAAACCCTATATGAAAGTCGGAATCGGCGTGGTTTCGCCGAAAAGCGCGGCGGTTACTGCTCCGGAGGCACTCGCGGGCAAAGAGCTGATCGTGACCAAAGGAACGACGGCCGAAACCTACTTTACTAAGGAATACCCTGATGTCCAGTTGGAAAAATACGAATCCAAAAGCCAACAGTTCCAAGCACTGACAGATGGGCGAGGCGCAGCACTGGCAGATGACAATACCTACCTGTATGCCTGGGTCAAAGAAAATCCCGACTATGAAGTGGGGATCAAAGAAATCGGCGAAGTCTCCACCATCAATCCGGCGGTAAAAAAAGGCAATGAAACCCTGTTGAACTGGCTCAATGAAGACCTTGAAAAACTGTCTGCGGCCCAGTTCTTTGAAACCGCCTATGACGCCACCTTGAAGCCGTTTTTCGGTGCCGATATCAAGGCAGAAGATGTGATTGTCGGTCAGTAGTTGGGGCTTTTTTTGAGCAGCAGCTTTTTTACCGGTGGAAACAATCCTGGAAGCCGAAGATCGCAGGCTGCCCATGTCTTTAGGGGCCGCCTGCAGCTGTGGCCGCCGTTTTTTTTGCCAGACCGCCGATTGTCCGGTACACTGAAACCAAAGTTGTGGAAAGGAGTGCCGTTATGAAAGGAAGCAAATATACGGTCCGCACCGTGATCGCCGGGATTTTGTTTTATTTTCTCCTGTCCTTCTTATTTCCCAAGCTGAATCTGGTGTTGCAGATTTTGTGTGCCTTCGTTTTCTTTTTTGTCATCCTGTGGTTTATCCCCGGGCTCCGGAAATTCTTTATGGGACCACCGGATAAGTGAAACTCACGCTAGGTCGTGTCTGCTCTGAAAGGACACTACGAATCTTTGCAGCAGTAAAGATGCGGCAGAAACTATCATTTTGAAAAGAGCGCCGAGGAAGCTACCAGGTCCTCCAAGCTCTTTTTTATTTTGCATGCGTTTCACCTGTTTGACCGGACACTTACATTCCAAGGGAAAACATATGAAATTTTCCTGAAAATCGACTATACTGGAATGGCTCGTGATACATAGTCTGGAGCGTGTATTGTCGCGGCCGGCAGGAAGGCTGAGCCGCAGATAGAAAGGAAGTCCTGTTATGCATAGTTATCAAGAAGACGCGAAAGTTCAAAAGAACCGCTGGTGGATTTTGATTGCCGTCTCGATGTTTACCTTTATGTCCACCTTGGACGGCAGCATCGTGAATATTGCACTGCCCACCATCTCAAAAGACATGGGAGTCCCCATGAATCAGGCAGAATGGGTGGTGTCGGTGTATCTGATGATTGTCTGTTCCTGTCTGCTGCTGTTTGGCAAGATCGGTGACAGCCGGGGCAAGATTAAGATTTTCCGGATCGGGACGCTGATTTTTGTCCTCGGTTCGTTGTTGTGCGGATTCAATCATTCGTTGGCATTTTTGTTGTTTGCCCGCGTGGTTCAGGCTGTGGGAGCCAGTATGACGATGGCCACCAATACCGGGATCATCACAGAAGTTTTCCCCATGCATGAACGGGGGCGGGCGCTGGGGGCAATCGGGGCCTTCGTATCATTGGGATCGATTGCCGGACCGGGTCTGGGCGGGGTAATCTTGTCGCAATTCTCCTGGGCCTATATTTTTTGGATCAATGTGCCGGTAGGGATCGTGACCATGTTGATTGCTGAAAAATTTCTGCCTAAAGACATCACTATGAGCGGCCATACCATCGACAAAGGCGGCTTTACAGCGATCGCGGCGACTATCATCAGCTTTTTCGGCGCAATCTTTTTGGGTCAGGAAAGCGGCTTTTTCCATCCGGTGCCGCTGGTCCTCTTTGCCTTCTCGGTGGTGGCGTTTATCAGCTTCCTGAAAATCGAGAAAAAGGCGCCCTTTCCACTGGTGTCCTTTGGTATTTTTAAGAACAAGATCTTCAGCATGAGTCTGATCACTGCACTGCTGATTTTTTCTTCCAACTTTTTTGTCAATGTGGTGATTCCCTTTTATCTGCAAAATGCCCGCGGCTTGAGCCCCAGCTATGCGGGAATGCTGATGATGGTCTTTCCTCTGATGATGGTCATCGGTGCACCTTTGAGCGGATACCTCACTGACCGGGTGGGGCCGGAGATTCTGGTGCTGGCCGGCTTGGGCCTGTTATCGGTGACTCAGGTCATGTACATGTTTTTGTCAGTGGATTCACCTTTGTGGCTCTACATCGTCGCCACTGCCATCATGGGAGCCGGCAATGCGCTGTTCCAATCGCCGAACAACACCATGGTCATGAGTTCTGTCACCACCGAGAACTTGGGGCTGGCCGGTTCGATGAATTCTTTTGCCCGTAATCTGGGGATGGTCATCGGGATCTCGTTGTCCACCACCGTTTTGTATCAGGCTATGTCCGCCAAGATGGGGGAACGGGTCACCAACTATATCGACAATCGGCCGGATGTCTTTTTATACGGGATGAAGATTACCTTTTTAGGCAGCTTCGTCTTGTGTTTCGCCGCTTTCTTTTTGACCATCTGGCGTATCAAAAAACAAGGAGGTATTCGAAAAAATGTCTGAAAAAACTGCTGTTGAAGAATTTTTGGAAGCCAACGGAGCCGCTTATGAACGGGTGGAATTTCCCTGGACGATGGAAGAAGATGTGGCTCGTCTGCAAGCTGAAGAGCTGGCTATCGACACGGACACGATCTTCAAAACCCTTGTGCTCAAAGGCAACAAGACCGGTCCGGTGATTGCATTAGTGCCGCTGGATGCCCGGCTGGACTACAAAAAAACCGCCAAAGCCACCGGTAACCGCAAGATTGGTTTTCCGCCGATGGACTATGTGCTGGAAGCGACCGGCTATGAGCATGGCGCCAACACGCCGATCGGAATCCGGATGCAGCATCCCGACTATGTCCAGATCTTCGACACCTCAGTCAAAAAGCATCAGGAAATCCTGGTTTCCGCCGGCGAGATTGGCATCAGTGTTCGAGTAGCGGTGGACGAGCTGATCGTGCTGGTAAAACCGTTAGTGGCAGATATTTTGACCCACGAGGAGGCAGAGGCATGACCGAAGACACTCGTACCAGCATGGCCAAGATCAATGCCTTTCGCGACGAGCGCAACTGGCGGCCTTTCCACAACGAAAAAGATCTGGCACTGTCCATCAGTCTGGAAGCAGCCGAGCTGTTGGAATTATTCCAGTGGAAGACTGCAGAAGAAGGCGTCGCCGATTTGGAGCGAGTCAAAGAAGAGCTGGCTGACGTGCTGATCTATTCCTATATGATGGCGGACAATCTGGATCTGGACATCGATGCCATTATCGCCGAAAAGCTGGTGAAAAATGCCGTGAAATACCCGGCACCTGCCAATAAAAAATCGTGATCGAAAAAAGTCCGTTGCCGACAGAAGAAGTCGGTGACGGACTTTTTGGTATGTGAAAGTAAAACCGGTCGGACCCGTAATTTGGAGCCGACCGGTTTTTTTGGTTATTCTGCTGTTGTCCAAGCGACTGCCTGATCGCAAGCCAGCAGAAACGGCGGCAGATAGGCTACCAGATTGGACATAGGCAAAAGGTCCGGATGCAGAGCAATTTCCAACTCGTTGATCAGGTAAGCCCGCCGTTGACTGATTCGCTGCCACAACTGGGGATAGTCGGCCTGCAGCTGAGCCTGCAGCTTTTCGTCAGCCGCCAGGAGACATTCTTCCGTGCTGGTTCCTTGATAGCCGGCCATCGAGGGGATCAAGTCCAGCTGCAGCAGCATCCCGCTTTGCAGCAGCTCGGTGGAGCCCTCATATACCGGTGAAGCCAGCCACTCCTCGTCAGCCGTCAGGTGTCCCGGATTCAAGTGCCAACCGTAGACCGCTTTCGGATAGACCGACTCGATCTCTTGGTACAGCTGCCCGCCGGTGACACCGATCTTAGCGGCTTCCAGCCAGGTAGTTACCGCCTTGAAATAAGGATAAACCACCTTTTCCAAATAGTCCGTCTGTGCTTTAGGCAGCTGCTGAGCATTTTCCACCGCAAATCCGGTTCGGCTGGACAGTCCGCCCTTGTAGCCGACTGTCAGGGATACCGGATCCCCCAAACAAATCGCTTTGTCCGTGGGATAGAAGTTGGCCTTTTCAAAGCGCTGTCCGGTGGCGGCGATTGTCACCACATTGTTCAGCTGCCCTTCCTGATTTAAAAGCCCGCCCAGCTGACGTTCACTAACGCCCGGTGCCAACTGGTTCAATGCGGCAAACATGCCTTTTGCAGCCAGCTGAGCGCCGTATTCGTAATGAGCGGCCTCGTTGGCATTGTTTAAGCGGCGGGCACCCCCGTCGCCAATCAGCAGGTGGGCGGCATTTTGCACTGTTACCTGTGGCGCTGCCTGCTGCACCGCTGTCACGATAAAGTAGGGCAAATCGAACATTTGGGTAGGCAGACTGCCGTCAGCGGTCAATGGCACCGTGAACATTTTCCAGCCCACCAACCCCAACTTGTCCAGCTGCGGTGTGATCCCGCAATCCCGAAGAATCGCCGTCAGATCCACTGAACCGCCGTCCATCGGCTGATTCGGCAGGGAAAACAGTGGACAATGATGCAGTGTCCCTGTCAATCGAGCATGAGCTACCAGCTTGAGATTTTCATTGCCCATAATATAGTGGGTGCTCCCGTCTTTGTGCAAAACCAGCAGGGCTTCTTCAAAGCGGGGAAAAAAGCCGGTCAAATATTCAAAATTGCTGCCATGTTCCTTGTCGGCATAAAAAATCAATGCGTCAAAGCCTGTCTCCCGCATTTTCTGCAGGACCTTGTGCTGTCGCTGTTTCATCGTCTCATCGGTCAGTGGGACCGGCACCACGCCTGCAAAATTCGGCGGCGGGGCGACTTGTTTCAATTTTGGGGTCTTCATGGATTTTCCTCCTTGCAGCCATTGATCAGAAACGGCAGTTTAAAAGCTGTTAACAACGGTGGCTGCTGCTTTTTGGAAAAGCAGCAGCAGCTGACCCCGGGCGGTGGGCCGCTGTTTTGAATAGGTTCTTTGCTGGTTTCATTATCGCCTATGTAGCGTCCGGTCACAATATTTACAGTGATAATTGCAAGGGGATTTACAAATTTCACAGTGGCCGGCAGCGATTTTGTAAATGCCGCAAAAAAAGTCAAACCAGGCTGCGATATCCTCGCAAATTAGAAAACGCTTTTACTATTATCCTGCCACTCCAATCCTATTTAAGCAACAGTTTGTTATATTTTTCATTTGAAACTAGTTATTTTACCGAATCCGAAGAAACCAGTTTTTATCAGCTGTAGTGTGTAAAATGAAAGCCAAAGTTGTTGCTTGCTGTTATTTCTATCATCTGATTATTATTGTAAGCGTTATCTGTATTTGCTATGATGATTGTGAAGTGTTTTTCAGATGCAGCCGAATCAAGAGGCAGGATGAACAATTGCTTATTGTCCAAAAGCAAAAAGATTAAGAGTGGTTGGAAGCGCTCTGGAGAATGAAAAAATGTTTTTGAGAGGAATGGGGAGAAATGATCAGAAAAATTCGACGGGTCATCAATTATTGTCGGGAGATCGACAAAACCATTGTCATCCTGTGTGGGATTCACAGCCTGCTGACGGCTATGGCACCGTATCTGGTGACCTTGATGATCAGTGAAATCATCAATTTGTTGCAGGAGGGGAGCGGAACGACGGCATTTTACGCCAGCTTGATCCGGTATTTTGTGATCCTGACGATCGTAAAACTGCTGCAGATCCTGATCACTTACCGCTACAATCTCTCAGTCAATCAAGCCGGAATGCTGACGGGAATCCAATTCGGTAAACAACTGCTTCATGCCGGTTTTTCAAAGCTCGAGGACAGCGAGGTGCGGGATGAGCAGGCGCGGCTCCGCGCTCAGATCGGCGCCGGAAATATTGTTGCTGAAGTTCTGAGTCCGCTGTTTACCAGCCTATTTGCAGTGACTATGTTCGGCTATTCTTTGAGTAAAATCAGCCCGCTGTTGGTACTGCTGCTGGTGGGAATCGTGGTGTTGCGCAAGGACAACTTGCATAAACTGGAGCGCAACAAGCAGAAAATCAAAGCTTATAACGGCTATGCGATGCGCCGACAAGACTATCTGTTCAAAGTAGCCACCGATTATAAATGGGCCAAAGAGATCAAAGTCAATCACTTGACTGAGCTGCTGCAATCAAAATACAAAGCCTTCATTACTGAAACGAAAACAGACCTGAAAAAAACTAACAGGAAAAATAGCGGAAATCGACTTGTGGAATGTCTATTCGAAGGGGGAACCCTGGTCCTCAACTTTGTTTACCCAATCTTTCTGTTCAGTCAAAAAGCGATCAGTTTGTCCCAGTTTTCCTTGATTATCACTTCCGGAAGTCAATTTTCAAATGCTTTTGGGCTGCTATTGGAGAAATATACAGAGCTGTTGGTGATTGCAGATGCTCTCGAGGATATGGTGCGCTTTGAAGAAAAACTTTCAGACGGGCAGGCTCCTGCCGTTTTTACTGAGAGAATGCCGGCTGATTGGGAGAATGTCCGAATCGAGTTCAAAAATGTCTACTTCAAGTATCCCCACAGTGAACAATCCGTGCTGGAAAATATCAGCTTTGTTATTGAGCCAAATGAAAAAGTCGCCCTGGTAGGTCTGAACGGCGCTGGTAAATCAACGATTATCAAACTATTGTGTGGTTTTTATCAGCCGACATTTGGCGAAATTCTGGTGAACGGGGTCAGTCTGAAACAATGGAACCAAAGCGATTGGCGGCAAAAAATGAGCGTGCTGCTGCAGGATTTTCAACTGTTTGCATTGCCGGTCCGGGAAAATATCTGTCTGACCCGGCCGTTTGATAAAAATGAAGTGGAACGGGCCATGGCCCTCAGCGGGATCTCACAAAAAATCAGCCATCTTCCTCAAGGAATCGATTCGCAAGTGACCCGGATATTGACTGATGAAGGGTTCGAATTTTCCGGAGGCGAGTCGCAAAAAATCGCCGCCGCCCGTGCCTTTTAGCGCAAAGCACCATTTCTCATCCTGGATGAGCCGACTTCGGCGCTGGATCCGCTGGCAGAAGACCGCTTTTTCAAAACCATCAGTCAGGCTACCCCGGATCAGACGGTACTGTACATCACTCATCGCCTGTCCTCGGTGAAATTCTGCGACAAGGTCATCGTATTGAACGACAGACGCTGTGAAGAGAGCGGATCACATGAGGAATTAGTGCGTCACGGCGGGATCTATGCCGATCTTTTCAGCAAACAGACAGAGTACTATATAGGAGAAGAATGTGTATGAAAACCAACGCCGCTTTCTTTCGTAATGTAATTTTTCTGATCGGAAAAGTCGTCAGAATGAACCCGCTTTTTGCCTGTTTGAAGGCAATCCAAATCATAGCTAAAAGTTTCGAGCCGGTCCTCTATCTGTTGTTCATTCAACGCGTGATGGATAATTTACAGGCAGAATTTGCTTTTTCTGCTGTCTTGAAGAATGTGACCGGACTGGCTGTCAGCTGGCTCGCCTTGAAGTGCCTTCAAAAGCTGCTTGTCGATCGTGTCGAACGAGAAGAGCTGCTCACGATGATGAAGGTCAAAAGCGACCTGGCCCAAGCAATCAGCCATCTGCCGTATCAAGATTTTGAAGCGGCGCGAATCAAAGATCTGATCCAATTATCCGCCGATCAGGGTCCGTTTATACGGGTGATGGACCATTTCAGCCTAATCGTCAATCGTTTCTTTGTGATCGTGTCACTGACGGTGCTGGTTTCCCGCCAAAGTGTGCTTATCGTGTTACTGATGGTGGTCACTGTTTTGTTCCGTCTGGTGGTAGACGGCCGGAATCGAAAGGTCTGGGGCTTTTGGCGAGAAAAATATGCACCAATTAATCGGCACATCGGCTACCTGTTTGAACTGATGTACAATCCTATTTACGGCAAGGAATTACGTGCCAGTCAAGCGGAAAGTATCGTAGAAGATCAGATCGGTGTTGTATCAAAGGAGTATATGAGAGTCTCCCAAAAACACAATCAACAGCTGGTCAAAAACAATGCGGCTGCTGATTTTGTCGTCTTGATCCAGGAAGTCTTCGTGTACTTGTCTTTGGGTGTCAAGGTAATCGCCAGAGAGCTGACTGTCGGCAATTTTGTCATGATCATCGGTGCCGTGCAGCAGTATTCGGCGAATCTTTTGGGGCTGGTTTCTGAAGTCTCGGAATTGATTCTGGACGCTTCCTTTATCGAAGAATATCGCTGGTTTATGCAAACATATACAAAAGCGGCAGATCAGGAAGGCTCGACTCTGAAAATTGACAGTCGCCACCCCCTCACAATCGAGTTCCAAAATGTATCCTTTACTTATCCGGGAAATGAGGAGCCGACCCTGGAGGATATTTCGGTTACGATCCGTGGCGGGGAGAGCTTGTCCATTGTTGGCGAGAACGGCGCCGGTAAATCAACCTTTGTCAAACTTTTGTGCGGCCTGTATGCACCGACTTCCGGAAAAATCCTGGTGAACCAGCGAGACCTTCAAAGTTACACGGAAGCAGAACGGGCGGCCCTGTTCGGCGCGATTTTTCAGGACTTCAAACTGTTGGCATTTTCGGTAGCTGAGGCTCTGGTAGGTGTTCAAGCTGTCGACAACGACAAACTCACCGAAGTTTTAAGTAAAGTCGGGCTGAAGCAACGGTTCGAGGAATTGACTGCCGGCACAAGGAGTTTCATTTCCAAAGAATTTTCGGAAGCCGGTATTGAATTTTCCGGAGGAGAAATGCAGAAGATTGCTTTAGCCAGAATGATCTATAAAGATGCTTCGATTATGATATTGGATGAACCGACGGCTGCGATGGATCCTTTGGCAGAATACGAACTTTATAGTGGTTTTGGGGAACTGGTTCGTGAGAAGACGGCAATCTATATTTCCCACCGGCTTTCCTCCACCCGCTTCACGGACCAGATCTTGGTGCTGGAAAACGGTCGTGTGATTGAATACGGCAGCCATCACCAACTGGCAGAATGCACAGACGGCGCTTACGCCAAAATGTTTGCGACTCAGGCGGATTGGTATAAGCAGCCGGTTGCAGCCGGCTAGCAGTGTGTCTGATTGAAGCATCTTGTACGCTGTAACCAGCAAAAGAATTTTGAGGAGGTTTGCCTGTGTTCGTGATTTATCTGACAGTCTATGCTGCGATCCTGGTTTTTCTCATGATTCTTTATTGGCTGAGTAAAACGCAGAAGACCAAGGAGAGCCTGAAAAAATTCTTTCTTCTCTGTGCAATTCTGATTGGTCTGTGGGGCAGCCATACTTATTACCAAGGATACATGAAAGAAACCCTTATTTCGGAAAGCACGTCGCCGGCGCAAGACACCTCGCTTAAAGTTGTCCAAGTTGGTCAGCCTGGGTGGTGGTATGGCATAAGACTGCGAGTAATAAGTCCCCAAAATCAATTAACGGTTCAGGCAGAATATCAAAATGTATCCTATTTTCCCAGTGATGATATTGTGATTACTTGGCAGGCTGACGATAAGGCTACGATAGAAGTATTTGAAGAAAACCGATCTGACCCGTTATATTCTATTCTGGAAGCTAAACCAATTCGTACACGCACTTTTCACTATGAAAGAGGGAAAGGTGTATCTTACTGATTGAAGCAAAAACGAGTTGACATTGAAGAAATCGCCTTACGGTATATAACAGCCACACCACTAAGGAGTTAAACGATGAAAAAAAAGCCTAAATTTCAAAATAACGGTTGTCGTGGTCACTGTGATCGCAGTTTTTATCCTTGGGCATCTTTCGCCGACGCTTGCCATCCGGACCCACCTTATCTTTTCCGGACATCCTGTCAGCGGAGCCACCAGTCAATTGACCCTGATTAAAAAGACCGGTTCTAACAAGTCCCTTTACGAAGTTTCAGATCCGCCCGTTGAGAAGGCGACCGGGGCCTGGCTGTGCCGCTTTGAGGTGCAGCGGTATATGGGGATCTTGTACTTCGCGGAGTACCCCGGAGTAGTCTAGCCGAGGCATTGAATTAAAAAGAGGCGTTTGCTACCTGCTCTGTTGATAGGGATGAGGCAGCTGTGACGGCTGCTTTTTTGTGCATATTTGATTGGGTGCATCTGAAAACGCCAGTGGCAACTATTTTGGTCCTTTTCACCGTAATCTATGCCGAAATGCTCATTTATGACTCACATAAGCTGCGCTTTACCCCTTGCTTTCGGTAAAAAAGTCCGCAAAAATCTGGATTCCCTCAGTGTTTTCAGACCCGCCCTAAATTATCGATCATGAAGATACACAGAAGGCTGTCTGAGCATAAGTTCCCAAAAAAGTCGTATAATCAAGGTAATCACTCAGTTCAGTGCCGGAATGTGCAGGTGCGTTTGGTAACAGCCCTGCACGGAACGGTACCGACTGAAAAATAGGAGGAGATACAGATGCTGATCGAAAAAGACGCGGTCCAAGAAGATTATCCGGTGCTGGCAGAATTATGGCAACGTTCAGTGGCTGCCACCCATGATTTTATTCCAAATGAAGTGCTGGCGGAGATCCGCCCGGAACTGCCCCGATACTTTTCACAAGTGTCACTGAAGCTGTGGTATGACAGAGAAGAGCTGATCGGTTTTTCCGGGACAGCTGACGGACGCTTGGAAATGTTGTTTTTGGATCCGGAAGTTCGTAACCGCGGCTTGGGGAGTCAGATCATCCAGCGGCTCAAAGAAGAAGACAGCATTCGGCAAGTTTCTGTCAACGAAGCCAACACTGCCGCCCGCTATTTTTATGAAAAAAACGGGTTCGCTGTGAAGGCGCGCACGGAAGAAGATGAAGCCGGACGCCCGTATCCGCTGCTGCACATGGAGCTGAAAAAGGAGCGTAAGAATGACTGAAAAAGAACAGACCCGGTTTTCGCAGGAAAGAACAGCACTGGTGCAAATGCTCCAAACAGAACGGCTGACTTTGCGCTCATTCGACTCAGATGAGAAAGAGCTGGCAGCGATTTGCCGGATTTTTGGAGATAAGGAAGTGAACCGTTTTTTGCCGTGGTTTCCAATTAAGGATCAGACTGCTGCCCGGCAATTTTATGAGGAGCGGATGGCACCTGTCTACGAATCGGGGCTGGGTGCTTACTACGCAGTCTGTCTGCAGGAAGCGCCGACTGAACCAATCGGCTATGTCACGGTGTCGGAAAGTGAGAATCACGATTTAGGCTACGGGCTGTTGCCCCAGTGGCAGCGGCGCGGATTGATCACGGAGGCGGTCAGAGGGGTGGTGGCAGCGATGGCAGCCGGCAATTGGCAGTATGTCACAGCAACCCACGATGTAAACAATCCTGCCAGTGGTCGCGTGATGGAAAAGGCTGGCCTGACCTACCGTTATTCTTATAACGAACAGTGGCAGCCCAAAAACAAACGGGTGACTTTCCGGCTGTACCAAAAAAACTTTGATGGGCGGGATTGGACATACAAAGGCTATTGGGATCGGTATCCGGAACATTTTGTGGAAGGAGTATAACCCCACAGCTTGATGAATGCTTGGTAAGCTGTTTTTCCAAGATCGGAAGGTCTCGAAGGTACTGGGCAGAAATAAAAATCAATAATGACAAATATGATTCAACGAAGAGTAGGCATGGTTCCTACTCTTTTTTTGTGAAGCAGATACGATTCAAAAAAATATGGGTTTTCTGATGTAAAAGAGGTGTTATTGAGGTAGTTCCAACAGAAAGAATCTAATACCAACATGATTAAAAATCACTGAAAGCGCTTGACAATATGTGCGTAAACTTATATATTAGGATGTAAGTTAGTTTAGTGTACGAATTAACCTGTTTGGTTCTATTTTCTCGATTTATGAAAGTGGCGCATTGAGCATCTGGAATGAAATGTTTTTCCAAGTTATCAGCAATGATGTCTACCAAAGACAGGTTTATGAATTTGCCAAGAATGAAATTAAAATAGACAACATTTGGGAGAGATGAGAGATGAAAATTATCAATCCGGTATTGAAAGGTTTCAATGCCGACCCCTCGATTATCCGCGTCAAAGATACCTACTATATTGCAAATTCGACATTTGAATGGTTTCCGGGTGTGCAAATCCATGAATCTAAAGATTTAATTCACTGGCAACTGATCAGCCACCCTCTTGATCGAACCGATTTACTTGATATGAAGGGAAATGTCGATTCAGGCGGTGTCTGGGCACCGGATCTTTCTTATGCGGATGGTCTTTTCTGGTTGGTGTACACCGATGTAAAAGTTACTGAAGGCGCTTTTAAAGATTGTACTAATTATTTAACAACAGCAGAAAATATCCGTGGACCTTGGTCAGATCCAATCAAATTGAATGGTGTCGGATTCGACGCATCCTTGTTCCACGATGATGATGGCAGAAAATATCTGCTTCAGATGGAATGGGATCATCGCGAGTATCACCATCCTTTCAATGGAATAAAGCTTACTGAGTACTCAGTATCAGAGCAGCGACTTCTTCCGCAGACGGCAAGAATTATCTATACCGGAACGGATGTCAAATTAACAGAAGGACCGCATCTTTATAAGTTAAAAGGCCGGTATTACCTTTTTGTGGCTGAGGGGGGAACTGTTTACAGTCATCAGGAGGTAGTCGCCCGGTCAGAAGATCTTTATGGTCCGTACGATACCCAAACCGAGACCTTCCTAACAGCATTTTTTGCTGGAGACAATCCTTTGCAAAAATGCGGTCATGGTTCTCTAGTGGATACACCTGCCGGGGAATGGTATTTTGCGCATTTGACTGGCCGGCCTTGGCACCATGCTACTGAGTCCCATCACGACCCTCGAGGATGGTGTACTCTTGGAAGAGAAACAGCGATCCAAAAAGTGATTTGGGATGAAGCAGGGTGGCCCGTAATCGTCGGTGGAAAACAAGGTTCGTTAGAAGTTGAAGCGCCGAAAGAAACTGTTCCTCAACCATATGCGGCTGTTCAACCGATAACAGATGATTTCGATCAGGAAGAATTAAATATCAATTTCAATACATTGAGAATTCCTTTTTCTGATAGATTGGGCTCTCTGAAGGACAGACCTGGTTACTTGAGACTGATTGGTCGTGATTCATTAAGCAGTTGTCATGAAGTCAGTCTGGTAGCTCGCAGATGGCAAGCCTTCGAATTTGAGGCAGAGACTAAGCTTGATTACCAGCCGTTTACTTATCAGCAGATGGCCGGTTTAGCCAATTACTACAACTCCAAGCATTGGTCGATGATCCAAGTGACATGGCATGAAACTCTAGGAAGAGTTATTGAGATTACAGAGAATAATCGGGGCGTATTTACGAGTTATTTGAAGGATAATGCGATCCAGGTACCGGAAGGAGCTAGTGTCTGGTTCAAAACGATCGTGAAGCAGGATCACTACAGCTATGCTTATTCGTTTGATGGTATTTCGTGGACAGAACTGCCAATCCGCTTAGATGCAGCAGTGCTTTCAGATGATTATGTTTTGCAAACATATGGCGGATTCTTTACCGGTGCGTTCGTAGGGATGATCAACGTCGATTATTCAGGTTATGAATTACCGGCTGATTTTGACTATTTCAAGTATGAAGAAAAGTAACGGGAGGACATTATGAAGTTTAATCGTGATACCTGTTGGCTGCAGACAAAGGTGGTCTCAGCCGGCTTTGACAGTTTTTCAATTAAAGGTAAAACACCGATGACTGAAGTAATTCGAGAGGAGATGCCGCGTCTATTCGAGGATATCAAAGAAACCGATCACGGATGTATATCATTTGAAAGAATAGCTGATCAGAAGTTAGGGGATGAAGGATTCCAAGTTATCACTGATGATGAGGAAGCAAAATTAAAAATCCAAGCCCAAACTGAAAAGGGCCTTCTTTATGGAATGTTTCAAGTATACGAGAAACTGAGATGTGAAGGGGCGATCAGGGAAAGCTTTCAAAGTATACCGGATCAAGCTCTGCGAATGATCAACCATTGGGATAATATGGATGGATCAATTGAGCGAGGGTACGCCGGAGAATCGATCTTTTTCAAGAATGGCGCGTTTCGACGGGATTTTGATCTGGTAAGGCAATATGCCAGACTTTTGGCGTCAACAGGAATCAACGGTGTAAGCATCAATAATGTCAACGTGCACGAAACAGAAACTCATTTGATTACAGAGAAGCATCTGCCCGAGGTGCGGATGATCAATGATATTTTCGCATCATATGGAATAAAGACGTTCCTGTCGATTAATTTTGCAGCACCTAAAAAAGTTGGCGGGTTGGCTACGGCAGACCCATTGAACAGCGAAGTTATTGCTTTTTGGAAAGACACGACGGCTACCATTTATCGTGCGATTCCGGATTTTGGCGGCTTTGTAGTTAAGGCAGATTCAGAAGGCGAACCGGGGCCATTCGCGTATGGTCGGGGGCATGACGATGGTGCGAATCTTTTTGGAAGGGTATTGAAGGAATATGGCGGGTTGTGTATCTGGCGCTGTTTCGTCTATGACTGTGCGCAAGATTGGCGAGATCGCAGTATCGATCGTGCTCGTGCAGCATATGATCATTTTATGCCGCTGGACGGAAAGTTTGAAGATAACGTGATTTTACAAATTAAATTAGGTCCGTTGGATTTTCAAGTAAGAGAACCAGTCTCTCCGCTATTTGGGGCATTGCGAAAAACAAATCAGATCATTGAATTTCAGTTGACTCAAGAATATACAGGGCAGCAAAAAGCTGTCTATTATCAGGTTCCGGTCTGGAAAGAAGCCCTCGATTTCGATACACTTCACGACTATGAACCAAGTGTTGTGAAACGATTATTAAAAACAAACTCACCGATTCCGGAACATTCAGGAATCTGTGCTGTTGGTGTAGTAGGGATGGATCGCAATTGGACGCATCACAAATTGATGCAGAGCAATCTGTATGCTTATGGACGATTGGCTTGGGATAATCAGCTGACTAGCGAACAGCTGGCAAAACAATGGACGCAATTGACCTTTGAAACCAGCAGCCCCCAAGCGCAAGACAAGATCATTGAAATCCTGACTACTTCTCGGGAGACCTATGCTTTATATAATGCACCGAATGGAGTCGGCTTCATGTGTCGTCCGAATCACCATTATGGTCCCGATATTGATGGATACGAATATGATCGTTGGGGAACGTATCATTTTGCCGATCGTAACGGCATTGGAAATGATCGAACCATATATGGAACAGGGTTCGTGAATCAATATTCAGCGACTCGGTGCCAGGAATTCAATGAATTATCTACATGTCCTGACGCACTCTTATTATGGTTCCATCATGTTGCTTACGAGCATATGCTTCAAAATGGCAAGACGCTGATCCAAGATATTTACGACAACCATTTTGAAGGTGTCGCTCGGGTTGAACACTACCAGAAAATATGGTCTGGTCTGGAAAATGAGTTGGATCCGGCTGATTTTAAAAATGTAGAGGAACTTTTGTCGGAGCAACACCGGATGGCTGTTGAATGGCGGGATCAAGTAAACACCTATTTCTATCGGAAATCCGGTATCCCTGATCGTTCTGGGCGAAAAATTTATGCATGAGGCGATGAAAGATGAAAATGCAATGGTCTGATTTTTGGAGTGCATGTCAGCAGGATTATCGTTCTTGGCCCTCTAAAATCTGGCAGGACAAACAGTCAATCACCTTGAATTTGTCAGTAAACACGGATCAGCTCAGAATCCGCTTTGACAATCGTTTCGGAGTAGAGCCAATCAGTTTTCGGTCGGTTACCCTTCAAGCAGTCTTTCCAAACGAGATAAAAAAAGTTCCGGTTTTGATTGATGGAGAAAAAAGCGTAAAGATCGGCCCCGGTCATCAAATCGTTAGTGATCCTGTCAGGTTAGAGATTACACCGGAGGCCACCCTGATGATCCAAACAGAATTAGCGGAACCGACAGCACTCACCAGTGGAATTGTCATGTACTCTCAACAGGTTGCAACTGTATTGAATAGCTGTCAGGGAAATTCGATACCACAAAAAAAACTTTTTCGAATGGTTGCGGAAAATCCGAAAATGCAATTCATCTACGGCGTGGCAGGCATTGAGCTGCCGCAGCGTATCGTGAAGAAAAGAAACGTCTTCTTTGGCGATTCACTTGTTCAACAAGGATTTATAGCAGACAGCTTGGCGAAGAACGGTGATATGAACAGTGCTCTGGTGAATCGTGGGATTGGCGGTAGTCGGATCTTGAGCGCAACTGATCCCAATGCAGATTCATATGAACGACATGGCCGTTCCGGATTGGAAAGATTTGAGACAGATGTCTTCGCCACCGGTCCTGTCGACAATGTAATCGTTCTGCATGGAATCAATGATATTCTCACGGCCTTCAGTGATTCCTCAAAAGATCAATTCTCATTGGAAAATGTGATTTTCGGATTGAAGCAATACGTAAAAATTGCCCATAGTCATGGTGCGGCCTGTTGGCTTTGTACATTGATGCCGTTCGGTAAATCGATTTTTTACTCCGAGGACTTGGAAAAATTTCGACAAGTTGTCAATGAGTGGATCCGGAAAACAGCGTTGGCAGATGGATATTTCGATTTAGATAGTGCAGTTGCAAATGCCGAGGAGCCCCAAAAATTGGATCCGTGCTTTGATTCCGGCGATGGCCTTCATTTAGGCAAAGCAGGTGGACAAAAGGCAGCAGCGGCAATTGATATTGCTAAATTATAAAAATGAATTGATTTGAAGGGAGTAAATACGAATGAAAAATGAAAAAATGGGGTATGTTTACATATTGCCCTGGATCATCGGCTTTTGTCTATTGACGATCTGGCCGTTTGTAAGTTCTTTGTATTACAGTTTTACCGATTACAATATGATTGCTGAACCGAGTATCGTAGGAATACAGAATTACTTGAAGCTTTTCGGAGATCAGGAATTTATCAATTCACTGATTGCGACTTTGAAGTATACGGCAATCACAGTGCCGGTACAGTTGGCATTTGCGCTGTTCATCGCTTTCATTTTGAACTTCAAGTTGAAAGCGATTAACTTGTATCGTACGGCTTATTATATCCCATCCCTTTTAGGGGGAAATGTGGCAATCGCGATCCTTTGGCGATTCATGTTTCAACCGGATGGCTTCATCAATACGTTTTTGGAAACCTTTGGGATTTCACCGGTTTCTTGGCTATCTACCCCCGGAGGTGCGATGGCAGTTATCGTCCTGCTGAAAGTTTGGCAGTTTGGTTCTTCGATGCTGCTGTTCTTGGCGGCACTCAAAGAAATTCCGCAAGACTACTACGAAGCGGCATCGATTGATGGTGCAAGTAAATTCAGAACCTTCTTCAGTATTACGGTTCCATTGATCACACCGACGATCTTCTTTAATTTGATTATGCAGCTGAACAATGCGTTACAAGAATTTAACGGTCCTTATCTGGTTACGGGGAAAGGCCCGCTGAATTCGACTTATCTGACATCGATGTTCATTTATGACAAAGCCTTCAAATCCTTTGAAATGGGTTATGCCAGTGCAGCTTCGTGGGTGCTTTTCTTACTTATCGTGGTCGTTACGCTAGTGGTATTCGGTTCACAAAAACGCTGGGTCTATTACTCTGATGGAGGTGGTAAATAATGGAAAGTAAAATTCAATACAGTCCGCGTCAAAAAGCTGAGCGGCGCAAACGGCGTCTATCATCAGCAGTTCGTTATCTGGTGCTGACGATTGTGGCCGTGATCATGATTTATCCAATCCTCTGGCTGGTAGGAGCGTCATTCAAAACCAATACGGAAATTTTCACGGAAATCGGTTTTATTCCTAAAAGAATCGATTTCACTCCGTATATCGAAGGTTGGCGGACAAGAACGGAATACACATTTACAACCTATTTTGCCAACACGTTTAAAATCGTTATCCCTAAGATCATTTTCTGTTTGATTTCCTCAACTTTGACAGCATACGGATTCGCACGGTTCAACTTTAAGTTCAAGAATGTCCTCTTTGCTCTGTTAATGGCAACTATGTTCCTGCCGGCAGTGGTGACACGGATCCCACTATATATCTTTTGGAAACAATTCAGCATGTTGGATACGTATATTCCGCTGATTGCACCGACTGTCTTTGCACAAGAACCATTCTTCGTTTTCATGCTGATTCAGTTTTTACGTTCGATCCCGAAAGATCTGGATGAAGCAGCAACCATCGATGGCTGTAATTCATTCCAGATTCTCTGGCGCATCTTGCTGCCACAATTGAAGCCGGCCCTGATCTCTTGTATCATTTTCCAATTTGTATGGAGCTTCAATGACTTCCTGGGGCCATTGATCTATATCTCGTCAGTGGATAAATATCCGGTAGCGTTGGCACTTAAAATGAGTATTGATACTTCATCCGGGGTAGTGGAGTGGAATCAAATCTTGGCGATGTCATTGATTTCTCTGCTGCCGGCATTGATCTTGTTCTTCAGTGCTCAGAAATACTTTGTTGAAGGTGTTACTTCTTCCGGTATCAAAGGATAAGGAAAAGGTGAGTATATGAAATCAGTTATGGATAATATCACGAAATGGACAGTTAACGGGGTAACAGGATTTTATCAGATCTTGATTGCGAATACCTACTTCATCTTATCGAATCTGCTCGGACTATTGACGCTGTTTTTCTTTCAGCTGACAATCAATAACCTCGTGTTCTTTATTCTTCCGATTTTTCTGCTGCTGCAGAGTATTCTGATGCAATTTCAGATCATGCCGGACTTGGAAGCCTATAGCCTCAAACGGTATATGAAACTGTACCCCAAAGTGTTGAGGAAAAATTGGCAGATTTTGTTGGCAGCTACCGGCATCATTCTGCTGATCATTGCGGATATCAAAATACTGACTGTATTTCAAAATACACAATTTCTGACGACCGGGATTCTGATTACTTCCTTCTTTTTGATTAATTGCATTTTGTTTGTGCTTTTGATCCAAACCAGAAGTGAAGCTGTCGAACTGTCCTTGACTAAGAAAATCCAATCCGGACTTTTGCTGAGCTATCGGCTGCCAGTGGTTACTCTTTTGAATATGGTGTATATCGCAATCGCATGTTTTTCGATCCAATTTATTGCTGTTTATTATGTTGTGTTTATAGGCGGTTTCCTGAACCTGCTTATATGGAAAAATCTTCAAAGAAGGTTTTCCTTAGATTTGTATTTTGAGCAGATTGCTGTTCAAAACAAAAAATGAAAGAAAAGAGGAAGAGAACATGAAGAAATGGAAAAAAATTGGGATCACATTACTGACAGCTTTGACAATGACTGGTGCACTGACTGCTTGCGGATCTGGCAAAAAAGAGAACGCAGCATCAGGTGGAGATGTCACTTTGCGTTTTTGGTGGTGGGGAAACGATGACCGTCACCAAGCGACTTTAAATATGATAAAAAATTTTGAAAAAGCAAACCCGGATACAAAAATCAAAGCAGAATATGTCGGCTTCGGCTCTTTGGAAGAAAAAGTGACAACGATGCTTACCGGTGGAGAAGCGACTACCCCGGATATTATCCAATTGGACCGTGCGCAAGTAGCCCGTTTTTCTCCGGATGGGGATGGTTTTTATGATCTGAGTAAGATCAAAGAGATTGATCTGTCCACTTACGATGAAGAGTTTTTGAAAACCGGTCAATTCAACGGTGTTCAAAATGGTATTCCTTTGGGTAAAAACGTGGTATCTGTTTTGTTCAACCAAACAGCATTTGACAAGTTAGGTGTGGCTATTCCCAAAACATGGGATGAATTGAAAGAAGCAGCCGCCAAGTTCCCTGACGGCTCATATCCATTGGTATTGCCAACGCCACGTTTTGGAACGGGGATCTATCTGCAACAAATGACGGGTGAAACTGAATTTGATGACAAAGGTGATATGAACTACAGCAAAGAAGACTATAAAGCGGCCTTGAAGTGGTACATGGAAATGGTAGATGCCGGTGCTTTCAACTCCCGCAAAGATTACTTGGAAAATGTCGGAACTGAACCAGTATCGCTAGCTCAAAATGCGAAGTTCATTAAAGGTGAATATGCCGGGGTTCTGGAATGGACTGGAGGAATTGCAGGAAACGAGCAGGCATTGAAAGATGCTGATCAAGAACTGATTGTTGCTGATATGCTTAAAAATGATGATGCAAAGGGGGCTTTCTCCATTGCCAAACCGACTTTCCTGTTAGCAGTAAGTAAGTTCGAAAAAAATCCGGAACAGGCGGGTAAATTCGTCAATGATTTTATTAATGGGAAAGAGGCAAATGAGATTCTTGGTGTAACGCGTGGGGTTCCGGCTTCGGAAGCGGCCGCTCAAACCTTAATCGATGCCGATATGATCCAAGGTGCCGTTAAGCAAGGCTATGAATATTCACAGAATGTCGAATCTTTGAATGAAACTGTTTTTTATGAAGATGCAACACTGCAGACAATCTTGTCTGATGCTTTGGAAAATATGGAGTTGAATGGTCTTTCCTTGGATGATGCGACTGACTATGTCTACAGTAAGACTCAGGAACAGGCTGAAAAGCTCAAATCCACTTATAAATTGAACTGATTGCTCGATCATACAAAGACCTAGCTGAATAAGGGAGCTTTGCGGATGAGTAAATCCCCCGGCAGCCATCGATTGCCGGGGGATTTTATAAATTTGATCTTGTATCTCTTCTGTTGCACATAGCGTTTGATCTCACTTCCATAGATTTCAAAAAAAGCAGCAAACTTAGCGGGTATTTTTAGTGTGTTGGAAACTCCGGTAGAATTTGGATTTTTGAGACTTTTGATGGATTCAAAAAGTAAAGTAACGCTTTGGTGGTTCATAAGTGGGCATTACGATGCTGATTGTGCTGAAAAGGATCAAAATATCTGTCCTTGGAGTTTTCAGACATTCCCCAGGTGAGAAAGGAAGTTACACATGAAAAAACTTTTTTTAGATGGTTGGTTATTTCAAGAACGAGAATTGCAGGAGCATTTTTCTTTTGATGAGATGGCTGCTTCGGACAACTATCAACGAGTTGAAATGCCCCACGACTGGCTAATTCAGAAAGTAACAGATCTCTATCGTCCCAGTGAAGGCTGGTATAAAAAAGAGTTTCAATTGGATAATCGGAGTGATCGGGTCCATTATCTGGAGTTTGACGGGATTTATATGGATGCGGAAGTATATCTGAATGCCGAAAAAATCGGAGAGTGGAAATATGGTTATACTCCACTTGTATTACCGATAAGCAATCTGAACCATGGAGCAAACACGCTTTATGTCAGGGTACGGCATGAACCACCCAATTCCCGCTGGTATTCGGGAGCGGGTATATATCGTAATGTCTGGCTGCATGAGGAACCGCAACTGCATATGCCACCGGACACGCAGTATCTTCACAGCGAACGCGTTACCGAAGGGGAAGACACTTGGCTGTTGACGGTTCAAACAAAAGTAAAAGGACACAAGCTATATCAACCATCATCTTCAGCGACTTTGCAAATTGACCTGTGTTGTAAAGGTGAAGTGATTGCACAAGATATTTCGCAGTTCACGATTTCGGAGACGGAGCAGACGATTCATCAGCAAATACTGGTATCGGCACCATTACTTTGGTCACCACAAGATCCCCAACTCTATGAGCTTCGCACAACTTTGACACGCAATACTGCCTCACCTGAAAAAGGAGCGGACGATTGGGACAAACAAGTACAGATTCAAAAAACAGGATTTCGAGAAATCCTTCTTGATCCGGATCGAGGACTGTTGATTAATGGTCGGCATATGAAAATCCAAGGGGTATGTCAGCATCATGATCAGGGAGCTTTGGGAGCCGTTGCCAATGAGGCAGCAATCAGGCGTCAACTATCAATTCTGAAGAAAATGGGTGTGAATGCGATTCGGACAGCTCATAACCCATTTTCGCGGGAATTTTATCAACTGGCTGACGAAATGGGCTTTTTAGTACAGTCAGAGCTTACCGATATCTGGCTGCATCCTAAAAATCAGAATGACTACAGCCGCTTTTTTGACGAGTGGGTGGAGAGAGACGTTGCTGCATGGATCAATCGAGACCGAAATCACCCCAGCGTATTCATGTGGAGTATTGGTAATGAAATCTATGATACTCATGGAAGGGATGATGGAATAGCGACAACAGAGCGTCTGATTCAGCTGGTAAAAAGATTCGATCCATTACACAATGCATACATTACTTTCGGATCAAATTATCTGCTCTGGGAAAACAGTCAAAAAGCGGCTGATCTGTTGGAAGCGGTTGGTTACAATTATGCAGAAAAAATCTATGCCGAGCACCATGAACGATATCCGGAATGGGTAATATACGGAAGTGAGACGTGTTCAGTCGTTCAGAGTCGAGGTGTCTATCATTTTCCTTTGTCCCAGAGCATGCTGGCAGATGATGATTTTCAATGCTCGGCTTTGGGAAACAGCCGAACCAGTTGGGGAGCCGACAGTGTGGAACGATGCATCTTAGACGATCGTAATACACCATACTCCTTGGGACAATTCATCTGGTCAGGGTTTGATTATATCGGCGAACCGACACCATATGATATGAAAAATTCCTATCTGGGTCAGATCGATACGGCCGGGTTTCCCAAAGATGCTTATTACACCTTTCAAGCAGCGTGGACAGACTACCGCGAAGTACCGATGATCCATCTTTTTCCTTACTGGGATTTCACTGAAGGGCAGCTTATAGACGTGCGTGTCTGCAGCAATGCGCCAGAAATCGAACTGTTCTTTGAAGGAGACTCACTCGGTAGACGGAAAAATGATCCATTGAAAGGAGACAGGCTGCTTCATGATTGGCAGTTAGTCTATCGACCGGGAAGTCTAAAGGCAGTGGCCTATGATCAAAATGGAAATATCATTGCTGAAGACTGCGAAGAATCCTTTCAAGATGCCTTAAATTTGCAGATGAAGCCGGAAAAAAACTGGCTGGCAGGAAATGGTCGCGACTTATGTTTTATCGAAATCAACGCTGCAGATCAAAATGGCAGGCTGGTCAAAAATGCAAATAATGACGTGCTCGTCGAAGTTAACGGAGCAGGTCGTTTGATGGGCTTGGATAATGGAGACAGCACGGATTTTTCGCCTTATAAAGGTGCTCAAAAAAGAATGTTCAGAGGAAAGCTCTTGGCGATTATCGCGCCGTATGGAGAAGCCGGGGAGATTAGTGTAACAGTCCGCAGCAACGGCCTGACAGAGGCTCAAATCAAGCTGCCGGTCAAAAAATCGGTATTTCAGGAGGGGAGCAATGACTATTTTGAGGTTTTGAAGATACCAAATTCTGCAAAATCAGAACTTCCTCCGGTAAGAAAGATAATTCTGGGGAAAACTGTTCTTGCTGACGGATCATACCTTATTACGGCTGAGTGTCTGCCAAAAGCTGCCTCGTCTGAAAAACTTTATTGGCGATTGACAGATGAAAAAGGGATTGATACCGATATTGGCGAAGTCGTCGAATGTGATGACGGTATTCTGGTCAAACCACTGGCCAATGGGACAGCAGTTGTTCGTTGCGGCGTAAAAAACGGGAAAGCACACCTTGATTTTTATGAGATGCTGCCACTGGTTTTTTCCGGATTGAAAGACAGTAAACTTAATCCATATAAGCCGATTTCCGGCGGGCGGTATACTCGCAGCAACGTTCAACTTATGAATGGTAATGAGCGTGGGATTGCAACTTTGCGAGATGGAACCAGTTGGGTAACGTTTGATCAGATTGATTTTGGAAACCGTGGTGCCGATCAATTGACACTTTCACTGTTCCCGTTGGAGAAAAAACCGTTTGAAATCGAAATCTACCAGGGGTATCCAGCAGAAGCTGATTGTCGACTCTTGGCGGCTGTGACCTATGATAGAGGTTCGGTTTGGAATACGTACCAAGACCAGACTTACCAGCTGCCGAGCAGGATTTCAGGTGTTCAGACATTGACCTTCTCTTTCAAACAGAAAGTTCACTTCAAAGAATTTATTTTTGAGCCTTATAAACGAAATTTTGAAGCGATTTCTGTACTGGAAAATGATGGGATTTATGGTGACAGTTTTGTGATCACTGAGCAGGCAATCGAAAAAATCGGTAACAATGTCACACTAACCTTTGCTGATTTTGATTTTGACAAGCGCGGGGCAGCAGCGATAGAAATTTACGGAATGGCTTCGAAAAATGACAATTCAATCCAAATCAAGGTGAGTTCTGTCGACGGAGCAGAGCGTTATTTGCTGGATTTTCCTGTAAGCAGT
The DNA here is from genome assembly GCA_027692465.1 of Enterococcaceae bacterium OF42-14pH9A. Classification (GTDB taxonomy): domain Bacteria; phylum Bacillota; class Bacilli; order Lactobacillales; family Enterococcaceae; genus Enterococcus_C. Next base: position 67,651 of record JAQEYU010000002.1, on the reverse strand, counting down.
ATTTCACAAGTAAGAAGATTGGTTTTTGATCGGCCGCTGAAAGGGAAACAAACCGTTGAGTTTATCTTTTTACCAGGTTCATATTTCAATTTTGAATGGTTCAGGTTTTTGCCGAAAGCAACTGATGGGAAATAGTGATTTTTGTTTTTCAGATGTACGCTGATTTGATTTTTAAAAAGTTAACCAAGGAGACTTGTCATGAAAATTATCAATCCTATTTTGAAAGGATTCCATCCGGATCCAAGCATTTGCCGCGTTGGTGAGGATTACTACATCGCAGTTTCAACATTTGAATGGTTTCCAGGAGTTCAGATTTATCATTCAAAAGACTTGGTCAACTGGCAATTGAAAAGTCGACCATTGGAACATGTTTCGCAACTGAATATGTTGGGGGATCCTGATTCGGGTGGTGTTTGGGCACCGTGTCTTTCCTATGCCAATGGACAATTTTGGCTGATCTACTCTGATGTGAAAGTAGTTGAAGGCGATGTCTTTAAGGATGTTACCAACTATCTGGTCACCTGTGAAACGATTGATGGTGAGTGGTCAGAGCCAATATACATGAACCAGTTCGGATTTGATCCGTCACTGTTTCACGATGAAGATGGCCGAAAATATTTTGTGAACATGGTTTGGGATTTTCGACCTAGAAACCATCGCTTCTTTGGTATCCTGCTGCAGGAGTATTCTCATGAAAAAAAATGTCTGATCGGTGAGCGCAAAGTGATTTTTAAAGGAACAGATCTGGGTCTGACTGAAGCACCTCATTTATATAAAATCGGCGGCTGGTATTACCTTGTGACGGCAGAAGGCGGAACACAATACGACCATGCAGTGACTGTCGCACGATCCCGTCAGATTGAAGGCCCTTATGAAGTTCATCCGCAAAACCCTATTCTAACTTCATGGGGAGATCCGCGAAATCCGTTGCAAAAGGCCGGTCATGCCTCATTGGTGCAGACTCATACCGGAGAGTGGTACTTGGCACATTTGACAGGAAGACCGATCAAGCCGGAAAAATATAAACTTTTGGAGAACCGAGGGTATTGTCCTTTGGGGCGGGAAACAGCTATTCAAAAAATCGAATGGCGGGAAGCATGGCCTTATGTAATTGATGGTCCTTATCCCAGCGTGGCCGTTGACGCGCCAGAATTTTCGGAGGCCAGTCAGTTACCTGAACGAAAAACTGTTGATCACTTTGACAGTAAGCTGCTGGATCCGGTATTTCAGACGTTACGAATCCCCTTCAATGATGAAATAGGAAGTCTTATGGAGCGGCCGGGATTTTTGAGGCTATTCGGCCGTGAATCGCTGCATTCACAATTTTCTCAAGCATTGGTGGCTCGTCGCTGGCAGTCACTTTCTTTTGAAGCAGAGACTTATCTGGAGTTTGAGCCTGAATTCTTCCAACAATTCGCCGGTTTGATCTGCTATTACAATACCCGTAACTGGGTCAGTTGCCATTTAACCTGTAACGATGAAGGTCAAAAAGTACTGTCCATGATTGCTTGTGAACATTTTAAAGCAGACGCTCCAATGTCAGAAGAGCTGCTTTTGCCGGAGAATTTGAAAGGCATTTATCTCAAAGTCAAGGTAGAGAAGCTGAACTATCATTTTTATTATTCATTGGATGGCAAGCTGTGGGTACGCTTGTCGCCTGTGTTTGACAGTTGGAAATTGTCAGATGACTACATTCAACAAGGTGGTTTCTTCACCGGTGCGTTCATTGGTATACACTGCGTTGACTTGACTGGTGATCGCACACCTGCTGATTTCGATTATTTTAAATACGAGGAAACTATCGATTTTAAAGCGGAGAACGGCAAATGAATCAGACAACTTTAATCAATTTGGTTTCCGGAGAAGCAGTAAGTACCTTTCTGCTGCTTTTTCTGGGACTGGGTTTGACTCAGTTTGATTCTAAAGCGACGCAAGTTAAAATTGCTGCATATTGGGTCTTGGCGGTTTTTATAGGTAATGTAGTCGGAACACGATTGGGATCGTCAAACATGAATCCAATTTTTTTGTTTCAAGATACGATCCTCAAAGAGCAGTCTATTTTGATATTTGGCTGGGGGTTGTTAGCAGAAATAGTCGGTGCAGCAGCGGCAGTTATTATTTTGTTGCTGCTTCCGTCGTCAAAGGACAAGGGATTGAGTGATTATGCTGCAGTTAAAGGTAAAATCAGTTGCAAGAAAGCGGTGCTTTTGGAAATTGCTGCAACTTTTGCTCTATTGTGGGTCAGTATGGAAGCTGCGGAATTGGCGCAAGGCTGGAGCAAATTTCTGATTGTCAGCTTGTTTATCGGTTGTCTCGTATATTTTGTTGGACCCATTACCGGTGCGTCAATGAATCCGGTCAGAGATCTGGTTCCGCGGATTTTATACATCAAGAAAACCAACTGTTGGCAGGAAATCGGTAACAGCTTGATTTCTTCCGTGGCAGCTCCGATAGTAGGCGGTTTTTTATTCATGGCTGTTTTTTAGGAAAGGAGACTTGTATGCGACTTGTGATCATCGGATATGGAAACATGGGACAACGGTATATCCGGGAATTGACAACGGTTCCGTTGCCAGATGTTCAAATCTATGGAATTCAAACTGGTAGTCAGGAAAAAGCTGAGACCATCCTTCTGGAGTATCCGGAAATAAAAGTTTTCTTGGATTTCGAGGAAGTCTTGCTGGATCCTGGGGTAGATGCGATTTTGATTGCAACACCGAATCGCCTTCATTTTCCTTTGGCTAAAGCAGCACTTCTTAGAAATAAACATGTTTTAGTGGAAAAGCCGGCTGCTGTGTCTGAAAGTGAAATTCAAGAGTTATCTGAATTAAGTGAGCAACGCCACCTGATATGCGAAGTCATGTTTCAGTCGCGTTTCGATCCCCTGATAAGCAGGATCAAAGTGTTGATGGGCAACCTCGGAAGAATACAGCGCTTTCAATGTAACAATCCTCAGTATTATCGGGATGCTGCCTATTTTCTTGATGGAAATTGGAGCGGGACTTGGGAACAAGATGGTGGGGGAATCCTGTTGAACCAAGCCATCCACCAGGTAGATCTATTGGACTTTTTGTTTGGCTCTCCGGTTGAGCTGGTCAGCAGCGTCTCTTTTGGGAGATACCGTGAAATTCAAGTTGATGATGAAGCTTTTCTTATTTTGCGATATGCTTGCGGATTGACCGGGACTTTTATGGCGAGCTTTGCAGAGCCCTTGGGAGAAGAATCGTTGGAAATTATCGGTGAAAAGGGACAGCTTAAGGTATTGAGCAACGTGCTGACTTGTCAAATGGTTTCCGGTGAAACTTTCAAAGAAACGTTCCCAGATCAGGGACAATGGGAATTAAATCGCCGAGAGCTGATTCGTAATTTTGAGTTGGCTGTTCGAGGCCAACAACGATCTCTCGTACCGGTTTCAGTAAATCGCAGAGCGCTGATGCTCATTCACGGAGCATGGTTATCTACCTGGCAGCGGATTTGGATTCAGCTTCCCCTAAAAGATGACGAGTATCACGTCGGTCTGCAAAAATACAGAAAAGAAGGCTCAAACAGATGAAGCAAAAGAATTTAATCATTGTTGGCAGTGGCTGGCGTGTAGAATGTTACTTGAGAATACTTTCTTACCTGAAAGATGACTTTATGGTCCAAGCTGTTGTCACTCGTAATCCTGAAAAAACTAGGATGTACCGTGAAATGGGATATACATGTGTGTCGGAGCTTTCGGAAACGTTATCTGTGAGAAGACCGGACTTTATACTGCTATGTATCAATGTGAATGCTCAATCAGATAAACTTTTAGATTTATTGAGCCTCGAATTACCGATTCTGGTTGAGACGCCATTGGGAATAGATGCTGACCAGCTGCAAAGGATCAGCCGGCATCCTTTAAGTCGCCGATATATTCAGGTAGCAGAACAATATACGATGCGGCCTTTGCAAAAGGCACATTTGGCATTGATTGAAAAGGGGCTGATAGGTACTCCACAAACAGCACAAGTTTCTTTGACGAACAACTATCATGCCTTTAGTTTACTGAAAGCCTATCTCTGCTCTCCGGGAAAACTTCTCTCAGTTCAAGGATGTCGGTTCCCTGTCAGATCAAGAAGCGGTTTTTTACGTTATCAAGATACTGTCGGCAGAGATATCGTGACGGAGGATCGAATAATCGGAGTCGCGAATTTTGAGCGCGGAGTAGTGGGGATTTATGATTTTGAAGACAATCAGCATCGCAGTTATACCCGCTTTTCACACGTGTCCATCAGAGGAGATAAAGGGGAAATCAGCGATGAGCGAATCAAATATATTTCCGAAGCCGGAGTACCGGCACAAGATAAACTTTGGCGGATCCAGCGAGGAATCAACGAGAATATGGAGGGGAATGGACTAAAAGGGATTCAGTTTCAGGGAAAGTGGGTATATGAAAACCCGTTTGTCGACCTGCCGTTTTCTGATGATGATATTGCAACAGCTGAAATTCTGCTTGCCATGGCAAGGTTTTGCGAAAATGGTGAAGCTTTCTACAGTATCGATGAAGCGATTGAAGACATGGCATTCACACTTTTGCTGGAGGCTTCCATCAAAAGCGGCCAAAAGGAGAGAATCAAGAGCGCTACCTAAACCGATTGATCATAGGGCATATTGCGTTTTTTTATCCGAGATTATATCTTAAATTATATGCGTTAGGTAAAATCATTTCGTTTTTTATCAATAAACTTCATAAATATTCTTGCAATTCAGAATTTATCTTGCTATACTTTGAGACAACTTCTTAAAGAAATGGGGAAATACACATGAACGCACGCAAAACTTTTACATACTGGTGGAACTGGCATAGTTGAAGTTGCGTGTATGCATGGGCATAGATGCAGCTTTGGCGTACGCGAAAGTCATCTGTGCCGGTCGATAACGATTTTCCAGGACCGGAGCGCTGAAAAGCCTGCCGGTCCTTTTTATTTGCCGGAGGAAGAACAGCTTTCAGACGACTGGACTGATACGCAGCCAAAAAGAGGATATTCGATCACGAGCAAATAAAAAAAACGGGGGAATCGATCATGGAGAAAATCAAAGAAATGCAAGGTTTTTATGGAGAATTTGGCGGACAATTCGTCTCGCCGGAAGTTAAGGCAGCGTTGGATGAAGTCGCGGCGGCCTATGAAGAAGCAAAACAGGATCCGGCGTTTCAAGCAGAGTATCGCTCACTGTTGAAGGAATATTCCGGTCGGGAAACACCGTTGTATTTCGCCGAAAAGCTGACTGACCAATTAGGCGGCGCCAAGATCTACTTGAAGCGTGAAGATTTGAACCATTTGGGCGCACATAAGCTGAATAATGTTTTAGGGCAAATGCTGTTGGCAAAACGGATGGGTAAGACGCGGATGATTGCTGAAACCGGCGCTGGTCAGCACGGGGTGGCGACTGCAGCGGCAGCGGCCCGTTTCGGTTTTGAATGTGCCGTCTATATGGGGGCAGAAGATGTGGAGCGGCAGAAGTTGAATGTTTTCCGGATGGAGATGCTGGGGGCTAAAGTTTATCCGGTGACGCAGGGAACGCAAACGCTGAAGGATGCGGTGGATGCCACCTTTGCCGACTTCGTAGAAAACCTGGATGATACGTTTTATATTTTGGGCTCGGCGGTGGGTCCGCACCCGTACCCGATGATGGTGAAGGATTTCCAGAAGGTCATCAGTGAAGAATCCAAACGCCAGATCCTGGAAAAAGAAGGGCGGCTGCCGGATATGGTGATTGCCTGTGTCGGCGGCGGTTCCAATGCGATCGGCTCTTTTGCCGATTACATCGATGAAGAAAGCGTACAGCTGGTCGGTGCCGAAGCTGCCGGCGAAGGAATCGATACTGATCGCCATGCCGCCACCATGACGATGGGAACCATCGGCATCCTGGACGGGATGAATACTTATGGGATGTTCGACGAGGCCGGGAATGTGGCGCCTGTTTATTCCATTTCTGCCGGCTTGGATTACCCGGGGGTCGGACCGGAGCATGCCTACCTGAGAAAAAGCGGTCGGGCGGAATATGTGCCGATTACTGATGAAGAAGCGGTTCAGGGCTTTTTGACCCTTTCCAAAGCAGAAGGTATCATCCCGGCAATCGAGAGTTCCCATGCGGTGGCGGAAGCCGTCAAGCGGGTCCCTAAGATGGACAAAGACCAGATTGTCCTCATCACCATCTCCGGCCGCGGAGACAAAGATGTCGAACAAATCGCCAAATATCTGGGGATCGAGCTTTAAGGAGCTGCTAAAGTGCAGCGACAACGACAGCTGACCAAGCAGTTACGAGTGCGAAAAGTGAGAGGCAGCTGCTTGGCCTTAAGCAGCCCGGCTTTCTGTAGCCAGCCGATCCATAAAATTACGGTTCCATTCTCCAGGAGAGACTCTCCAAGTAGCTCCGGAGTTTTGATAACAAACCAGCAACCAACCGCCGTACTTTCCAAGAGATTTTGGGGAAGGTACCGGCGGTTGGTTGTGTTTTTTCTGGCACTTTGTCAAAGGCTATAGGCGCCGAGACTATTTACTGCTCATACGGCATCTTTTCCTTTGACAAGAATATCTGTGGATGGTTAAATGGTTTAAAAATATGAACGGAGATGTGGCGATGACAGATTTCAAAAAGCTGCAAGCAGAGTTTAGCGATGCCGGGGATTTTCTGGTAGCACTGGGCGATGAGAAGCGACAGGCAATCATTTTGAGGTTGTTGGAAAAAGGTTCCTGCGATGGTGTGCGGGTAACCGAGCTGACGGAGGCGACCAGGCTTTCTCGGCCGGCAGTCTCCCATCATCTGAAGATTTTGCGGGCAGCTAAACTAGTGGATTACCGTAGTGTCGGCACGAAAAACTACTATTATCTCAACCATGATACCACCGAGGTTAAAAAGTTGCTGACACTCTTGGAACACGTGATGCAGATCATGACGAAGGACAGTGAAGACTAATGAAAAAAGTATTGGTCGTATTGACCAACACCACCCGTTATGAAGGGACGCAGGAGCCTACCGGACTGTGGTTGGGAGAAGCGGCGGAATTTTACGATGAATTGAACAAAGTGGGAATAACAGCAGATTTCGTCAGTCCCAAAGGTGGATTTGTGCCGCTGGATCCCCGCAGCATGAAATACACTGATAACGCGATCATGAAAGTTTATGAGACAACGGACTTTCAAAAAAGAGCCCTGCAGGAATCATTGGCGGCAGGTGATCTTTCAGCCCGGTCTGGAGAATACGGCGCCATCTATTACACCGGTGGTCATGGCGTTATGTGGGATTTTCCCGACGACGAAAATCTGCAACAGCTCGCTGCGGCAATCTATGAGCAAGGAGGCATCGTGTCCTCTGTGTGTCATGGAATCGCCGGTCTGTTGAACGTCAAGGATTCAAGCGGTGTCTATCTGATCAGCGGAAAAGCCGTCACGGGGTTTACCAAAGCCGAAGAGATCCTGGCAGGCAAGCTGCGGGTAGTCCCTTTTCTGAACCGGGAGGAAGTTCTCAAACGGGGTGGGATATTTCGTAAAAAACGCTTTTACAGCGATCATTCCATTCAGGACGGACGCCTGATTACTGGTCAAAATCCTTTCTCTGTCCGTTCCACTGCCAAGCTGGTCATAAAAGAGCTCACTCGCTGAGCGGCTTTTCGAAAGGGAAACTGACTGGATCCAAGACATTTTCGGCAGTATTCTATTGGCAAGTATTCAAAAAAACAGCGCATCGTCCTTTTGTTAAAAAGCGGTGAAAGACTTCTGATATCAGGAGTTTTTTTCAACACTTTTGTGGAGGCGGTGGGCTGTTTTTTGCTTTACCGGGAGCTTTGCAGGGATTACCTGCTACAGGCTATTCACTTGGTGCTGCCTTCATCTGCAGAATGATCTTACCTCGAGCTCGTCCGGATGCGGAGTAGGCGAAGGCTTCTTTGATTTCAGAAAAAGGCAGGGTTCGATCGATTACCGGCTGCAACTTGCCGGCTGTGACCATTTCCGCAAGCTGGGCCAATTGCCGGCCATCGGGTCTCATAAACAAAAATTCATAACGGACACCGGTCTTTTTTTCTAAGCGGTTCAAACGGTGGCTGGCCAGACGGATCGCTAGCGCTTTCCAGCGGGGCAGACCGTAAGTTTTGGCAAAGCGGGTATTCGGCAGGCCCGTGATGCTGACAACTTGGCCGCCGGGTTTGACGATGGTGAAGGCTTTCTCTAAGATTGTACCTCCTTGTGTATCGAAAACATAGTCATAATCTGACAGGATTTCGGTAAAATCCTGCTGTCGGTAATCAATCACCAGATCGGCTCCCAGCTGTTTCACCAGTTCAAAGTTGCGGCTGCTGGTGGTAGTCGCCACAAAGGCACCCAGTTCCTTGGCAATCTGGATTGCCACCGTTCCGATGCCACCGGAACCTGCTTGGATCAATACTTTGTCACCGGGCTTGATCTGCATGACTTCTTTGAGTGCTTGGTAGCTGGTCAACCCTACCAACGGCAAGGCTGCCGCTTCTGTGAAGGAAAGTGGTGCCGGGATTAGTGCGATATCGCCTTGTGTAACTGCCAGATACTCGGCAAAGGTGCCGATGCGGTTTTTTTGAACGCGTCCGAAGACCCGATCGCCGGGCTTGAAATCCTTAACAGCGGCTCCGACGGTCACGACTGTTCCGGCAAAATCACTGCCCAGAATCAGTGGGAAATCATACCGGAGCAGCATTTTCAAACCGCCCTCCATGGTTTTCAGATCGATTGGATTGATGGAAGCGGCAGCGACTTGGACCAGTACGTCGGTGGCTTGTGGTTCAGGGATTGGTACTTCCAAAATTTCCGGGGATGTCTGTTTATAGGCAGAAATCATGGCGGCTTTCATTACTTGATTCATATAAGGAATCCTCTCTATGGTTTATATTTATAAACGAATAATGACTGTAGTTTATTTCGTTGGTTTAAAAATGTCAACCAATGGAGCTTCAAGTTCTCGAATTATTACTGACGGCTGCCAATTCAAAGTGTCTGCTAAAAATTTTCTATCTTTCTTTCCATGAGCGGTAAGGGGGACAGTGAGCAGCTGTCGCAAGTGAAAAAGCGTTTTCCCATCCGCAAATTCTGTTTTATCTGTTATAATGAATCTGTTACATTGTCCGACAGCAACAGGGACTGTCGGAAGCGTAGAGCTGTTTTCCTGTTAAATCAAACCAAAATAAACGGAGGGCAACGATATGGAAATCACCTATCATGGACATTCAGTCGTCTCCATCGTTACAGAAGACAAAACGCGACTGGTCATCGATCCATTTTTCAGCGGCAACCCCAAGGCCGACATCACGGCTGATGAGGTGCGAGCGGATTACATTTTAGTGACTCATGGGCATTCAGATCATATCGGGGACATGGTGGACATTGCTAAACGAGAGACCGCGACGGTCATCGGCATGGTGGAGATCTGTCATTATGCCCAATCCTGGGGTGTCCAAAAGACCCACGGCATGAATCTGGGGGGCAGCTTTGAGTTTCCTTTCGGGCGGGTCAAGTTGGTTCCGGCGCTGCACAGCTCCGGCTTGGAAGTCGGCGGCAAGATGCTGTACATGGGGGAACCGGCGGGGCTGATTCTGGAAATCGACGGCAAGACCCTCTACCATGCCGGCGACACCTGTTATTTCCGGGACATGGAGCTGATCGGTGAAGACTTTGCAGTTGATCTGGCCTTTTTGCCGATTGGGGACAATTTCACGATGGGACCAAAAGAAGCTGTCCGGGCGGCTGCCAGCGTGAAGGCCAAAAAAGTCGTGCCGATCCATTACAATACCTTTCCGGTAATTGAACAAGACCCTCAGCTTTTTTTGGAGCTGTTGCCGACAGGGGTCGGACAGGTCATGAAACCGGGAGCAACCGTGATTTTATAAGAAACTTTTCACAGCAGTTTTACGGCAGCCGGTCACGGCGATAAGCTTTTCCCGGACCAGCCTGTCATCATCCATCAAGAGAAAAGAGTTGAAACATTTGGCTACGAAACACGATCTTATTTTGAATCATATCGAAAGCCTGCCCATCGGTGACCGGATCTCGGTGCGAGGGATTGCCAAAACGCTGAGTGTCAGCGAAGGTACCGCATACCGGGCCATTAAGGACGCCGAAAACATCGGCCTGGTTTCTACTATTCAGCGGGTAGGGACCATTCGAATTGAACGAAAACTGAAAAAACAAATCGAACGCCTGACATTCGGTGAAGTGGTCCAGATCATCGAAGGGGAAGTTCTGGGGGGCGCCGCCGGACTGAACAAGGTTTTGAACAAGTTTGTCATCGGTGCCATGAAGGAAGAAGCCATGGAACGTTATATCACGCCGGGCTCTTTGATGATCGTCGGGAACCGAGAAGAGGTCCATCGGCTGGCGTTGGAGGACGGGGCTGCTGTTTTGATCACCGGGGGCTTTGGGACCAGTGAAGAGATCGCCCAACTGGCGGACAAAGTGGAAATGCCGGTCCTGAGCACGACTTACGATACCTTTACTGTGGCTACCATGATCAACCGGGCGCTGTCGGATCAGCTGATCAAAAAAGATATCATGCTGGTTTCGGATATTTATGTGCCGCTGGAAAAAACCTTATATCTCAACAGTCAGGACACCGTCAAGGATTACAAGAAACTGGCGGAAAAATCCAGCCACTCCCGCTTTCCGGTGGTCAACCGCAGCATGCGTCTGATCGGGATTGTGACCGCCAAAGATGTGCTGGAAAAACCGGATAAGACGCTGATTGAGCGGGTTATGACCAAAGATCCCAACTTTGTTAAACGGGAGATGAGTGTCGCTTCTGTCAGCCACCAGATGATCTGGGACGGATTGGAAGTGATGCCGGTGGTTTCCGATGATCTGAGTCTGGTGGGACTGGTTTCTCGTCAAGATGTCATGAAGGCGATGCAGCTGGTGCAGCGGCAGACTCAGATGTCTGATACCATCAGTGATCAGATCACCGGAGAAATTCAGATGATCGATCACGATACCGAAGGCCGCAAAAAGGAGATGCCGGAGTTTGTCTTTACCGTTTCGCCGCAAATGGTTAATGAAGTGGGGACCATTGCATTCGGCGTGCTGAACGAAGTTGTTGCCAATGCCGCCAAACGGACCTTGTATCTCAACCAGCGGCGCAATACCTGGATCGAGCAGGTCAATTTGTATTATTTCCGTTTGATTCAGCTGGAAAGTCAGTTGGTGATCCGTCCCCGGATTTTAGAGCTGGGCCGGCGCTCCGGCAAACTCGATATCGAGATTTATATCGAAAATACGCTGGTAGCCAAGGCAATCGTCGTCTGTCAAGTTCTGGAACGACCATAAGAGAATCGGAACAGACCGTTTCAACAACACAACCAACTATTTGAAAAGAGGATTTGCAGATGAGCAGTATTCGACAAGAAATTTTAGAAGCAATCAAAAAATATGACCGGATCATCATCCATCGCCACATGCGGCCGGATCCGGATGCGATTGGTTCCCAAGTCGGTCTGGCAGAAGTTTTGCGGGCCAGCTTTCCCGACAAAGAGATCTACCAAGCCGGCGGACCGGTGGAAGGCCTGGATTATTTGGCAGTCATGGATGACGTAGCCGACGAAAAGTATCAGGGGGCGCTGGTGATTGTTACCGATACAGCCAATGCACCACGGGTTTCTGACGACCGTTTTGACCGAGGTGAGATGCTGATCAAAATCGACCATCACCCCAATGATGAACCATACGGCGACCTGGTGTGGGTCAATACGAAGGCCTCCAGCTGCAGTGAAATCATTGCCGACTTCGCCTTTTCTTTTCCGGATGATTTGATGATGTCTAAAGAGGCGGCACGGCTGCTTTATGCCGGTATCGTCGGCGACACCGGCCGCTTCTTATATCCGGCGACTACGGCTCAGACCCTGGAGCTTTCCGGGCGACTGCTGTCTTACGGCTTTGATGCAGCCAAGCTGAATCGTCAGCTGCAGCAGATCTCCATGAAGGTGGCCCGCCTTTCCGGGTATCTCTACCAGAATATCGAGGCGGATGAAAACGGTGCGGCTAAGGTAATCCTACCCAAAGAGCTGCTGGAAGAATACGGTGTAGCCGATTCAGAAACTTCCAAACTGGTGTCACTGCCGGGAACGATCGATGTCCTTTTGGCCTGGGCGATCTTCGTTTGGCAGCCGGAAGGGTATTACCGGGTACGTCTGCGTTCCAAAGGGCCGGTGATCAACGAAATCGCCAAACGGCATCATGGGGGCGGCCACCCACTGGCTTCCGGGGCCAATGCCCGGGATCTGGAGGAAGTTGAAGCAATCTACCATGAAATTCAGGCAGCCTGCCGTGATTTCCGGGCGGCGCAACCGGATTAGGGCGTGTCTGAAAACTCCAGCGGCAGATATTTTGGTCCTTTTCACCGCAATCTACTCGTAAATGCGCAGCTTTGCACCACATAAGCTGCGCTTTCCTCCTTGATTTCGGCAAAAAGTCCGCAAAAATCTGGATTCCCCCAGAGTTTTCAGACACACCCTAAGCTGGGGCTTACGGCACTTGGAAAGAGCACTAATCAGACTTTGGCGGGCCGTCTGTATTGCTTTGATTGTCAGACGGCCCGCCGCAAAATAGCCACACACATAGTATGACCAAAAGAGGCAGCAGCGCGTGACAACAGCCTGCTGTCTTGGCTACATAGTGAAATATAGTGAAATGATGATGGAGGAAGTTATGGATTTTGAGTTGTATCACGAGTTTTTACAGGTGACCAAAACATTGAATCACATGGGAATCACCCCGCTGTTGTCGGGCTCGCTGGGGGTCGAACAGGTCACCGGTGTAGATTTTTATCCGGATGACATCGATATTCTGGTACCGGGAGATCCGCGGGGCTGGAATGAAATCCCGGCTGAAGAGATGGTGCACCAGTGGTCGGCGATTTTGGCGGCTATGGCCGGATTGGGCTATCGCTTGGAGGATCTCCATGAACATAAATTCGTCAAAGATGAGGTGAAAGTCGGCTTCGGAGTGATCGACACGCTGCCGGAGTTTGCCGGAATCCCGTTGGCGGAACTGCCGGAGAAAGTCGATACCGGCGCACATTTTTATCTTCCTACCCAACGGCAGTTTCTGCAGCTGTACCAGGCGTCTCTGGAGGACAGCTACCGCCAGGATCGCAATAATCATAAGGATCTGGGGAAGATTACTGTCTTGGAGGAACTGCTGGGGAAAAGTTGAGGCAGCAATAGGGATAGTCGGGGGCTATTTGATTGGGAGCGTTTGGCTATGCTATTGCGCTTTAGTTTCTTCACCAACTGTTGCGAAAAGCAGGAATGCTGTTGACAGGGAAGAATGAGTCTCCTGGAGGTAAGAGGACCCGGGAGTTTTGCCGTTGGGAGTGAGCAGCGGGAGAAAAACACTACTATTGCAGTGCTGCTGCTGAAACGAGGTCATCATGAAATTAACAAAAAGCCAGGCGCGCAGCTTGGCATATATCAATCAATTGGGGATCCGGTTGCCGGATTTGAGTGCGGTGGAAGTCGCCCTTTTCCCGCAAGAGACAGCACCGGCTGAACAGCGGATCCTGATCACGGTGGAAAAAGGACAGTTTATCATCCGCTTGTCGGCAGAATTTCTTTTGTATCGGGCGTTGTTCATTGGCTTGCCTCGCTTGTCCCAGTCGCGAGCTGACCGTTATGAGGAGCGGACGTCAATCATGGAGACGAGTTTTTCATTGGATGCTTCCCGCAACGGGGTGATGCGACCGGCTGTTGTTAAGGAATTTATCGCACGACTGGCTCTTTTGGGATACAACACGTTGTACCTTTATACCGAGGACACATATCAGGTGCCGGGACTGCCTTATATGGGGTATCTGCGGGGAGCTTACACTGCTGAAGAAATCAAGGAAATCACCGGCTTTGCTGCTGATTTTGGAATGGAAGTGGTGCCGGCGATCCAGACTTTGGCTCACCTCACGCAATTTCTGAAATGGCCGGCAAGTGAAGCTCTAAAAGATGATGCCAATACGATGCTAATCGGAGAAAATGCAACGTATGAAGCCATTGATCGAATGCTGGCTGCCTGCAAAGACATGTACCAGACAAACCGGATTCATTTGGGAATGGATGAAGCTTACCAGGCCGGACTGGGACGTTATTTGGCATTACATGGCTACAAAGATCGAGTCAGCCTGATGTTAGAGCATATGAAACGAGTACTGGAACTGGCAGCGAAGCATCAATTGAAAGCTGAGATTTGGAGCGATTTTATATATAAGCTGTTGGATAAAACCAAGGCTGACCGCTATTATAACCCCTTGGCCCAAATGGATCCTCAGGAAATGAGCCGGCTGCCGCAGGGATTGACCTATGTTCATTGGGATTACGGTTCAGAATCAGTGGCTGAGTATGAACAGGTAATCCAAAAGCACTTGGTATTTTGTGATCGGGAGCACTATGTTCTGGCGAGTGGCACGCATATTTGGAATCGAATCGCTCCAAATCACGGGAAAACCCAGCGAATCATTGCTGCGGCATTGGCGGCAGCTCGTAAACAGCAGATTAAAAAGGTGATGCTCACCACCTGGGGAGATGACGGCCAGGAAACAGAGCACTGGCATGCATTTCCGGGAGCAGTGGCGTTTGCTGAAGGTGTTTATGCCAATCAAAAAAGTGGAACTGTAGAAACGATTCTTGACAAATTGTTTGGTGCCGGCGCAGGCCAACTGTTGACAGAGCTTAATGCTTTCGATGAAGTGGATAGAGTAGCTGCCGGAAACCCGAACATGACAAACATCAGTAAGCTATTGTTGTGGCAAGATCCGCTGACAGGAATCTATGACTGGCATGTTGCGGCTCACAATGAACAAGCACCACAACCCTTGGGAGTTTACTATCGAAAATTGGCTGAGAAATTGACTGCAGCAAATGACCAAAATTCTATTAAGAAAGGGCAAGTATCTATCCATGAAACGAGCACCTCACAGCCCAGTCCTCTCATGGAATTAATCCGTCAACGCTATCAGTTGCTGGCAGAAGTTTTAGCGGACAAGGCTGAACTGGGCTTGCGATTGAGGGCAGCCCGTTTGGCAGAAGATCAAAATCAGCTCCATCAGATGATCACGGCGCTCACTAATTTAGCAGAAAAAGTAGAACGCCTCTGCTTTGTTCACGAAAAAATTTGGTCTGCCACCTACAAGACTTTTGGCTGGGAAGAATTGGAGCATCGCTACGCTGGTACTGCCCACCGTTTGAAAACTACAGCCCGTCGTTTGTCAGATTATCTTGCAGGTTCAGATGAGTTGGCAGAATTGTTGGAAAAACGGCTACCTTTTTGTGAGGGAGACAATCCTATCGAAATCAGCGGCTTTAGCTACCGCCAGGGTTCTGTTACCGGCTACAATTGAAAAAACGTCCCGACTGTTGGGCGGTTAAAGTACAATTTATGCGTCAGATAAGCGTAAGGGTGGCAAAAAGAATGATCAGAAAACTAACCGAATCTGACTGACATGCCAACTGGCTCCGAAGTCTTCAGATAGATTATTTTGATTTTGTCTGGATGGAACACTAGGAAGTTTCCAGACCTCCTTGAAGAAGCAGACTGTATTTGTCAGTCGCTAATTAAAAAGCAGCAGCCCTTTCCAGCACAACGGAAAAAGGCTGCTGCTTTTTTTATCAAGAAGGAGCGTAATGGGATGTAAGACTACCCCCGCAAATCATCCAAAAATTCGGTTTTAGCGGCGGTTTTTTCGTCCTTCATCTTGATGACTTTGGCGGGGGAGCCGGCGACGACTGCGCCAGCGGGAACGTTTGCGGTGACAACGGAACCGGCAGCTACGACTGCACCCCGGCCGACCCGCACGCCTTCCAAGACGACAGCATTGGCACCAATCAGGACGTCATCTTCGACCACGACCGGATCAGCTGACGGCGGCTCCAGTACGCCTGCCAGCACAGCGCCTGCACCGACGTGGGCCCGTTTACCAACTGTAGCCCGGGCGCCGAGGACCGCCCCCATATCAATCATGGATTCGGCGCCGATGACGGCACCGATATTGATGACAGCCCCCATCATCACGACGGCATTTTTGCCAATCATCACCTGGTCGCGAATGAAAGCGCCGGGCTCGATGCGGGCATCAACAGTGGTGAGATCCAGCAGCGGGATGGCGGAATTGCGGCGGTCGTTCTCCAGATAGCTCTCGCTGATTAAAGAGGCATTGGTTTCCAAAAAAATGCTGACGGGCTCTTGGTCACCGACAGCAAACCAGAAATCACCGGTACCGAAGAGTTTGACGTTTTCTACCGGGGCAGCCGAGCTGAGATCGCCTTGCAGATAGGCTTTGACCGGGGTGGCTTTTTCAGCGTTTTTGATGTAACGGGCCAGTTCATAAGGATCGGAAAATTCCATGTGAGTCACTCCAATTTTCAAGATTTCAGATCAGGTTAGGCTAAGGGGCGGTTCAGTTTTGGTTCAGCAGGTCCTGCATATCATACATTCCCGCCGGCTGCTCCGCCAAAAAGACGCCGGCTTTCAGCGCACCGTTGGCAAAGATATCGCGGGACAAAGCGGTATGTTTGAGCTCGATAATCTCGTCGGGACCGGCGTATAATACCGTGTGCTCGCCGGGAATCGTTCCGCCCCGGACCGCATGGATGCCCATTTCACTTAAAGGATTCTCCAATTCGAGACCATGGCGGCCGTAGATATACGTTTTGGGCTCAGCCAAGGAGTCATTGATTGCATCTGCCAAAAGCAGTGCGGTGCCGCTGGGGGCATCTTTTTTCTGATTGTGGTGCTTTTCGATGATTTCTATGTTGAAGTCGGCTTCCAAGGCCGGGCTCACGGATTGCAGCGCTTTGATCAGGACGTTGATTCCAAGAGACATATTGGCGGAGACGAAGATTGGGATGACTTTGGCCGCTACCTGCAGCATGGCCTTGGTTTCATTGTCCAGGCCGGTAGTAGCCACAACCAGGGGCAATTCTTTTTCCACGCAGGCATTGATCAGAGCCGGTACGACGGAATGATGGGAAAAGTCGATCACCACGTCAGCGGGCTCGGTAATCTCGGCTGCTGTTTGATAAACCGGAAAGTCTGCCGAAATCTCCGGGTGTTGATCGATCCCGGCTGTGATGGTCAGCTGCGGATCAGCAGCAATCTGTTCTTGTAAGACTTTCCCCATGCGGCCATGAACGCCGCTTAAGATAATTTTTTTCATGAAAATTCCTCCATTTCCGTATCAAAAAAACAGCAGGCGGACCGGCCGGGCAGACGGAAGCGCCCGGCAGTCGCTTCCGTCTGCCGCAAAGTGTTCATGTTTTCCAAAATTACAGCAGACCGTATGCCGTCATTTCCTGTTTCAACAAGTCTAACGTATCCTCTTCCGGTGTGTCCAGCGGGAGGCGGTAGTTCATGTCGCATTTACCCAGCAGAGAGACGGCGGCTTTCACCGGCACCGGATTGACCTCTTTGAAGATGGCATTGATCAAAGGCAGCTGGGCCAACTGGGTCTTTTTGGCAGCTTCCCAGTTTCCTTCCAGATAATCGTGGACCATCTTGGAAGTTTCTGACGGCAGGAGATTGGCGATGGTGGAGATCACGCCGCTGCCGCCTACAGACAAAAGAGGCAGCACCTGATCGTCATTGCCGGAGTAGACCTGGAAGTTTTCATCGGCCAATTTGCAGACTTCGACAATCTGAGAGATGTTTCCGCTGGCTTCTTTGATTCCCTGGACGTTCGGAATCTCTTTAAGGCGGGCCACCATTGCCGGCGTCAGATTCAGACCGGTACGACCGGCGATCGAGTAGAGGATCACCGGGATCGAAACCCGCTCGCAGATGGCTTCGTAATGCTTGATCAGACTTTTGTCGGTGGCCTTATTGTAATAAGGTGTCACCACCAACAGGGCATCTGCGCCAACCCGTTCGGCTTCGACAGACAGGTGAATCCCATGCTGCGTATCATTGGAGCCGGTACCGCCGATGACCGGGATTCGGCCGGCTGCTTGTTTGACTACGGTCTCGATGACGGCGATGTGTTCTTCGTCTTTAAGAGTCGATGCTTCCCCGGTGGTCCCGCAGGCGATGATGGCGTCAGTCCCTTGTTGGACATGCCACTCCACCAGTGCCTTCAGTTGTTCGAAATTGACGGTCCCGTCTGTGTTCATCGGTGTGACCAACGCTACGCCCGCCCCTGTGAAAATCCCCATTGTAACCCAACCTTTCTCTGTGTGCCGACTGTTCTGTGAAGGTGACAGTCGGTTGCTTTTCGTTTTTCCGTTGTTTTTACGGTCTTTGTAACCAGTGTATCAGAAAGTCCTGCAAATTTTCATTGATAAATTTGAAAACTATTCTGAAAATGATTTTTTTTACAAAAAATCTCGATATTACATGAATTATACAATATAATAGGATGAAATATCATCATTTAACGAAAAAAAACACAATTTTTTGGACGGGGGCCACAGGATGAAAATCGAAAAGGCGATCCAAGTATATTTGCCGGAGGTGATCCGCTGGCGCAGGGAACTGCATCAGATTCCGGAGCTGGGGTTGGAGGAATTTGATACGACGGCTTATCTGAAGCGGGAATTGACACAGCTGGGCTTCACCGATATCCGTCAGCCGCTGGAGACGGGCTTGGTAGTCGTGGTGGATGGCGAGCATCCCGGCAGGACTATTGCCTTTCGCACAGATATCGACGGGCTGCCGGTGACGGAAGAAACCGGTGTCGACTTTGCCTCCCGTCACCTTGGCAAAATGCACGCCTGTGGCCATGACGGGCATATGGCGACACTTTTGGGATTTGCCAAATTTTTGGCGGAACATCCGGAAGCGGTTCGTGGTCGAGTGGTCTTATTGTTTCAGCCGGCAGAAGAAGGTCCCGGCGGTGCGCAGTTATTAATCGAGGCCGGCGTTCTGAGTGAACTGGGTGTTCAGCAGATTATCGGGCTGCATGTTTTTCCGGAATTTGACTCCGGGGTGATTGCCTGTCGTTCCGGCGCGATGATGGCCAGAAACGGGGAGGTCACCATTACGATCCGGGGGCTGAGTGCTCACGGTGCGCAGCCGCAGCAGGGGCACGATGCAATTTTGGCCATGAGTGCGGTCGTCCAGGCGCTGCATACCGTCGTTGCCCGTAACCTGTCGCCACTGGAGCCGGCTGTTTTAACCTTTGGCAAGATTTATGGCGGTGAAGCCATGAACATCATTCCCGGTCAGGTGACGATTGAGGGAACGATGCGGGCTTTTTCCGATCCGGTTTATGAAACTCTGGTGCAACGGATCGAAGAGATTGCTGCCGGAGTGGCTGCCGGATACGGCTGTACCGCAGAGGTCTGTTTCAATCATATGTACCGGGTGGTGGACAACGATCCGCAGCTGGCCGCAGTCCTGGCGGAGATTGCCGGCGACAGCTATCAGGAAACCCCACCGTATATGTTGGCAGAAGACTTTTCTATGTATCAGCAAGTTGTGCCGGGATTATTTTTCTTTGTGGGAATCCGTAACGAAGAAAAAGGCTGGACGCATCCTCTCCACAGCAGCCGACTGCAATTTGACGAAGCCGATCTCTTGGGAGGAATCCAATGTTACCGGGAGTTTTTGCAACGGTTGAATGAAAACTAAGGCCTGTCTGCGGAAAAGACCGACGAGCTGCGGTTTTTACCGAAGAAATAAGCAATCTGGATAATTTTACAGCGGCAGGATTCCAGTGAAAAAGAGTGTGGGAAACCTGCTCAGATGTAAGCACGAAACTTATCAAAAAAGGAGCGGACGAGATGACTATCAAAACGATTAAAAACGGACATTTATATTGGGACGGCTGTGATACTGTGGCATTGGCGGAAAAATACGGGACTCCCCTTTATGTAATTTCGGAAAATGCTGTTTTGGAACGGACGGACGAGCTGCATCGGGATTTTCTGGATAAATATGAAAATGTGCGGGCAGCTTATGCCAGCAAAGCCTTCTCCACCTTGGCTATGTGCCGACTGATGGCCAGAGAGGGCCTGGCGCTGGATGTGGTGTCCGGCGGCGAGCTCTACACAGCTATCAAAGCGGATTTCCCCGCTGAGCAGATCGAATTCAACGGCAACAACAAGTCCCGCGAAGAGCTGGAACTGGCCATCGAATACGGTGTCGGCCGAATCATCGTGGACGGGTTGCAGGAGCTGGCATTGATCGAAGACATCTGTCGGGCTCTGGGGCAGACCACGCGGATTCTCTTTCGGATTACACCGGAAATCAAAGCCGATACCCACGACTTCATCTCTACCGGCCAAAAGGATTCCAAGTTCGGCATCCCGCTGAATCCCGAGATTCTGTTTCCTCAGATTAAAGCGGCAATTGCTTCTGAATACGCAGACTTTGTAGGCTTTCATTTCCATATCGGCAGTCAGCTGGCAGACAACAGCACACATCTGGCCGCTGCCAAGGTTGCGCTGCATCTGGCACTGGCGGTCAAAGAACGCTGCGACTACGAGATCCGGGAACTGAATTATGGCGGCGGTTTCGGAGTGAAATATGTCGAAGGGGATATCCGGCAGCCGTATGCTTACTTCTTGGAGCCGCTGATGGCTTTGACGGAAGCCTTCTGTGCCGCAAACGAACTGACCCGTCCGGCGATCGTGATTGAGCCCGGCCGCAGTATCGTTGCCGAAGCGGGTATCACGCTGCACACTGTCGGAAGTATCAAAGAACTGCCGGGGATCCGCACCTATGCCTCAATCGACGGGGGGATGACCGACAATATCCGTCCCGGTCTTTATCAGGCGGATTATACCGGTCTGATCGCCAATAAAGCAGATCAGGCATTGACCGAAGTTGTGACTATCTCCGGAAAAGCCTGCGAAAGCACGGATATCCTGGTGAAGGATCTGGCGACGGCACCGGTGGCCACCGGTGATATTTTTGCCACTTTTGCTACGGGAGCATATGGCTACTCGATGGCCTCCAATTACAACAAACTGCCGATCCCGGCGGTGGTTCTGGTGAAAGACGGTGTCGATCAGCTAATCGTCAAGCGTCAAACTTACGCGCAAATGATTCAAAATGAATGTTTACCGGAAGGATTGTGAGGGAAAATGACTCTGGCTTTTTTCAAGATGCAGGGGGCCGGCAATGATTTTATTGTGATAGATAACCGGACCCGCGGCTATAATGAAAAACAACTGCAGCAGCTCGCCCGCCGAGTCTGTCAAAGAAAAGTTTCGGTTGGCGGCGATGCTTTGATGGTGGTGGAAGCGCCGGTGTCGGAGGGCGCAGATCTGCGGATGCGTTTCTTCAATGCGGACGGCAGCGAAGCCGAAATGTGCGGCAACGGAGCCCGTTGTCTGGCCCGCTATGCCTATGAACAACAGATCGCCGGGGCGGCCATGGTCATCGACACGATGGCTGGTCCGGTGCCGGCTTGGCGACTGGGGGAGCGCCGCTACCAAGTCCGCCTCAACCCACCCTCTGCTTATCAAAAAGAGCTGCCGCTTGCAGCGCTGACCGACAAAAATGGTGAGCCGGTCGCCACAGAGGGGATCGAATTTGCCGATCATGTGGATCTGGGTGAGCCGGCGATTCCTCATTTGGTGATCAGCTGTCCGGATCTGGCCCAACAAACAGCAGAGCAGCTGCGTTCGTTGGCAGAAGCCTTTCGCTGGTGGAGTCTACTTCCCAAAGGGGCCAACGTGAATTTCTTTGCGCTGTCTGAAAACCCTGCTGAACCGGTGTTGGTCCGCACCTTTGAGCGGGGCGTGGAAGATTTCACCTTGGCCTGCGGGACCGGTTCCGGTTCGGTAGCTTATGCACTGGTTCAACGGGGACTGGCGGCTCCTGACGTCGGTCCAATCCGTCTGGCGGTGCCCGGCGGTCTGCTGGAAGTCGAAGTCAAGGGCCGCCAGCTGAATCTGATCGGTGACACCAACATTGTTGTGCGGGGCACCATTACCGATGAGGACTTGACCTGGGGCTAAAAAAACATCAGACAGCTGTGAAAGGACGGCTTCTGCAGCAGTCCTAACTCAGCAAAAATGACCGGCTTTGCATAGACAGAGCCGGTTTTTTGCTGCAGCTGATCTCAGCCAGGCGAAAAAAGCAGGCACCATCTGTTTGGCAATGAAAACAACCTGTTCAAAGCCGGCAGACTTACTGACATTTAAATAAACCCGATTAAACGAGCCTTCTGTTTTTGACAGCGCTGCCGAACTTCTTTAGAATTTGAGGTGAAACTTAGTGTGTATAGGGAGGTAAAACTATGAACTGGGAACCTTGGACTGGTTGCTATCCCGCCAGTACGGGCTGCGCGAATTGTTATTTTTATGGTCCGACAGCCAAGCGTTATGGCCAAAACACCATCACGCAAACCGAAAAATTCGACTGGCCGGTGCGACGTAATAAAAAAGGCGAATACAGTATTAAGGGAGATAAGATCTTGGCGACTTGTTTTGCGACGGATTTTTTTCTTCCTGAAGCCGACGAGTGGCGCAAGCAGGCGTGGCAGATGATCAAGGAGCGGCAGGATATCGATTTTTTGATTCTGACCAAGCGGATTGATCGTTTCACTGTTTCGCTGCCGGAGGATTGGGGGGCGGGCTATGACAATGTGAATATCGGCTGCTCAGTAGAAACTCAGCAGTTGGCGGATCAACGGCTGCCACTGTTTTTGGCTCAACCGATGAAACGGCGATTTGTCGCTGCGGCTCCTTTGCTGGAGGCAATCGACTTGACGCCGTATCTGTCTGAAATCGATCACGTGTCTGTCAGCGGCGAATCCGGCCGCAACGGACGAGTCTGTGATTATGAGTGGATCTTGGATCTGCAACAACAGTGTTTGGCGGCAGATGTCACATTCTGGTTCAAAAGTACCGGCACGCTGTTTAAAAAAGACGGGCTCATCCAAAAAGTCAACCCCTTCAAGCAGAGTGCACTGGCCAAAGAGCTGGATATCAGCCGACTGGAAGGGAAAAAACTATTTTAAGAGGTGTGGCTGGCTGTCTGGATTAGCCGCTGTCTTACTGCAGTAAAAAACCGCAGAAAATATCATGCATCCCCCTTTTTCTCCTGCTAAACTGAGGTCAGAAAGCAGCCGATGTGCAGTCGAGATGAGGAGGAGAACTATGGAAACACTAAAAACCCATACGTTGGAGTTGTCCGGCAGCAGTTACGAGATCGGTCGGCAGTCCGGTGCGAGAATTAAACGGTTTCCGGGGCTCGTGGAACTTCACACGAAACAAAAGTCAGCTTTCAGCTCGAGGGATGCCAGAGAAGCGATGCTGCTTTTTGATCGCTGGTGCCCCGGACTGACTGAGGAGCTGGCGGGTTGTGCCGATGTCCTGCAAGTGCCGCCGGAGCAGTTGCTGTTTTACAGTATGACCTATCTTATGCCCCGCTGCAGTCAGATCGCTGTTTTGCCGAAAATCAGCGCGACCGGTGTTCCGCTTTTGGCCCGCAATTACGAGTTCAGCCAGCGGACCGAAGATTTCTGTCTGATCAAGACAGCGGTGAACGGGCGCTATACCCACCTGGGCACCAGTGTTCTGCATTTCGGCCGGGACGATGGGTTCAACGAGGCCGGTTTGGCGGTTACTATGAGCTCCTGCGGGTTTCCGGTAGGAGCGGACAGCTACATGCGGGCACCAAAGCTCAAGGGTCTGCAGTTTTGGGTGGTGATCCGCAGCCTGCTGGAAAATTGTCGAACAGTCGACGAAGCGCTGGCTTATTTGGCAGAGATGCCCATTGCTTACAATTTAAACTTGATGCTGTTGGATAAATCAGGCAAAGCTGCCTTGTATGAAACCCTGGATGGCAGCCGTGGCGTAAAAGTGATCGACGGTGATACTGAACAGCAGCTGCTTTATGCCACCAATCATGCCCTGCTGCCGGCAATCAGCCGCCGCGAACCGCAGCAGATGCAGCATTCTGCCGTCAGGTACCGTTTTATTGAACAGCAGCTGCAGGGCCAAGTAAACATCAGCCGCAGCCAGCTTCGGGAGCTGCTGACGGCGGCATATCCTGAAGGGCTCTGCTGTCATTTCTTTGATGAATTTTTCGGGACAACCAAGAGCATGATTCTCTCGCCGACAGAAGGAACTTTGGAGCTGCTTTGGGGCGGGGAAGCGGCAAACGGCTGGCGGCTTTACGATATTCGTCAACCGCTGCCGGAGGAAACTGCAACGATTCAGATCCGCTCTGAAAAAGCACCGCCGGGGACATTTGATTGGCAGCCGGCATGAACGACTGGGAAAAGGAGGGAACAGAATGGACTACCGCCGTGCATTGGAACAAGCAGTCAGCTACATCGAGGAGCATTTGGACGAACCCCTGACAGTTGAAGCCGTTGCGCAGGCGGCCGGTTATTCCTATTATCACCTGACCCGCCAGTTTGCTGCTGTTCTCGGCGAAAGTGTGGGCAGCTACATCAAAAAACGCCGCTTGGCCGAAGCAGCCAAAAAGCTTTTGTATACCAAAAGCAAGGTGATCACGATTGCATTGGCGGCCGGCTTTGATTCTGCCGAAGCTTTCAGCCGTGCCTTCAAACTCGTCTATCAGGTCAGCCCGCGAGACTATCGCAAAAATCAGCTGGACATTTTTATCGGAGCAAAAGCACTACTGGATCACGGACTTTTGGATCACCTGGCGGCCAATGTGACGGTCCATCCGGAGATTTTGGAGATCCCTGAAATCAAAGTCGCCGGCCTGCGAGGGGAAACGACACTGAAAGACAATCGGCTGCGGGAGTTGTGGGATCAGGCAAATCGGCTTTATCGCCAGATTCCGAATCGGCTGGTTGACGGTCGCGGCTTCGGAATCTGCGAAGCTTGTCATGAAAATACGCTGTATACGATGCACGATACTGTTTTATTCACGGAGGTGGCAGGTGTCGAGGTGACTTCTTTTGCCGATCTGCCGCCGGAATTTGTCCCAAAGGTCATCCCCGGCGGCCGCTATGCTGTTTTTACTCATCGGGGCAGCTTACAGATGCTGCCGAAAACCTTCGAATACATCTGGGGGACTTGGTTTTTGACTACCGACGAAAAACTGGCCTGGCGGGAAGATTTTGAAGTTTACGACCGGCGCTTTCTAGGTTATGATCATCCGGAAAGCGAAGTCGATCTCTATATTCCACTGGAATAGGGCGTGTCTGAAAACTCTGGGGGAATCCAGATTTTTGCGGACCTGCCGAAATCAAGGAGTAAAGCGCAGCTTATGTGGTGCATAAGCTGCGCATTTACGAGTAGATTGCGGTGAAAAGGACCAAAATATCTGCCACTGGAGTTTTCAGACACGCCCTAATCAAGACAAAAGGAGCAAAGATGACCTATCAAATAATCGATATCCGGCAGCGTCCGGAGCTCAAGTCTGCTGCGGCACGCTGGTTTCACGAAAAATGGCAGCTGCCGCAGGAAGTCTATCTGGAAAGTATCACAGCTGCTGCGGCTGAGAAAGTGGAGATTCCCCGGTGGTATCTGGTCATGCAAGAGGAGCAGATCATCGGCGGTTGCGGCGTCATCGAAAACGATTTTCATGACAGAAAGGATCTGACCCCGAATCTCTGTGCTTTGTTCGTGGAAAAAACTTTTCGGAAAAAAGGGATTGCCGGGCAGCTGCTGGATTTTGTCTGTCAGGATATGGCAGCAGCAGGGAACGAAACTCTGTATTTGCTTACCGATCATACTGCCTTTTATGAAAGATACGGCTGGCAGTTTTTATGTCTGGTGCATGAAGAAGGGACGAGTCAAGAGGCTCGGATGTATGTCCATTATCAAAAATGAGGCACTGCACCAAGCTTCCGACAAGCCTGAAAATCAACACCGGCCGGATCCTGCGCCAATCAATCAAAAACAGCCTCCCGCAGAACTTCATCAGAAATTCTGCGGAAGGCTGTTTAGTTGTCTGATTTGGATTCCAGGTGCCGGTCACTTTTTGACGATCATGCGAATGGCCTGTTGGATTTTTTCTGCTTGATAGGCGGCATCTTCGTCCGGGTGCTCCAGGCAGTTTTTCAGATTTTCGGCGACGATGATGCCCATGATCCGGTCGACACTGGAACGGACGGCACTCAGCTGGGTGATGACATCGCTGCAGTCCTGCTCTGCTTCGATCATTTTCTGGATGCCCCGCAGCTGGCCTTCTGTTCGTTTCAAGCGGTTCAGAATGGATTTTTCACAAGCGGTACTCATTGGCTGACCGCCCCTTTCCAATCGAGCATTCCGCCGGCAACGTTAGTGACTTGAAAGCCCTTCTGGGACAGGTAAGCACAGGCATTGGCTGACCGGTTGCCAGAGCGGCAGATCAGGTAATAATGCTGCGACGGATCCAAGGTATCTTGAGCTGCAACCAGTTGGCTCAAGGGCAGATTGCGTGCTTCGGGGATATGTCCAGCGGCGAATTCGTCAGGCTCCCGTACATCCAAAAGTTCCGGTTGGCCGGCTTGTAATTTTTGCGTCAGTTCGGCAGTTGTGATGGTATCATACATGCTTTATCTCCTCCGGTTTGACGGTGCTGTACAACGAGAAGCCGCCGTCGAGATTTTTGACGGAAAAGCCCGCCTGCTTCAAGATTCGTTCAGCCAGATAACTCCGCAGCCCGCTGTGACAGGTCACGATGTATTCCTGATCGGTGGTCAGTTCGTTAAGCCGGCAGCGAAGTTCATGAAGCGGAATATGATGGGCAGCTCGTTTGAAATGCCCGCCTGTTGCCAGCTCTTGCGGGGTTCGCACGTCCAAAAGCTGCATTCCTTGATCCAATGCATCGGTCAGCTGATGCCATTGCAGGCTTTCGCTGAGGTTTTCGGCCAGATTCATGGCCGCATAACCCAGCATGTTCACCGGATCCTTGGCGGAACCAAAGGGCGGCGCATAGGTGAATTCCAATTCCGGCAAATCGAAAATCGTGAGCCCGCCTTTGATAGCTGTCGCCAAAATATCGATCCGCTTGTCCACGCCTTTTTCCCCAACTCCTTGAGCTCCGAAAAGCTGTCCGGTGACCGGATCGAAGACCAGCTTTAAGGTCAACGGGGTCGCTCCCGGGAAATAGCCGGCATGATCTTTGCCGGAAACGTGAACGACAGCGGCATTCAATCCGGAAGCGATGGCAGCCCGTTCACTGAGACCGGTGGAAGCAGCAGCCAGATCGAAAACCCGCAGAATGGCGGTACCGATGCTGCCGTTATTTTTACGAGGCAGACCTGCCAATACATCAGCGACTGCTCTTCCCTGCCGATTGGCCGGTGAAGCCAGCGAAATCAAGGCATCTTCACCGGTGATCTGCTGCTTGACCACGATGGCATCTCCGACTGCGTAGATATCGGCAGCACTGGTCCGGTAGTTTTCATCCACGAGAATACCGCCTCGCAAACCCAGTTTAAGTCCGGCTTCTTTGGCGAGGGTTGTCTCCGGCTGGACGCCGACTGACAAGATTGTCAGATCACTGGTGATCCGGCTGCCGTCTTCCAAGAGAAGCTGTTTGCCGTCCGCTTCAAACGCGGCTGCCGATTGGCCGGTGATCACTCGCAACCCCTTTGCTGTCAGTTCTTTTTCCACATAAGCGGCCATTTCTTCATCCAATGGCGGCAGCAGGTGCGGTGCTTTTTCGACAACGGTGACGATCAGGCCGCGTTTGGCCAGATTCTCTGCCATTTCCAAGCCGATGAAACCGGCACCAATTACCACAACTTGTTGGACTTGGGCGTTTGCAAGGCGAGCCATGATTTGATCCAGATCCGGCAGATTTCGCAGGACAAAGACGTTTTTTGCGTCAGCCACCCCTGGAATTTCCGGGACAAACGGCTTAGCACCGGGGGACAGCAGTAGTTTGTCGTAGCTTTCTTTGTAAATCCGCTCACCGTCTTGTACGGTGACTTCTTTAAGAGCGGCATCGATAGCCAGCACTTCCTGTTGCGGACGGACATCCAGTCCAAAGCGGGCCCGCAGACTTTCCGGCGTCTGTACCAGCAGCTCATCTCGGTCTGCGATCTCACCGGAAACATAATACGGCAGGCCGCAATTAGCAAAAGAAACGTAAGGTCCCTTTTCAAAGACAATGATCTCGGTATCCTCCGACAAGCGCCGCAAGCGGGTCGCAGCGGACATTCCGCCAGCTACACCACCAACGATTATTACTTTTTTCACAGTCATTTTCCACCTCTTATCGGGCCCGTCCAGGCATGCATGCCACCGTGGACATTGACCGCATCGAACCCTTTTTTTCGCAGGAGCGCCGCTGCTTTTTTGCTGCGCATCCCGGATTGACAAATCACATAAATCTGCTGCTCTTTCTTGCCGGTAAAGCTTTGCACCCGCTCCAACGGCCAGTTTTCCGCCTGAGGAATATGTCCACCCCGGTATTCATCCGAACTGCGGACATCCAACAGGCGAAGCGGCTTCTTAAGCTTATCCTGGAGTTCTGAGACGGAGATTGCCGGTGTTTTCCTGAATAGCGTAAACAATTGCACTCACTCCCTTTTTTATACCTATACGGGTATATTAAAACCAAAGGAAAGCGGCACGTCAAGCTTTTTGTTTACAAAAATTTGGAAAAGAGCAGCAATTGGCGTCATAATATCTGCTATACCCGCTATGGTATCTGGTTTTTGGCTCTCATTTGCCATTCCGACATTTTTTTTGCACAATAAAGAGAGGCCGTGTCTGAAAATTCCAGCGACAGATTTTTGGTTACTTTTCACCGCAATCTGTATCGTAAATGCGCGTTTATGCACCACCTAAGCTGTGCTTTACTGCTTGATTGCCCAAAAAGTTCGCCAAAATCTGGATTTCTCGGAGTTTTCAGACACCCCCAACGAAAATAAAAAGGATGTGTCTGCTATGCTGAAAGGTGTACTGTTCGATTTCAACGGGACGATGTTTCAAGATTCCCGCTTCAATGAAGAGGCTTGGCTGGCTTTTGCTGAAAAAGAAGCCCACAAAAAGCTGACTCGCGACGAGTTCGATCAAAATGTTCATGGCAAAAACAATCGTCTGGTCCTGGAGTATCTTTTTGAGCGTCCCTTTACTAAGGAAGAGGCCATCGAGTGGGGCGAGAAAAAAGAGGATATCTATCGACAAATGGTGCAGGAGCATCCCGCCGAAGCCCACCTGACAGCCGGACTTCCGGAATTTCTGGATTATCTGAAGGAAAAACAGGTGCCTTTCAATATCGCTACGGCAGCGGGCAAAGGCAACGTCGACTTTTATTTTGAGCGCTTTGAGCTGGGGCACTGGTTTGATTACGATCAGGTCGTTTATGACAACGGCGATATGAAAAGCAAGCCGGCGCCGGATTTTTATCTGCAGTCAGCCGCAAAGATCGGCCTGGATCCATCGGAATGTGTCGTCTTTGAAGATTCTGTCTCGGGTATCAAAGCAGCCCACAACGCGGCGGCCAAAAAGATCTTCGCCATCACCACCGACGGCAACGGCGCCATGCTGTCTTATCTGGGCAATGTCGCTGCTGTGATCGATGATTTTACTGATGAGCGGGTACTGGCGCTGTTTGAGTAACAAGGGGCTGATTGAGCCGGCAGCTGTGACTTCGATATTTTAAATCTCGCTGCAGGGGAGCGCTGCTTTGTTCCAATTAAGACAGATACGCTGCTTTACACCGACGAAGCTGGTTTCGTCGGTGTTTTTTTCGTTTGCGATGATATTTTTCAGGCGGGCTGCTAACAATCGGATTTTTTTCTACTAGTTTGCTTTACAAACTAGTGGTGGTGAGTTATAGTTGAAGGGGATTTAGTAGTATGTAAAACAAACTAGTAGAGATAGGTTCACGTTACAACAAAATCAAAGGGGGGCTTGGTGGTGAAGGAGACCCAAATGCTCAAAGGGGTGCTGGAGGGCTGTGTGCTGGCACTGATTCGGGACGGGGCAGGCACCATTTACGGATACGAGCTGGTGCAGCAGCTGAAGGCAGCAGGCTTTACGACCATTGTCGGCGGAACCGTCTATCCGCTGTTGCAAAAGCTGGAGAAAAATGATCTGATCACCGGTAGCATGAAAAAATCGCCGGAGGGTCCGGATCGGAAATACTTTACACTAACAACAGCCGGGCAGCGGGCCTTGGCGGATTTCACAGAGCAGTGGCAGCAGTTGGAGCAGAAAGTAAATCGTTTGATGGGAGTTGAGGACTGATGAAAAAGAAAATGACGACAGCCGCGGAGTACCGAGAAAAGCTGAACCGCTTGGAAGAACAGCTGGAGCCGGCCAATAAAACTTATTTTGATGATCTGCGGACCTATATGTCTTTGGCGGGGATTCTGGTGGATGAAGGGGAACTGAATGCTCAGTTGTATCAGCTGGCGACGGATCTGGCTGCTGCCCAGGCCGATGGGGTCACAGCGGCTGAATTTTTCGGCAGTGCGCCTAAAGAAATGGCAGACGAGCTTTTGGCCAATACGTCCAAGGCCGGGATCAAATCACTGCTGTCCTTGGCAGCAATCGTGGTGGGAATCTTGTGGGCCATCAACCTGATCAGCGATTTTGGCAGTAAGAGTGTCATGCGCATTTCCATTCCTCAATACCTCATCAGCGGTGCGCTGGGTCTTTTGGGAGTGGCCGGGATCTTTTGGCTCATCAAATACGGAATCTACGGGAAAAAAGTACGGAGCTCCAAACTGGTCTTTGCCGGGACCTTTTTGATCCTGCTGCTGGTAATCGGCGGCCAGCTGGCAGCGGGGCTTTTACTGGTGGATAACGGGCTGATACAGATTCCGTATCCGGCAGATTTGCTTTTGCTGGGGCTGCTGTTTGCAGCTTTGACTTTCTGGCTGATCAAAACAGCAGAGCCGGCCTTTTATCCGATGGCGCTGGTTTTGTACGGGTTTGCCCTCATTGGGATTGTACGGCGCTTGACAGCAGCCGGCCTGCTGGTTGGCGCATTCTGGGAAAAATGGTTTGCACTGGTAGTGCTGACAGTTGCGGGGGGCGGCTATTTTCTTTGGACTTGGCTGCAGGGACGAAAGCTGAAAAATAGTTGAATACATGTGAAAACAAGGGAGACGCTGTTTTTCTACCCAGCTCCTATCGAAATAAGTTGGAACCGACTGAGGAAGCAAGGTATAATCTCATTATGAATTCGTGAGGTGATAGAATTGGAGAAGAATATCATCCGACAGCTACTGCCACAAGATAAGGAAGCCTACGAGGAGTATCGTCGTGATTTTCTGGAAAATGGTTGCTTTGATTTGTACAGTCGCGAGCTGTTGGCCAAGTTTGAAAAATATGATGGCGACTTTTTTTCTTTTCTAGCATTGCTTGATAAGAATAGCCGACCTGCTGCTGACTCTGGACGGGTTCCGCAATTAGAATATTGCTTGTTTGATAAAGCTGGGCGTATAGTCGGCAGTGTTCGTATTCGGACGGGTATGACTTCGGAGTTGGCAGTGAGTACAGGCAATGTGGGCTACGATGTAAGGCCTGCTGCCAGACGAAACGGGTATGGACTGACCTTGTTAAAATTTGCGTTGGATTATTTCAAAGAGGAGACAAATGAGACTGCTATTATTGTCAGTGCTTCCCAAGGAAATGCAGCCAGTCAGCGGATCATTGAAAGCTGTGGCGGGATTTTTCAGTATTTTTGGGAGGAGCCCGGTGAAGAGGAACCGTTAAAAATCTATCGTTTTTCTCTGTGAAAAAAACAATTCGGAAACTCCCGCAGAAGCTGGAGCTTTCCGAGTTGTTTTTTATTTGGAAATACCTGAAGGCAGTAGGAAAATGCAAGTTTTAAGAACATCTGATAAGAAAATATGATTTATGAAGCGTAAAAACGAGGTTTATGCTGGGATAGAGAGGAGAGCTCCGAATAGTTATTATTGACGTTTTCAGACCCACACCACACTTTTAGAATTTTTAATGATTGAATGCTTGTCCTGAAAATTCCCCACTAAATCTTGATACCCGTCAATTCTTTTTGTGGCCGCCGGCGGTAAACTGAGCCTGTAATCAAGGAAACAGCGCAGAGGATTCACAGCTGTTTGCCTCATAAGAAAAGAGGGAGCTTCATGAAAATTCAACGATTTATTTTACAGCACAAAACGCAAACTGCTATCGTCAGCGGTGCGCTGATTGCTGCAGCATTTGCGGTAAAAGGACTGTTTCATTGGCAGACAGGCTGGCAGGCGGCGCTGATTGCCGCTTCGATCCTGGGCTTTTTGCCCATTGCAATCCAGGCCTATCAAGCACTGCGGGTCAAGGTGGTTTCCATCGAGCTGTTGGTGACAATCGCCGTCTTGGGCGCTTTTATTATCGGCGAGTACAACGAATCCGCTATTGTCACCTTCTTATTTTTATTTGGCGCCTTACTGGAACAAAAGACACTGGAAAAGACCCGCTCAGCAATCAGTGAACTGACCAAGATGGCCCCGGCTTCGGCACTGCTGCTGGATGAAGCCGGTGGCATCGAAAAAGTGGCTATCGATGAGGTAGCCGCTGGTGATCGGTTATTGGTGAAGACAGGTGCACAGGTGCCGGTGGACGGTGTGATCGCAGAAGGCAGCGGGCATTTGAGCGAAGCCAGTGTGACCGGCGAATCCCAAATGGCAGCAAAAGGCATCGGCGACCGGGTGTTTGCCGGAACAATTCTGGAAAACGGTACCTTGAAAGTCACCGCTGAAAAAGTCGGCGAGGACACGACTTTCGGCAAAATCATCGAGCTGGTGGAAGAAGCCCAGGATGCCAAATCAGGGGCCGAACGTTTCATCGATAAATTCGCCAAATACTATACTCCGGCAGTCCTGCTTTTGGCACTAGCGGTGGGGGTATTCACCAGGGATCTGCGCTTGGCGATCACAATTCTCGTATTGGGCTGCCCGGGAGCGCTGGTGATTGGTGTTCCGGTATCCAGTGTGGCGGGAATCGGCAACGGTGCCAAAAACGGAATCTTGATCAAAGGCGGCGAGGTACTGGATGCTTTCAGCAAAGTAGACACGTTTGTTTTCGACAAGACCGGAACTTTGACAGACGGTAAACCGACTGTCGCTGCAATCAAAGATTACGATCCTTCATTGGCGCTGACGGAGTTGCTCACTTTGACAGCTGCTGTCGAGCGGGAAAGCGACCATCCGTTGGGGCAAGCAATCACTGCCTATGCTGCTGTTACTGATTACCCGGCAGTCAGCGAAACAAAAGTCGTTAAAGGCCAGGGCATCGCGGCGACGGTTGCCGGCCATCAGCTGCTGGTGGGCAATGAAAAACTGTTGGCAACAGCCGGGGTCCTGCTGCCGGCGCAAATGCAGGCAGACCTGGAGCTGCTGCAAAAAGCCGGGCATTCCACCGTATTGACCGCAGTGGATGCCAAGGCTGCGCTTTCGATCGGGATCAAAGACCAGATCCGTCCGGAGGCTGCCGGCGCTTTGCAGCAGTTGCGCCGAATGGGGGCCAAACAGCTGGTGATGCTGACCGGCGACAACCAGGTGACAGCTGATCGTGTAGGGCAGCAGTTGGCGTTGGATGTAGTAAAAGGCGGGCTGTTGCCGGAAGACAAGTCAGCCTATGTCCGTCAGCTGCAGGCAGCCGGCCGCCAAGTTGCTTTTGTGGGGGACGGCGTCAATGACAGTCCTTCCCTGGCTTTGGCGGATATCGGGATTGCCATGGGCAGCGGGACGGATGTGGCAGTGGAGACATCTGATGTCGTTTTGATGCAGTCCAGCTTTGCCAATCTGGTTCACGGTTACGGCCTCACCAAAAAAACGGTCGCCAATATGAAGGAAAACATCGCCATCGCAGTGGGGACGGTTCTCTTTCTGCTCATCGGTTTGATCGTCGGTTACATCTATATGGCCAGCGGGATGCTGGTGCATGAGCTGAGTATTTTGGTAGTGGTGGTCAACGGAATGCGGCTTTTGGGATATCGCAGAGCGCCAAAGTCTGTCGCTGAAGCAAAAGCGAAATCAGCTGTTCCCGCGTCGTGATTTTTTTGAAAAACTTGATACCCGTCAAGTTCTTTTATCGCAGGAAGGACTACACTGGGAAATGTAGAAAGGTACCGCTACTGCAAAGCGGGAGCGTTCGCACGTTGCTTGTTCCCGCCCTCTGACGATCCGCAGCTCAGGGCAGGAAGCAATCGAACAGTCAATCGCAGCCGGCGGTACCTGCAAAAAGCAGTTTTGCAAGCGAAGACCTGCTCACAGCGTCTTCAACAATGGAAAGGAAGATCATCATGGAAAAAGTCATTATGCAATTAGGAGCTCTTACTTGTCCCAGCTGTATGCAAAAAATCGAGGCCGGCGTGGCCAATCAGCCGGGAGTCAAAAACGTCAAAGTTCTCTTCAATGCCAGCAAGGTAAAGGCCGAAATCGATCCGGCAACGACCAGCAGCGATCAGCTGAAAACGGTCATCGAAAAGCTGGGCTACGATGTGGAATCAGTCAAAGTCAAAGCCTTGTGACCAGTGACAGTTGCAAAAACTGAATCAGCCGGCACAAAGATCGAACTTATCTCAATCAAGAAAGAAGATGTCATCATGACAGTAGCAGAAGAAAAATACCAGGCCGAGCTGGTAAAATCCGAAAGAGATCATCATACACCGACAGCCGGTGCCATGACCGGCCATATCATCAGCAATCTGGTGATCCAGCAGCACAAACTGCGGCAGACGCTGTATTATGCCAAGGGAATCGAGCGGGACTTCATTACCCGGAGGTTTCCCGCACTTCTGGCAGAAGAAGGCAAGTTAGTTGACCGATTGAACCGCCTGATGTTAGATGAAGGGGAAGTCATTCCTACTACTTCGGAAGAATTCAGCCGCTACAGCATGCTGGAAGAAAGCGGTCAAGCGAAATACGAAGCGGCAGATGCCTTGATTTTTGCCGCTGTCAAGGATTTTGCTACTCAGAATCTTTTTATCAGTCGCGGAATCGCCTTGGCCGAAAAGGAACAGAAATATGCGCTGGCTGCGTTTTTGAAGGAGTTGTACGGCTGGCTGAAACAGCAGATCTTCTGCCTGCAAAGCTTTTTGGGCAATGAGGCAGCAGACGGTTTGACAGAAGAGGAAGACGAAGACTGACAGTTGGAGCGGATTTACAAAAGCTGCGAGCTCCCGCAGTACGTTTGAGGCAATACGAGGTGCGGGCGGTGCAGCTTAGCGCCGTTCCTACCAGTAAATTCAGTAAACGGGTATTTTCCGTTCCGTTGTGAAGACAGCGGGACAA
Source organism: Enterococcaceae bacterium OF42-14pH9A (assembly GCA_027692465.1). Lineage (GTDB taxonomy): Bacteria > Bacillota > Bacilli > Lactobacillales > Enterococcaceae > Enterococcus_C. The sequence continues at coordinate 32,560 of JAQEYU010000002.1, read as the reverse complement.
GAAAGGTGGTGAAGCTTGTGGTTCGATCAGAGAAACGGCCGAAAAGTCCTGACGAAGCTGCGGCAAAAGCAACAGATTCTGCTCAACAGCATCTTTGCGTCACATTGGTTCCTTTGTTCAATCATCTGGAGACTGCTGACCAGCAGAAGATCAATCAGTTGGTGTCCCACCGGCATTTTGCCAAGGGAGAACAGATCCTGACTCCGGATGGCGAACCCCAGCTGGTGATTGTAGCTCGGGGCAACCTCAAAGTTTACCAGCTTTCGGCAGCCGGTCGGGAACAGCTGCTGCGGGTGGTGGAACCTGGCGGCTACGAAGGGGAAAGCCAACTTTTCGGGGCCAAAAATGCTGATCTGTTTGCCGAAGCGTTGCAGCCGACGGAAGTCTGTGTGCTGAAGCAGGCGGATTTTCAAGAGCTGCTTTTGCGTTATCCGCAGCTGAGTCTGAAGCTGTTGGAGCTGACCGCTGATAAAATGACCGCTGTGGAGCAGCAGACGCAGTTTTTGCTGATGGAAAAGGTGGAGGAGCGCCTGGCCAAATACCTGACTGATCTGCAGGTTGCTACCACCAGTTCATCACTCACCATCCCCATGAAAATGAAAGAACTGGCTGCTTATCTGGGGACTACGCCGGAGACCTTATCCCGCAAGTTCAAATTGTTGGAAGAAAAGCAGCTGATCAGCCGTAAAGGCAGCCGGGTCACTGTCTTGGATACTGAGGGATTAGAAGAGCTTTGAGCTGAAAAAATTGATAACAAGCGCAATGTCGTATGCCGCCTCGGAATGCGGGAGCTTTCTCCTGCACCAGCGCGAGATTTCGACATTGCGTTTTTTTCGTGATTGTCTTTTTCCGAAAATCCGCTAAGATTAGGGTGTATCGGTAAAATTCGGTAAAAAGCACGAGAACTTCGGCACGTATTTGCTGACAAAAGGATTTTATGAGAGGAGGAAAAGCGGATGCGCCCAGTCCCGGATTGGCTGCAAAAACTGGTGAGTCTGCCGACGATCGATGTCAACATCAAGACCTTTGGCGGCCACAAACAAGGGGTTGCCTACCAGTGGCAGGTAGAAAAAGAGACGCATTTTGCCTTTGAGATTATTCTGATGATCCGTGGGGTCCAAGAGACTCGTTTTGAACATGAGATCAGGCATCTGGCCGAAGGAGAAGTGATGTTGATCCCGCCGGGGGTGCCCCATGAAAACAGCTGTATTTCCCCCGCCGGTATGGAGTATTACTGCATGCATTTTGATATTGATGATCCGTTCATCCAGGAGCAGCTGTTGTTGTACTGTCCGCTGGTGCTGGATCCCCAGGTGCCGGCCTATCATCAGATCTGCAGCATCCTGTCCTCTTTTGTCGAGTTGCTGTCCAGTGAGGAAATGAATGTCCGTCAGAAGCTTTTTGTGGAGAAACTGCTGATCGAGCTGGTGATTTGTCTGCTAGATTATGCGGATTCGCAAAAACAAGAACTGGAGAATTCCGATAATGAAGCGATTATTTTGGCCCGACAGATCGCCAGCAGTATCCAGGAAAATTTCCGCTGCTATACCGAGAATCCCAGTGAAGACAAACTGCAGCTGCTGTCTTTGGAGACTGTCGCCAGCAATCTGGGCATCAGTGACAGTACCATGTTGAAAGTTTTCAAAAAGGTCTATGCTGCGACCCCGAAACACTATCAAAATCAGCTGCGTTACAACGAAGCCAAGTTTTTACTGCACCAGCCTCATTTGCCTATCAATGAAATTGCTGAGCTGGTAGGCTATCAGAACAGCTCCCATTTTTCCCGCCAGTTCAAAAAATGGAGCTCGCTGTCACCGCTGCAATATCGCAAACGGCACCGGGACAAAGCTTTACCGGAAGAATTAACCCGCTGAAATCCACTAAAACAGTTCCCTTGACCGGAGCTGTTTTTTTGTTTGAAACGCAACTTTGGATTCCCGAATGGCATCACAAATAGCCAATATATAGATGAATTTCTCAAAAGACAGCGATAAATTATCGAAGGGTGACCGCTTCAAAAGACCGGAGCAGCTTCTCTTGATATAATAATGTGAGAGCAAAAAGGGGGTAAAGGGGATGGAGAAAAACGGTGCTTTATCCAATGAGGAGCTGTATGAGAAGATATCAGGAAGCATCGATATCAAGATCGAAAATTTTGTGATCCTGATTTGTGCAATTTTTATCGCCTCGATCGGTCTGAATGTCAATTCCCAACCAATCCTGATCGGCGCTATGCTGATTTCACCGCTGATGGCGCCGGTTCAGGGTGTAGGGTTGGGGCTTGGCGTATTTGACAGTCGCTTGACGGCCCGGGCAATGCGTCTGTTGCTGCTGGAGGCGGGCTTTGCTGTGGTGACGGCACTGATTTATTTTTGGCTGTCGCCTTTGACTTATGCCAGTTCCGAGATTTTGGCGCGGACGGAGCCGACCGTGTGGGATGCGATTATCGCGATTTTGGGAGGAACGGCCGGGATGATTGGTGCCCGCCAGCGGGAAGCCAATAATATCGTGCCGGGAGTTGCCATTGCCACTGCGCTGATGCCGCCTTTGTGCGTGATGGGCTATGGAATTTATACCAGAGACTGGTCAATCTTTCTGGGTGCCGGTTATCTTTTTTTGGTGAATGTCGCCTTCATCACCATCACGACTTTTCTGGTGGTACGTCTGTTGCGGCTGAACTATCGTACGCAGGTGGACACTAAAATGGAGCACCGCCGGCATTATCTGATGATTGCTTTGGCGGTCTTTATCGCGATACCCAGTCTGATTTCAGCCGGCGATCTGATCCACACGGAGATGTCTCAGCAGCGAGCCAAGCGTTTTGTCACCGAAGCAATGGCGGATTATTATGTGCTGGATCAAACAGTGGATACCGGTTCCCAGACTTTGAAGCTGGATCTGTTGGGAATCAAACCGGCTAACGACGAGCTGACCCGATTGCAAGCAGAGCTGTCCGATTACAATCTGGGCAATTACCGTCTGACGATCAATCAAGTTGCCAACAATGAAACCGTCAATCTGCAGGACATCGATCGCTACATCGATCAAAAACTAAAAGACAAAGGGCGGGAGCAAGCGGCACCGCACAGCACCGACTCAAAAGAACCGCTGCAGGAGATCAAAAAGCAGTTGTTTTTGGATCACCCCGATAAGATCAAAAAAATCGAACTGCAGCGGGCTGATGAAGAGACGGGGGCACCTGATAAGATCAACGTCACCTTGGCTGCCACTGTCGATACCGAATCAGAGCAGGAGATCCGAGCCGGTCTGGAGCGTTTGCTGGCAGAACAAGAGCTGACGGCGGTAATGAACTTCCGAAAATAAACCAGCGAGCTTTTCGGCCGCTCTCAAAAATCCCTGCTTTTAGGATCTGTCAACAAATCACAGCAGCCAAAAACGTTACAAGCAGCTCCGGCGGGACTTTCGCCGAACTGCTTGTAACGTTTTTTTGCATGAAATCAGCCACATACGTGCCATCTGGAATACGGAAAAAGGTAAAAATTGAGCGACTTTTGATATATAACTGATGCTTTTCAGCTTGTATGATAAGGATGAGCAAAGGAAAGCGATTCCAACGGATGTGAATCGGCTTCGGCCGGACCGAACAGCTGCGGTAATCCCGGAAAATTTCTTTGTATCAAATGCGGATAACAGAACTGCCGACAGGAGACAATGTTTTGCAGAGTTGCCGAAAGCAAGGAGTAAAGTCCGGCTTCGGTGATTCGGATTCATCAGCGGGCATCTACATCAAGCCTGTCAGTGAAGAGGGGCGAAATACTGTCATCGGGGATTTCAGACTTATCCTGCATTAGAAGACTGGAAAGGTGTGTACCATGATGATCCAAAATCCTGTTATTCCGGGGATGGCTCCGGACCCGTCGATCCTGCGTGTGGGAGCGACCTATTACTTGGCGACCTCCACCTTTCATTGGACGCCGGGGATCCAACTCTTTCGTTCCGAGGACCTGGCCAATTGGGAGCTGCAAGGCTTTGGGCTGACAAAAGAGGAGGCCGACCTGCGAGGAACCAATACACCGGCAGGGATCTGGGCGCCTCAGCTGTCCTACGATGAAAGCAGCGGCCGCTTTTGGCTGATTTATTCCCAGATGGTGAACATGTCCGGTCGTGAATTCAATGCCAATACTTATGCCATGTGGGCTGAAAGTGTAGAAGGGCCTTGGTCTGAGCCGCAGTTTTTGACAGCTATCGGGTTTGATCCGTCTCTTTATCATGAAGCCGGTCGTCATTATCTGGCAATTCTGGAGTGGGAAACCCGTACAGATTATCAAGCGCCAGGGCATATCGTGATTGCGGAGTTCGATCTAGAGAAGGGCTGTATTATCGGCGACTGGCGGCGAATCACGCATGGATTTACAACCCGGGGCAATGCAGAAGCGCCGCAGCTTTACAAGCGTGAAGATTACTATTACCTGATTATCGCAGCCGGCGGGACCGGTTACGGGCACGGGGTGGAAATTGGGCGTTCCCGAGAGCTTTTCGGACCGTATGAACCCCATCCGTCCGGAGAACCGATTCTTACCTCTTCGCCGCGGCATCTCTTTTCACTGGGGAATCCCGATGCCGGTCATTTTGAAATGTACAATCCTCATTCTTCGATGCAAAAAGCCGGGCACGGTTCCCTGGTGGAAACACCGGCCGGCGAGTGGTACATGGTCCATTTGATGTCACGGCCGTTGCCGGGAAAACTTCTCAATCCTCTCGGACGGGAGACTGCACTGCAGCAGATGTGCTGGACCAAAGCCGGCTGGTTAGAGCTGGCAGACGGTACGAACCTGGCTAAAATGACGATACCGGCACCTGTCGGGATTGCTACGGGAGCCAAGATTAACCACGATATCGCCGAGGAGTTTGCCGGGAATCACTATTTCACAGGTTTCATGACTCCATATCGACGACAGACACCGGACTGGGTGAATACACAGGAGAAGCCCGGCCATTTGCGAATCTATGGCGGCGACTCCTTCTTTTCCCGCAATGAACCGGCAATCATGGGGACCCGTGCGACCGCTTTTCACTATACCTTTGAGACAGCCGTACGCTTTAAGCCGGATCATTATTCCGAACGAGCCGGTATGGGGCTGTATTATGACTGCAACAACTGGCTGTTTGTCCATCTCGCTTTTTGCGAAGAAACGGCCACGCCTTATCTGACTTTGACACAAGCCTGCCACGGTTGCCGCACCGAATATGTCGATATCCGCATTCCAGTGACCGACGAACCGGTTGAGCTGAAGCTGGAGTACCGCTGGGGGACAGCTTTCATCAGCTATCGGCAGGATACAGACTGGCTGCCGCTGCGGGAAATGCTGGATGTCAGCTATCTCTCCGATGAAGGGGTCAATGGTGAACCTGGTGAGATTGGCGGCTTTACCGGGCTGTTCAACTTTGTCGGTGCAATCGATGCCCATCAGCGGGACAGCTATGCGGACTTTGACTATTATCGGGTCACAAGCCAGACCCAAGAGAACTGACTGTCAAGAAACGAGGGAGGAAGAAAATTATGGAAATCGAAGAAGTAAAGCCGGTACCTGCCGGCAATGAAAAAATCGGGATCTTGGAACGGGTAGCATACGGACTGGGGGATTTCGGCTGCAACCTCATCTACACGGCCATGACCACCTATCTTTTGTTTTACTATACCGATTATGCCGGCGTCAGTGCCGCGGCAGTCGGGGGCATCATGCTGATTTCACGGCTGTTGGACGGACTCACGGATATTGCCATGGGGATGGTAGTCGACCGGACGAAAACCCGTTTCGGCAAAGCCCGTCCCTGGATTTTACGGATGGCGTTACCTTTTGCCGTCTCAGGGATTCTGCTTTTCTCAGTTCCTGTCGGCTTAGGTGCTACTGCTAAATTGGTGTATGTTTTCTTGACTTACAATCTGGTCTCCAGTGTAATCTACACCGCTATCAATGTCCCTTACTCGTCATTGAACGCACTGATGACACAAGATCCTTACGAACGCAGCGTCCTCAGTATTTATCGTAATCTGCTGGCAACCACCGGCACGCTGGTGGTCAACTCCTTCACGCTGTCACTGGTGGCTTATTTCGGAGACAATGCCCGTGCCTGGACCTGGACGTTCACCTTGTTCGGAATTATTGCTTTGGCAGCATTCATTTTGAATTTTATCGGGACTAAAGAACGAGTCGTCGCAGTCAGCGAAAAATCCGAAAAAATCTCCCTCAAAACGGGTTTGAAGGCTCTTTTCCGGAACAAATACTGGGTGATGGTGACGGTCTCGTTGCTGCTGATTTTTATCAATATGAGCCTGACATACGGGTCGACGGTCTATTTTGCTAAAAATATCTTAGGCAACGATCAACTGGCACAAGGGATCAATTCTGTCATGAATATCGCACAAATCGCATCAATGTTCTTGATTGCACCGGCAATCAAGCGCTTAGGCAAACGTAATTCCATGGTCATCGGTTCAGTGATCCAATCCCTGGGGCTGATCCTGCTGGTGATCTTGGGCGGCCAGACGATGGGAATCTATCTTTCCAGTATTGTCAGAGGAATCGGTAGTGCCTTTGGTGGTGCTGTGATGTGGGCTATGGTTTCAGATACGGTGGACTACGGGGAGTGGAAGACCGGCTTACGCATGGAAGGTTTGACCAACAGTGCCTGCAGTTTCGGTTACAAGGTAGGCAACGGCTTGGGCTCTGCGTTACTGGGACTGATCTTGTCAATCGGCGGATACGCAGGCAGTGCCGCAGTCCAAACGCAAACCGCTCTTACCAGCATCCATCTGGTATTTTGGGTCCTGCCACTGGTCTTGAATCTGGTAGTGATTGCAGTGCTGCATTTTTATAAACTCGATCGGGAATTTGACGGGATCATCGCCGACTTACAAGCCCGAAGACAGTCAGAAGACTGAGCCTGAAAGGGCGAGGAGGAAAAAATATGAAAATCGATAAAATCAACGGTGTCAATCTGGGCGGCTGGCTGGTCCTGGAAAAATGGATGGCCCCCAGTCTTTTTGAAGAAACTGCGGCCGACGATGAATATTATCTGGCGCAAGACCTGTCGCCGGCAGCTTATGATGCCCGCATTCGTATTCATCGGGGCGAGTTCATCGGTGAAAGCGACTTTGCCCGCATCGCCAAAGCCGGGTTCAATCTGGTAAGGATCCCGGTCCCTTACTTCGTTTTCGGTGACCGGCCACCTTTTATCGGCTGTCTTAAGGAACTGGATAAAGCCTTCAACTGGGCAGACGCCTACGGACTGGGAATCCTGCTTGATCTCCACAGCGTTCCCGGCAGTCAAAACGGCTTTGACAACGGCGGCTTATCCGGTGTATTGAAATGGGGCCAGGATCCGGCAGAATTTGCGTTCGTTTTGCAGGTACTGGAAAAATTAGCAGATCGTTATCGGGATCACCCGGCATTGTGGGGAATCCAGCCTTTGAACGAGCCGGTTACGGAAAAAATGTGGCAGGAGATGGATCCGCTGGGACGTTATCCGGCACGGGACCCGGAGCTGGCAGCAGGCAGCAAGCCGCTGACGCTGACCTTCATCCGTGATTTTTATTTGGAGGCTTACCGGCGGCTGCGGAAGATCCTGCGGCCAGAAACGGTGATCGCCTTTCACGATGCTTTTGAACTGGGGAGCTGGAAGGACTTTTTCAACGAAAATACGCTGGAAAATGTGATGCTGGATACCCACCAATATCTGATGTTTGCGGAATTGACCGGGACCCAACAGGAACTTGCGGCATACTTGGACTTTTTGGATGAGTTGGGAAAAGAAATCGCAGCCGTCGCTGAGTACGTGCCGCTTTTTACCGGTGAATGGTGCTTGTTCAACTCCTATGCTGCCGGTACCGATACCAAAGGCGGAATCAACCCGACGCAGCAGGCCTTCACGCCGCAACAGACAATGACAGATGAACAGCGGACTGCTATCTATCGTCAGCTGTGGGAAAAATCGTTGGCCACTTGGAACATTGGCAGCGGGCATTTTTATTGGACTTACAAGCTGAATATCGACACAGTCAATGAGCCGGCCTGGTTCGGTTGGGATGCCTGGGACCTCAGCCGTTGCCTCACCAACGGTTGGATCCAATAGGCAGGGCTCAAAAGCTGACCGGCAGACAATAAGCGGCCGCCGAGTTTTCCGCTGCAAGCCCAATCTTTTGACAAACCTGCGCTTTCGATAGAAAATCATAAGTGAACCAAGTTGTAAGTTTATCTGATTTTCTTATCGAAAAAAGGAGGAAGCAACACATGACAGTAAAAGTAGGTATCAATGGTTTCGGACGTATCGGCCGTTTGGCGTTCCGTCGTATCAAAGAAGTTTCTGACGACATCGAAGTGGTAGCAATCAATGATTTGACCAGCCCGGTGATGTTGGCACAACTGCTGCAATTCGACTCCACCCACGGCACATATCCAGGAACTGTGACCGCCACAGATGATTCCATCGTAGTTGACGGCGAAACCACTCGTGTTTATGCTGAACCGGATGCCAGCAAGATTCCTTGGGTAAAAGAAAACGGTGTGGACATCGTTTTGGAATGTACCGGTTTTTATACTTCTGAAGAAAAAGCCCAAGCTCACTTGGATGCCGGCGTGAAACGTGTAGTGATCTCCGCTCCGGCCGGTCCTATGAAAACTATCGTATACAATGTCAACGATGACACGCTGACACCGGATGACAAGATCATCTCTGCCGGCTCATGTACGACCAACTGCTTGGCACCGATGGCTTATTTCCTGAACAACGAATTCGGTATCAAAGTAGGGACGATGACTACCGTCCATGCCTATACTTCTACCCAAATGTTGTTGGACGGCCCAGTACGCGGCGGCAACCTGCGGGCAGCCCGCTCAGCAGCCGACAATACAATTCCGCATTCTACCGGGGCAGCCAAAGCAATCGGCTTGGTTATTCCTGAATTGAACGGCAAACTGCAAGGCCACGCACAACGGGTGCCGGTCGTGGACGGTTCATTGACAGAACTGGTGGCTATCCTGGACCGTGAAGTGACAGCCGATGAAGTCAACGAAGCAATGAAAAAACACACCATCGATAATCCTTCCTTCGGTTATGACGACCGTCAAATCGTTTCCGGCGATGTGATCGGAACGACACAAGGTTCGATCTTTGACCCGACACAAACGGAAGTGACTTCATCCGGTGAATTCCAACTGGTGAAAACCGTTGCCTGGTATGACAATGAATACGGCTTTACTTGCCAAATGATCCGTTTGTTGGAAAAATTTGCCAACTTATAAGCCAAACAAAGCGTGACTGAGTATGCCGGCTGATTTATCGGCGGCATATTCACAGACTTGTGGCAGCAATCCGATACCCGTACCCTTTGAGGTGCGGGTATTTTTTACGGGATTTTCAGAAAATTTCCCATATCCGAGACGTCAAAACAGTAGAACCAGCCTGCACATGCTATAATTTTCTTATGAAAGAAGAAAGGAGGAATTGAACATGAGAAAATACATTGCAGAATTTATGGGTACGCTCTTATTGGTCTTTTTAGGAACCGGCACTGTAGTGATTGCACAAGGAGATACGCTGGCTATCGGTTTGTCTTTCGGTTTGGCAATCACGATCATGGCGATCGCTGTGGGAGGTGTCTCCGGGGGGAACTTCAACCCGGCAGTTACACTGGCAATGGTGATCAACAAACGGCTGGACTTAAAAGATGCAGTAGGTTACTGGATCGCCCAATTTTTGGGAGCGACAGCTGCCTCTGCTTTGATCCGCTACTTCGGTAACCTGCTGGGCTTGGCGAAAGATGCGATGGGCCAAACAGACTTTCCGAACATCAGCGCTTTGAATGCGTTCATCTTTGAAGTAGTGATCACATTCATCTTTGTCTTTGTGATCTTGATGTCTACCAGCGCCAAATACGGCAACGGTAACTTGGCACCATTTGCCATCGGTCTGGTCTTGGCATTTTTGATCATCGTGGCTTTGAACCTTACCGGTGGGTCCTTGAATCCGGCCCGCAGCTTCGGCCCGGCGATCTTTGCTGGCGGCGACGCACTGAAACATTATCCGGTTTATCTGTTTGCACCGTTAGTCGGGGCAGCAATTGCCGCAGTTGTGGCAAAATTGACCGGTTCAGAAGATCCGGCTTGATCTTCGTGTAAATGAAAAACACCGTCGACCTGCGAAGGCGACGGTGTTTTTGTTTATACTGAGAGCGTGGTGAAGAGGGGCAAAGGTCTGCCATTGGTACTTTCAGCTATGCTTCAATCTTTCAATACAGATCAGATGTCGTATTTCGAACCCCAGTTTGCCGGTTCTGACTCAGTTTCCGCAGTGCGTGGTGCAGCGTGGCGCGGTTCAGCAGCGGGCGCCGGTTTGGTGGAAGGCTGTGGTGAAGCCGGGCTTGGCGCCTTTTCCTGATTGTCCAGGGCAGCTACTAATTCCCGATTGCCGCTGCGGGTAGACATGGAATCATTGATCAAAGATACCAGATCCAGTCCGGTAGTTTCCTTGATAGTGTCAAAGGTGCGGGCCAGGCCGGCTTGGCCCATCTCAGGCAGCCCGTCGCCGGCACCAAAGCTGACCACTTTATCGATATTGGACAGTGGGGCATTGACTTCTTTGGCGATTTCCGGCAGAACTTTGATGAATTCCATCAGGATACCGGCTTCGTTGAGTTTGGTGAGGGCGATGGCCATCTTTTCACGGCTTTCCGCTTCGGCTTCACCGACTTTAGCGATCCGCTCCGCATCGGCAGAACCCAGTCTTTCAATCCGTTCCGCTTCGGCTTGAGCAGCCAGGCGGACTTTTTCGGCTTCGGCTTCGGCGCGAGCGATTTCGCGGGCTTTGTCAGCCAAGGCGTTTTGTTCCACGACGTATTTGTCGGCTTCGGCTTTTTTGCGGAGGCTGGCGGTCAATTCTTTTTCCGTCAATTCGGCCTGTTTGGCTTGGATTTCAATGTTCTTGTCTTGCTCAATCAGGTTGACCTTCATTTTTTCCGCTACGGCGATCTGTTCCGCCTGGGCTTGGGCTACTTCTTGTTCTTGTTGGTATTGGGCTTGTTTCAGCGCCATGTCTTTGTTGGCTTCAGCAATCTCGGTTTTACGGCGAATCTCTTCGTGCTGGGCCAACTGTTCGTTTTCGGCTTGTTTGATCCGGGTCTCACGCAGGGCGTTGGACTCAGCGACTTCGGCATTCTTTTTGACTTCGGCGATTTGCGGTCGACCGAGAGCATCCAGGTAGCCGTTGGGATCGGATACGTCTTTGATGGTGAAGGAAACGATCTCCAGCCCCATCTTTTTCAAGTCGGTGGAGGCGACATTTTGGACCTGTTCGGCAAAGTCGTCACGATTTTTGTAGATGGCTTCGACAGTCATCGTTCCGAGGATCGCCCGCAAGTGACCTTCCAAGACTTCTTTGGCTTCGTCTTCCAGTTCGTCGGTAGACTTGCCCAAGTATTGTTCAGCAGCGGTTTTGATGGCTTCAGTGGAATTGCCCACTTTTACCAGGACCGTGGCGGAGGCTTTGATCGGCACTCCTTGTTCAGTATAAACTTCCGGCGTACCGATCTCCAGTTTATGGGTCAGCAGGCTCAGTTTATGGGCTTTTTGGATGATGGGGATTACGAAGGTCCCACTGTTTTTCAAAATCTTGATGCCCTCTTTCCCCAAAAGAGAACCGGTGACGATCAGTGCTTCGTCGGGCTTGCCGATTCGGTAGCGGACCATCAAAAAGACCAGTAGTGCGACAATCAGGATGATGATCAATAAAACGGGACTTAAAATCAAATCTGTCATTTCTTCCTCACTCCTTCTTTTCTGCTGCTGAAAAGAACTCTCTAATCAGCGATGAAACTCTTGCTTTGAACGACCAAAGCGACGCCCCGGTCATCAAAATCGATGATCAGGACCTTGGTACCAACCGGCAGCAGCAGTCCATTGTGGGCTTCTGCTTCATTGTACAGCCGGGCCGGATGAACAGAACGGGCTTCTCCCGAACCGATCTCCATCACTTCACCGATGGCAGTGCCGTGGATTTTTTCCGTCAGCTCGCCTAAAACATAATCGTCATTTGCCAAGACGTTGCTTTTGTTTTTGTCGGTGAGTCGGTTGTACAACAACATAAACGGGGCCAGCAGCAAACTGAACAGCAGATAAATGACGGTAGCCAAAAGAAAGAGCAGCAAGGCCCAAACCAAAAGCTGGCCCAATGCCGGCAGCCAAGCAATTTGAACGTTGACCCAATCGATAAGATTTCCCATCATGGTTGCACCTCGTTTTCTTAAAAGAGCCGGCAGTCTTGTAGACTGTACCGGTTGTCTCCTGTCCATCTGTAACCGTCGTCCGTTATGTTTAAGAATATGATAGGACAACTGTGACGCCGCTTCAAGTAAAATCTGACGGGAATTTGGAGAAATCGGTCTGATTTAATGAATCCCTAATTTTTGTCATTGAAAGCCTTTCAGACTAAAATGGTCTATGAAAGGTTGCCAAAAAAGCCAACACCAGCCGTTTCGACTTCTTTTACCGAGGCCGGGCCGGAAATAGTCCTCTTGGAATGCTGTAAGCTGGCTCAACTCCGGTAAAGGTCCGGTACTCGTCTTTTTTCGAATTCACTCATTAGGGCGTATCTGAAAAGGTTTCTTTTGACGGAATTTTTTCGGCCAGCCGCAAAGATTTTGACTGCGGGAAAAAGCATTCCGGTGGTTGAAAAGGGGAAAACTGCTTTTCAGGGGGATTTATTTCAGATACAATGAAGACTGTGTCAAAAAACTAATCAAAAAGGAATGAAGCAGATGTCACAATTACCAAACTGCCCCCAATGCGGCTCAGAATACACTTATGAGGATCGCGGCCTGTTTGTTTGCCCTGAATGCGGTCATGAATGGAGTGATGCTCAGTCAGCCGAGCAAGAGAGCGGCCTGGTAGTCAAAGATGCCAATGGAAACCTGCTGCAAGACGGCGACAGCGTGACGGTCATCAAAGATCTGAAGGTCAAAGGAGCATCCGGTCCTATCAAACAGGGAACCAAAGTCAAAAACATCCGACTGGTGGAGGGTGACCACAACATCGACTGCAAGATCGACGGGTTCGGTGCCATGTCGTTGAAATCGGAATTCGTCAAGAAAAACTGATTTCACAAAAAGTTCATCTTCCGATTGTAAAATAGGATGTGTCTGAAGACTTGTTGGATTCAGACATCTTTAGAGCATGTCTGAAAACAACAATGGCAGCTAGTATTATATCCGGACAGCAATCAAAACAATTTGTCCGAAGACTCCACAGTCAGCTGGCATGCCAATCATCGTGGTGCACGGTCGGCTCCAACCTCAGCAAGCTGAGGTTTACACCTAAATGTGTCAAACTCACTGTAAAGTTCGCTTACGCAAACTTAACAGTGACTAATTTGCAAGTTCAACTTGGCGAATTCTGCCTTAGTTGAACTGTACCAGCTGACCAAAGGGAGGGTGGCTTCCCACATTTTCCTTGATTTCGGCAGTTCCGCAAAAAACTGGATTTCTCAGGAGTTTTCAGACACAGCCTAATAATAAAAAGATGAGGTGTTTGCACATGTATGGAATGGGATACGGCTTCGGCTTTTTCGATGCGACCATTGTGCTGGTATTTATCGGGATGGCGCTTTCCATGGCGGCTTCTGCCTATGTCAACAGCACTTTTCGCAAGTACGATCAAGTCAAAAGCAGTCACAATGTCACCGGGACTCAGGCGGCGCAGTATATTTTGCGCAACCAGGGAATCACGAATGTCGGGGTCCAGCAGATTGCCGGTGATCTGACAGATAATTACAATTCCGGCAATAAAATGCTGAGCTTGTCTCAAGCTACCGCCCAATCGACATCCGTGGCGGCAATCGGCGTAGCGGCCCACGAATGCGGCCATGCCGTGCAGGATGCCAAAGGGTATTTTCCGCTGCGATTGCGGGCGGCTATCGTCCCGGTGGCCAACATCGGCTCTTCATTGGCCATGCCGATTATTTTGATCGGGCTTTTGCTGCGGACTCAGACTCTGGTAGAAATCGGTCTGGTAGCATTTTCGCTGGCTTTTCTTTTCCAAGTCGTGACGCTGCCGGTGGAGTTCAATGCTTCCCGCCGTGCGCTGGCTATTTTGGGTGAGGGCGGCCTGCTGACCGCAGAAGAACTGCCGCAAGCCCGCAAAGTGCTGATAGCAGCGGCGTTGACTTACGTGGCAGCAGCCATCAGCACCTTGCTGCAGCTGTTGCGTCTGATGATCTTGTTTGGCGGCCGCAACAACGACCGCTGATAAGATGACAGCCGGCTCCGGTGGCTTGCAGGCTGCCGGAGCTTTTACATATTCCGGGCCCGACGTCCTGCTGGCTATCAAAAAAGCAGCTTGGGCGCTTTTGAAAAGGTAGAGGAGAAGAAAGGTTGGTTGATGATGAAAATCAGTAAAAGTCTGGTATTGCGGGCGGTTTATGCCATGGTGGGGGTTTTGATCCTGGGTTTTGGCGCGACGATTCTGCGGGAAGGGAATGTGGGGATGGATCCTTACACTTCCGCCAATATTGCCATCGGGGAGCTGTTGGGCCTGTCTTTGGGCGTCTATCAGTTGGGCCTTAATCTGATTTTTTTGGCGGTAATCTTTATTTTCGGACGCAAATATATTGGGTTCGGGACCGTAGTGAATATGGTCTTTGTCGGCTTTTTCATCGACATGTTTACAGCACTTTTCAATAAATTCGATATCCATGCGGAAACACTGCCGATGAAGATCGTCTTTTTGGTGGTGGGGACCCTGATCTTTACCTTTGCGGTTTCTCTATATACCGGAGCGGACCTCGGCGCAGCCCCTTATGATGCCTGCGCTCCGACAATCGTAGATCACACCGGATGGCCTTACCGCATTGTCCGGATCATTCAAGACGTGACCTTCACTCTGATCGGCTTCTTTTTCAAAGGACCAATCGGTGTGGGAACGTTTATCAACGCCTTTTTGACCGGCCCGCTGATTACGTTTTGGAATGAAAAAGTGACCGGCCCATTGATCGCCAAAAGTTTAGCGGCTGTCGAGAAGAAATAAAGCAGAGAGACTGGTCTGTATTCTGGATAACTTCACAAAGAATAAACGCCAACATTGCCGTTCGGAAAAGTTGGTTGGGGGAACTGAGAAATGAGTTCCTTCAACCAACTTCAGCGGATGAATGTTGGCGTTTTTTTGCAGTTTATTATAACATTGAAGCCACCAAAAAACCTCCGAGAACTCCGGAGGTTTGGCGGGGAGACTTTTTACAAAACGTTATCGATAAAGCCTTCCAATTTGTTTTTCAGACTGTCAGTGGCTTCTTTGACGTTTTCTCCGTAAACGGAGATCTGTTTGCGGCCGTCTTTGATCTTGCCCATAACATTCATTAATGAATCCAAGTCATCGTCGGAAAGGTCGTCTACCACAGACATCAGTTTTTCATTGCCGTTGAACTTGTCGTCGACGAATTTTTTTACCTGGTGGCGGTTCTTCTTGTGCCGGATCACGTCTGCCAGACTGTCGGATACGATGGCTGCCGAAACGATTCCGGCAACGGCTGCGACGCTTAGACCGATAGCAACTTTTGTCGATGTTTTCATGAAAAAACCTCCTATATGAATGAGCTGTTTTCCGCTGGCGCTGCTGTCAAAAAAGGCACCGGTGCGGATATCTTCCTACTCTTCAATGATAGCATAGGGGGGATTTTTAGGATAACGAAAGGCTCGCGAACCCATGCTGAAAAACCGACTGCCGGCATCGGCAGTCGGGTTTTTTCAAAAGCAGCCGAGAAGTAACAATTTAAAGCGCTCGAACAACAATCAAGGCTTGTAACCGAGCTGCTTTTTTACTCTTTCAAGGCGGCAGCTTCAAGGGGTGAAGCGCAAGCCTTTGGGAAAGAAGTTTTTGACGACCCCCTGGACCTGTTTGCCAAAGCCTACCGGAACGGCATCGACTGTTAAAAGGACCCAGCCTTTATTGCCGGCTTTGTGGAAGGTTTCACCGGCTACGTATTTTTGCCAGTCATCAAGCGTGATGCTCAGGCGATGGTCGCTGAAAGCTGTGGGATCGGCAGCCAGCGCCAGATTGTAGGCCGGTTCCAGGCGGTTCTTTTTGACTGTCGCCATTTGGACGCCGCTGCGCAGGACACGGATACCCGCCAAATCGGGGGCAGCTTCCGGTACCCACCAGATATAATCGCCGAACAGCTGGGGGTGCCCGGCGCTATTCGGAGCAGGAAAGTCTTTGCGGAAAGCTTCCCATAGTTTTTGGATATCTTTGGGCAGGCCTTTCGTATTCTTTTTCTTCGGTGTTTTGACAGCGGGGTTTTCACCGTGGAATTTCAGTTTGGCGGCAAAATGGCCTTCTCCCTGCCCTTTGTGGGGCCACAGGCGGACTGTCCCTTCCAGTCCCGGGACACTGCCCCATTCCGGACGGCCGGAAGCAGTTCCGGCAATCGTGAGCGGTTCAATCGTCAAGGGATAGTTTTCTACGAGCCAGCTGATGATTGCTTCGTTTTCCTCCGGGGCAAAGGTGCAAGTGGAATAAATCAGCTCACCCTCATCCGCCAGCATGCGGACGGCTGCTGTCAGGATCTCTTTTTGCCGGGCAGCGCACAAGTCGGCTGTCTCGGGCTGCCACTCGGTAAGCGCCACGGGATCTTTGCGGAACATGCCCTCACCGGAACAGGGAGCGTCCACGACGATGCGGTCGAAAAAACCGCTGAAGTGCGGCACCAGCTCAGCCGGCGCGTGATTGGTGACGATGGTATTGGCGGCTCCCCAGCGTTCTAGATTTTCCGCCAGGATCTTGGCCCGTTTGCCAAAGATCTCGTTGGAAACCAGGAGTCCCTGATTTTTCAGTTGAACTGCCAGCTGGGTTGATTTGCCGCCGGGCGCCGCGCACAAATCCAGCACTTTTTCACCGGGACGGGCAGCAGCGACTTGACCGACGATCATGGCGCTGGGTTCCTGGCTGTAGATATAGCCGGCCTGGTGCAGCAGACTGCGCCCGCTGACAGGGCCCAGCCAACTGTGCTCGCCAAACGGAGCGGGTGTCTTTTCAGCCAGACCGTACTTGGCCAGCATCGCTTCGTATTCCGGTTTCAATGGATTGACGCGATAGGCTTTGAGGGGCTTTCCGGTTGTCAGTTCATGGAAAAAAGCAGGGGCCTCTTCTCCTAAAAGGCCGGTATATTTTTCAACAAATGCTTGGGGCAGTTGCATCGACTCATTCCTCTCTTTTCATAGCTTCAAAACAGCCTCTTCAACAAAAGAAGAGGCTGTTGTCGTGTTACATAATAAAATATCAGCTGCGCTGTGGCAAGTGTCGACGGCCGGCCAAGATCAATGCAGCTCGTCTTGAGAGTGCCTCTTCGCCTGAGTAGCAGCTTCCGTTGGCTGGTAGACGGCCGGTTTACGACGGAAGACCGCCAACAGCACCAAAAGGATCACCAGCAGCAAACCGACATTCAAATATTTGGCAGCTTCCAAGATCCATTTTTCCTTTTGGCTGGCGGCGATGTAGGTGGTGATGGACAAGAGGGTATTCTGGGGCAGGCCCCGCCAGAGGATCAAGCCCGACAAAGTCAGCATCAAGACAAATTGGTGCAGCAGGCTGCCTTCATTTTGGACTGTCCCTTTGGCGATCAATCGTTGATCAAAAGGCAGTGCTGTCACGGCAAAATGCTGTTCATTGAGCCAGGCGGAGCAGATACTGCGAAAGAGGCTCAAAATGAAAAAAACGCTCCACATACCGGCCGACCAAAGGATCAGCAGCAGACCGACTGCCTGCCCGCTGAGAAATAACAATGGCGCTCGTTGCCGGCCCCAACGCTGTAACAGCGGTCCTCGCACTAACAGACCAATCATCATCCCCAAGATATACGGCAGAAAGACCCGTGTTGGGACCTGTGAACCGCCGAAGACCGTCCCGACATACAGCGAGCCGAAAAGAAACAGAAAATTACCCATCATCCCGTTGACAAACGTCAGGCTGTTGAGCCATAAAGGCAGTTTCCGATGGGGCCGAAAAACTCCACCCAGAATCACCAGCAGTAGGAACAGTCCGCAAAAGCCGATCAGTGCCAGATCGACGGTGGCAATCCGAGTCAAGCTGCGACCAATCCGCAATAAAAATAATAGTAGGAAAAAGGCTGCAAACAGCAGTAATTCCCCTTTTCGTAAAGTCCGCAGGCGAATACCGGCAAATTTCAAATCAAAGTGGGGATAGTGGGTCACTGTATGGTAGCAGGCGATAAAAAAGATCGTGTACAGAGCAAAGGAAAAGGTCCGACCGGCGACACTACCGATGGACAAAGTCAAAAACAGCAGAATCGCCAGCAGAAAGCCGGCGAAATAGTAGGCGGGCCGCATCGTTCGACTGCCTTTGAGCCATTCGTAGCGATCTACCGTCAGCTTGGCGGGCAAAAACCAGGCCGCCGCCAGACCAAGGGCGACAGCTGCCACTGAATAAAGGGCAGGGAACAAAAAGCCCAGTGTACCTATCAGCGATCCGCCGCATCCCAGTAAGATAGCGATCATCCACAAAGTGTAGCTGTCGACTCCTTCCGGCAGCACCCGCAGCAAAAAGATCCCGGTCATCCGCAGCGTGTAAAACAAGACAAAGGGCAAAATGCTGCTCCAGCTGAGACCGTCGCTGTAATTCAAAAACAGCAGATACGGCAGAAAACTCAACGTATTTCCCAGAAGAAAAGGCGTACTGCGGGTGAACAGTCGCAGAAAGTCCTTGATATAGTTCATGGAAGGGAACTCCTTTTTAATGACCGAACCGGACAAATCGAAAAGTAAAAATGACTCTGCCCGGGCCGGTGTGTTTGAAAACAGCAGCCTAAGTCGGGGCATGCTGATTTTAACGGATCTGAAAAACGAATTCGCTAAAACGCGCCTGTGTCCGACTGCAGGGTTCCAAACAATATATTCTAAATTTTTTCTTAAGTTTAGCATTGTCCCTGCTGACTGTCCATGTCAGGAATTCGCTCTCGTTGTCAGAAGATCCGACAGCAGCCCGGGTAACTAGCGGCAGGTGCAGTGACAGTCTACGGAGAGGAAATTTGTTAAAAAAACGTTCGTTTCGAAAGTGGCACTTCTCTGTAAACGCGCGGCCCGAAAGATTCTCTGTCGTGAAAGATTTATCAAAAGATAAACGAGGACTGATTTAAAGCTGTCGAGAGACTGAAAATGATTATCATTGAGAATGGACTATAAATTGTGATGAAATGCACATTAGCCAGGATAAATTTGATAAAATAATTTTGAAAGCGCTACAACAATCATTATCCAGATTTTTATTCACACGGGGAGGGACTATTTCATCATGAGCGGACAAACAGTTGCTTTTGAATTCATCGAGACAAAAAGCCAATTCGATGAGCTGCAGGAAATTTTGCAGCGGCTCAAGACGCAGGCCGGCGGACAGATGCCGGCACTGCAGGAGGCTCAGCGAATCTACGGCTACCTACCGATTGAGGTGCTGCAGCGGATTTCCAAAGAATTGGCAGTACCGTTGGAAAAGCTTTACAGCACGGCTACTTTTTATTCTCAATTCACATTTATCCCGCGGGGCAAGTACACCATCAGCGTGTGTATGGGGACAGCCTGTTATGTAAAAGGGGCCGGCAACATTCTGGATTCCTATGAGACCAGTTTGGGGATCAAAGCCGGCGAGACCACCGAAGACCGGCAGTTCACTTTGGAATCCTGCCGTTGTATCGGCGCTTGCGGGTTGGCACCGGTATTGACCGTCAATGAAGAAGTCTACGGCCGCCTCACCACTAAAAAAGGCGATAAGGTATTGGCGACTTATCTGAAGGAAAGCAAGGCTTGAGTGCCGAATAAATCTAGAAAACGAGGATTCGATTATGAAAAATTGGCAGGAATTGAATGAACTGCAAAAACAATATCGGCAAAAAGTCGCGATCCGTCTGGATGAAGGCGGACAAACAGCGCTTGCGGACAACAAACGGGAGATCGTCGTCTGCGCCGGCACCGGCTGTCTGTCTTCCAAAAGTCGGGATTTCATCGATACCATGAACGCCGAGCTTTCGGCCCACGGGCTGGCAGATGAAGTCAGCGTGGTCGCTACCGGTTGTTTCGGGCTGTGTGCCCAAGGGCCAATCGTGATTATCCATCCGGAAGGGACCTTTTATCACCAGGTCCAGCCCAAAGATGCCAAGAAGATTGTTGAAAAGCACCTCATCGGCGGCGAGCCCATCGAAAAGATGCTCTATCACGACCACGAGACCAAAGAAGTCATTCGCAAGCTGATGGATACTCCTTTTTACCACAAACAAGAACGGGTGGCTCTCAGAAACTGCGGCCGTATCGATCCGGAAAAGATTGAAGAATATATCGCATTTGACGGCTACCAGGCTTTGGCCAAAGTTGTTCACGAGTATTCACCGGATGACGTGCTGGAGCTGTTGAAGATTTCCGGACTGCGAGGACGAGGCGGCGCCGGCTTCCCGACTTATATGAAATGGACGTTTGCCAAAAACAGCCCCGGCGATCAGAAATATGTCGTCTGTAACGCCGACGAGGGAGATCCCGGTGCTTTTATGGACCGCTCTGTTTTGGAAGGGGATCCGCATGCGGTGATCGAGGCGATGGCGATCGCCGGTTATACGATCGGTGCCGATCAAGGATATGTCTACGTGCGGGCAGAGTATCCGACGGCCGTCAACCGCCTGCAGATTGCGATCGATCAGGCCCGGGAACAGGGACTTTTAGGTGACAATATTTTCGGCACCAACTTCTCCTTCCAGCTGGATATCCGACTGGGCTCCGGAGCTTTTGTCTGTGGTGAAGAAACGGCTCTCCTGGAAAGTATCGAAGGCCGGCGGGGCGAGCCCCGGCCGCGCCCGCCGTTTCCGGCTGTCAAAGGCCTTTTCGGCAAACCGACGACTGTCAATAACGTGGAAACTCTGGCCAATATTCCCCAAATATTCGTCAAAGGTCCGGAATGGTTCGCAGCCATGGGGACCGAAAAATCCAAAGGAACCAAAGTCTTTGCCCTCGGCGGCAAAATCCAGAATACCGGTCTGGTGGAGATCCCAATGGGTACGACTCTGCGGGAGATCGTAGAGGATATCGGTGGCGGGATTCCCGACGGCAAGGCCTTCAAAGCAGCCCAAACCGGCGGGCCTTCCGGAGGCTGTATTCCGGAAGAACACTACGATGTACCTATCGATTATGACAATTTGATGGAGATCGGCTCAATGATGGGTTCCGGCGGGTTGATTGTCATGGACGAAGACAACTGTATGGTAGATATTGCCAAATTCTTCCTGGAATTCACCGTGGAAGAAAGCTGTGGGAAATGTGCACCGTGCCGGATCGGAACCAAGCGCCTCCTGGAGATCTTGGACAAGATTACGATGGGCAAAGCCACGATGGCCGATCTGGACAAAATGGAAGAGCTCTGCTACCACATCAAGGAAAACTCCCTGTGCGGTCTCGGCCAGACAGCTCCGAATCCGGTATTGTCCACCTATCATTACTTTAAAGAAGAATACCTGGCTCACGTCCAGGATCGCCGCTGTCCGTCCGGGGTCTGTAAGAACCTGATCCAATACACCATCGAGCCGGAAAAATGTACCGGTTGTACGGCTTGTGCTCGGGTTTGCCCGGTATCGGCGATTTCCGGAGAAGTCAAAAAAGTCCATGAGATCGATCAAGAGACCTGTATCAAGTGCGGACTATGTAAAGATACCTGTCGTTTTGACGCCATCTACGTGCATTAGGAGGGAGCACTGCTATGAATAAAATCGAAATCTTCATCAATGGTCAATCCTGCTATGCCACAGAGGGCACGACTATTTTGCAGGCAGCCCGGGAAAACAACATCGACATCCCGACGCTGTGTTATTTGAAAGAAATCAATGAGATCGGCGCCTGCCGTATCTGTGTGGTGGAAGTCGAAGGGGCCAAAAGCCTGGTCACCGCCTGCGTCTATCCCATCAGAGAAGGGATGAAGATCGTCACCAACTCTCAACGGGTCTTTGAATCCCGCAAATTGACGTTGGAATTGATCTTGTCTACCCACGAGCGTAAATGCCTGTCTTGTATCCGCAGCGGCAACTGTGAGCTGCAAAAGCTCTGTAAAGAGTTCAATGTCGACGACGAAGACTATTACAACGGTGAAAACAACGAATGGGAATTCGATGATTCTGCTGTCCATATGGTCCGCAATGACAACAAATGCATTCTCTGCAAACGCTGTGTCGCAGCTTGTGACAAATGTCAGGCAGTTGCCGTGATCGGGGCCAACGACCGGGGTTTTAATACTCATATTGGTTCGGCTTACGAATTGGGCTTGGGGGAAGTGGCCTGCATTTCCTGCGGCCAGTGTATCGTCGTCTGTCCAACCGGGGCCATCCATGAAAAAGATCAAACCGATGAAGTCTGGCAGGCCTTGGAAGATCCGCAAAAATATGTAGTGGTCCAAACCGCTCCGTCGATCCGGGTGACTCTCGGAGAAGCTTTCGGGATGCCGATTGGGACCAATGTAGAAGGCAAGATGGTGGCTTCTCTGCGCCGCTTAGGCTTCGATAAGGTCTTTGATACCAACGTCGCAGCCGATTTTACCATCATGGAAGAAGCCAATGAATTCATCGAGCGGGTGAAAAATAACGGGCCATTCCCGCTTTTTACCTCCTGTTCACCGGGCTGGGTCAAGTATTGTGAATCCTATCATCCGGAAATGATCCCGAATCTTTCCAGCTGTAAATCACCTCAGCAGATGTTCGGTGCCTTAACCAAGACTTGGTATGCCGAAAAAATGGGGATGGATCCGGCCAATATTTTCGTTGTCGGAATCATGCCTTGTACCGCCAAAAAATTCGAAGTGACGCGGGAAGATGAAGCGGCGGCCGGCTTCCCGGATGTGGATGTGGCATTGACTACTCGTGAATTGGCTCGGATGATCGATAAAGCCGGTATCCAGTTTCCTTATCTGGAAGATGAAAACTTCGATAACCCATTGGGAGAAGCGACTGGTGCCGGTTACATCTTCGGGGCCTCCGGAGGTGTGATGGAAGCTGCGTTGCGGACAGCTGTTGAGCGCCTGGTGGGGGAACACGCCGCACCGCTGGACTTCACGGAAGTGCGGGGAATGTCCGGGATCAAAGAAGCCACGTATCGGATCAACGGAGAAGACATCAATATCGCCGTTACTTCCGGGATCGGCAATGCCAAGCGGCTGTTGGAAGAAAAAATCATTCCCGGTGAAAAGACCTATCACTTTGTAGAAGTCATGGGTTGTCCCGGCGGTTGTATCAATGGTGGCGGTCAGCCGGTCCAACCGGCGTCCGTGCGCAATTTTGTCGACCTGCAGGGACTGCGGGCACAGGCGCTGTACACAGAAGACGAGCGCAAAAAACTGCGGCGCTCCCACGAAAGTCCAGTGGTTCAACGGCTTTACGAAGAGTATCTGGGAGAGCCGGGCAGCTTGAAAGCCCATCACCTGCTGCATACCAGCTACCACGAACGGCTGGAAGTGCAGTGATTCTGTTGACCGGCAATTTATGTGATGATGCAGCGGCAGCAGAAAACCATCGTCAAGAAAACACTGCTTGTTAGAAGGCGTCTTTGATGGCTTCTTATCGGCAGTGGTGTCCTAATGGAAAACCACAAAAAAGGTGAAACGACCGCCAAGCGATTGTTTCACCTTTCATGCTGAAAAGCTGTCGGCACCTTTTCGGAAGTGAAATCCGACGGTGCCGCATCTTTTGCGCTGAATTTCAATAATTGCGGGTTAATTTGCGGTTTTTGTGTTGGCCGGCTGTCTTTTGAACACTTTGGCCAGTTGTGGGATCACCAGACAGGCAACCGCACCGCCGATCAGGGCTGTGATCAATTGGGGCAGGCTGAACATCTTCGCCAGGTTTTGTTTGGCAGGAGCCGGAATGTTGTCAGACATGGGGGCTACAATCTGGACTACCAACAGCCACAAAACGGTAAATTTCAGCAGCGCACCGGCTACTGCAGCCGTAATCAGACGCGGGTATTGGCGGTGTCCGGCTTTACCCAGTACAAGCCACCAGACCAGGACCAAAACGGCATTGCCGGCCATGATGCAGGCGATGATCTGAGGAAACTGTGGCCCAATCCCGAAGATAAAGGCGAAAATCGGTGACAGGCAGGCGACGGTCAGCCCGCTGGTCAATCCGGCTAAAGCTGCTGTCAAGATCAAGAGCAGATTTACCAGACTTCCGGTCACGAATTGCCCCATTCCGCCGGTAGTTGCCTGGACCACTACAATCAATGCAATCATAATAGCGGTTTGTGTGATCCACAGGGCGTTGCTTTTGGTACCTTTGTTCATAGTGTGCGACAGTTTCTCGCCGAGCAAGAAAGCTGTCTTTCACTTCCTTTCTGTCAGGTGTCAGACGACGGACAGCCGTCCGGCCCCTTATTTTCGGAGGCGCGCTCCTAAAAGTTATTTAACATCACTATTGTATCAAATAAAAGCGCCTTCATGTGAATAAATAAACAAAATTATTTGACGCCGACGAACCTGCGGCAAGTGCTGATTTCGGCGGACAGAAAAAGAAATTTCGATAAAAATGCAAAAATTGCGCAAAAAATCTGTTCAGTTATACACAGAAATGAAGTATTATAGAATCAGGTAAAATCTACTTAATTCTATTTTATGTTTTAAATCTGGCTGATTTAAGCCGTGAAAGAAAATTCAAGGAGGAAGATTCAAATGACAGCAGCAAAAATCGTTTATGCAAGTGCAACAGGAAACACAGAAGGGATCGCAGA
Organism: Enterococcaceae bacterium OF42-14pH9A; assembly: GCA_027692465.1. Classification (GTDB taxonomy): domain Bacteria; phylum Bacillota; class Bacilli; order Lactobacillales; family Enterococcaceae; genus Enterococcus_C. Next base: position 7,800 of record JAQEYU010000002.1, on the reverse strand, counting down.
ATTTTTGGAAGAACAATTCAAAGCATTGGATGTTGATGTGGAATTGGTGGAAGCCGATGACGCGGACGAAGATACTTTTGAAGATGCCGATATCTGTGTAGTCGCAACTTATACTGATGGCGACGGCGAAATTCCTTTTGATCTGGAAGACTTCTTTGAAGAACTGCCGGAACAAGAATTGGCAGGCAAAGTCTTCGGCGTTGTGGGTTCAGGCGACAGCGAATTGTATCCGGACTACTTCTGTCAGGCAGCTATCGATTTCGATGAAGCATTTGGTAAGACCGGTGCGAAAAAAGGCGCGGAAGTCGTGAAAATCGAAAACGCCTATGACGATGACGATGAAGAAGTGCTGAAAGCCTTCGTTAAAGCAGTCGTTGACGCAACTGCCTAACCAACATTAAGATACGACTGCCGGGGGAACGGTTCGACGTATCGAACGGTTAGTGCAGTCACACATAGAAAAAAGGGGAATTTTCACTTGTTTAAAATCACAGAAAAGACAGAGTTGAATCCAATCGAATTTGAGATCTACGTGGATGCGCCTCGGATTGCCCAAAAGGCCCAAGCCGGCCAGTTTGTGATCTTGCGCATCAACGAACATGGTGAACGAATCCCGTTGACCGTGGTGGATACGGATCCGGAGGCCGGCCTTGTGCGGCTGATTTTCCAGGTAATCGGCAAATCCACCGCCGAATTGGCTGCCTTGCAGGCCGGCGACAGCCTCGCCGATCTGGTAGGGCCGCTGGGGAAGGCAACGGAGATTGAAAACTACGGGACCGTCCTTTTGGTAGGCGGCGGGGTCGGGATTGCAGCCTTGTTCCCGATTGTCAAAGCCTTGAAGGGAGCAGGCAACAAAGTTATCACCGTTTTGGGAGCCAAAAATCAGGACTTGATGATTTTGGCAGAGGAATGCGGCCGGTATTCCGATGAGCTGATCCTGATGACCGATGACGGTTCCTTGGGCCAAAAAGGTCTGGTGACCGATGCTATGAAGCAGGTCTTTGCCAAAGAAACCATTGATATGGCCTGGGCGATCGGTCCCAGCGTTATGATGAAGTTCTGCACACTGACAGCGCAGGAAGCCGGCGTACCGATTTATGTTTCGCTGAATCCGATCATGGTAGACGGAACAGGGATGTGCGGCGGTTGCCGAGTGACCGTGGGCGACCAGATCAAGTTCGCTTGTGTGGACGGTCCGGAATTTCTCGGTGCCGGTGTCGACTGGGATGAATTCGTCAACCGGATGGGGCAATACAAAAACGAAGAAACCGTGGCCAACGAAGATTACGAAAAGAAGGTGACACAACATGGCTAAGCGCAGTTATACCAAAACGCCCATGAAGGAACAGGCACCCGACATTCGGAACAAAAACTTTTCGGAAGTGGCTTTGGGCTATACGTTGGAAGAAGGACAGCTGGAAGCAAGCCGCTGTCTGCAATGTAAAAATGCACCATGTATTCAAAACTGTCCGGTGATGATCGATATCCCCGGCTTTATCAAGCAGATCGAAGAAGGCAATATGCAGCAAGCCTCTGAGATTCTCAGCAAATACACCAACCTGCCCGCAATCTGCGGCCGGGTCTGCCCACAGGAAAAACAATGCGAAATGGTCTGCCGACTGGGTCAATCGAAGAAATTCGAACCGGTCGCCATCGGGAAACTGGAACGGCTGGTAGCCGACTGGGCCCTGCAGCAGCCTATCGAAAAAGCAGATATTCCTCATGACAAAGGCAAAGTTGCGGTTATCGGTTCCGGACCTTCCGGATTGACGGCAGCCGGCGACTTGGCGAAGTTGGGTTATGAAGTCAAGATCTTCGAAGCACTCCATGCTCCGGGGGGCGTCTTGACGTACGGTATCCCGGAATTCCGCCTGCCTAAGCGGATCGTTCAAAAAGAAATCGAGCGGATTCAGGCTACCGGTGTCGAGATTGAAACCAATGTGGTGGTGGGGAAAACCATCACGATGGATGAAATCATGGCCGAATACGATGCCTGCTACTTGTCTGTGGGGGCGGGGGCTCCGAATTTCATGGGCATCCCGGGCACATCCTTGAACGGTGTTTACAGCTCCAGTGAATACTTGACCCGCATCAACTTGATGAAGGGCTACGAATTTCCAAAATACGATACACCGGTTCAAAAATCCCGCAATGTCGTGGTGATCGGCGGTGGGAACGTGGCAATGGATGCCGCTCGCTCGGCCAAGCGCTTGGGAGCGGAAAATGTGTCAATCATTTACCGTCGTTCTCGTGAAGAACTGCCGGCACGGGAAGAGGAATACCATCATTCTGTGGAAGAAGGCATCAACTACCACTGGTTGACCAACCCGATCGAATACATCAATGACGGCACCGGGAAACTGCAAGCTGTCAAATGTGTCAAAATGGAACTGGGGGAACCGGATGAGTCCGGCCGCCGCCGTCCACAAGTCATTCCCGGCAGCGAGTTTATCGTAGAAGCCGATACCGCAATCGAAGCAATCGGACAAGGGGCCAACCGTGTCTTGTTGGATACCTTCCCTGAACTGGCGTTGAACCGCTGGGGATACATCGATGCTGATCCGGAAACCGGTGCGACATCGATTCCGGGCGTCTTTGCCGGTGGTGATATCGTGACCGGTGCGGCTACCGTGATTCTGGCCATGGGTGCCGGGAAAGTCGCTGCCGACCAGATTGACAAGTATGTTCAAGAACAAAAAGCACAAGTCACTGTCTGATTCCAGACGGTGATCTGCGGCCGTGAAGAGCAGAAGGGGTAAGTCTGCTCTTCTTACCAGCCGCAAGAACGGGGAGTAAGAGGGGCAGTCGGCGTAAGCGCTTACTGTCTTGGTCGATTAGGAGCAGCTCTGCAGCCCTTGATCGTACCGCTCAGTCCGACGGTGTTTTACCGAAAGACTGCAAATCACAAGCGAGGTGACAGGTTACATGAAGAAAATGAAAACGATGGACGGCAACACAGCGGCAGCTTATGTCTCTTATGCATTTACCGAAGTGGCAGCTATCTATCCCATTACACCAAGTTCTACCATGGCGGAAGTCGTGGATGAGTGGGCCAGTGTCCACGAACAAAAGAATATTTTCGGCGAGACCGTCAATTTAGTCGAAATGCAATCAGAGGCGGGAGCTTCGGGTACGGTTCACGGGTCATTGAAGACCGGTGTCTTAACTACGACCTATACTGCCTCCCAAGGGTTGCTGCTGATGATTCCTAACATGTTCAAGATCGCCGGCGAACTCTTGCCGACTGTCTTTCACGTGGCAGCTCGAGCTGTTTCCACCAATGCCTTGTCGATCTTCGGGGATCACAGCGATGTGATGGCAGCCCGTCAGACCGGTTTTTGTATGCTGGCTGAAAGCAGTGTGCAGGAAGTCATGGATTTGTCGGCGGTAGCACATCTGGCCTCCATTGAAGGCAGCCTGCCCTTCATGAACTTCTTTGACGGCTTCCGGACTTCTCATGAGCTGCAGAAAATCGAAGTCCTGGATTACGAAGATCTCAAAGATATGATGAACTGGGACGCTTTGGCTGATTTCCGCAAACGGGGCATGAACCCGAATCATCCGACCGTTTCCGGTACCGCTCAAAATCCGGATATCCACTTCCAGCAAAGAGAAACCGTCAACCGTTACTATGATGCGATGCCGGCAATCGTCCAAAAATACATGGGCAAGATCAACGAGCTGCGGGGCACAAATTATGATTTGGTGGATTACTACGGTGATCCGGAAGCGACTGAAGTCATTATTTCCATGGGTTCTGCTTCACCGACTATCCAACAAACGGTCAACTATTTGAATGGTCAGGGACGCAAAGTAGGGCATATCAATATTCATTTGTATCGTCCGTTCCCAACCGAAAATATTTTAGAAAAACTGCCTAAAACAGTTGAACGTATCGCAGTATTGGACCGCACCAAAGAACCCGGTTCAGACGGTGAGCCGTTGCTGTTGGATGTGCAATCCATTTTGTTCCGTCATGAAAATCGTCCGATCGTGATCGGCGGTCGCTACGGAATTGCTTCAAAAGATGTGACACCGGATCAGATCGTTGCGGTATACGACCATTTGCGTGTACCTGCTGATCAGCTGCGCTATCGCTTCACATTGGGGATCAACGATGACGTGACCCATTTGAGCCTGCCGCAATTGCCGACGATGGACCTGACACCGGCTTCCACTTTCCAAGCGAAATTCTGGGGCTTTGGTTCTGATGGGACTGTCGGTGCCAACAAACAAGCCATCAAGATCATCGGAAACAATACCGACATGTACGCGCAGGCTTACTTTGCCTATGACTCCAAAAAGTCCGGCGGGATCACCATTTCCCACCTGCGTTTCGGTGAAGAGCCGATCTTGTCCACTTATAATGTGGAAGCGGCTGATTATATTGCCTGCCACAACAGCGCCTACATTCATCAGTATGACCTGCTGAAAGGGCTCAAAGACGGCGGAACCTTCCTGCTGAATACCGTTTGGGATGAAGAAAAGGTCAAACAGCATCTGCCGAAGAAACTGAAAAAATATATTGCTGAGCATGATATCAATTTCTATATCATCAATGCGATGGATATCTCTGTCAAAAACGGTTTGGGAAGACGAATCAATACGGTTTGTTCGGCGGCTTTCTTTGAAGTCACTGATATCATGGATCGGGAAACCTTCCTGCCGCTTTTGAAACAAGAAGTGGAAGCAGCCTACGGGAAAAAATCCCGCAAAATCGTTGAAACCAACTGGGCAGCCATCGACGAAACCTTTGCTGCGTTGGTCAAGGTGGCTGTTCCGGCTGAATGGAAAGATATTGTCTTGGCTGAAGAAGCTGCAGTTGCAGATGAGCGTCCGGCATATGTCAAAAACATTCTGGATCCGATCAACCGTCAAGAAGGCAATGCCTTGTCTGTTGGCGATTTGATCGATAACGGAATGCTGGGCGGCGAGATGCCGATGGGAACCGCGGCTTATGAAAAACGCGGGATTGCTCTGGAAGTACCGGAATGGCTGCCGGATAACTGTACCCAATGTAATGAATGTGCCTTTATTTGTCCGCATGCTGCGATCCGTCCATTTATGGCAGACGAAGCGGAAATGGCTGCCGCACCGGCCGGCTTTATTACCCGTGACATGAAAGGGGCAGACGGCGTTCAATACCGCATCCAGGTGTCGGTAGAAGACTGTACCGGCTGCGGCTTGTGTGTAGAAGCTTGTCCGGCTAAGGAAAAAGCGTTGGTGATGAAACCTTATGAAGCAATGAAGGAAGAAGCTGTCGATTGGGCCTTTGCTATGACTCTGCGCCAAAAAGCCAATCCGTTCAAACTGGGTTCAGTGAAAGGATCTCAGCTGGAACAACCGTTGATGGAATTCTCCGGTGCCTGTGCCGGCTGTGGGGAAACACCGTATATCAAATTGCTGACTCAGCTCTATGGAGATCGGATGATGATCGCCAACACGACCGGCTGTTCCTCTATTTGGGGCGGTTCGTCTCCGGCGACACCGTATACGACCAATGCGGACGGACGCGGCCCGGCTTGGAGCAACTCTTTGTTTGAAGACAACGCAGAGTACGGCTTGGGAATGTATATCGCCAACGAAACCAAGCGTAAACGTCTGGCAACGGCTGTCTCCAAAGCGCTGGCAGCAGCAAAAGGTTCCATTGAGACCCAAAATCTGCTGGAAGACTGGTTGGAACACGTCCATGAAGGCGAAGGGACCCAGCAGCGGGCTGCCAAAGTCACTGCGGCGTTGAAAGCTGAAACGGATCCGACCTTGACGGCTCTTTTGGAACACGAAGACATGTTTGCCAAACCGTCACAATGGATTGTCGGCGGGGACGGTTGGGCGTACGATATTGGCTACTCCGGGATCGATCATGTCTTGGCGACCGGTGCCGATGTCAATATCTTCGTTATGGACAACGAGCTGTATGCCAATACCGGCGGTCAGATGTCCAAAGCAACACCGACATCTGCGATTGCCAAGTTTGCGGCCGGCGGTAAGAAGAACAAGAAGAAAGATCTCGGCATGATGGCGATCGCTTATCAGGATGTATATGTAGCGCAGATCTCGATTGAAGCCAATCAAATGCAGACCATCAAAGCCATCATGGAAGCCGAAGCTTATCCGGGGCCTTCACTGATCATCGGATATACACCATGTATCAACCACGGAATCCGCGGTGGGATGGCCAAGTCGATTGAAAATGCCAAAGCAGCTGTAGAGTCCGGCTACTGGCAGTTGTATCGCTACGATCCACGCCTGCGAGACAAAGGCAAAGATCCGATGCGTATCGACTTCAAGAAACAAGACTTCAGCAAGATGACTTCCTTTATGGAAAACCAAGTTCGCTTCTCTGCTTTACGCAACATTAAGCCGTCAGGAGAAGAAGTAGACGAAATGCTGGATCAAACTGTCAAAGATATGGAAGAACGGACCCAAGTCTACAGCCAATTGGCAGACTTGAAGAAGTGATCTGTTTTTTGAATGGATAATGATCCATACAAAACCGGCCTCGGAGCAAGCTGCTTCGGGGGCGGTTTTGCTTTATAGATCGATCGTGTGTAGCGGATAGCGTAGAATTTTTCCTTGGTTTTTCAGAAGCTGTTGTGGATTCCGTCCTTCAACGAGGAAAAGAAATAGGCCCCAACTGAATGAAGGTTACCAGAAAAAACGATAGGGAAGTCTATGGGGAAGTTTGGTATACTACCTGTGAAGAGACGAGTATATCCGGATTTGACTGGATCAACGGAGGTTGAAATGGCAGAAAAAGGCAGCAGTTTAACACAGGCAGAAAAGGAAACGTTTATGCAGATGGCTATCGAGGAAGCCCGGAAAGCCGAAGCACTAGGGGAGGTTCCTATCGGTTGTGTACTGGTACTGGACGGAACCGTGATTGGGCGTGGTCATAATCGTCGGGAAGAAACGCAGGATGCGACCGCACATGCGGAGATGTATGCGATTCGTGAGGCCTGCAGACGCATCGACAGTTGGCGTCTGGAGCGTTCTCAGCTCTTTGTGACCCTCGAGCCGTGTCCCATGTGCAGCGGTGCAATGCTGTTGTCGCGGGTGGAAGAAGTCTATTTCGGCGCTTACGATCCCAAAGGCGGAACAGCGGGAACATTTATGAACTTATTGGAAGACCAGCGTTTCAATCATTGGTCGTACGTGGAAGGCGGACTGCTGGAAGCTGATTGCAGCCGATTGTTGACGAATTTCTTCCGCCAAATCCGGGAGCGGCAAAAGGCCCGCAAGAAGGCTCGAAAGGCTGAGGTAGCTGCTAAAAAAGCGCGTCAGACAGATTTGAAAAATACGACCCGGACTGAGAATTCAGCCTGCGACACAGCAGAATGAGATTTTGTAACGGAAAAGACTAGCCAGCACCGAGATTTTGGGGTATACTAGTTTTTGCCGAAAGGCTAGGACAATGGTTGGCTTGTGAAGCGTGTCAGATCCGGAAGGAAGCAGCACTAAGCGAGCGCAGCCATGTGTCCGATACATAGAAGACCAATGGATCGACTCTCGAGTCGGTCTTTTTTGTATCTTTAGTCGTGCTGAATGAGCCGCATGATTTATTTTTTTATCCAATTGATTTGAGTATTGTTCGCCTGTTCATTCGTGTTTTATGATATTTTTCTTGTTCGTGAAGGGTTAGAAAAGAAAACTTTGATAAATGACGAACGAAAGACGTAGATTCACTGTTGTTGCACAAATTGTTCTTCAAAAAAAGTGAAAAAAAGAGGTTGACCTCATCTTTAAGAAATGGTAAATTAATCAACGTTGACGACGAGAAAGTCTCGTGGAAAACAACTT
>JAQEYU010000001.1:815337-1718962 GCA_027692465.1 Enterococcaceae bacterium OF42-14pH9A | reverse complement strand
AAGTTGTTTTCCACGAGACTTTCTCGTCGTCAACGTTGATTAATTTACCATTTCTTAAAAGAACGGTCAAGAGTTTTCTTTGAAAAATTTCAAAAGAGATTCACAGCTTATTTTCTGTTTTTCATCCTAAGTTCGTTTTTTTATCGATGTCTGCCAATCAAGCCAAATAAAAAAGCAGCTAACTTAATAAAAAGCGAACAAAGGTGAGGGATCCACAAAAATCAGTACGATTTTTGAGAATGAAAAAAGTTCCTGCTCTGTGTCCAGAACAAGAACTTGGATTGGCGTCGCTCAAAAGAACGGCACCCCTTCAATATCATAGTTGCGAATGATTTCTCGAAAACGCTGCGGCTCTTCCCAGCAGAAATCTTGGGGGAGCTCACCGTCAAGCACGGCTTCTTGTGCTTCGAAGACAAACAGAGGGACATTTTCCTGATCGATCTGACCATTCGTCAGTTCCACCAGGTCGATCTTCTTCACATCGAGATGGACTTGATCCTTCAACATTTCCAGAATATTGGCAAGTCCGGTCTTCTCGGCAGTGAAATCGGTAGAGGCCAATTCAAGGGTCTCACCGGTGGAGTGTACTAAGAAACGTTTGGCGCCGTCTTGCAGATGCAGCATTACAGTGCCTGCGACTTTTTTGTTTTCCACGATACCACCTCGTATTTTGTTTATCCGTGCTATTCAATTTTAACATGATTTCAGAAAATGTACAAAATTATTTCTTTAAGCTTTCATTGTGCAGAGTTTCCAAGGCTTCATCCACCCAGATAGGCAATTGCTTCTCCAAACTGCGGAATCCGATCTTCTTGTTTTTATTCGTGAAATACCGTTTGCGATGCGGATGATTTTTGAGATGTTCACTGTCCAGCGTGCGACGAGACAGGCTGATTTTATGTGAATACTCATCGATATCTATGATCTGCACACGAACTTTCTCACCGACTTTCACTACCTCGTTGATATTTTTGGTATAGCCGGATTGGATTTCCGAGACATGAATCAAACCTTGCGTCTTCTCGTCCAATGCCACGAAAGCACCGTACGGCTGGATGCCGGTCACGGTCCCCTGTATAATCTGGCCGATTTTATAAGTCATTTTATTCCCTCTCTTCTACTTTTTTCATTATACTGTATGTATTGAAAAAAAAGAAGTTCGTTTCATTGACAGGCGGGCTTTCACAGGAGGCGCAGATGATGACAGATTTTGATCGACAGTATTCCCGACTGGGGACGGCCAGCGTAAAGTGGGACAGCATTCGTGAGACTTATGGCAAGGATGACCTGATTCCGCTGTGGGTTGCGGATATGGACTTTATGGCTCCCCGCCCGGTAATCAAAGCTCTGCAGGACTATACGGAAAAAGGAATCTTCGGCTACAGTGTTTTTCCCGACAGTTTGTATGACGCAATCATTGACTGGGAACAAACCCGTTACGACTATCCACTGAAAAAAGAAGAGATTTTATTTTCTCCCGGGGTCGTACCGAGTATCGGTGTGGCGATCCAAGCCTACACTGCTCCCGGTGATACGGTACTAATCCACGATCCGGTCTATCACCCCTTTGCCAATATGGTCAAAGCCAATGGACGAGTCGTATCGGCTTCGCCTCTTTTGGAACAAAATGGCCATTTTGAAATGGATCTAGCGGACATGGAAGCCCGGATCAAAGCAGAAAATATCAAACTTTTCATCTTATGTAACCCTCACAACCCCGGCGGTCGGGTCTGGCTCAGAGAAGAACTGCTGGCAGTCGGTCGTCTTTGTCAAAAATACGGGGTTACTGTCGTCGCCGATGAAATCCATCAGGACCTGGTCTTTGCACCTCACCGGCATGTCTCCTTTCATACTGTCGCCCCAGACTTCGCCGATTTTTCGATTATTTTGACGGCGGCGACCAAGACTTTCAATCTGGCCGGAATCAAAAATTCGATGGCCTATATCAAAAACGCAGAGCTGCGGCGGACTTTTCACCAAGTGCAGGAAATGACCGAGCAAGCCACTATTTCTACATTCGGACTGATCGGTACCGAGGCCGCCTATCGCTACGGTGAGCCTTGGTTGACAGAGCTTCTGGCTTATTTAGCAGAGAACAGCCGCTTTACCCATGATTTTCTGACTGAAAAGCTGCCTCGGGTGACTATGATGCTGCCGGAGGGGACCTACTTGGCTTGGTTGGATTTCTCCCAGTTGGGATTGACGGATGCCCAGTTGCAAAAACGGCTGGTGGAAGAAGCCGGTGTCGTCTTAAACGCCGGTACGATCTTTGGCAAACAGGGCAATGGTCATATGCGCCTGAATCTCGCCTGTCCGAAAGAAACCCTCACTGCCGGCTTGGAACGCATCGCGGCTGTCTTTGGCTGATATGCAGAGCCCGTCTTGCCTAACAACCGATAATAAACCTCAACCTTCTCTGAAAACATCCCAAATATCAGACATAAAATCTGACGTTTGGGATGTTTTGCTATACACCAAAAGATAGGACCGGCAGCCGCTCTCCTCTCATCCATCAGATTTCCTGAAAAGACCGCCTGCCTTTCCTTGACAGCCACCAATATTCCTGCCCACACAACAGTAAAAATAGAATTTTTTCAATTATTTTTCAAATAATCAGATAATCAGCTCTTATACTTGATATACTTGAATCAAGACAACTCTCCACATGGCGCTCTATGTCAACTTGCCGTAAGCCTGCGCTTCAAAAGAGAATGGGCCTTTGAGAAGCTTCCGTTGTCTATAAATCGACACTTTCACATCTGTCGCAAAGTCTCTCGCCGCAGAACACATGATGCGTTCGCAGATTATAGGTACTTCCACATACTTTTACTTATTTGATCAATCGATATAACTTCATTTCAAAAAGAGGGTGTTTTCTTAAATGAAACCTGTACAAACCTTGATTTATCGGTTTACGGTCTACATTGCCGGAATCTTTCTCCTTGCTCTGGGAACGGTTTTGTTTACCTGCTGCCGCCTAGGAACCAGTGCTTTGGTCTCAGTCCCATTCATCATCGCTGATATCACCGGGCAGACACTGGGAACTGCCACGACATTGGTCTTTGGTGTTATGGTGCTCCTGCAGCTGCTGTTACAGCTCAAACTCACCCTCAAAACACTGCTGCAGCTGCCGTTTTCCTTTGTTTTCGGCAGTGTAGTGGACTTTTATACAATCGGTCTGGGATTCGCGCAATTCCGTCCGGATGCGTTGATACTTCGAGTTCTGCTGCTCTTTTTGGCAACGGCTGCTACTGCCACCGGAGCTTTTCTGATGCTGCGGGGAAATTTCATCATGAATGCTCCCGATGGTGTCGTTGCACTGCTGAGCCTGAAGAGCAGCAAAAGCTTTGGTCAAATGAAGCTGCGGTTCGATTTGGTGATGATCTTGGCAGCTGCAGCACTGGGTTTGCTCTTTTTGGGGCGACCGGAGGGAATCGGGATTGGAACATTATTTGCGGCCGTCACGGTCGGTCGAGGTATCCGTTTTTGGGAAAATGTGTTTCCGAAGACAGAACCGAGTCTCCCCGTCGATCCCGTTACTTCCGAAATATCAAGCGAAATCGATCCTGAAATCTAGGATGGGGCTGAAAACGCCGGCAGCAGCTGTTTCGCTTCTTTTCACCGCAATCTGCATCGTAAGCTTCAGCACCACATACTCTGCGCTTTCCCCCTCACTTTCGGTGAATCCGCAAAATTCTGAATTCCACCGAACTTTTCCGCTCTCGTGATTTTCCTTCTATCATAATAAAAGTTTGAAACTCTTGGCTTACGTCCTTCCTGAATCCACTAAAAAAGCTGACAAAATGGCGATCATGCCCTTTTGTCAGCTTTTTAAATAGATTTTTAGCGGATCTTTTCGTTGAACAGGTGCAATACCTGACGGATTTCTTGGTCCCAAAAGGCCCAATTATGATCGCCGGCTCGCTCGCTGTAGTGATAGTCGTCAAAGCCTTCTGCAAAGGGTTTGCGAAAAGCTTGATTTACCGGCAGCAGAAAATCTTCCGTGCCGCAGGATTGATACAGGGTTAAACCGGCGATATTCTCCTGACGGCGGGCAAAGACGGCCTTCAGATCATCCGGTCCGCCAGCCAGCTCCGGCAGCGGCCCGAAAATCCGGGTAAACCGTTCATCCCGGCTGCGGTCATTTTGCCAAAGGTCGACCACGTCCAATGCTCCTGAAAACGAAGCTGCTCCCCGGAAACGCTCCGGATAAGTAAAGGCCCATTTAAAAGCGCCGTATCCGCCCATGGACAACCCCGCCACAAAATGCACCGCAGGATCTTTCGAGACCGGAAACCACTGATGGATAAACGCCGGCAATTCTTCTGTCAAAAAGTCGAAATACCGCTCGCCGGCCCGCATATTGGTGTAATAACTCAACTCCACCTGCGGCATCACGATGATAAAGGGATATTCGTCGGCATAGCGGGCCAGCGCTGTATTGTCCAGCCAGGCATTGCAGTCATCGGACCAGCCGTGCAGCAGATACAATACCGGATAGCTCTGCCGTTTGATCCGCGGCAGAAAAACATTACAGGAAGTTGCTTTCCCCAGCACTTCCGAACGAAACGTGATGCGATTGATGGTCATAAAAAAGCCTCCCAATTCAGTCTCAAGGATTAGAACGTGTCTGAAAACTTCCAGGGTTACAGATTTTTGAGCCCCGGCCAAAATCAAAGCGTAAAGCGCAGCATAGAGGAGACAAAAACTGCTCACTTACGATGTGGATTCGGGTAAACAGACCTCAAAAATCAGCGATTGGAGTTTGCAAAAACGCCTTATGTACTTAAGCAAGAGCTGAAAACAAGTCAGCTCCTTCAACTATTACAAAACGCACAGCAAGTTGCAGCCGCTCAGTTCAAGAATCAGCGCAGATGCAGTCTTTTGACCAGATTTGCACCTGCGCTCACCTCTTGTTTTGTAGCTCTCGAATGTCAGGGAAAGGAATCTCCTGCTACGAAGCTCGTGTAGATGACCTCGTCTTCTGCAGCTTCTCCGCGGATCAGCTGCATCAGCTTTTCAGCAGCCACCATCCCCCAGCGGTGTTTTGAATACGAAATAGTCGCCAGACGAGGCACCATGAACGTCCCCATCTCAATATTATCAAACCCCATCAGACGGATGTCTTCACCAATTTTTTCCGGACGCTCCGAAAAGTATTTGTAGATCCCGACAGCCATCTCATCATTGAAGCTGAAGATGTCTACCGGAAATGCCGGTTTTTGCGCCATGATCGTTTCGGCTGCCCGGTATCCTGAAGGCTCGGTGAACTCGCCGGGAATCACTTCATACTCGATACCAAAGCGTTCCAACTCTTTGATGCTGGCCTTATAGCGCTCCTGATTGTCATAACCATCGGCACCGGTCACCAGAAAAGCCTTCCGGGAACCGGATTCTGCCAGTTTACTGATAGCCAGCGTCGAGCCGCCTTTATTGTCCAGCAATACCTTGGCAACAGATTTCCGGTCAATCTCCCGATCCAGCACTACCAATGGATGACCCCGATCAGCTAGAAGATTGATCTCCTCGGTTTTAAAAGTCCAATCCAAAATGATGGCGCCGTCGATCATCCGTTCGGGAATAAACAGATGGGAACGCTGGCCGCTGCAGACGATCATTTCGTAATCAAAAGTAGCCAGCCCTCGTTTGATTCCATCCAGCAGCTCCCCGTAGAAACTGCCACCGTAATCCGCCAGATAGACACCTACAATATTCGTTTGTTGTTTTTTCAAGGTACGAGCAGCCATATTGGGAACATAATTCATCTCACGGGCGATATCCTGAATTTTCTTTCTGGTCTGCTCGGTCACTTTGGGACTGCCATTCAACGCATAAGACACCGTTGAAATGGAGACGCCGGCAGCTTTCGCGATATCTTTGATTCCCACCATGGGTTCCACTCTCCTCAAATTACGGTTTGTTCCATCAGCTGCAGATGACAATTTCGTCATCGTCTTTCAACTGTTCCTTCAATACGTCTTTGGCAACTGCCATCGCACCGGCCCGATAAGGATTATCCAGCACCGTCTGCGGCAGCTCGCGGCCGTTTAACAGTACGCATCGGCGCCCACCGGTCAAATCAAACCGGATTGTTACTTTTTTATCTGCCAGACGGTAATCCATGACCAGCTGATCCAATTCCTGCGGCAGCACCGGATCAAACTGATAGTGATCCCGATCAGAACGGATCCCCAGCACATTGCTCAAAAGCTGATTCAGATAGATTCCCGGTCCGCTGGAATAGATCCGCCAGCCGCCTTTCACGTGAACGCTGCCATCTCTAAGTTTATCAAAGTTTTCCTGTGCTTCATACCTCGTTTTAAAATCCCCGTCGGAACTGGAGAAATAAACATTCGACTGTCGTAATGAAGCATTGGCAACATGTTCTTGCAGCCCGATCGGATTGATCGTCTGCAACGCCTTCCAGGTTTCCCGATTTTTCCCCAGCTTGGCCATCGCCTCGGTAAACCGGATATGGGCATGAACATATTGTAAGCCGATTTCACGGCCGAAGTTGGCAGCTTGTTCTGCTCGTTTGAAATAAGTGCTGACACCGCCATTGTAGCGGGCCGGCCGATTCATCAGACGCACACCGTCAGGAAACTGCAGCTGCTCTTTGATCACGGCTAAATGGTTCTCGGCCTGTTGCGGTGTCAGCAGCTCAGCAATCATACTGCGAGTCATCGGCAGCAGGCGGTAATCGATACCGGTTTTCTTGTCTGTCGGATGGATGATAAATTCAAAATGATCGCCTTCTTGCAACACAAATCCCGGCAAGATCTCATCTGAAAGAATATATCGTTCATAGTCAACCTTGATATTTTCTGCCAACTCTTTCAAGTGAGCAGCATATTCCGCGTCTGCATCAGTCAAAACTGCCGCAAGTTTACCGATCACCTGACAGGTCAAAGCCACCGTCCAACTGGAAGCCATCTGTTTTTTGAGGCGTGCATCATTTGGCTGCAGCGTATCGTCCCAATCTCCGTCTCCGTAACAAGAAAGGTAAGTTCCCGGCAGAAAATGCGCTTCAATATAGGCGACTTCTTTTTTCACATGGTCCAAAAGCGGGTACAGCTCAGAAGTCTTTTCAAAGGTAGTGCGGTCTGTATAGGGAATCATCGTTTCCAAAATACCCAAATCCCCGCTATGCGTCAGATAATCCGCAACCACTTTCATCGGCCAGACGATGACATCCCCGTGGCTTTCGTCTGCCTTTTGTTTTTCATAACGGTCAAACATGAACCACTGCGGCCAGTTGCCGTCATCAGCAAATTGATTGGCAAACAGTTTTTCGATGATATCTGCCACAATCTCCGGTCGCTCCAGCGCCAAAAAGAACTCGACAGGTCCCTGAGAAACATCCCGCGTTCCCCAAGCCGCTCCGCCGTATTGCTCCAACCCGTGAGGTGACAAGTAGTGCACCAGCATATTATGACAATACCAGCGGGCCAGTGTATTGAAGCTGGCCACTTCAGCGGTTGGATGTGACAGCTGAAAGCCTTGCAGCAGCTCATCGATGAATGCCTGATAAGCGGCTTTTTCATCAATGTCCGTAGTCGGTTTTTGGCTAAACGGGGCTCCTTCAAGCGAACCTTGAATCGTCAAGTTCAGCCGCGGTGTCGCTGCAAACAAAAGTCCCAAAAGTTCAGGCTCATCTACAGTTGCTCCCAAGGCAGTTTCATCGGTCAAAGTGTAGTCCTGTTCAGCCAGCAAATAATACACCAGCTCCGGGTAAGTCTCCCGGATCTCGGAATCGTCAGCAGCTGTGATGGTCAAAAGTCCCTCATCTTTTTGGAGTACATAACGGGCTGTTTCATCCGCCGACATCAAGAGGTGGTTGGTGACCAGAATGTCGTAGTTTTGGCTGCGGCGGCTGGTGAAGACGGTACGGATTTCACGGCCATCTGCGACCGTGTAAGTTTCAATCTTCAAGAGATCCCCTCGATACTTGTAATACCAGACTGCTGAATTCAAACCCATTTCGAACAAAGAGGCCAAGCCCAGCATTCGCCATTTGCCGCCTTCTTTTAGGTAAATCCGTTGGCCGGAATGCGGCATGGCATTCAGCGCATTGCGGCTGTTGCTCATCAGTTTATTGGAGCTGGTATTGCCCAGGACAACTTGGGAGTTGAACAAGCCGTTCATGTAGACCGTGGTACTCATCAGCGGCCGGTCGACAGTCAGATCCGTGCCACTCAATAGGATATGGCCATGGGAACGTTCCATTCGCAGCTCTTTTTCCTGGAGGACAACGTGATGGTGCTCAGGAGTGAAGAAAGCCAGGCGTTGGCCGTTTTCCTCTTCAATAAACAAACGCTCCGGGAACAAAGCATCGATCTCGTCGTCTGTCAGCGGTTCGCCGGCAAGAACTGGTCCTCTTTTCTCTTGTTTTTCACTGACAATGCCGGCTGCCGCTGTCTCCGCTGCGAACAGCGGCAAGTTGTCAAACGCGCGTTTCAGTTCGGCTTCGGTGACAAGTACTTCACTGACAGCGGCCGGATGATCTGCGGTAAAACTACCGTAAAAAACAAATTCGGTCGGTGCTGTCAATTGCATTTTCTCGGACTGCAGGGCAATGTAGGCAAATTCGTATTGATAAACTTCATTGGCCAGCTGTTCTTGGGACAAGGCCCATGGAATTCCGGTACGCACGTATTCTTTGCCGAAAAACTGATAGCCGTCGGTTGCAAAAGATGTGACGGTCCCAAGCGCTCCGGACTGGATGGCTGGAAAACGTCCGGCTTGCGGTTGGTTTTGGCGGGAAACGATCAAGGGACCGCTCGCTGCCGTCAAGACTTTATGGTCGATATATTGAGAAACATAGGCTTCATTGGCTTGAACAGCTCCTTTGGCGGCATTTCCAAGATCCTGACCGCAAATCAGCTCTGCGGTCTCCCCTTTGCCTTCCAAGCGGACCTGCCAAAACCAGCAGTTGCCTTCTCCCAAAAGAAAGCGGACCTGATAGACCACCTGGAGGAAGCTGCCTTCCCACAGCAGGCCATCCTGCCCTTTTGAAAAACGGCTGTTAGAATTGGAGCCGATCAGCGGGGCACTTTGGATGCCGTTATCCGTATGCAGACGCAGCCAGATTTGATTCAAGCTGCCGTCCAGCGGATTGCCGTTCAATTGATTGATCATGATGCCGTCAGCCGACAATTCATAGAGGTCGCCGGTAGCTAAAAAGTCAGCCTGCAGTGTGCCTTTAGTTAAGTTGATCATTGTCATGGATTTCTTCACTCGTTTCTTATTTAGTCAAGACGATTACAGTCGTCAAAAGGTCGCGGCTGTTTCCACCGATCATCAGCTCAAATTCGCCGGGGTCACTGGTCCGTTTTTGATTGCTGTGGACATAGCGCAACAGCTCCTCGTTGATAACAAATTCTGCTTGGCGGCTTTCACCTGCCGGAACAGTCAGTTTTTGGAACCCTTTCAGTTCTTTTACCGGCCGCACGACTTCCCCTACCAGATCGCGAATATAAAGCTGCACCGTTTCGACACCGTCTGTCTGGGAATCATTGCGGACAGTAACGGTGGCGCAGATGGTTTCATCGGCAGCCATGGTTGCGGACGTCACTGTCAGATCCGAATAAACGAAATGGCTGTAGCTCAAACCGAAGCCGAAGGGATATTTGGCATAATTGCTGCCGTCCAGGTATTTGGAAACATATTTTTCATCCGGCGCCGATTCATAAGGACGACCGGTATTGTCCGAATTATAATAGACCGGTACTTGTCCCACCGATTCCGGAAACGACATGGACAAGCGCCCGGAAGGATTGACACTTCCTTCCAAAATATTGCTTAAGGCATGGCCGGCCTCGGTTCCCGGGAACCAGGCTTCAAGAATCCCTTTGGCTGCATCCAAATCCCGCAGATCCAAAGGTCGACCGTTATATAAGGTCACGATCACATTGGGATTAACGGCAGCGACTGCTTGGAAAAATGCCAATTGTGCTTGCGGCAGACGAATATCTGTCACACTGGCAGCTTCTCCGCTCATCCAGTCGCTTTCGCCCAAAGCAACGATCACCTTATCGGCCGCTTTTGCCAAGGCAATCGCTTCAGCCACCGCTTTTTCGGAAGGTTCGAAGTAGTCGAAAAGAGCCGTGCCCATCGTGGTATTTTCTCGATCGGCAAAAGCTTCGGCCAACGATACAGCTTCATCTTTTTGCCCCTGCCAAGACCAAGCTCCCAAGACATCTTTGGAATAGACACCCGGACCTACCAGAGCAACCTTGTCTTTTGGCTGCAGCGGTAAAAGACCCTCGTTTTTCAGCAGAACAACCGCTTTTTCCGCAATTTCACGGGCAGCCCGGCGATGTTCATCACAAAGAATAACTGCCGCTTCGGCTTCCTCGTCTGCGCCGCGATAAGGGTTTTCGAAAAGACCCAAATCATTTTTCAGTTCCAGAATCCGCAATGCTGCTTCATCGACCAAGGCTGCATCGATTCGCCCTTCAGTAATCAGTTCCTCCAGATAATGACTGTAACAAGAGGTCATCATTTCGATATCAACACCGGCTGTGATTGCCAGCGCGGCGGCTTCTTTTTCATTTTCGGCTACCCCGTGAGGAATCAGCTCCTTGATTGCGCCCCAGTCGGAGATCACTACGCCGTCAAATCCGAAATCTTTCCTCAGGACATCACGGAACAACCACTTGTTGCCGGTAGCCGGGATTCCGTCTATCGTATTGAAAGAAGTCATCACCAATTTAGCCCCGGCAGCCAGGGCTGCTTGATAGCCTGGCAGGTACTGTTCCCGCAATTGACGCTCTGACATATTAACGGTGTTGTAATCCCGTCCGCCAATCGCTCCGCCATAAGCTGCGAAATGCTTCACACAGGCAGCGACACGTTGAAAATCATGGGCCAGATCCTCGCCCTGATAACCTTTGACAAAGGCTTCAGCAAAGCGGCTGTTCAAAAAAGGATCTTCGCCGGTAGATTCCAGCACACGTCCCCATCGAGGATCGCGCACCAGATCCACCATCGGCGAAAAAGTCACATGTAGTCCGGAAACGGCGGCCTCTTTGGCCGAAATCCGCGCCATCTCTTCTGCTGCCTGCAGATCCCAAGTTGCTCCCAGTGCCAAAGGAATCGGAAAAATCGTTCGAAAACCGTGAATGATGTCTGCCATCAGTATCGTAGGAATGTGCAGACGATTGTTGGCCATGTAACTTTTTTGGACCCGGATTGCCTCTTTGGCACCTGAGACTCCCAATGTAGAACCTGCATTACGGATAGTTTCTTCCGACAAGTCTAAGTCACTCATGGGGCCGGTCTTTTCCTCCGCCTTTTCTGAGTAGAAAGCCGCCATCAGCTGCAACAGCTGGTCGATTTTCTCTTGCAGGGTCATTTGTGCTAAAAGTTCCTTCAATTGTGTCTTTTCCATTTTTCTCACCTATTCATTCAGATTGACAGTCATAGCCAGCGGAAAATGATCGGAAGGAAAGCGCCGATCACAAGCATCCGTCAGTACGGCCGTTTTTTGGACGGTAAAATTTTTAAGATAAATATAATCGATCTCTTCCAACCGAGACCAGGGCAAGCGATAATCGAAATCCTGAAAGGTGCCGTCAGGTCCGTAATGAGACTGTCGGCTGAGGACTTTACCGTTTACAAAGTCCTGTTTTATCAATCGATGGACAGCTTCGTCCGGCAGTGCGTTGAAATCTCCCAACAGGATCGCAGGCAGCTGGCGAATCTTTTCTGCCAACTGCTGCAAGATCACCTGCATGCCGGTTCGGCGGGCAGCTTCGGAAACGTGATCCAAGTGCGTATTGATTACTAGAAAATCGGCACCGCTGCTTCTTTCTGTAAAGATCCCCCACAAACAAATCCGGGGGCAGCCGGCTTCCGGATGGATACTCGGTTGCTCCGGAGTATCCGAAAGCCAGAAAAAGCCGCTGTCTTTCAGCTGCAGTCGTTCCTTTTTGTACAAGAGTGCCAGCCCTTCACCATGACCGTCTCCGTCTCTTTCTGCACTGAGACATTCGTAAGCTGTCACTGTTTTCAAATCGGACACTTGATTGGGTCTGACTTCCTGAATGCCCACCAGGTCCCATTCGTGATATGCCAACAGTTCTAAAACGTAACGACTGCGAAAAGGCCACTGCCAGCTTTCGTCAAAATCCGTATCGACACGGACATTGTAAGTTGCGATGCGCATTTCAGTTCAACTCCTTTGTCAGCTGTTGTACCAGTGCAATTTCACGGACCAGTTGACGACTGCCGCCACCTTCGTGTCCTTTTCCCCAATAGACAGTCAGTCTTTTCGGAACCGTCAGACGCTGGTAGGTCGCAAAAAAATCCTTCGCAGGGCAAACGCGATCCTTACTGGCTGCTGAAGCAAAGACCGGATTGGCAATATCGGCAGCATAATACTTTGTATCAAACATCGCCATTGCTGCCAGCACAGCCGCTCTTTCTTCGGGATGCTGCTGCAAAAAATCTGCTACCACCCCGTAGGAACCGGTCCTTTTCTTAATCCGTTGCGGGATATTCGAATGGCTTGGTACATTGACCAAAGCTGCTCGGATCGGGCGACGACAGATCCCGTTCACTAAGAGTGCCAACCCGCCGCCTTGGGAATTTCCGTGAAGAAAGAGCTGCTCACGGTCCAATTCAGGAATCTGATCCACTACTTCCAACAGTCGCAGCTGATCAGCCGTGATTCGATGCATATAGCTGTCGGCAGCAGTCAAAAGCCCTCGTCCCATCGGTTGGTCCGCCATTGTACTCAAATAAGGTGCTGAATCTGCTGTCTGACCTCCCTGGCCACGATTGTCAATCACCAGACAGCCGCAGCCGATCTTTGGCCAGCGGGCGAATTCCTCCGCATGTTGAATATGTGTCATATAGCCCAGGATATCCAGAACCACCGGCACTTTGCTGCGGGCCGTCACCGGCAAGAGCAGCAGGCCATGGATCCGTTCATGGTACAAGCTGTTGAAACTGATTGAAAAACTTTTAAACTTTACCGGCTGCGGGGTTGTCGGCCGAATCTCCAACTCCAAGGGTACAGCCGCCAGCTGAGCAGCAGTTGCCGTCCAAAAGCGTTCTCGCTCCGGGTTATTCATCTGCATTTACCACCAATACTTTATTGAAGAAAACCAGCTGCAGCCAGATAGTCACAGCAAAACCGACGATGAGGTACAGCATCAGGTTGACCTTGATCAAAAGAACGGCCACCAGTACCGGAATCATCAACAAAATGATGCCATGAGCCGTACTGGCCAACAGAACATAAGCTGCATCGCGCAGGGCCGGTTTGAACGCCAACGGCAATGTGTTGTAGACGACTGTCACTATCGACAGAAACAAGAGCATCAAAGCCGCAGCCACCACCGCCAAAAAGCCTAACGAGGTGGAAAGACCCATCAGCAAATAGACACTGCCGCCAAAAAATACCGTTACGGCTGCCAGAAAAAGGACCAGCAGCGTGCCTCGCTTCAAATTGGCTGCCAGCAATCGATAATAATCCCTGACCACTGAATTCCCCTGTTCTTTTAAAAGCCGATTGATACTTTGATACAATGCCGCCAGCGAAGGCCCCGTTAAAACTACCGTCCAGGCGGTAGTCAGAAACAGCAGATTTAAGATGATCAGATTGGCAGCAAAGGTGAAGGTGCGGTAATACCAACCGTCAAAAGAAAATAGTTTTTCAATCATAGTAAGTAGAAGAAGGGCGGCTTGCGGAGGCCGTCCTTCTCTTGTCTCCTCTCTGTGGCTTATTGGAGTTTTTCCCGGTTTTCAGTCATTTTTTCGGATTTGATCTTCTTAATCGCATCCCATTTGTTGTCATCCAGGAATTTCTTGAATTCGTCCAAAGTTTTGGTAAAACCGCCCTCATCTTTGGCACGGATCATGGAGATCACGCTTGAGTTCAGCTTGGTTTCGATTGCTTCATTGGAGCGGGCTTCCGGAGTTCCCAGATCCGGATTGATGTTTTCAATCACGAAATGCGGTACCAGCTTGCCTTTGCCCCATTCCTGCATTTGAGTCAGGGCAGATTCCGTGCTGACTTTCAAAGCATTGACTCGGTCGTTGTTAAAGTAGTTGAAGCGGCTGATGCCGTATTTTTTGTTGTAACCGTCATTGTCGGTTTGTTCCATCGCTTTGACTTCCGGCAGATAATCAATCTTGCCGTCTTTATTGTATTCATAGGTTACCCCTTCGACGCCGTATTTCGTCAGGATCTGGCCCGGTTCGTCAATGAGATAAGTGAACAATTCTGTTACTTTTGCCGGATCTTTGGCATCTTTGGTGATATAGTTGCTCAACCAGCCGGAGATCCCGGTTTGGTTCATTGTCGGCTTGCGGTCACTGGTGCTCTCCGGACCGTCGATGGCAATATATTTCGTGCCGGAATTTTTATTGAATTCGGTGAAATTGCCGCCTTGCCCGCTGGTGCCGGCTACCAGGATCGTTGCATACTGGCCTTGTTTGACTTTTTCATCATAAGTCGGTCCGTCATCAGTGAAGCTGTCATCGGAAATGTTGCCGTCCCGATAAACCTGATTCAGTGTTGATAACCAGTTGATATACTCTTCATCCAAGTTACGGTCATAGAAATTTCCATCGGCATCTTCTAAAGGAACTCCCAAAAAGTCCTGCAGCTTGTCTGTGAATGGACCGGCGCCGTCGCCAACCGTGGTGAAGCCCATCGGTGTCAGATCAGGAAATTTAGCTTTGATATCTTGCATGACTTTTACGAAATCTTCCGGTTTGGAAACATCGGGTTTACCCAGTGCTTCGTAGACATCTTCTCTGATCACAAAATTATCGTTTACCGGAATATTGCCGCTTTCATAGTCCGCAGCAGTATTGGAATAGTTGGGGTAACCATATGTCTTGCCGTTGTCCAATGAATACCATTTAAAGGTGTCCTCAGTAACTGCTTTCATCAAGTAAGGATCGTATTTCTCAGCCAAATCGTTCAAAGAATAGGCCCAGCTGTCGGCCTTCAAAGCCGCTTGGCCGGTCTTGCTGGTGAGCGTCACGATATCAGGCAGGTCGCCGCCTGAGATCATCGCATTGAGTTTGGAGTCGTCACCGGAAAGAAATTCGATATCGATATTAAGATCTTTTTTGATCTGGGCGGTGGTGACATCTTTACCAAAGGGTAGTGCTGTCCAGTCGGAATTGATATACCAGCGGATTTTGGTCGTTTCTTCTTTTTTGTCCAATTTCCAAGCTGGCGTGTTTTCATCCAGTTCGTAACGGTCTTTGATGGAAAAATCCGCCGCTTGATCTTTGTCGCCGCCATTTCCGCAGGCAGCCAAACCTAAGACTGCTGCTGCCAACAATGTGCCTGTCAGTATTTTTTTCATTTCTTTGACCTCTTTCTTTTTAGTGTTGAAACAACGCTTTCAGATCGCCGGCGCGCTTTCGGCGGTCCTGCGCCGCAAAAACCGAACTTATTCTTTGACTGCCCCTGCCATCATGCCGCCGATGAAGTGCTTTTGCAGCAGCGGATAGATCACCAATATCGGAATTGTTGTGATCACAATGGTGGCCAGCTGCACTCCGCGAGTGGTTGCTTGAACAACCACGTCGGTACTGCCGCTTTCTGTCATGGTGCTGAGATTGGACTGTACGATGATTTCGTAAATCTTCATCTGCAGCGGGTAGAGGGATTCTTTGGTGATATACAATTTTGTGGTCATAAAATCATTCCACTGCCCGACCCCATTGAATAAAATGATGGTCGCCAATGCCGGCTTGGTCAGCGGCAGGAAGATTTTGGCGAAAATGGTGAATTCCGAAGCCCCATCGATTTTTGCCGACTCCTCCAAAGAAGGTGGAATCTCCCGAAAGAAGTTCATCAGAATCACTGTGTCATAATAAGAAAACAGTGCCGGAATGATGTAGACCCAAAAAGTATCCAGCAGTCCCAACGACTTAATCAAGAGATAGGTGGGGATCATCCCACCGCCAAAGTACATCGTGATAACTCCCAGCGTAGTATAAAAGCTGCGGCCGATCAGATGAGATTTACTCAACCCGTAAGCCACGATCGAACAAAACAGCGTATGGGTCAAGGCCCCGATCACCGTCTTCAAAATGGAGACTCCAAAAGCCCGTGGAATACTGGCGTCGGAGAAAACCTTTTTGTAATTTTCGAGAGTAAAGTTTTTCGGCCAGAGTACCATGCCGTCTTGTCCCAAACCGGAGTTGGCTGAAAAAGAAGACACCAGAATGTTCCAGATGGGCACGATGATCAGCAGTGAGAACAAAATCAGGATCAGCGTGTTGAAAAAGTAAAACCATTTGTTTTCTTGTGAATGTCGTTTGATCATTTCGCCACCTCCTATAAAATAACTGATTTACCATTGTTCAGATTACGGGTTACCCGGTCCGTGATTACCAGCAGGATGACCGAAATTACTGAAATCCCCAAACCGACAGCCGTTGCATAAGAGAAGTCCCCTTGTGCCAGCCCCATTCGATAGACGAAGGAGTTGATAACTTCGGATTTGCTTTGGTTTTGTGAATTCATCAAGACCAATGTCTGATCCAGATTGGAACCCAAGATCCCGCTGACATTCAAGATCAGATTCAACGAAATGATCGGCGTCAACAAAGGCAGCGTGATTTTTCTGATCTGCATCAGTTTAGTCGCACCGTCGATTCGGGCGGCTTCATAAAATGTCGGATCGATCCGGGACATCCCTGCCAGATAAAGGATTGTTCCCCAGCCGACTTCTTTCCAAAGGTCAGACAACACGGCGATCCACCAATACTTGTCCGGATCCAGCAGATGGTTGACTCCTTTGTCCATCACTCCCAACGAGATCAGCACCTGATTCAAAAAACCGCTGGAGGACAGCCAGGAGATCAGCATCCCGCCCAACACGATCCATGAGAAAAAGTGGGGAATATAGGAAACGGTTTGAATGAATTTTTTCAATGGTCCATCCTTCATTTCAAAAATCATAATGGCCAGTACGATGGGAATCATAAAGCCCAGCCCCAACTTCAACAGGCTGATTCCCAAAGTGTTGCGGACTGCTTCCCAAAAGAAGGCGTCTTCCATTATGATCTTGAAGTTGTCCAATCCTACCCAAGGTGCCGAGGTAATGGTATCTACGATCGTATAGTTCTTAAATGCAATAACGATCCCATATATGGGGATATAGTTGAACACGATCATAAATGCGACACCCGGGAGAACCATCCAATGCAGTTGCCGTTGCTTCCAAATCTCAGATAATTTCTTCATATACTGTTCCTCTCCTACTGTTCACTTTTGTAAGCAGACTCCATTCAGAACTTGGTGAAACGTTTCTATGGATGAGTATAATTGCAGCGGACGAAAAATGCAACCCCTTTCAGATAAAAAACTTTATTACGGTCCTTTAAAGCGTACAAAACAGCTATGTATCAACGTTTTAAAAAGATGAATTTACATCTGAATTTCTTGAAAACGCTAAAATCCATTTCTTATCCATCTAAAAATGAATTTTTCTCAATAGAAACGTTTTTATTTAATCGGTTTCATGCTATGCTTCTTATAAAGTTTGAATGGAAAACCAGGAGGAATTGCTCATGAAAGTTGTTTTACTGCTGTTTGATTCACTCAATCGCCATTTTCTGTCCCCTTATGGCAAGACGGAGGCTGTGACACCGAATTTTGATAAACTGGCGGAACAGACCGTCACCTTTGAAAATCATTATGCTGCCAGTCTCCCCTGCATGCCGGCCCGCCGCGACCTGCACACTGGTCGTTGCAATTTTCTCCACCGTTCATGGGGACCCTTGGAGCCTTTTGATGAATCAGTCTTCGAAATGCTGAAGCAAAATGGCATTTCCTCCCATCTGATTACAGATCACCAGCATTACTGGGAAGACGGCGGTGCCACCTATCACAATCGCTACTCCAGTTATGAATTTGTCCGCGGACAAGAAGGCGATCTTTGGAAAACCGATCTCAATTTAAAAAAACTTCCGCCACATCTCGGTCGTGCCGAGCTGCAAGATGAAAGCAACCGCCAGTTCTATCAACAACAGGCCGCCTACCCGCTGGACAATGTCTTTCAATTAGCAGAAGAGTTTCTCGAAACCAACGGGCAGGCTTCCGATTGGCTGTTGCAGATCGAATGCTTCGATCCTCATGAACCCTTCGATGTTGAAGAGCATTACAGTGACCTCCCTGAAGAAGACCGGCTGAGCCTGCGTTTTGACTGGCCGGAATACCGGAAAGTCACGGAAAGCCCCGCAGCTGTTGCTCATTTGCGCAGTCAGTATGCGGCCTTGTTGAAAAAATGCGATGAGAAATTAGGTACGCTGCTGCGCATATTCGATGAGCAGCAGCTCTGGGAAGATACCGCACTGATCGTGACAACTGATCACGGCTTTCTTCTGGGGGAACATGACAGTTGGGCCAAAGCAGTTCATCCCTTTTACAATGAAATCGCCCATATTCCCCTTTTTTACTGGGATCCCCGCACAAAAGAAAAAAATACGGCAGCCACCGGTCTGACTCAAACCATTGACTTGGCGCCGACTCTGCTGGATCTTTTCGGGATGGCCCGCGGAAAATGGATGACCGGACAGCCTTTGCAAAGGGCTGTTGCCAAGCCATCGCATCGTTATGGCCTGTTCGGAATCCATGGCGGGCAGCTGAATCTGACAGACGGACGCTATGTCTATATGCGAGGTCCTGCTACAAAGCAGGCAATGTGCTGGGATTACACCTTGATGCCGACACACATGCGCAGCTTTTTCTCAATCGAAGAGCTGCGCCAAGCCTCGTGGGTCCAAGGATTTGCGTTTATGCAAGGCCTCCACGCGATGAAGATACCAGCTGCCGAAATCGATTTTACAAATGGCAATTTCAGCAGTGAAACCTACACGGCAATCTATGATCTAAAGCGTGACCCCCAGCAGCTGCTGCCGTTTCGTGAAGCAAAATTAGAAGCACAGCTGACTAAAAAAATGCGTGAGCTCCTGATCGAACTTGAAGCCCCCGCAGAACTTTTTGAACGTTTTCAGCTGAATTAAAAAACAGGAGGCTCCCGGTTCATCCCTCAACCGGTGCCTCCTGTTTTTTATACAAGCAGACTCTTCTGCCAAAAATCTGCTGCGGTTCCCTGCTCCATTCCCATGATGAATTTTTCCCGGACATCCGGATAGCTTTCAGCAATCGTCGTGACGAAGTGTTTGATCTCTTCCCGCTTGGTCTGCTTGTCCACCGGGCAGGGATTGAAGATCACCGGCAGCAGTTCCCGTTTCACGTAACGGATGATCTCGTTTTCTTCGATATACAACAGCGGTCGAATCAACGTGACCTCCGTCTTGGTCAGGTAACTGACCGGCTCAAAACTGTTCATCTGGCCATGAAAGAGAAAATTCATAAAATAGGTTTCGATCGCATCATCCAGATGATGCCCCAGCGCTACCTTGTTGCAGCCCAGTTCTTTGGCACGAGTGTAAAGGGTGCCTCGGCGCAATTTCGCACAAAGCGAGCAGGGGGAGCGCTCTTCACGAATATCAAAAACAACTTTGGCGATATTGGTGGGAACGACTTCCAACTCATAACCCAAGTTGGAAACAAATTCTTGTAGCGGCTTGAGATCGACCCCTTCAAAGCCCATGTCCAAAGAAATAGGCTGAATCTCAAAGTCAAAGCCCAGGCGTTTTTGTCGTCGAATCGTGTCCAACAGGTACAAAAGTGCCGTACTGTCTTTGCCGCCGGACATCCCGACCGCAACTTTGTCACCCGGCTGGATCATCCCATGATTCAAAATCGCCCGTCGCATCGGGTTGAAATACCGTTGATTGTCTTTTTTTACAAAACTCATGTTGAAACTCCTCGATTGTTTTTTCGTGTACCGTCACTTTGCGCCGCAGTCAGTCGGCAAGCTCAAAAACCGAGAAACTGCCTGTCGCTATGTAGGAGGCTGCGCTGATAAACGCCAGCCTCGATGATTTACTGTTCTTTGAAAAAATCACTTTTCAAACTGTACTGCTTGCCCGCCAGCACGTCGTATTGAATCAGCTGATAGTCTTGATACAAAGTTTTTGTCGCCTGATCCAGGTCAACATTTTTCTGCCACTGGCCGTCTTGCAGGTACATTCCTTTTTCAAAAGCCGGCAGTTGTTTTTGCAGCTCCAATAACAGCTGGTAAAAACCGCTCACTTGTTGTCCGGCTTGTTGCAGCAGTGTAGGGGCAAAATAAAAGGGACTGGTCAAGTGATTGTTGGCGCTGGTTGCAAGCGCGCCTTGGCTGTCGACCATCAGAAATTCCGTTTCGTGAAGCTGAGTGCCCTCGTTGGCCTTTTGGATTTCATCAGAGTAGATCCCCGGCAGATGATCTCCCCAGAAGACCACCAGTGTCCGCCGCGGCAGCTGCTCCAACTTATTCACGAAATCCTGCAAAGCCGCGCCGGCATAAGCAACATCCTGGGCGTAATTGGCAATAGCTGAAAGATTACCGTTGGCAGCAGTCACTTGATAGGGAATCTCATCGTATTTTCCTCCATAAGGCATATGCGTCTGCATCGTTACCAGATGAACGAACTGCGGCGTCTTGGCTTTCGTCAAACGGTCCATGATCTCCTCATAAGCTGCTTCATCGGAGATATAAGGATTATTTGCCAGTTTTCCGGTATGTTTCATCGTGTCCTGATCTAAAAACTCATCAAAACCCAGCACCTGATACACGTCTTTGCGCTTATACATCGACGTATCGTAAGGATGGATTGCGGTCGTGCCGTAGCCCTGGTCTTTCAATAACGAAACCAGCGAAGGCAGCTGCTCCAGCTTGGGAACCAGAAGCGTATACGGTGTAGTCATTTGCGGATTGAAGAGCGCCATTGAAAAACCCGTCAAAGCTTCAAATTCAATATTGGCCGTTCCGCCGCCGTAGTTCTGGGAGAGCATCTGACCGCTGTAAGTTTTGTCAGCAACAGCATAATAGTCTTTCAACGGATCATTGCTGATATCGACCCCTTTCAAGCGGTTGGGGTCGGAAAAGCTTTCACTCATGACATAGATGATGTTCGGCGCCTCTTCGGCAGACAAAGCAGCGGCTTTTTGATTGTTGGCTGCAGCGGTTTTTTGATAACGCTGAACGACTTTTTTGACCGCCGCTTCAGAATAGCCGGCTGGTTCATCCATCGGTATCACCTTCAGATTATACAAAAAACCTCCGACAAAACCGACGTTGTAATAGTTCATTTTCTGGGAATAAGGAATCCACAATGCCGTTTTATTATAGCCTTTGCGCAACAAATTATTTTCGTCATTGAAATTGCTGAAGTAGCCTAAAAGCAGCACACAAACCAAAAAGACGCCCCCGCGGAAAAACTGCTGCTTACGTGTCAGTCGCAAACTGCGGACAAACATCCACACCATCCCGGCCAAAGCCGCCAGAATCAAACCCAGCAGCAAAAGAAACAGCGGCATCCCCACCAAGTCTTTCATCATCCCCAGGTTAGCCACCATTTTCAGATCATCCGGATAGACCGGCTCCTGGCGATAAGTCATCTTCATATGATCGGCAAAACCCAGGATTCCGATAAACACACCATAAACGACCGCCCCCATCCCTACCGATCCGATCACTGCCGCAATCACACCATAGAGCACCAGCAGCACCAGACAACCCAGGAAAAATTTCTGTTCATGCCAGGAAAAGGCAAACTTCAACGCCAGATCCAATGACAAGTTATTTTGACACAACTGCAAGTACAGGTTGCTGAAAAGAATCAGAAAAAAGATTCCGACACCCTTCAAAAACCAGCGCAGCTTGTTATGATTCTTCAACACATTCCGTCATTCCCAACTGTTAGATTTACCAACAAAAACACTGGCCGCTGTCTCAGCTGTAATCTTCTTCGATAGAGCTGTCCGCTTAACCGACCAGTTCAGCTCAAAAGAAAAACAGCTTCGCCGGCACGTCACTTTTCTCACCAATAGCCCTTATTTTAGTCTGTTCCCCGAACCTTGTAAAGCATCCCGGAGATCCTGGACGTTCTTTTATAAGAATTTTGACGATCAATCTACTCGTCCTTCGAAGCAGATTCCTTAGAAGGTATCAAAAAGCCTCAATAACGGCTGGTTTGGTATGTCTGGTTTCACTTTTTTTGGATACTGCAAAAAACGGAGCAGCCATCCGAAAACTTCGGAAGACTGCTCCGCTTTTAAATATTCAGATTTCAGGCTGTTACAGCCAGAGAGTTCACAAATAATAGGCCAAGTGTCGAAGCAAGTCTCATTTAATCAGCGCAGCAGATCGGCATGAGGAGCTGTCATAAAGTGGCGGACCATTTTTTCTGTGGTCAGCGGCACGTCGCCGGCGATCGTGTGGGCCAGGACCGCATTGGCGCAGGCAAACTCCACGGTCTCCTGCGGCTCGGCTGCTTCGGCCAGTCCCCACAAGATCCCCGCCGCAAATGCATCCCCGGCCCCGATACGATCCAGCACCTGCAGAGGATAAGTTTGAGAAAAATAAGTCGCTGTCCGGGTATACAGACACCCGGTCAATGTCGGAACGGATGCCTCATGGCTACGCCTGGTACCGGCAAAATGGCGGATGTGAAACTGTTTCAGAAATGACCGAATCAAAGCTTCTTCTTCAGCTGCCGTACTCGGAGTCGCACCGAATTCCAGCAGTTCTACCAGATCCCGCACAGAGCCGAATACCAGATCGGTATGAGGCAGGATTGCCAGATAGCGCTGCTTCATCACTGCTCTTTGACCGGGTTTATCATTCAGGCTGGGGCGGAAATTAAAGTCGAAGCAGACCTGCTTGCCGGCAGCCGCTGCCGTTTTTGCCAATGCCTGAGCAGCCGCTGCCGTTTCTTCAGTCAGACTAAGAGTGATCCCGCAGATATGAATCAGATCCATTTCGGAAACGAACCCCTCCAAGTCATAGGCTGCGGCCGGCGACAGACTGAAAGCACTGTTGCGGCGGTTTTGGTAAGTGACTTGAGTTGCCCTGGGCCCATAACCGACTTCGGCAAAAAAACTGCCCAGGTGATCCCCGCTGTACCCAATATAGTCCGGGGCGATTCCCAAGCGTTTGAGATTGGCGCAGGCAGCCTGACCCAAACGATTATCCGGCAACTTGGTCATCAGGCTGACCGGCTGTCCCAAATGACTGAGATTGCTCAGGAGATTTACGCCGGTCCCGGTGAATTCCATCCGCAAGGTATTGGTTTGTTCCAAAAGCAGGTATTCCGGCGGCGTCAAACGCAGCATCACTTCTCCGAAAGCACCGATTTTCATCATGGTCGACTCCTTAGTCCAGTGTATTTTTCATCATTTGCAACAGTGTTTTGACATCTTCAGTACGAGTATCTCCGGTGGCTTTGTCAATGATCGAGCTGTACACGTGGGGAATGATCTTTTTGACGCCGGCAGCTACTGCAATCTGCAGGATCTCCTCGAAATTCTCCAGATCGATACCCCCGGTCGGTTCCAGATAGAAATCATGCTTGGCACACGCCTCGGCCACCGCTTGGTACTCTTCTTTATGAGCCAACCCCTTCATCGGGAAATATTTAATAGAGCTGCCTCCCATATCCTTCAACAGAGCAATCGCCGTTTCAATAGGAACAATGGCTTCCGGTGATTTCGAGCTCAATGGACCGGTGGCGATATTGACATAGCCGACTTTTCCTGTCGGCGAAACCAGACCATTGATCACTGTCTCCTCCTGCCCCAGAAGTGCCCGGGATGTGCCGACTCCGGTGAAGACCTGATTGACATGCTGGGGCTGCAATACGCCGGCTAAGCGGGAAACCATTTGGCTTTGATTGGGATCGCCGGCACCCAGCCCTACTGAGAGCGCATTGTCGCAAGCTTCCTGGTATTTTTTCATATCGGCAATCGCCGCTTCGTCAGTTTCGTAATTTTTCGACAAAACGCCCAGGACCACATGTCCCTCGGCAGCTTCGTAGCAGGCTTTGGCATTTTCAACAGAGTTGGCCAATACATTCAAACAAATACGATCTTCTAAATAATTTGGGGTCAATGACATGATGTGTTCTCCTTTTTAAATAAATGGTTTCTTTTCGGATGTGTCTAAAAAAACGCCAGCGGCAGCTGTTTTAGTTCCTTTCACCGGAATGCGCACCGCATAAGCTGCACTTTATTCTCGCTTTCGGCGAAAGGAACGCAAAACTCCGAATCCCGCCGACGTTTTCAGATGTGCGCTAATTGCTTGACGATTTTTTGTAGTTCATTTTCATTTACCGACCGGACATCAAATTCGATGATTCCGTTGTTTGCCTGGTATTCCCGCGTATAGACGGCAGGATTGCCCTGCTTCAACCGTTGAATCACTTCTTTAGCAGTCTGTGAGCCGGTGACTTTGACACTGGCCCGATAGATATCCCGCCCAGCGCTGTCCTGTACAATTGTAGCCGCTAATCCGGGAATTTCGTTGACTGCGGCGACAAAAGGTGCCAAGCGTTCCTTCATGGCCGCACCGGACTCACTGCCGTTTGCCAGATAATCTTCAACTGCCTGGGTGAAGCCCAGGATATTGTCTTTGCCAATCTTCATGCTGCGGCCGATTCCCTTGCCTTGGAGGCGAACCCAACCGACCAGCTCTTTTTTACCAATCACCAGTCCGGCACTAGGGCCTTCAATCGCTTTGGCTCCGGAGTAGATCACCAGATCAGCGCCGTCGCGGATATATTTGAAGAGGTCTTCTTCGGCTGCCGCATCAACGATCAGGGGCACGCCTCCACGGTGAGCTGCCGCCGCGGCTTCCTTCACCGTCAGCATACTCTTTTGCACTGTATGATGGCTCTTGATGTACAAAACAGCAGCGGTCTCTTCCGTCAGCATCATCTCGATATGTTCCGGCGTGCACATGTTGGCATAGCCGGCTTCAACTACTGTACCGCCGCCCATTTCCACCATAACTTCTACCGGTGTACCGTAATCCACGTTATGCCCCTTCGGTAAGACAATCTCCCGCCGAGTGATACGCGGCGTGTACGGATGATAGGCATGGTACTCCTCTCCTTGGCCGATAACAGCTGCCACCGATTGGGCGATTCCAGCAGAAGCCGAGGAGACGATCTGGGCATCTTCGACATCCAAAAGCCCGGCTAAATAAGCACCGGTCTTTTCCGAAAGATCCGCCATCTCAAAAAAATGCTCGCCACCGAAACGCTGAGCTGCCAGTACCGACTCGGATACCTTCGAAACGCCCAGAATTGTCATCCGTCCCGAAGCATTGATGACTTCCTTCAAGCCGAATTTCTCATAACTGATTGTCATAGATTCTGCCTCCTATAATCGTTTTGACCGGTTGAATCACTTCCGCAGTCGTCCGGACATTACCGTTGGAATCGATCAGCTGCTTTTGTCCGTCAGCGATAGTGAAGATGGTGAAGTCCGC
This sequence comes from Enterococcaceae bacterium OF42-14pH9A, assembly GCA_027692465.1. Classification (GTDB taxonomy): domain Bacteria; phylum Bacillota; class Bacilli; order Lactobacillales; family Enterococcaceae; genus Enterococcus_C. Next base: position 1,693,598 of record JAQEYU010000001.1, on the reverse strand, counting down.
ATCCATCCCCGGCTGGAGCCGGCCTTTTTTCGCCAAGTTGAAATTCTCAGCCGGCGCCAGCGTGATCTTGTTGATGATTTCCTCCCAAGAATAACCCACCAAGTGCAGCTTTTCCAGAGTAGTCGCCATATCATAGACCGGTCCGTTCTGCCGATTGCGGATGTAGATATCGGTACTGATACTGTGGCATTTGATCCCGGCAGCCAGCGCCTTCTCAGCAACGTGAAAGTTGAAGCTGTCGGTACCGTGACCGATATCAAAGATTACTCCCCGCTCATAGGCGTCTTTGGCAAAATCTTTGATGCAATCTGTCTGCTGGTCCAAAATTCCGTTTGGTTTGCCGTTGAAGCAATGGGTCAGTACATCCTTTTTCTCCATCACCGCCAAAATATCCGCCAGTTCCGGGGGATTGGAGCCGATGTGGACCATCAGCGGCAGCTTTTCATTTGCTGCTTGGATCTCTTTTGCCATAAGCAGCGGCTTAATCCCATTGTCGCCAATCACAGTCCTGCTCATACGGGCTTTGATTCCGACAATAAAATCAGGATATTGCTTTAAGGCCTCAGCCACCAGCTGCGACTGGACTTTCGTCAGATCGGCCAGTTCATCTTGTTCGACAATCCCGTATTTTGAAATATTCACCAACGCATAGACATTGGTTTTAGCAGCCTTGGCCAGCTGATAAAAACGACCGACATTTTCCGCACCGGTCGTGCCGGCATCGATTACCGTAGTGACCCCTTTTTCAACCCCGATGGCATCGGGATAATCGTAATACAGATCCATTTCTTCAAAACAGTGAACGTGATCATCGATCCAGCCGGCAGACAACAGCTCTCCAGGAGCAAGCGTCAGCTCTTTTTGACCGCGGCCGCTGACAACTGCAGCTACCTCGCTGATTTTCCCATCAGTGACAGCAATCTCCAAGCGCTCACCTCTGATTGTGCGTCCGTTTCTGATCACCAAATCATACATCTTCTTCATCCTTCTTCCGGGACTTGAACAAGTCGTCCCTTAGTTTTTTTCTGTGAAACGAAACTTCGACCACGGTGCGATAAACGGCAGTAAAATCTGTTCTGCTGTTCTGATAGCACCAACTTTGTTCTTACGGCTGTCTTTATGAGTCTGCAACACTAACTGTAATTCATTCTTATATTTGCCGAAATCATTGTTCCCGATTACAATATCCCCCGGTTGAAATGCTTCCAGATTATCATGAGGCTGATTATCCGCAGACTTGTATTTCTTTCGGACCTCTGTGGAACGAATCACCATTTCCGTGATATCACCCCGACGAAAATGCTGTTCTTTCAAAACGATCTGTTTTTCAAGTTCACTGGCTGATGGCAAAAATTCCACTGAGAATTCTGTCTGATAGCGATTGATGGAGCCCAGCTCTGCCAACTCCGCTTCAGAAGCATACGCATTACCAATAATCACATCATCAATTAAGCCAGTAGCAAACAAATGCTTGGCCGCCGTTGCCGGAGCCAGATTTCGATGCATTTCCAAACTGGGCAGACCGTCATTGACATCCCACGGTCCGATTGTTCCCACCTGGGAGGAGACAAAAGCAGCAGTCCGGATTCCCTGTTCTTTGAAACGACGGCTGCAGCTGGCAAAAAATTCATATGGAAGCGCCGTTCCTGCTTGTGGGTAAAAATTATGACAGCCAAATAGAAACGGTCGATTTGCTTGATATGACAAAATATTGTCTAAGTATGCCACATCATTGCTCATGTTCAGTTCAATGGCAACTTGCTGTGGATTATAAGTCAGCATGGCCTCCTTATTGCCGTCGAAGCCAACATCAAGACGAATCCCGTCAGCTCCCAACTCATGGAAAAAACCCATATCATCATAGCTGATGCCCAATTCGTCAAAAATCGATGGTGCTACATCTAAGATTGTCTCATACCCCAGCGCTTTTGCAAAAAAGATCAACTCTTTAAATTTTGCAGCAACAGCTTCTTTTCCTTCTGTAACCTCCAACATACTCATGAAAATACGACTAAAACCATATTTTTGAGCTGTCTTCAGGTAGTTTCTATCAATCTGCGGATCACTGTGATCCGGATAAAGGGAAATTCCTAATTTTCGTTTCATATGATTTTTCCTTTCTCTATTTCCGCATAGCTGATTCGAAAACGATAACTGATCACCACACTGGTAGTCACCGTAGCAACAGCCGTCAACGGTACTGCGATATTCAATAGGATTCCTAACAGCATGCAGCCAGCAATCAATAGGATGCTTCCTAAAAGCAGATATCGCAGTTTGACAGCAGCTAATTGTGGCGGCAAGCCTTTTTTCGCTATAAAAATCTGTAAGACACTAAACAGGATTATCACTAAAATCATCATTTTAATCACCAAAAAGGTCAAGTCGACAGTCGAAATCCATCGACCGCAGACCCAACCTCCCCTTTTTAAGATACGGTAACATTCTGCGGCTTCGCTTTTGCCGCAGCTTCAAGGGCCAACTCTTCGGCTTCCTTTTCCAACTGTTGTTTTTCAAAAGCTTTAAAGAACGGATAGTAAATGCCCAGCGTCAATACAAAATTGAAAATCACTAAAATCGCTGCGGCAATGCTCCAGTCCGTACTCATCCATGCCGCAATCGGTGCCGGCATGGCAAAACCAAGACGTGCAGCCATGCGGGGAACCAATCCCGAAACAGTGGCAAAATACGAAATCGTTGTAGTGATCAAGGGCGCACCGATAAACGGAATCGCCAGAACTGGATTCATTACAATGGGCGCTCCAAAAATTACTGGCTCATTGATATTGAACAATCCAGGCAAAATCGATAATTGACCCAATTTTTTCAAATATTTCGATTTTGAGAATAAGAACAAAACAACCAGTGCTAATGTCGTCCCGGCACCGCCGATCCAGATAAACCATTGTAAGAACTGTTCTGTGAACAAGTTTGGCAGATCATGCGCGCTGGTTCCGGCTTGGAAAGCTTCCATATTTTCTGCAATGGACATATCCCAAAACGGTCGAATAACCGGACCCATAATCGCTGGGCCATGAATTCCCAAAACCCAGAAGAAACAGATTAAAAATACGGTAAGAAGTCCGCCAAAAAGACTGTTTCCGGCTAGGATTCCTTTTAATGGCATCAATAGATTACTCAAGAAACCGTTCAGATCAAAACCGATCATATGGCGGATCACCCAAAAAAGGATCAAGATCGCTGCACCGGGAATCAATGCGATAAAGGAATTCGAAACTTCCGGTGGTACTCCGTCAGGCATTTTAATAGTAATATTTTTCACAATGAAGAAACGATAAATTTCAACTGATACAATTGCTGTAACAATAGAACCAAACAACGAGCTTGATCCCAGATTGGCAATGTTGATATAACGCCCTGCTGCAATCACACCGTCAACATTCTCCAATACTCTGAGCGGCGGAGCAGCAGTCACCAGGAAAGCCATGGTGGCTAAGATACCTGCTGTTAGAGAATCCAACTTATACGAACGAGCTAAAGAAGATGCGATTCCGAAAGTAGCATACAAGGCCAAAATACCGACAGTATAACGAAACGGCACATCCAATACTTCCCGATAAGGCTCGATTACGGCAGCAATCGACTCAACCGGAATATTCAAAAGAATCGTGAAAAACGATCCTACGATGGTCAGCGGCATGGTGGCGATGATCCCTTTTCTAATGGCTACCATATGACGTTGATTGCCCATCTTATTGGCCAGCGGCATGATCTTCTGCTCGATGACCCCTACAAATCCTTTCATTTCGATACCCTCCTACTTTTTAGTTCATAACATTATAATGTTTACAAGAAGAAATATAACACGCTTCCCGAAAGTTGTAAACGTTTTTTTGTAATTTTTTTATATTTATTGAAAAAACCTCTGTCAAACGAAAATTATCGTCTACAGAGGTTTGAGTATCTTAAATAGAAGCAAAAATGCATCCCAACTTTATCTATCCAGTCTTATCAAGTCTCATAAGCAATCTGATAAGGATGGTGGGCCGTATCGTAAATCGCTGTCGAATATTCCACCAGACTGCCGTCAGCTGCGGTGGACTTGCGGATTCGCTTGAGTCCGATAGTACTGTCGGTTTCCAGCAACTGCCGCTCCTCGGGACTCAGCTGCACCGCGATAAAATCATCTGCAAAGCTTTCAATCTCAAAACCCTGCAAAATCAGCAGCCGATACAGCGAATTGGCCGCAAACTCTTCTTGGGGCAGTGTGCCCAACTCAGCCGGCAGATGGTGGCTGAATAAGATATAGGGCCGCCCTTCCAGCAAATACAGTCGATCATACACCAGCATTTCTTTGCCGAAATACGGATAAAGCGGATCAGCCGGAGTCAGCTTTTCCTTCTTCAGATTCAAGATCCGCGTTTCCAACTGCAGGTCAGATTCCTTCAACAGCTGCGAAAAACTGGCTGCTTTGGACAGTTTATTATAAGGACGATCACTCAAGACAGTCGTTCCCTTGCCGCTTTTTTTCTCCACATATTCGTCGGCTGCCAAAATTTCAATGGCTTTACGAACAGTGATTTTACTGACGTCAAACCGCTCCTCCAGTTCATTTTCAGTAGGTAAAAAACTACCGACAGGATACTTGCCGTTGATGATCTCCTCTTTGAGCTGGTCTGCAATCTCCAGATACATGATTTTTGCCCGTTTCATTTCCCGCCTCCTCTTTTTTGATCCTCTTAGACACACCAATCACACAGGATTTCCTTGCTGCGACCAGCCCCGGTTCGGCCAGCTTATCTGACCGGTGTTGTGCCTCTTCCTCACAGGTTCAATACCGATAATGCTCCAACGAAAAAATTATAATGTTTCTTTAGCGGAAAAACAATCTTTTCGAATAATCTGTCAGTGTCTGAAAATACCAATCGCCGTTGCCTCATCACGCGCATCATTGGAATTGCCTGCCGTGGTTGGAACCGGCCGTGCATAACGATGATTGGCATGCCGGCTGGCTCTGGAGTCTTTGGACAAATTGTTTTGATTTCTGTTTGGATATAGCCCTGGTTTACGGCAATAAAAAAAGAGGAACCAAAATGGTATCCTCTAGCCGTTGTTGACGGAGTCTTCCCCAAAACTCCCACTTATAGTATAAAATAGGATGAGTTATTATGCAAAAGAAAACCCAAAATTCTGCTAAAAAATTATCAGAATATTCGGGTTTTCGCTGTTTTTTGTTTATTTCCAGAAGTCATCCAAGACTGAAATCGGCAAATGACGCTTATGTTGAGTCTTGTTCCACCAGTTTTCAATGGTCTGGCGGGCTGCGTCGGAAACCTCACGTCCCTCCAGATAATCATCGATTTCATCATAAGTAACACCAAGGGCAGCTTCATCTGCCACCAGTGGCTTGTCGTCTTCCAGATCGGCAGTCGGGATCTTGGTGTACAATTCTGCCGGGGCACCAAGCTCCTGCAGCAACATTTTTCCTTGACGTTTATTTAAGCGAAACAGCGGCAGAATATCCGCACCGCCGTCACCGAATTTAGTGAAAAAGCCGGTGACATTTTCCGCTGCGTGATCCGTCCCGATCACCGCGCCGGCACGAGCGCCGGCGACAGCATATTGGGTGATCATTCGCTGTCGCGCTTTGATATTGCCTTTGTTAAAGTCGGAGATGTCAATCCCGACAGCTTCAACAGCCGCTTCCTGCGCATCCACTGCCGGCTTGATATTCACTGCCAGACTCACATCTGGTCGAATGAAAGCCAACGCGCGCTGGGCATCGGCTTCGTCCGCTTGTTCGCCGTAAGGTAGGCGCACTGCGATGAACTGATAGCTGTCGTCACCAGTTTCTGCCCGCAGCTCTTCCATCGTGATTTGTGCCAGCCGGCCGGCCAAAGACGAGTCTTGCCCACCGGATATCCCCAACACCAGCGTTTTCAAAAAGGAATATTTACGCAGATATTCCTTCATGAAGTCTACGCTGACCCGGATTTCCTCTTTCGGATTGATTTCGGGTTTGACCCCCAGTTCTTTGATGATTTCAGTTTGTAAACTCACAGTTCGTTGTCTCCTTTCTCACTCGAAGCCGCTACCCGCTTGCGGACTTTCTCCATGATAGCCATTTTGTGATTCCAGCAATCCGTAGACAAGTCCACCGGATATTGTTGCGGATTGAGATCCCGCTTGTATTCTTCCCAAAGCGAGCTCAGACAGTCTTGCGCATAGGCTTTGATATGTTCCAGATCCGGCAGGTCATAGATCAGACGGCCGTCTTCAATGATCGGTACCAATACCGGACGGGCATCAAAGTCCCGAACCGTTTTGTTGATGAAGGTATGGACCGGATGGAACATAAAGATTTCGGCTTCCTCCCGCGGATCCTCATCCACCAAGGTCACGTAATCCCCTTCTGATTTTCCGTCTGATTTACGGTTGATCCGCCACACCTGTTTTTTACCCGGCGTGGTGACTTTTTCCGCATTGCTGGAGAGCTTGATGGTATCTTCCATCACACCCTCGTCGTTTTCGATGGAGACCAGCTTGTACACCGCTCCCAGTGCCGGTTGATCATAAGCCGTGATCAGCTTGGTCCCGACACCCCAAACGTCGATTTTGGCTTTTTGCATCTTCAGGCTGAGGATCGTATTTTCATCCAGATCATTGGAAGCATACACTTTAGCATCCGGAAAACCGGCTTCATCCAATTGTTCCCGTACCCGTTTGGAAATATAGGCCATATCACCGGAATCGATCCGCACACCGAGGAAATTGATCTTATCCCCCATTTCCTTAGCAACACGAATCGCAGTCGGAACACCCAGTTTCAGCGTATCGTAAGTATCCACCAGAAAAACGCAATCTTTGTGGGTTTTAGCATAGGCCATGAAAGCATCGTAGTCATTGCCGTAAGATTGGACCAGGGAATGGGCATGGGTGCCGCTGGCCGGAATCCCAAAAACTTTGCCGGCACGCACATTACTGGTAGCATCCGCACCACCGATGTAAGCAGCACGAGTCCCCCAAAAGGCAGCGTCCACTTCCTGTGCCCGCCGTGAGCCGAATTCCAACAGCGGATCATCACCAATCACTGATTTAATGCGAGCCGCTTTGGTAGCGATCAGCGTTTGAAAGTTCACCATGTTCAACAGCGCGGTTTCAATCAGCTGCGCCTGTCCCAGCGGTCCTTCTATCTGAACGATAGGTTCGTTGGCGAAAACCAGATCTCCTTCTAAGGCTGAACGGACCGAACATTTGAATTCAAAGTCCGCCAAATACTGCAGAAAATCTTCCGGATAGCCACCGACTTCCCGCAAATACGCAAGATCGCTCTCACTGAATTTTAGATTTTCCAAGTAGTGAACCAGTCGTTCGAGGCCGGCAAAGATCGCATAACCGTGGTTGAAGGGCATTTCACGGAAATAGCATTCAAAAACGGCGTTGCGGTCAGCTCGACCCAACTCCCAATAAGTCTGCATCATATTGATCTGATAAAGATCCGTATGCAGCGTCAAACTGTCGTCCGGGTATCGTTTCATGAATTTTCTCCCTTTCTGTCTCTGCAGCAATCGGCAGCATTTTAAAAGCCGACTGTAGACCGCCGTAAAAAGCCTGACCGTCTTTTCGATGTTTCATCGCTGCATCCGTATATTCGCCCCCCATTATAACAAAAAATCCCTCATAACGGGGCAACGGCGGCTGTTCATCGCTAAACTGGAGGGAAAATTTCGTTAGGTGGAGATTTATCTTCGCTTTTTCGCCTCAAAAATCAAAAAAAAGCTCATCGAATCTGCTAAATTAGCGAATTCGATGAGCTTTTTTTGAAAGGAGCTGCTTACTCGGCCTTGGGAGCATCCATCGTCACCAAGATGATGTCCTTGCGCTGCTGGGTAAATTTGATTCCGGCAGCTTCCATCCGGGCTTTGACGCCGACATCTACTTTGACATGGTCCCGATCTGTCTTCAGTAGTCGATGAATCGCAAAGTCGACTTCGCTGCGCTTGATTTTTTTCCGGGAGTCGATCATAACCAGACAAATTTTTTCATAAGCATCTACATAAACGATTTGCACGCGATCCAGTGCATACATTTTATAAAATCTGATAGCCGTATAATCAAAGAGAAATTTGGTAATATTAGGATAGAAAGTTTCCATATTCAAGTTTTTATTGACAGGTGATTCGATTAATTTCATAGCATGACCTTCCTTTTAATAAAAGTAGCGGCAGACAGGCGCTAACAGCCTTTTTGCGTAAGAGACTGCCAAGCTCTGGTGTCTACCAGTTATTTTATATCTTTTTTATCACTGACAAATCAACGATATACAACGTTGCGTTCGTTTCACAACAAAAGTATAGCACAAGTTTTTGAATTTTTTATGTTTTTTCTCTTGACCTTGACGCGGCGTCAACAGGTATTCTCAGAGTGTGATCACCGCCTATGCACAGCAAATCTTTTACAAGGAGCAATCCGCTTATGGAATATACCATTCAAAAACTGGCCCGTCTCTCCGGAGTCTCCAGCCGCACGTTGCGCTATTACGACCAGATTGGCCTGCTGCCCCCAAAACGCATCAATTCTTCCGGTTATCGGATCTACGGACAAGCTGAAGTCGACCGGCTCCAACAGATCCTGTTCCTAAAAAATTTTGGTGTCAAGTTGGAAGAAATCAAGACCACCTTGGCGGATCCGACTTTTGACATCACCGACCTGCTGGAGCAGCAGCGGAATCAGTTAGAGCAGCAGCTGACACAACTGACTGCGCTGATCCGTTCACTGAATCAGACACTTGCTTACTATAAAGGAGAAAAAAACATGACCGACAAAGAAAAATTCACTGCCTTCAAGAATGAGAAGCTGCAGGAAAACGAAGCCCATTACGGAAAAGAAATCCGCGAAAAATACGGCGAAGAAACAGTGGCCGCAGCTAATCAAAAATGGCTGCAGCTGACTCCCAAAGAATACCGGCAGCTGCAAGATGCGGAAGCACGTTTATTTTCGGCACTGGAAATTCTGAGCAGCGGGCCGCAGCCGGCAGACCTTGATTCCCAAGCTGCCCGCCAAGTCTTTGAAGCTCATAAAGAATGGCTGACGCTGGCTGCCCCTTTTTACAATACCGACTACCATCGCGGTCTGGCAGACATGTATGTCAATGACGAACGTTTTGCGGCTTACTACAACGACCGCACCAGCCAGCCCTCGGTAAGCATCATGCGGGACATCATCTTTCACTATACTGAAGCTTAAATAAGGAGTCTCCAATGCGCACGCTGCCGCTTTTGATCAGAAACAACTGATCAAAAGCGGTTTTTATCTTCGAATTCGCTGCGTCACTGCCTCACAGAAAAAAACTGCAGGCCGCTGATTGATCAGCAGGCCTGCAGTTTTTGAGGGATGTACCTGACAACATCGGTGGCAGCTGTGTTGATCCGCTTCACCGGCGTTTCCGAATATCCCTAATCAGCAAATTACATCATACCCATGCCTGGATCCATCGGCGGCATAGCCGGAGCAGCCGGTTCCGGTTTGTCTGCGACAACAGCTTCAGTTGTCAGTAACAAGGCCGCAACAGAAGCAGCATTTTGCAAAGCAGAGCGGGTCACTTTGGTAGGGTCTACAATACCGGCTTCCACCATGTTGACCCATTCGCCATTGGCAGCATTGAAACCAACACCCAGATCAGCATTTTTCAGTTTGTCGATGATGACAGAACCTTCATAGCCGGCATTTTCGGCGATTTGACGGACCGGTTCTTCCAGCGCCCGGACCACAATCTTGATCCCGGTTGCGATATCTCCTTCGGCTTGCAGATCAGCGACTTTACCGATAACATTCACCAGAGCTGTCCCACCACCGGAGACCATGCCTTCTTCAACAGCGGCCCGAGTCGCATTCAATGCGTCTTCGATTCGCAATTTCAATTCTTTCAATTCGGTTTCAGTCGGCGCACCGACTTTGATCACAGCTACACCGCCGGCCAATTTAGCCAAACGTTCTTGCAGTTTTTCACGATCAAAATCAGAAGTCGTTTCAGCGATTTGATTTTTGATCAATTGTACGCGGGCGTCGATGGCTTCTTTAGCGCCGGCACCTTCTACAATTGTTGTGTTGTCTTTATCAACGACTACTTTGCTGGCTTGTCCCAGACTCTCGATTGTTGCATCTTTCAATTCCAGACCAAGATCTTCTGTGATCACAGTTCCGCCGGTCAAGACAGCGATATCTTCCAACATTGCTTTGCGACGATCGCCGAAGCCCGGTGCTTTGACAGCTACCACGTTGAACGTACCACGGATCTTGTTCAGTACCAATGTTGGCAGTGCTTCGCCGTCAACATCATCGGCAATGATCAAAAGCGGTTTGGATTGTTGCAGGATTTGTTCCAACAATGGCAGGATATCTTGGATGTTGGAAATCTTTTTGTCAGTGATCAGGATGTAAGGATTGTCCAGGACAGCTTCCATCTTATCATTGTCTGTTACCATGTATTGAGACAGGTAGCCGCGGTCAAACTGCATCCCTTCCACAACATCCAGTTCCGTTTCGATTCCTTTTGATTCTTCAATCGTGATAACACCGTCGTTGCCGACTTTTTCCATCGCATCAGCAATGTATTGACCGACTTCTTCGGAACCGGAAGAAACGGCACCGACTTGGGCGATTGCTTCTTTAGAATCTACGACAGTTGAGATTTTGTGCAATTCTTCAACGGCAGCTTTAGTAGCCAATTCAATTCCGCGACGAATGCCGATCGGGTTGGCACCGGCAGTCACGTTTTTCAAGCCTTCCCGTACGATTGCTTGTGTCAGCAAAGTAGCGGTAGTTGTACCGTCACCGGCGATATCGTTGGTTTTGGAAGCGACTTCCGAAACCAGCTTAGCGCCCATGTTTTCGAAATGATCTTCCAATTCGATTTCTTTTGCGATGGTCACACCGTCATTTGTGATCAGTGGTGAACCGTATGATTTTTCTAAAACGACATTGCGCCCTTTTGGTCCTAAGGTAACTTTGACTGTATCTGCCAATTTGTCAACGCCTCGCAGCATTGCGGCACGTGCATCTTCTGCAAATTTAATTTCTTTTGCCATGATTGATTTTCACCTCATAAGTTTATTGTTTACGATTAGTGGGAGCATTTGGGGAAGAGAGCAGGATTGCTGATTATTCAACGATCGCCATGATATCTTTGCCATTAACGATCAAGTATTCCTGGCCATCGAATTTCACTTCGGAGCCGGCATATTTTTCAAACATGACCTGGTCGCCGACTTTGACTTCCAACGGTGCTTTTTCACCATTATCCAACGTCCGACCTTCGCCGACAGCTACGACTTCACCGGTTTGCGGTTTTTCTTGAGCCGAAGAGGCCAATACGATGCCGCCGATTGTTTTTTCTTCTTCCTTCGCGACTTTGATGATGACGCGATCACCTAATGGTTTTAACACGATAAATCCCTCCAATTTTTGTTTGCTGCAGCCGCTTAATCAAAAAGACAGCCCCAACATGTTGTTACGATTTTGTGTTTTTGGGAATTAGCACTCTCTTATCACGAGTGCTAACCTACAAAACTTATGATACTCATTTTGCCGGTCATTGGCAAGTTTTTTTACTTCAAAAAACAGCGAAAAAATTGTGAAGGATCCATGAATTCCCCTGTGACAAGACGTATTCATTGACCCCAATCAACTTTCCACCATAGAATGAAGGAAACCAGGCAGCTGCTTTTTGCCTGACCGCTTTTTTGTCCCGGTGAAACCCGTCGGCAAAAGCGGGCGCGCTGCAGCCAGCCTGACAAATCTGGAGGGATCATTATGAAAATCGCCATCATCGGCGCTACCGGTCACGCCGGTACATTATTGACAAAAGAAGCATTGGATCGGGGGCTGTCAGTCACAGCTGTCATGCGCAATGCCGCCAAGCTGACCTTCGACGTGCCTTTTATCGAAAAAGACTTATACGATTTGACCGCCGCTGATCTGGCGGGTTTTGACGTGGTCATCGATGCCTTTCGGGCGCCGACAGGAAAAGAAGACATGCACGAAACCAGCTTGGCTCATCTGATCACCTTACTGCAAAATACCGCTACCCGCCTGTTGGTCGTCGGCGGCTCCAGCTCTTTGTTTATCGATGACAAAGGCACCCGCATGATTGATCAGGCTCCGGCTGATGCCCCTTATTATCCGACTGCGTATCATATGTACAAAGCCTTTGAAGAACTCAAGAACAGCAGCGTCCTGCGCTGGACTTACCTTTCTCCGGCAGCCTACTTCAATCCAAACGGCCCCCGCACCGGCGAGTACCGTTTCACCGGTGAACAACTGGGCTTCAACGCCGCCGGACAAAGCGAGATCAGCATGGCTGATTTTGCGATTGCCATGCTGGATATCGCTCAAAAAGATCTCTACGAAAAACAACATACAGGTGTGGTGGGAATCTGAGGACTCCTGCCAAACTGATTGCTTAAAGCCATTGAAAAACCTCTCTCCAAGACGAAAATTCATCTTGGAGAGAGGTTTTTACCTACATCACTCACTACCCACCCTGAAACCAACGATAGACTGTGACTTGTTGGCCTGCCTGCAAAGACTGCTGTGGCGGTTGTTCCACCAGGCAATTGCTGTGAAGGATCTGCTGAAAACGGGAAACCCGGTGCGGCTTTTTGTCGATTGTGACCTGACCATTTTCACAATAACCGCTGATAAAACGCCTCAGGCTGCCGCTTTTCAAGTCTTCTGAGCGCAGCAGCTGCTGTTCTTTTTTTAGTTCAAAGATCGGTGCCCGATAAAAATGTGCTGCCAGCGGCCAATAGAACAAGTGGAAATCTACCAAAGCAGCAAAAGGATTGCCGGACAAGCACAGCAACGGAATTCCTTCCCAAACAGCTCCCATCACCGGGGTGCCGGGTTTGAAGGCGACGAAATGAAACAGAATCTCCCCTTTGTTTTCAGTGATTGCTGTCGGCAGAAAGTCTTTTTGTCCAACAGAAACACCGCCGGTAGTAATGATCAGATCTGCTGTTTTTCCTACGGTCTGCAGCAGCTTGGCAAATTGCCGGGGATCATCTTCGCAGATCGTCTGGAAAACGACCTCCCCACCGGAACGTTGGATATACGAAGCCAAAACGTAGGCCGTGCTGTTGTAGACCTGCGCTGTTTTTAGAGGTGTACCGACTTCTGCCAATTCGCTGCCGGTAGCAATGATTCCCACTCGCAGTTTCTTTTTGACAGAAATCTCGGCACAACCGATACTGGCCAGAACCCCCAAACTTTCACTGCTCAGATAACTGGCGGCTTCAATGATTGTCTCACAGGCTTTGAGGTCTTCACCGACAGCAACGTAGTGTTTTCCCCGGGTAATCTCCCGGGTGATCTGAACACGAGCGCTGCCGTAATCCGTCCACTCCTGAGGAACAACACTGTCGGTACCCGGCGGCAGAGCAGCGCCGGTCATTACTCGGACGGCTTCTCCGGTCAGCGGGCAAAGCCCCTCCGGATCGTCACCGGCATACAAGGTTCCGATCACCTTCAAAACGGCCGGCTGCATCTCGGTTGCGCCAACGGTACTTTCAGCAGCCACGGCATAACCGTCCATGGCGGCGCGGGGAAAAGCCGGAACCGGCGCCGCAGCAGTGACAGCTGCCCCGGTAATCCTTCCGACACAATCAGCTAATGGGATATTCTCGACTTGCGTTTGAGGGCGAAGACGTTCCTTCAGTTTTGAGACGGCTGCTTCCAATTCGATCATCTTGCTCCCCCTGTTTCCTCAGTGCAGTGCTTCGATGGCCACGGCACACACTTTATATTCCGGAATGATGGCAATGTCATCAAAGACTGCATTGGTCAGTTCGTTGACATTGCCGTCTTCAAAGTGAAACGTCATAAATGAAGCTCCCGGAAGAACCTTGTCCCCGACGATTGCACGCGTCTCAATCATACCCCGACGAGAAGAAACCCGGACTCGACTACCGTCAGCGATCCCCAGACGACGGGCATCCTCTTGATTGAGCTCGATATAGGAGCTGCCGGCCAATTCGTTGATGCCTTCTGTTCGTTTGGTCATGGCTCCGGTATTGTATTGATAAAGCATCCGTCCGGTAGACATCAGATACGGATAATCTTCATCCGGCAGTTCTTTGGCTGGTTTGTACGCCAATGCCTTGAACAGCCCTTTGCCGCGGGAAAACTCCCCGACATGCATGATGGCAGTTCCCGGATCGGTCAGACTGCGGCAGGGCCACTGCAGACCGTTGATGTCTTCCAAACGACCATAATTGACACCGGCAAATGTCGGCACAACTGCGGCGATCTCATCCATGATTTCCTTTGGTCCTGCGTAATTCAGCGGATAACCCATTTTCGTTGCGACCTGGCAGAAAACGCGGAAATCCTCCCGACCTTCCCCTACCGGTGCGACAGCTTGACGGATCCGCTGGATGCGGCGTTCCGTATTGGTGAAGGTCCCGTCTTTTTCCGCAAAACTGATCCCCGGTAGGACCACGTCGGCATATTTGGCGGTCTCGGTCATGAACAGATCCTGAACCACCAGAAATTCCAGACTTTCCAAGGCATGGCGGACATGAGACAGGTCCGGATCTGTCACAGCCGGATCCTCACCGAAAATATACAGACCTTTGATCTCTCCGCGACTGGCAGCCGGCAGTACCTGCGTTGAAGTCAAGCCAATCTGCGGATTGAGCCGAGTCTGCCAGGCACGGCTGAATTTTTCGATTGTCGCCGGATCCGCAACTTTTTGATAGCCCGGGAAGTCAAATGGTGAACAGCCCATATCGCAAGCGCCTTGGACATTGTTCTGCCCCCGCAACGGATTGACACCGCAGCCGGAGCGGCCTAATTTGCCCACCAGCATCGCAATGTTGGACATACTCATCACGCCTTCAGTCCCGCTGGAGTGTTCTGTTACACCCAGGCAGTAAATGATCGGCGCTTTATCGGCTTTGGCATAGAGCCGGGCGGCGGCGATCAGATCGGCCTCGTCGATCTCACAAATGGCTGCAACACGAGCAGGGGTATAGTCGGCTACCAGATCCCGCAACGCTTCGAAGCCTTCCGTACGGCGGGTGATGAAGTCCATATCTGCCAATCCTTCTGCTATGATGACATGCATCAGTCCATTAGCAAAGGCCACGTTGGTACCGGCTTTGACCTGCAGATGCAGTGTTGCCTGCCGTGCCAGGTCGATCTTGCGGGGATCCACGACGATCAGCTTGGTGCCTTTTTGAACGGCCTGACGGATTCGCGCACCGATCACCGGATGGGCCTCAGTCGGATTGGAGCCTACCAATAAGATCACATCGACATCATCAGTGATATCGGCGATTGGATTGGTCATGGCGCCACTGCCCAGAGTCAGCGCCAGACCGTGCACGGATGCCGAATGACAAACTCGAGCACAATTGTCCACGTTGTTGGTTTGAAAAACGGTGCGGACCATTTTTTGGAAAACATAGTTGTCTTCGTTGGTGGAACGGGAGCAGGAAAAGCCCGCCAGACTGTCGCCGCCGTATTGTTCCTTCAGGCGGCTGAAACCGTTGGCAACCGCCTCTAATGCTTCATCCCAACTTGCTTCCTCAAAGCGGCCGTTTCGTTTGATCAGCGGCGTCTGCAACCGATCGCCTGCAGTCACAAATTTATAAGAAGCAAATTTTCCTTTGACACATAGCAGGTTCTCATTTGCCGGTCCGTCTGCCGGCTCGACGTCGACGATTTTTCCATCTTTGACCACAAAGTAAAATTGACAGCCGGTTCCGCAATGAGGGCAGGTCGTCAATACTTTTTCTGTCTGCCATTTGCGGTATGTTTTATGGGCTTTTGTACTCAATGCCCCGGTAGGACAGACAGACACGCAATTGCCACAGGATTCGCACATGGATTCACTCCAGTCTTCTCCTCCGCAAGGCAGCATTTTGGTATCGAACCCGCGATTCGCCGTGCTGATGACATCACGCCCCTGACGCATTTGACAGACGCGGGCACAGCGGCGGCACATGATACATTTTTCCGGGTCATAGTCAAAGAACGGATTGCTTGTATCCTGCTGATCCGGCAGTTGCCGGCGGCCGGTAAAACTGGTCGCTTCCAGGCCGTATTCGATACAATATTCCTGAAGGCGGCAATCGCCGTTTGCGCTGCAGGCAAAGCAGTCCAGCTTGTGATTGCTGAGAAGCAGGTCCAGGATAAAGCGGCGGGCACTGCGGACTTTCTCGCTTTGGGTATGGATCACCATCTGATCCTGAGCATGAGCGGTACAAGCGGTCACCAACCCGCCTTTGCGGCCGCCTTCAACTTCGACGGTACACATGCGGCAGGAGCCGTCCGGTGACAGTTCCTTCAAATGACACAGTGTCGGGATCGTGATCCCGGCTTGCTGCGCCGCCTCCAGAATCGTCTGTCCTTTGGCAACGGTCACTTCCTGATCGTCGATGCACAGCGTAACAGTCAACGGTTTTTCTTTTGTTTCGATCATAACCAGGCTACCTCGACTTTCCGACGATTCGTTGTGATCGCCAATTTTTCTTGAAAATCTTGCGGGAAACAGGCCAGCCCGCTGCGGATGGCATTGCCCGCCGACTGCCCCAACCCACAGGCAGACAACGTGGTGATGTGACCAATCATTGCAGTCAGCACCTCAAGATCCGCCTCTTCGGCTTGTCCGTCACGAATTTTTTCCATCAGCTCCAACTGTCGCAACGTTCCGATTCGACAAGGCGTACACTTGCCGCATGATTCATGGGCAAAAAAGGCGGCGACACTGGTCAGATAATCTACCAGATTGACACTGTCATCCAAGACCACCACGGCCCCGCAACCCACAGAAACGCCATGCTCCCACAGGTCCTCGTAAGAATACCGGCAATCCGTCAACTGCTGCAGATCCCCGATCATTCCCGATTGTCCGCCAAAATGAGCAAATTTCAACGGCCGGCCGGTACTGCTGCCGCCGCCAAAAGTTTCACCATAGATCAGCTCTTCAAGCGGCGTTCCCAATTTGACTTCATACAGGCCCCGGTGTTTGAGATGGCCGGTCAGACAGACCAGCTTGGTCCCGCCTCCGCCGTCGGTTCCCAATTGACGATAAAAACGGCCCCCTTCCCGCAAAATCACCGGGATTCCGGCGAAGGATTCCACGTTATTCACCAGTGTCGGCTTGCCGTAAAGACCGACATCTGCCAAATGGGGCGGTTTGACCCGCGGACGCCCGGTCTTGCCTTCGATAGAATTCAAAAGTGCTGAATTTTCCCCGCACACATAAGCCCCCGCACCGGAAATGATCCGAATATCATAATCAAACCCCGGGATCCCCAGGATGTTTTTTCCCAGCAGATGGGCCTTTCGGGCATTTTCCAACGCACGCGTGAAAATCTGATGGACCTGCCGATATTCTCCCCGGATATAGATATATCCTTGACGAGCAGCGAACAGGCGCCCGGCAATGGTCATCCCTTCAATGACAGCCAAAGGATCTTGTTCCAGCAACGCCTTGTCCTTATAGGTACCAGGTTCCCCTTCATCGGCATTGCAGACGATATATTTGTCCGGTCCGGCCGCCTGATACAGGTGCCGCCATTTTTTCCCCAGTGGATAAGAAGCACCTCCGCGCCCCAAAAGCAGGGCCTCATCCAGTTCGTCCAAGATTTCCTCCCCCGACAATCGGAGCGTCTTTTCCAAGCCCTCATAGCCGGCCAGCTGGCGATATTCGGCCACAGCCGCCGGGTCCTTCAAACGACCGAAGCGGGCCGTCAGCACTTTTTCTTCTTTCATTTTCGAACCTCCTAAAGTTCCGGGTAGTCTCCGTTTCGCAGCGCCGTCAACAGTTCCCCAATCGTTTCAGCGGTCAGCTGATCAAAAACGGTATCCTTGATCTTTATCACCGGATCGCGATCACAAGCTCCGAAGCAGGGAATCCCATGGTACATAAACAGGCCGTCCGCTGTCGTCTGGTATTCTTTGACCCCCAGCTGCTTTTCCAACTCCGCAAAAACCAGCGGCCCATGGGAAAAACGACAAGGACTGCTGTTGCAGACTTTGATCACATATTTGGCTTGCGGACGGTCTTTTAAGATTGAATAAAAGCTGACAATCTCAAAAACCCGGGTTTGGGTGAGATGCAGGCAGTCCGCCACCAGCTTGATGGTCCCGTCATCCAGATAGCCGGCTGCCGAGGCAAACTGCAGATCTACCAGAATATTCAGGATCTGCTCGGGATTGGCGTCGTATTTTTCGATGATGTCCAATTGTTGATCCAATGTTAGATTTGTCATTTTTTCCTCCAAATAATTTCAGACATCCCATTGCAGCAGCTGTCGGCAGTCGAAATCTTCTGCCCGCCGGATCCGCAGATCGGCTTTAGACAGTACTGCTGCTGCACTGGGTTTGGCTTTTTTTTGATTGTCCATCATGATAAACAGCCGAGGTCGGACAAAGTGTCGCAGCGAATTGGACTCGCAGATCAGCCAGGCCCCCGGCGGTACCTGCCGATAAGCTGCCGCGAAGCCTTCTGCCAGATTTTCCGTCAGCGCTTTTAACAAGAAGGTCTTGGTGCTGCCGGCTGCCAGCATGCGGCAGGTATCTTTGTTGCCGACTGCCGAAACTTCTTCTGACAGCTCGTATCCGCCGGTAAATGCCGTGCAGATTCCGCAACCGGCACCGCCTCGCTGACAGTGGCCTTTTTGCTGCCCGCTGATGGTAATAATCTTGAGACTGTAGACCGGCCGCTCCTGCTGCAACTGCCGGATCAAGCTCAACGCCAAGGTAGTCTTGCCGCTGTTGCGTCCGGTCGAACCGATCTGGATCAGATTCGGCAATTGGACTTCAGGCTCTGCTTTCATGTTCTGCCTCCTTGGCCCGCGGATTCAACAGGATCAGTGGAAACGCCACGAACAAAGCGCCGCCCACTGCATTACCCAGGCCTACGAAAATCAAATTCTCGATAATCTGTGCAATCGTGATTGGACCGCCGGCAAAAAAGTAGGCCGGCAGGATAAAGGCATTGGCCACCACATGCTGAAAACCGCAGACGACAAAGATCATTACCGGAAACCAGAGACTGAACATCTTGCCTAGATAATCCTTACTGACGGTAGCCATAAAGACTGCCATACAGACAAAAATATTGCAGCCGATCCCGGAGACCACCATCATCAGCGGCCCGTCTGCCAGCTTGGCAGCAGCTACTGCACCGGTCTTAGCGAGAAAGCCGCCTTCACTCAAGCCGACAAAATGTCCGAAGAAAAAGGCCACCAGCGTTCCGCCGACAACATTGGTCAAAAATACCAGCAGCCAGTTTTTCGCAAGTTCCCGCAAGCGAATCTGTTTATCCAACAGCGCCATCGTCATGACCATCATATTGCCGGTGAGCAGCTCCCCGCCCAAAAACGATAATGCAATCAGTCCGATGGGAAACACACAGGCTCCCAAAAAAGTCGCCACACTGCCCCATTCTTTAGGAACCGCACC
Organism: Enterococcaceae bacterium OF42-14pH9A; assembly: GCA_027692465.1. GTDB lineage: Bacteria > Bacillota > Bacilli > Lactobacillales > Enterococcaceae > Enterococcus_C. The sequence goes on along the minus strand of JAQEYU010000001.1, from coordinate 1,674,164 downwards.
GCTGACCCGCAAAAAGGCCAAATAGCCGAAAGCGATCAATCCGCCGGCATTGATTCCCAACAAAAGAAGCTGAGGCAGCGGCAGTTTCGTTTTCCCTTTGGCTTTGGCGATCAAAATATCGATGGCTTCTCTGGTGGTATAACTGTTCATAGCATTCCCTCCGTTTTCTTCCAATAGATGAGTTCATCCGGTGTATTGACATTGGTAAATAACTGCGCCGTCGTAGCAACTGTTGTCACCTGCAGCTGAGAAAACTGTTGTCGAATCTGCCGGTTGCCCTGCTGCAGCTGCCTTTTGAAGAGCGGCAGACAGGAGCGGTGATAAAAGCCGAACAACGTCTCCAAATGGTCCTCACTGCGGTAAAGCAGGACCTGCGGCTTTTGGGCAGCCTGTGCCAATCTGCTGATTGCCGCAACAGACAGTCCCGGCATATCGCAGGCTGTCACGAAGACATAAGGAGTCGCAACTTTTTCCAAAGCTGATGCAATCCCCCCCAAAGGACCGCACTCGGGATAGCTGTCCTCCCAGATCGTCAGCTCGGTAAAAGCTGGTTTTTCGAAAAAGTGCTCTCGCCGATCGGTCATCAAGACAACTGCGGGAAAAATCTGCTGCAGTTGCCGGCCTCTTTCAGCCACCACATAACGATCGTTGATCTGCAGCAGTGCCTTGTTGAAGCCCATCCGACTGCTCTTGCCCCCGCATAAAATCACCGCCGTTGCATCCTGTAATTCCACCGCCAACATCCTAACTATTTTTTTGTTTATCTAACTTTTTTTCAGTCTCAGTATAGTCGTGTTTTCCGGCGGGGTCAACAAGAAAAATGAAAGCGTTATTATTCAATTGTTGCTCCCGTGTCACTGCCAGGGTTTGTTTTGAGCCGGATTTTGATTGTCCGGCATTGAGAATATCGATGTTTTCCTGCCCTCAATCCGTTTGAAATCGCACCTGTCATCCGCCACAAAGTTTTGCCGACGCAAAAAAAGACCTCTTTGGAAGCAGTACTTCCAAAAAGATCTTCTTCTAATGGTCGACAGTTCAAGTGGCATTGCTCGCTGGCTTCGGCTGCAGCTGTCTGTCGGGGTTCAGGTCGGAGCGTCTTCTGGAACTTTTCGGCACTTGACCGCTTACTTTGAAAACTGTCCAAATAAAACACTACCTGAGCAATCCGTTACACTCTGGTTCCGACAGATATTTACACAAACAGACCACCGTATATTCCGACCATCCCTTAAAGACTGAACATTTCGCAGGCTCGATCCGGATCGGTATCAAAGATATCAAAATCCACGCCGACACCCAGATCATGTTCTCTCAGCGTACCTTCCATAGTCATGTGAGCCAGCTCTTTCAAGTTGTTTTCTTTACTCAGATGGCCCAGGTAGATTCGTTTGGTATTGTCACCGATAATATCGGTGATTACCAGAGCGCCGTCTTCATTTGACAAGTGTCCCCGGTCCCCCAGGATACGCTGTTTCAAACTCCAAGGATACGGCCCCATCCGCAGCATCTCCAAATCATGGTTGGATTCCATCAGATAGGCATCGGCACCCCGAATCACTCCACGGATGTGATCGGAACAATACCCGGTATCCGTCAGCATCACGAATTTTTTACCATTTTTATGAAAGCTGTAAAACTGCGGAGCCGCCGCATCGTGGGAAACACCGAAACTTTCGATATCCAGATCCCCCATCGTCAAGACTTTGCCCATCTCAAAGATCTGCTTTTGCTCCAGCGGGACATTGCCGATCAATGGATCCATCGCTTCCCAGGTCTTCTCATTAGCATAGACATCCAGTTTATACTTGCGGGCCATGACGCCGACGCCGTGGATATGGTCCCGATGCTCGTGGGTCACTAGGATCGCATCGAGATCTTCCGGTTTACGACCGACTTCTGCCAAGAGCGAGGTTATTTTTTTACCGGAAAGACCGGCATCCACCAGAATCTTCTTTTTTTCACTTTCGATGTAGAGGGAATTTCCCGAACTGCCGCTGGCTAAGATCGAAATATTCATTGTTGCCGTCGCCGTTGTGGTGGTCATGAGTTGAAACTTCCCTTCTTTTAACTGCATCCAGCTGCTGCCTGCACTTCGTTTACCGGCTGGATTTTTGGTAGCAGGCCTCCGCAGCAAAAAGACACATTTCGACGCTTTTGCCTGCTGCCTGCAGATCGTTTTCCATTATAAGGCCATCGTCAGTTTTTTTCCACCTTTTGAACGGGATTGTTGGTGAAGACCCGGTTGGTGATTGCGTTGACTTTTTCCACTTGCAGGCTGCTGCCGGTGTCAACGGCGATAAACCATGCAGGGATATAGACATTGGTTCCGCGAAACTGCAGGCTCAAGGTATAGACCAGCTGCCGCCAAGCGATAGTGGACTTCGGTGGAATCCGGTTGTTGACATACAGGGTATCGATCGCATCCCGTTCTGTATACAGATTTACCTTGTCCCGCAGCTTTTCAATGTTCCCGATATGGGTTTGCGTATAGCGGGTGATCTTCAAGAGATTGTCGGTGTTTTCCAAGGTGATATCCAAGCGGCTGGAGTCATCGTTGAAGGGGATTCCTTCATAGCTTTGAGCGGCGATAATCTCCGGGTATTCCTTGTCTTGAAAGGAGAGCTGCGGCAGATATTGGTACTCGCTGCCGAACAGGAACTCACCTTGCTGATCCAAAAATTTAGCCAATGTCTCAGCAGTCTTGCCGTCATCGGTAATATTGAACCCATCGGAAACATTGCGGGTCAGCTGGTTGCTTTCGATCTTGACTCCCAGGCGAAAAGCCGTGCTGTCTTCGAGCTGATCCCGGTATTCCCGGACTGCCTGCTGCATATCGGTAGGCTCGCCGCTGAGATAATAGCCTTCCGCTTTTTTGGTGGAGAGTTCGTTTTCGTACTTGATATCATCTGCTCTCAATCGCTGCTCGATCGCAATCTTCTGATTGGAAGCCGCGACGTTGTTTTCTTCCGTTTTTGCGGAACGATAAATGCTCAGCAGGAAAATATTCACGCCCAGAAAGGCCAGAAAGAAGATCCACTCGATTCGTTTAAAATCCAATCAGGCTCCCTCCTTTTGTGCCAGACGTTCCAAAAGCTGTTGATACGAATACCAGCTGTCATCATACTTGATGTACCAAGTAGGCACCATGTCAACGATCCCGTCTGCATTTTTGACATCCTGACGTTGGTAACCGATGACCATCGACTGCCAAAGATCCGCCTGGGCACCTTTTTCCGTCAATTCCCGGATCACCGCACCGCTGGAATCCAAGGTTACCGTCTCCTCTGACGGGATCGGAATCTGGATGGTATTCAGGCTGCTGCGGATATCGATTTGCGGGGTCCCGACGCCGGTATCGCGAATATCGAAAGTGACTTCCCCCTGGTAAGCATCCCCAAAGACCGGAAACCCTTCGATAAAGGTACGGTAGGTGATCCCTTCTTTGCTGCGATCAAAAAAGCGCAGGTAGCCGATCCCGGTGCCCAGACGGCTGATGTAGTGATAACTGCGGTCGTAGATATCCGCTTCTGCGTCGGCAGTCGTCTCCAATTGTCCCTGAAAATCAACGATCTGCTGATTTTCCTGGACATGCATCGTCTCTGATCCGCCGTACAAGACGATATCTCGGCTTTCCTCACTGCTCTTCACATTTTCCGGATCTTGGAAAAAAGCATTTCTAAAGACAGTGTAGGTCTGGGTCGAGGCAATATAACTGTAAAGTTTCAGCTCGACTTTCTCACTGGTATTGTATTGCAGGCTGGACAAGCGATTGGTGGGCGTCATCGCCATCCAGGGTTCGTCCAGCTGCCGCAGTTTTTGCTCCACGGGATCCAATTCCATAGTCATCGCTGCCTCATAGATCTGGTGTCTTCGGGTATTGATAAACCGGATTCGACTGTTGTCAAAATCCCACTGAACCTTGGTAAAAAAGATCTCTTTGCCGTCTGCAACTTCATCAGTATCGATTTTCAGATTAAACATTTTCACGTATTCGTAAAGCTGGAAGGAGCCGAAATAACTCATCTCGATTCCGTGACGGATATCCGCCGCTTCCAAAAAAGCCTGGTCATCGTCATAAGTGGTCCCGCTGACCGCGCCATAACGTCCCTTGACTACCAGCTCATGAATTTTGCTGATGGCATTTTCTGAAGACAGCATCTTGATGTCTTCAGGATTTTTTACCCAGACTAACCGTGTAGGCAAAAAAACTTCATCGGCTTTGCGCAGATTGGCAGTGCTGGCGACAACCGTGCTTTGATCATCCCCCAAATAAGTCCGGGCATTAGGGCTCAGCCAGATCTTGTAGGAAAGGTACAGGCTCATAGCAATCAATGCGATCAAGCCGTAACGAATGATTTTTTCGGATAATTTCATTCCCACCAATCCTCCTCATAAGGTTCGTAAGGCAGCGTGATATAAAATGTCGAGCCACGGCCTTCCTGACTTTCCACCCAGATATTGCCGCCATGAGCTTTGATGACCTCCTTGGAGATGGCCAGCCCCAGTCCGGTCCCCCCCTGTTTGCGGGCTCGGGCCTTATCCACTCGATAGAAGCGGTCAAAAACCCGTCCCAAATCCTTTTTGGGAATTCCCAGACCTTGATCGGTGATGCTCAAGACGATATTGTTGTGGGTCTCTGAAAGCCGGACGGTGATCGTGCCTCCGTCCGGGGAGTACTTGATGGCATTGTTCATGATATTGTCGACCACTTGGATAATCTTATCGGTATCCACTTCGGCCCACAAATCCCGCTTGGTGAAATCACGACGAATTCGGTATTTTTTACCGGCATCCTGATTTTCTACGATCATATCAAAACGATCCAAAACAAAGTTCACCAGCTCGTTAAAGTTGACATACTCCAGCTGCATCACTGATTTGCCGCTGTCCATGCGGGAAAGATCCAACAGATCGTTGATCATCCGGATCATCCGATCAGTCTCATCCAAGGTCACCTTTAAAAAGTTCGGTGCAATCTCTTCATCTTTCCAGGCTCCTTCACTCAGTGCTTCGATATAGCTGCGCATACTGGTAAGAGGGGTCCGCAGTTCGTGGGACACATTGGATACGAAATCCCGCCGCTCCTGCTCGGTTTTCTCCTGTTCGGTAACATCATGCATCACCGCTACCAAGCCGGAGATAAAGCCGGATTCCCGGCGAATCATGGAAAAATCGGTCCGCAAGATCACATGCCCGCGATAGGGATTGTCCCGCTCAATCAGCATCTCATCAGGATTTTCCAACAATTTGCGCAAGGTATAATCTTCATCAATCGCCAAAAGTTCCAAGATCGATTCGCCGATAACTTCCTCCCGTTTGACATTCAACAAGGTTAGCGCCATCTCATTGATAGTAATCACCTTGCCGCGACGATCGGTGGCAATCACCCCGTCTGTCATATGAGACAAGACACTGTCCAGCCGATTACGCTCAGATTCCATCGCATCTTGTGTCTCGGCGATCCGATCTCCCAGCTGATTAAAAGTTTCAGCCAGCTGACCCAATTCGTCGCCACCGTAAACCGTCACCCGTCGACTGTAATCGCCGCGAGCGATCCGCAACGCCTGCTCCCGCATTTCCACGATCGGTTGTGTGATGGAACGAGAAACCAGTACCGCGACGACAATCGAGATCCCCGCTGCGATCAAAGAAGCAAAGACGAAGATCAATGCGGTCTCGTGGATTTCTTCATAGCGGTCTTCGATGTCGCTTTTCATGAACAGCGCCCCGATGACAGTATCTCCGGTGGCCGACTGGATGGGCTGCACCACGATGTAAACCCGTTTATTGGTGGTTTCATCGTAGGCCGTCTTGGCAACAAAAGCCAGATCATTGATATCCCGGTAATCGTTTTTCTTGCCGATAAGAGACTTGTCCGTCAAAGGTGTCGCTCCCAAAACGATCCCACTGGCATCCACCACCCGCATCTCCAGTACGTCGGAGGAAACACTGTTTTCCAACCGCAGCTGGATATTGGACAACTCATCACCGGTGGCATCCTCACCGTTTTTATGGGTGATGTCGTTGGCAAATTCCGGTGCTACCCGGGAAGCCTGATCTTTCATATTGTCCGTGAAGGTCTTGATAGTATTGCGTTCCAATCCGCGAATAAAATACGCCCCGATAATCTCGATCGAAATCAACAGGATCAAGATAAATGCCAGGGCGATTTTAAAGTTCACCGATTGAAAAAAGCGAACTTTCTTTTTCATTGAGAGTTTACTCCTGTTCCGGGTTGCGCAGGTAATAACCGACCCCGCGGCGAGTTACCAGGTAGTTGGGGTGGCTGGGATTGTCTTCGATTTTTTCCCGCAGGCGGCGAACGGTGACATCTACTGTCCGTACATCTCCGAAATAATCGTAGCCCCACACGGTTTGCAGCAAATGCTCACGAGTCATGACCTGCCCCAGGTGCTTGGCCAGATAATGCAGCAGCTCGAACTCCCGGTGGGTCAGCTCGATAGCAGTACCGTTTTTAGTCACCATGTAGGCATCCGGCAAAATAGTCAAATCGCCGATAGCCAGATCGGTGGTCGCCGGTTCTTCCGCTTCTTTGGCAGCCTGAGAACCGCGACGGAGATTGGCCTTGACACGGGCCACCAGTTCCCGATTGGAAAACGGTTTGGTGACATAGTCGTCTGCCCCCAATTCCAAGCCCAAAACCTTATCGATTTCGGAATCTTTGGCAGTCACCATAATGATCGGCATGTCGTAATTTTTGCGGACTTCCCGGGCTACTTCCAACCCGTCAATCTTCGGCAGCATCAGATCCAGCAAGATCAGATCCGGTTCCACTTCTTTGACCTTCTCCAACGCTTCTTCCCCGTCATAAGCGGTATAGACTTCATAGCCTTCTTTGGTCAGGTTGAATTTTACGATATCAGAGATCGGTTTTTCGTCATCGACTACTAGAATTTTTTTCAAAAAAAACACCTCTTCTACTGTTCTGTCAGGGAGCAGCGGATCATGCCGAGCGCCGGCAGATCATAGCCGGTCTGCCGGCGAAAGGTAAAAAGCAGCAGCAGCTTTTTGATTCGTCTGCCGCATTGCATCGGTAAACGTTACCCTCGGCTGCTGTCGCCAAATCCACCGTCCCTGGTTCGTCCTTGTTATTATACCTTATTTTCACAAGGTTTTCATTAAAAGCTCCAAAACCGCTGATCTGTCGCAACGAAAATTTAAAATACCGGCATTTTTTGATTTTTCGTTTCGGCGGCAAAACAACAGCCGCAGCCTCCTTTTTTAGGCCGTGTCCGAAAACAAGGAGTAAAGCTCAGCTTATGTGGTGCAAAGCTGCGGAGTTACGAACAGCTTATGGTGAAAAGACTAAAATAGCTGCCACTGGCGTTTTCAGACAAATCCTGATCCCGATGATAAAAAATAGCTTTTATGACAGCTATGGAGTACCCTATGGCTGAAAATGCTTTGGACTATAAAAACCAACGGAGGTCACTATGAAAACAGTAATCAAAAATCTGCGAATTGAAACCGGTTATCTTTACGCAGGAGGTTTCAACTACAAAACAGCTGTCCGAGAGGTCGCCATCACTTTTGAAGATGGCAGCATAACCGCTGTCACTGACAATGCATTGCCGGTTCCGGAAAACGTACAGGTGATTGATGGGCACGATTTACTGCTTTTGCCCCAACTGAGAGAAATGCATGTCCACTTTGATAAAAGCAAATTAGGGATCCCCTGGTCTCCTATTCGGCCGGCTGAAACACTGGTGGACCGTTTCACGGATGAATTTGCCTACTTGGAACAGGCACCGGTTTCGTTCTCACAGCGCATGGAAAATCTAATCCAGCTGGAGCTTTCCCACGGTGTCACCCACTTTCGTTCCCACATCGATATCCATCCGACTGTCGGGCAGCGTTATTTAGAATCCGCCCAAGAGGTCCTCAGCCGCTATCAGGAGACCTTCGATTATGAGCTGGTGGCTTTTCCGCAGCATGGTCTGCTGCGCTCCAATGCCTATCAGGAAATGAAGCGGGCTCTGCAAAACGGGGCTTCACTAGTCGGCGGCGTCGATCCGATTTCCTTGGACAAGGATCTGGAAAAATCCTTATCCCAAACTTTTGATTTAGCCACTCAGTTTGCCGCTCCGATCGATTTTCATTTGCACGAGCGGGGAGACAATGCCCGTGCTTTCTTTGAGAAATTATTGTCATTGACCGAGGAAACAAACTGGCAGGGGCAGGTCACGATCAGCCATGCTTACGGATTGAGAGATCTTGCCAAAGAAGAACGGCAGGCCCTTTTTGAGCGGCTTGCAGCCAACGACATTTCCATCATCTCCAGTATCCCTTTGAATTTTGTAATCCCGCCTTTGACAGAGTTGAAAGCAGCCGGAGTCAAGACCTTCATTGGTTGTGACAATATCTACGACTGCTGGTCACCCTTTGGCAATGGCGATGTCATGGACAAATTGAACCGTTACGCTGAGATCTTTGACCAGACCTCCCAAAACGCACTGACCGAAAGTCTCGAACTGGTGACCGGTCAAAAACTGATCGACCCCTCCGGATGGATCAAACCCGGCATGCCGGCAAACTTCACGTTGGCAGCTGCCGCTTCAACAGCTGAATTTGTCGCCCGCAAGATCCCTGTGACGGCCAGCTATTTCAAAGGCCGCCCAATCCTCGACCGGCGTTGAATACAGCCTCGCACAGCTGCAAAATGAAAACCAAAAAAATGGCTCCCGACAGCAATCACTACTGATTGCTGTCGGGAGCCATTTCACGTTAATTTTAAAATTCGGTATTCGGTTAAATGGTTTAAACCCATCACATCGCCCACCTGTGGATTGCGGCTGCAAGAGCGGCAGAACCGCTTGCCAAATCAACTCTCACAGTCTGGTGATCAGTCCAACACCTGCACACCGACACCGAGAAGCTGCGGACCGGTGTGGACAACCAAAGCCGGTGAAATCTCACCAAACAACACCTCTTCTACGGCATTAGGCAGCATCTCTTTTAACAGACGGGCAATTTCCCGGGCTTCATTTTCTGCGCCGGCATGGGCCACTGCCAGCCGGTATTTTTTATGGCTTGCCGCAAACTGCTTGACCAGCTCCAGCGATTTGGCGAGACTTTTGGCTCGTCCTCGTGCCTTGGCTACCGTATAGTAGACCCCTTCATCATTACACGAGATGATCGGGTTCAATTTCAAAGCGGTTCCCAAAATGGCAGTCACCATGCCGATACGGCCGCCCTTTTGCAGATATTCCAGGGTCGCAACATTGAAAAAGACCTTGTTTTGCGGGACTTCCTTGGCTAAAGTTGCACAGATCTCCGTAAAAGGCAATCCGGACTCGATGAGCTCGACTGCCCGGATCGCCTGCAGACCGGAGGCAATCCCGATATTTTTAGTGTCCAGCACAAAAATATCCAACGCCGGATACTCGTCGGCCATCAGCCGCACCATATTATTGGTTCCGGAAAGACCGCTGGAGATGGTAACTGCGATGACTTTTTCATACCCGGCTGCTTTGATCCGGTCAAAAATCGACAGAATCGCTTGTCCGTCCGGCAACGAGGTGGACGGGATCTCTCCGGGCATACGAGCAATCACCTCATCGGTCGTGATCTCCAACTTATCGATATATTCCCCTTCCGGATAGATCACCTTTAAAGGCAGGGTGAACACTTGATGGGCAGCCGCAAAATCCTGCGGTACATCACTGCCCGAATCTGCTAACACAGCGATTTTTTCTTTATTCATAGAAGTTTGCTCCTTATCTTCAAAAGTTAGGCTTCCTGCAGATAGTCGATCTCCAATTGAATCGCTTTTTCCGCCAATAATTTATTGGCAAAGGACATCGTAGCCGATCGAACAGCCAAATACCGTACGGGAATCGCTCCTTCTGTTTCTGCGACGGTCTTTCCCTGCGCCAAGGCAGCAATTCTGCCGACTGCCTGTTCTGTTTCTTCACAAAAAAGATCATATGCCTGCTGGATGCCGTCGACTTTTCCCTGAAACAAGATGCCTTCCTTGATTTCATTGATAGTGAGGACCTGTTTCAAGGTGGTGATAGCGATCAAAAAAGCCACATGGGTACGGGTGTAGCGTTTCTTTTTAGGAGCCGGGATCATTCCCAATTTCACGTAATTGTTCACCATGGATTTTGTCAGCAGATTATGTTTTTCCGGTTTGATAAAGGGTGTCAAATACACATCCACCAGATTGATTACCTGGTCCATATACAATTCCAGATCCGGCAGTTCAGACCAGCGGGGCAACCGGCTCTGGGCCATCTCGATCCCCCACTCCTGCAGTTTTGCAGTCATTTTTTCCACGCAGTATCACCTTCTGAATTCTGATGATCATTACATCTAGTTTTTAAAACCAGATAAATTATAGCACAAAACAAGGTACAAAAAAAGCCGGTTTTTGCCGGCGAAAGATCAAAAACTTTAGCTGTGTGGAAACTCGGTGGGATTCAGAGGCTTGCGTACTTGCCGCATCAAGGTGTTATGGGCAGCCCATCTGATGTGCGCGGCAGTCCGTTTGCGGCGGAGCTGGCGTTGAAAGGGACCCAAATCGCATGCTGCTGGCGTTTTTGAATACACCTTATCTGAAAACAGCAGCGGCAGTTCGCTCATTTTTTCAATACAAATTGATTTGAGCGGTCTCTTGAACCGTTAGCCGAATCAGTTTAAAAAGGCAGCTGGTTGATTCCCAACTGCCGAAAATGTGCAAAAAAATACCACCGCGCAAACTCTTTTCAAAATCTCCGAGGAGACCAAGAGTTTACCGGTGGCGTGGGTTTGGCACCCAATGGGCTGTGAGGGGCTCGAACCCGCGACCCGCTGATTAAGAGTCAGCTGCTCTACCAACTGAGCTAACAGCCCGTGTGCAATTCAGTAAGAAAAGTACTTTCTTATGTTAGCACTCCGATTTTGAAAATGCAAGCAGGAAAGGTAAATTTTCGCGGCTTCAAACCAAATTTTTTTCGGAGTCGTAATCCTCACTTTTTCGCCAGCAGTTTTGATCAAAAAAGCACAGATTTTTTCTTTAAAAAAGGCCGGCATGCTTCGTAAAGAATTTGCAACAGAAACTTTACCCGGATGCAAAACACTGTTCACAATTTATTCACATTTAAATTGTATATTATCAGTGTACCAACAAACAACCTGTCTTATTCCAAGACAAACCCTAACACTTTTTCATTTTTACTCCTGCCTACTGGTCCCCCGCCAGTAGGTCTTTTTTTATTTCCGTCACCAGCCTCCGGAATCCTGACGGCTGCCTTTTTGCTCTTTGGCTGATACAGGTCTGGAAACGCCGATCGAATTCTTTTTTGGAAGGCCTGCTGCGATCAAAAAGTGACGGGCAACTTATCTGACGTGAATGCTGCCCTTTTATGACTGGGATTGCGCTGAAGCATCTTAAAAAATCTGCCAATGATATTTTCAGACCCACTCTAAGACAACCGCAACCCTCCATTCACCAGAACGGAGGGTTGCGGTTGTCTTGTTTTAAACAGCTGTGGCTGGAGAATTACAAAAACGTCGGCTTTACGGACTTCAGCTACCAGACCTCATTGGATCAGGGCAACGACTAAAGGTCCTAAAACCGTCAGCAGGATATTGCCCACTGCAAAGGCCGGTGTATAGCTCAATCCGAAAATACTGCTGCCGGTTTCCTCACTTAATGCATTCATAGCTGCAGTAATGGTGCCGGCACCGGTCAGGGAACCGATATTATCGATGGGATTGAGTTTCAGGACGTATTTACCGAACAACAGTGTCACCAGATGAGGCAGGATCGATAAAATCGCGCCGATCAGCAAAACGACCGCCCCCATTTTCTGCAATGCCGGCAAAAACTGCGCACCTGCCTGCAAGCCTACCACTGCGATAAAAAGATTCAAACCGATACTCTTCAAAAACCATCGGGTAGCCGGCGGAATCTGACCACGATCGGCATGCTGGTCTTGATACCAGCCTAAAAACAGACCGGCAAACAAGGCGCCGCCCCCGGTTCCCAGAGTAACAGGGATACTGCCGGCATGGATCACGATCGATCCCAGCAAAATCCCCAAAACGATCCCGATAGACAGGTAACTGATATCTGTCTGCGGACCGTCTGCTACTTCATAGCCCATCTCCGGTAAACTGGCTTGGATCGCCCGTGCCGTTCCGGTGAGGGTCAAGCGGTCCCCCGTCCGTAAAGTAGTCAGATCAGTGACCGGATTTCCGTTTCGAGTCGCTTCCGTGATTAAGACCCCGTTTTTCAAAAGTGTGGTCAACGCATGATGACTGAAAACCCGTGTCAGCATGACTGTCGTGGTCTTCAAGTCAATTTGACGATAGGGTGTGCCGACAATCTCTTTAGCGGTAGGATCTTTTTGTAAAAATGCCAGAAAATCATCCACATCTCCGACTGCTACGATATAATCATGGGCTTGCAACAGCGTATCGGCTGTGGCGGTAAAGGTCTGTTGATTGCGGACGATGGTCTCGATGACGAAATCACCATTGAATTGTTTTTCCAACTGTTTGACGCTGTGGCCCTCGATCGCTGCAGCCTCACCGATATCAAAGACCCGCAGACCGACTTTGGCTGTCAAAGCCGAACGGGAACTGCCGCCGGTAAAGTTCAAAGCCTCAGTCAGTTTCTTGGTCTCTTCTTTTAAGTCCACCCGCAGGATCACCGGTGCGATATTTTTCAAAAAGATCAAAACTCCGACGGTCCCGAAAACATAGGTCAGCGCATAAGCGATCGCTGCCTCCGAAGTATACGCAGCTTTTGCGGCCGCCGAAATATTCAGCCCGTTAATCGCTGAAGTTGCCGTCCCGATCGTCGCCGATTGTGTCAAAGCTCCGGCTGTGATACCCGCCGCTTCACCCGGCCCGACTTTGAAGATCTTGAACAGCCCGATAGCAACCACCAAAGCCACACCGCCGAAAAAGACGCTTTGGATCACTAATTTGATTCCGTTACTTTTCAGACTCCGGACAAATGACGGGCCCACCTCATAACCGATGGCAAAGATGAACAAGTCAAAAAAGACATCCTTAATGATCGGGTCGATCTTAATGGTCCCCAGCTGCCCCAAAAGCAGCCCAATCACCAGTACACCGACAGTCGAACCAACGGTGAAGCTCTTGATTTTCACCTGACCGAAAAGATATCCCAGACACAGACACAAGAAAATCATCAAGACAGGAGTTTCCAGCAAAAAAGTCGTGATTGTCTTCACCATACCTGCTCCTCCTATTCTGCCTGATAATCTTTGTGATATTCCTGCAGCAATTCCAAGATCTGCTTGCCGATCAGACGATAGTCCTCGGTTGGCAGATTGGCTTCTGACACCCGCAAATCACCAGCCGCCGCCCCGAAACCGACGCCATCCATCAGTACGACCCCATTTTTTTCCGCTAATTTCAGCAGAAAATCAACCTGTTCGAAATTATACTCCAGATATTTACGAAAATCAGGACCGTAATGCTTTTCTGCCAACCGATAGATATCGATGATGGCGTAGTATTTCGCATTCTCACGACTTTCATCCGGCGTGATTGCTAAAGAGGCATACAAATCTTCATACCGGGTATTTACTAATTCTTTCGATGAGGCAATATACGGATCCTGGTCGCCGGCTATCAGATGGGTCAGGCTGAACAGGACTTCCATCAGCTGCTGCGGGGTAGATAATCCTGAAGTGTGGTACAGCCCGATGGAACGGCTGTCAGCTACCATGCGATCGATGAATTTCATCTTTTCAGGCTCCAAGACGACCAAATCGTAGCGCTTTGCCAGAGCCTTCTGATCAGCAGGATCCAGATTTTTGATCAAGCGATCAAAGACATTTTCCCGGTGGATGGCAATCACGCCCAGGCGCCAACCGGTAGCTCCGAAAAGTTTTGAATAAGAGTATACCAACAACGTATTGTGGGGAACGACACTGTATACGGTTTGGAAGCCGTCAACAAATGTCCCGTAAACATCGTCAGTGATTACCATCAGATCAGGATTTTTGGCAACTGCTTTACTGATTTCCTGCAACGCTTTTTCATCAAAGGCTTTTGAACCCGGGTTGGAGGGATTGACAATAAAAAAGGCTTTGATCTCAGGATCTTGCAGTTTGTCGATGGCTTGTGGAGTGATCTCCCAGCCGGTCTCTTCACTGGAACGCAGATCGATCTCCACCATCTCGTAATCGTTCAGCTCGGGGATTTGCAGATAAGGCGTGAAGATCGGCGTATTGATCGCAATCTTGTCGCCGGCTTTGATCAGCTTGTTTTCCTTCAGCGAGTTGAAGATATAAACGATCGCAGCAGTCCCGCCTTCTGTTGGAAAAAGCTGCGTCTGATCAGCTAATTGAACCCCATTATACAATGTTTCCTGCAGGTAGCGATTGATGATCGTCTCGCTGTTTTTCAGGACCCGGTTCGGAACCGGATAGTTGTTGCCGATGATCCCGTCAACGAATTCTTTCACCGTCTCATCCAGATCCAGCGCCAGTGTTTCCTTCAGATAAGCCAAAGCACGTGTCAAAAAAACATCTGTCGGATCGTTTTCCGGATCTAAAAATGCCTCGAATCGTTCTCTGATCCCCGCTTGTTCGGTGTAGCCTGCCATCGTTCCTTGAGCAATTGTCCGTTGGGATTCGGCTACACCAAATGCCAGCAGCCGGGCAAATGCCAACCGCGCCTGCGTGTTGATCCAGTTGGGATTTCCGCGACCGGCATTCAGGAAAATATTGCTTTTTTCGTTTTTGCGGGCCAGCCCCAGCATCTCATTGCTGATTTCAAACGCACCCAGCGTCTCCAAACGTTTTTCCGCCTGTTTGTCTATTTTCATCTTGATCCCTCCATTGTTTTTTCTTACAATTTCAGGCTACTCTTTTCGGTCATTTTTGACAAATTATTGCGCCTTTTTTGAGATGAACATCCTAGGGCGTGTCTGAATTTATTCATGCATCCCGAAAAAGCCGCAGCCGCAGCAAAATTCGCAAGTCTGCTGATCAGGGCCGGAGCTGATCCTATAAAAAAAGAAAGCCTGTCGTTGTTGTCATCAACGGCAAGCTTTTTGCTTTAGGATTATTTAGTGGTCCAGGGTGCGGCAGAAAACGCCGGTGGCAGCTATTTTGGTCCTTTTCACCGCAAGCTGCGTCGTACATGTGCCGCTTTACACCGCACAAACTGCGCTTTATTCATTAATTTCCGCAGGCCCGTAATAATCTGAATTCCCCGGCATTCTCAGACATGCCCTAAGTTCTGCTGTTCAGCAGAACCCTCACTATCCTTCGATTTCTGTCAGCACTTCATCCAGATTTTCCAGGAAGAAGCGAACGTCTGCTTCCGTGATCACCAAAGGCGGCTGCATGGCGATGACGTTGCGGTTTTCACCGTTTTTACCGACGATGATACCGCGGTCTTTCATTCGTTCCAAGATCTCGTCCACTTGTTCGGCCGCCGGTGCCAGCGTTTGGCGGTCGGTCACCATTTCTGCCCCCAACATCAGCCCCAAGCCGCGGACATCGCCGATTAACGGATGTTTTGCAGCCAATTCCAAAAGTCCTTGCCGCAATTGTTTTCCACGAACTTCGGCATTTTCGGTCAAGCCGGCTTTCTTGATATAGTCAAGGACCGCCAAACCGGCTGCTGAAGACACCGGATTACCTCCCAGCGTGGAAGCGGACGGGCGGGTAAAGGCAGCGGCAATCTTATCAGTGGTGATGTAAGCTCCAATTGGAAAGCCATTGCCCAGTGCTTTGGCGACCGTCAGGATATCCGGTACGACACCAAAATTTTCGATGGCAAACAGCTTGCCGGTACGGGCAAAACCGGTCTGCACCTCATCGACGATCAGCAGGATGCCGTGTTTTTCCAGCAGTGCCTTTAACTTTTGGAAATAATGAGGGGTCGGCGTTACGATTCCGGCATTCCCCTGGATCGGTTCGACAATCATGGCAGCGATCTTGCCGGAGGTCCGGCGGCGAATCACCCGTTCCACATCGGCAATACATTCATCTTCAAATTCTTCCCGGCTCTGCTCACTGTCTCGCCGGCCATCCCGGTAGAAATACGGATTGCGGGCAAAATGGATACCGCCGTTCGGTGTATCCGTGGTGCGCCACATTCCGATCCCCGTCAGGCTCATTGTCAGTTGGGTCCGACCATGCAGCCCCAGATCCAGTGCGATGAATTCATGGGCACCGGTATACAGTTGCGCCATCAACAGCGCACCTTCGTTGGCTTCAGTTCCGGAGTTGACAAAGAACGTCCGCTTCAATTCCCCCGGGGTCACTTCTGCCAAGGCTTCTGCCAGATTGACGCCGTTTTCTGTCAGGTAAATATTACAGACATGCTGCAGATTGCGAATCTGAGCCATCACCGGTTCGATAATGGCCGGATTGGAGTGGCCACAGTTCATGACAGAAACACCGGCGAAGAAATCCAAGTACTTTTTACCGGTGGAGTCAAAGAGGTACTGCATTTCTCCTTTGACAAATTGCGGCGGATTTTTATAAAAATGATTGATGCAAGGGACAAAGTATTCATTTTTCTTAGCGATAACGCCCTCTGGTCCCAAGTAGCTCATATGTGATCTTCCTTTCCTGTTTTTGTGAAATGAAACCGGGTTGCCGTTAAAATAAACAGCAGCCAAAGCTTCCGGGCCTGTTGTCAGCATTTCCTGACAGCTCATTTCATTGTAGTGTCCTACTCAAAGATCATTGTCTGCAAACTCTGTTCATGTCCAGTGGCTTCTGCCAACTGTTGCGCCCAAGCCATGCGTTGTGACAGCTCAGCAACTGGTGTCCCAAGTGCCTCCCTGTAAACCGCGATCACTTTGGCCAAAGCAGCCGGGCCGTATTCTTTACCTTCGATACGGACAGCGGTCAGCCCCGTCTGTATCAGTTCCGGCATTAAGACTGCATAAGAGAAATCTTTTGTCGGCAACAGATGGTTCTTCCCATACTGATCGGCCCGAATCTTGCGAACAAAGCCGTTTTCGTCCGTCAGGTCAAGCTTGTCATCCCCTGTCCCGCCGTCGATCCAGTCCCGATCCGTCCGATCAGCCTCTGCTTTTTTGAAAGAGTGTTCCATGTACATCAATGTCGGTGCCCCCTGCACGATCAACTCGGTAGCCAGCGGCATCAATGAAGGCGTCTGGGCCACGATTGCAGCCGGGGCTTCGATGGAAAGGGTCACCGATTCCAAGCCCTGCTCTTGATAAAAGCGTCCGCTGAGGTGATTGTAGACATTCAAACCATAATCGCCCCGCAGTTTGAGTCCGCTGTTTTTATAACGATGAATCTCACCGATATTGGAGACCAGCAGACCGTCGATTCCAAGGGCCGGCAGTTCAGCTACCAAGCCATCCAACAAACGCAGCTGGTCTTCATTGACCATTCGCGGCAGGACATACAAGACTGCCGTGCCCACAGCTTTCCCGCGAGCCGCAAGCTCCTGCAGTGCCTGTCTGCCAAACGCCGGCTGCGGTGCCAGAACTTCACCGGAAAGATACAAGCTGTCGATCCCGCTGGCCAAAGCCGCCAAAGCAGCTTCTTGGTTGTCCACTGTCACACGGATTTCCGGAGCTGTCTCGGCGCAGGGGTGAGCGGTGACAGCCATTACCGTCGTTGCTGAACCCGCCGCAACCTCAGCGCCTGCTGCCGCAGACCTCTGAAGACGCGCCACACCTGTGTTCTCCACCTGCTGCTCTTGCGCCAGCAGTTCCTGCAGGTGGGCGGCGACTTTTTCGACCCGCCGCGGTTTCATAGCCGGTTCCTCCAGCGGACGGGAAAAGACCCGAGGTTCCCGCTTGCCATCGATGGCGATATTGGTCAAACCGGGCTTGCCGAATGCGTAAGCAGTGGACAGATCCCGCACCCGATTTTCCTCCAAAAAGGCGACTTTCTGCTGATCCGTCTGATAACTGACCGGATCTGCCAAAAAGCGGTCGATGGCTTCCCCGTAAAGATTGATCAATTCGATCAGGTAATCGGCTCCCCGCATCCGGCCTTCGATTTTATAGGAATTCACGCCGGACATAATCAACTGGGGAATGTGCTGATACAAAGACATGTCCTTGACTGCCAGCGGATAGATCAAACCGTCTTCGTTGTCGGCAGCTGACTTTTGCGGATCCTGATACCCCCAGCGACAAGGCTTCATGCACAGACCGCGATTGCCGCTTTTCCCAAAATAAACACCGCTGGCATAGCACTGGGCCCCGTGGGCAATACACATGTCGCCGTGGATGAAGTATTCATATTCCAAATCCGGAAACTCCCTGACAAAATCCTGAACATCCTTCAATGAGGCTTCCCGCGAGATCACACAACGAGTCACACCCAATTCCTGTGCGCTGGCCAGCATTTCATCGTTGTGGACATTGGCCATCACACTCAGATGCAGCTCCAGATCCAGGCCCAATTCCTTGATCAGCTGGACTGCGCCGAAATCCTGGATAATCAATGCATCGACCCCCGCCCCTTCCAAAAAACGCAGATAGTCTTCAGCAGCTGCCAATTCGGCATCAGTCATCATATTATTGAAGGTCACATAAACTTTTTTGCCCAGGCTGTGGGCAGTCGCCACCGCAGCGGAGATCTCGTCATTGGTCAGATTGTGTTTCGGGTTGTGCATGCGCATATTGAATTTTTTGCCGCCAAGATATACAGCGTCGGCCGCACTTTTGATCACCTGTTGAAAATCTGCATACGTCCCCACCGGTGCCAAAAGTTCAATGGTGCGTCCTTGATACATACGTGTCATGTCTTGTTTCCTCCTATGGCCCCGACTTACTATCGCTGCCGCTTATTAAGAACAGCGGCCCAAACAAATGCAGGCCGCTGAAGTCGTTTTTTTATCAAAGTCTCTGCCGAAAATCGACAGATGCAGCTATTACTTGAAATAAACGTCTGACAAGACATCGGCCGGTTTCAGCTCTTTGGTGAGCAGGTCGTGCGCTTTCGCCCAAGCAAAAGCGGAAGTGATATCTTCATCCGTTGCTTGTTCCGCATGGGTGTAATCCGGCACAGTGATCTGATCTTTCAAAGTTTCCGGGAAACCGACTTCATCGATGAACAGCTGAATATAGTCGGATTTGTCATGCTCTTTAATGTAGTCGACTGCTTCATTGTACGCCTCATACATTCCTTTGACGGCATCCGCTTTTTTATCGATGACATCGGCAGGCATCCCCATAACAAACGGGTTGATCCCGATCTCACGAGTGGAATCCAAGACCCGCAACCCATCAGCTACAGCCATCGTTACGAAAGGTTCCGGCAAAATCGCAGCCTGGGCTTGTTTATTCTTCAACAATTCCAAGCGAGTCGGAACTTGCGGCACTTCACTGACATTGATATCAGATTCTTTGAGGCCGGCTTTTTCCAGCATTTTGGTCACAGCGTATTCGGTCCCGGTCTTTTTGGACAAGATCACGTCTTTGCCCTTCAGATCGGCCACCGACTGAATACTGTCGTCACCAGTTACCAGATCAAATTGGCCGTAAGTATTTCCAGTGATCTTCACATCCATACCCGCTTCTTGATAGATAGCAATCGCCACTAAGTCAGTAGAAACACCGTCAACTTTGCCGGCTTGGAAAGCTGCGTCACGGTCTTTGGCAGCTTTGAAGTTTTCCAATTTGATTTCAACGCCGTGTTTTTTATCAAACCCTTTTTCATGGGCTAAAATCAGGGGAATGTTATCGGTAGACGGCATAACGCCTAACGTCAAAGTCGTGACCTCATTTTCTTTGCTGCTTGAGGAGGCATTGGCGGCAGCTTTTTTATCACCACTGCCGCATGCTGCCAGTGTCAAGGCCGCCATTGTCAAAATTCCCAGTGTCTTTGTCCATTTCTTCATTACTGAATAAGTCCCCTTTATCTTACGATTATTTGTCCGCATATCGCGATTTCCGTTGGTTTAATGCGCAGTTGTCTCTTTATAAAAATACGTCCAGCACACCGGCAGCCAAAAAGACCAGGCTGACGATTTCGTTGACGTTGTATGAAGCAATCTCGGCATGGGCCAGATGATCCGGCCGCACCACCTTGTGCTCCACGATCAACAAGGCTCCAATCACCGCCAAGCCGACAAAGTAAATCCAGCCGAATTGCGGCGTCACCAGCCCCGCCAATACCAAGCAGGCAAAGGTGATCACATGGAATATCCGAGCGATCAACAGGCCGTTTTTGACCCCGACCGCTGCCGGTATCGAATGAATGCCGTGACTGCGGTCAAAGGCCACATCCTGCGAGCCGTAGATGATATCAAAACCAGCCACCCACAGCATATTGGCCCCCGACAGAAAGAAGGCGGTCCAGGAAAAGCTGTTGGTGATGGCAATCCAGGCTCCCGCCGGTGCCATCGCACAGGTGAAGCCCAGCACCAGATGGCACAATGCCGTGAAACGCTTGGTATAGGAATAAAAGATCATGAAAAACAACGCAATCGGTGACAGCGCCAATGTCACCGGCCCCAAAAGACCGGCGACGATGACGGTCACAACAAAGCAGGCGATCGAAAAGCCCAATGCTTCTTTCCTGCTCATTTTTCCTTGCGGGATCTGGCGCACTGCTGTCCGCGGATTGGCCTGATCGATTTCGGCATCAATCACCCGATTGATAGCATTGGCTCCGGTCCTGGCCGCCAAAAGGCCGATGACCAGAAGCAGGATTTTACGCCAGTGGAACTCTCCGTTAGAAGCCAAAAGCAGCGAGACGATCCCGAAGGAAAAGGAAAAGATCGTATGCTGGAACATGACCAGAACGCCATATGCGTGCAGCTTTTTACCCAATTGTCTAATCAAGGCCATATTCAGCCCACCGTTTCGTCACTTTGGCTTTGGTCGCCTCATCCATCGTTACGTCATCCGGCCACGGGCGGGTGTGCCCTTCCTCCGGCCATTTACGAGTCGCATCGATCCCCAGGCGGGTGCCGAAAAAGGCATGCGGCGAGGAATGATCCAAGGCATCCAGCGGCCCTTCGTTCATGACCAGATCCCGTTTGGCGTCAATATTATTGAAGACCTTCCAGGCAACTTTGGAAAAATCATGGGGATCGACATCCTCTTCCACCACGATAATCATCTTGGTGTACATCATCTGTCCCATTCCCCAACAGGTATTCATCACCTTGTGGGCATGGTAGGGGAATTTTTTCTTGATGGAGACGATCACGCAGTTGTGAAAGACCCCTTCAAAAGGCATCGCCAGGTCCACGATTTCAGGTGCCATCATCCTCAGCAGGGGTAAAAAGACCCGCTCGGTAGCCAATCCCATATAATCATCTTCCATCGGCGGCTGACCCACGATCGTCGCCGGATAAACGGCGTTTTGCTTGTGGGTGATGGCCGTCACATGAAAGACCGGATACATGTCTTCCAGAGAATAGTACCCCGTATGGTCGCCAAAAGGTCCTTCTTCCCGCAATGGCTCCGTCACATCGACATACCCTTCGATGACAAACTCAGATTCTGCCGGTACATAGATGTCATTGGTGACGGATTTGACCATCTTCACCGGGCGTTTGCGCAAGAAGCCCGCCAGCATCATTTCATCAATCATCTTCGGCAGCGGTGCCGTTGCCGCATAAGTGATCGCCGGATCGCCGCCGAGAGCTACCGACACCGGCATTTTGCCCCCCAGTTTCCGGTATTTCTCGTAAATTTCTCGACCATCTTTATGCCAGTGCCAATGCATTCCCGTCGTCTTTTTATCATACACCTGCATCCGGTACATCCCGGTGTTCTGCTGACCGGTGTCGGGATCTTTGGTCATCACCAGCGGCAGTGTGATAAACGGCCCGCCGTCTTGCGGCCAGCATTTCAAAATAGGCAGCTTGGTCAGATCCGGATCGGTCATGATGACCTCCTGACAAGCGCCTTTTTTCACTTTAATGGGAAAAACCGCCGCCATCCGCGACAGCTTCGGCAGTTGAGCTGCACTTTTAAGCCAACCGGCATAATTGGCCATATTGATCAAATCAGCGATCTGCTCTCCCACCTCGTTTAGGCTGTCTACACCCAGCCCCAGCGCCATGCGTGCTTCCGAACCCAGCGCATTGATCAAAACCGGAAATTCAGATCCGGCTACGTTTTCAAACAACAAGGCCGGTCCATGGGCTTTTGAGATACGGTCAGTGATTTCGGTAATCTCCAGATCGGCAGAAACCGGTGATTTCACCCGCTTCAACTCGCCTTTTTTCTCCAGTGTTCGGATAAATTCTTGCAGATTTTTATATGCCATAAACAAATCCCTTCTATATAAGTAAACAACAGGCACTGTGAGCTTGGGCAGCTGCCGGAAAACCTGTTTCGCTCCAGCAAAAAACTGCACAGCTGCCGACATCGTCTCCTTGTAGTTTGTCTCACAAAAACAAACATGCTTATTCTAACACTAACCCACCGAAAAATAAAATGTCTGTGCTGCTTTTCACCATTATTTAATCCAAGGGGAAACAGCGGCAGCAAACGGGGTGCGGCAAAAATACGACAGCTGTTCTTGTTACCTGAGAACCTTTTTGGACTCGCGTCTCATCTGGACAGTTTTCAAAACAACAGGCCAAGTACCGAAAAATTTCATAATGCGGAAAAGACAGCGCCTGACAGCATCGTAGTGCACTTTGAGGGGAATGTGGGAAGCCCCCCTCCCTACGGTCAGCTGGTACAGTTCTACTAAGGCAGAAAAACCTGCTCTTGCTGTCTTACGGCTGCTCAAAAAAGAGGACAGCACTTTTACTTCAGCGCCGCCCCCTTTAAAAAAGCTTCCCCTTATCAATCAGCAGTCACTAAACAGTTTCTCCGCCTTGATCCGATCATTCGTAATACCGTGGCACTCGGGTATCCGGCTGAGCTTTAGTCAGCCAGCTGCCTGCCTGTTCACCGAGAGTGGCAGCCATTTTATAGGACGCAGCAATCTGGTCCTTGGTGATCCCATCCACATGGACCCCGGCGACCACGACCACATTTTTTAACAGCTCCGGTTCCAGCGCCGTCAAAAAAGCTTCCGCCAGCACATCGTCTTTATGGAAACGACCGGAATGACTGGGAAAGCGCAACGTCCCAAAATCAACGCTTTCCTGATCCGCTTGCCGCCGCTCTTCTGCAAGCTCGGGTAGTTTTACCTGCAGCGCCGCTTTCAACGTCGCAGTGACAGTCCCCACATGAGGAACGTCCCCACCGGTCAGGATGACCACCGCATCCTCGTTGATGATCGTCACTTCCGCCTGCATCTCGTAATCTGCCTGAGTCACTGCAAATGTCTTTCGTACAAACATCACTGAGCACCTCCCTGCCAGCGCACTGCCCCTTCAGCAGGCAGCCCCAGCAGATCCAGCAGGCGGTCAGTCTGGCGGCTCACCAAATCATGAATGGTCTGAGGTTGTGTATAAAAGGCCGGCATTGGCGGTGCAATCACGACACCCAGTCGCGCCAATTTCGTCAGGTTTTCCAGGTGGATGGCACTCAAGGGGGTCTCTCGTGGTACCAGGATCAGGCGCCGCTGTTCCTTCAGCATAACATCAGCCGCCCGTCCGATGAGACTCTCTGAAAAGCCGTGAGCAATCCCCGCCACCGTTTTCATACTGGCAGGAACGATCACCATCCCGTCAGTCAGAAAGGACCCGCTGGCGATCGCCGCCCCCAGATCTTCTTCCTCGTAGCAGACAGTCATCAGTTCTCTTACCTCGGTTTTGGTCAGCGACGTTTCCAAGCGGATATTTTCCCACGCCCAACGACTTACTACTCCGTGAACCTCCACATCCGGTCGCCCCTGCAGCTTTTGCAGCAGATCGACAGCATACACCGATCCGGACGCACCTGTGATGGCAACGATGATTTTTTTCATAACTCATTTCCTCCAAACGCTCCGGCTGAGGATCAGGAATTTTCAGCCTCATCCTATAAAACTGACCGGGATTCTCTACCCAACTATATCACAACCGGCTCTCAAAAAGCCCGCCACAACGCCATGACAACTGGTTTTGACAGTGAAAAACCACGGATTTTCTCCCCCGGCTCCCCAACCTTTGCTATGATGAGAGTGTAAAGAAGCGGCCGCAGAAAAACTCCTGCAGGAAGATTTCCGGTGCCGCCTTCTGAGACTAACGGACCGAAAAACAGCTGCCGGAGTCACTACTGCTTTTTTCGGATCCCATTTATGAAAGCAGGTGCTTCATTATGGACATCAGTCGGCAATTAAAGGAATTGCGTTTGGAACATGAACTGACCCAAGAGGAGCTGGCCAAGGCGATCTTCGTCTCCCGTCAGACTGTCTCCAACTGGGAGAACGGCAAAGGACAGCCGGATATCGAAAATCTGATCCTCCTCAGTGAGCTCTATCAGCTGTCGGTGGATGCCCTTTTGCAGGATCAGAAGCTGCCGGACAAACAAAAGCCGAAATTTTTCATCGCCCGCCGCTTCCTGATCAGTTTTATTCTTTTATCCTTGAGCGCATTGGTCGCCCAAATCATTTTTCAACCGTTGGGCTTTTTGATCCCGCTGATTTACAGTGTGCTGTGTTTTGTCCAGTCCTGGCGCTACCTCTTAAAAACCAATCGCGGTGCCAATGTTTACGGGCAAGGAGAGAATATGTATGACCCGGCGATCATCATGTGGGTGCTCTTTTTCATGATGATTCTGGCTGCCGTGGGTTTCCAAGGTTACATCAGTCAATGACCCGCACATTATCAAAAGGAGGTTTTCCCATGAAAGGAATCGTCGTCACCATCAGCCGTCAGCAAAACAATGCGCTCCAGTGGACTTGGCAGGACCAGCAGTACCTGCCCCGCTTTATGAATTATCTGAAAATCACCTATCCCGCCTATGAGTGGGAAATCATCCCCGGCTATGAGCTGGAAAAGCTTGATCTCAGCAGCTATCAGGCCGCTGCTCTGCCGCCGGTCTCGGAAAAATTTGCCAAGACGCTGCGGGATTTGAATCCGCAATTGAAAGTGATCATTCCCGAACGTGAAGAATTTATGTACATGATGGCCCCGAAAGGAATGGTGCTGGGGCGTACCACCGGTTATCTGGTGGCTCAAGGTCCCAAAATCACAGCCCGTGGTCTGCCCAGCGAAGTCCGGCAGGCCAAATTCAGCAATGAAAGTCTGCGTCAACTGATGCGGGACTACCCCACGATTTACTGGACCGTTGTTACCTTTGATGAGTTAAAGGCAAAGCTCACCGAAAATGCCCAAAATGTAACCGTCGCACTGACACCCCAGGCCACACCTTATGAAAAATTCATCACCACCCACTGGCCAGAAGCGGCTGTCATCCAGGCCAGCCCCTCGAAGCTGGCTGCTACTCCCGCCCAACTGGAACTGACGATGATCGGCATCGTCACCACCACGATGTTCCTGCTATGCTTAATGGGCTTCATCAGTGGGAATCCTTTCTAGAGCGCATCTGAAAACGCCAGTGGCAGCTATTTTGATCCTTTTCACCGCCATCTGCTCGTAAATGTGCAGCTTTACTCCTTGCTTTCGGCAGGTCCGCAAAAATCTGGATTCCCCAGAGTTTTCAGACACACCCTAAAAAGAAAAACAGCCACCTCCGGAATGGAAGCGGCTGTTTTTCTGTGCGTGATTGCTACGAGCTATATAATAAATTCTTATTTTCCGGCTAGTGTTTTATCCAGATAGAAATCAAATCAATTTTCTCGAAGACTCCAGGCCAGCTGACCGCAGAGAGGGTGGCATAATACATGCCCTTGATGTGCACTACGATGCTGCCATGCGCTGTCTCTTCCGTCTTCTCAGCGGATAATTCAGAAAAGTTTCAGAAGGCTCGGAGACTGACCCCGACGTACAGATTTTACCGTTTGAGTGGCTACCAGGACCGTTACGCATACAGTTGCTTCTAAGCAGAACCCGCTAAGAAGAACTTGCAAATTACTGACAGTTCGCTGCTGATTTGAAAAATCAGTGGCGTTACTGTCAGTTTGAAATCAATAGGCCCAAGACAATGAGAAATTTCCGCTGCCTTTCAAGTGGAATTTCTCATTGGCTTCGGCCGGCGGCTGTACGCCGGGGGGCAGATCGGAGAGCCTTCTGAAACTTTTCGGCACTCAGCCGATTGCTTTAATTCCAGTCCGGATGAAAAACTAGGCAGCGTTGATCCGCTTGATTTCCCGGCGACGATTCATCAGATATGCCAAACCCAGCAGCAGAGCAACTACCACAAAAATCGTTACGCTCAAAGGTAAAACCCGCAGTCCGCTTTCGGTGATTCCGAAAATTTTCATCAGAAAATCGATCAACTGCTGCTGCATATGGTTCGGCAGCAGTTGGAACAACAGAATCATAAGGGTCCCCACCCCGATAAGAACTGCCCCGATTATCAAGCGGGCATAACCGGTGAAGCGGTTCAGGACGAGTCCGGCTACCAGCCCAATCCCGGAAGCCAGGAATAAAAACAAGCTCAGCAGCAGCCAGTTTTTCACAATGTTCTCCTGGGTATAGGCGGTGATCACGGAAAAATCCAGATACAAATGCTGAACCAGATTCCCGTTAAAGAGTCTTTCGATTGCGACCAAGATCAGGCTCAATCCCAAAGCAGCTGTCAGATTAGCGATGACATTGGTCAGAAAAATCGTCATCCGGGAAGCCCCGCATTGGATGAAGAGGTTGAAATCACCGGTTGCATTCACGATTGCAATGATCATCATATAGATCATCGCCGGGATCATCAGATCGGAATAGACGGTCCCTACTTCTGCGTTAGAAAAAATCACTGCCAAAGCCGGAAACAAGCCGGCAAACAACAGGAAGAATCCCAGATAGATACCTACCGAGCGCCACAAAAATGAGAGTTTATAAAGCAGAGCGGCTTTGAGTTTCATCAGACTGCCTCCTTTTGATTGGTAAGTTGTACGAAATAGCCCTGCAGATTCAGCGGTCGCATAGTCAATCCTGCAGGCAGCGGCTTGTCCAGTCCGCCTTTGACATAAACGCTGCTCAAGCCTCCCAACTGTTCGCAGCCGATGATCTCCATCCCCGCAGTAAAGGCCGCCACCGCTTCAAGAGGACCGGAGATGATCTTGCCCTCGTGTTGGATCTCTTCAGTCGTCGCCTGGCGCAAAACCCGTCCGCCATCGATAATCAGCACTTCCTCGATCAGATTGGCCACTTCTTCAATCAAGTGGGTAGACAAAACAAAGGTGCGCGGGTTTTCCGAATAGGTCTGCAGCAGATAATCATAGAACAAGGCCCGATGGTTGGCATCCAGTCCCAGTACCGGCTCGTCAAGAAATATATAATCACACGGCACGCAAAAGGCCATGATCAGCTTGGCGATGCTGCGGTAGCCGGTGGAGAGTTTGCGAAATCTGCTCTTGAGGTCTAATCGGAAATCTGCCGCCATCTTTTTTGCCAGCTGCCAATCGAAGTCGCCGTAAAACGCTTCTGTCAGCCTCAAACATTGTTCCAGTTTCAATTCTCCCGGAAACAGATTGTCTTCTGAAGTGAGATAGATACGATTCAGCGCAGCTTCGTTATCGGCGATTGACTCGCCGTCCAAACTCACCGATCCGGAGGTGCTGAAGCTGCGGTTGCCGATGATATTCAAAAGTGAACTCTTCCCGGCACCGTTGCGTCCCAAAAGACCGTAGATTTTTTCAGGTTCGATCTCCCAATCAATCCCCGCCAACGCTGTTTTATTCTGATAGACTTTCGTGACCTGTGTGATTTTCAAACTCATTTTCCATACCCTCTTTCGATCAGACTTATCAACTGGGATTCCGTGATTCCCAGCTTTTTAGCTTCTTCGATCAGCTCCTGCACTTCATTGCTCAAAAAAGCAGCTCGTCGATATTCTTTGACTTTCCTTTGTGCCCCGGACACGACAAACATCCCGATTCCTCTCCTTTTTTCAATCAATCCTCTGTCCACTAGCAGGTTCATCCCCTTCAAAACAGTGGCCGGATTGATCTGATAACTTTTTGATACCTCAGTTGTGGAAGGAATCTGCGCTTCTTCCGGGTAAGATCCGTTCAAGATTCCTTCTTCGATCTGAGTAGCAACTTGTTGAAACAGCGGCAGCCCGCCGTCATAATCAAATTCCATTTACTCACCTCATCTGCTGCAGCTCAGTTGGTTAGTTACTTGTGTAATTAACTATAAGACTAGCAGCAAAATTTGTCAACAAAAATTTCGACCGTCCGCTAAAACGGGCTGCTCTGCTACCTTGCAGACAACTGAAAAAGCCCCCGACAGACACACTGTCAGGGGCAGCTAAACACACATTCAATTTTTCGAAGCATTCTGCTGCTGCATCAGCTTATTGTCTTTGACGCTGCAGCCGCAATTGCATTCTTCACATTTCGAGGAGCGGCCGGTGATCTTGTTGAAAACGACCCAGCCGGCACCGCCGAAGATCACGATGCTCAAAACGATGGTCCAAAACATATTATTTCGCGCCTCCTTTGACAACAGCTTCCGGCAAAGTCAGGACAAAGTCATCGGATTTCTTAACATCGACTTTACGGACAATCGCCCAGACCATGAAGGCCAGAACAGCTGCCGCTGCAAAAGTTCCGACGCCGACCGTACCGTTTTCAAAAATCACATGACCAAATTGGTAGATGATCAAACTGACACCGTACGCCAAGCCGCATTGATAACCGACAGCCCGCAGTGTCCAGCGGATATCACCCATTTCCCGATGAATTGCACCAATTGCTGCAAAACACGGGGCACACAGCATATTGAAGGTCAGGAAGGAGTATGCCGCGACTGGCGTCAACGCCGCCGACAAAGCACCCCAGATTTCCACGCCGTCTTCGGCAACTTCATCAAGGCCGCCGTACAAGACGCCGAAAGTACCGATGACATTTTCTTTGGCAATCAGCCCGGTAATGGCGCCCACGGTTTCCCGCCAATGGCCCCAACCCAGAGGAGCAAAGATTGGTGCAATCACCCGTCCCAGTGCTGCCAGAATACTGTTTTCTTCACTGACACCCTGGAAGGTGAAGCTGTGGGTCGAGGTGAACCAGATCACAATACTGGAAACAAAAATGATTGTCGCCGCATTTTTAACAAAAGCCATCCCCCGGTCAGCTACCTGATGGAAGACACCGCGAAACTGTGGCAGATGGTACGCCGGCAGCTCCATGATAAACGGCGCCGGATCCCCGGAAAACAGACGGGTCTTTTTCAGAGCAATCCCCGACAAGACGATGGCGGCAATCCCGACGAAATAAGCAGAAGGTGCCACCCAGCTGGCTTCCGGGAAGAAAGCACCGGTAATCAGGGCAATGATCGGCAACTTCGCCCCGCAAGGCATAAAGGTCGTGATCATCGCGGTCATACGTCGGTCTTTTTCATTTTCGATGGTGCGGCTGGCCATGACACCGGGCACGCCGCAACCGGTGGCAATCAACATAGGAATGAAGGATTTGCCGGACAAACCGAATTTACGGAAAATACGATCCATCACAAAGGCGATCCGTGACATATAGCCGCAGTCTTCCAACAGCGCCAGACAGAAGAACAAGACCAGCAGCTGCGGCAAAAAGCCGATCACAGCACCAACTCCGGCAATAATCCCGTTTAACAAGAGGTCCTGCATCCAAGGAGCCACGTTGCCGGCCTTCAGCCAACCGGTCACATGGTTGGGTACCAGTTCACCGAACAAGACATCGTTGACCCAGTCAGTCCCCATGACGCCGACAGTCTGAATCGAAATGTAGTAGACACCCCACATCACCAAAGCAAAGATCGGCAGAGCCAGGATACGGTTTGTTACAACCTGGTCGATCCGGTCGGAAACCGACAGGCGCAGGTCTCCTTCATCAGTCATGCACAGTTTCATCAGTCGGGCAATAAATTCATAGCGTTCATTCACCAAAATAGCATCACTGGTATCGCCGAAGATTTTTTCCGTGATAGCGATAATCTCGGTAATGTCTTTTTTCTGGATTTTGGAAAGATCCAGCTGTGCTTCAGCCAACGAATCCTTTTCAAAAAGTTTCAAGGCATAGTAGCGAGCCTGCTTTTCCGGTACCGTATTGCCCAGCACGTCGATGATTTCAGCGATAGAAGCTTCCAAGCGGTCATCATAAGCAGGTACGTGAGGCAGACGTCCGGCTTCAGCAGTTTCGACTGTCTTTTGGACCGCCTGATCCAGCCCCTGCTTTTTCAGAGCACTCATACCCACGACATCCACGCCCAGCCCGTAAGCCAGTTTCTCCAGATTGATCCGCTTGCCGGATTTTTTTACGATATCCATCATGTTGACGCCCACTACCATCGGCAGGCCCAGCTCCATCAGCTGAGTCGACAGGTAAAGATTGCGTTCAATGTTGGAGCCGTCGATCACATTCAAGATGGCATCCGGCTGACCACTCAGCAGATAGTCCCTTGAAACCACTTCTTCCGGTGTATAAGGAGACATGGAATAGATGCCGGGCAGATCCTGGATGGTGATATTTTTATCCTTTTTCAGCTTGCCGCTCTTGCGTTCGACTGTGACACCGGGCCAGTTGCCCACGTATTGCAGTGAGCCGGTCAGGTTGTTGAAGGTACTGGTCTTGCCGCTGTTGGGGTTGCCCGCCAGTGCGATCTGCAGTTGTCTTGATTTCATCATGAGGCTGCGACCTCCTTTTCGACTAAAATGTATTCCGCTTCATTTTTACGCAGCGAAAGGGAGTAGCCCCGCAATGATAATTCGATAGGATCCCCCAGCGGTGCCAGTTTTTTGACAGTGACCTGGACATTTTTGGTAAGACCCATGTCCATCAGGCGGCGTTTGACGGCCCCTTCACCGAACACAGAAACCACTTTGCCGTTATCCCCTACGGCCAGCTGATCCAAAGACAGCACCTCTTTTTCCGTGGCTGCCTCGGTAACACTGATACTTTCCAAGATACTCTGATCCAAAGCGATCCGGCTGTTGTGCAAAAGTACGATCCCGTTTTTCCCCTGGGTCTTCAGCAAAATAACTTCACTGCCCGGAATCAGCCCCAGATTTTGCAGATGTTGTTTGATCTGCGGATCATCCGGAATACCGGTGACCTGATAATTTTTGTGCGGTATCGCTTGTGTTAAATTCCCCATGTAACCTTCCCCCGACTTTCATTTTTATGAATCCATTCGCAATTCCCCGTTGCGAATGAGAATTATTCTCAATGATTTCTACTTCTGAGAATAAAGGGATTTCAGGGAGAAGTCAACGGGATTTTGCATTTTGTAATAAAATTCACATGGAAAACTTCTTTTAATTCCAGACATCCAAAAAAGCCTTCAAAATACTGTAATTAATTGAATGAAAGCGGATTCTTATATTGGGTGGTTTTCTTCGGCAATATCCTTTCAGCCGACAATCGCCACGGCTCAAAAAAAAGCCATTCGTCCTCCGATAGTAAAGTTCGTTCGCAGCTCTCAAGGCTGGTCCTCCCGTTGAATTCACTCGGAGGTCTTTGCCGATTCGTACGCTGATGTTCTCATCTTTGAAAAAGTCTTTGAAAAAGGCCGGGAAGTCCTCCGCTGTCACCCATCTGAGCGGCAGCTTGTCTCGTTTTTCAGGCGAGAGGATCGGCTCGTGGTGCATGGCTTGGGACAGCTATTTGAGATAACATCGGTTCCAAACGGACTGACGCTTGGATGAAAAAAATTCTTTTCAATTTCAACTCCTTGCTGCTGTAAAAGAACCGATTCCATGAATTTTTCCCGCAGGACAGCACTGGAAACAGACCACAACCTGTAGTGATTACAGATAATCCGAGGCACTATATCTTGTGTTCTCAAAGAGCAAATCCTTTGACTTACCGTGTCCGTCCGCTATACTGAGACTACCGATAAAAGACTTGGAGGATCTGCAGATGACGATTACCCTTTACTCAAAAAATAACTGTATGCAATGCAAGATGGCCAAACGATTCCTGACTGAAAACGAGATTGCCTTTACTGAGATCAATATTGACGAACACCCGGAAGCCGTCGACCGCTTGAAGGCAGACGGATTTCAAACGGTGCCGGTAATCTTAGGCGCCGATTCTGCAATCGTCGGCTTCCGCCCGGATCAGCTGCGGAAACTGGCTTCTTAAGAACACTACTGCACATCGAAAGTTCAGCCTGTCGGATTTGCCCGCCTGTGTGGCCGGCAGATCCTTTTTTACCGCCCGCAGCGCGTGATCGACAGCTTTTCGGCGCCGACTGCGATCAGCATTTTTTAGAGAAAGAAGGATTCCTATGAGTTTGAAAACATTGCAAGACGTCAGCTATTACAAGCTGAACAACGAGATCAACCGGCCGCAAAACGGTCAGATTCCTTTGAATAAAGATCAGGAAGCGCTGGCAGCCTTTTTTAAGGAAAATGTCATTCCCAATACGATGACCTTCAAAGATATCCACGAAAAACTGGCTTATCTGGTGGATCATGATTATTTGGAGGCCGAGTTCTTGCAGCAGTACACTCCGGCCTTTCTGGAAAAACTGACTGATTTTCTGGCGGCGCAAAACTTCCGCTTCAAATCTTTTATGGCAGCTTATAAATACTATTCTCAATATGCCTTGAAAACCAATGACGGGGAATATTACCTGGAAAGTTACGAAGATCGGGTAGCAGTCAATGCCCTGTATTTCGCAGCAGGCGATGAAGAACTGGCGCTGCAGCTGGCCGACGAGATGATCCACCAGCGTTATCAGCCGGCAACTCCTTCGTTTTTGAATGCCGGACGCAAGCGCCGCGGCGAGCTGGTTTCTTGTTTTTTAATCCAGATTATGGATGATATGAATGCCATTGGTCGCGGAATCAACAGCGCTCTGCAGCTTTCCCGGATCGGCGGCGGAGTCGGTATCACCTTAAGCAACCTGCGGGAAGCCGGTGCGCCAATCAAGGGCTATGAAGGAGCTGCCAGTGGGGTGATGCCGGTCATGAAACTTTTTGAAGACAGCTTCAGCTATTCCAATCAGCTGGGACAACGGCAAGGTGCCGGTGTCGTTTACCTGAATGTCTTTCATCCGGACATCATCAATTTCTTGTCGGCCAAAAAGGAAAATGCCGACGAAAAAATCCGGGTCAAGACCTTGTCTCTCGGAGTCATCGTACCGGATAAATTCTATGAACTGACGCGCAACAATGAAGACATGTACCTGTTTTCGCCTTACAGTGTCGAACGCGTTTACGGGGTGCCTTTTTCTTATCTGGACATCACCGCCGAATACGACAATCTGGTAGCTGATCCCCGGATCAAAAAGACCAAAATCAAAGCGCGGGATCTGGAAAACGAAATTTCCAAACTGCAGCAGGAATCCGGCTATCCTTATATCGTCAACATCGATACCGCAAATCGAACCAATCCTATCGCTGGCAAGATCATCATGAGCAACCTCTGTTCCGAGATCCTGCAGGTACAAAGGCCTTCACTGATTAACGGCAAGCAGGAATATGAAGTCTTGGGCACCGACATCAGCTGCAACCTGGGCTCCACCAACATCGTCAATCTGATGGAGAGTCCTGATTTCGGCCGTTCCGTCAAAACGATGACCCGCGCTTTGACCTACGTGACGGATCATTCCCACATCGACGTGGTCCCTTCCATCGAAAAAGGCAATCAAGAAGCTCATACGATTGGCTTGGGAGCGATGGGTCTGCACACTTATTTTGCCAAAAATCACCTGGAATACGGCTCGCCGGAATCCATCGAGTTCACCGATATTTACTTTATGCTGCTGAACTATTGGACACTGGTGGAATCCAACCGGATCGCCAAAGAACGAGGCAGCGTCTTTGCCGACTTCGAAAAATCGGCTTACGCTGACGGCAGCTATTTTGCCGACTACACAGAGGGCCAGCATGTGCCCCGTTCAGCACGGGTCAAAGAACTTTTCGCCGGAATCTTCATTCCGACAGCTGCAGATTGGCAACAGCTGCAAGCCGCCGTGGCCGCCGACGGTCTATACCATCAAAACCGCCTGGCAGTCGCTCCCAACGGCTCTATTTCTTATATCAACGACACCAGTGCCAGCCTGCATCCCATCACCCGGATGATTGAAGAACGACAGGAGAAAAAAATCGGCAAAATCTACTATCCGGCCGCTTATCTGTCCAACGACACGCTGCCCTATTACAAATCAGCTTATGACATGGATATGCGCAAGGTGATCGACGTCTATGCGGCAGCGCAAAAACACATCGATCAGGGGATGAGCCTGACCTTGTTCATGCGCTCAGAGATCCCTGCCGGCCTCTACGAATGGAAGACCGGCACCAATAAACAAACCACTCGTGATTTGAATATTCTGCGGCACTACGCCTTCAATAAAGGAATCAAATCCATCTATTACGTCCGTACCTTCACCGACGACAACGAAGAGATCGGCTCCAACCAGTGTGAAAGCTGCGTCATCTGATCGTAATGCCCGTCGCCTGCATCTTGGCGCCCGTCCTAAAAGTCCGCTGCCAATGGGACCTTCAGAAGGCGGTGCTGCAGGATACCGGCGGCAGCCAGCAGTGCGGTTTGTACCAAAGAGCAATGGAGGAATAATTATGACCAACACTTATTACGAAGCCATCAACTGGAACGAGATCGAGGACATCATCGACAAATCCACTTGGGAAAAGCTGACCGAGCAGTTCTGGCTGGATACCCGCATCCCCTTGTCCAACGATCTGGACGACTGGCGCAAACTGACCCCGTCTGAAAAAGACCTGGTTGGCAAAGTTTTTGGCGGACTGACGCTGCTGGACACGGTGCAGTCGGAAAGCGGGATGGATCAGCTGCGAAAAGACGTCCGCACCCCACATGAGGAAGCGGTTTTGAACAACATCCAATTTATGGAATCCGTTCACGCCAAAAGCTATTCTTCGATTTTTTCCACATTAAACACCACCGCCGAAATCGAAGCCATCTTCACTTGGACCAACACCAATGAGTTTTTGCAAAAAAAAGCCGAACGCATCAATGAAATCTACAAAAACGGCACACCTCTGGAAAAGAAGATCGCCAGCGTCTTTTTGGAAACATTTTTGTTTTATTCCGGCTTTTATACACCGCTGTATTACCTGGGCAACAATAAACTTGCCAATGTCGCCGAGATCATCAAACTGATCATTCGTGACGAAAGCGTCCACGGCACTTATATCGGCTATAAATTCCAGCTGGGCTTCAACGAGCTGCCGGAAAATGAACAGGCCCGGCTGAAAGACTGGATGTATGATCTGTTATATGAATTATACGAAAACGAGGAACATTACACGGAAGAGCTCTACGGCAGGATCGGTTGGACCGAAGAAGTCAAAACCTTCCTGCGCTACAATGCCAACAAAGCGCTGATGAACCTCGGGCAGGATCCTTTGTTCCCTGATACGGCCGACGATGTCAATCCGATCGTTATGAACGGGATTTCCACCGGCACCTCCAACCATGATTTCTTCTCCCAAGTGGGGAACGGCTACCTGCTGGGCACTGTGGAAGCCATGGAAGATAGCGATTATCTGATTGGCCTGCAAAACGACGAATAATGCCTTTTTACAGCTGATACTGCCCGCTGCCGCAGGATTTACCTTCCTGCGGCCGGCGGGCTTTTTTTGCACATGGCAATCTTTATCGGGGCTCAGAGGTGCTTTTCCCAGACAGCGGCGGATTGATGACAGCAGCGACGGCCTCGGCGTCCGATATGCTAAAATAAAGAAAACCGCTGCAGGCTTCAGGAAGATCCGAAAAACACTGCCTGCTTCATCAAAGAAAGGATCCTGGCAAATGCTGATCACATTTTATTTGCTGCTGATCGGGCTGATAGGCTGCCTGCTGCTGGCTTTCATCAGTCTCATCAGCGGCTGGCTGACTCGTTCGGGGGCACTCCTGCTGGTCTTATTGGGAACTGCAGTCTTTACCTTGTCGCCGGTGATGGCGGGCTATCTGGCATTGTTTTTTGCCATGAGCTATCTCCTTCAGGGGGCAAAAAAAGCCTTTCATCTCGGAAAAAGTACCTCCACTCCTGCGACAGCTCCCAACGCAGCTGCCGTTATCGGTGATGACGATGTGCTCTTCACAATTGCGGAAGGTACGGCTCCAAAGCGTCCGGAGGACTGCCTTTTTGCAAAGAATTCCGCTGACCGGATCGCCAAAAGCGGCCCTCGCGATGGCTGGCAGGTGGCTGCTAATTGCGGCCCCCTTTTGCTTGCCCTGCTCTGGCAGCAGTTGGCCGGTGGCGATCCCCGTCTGTCCTTGTGCCAGATTGCAGTGATTGCCGGTGCAGCTGCCGACACCTGGTCTTCGGAGATCGGCGTTTTGTCTCACCAAGTCCCTCGTTCCCTTGTGACAGGGCGTCCGCTGGCAGCGGGACTGTCCGGCGGCATCACCTTACTGGGGACGGCTGCCGGTGCGACAGCGGCCGGTTTACTCGCTGCTGCCTGGTGGCTCCCCAATTACCTCTTCTTTCCCCAAAATACAACAGCAATAACCTTTTGGCTGCCGGCACTATGCGGATTTGCCGCAACTTGGATCGACAGTCTGCTGGGGGCGGTCCTGCAGCAGAAATATCGTTGCTCTGTTTGCGGAGAGATCACGGAAAACCCGCAGCACCACGGCGTTGCTGCTGTGAGGATCAGCGGAGTCACCGGATTCAACAATGATACAGTCAATTTTTTCAGCGGACTGCTGACATTGGGACTGGCGTATTTGTGGTTGACACTGCTTTGAAGCCGCTCGGATCAAGCTGGAAAGAAAAATCAGCTGTGACTCCTTCGTCCAATGCTAAACTGAATCAAAGCTAATAAAAAACCAGGGCGTGTAGTGTTGGATAACACCATACGCCCTGGTTTACTTTATTTTATTTGCGTTTACAGCTTGGAAGCAGCAGCTTCATCCACGATAATGATCGCATTCGGATGGTTTTGCAAAACTGAAGCCGGCAGGTGATTAGTTACCGGACCATTCACTGTTCCTTTGATTGCATCGGCTTTGTTTTCACCAAAAGCCATCAAAATCAGCTGTTTGCCCTGCATGATAGAACCGATACCCATGGAGATAGCGCGAGTCGGTACATCCTCCACTTTGTCAAAGAAGCGCTTGTTGGCTTCAATCGTGGATTCCGTCAACTCAACAACGGCCGTTTTGCCTTCCAAGTCTGCTCCTGGTTCGTTGAAGCCGATATGGCCATTCACACCGATGCCCAAAATCTGGATATCTACCGGGTTGCTGACGATGATTTCATCGTAGCGACTGCATTCTTCTTGCAGGTCAGCTGCTTTTCCGTTAGGTACATAGGTTGCATTAAAAGGTTTTTTATCGAACAGATTTTCATTCATAAAATGACGGTAGCTTTGTTCATCGTCGCCGCCCAGTCCAACGTATTCATCCAGATTGACGGAAGTCATTTGAGAAAAGTCCAAGTCGCTTGCAGTCATTTCGTTATACAAGGGGATTGGTGTACTGCCGGTTGCCAGTCCTAATGTTTTGATGCCGTTTGCCATGCCTTGTTTGATCAGTTCGAATGCCTTTTTGCCGCCTTCTTCAGCATTTTTCACGCGGATGATTTCCATGCTCAGCCCTGCTTTCTTGTATTTGGTATAGTCCGATTATAGCACCATCTGCTGCTGCTGGCAAACGTCTAGACCACAAAAAGCAGATTTTTTAAAGAAAAGCTTGGGTGTATTTGAAATCTCCGGTGGAACCCGAATTTTTGCTGAGAGCAGGCGGTCAAGGGCAGCTCAGCTTACGCACTGAAAAGAATCAAAACAGCTGCCGCCGGTGTTTTCAGCCACGGCTTTTTTCCTGCCGTTCCGCTCCCCGAAGCCTCGGCAACTACTGCCACCTTCGCCTTTCACGCAAAAGCTGTATCTCTTCCAAGCCGTTTTTAGCGCTGGGCCGCTTTGGGAAATATTTCGAGGGCCTGCTGCAGATCGGCCAGCAAATCGGCCCCCTCCTCGATTCCGATGGACAACCGCAACAGATCCGGTGTCAGCCCATAAGCTTCCCGCACGGCTACTGGGATATCCCCGTGGGTCTGCGTCGTTGGATAGGTCACCAGACTTTCCACACCACCGAGACTTTCCGCAAACGTAAAGAGCTGCAGCTTTTCCAAAAAAGCGGGGATCTTGTCGGGATCAGTCACTCGTAAGCTGATCATCCCACCGGATCCCGGATAGAGGACCTCAGTCACCTGCGGAAAGGCAGTCAGTTTTTCCGCCAAGCTGCGGGCATTCTCCTCCTGCCGATCCAGACGCAGCGCCAGTGTTTTCAGACTGCGAATGAACAACCAGGAATCAAAAGGCGCCAGCGTTCCCCCTGTCGTATTGGCAAGCCAGGCCAGCCGCTCCCCGTCTTCCGGGCTTTTGGCAACAGCCACCCCCGCCAGCAGGTCATTGTGACCGGACAGAAATTTCGTGCCGGAATGAACGACAAAGTCTGCCCCCAACGTCAGCGGTTTTTGCCGCAGCGGCGTCAGGAAGGTATTGTCAACGATCAGTTGGCCGCCGCGGGCATGGGTCTGGGCGGCTATTTGTTTGATATCAAAGAGATGCATCAAAGGATTCGTCGGGGTCTCTAAAAAGACCGCTGTCACTTCCGGGACCGCCGCCAACAAGTGCTCAAACTCTTCCTGGCTGTCGAAATAGGCAAAACTTGCGCTTCCCTGTTCCTCTAAGAAATTGAAATAACGGTAACTGCCGCCGTAAAGGTCGCGACCTGCCAAAATATGAGCCCCTTGCGGAAAAAGCCCCAGCACCAACTGGATGGCAGCCATTCCCGAACTGGTGGCGACCGCCAGACTGCCCGCCTCCAGCTTTGCCAGCGCCTCTTCTAAAATCGACCGGGTGGGATTTTTGGTGCGGGTGTAATCAAAACCGGTAGACTGCCCCAGACTGGGATGGGCATAAGTCGTGGAAAGATGGATGGGTGCTGAAATGGCACCGGTATAAGGATCTTTGTGATTACCAATCTGTGCCAGAAAGGTTGCGTCTTTTTCATTTGTCATGGGGAAATTCCTTCTTTCGTTTTTATCGTATTGCGGCTGCAACGACCGCCAGCCGCAGTCTCTGTTCCGGTCGCAGACTTCGCCATACGACCTGGCCCTCGGTCTCTTCCAGAATCATTCCAGCAGACACCGGTCGTTTTTCTGCCGGCAGTTTTCTGTATCCCATTACTCAGGGAAAAAGCAGTTATTCTGCTGCCAGCTTTGCGACACCGGCTGCCAGCCGCTCACAGGCTTCTGTGATAATTGCCGGCGGACAGGCCAAATTCAGCCGGATAAACGAAGCCGTGGCCGAACTGAACCAACTGCCGAAGTCCACTGCTAAGCGACAGTCTTTTTTGACAAAAGCGGCCACTGCCTGCCCATCCTCCAGACCCAGCTGTCTGAGATCCAGCCATACCAGATAGCTGCCCTCCAGACGGCCCACCCGGATCTTGGGGGCGGTTTTTTTTAACTGCTGCTCCAGGTACCGGTAATTCTCACGGATTACTTGTTTCACACCATCGAACCACTCGCCGCCCTTTTGATAGGCGGCAGCCCCGGCCGTCTGTCCCAAAAGATTATTTTCCGACTGACTTAAGGGCTTGATGCCTTCATCGAACTGCTCTTGCAGGCGGCGGTCCGGAAGCAGAATATGCCCATGGAGCAGACTGGCCAGATTGAAGGTCTTCGATGGGGCATTGACCACCACCAGCCGATCATGAAAGCGCCCCTGTGCCACCTGTAATGCCGAAACAAAGCCTGTTTCGCTGAAATCAAAGTCTTGGTGGATCTCATCGGCAATGATCAGAACATCATATTTCTCACAAAGCCGGAAAAGCTCCGCCAGCTCATCCTCCCGCCAGACCCGCCCCACCGGATTGTGGGGCGAACAAAGCAGAAACACGCGGACCGCCTCAGAGGCCAGCAGCTTTTCAAAATTTTCGAAGTCCATCCGCCAATCGCCCTCATCCGTCTGTACCAGATGATTTTCGACCAATCGGCGCCCGGTATCACGAACAGCATTAAAAAAAGGATAGTAAACCGGCGGCTGGATCAGGACACCGTCACCGGGTTTCGTAAAAATTTGAATCAGATGATACAACGACTCCACCACTCCTTTTGAAAAACGCAGCCATTCCGGTGCCAGCGTAATCCCGTGCCGGCTCTGTTGCCAGGCAGCAAATGCCGGAAAATACTCCGGCAGATTTTGCGAATAGCCGAATGCCCCCTGATGAATGCGCCGGATCAGTGCTGCTTCTACAGCCGGCGGTGCTTTGAAGTCCATATCCGCTACCCACAAAGGCAGCAGATTTTTATCGCCAAAACGCTCCTCAAGGGCATCCCATTTGAGGCAGTCGCTGCCGCTTCGCTCCACGGCAAAGGTCGCTACAAATTCTTCTGTGTCCATCCCGGTTCCTTCTTTCCTCAATCTTCATTTCCCGTTTTGTGTGCCCTCTGAAAAGGCAGGTGCAGGTTTAGTGACACCAGAAAACGGGTCTACGCTGATAGTCTTCTGATTGGTGCGGTGTCCGGCCGCCCCTTTCCTTGGTCCCTCTTTAAAACTTTTTTCTGCAAGCTTTATTGCCCGCTGCCGCCAGCCGGATCAAAGGCCAGATTGCGGCGTTTGCGGTAACGGCGGGATTTTCTCAACTTTTGATCCGGCGAATACTCGTCAGCTGGCCCCTGGTTGCGGCAGCATCAGCTCACTGCCCACCCGCTCAATCTCATAGGGCGTCACCTGATAGACATCATTCAGCCAGTTATGGAAAAACAGATAGGCATGTCCCCGCCAGGTATTGCGGATTGCATCAGTAGGATAGTTGTACTGAAAGTAGTTTTCCGGCAGCTCCGTGTCCAATCCCCGCTCCTGGTCTCGGAAATACTCCTGTTTCAAAGTCTCAGTCGCATATTCAAAATGCCCCAACACATAGACTTCCCGGTGATCACAGCTGACGATCATCGTCGAGCCGATCTCGGGATTGCGGGCAATCACCTCAAGCTCCGGACAGGCCGCCAGCTGATCCTCAGCGACCCCGGTATACCGGGATTGCGGGGTATAAAAATAGTCGTCGAAGCCGCGAATCAATCGATGATTTCCCACAGAACGATTGGCAAAGATGCCGAAGAGCTTCTTTTCCAGCGGGACCTTGGCAATCCCGTAATGGTGATACAAGGCCGCCTGCGCCCCCCAACAAATGTTCAGCGTACTGGTGGTGTGAGTCTTGGCCCAATCCAAGATCGCCGTCAGCTCCTCCCAGTAGTCCACCTCTTCAAATGCCAGCTGTTCCACCGGCGCCCCGGTAATGATCAGCCCGTCATAACGCTCAGCAACAACCTGCTCAAAGGTACGGTAAAACTTGTTCAGATGGTGCAGGCTGGTGTGCTTGTGCTCATGAGCCGTAATTCGCAAGAAATCCACATCAATCTGCAGCGGACTCTGGGAGATCAACCGCAGCAGCTGCAGCTCGGTAGTGATTTTTTCAGGCATCAGATTCAAAATCGCTAAACGCAGCGGGCGGATATCCTGGCTGCGGGCCCGCTGGGAATCGATGGCAAAAATATTTTCTTTTTCCAATACCTCTTTGGCCGGAAAACCCTCTGTCAATTTGATCGGCATATAAAAGACCTCCTGATCGGGTGTGTTAAAAAACATCAATGACCGACATTTTGAGCCTTTTTACCGCCATACGGGACGTCGATACACAGCTTCCGCACCATAAAAGTGTGCACTGTGACTTGACTGCGGCAAAAAGTTCTTAAAAATTTGGATCCTATCGGTGTTTTTACGGACACTCTGATTTTACTTCTGTTTCATTTGCAACAACTTTTGGGTACAAAAAAAGTCCCCTCATACAAAAATGTATGAAAGGACGACGTATCGTGTGACCACCTTTTTTTGCTGCCGCATCACTGCCGCAACCTCACCAGGTACTGCAGCAGCTCTCGGATCTCCGGAACCAACACTCCGAAATCCGGCCCCGCAAGACCGTGGCGCTGTATCGGGCGCTCCCGTCGAGCACTGTCCCTGCCTTGGATCACTCCTCACCAGCGTTCGCACTCGTCTGCTCAAAGACCATCTTCCCAAACACTTCAATTGCCCCTTTCCACCAAACAGAGCTCTCTGTAAAAATCCATGATCGGTACTCTTCTTTTCAAAGCAGTCGCATATATGATTGGTGTTATTGTAGTAGACGAAACGATCTTTGTCAATCGGAAAAAACAGGTTTGTCAGAAAATTGCCGACCAGCTTGCGTATTTCCCAACTCGGAAACTGCCCCGCAACAGTTTTCCGCTTTGGCCTGGCACAATTTGCTTCTCGTAAGTAAAGACGAAAACAACAAGTGTTTTGTCGCCGCTTTTTTCTAAAAGATTTCCAAAAATTTTAGTCCCGCATTTAAAAACAGCCCGCCCGAATACCCGCTGTTATTGTTTCCTTTTTTATTAAACGAAGGACAGTAACGTAAAAGAGCGAGCGTGCGGGCACGCGAGCGGGCTTTTCTCTGCTTTCCTTTCCTTTCCTTTCCTTTACTTTCCTTTCCTTTTCTTTTCTTTGTGGATTTCTGTCGGAAGAAACTCGGCTCAGCTGAATAGTTGTCGACAATAACACTTTTAAGACAAAACCACCCTATTTGAAAGCACCAGCCAGCAGCTCACATTAAATTTTTGTCGCCGTTTATCAGCATACAGCTGAATAACACCCTCCCATAATGATATCCAGTGCTGAATTCTGCAGCCTATAATCGTAGATCAGGTGCCGGATATCACTTACCATTCAAACTGCCGCAAAAAGATAAAATAACAAACGCTGTCAGAACTGGACTTCTTCATGAGCTCCTGCCATATCTGAAAGGCCCAATTTCCATTCCAAAAAAGCTCGAGGTTCCCGACCGGCGGCAACACTCGAGCATGAATTTTCGTCATTTATCCTTTAAGACAGCATAGGTCCCTTCCAAAGTTCATCCCGTTTTTTCAGGAATGATTCTTTTTCCAGTTCAGGTTTTACTTACGGCCAAACCAACTGCTCTCCGGTCAACCCGGTTTAGCCGCCGATTTGACTCATGTGGCGCCAAGTCGGCCGCTTGTCCTTAACCTCTTCTTGTCGATCCAGTGCCATTTCGTGATTTTTTGGCT
Source organism: Enterococcaceae bacterium OF42-14pH9A (assembly GCA_027692465.1). Taxonomy (GTDB): domain Bacteria; phylum Bacillota; class Bacilli; order Lactobacillales; family Enterococcaceae; genus Enterococcus_C. The sequence continues at coordinate 1,631,165 of JAQEYU010000001.1, read as the reverse complement.
TGGCTGCTAAAACCCGCTGAACCTTTTCTGAAAAGGCTCTGAAATCAGGAATCTCAGTACGGATATTGTCTTCATCATCCCAAAAAAGGCAGGATTTCAAACAGCCGTCAGCCGTCACCCGCAGGCGATTACAGCCTTCGCAAAATTGGCAGCTGACCGGATGGATCAAGCCAAAACTGCCCCGGGCGCCGCGGATCCGGAAGTTTTCGGAAGGCCCATTGCCGGCAAATTGGATCGGATCGTACGCCCAGCCCTCCGCCTGACAGACATCAAAGACCTGTTCGATACCGAAATACTGTTTTTCCCACTGGGCATGGTCGGCTGCAATAGGCATGAATTCGATAAAACGAACATTCACCGGATGATCCAGCGTATACCGCAGAAAATCAGCCAGCTCATCTTCGTTTTGTCCCCGAATAACAACAGTGTTCAGCTTGATTTGTTCAAAGGGCAGTGCTGCCGCAGCTTCCAATCCCTTCAGCAACTGCTTAAGATTTCCGCCTCGGGTAATGGTTTTATAACGCTCAGGATCAAAGGTGTCCAAACTGATGTTGAGTCGCTTGACGCCGGCTTCCCACAATGGGCCCGCCAAACGCGGCAATGCCAAGCCGTTCGTCGTAACCGACAGATCGGTGATTTCCGGCACATTGCTGATGCCGCGGGCGATTGTCAAAATGTCTTTGCGCAACAAAGGTTCGCCGCCGGTCAGACGGATCTTAGTGATCCCCATCCGGGCAAAATTTTCCACTAAATGGATGATCTCATCGGCACTCAAGACCTTATCGGTAGGAAAAAACGGTAATCCTTCCTCCGGCATGCAGTAAACACACCGGAGATTGCAGCGGTCCGTTACCGAAATCCTCACATAATCGTGAAGCCTGCCATAGGGATCACGCAATCCCTCAATCTCAGGGGCAGCTGACACCGAATGTACCGATGCTGACAAGGCTGCCTCATTTGACGCCGACCGATAATCTGCACCTGTGATTTCGCCGGCAGGGGCGGTGCTCAGACCCGGTGTCGGTGCCATTCTCTTTTTCATTTTTTCATCCTCCGCTCACTGGCGGGATCAAGGCGATTTCGCCGACCTGCTCCCGCACAAACGTCTCACTCTCTGTCGCAAACGCCTGGTCTACAGCGACATTACAGGTCATAATCTCACTTTTCATCAGCGGCTGGCTGGCGGCTACCGCTTGTAAAAGCTGTTCTTTGTCAAAGACATCCGGCAATTGAACAGTGATGGTCTCCCCCAACGTTTCTGCCAGATAGGCGAACAAATTAAGCTCTTTCATCCACCATTCCTCCTCCCCAGCGGTCACCGGTGCGATTGACTTCCTTCTTCCAAATCGGTACGGAAACTTTCAAGTCTTCGATAATCTGGCGACAGCCTGCAAATGCTGCTGCTCGGTGGGCAGTTGCCACACCGATAAAGACCGCCTCGTCTTCAATAGCCAGCGGTCCCAGACGATGAACAATCACGACCTTCCCGCCGGCTTCCTCGATCGGCGCTGCCAGCTTCGCCAATTCTTTGACTGCCATCTCTTCATAAGCAGTGTATTCGATATAAGTGGTCTGCAACGGGCCGGTCCATTCCCGCACCGTGCCGCAGAATGTCACGATCCCGCCGTATTGCGGTGCCTTCAGCTGCGCATAACAGGCAGCAACGTCGATGGGCTCGGTTTGCAATTTGATCAGTGCCATGGCTCTACCTTCTTACTATTTTTTAGATATCATGAATAATTTTAATGTATCAACTCATTATATACGAAAGCCCTTTCTAAATACAGTTGCTTTAGTGAAAATTATGGAATAAACTTTGGGGGAAGCAAAAGAGCTGTTTCGGTGAATTCATTTAGGCCGTGTCTGAAAACTCTGGGGGAATCCAGAGTTTTGCGGACTTTTTGCCGAAATCAAGGAGTAAAGCGCAGCTTATGTGGTGCATAAGCGAGCATTTACGACGTAGATTGCAGTGAAAAGGACCAAAATATCTGCCACTGGAGTTTTCAGACACGCCCTAGTAAAAAAACCGCGTTTAAGACAGGCTGCGCCGCACTCGCCCCAACAGCAAAAAAGCCTGCGAAACACCGCAGGCTGCTGTCATACTTCATCTGGACAGGAGTTAAAGCCATTTATCCGAAGACGCCAAAGCCAGCTTGCCGGCCAATCCTCGCGGTGTATGGCTGGCGCCTCCTATTCGCCTGCTGGAGATCCGGCCTGCTGTGAAAACAGGAACCGCAGGACAGCGCTTATTTTTCAAACCGGAAATGACCGCTTTTGCCGCCTTTTTTCTCTACCAGGTGGCAATCGGTAATCATCATGCCCCGGTCCATCGCCTTGCACATGTCGTAAACGGTGAGTGCCGCGATCTGCGCAGCACACAAGGCTTCCATTTCAACACCGGTCTTGCCGCTGACCTTGGCAGTCGCAGTGATTGCAAGCGTGTCCTGGCCATTGTCTTCAAACGTAATGTCCACACCGTTCAACGGCAGCAGATGGCACATGGGAATCAGTTCGCTGGTTCTTTTGGCTGCCATGATCCCTGCCACTTGCGCCACCGCCAGCACGTCGCCTTTTTTGATCTGGCCGGCGTGGATTCGCTGCAGCGTCTCCGGTGCCATGATGACTTTGACTGCAGCGACTGCTTCGCGGAAGGTCACATCCTTGTCAGTGACGTCGACCATTTTGGCCCGCTGTTGGTGATTGAAATGTGTTAATTCGTCCATTTATACTGCCTCCATCTCGCTTGCTCTGCGTTTATCTGATTGTGTCCGGAAGCTTCCACGGCAGCCCGGGTGTTGCTGATTGTTTGCCAAAATCAAGGCAGACCGCCCAACTTCTGTGGTTTGAAGCAGCCATTTACAGCAGCGCTTGCGGGGAGGCGGTCGCAAAACAGCCTGCGCCGCTCTTTCCGAACACAAGATAAAGTGCTTTATTTTTATGGTTCCGAAAATTTCGGAACTTCATCCCCACCATTTTAACAGATTGGAAGGATTTTACCATGGAACGTTATGATCGTCAGATAAGAGTTGGCCGGATTGGTACTGCCGGACAAGAAAAACTACATAAAAGCCGCCTGCTGATCGTCGGTTGCGGCGCATTGGGGACCTATGCGGCCGAGCAGCTGGTGCGCGGCGGGATTGGAGAATTGCTCCTGGTGGATCCCGACACCATCGATCTGACCAATCTTCAGCGGCAGACCCTCTTTACCGAAGCAGATGCCCGCAAAAAACAACTTAAGGTGCAGGCTGCCGCTGCCGCACTGCAGGCCATCGATCCGGCCGTCAAAGTCATTCCGTTGGCTATGACTTTTGATCAGGCTCTGTTTCAAGAGCTGGGAGAGCTGGATCTGGTGCTGGATTGTACCGATAATTTCCTGGTCCGGGCGAGTATCAACAGCTACTGTCTGGAAAAGAAGCTGCCCTTTGTCTTTGCTGCTTGTGCCGGGACCAGCGGACAAGTGATGGCGCTGAATCCAAGTCACGGCCCTTGCCTGCAGTGTACCTTTCCTCAGATGGCCCAACTGACTGAAAAAAGCTGCGAGACCATCGGCGTCATCACCCCGCTGATCCCACTGGTGAGCGCCCTGCAAATCGGCCTGGTCTACCGCTGTCTGTTGGAGCCGGAAAAAATGGACTGGCAGACACTTTTGGTAACTGATGTCTGGTCCGGTGAGCTGCAGCACTTCAAAATTCGCAAAAAAGCCGACTGTCCGGTCTGCGGTCCAGCCGCTAATGCCACAGTGGCGCAACCTTTGAAAAAAGTTTGCGGTCACATCTATCAAGGTCAACTGGCGACACCGACCGACCTGACGCAGCTGGCTGCCGCCTGCAACGCTGCCGGCTGGAGCGTCCGGCAAAACAAATTGGCGCTGCTGGTTCGCCTTGCTGCCAAAGAAAGCAGCAATGACAGACTCAACGCCTCCTCGAAAATGACAAAGCCGACCGCCTTCGAAGATCCCTCTGCCGGCAAGCAACTGCCCCCCAGCATCACGGTCTTCAAAAACGGCCGGACTTTGTTTTACGATTTTCCTGATGAAAATTCCGCCTCACGACTGTACAGCAAACTGCGGCAGTTGGATACGTCTGACCGTCCTTAAACCGCTTGACTCGCAGCTGTCGCAATGCTCAGCGGGCCCGCTTTTCAGACAGCTCCCAATTCAGTTTGTTGAGGCAGCCCTTCCTGGTTGCCATTTTCAGTCGCTCTGAGGTACAGTTGTCAAAAAGACAGGAGCGAATTTTTATGAGTAGAATTTTGATTACCGGCGGCAATACCGGTCTCGGCTTCGAAGCTGCCAAGCGCCTTTTGGCAATCGGACACACCCTTTACATCACCAGCCGCGATCCTGAGCGGGGGCGTCTTGCGGCAGCAGAATTAGGCTGCGATTTTTTGGTAATGGATGTGACCAACGATGCTTCTGTTCGCCAAGCCCTCACCCACTATCGAAGCTTGGCAGACTCATTGGATGTCCTGATCAATAATGCCGGCATTCCCGGTGACAGACGCCCGATTGAAACAGTCGATGCCGCTTTGTTGGAGACCGTCTTTGCCACAAATGTTTTTGGTGCCGTACGGGTGACGCAGGCCTTTTTGCCGCTGCTGCAGCGTTCGGATAATCCAGTAATTGTCAATGTCTCCAGCGGCGTAGGTTCATTCACCAAGCAGACCGATCAGGAAACTTTGGAATCAAAGGTCATTTCACCGGCCTATGCCTCCTCAAAAGCTGCCCTTTCAATGCTGACCCTTCAATATGCAAAAGCATTGCCCAATATGCGGATCAATGCAGCTGATCCCGGACCTACCAATACCGGTGGCAACTTCAATCGCGGCGCACAATCCGTCACTGAGGGGACCGAAGCTGTCGTCCGCTTGGCAACACTGGATCAAAACGGTCCTACCGGAACCTTTCAGGACAAAAACGGCTTATTGGGTTGGTAGCAAAACGGCTGCTTCCCCGGACATTTTCAAGAGACACTAAAACAGCAGCGACCGCCTGAATCCCCGGCGGTCACTGCTGTTTTTTAAGGTGTGTCTGAAAAGTTCTTAGTCGGCAGCCACGATCTTAACGGAACCGTGCCATTTTTCATCGACGAATTTTTTCACTTCATCGCTGTGCAGTGCTGCTACCAGTTTTTTGATGCTGTCTTTGTTTTCGTCACCGGCGCGTACGGCAATGATATTGGCATACGGTGAGTTGTCGGCCTCCAGCAGCAAGGAATCTTTGGTAGGGTTCATATCGGCACTCAAAACGAAATTGGCATTGATGGCTACCAGCGAATCTGCTTCATTTTCATAAGTCGGAATCAGAACACCGGGATCGATGTCATGTTTGAATTCCAGCTTCTTAGGGTTTTCCGCAATGTCATCGAAGGTTGCCGTCGTTTTTTCGACACCGTCTTTCAGTTTGATCAAACCGGCCTCTTCCAGAATGGTCAGAATGCGGCCCCAGTCGGACTCGGAATTTGAAGTGATGACCTGCGTGCCCTCTTTGATATCATCCAGACTCTTGATATTTTTGGAGTAGATCCCCATCGGTTCAATGTGGATCGCGCCGGCATTGGCAAAGTCATAATCGTATTCTTTTACCTGCTTGTCAAAATAAGGAATATGCTGGAAGTAATTGGCATCGATCTCTTTTTCAGCCAAAGCTTTATTGGGCATTACATAGTCAGTGAAGGTTTTTACCTCCAACTTGATTCCTTCTTTTTCCAAAACCGGTTTTGCGGCCTCCAGAATCTCAGCATGCGGGCTCGGTGAAGCACCTACGACCAAAGTAGTTTCCCCGTCTTTGCTGCCGTTTGTTCCGCTGTCGGCCGTGTCTTTGTCATTGTTGCCGCAAGCGGCCAATGCACCGAATGCCAATAAGAATGTTGCTGTCAGTCCAATGATTTTTTTCATGTTCAATACCCCTTTTTTCTTTTTTACGGTTTGTTCAAGACCGTTTTCCTTGGTGTTTTTTATTTTCCCAGCCGCATCGTGTTCAGCTTGCGGCGAAAGCCCGAATTCGTTACTGCAAAATGTTCAACGCTTGTCCAATTTGTTGGTAAGAAAGTCCCCCACTCCCTGGACGATAAACACAATAATCAAAATGATGACTGTCGCCACCAGGGTCACGGTCTGATTGTTCAGCTGGAAGCCTTCCGACCAGGCCAATGAGCCCAGCCCACCGGCACCGATCGCACCGGCCATTGCGGTAAAGCCGATCATGGAGACGGCGGTCACCGTAAATCCGGATACCAGAGCCGGCAGACTTTCCGGGATCAGCACTTTGTACATGATCTGCCAGCTGTTGGCTCCCATGGCATTGGCAGCTTCGATGACCCCCGGTGAAATCTCCCGTAACGCGATTTCCACCATGCGGGCGTAAAACGGTGCTGCCGAAAGAATCAGTGCCGGCAGCGCTGCCGGCCAGTCGATGATCGTGCCGACGATGGCTTTGGTGAAGGGCATGATCAAGACCATCAGGATCATAAAAGGTGTCGAGCGGAAAATATTGCTGATGATGGAAACCAGATTGTATAAAACCGTATAGGCCAGGCCCTTTTTACGACTGAGACTGTACAAAACCAGTCCCAGCAGGAATCCTAAGATCAATACTACGATCAACGAGAATACGGTCATTGCCAAGGTTGCTACTGTGGCCTCCTTCATCCGCTCCCAGTTGACCTTGCCGAAATTCAGATAAATCTCAGAAAAACTCTTATCCATGGTGCAGCACCTCCACTCCTACTTCTTGGGCACGGAAGAACTCAGTCGCTTGAGAAACTGCCTCGGGTGCCCCGGTCAGCAGCACAGTCAACGTCCCGAACGAGCCGTCCTTGGCTTGGCGGATATTGCCGTAGACGACATTGACATCCACATCGTAGCGGCGGATTGCTTGACTGATCACTGGTTCGTTGGCGTTATCATCTTTGAAAGTCAGCGTCAACAGTGTGCCGGCAGGATTTTCTTTGATGAATTCTGCCAGCACTTCCTCCGGATCTTCGCTTGGTTTCAAGTCTTGCTGGACGAAACGTTTGGTAACTTCCTGTTGAGGCTTGCGGAACACCTCAGCTACCGAACCTTCCTCCACGACTTTCCCCAGCTCCATCACCGCCACCTTATTGCAGATCTTGCGGATGACATTCATCTCATGAGTGATCAAAACAATGGTCAGATCCAGCTTTTGATTGATGTCCAATAAAAGATCCAGCACCTCGTCGGTCGTCTGAGGATCCAGTGCGCTGGTGGCCTCGTCACACAAGAGAATCTTGGGGTTGTTGGCCAAGGCCCGTGCAATCCCTACCCGCTGTTTCTGTCCGCCGGAAAGCTGACTCGGATAGGCATCCCCCCGGCCCTCCAAGCCCACCAGTTGCATGAGTTCTTCGGCCCGGCGGATCCGCTCAGCCTTTTTCATCCCGGACAATTCCAGCGGAAACTGGATATTTTCCGAAACGGTCCGGGACCACAGCAGATTGAAATGCTGAAAGATCATCCCGATATTTTTACGAAAATCCCGCAATTCTTTTTTGTTGAGGGCGGCAATGTTTTCACCGTCTACCACGACCTCGCCGCCGGTGGGCAGCTCCAGTCCGTTCAAGAGCCGGACCAGGGTGCTTTTCCCGGCGCCGGAATAGCCGACGATGCCGTAGATGTCGCCTTTTTCCACGGCCAGTGTCACATCGTCCACCGCGCGGATCTGTTTTCCTTTCACGTCAAAGGTTCGCTTGACGTTGTTTAATTGGATCAATGCCATTGTAGTTATCTCCATTCTTTTACAGGTCTGGGAAAATGCAGCCGGCCGTTTCCTGCTCGGCTGCAGAACAGGTCTGGTCTTTTCTGTCAGTATACAAATAAAAAGCCGCCTCGTCACGATACAGCATTGCTGCTGCAAAGGACGAAACGACTCTGTCATTTCGTGTTACCACCTTGGTTCGTTATTATTTCACAATAATAACCTCATCCGGTACGTGGAGGCTGATGCTGGTTTTTGATACCTGAAGCATTCCGTATACCGTGACGCTGTAACGGGCGTGCCCGTATCAAGCTTGCTGCTGCTCACTTGATCTGCTCAAAGACCATCTTCTGCTTCTCTTCCGTTACCCTTTTTCAGCTGACAGGGCTCTCTGTGAACGACTCCAAAACGTACTCTTCTTTTCAAAGCTTTCAGTTGTGTTGTTATTGATGATGATTATAGCAAGCTGTTTTCCGACTGTCAACAAGAAAATTTCAGAAATTTCCAGCCATTGCGCGGCCCTTCAACCCTCGCCATGTGCTCGCCACTCAAAAAGCCGCCGAAAGTCTGGCGGCTTTTGAACAGAAAACGGCTTTTAAAGGTTGTCGAATTCGGCGGTATCCACGTCTTTCAACGCAACCAGCCAGGCATTCATCTCATCTTCGTCATTCAAGACATCAATATTTTCAGCAATCTTGTCATTGACAGAAGAAATCGTTCCGGACAAAGGTGCCGGAAACTCCTGGACCGCTTTTTCAGCTTCTACTTCGATCAGCGGCTCGCCTTGTTTGACAGCTGCGCCCGGTTTAGGCAGGTTGGCGAAGGTCACTTTGCCCAAGTCTTCTTGCGCCTGAGAACTCAGACCAATTACGTATTCCGAACCATTAAACAATACCCACAAATTATCCTTTGTTTTCAAACATTTCTTTTCCATGATTAATCGACTGCTCCTTTGTAATCTGTTTCTTTAAAACCGACAGCCAAAAAGTGACCGTCTTTTACTAAAATCGGACGCTTGATCAGCATACCGTCCGTCGCTAACAATGCACATGCCTCAGCTTGTGTCAGATTGGGTACGCGGTCTTTCAATCCCAACTCTCGATACTTCATCCCGCTGGTGTTGAAAAAACGCCGGATCGGCAAGCCGCTTTCGGTCATCCATTTGGACAACTGAGCGGCACTGGGAGGATTTTGGATCATGTCGCTGGTTTCCACTGCGACCTTTTGCGAATCCAGCCAGGCTTTGGCCTTCTTACATGTACCGCACTTCGGGTACCAATACAATGTGTACATTTTATCCTCCTGTGTTCACGGCTGAGACAACCGTTTTTTATGACAGGCTTTCCTTAGGCGCACCTGCCTGATAGCGCATCGACAAGATCAGCCCGATCCCGATCATATTACACAAGATCGACGAGCCCCCCTGGCTGATAAAAGGCAGTGGGATCCCGGTCAACGGCAAAAGCCCGATATTGGCGCCGATATTTTCGAAAACGTGGAACAAAATCATCATGATGATCCCCACGGAAATGTAAGTATAAAATTCATTGTTGGTGTCAAAGCAGACCTTCACCATCTGATAGATCAAAACAAAATACACCAGGATCACAAAAGCACTGCCCACGAAACCGAACATTTCACCAATCATTGTAAAAATCATATCAGATTCCCGCACCGGAACGTAAATATCGGAAACATTGAAGCCTTTTCCGAACATCTCACCGGAGCCGACTGCCATCATCCCATACGCCTGCTGCATCGAGGAGCCTTGGATATCATGAAAGGGATTCAACCAGGAATCGATTCGTTTGAACTGGTACTGATGGAAACCCACATGAGACAACAACTCACGACCAAAATCTGTCATCACTAAAAAGATCAAGCCGCCGCCGATAATCACGGCAATTGCCACTGCCGGTAAAATAATCCGCCAACTGATCCCCGACATCAAAAAGACACCGCCGAAGATCGCCAGAAACACCAGCATTGTCCCCAAATCCTTTTGGGCGATGACCAGACCGACTGTCGGCAATGTCACCAGCAGCATCTTCCCGATCAAAAGCCAGTCGGAATTCAAAGTCCGTTCTTTGTGTTTGACATTATGGGACGTCACCACCAGGGCCATCATCATAATATAGGCAATCTTCATCAACTCGGAAGGCTGAAACGTCAGATTGGCGCTGACCCGAAACCAGTTTTTCGAACCGGTCTCGATGGCCAGCTGCTTGTCGTGAAATTTCAGCAGGGCGGCCATCACCGCCAACCCCAGTCCATAAATAACAGGGGTCAGCTTCCACAGCCACTTGGATTTCATCTGCATGATAACAATAATAGCGATTGTACCGACACCATACCACAAACTCTGCATCAAGACACCCCGGACGACTGAGCGGCCGCTGGGATCATGGGATAAAGCCGAATACAGGGAAATCAAGCCGATCATACACAATAAAAAAACGGGTAGGATGACACCGTAGTCGATACGGCTGTCACGCAAAGCCCGATCATTCTTTTGGGAAAGTCTGTTCTCCATCAAGTCACTCTTTTCTCCGACTATTTGTTCAACTCCGAAAACACCCGGCAGCTCAGCAGACGGGACTGCAGCCGCCTGATTCCGCGGGTTTTCAGATACACTGAATCATTATAGAGGGTTTCGTCGTGAAAAGAAAGTCCGGTCCCGGCGAACAGTAAAAAAACTTAAGAAAACCCGGCAAAAAGTCCCGGTCCGACCAGTCCTTCAATCAAACATCGACGGATGACAGTCGCAAACTTTTGACAGATCTGACATCAAGGTGACAAAGGCAACAAAAAAGCCGCTGACCGGCAACGACTTCTTGTCTCACTATAAACATAAACAGCCTTTTCAGACTTTCTGCATTTTTTTATAGTTGATGATCATCACACCATTACTTTGGACCATCAGCTGTTGGTTTTCAGGAGTCTGATCCAGCTCCACCACTGCCGAATTTTTCAGCTGCTTGGTGACAATTCCGGTTTGCGGTTGGCCGTAGATCAAAAATTTCACATGTGTCTCGGGCTTGAACTTCTTACCGAGATCCGACGGGACGACTGTTGCATCAAATTTTCCAAAAGTAGCCACAATAAAAAACCTCCCTTTATGTAATCCATTATAGCACACTTTGTGAAAAATTTCAGAGAATCATTTTTAACGTGGCGACAGCTTTAGCTTTTCTTCAAACTCCCTTTTTTCGAAAAACGAGCAAAAAAAGAAACCCTTGATTTTCAAAGGGTTTCCGCTATGCCGACTATAGGGATCGAACCTACGACCTACGCGTTACGAGTTGGGAAAATCGTGTTATTTATGATAAAAACCGAGCAATATCAACAACTTTTCCGTCCGTATTTTTCAATGTTTTCTGGTTTTTATCGGTCGTCTGCCCCAATCCCTGCCCCACGGAACTCGTTATTTTACTGAATGCATCTGCTGCCATTCTGTCAGATTCTTCCAATGCTGATGCATACATATTAACCGTGGTTCGATAGTCCTTATGACCCAATCGTTCCTGGATAACTTTTATAGGAATATCTGGATCTGAGATCAAAAATGATGCCGTAGTATGCCGGAGATCGTGAAAACGTATGAACCTGAGATTTTCCTCTTGGCAAAATCTACGCCACTTCCGATAAAGCGAGGTTGGTAAGCTGAATGAACCATCTACATGTCCAAAAATGAAGTTGTGATCAGGACTGACACCAAGCTTCTTTTGTTTTGCTTTCTTCTTTTGAATAAACTGCCACATCATCTGAAGATAGTCGTCCGGCACAGATAGGGAAACCGACAGCCCCGTCTTGGTCCCTTCAGCCAGGTAATATTCCCATTTTTTTGTGTCATCGTTTAAGCGCTTCGTGATGCGCTGGTGAAAAGTTATCTTCTTACTGGTGAAATCTATATCTGACACTTCAAAAGCGGCAAGTTCCCCTTCTCTGGCGCCCGTGATGAAAGCTGTAAGGATCAGCGCTTTTGTGTCGAGTGGTACATGCTCTTGATTCGCTTTTTCGAGTAATAAGTTAATCTCTGTCAGCGAATAAGGTTCATGTATCTTTTTCTTCTCGGTCTTGCTTTTCCGGATACGAACATCCTTGACTGGATTGCTTTCAATCATTCGATAACCGACTACTGCCAAATTGAACACGCTGCTGGCCACGTTGAGGATCTTTTTCTTAGTGTAGTAGGATAGGTCGGTATCCTTACCATCAAGTCGTTTTGCATTGTTTATAAGCTCTTGGATCATGTGTGGCTTAATTTCAATGAGTCGTTTCTTGCCCAACTTAGGAAGCAATCGCTTTTCAATAGTATCCTTGTAATCGCCAAACGCTCTCGGTTCTAATTGTTGCGCAGCATCTTTTTTCCAATGGTTCTCATAGAAGTACTTAAAAGTAACTGTTGTGAAATCTTTGTAGCCATTTTTTTCAAGCTCTTGTATCCATTTATCTAATTCAGCATAGGCTTTACGATCGTTGGAAACTGCAACAAGCTTTGACTTCCGGATTGGATTGCCTTCCTCATTGTATCCAACCGTCACTCGGAGACGGTATTTATCGCCACGTTTTTCAATGGAGCCTATCAAATCATTAGCCATTTGTATCGTTCCTTTCGTTCTGATACAATAAACAAAGAAGCCTATTGTATAGGTTTTTGATTTGTCAGACGCGATCTAACTCTTGCTGGGGTAGAGATCGCGTCTTTTTTATTTATTCAAAATCAACATCATAATCCGAACTTAACATCATACTTCCAACATCACTTTTAAGGTCAACAGTTTTTACTTTTTTATCTGTAAAATATGTCTTTAATCGTTTGTCTACCGCATTAGCATCTCGAAGTGTCTGTATAAATTCACCAAATTGCCCTCTATAGGTAAACTCAAAAGTCAATTTTTCTCCAGTACGTTCAACCTTTGTTATGTCTTTCGTAGGCAATGAGTTTTCAATTGCATAAGAAGTGTAATCGTCTAAAAGATTCTCCTTGGTCTCTGTAGCTTTCTCATTTCCACACGCAACTAAAAATAATGCTACACACAACAAGCTTGAAAGAATCACTCTTTTAATCATTTTTACACAGCCCCATCTCTCTGATATACTTTTGATGTGTGATCTCAGGAATGAGGTTCATAGTCGGTGTTCGCAGCACCGGCTTTTTTATATTGCCAATAGTTCATAAAAAGGATCAGCATACATAGCAATCTTCTCCCAGTTAAATCCAAGTGTTCGAAGTGATCCTGTCGCATTAGTATTTACCATCCTGGAAGCTGACTTTCTGGATAGATCCCAAGATGACCCGATTTGCGTGTGCATAGTTTGGGCTAATCGCATATATAGAGCCGCTTCTGATATTCCATACTTTTTAGAAAGATGGACCGGAGCGGTTCCTTTTTTTAGTTCCGCAATTAGTACTGCATCAGGCATTAGAATGGCAGATGCGCCAATATTTGCCTGAAACTCCTTAATCATTTCTACTGGACTATATTCGAGACAGTCTTTCGTGTCAGAAAACATTCCTACACCTGATTTCAGATGATGTAAAAAATGAGTCATTTCATGTGAAATGGTAAAATTCTGGTGATTGACCGGCATCGCTAGATTGTAGGTTAAAGTCGTTTCGAGCTCGTCTTTGATAATCATGCCAGAAATTACGCTACGAGCTTTTCCGGGGAACCGATATCCACGGATTTGTATTCCTTGACTCACTATCTGAGACCAAACGATTTGTCGATTATAGTTTTCAGAATTCATCCCGCTATCCATCATCATCAATGCAAGTTCTGAATTAATCACTTGAGAAAAATGTAAGTACTCATCCACAGCATCTGACATATCACTTGCCACCTTGTTCTCGTTCTTGTCTGATTTGTTCTAAGCGCCACTTGAAGAAAGTTTCCATTTCTTGTTCAATATCTTCAAGATCTTCCTGGGAAATCCCAGTAGTATTCATACGCATCATGACTTGTTTAGCCATAGACTTATTTGAATCTTCACTTGGTACTGATGGATTATCTGTTCTACCTAAAAGGTAGTCTGTAGAAACCTGAAAGTAATCGGCAATCTCCTTTAAGCGTTCTGAAGAAGGATCGGTATTCTTCAGTCGATACAGAACATTTCTTCCGTAACCTAACTCCTCTTCAACTTTGTTCAATGATTTACCTTGTTTTTTAGCTAATTCTCGTATTCTCTCAAACGTTGTCATATCAGTATTCCTTTCGTTCAAGAAAAAATATTTAACACAAATTGTTAAAACAGTTGATTATTTTAACAACTGATGTTAATATAATTCTTGTAAACAAGTTCGGCAACAAAAAAGACAATAAAAAATACAACTGACAAAAGTAAGCTGACCGCCAAGAAAGCTATTTAACAGTGTTTTTGATGTCTTATTTAACTATGCTCTGATTTTAACATTGTATGTTAATTTAGTCAACGAAGTTTAGAAAAATGTTGTCGAACTTGTTTCGAATATAGAAGAAAGGAGGAGGCATCATGAACGCTTTACCGTCATTTTTATCAGATGATCAAAAAGATCAGATCAACAGTGCAGTAAGAAAAAACAAGCCCATTCTAGTTACTGGATCCCAAGGTCCTACAGGAAAATCAACATTAGTGCAGTTCCTTAAAGAAAATGGGATCACAGCTTTTGAAGAATGGGAATGCGAGCGTATTGATTTAACTATTCCGTTGAGCCGTTCGAATAGTTTTGAGTGATTTTTCAGAAACATTGAAATTCCAATTGATCGATCCATTTTTTGAAGTGTGTTTAAACCCAGCTTCAAGCATCGCTTTTTTGAAAGCCCCGTTGGTTATATAGAAACCAAAAGTTTCATTTTCGAAAAGATGCTTTAAGCCATACGAGGTGTGATTAAAGTTAAACGATTTGATTTTTGATAGGTTCTCACACCAAGTGATGATTGTAGCTTTTTGTTCCTCTGAAAGCGACTCAAATTCTAAGAGTTCTTCATCAGTAAGTTTCATATTTCCACCTCCTTATCAGTATTTCAGCTGACCACTAGCCGATAAGGAGAGTATATAACAGTACAAGTTACATTATCAAAGTTTGAAAGGAGGAAGTGTGATGGCAAATGCTCAAGAAACGGCAAAAAAAATCATGGCGCATTTCGACAGTAAGGGTTGGAGCATTCCGGACGTTGCCAGTGCGATGAATATCAGTGAGCAGTATCTGAGAAAAATTTTGAAAAATCCAGATGACCATTGGGAACAGATCACAAATATTATTTCAAAATACACAATTCGGTAGGAGGTGCTTTATGCCAACGAATCTAGCTTTACTCAGCTTGGATGATCTCAAAGTTTTGCTGGCAGAAAACGAAATTAAAAACGAGGTTTGGGACTCAAATCAGGCTTCGGAGTATTTGACTATCAGCAAGCCAACATTGTTCAAACAAGCCGCGGCGGGAGTAATTCCAGGTGTCCGAATTGGGGATGATTGGAAATTCAGCAGCATTGCCCTCTATCGGTTTGTGTCGAGGTTAGAAGAATGAAGATATTCATCGGAGCTGCATTAATTGGTTCACTATTGCTGGTCGTGTCAATGATCACTGAAAGGAGAAAGAAATGAAAGATCACACGTTTGGATGGATTTTACTGTTTGTCGTAGTCGGTATTTTTTCGACAATTGTTGCATTTCTGGCAAGAGAATCCATGTCTGCCGCATTGACCCTGGTCTGGGCGCCAGTAGCTATCGTTGGAACTTATCTATTAGGTAAGAGAGCGGGAAGGAGTGAGTGAGGATGGATCAAGAAATCGTGTTAACGAATGACAGTCAACGAAAAGAGTTCCTGGACAATTATTTGCTGCCACCCTGGTCCCATATCCGGCACGACGACGAATTGGGACTGGATTTTTACCGGGTCTACTTGTCAGATGGGAGCTTCATCACCGTCATTGACAGCCGGCGTGGAGACAGGATTGTGCCAATCACGACGTTGACCAGGTCCGGGAGCAACTATTTTCCGACATGGACCACACAGGGCGAGCTACTCGCTCATCTGCGAAATGTCGCTGGGAAGCGAAGTAATGTCTGACTTGGTCAATCTATTTCCACACCAGGAGCGGGCATTGAATGAAACCTACAAGCTAAATCGAGTGGCTTATTACCTTGATATGGGTCTAGGAAAGACCTTTGTTGGTAGTGAAAAACTCTGGGAGCTGAATACACCGTTTAACTTGGTGATCTGTCAGAAGTCCAAAATCGAAGACTGGAAGGAACACTTTGAAACATTCTATCCAGAGTATAAAGTCATCGTTTTTGATAAGCAACGTCTGGATATTATCCCTCCCGAATCAATTCTGATTGTGAACTATGACAAGGTATGGCGACGGCCTGAAATTAGCAGATTGCGAGACTTTACCTTGATGTTGGATGAATCGTCCATGATTAAAAACGAACGCTCTAATCGTTCAAAATTCGTCTTACAGTTACATGCCAAAAACGTGATTCTTCTATCTGGTACACCGACAGGGGGAAAATATGAAGAACTGATCTCACAGGTGAATCTATTGGGGTGGAATATCAGCAAGGATCTCTTTTTGAAACAGTATACCGTTCGCGAATGGGATGAACTAGATGGCGGCTATAAAATTATTGGCTACCAGCGAACGGAACGGATGAAGAAGAAGCTGAGAGAACACGGCGCAATCTTCATGAAGACTGAAGAAGTTTTCGATTTACCGTTACAAAACCACATCAATGTGAAATGTAAGTGTCCAAAAATCTACAAGAAATTTGCTAAACATCACATGGTTGAGATCGAGGATGAGATGCTGATTGGTGATACCCCAGCAAGTGCCAAGATGTATCTGCGGCAATTAGCTGGAGCTTTTAACAAAAATAAGCTTGATCAACTAAAAGATCTTATGGAATCAACTAATGATCGCTTGATTATTTTCTACCAATTCAAACGAGATTATGAAGCTATCAAGCTGATGTGTGATGAACTGAAACGTCCAATGAGCACTATTAACGGCGATATTAAAGACCTTGATGCATACGAAAAACAGGAAAGTAGTGTGTCATTAATCCAATATCAAGCCGGGGCCATGGGACTAAATCTTCAAAAGGCTAACAAAATTATCTACTTCACACTTACTGATATGAGTGAGCTGTTTGAACAATCCAAGAAACGGATTCACCGAATCGGTCAAGACAAACCGTGTTTCTACTATTATCTGCTGACTGAGGGAACGATTGAGTGGCGAATGCTGCAAGTGTTGAAGGAAAGAAAAGACTATAGCGATGCACTATTTGAAAGTGAGGAAATGTAAATGAATAAAGAAGAAACTACGGTAGTACAGGAGTTTACGACACAAAATTTAAGTCTGATGGCTAACTATAAGCTGTTAACTCAACCGATCAAAGATGCCCAAGCTAAGTTGGACGGTTTCAAGTCGGAGCTTTTGGAAGCTATGCAGAATCATGACATCAAGTCGATCGATAACGAGTTCATGAAAGTTACTACGGTGGCGGCGAGCGAATCCACAAGTATTGATATGAAGGCTTTTGAGAAAGCAGAGCCAGTCGAATATGCCCAACTGAAAGAAGACTATCCAAAAGTTACCAAGCGAAAAGCGTCATTGCGAATCACGGTGAAGTGATATGAAACGATATAAGAAAATGCATATCGTGAAGCATGCTCTGGAACTTTATATCAAGCGTGAAGGTGCTACTGAAAAAGATTTAGCGCAAGAGAAAGCAGTTTTGAAGGAAGTCACGGATGATATCGAGGATATGAAACGATGTTATGAAATTCGGACTAGGGGTGATTAGGTGAAGGAATCTGCATTTCAGAAAAAAGTCATTGACTATTTAAAAGCTCATGACGTCTGGTATGTCAAATATTGGGCCGGTTCAAAATTCACAAAAGAAGGCGTCCCGGATATTCTCGCATGCATCAACGGTACTTTCCACGGCATCGAATTGAAGAACGAGATTGGTCAGCCTTCTCAGCTCCAATTATACAACATCAAAAAAATAAAAGAATCTGGTGGCGAAGCTTATATTCTTCGTCCACAAGGATTCGAGGAATGGAAAAGCAGGTGGTTCATTTGACCCAATACTCTTATAGCCGAGTGGATCTCTTTAAACAATGTCCTTACCATTTCAAACTGCGCTATATTGATCGACTACGAGAAGTTCCCGACTATTCGCCTTCAAATCCATTGATTGTTGGCACTGCGCTGCACGCTGGTATTGAAAAAGGCGTGGATGCAGCAATTGCCGAGTATTACCAATCATTCCCGGTGATCACTGATGATCAGGTGAATGAAGCAATCAAACTGGAAGCGATGATCCCCAAAGTGATCGACAAACTGGAAGGACTGTTTCATGATTGCGAGTTTATCCACGAGTATAAAATCGACCGACCAGAATATGTCGGTTATGTGGATCTGATTGTCACAGATAAATCTGGAACGAGTTTTGTCTTCGATTTTAAGTATTCGAATAACATTGATAGCTATCAAAATTCTGAGCAAATGCACATCTATAAGTATTACTTGGAACAAGATGGCTTCAAAATCGACTCGCTACATTATCTTTTCGTCGAAAAAGTGGGCTTACGAAAAGGGCGAGATGAAGATATCTATCATTATCGTAAAC
Source organism: Enterococcaceae bacterium OF42-14pH9A (assembly GCA_027692465.1). Taxonomy (GTDB): domain Bacteria; phylum Bacillota; class Bacilli; order Lactobacillales; family Enterococcaceae; genus Enterococcus_C. The sequence continues at coordinate 1,612,827 of JAQEYU010000001.1, read as the reverse complement.
GTCTGATTGCAGCCCTTGAAAAAGCATCTGTAACCCGAGTTCCTATCGAGTATGACGAATCAAAAGTAAAAAGCTTTTTAGATCGAATCAACGAAATTGAACATGCTGAGAGCTTCCCGCGGAATGCAAGTGGAAAATGCTTTGCATGTGCAGCAATTGAAGCTAAGAAAAAAGGTCGATGGACCACATTAACGGCACCGGATTATCTGGACCGAATACAAGACGAGAATGGAGAGATTTTAATGGCATTACCAAGTAGCGAACGACGAAATATTGAGAAAGTAACGAAGCGGGTTTTATGGATTTATGGAGCGCCCTTTAGTGGAAAAACATTCTTTGCCAATCAGTTTCCCAATCCACTTATGCTAAACACAGATGGAAATATCAAGTTTGTTGATGCACCATTCAAAAGCATTGTGGATACTGTGACAACTTCTGGTCGTGTCACCAATCGGAAATTAGCTTGGGAAATCTTGGATGAAACCGTATCTGATTTAGAAAAAGGCGGCAATGATTTCCAAACAATCATCATTGATTTACTGGAAGATATGTATCAGGCTTGCCGCTTCTACGAATACAAGAAATTGGGAATCGAACATGAATCTGATAACAGCTTCAAAGCCTGGGATATTGTCCGGAACACTTTTTTGCAAATGATCAAACGAATGGTCCACCTTCCCTACGAAAATATTATTTTCATCAGCCATGAAGATATTTCCAAAGATGTGACGAAAAAAACCGGGGATAAGATCACCAGTATCAGTCCGAACCTGCAAGATAAAGCTGCGCTTAAAGTTGCCGGAATGGTTGATATCGTTGGTCGAGTAGTAGTTGATGACGATGAACGAACCCTAGTGTTCAAATCAAAAGATTATGTGTTCGGTGGCGGACGATTACCGAATCTTCCAGTAACGGAAATTCCGTTAGAAGTTGATGCATTGATGGATGTCTATGCCGGCGCAAACAAGAATCTCAAACCAGCTTCAAAACATGCTGAAATGCCTAAAAGTGATGATTCAGCAGATAAAACGGATGATTTAGCGATTGAAACGAAATCCCGCAGAGGACGCCGTACGAAAGCCGCGGATGAAAAGCCAGAAGAAAATGAAGCGGCTGATCCATCTGAGGTAGATGAAAAAGTCAACGAAGATCCAACACCTGCACGTCGGAAACGTCGTAGAAAAGCAGATGTTGAAGTAACCGATGATGAAACCCCTCCAGGTGAAGCAACTACTGAAGAGGAACCACCAAAACGTAAGCGTCGGGAACGTAACACAGATGAACCGGTAGCCGAAGAATCAAGCTCCCGTCGTCGCCGGCGGCGGTGATTCATATGGAGGAAATCAAAGAATGGACGGTCCAGATGTTAGATACGAACGGAAGCATAAAGTATCAATCCAGTATCACTGGAACCGAAAAGCAAGCAAAATCACTGTTGAGAAAATTTGAAGATAAATATAGGAGTGAAAAACATGCGTAAACAATTAAACACAAAAGAACAATGGTTTGCATCATCCGAAGAGGAAGCTAACAAAATCGTCGACGAAGCGAAGAGTGAATTTCCTGACGAATTGGTGGGTCATTCCATCAATCTGAAATCCAACAAAGCTGGAGAGTATTACTTGGTGAAACTTGAAATCAAGTTCAACACTCCTGCGGGCATTATGGAATCGGAATTGATCAATGATTCCGAAGACGAAATTGACGAAGACTGGACCGAAGAAACTGAAACCGATGAAAACGAAAGTGAGGACGAAGAATAATGGCAATCAATTGGGACGAGTTCGATAAAGATTTAGATTTAAATGGCTTGAAAGAAGATGTACGAGATGCTGAAGCTGGTAGTGGTGATTTTCCAGAAATTCCAGACGGCAAATATGAAGTATCCGTCAACAATATGGAATTGGGTGAGTCCAAAAAAGGTGATCCGATGTTGAAGATTCGCTTCGAGATTTTGGATGGTGACTTTAAAGGACAAAAAATCTTCTACAACGGACCTATGCAAGTGCAAAAAGATCATGTTAAGTATCAAATTCACCGCAACAACGAAATGCTCCGTAAATTATGGGATGCAAGTAGTAGTGAAGTTGAGTTCAATGGTTTCAAAGATTACGCGGACTTAGTTTTGGATATCGCAGAAGAGATTATTGAAGATGGTTGGGAGTATGTACTAGAAAAACGCCGTGCAAAAAATCCTGAATTTGATGAGTATGAAATTCTGGAAGTGTTGGATTAAATGAAAAAGGTGGGGCGTTTTGCCCCACTACATTACTATCTGGACGACAGTGTGTTTAAAGCAATCGTGCCTTTCGATGATAACAAAGGCGTATCTGTGACACGCCAGCCACTTTCTGTCATTTCAATATTTTTGTAGAATCCGTTCTCAAGACCAAAAATAAAGGCATCGTTCATTTCATAGACTACCTTTTGATTTGGAAGACCGACTTCAACAGCTTCAAGAACATCTTGTAAATCGTTATCAAACCATTCATCACCCGTAGGAACCATAATAATAACCATCTCCTTTTTATGAAGATTATGACAGAAAGTAGGTGATTCGTCATCATCTTTTACGACTATGAAGTTTTTAAGTATGACTGGTTAGTTGTCTTAATGGATACCGATGCAAAGCAAGAAACGGTAATCGTCAATGATCGTGAACAATTGGAAGAATTTCACCGAGATCACAAGTCAGAAATTTGGGTTGGTTATAACTCAAATGGTTATGACCGTTACATTCAAAAAGCTATTCTATGTGGGTTTAATCCAAAGGAAGTCAATGATTTCATTATTGTAAAGAAGAAAAAAGGCTGGGAATTTTCCAAGGCACTTAACCGAATTCAACTATTTAATTATGATGTTCAATTCAAACGTGATACGTCATTAAAGCAACTGGAAGCATTCATGGGTCACGATATCCGGGAAACCACAGTTCCATTTGATATTGATAGAAAGTTAACTCAATCAGAATTGGATGAGGTTATCCATTATTGCCGACACGATGTATCAGAAACTATGGAAGTCTTCCGCCGGCAATTGAACGAATTTGATGCTCAACTATCATTATTAAGAGAATTTGATTTGCCATTACGAAATATCAGCAAGACACAAGCCCAGCTTTCAGCAACCATTTTGGGAGCTGTGCCTTTAGCAAATCCGGATAAAGATCGTTTTGAGATTTCATTACCAGAAACGATGATCATCAAAAAATACACCAATGTGGTGCAATTTTTTCGAGGTTATAACAGTTACGATATGACCCTACAAACTACGATTTCGGATGTTCCCCACACCTTTGCTGGTGGCGGTGTTCACGGTGCACACCGGCAATACCAGTTCGAATGTGGTCCAGATGAGTATATGATTATGGCCGATGTTGACCAACTGTATCCATCAATCATGATTAAATACAATCTATTATCTAGGGCCGTTCGGCAACCGGAAAAGTTTAAAAACATCCTTGATACCAGCTTGAGATTGAAAGCCGAGGGCAACAAAAAGGCTCGGGAACCATACAAACGGATTTGTAATATCACTTATGGATCCGAGGGCGACCAATACAACGCCATGTACGATCCAAGAAATCGCCTGTTGGTTTGTATCTACGGTCAGTTGCTCTTACTGGATCTGATTGAAAAGCTAGAACACATTCCCAGCTATCGATTAATCCAATCAAATACTGATGGTATTTTAGTTCGGATCAAGAAAGCAGATTTTGAGTGGTTTGATGATGTGGTCTATGAATGGGAAGCGCGAACCGGCCTTCACATGAGTTTTGATTTTTATAAGAAGATATTTCAGAAGGATGTTAACAATTACATCATCATTGATCACAATGGCAGCTTTAAATCCACGGGTGCCTACGCTAAAAAGCAAAGCGACCTGGACTATGATTTGCCAATCGTAAATGAAGCCGTGGTCAAATATTTCACGGATGGTGTGCCTGTTCGAAAAACGATTTATGACTGTCAAGAGTTCATCAAGTTTCAGAAAATAATCAAAATTTCAGGTAAGTACAGCTACGCCATTTATGGCATGAAGAAAAAAACGGAACGAGTTTTTCGTCTCTTCGCTGCTAAACATGGTAAACAATTGATGAAAGTTAAGAATGGTATCCCAGCTAGGATTAGCTATACCCCTGAGGTTTGCCAGATTGTGAACGAAGATGTGAACGATATGCCAATGCCGGAATGGCTGGATAGATCCTGGTATATCGAAATGGCAACAAAAAGAATCAATGACTATTTAGGTAGCTAAAGACAGATTTAGAGGGAAATGAGAGAAGGTGATCTATTGAAAATTTTGGACGCTTGCTGTGGATCAAAATTATTTTGGTTTGATAAAGACAACAGCTTTGCAACTTATATGGATATCCGAGAAGAGAGTTATGAAATCTGCGGCAAGAAAGTCAATGTGAAGCCAGACGTGGTGGTCGGAGGTAGATCTGATGACTATTAATCTCATACAGATGCTGCGGCAGTTACTATTTTTTCTCCAGACGATCTTGCCGCAATATAGCGATATCTGGATGCACATACTAAATTATTTGGCGAATTACAGTTAGGAGGTTTTTACAAATGAAGAATGATTTGACCAGGGACGAATGGATAGCTGTTGGACGGGCTTTCTTTTATGGACTGGATAATGTCCCGAAAAATTTGATGGATCACTATGTAAATGGGAGAAAGAAAATAATGAAAATCGCAGAACAGCTTGTTGAAGAACCGGTGAAAGGCTTCGGTAGTCAATCGCTAAAGGAACAATTACAACAAAAGCAAAAAGATTCGCATCGAATTTGGTTTGAACGTTGGTATGAAAGTGAACATCTAGAAAAAGAGCTCGAAATTGCGGCTTTGCAAAATTATAGCAGCTATTCCATACCATTCCCAAATAGCGAATATCTCGCACGTCGACTTCAGGATCCCCGGACGATTAAAATGTTACGGGAAAAGTTGCCTTCTATCAAAATTAAGTATAAAAAAACTGAACACAAAAATATTATTAACCAAACTTACTATACTGAAGAAATCCTCTTTGATTGGAGTGAGTCCGTTGGCTAAGAAAAGAATACAAGTACTTTTTCAAGGTGACGGTTATCGTATTATGTCTGGTGATTCCGATTACAACGTAACTCTTGAGCTACTAAATGAAAAAGGTAAATACTCATTCTTTGGATACTACGAAACTATTACAAAAGCACTACGTGGGCTGATTGTTCGCGACGTTTTCATTGATCGCGCCAAAACTTATGATGTGAAAACTTATCTCGATGAAGTCGAACGAGTGAAAGAACAAATCTATCAAGATATTGAAAAACACTTCGAACATTAAAAATTCAAGGGAGAAAGGTAGGTGAACAACAATTTATAAAGGATATCTCAAGGGTTCTGAGAAACACGCGGCAGAATCCTTCAAAGGGAATTCGGAAAAACTGTTGACCTACAATACGGTACGGAAGTTTGATTCGTACGTTGGCATATTGGATGATGACTTTGTGATGGTAGATATCGATACGGTTGATGAAGCCAAGAAGATGCTTAAAATTATTGATTCAATGCATCTAGGATGTGCCGTGCTTAAAACATCAAAAGGCATTCATGTCTATTTCAAGGGATACGAGTTATCCAAAAATAATATTGAGTGGTTCTGTGCTATTGGGTTCAAGGTGACTACCAAGCTGGGTATCAAAAATACAGCTGATCCGCTCAAAATTAATGGAAATATCCGCAGATGGATCAGAAAAACTGATCACTATGATCCATTACCAAAATGGCTCTATCCAATGGACAAGAAAAAAAATCACATCACAGATATTGACGAAGGAAATCGAAACCAGGAGCTTTTCAACTATATTCTCAAACTGCAATCAGTCGGGATGAATAAGCAGGAGATTCGAGAGACGATCCGGATCATCAACAAATTTATTTTGACAACTCCATTATCCGACAATGAAATCAACGTGATCTTGCGCGATGATGCTTTTATGAAAGAGAGCTTTTACAAAGGTAATGTATTTCTCCATGATCACTTTGCAAAATTCCTCATTTCAGAACACAATATTATTTTGATCCAGGATGTCCTCCATATTTATCAAGATGGAGTTTACTCCGACAAGCAAAATGATATTGAGAAAGTAATGATCAAGCACCTTCCACATTTAACCAAAGCAAAACGGCTTGAAGTTTTAAGTTATCTCCAGCTGCAGGCCAAGGAAGCGCAGTTGGCAGCTACCAATTTCGTTGCGGTCCAAAACGGGATTCTTGATTTAAACTCCTGGCAGCTACAATCATTCGATCCGAACATCGTGATCAAAAATAAGATTCCAGTGAATTATGTGCCGGATGCATATTCGGAAACAACTGATAAAACACTAGATAAAATTGCTTGTCATGATAAATCCCTGCGAAAAGTGCTAGAAGAGATTTTTGGATATATTCTCCTACGACGGAATGAGATGGGAAAAGCCTTTATCCTAACCGGAGCAGGTAGCAACGGAAAATCCTCATATCTAAAAATCGTTCGAAAGCTTGCTGGTATCGAAAATACATCCAGTCTGGATTTGAAGGAATTAAACCAACGATTCAAAACCGCTGAACTTTTTGGGAAGTTAGCCAATATTGGTGATGATATTTCTGGTGAGTATATCAAAGACAATTCGGAGTTTAAAAAGTTAGTTACCGGTGAGCCACTCAACGTCGAACGAAAAGGCCGAGATCCGTTTGATTTCACTAACTATTCCAAATTGATTTTTTCTGCTAACCGTATGCCACGAATTAATGATACAAGTTCTGGTTTGATGCGACGGTTGATGATGATTCCGTTTAATGCAAAATTCAGTTCATCCGATTCAGACTTCGACCCGTTCATTCAAGACAAATTATTGTCAGATGATTCGATGGAGTATGTTTTGAATTTAGCTATTGCTGGATTGAAACGATTGATGAAAAATAAAAAATTCTCGCCCTCCAAAACAATTGAAAAAGAAACTTCACAATATGAGGTTCAAAATAATCCGATTCTCGGTTTCATTGAAGAGTCTGATACAAAAATCGAAAATGAAATCACGACCGATGTTTATCAGATTTATCAAGTATGGTGTGTGGAGAATGGCTATCAATCAGTTGCTGCGAATACGTTTAGCCGAGAAGTCAATCGGATGTTAGGAATGGAGACTCGACAGCAAAAAATTGATGGAAAAAACAAAAAAGTATTTATTAAAAAAGAAAAGTGATCAAAAACCGGTCAAAACACTATCTAAATGATCATATTTGATCAATAATTCATTATGAAAAATGACTTTTCATCCTAAAAATAGCAAAAGTAGATGTATGTATCGCTACCGGTAGCGATATACCGCTACCATGAAATGTCTTGCTACACAAGGGGTACAGCGTTTTGGTAGCGATGTAGCGGTTTGTTTCAACTTCTTTTATATATTAAACTTCAAAAAAAAATAGTTAGTATAATAAAGAAAATATTATAATATACCGATACCAATTACACTCGTAAACAATTGAAATCCCTTGTGAGAGTAAGGCTCAAAGTGGTAGCGGTATACTAACTATAGGTAGCGATATATTGATGAACAGGAGGATTTTTAGTTGAAAGAAGATACAAAAAAGAAAAAAAATTATCTGAAACGATATCGTAACTATTTAATTCGTATTAAGAGATTAGAAGAAAAGCTATTTCAGATTGATAATCAACTAATCGGTTTAAAAAGTACACAAATTACAGATATGCCTAAAGGTGGACTTCCAATCACAAAAGATGATCTACTGATAAAAAAAGAAGAAACGGAACATCGAATTCAAAATTTAGTGGATATCAGTCGAAACGTTCGCATGGAAATTTTCGATTGCATAGAAACTCTTGATGATTATCGTTTTTCAGAGGTTCTGGAATCGTACTTTATTGACGGATATACACTAGAAGCCATTGCCGAAAACAAAAACTATTCAATTCAGCATGTCGGTTATCTTTATGGAAAAGGTCTTGAGATGGTGCAAATAGTCGAAAACGATAAGAAAAACGTAAGATAAAGATAAGGTTTTTACCTGATTTTTATCTTCGATAATCTGAGGTAAGATGGTACTATCGAAAAATGTTTAACGAGGCGGTCACTCCGGTGGCTGCCTTTTTTGTGTGATGCGCGTTTATTTTGGAGGTAACTCAGATGGATGATCAATACTATCGCTGGCTGTTGAAGCTGATTCGTGATAATAAACTTAAGATCTTCTATGACAGTGCTAGGTGGCGACATCTAAGACAGCAGGCAATGAAGCGTGATAACTTTGAATGCCAGATGTGCAAGGCACTTGGCCGGCATCACAAAGTAGAGAACGTTCATCACATCCAAGAAGTGAAGGATAGACCAGACTTGGCTTTGTCGTTAGATAATCTCGTCTGCCTTTGTATTGACCATCACAATGAAGTACATGAAAGGTACATGACTATAGCAGAGAAGAAACAAAAGAAGCTGGATAGTTTCCAGAACTTTGACCCAGTAGAAAGGTGGTGAAGTCAATGATACTTAATGACAATGGTCGTGAGTATGATACCGATAAGGTTGATACTTACTCAGCCTACACGCAACGTCTGATTGTTCGTCTAATCTATCTGAGGTATGTAGCGATTAGAGACCTGCTATCGCCTAACTGTTGCAGCAAGCTTCACCTGAAAGATGTAAAGCAGGCAGTTAAAGAAGAAAAAAACATTCAGCGCATAAAAAATGTTTTCGGTTATTCAGTAGATGAAATTAATTTCTACATTGATTACGCTGATCAAAATATTCCGATGGTGAGGTAAGCCCCCCCTTGAAATATTTCGCAGTTTGTAGGAAGGGCTCCGAACGGAAGAAGGTAACGGGAAAAAATAAAACGGCTGCTTTTTCGCGCGTATAACCGTGGGGTGGGTGGTTTTTGAGAAAGAGGTGATTGAATTGGCTCGTCAGTCGAGAAAAAAAGTACGAGATTCTATCTTGGCTGCACTTGTGGCCAAGGGAATGGATAGCCCTTATTTTCTGGATTTAGTTGAGGACTATATGGACCTATGGGATATCAAAAGAAAATTGCGTGTTGACCTCCAACAGCGTGGTCCGGTGGTCGAATGGCAGAACGGGGCCAACCAAAAAGGACTCCGAAAGAATGATTCTGTAGTTGAATATCCAAAAATTTCCAAGCGAATGACCGATATCTTGAGACAACTTGAGATTGATTGCCGGATTGAAATTGATGATCCTCCAGAAAAGGAGGTTGGAGTTGATGACCAAAACGGCGACGAGGATATCGGACTATAAATACATCAAGAATTATTTTGATGCTATCGATTCCGGTTCAATCAAAGTCTGCAATGAACAGCTGCAATTGAAAGAATACCTGCTGACCCGTGTTCTGAATCGAGATGATGTTTATCTGGATGAAAAAATGGTAGAGGATTCAATTACCGTGCCGGAAGAATATTTTCCGTTTTCGCTGTTTTTATGGCAACAATTCGCCCAGGTGTTCATTTACGGTCTGCGGTGGAAAAAAGATGGATCATTAGTCTTTGATACCTATTTTGTATATGTAGGTCGGGGGTCCGGGAAAAATGGCTGGATCTCATGGAACAGTTTCTTTCTACTATCTAAGAAACATGGCATACCGAACTATGACATTGATATCTACGCCACTGGTGAAGAACAGGCGAAGACTTCTTTCATGGATGTATACAACGTCTTGGAAGCCAATCCGAAATTAAAGAGTGCATATGCCTATAACTTGACTGAAATTCGGAATAAAACCACACAAAGTAAATTCCATTTCAACACATCGAATGCTCGGACTAAAGATAGTAAACGTCCTGGAATGAATATTTTCGATGAGGTCCATGAGTATGATGACTATAAAATTATTGAAGTAGCAAGTTCTGGTGGTGGTAAGGTCGAAGACTATCGTGAGTTTTTCATCACCACCGATGGAAACAATCGCGGTGGTCCGTTAGATGATTTGAAGGAAGAGTCCAGGGCTATTTTGAATGATGAATTAGGAATAGACAAAGAGGGAGCAGGCTTTTCAAGCATGTTCCCTTTTATTTTTAAGCTTGACGATCCGTCAGAAGTTGATGACCCGGCCAATTGGGAAAAGGCTAGTCCTTCTTATAACTTGAATCCTTCTCTTAAGAAAAAGATGAATACAGAGTACGCCAAAATGCAGCGCCGGCCGTCATTACGAATTACATTCATGACCAAGCGAATGAACTCACCATTGGAAGACACGCGATTTGCAGTAGCTTCATACGAGGATGTTCTTCACACAAGGGAAAAAGAGTTTCCGGGAAAAATGGACGAGGTCATTGGAACTCTCGACTTTGCAGACCGACGAGATTTTGCCAGTGTAGGTCTACTCGGAAAATATGGTGGTGATACATTTTTCAAGCAGCATACATTTATCCATGCATCAGCACTTCAAACCCAGAATATTAAAAAGGAAATCATTGATTTAGCTCTGGAACAGAAGAAAGCTCAAATTGTTCATGGTAAGCGAATTGAAGCTGAATATATCGTCAATTGGTTTTTGGAACAGGCCAAACATTATTACATCAAGAAAATCTGCATGGATATGTTCCGAGCGAAGATCTTGAAGCCAGCATTAGAAGAGGTTGGCTTTGAAGTTGAGATCGTCCGCAGTGGCGCCGCTACTCATGGCCTTCTGAAAGAGGTTGTCGATGACCTTTTCATAAGTCAGAAATTGTATTTTGGCAATGATGCCATCATGCGCTGGTATTGCATGAACGTTTACGAAGAACATGTTGGAAATGGCAATATTCGGTATGAAAAAATCGATGCTGAAACAAGGAAGACGGATGGATTTTTCTCATTTCTTCATGGTCTGAATTGTTTGGATGAAATCTTTGATTCAAAGCCGATGGACAGTGCTGGTTCAACTGATTCCGGAGAGTTTCAACCGCTAGTCTTTTAATGAGAGGAGGTGAGAAATATTGGGATTAATTTCAACTGCTTATAATTTCTTCACTCGTCGAAGCGTGGTGCCAATCGAAGAGTATTTTTGCAAGCTGCAGTCCGATATGGTCGTGAAACAATTTGCCATTGAAACCTGCATCGATTTGATTGCAAATGCTATGTCAAAGGTGGAGTTTAAGACGTACGCCAAGCAGAAAAGTGTGCGCAGCTCACTGTACTATCGACTTAATGTGGCACCAAACAAAAAAGAAAGTGCGACGGAATTCCGGAAAAAGCTAATTCGGCGATTGATCTATTACAACGAAGTTTTGATCATATCACCTGAGCCTTTCAGCGAGGAGATTTTCATTGCTGATTCGTGGAATGTAGATGAATCTGCAATCAAGTATGACCATTACACCGGAGTTACAATTGGCGATCTGGTTTTTGATAAAACTTTCTCGGAAGAGGATGTCTTTTTGATTAGGTTATCGGATACGAATATCCGACAGCTGGTGGATAGCTTTTACCTTAGCTATGGAAAGTTGATTGCCAGTGCAATGAATATCTATAAACGGTCAAATGCACGGAGATATTTGCTGAAAGGAAATCTATTTCGACAACAAGATGGCAGTACCCAAAAAAATATCAATGACATGATGACATCACAGTTCAAACCATTCATGGAAGCGGACAATGCCGGAGCGGTATTCCAGCTGCAGGATAGTTATGAATTGAAGGATCTTTCGGATTCTAGCCGACCAGATTCCCGCGACATTAAAAATTTAATCGATGATGTGTTTGAACTCGCAGCGATTGCGTTCCATGTTCCGATAAACCTTTTCAAGGGCAATATGTCCGGTTTATCTGATCAGGTGGACGCTTTTTTGATGTTCTGCATTATTCCGATGGTGGAATTGATTCAAGACACTTTCAACGCGAATCTTTATAGTTCTGCCGAATTTTTAAGAGGTGATTATATCCGCGCTGATACATCCATGATTAAGATTGCAAGCTTCAATGATCTGGTAACTGCTAACGATGTCGCCATCCGGTCAATGCAATCCACGCCAAACGAAGCGCGAGAAAGGAACGGTTTTGATCGCTCCGATGATCCAGCTGCTGACAAGCTTTATATGACCAAGAACTACATGGAAGAAACTGAACTGAAGGGAGGTGATACGAATGCCAATGAGAACCAATCGAATGATGAATCAAATTCAACCGATCAAACCGATGATGAAAATCAGCAACAAAGTACTAAATAAGACTGACGGCCCAACTCCGGAAACTGGCGTCAATCTCTATATGTATGGAGATATCGGCGAGGACTGGTGGAGTGAAGGCATTACCGCGCTTCGTGTTCGAGCGACCTTAAGCCGAATTGACGATGATGTGGTGAACTTGCATATCCATTCGAACGGTGGCGACGCTTTTGAAGGGATTGCCATTTACAATGTTTTGAAACAGTCCGACAAAACGATCAACGTCTACATCGATGGGCTTGCCGCTTCTGCTGCTTCAATCATTGCTCTGGCTGGCGATAAGATTTATATGCCAAGAAACACTCAAATGATGATTCACAACGCCGCTTCGGGCATCTGGCACGGTTTTGCAGAAGACTTCGAGAAAATGGGAGCTGCACTTCGCAATGTGAATGATTCCGTTCGTCAAACGTACCTTGGCCGATTTACGGGGTCTGAGGAGGAACTAATTCGCTACATGGACAACGAAACTTTCTTCACCGCTGATCAGGCAGTAGCTTTGAATTTAGCTGATGAAATTTTGAATTATGATGCTGAACCAGCCGAAGCCGATGATGAAGAAGACGAAACTGAAACTGAACCACCTGAAATTCCTGAAAAAGAAGAGGACGAGGAGGAAACTCCCGTTCCGGAAAATGCGAATTTTGCTCGTTTTGCAGCTTTTGCAAACTCAATTACAAAACTAACAAGAAAAGAGGACTAAAAATGTCAGTTAAAAATCTAAAAGGTAGCCCCGAAGCTACCACTCAATTACTCAATGCCTTCCAAAGTGGCGATGAAAGTCAATTTGATGCCGCAATGATGGCGTTCTCCCAAGGAATCCAAGAACAAGTTTTAAATGAAGCACAAACCATGAATCAGGATCAAATGGTGCTGATGAACCGTGGTCAACGTGTTTTGACCAGCAAAGAAACCAAATTTTACAACGCCGTAATCGCCAACGATGGATTTGCCGGCGTGGAAGAATTGGTTCCTGCGACTGTATTCGAGCGAGTTTTCGAAGATCTGGCTCAATCTCATCCATTGCTGGAAAAGATTAATTTTGTAAATACGACTGGTGTTACTGAGTGGATCGTCAGCCGCGGCGTAAATCCAGCGTGGTGGGGTAAACTGTGTGAAGCAGTTAAGAAAGTATTGGATAACGGCTTCGAAGTAATCAATATGAAACTGTTCAAGCTGAGCGGCTATATTCCACTTTGTAAAGCAATGCTGGATCTTGGTCCAGAGTGGATTGACCGCTATGTGCGAACCGTATTGATTGAATCCTTGCGAATTGCTTTGGAACAAGCAATCGTTGATGGATCCGGGAAAGATCAGCCAGTTGGTATGATGCGGGATATGTCCAAACAAACTGATGGCGAATATGCCGAAAAAGAAGCTGAAGCAATCACAGCCTTGGATGCTGTAACTCTTGGTGGTTTGATGGCTCGCTTGTCTAAGTTCACGATCGATGGTGTTACTGATCCGATTTATCGAACGGTGAATCCGGCAGACGTTATTTTGATCACCAACCCTACTGATTACTGGTCTAAAGTATTTCCGGCAAAATCTGTTTTGACAGCAAACGGTCAATATGTTCAAGTGTTGCCGGTTCCTGTGTTTGATATGCAATCGATCGCCGTTCCAGAAGGTAAAGCTGTATTTGGCGTAGCCGATGACTACTTCATGGGCCTTGGGTCTACTCTGAAAATCGAAGCTTCTGACGAATATCACTTTGTCGAAGACGAGCGGGTCTATTTGGCTAAACAATACGCAAACGGCCAACCAAAACGGAATGAAAGCTTCATCGTTTTGGATATCACCAACTTGGCACCAGCGTCAAAATAACAGCCCCAACTGTTGGTACTGTGACGCCAACAGCTGACGGGGCAACTGTCGCACTATCATGAGAAAGGATGATCCGCATGGCTAAAGCAGCTACTAAAACAACGAAAGCCGCAGCTCGTACGTTCAAAATCAATAAAAAAGATGGCACGTTGGTTGTCGAGGGAGCATCTCCCTTGGCAATTACCGGCCTTGCTGCAGATACAGTGGTGGCCACAGGTGATTATGTGGCAATTGCTGTCGAAAATGGTAAAGAATCTGCCGCCGTAGATATTCGTGGATTTACCGTTCTCCCTGGAGAGTGATCTTATGAAGATTGAAGATATCTCAGAAAGTCTTTTGGAAGAAGTAAAGGATAATCTGTTTGTTACCTGGAAAGAAAATGACTATCAAATCAACATCATCATTCTAAAATCCATGAATTTTCTTCAGTCGAAAGTTTCACAACCGCTGACGATTGAAGTCTTTTCCGGTTACGATATCGAACATACGCTCCTGATTGAGCGATGTCGGTATGACTGGAATAATGCCTTGGATGAATTCGAAAAAAACTTTGCGAGTGAGATTCTCGCTTTCATTCAAAAATATGCGTTGATGGATTGGAAAGAAAATGGTGGCAGCTATGGCTGAAAAACGAGTGTCTGAAGTTTTCAATGACGGTATTTTGACAATTAAGACTCAGACTACTTTACGAAGTGACACCGGTAAAAAGCTTGGTGTCACTGATGAAGAACTGGCATCTGTCAGATTCCGGAACATGAGCATTCGGGAAAGTGATATCACAACGATGCAGGCATTAGATTCCCGAATCGCTAAAAAGGTGAAAAGTCCCATGCATCCAATTTGTCGGGACTTTAACAATGACAAATACTTTGCAATAATTGGCGAGACCAAATTCAATGTGATTTACGTGGACTCCGATAATTATTTCGCATTCTGGTATTTGGAAAAGGTGGGTGAATACAGTGAACGAACAGGAGAAAAAACGTCTAACGAATCAGACAATCGCGATCAAAAAGAAGCTTGAAGATCATTTCAAACTAAAAGTGGTTCAAGACTTCTTGTCAAAGGATGAAAAAGATGAACTCGGAGACAGTTACAACTATTTCATCATAGAAGAAGACGGTTTCGATGCTCCAATGGGCGATAATGGCAAGTACAGCGTTTCTCAGAGCGTTTATGTAACTTTCTATTCAGAAGGTCGAGAAAGCCTCACAGGCGATCAATTGGACGTTTTATCACTACTGCATTCTTCCACTTTCAAATTTAATGGAACAGAAGTGAATCACCTGAAGCTCGATAACCAAGATAGGTTTATCGACCAGGTGATTTTTTCGTTTAAACGAATCATTAGGAGTGGGTGCTGATGGCGGGGAGTCGTTGGGAAGTAACCCTTGTCGGACAAGATGCTTTGCTGGTAAAAATGCAAAGCTATGCTAGTAAAAGCGAAGAGACAATCAATCGTGTCTTGAAAGAATCAGGTGGCCAACTGGCAGTGGACAAGATCACTAATCTAATTCCTGTCAGTTCGGGTGATCTTCGCCGAGGTCACCGACATGCAAAAAGCAGCAAGCCACTCAATGTGCAGTATTTCAACCTTGGTTTCCGTGTGAGACCCAAGAAAAGTTTTGAATACATCAAATATCCGGATCTTGGTATCGGGACATCACAACGCAATCAACCGCAAGACTTCATGCAGCGTGGACTGCAAATGGCGGTTGATCCAATCACTGAAGCGCTCATTCGAGGATTTGATGAACTTAATAACAATTAGGAGGTAACAAGATGGCAGCAACAATTGTGACAACGTTTGATAACGTGTCGATTAAAAAGATCGCCTTTAATTTCAAAGGCTCGGAAGCCGGCATTTCAACTGACTGTAATGGCCAGCTGTCCGGTGAAACTGAAATGCAGACGATCGTCAAAAAATGTGGGTCTACTGAAGTAAAATCGAAATCTAAACCAATCGCCATGACCGTGACAATCACGGCGCATGTACCGGTGGACGTTTACCGGAAATTTTACGGGTTGGCCCAAGACGAACGAATCGTACCTGGCGTCTATTCTTATGGTCCAGATTCTGTTGGTGAAGACTTTGCGCTTTCTGCTGAAATCGTGGATGACTTCGAAGAAAATGAAAAATTGCTCGGCTTCTTGAATTGCACATCCAATACTGGCTTGACTTTTACCATCGAAAACGGAGCTGATGAAGTTGCAGCGCTTGAGATGGAAACGAAGGTAATGACCGATGAATTCAATAAGTTTTACCACGAAGCGATCGTTGCCGAACTGGAAACAGATCTGACAGATGAATGGATGTCCAATCTTTCGGCCGAAGTGATCAAAGCGTCAAAACCATAGCCCCACCTGTAGTAGGTAATGTTGCTCCTACAGCTGACGGGGCATCAATTGAATTTTCATAAAATCAACTAGCCCGCCTTTTTGGTGGGCTTTTTCTTGGAGGAAAACTGATGAATGACGAAATGAATCAACTAACACTGACCGATGGAACAGTTGTCAGTATCGAACCAAAATTGAATTTAAAAAAACTGATGATGATCAATCGTGACTTTGATACCAACGAATTTGCCAAATTGAGCGTTGGGGACAAATCAATGGATATTACTGTTAACCAAGCAGCTCAAGCGGCCTATATTGCTTACCGTCAAGCAAACATGAACGACTATATGGATTACTACGAGTTTATCGACCGTTGGGACTTTGACATGGCCGCTGCAAGTCAACTTTATAACATGATGATGTTTAAAAAAGCTCGCGAAGAATATCAAAAGGCATTTGATCGACAGGCAAAAATGATTACGGTTAAAAACGAAAAAAAATAAAAATGCCCAAGCTCAAAATCGAGACTTGGGTTGATGTGTATAGCCTTTTTACAGACGTATTTGATTTGCCCTCAGAATTGGTTTTGAGCGAGTTACCACTTGATGATATCTCCCAGATTGCATCGAATAAATCGTCATACACCAATTGGCAAAATCGAGCGCGTCAGAAGCTTTATGAGGAAGGAGGTAAGAAGTAATGGCTAAAGGAAAGTCAGAGGCTGAGGTAGTTTTTAAAGCGACAGACGATGGCCTAAAATCCACACTGAAAGACATCAGCAGCGAGATGCAAAAGAACAATGCCGAATCAAAGCTAGTTCAAGCGCAGCTCAAGTTGACCGGATCGGATGCTGACAAACTATCGAGCCAGCTGTCATCGCTGGAAAAAAGCTATGATCTCCAATCCCAAAAGGTTCAGACAACAGCTGATCGTCTTGCGAATGCAAAAAAATATTACGGAGAAAACTCCACCGAAGTCCAGCGATTGGAAAAAGAGTTAATTAATCAACAGACTGCCCAGCAAAATCTTGCCAATAAAATTGATCAGACCTCCGATGCCTTATCTCGTGCAAAGGGCGATGTTAACGATTATTCATCGACCATGAGCAAGCTCGATGACGAACAAAAACAACTCCAAGCGAGTGCATCGCTGGTTGAATCTGAGTACAAAAAATGGCAAGCGACTGCTGGTCAGACGGCCACTGAATCGGAAAAGCTTGCTAAGGCCCAAGATTATGTTGCCGATCAAAGTGATATCGCACAAAAGAAGATTGGAATTCTAGAAAAAAAGCTTGAAGCCGCTCAAAAAGAGTTCGGTGAAACCTCTACTGAAGCGCTAGAAATGAAGGCAAAACTCAACGATGCCGAAACTGAATTTGCTGAACTTGGGAAGGCTGCAGCAGATATCGAAACCAGTGAAGGCTTAGAGGGAATGAACAAGAAGCTTGATATGAGCAATATCATGCAGGCGACCGAGCAGCTTTCACAAATTGGAGACAAACTGATTGATGTTGGTAAAAATGCGATTGAAGCTGCCGGTGAAGCCAATGCGATGTCAGCACAATTTACTCAGGTATTTGGAGATTTAGAAGCTACGGCAGAAGAATCTGTTGAAAACATGGGTGAAAAATTTGGAATGCTACCAAATAGAATTAAGCCGTTGTATGCCCAACTAACGTCAATGTTTAAAGGTCTAGGATACGACACACAAGAAGCAATGGGGTTAGCAGAGACTGCCACCAGTTCTGCAGCAGATGCCGCAGCATTTTATGATAAGTCGATGGAGGACGCAAGTTCAAGTCTTACATCATTTATTAAGGGCAACTATGAAGGCGGCGAATCAATCGGGCTATTCGCAAATGACACTCAAATGGCGGCTTACGCTGTAAAAAATGACCTTATACCGGCGACTGATGGTGCGAAAGAAGCCTCAGAAAAAGCCATGATTGCACTGGAAAAGGCCCAAAAAGCCCAAAGCGATGCAATATCTAAACATGGAGAAAACTCGTTACAAGCACGAGATGCCGCACTAAAATTGAAGGATGCACAAGCTGCTGTTGATGCTGAACTAGGTCCTCAAACACAAAAGTGGGCAGATTTGGATGAAGCTACAAAACAGGCTGTACGGCTAGACTATGTTTCTAATATGCAAAAGCAATCCGGAGCACTGGGGCAGGCTTCGCGTGAAATGGATGGATATGAAAACCAAATGGGGAATATGAAACAAGCGTTGCAAGATTTTTATGCTGAGCTTGGAAAGGATTTTCTACCTGATTTCATTAATATCCTTAAAGGTAGTATTGGGGTTCTCCAAGAATTTTCATCATTTTGGAGCAATTTACCTGGACCGGTGAAAACAGTCATTGGTGTTATCGGTGCTTTGATTGCCGCTTTAACTGTTCTGTCCCCAGCGATTAGTGCTATCGCAACGATTGGTCCAATTGTTGGAAAAGCTTTTGGAGCAATAACGGCGTTATTTGCAGAAGGCGGGGCATTAGCGGGTATTGGAACATTTATCACAGGAACCATAATTCCGGCCATTGGCGGTATGATATCAGCTGTTTTGCCATTCCTCCCAATCATCGCTGCAGTCGTTGCAGCTATTGCAGCGGCTATTTTAATATTCCAAAACTGGGGCGCAATTACTGACTGGATCTCAGAAAAATGGTCCGCTTTCACTGGCTGGATTTCTGGTCTTTGGACCGGTATTGTTCAGACAGCCGAAAATATTTGGAATGGGCTGAAGGCATTTTTCCAAACTACTGTTGGTCAAATTGTCCTTTTCATCATCAATCCAATTGCTGGTCTAGTGAACGCCATTGCTCAGAACTGGGATGCAATCAAAAAAGGCGCGTCTGATGCCTGGAACTGGATCAAAACGACCGTGTCAAATTTGATAAAAGGGACCGTGGATACTGCAAAAAACTTGTGGTCCGGACTAACCAATTTTGTGAGCGGTTTGTGGACCGGTATGAAAAATACCGCATCGAATATCTGGAATGGGATTAAGTCCGTGATTGGTGGTGCAATCAATGGCGCAAAAGATATTGTATCAGGCGCAGTTAACGGGATTAAATCAACAGTTTCGAATATTTGGGAGGGCATCAAAAATACAACTTCAAATGTCTGGAATGGAATCAAGTCTGCGATTACGACACCCATCGAAGCAGCTAAAAACGTTGTGAGCGGGATAATCGAGAAGATTAAGGGGCTGTTCAATTTCAAACTGAAATTCCCAGATATCAGCATTCCAAATATCCCTTTGCCACACTTTTCAATTAGTGGCTCTTTCAATCCTCTAAAGGGGCAAATCCCGTCTATTGGTATTGATTGGTACGCCAAGGGTGGCTTATTCAACGGGCCAAATGTCATCGGTGTCGGGGAAGCTGGTAAAGAAGCCGTCTTACCACTCAATGACGGTGTGCTGGGAACTATCGGTCGTATGATTAGTGAGAACATGCCCGCTAAATCAACCGATGGAGGCAGTCAGATTATCAATAATCAATTCCATCTTGAGGTAAACGGAAACATTGATAGCGAACAAACAGCACGGCGAATGGTTGATGATTTGATGGATCGGATCACTGACAGATTTAACAGTCAGAATGCAGCATTTAATTAGAAGGGGGTAAGTCATGTATAACGATATTATTGAAGCAATTATCGACAATATATCTTGCAAGTCTTATCGCCTTTGCATTGTCGGTAGACCAAAAGTGCCATCGCCAAATGTCAAATTTCAGGAGTTTGAAGTCCATGGCCACAGCGGATCGTATTATGAAAAGACTGGCTATGAAGATGTGGACTACACGTTGACTTTTAACTACATGGAAGAGCCAGAAGTTGGGACATTTAAGTTTCAAATGCGTAAAATCCGGCATTGGCTCTATCAAGCTGAGCGGCTGGAACTCTCGGATGAACCGGATATTTTCTACACTATTAAAAAAGTCGAAATCGGTGATGCTGAAAATGACATCATCGAATTCGGCTATTTTGATGTAACGTTTACTTTGGCACCTTTCGCAAAAATCATCGAAAATAATCCATTGGAATACACGAAAGACGCCGAAAATTTGGAAGTTGATTTCGACAATCTCAGTATCGTTAATTCGGAGCCAAAAATTATTTTGTACGGAACTGGAGATTGCACAGTATATCTGAACTCCGGCGAGCCGTTTGGATTCACGGATATCGATGAATCAATCACGATTGATAGTGAGCGAAAATTAACGTACAAAACCGATGTGAATGGCGTGCACATGAACCAATCTGCAAAACAATCTTCAAATGCTTATCCCGAGTTAGTACCGGGTGACAATACGTTGATTGTCGTCGGAACTGGCATTAAAAAAATTGAAATTTGGCGCAATGCGCTAGTTTAGGAGGTGAGCGACTTTGGCATTACCATTTTTATATAGCTCAGACGATTCAACAAATGACTACACTAAAAACGGATTGGGGGCATTACCTGATTGTACCTTTTTGCTGACGACCAGCTCTCTAAATGGTGAAATCTCGTTGCAAGGCTCTATTCCCGTTGGAAAGCCAAATGTTGACAATATCATCAATGGAAATATTATCAAACTCAAGATTAACGATACACAAAAGCCGCAGGTTTTGAGATTGTATAACGTCAAGAAATCTATGGCGAGTGGTTCAGTTACTTTTTCAGCGGAGCCGATTTCAAATGATTTGAGAAGTTGTTTTGTTCCAAAAATGAATGAAGACTCACTTTCTGTGATGAACGCTTTCGAAGCCATGCGTAGTCAATCGCTGCCACCAATTCCATCTCGTTTCAAATTTTACAGTGACAAAGAAAATACCTCGGCAATTAATTTGGAACGGGTAAGCGTGCTGCAAGCCCTTGGTGGCGTTGAAGGTTCATTTCTTCAGCGATACAAGGGAGAGTACGAAAAAGACAATCACGATATCCACCTGCATACGAGACTTGGTGAGGATCATAAGATTAAGATACTTTATACCAAAAATTTAACAGGATTAGATATCGAAGTTGATACTCAGGGCGTGGTAAATGGGATATACCCGTTTGCCAAACTGGACGATTCTGAGGATGTTATTGAGATCACCGAAAAAATTCTTTTTTTCGAAAAGCAATATCCTGGAGGAGTCATCAATCCCGTTGACTTTTCAGAGGAAAAACCTACTAACAGCGCTGAGTTGCAAACGTTAGCTGAAACATATCTACAAGCTAACAAAGAGTCTAATACTCCGAAAGTCTCTGCAAAGATCGACTTTATTTTACTGAATAAGCAACCAGACTATCGAGACTTTGTGAATATGGAAAGTGTCGGTTTAGGTGATGGTGTAGATGTTTATCATCCAGATTTAGATGTCGATTTGCATGCAAGGGTTGTCGGCTACGAATATGACAGTCTAACTGAGCAATATACCAAGTTAGAAGTCGGATCAGTCAAAGCTAATTTTATCAATCAGATCGTTGATCAAATCGATGAAAACAATCAGGACTTTGATGACAAATTAGGCTTATTGGAAGATGCCCAGCAGGAAGCATCAGACATTATCAAAAATCCGGGTGAAGGACATGTGGTAATTTATCCCTCCCTTGCAGATCCCCAAGAAATACTAATCATGGATACTACTGACGTTAACACAGCACAGCATATTTGGCGTTTTAACCAAGGTGGGTTGGCTTTTAGTCGCACTGGGTATAACGGAACCTATGAGCTTGCTATGACTAACAACGGGGCCATTGTGGCCGATAGAATCACTACTGGGGTATTGAAGGCGATTAATATCATCGGTGTAAATATATCAGGCGCGACAATCGAAGGCGGAACCGTGTCGTCTAAAGGCACCGATTTTACTTTGAAACAAGATAACGGCGTTATTAGATGGCTTCGAAATAGTGACCAGGTAGAATTTTTTCGACAGCTCGTAAGAAATTTCAACAACGCTGGAGAGATTGTATCGAATATCCGGTTTGAATTAACTCGTGACAATCAGGGCTTCACGATTACTCATGGCGATCAGCTGCTATCGGATAGCTATGTGTCATATACAAAAAAGGGGTTCGCAGCTGTCAATAAAGCAGATAGTGCGAGTTTTTTAATATCCAGCACGCACGATACTAACAATGTAATATCAATATCTGGTTTAGCGAAGAGTGATCTCCTAATATCACAAACAAATAACAGCAAGAACTGCTATGTGATGATGAAGGATGGACTTGTCACTGTCGGTGGTAATTTCAAAGTAACCGGGACAAAAAGTTCAGCAATCCAAACTGATCACTTTGGTGAGCGATTACTCTATGCGTTTGAAACACCAGAATATTTATTTGCCACATATGGAAAAGCTATTACTAATCAAGATGGTTATGTAGAAGTTGAAATTGAGGCAATGTTTTTAGAAACGATTAACACAGATTCTAAAAATTACCACGTCTTTGTTTCGCCATATGACAATTCCACTGCGTATGCATGTTTTCTTGAGCAGGATCGCTTTCTAATTAAGTCTGATAAGCCAAACATTGAAGTTAGCTGGCAACTAGTCGCTTACAGAAAAGACTACGAAAATTTTTATTTGGAGACGCCTGAAAGTAATTCTGAAAAATCACCAGAAGTAATAATTGAGAATCCAAGAGAGGAGGAAAATCATGAGTGATGTTTTAAGTTTTGACATTTCAAAAAAGCCGAAGGGAAATCCGATTACTTATGGTCGAGTTGGAGATGCTAATGGCTTAACTCGAAAAGTCAAAATCTACGATGACGGAAAACCGCTAAACCTCGAAGGATATGTGATTACGTTCGAAGGAATCACTTCAAAATTTAAAACTAAGGTTTTTGATAGTGACGGTGTCACGGTGATCAGTGCTGAAAAAGGTGAATTCAATTATACTTTCCCGGCCGCGGCCTTTTCAGGAACTGGAGCATATGAGTTGGCTTATTTTTCATTCATGAAAGATGAGATTCGATTAACCACTGCTGATTTTCAAGTGATTGTTTTTGGTAACTCGGATATTGAGGCTGATGATGCCGAAGCTATCATCACTGAGTATAACCGATTAGTTGTTGAATTAAATCTTGCGTTTAAAGCTGCTGTCGAAAAAATGGATGGAACCTACGAAGATCTTGATAAAAGAGCTGCGGAGCTTGATAAAAAGTTAGCAGACATTTTAGCTAACGTAGAGAAGTATCGAGGACCCCAAGGCGATATTGGACCGATTGGGCCGTCGGGTATCAATGCCAGCGGTCAGCTGGTGTTTAACAACCGTTTTGATCGCTGGTCGCTGGATCTCACATCAGACGAAAACTTAGCACTGGCAGGTTGGACAAAACCGGCTTATTTCCAAGTAATCGATCCCGAGACGGATAAGCCAGCTAACAGGATTGCAAGCATGCTACCACGAACATCAACTACACAATTCTGGTCTACTGGTATAGCGGTTGTGCCCGGAACCTACGTCAAATGGCGTGGACAAGTACGGTCCAATGAGGTAGTCACCAATAGCATAGCAATCTTTGCAGTCAGCCGCTTCTTTGCAGCGGACGTGCCAGATATTACTAACAGTGCTGCCGCAAGTCAACTAGATGGCACCAATGAGACCACTGTCTATCTCCGAGCCAACGGGACCGTCGCTGCGTCCAAACCTGCCGCAGTCAACGTAGTCTCATCTAGTGGCGTCACATTTGACGAGGCAAATAAGTGGTATGATTTCGAGGTCGTGATCGAGGTGCCAGAAGGTGCTGCATGGCTAAAATTGTCAGCATACGCTGCGCCTACAGTCTCTGCAACACAGGTCTTTAGCTACCGTGACTACACCGCTGTTGCCTACCAAAAAGGTGACAGCGCCTATCAAGTTTGGCTAAATGACGGGAATACTGGAACAGAGTCAGATTTTCTCAGCTCTCTAAAGGTCGGTTACACAAAAGCCGAGTCAGATGCGAAATATGCCACTAAAGCAAGTGTTTTACCGACTGCCACGGATGCAGAGGCTATTACTGGTACGGCGACTAACAAACTAATTACTCCCAAAAATCTACAGACTTTCTATGAGGATCGTCAGAAAATATCAGTAGCTAGATTTGGGCTGAGTGATTTAGACTCAACTTCGGTCGATAAGTTTACAGAGGCCAGCTGGAGATACCGCAGAACTGGCAGCCAAGTAGATTTTTTTGGACGCTTTAACTTTAAAGTGGCTGGAGACTCGTTTAGTACAATTCAGAATTTGCCAGTCGGCTTTAGGTTGAGTGCCGATTTCGATGACACATCTTGGAATGTGCCATTATCTACCGCGAAGTTTTCAGCCTTATCAACCTATGATGCTGCAGGATTTGTAGAGCGAATTGGAACTAATTTGCTAAAAATAGCGAGTTCTGCAACAGGGAATGTATATTTTTATGGCCGGTGGTACACAGATGACCCTTTCCCTCTTGGCTGATGGTTGAGAACATGCGGCTATCAGCCCATCGTGGTGCCCAGAACACCGCTCCCGAAAATACTATCGAGGCATACGAACAGGCAATTCGTTTAGGCTATGGTGCTGTTGAAATAGATCCCAGGGTCAGTTCAGATGGAGAGATATTCATAATGCATGATGATACGGTTGACAGGACTACGAATGGGACTGGAAACCTTTCGTCTTTGACGTCCTCGCAAATAAAGGCTCTGGAAATTGACGTTGCTGATTATCCAGATTATCAAGGGGAAATATTAAGAGTACCTACACTCGATGAATCGATAAAAGCTCTTGCAACGGGGGATATTGTAATCAATATTGACGGATCAAAAGTAGATTGGTCCAATGTGGTATTCACGAAAAAAGTTGTCGATATGTTGAAAAAATATGGTGTCTATGAAAAAACGTATTTTGTCATTTCAAATGTTACACAAAGGAAGGCTTTTAATACGGCATATCCCGACGCTACATTGTCGTGGCTTCACACCGATGCTACAACAATAAACACTGCTATATCAACAGCTAGGTCCTATCAAAAAGCAATGCTTTCAATTCCGGTTAGCATAGCTACAGATGCGGTTTTGACCACACTACGAAATACGAGTATCTATTATCAAGTTTATAATGTGGATACTGAAGAGGACTTAGAAAGACTATATACCAAGAAGGTACCGATGGTGGAGACGGATACGTTGTATCCACTTTAATTACTTAATAGACAACTATCTTTTGGATGGTTGTTTTTATTTTGGGAAAGAAGGAATGTTGCAAATGGTAAATGTAGGAGAATTGGCAACTTGGGCTGGATGGATTACAACCATTGCAGCCCTTGTTTTGTTGGTCATCCGGCCGGTGATGTCGAGCTTTACGAAAATCACTGAGAATCTGACAAAAATGAGTCATAGTTTGGATTTAATCAATCGTGATCTGGAGTCGTCCAAATCAGATCGCTTGGCAATCCATAACGAGCTTGTAAAGCACGATGAGCGGATGGATCGGCATAGCGAAAAATTAGTGGAACATGATCAGCAAATCAAGACACTTTTTAATAACAAAGGAGGAAAAGAATAATGCCAAAATTATCCAACGAACAGTACGATGTCGCAAAAGATTGTGTGACGATCTACGCACCAGCTGTCGGTGTGGCAGTAGCAGCTATTGGCACACTGTGGGGAGTAGATCCGGATTTACTGACAAAGATTGTCGGTACTCTCACGGCACTCACGACGTTAGCAGGAGCGTTACTTAAAGTCAGCACCAATCAATATCGTAAAGAGGAGGAAACAAAATGACAGCAACAGCAACTAATGTTTTAGATACCGCACGAAAATACATGGGTGTCACTACAGGTAGTGCCCAGCATCGGGCAATCATTGACAAGTACAACAGCGTCAAACCCTTACCTCAAGGATACGCAGTCGGCTATCACGACGACTGGTGTGATACTTTCATCAGTTTTGTGGCAATCACGGCCGGCGCTACGGATCTCATCGGACGAGAATGTGGCGTAGAACGTCATATTGCAATCTTTAAAAAACTTGGTATTTGGATTGAGGATGGGACCATCACACCTAAGCCCGGCGATATTATCACTTACAATTGGGACAAATCCAAACAGCCAAACGATGACTGGGCTGATCATATCGGGTTCGTCGAGAAAGCAGAAGCTGGCACGATCACGGTAATCGAAGGTAACTATGGCGGTCAGGTTAAACGTCGGACAATCTCGACGGGCTGGGGATATATTCGAGGATACGCCCGTCCAAAATATGTGGCATCAGGTGGTAGCGGGTCCGGTGGTTCATCTGCCGGCACATCAAAATTGCCATCGTTGGAAAAACTGGCAACTGACGCGGCAGCTGGAAAATACGGAAACGGAAAAGACCGTGAGAAAAATCTGGGGCATCTTTTTCCAGGTGTGCAGGCTATCATCAATCATCGGACAAATCCTGATGGTCTTGCTGCCAAAACAGTGGATATTTTAGTTAAGCAAACGCTGACTGGAGTGTATGGCAACGGTGCAGATCGCAAGGCGCTACTAGGGACCTATTGGCAGCCAGTTCAAGATAAAATCAATAAAGGATAAAACTAAAGCCACCAGGTCTCTTAATTGAGGTCTGGTGGCTTTTTTGCGTTTAATGGTTGGTCATAAGTTCGATGTATATATTTCAATCACAGCACTGCTATTCTTCCTGCCAAACTCAGTCAGTTTGATTGCATCAGCAAGGTTCAACCGCATTACATCTCTGGTCCCTGACTTTAGTTTTTGGACAGTACTTAGAGATACACCTGAACCATTCGCTATCTGATTGGCGGTATATTTTTCTAGTACTTCGTGCATGATTTCAGTATCTGCGACAGACATACTTTACCCCTCTTTCAATGGTGGACTACCGTCCATTTTAACAGATCGAGGGGCGTACTACAGTCCGCAACCGTTCAAAACATTGTTATTTTTACATAGTTTTATAAATTCTCTGCCCCAAAGCCTGCCCCAAAATAATTTCCATCGTAAATCATAAAAAAAGAAACCCTTGATTTTCAAAGGGTTTCCGCTATGCCGACTATAGGGATCGAACCTACGACCTACGCGTTACGAGTGCGTTGCTCTACCAACTGAGCTAAGTCGGCCATTCGTTGCGACGATGTCAACGAATAAAAGTATAGTGAAAAAGCAGTCATTTGTAAAGTAAAAAAACAGCTTTTTCTTCAATCACCGAAATTCGCAGCCAACCAGTCGTTGGTAAGGTCAGCCACGGTGTCCGGTTGGGCCAGATACAGTGCGTGATGCCCCTGCAAAAAAGACAGCTGCGTCTTTTCACCGGCATACTCCGACTGCCGGTATTCCTGTTCCCTGAAAGGTCGGGAAAAAATCAGAATCGGCGGCAGCTGAACAGCAGCAGCGGCAGTTACTGCGATTTCCGACAGATTCTGATCAGCGGCCAGGTACTCCCCGTAAAGGGCCGTTCCCTCGACAAAGGGATGCTCCGATTCCTCCAGCAGCTGTTCTTCTTCAGGAGTAAGCTCCTGATCTTTCGTCACAGCCTCTTGTTGCTCAGGCGTCAACTCTTTAAGCCAACTGATGGCTTCCTTGTAGGCCGGGGTGGCAAACCATTCTTCAGCCTTGACGGTCGTCGGCTCGCTCAGGAGCAGGCCGGCAACTTGTTCCGGGTAGCGCAGCCCATAGGCCAACGAAATCGGACCGTTGGCAGAATGGGCAAAAAAGATAACCGGGCCCTCCTGCAAAGTTCCAATCATCTCGTGCAGTTCGGCGACGATGTTCTGCCAGGTTCGCGGCACTGTCGTTTCGTCACTTTTACCGACCCCCAGTCGATCAATGAACAGCTTGGTAAAGCGGTCATCGATTCGCCGGGCGATATTTTTCAACTGCAGATAGTTGTTGTCAGATCCGAAGCCGGCCATAAACACCAGCATGGGCCGCCCCGGTTCTCCTGCCTGCAAAACGTACGACATCCGACCATGCATTCCTTCAAAAAATTCCAGTTTCATTGATGCATCCCCCATCGACTATTTTTTCTCTGCTGCCGGACTCGCCCGCCGGCCGCAATTGCGCCGGCGATCAGCTTACCGGATTCCTTGGTAATAAAAAAGTCGACCGGAGCTTTTCCCGATCGACTTTCAGCTGACAGCTTTTATATCGTTTATTTGGTACCGAACAAGCGGTCACCGGCATCCCCGAGACCCGGTACGATGTAGCCGTGTTCGTTCAAATGATCATCCAACGCTGCCGTATAAATGTCGATATCCGGATGTGCATCCTGCAGTGCCTTGACACCCTCAGGAGCCGCCACCAGACAGACAAACTTGATATTTGAAGCCCCTCGTTTTTTCAAGGAGTCGATCGCCATGATTGCTGAACCACCGGTAGCCAACATCGGATCTACGACGAAAAGCTGACGACTGGCGATATCTTCCGGCATTTTGAAGAAGTATTCGTGAGGTTCCAACGTTTCTTCGTCACGGTACATGCCGATATGGCCCACCTTGGCTGCCGGGATCAGTTCCAAAATCCCGTCTACCATGCCGATACCTGCCCGCAGAATAGGGACAACCGCTACTTTTTTTCCGGAAAGCATTTTCTGGGTGGATTTGCCGATCGGCGTTTCGATCTCCACGTCTTCCAACGGCATATCGCGGGAAACTTCATAGGCCATCAGCATCGCGATTTCATCGACTACTTCGCGAAATACTTTAGTCCCGGTATTTTTGTCTCGGATGATGGTCAGTTTGTGTTGGATCAACGGATGGTCGATCACTTGGAATTTGCCCATGGTGTACACTCCTTGATTGCCCCGCTTATACGAAATTTTGTTTTCTCAGACATGTCGGAAAACATGCCTTTATAAGTGGGCGGTTTTCTTTTATTGTAATGCAAGACACCGAATCCCACAACTGACAAAAGCCGGAAAGTAGAATATTCCTTTCTCCAAGTCAGCAGCAATCAAAAGCTTTCCTCACAAAACCGAAAGCCGCCGTCCAGTCATTCTTATCTATGACTCTTGCGGTGCCTGTCGATCCGCCTTTTACGAAAAAAACTCCCGCAGCGGCTTTTGCCGTGATTCGGGAGTTTAGAGCGTATCAGGAAACTTCGGGAAAACAGCTGCACCCGGGATCAACGGAATTTTTTAGGAGCTTTCTTGTCTGGGTCCGTCTTTTTACTCAAGGTGATGCGCCGCTGCCAATCCAGCGTATCCAGCTTGTTCCAAAACTGGGTCTTGAAATAAGCAGTCACCGCTGCGCAAATCAGCAGTAAAACGCCGATTACGATAATATTCAACGGTGCAAACGGCAATGCCATCGCTGCGACAGCATAAAAACCGATCGCCGCAAAGCCCACAAACATGCCCACAAACATCACAATCACCATTAACCAGGTGCCGCCGCCTCGTTGAAACAGCTGCGTGACGCTGGTCCAATTGGTCATGAGCAGACGATGATCCCTGGCAAAATAAAACAGGCTCATCACAAAGCTGCCCACCAACGTTCCCAAAACCAGTGAGACTGCCAACAGCGGCGACAGTTTCAGCATCACAACACCCACGATTGCCATCACGATGCCGATCCCGGCTTGAATCAGGTAGCCCACCAGAAATTTCTGCTTCAAATAATCTTTCTTGGAAATCGGCAAGGTATTGATGAAATCATAATTTTCCCGATCCAGTGAAATGATGTTTGCCACAAAGGATGTCGAATTGGCAGACAAAAACGTCAACAACAGCCCGCCGGCAAAGGTCACACCGGCCAGTTTATTCGGCAGATTGTCAAACAGATTGCGAACGGCACCGCCGGAAGAAATCAGCAGGACCACCGGCATTACTACGGAACTGGACAGCACCTGCATCGCCAGGTTCGGATCTTTAATCAGTTGGAAATTATACGAACGCAATAGCTGGTTCAGTGTCTGACCGTCTTTGCGTTTGCGTTTGACTACCGCCTGAGCAGTAGAGATTTCTGTCAGCTGCTCGTAAAGCCGCGGTAAAAAGAAAACCTTGATGATCAGTGCCAATGCCAGAAAAAGCCCCAGTAAAAGTCCCCAACCGAGCAGCCCTTGCCAACTGAAAGGTCGGTTGATGGCCCAGTAAACCGGCAGAAACGGCAGCAGGATGCCGCGATCCGGCAGCTGGCCACCTGTTTCCGAATAATCCACGTGCCCACTGTTTTGCATCACCAGGACACCGATTACTGCGATCCCGGTGGAAAGGACCATCAATCCGGTGGTCATCAATTTTTTATGCTTTTGGAACAGCTTGGTGCGGGTCAATCCCAAAACAATCAGCGCACACACAAAC
Source organism: Enterococcaceae bacterium OF42-14pH9A (assembly GCA_027692465.1). Taxonomy (GTDB): domain Bacteria; phylum Bacillota; class Bacilli; order Lactobacillales; family Enterococcaceae; genus Enterococcus_C. The sequence continues at coordinate 1,582,210 of JAQEYU010000001.1, read as the reverse complement.
AGCATGATCCCTAAAAACAGCAGAAAGCCTATAATGCCAAGGATAGCCGCCAAAGGGATCACAATGCCGGATTGCCAGGCGGTCAGTCCAAACAGGACCATCAGCGGCAGGACAAGGGGCACGACCGTCAGCATCACTACCAGAATCTTGGAAAGAAAGATCTCCGCCTGTTGAAAAGGCAGCGGCAGGTAAGCCCCCAAGTCTTTGCTTTCAAAAAAGACATTGTAGATTACTGAAATGCCTTGCGACAGCGCCAGGACTCCGAAAAGACCGACATACATCGTAAAATAACCGGGCATGCGGGAAAAATCCGTCAAAAAGAGGATTCCGCCGTACATAACAGTGAACAATCCCGCCAGAAAAACAAACTGCAAGATCAAGGAGCGGGTCAGCGTTGCGCCGCTTTTGCCTTTTTTACGGGCCTGCTCGGTGTATTGCGGGTTGGCATAACGCAGTGAGGTCCGGATCAATGCCCCCAGTTTTTGTTTATTCATGGGCCTCACCCTCCAACCTTGCCACCACTTCACTGTCTGATTGGCGACCGGCCATCTTCAGATAGATAGCCTCCAGCGATTCGCCCGGTGATTGCGCCAGCAGGTCGTCGGTGTTGCCGTTATAGATCAGCTCGCCTTTTTTCAAAATCGCCAGCTCGTCGCACAGCTGCTGCGCCGTGTCCAAAACGTGGGTCGAGAAGATCACCGTGTTGCCCCGAGCGGCGTGTTTTTTCATCATTTCCTTCAAGTCAAAGGAGGCTTGCGGGTCCAGCCCGGTCATCGGTTCATCCAAGACCCAGATATCCGGATCCGGCAACAATGCGCCGATCAGGATTGTCTTTTGCCGCATCCCGTGGGAAAAGCTGCCGATTGCTTCATCTTGATGAGACAGCATGTCAAACAAGCCTGCCAACTCTTCCAACCGTTCTTTTTTCTTAGCGTCAGACAACTCGTAAGCGGCCGCAATCAGGTCCCAGTATTCACCGGCAGACAACTGCAGAAACAGGTCCGGTGTATCAGGAACATAGCCGATCCGCTTTTTAATTTCCAGGCGATTGTCACTCAATTCTTTGCCGTCCACGATGATTTTGCCGCTGGTAGGTTCGATCACCGAGACCAGACTTTTGATGGTGGTGGATTTGCCGGCCCCGTTGTGTCCCAAAAAGCCGAAAATCTCGCCGGTCTTGATCTGCAGATTCAATCGATCCAAGGCCGTTTTACTGTCATATTTTTTTGTTACCTGCTGAAATTCAATCATTGTTTTCCCCCGCTTTCTCGTAGTCGGTACTTAGGGCGTGTCTGAAAACTCCAGTGGCAGATATTTTGGTCCTTTTCACCGCAATCGAAAGCGTAAATGTATCAGCTTCAGCATTCCATACGCTGGCTTTACGCCTTGATTCCGACAAGTACACAGGCTGTTGAATCTCACCGGTATTTTCAGACACACGCTGATTCGTGGGCTTTGCGCCCAGCCGACCACCGCATGCTTCTTAAATTTCCATCATTGTACTCCCTTTGCTGACAGCTGTCTATGTTGTCTGAAAATTTAAAATAAAAAAGCCGCAGCCTCTCTGGACTACGGCACTCTTATCATGTCAATCTTTAGTCAATAATAAAATTACAAATTCGGATACAACGGATATTTTTCGGTCAATGCCTTCACTTCCGCACGAATCTGATCCAGCGCTTCTTCGTTGTCACGCTCCCGCAGTGCCCGCACGACTAATTTAGCCACTTCCACTGCATCCTCGGTACCAAAGCCGCGGCTGGTAATCGCCGGGGTGCCCACCCGGATACCACTGGTTTTGAAGGGACTCAAAGACTCAAAGGGAATCGAGTTCTTGTTGGCAGTGATGCTCACGTTGTCCAGGATTGCCTCGGCTTCTTTTCCATTCAGGTCAAAGCCCCGCACATCGATTAAAAGCAGGTGGTTGTCGGTTGCCCCTGATACTAAGCGGGCTTCCGGTGCCTGATTGAAGACCCGTGCCATCGCTTGGGCATTGTCGATGACCTGCTGGGCATAATCCTTAAATTCAGGTGCCAGTGCTTCTTTGAAGGAAACAGCTTTGGCTGCGATGACGTGTTCCAACGGGCCGCCCTGGATCCCCGGGAAAACGGCAGAATTGATCTTTTTGGCCAGCGCTTCATCATTGGTCAGGACCATCCCGCCACGAGGTCCCCGCAGTGTTTTATGAGTAGTCGTAGTGGTGATGTCCGCGTAAGGAACCGGTGACGGATGCAGGCCGGCAGCTACCAGCCCGGCGATATGAGCCATATCCACCATCAATTTGGCCCCTACTTCATCGGCGATCTCCCGGAACTTCGCAAAATCGATTGTCCGGGAATAGGCACTGGCACCGGCCACGATCAACTTGGGCTGATGCTTGCGAGCCAAAATGCGCACCACATCGTAATCGATAACTTCAGTCGTTGGATCCACCCCATAGCTGACAAAATGATACGTCTTACCGGAAAAATTCACCGGTGAGCCATGGGTCAAATGCCCGCCGGCTGAAAGATCCATCCCCAGCACGGTATCACCGGCTTCGATCAAAGCCAGATAGGCTGCAGTATTGGCTTGCGAGCCTGAATGAGGTTGTACATTGACATATTTGGAACCGAAAAGTTCTTTGGCCCGGTCGATGGCGAGGTTCTCTACCACATCGATGAATTCACACCCGCCGTAATAACGACGTCCCGGATACCCTTCCGCATATTTATTGGTCAAAACACTGCCTTGTGCTGCCATGACCGCTTCGGAAACGATATTCTCAGAAGCAATCAGCTCCAAATTATTTTGCTGGCGGTTCAACTCATGATCGACGGCACTCCAAAGATCCGGATCAAAATCACGATAAGTCATACAAAAACACCCCTTCACTTTTGTTGTTTTTCAAGAAATCGCAAAACGAGCGGCTGTCTGCAACCGTTGGCGAACAGGCGGCAGGTGACAGCCTTGATTTGAGAGTAGCAGAAGCAGAAAATCTCTGCAACACAACGGCTTGTGAGCGGCTGTGCTTTGCGTCAAAGCCGAACATTACCGCTGCGATCCCACTGTTTACTGGCATTGTATCATAAATAGCCGCACGTTTTCCGAGAATTTTCAAAATAATTTGACTTTTAGCTCTAGTGTTCTATCCGGACAGAAATCAAATCAATTTTCTCGAAGATTCCAGGCCAGCTGGCATGCCGATCATTGTGCTGTCTCTTCCGTCTTCTCAGCGGTTACATCCAGAAAAGTTTCAGAAGGCTCGGAGACTGACCCCGGCGTACAGATTTTACCGTTTGAATGAATTACTGACAGTTCACCGCTGATTTGAAAAATCAGTGGCGTTACTGTCAGTTTGAAGTCAATAGGCCCAAGACAATGAGAAATTTCCGCTGCTCTTCAAGTGGAATTTCTCGTTGGCTTCGGCCGGCGGCTGTACGCCGGGAGTCAGATCGGAGAGCCTTCTGAAACTTTTCGGCACTCGGCCGCTTGCTTTAATTCCAGTCCGGATGAAATACTAGCCGCTTTCAGTCTGGCTCCCCCAGTGCCATTTACGGACCGCTGCTGCAGCAAAAAACACCTTGCGCCCATACAAGTTTCATAAAACTTGGACGAAAGGTGTTCCTTCATTAATAGAACAGCAGATACCACCGGAAGCTTTGCAAGTCCGGCAGGCGGCTGCACGCCGGGATCAGATTGGAGAGCCTTCTGAAACTTTTCGGCACACAACCGCTTGCTGGATGAAATATTAGTGCGTGTCTGAAATCAGTCCCGCAAGGCTTTTTCCCGCAGTTCTTTTTGCAGCAGCTCGAAGTTCAAGGCTGCCCCCAGCAGATTGGCATCATTTTGGAACTCGCAGTTGCGGATAGTCGGCATAATTTCTTCCACCCGTTCTTCGGCCAGCGTTTTATACAACCGACTGCCCAATTCTTCCGGCAGTTCCGGTCGTGCGGAAATCCCGCCGCCGATGATCACTACGTCCGGGTCGATGGAAACCTGGATGTTGTACAGAACGGCTGCGATATTGTCATACATCTCTTTCAAGACCAGATCAGCAGTCTTGTCCCCGGCTTCCTGCAGTTCAAAGAGTGCTTTGCCATCGATTTCCTTTTTGGTGATCTTTTCATATTGCAGTGCTGCTTTGACCCCGGTCCCCACCTGACTCAGTGTCCGGTCGCCACGAGGCTTCATCAGGCCAAATTCGCCGCCGAAAAGATGGGATGCTTTGTAAAGTTTGCGGTCGATAAAGATTGCCCCGCCGACACCGGTACCAATTACCACGAAGACAGCATTTTCAGCATCTTTTCCGGCTCCCATCTGTACTTCGGCGATGCCGGCACAGTTGGCGTCGTTTTCGATAGTTACGGGAAGCCCCAGATGTTCTTCTAATTGGTCATAGATCGGCCGTTCATGGATATATTCCACCGCGCTGATCCCGTCGATTCGCCGTGCCGGTACATTGACCGCACCAGGTGCACTGATAGCGACACCTTCGATTCCTTCACCGAAAGCAGTCACTACTTTTTTCATTTCCGCCTTCATTTCATCAAAGCTGGCAGGTGTTTTGAATTTGTCGGTATGGCTGATGGTCCGATTTTCCCACAAACCATATTTGACGGCCGAGCCGCCGATATCGAATACTGCTAATTTCATGCTGTTTCCTCCTTGAAATGGTTTGACCAATCGCAGTCGCAAGTCGCTTGTCACGATCTTTTTTTCGGGACGAATTTCCCTTCGCTGCGGCTGATTCGTCTGCCTGCAGCAAAAACGCTTACAGGTCTAGACCTTGCTCCTATTGTATCACTTTTCCGGCAAAAACGGGGGCTTCTTTCATTCTCAAAAATAACATTTTCCCTATCCCTGCTCGCAGCCGTATTTGCAGCTGCCGCGACGGTGAAGCGGCAGTAGCAGTTTTTTTATTTTCAGAGAACAGAACCTCGAGCCAAACGAACATTTTCTTTTCACTGTAAAAAAATACTCACGTTTTCCCATAAACTTACCTGATTTTTCTGCTTATTGGGTACGTTTTCATTTTTACTGTGTTATCATTTAAGAGCAAAGATTTTTGACTGCCGCTCTTAAATGAACAGAATTCCCTGGAAAACCACCAAGAGAAAACAGCATCCGGTTCTTATTTTTTTATAACTGATTTTATTTAAAGGAGGAATTCCATGAACTATCCGGTCCGTCGTTTTATCCATCAGGCGCTGACAATCCCCGCCTCCCGCTTTTATCAGGAGACTCGTTGGGATGAAGAAACGATTGCCAACTGGGAGCAGGCCCATGTGGCAATCACCGAACTGCCAATCGCTCTTTTGGAGGATCTGAGCCGTTTCAGCTCCTCGCAGCTGGATATCACAGCTGCCCTGGAAAAATTGCAGCAGTACCAAAGAGAGTATTTGGAAGAGATCACCGAGCACCGCAATAGTTTTTGCCGGATCCCCAACAGGACACACCTGCTCCACGATCTACGACAATACGCAGAAAAAGCCGACCAGCCCACTTTGGTACAGACAATCACCGAAACCCTGGACAAGCGCCTCTATCAGGATCCGTTCACAATCGCTCCTGACTGGGACCAGCAGGTGATTCCCTATGCAGAGCGACCTTGCGCGACTCTGCCGACGATCCTCTACCGCTTCAAAGTCAAACTGTTCCGGTTGCCCACCGGCGAAGCCTATCCCGTCTATCATTATCTTGGGCATGAAGTAAAAGAGTCGGACTCCCCCTCGCTGATGTGAGACCGCCCCTAATGTTCTATCCACACAGAAATCAAATCAATTTGTCCGAAGACTCCAGAAATTTCGGTCCGGATGAAATACTAAGTTTTGCAACTGAATAAAAAACGATCGGCGACTGCTCTGCTCGCTTTGCAAAAGTTCGACTATGGGTCTGACTTTTGCAAAGCGGCTCAGTCGCCGATCGTTTTTTGTCGCCTATTTTTTTCAGGCAGCTTTCACCAAGAAACTGCCTCTTTAGCCGCAGTGGGGCTGAAAATCCCCATGAATACCGGCTTTTGGGGGCAGCCTACCAGGATCCGGAAATAAAGCACAGCTATGCGGTCATTAGAACCCCTTTACAACGCAGAGCGTGGTGAAAAGGAGCAAAAGAACTGCCACTGACGTTTTCAGACACCCCCTGGTAATCCAGCTGAGTGGTTATGCATTGGCGTGGATCCAGCGGACCAGCTCCTCGGTTTTTTCCCAGCCCAGGCAGGGATCGGTGATTGATTGGCCGAAGACTTTGCCATCCGGCTCCTGGCGTCCGTCTTCCAGGTAGCTCTCGATCATAAAGCCCCGCACCATCGTTTTCAGGTCTTCGTTATAGCTGCGATTGTTCATGGTTTCTTTGACGATCCGGACCTGCTGCTCCCACTGCTTGCCGGAGTTGTCGTGATTGGTGTCAACGACGATGAAAGGATTTTTGTAAGTCCCTTTTTTGTACATCCCGATAACGGTCATCAAGTCTTCGTAATGGTAATTCGGCACATTTTTTCCACATTCGTTCAACGCTCCCCGCAAAACGACGTGCGCCAGCGGATTCGAACTGGATTCCACTTCTGCACCATTATAGATAAACTCCTGTTTTTGCTGGGCAGCGTACAAAGAGTTGAACATCACCGTCAAATTGCCGCTGGTAGGATTTTTCATTCCTGTCGGCTGATCGATCCCGGATGCTACAAAACGGTGCTGCTGATCCTCGACTGAACGGGCTCCGACAGCCACGTAACTCACCAGATCCTCCACCAACTCCAGATTTTCCGGATACAACATCTCATCGGCTGTCGTCAATCCCGTTTCCGTAATGACCCGCTTGTGGAGTTTTCGAACCGCCATAATGCCGCGAATCAGATTTGAACCTTCGTCCATCTTCTGCTGGTGCAGCAGTCCTTTGTAGCCGTCGCCGTTGGTCCGGGGTTTGTTGGTATATACGCGCGGGACCATGAAGACTTTGTCGGCCACTTCTTTTTGCAGATCTGCCAAGCGACGGGTATATTCCATTACCGCCTCTTCATCATGTGCCGAGCACGGTCCAATCACCAAAAGAATCCGCTGATCGTCACCAGTCATGATTTTTTCCAGTTCGGCATCCCGAGCGGCTTTTTTTTCGGCTACTTCCGGATCCAATTTGGTAACAGACTTCACTGTCTCCGTGTTGAAACGCTGACTTAATTGTTTAAAACTCATTTTCATTACCCCACTTTTTGTTAGTTTTGCGATGATGTTACAACTTATGCAGATTTTCTGTTTTCAAGAAATGCCCCTGAAAACGACAGCTTTAGTTTTGAGCGCTTGCGCAGCCTGGACGCAATGCCGCAAAACTACTTTTTTGCGATGATGTTACAAATTGTGCAGATTTTCTGTTTTCAAGAAAGACCCCTGAACACTGCTGTTATTGTTACTGAAAAAGCTGCTTTGACCCCCGACATTCAAAAACTGATTTCAGTGTCTCACTACCTGGCACAAATAGCGGCAGCCGCTATTCCTCCAAGAGCTGCAAGACAACAAAAAAGCTCCGTCTTCTCCCACTTGGGAAAGGACGAAGCTGTACGCTCGTGTTACCACCTTTGTTCGTGTCCGGCTCGCACCGTTCACCTTGACAGGTACGCTGTCGGCTGCAGACTCACGCTAGCTCTGAGAATGCTCCGTACTGATACCCCGGCCTGTTAACGAAGGCCACATCCGTCTCCGCCTACTGAAATTCAGCGGGAAGCTCCAAGAGGAATTCCACTTTTGACCTCATGCGCCTCTCATCTGCCGGCAGCTTTCTGTCATCCGTCTCAAGTGTACTGGTTCTTATCGTCGCTTTTCTTTTCTGCTTTGTTACATGATAAGCTGCCGACAGATGATTGTCAAGAGTTTTCTGAAAATTAAGTCGCGTTCTGAAACTTAACTGAAAAGATACAAAAATATCGATCAGGATCTTTTCAAGCACCGGTATCACTTGGACCTTCTTTCAGAAAAAATCTATCAAAACTGTAACCTGAACCTCTGCGACTTTACAGCTCTCGCAAGTAGCGTATAGTAAGATTCAGGAGATGATCAAATGACTGAAAACAGAGTGAAAACGATGATGGATCAATTAAGCACAGCTTACACAGACCCGCAAGTTGCTGCCCTTCCCGAACTGCAGGCATTTGTTTTAGAGGCGGCGACTGAATTGGAAAAAACTGAAGACCCGAAACTGATTGCTGTCCGGGTCTGCAATGAGATTCCGCTGCGCTATCTGGAAAACAAAGAACAGTTTCCCAAAGCGTTGCTGACCTTGTATTATCAACTGAAAAAAGAAGCGGAAATTTACAAAGGTGTCGCTCTCAGTGCTGCCATGATGCCGCTTTGGTTTTAGCAAAAGGCATAAATAACGCTAACAGCTGTCGGATCTCTTCATCACGAGCTGTCACTGGCGTTTTTAGACGCATCCTAAACAGACTGAACACAAAAAGGCGGCGGCAAGGATCATTTTGATCTGTCGCCGCCTTCTTCAATCACTTTTGTCTGCTCGCGGCTTCTCGCAAAAAGCAGCCAAGAGACTGGTCGCATCAGGAACCGGTATCAAAATCATTTCTTCAACCGATGATATTGTCGTTTTGCACGACTTGTTTCAGCTGCTTCATGGCCCCTTCAAGATTGTGCTGCTGATCATCCAGATGATGGGTATTGACTTCGATGTGCTCCAACTTGTGGGCGATTTCGTCTAATTTGTTCAATGTCTGCTGCATGATCTGTACCATATCTTTTTCCATGCACGGGACACCTCCTGCCATATGGCGATTATTTTTCAATCCTCTGCGGGCAGTCCCACTGCCGCATCTTGGATTGGTATTCTCTTCAAAACGGTGGCCAACAGCGCTTATTTTGCTGTATCATCTGCCGAGCTCAACGGCTTGATGATTCCTTTAGCTTTGGCACTGACTTCTTCTACCACTTCTTCTACAGCATCTTCCACAGCTTCTTGCTGACGGTAAAACAAGCGATAAACGATAGCGCAGGCGATAGGCAGGACCGCGGCGGCCAGATACATATTCTGAAAACTCATGTGGCTGCGCAGCATCCCGAAAAGATACGGCCCCACGCCCAATCCCAGATCCAAGCCGACGAAATAAGTGGACAACGCGATTCCGATACGGTGACTGTCGGCTGATTTCAGGCAGACTGCTTGTCCGTTTGACATAAAGGTACCGTAGCCGAGGCCCACCAGCGCACCGGATACTAAAAGCAGCCAGCTGCTGGTAGTGAAGCTCAATGCAGCCAAGCCGGCAGCCAAAAAGAGATAGCTGGGATACATCACATAGTTTTCCCCTTTGGCGTCAAAGATCCGCCCGGACATGGGCCGAGTAGCGGTGATCACCAGGGCATAGACAACAAAGAAAAAGCTGGCAGCATCTACCAAATGAATGACTTGCGCATAAGAAGACAAAAAGGACAACACGCTGGAATAGGCCAAGCCCATCCAAAAGGCAATAAACGTGATGAACAATGCCTTCTTTTCAATAAAGCTGTCCAAGCTGCGACTGTTCAGTGCGGCCCGATGTTCCGCTGACAACGTGATATTTTTCACCGGGAAGACCCAGCAGGCAACCGTGGTAGCCGCAATCAACACAATCGAAAAGAGGATGATCGTATAAAAATCCGTAAGATTCAGCAGAAGCATCCCGATAAACGGCCCGATTGCTGCTGCCAGACTGGTGGACAAGCCGTAGTAATTGATTCCTTCGCCATTTTTAGAACGAGGAATATAGGCTGTGACGATCGCATTGGTGGCGGTGGAAACTGTTCCGTAGGCAAAGCCGTTCAGCAGACGAACTCCATAGAGCACGCCGATTCCCGGAATGAACAGATAAGCGATAGTAGTCGCCAGATAGAACAAAGCTCCGTAACGCAGGACCGCCTTACGTCCGTAGAGCTCCAATTTTTTCCCCATCAACAGCCGCGCAATCAACGTCCCGATGATATAAATCCCGGAAGCCAATCCCGCCTGACTGAGGGTGGCATGCAGATTATCTTGTGCAATCACTGCAATGATCACCATCAGCAGATAATATACCAGGTAGACGACAAAATTGATCGATGTAATACTGACAAACCCCTTATTGAATAATTTCTCTTGATTTTCCATAGGTTCCTCCCGCAATAAGTCCACAATGTACAGCGCCGGCCGTAAAAAAAGTTCGCCCCTGTCAGTCTGCTTCTGCATCGAAGAGCTGCAGGTTTCATCCCTGCAGCTGAACCGAGCGAAGCCAAGTTTTTCACAACTGCGCTTCCAATCATTTTGCAGCAGCTATCGCCAGGGCGCCCTCTGACAGTCAGCCGCTGCAGCAAATACTTGTTGGCGATAGTTTACAGAAAATTTTCATCAAGAAAAACCGGTTTTGCTGTCGACATCTGCCGCCAACATTTTTTATTAACATTTGTTATTGCTTTTTGCCTGCAGCAGGTCTTTAATAAAAGCAACCACTTTTTCAGAAAACAACTATACATTTTCATTTTCATTCCCCCGGATACGACAGTTTCAAGAATTCAGACCTCTCTGCCTTTACGAAACTGATCTTGTCTCAAGCTGGAAAATCAAAGGAGCCCGATCGGATGGACAACCACGTCTTACAGGAGTATCTCACCGCCCACCAATTTCCCATCGTCAAAAAGACCCGCAAAAAATACCTCACTTATGAGGGCTTGCAGGACAGTTATGCGTATATCTTGAAAAGCGGCGTCATCAAAACCAGCGTCATCTCAAAAGACGGACGAGAATTCAATCTGCGCTATATCAACCAGTTGGAGATCGTCTCGCTTTTGAAAGATGAGTATTCCCAGTTCATTGACGCCCCCTTCAATATCCGCATCGAATCCCCGGTGGCCGAACTCTACCGCATCGATCGGGTACAATTTTGGAAAGACATCAACCAAAGCCGCGACCTGCAGCAATATGTCAAAGACTATTACCGGGTTCGCCTGCTCCACAATATGAAAAAACTGCAACAAATGTTGATGAACGGAAAATTCGGTGCGGTCTGCACTCAGCTGTTTGAACTGCAGGAAAAATTCGGCGTTCCGACAGATGAAGGGATTCTCATCGATTTTATCGTTACCAACGAAGAAATCGCTCATTTTTGCGGAATCACCACTGCTTCCTCCGTTAGCCGTATGCTGCAGCAGCTGCGGGAAATGGGAGCGATCTGCATGAAAGACCGGAAGCTTCTGATTCGGGACCTGGAGATGATCAAAGACAACATCATCTTCTGACTCTCCAGCAACGTACAAACAGGCCTATCCTGTGTAAGCTGTGTAATCAACAGTCGGCCGACCGTTCGCACTTTCGGTGTACCCGGAAATTCCGATGGACTGCTTTTTTGGAGCACCTGCCGCAATCAAGCAGTCACGCGCAACTTAGGTGGGAGATAGGCGCGTTTTTACGTTGCAGGCTGCGCCAAAAAGAACCAAAATATTGGCCTTTTCCGGACATTGCCTAAACAAACAACCGCAAAAATCAGCTCGATTGGGACGAGCTGACTGCCGCAGGACTGAATATCCTGCAGACGGCCAGCATCTCCTGCCAACTTCGCTGATTTTTGCGGTTTCTTGCACTGTTTGAAATGACCGATCTCAATCCGTGTTTGAAAACAGCGGTGACAGTTTCCACGACAAGCACTCCGCGGCACGGCGGATTCCCACCTTCACAAGCTGAGATTGCCGTATTTTCCTTGAACTGCCTCACCGGTTTTCATGCGTCATCACTGAGACTCGCGAACAAATTGGCTTGGGCCGACTGGAGCCCGACCTGGATTTCGCCGGGTCCGCCGGTTATAGACGCTTCAGATAGAAGCGTTCCGTCGCATAGTCCCCTGAAAGCTCCGGATCGATATACAAGCCGGCATACATAAGCTCCTCTGAGGTGTAAGCCTGCCCCTCCACATCATAGACCGCATCCGGTGTCAAACCGGCCAGCTTCAAGTCTATCAGCGGATAAGCCGCTTCTGCCAACACGCGGAAATAAAAGACCAGCGCTTCGCTTTGATCCGGTGCGACAAACATCCAAGCCACATCATTTTGTACAAAAGGATCTTGGAGACGGATAAAGCGGCCAAACTGCAGCAATTGCCGATGTTCTTTATAAAATGCCACCTGTTGGGCGATCTCGGCTTTTTCTTCAAGGCTCAATGCAGAAAGATCCAATTCATAACCGAAAACACCGGACATTGCCACATTGCCTCGGATTGCCAAACTGGTATTGCGCCCGGTTTGGTGGTTCGGGATTGCCGAAACATGAGAGCCCATTGTGGATATCGGATAACACAAGCTGGTTCCATACTGGATTTTCAAGCGGGCGACCGCATCAGTATTGTCCGACGTCCAGATTTGAGGCATATAATACAGGAAGCCGGCATCAAAACGCCCCCCGCCGCCGGAACAGCCTTCAAATAAAATTTCCGGATAAGCGGTCGTCAATTTTTCCATAAAATCATAGAGTCCCAACATATAACGATGAGCCACCTCGCCCTGACGCTCTGATGACAACAGCTGCGAGTAGACATCGGTCATATTGCGGTTCATGTCCCATTTGATGTAATCAATCTGACAGTTATCCAAGATGGCAGACATCTGAGCATAGATATTGTCCCGCACATCCTGCCGGGAAAAGTCCAATACCAGTTGGTCACGGCCCAATGCCGGCTGCCGTCCGGGTACGGAAAATGCCCAATCAGGATGCGTCCGAAACAAGTCACTGTTTTCAGAGATCATTTCCGGTTCAAACCAGAGCCCGAATTTCATACCTCGCCGATGGACTTCCTCTGAGATACCTTTAAGACCGCCTGCGATTTTCCCTTCAAATTCAAACCAATCCCCTAAAGACATCCGGTCGTCGGAACGAACCCCGAACCAGCCGTCATCCAGTACAAACATTTCGATACCCAAAGCCTGGGCTTCATCCAAGATTGCCACCAGCTTGTCTTTGTCAAAATCAAAATAAGTCGCTTCCCAGTTATTGATCAGTGTCGGCCGCGGTTCTTCTTTGTAACGTCCCCGCACCAGCTGTTTGTTGATCAGATCATGGTAAGCCGCCGACATCCCATTCAAGCCTTGATCGCTGTAGACCAGTAGAACTTCCGGTGTCTGAAAACTTTCCTGAGAGGCCAGCTGCCAGGAAAAACCAAACGGATTGATCCCCATCACGACCCGGATCTGATCGAAGGGATCTTTTTGAACGACCGTCTGATGATTGCCGCTGTAGACCAGGCACATGCCATAAACATCCCCTGAAAATTCGGTAGTCTCCGGCGCTGCCAAAGCTACAAAAGGATTTTGCTGATGACTGCTGGAGCCTCGTTTGCTGTCCAGAACCTTGCTGCCGGTTTCAATCCGTTCCCGAGTCAACTGACGTTCCCGGGCCCAGGTCCCGTTGAGCTGGATCAATTCCAGGTCCCGCTTGGGAAAGTCCAACGCCAGACTGCCGGCTTGCTCCAGCACGACATTGCTATCCCCATCATTGATGAATTTGGCAGAACGAGCGATCACCGGTCGACCTGCAAAAAGAGCATAGCTCAACTGCAGCTCCAAGCCGGAAACTTCATCTTTCAAGGAGATAACTAAGGTCTCCACCTCATCGTCACTGCCGTAAGTTGCCGGCAAGCCCGGCAATGAAGGTTTGCCGGCTTCGATTGTATGACTAAGGTAACGAAAATCGGTTGTCTGGCTGCCGTCCGCCTGACGAATCTGAAACGCCGGCTGACGAAAATCTCCGAACCCATAGCCGGGATATTCCATCAACAGCGTATCCAAAGAAAACAAACGGTCGGAGGCCCCCGGCAGATTCGGTGAAAAAGAACGGTCGGTGCGCGGATAGCGGCGGCTGCCCCGGTAGCCGGAAAGCCGCTTGCCAAAGTACAGATGAGTCAGAAAGCCGCCGCTCTCTACCTGCATCAAGTAGCTGATTTGGTCGTTTTGCAAGTGGAAAACCTGCTGTTGTTCATCAAAACGGATCATAATTACGCCTCTTTCTTTAGTTGAAATTGTAAATCTCGAATACTCGGCAGCAGAGCAGCTGTTTTTTCAGCTCACTGGGACTGCTCCTTAAAGCCGTGTGATCAGCAGTTTTGACAGCCAGCTGACCCACAAGGAACTATTTCACCGAGCCGGCAGTCATACCGGAAATGATATTTTTCTGGAAAATCAGGTAAACAATCAAAATCACGATGATCCCTACAACATAAGATGCAAAGGAAGGACCGTAATCACTGAAATATTGGCCTTGATAATTGTATTGGAACAATGGCAGTGTCCAGTTGCTGCTGTCTTTGTTCAAAATCAACAACGGCAAGAGGAAGTCGTTCCAGATCCACAAAGCATTGATGATCAAGGCTGTCGCGTGCATCGGTTTCATCAAAGGAAACGCGATCTGAAAATACATCCGAAAGCGACCGCAGCCGTCAATTTCAGCGGCTTCATCCAGTTCGACCGGGATAGCCGTTTTGATATAACCGACATACAAGAACAGCGTCTGTGGAACAGCGTAGGCCAGGTATAAAATGATCAGCCCGCCGATATTGGAAAGTCCTAATTTGGTCATCATCGATGTGATCGGGATCATGATCACCTGAAAAGGTACGAAAATGCCCAAAATCAGGAAAGAATACATCAGCGCAAACGCTTTTTTCCGAGAAATATTGCGGGCGATGGAAAACGCAGCCATCGGGACAAACAAGGTAATCAAGACAATGGAAACCACCGAGATAAAACCGGAATTCAAGAAGTAACGACCAATACCGTCAGACAGCAGCCGTTGATAGTTGTCCGTCGTGAAGGGGGCCGGCAAGCCGAAGAAATCCCCGGTAATCTGATTGGTCCCTTTAAAGGAACTCAATACAGTCAGATAAAGCGGAATGACGATCAGAATAAACCCCGCCGCCAGCAACAGATAATGCAGGATTGAACCTTTTTGTTTCATCTTTTTTCTCTCCCCTCAGACTTCGTAACGTTTCGACAATTTGATCTGCAAAAGTGAAATCACGGCGATCACCAGGAACAAGACGACCGCGATAGCATTGGCGTAGCCGTATTGATTGTTTTTGAAGGCATAATTATAGACCAAAAGCCCCAATGTCGTCGTTTTATCGCTGGGTCCACCGCCGGTCAGAGCATAGATCAAGTCAAATGCAGTCAAGCCGGCTTTCAAGGCCATGATAAAGACCATACTCAATGACGGCAGCAGATAGGGGATTTCGATTGCGGTAAACTTCTGCCAATTGGTAGCGCCGTCGATGGACGCTGCCTCCAAAATGTCATCGGGAATACTTTGGAGCCCCGATAAGAAAATCACGATGGGCATTGCCACTCCCTGCCACAAAGCGACGAACAAGACGCCGAGAAAGACCGTTTTCTCATTGGCAATCAGGTTCTGCTGCAAGAACTCGATCCCCAGTTTCTCCCCGATCTGAGGCAAGCCGTAATTGAAGACCTGCTTGAAGATCAAGCCCAATGTCACCGTACTCAAAACTGCCGGAAAGAAGTAGGCTGTCCTGAAAAAGCCGACACCTTTCAGTCGTTTGTTCAAAAAACGTGCCACGACGATCCCCAAAACGATTTCCCCGATGATCAGACCCACCGTGAAAACAGCAGTGAAGCCGACTGACTTCATAAATTTCTGATCTGACAGGATGTTTTGGAAATTCTGCAAGCCGACAAAATTATAATTGCTGGTCAATCCCGTCCAATCCGTCAAGCTGTAGAAAAAGCCCTGGATCATGGGAAGATAGAAAAATATCAGTTGCAATACGATAGGGACGATGACAAACAGATAGGCCCAGTTACGATTGAAGATCGAACTTTTTTTCATGCGGCTCTTCTCCTTTATTTCGATTTCGGCAACGGCGCCGGCAGCCGGATCAACAGTAAAATCCTTTTTCATTTGAAGTCCTCCTGACTCTTTGACTGTCTGATACTGTCCTTGTGCTAAACCCTGCAGTACCTGATTTTCCTAATACGCAGAGACGGCGCCTGCATTCCAAGCGGCAGCTGGCCGTCTCCGTCCTATTTGAAAATCTGCTTATTTCATTGTGTCAAAGAAACTGTTGAGGTTTTCAGCCAATTTGGCAGCATCTTGATTGTTGACATACTCGACAGTCATATGGTGGAAAGTCTCTTCTGAAGTCCACTCTTTTTGCAGCCAAACGATTTGTTTGTCAGTAAAGACATATTGTGTGACGCCCTCGGTTTCAGGAAATTTGTTTTCGGTATCAACAGCGGTTACAGAAGTCGGTGCACCGTCGACATCGTAGTATTTTTGCATAGCTTCTTTGGTGGTCATGTAGTCCATGAACTTTTCGGCAGCTTCTTTGTTTTTGGAACTGTTGGAAATGGACAATGCCAGATCAGCTGCTCCGACAGTCAGCTCTTCACCTTCGTTGACTCCGGGATAAGCGAACATCCCGATCTTAAACTCCGGATTTTGATTCTTGATGGCCGGCAATGCCCAAATACCGTTCGGGAAAATCAAGGCATCCCCTTTGGCAAAGGCTGCGACTGCATCATCGTAAGTTGCCCCGGTAGCATTCTTTTGGCCGTTGCCGTGCAGAAGATCCAACTCATGTGTCACCTGCTGGAAGTCTTGATTGCTGGTTTTGATCGCGCCTTTCGGACTGTGGACTAATGCGTTGTTGGCACCTTCAAAGCCGCCGTCGACAGTTGCCCAAGCCAGTTGGTGATACCCGTTTAGTGTCCAGGCATCGGCTTGCGTCAGTGACAAACCAAATGGTGCCAGATCTTGATCTTTGATAGCAGCTACCAGCTTTTCAAAGTCCGCCCAAGTTTTCGGCGGCTCCAGTCCCAATTCCGTAAACTTGTCCTGATTGTAGAAGAAGCCCCATGCATTGGAGGTCAAAGGAACGCTGTAGATTTTATCGTTGATCGCATAATTTTCGGCCGAACCTGCTTTTAGATTACTCAGGTAATCTTTTCCGGTCAAATCTTCAAAGATGTCTGCTTTGGCCCACTCCTGAAAATCAGCATTTTGCGGGTAAACGTTAATGATGTCCGGCACGTCGTTACTGGAGATCCGGGTCTTCAGTACAGTTCCGGCATCCGGGACATTAGTAAACTTCACTTTGATATCCGGGTTGGCTTTCTCAAAATCATCGATAATTCCCTGTAAAGTCGGCTGCATTTCTTTTTTCTGGTTGAAAAACTCGATTTCTGTCTTCCCGCTGTCGGCACTGTCGTTACTGTTGCCGCATGCTGTCAAACCTCCGACTGCTGCCAATAATGCCCCTGCCACTGCTGCCTTTTTCCATTTTTTCACTGTTAGTTCCCCCTCTTTTTTCCTAGCACCTCAGGATATCCATATGGTGGTCTTTTTCAGATTGCGGATCATGCGAGCATAACTTGATTCAACTCGAAAAGAATCCGCTTTCTTTTACACTCTTACTTTAACTGTTCACTTAACGTTTTGTCAATGTTTATTAAAAGTTTATTTTACCTTTTACTTAACGATAACTAAAAACAACTGAAAAAACCTTTCTGCATTCGACTGCAAAAAGGTTTTTTATTACGTCTATTTCGCTGATTTTATTCGTTTTCCAGCAGCTTCTCGCTCTCTCTGATGATGGGAGTAAACGCTACTGCAACACTGACAGCAACACTCCGCTCGCCGGTCATTCGTTCTTTCACTAAACGCACTGCGATTTTGCCAATCTCTTCACTGTTGATTTTTACCGTACTCAATGAGGGGGTCAAAAATTCGGCTACTTCGATATCATCAAAGCTCACTATCGAGATGTCTTGCGGGATCCGTAGCTGTTTTCGCTGCAGTCCGCGATAGATCCCGACTGCCATCGGATCACTGCCGGCCAGGATGGCAGTCGGCAACTGCTGCTCATGGTCTGCCAGTAATGCTTCTGTCAGCCGCAAGCCCTCCAGCGTCGTCCAATCGCCTAAATAAACGTTGATCCGATCTGACAGACCTTTTTTTACCATCCATTCTTCGTAAGCTTCCTTACGATAATCATCTTGTGTCTCCGTTTCCACACCCTGCTCATCGATCAGGATCCGCAGCCCGCCGATATAGGCAATATCACGATGCCCCAGCTCGTATAATCGGTCCAGATTGCGAAATGTAGCCTGTCTCAGATCGGCATACACGGTATCGATATTGTCGCTGTCCTGCTTGCTGGGATCATCCAGCACCACCACGTTTTCGGTGCCTGCCAGGACCTTTTGCAGCAGCTTGCTTTCGACTTGGCCGATGATCAGGATCCCGCTGCAATCTTTGAAATCCGATAAATCCAGATTGCCCTCCGGCAGCCGTACAATCAGCTTGATATTGATCCCGGCAGCTTCTGCCTGCTTCTCAATGCCCATACGGATCGTACGAAAATAAGGATCTTCATATTCTTTGGACTGAGTCACCGTGGTAATCATGCCGATCTGATACTTCACGGGTTTCGGCCGTTCTTTCTTCTTATAATCATAAAAGGCGACCGCCTCTTGGATCCGCCGTTTGGTCTCATCGGTCACTTTCAAACCCGGATCTTCATTCAATACCCGAGAGACGGTAGCCGCTGAAACCCCGGCTCTCTTTGCTACTGTTCGTATACCGACCATTTTAACTCCTTCTTCCTGTTCTGCTCTCGGTTTCATCATCGCTTGCCCCTGTGGTGATCGAGCACTTTCAGTAAACATTATAAACTGTTTAGTTGCATGTTACAAGCACCATTCCTTTACCGGAAAAAGACCGGTCTGCCAAATGCTGCTGACAACTCGTTAGCTTCATTTCCGGCCCAGCGGACAGTTACCTCTTCAGCAGTTTTCACACCGGCAACACCATGAATTTCCCGATCAACAAAAACTTCCGGATCAGCACAAAGAAGACCGCCAAAAGCAGATACACTTTTAGCAGCCTTCTGAAAAAGTTTTATTGCCCCACTGCGGGAAAATCCGATCAGTCGCTTTCCAGCTGTCGCAGCTCATCAGCTGTCAAAAGAATCTCCTGGGCCGCCCATGCTTCTTTCAGGTGCAGGATAGAAGAAGTCCCTACGACTGCTGCCACCGGAAAATCCGGTCGCTGCATCACATAAGCCAAGGCAATCTGAGTCGGCGCCAGCCCTCTTTCAGCCGCTATTTTTTTCACCGTGGCCAGGCGGCGCCAGTTGGTCTCATTGAAATAAGCCTTCTTATAGTCAGCCGGTGCTTTCCCCTTCTCGGCGTCAGACTCGTAGCGGGAAACAAAAAAGCCTTCTGCCTGTGGTGACCAGGACAGCAGCGGCAGCTGCGTCCGGGAATGCCAAGCCAGCATCTCTTCATCCGCAGTCAGACAGCCCGGCCAGCGCTGCCCATTGACCTTTGCCAATGAATAATTAGGACTGTTGGCGATTGGCGCAGCATAGCCTTTTTCACGACAGTATGCGGCAGCGGCTGCCATCCGCTGTTGACTCCAGTTAGAAAAACCGTAGCCGCCGATCTTGCCAGCTGCCAAAAGCTCTGCCAGCGTATCCATCAGTGGTCCGACAGCGACAGCTTCATCATCTCGATGAAACAGCAGCGCCTCCACACGTTCTAGTCCCAATGTCGCCAAACTCGCCTCCAGGTCTTCTTGCAAAAACATCGGTGAGACCCGTGGAACACTGGAACCCGGCAACGGATGGCAGCATTTCGTGATAATGGTAAATTCATCCCGTCGTTTCATCCGCGACTGTCCGCTGGCGGGATCAGAAGCAGCCAACCAGCGCCCCAAAGCTTTTTCAGCATTACCATAGATTCTGGCCGTATCAAAAAAGCGGCCACCCATCCCTTCATAAGCATCGAATACCTCCTGCGCCAGATCTTCTCTGTCAGGATCACCGAAATTGGATGTTCCCAAGATCAGCTTTGGCAACGGCCGTCTGTCTGGCTCGATTTGCAGGTATTGCTCTTTCATCTGCTCCATCCTCCTTATTTACGATCAAATCCCACCGTTTCACCGGGATATTTCCCAATCTTTGCACGGGACATTCCCCGCATCACTTGTACTCCGGATGTGCCGCGAAAAATTTTTGGGCGATCGTTACAGACTCCAAGGCATCTTTGGCATAATAGTCCGCTCCGACAAATACCCGGTATTCTTCATTCAGTACTGCGCCCCCTACCATAAAGCTGCAGGTCAATCCGGCTTCACGAACCGCCGCGATCGTCGCCTTCATATTTTGCACCGTGGTGGTCATCAGCGCTGAAAGCCCCACCAGTTTGATGTCTTGTTCCCGAATCGTGTCCACGACTTTTTGGATAGGGACATCTTTTCCCAGATCAATGATATCGAAACCGTAATTTTCCAGAATCATTTTGACGATATTTTTACCGATATCATGGATGTCCCCTTCAACCGTTGCCAGCAGGATCCGGCCCTGCTTTTCCGTCTGCTGATCGTGCTTGGCCAAATAGTCTTTCAAGACAGCCTGGGCTTTTTTCACCGCATCGGCACTTTGCATCAGCTGCGGCAAAAATAACTGACCGGCTTCAAATTTTGCTCCCACTTCGTCCAAAGCCGGAATAAACTCTTCATTGACGATGGTAAGGGGGCGCGTCGTTTCCAGCAGCTGCATAGTCTTTGCGGCAGTTTCTTCTTTGCGCCCTTGCAGGATCATGGTTTTCAAAGAATCTGCGGCCGAAGCTGGCGTTTGTCCATCAGCGACTGGCCGACTCTCGCTGCCTTTTAAGCCGTCGCTGTCGGTAGCGGTCGTTGAGCTGAAGGTGACGTTTTGATTTTTTTCAATGAAAACAGTTGCGTCACGGTCCTGGTGATTGATCACCCGCAAGCCGTAGACGGCCCCCATCATCAGCTCACTCATGGGATTCATAATCGGTGCGTCTAGCCCGGCTCCCACACAGGCCGCCAAAAATGTCGCATTCAGCAGCGGCCGATTCGGCAAACCAAAGGACACATTGCTGACCCCCGCCACAGTATGGACACCCAGCTCAGCTTTCAACAGCTTCAGCGTGTCCAATGTGACCTGCACCTGATCCTGCTGAGCCGAAGCCGTCAGCACCAAAGGATCGATCAGGACATCTTCTTTAGGGATTCCATAGTCGGCAGCGGTCGCCACGATCCGGCGGGCAACTTCCAGACGACCCGCCGCCGTTTCCGGAATGCCGGCTTCATCCAGTGCCAACCCTAACACCAGTGCACCGTATTTTTTTACGATAGGAAAAATTTCAGCCATCGTCGCTTGTTTGCCGTTGACAGAATTGATCAGCGGTCGACCGTTATAAACCCGTGCACCGGCTTCGATAGCAGCAACCGAAGAGCTGTCAATCTGCAAAGGGACATTGACTACACCTTGCAATTCCCCCACTGCCTTCACCATCATCGCTGCTTCGTCGATTTCCGGCAGCCCGACATTCACATCCAGAATATCGGCCCCGGCTGTCACCTGGTCAATGGCTTCTTTCAGGATATAAGCAAAATCTTCCCGGCGGATCGCTTCTTTCAACCGTTTTTTCCCGGTCGGATTCAGACGTTCACCGATCAGTGAAAGTTTGTGATCCAATACCACCGTTTGTGAACCGGATGTGACAGCTGTCACAGTTTTCGGTGTCGTCGGTCGCGGCCGGCCCCCGAATTCTTCATCCAAGGCCCGTCTCAGCTCAGCGGTAAAGGCCGGCGTCGTCCCGCAACAGCCGCCGACGATCCGCACCCCTTTTGCCAACATTGCTGTGACATACCGTGTGTATTCCTCGACAGTGATGCGATAGACCGTCTTTCCTTCTGCCATCTCCGGCAACCCGGCATTGGCCTGAACCATGACCGGTACCTTGGCGTACTCCAAAATCGTTTCCACCAGCGGCAGCAATTCCTTTGGCCCCAACGAACAGTTGAGACCCAGCGCATCTGCCCCCAGTGCCTGCAGGGTCAATGTGGCAGTCAAGGAATCTGTTCCCACGAAAGTCCGCCCATCTGCCTGATAAGTCATCGTCACAAAAACCGGCAGCGCAGTATTTTCTTTGATTGCCAAGAGAGCAGCCTTGGTCTCCAGCAGATCACTCATCGTCTCTAAGATCACCAGGTCTGCACCGGCCGCTTCAGCCAGCAGCGCCTGTTCCTTGAAAATATCGTAGGCTTCATCAAAAGACAACGTCCCATAAGGAGCCATCAGAGCCCCAATAGGACCGATATCATACGCGGCAAAGCGGGCGCCGCTGTCTTTTGCCAGTTTGACTGCCGCAGTGATAATCTCCGGCAGTTTTTCGGCGGGTATCTTGTGGCGATTGGCCTGAAACGTATTAGCCGTGACAATATCCGCGCCGGCTGCCACGTATTCTTCGTGAATCTTGCGAACAATCTCGGGATGGCTCAAATTGAAATATTCCGGCTGCAGCCCGGTAGGCAGCCCGTTTTGCTGCAGCATCGTCCCCATCGCTCCGTCAATCAGCAAAAAGCCCTGCTGCAATGCCGCCATGACCGGTGCCAGCACGGCCTGTTCTTTTTCAAAATTGGAAAAATCCACTTGCTTGATCGTTTTCATCCTTTTGTTCCTCCAATCCGGAAATTACATTCTCTGAAGTCGCACACATTACAATAATTTCCCTTGCGCCACGGTTTTGCCTCTGTCGGATCCGTAAACAGCCCAATAACAGCTGTAACAGATTTTCGCGGGATCATCAGATTCGTTTCCGTTAATGTGATTCCCAACCGGGTATCCGCCTGCAGCGTTCGGATGAACGTCGGCTGGATCGCCAGCGGCAGGTCACCATAGCCGGGGGAAAAACGCTGATTCAGCGTGTAGCCGGGAGTCCTTTGTTGCGCTCCTTGGCCCTCATCAGCAGCTTTTTCGGATACAGCAGCCGCAATATCGCATTCTGCCAGATCACAGATTTTTTCGATATATTCCGTACAAGCACAATCTAGAATCAGCCCCCGAGTCAAGTCGGTGATCTCGTAGCGACGAATCACCTGCTCCACCTCGATTCCCAGCGTACACCCTAAAAGGGCGGCCTTTTGCGCCTTATGAAGATGCCGCCAAATACTTTTTCCAGTCAGCACCAGATCCGTGTCCACCATCCGAATCACCTGCAACTCTTCATCTGCTTCAATATCGAAAATCTGATAAAGATAGCGGGCGTTGGAAACCTTTTGGACCTCAATCATCATCTCTTCTACAATCTGATCGATATCACCGGTCAGCTCCTGCCCACGCTTATACCCCAGATAACGGAGTACCTCTTTTTTATTCAAGGGGATCATGCGATCATTCATTAGATATTCTCTCCTCTTTTCAACTGGGCCAAGTTTGGGAACATGACCAGACCCTCAACAAAAAAATGACTCGCCGGCTGATACTCGGCTGATTTGGGCAGACTTCTGCCGCACTCCCGCATTTTTGATCCCGACGGCCTTTATTTCAGCCCGATATTCCACCGCTAACGAGCCGTTCAGATCTCAGTCTTCTCGCTCCGTTCTTGTTCTTCGACGGAAAACGTGCAGGACGTATCTCAAAACGCCAGCAGCAATCAGCGGTAAATTGCTTGGCTCTGCTCTGTGTAAGCTACTTCGTAAATACGCAGCTTAAGCACCACATAAGCTGCCCTTTACTCCTTGATTCCGGCAGGTCCGCAAAAATCCGAATCCCGCATACAACCTGAGAAAAACAAACTGTACAGCGGGAGCATTTTGGCAAACTTCCCAGTCTGTCATATCATTTCCAGCTGCTTCATAAAAAAGCAGTCGGGCCATCACAATGTTTTTCAAACTTTGTAAACATTTTATCACGCTGAGCCTTTCATTTGGAAAGATAGGAAAAAATTTTCAGAATATTTCACCCTCCTCGGAGATATGGTACAGTTGAACTGGAAAAGCGCCTTATATCAACTTGCTCAATTATCTTATCCGGATTATCCGGTTACAAGACGTACCACAGCTTGCCACTTCCGGACTCTTTTCAGAAAACACCAACGAACAGCTGACTTTCTGCAGAATACGAAAATTTGGCAACTGAGAAAAAAGAACCAGAACAGCCGGCATATATTCCACCGACTTTCCTGATTCTTTGAGATTATTTTTTTGAAATGGAGATCTTTCGATGAACAACACCCCTCGACCAAACAAATCCAGCTCTCCCCTGGACAGCCAGAACGAATCAAACACGCATTCACCAGCCTTCTTCACTCCACGCCGAATCGCTTTTTTAGCTTTGCTCACTGCTGCCTGCGTTGTGGGCCGCTTCTTATTTACTTTCCTCCCGAATGTCCAGCCTATGACGGCAATCTTACTGATGATGACTCTTATCTTAAGCCTCCCGGAAGCCTTGCTGGTTGCCGCCTTGTCATTGGTGATCACCAACCTGTTTTTAGGCTTCGGCATCTGGACGGTCGGACAACTCATCAGTTACGCCGGCATCCTGCTCCTCTTCCATCTGCTCACCCGCATCCCTGTCCTTGGCGGAAAATTATGGTTTCAGACCGCAATCGCCGGCCTGACCGGCTTTGTTTACGGATTTATTTATTCCGTTTTCAACTACTTCCTCATGGGCCTGACCGTCTTTTGGCCTTATTGGATCAGCGGACTAAGCTTCGACACCCTGCACGCCGCCGGGAACATCGGCTTTTATCTGATCCTTTGGCCGGTGTTGAGGCGAGTGGTTGGGCGATATTGGAAATGATAGCTGCACTTCGAAAATCAAAAGAAAGTCATCAGGCCCACTCATTTGATTATCCAAAAAATAACGTGTTTTAATGGTGATTAGTCGGTTGAATTTTTTGCATGTGAAATGACGAATACAGGAGAGAAACGACATTTTTTTCTCATTTCAATACAGGGGCGACAACAGAGGGCGACATAAGGCAGAGCCGAATCCAATTGCTTCGGGTCATTTCAATCCACGCTCCCAATACAGGGAGCGACCACGTTGGGACTTTGATTTCAATACTGGTTGGGTGATTTCAATCCACGCTCCCAATACAGGGAGCGACGAACTTGGCCACATGGAAATACAGAAGATTACTAATTTCAATCCACGCTCCCAATACAGGGAGCGACAGCTGGAGGGATCCGACTTAATCAG
Source organism: Enterococcaceae bacterium OF42-14pH9A (assembly GCA_027692465.1). Classification (GTDB taxonomy): domain Bacteria; phylum Bacillota; class Bacilli; order Lactobacillales; family Enterococcaceae; genus Enterococcus_C. The sequence goes on along the minus strand of JAQEYU010000001.1, from coordinate 1,557,210 downwards.
CTGGTACGATTTCAATCCACGCTCCCAATACAGGGAGCGACAGAAGCATCGTCGCATGAGTGTGTCGGAAGGAGTATTTCAATCCACGCTCCCAATACAGGGAGCGACGTATATGTTCCCAATGACCTCCAATTCGTCAGCGTATTTCAATCCACGCTCCCAATACAGGGAGCGACGAGACAAATCTGGCAGGAATCAATTACGAAAATCTATTTCAATCCACGCTCCCAATACAGGGAGCGACACTCTTTTTCTGCTTTTAAAACTAATTTTTTATCATTTCAATCCACGCTCCCAATACAGGGAGCGACCAGATTTTCGGCAGGGTACGACGAGTTGGAGCGATTTCAATCCACGCTCCCAATACAGGGAGCGACCCAGACGGGCATACTGGACTATTCCCGGCTCAGCATTTCAATCCACGCTCCCAATACAGGGAGCGACTGACTTGAAGCCGCAACAGATTCCTGTTTAGCTATTTCAATCCACGCTCCCAATACAGGGAGCGACGATAGCATTCATCAGCGTGGTTACCATCGCTGACGTATTTCAATCCACGCTCCCAATACAGGGAGCGACTGTACCCGTTCCAGCATACTTATCAAACAGCTCTTATTTCAATCCACGCTCCCAATACAGGGAGCGACTTCAGTGCTTTCCCTTCCGCGATATTCTTTTCGAATTTCAATCCACGCTCCCAATACAGGGAGCGACGGTTGACCACGTGTGACATAAAATTCCCGGTCCTATTTCAATCCACGCTCCCAATACAGGGAGCGACCCCAGCTGTTGTCCAGCACTCACTGTTTGACCAGACATTTCAATCCACGCTCCCAATACAGGGAGCGACAGTTGTAGATTTGGAAACCAATTTGGTTTTTCCCGGAATTTCAATCCACGCTCCCAATACAGGGAGCGACCGCTCAAGGTTAAATACGTATCATTCGAGCGTGTTAATTTCAATCCACGCTCCCAATACAGGGAGCGACGGCTGGGCAAATTACGAGTATGATAAAAGGTATCTCGATTTCAATCCACGCTCCCAATACAGGGAGCGACTGCAGATAACGGCTATTCTCCAGTCTTGCTTCTGATTTCAATCCACGCTCCCAATACAGGGAGCGACAGCTGGCAAGGGCAGACCATCCAGCAATCAATTTTATTTCAATCCACGCTCCCAATACAGGGAGCGACCCCATGAATAAGCAGCTTTACGTTTACCAACAACGATTTCAATCCACGCTCCCAATACAGGGAGCGACCCAAGGAGACGGCTGATCGACAAGCAGCAGATTCATTTCAATCCACGCTCCCAATACAGGGAGCGACCTTGATTCGTCATTTCAGTAAGCTGATTGTCTCATTTCAATCCACGCTCCCAATACAGGGAGCGACTATCAGTATGTATCGGAAGCAAATTTGAATGATTTATTTCAATCCACGCTCCCAATACAGGGAGCGACGTTGTTGGTAAACGTAAAGCTGCTTATTCATGGGAAATTTCAATCCACGCTCCCAATACAGGGAGCGACTGGCAAGCGCCTTCTTGATTGATGAAAAAATCCGGATTTCAATCCACGCTCCCAATACAGGGAGCGACGTAACTGACATATTAAAGCCATTTGCAATAGAGAATTTCAATCCACGCTCCCAATACAGGGAGCGACCAGCCTGAAAACAATCTGGTTAAACTATATAAGGAATTTCAATCCACGCTCCCAATACAGGGAGCGACCCTATTGGGGCGCAAATGATACGTTTCAGACGGTATTTCAATCCACGCTCCCAATACAGGGAGCGACTGTGAATAATGCTTTTACTCGAATTGCAAAAATTATTTCAATCCACGCTCCCAATACAGGGAGCGACGGGCCACTTCCACCAACTGAACGCCGCACCAATCTATTTCAATCCACGCTCCCAATACAGGGAGCGACAATTATCGGAAAACCACGGATCACAGTCGAATTTATTTCAATCCACGCTCCCAATACAGGGAGCGACGATAATACAGCGGTGGATCTCGAAGAGCAGAAACGATTTCAATCCACGCTCCCAATACAGGGAGCGACGGTCTTATGATGTCAGTTGGACTGACTCAACCGATTTCAATCCACGCTCCCAATACAGGGAGCGACAATCAATAGCTTGCTTAATGCGTTTCGTCAAGATGATTTCAATCCACGCTCCCAATACAGGGAGCGACTATTGTAAACCCCCCCGTTGGTATGGGGGGTTAGTCATTTCAATCCACGCTCCCAATACAGGGAGCGACATTCGGAAAATGATTCCATTTATTGGCGGTTAAGATTTCAATCCACGCTCCCAATACAGGGAGCGACATACTGATCGTGTTGCAGATATTGCGGAGTTGCGAATTTCAATCCACGCTCCCAATACAGGGAGCGACGGAATGCCGTGCAAGAAAATAAAATCGGCAATCTGATTTCAATCCACGCTCCCAATACAGGGAGCGACCAAGTTAAATTCGGGTCGGTGCTTGATCTTGGTGATTTCAATCCACGCTCCCAATACAGGGAGCGACGGCGATATGCTATCAGCCGGGGGAGACCTTGTCGATTTCAATCCACGCTCCCAATACAGGGAGCGACGAATTACCCCTTGTACTAATGCAACGATTAACTATTTCAATCCACGCTCCCAATACAGGGAGCGACCACTTTTTCAGCAATTTCCTTTTCAGTTTCCGTAATTTCAATCCACGCTCCCAATACAGGGAGCGACTAGACTACCCGGTTCTCGTCAGCCTTGACTTCAAATTTCAATCCACGCTCCCAATACAGGGAGCGACAGTGTCAGCTGTTTCTGGGACTCGCTTAAATCAATATTTCAATCCACGCTCCCAATACAGGGAGCGACATCGTCATGTAGGGCTGATTAGCAAGCGAGATTACCATTTCAATCCACGCTCCCAATACAGGGAGCGACGATACCGAAGATGAGCTTTATGATGAAATCACAATTATTTCAATCCACGCTCCCAATACAGGGAGCGACAACTTTTCATGGGAGCTTACGGAGCAGTCAGGGAAATTTCAATCCACGCTCCCAATACAGGGAGCGACCTAGCCGCTTCGAAGCAGAACGCTTGATGCGGACAATTTCAATCCACGCTCCCAATACAGGGAGCGACAGCGTAGACTTCCCGGTGCCAGCCTTTCCGTGAATATTTCAATCCACGCTCCCAATACAGGGAGCGACCGTCCCAATCCATGTCACCGAAGTCGGAGTCAGCAATTTCAATCCACGCTCCCAATACAGGGAGCGACTCTGTTACCTTTTCAGGCGCTGGACTGACTTCAACCATTTCAATCCACGCTCCCAATACAGGGAGCGACAGGGTGAACTCAGTGGCCTCCTCCATCACGACGTCTATTTCAATCCACGCTCCCAATACAGGGAGCGACTTGACCAGATGGCTGTGGGTCGTGTAGACGGCACAAGCATTTCAATCCACGCTCCCAATACAGGGAGCGACGGCTGTAAAACTCGGAAGTCATCATCTTAACACCCTATTTCAATCCACGCTCCCAATACAGGGAGCGACTGCTAACAGCCCATCGTCCACGCCTCGGCTTGCCAATTTCAATCCACGCTCCCAATACAGGGAGCGACTGGCGGCTGCGGAATCTTCCGTAAAGTCGCCGCGCAATTTCAATCCACGCTCCCAATACAGGGAGCGACATCTGTATTAAGGGGATCTTGATCGACGAAGATATTTCAATCCACGCTCCCAATACAGGGAGCGACATACAACCATCCCAAGTAGCAAAGTATTTTCCCTCATTTCAATCCACGCTCCCAATACAGGGAGCGACTTCGGTCCTGGGGGCTTGTTTTTGCTTATTTTTCTATTTCAATCCACGCTCCCAATACAGGGAGCGACTTTGAGTCTTTGACCAAACATAAGTACCCCTCCTTTATTTCAATCCACGCTCCCAATACAGGGAGCGACTTTAAGACCCGCATACATTCCTCAAAACCATCGTATTTCAATCCACGCTCCCAATACAGGGAGCGACTTCCTCGAATGGACGGACCATAGTAACTGGGTCTGATTTCAATCCACGCTCCCAATACAGGGAGCGACGCATTTGTCGCGTAAATCGAATTCTTAGCCGCTAATTTCAATCCACGCTCCCAATACAGGGAGCGACGAACTCACTTCCTCATCACTTAATAACACAACACCAATTTCAATCCACGCTCCCAATACAGGGAGCGACGATCGTGTCAGCGATATCAATGCACTGGGAACGTGATTTCAATCCACGCTCCCAATACAGGGAGCGACATCGGGTCAGTGAGATCAATGCACTGGGAACGTGATTTCAATCCACGCTCCCAATACAGGGAGCGACAACCAAAAGCAAGATTGCTATCATTACCAGTACTATTTCAATCCACGCTCCCAATACAGGGAGCGACCGCAAAAATGAGTAGATATCCCCTCACTTTTGTTTATTTCTGTGCACATGATTATCAGTTAACTAAAAAATCATATGAATATCCTCACAAATCAATAGATACTAAAAGAAACAGGTGCGAACCCTGCAGGAAAAACCTGTGTGCCTCCGGTTCGCACCATATTGACCATTTCTAGAAAATCAGTGTATCTTCAACTTGAATCGCTTCCTTGATGCCAAAATGTTCAACCTTAGACTTATATTGCTTACCCAAACGGTATATGCGCAAGGAGTCTTCGCTCTCATCAATTATTTGTAAAAGTTTGATTTTTAACTGTGTATATTCAGTTTGATCTACAACGCATTCAAAGACTGAGTTCTGCACACGGACGCCGTAATCTTGACAGATTTTCGCAATTTTCCGAAGTCTCCTGCTCCCTTTACGATCAATCGTTGAAACATCATAGGTTACTAATATCATCATTTTGAGCACCTACTTCCAAAGAAAAGGCGGATATTCATCCAGATCACCCCGCAAGTACCTGGCAAGTAATAACGCCTGTACATACGGGACAAGCCCCCATTGTATCTGTTCCCCAAGAAAAGGATGTTGCATCTTTTCATTCTTTTTTGTCTGCCAGGCGTCAAAAAATATTTTCCTTCCCTCGTCTGTCAAAAGAACAGCACCACTCTCTTTTTCCAAAAAATGCTTCTTGTTCAATACCTTGCGATTGATCAATCCGAGACAAAAACGATCTGCATAGACACCACGCAGCTCCTCCACTAAATCCAGTGCCAGAGACAATCGGCCGGGACGATCTTGATGCATAAAACCAACATAAGGATCCAAACCGACCGACTCCAATGCAGCTGCACAATCATGGGTTAGTAGCGAATATGAAAAAGAAAGCAGAGCATTCACGGGATCCAAAGGCGGCCGTCTACTGCGACTATTAAAACGGAAGTCCCCTCTTTGCTGCAAAATCATCTGATCGAAGATAAAAAAGTAACGACTGGCCAACTGGCCCTCAATTCCTCGCAAAGTATCCAAGTCAGTCACTTGCGAACGGATCGCACTAATTCCCTCCTTCAGCTCCGATGAAACCTGTTTGAACAGTGCCTGATCGATCCGCAACTCATGGTCCCTAGTGAACCTCTCCAATATCCAACGTTGGTTATACAACTTACCTATAATAAAATTTCTGGCCACGGTCAAGCTTTCCGGCTCTGATTCAGACACCAAGTACTGCTTCTTGCGCAAAAGTACATTTCCAAAAGTCGGTCCTACCACACGACATTGGAATTTACCCCCTGAGGTCAAAAAAGAGACAGCAATATTACGCTTCATGCATTCCCCCATCAAGGCCGGACTCATACCAACATAATTATTGGTTACAATCCCTTCCAGATTGTGAAGCGGGATTCTGCCTACCCGGTCTTCTTGGTTCCAAACCACCAAATTTGCACCGTCCAGACGCAAATACAAATCCGGAGTAGTAATAAAAACGGTATTCTGAAGTTTTCTCATTCCGCCAGCCTCCGCTTCAGATAAGATGCGACCGATTCTTTTTTTGAAAGCACCGGCAGACACACATCTTTCAATGAGCACCGCTCACATTTTTTGGTGATTTTGACTGTTGGTGTCCATCTCCTGCGCCAGTAATCGTGCATTTCAGTCGTAACTTCCCGCAATTTCTCAAATTTTTCTTCAGTGATTTCAACTGTGATTCGATTACGTGTTTCAAAATAAAAGAGCGCCCCTTTGTCGATCTCGGCAGCCAGCATTTCATTCAAACAAAAGGCTTGTGCTGTCAACTGCAATTCATCGCTGAGATCCGGCTTTTGTTTGCCACGCTTATACTCCACGGGATTTACCAGAAAACGATCCTGGTATTTAGGTACCATCACGCCGCTGTCATCACGGATAAATTCGACCACATCACAAATACCGCTTATCCCCAATTCGCGGGAGTGAATCGGCAGAGCCCGTACGATCAGCCGGTCGTTCCGTTTTTCCCTAATAAAAGGCTGATCAGCTTTTTCATGCAGATGACTACCTTCAACTGTTAGAGTATTTTCTGCCCATTGCTGTTCGATATGGATCAGTGCCCATTGGCGTTTGCAAAAAACAAAATGCTGGATGCCTGAAATCATCAAGAAATCCTCTTCCTGATACATCCTCAGATACCGTCGAATTCCTGAACCGGCAGTTGCTCCAAGTTCTCCACTTCAATATCATAATCCTCGATAGATCGTGGAACATCGATAGCTGCTTTTTTAGCCAGTTTAATGGAACGATGGACTTTCGCTGACGGATACGCACCTGATTTACTTGGATGTTTCCACCAATAAACTTTCTCAACAGTCATTGAGCCATCCGGTCTGGCAGCTGAAGCGTCATTTTCAAACAAAGATTTCAATGCTTCCAATACTTTTTCAGCATCTTCATCAGTAAAGCCGGTTTTTTCAGCCAACTGCGGATTAATACTTCCATTGAACGTATAAAGGCCGTTGCTGACGAAATGCTTGGTTCCCATCGTGTCCGATCCTTTACCATCTCCCGGAACTGAATTGACACTCTTCGTGATTTGCATAGAAGTGATCTCCACCGGCTCCACACTCTCAGCCAATTGAACTGACACCGGCCCGCGTACCCCTACTGACACCTGTGTTCCTGAAAAGGCAAAAACCTGTCCAAAAGCTCGAACATCGAACCAATTCTCACAGGCAATTTTTGCAAATGCATCAGCATCAGCTTTTTTCTTATCACCGAGAATTTTTTTCAGTGTATCGACACTTTCAGCACGATCCTTCAGATTGGTGAAGCCGTCATCGGCACGGTCATTGGATTGGATAAAAATCCGCTCTCCCAGATCCTGCAGTCGGTTACGGATCTTGCGTTTGATCGCAACATCAGAGACTTCGCCAAACCCTTCAAAATCCTGTCGTGGTCGATTTCCGTTTAATGGATCGCCATTTGGATTCGCATTTTTCACTGAAAAAATCACCTTAAAATCGTATTTGTTCTGCAAGCTCATCTTATTCTTCCTCCTCTTTGACCGGTTGTTTATGATAGATCGCATATTCTTGACTATAGTAGCCTAGCAGATAGCGCCCATCCAGTGCTTTGTCTGTGTAAGTATCCGGGTCAAACTGATCCATGATCTCAGTAAACAATTTGTCATAAAAAATTTTTTGATTCGGCCGTAAACGATCAATATACGGTTGCAGATTCTTCCGAATGATCATCCACGTTTTTACCGGATGCATGCTGAACGCATTCATATATCGTTCGGCACTGGTCGAACGTCCGGAAACTCCCTGATTTTTCAGGACTTCGCTTTCAAGGACGTGACTGACCGCCAGTAACCGTCCAAAGAGATAATTACGTTCTTTTCTTTCTTTATCGAGACTCACTGAACATCCTCCTTTATCGCGGAAAAAGTAATTATTTACCATTGAACAGGCGATTTCCAACGCTTTGCGCCATTGCCAATTTTGTTCAAAACTGGCAGGATTTGAAACCCGATGAGCCAATTTGGACATCAGATCGTAAGGAACTTTTTTATTTTCGACTACGCAGGTGAACAAGGCAGTAGTCGCATTGTTTAAGACTGTCTTATTGGCATTTTCCCCAAAAGCCGCTTTTGCGATATCATACAGATTAGGCGCTCCGTAATAGTGTCTCGGCTGCTTGTTCACAAAATAAGTGTGTCGCCACGATGCCTGCTGCTGCCAATTTTCGATGCGCGTCAAATATTGTTTTTGATCAGTAGAATTATAGTATAAAATCCCGATTCGCCCCGGTGTTGCATTGTCTAAAATCATGATATTCACTTTATCTGCAATCACCAAGCTCTCGTTCTTTCCATATATTGCCCGCTTCAGCAGCTTCGCGAACTCTTCTTGTGTATTTGGAAAATTATGATCATCCTCCAAATCGTCGTCCTCAAAAAGATCCAGCCCTCCTGCCAAAGGAGTAAATCGCTCAGGCAAGGACTGTCCCCATACCAGATAGACACGACCATCACGTACGATTCCCTGTTTGATGATCAGCCACTTAAGTGCATTATGGGCTTTTTGTGATACCTCATAACCGACACCGGCAACTTGCGATTTGTCGCTAAATCGCCCTCGATAAGTGAAATTTACTGCGTCATTAGCGGAGATCAATTTTGCCATATCCCCTCCGTAACGCAAACCGGATGCATGAGCCTCTGTAACAGGCATTGCTTTTCCGGTCACGTAGTCAATTCCTTCCTGCCCACCGGAAAATTCTCTGATTGCAGAATTTGCAATTTCAGGATCCTCCCACAACGGAAGCTCGTCCGCATTTCCCCGTGGATCATGAATCGTGAAACGAACCATGGCAGAATCTTGACTTCCTGCTAAGACATCGAACAATGGCGGTTTGTATCCCATTTTTTCTGTCAACTCTTTTGACCATTTAGGCAACAATTTACCAGTCTCGTCAATGAACAAAATCTTTTTTTCAACCAAGTCTTTGATCAAGCGATTCTTTTGCAAATACTTATAAATACCCGCAACACGAGGATCGTGATCTGCCCATTGCTGCAACTGCGCCATGTACATTTCATGAGGTGTGGGCTTCTTCTTTTTGGTGTCTGCATATTGCTCAAAGTCACCGGCAACATATTTCAATCCGTCATGGAGTGGGTGTGGCACAGGGCTGCTGGTCCTGCCACCAGAAGATTCAGTAACAGGAATGACGGTTGGCGCTTCTTCTTTACTCAACACTCGGGCATCAAAGAACTCTCCCTCCGGCGTAACCTGTACTTCAATTTGTACATTTCGATACGCATGTCCCACCGGCAACAAAGAGAACTGCTGATTTTTTCGTATCAGCATCTTACCGACCTGATCTTGATTTGCTTCATAAGTTTCATATAAGTCTGCGATCCAAGTCAATTTCTCTCCACCTCCAGCTCCTGAAGCAGGTCATCTGCTGATTGGATATCTGATAAGGTGAACTCTTTTGCCTTCATTTTCGTCACTGTCCGAACAAGCTTACATTCCTCCGGCCGTGGAAAAACGATCACGCCCCGCTCCATTTTTGGTTGCCAAAGCCGCACTTGCAATTCATCTATGCCGGTCTCATCAGGATAGGATAAGCCGTGCACCATGGTTCCGAAATATTGTGGATTTTCATCGTTATCATAAGCTCCGACCCCTTCCCCAAATTCACATGGTTCAACATATCCCTGACACTCTCTGGCACCCAGAAAGATATCGCGGCGGCCCCCCTTAGCCAAAGATCGTTTTAAAATCTGATAATGCTTATTTTCATTGTAATCTTTCCGTAAATCGGGCCGCTGCTGATTGAACTCAAAATGCACTTTCACTTCGTAGACTGGATTTCTTAAATAACTGTAATACGCCAGATTACTGCTGGATATGTTATTGAAAACCAGTGGACGAATTCCTTTCGATTCCATTCGAATAGGATTAACCACCCGAACTTCATCGACGATATACACAATGGTCGGCTTCCAATAAATCGATTCCGCGATCCCTTTTAATGCTTGGTAAGTAGGTACTGGATAGCTGGACTTCTCGCCCCCCAACTTGGTTAACGGGTCTGTGAACAGCCCGTATTTCCCATACACACGAAAACAAATCTGATTTTTCAACAAACTCCCTCCTTCCAAAAACATTTTATAAATATCAGGGTGTGTCTGAACATCTCCGCGGTAGCCGTTTGATCTCTTTTATCTCAGTCTGCCTCGTAATTGCGCAGCTTTTGCATCATATAATCTGTGGGTTACCCCTTAATTCCGGCAGGTTCTGAAAAATATGGGGCCCACCAGGTGTTTCCACACACACCTTACTGATTCGACTATATCAAAAAAAGCAATTTTGGAAAAGCGTTTTCAATGCTGTGTTATTAAAACGCATAGTCGGATAACGAGTCACCTTCTATATTCAGTCCGTATTGCGGATCATAGCCATTTTTGTTAAGAACATAAATTCCGGCTTCCGTCAGCGCAATCAACCCATCTCTTTGCAATTGTCTGAACTCATGCTGATACAAGTTCAAACTGTTCCTTTGGGCCCGTTGATACCATTCTTTATCAAAGACAATGTCATCAGCCCCCAGAAGATCGGCTACCAATCCTTCTCCTTCATCCCCAAACTCGACTAACACTGATTCTCCCTGCTGCTCGATGACTTTGAAATGCTTAGCAATCGTCTGACTGCTGCTGACCAGACAAGTCGGCACCTTAAGCCTTTCTGTAGATTGGAAAAAATGACGGCGCTCGCTGTTTTTACACATCAATTCGAACAACTGCTGTGATCCTTGATTGAAAAGATATTCCGATTCGCCAGTCTTTTCGATACGCTGGTAGAATTTATCGAAAAAGCGCGTCATCAGATCCGGAGTCAATAAGCTGGACTCATCTTTGAGATACTTTCTGTCCTGCAGTAATTCTCTGGTGATCCCGGCCTTTGTTTTGATTTCTGCCATTTTGTCGATATTTTCCAATTCCCTCACCGGATTGACCAGATATACCGGCTGCGGTTGTAAGGATTCGCCGTTTCGATTGCAACGACCTGCCGCCTGTGCAATGGAGTCCAAACCTGAAATCGAGCGCACAACACAGGAGAAACTGACATCGACACCTGCTTCGATCAGCGGTGTGGTGACACAGATGATCCGTTCATTTTGCTCTAATGCCTTTCGGATAGTTTCTAATACTAGGCTTCTATGATTCGGTGTCATAGCAGTCGATAAATGAAAGACAGGCACATCTGAATCCAATAACATCTGATAAACACTGCGTACGGCCTTTTTGGTATTCAGGATCATCAACAGATTCCGTTCTTCAGCAACAATCTCCAAAGCAAAATCGGCTAATTCTTGGGCTTGCCATCCCTCATCCAGAGTCTTATCAATGACCTGTACACGCTCGAAAGCAGTGCTTACAGCCAGCAAGTCGGGAACAATTTCTGAATCAATAGCCTTTTCCAAAGCGACTTTCCGTTTTTCCAAAGTCGGTTGCGTAGCCGTGCACAATAAGGTCGTGGTATTCCCATAATTTTTTAAGAAATTGATCAAACTGGTGAACATAGACAAACACTTGGGAGGAAGTGATTGGATCTCATCAAAAATCAAAATACTGTTCAGCAGTTGATGGATTCTACGGGGATTACGAGTAGAACCGGCAAATACATTTTCTAAAAATCGGACCATCGTCGTCACGATGATTGGACTGTCCCAATTATCCTGCATCAGTGCTTGTTTTCTTTCACTTTCTTCGGATTCATCATCTGACTCGATTACGAGATTGGCATGATGTTCCAACAAGACCTCAGCATCTGTAATTCCCAACTTTTTCCGAAACACCTCCGCATTCTGCTCGATGATCGAACTGAAAGGAATGATGTAGATAATTCTCCGTTTGTTCGCGGACAGAGCATGATTCAATGCAAAACGCATACTGCTCAACGTCTTCCCTCCACCCGTGGGAATCGATAACGTATAAATACCGGTGGCCCTGTTGGCGGCTTCCAAGCAGGCATCCGCCATTTTCTGCCGCAGCTGATTGATAGTTGTTTGTTTACCGTTTTGAAATTCGCTAAATGTCTCCTCCAAACGCTCGGCCAGCTCAGTGAATAATTGTTTCGTATCTGTTTTTTTGTATTTTTTCTCTTCTTCAAATAACTGCGTATTGCGTCGGTCACCGTCTAACAGTGTACTGTAGACCATCTTCGTCAGGAAAAACTGTGCTGTGCGATCCAACTTTCCGTTTCTTTCATCCACTATCTCCAACTCTTTGCCGACTTTTTCAAGCAATTCCTGCAGTTTTTTTTCTGACAGAATCGTCTCAAAGAAAAGACTTTTGACCCTGCTGTATTCTTCCAGATTTTTTTGACAGCGTGCCTGATAAGGAGACTCGGCAGCACCTTCTCCGGAAACGAAGTCTAACAACCCACCAGGATTATGATGGGCAAATATAGCATTTGCGATCATCTCCCGTGCCATCACTTCATATTTCGTAGTGACCCCGCATTCTTGTATCATTTGGCCACCATACGTGGAATGATCCACACTGCCTCGCTTGACCGTCTCACCATCATGTGCGGCCAAAATATAACTCTGAAAAGCGTTTGAAAACTTACCGGCATCATGAAGCAGCCCGGTCAAACGGCACATCGTCGGTATGCCCAATACCGTCCCGTTGTGCTCTGCGATTTCTGCTGTTTCCAAAAGATGATCTGCCAGTTCCTGCATGACACCGTCTGACTCTCTAAAATGGGCAATATGCATAATTCCCCCTCCTTTTTTGGATATACCTATCAAAATCCCTTCTATTTATCTGCCTTGAAAAAAGGCGCAAAAAAGAGGGCTCCGTGATCTCATTATCGAGTTTCCTTGTATGTTTTGTTGGAAGCATTCAGAACAACACAGCAAGTTAAAATAAGGCTTGACCGTAATCAACTCTTTTGAGTGGCGCTGTCTTGGCGCTTTTTTTATTGTCTTTTTTTCGTGTTCGTTATCTCAAAACGTTTCTAATATAATTTTAACATATTTCCGTGTCATTACTAACAATTTACATATACCAATATTTTCGCCTATGTATCCAAATATTTCTTTTTATTCTGGCTTATTCACCGTTATTTTGCAGATAAAAACAGCCGCCCAAATGTCAAGGCGGCTGTTCTTCTATCTATTGCTTTTCCCTTACTTCATTCCCGTTTCAAACCATTTCTTGGCGGCCGATTTACTGAGTCTGTTCATATAGGCTGCACCCAGACCGGTTTCGGAAAAGGTCTCTACCAGGATAGCATCCAGGCCAAGTTGCGGTTCGTCCAAAGCCCGCAGGCCGGCAAAAAGACCCTTTGCAGCTTGTTCGACAGTGTCTTCAGGCAGCATGAAGACTGCGGCAGCTTCATACCTCAGCTGTTCGGAAATGGTGGGACCGGCAATGATACCGACACGTTTGCCGCTGGTCTTTACCCATTCGAGAACTGCCGGCCAATCTTCTGAACGCACCATCCAGACCGGGGTATCCGGTGCATAATGTTTATACTTCATACCGGGTGCCCGCGGGGTTTCGCTCTCCTGCACCAGATGGGCATCCACTGCAATGGAGGTCCCCAAGACGGTTTCCAGCACTTCACGAGTGACAGCACCGGGACGCAGAATCGTCGGGGGGACGTCAGGCATACTGAGATCCAGCACAGTAGATTCCACTCCGATTCGCGTGGCGCCGCCGTCCAACACGCCGCTGATTTTTCCCTGCATGTCATGCAGAACGTGATCGGCTGTCGTAGGGCTGGGTTTGCCGGAAGTGTTGGCACTCGGCCCTACCAGCGGAACACCGGCGGCTTTAATCAAAGCCAGCGTCAGGGGACTGTCAGGCATCCGAAAAGCAGCTGTGGATAAGCCGCCGGTGACGACCTTTGGCAAGGCCCCTTCCTTGACAGGAAAAATCAGTGTCAACGGCCCTGGCCAGAAATTTTCAACGATTTTTTCCGTCAGCGGATGAAAGTTTTCCACAAATTGGTTTACCTGCTGAAAGTCAGCAACATGGACAATCAGCGGGTTATCCTGCGGCCGGCCTTTCACTTGGAAGACCTGTGCCACAGCTTGCGGCAAAAGGGCATTAGCTCCCAATCCATAGACGGTTTCAGTTGGAAAGGCTACCAGACCGCCGGCAGTCAGGACCGCCGCCGCCTCTGTGATTTGTTCTTCATCATATCGTTTTGTTTCCACAGTTTATCCACAACCTTTCTTAAAACGAATTGGACTTTATCAACAATTTGCTAAGAGTTATCCACTTTTTGTGGATAACTCATCTGTCAAGTGTGCATAACCGTGTTGATAAGTCTTTTTCCCGTGGAACAGTTCCTGTCATCGCCTTTTTATTCCGTGAAACAAAATAAAAAAGTTTTTTTCCACAGACCAGTCGGATGCGTTGTCCCCATCAGAAAACATGGATGATCCGATCTTGACCGGCCAAGTCTTTGATGATTTCGACCTGCTTGTCAGGAAAAGCCGTCTGAAATATTTCCCGAACAGCGCTCCCCTGAGCAAAGCCGATTTCCAGCAAGATCTGTCCGTCCGGCGCCAAGACAGCCGGTGCTTGCCGGGCCAGTTTCTGATACACAGCCAAGCCATCGTTCTCAGCAAACAGGGCCGTTTTGGGTTCGAAGGTCCGAACGCTTTCATCCATCAAGTCCCATTCCGCTTCGGAAATGTAAGGGGGATTGGAGAGAAGCAAGCGGATCTTTTTCGTTGCCGCCTCGGCTAGAAAGGGCTCCAGAGTATCCCCACGATAAAAATCAACTGCTGCCCCCAAATCAGCAGCATTTTCCTTGGCGACTTTCAGAGCGGCCGGTGAAATATCAGTGGCACTCACCAGACAATCCGGAAGCGCCAATTTGACGGAGATAGCAATCGCTCCGGTACCGGTGCCGATATCTGCGACCCGCAGAAGCTGCTCATCAACAGGTGTCGGTGAGGCATCTTTTATTTCAGAAAGCACCGTCAGCGCATGCATCACCAATTCTTCTGTTTCCGGCCGGGGGATCAGGGTATCTTTGGTGACCTTGAAGCGATGGCCGCAAAACTCTTCCCACCCCAAAAGATATTGCGCCGGGACATGCTCAGCCAGGCGACGAACATCTTCTGCTATCTGTGCCGTTTCGTCTGCCGTGGCTTCCCGGCCCATCTGCAGCAGCCAATCGGTCTTGGTCCAATTCTTTCGCCCCAAAAATACGTATAACGCACTATAGCCTTCTACATCGACAGATTCTAAAAAAGAAGAAGCCCTATCTAGGACTTCTCGCAAGGTAGGTCTAGTAGCCATTTTGCATCTCCGCCAGTTTTTCTGTTTGATCATAAATGATCAGTGCATCGATGATCTCATCCATTTTCCCTGCCAAAATCTGATCCAGTTTTTGGATCGTCAAGCCGATTCGGTGATCAGTCACACGATTTTGCGGAAAATTGTAAGTTCTGATTCGTTCAGAACGATCTCCTGTACCGACAGCTGATTTTCGTTCTGAGTCGTAAGCACTTTGAGCTTCTTGCTGGATCTGGTCATAGACCCGGGCCCGCAAGATTTTCATGGCTTTTTCACGGTTTTTCAGCTGAGAACGTTCATCCTGCATCGCCACGACGATTCCCGTAGGCAGGTGAGTCAAGCGAACTGCCGACGCCGTCTTATTGACGTGCTGTCCGCCGGCTCCGGAGGCATGGTAGATGTCAGTACGGATGTCTTTGTCTTCGATATCGATCTCCACTTCTTCGGCTTCCGGCATCACCACCACCGTCGCTGTAGAGGTGTGGATTCGGCCTTGGGATTCCGTTGAAGGGACCCGCTGCACCCGATGCGCACCGGATTCGTATTTCAGTTTGGAGTAGACATTGTCCCCGGTAATCATCATGATGACTTCTTTGTAACCGCCGATGCCGGTGACATTGGCATCCATGACCTCAGTCTTCCAGCCTTGAGATTCGGCGTATTTCTGATACATGTTGAAAAGATCGCCGGCAAACAGCGCAGCTTCGTCCCCGCCGGCAGCCCCCCGGATCTCCATGATGATGTTCTTGTCATCGTTGGGATCTTTGGGCAGCAAGAGGATCTTGATCTGCTCTTCCAGTTCTTCTTTTTCCTTTTTCAAATCACTGAGCTCTTCTTTGGCCAATTCTGCCATGTCGGGATCCAAGTTTTCTCCCAAGAGCTCCTCTGCATCTTTGATACCTTGAACCACTTGTTTGTAGCGCCGGTAGACTTCCACGGTTTCCCGGGTACTGGCCTCTTCTTTGGACAGCTGCAGGAAGCGTTTAGTGTCGGAAATGACAGCCGGGTCGCTCAGCAGCTCCCCCAGCTCTTCGTAACGGTCTTCGATAGATTGTAATTGATCGTACATGTGGGTTCCTTTCTGTAAGTGATCTTTGGATGCGGTGCTCAGCAATGAACAGACAGCTTCCAATAAATCGATTCGAGTAGTGAAATGTCAGCAGCAGCTCCCCCTTGCCTAATGATGGGCATGGGTGCAGTCTTGCTGATCCGCTGTTGAGTCGCCGCTCTTGATCTCGGGATGGAAATAATGCTTGCGGCAGACGGGATAATAGGCCTCATTGCCGCCGATCTGGACCTGATTTCCTTCATAGACCGGCTGACCGTCGATATAGTGAAGATTCATGCTGGCTTTTTTGTGGCAGAACCAACAGATTGTCTTCATCTCTTCGATTTTGTCGGCATACAACAGCAGATACTGAGAGCCTTCAAAGAGTTCATTGCGAAAATCGTTTTTCAAGCCAAAAGCCATCACCGGGATGTCCAGCTCGTCGACGATACGGGTAAACGCCAAAACGTGTTCTTTCTTCAAGAACTGGGCTTCATCGATCAAAACACAATAAGGTTTATAGTCCATCTCCACGATCATACGAAAAATATCCGTCTCCTCGAATATCGGGATTGCCGGACGTTCCAAGCCGATGCGACTGGAAACCTTCCCCATTCCGGAACGGGTATCCAATGCACTGGTCATGATTACCACCGGTTTGTCCTGCTCTTCGTAATTATGTGCGACCTTCAGGATCTCGATGGTCTTGCCGCTGTTCATCGCGCCATATTTGAAAAACAATTGTGCCATGTTCAAACCTCCAGTTTCTTCTTAGAGCATTATAGCGGAAAGCGGCATTTTTTTATAGTGAAACTTTCTGTAAACTCCTGCCGGTAACTCGGCTTTGTAAGCGACAGCTGACAGGAGACCGGCTGGACAGCTTTAAAAAATTTCTTCAACGGCCAAAGTCCGAGCGGCTTGGTCACGGATAGTGCAGCTCAAATTTTTCTCGGGAAGCTGGCGCACAAAAACACCCCTGGGCAATCGGTTTTTCCGCACCGACGGCTCAGGGGTGTTCGAGAGAGAAAAAGAAAAAATGGAGTTTTGAAAAAGGGTTATTGGTTGGTATGTAAGTATCATAGCGGGGAATTATGAAGAAATCATGACGCCGGTTTGAAAGTACCATTTCCTTTTTCTTCTGATATACTTAAGGAGGATTTCCCAGTCCCGCCGTTTCGGCTTTCAGCGAGGAAAGCAAAAAATGTTTTTCATCGCGTGGCAGCAGTCGGCGGCACGATCAATTATAGATTCGAGGGTTCACTATCATGGATGCTTTCAAACGTTTTTGGGAACTGAAGATCCGCAAGTGGCGGCATTTTACCTCCAACAATGTCAGTTCCATTCAGATCATCGTCAGCTATTATGTGTTGATGACGGTGGTTTCTTTAATTTTGTTCTACCTGCCTTTTTTCAGGGAAGCTGATTCTTATGGCAAAGTCACCTTCATGGATATGCTCTTTATGGCAATCTCCACCGTTTCCGTCACCGGCTTATCCACCTTTGACATCAACAGTATCTTCAACGATCGGGGGGTGGTGCTGCTTGAGATTCTGTTTCAGATCGGCGGTCTCGGGATCATGATGATCTCCACTTTCTTTTTCATCGTTTCCAAACGACGAATCACACTCAAACAGCGACAACTGATCATGACCGACATGAACCAGCCGCGACTTTCCGGGATCGTACGGTTGATCCGGATTACCTTTTCGATGCTGCTGGTGGCCCAAGTCGTTTTCGGTGCCTTCTTTTCTGTCTATTTTATGGTCCGGGGCCACTACGAAAGTTGGCGGGATGCGATTTTCTATGGTTTTTATCAGGCAATCTCGGCCGTGACCAACTCCGGCTTTGACGTAACCGGCGACTCCATCACCCCCTTTGCCAACGATTACTTCTTTTTAATCTGCATCATGTTTCTGATTTTTCTCGGCGGGATTGGTTTTCCGGTATTGATGGATTTTCACGAGTGGGTTCATTACAAACTTCAGGCCAAAAAAGGAAAGCGCCGCCTGCCCTTCCGCTTTTCGCTGTTTACGAAGATCGCAGTGCTGGCATTCGTCATATTGTTTGTCGGCGGCACGATCATCATCTGGTTATTGGAGAAAAACCATCTGTTCCGGGATCTTTCCGGCTTCGGCGCCTGGGTCAACAGTGCCTTTTATTCGATGACTACCCGCAATGCCGGTCTGCAGATCCATGATCTCACGGATTTTCAGGTCACCACGCTGATCATCTTTTCGATTTTGATGTTCATCGGCTGCTCCCCCAGTTCTGTCGGCGGCGGGATCCGAACGACGACCATGGCAATCATCGGTCTGTATATGTATTCCTTCTTGAAAAGCGAAGACAATATCAACATCTTCGGTCGACGGATCCCGGAAGTCGATATCCGCAAATCGGTGGTCGTCTTCATGCTGTCCATGAGCATGTGCTTTTTCTCCATCATTTTTTTGACCGCCACCGAAGAGCAGCCTCTGATCGCCATCATCGTAGAAGTCTGTTCAGCCTTTGGGACTACCGGGCTTTCATTGGGGATTACCGGTGAACTCTCCGGGGTCGGCCAGGCAGTCATCGCCGCCTTGATGTTCATCGGCCGGATTGGGATGTTGTACACATTGCTCTTGTTCATACCAAAGGAAACGCGCGATCTGGGTTACGAATACCCCACCGAACAAATCATTATCGGCTGATCCGCAAACCGCCTGCAGATTTTTCTGTGGGCGGTTTTTTTACGGATGAGCTCACAGGGCCTGTCTGAAGGGAAAGGAAAAATTAAAGAATCGGCAAAGGTATTTTTCGTTTTTTTGTTCCTATGGTATGATAAGTTGGAATTTTGTCGGGAAACGTCCGACAATAAACACCAGCCGCGCATATCCGAAAAACTGAGATGCTGCTTTTTGAACTTATTTTTCAGCAACCGGCTGCTGTTTGACAATCGTTATTGGAGGCCCGACCTGTATGAGTTTACGCAGTCACATCGCCATCGCTTGCGGCAAAAGTGCCCAGTGGTTTTTGAAGACTTTTATGAAAGGCGGATCCAGCTTTCCCGGAAAGCTGGCTTTGAAGATTGATCCGCAAGTTTTGGATCACTATTCTGATCTTTACGAAGTGGTAGTAGTCACCGGGACCAACGGCAAAACCCTGACTACCGCATTGACCGTCAATATTCTGCGGCAGCAGTATGATGAGGTACTGACCAACCCTACCGGTGCCAACATGGTCCAAGGGATTGTCTCCACGTTCTTGTCGGCCAAGCCCAAGAAAAATCAAAAGAACTTTGCTGTGCTGGAGATCGATGAAGCCAGCCTGTCGAAGGTCACCGAATATATCAAACCGGAACTATTCGTCTTCACGAATATCTTTCGGGACCAGATGGACCGTTACGGCGAGATTTATACGACTTATCGTCTGATCGTTGAAGGAGCAGCCAAATCACCGGCAGCAACGATTCTGGCTAATGGAGATTCACCTATCTTCAATTCCTTGGAAACTGTGAATCCCCGGAAATATTACGGTTTTGATCACCTGCCGGATGAAGAACAGCTGGCCCACTACAATACCGATGGCGTTCTTTGCCCCCGCTGCCACCACATCCTGCACTACAAAATGATCACTTATGCCAATCTGGGCAAGTATTACTGTCCCAACTGCGGCTTTGCCCGTCCAGAACTGGATTATAAGCTGACGCAGATGACCGCAATGGACAATACTTCGGCAGACTTTGTCATCGACGGTCACGAATACGGAATCGAAGTCGGCGGAATGTACAATGTCTATAATGCGTTAGCTGCTACTGCCGTCGCTGAAATGTATGACGTTGCCCCGGAAAAGATCCGTGCCGGCCTGGCCTATGATGAAAAAGTCTTCGGACGCCAAGAAGTCATCGAAATCGACGGGAAAAAATGCACCCTGGTATTGGTGAAAAATCCGGTCGGCTTGAATCAAGTGATCGACATGATTGGTTTGTCTCCTTATCCCTTCTCGCTGGTGGCACTGTTGAATGCCAATTACGCAGACGGTGTGGATGTCAGCTGGATCTGGGACGGTAATCATGAAGCCTTCGCCGACATGGCTATACCGGCAGTGATTGCCGGCGGGGATCGCCATACAGACATGGCCCTGAGGCTGAAAGTCGCCGGGATCCCGCAGGACAAACTGACCGAGATCCCCGACCTGGATGCGGTCATCAAAGCCATCCCCGCCTTACCGACGGAACATGTTTATATTTTAGCAACTTACACGGCTGTCTTGCAGCTGCGCAAAAAGCTGGCAGACAAAGGTTATATCAAAGGAGGCATGGATCGTGGCTAAATACGAGCTGCATCTGGCACATCTTTACGGAAATTTGTTGAATACTTATGGTGACAACGGCAATCTGCTGATGCTGGGCTACCTGGCAAAAAAAATGGGGATTGACCTCACCACTGAAATCGTCAGCATCCACCAGGATTTCGATGCCGACAAATACGATCTGGTCTTTTTCGGCGGCGGTCAAGATTTCGAACAGCTGATTGTTTCCGAAGACATCCAAAACAAAAAAGAAGCCATCACCCGCTACATCGAAAACGAAGGCGTAATGCTGGCCATCTGCGGCGGCTATCAGCTTTTAGGTCATTATTATATGGGGGCCGGCGGTGAAAAGATCCCCGGCATCAGCGCATTGGACCACTATACGTTGAGTCAGGACAACAACCGCTACATCGGCGACATCGTGATTCACAACGAAGAGTTCAATGAAACCTACTACGGCTTTGAAAATCACAATGGCCGCACTTTTCTAGGAGCGGATGAACGGCCGCTGGGTAAAGTCCAGCAAGGCCACGGCAATAACAACGAAGACAGCTCAGAAGGCGTCATTTACAAAAATGTCTACGGTTCTTATTTTCACGGCCCGATCCTGGCCAGAAACGAGATCTTGGCTTACCGTCTGTTAAAGACTGCACTGGAGAAAAAGTACGGTGCCGATAATCTTCAGGAGCTGCCGACATATGACGCAATCGCCGACAAGACCCAACAGGCAGTCAGCGACCCTGCTCACTAGTATTTCATCCGAACTGGAATTAAAGCAATCGGTCGAGTGTCGAAAAGTCTCAGAAAAAGCACGCCCTGATCCTCTATAAAGAGACAGCGAGGGACCTCCCGAAATCGGGAACGTCCCTCGCTGTTTTTTTTGCAGTCATAACGATACGCTTACTGATCATGTCCATCCGGAAAATTTCTCACAACACTGTGCCGGACTGTTACCTGACACCGAAATGACTCGCTTCACTGTTTTCTGCAGCTGTGATCATTTTTAACATTCATCTCGGCAAATGTGCTGTGACTGTAATACCGAAATGGTCGCTTACTTGCGGGCCGTTTTCACCATTGAAGGTCACGGCATAGGCAGCTGCCTTAAAGGAAGGACCTAGCCAGATATAATCAATCCGCTTTGGAGCGTGACTGTCATTCCAGCCGTTGATTGCACCGGGGATCGTTGCGCCACCGCCGGATACGGACTCCGCGATTGTGAACGCATCCTGCAGCTTTAATGAAGACTCCTGTACCAATCGATACCCCTGCGTATCTGCCGGCTGATTGAAATCACCGCAAAGGATCAAAGGATAAGCCGCTCCCACAGCTGCCGGATCCGCCAGCAAGGCTTCTGTCTTCTCCCATTCCGCTGCAAAGCCGCGCTCCCACCAGTTGTAGTGGGTACTCACCACTCTGACCAACTCTCCGTCTGCTTCTGTCAGTCCGATGATGATGCGGCGCACATTGTCTTTAGCAGGATCAGACTGGTCTCTTGGTGCCACCGAATGGTCTGCTGCGATCAGCGGCGTTTTGCTCAGCAGTGCCACCCCTTCTTCAAAACGCCCGTAGCTCACATGGGTGTAAGCCCAACTCCAGTAATACTCCACATCCAAAACCTGCAGCGCTTCGATCAGCTGCAGACAGAAATTGTCCGCTTTCACCGGTTGATCCGTTGTCGGCGGACAAAAGAAGCCGTCCAAAACTGCCGGATGGGCATCAAAGGTCTGATTGACCTCCTGCAGTGCGATCAGGTCATAGTTTTCTTCGGCGATTTTTTGGGAAAGCTCCCGGACTTGTTTTGGGCCCTCGTCTTCCACCAGGCTGTAACAATTCAATGTCAGTATTTTCATAATTGCTCCCTTCTTCCAGCTTTTTGTTTCGCAGCGAACCGGCACTTTGGCGGATGTTTGGACGCATTTTTCGCCACTGTTGTCGGCCCGACACCGCGCTCTCAAAAATAGTATGTGATTTTCTTTTGCACGTTTACGAACGGTTTTCTTGCTGTAAATCAGCTCCACTTCATGATAACAGAGGCGACAGGATTGCACAAAAAAGATTATTTTGCGCAATCGGTTCCGTCATTTCTCCCAAAACAACTTGACGGATTCGCAAGAGGAATTTTTTTGTTGTAGCTTATCGATGTATTTTTTTGCTCTTTGAATCCCGTAACTATCCGTAACAGCGATGATTTAGCAATTATTTTTATTTTTTTCGCAACGACTTTCGCAACGAACCGCTTGACTTATGCAATCGATTGCGTTTATTATGAAGATGACAGAAATTGAAGGTTCGCTACGGCGGCTGCCGTCACAGCCGTTCACACAGAAAACAGCGCAAGCGCAGGAGGTAAAGCTATGAATCAGATCAAACGATTATTCGACATCGATCCGTGGAAGATCGCGACGACAACATTAGACAAAGAGAACCGGCGGCTGCAGGAATCCCTGACAGCTATTGGAAACAGCTATATGGGCATGCGGGGCAACTTTGAAGAAAGCTATTCCGGTGACCACCATCTGGGGACTTACATCGCCGGCGTTTGGTATCCCGACAAAACACGGGTCGGTTGGTGGAAAAACGGCTATCCTGATTATTTCGGCAAAGTGATCAACGCTGTCAACTTCATTGCCATGGATATCGCCGTCAACGGGCATGCAATCGATTTGGCAAAAGTGCCTTTTGAAGATTTTTATATGGAACTGGACATGCAGTCGGGGATTTTGACCCGCAACTTCACTGTGACTTTTGCTGACACCAAAGTTCGCTTTACCTTCCAGCGTTTCTTATCTATCGTGAAAAAAGAGTTGGGCGTTATTCGCCTGCAAGCAGAAGTCTTAGAAGGCGCAGCCGAGATCTTGGTCACTAGCAAGCTTGATTCCCATGTTACCAATGAAGACAGCAATTATGACGAATTATTCTGGGAAGAGATCGCTGCCGACCACGAAGAGGCTTTCGACTATCTGACGGTCCGGACGATTCCCAACAATTTCGGTATCGATCGTTTCACCGTAACTGCCGCGATGCAGCACGAGGTCAGCGGCGGCCACTATGAAAAATTCCCGCTGAAAGTCAGCGAGACCTTTACTTTGAATGCCAGAGCCGGCGAAACCGTCAACCTGGTGAAAAAAGTCGTGATTGTCACCAGTCGTGATATCGAGCCTGAGCAGCAACTGGCCAAAGTCCGGGAGCTGTTCGCCGATTACAGCGCTGATTACGCTGCCTTGAAAAAGGAACAGCAGGCAGCTTGGCAGAAACGCTGGGAGCTGGCGGATGTGGTCATCGACGGTGATCCGGCCGGACAGCAGGCAATCCGCTTCAATTTGTTCCAGCTCTTCTCCACTTATTACGGCGAAGACGAACGCTTGAACATCGGTCCTAAAGGTTTCACCGGTGAAAAATACGGCGGTGCTACTTATTGGGATACCGAAGCCTATGCTGTTCCTCTTTACTTGGCACTTTCTGAGCCGGATGTGACTCGCAACCTGTTAAAATACCGTCACAACCAATTACCGGAAGCTCACATCAATGCCGGCAAGCAAGGCTTGAAGGGGGCATTGTATCCAATGGTGACCTTTACCGGGATCGAATGCCACAACGAATGGGAGATCACCTTCGAAGAGATCCACCGAAACGGCGCCATTGCCTATGCCATTTATAATTACACCAACTACACCGGCGATGAAAGCTACATTCAAAAAGAAGGTCTGGAAGTTTTGACCGCAATTTCCCGCTTTTGGGCAGATCGCGTCCACTTCTCTAAACGCAAAGGTCTCTATATGATTCACGGCGTCACCGGTCCCAACGAGTACGAAAATAACGTCAACAACAACTGGTACACCAATACAATGGCTGCTTGGGTCTTGCGTTATACCCTGGCAAACTACAACAAGTTCAAAGACACAGCCACAGTCACCATCTCAGAAGAAGAACAAGCCAAATGGCAGGATATCATCGACAATATGTACTATCCGCAAGACGAGGAGCTGGGGATCTTCGTACAGCACGATACCTTCCTGGACAAAGATTTGATGCCGGTGAGCGCGCTGGATCCTTCCCAGCTGCCTTTGAACCAGCACTGGTCCTGGGATCACATCCTGCGCTCCTGCTTCATCAAGCAGGCAGACGTCATGCAGGGCCTCTACTTCCTGAGCCACGAGTTTACAGAAGCAGAAAAACGCCGCAACTATGAATTTTATGAACCGATGACCGTTCATGAAT
The DNA here is from genome assembly GCA_027692465.1 of Enterococcaceae bacterium OF42-14pH9A. Taxonomy (GTDB): domain Bacteria; phylum Bacillota; class Bacilli; order Lactobacillales; family Enterococcaceae; genus Enterococcus_C. Next base: position 1,532,395 of record JAQEYU010000001.1, on the reverse strand, counting down.
CTTCCCTCTCCGCCTCTGTGCACGCGATTCTGGCTGCCGACCTGGGTATGGAAGACAAAGCGATGGAAATGTACGAACGGACTGCCCGTCTCGATTTGGACAATTACAACAACGACACCGAAGACGGTCTGCATATTACCTCTATGACCGGCAGCTGGTTGGCCATCGTCCAGGGCTTCGCACAAATGAAAACCGACAACGGTCAGCTGCGTTTTGCACCGTTCCTGCCGCAAGCCTGGTCCGGCTACAGCTTCCACGTCAACTACCGCGGCCGCCTCTTATTCATCAAAGTCTCCCCTGAGGAAATCCGCTTGGAGCTGGTGACAGGTGCTGCGTTGGAACTGAGCCTGTATGGTGAAAAAATGACGCTGACAGACAGCATTACTGTAAAAAATCAAAACGCTTGATAACATGAGCTGCCGCTCCCCTCTTTCTGCTGCCTGCCGAAAAAGGGAGCGGCAGCTGCGACTTGAAATTGAAGGCGGTTTCTTTCGCGGAGTTTCCAGCTGTAAACAGCCCCACAGCTGCCTTTACAGCCTAGTATTTCATCTGGACTCGAAATAAAGTAATCGGTCGAGTGCCGAAAAGTTCCAGAAGGCTCTCCGATCTGACCTCCTGCGTTTTCAGATACGCTCTAACCCGCACTATTTTTACCAACTGCCGCCAAGGTCTTTGGCTAAGCAGGTTTTCTGCCATCGTAAACCACGTATTGGCAGCCGCAAAAGATTATTTCTGCCAGTCGGTAGTATCTGCCGAGTGATTTTGCTATTATTAAAAGAGTTTCCGGGAGAAAACGCCCTCATGGCCCTTTGAGCGGCCGAGCCGTTTTTTACGCACCTGCTGTTGTGGCAGGAGATTTCAGTAACACGTTGAAAAGAGGTGAAGTTTCATGAGCATCACTGTCAAAGATGTCGCTAAAAAAGCCGGCGTGGCAACTTCCACTGTCTCCCGGGTGATCAACGACCACCCCAGCATCTCTGATGATACCAAGCGCAAGGTCCGCAAAGTGATGGAAGAAATGGGCTATGTCCCCAACGTTACCGCCCGTAACCTGGGTAAGCAGCAGGCCAGTTCTATCGGGGTCATTCTGCCGCCGTTGAACACCAAAGAACGACTGGGCAACCCTTTTTATCTGGAAACAATTGAAGCCATCAATGAACAAGCCAGCCTGTTCCAAATGTCGGTAGCAGTCGCCTCGGCGCCGGATTTTGAAACCTTGCTGGCCAATGTCACGCGGATGCACCTGCAAAAACAGGTGGACGGTTTCATTTTGACTTATTCCGACAACCATGATCCGGTCATAGATTACTTGTTCACCAATCAGATCCCCTTCACTTTGATCGGGCAGCCCTACAAACACGAAGAAAAGATCGTCTTCGTGGACAATGACAACCAGCTGTTGGGTAAACAAGCCGCCGAATTCCTGATTCAGCGGGGCCATAAACGGATCCTGTTCGCCACCAATACTACCCGGGAAAACCTCTACTTTGAGCGCTATTTCGGCTATCAGAAAGCCTTGATGATGGCGGGACTGCCCACCTATCCGGCTGTCAAATTCGAAGAGCCGGCAGATTTCGTCTTTTTTGAAGAAATCTTGAAAAAAGATCGGCCTACCGCGCTAGTCGTGATCGATGATTTATTCGCGGTCCGCATCATGCAGTTGGCTAATATGTACGGCTATAAAGTGCCTGACGACCTGTCAGTCATCAGCTTCAACAACTCGATTTTCTCCACCTTGACTCATCCGTATATTACCAGCATCGATGTGGATGTAGCCCGGTTGGGAAAACTGGCGACTCAAAAACTGATGGATCAGATTAACCATCAGCTCACAGACGGCATCAAAGTTATCGTGCCCCATAAACTGATCGTCCGCGAGACTGTTATTCAAAACGAAGAAGCCTGATCGATACCCGGCACTGCCCTTCGGCGGTCGTCGGGTGTTTGTGGTACTGAAGACAGCTGTACTTCCCGTCCTCCTTCTTTTGCGAAAGGACCCTTTTTTCGGAAAGTTTTCAAAAAAATGAAGGCTCATTCTTGACCGGCCGAAAAAAATCGAATAGAATAGCAGACGTAATCGTACAGATAACAGCCCTCGGACTCGAGGCGCTGTCGAGAGAGAGGCGGTTTCTATGAAAATAGAAACCTCTCTCTCTTTTTTTGTCCTTGATTCACCAAGGCGAACGTACGAAATCCAATAAACGGAAGTGAAACTGATGAACAAAAAACCACACTTACTCCTGGCAGTCCTAGCTACCGGCATCATGTCCTTTGCCGGCGTCTTGATCGAAACAGCTATGAATGTCACCTTTCCGACACTGATTACCGAGTTCCGGATCACCACCGGCCAAGTCCAATGGGTCACCACCATCTATCTTTTAGTGATTTCTGTAATCGTCCCGTTATCCACGTATCTGCTGAAAAATTTTTCGCTGCGGCGGTTGTTTTTGGCAGCCAATCTGTTTTTCATCGCCGGTTTGGTGATTGACTTTCTGTCCCCCAGCTTTGCGATCCTGCTTCTGGGCCGACTGGCGCAGGGTATCAGTACCGGAATTGCCCTGCCTTTGATGTTCCACATTATTTTGACCTACTCACCACTGGAAAAACGCGGTGCGATGATCGGCGTCGGTAACCTGACCACCTCTATTGCACCGGCTATCGGACCTACATACGGCGGTGTCCTTACCTCGACTGCCGGCTGGAATTACATCTTTTTATTTTTGATTCCAGTGCTCGTGCTTTCTTTGATCCTGGGACTCAAGGCCATCCCTGAGCTTGCGGTAGTAAAAAGCGGCTCGATGGATTGGGTCAGCTTGGCAGGAATCGGGCTGATGTTCAGCGGCTTTCTGCTGTTCTTGGATCAGATTGCCTCACTGGCCGGACTGGCAGCTTTAGCAGTAGGAATTGGCGGCTTTTGGCTGTTTTACCGCCGTTCTCGGACCGCCAAAAATCCGCTTATTCGGCTGGCGGTTCTGAAAAACGGCAGCTATCGACTGTTTCTGGCGGGCTTTCTCGTCTGCCAATTCCTGCTTTTAGGAATCAGTTTTATTCTGCCCAACTATGTACAGATCGTCATGGGCAAAGATGCCTTCGTTGCCGGTTTGATGATGCTGCCGGGTGCAGCTACCGGTGCGATCCTGGCGCCTTTGTCAGGCCGCCTGTTGGACAATATCGGTGCGAAAAAACCCATCACTGCGGGGCTGTTTTTGGCAGCGCTCGGCTGGCTGGCATTGACCCTTTTGCTGCGTTGGCCGCTCTTGGCAGGCTTTGTCGCCGGCCACGTCTTTTACATGATCGGCATCGGTTTGTCCTACAGCAATATGATGACTACCGGAATGAATGCCATTGACCAGTCCCAGTACACCGACGGCAATGCAATTTTCAATACATTGCAGCAATTTTCGGGAGCAGTGTCCACGGCTATCGCGGCAACCATCATCAATCAGGTCCAGCAACGGGCTGCAGATTATCGCAGCGGTACGATTCTGGGTTCGCAACTGGCAGCAGCCTTTCTGCTGATTCTGCTCCTTTTGATCCTGATTGCCGTCTTGCGTTATTTTCACAATCCGCACAATTCCTTCGAGAAGCTTTCTCATTGAGGGTGGCTGAAAATACCGGCGGCAGCTCAGTGCGGCTTCTGAAACTTCTTAGGACTCTCGCTTGCTTTGGAAGCTGCCCTTCTAACAGAAACGATCGTGTACCGAGCTTTTTGCGCCGGACGCCATCGTTTCTTTTTTTACGGGTTAGCGTATATAATGAAAGGGAGAAGAAAGCGCCATCACACTTTGTTTCCCACTGAACTCGTCAGCTGCTCCGCCAGCAGAAAGGAGGATTCATATGAAGATGAAGTATCTGCCTTATCTGTATTACTTGTTGTTCGCTGCTTTGGCCTTCCTTCTGATTTATCAGCTGATCACAAAAGGAGAAATCGGCTGGGACCCGGTGTTCATGACTTTGGCAATCGCTTCAGCCATCGCCTTTGTCCACTATATGTTGATCTTGACGCGCTCCAAAAAAGGGACCCCGAAAGAATGACTCTTGCTGCGGTAAGTTGGACAGTCACAATCACTTTCGATTTGAAAAACAGAAAAAGTCTCCGAACTGCCGTATTTGATGGGCAGTTCGGAGACTTTTTGAGAAGCGTTATTCTTTATTACCCGGTTCGGAGGCGATGATATCGCAGTCGCCTTCCACCCGCCATTGGCTGATGCCGTTGGGGATGATACAGCTGGTTCCTTTAGCCATGTCCCAGCTCTGGCCGTCGACGATCAATTTACCAAAGCCGTCGATGACTGTCATCAACGTATAAGGTGCGCCGGCCTTCAGATCCAACGCGCCCCGGACCTGCCATTCATAAACATTGAAAAAATCCGTCTTCAGGTAAGTTACCACGGAAGAGGCCCCGTGTTTGACTTCAGTCACGTTGGTTTCCGGTGTTCGAGCCGGAACCGTCGTTACATCGATGGATTGCTGAATGTGCAATTCCCGCGGGTTGCCCTGATCATCTTTGCGATCATAGTCGTATACCCGATAAGTCGTGTCGGAACTCTGTTGGGTCTCCAAAATCATGATTCCTTTGCCGATCGCATGGATTGTTCCGGATGGCACATAATAGAAATCGCCCTTTTTCACGGGCACTCGTGTCAACAGATCGTCCCAGCGACCTTCGTTGATCATCGCTGCCAGTTCTTCCCGGGTTTTGGCATGATGACCGTAGATGATCTCTGCCCCCGGCTCAGCGTCGATGATGTACCAGCATTCCGTCTTGCCCAGTTCGCCTTCGTGTTTCAACCCGTAAGCATCGTCAGGATGGACCTGCACGGACAGATCATCTTCGGCGTCCAGAATCTTGATCAATAGCGGAAAGACCGGCTCTGACTGCTGTCCGAAAAGTTCCTGATGGTCTTGCCACAGCTCATCCAAACGCTGACCGGCAAATTCGCCGTTTTCGATCACACTGACACCATGGGGATGCGCTGAGATCGCCCAGTCTTCGCCAATCTTATCAGAAGGCAGCTCAAAATTGAAGACGGTGTGCAGCTTGTTCCCGCCCCAGATTTTCTCTTGAAAAACAGGTTTCATAAATAATGGTTCCATATATGCGGAAGGCTCCTTTCAAATTCGTCCTGTTTCAACAGAACGCAAGCGTTTCAAGGGTTATCTGAAAATACTTCGGAATTTTGCGGTCCTACCTGTGTACTCCCGACGTAAAAACACAACTCATAGGATCCACGAGCGTGCAGTCACGAAATCCTGCCGGTAGAACCATCCTCACCCGGTATCGTTGTTTTCGGACATCCCTTGATTACGATCGGAAATATTATAACACTTTTTCAGGTCCTTGCGCCTCGTTCTTTTTGGTATACACCAATAATTTCATCCCGCTCTTTCAAGTAGACTGCCCGATGATCCGCCGGGTGGACTCGATTGCTCAGAAACACAAAAGCTTCTTCGGCTGCAATGTCTGCCAACAAAAAAGTACCGGTATAGCCGGTATGAAACAGCGCCGGTGTGCCGCTAGCAGCCGCTCCTGCCCGCAAGTCCCAACCGAGACTGCGCTGTCCCCGGGCATCAAGTGTTTGATCTTGCAGCAGCATCAGCAGCGTTTCCGGCTGCAAAAACTGACGACCGTCTGCAGCTGCGCCTTCTGCCAAAAGCATCCGGCAAAAGATCAGCAAATCATCGACATCCGTGAATAAACCGGCATTGCCGGCATGAGCGCCTAAAACTCGGGCTTTCGGGTCATGGGTCACTCCCCGCAACACGCGGCTGCGGGAGACTCGTTCAGTCGGCACGATCTCTTTTCGCTCGCCCTCTTTTGGTAAAAAGCCGCTGTGCTGCATCCCCAACGGCTCCAATACCTCCTGACGGAAAACGTCAATCACCGGCTGGTGGAACAGCCCCTCCAACATGAATCCCAGTAAAATCGTTCCGGCATCGGTATATTGGACCTTATGCCCCAAGTCGGGCCCAGGCGCAAGCGTCAGATAAGCCGCCCGCAGTTCAGCTGCCGACAGCCGATCCCGGTCAGCAATCCAAGTCTGAATATCCGAAGTGTGGGTCAAAAGATGCCGCAAAGTGATCGTATTCTGTTTAAATTCCGGCAGATACCGTTGCAGTGGCTGGTCCCAGGCAATTTCGCCGGCTTCCCACAGCTTGAGCAGCACGATCGTCGTACAAACCACCTTGGTCAATGAAGCGACATCAAAGCGTTTGCCCGGTGTCATCTGCTCTTCGCGAGGAAAGATTTGGGCCAGCCCCTGTGCCTGCACCTCTTCGCCACGGTTGTCGATAAAGCCGTAGACCACACCAGGATAGACGCCCCGCAAACGTTTATCAGTGATTATTTGTTGTGTTTGTGGATACAAGAAACCCTCTCCTTTACTTCTCCTCTGAATAGTCCGAAATCTGCCGCCTTACCATCCTTCACCGGATACAAAGAAACTGCTGCCGCGTTGTCGACAACAGTTCCGCTGTTATTTTTTCTTAACAAACCACCATTCGATACCGGTAGGGTCATAGACCGTCACGATACTGCCTCGTTTGTCTTTGTAAAAGCTTTGTCCCGCCGCTTCCAGATGGGCAGCCAAAGCCGTAATATCTTCTTCGCTCACTCGGAACTTCAGAAAATCCAAGCCCAGAACCTTATCTGTCGGCAGTTCCACCGTTCCACCTTGAGCTTCTGTGAGCCCGACATGGAACAGACCTTCATTGAGAACGTGGATTCCGTCTGACTCGTCCTGTACCTCAAAACCCAGTCTATCCGCCAAAAATCGGCTTTCTTCTGCCAATGCCGCAGTATTCAGATGCAACTTGTCAAAAAAGACCCCTTCTGACAAAACCGAGAATTCTCCGTTGGCTTTTTTCAGCAGTTTTTCATGATCTAACGGTTCCGGCTCACCTGACAAAGACTGCTGAGCGGCACCGTAATACAACTCCAGCTGATTGCCTTCCGGATCTTCCAACAAGATCCCCATCACACCTTCATCATACAAGGCATCGATGATCGGACAGCCCACTCGTTTGATACGGTACAAAATATCTGCCAGCTCTGCTTCTGACGGAATCACCAGCGAGATCCGCCGCAGTTTTTTTACCTCGCCGAAATGGTCAGCGGCCCGCGGGCTCTCCTCCAGCCACAGACTCTCGTTTTTAGCAGCACTGTTGCCCATGATGGCCAGTTCATTTTCTTCGCGTTTTAAAGTAAAACCGATGATATCCCGATAAAAACGGATCATATCGTCACGGTTTTTCACTCGGATCGCAACTGTTTCAAGCTGCGTTTCCCGCCCCAATTTGAATTTCAAGTTCTCCACGCCCCTCTTCAGTTTCATTTTACTGAGAAAAAGACAATCCGGCAACTTTAAACCCTTGTTATTTGCGACCGACTGAAGAGTTCTTCGCAAAAAAAGCTCAGAAACAAGACGAGCCATTCGTCTGTTTCTGAGCGTTTCCTGGGCAGGTGGTTACCGCTTCGTCTCAACTTGGCAAACACTGCCGTAATTGAACTGTACCGGCTGATTGCAGCGAGAGTGACCCGGCGGCTGTATGCCGGGGGACAGATTGAAGAGCCCTCTGTAACTTTTCGACACCAGGCCAACAGTCCGGATGGCTCACTACATACTGCTTAATTCAAAAACTACGGTGTCTTTGTCATTGAGCGTGTAGTCTTTTGCGCCCACTGTGGCTTCTGCCCCGTTGACATCGTACATCCAATATTTTCCGACAGCCTCGTCTTGTGCTTTGCCGTCGATTGCCGTGATAAAGCCGTTGTCGTCCTTGATTTCAAAATTATCCTTTAACGCATCAAAGACTGAAGTTCCCACCGGTACATCAACTTTCTTTTCAGTGATTGTTTTGCCGTCTTCTTTAATCTCGATGGTCACCAACAGTTTTTGGACTTCGCTGCTGGTGGATGCCGTCGCACCCGTACTTGTCGATGACGTTTGACTGCCTCCGTCGGTACTGCAGGCCCCCAAAACAGCACCCACGAACAAACCGGAAGCTGCAATCAGCCATTTTTTCTTCATTTTCCATCTCCCCCTTTGCTCCCATTGTACCCAAAAGCAGAACTTGTGAAAAGTGCGCAGTTCACCATCTCTTGAAAGAGGCCGTCACTATCGCCGGTCCTGAATAAAACACCTAGGCTTGCCGCCTGCGCCGTCAGCTGCAAGGACAAAGGTTTCCAGGGCTTTGTCGAAACCGGATTCAACCGTAGCCGATTCTCTTTTACATCCCGTCTGCAGTATAGTATTCTGATTACAAGAGCTTTTTTATCCGCAAAAAACAGCAAGGTGGTCCGCCATGAAACCCATTATCAAAGAAACCCTCGCCAAAAAACAAGGCACAGACAAAGCCGTCTATTTCTTGTATGCCTACAAAGAATATTTTATCGGTGCCTTGGCAGCAGTCGCAGTCATTTTATTCGTGTACTTCGGCTACGCCTCAAGAACTGATGTGATCCTCGATGTCAAAATCATAACTGAAGGAAACCGTGATGCGGCCCTCATGCCAGACTTGGAAAAAGAATATACCGATCTGTTGCAGCCCACAGGCAAAGAACAGGTCCAAGTCGAAGTCAGCAATCTGGACGACCCGCAATCCCAGCAGGTCTTTGCCAACCAGCTGGCTGCCAGAGAAATCGACATCATCTGGATGCAGGAAGAATACGTCGCTGATTTTGTCGCCCGTTACGATGACGAGAACATTTCCGAATCGAACCTGACCTTTGAAAAAGACGGCGTCACTTATGTTGCCAGAGTCATCCCCAAAGCGCCTCATCCGGAAGCTTTGAAAAAAATCGAACAACTCTATCGTCCATGACACCCAGTCCTCCACACGATAAAAAAACCTGAAGCTGCCGGAGTTGTCCTTACCTGACAATTTCAGCATTAAGGAACTCCTTCAAATTTTCTTCTAATCAAAAAAACCAGCTTCCCCTGATCGCCAGATGATCCGGTGCGGCTGGTTTTGCATTTATGACTGCAGCGGCTGCCGCTGCGGTTCCTCGCCGACGGGCAAACCGGCAACAAAGCGTTTCTTGAACTTTAAGAACTCCTCCAAATCCATCAAAATATGGTACAAGCGGGCTTTGCTCAAAAATTCTTCCCGCGAGCTGGGCAGGTTTTCTTCTTGGATCTGTTGGATCAGCTGATCCAGCTTCGCTAATTGGCTCTCCGGTGCATCCATTTCCGGCAGATGATCCATGATATCGTCCAAAAAGCGGGCGACCACCTGTGAATCACTTTGAAATACGCGGATCTTTTTCATTTCGTAATGCAGGTTATGCAGGACGCTGCACTGCTGCAGGCGCATTTCAAAATAATCTACATAGTAATTATCCATCAACGGCAGCCGGTTTTGCTGGTATTGAAAAGCCGACTTGGTATAAAGCAGAATATCCTTTTCCAGCTGGATGATTTCTTCCCATACGTGATTGTTCACCTGAGGGTCTTTCAAATATTCCGAAAGCTTCATAAAAATCGAGCGCAGCTTGGCTTCTGTGACAGCCGCCGACTGATCCAAATAGCGTTTCTGACTTTCGTAGTTTTGGAAATGATTGACCAAAACTGCGATCAATAACCCGATCATCAATAGCATCAGCTCATTGAGAATCAGCTCTGAAGTGATCTTCTGTTCCGGATTGCGGAGAAAATGACTGACAAAGACTGCATTTACCGACAGGGTCGTCAAAAGGTTCCGCATACTCAAAAAGAAAGTGACAATCACCATAACAATACCGTAGCCGATCCATTCCGGACCGACTAAAAGATGCGTCAGCCAACACAGCGCAACTGTGGCAAAAAAGGTGGCGATCCGATTGATCCCCAGGCGGAAAGTCTCGGTCTTGGTCCCCGAGATGGTCAACAGCGTGATGATACCGGCGGAAGACGAGTATTCCAACTGCAGCAGCTCGGCTAAATAAATCGAAATAGCACTGCCGATACCAATCTTCAACGCATAAAACAGATGATCACTGATGGTCCAACGTCGTAAAAAGTTCATACAAAAAGGCCTCCAATTCTGTGGGGGTCTGGACAAAGTGACAAAGCAATTGACTGATTTCCTGTTATATTTCCAGTTTACACGATTTTTCAGGTCAGGAAAAGATTTTTATGAAGCGCTTTCTTTATTTGTTTCGAGAACCGCTCAAGAAATACCTCCATGACAAAACTTTTTTCACGAAAAAAGAAGCACCGGCATTCTGTCTGATAAGCCGGCACCCCTTTTCTGGAAATAAGTATTTACGAAGTCTGCTGCTGTTTGTGAAGCAGACCGCAGTTCAGATAGATCAGACCCAAAAACAGTGCCGGCGTCAGCAGCCAGCCAAATTGGGGCTTCAGCAGCATTAAAGCGACCATCGCTGCAAACAAGATCGTGTTTAACAATGAGAAATACCACTTCTTCAAAGTGTAGAACAGGGCGATCCGCAGAACATCTTTGATCCCCGCCTCCGGATTACGGACTTGAAAATACCAGCAGTTCAAGCTGAGCGCCGTCGTTACTACTGCCAACAAGATGAAAAAGGGCAGGACCCATTGGCCGTTGGGCAGCGCAGCAAAGAAGAGAATATCCGATACAGCTACCAAGATTCCAAACCAGCCAATCAGCCAATAAAGCAGCCCTCGTGCAGCAAACTGGCGGTAGGCCCGGAAGTAAAAGGCCACCGGATCGACATCGCCTTGTTCTTTGAACTCGTTTAACAGTGCCAGCAACGCCATCAAGACCGGCCCGGCGAACAATGCACATAAAAAGAAGGCCGGCAGATTTCGCGGATCGATTGCCAACAGTAACACCGAAGCGGTAAACGGCAATGCCGTCACCATCAGGCACACATTACCCAACAATAAAATATAGGCCCAACGAAACATCTTCATGTAGATATTGTCTTCGAATTTCGGTCTGCGAAACATCTGATTTCCTTCTTTCATTCAATCTGTCGCTCAATCTGAAGCAACTTTAACAGCACCGCTACCTGAGCAACTGAACCATTTTTTAGCTCTTAGCAGCAGAGGAGTCCCCCGCCCGATTTTCTGTTTCCAGATCTGCCGGGACTCGCTGCTGCTTGTAACTGCTAAGCTTTCCAGAAAGTTTATTCCTTCATCCCTGAAGTGGCAATACCTTCAACAAAGTACTTTTGCATCGACAAGAAGAGAATCGCTACCGGCAGGATCGATACTACTGAAGCTGCCATAATCAATGCGTATTCGGCGTCATAGAGACCGACGAACATTTTCAGACCCAACTGGATCGTTTTGTTTTCAGTCGATGAAAGGTAGATAAATGGTCCCATATAGTCATTCCAGGTATTGACAAAAGTGATGATCGTCAATGAAGCGATCGCCGGCTTTGTCAATGGAAGCATGATTCGACGGTAGATGCCCCACTCGGAAAGCCCATCAATCCGGGCACTTTCACAAAGAGAATCCGGGATACTGGAGTAGTACTGTTTCATCAGGAACACCCCGAATGCACTGAAGGCCTGCAGCAGAACCAGCGAAAGCAGTTTGTCATTCAGATGCAATTGACGCATCATGATAAATTGGGGAATCATGTAAGACTGCCACGGTACAGCAATCGTTCCGATATAAGCCAGGAACAAAACATCCCGACCTTTGAACTGCATCTTTGAAAAGCCGTAAGCAGCAAAACTGGAGGTGAATAATTGGATCAATGTGATCACGATACTCAAGAAAGCTGTATTCTTGAAGAATGTCATCAACGGGATCCGATCCCAAATTGCACTATAGTTTTCTGGGTGCCAAGTTTTAGGAATCCATTGAATCGGAACGGTAAATACATCATTATTTGTTTTAAATGAGGATGAGATCATCCAGAAGAACGGAATCAAGGTGAAAAGTGCCAACAATGTCAACAGGACAAAAATGAGTGCTTTCCCCACATTGAAACCGGATTTTGTTTTTGGTTTTGAAATACGCGCTTCCATTATAGTCCTCCTTACGCTTTTGAATTTTTACCTTCCCATTTGAACTGGATTACTGTGACACCCAGTACGATCACGAACAGCACCAGCGCAATAGCAGAAGCATAACCGAAGTTAAATTTCTTGAAGGCTTCGTTATAGATCTGGTAGACTAACACGTTGGTCGCCCGTCCGGGTCCCCCGTCGGTCATGACCTGCACCAGATCGAAGACTTTGAAACAATTGATTACCAGCATGATTGTTACGAAGAACGTCGTCGGCCGCAATGACGGGAGCGTCACATTCATAAATTGTTTCCATTTGCCGGCACCATCCATCGAAGCTGCTTCATACAATTCTTTGGGAATACTTTGCAGACCCGCCAAATACAAGATCATGTAGTAACCCATCCCACGCCATACAGACACGATGACAATCGCCCACAGTGCCCAATCAGAACTGGAAGTCCAACCCGGAGGATTTTCGATGAAGTGCCGTAAAAAGCCGTTGATTGGTCCCATCGTCGGGTGAAACAGCATATTCCATACTACTGCGATTGCTACCAGTGAAGTTACATAAGGGAAGAAAAAGGCAGTTCGGAAAAATTTCATTCCCCGGATTTTCTGATTCAGCAAAATGGCTAAACCCAGTGAGCAGATCAGTGTTAACGGAACCACTCCAATCGCATATAAAAAAGTGTTTTTCAATGAGATGTGGAAGGTCGTGTCACTCAACATTTTGGTGAAATTCTTGAGTCCGACAAATTCCGGTGCAGAAAATGAATCCCATTTCGTAAAAGCCAGTACTAGTGAAAAGACTACCGGAATCAATGTGAAGATGAAAAAACCGAAAAAGTTTGGTGCAATAAACGAATAAGCAGTCAGCGTATTCTTACGTTTTAAGCTTTTTGCCTTGCTGCTTGTCTGTACTTTTTCCATACATGATCCTGTTCAAAACATTTCCGCCCTGTATTCTTCGGAAATATTCTCAACAGGCCCTCCCTTCTTTGTTGAGCCAATTGAAGATCAGCGACCCGGTCTCAAATTGTCGAAACCGAGCCGCGATCCGACTTACTCTTCCGCTTTAACGCGAGATTCCATCTCTTTAATACCATCCGCTGGTTTGCTGTCGCCAACCATGATCAGGTCATGTTCTTCTTGCAAAATCTTGTCGATAGCTGGACCTTTTTCATCAACTGGGAATTCCAGTTTGATGCTGTCTGGTTCAAATGCTTTTTTAGAAATATCGTCGTTTGGCATTCCTTCAAGACCGAAGTAGATATCGTTTACTGCATCGTTACGGAATGATGGTACTACACCAACGCCAGCCAAAATTTTAGCGCCTTCTTCGCTGGATGCGAAGTCCAAGAATTGTTGTGCACCATCTGAGTTTTTCGCATTTTTGTTGATGGCAAAGGCTGTTGGTGAACCAAATGTCGTGATTTCGCCGCCTTTTTCTTTTTGAGGAATTGGGGCGATTGCCCAATCAATATCTGTTGCGCCGGCTTTCTTCTGATTCAAGACACCAGCCATGTACCAAGTACCCATGTACATCATACCAGCTTTAGAGCCTTCAAATTGAGAAGCGTATGTTACTTTAGTAGATTTCGCAGTACCAAAGTCCATTTGCGATTTGTCTTCTTGCATCCGAAGCGCACGGTCATAGTAATCTTCCATGAAATCGTATTTTGGATCAATCAAGTTGGCATCATTTTGAGCTGCTGCCAATGCTTGAATTGTAGAGCGCCAAGTATGTTGGTAAGCACCAAATACTTCGCCGTCTTTTTTTGAGATTTTCTTAGCTGCTTCTTCGTATTCGTCCCAAGTCATGTTAGAAACGTCAGTGATTCCAGCTTCTTCCAACATTTTTTTGTTATAGTACAGTACCCAGAAGTCAGTCCGGTATGGTTGTGCATACGTTTTGCCGTCGATATCATACATTTTGTAAGTATCTTCAGCTGCCGAAGTATCGATGTCTTTGATATGATCTGTCAAATCTACCAACTGATCTTTCAACGCATAGTTAGAGTATGAGAGCAGATTTTTCATGGTCAAAATATCAGTCTGGTCGCCACCGGACAGCATGGTAGTAACTTTTGTATCATAGTCGTCAGCTGCGATATCGACTTGTTTTACCGTGATACCGGTTTTTTCTTTGAAAGCATCGAACAACGCTTTGAATTCCGGCGTTGTTTCATAGTTCCAAGTCGTGATGGTCACTTCTTTGGAGTCAGAACCGCCTTTACCGCTGTCTTTTGCGTCGTCATTTCCGCCGCATGCCCCCATGGTCACTGCCATCGCCAGTAACGCCGCTGCGGTCAAACCTTTTTTCCACATCTTCATTTGTTTTTCCTCCGTATCTTTTATTGATTACAATGGGATCTTGCTCCCGAATGCCGTTAGTTGCTTACCAATAGCTGTACCATGAGATCGCCAGGCGTACCAACGCTTCCATGTAATAATAGTCGCCCCAAATCATACATTCGTTGACACCCTTATCAGATTTTTTGTCATAGACACCCTCAACCAGTACACCATTTGATTCCGGATGCTTTTTGGTTGTGTAGCTGTCTTTGAGAGCTGTCATCATCGTCAACGCCGCTGTTTCATAGGTCTCGTGCTTTGGATCAGAAAGCGGCAGCTGCCGTGACAGTTCCAATAATCCGCTGGCTGCGATTGCTGCTGCTGAGCTGTCCCGCTCCTCGCCGCTGCCGTCGCCAAAGATTAAGTCCCAATAGACCACGTGATCTTCCGGCAGATGATCGATGAAATAATCTGCCAGATGACAGGCTGTATCCAGAAAACTGCGATCCCCGGTATGCAGCCAGCTCAACGTAAATCCGTAAATCCCCCACGCCTGCCCCCGCGCCCAGCAGGAATCATCTGAAAACCCCTGTTGCGTACGGCCGTACTTGGCAGCTCCTGTAGCTATATCAAAATAATACGTATGATAGGTAGTAAAGTTTTCCCGTACAATATATTTCTGCGTCTGTTTCGCATGGGTGTAAGCTGCATTACGGTAAGTGTCATCACCGGTCATCTCACTGGCGAAGTACAAAAGCGGCAGATTCATCAGGCAATCGATAATCATCCGCCCCTGCTGTTCCGGGTCATTGAGATCGCCCCAGGCTTGGATTATGCCGGCTTTTGGTGAGTAACGCTTCATCAAAAGATCTGCCGCTTTAATAGCCAGCTCTTTTGAGGCTTCATTATGGTTCACCTGATAATCGGCAATCGCAGACAATACATACAAGAATCCGATATCATGGGTTTCCAATGCGATTTCATGATCCAGTCGATACTTGAAGGCCGCCATCTGGTGAGAGATTGTCTCGTCAAAATCCTTTCCACCGGTATATTCCTTTGCCAAAAACAGCATTCCTACCCAAAAGCTGGCTGTCCAATCAGTGTTTGCCTCTGGTACATAAACCAGATTTTCAGATGCCGCCGGCGGTACCAGATCTTCAAAATCCTTTTGATTTTCCCGAATTTTTCTCAAAACAAAATCAAGTTCTGATGGCAGCCATTCCAACTTGAAAGGCGTCGCGTGCTTTTCCATATGTCTTTCTCCCCTTCGACGATCAACGACCATCTTTTCAATGATATTTTTTTACTTACTGTTACTGTTCAGCGCCTTCGATCAGTTCACCTTTAAGGAAGCCGTAATATTCACCGTATACGTTTACATAGTCGCCTACCGCAAAAGCTTCGGTCTGTTCATTGAAGACTTGAATTTTGGTGTCCCCGATTTTCAAAATAAAGCGGTCACCTTTTTCAAGGACAGTTCCTTCACGGTCTTTTTGCATGATTTTTCCCGTACAGCGAATATAGCTGTTCAACGGAATCTCATCTTTTACCAAAGCTTCTTCCGAATAAAAAACCGCTCTTTCCTTCAGATTCACTTTGCTGTTTTTAGTAAAATCTTCTTCTTGTTGCGAAATTCCGGAATTTACAGAAGAACATCCCGCTAATAAAGCAATCATCAAAACAATAATCCATCTCTGAAATCGTTTCTTCATGACGTCACCTTTTTTCTAAAACGCTTTCTTGATTATTATTTTACTTTGTTTTTACCAAAACCACAACCCTTTTAGTAAAATAAACTTATTTTATTTTTCCTTTTTGAGCTGTTGGAAGCTCTTGCTTTTTTTTACTAAAATATGCAATACTACAGATAGATGTCCTATATGGAAAAAAGTTTGGAGTGAGCAGCATGGCAACGATTACCGATATCGCAAAAATTGCCGAAGTATCCATCTCAACAGTCTCTCGGGTCTTGAACTATGATCCGACGCTGTCAGTGACCGAAGATACCAAACGTAAAATTTTCGAAGCAGCCGAACAGCTGAACTACACCAAGTTCAAGAAAAAAAAGAAAAGCAGTCCTGCTGTCAATAAAAAAAGCCCCCCTGTCAACAACCGGAAGATCGGCGTTTTTCAGTGGCGCAATGACAATGAAGAGTTGGATGATATCTACTACATGTCCATTCGACTGGGCGTAGAAAAAAAGGCAGCCGAACTGGGGTACGACTTGTTAAAGATCCCGACTCTGGAGGATCAGTCTATCGCTAGTGTCGACGGTCTGATTGCCATTGGAAAATTCAAGCAGGAAACTCTCCAGCACTTGAGCCGCAAACATCCGAAACTGGTAGTGATCGGCAGTAATTTCCCGCTGGAAAACTACGATTCCGTCAACACGGATTTTACCCAAGCTACCGAAGTCGCACTCCAACATCTGCTGGATCTGGGACACAGCAAAATCGCCTTTATCGGTGCGGAAGAAACCGCCAACATGTACGGTTACCGCCGCTACAAAACGCCAACTACCAATACGTATATCGACTTTATGAGCTATAAAGGCCTCTTTCGTGAAGACTATTTCTTTGTGGAGGAAAACGGCCGTCTGGATGTCCAAACCGGCGAGCGCATGGCCAGACAAGCCCTTGATCAATGGGGAGAACATTTACCGACAGCAATCCTGGCCGCCAATGACCCGGTAGCGATTGGCGTAATCCACACGCTGGTCCAAGCCGGATTACGGATTCCCCAAGACATCAGCGTGATGGGGATCAACGATCTGTCCATTTCCCGCTATGTCTCTCCTCCGCTGTCAACCGTTCGCGCCTTTACCGAGGAGATGGGCGAGCAGGGCATCGATCTGCTTCATAAGCAGCTAATCAACCCGGATATTTCCCGCCGCGTCTTTCTCAGCTGCGAACTGGTCAAACGACGTTCTACTGCAGCCCCCAGAAAATCATAAACGAAAATCCGCTTACTGCCCCTAAAAAGGTGCTGCAAGCGGATTTTTACTTTTGTGCTCTCACAAAGCTGACCCGAGAGCATCACTGTTTTGTCAGGGAGCTTCTGGCTACAGCACCCTTTTCTACTATGATCGGTTATTTTTATTCTGACAATCGGAGCAGCTTTGACTCACTCGATCACGATTTTTATTTTGATGTCTGCCTTCGTATTCACACTGTAGGCCGCCTTCACCACATAGGCTGTCGCGCTTGCGCCGTTATGGTCCGGATAAGTCACCGTTTCCACCTTAATGGCCGCGGTAGCAAGCGCCAGACAACAAGTCGCTCCCGTCTTTGAGGTCAGCAGGACCTGATCATTTGCCACCTGTGGCAGGATCGTCGTGACAAAGCGCTCTTCCACCTTGTTTTCACCACTGGCAAAAGCAAAGCTGTCCGTCAACAGTACTTCTTTTTTGGCGGCATTCACCTGCCATTGCCTTTGAAATCCGGTCAGACGTGCCGCCTCACCATAAGTATCAGTCAAATCCAAAGTGAGGGCACTCAGATCTTCTGCCGTTGAAACAGCCAGCACTTTCGCTCCGGCCGGTCCCGGCAATTGGCTTGCCCCGTTGATTTTCGGCAGGTGGTGACTGTCACTGTTATTAACAAAAAAATCATAGCGGAGGGCGTCATCGAAATAATCCCGCGTGTATTCCCCGGCACCGAGGTCCGTCAAAAACAACTCCGCTGTGGTCCCGATGATGAAGTGGCCGACATCCAGATGGTTGTGGCTTTCCACGTTGGTGCCACCCTTGGCCGCAAAGTAAAAGCTCTGTTGCGGGTCTCGCACCGTCAGCCATTGAGCATGGTCAAAAAAGTGGCTGACCGCTTCTTCATGCTGCTGGGTCACGGCAGCCGTTGTCCACTCCAGATTGCGCAGCAGGTGAGCAAAACGGTAGCAATGATCAAATTCCAGCGGACTGATTCCCGGTAACGTCGGGATCGATACCCCCATCACCTCGTGGCACCAGCTGACCAAGCCGCTGGGCAGTTGCGACTGGGAATAATCGGAAAAAGGGACATATTCTTCTTCATTGATCATGGCATAATAAGGAAAAGCCGCAATCTTCTTCACCTTTTCCAATTCCAGATAACGACGGTCCCCAAGCGTCTGCTCCAATTTGTCCGCATAATAGACAAAGTAACCGAAGCCGTAGCCCCAATAGCCGACACCTTCTTCGCAGGCCCCATCGTCTCCGAACCCCCGCAGGTAGCTCTGCATTGCCGTATCCAAGCGTTCCACCAGCTGCAGTTGCCGCTGTGATCCTTTAGGCAGGAGCGCCAACACTGTCAGTCCGACGGCACCGCCAATCACGGAACTCCAATTGTTTTCCTTGTGCTCCCAATCCCAAGGTCGGGACTCAAAGCTGGTAAGGATCCGGCTCTCGATCTCCTGATACATCCGCTCCTTCAAAAAGGGTGAAAGTTGCGGACCCAGCAGCTCCAAGATTTCTGCCAAGGTGCCGCCAGTCTCCGCCGCAAACAGATCCAGACACGTACGGCTGTCCGGTGCAAAAGTGCCTGCCACGATCGGCAGATGAGCAGGCAGCGCCCAGGTATATTCATTACAGACTTCCCACAGCACTTGTTCCAACAGCTTTATTTTTTGGGGGGCTGGCTCATCAAGAACAGCCAATGCCAGCACCGCCAACTGCCGCCGCCGGGCAAAATAATGCTGCTCGAAAGCGATCCGATTTCCCCTCTGCAAGTAGGCTTCATAACCTTCATAAGGCAGTGCTTCTACCACCGGGTTAGCGAGATATTCCTGTGCGGCCTGTGCGACTTCTGTCAACAAAGCGTGTTTCATTTCCAACGCCCCCTTTTCTAACTCGTGCTTTTCTATAACATTTTCCAAAAGCTTTTAGGCATTCCGGCCGAACAATTCGATCTCAGTCAATGCCGGAAACGGTGACTCGTCTGCGGCTTGGATCAATTCAGAGAAGGTCACCGATGTCACCACGCGTTTTTCAAAGTCAAAATACTGAGGCTGCGGTTTTTTCTCTGTGTGGAAAACTTCTTTTGAACCGTCGGAAAAGCCCAAACTCACCTGCGTCCAATAATTGTCATGAGGAAAGTCATTGCGCAAGGTGAAGGCCACTTTATCCAGTGCCACCGGACGTCCGAAATCAATGGTCAAAGCAGCATCTGCCTGGCGATTGATCCCCCAAGACTGGTAAGGGTATTCGCCATGAGACAGATTGGCATAGACACCGTCGATGGCATTGCAGGCAAAGAAAGTTGCATCATTTCTGGTTTCAACGTTGGCATGGGCATGAGGATACGCGCCGTTAAACTCTTTTTGATCGTGGGGGTTCAAGGCCCAGTTACGGTAAGCAGCTACTTCCTCATTGGTAGCAGTACGGACACTGAGGTAATGGCGCTTACTCATAAAACGCTTGTCAGGACGGGCATCGATGGCATTAGCGGTCATACTCACCGTGTAAGTCCAGACTTTTTCCGGCAGAAAGATGACACTGGTGTCCAGTGTTTCATCGAGTTTTGCCACCAGATAGCAGTCGGCTGCATCCACCGTGACCCGGATTTGATCCCCTTCTTCAAAGGTCAGATCCTGTGTCGCCAGATCGACAAAATCCTCTCCGACTGCTGTCAACGGACGAGTGATTTCTTCGTAGTCATTTTTCCCGCTTTTGACGGCACCTTTGCTATCGAGTATTTCAAGTAAAATTTTCGTCATTTTTACTTCATTTCCTTTCTCATGCTGTTTGCTAACATTATAGCCTGTATCCTAATAAAATGTCATCCTTCTCTGTTGATTTTTTTGAAAATGTCGTATAATCGAGCTATAGTTTTTAGTAAAAGTTTATCCGTAATTTACCCGCAACTCAAAGACAGGTCCTTGCTGGAATCGGGTAACAGGTATAACCAAAGAGGAGGAATTGCTATGGATCCATTCAATCGTACACTCAAAGAAAATCCTTTGCAGACCCGTCATGATATGGAGCAGGCACTGATTGCACTGACTGCACCTGTGTACCGTGTCATGAAAGAACAACAGACGCCCGGACGTTTTCATCTCGCCGACTCCGGAGCAGTCTATGATCGTGGCCGCCGTGATGTGGAAGGCTTTCTTCGGACACTTTGGGGGATCGGACCGTTGTGTGCCACAAAAGAAAAGGCACGTGAGTTCAAAGAATATTTCGATGCAGCCAATGAAGGAATCTTAGCCGGTTGCGATCCTGACAGCCGCTATTATTGGGGACAGCTGAACGACTACGACCAGCTGTTTGTGGAGATGGGCGCATTAGCAACTTATCTGATGCTTACTAAAGAGCATTTTTGGGATACGTTGCCCCAAGCACGTCAGACACAGATTTACGACTGGCTGATGCAGATCAACCAACACACGATCCCCAATACCAACTGGCTGTTTTTCCGAATTCTGGTGAACACCTTTTGTGAGCGGGCAGCGCTGACTTTTCCTCATGAACAGTTGGAAAAGGATCTGGCAGCCATTGAGACCTATTACCTGGATGACGGGTGGTACTTTGACGGCTACGAAAACCAGATCGATTATTATATTCCCTTTGCTTTGCAGTATTATCCGCTGCTGTTCACCGTTTTGACGCCTGATCAGGACTCCCGGACCGTGGCTGAATATCGCAAACGAGGAGCAGTCTTTGCCAAAACCTTCAAAGACTGGTTCACGTCAAAAGGAGCGGCCCTGCCTTTCGGACGCAGTCAGACGTATCGTTTCGCCCAGTCTGCCTACTTCGCCGCCGCGGCCTTTGCCCACATCGAATTTGAAGACTTCTCCTTGGCAGAAGCCAAACATCTACTGCTGGGGAATATGCGGCACTGGTTCGGCCAACCGATTTTTACCGAAGAAGGCTTTTTATCTGTCGGCTATCACTATCCGAATCTGGTGATGGCAGAAGGTTACAATGCCCCCGGCTCTCCGTATTGGGCGTTCAAAAACTTTATTGTCTTGGCACTGCCGGAATCCGATCCTTTCTGGCAGGCAACTCCAGCTGTTCCGACCTTCGAGGCCAAAATCAGAAATCCCCACAGCCGAATGCTGCTGGTCCATGACGACAGCGGCGAGGAAGTACAGGCCTTTACTTGCGGCCAGCATTCCCACGAACACGCCCATGGAGAGGCAAAATACGAAAAATTCGTTTACTCTTCCACATTCGGTTTCAGCGTTGCAAAAGGCGGCGTCCTGGCCAAACAGGGAGCCTTCGATAACACCTTGGCAATTTCAGAAAGCGACACTTACTATCGGACAGTTTTCGGCTATCAAGATTATCAGATCTGTGACGAATATACGTACGGACGTTGGCAACCGTGGGAGGATTGTCAGATTGACAGCTTTATCATCCCGTGTTACCCGTGGCATCTGCGACTTCACATCGTAGATACACAACGGGCGGTCAATCTTTTGGCCGGCAGCTTCTCGGCACCGGACTATGGGCAGAGTCTGTTGGAAACTGACGATGAGCTGCGGTATCGCTGCGACATAGGGACCATCGGACTAAAGACCTTCACTGCCCCCGCCGCTCTCGAATTGACCCGGCCCGAGCCCAATACTAACCTGTTGTTTGACAAAACGGTCCTGCCGCAAGCCGCTTACAAGCTGGTTCCCGGCCGGCACTTCCTGCTTTTGGGCTGTCTGGGCCAGGCCGGCACCTGTACAAACGTGCCTGAGCTGCTGCACGCCCGCTTGGAAGGCGTCGAGCTGATCTGGCAGTCCGGTCGACAAGAACAGCGCGTGACCTTGAAACAGTTGCAGTCAGAATAGAGCACATCAAAAAGTGCGATGCAAAAACAACGTTCCCTTCAACGCTGAACGATGGTGATGTTTTTCGCATCACAACAATTATTCACGAAAAAAAGACGGCAGTTTTCCTTAAAAAAATTACTGATTATGGAAATACCCTGGCCTGTTGCCGGGGTATTTCCGAAAAGCGCTGTATATTCTCATAATCATCTTTTTTTGAAAAACTGTGTTTCCTCCCCCTTCTCAAACGGTTACAAAAGAAATAAATGTTATTTCCAACGGGTTTTCTTTCATTATTTTATTATGTTTAGTCAAAATCATTGAAAGTTTTACGAAAGTACAATAAAATTCTAGCATCTTACAATAAGAAAGTTGGGATGGAAGATGACATCAATTTCAGTACAAGACTTTGCAGCACAGCTCAAAGATCCGTCAGCTGTCGTGTTGGATACACGAGATCATGCAGCCTTTGAAGAAGGACATCTGGATCAAGCAATCTCAATGCAGGCGACCAGCTTACCAAATCGCCTGCAGGAATTGGACAAAAGCAAGACTTACTTTGTTTTGAGCCATTCAGGACGACGCTCAGAGATCTTAGCGAGTTTCTTGTCAGACAACGGCTTCGATGCTGTGCACGTTATCGGGGGAATGCGTGCCTACCGCAACACAATCGAAGCAGCTGCCTAAGTACCAAAAAACGGGAGAAAACTGAATCAGCAAAAGCCGCTGCTTCCGGGAGTATATCCGAAAACGTCAACCGTGTTTTTGGCTATCCCTTTAAGAAGTTTGCGGCTTTTTCATTACGACAAAACGCCCGGCAACTGTCACAAACGACGGCTGCCGGGCGTTTTGTCATTTTCACTGCTGAACTATTTTTCCTTCGATAACTCCTCGTCTGTTCTCTCATCCTCATAATAATACTGGGAAACTTCTTTGTACCATTCGAACAGATGGGTGATTAGCACTTTGGCCGCAGCATAGATTGGAATCCCGAACACGACCCCTACCAGTCCGAAAAGCTTGCCCGACGTCAGCAAAACCATCAAAATTGTCACCGGATGAATCGCCAATTGGCTGCCCAGAACCAGTGGAGAAATAAAGCGTCCTTCCAGCGTCTGCTCGATTACAAAGACGATGATAACCTTCAACAACATGATTGGTCCACCGACAATCCCCAGGAAGACGGCTGGAATCATCGCCAAAAACGAACCCAGGTAAGGGATCAGATTCAAGAAACCGGCAGCGATCCCCAATGTTACGGCGTAATCCAAGCCGATAATGGAAAAGCCGATGATGAACATGATCGCCACTGCTAACGCCACGGTCAATTGCCCCCGAATATACGAGGACACTTGGGCATTCATTTCCGTGATCACCGCAAGCGTCGGTTTCCGCCAATGATTAGGCAGAAACTTCGCAAAGTAAGGAGCCACTTTGCGCCCATCTTTCAACAGATAGAACAAAATGAACGGGAAAGTCACAATCGCCACCACAATAGTCGCTATCGCACCCACAAAACGGCCAATTCCGTTGATGGTGGTTTTGGAAAAGTTTTGGATGAAATCCGTCAGCCAGCTCATGATTTTATCGGAATAGCTCTCGATTTGAGTCTGAAACTGTGAAAACAGCGGATCTTGCAGGATCTCCCGGACTTTACTGTCAACAGTGTCCAGATAATCAGGAAAATTATTGGCAAAGCTGATACTCTGTTCTCTGATTTTGGGCACGATAACGACGACGCCCCAGATGATCAACCCCAGCACCACCAAAAACAGCAGGATGATGCCGTAAATCCGTTTCACGCCCTTTTTCTCCAGGTAATCCACCGCCGGATTCATCAAGTAATAAAAGATTCCGGCTAAAACAACCGGCAGTCCTACGACAGCAGCAAACTGCCAAATGGGATCAAAGAGATACGAAACCTTGGTAAAAGCGTTCAGTATCAAAAGAATCAGCAAGATGATCAGCAGTGCCGTTACCACCTGATTGTTCAAAAACCATTTCCAAAACCAGGACAAGCGTTTAGGCTCTTGTTCCGTTTTTTTCCGTTTAGATTCCATGGTCGTCACCTCCCGGATAGCCGATCACAGCGCCTGCTTTGATCCGGGGCAGCTGTGCCGGCGAAAGATAGACTGCATTCAACAGATTGTCTTCTGCCGCAGGAGGCGCAAACAGCAGCGCCGTATGAGCAAAATCATGGAGATTTTGCTCTGCCAAGCGTCCGAATTTTTCAATCGTATACACGTTTTCACCGATTGTCAGCTGCCCGCCGACAGTCAGCCGAATTTTTTCTTTTTCCGGAACCTCCTGTAAAACACTGTAGGGACGCAAGCCTGCTGTCACTCCCCCACCGAACAAAATCAACAGCGGCTCCTCCTGATCATAGGCCTGACTGCCTACCTCTAAGATTTTTCCTTCAATCATCGTATCCACTCCTTTATCCTGAACCAAAAAATCTCCACTCAAACAGCAGCGCTGCCCTTGCGGATCTTTACTCGTGAAACTGTCGGTAGCACTTTTTTGCCCACGCGGATTTTGCTGTCTGCCAGCTGCCGTCTAAAAAAGCAGCCTTGTCGGATATGACAGCTCCTCTTTTTCACTGCTTTTCACAGCAGAAAAGACATGCCGGATCACTTCTGCAGCGGGTAAAAAAACCGAACATCACCTTGTATCCAGTATAGCACAAGGTGACTTATGTCAGGCAAACGGGGCAGAGTATGTTACAATAATGGAAGATTAAAGAACGCTTTCGCAAGCATTCCGGCGGACTTCTCGACAGTTTCCCATCACTCATGATTTAGCGGAGCACCGCCTGCAAGCCAAGCAAAACTCATCATCAATAAAAGGAGATCTATTCATGAAACAAACATTGTTTTTGGGCACCTATACCCGTCGCAAAAGCCAAGGAATCTATCAGATCGAACTGGACACCGACAAAGGCGCATTGGAAAACCTGCAGCTGGTCGTACCGGAAAAAAGTCCGACTTACCTTACGAAAAGTGCTGCCGGGCGGCTATACTCCGTAACCACAGTTGAAGAAAAGGGTGGCTGTTCGGCCTATGATAGCGATATGCACTTTTTGAATGCTGTCACTGAAGAAGGGGCCCCCCTGTGTTACGTAGCCGTTGATGAGAAACGACAACTGGTCTATGGCGCCAATTATCATAAAGGCGAAGTCAATGTCTACCGCATTAAAGCAGACGGCAGCCTGGAAGCCGCCGATGCTGTCTTTCACGATGAACCTTGTGGAAGCCACGAAAACCAGGATAAACCTCACGTTCACTATACCGATCTGACTCCTGACGGACGCCTGGCTGTCTGCGACCTGGGTACCGATCGAATCTATACCTATGACGTTTCAGCAGTAGGAAAACTTTCAGAAGCTGCTGTCTATATCGCAGAAGATCAGACCGGTCCGCGTCATTTGGTCTTCCATCCTAATGGTCAGATTGCTTACCTCTTCGGCGAACTGGACAACACCGTCACGGTCCTTTCCTATGACTCGACTGACGGCACCTTCACTCAGCTGCAAAAACTCTCAACTTTGCCGGAAGACTTCAATGAATTCAACGGTGGCGCAGCAATCCGAATCTCTGCTGATGGCCGCTTTGTGTACGCATCCAACCGCGGCCACAACTCCATTGCGGTCTTTGAAACTTTCGAAGACGGTACCTCGTTGACTCGTCGGCAGTTGATTTCAACAGAGGGCGACTTCCCGCGGGACTTCAATCTGGATCAGACAGAGAACTTTTTGGTCTGTGCCAACCAGAACAGCGACAATTTGACACTGTACAGCCGTGATGCCGAGACTGGGATCTTGTCGCTTTTACAAAAAGACATTTTTGCACCGGAAGCCGTCTGTGTCTACGTCGCTAAATAAACCAGCCGCACCGTTTTAACAAATCGCCAACAATCGGAACTGACCGCTATCGGACGCACTTAGCCCAAGGAGGAAAAATATGTTTACCAAAACCCCCACTGAACTGCTGCTGAAAGACTTTTCCAATCTGCTGAACAAATGCCAATCCTGCTATGATCTGGTCACTAATCGTCGCTACAACCAATACCTGGCGATCCTGACCACTGCAGAAGGCTACGCCATCGCTGAAAAAGCCTACATCCGCTGTGATCAGAATCCTGAGCTGCAGACAAAAGAAGTCTCCAATTTCGTCAACGCTTTCGATGAGTTCTACTTCGAATTGAAACAAATCATGTTTCACGACAACGATGATTTCGAGACCTTCCGTGCCAGTCTGAAGCGCATGCAGACAGAATACGAGATCCTGACTGCGTCATTCAATCAAATCTGATCAGAAGGAGGACGGAAGATGGACACACAAGAAGTTCGCGAGCGCCTGAAAAAAGACCTGGGGATTCCCCGTTTTGAAGGCAAGCTGGCAGAAAAAGAGTATACCGAAGAAGAGTACCAAACCTTGAAAAACGATCTGATCCAGTATTTCGAAGACTATGTCCGCAATGTGGAAAACTGATTTTCTAAGCTTGTACAATTGATAACAAATAAGCTTTGACCAACCGTGAAATCCAATTTCTCGAGGGGTCAAAGCTTATTATTTTTTCTAAAATCCGTTTTTTAAATTATTAAATTGAAAAACTATCCGGTACTTTTCCACCAGTGACGGTATTTAATAAAGAAAAATTTAGATAACAAATTTAGAATTAATAAGAAAACACAACTCAAAAATCAAACCGCCTCTTTCTCGTTATAAAAGTCGGTTAAAACCCATATTTATCCAGCTGCCTCACCCGGCTAAAGATTCTTCTCCGGTAAAAATCCCAGTCTTTTCACTGTTTCTTGTCATTTTAAAACACAAAAAACCACCGGGTTGGTTAGGTCCGGTGGAAAAAGGAGTAATTACTCTCGAACGGAGTAAAATGAAAAATAAAAAGGTTGTTGTTGGTTATGTATATAATATAACCGACAACAACCTAAACGTCATAAAAATAACGTTATATTTAAATTAGATAACTCTTGTTTTAACGTCCCATCAACAATTTGGTCATACGTTGAATGGCAAAACTGATTTCATCCGTCGCTTCATCTTGTTTTTTTTCAGAAGCATTGAAAAGTTCTGTATCAATAGCATCCCCCTGAAGACTCAAGATCATTTCTTCACAACCGGCAACGTATTTTTGATACGAGCGTTCAAACTTTTTATGAATCCCCATAACTTTCGCCGGCGGACGCAAGGTGCCGATTTTTTCCAGCATTGCCTTGTATTTCGCGGTCCCTTCTTGGAAGCTCTCGATGGTACCGGCCATTTTTTCCGGTGTCAGTTCCGACAACTTCTCTTCGTCGATCGCCTGACGGATCACTTCATAATCAGGATTCATGGTTTCACCGATCTGCTCGGTATCCTGAACGATATCATTGATAGTTTGTACATAGTAGCCCAGATTTGGTCTCACTTGTCGATCCCTACTTTCATTAAGATAGGACGTGTCTGAAACCGCCAGTGGCAGCTGTTTTGGCCCTTTTCACCGCAATCTGCGTCGTAAATGAGCAGCTTTGCACTACCTAAGCTGCGCTTTATCCCTTGATTGCGGTAAACAGTCCGCAAAAAGCTGGCTTCTCCCGGTGTTTTCAGATACATCTCACTTCATTGTAGCGTTTTTTTTGACTCATGGAAAGTCCCGCTCCTTCATCAAAATCGTCTGCGCCTATTGAATCTGGTATAATAAAGAAAAGACTAGCCGATGTCAGTCGTGTTCTGTAACAGCAAAGGAGCTGATCCAATGAAAAAAACAACGCTCTTCCAGCGGCTTCGGCTTTACCTGGAGTCTCGCCAGACCCGTTCTACAGAGCGGGATCGCTACGTTGATACCCCCTTCAATCAATTTGGCGCCAACGGGCAGATCAATAGCAGACTAAAGGCCCTCAAACGACAGGAAAAACAAGATAAAGAACGTCATTGATTCGTCTCTGTGCGCATATTTTCCGAAGCCTTTTGCTTTTTCCGTCCGGCACATCTTATCCTATATCCTGCAGCTGCTCATGCCTTTTGCGGTCTTGCTTTTGTGAGTTGTACCGCCTGATCAAATTGTAAATGCCGCTCTCAACTCAGCGGCTTTTCGGAATTTCTGCTGTCAAAAAAAAAAAAAAAACGCTGACCCGGTTTAAAAGCCGAGTCAGCGTTTTGCTTTTAGCAGTGAGTGTGGTGTTATTCCGCACCCATTTTACGTTGGAAGAATTTGACAATTTCCACGATTGGAATGATCGCGAAGGATGAACCGACTACGATTGCCCATTGGTACAAGTCCAGGTGAGCTACCTTGAAGATATCGTTCAAGCCTGGAACAATGATGATGACCATCATCAGGAAGAAGGACAACAGGATTGCCCAGTTGAAGGATTTGTTTTTGAAAGGTCCCACTTTGAAAAGCGATTGATGGACCGATTTTACGTTGAATGCGTGGAATAGCTGCATCAGACCCAATGTTGCAAAGGCCATCGTCAACGCATCAGCGTGGATCGCTTCGTAGCCTGCGTGGACCGGCCATTGAATCGCAGACCAGTAAACCCACAAAACGGTAGCAGCCTCTAAGATCCCTTGGTAGACAATGGAACTGAAGACACCGCCGGAAAACAAGTTGGAGTTACGTCCGCGAGGTTTGTGGCTCATCAGATCTTTTTCAGCCGGCTCCATCCCCAACGCGATTGCCGGGAAGGTATCAGTTACCAAGTTGATCCACAGCAAATGGATCGGCAGCAGCGTATCCCAGTTCAGCATAGTTGCAATGAACAGGGTCAATACTTCACCTAAGTTGGCAGCCAGCAGGTATTGAACAGCTTTTTGGATATTGGAGAAAACTTTCCGACCTTCTTCAACAGCCACGACAATCGTAGCAAAGTTGTCATCCGCCAAGACCATATCAGAAGCGCCTTTGGAAACTTCTGTACCGGTGATCCCCATACCGACACCGATATCCGCTTGTTTCAAAGCAGGGGCATCATTGACACCGTCACCGGTCATGGCAACGACTTTGCCTTCTTTTTGCCAAGCTTTTACGATACGAACTTTATGTTCAGGAGATACCCGCGCATAAACGGAATATTGTTCAACTTTTTTAGCGAATTCTTCATCAGACATTTGATTCAGTTCTGCACCGGTAAGGACTGCAGCATCGTCACCCGGTTTGATGATTCCCAGGCGTCCGGCGATTGCTTCAGCGGTGTCACGGTGGTCACCGGTGATCATGATCGGACGGATACCGGCTGCTTTAGCCACTTTTACAGCATCGGCAGCTTCGGAACGTTCCGGATCAATCATCCCTACCAGACCGGCAAAGATCAGATCATTTTCCACGATTTCCGATTCCATTTGTTCCGGGATCGCATCGACATATTTGAAGGCCATCCCCAATACACGCAGCGCCTGTTTGGCCATATCTTTGTTATTGGTCAGGATCTTTTGTTCTTCTTCATTGGTCAATGTTTTGACTTCATCGAAGATCTGGATCTGGTTACAACGTCCCAGCAGGACATCTGGAGCCCCTTTGACAGCAACCAAGTAACGGCCGTCTGCTTCCTGATGGATAGTAGACATCAATTTACGATCAGAGTCAAATGGCAATTCCGCTACCCGCGGTTGTGCTTTGACTTTTTCGGTCACATTAAAGCCTTGATCATTACCGAAAGCCACCAATGCGGTTTCAGTCGGATCACCGATCAATTCACCATTTTGGCCGATACGGGTATCATTGGCAAAGTTCATGATCTTCAGCGCCATATTGCCATCCGGAATATGTTGTGAAGACGGGTACTGCCGATCATTGGTATATAATTTTTCAACAGTCATCTGGTTCAGCGTCAAAGTACCGGTTTTATCAGAACAGATGATATCGGTGGATCCCAGTGTTTCCACTGCCGGCAATTTCCGGATCACGGCGTTTCGTTTAGCCATAACCTGAGTACCCAATGCCAAGATGATCGTTACGATTGCCGGCAGACCTTCAGGAATCGCTGCAACTGCCAGCGAGATGGAAGTCAGCAGCATCTCGGTCCAGTCTTTGTCATTGATGACAGTACCCACAAAGAACATCACAACTGCAATCACGATGATCGCCGCCGTCAGGAATTTACCCAAGTGGTTCAAGTTGTTCTTCAACGGTGTTTCGGTTTCATCAGCTTCTGCCAACATGCCGGCAATCTTACCGACTTCGGTATTCATCCCGGTATTGACAACCAGCCCTTTACCACGACCATAGGTTACATTGGAGTTGGAGAAGGCCATATTGATACGGTCGCCGATGCCGATTTCGCCGTCTTCCAATACCCCTAATTCTTTTTCAACAGGTACGGATTCACCGGTCAAAGCAGCTTCTTCGATCTTCAAAGAGCTGGCTTCAATCAGTCGCATATCAGCCGGTACGACATCTCCGGCTTCCAAGAGGACTATGTCCCCGGGAACCAGTTCGGTACTTTTGACTTTTTGTGCATGGCCGCCCCGCAGTACGTTGGCATCCGGAGTCGACATATCCCGCAACGCTTCGATAGCTTCTTCGGCTTTCGCTTCCTGAATGACCCCCATCACAGCATTGATGATTACAACTGCCAGGATAATCATGGCATCTACGACTTCATGACTGACTGCGGCTGAGATTACGGCCGCTACCAACAGCACCAGGATCATCAGGTCCTTGAACTGTTCGAAAAACTTCACCAGCATGGATTTCTTCTTGCCTTCTTCCAGCTCGTTGGGACCGAAATCAGCTAAACGCTTTTTGGCCTCTTCGTTGGTCAGGCCGTCTTTTGTGCTGCCCAATTCCTGCAGAACCGCTTCTTCCGTCTGGGCGTAGAAGTTCTTTTGCAGCTGTTGTTTCTTTGTACTTTCTTCTGACACTTTGTTTCCTCCTTGTGTTGTGTGCTTGGATTTTTTTGCTGAGGACCCGAGCTAAGACCGTGAGCAGTGAGAAACCCCACCGTTTTTGCGGCTTAGGGCAATCGGCCTTTTCAAAAATTTCCAAAAGTAAATGTTGCTGAAACGCCAGGTCGTCGAAATCAAGACTGAATCGTTCGGCTTCCGACTGTCGCGGTGTACCAGCTCGAAACGCAAAACGTTCCCGTCATCGCCTGCCTTCG
Organism: Enterococcaceae bacterium OF42-14pH9A; assembly: GCA_027692465.1. Lineage (GTDB taxonomy): Bacteria > Bacillota > Bacilli > Lactobacillales > Enterococcaceae > Enterococcus_C. Next base: position 1,501,335 of record JAQEYU010000001.1, on the reverse strand, counting down.
TCTATTTTCAAGACATCCGGAGCCTCCGAATGTAAAAAAAAATAGACTTGTGTATGCGACAACATACATAAGTCTCACTAATTAAGGCAACACCAGAAAAAGACACTTTTCGGCTGGTGATGTTGCCACAGCTTATGCTGCCAGTTACTCCCCTATGAAAACAATATAAGTACAAGTGACATTATATCGGAGTGAGTTATTTATAGCAAATATTTTCGAAGGATATTTCCAGAAAAAAGTTAAATAATCGCATTCAACGATTACTGATTACTACTCGTCCATCAATTCTTTGTGTTTTTTGACTACGGCTTTTCCAACGGCCTCCAAATTCGGTTTCCGAACATTTTTTTTAAAATCGGCAAGATAATTCTTGTTTTTTGCGTCTACATTCGGTATACTCGGTTTCGTAAATGAAAACGTTTTGTCGCGTATCGGCTGTGATTGTGTCGCAGCACCTATTCGCTGACAAAATCGACCCCCTAAAACGCGGGGGTCCTGCTTAGTTGACCCGGCCGTAAAAACGGCAAATCTTTCAGGAAGGGAGGAAGCAACGATGCAAACAGTCATTAACAAAATTACCGGTTACAATCGGTACCTGCTTTTAATTGAATCAGCTTCCTTATCCTTACAAATTGGACGGGTCTTTTCAAACGCTGCAGTTTGACCTTGGTGTATTCTCCTTATGCCTGCTTACGGTCTTTTTACATCCTGACGCTTGAATGAATCGGCATTGCTATGCCTTTTTCGACTCTGCCCGCTTGTCGGGCAGAGTCTTTTTGTGTTTTTCGGGTTTTTCGGAGCGAGGATGGCGATTACACGGATTGTCTGTTTCCAAGGGAGTGCGCCTTGAAAACTTGTTGTTTGTGTCCGGGCGTTTACCCAAGCTTTGTTAAAACTACCTTCTCAAGCTCATCCCTTATGCTTTGATTTGCTCCACTATACGACTTTACGACTTTGTTTCCACAGGTATTTTCCTGTTAATTTATTGAATCGAGGACTTATCATTATGAAAAATATTTTTGCTTATCTCTGGTCTTATTTCAAACAGCACAAAGGCCGCTATACAGTCGTCGTGACTTTTATGCTGGTGGCCAGTGCCATGTACGTGGCACCTACCTACCTTATTCGACTGTTTATCGATGCCATTTTGCAAAATGACTTCAATCGGGGAACACTGCTGTTTTATGCCGGCTTGTTTCTCGGATCAATCGTGGTTGCCTATCTCACCGAATTTGTCTGGAACTATTATTTGTTTATCGGCTCCTACGATATGCAGCGCAAGCTCCGAGGTGAGATGATGGGGCATTTTTTGAAAATGAGCCCACCATTTTACCATCGCTTCCGCACCGGGGATTTGATGACCCGGGCCAACGATGATGTTCAGGTAATGGGGATGACGATTGGCTACGGTCTGATGGTCTTTCTAAATACCAGTGTCTATCTGGCATTCATTGTCGGGATGATGGCAGTGACGGTCAGTTGGAAACTGACTTTGATTGCCTTAATCCCGATGCCGTTTCTGGCTTACTTCATCTTTAAATGGGGTTCACTGGTGGACGCAAAATTCACTGAAGCACAAAATGCGGTCTCCGAGATGAACAGCGAGGTCTTGGAAATTATCGACGGGATTCGCGTGGTGCGGGCCTTTGGATTGGAGCAGGCTACTACTCGCCAATTCAATGACAAAACCGGTGAAACATTGGCAAAAAACAATGAAGTCTCCGAGATTGATTCCCGCTTTGGACCCTTGATTACGATCTTGCTGGCGATTAGTTTTGTGATGAGCTTCGGTGTCGGTGCCTTTCTGGTAGCAAGGCAAGAGATCACAGTCGGTGCAATGGTCTCCTTCCAAGTCTATCTGGGGATGGTCGTCTGGCCGATGATCTCAGCCGGCGATCTGGTAAATGTGATGCAGCAGGGTGCCGCGTCATGGCGCCGAATTAGCGAAGTGCTGCGTGCCGGCGATGGTTTGGAAAAAGATGGCAGCCATCCCCTCGGTCCAGTCACCGATTTCAGTTTCCGCCACTTCAGCTTTCGCTACCCGGAAACCTCGCGTCCGGTTCTTGCGGCAGTGGATTTGACCATCAAACAAGGCGATGTCGTCGGGATTGTAGGCAAGACCGGCAGCGGCAAAACGACACTTTTGCGGCAATTTGGCCATCACTATCCTTATTCCGACCAGATTCCATTTGTCAACGACAGTCCTTTGACAGATTATCGGACCGTTGATCTGCGGCAGAAATTTGCCGAAGTCCCGCAGGAGCACACCCTGTTTTCCCGTACGATTCGGGAAAACCTGTTGTTCGGCGATGCCGCGGCCACTGATGACCAGCTGTGGCAGGCACTTGAAACGGCCTGCTTTGCCGCTGAAGTCCGGGCTATGAAAGACGGCCTGGAAACGATGGTAGGAGAAAAAGGTGTCTCTCTTTCCGGCGGTCAGAAGCAGCGCCTGTCACTGGCCAGAGCTTTTTTACGCAACAGCGAATTCCTGCTTTTGGACGATGCCTTGTCCGCCGTCGATGCCAAGACCGAACAGGCCATCATCGAGAACCTGCGCAACCTGGAAAAATCACCGACATTGGTGATTATCACCCACCGGCTTTCTGCCATCACCCAAGCCAATAAGATCATTGTCTTGGAGGACGGACAGATCAGTCAACGAGGACAGCATGCTGAGCTGATTGCACAGCCCGGCTGGTACCAGGAGCAGTATCATCACCAACAAATCAAAGGAGGTGGCGACCATGTTTAAGACGATTCTGCGTCTTTTCAGCTACCTGAAATACCATAAAAAAACCTTCATCGTCGGAACCGGCCTGTTAATTGCAGCCGCCGCACTGGAACTTTGTTCACCGCTTTTGGCCAAACGCTCAATTGATGATGTCATGACGCCGGCCTTTAAGAGCGGTCAGCTGAATATGGAACTTCTTTTGATGCTTTTGTCGGCGTATCTGCTGATCAATCTGATTGGTTCCTTATTTCGTTACATCAGTATCCTGCGTCTGCGAAAAATGGCCAACATGATCGTCAAACAAATGCGCGACGAGTTGTTCGACCATATGCACCGACTACCGGTATCCTATTTTGACAGCATTCCGGCCGGGAAAATCGTCGCTCGTATCACCAATGATACCGAAGTCCTCCGCTCCAATTTTTACGTCAATGTTTTGAGCAACATGCTCAGTAATCTGATCTCCATCATCGGTGTTTTCATTGCCATCACCCTCCTCAATCATTGGCTGGGACTGCTGTTATTGGTGCTGGTACCGATCCTTCTGGTTTGGCAGCGATTTTACACCAAGTATGCCACCCGCTACAACCTGGATATTCGGGAATATACCTCCCAGATCAGCGGACAGCTGAACGAGTTTGTCCAGGGAATGCCGGTGATCCAAGCTTTCCAGCGGGAAAAACAGCTGCTGACCGAATTCAAGGAAACCGTCGGCAAATGGCATGATGCCGGTAAAAAATACCTGCGCCTGGACTCTGCTGTTGCTTGGGGCTTCGCCAATGTTTTGCGTAACGGTACCATTCTGGCAGTCATCTACACCCTTTCCTCCTTGTTCTTGGATGGACGGATGGCGCTCTCAGCGGGACTTTTGTATGTCTTCATCGATTATATCAACCGCCTTTTCGATCCTATTGACGGCATGATTCAGATTTTCGCCAATATTCAGCAGTCGCTGGCAGCCGGTACCCGAATCTTTCAGTTTGCTGATGAGCCGATAGAAAATCAGACGGGGGACGAGTTGGTGATTACTGCCGGGGCCGTCCGCTTCGAACAGGTATCCTTTGGTTATCTGCCGGAAACACCGGTTCTTCACGAAATCGATTTTGCAGCCTCTGCCGGTGAGACAGTCGCTTTGGTGGGCCACACGGGCTCTGGAAAGTCCAGTATTCTGAATCTCCTGTTCCGCTTTTACGATCCCCAATCCGGCCGGATCGTCATCGATGACCAGGTGATCGAAGCCTGCAATCGTCACAGCGTCAGACGCCACATGGCCATCGTTTTGCAGGATCCTTATCTGTTTACCGGTACGATCGCCAGTAATATCAGCATGGGAGACCCTTCTGTCACCGACGAAATGGTGACAGACGCACTGGAAAAAGTCGGCGCTGACTATCTGATTGGCCGTTACACCAAGGGAATCCACCATCCCGTCGTGGAAAAAGGCAACGAATTTTCCAGTGGTGAGCGGCAGTTGATCAGCTTTGCCCGAGCACTGGTTTTCGATCCTAAAATTCTGATCCTGGACGAAGCCACCAGTCACGTGGATACCGAAACAGAAGCGATCATCCAAAAAGCAATGCAGGTACTGCAAAAAGGCCGTACCACCTTTATGATCGCCCACCGACTCTCCACTATCAAAGAAGCTGATCAGATTCTGGTGTTGGATCAAGGACGTATCGTGGAACGCGGTGACCACCGCTCCCTTTTGCAGCAGTCGGGCATTTACCGGCAGATGTACCAGATGCAGGCTGAACAGCTGTAAGCATCCTTTTTTAAAAAACAGGAATCTCTCTGATCAAAGCAAAAAAGCTCTGTCACCGTTTGTTCGGTCCGGCAGAGCTTTTTTGGCCTTCCTTCAAAACAAACGAGCTCTCGCTGTTCCCCTAGCAGCATAGAATTCTACGGAACCGCTCATTTACCAAAGAACCTGAAAAATTTGCTCCCCCTTCTTTCGGTCTGCTGGTATAGCTCAACTTAGGCAGGAAACGCCAAGTTGAGCTGCGGCGGTAACCACCCTCCCTTTGGTCTGCTGGTACAGTTCAACTAAGGCAGAATTCGCCAAGTTGAGACATGGCGGTAACCACCCTCCCTTTGGTCAGCTGGTACAGTTCAACTAAGGCAGAGTTCGCCAAGTTGAACTTATAAAAAAGCACTTTGCGAACAGCGGACTGTTCACAAAGTGCTTCTGGATTGAAAGAGATTAAGCAATTCCGGCACCGTTTGGCATACCTTTTGGTGCTTCAACGACTTTCAGATTGCCTTTTTCGTCTTCAGCAGAAAGGACCATGCCTTGGCTGACCAGCCCGCGGATCTTCCGCGGTTTCAAGTTGGCAACGATGACCACCTTCTTACCGATCAGAGAAGCGGGGTCGGGATAATATTCGGCAATACCGGAAAGGATCTGACGGTCTTGGTTGTCACCGGCGGACAGCCGCAATTGCAGCAGCTTGTCGGCGCCTTTGACTTTCTTGCAGTCGATAACTTCGGCTACCCGCAAGTCCAGCTTTTCGAAATCATCAAACTTGATCTCGCCCTTTTCAGAAGTCAAGTCGGTGGCCTCCGGATCCCATTTGACAGACTCTGAAGAGATGCCGGCGCCTTCTGCCATTTTTTTCTGAATATAAGCGATCTCGGTTTCCATTTCCAAACGCGGGAAGATTGGTGTCCCTTTTGCGATCACTTTGGTACCGGTAGGAAATTCACCGAAATGCAACCCTTCCAGGTTCATCGTTTCCGGATCCAAGCCCAACTGTTTGAAGATCTTCTTCGGTGTTTCCGTCATGATCGGCTGCAGCAAAATCGCTACAATCCGCAGTGATTCCGCCAAATGGACCATCACCGAATTCAGTTCGTCCACCCGGTTTTCGTCTTTCGCCAAAACCCATGGCTCGGTCTCATCGATGTATTTATTTGCTCGGGAAACCAGGGCCCAAACTTCACTCAACGCAGTAGAAAATTCCATTTTTTCCATTGCCTGATGATAGCGGCCGACAACATTAGCCGCTGTGGTTGACAGCTCGCTGTCAAAGGCTGTCACTTTGGATTTGTAATCCGGTACCAGGCCGTCACAATACTTGTTAATCATGGCAATCGTCCGGTTCAACAGATTCCCGAGATCATTGGCCAGATCGTAGTTCACGCGGGCAACAAAATCTTCCGGCGTAAAGACACCGTCTGAGCCAAATGGTACAGAACGCAGCAAGTAGTAGCGCAGGGCGTCCAGACCGTAGCGTTCCACCAACATTTCCGGATAAACCACATTGCCCTTGGATTTACTCATCTTGCCGTCTTTCATCAGCAGCCAGCCATGAGCGAAAACTTTCTTCGGTAACGGCAAATCCAATGCCATCAACATGATTGGCCAGTAGATCGTGTGGAAGCGTACGATCTCTTTACCTACCATGTGGATATCTGCCGGCCAGAATTTTTGGAACAGACTGTCATCATCCGAACCATAGCCCAACGCTGTGATATAGTTGGCCAATGCATCGATCCATACATAAACCACGTGTCTCGGATCGGATTTGACCGGGATTCCCCACTTGAAAGTCGTCCGGGAAACTGCTAAGTCCTCCAGTCCCGGTTTGATGAAGTTGTTGATCATTTCGTTTTTGCGGGATTCCGGTTGAATAAATTCCGGATGGGTTTCGTAGTATTCCAAGAGCCGATCAGCATATTTGCTCATCTTGAAGAAGTAGGATTCTTCTTTAACTAATTCGACTTCATGGCCGCTGGGGGCTTTGCCGCCGATGACTTTGCCGGTTTCATCACGGTAAACTTCCGCCAGTTGTGTCTCGGTGAAGTACTCTTCATCGGAGACCGAGTACCAGCCTTCATATTCTCCCAGATAGATGTCCCCTTGATCTAAGAGCTGTTGGAAGATCTTTTGGACAGCATCATGATGGTAATCATCTGTCGTCCGGATAAATTTGTCATAGCTGATATCCAGCGATTTCCACAATTTCTGGACATCTGCCGCCATCCGATCGACGTATTCTTTCGGAGCTACGCCCAATTCTTCGGCTTTTTTCTCGATTTTTTGGCCGTGCTCATCGACACCGGTCAAATAAAAGACGTCAAAGCCCATCAGTCGTTTGTAGCGGGCCACGGCGTCACAGGCAATCGTCGTATAAGAATTACCGATATGCAGTTTCCCGCTTGGATAATAGATTGGTGTCGTGATATAAAAAGTTTTCTTTTCAGTCACGTTGATTCCTCCTTGATAATCGTTCGATAGTTCGGATCCTTGCGTCACACAGCCACTGAAACCCGTTGCCGGCCCAGCTGGCAGGCAGATCTTTATGAGGCGGGATGTGCTTGTCATTTTACTGCGGAACGGCCGCTGCAAGGCGCAGCACTTGTTCGCAAAAATCCCGTTGCGGCTGGTGCTCATTCTTTGCTAGTATACCACAATTCAGTCGATGTTTAACTGCTTTTTTGTTCGCCGAATCGTTTGGGCATCGCCCTGGCAGGCATTAAATGCTATAATGAAAATTCGAGGCCGAAACTGTTTCAAATCGGCTATTCTCTGACAAAAGGAAGTGCTGACTGCTGCCCGTTCCTCGGCAGCCGCTTATGGAAAAAAAACACCGCTACTTGATTACAATCATCACCGTATTGACCTTTGTCCATATGGTTTTTTGCACCTTTTATCCGACGCTGACTGCCTATTTCAACACCCATGGTCAGCTGCGGGGCTTTTTGACTGCGGTTCAGTTGACCCGGGCGCTCTTTTTGACAGGTACGGCGTTCGGCGGCTTTCTCGCCGTCAAAGACCGTGCCAAAAAGATCGTACCGTTTTATCTGATCCTCTTTTTGTTCAATTTGATCATTCCGTTTATTTTTCGTTGACGGATTTTCTCCTAACACGTACTGCAAAACATGATACAATAGACGGGAAATGCAGGCAAACCCGAAAACCCGCTGCAGCGGCTCAGTCTGCCTGCCGTACATCATTTGTTATCTGAGAAATGTGGGGGTCTCTCATGAAAGAATTTACCGATAAAGCAGCCGAAAAGCAATATTATGAACAAGCCGCCACTGAAGCGGAATTTTTGGATTGGTATCACCGACAGGATCACCCGGAATACATCAAGCCTTCTTTGACCGTAGATATGGTCCTCATGTGTTACAACAAAGAAGAAGACCAGCTGAAAACCCTGCTGATCCGCCGCAAAAGCCATCCTTACCGGAACTCCTGGGCATTGCCGGGGGGCTTTGTAGAACAGGGTGAATCGACAGACGACAGTGTGATTCGGGAGACTAAAGAAGAAACCGGCGTGACCATCAGCCAACACAATATCGAGCAGCTGCATACTTTCAGTACGCCCGATCGGGATCCCCGCGGCTGGGTCGTGACTGTCAGCTACCTGGCCTTTATTGGTGAAGAACCGCTGATCGCCGGCGACGATGCCAACGAAGTCCGCTGGTTCAATATGGAGCGCCGTGCCAATCAGCTGTGTTTGAGTTCCGGCGGCGTCGAGATCATCCTAGATCTGAACACCGGCGTTTCCACTGGACACGACACGCTGGCCTTTGACCACAGCCAGATCATTTTGAAAGCCTTCAAGCGGGTCGCCAATAAAATGGAGCACGAGCCGCTGGTATTGCAGGTATTAGGGGATACCTTCACCATCACCGAGGCCCGCAAAGTCTTTGCCAAATTCTGGGGCGTGGACTTTCGCTCAATCGATCATTCCAACTACAAAAAAGCCATGCTGCAATATTTCGATGAAATCGGCGAACGGCCGCTGGGGATTGGCCGCCCTTCAAAGATCTACCGTCTGAAAGAAGAAGTTCTGACTGGTCGCAGATAAACTGAATCTATCGAGGAACACGTGTCGTTATTATCGGCATGTGTTCTTTTTTTCAAAAACGATTCATGGGCACTGTAAAAGCGAAACGCTACCGGCTTTTTGGTAAGACTGGTAAAATAGCACTAAATGAAAAAGCAGGTGATGAAATGATCGTAACGGAATTTGATCGGGAAGATCCTTCATTGAAGGTACAGTTGGCCGATATGCTGGTGCTCACGTGGCCCCAAGCCTACGCTGACAGCGCAACTGCCGAAGTCGACCAGCTGATGGCTCCGGACCGCTTGGCGATCGCTGCTATCGACAATGATGAACTGGTGGGCTTTGTAGGGGCGATTCCCCAATATGGTGATACCGGCTGGGAGATCCATCCACTGGTAGTCCGGGACAGCCATCGCACACAGCGAATCGGCGCCCGCCTGATGACTTTTATTGAAGATGAGATCGAAAATCGCGGCGGCATTACCGTCTACCTTGGGACGGATGATGAGAAATCCCAGACCAGCCTCAGTCGCTTGGACCTGTTTGCAGATCCTTTAACAGCTATCCGGGAAATCGAAAACCTTGACCGCCATCCTTATGAATTTTACGAAAAACAAGGATACAAAATCGTCGGCGTGATCCCCGATGCCAACGGTTGGAACAAACCCGATATTCTGATGGCCAAGCGGATTGCTGTTCCACCCCGTGATTTGAATAAAAAACAGCTTTAACCAGAGTGCCTCTGAAACCCCCGGCAAATTTAGATTTCCGCTGTCCGTTTCCTTGGAGCAAAGATCAACTGCCCGCTTATGTGGGCAGTAACTGCACTTTACGGATACAGATCACAATGAAAAAGGCCCAAAAATCTGCCTTGCCGTTTTCGGACCTCCCAATCAGCTGACAAATATTGGACCGGTCTCTTGGATTCTCTCAAGAGGCCGGTTCTTTCTTCTTTTTTGGAAGCCTTGTCATTAATTGGTTCACTTCTGACCATAAGAAAAAATCAAAAAACAACAGATTATTTATTTAAAATTGAATATTTTTATTGGCCCGCCAAAGTCGGTATTCCCCGTTATTTTCTCCCCTCAAGCGAAAAATCCGCCCTCTTCACAAGTGTTTTTTTATCAAGAATATACGAAAATCGCTTGCTTTTTTCATAAACATTCATTAATATTTGATACAACTCTGAAAGTATTTAATATTCAGAAAATTCACCGGATAATTTTTTATTCGATCGCAGATGCGGTCTTACCATCATTCAACAAGGGAGTGAAGCAGGTGAACGTCTTAAAAGCTTACAAATTTCGAATCTACCCCACCAGCGAACAGCGGCAGTTTTTTATCGAAACTTTCGGCTGCGTGCGTTTCACATATAATGCCCTCTTGAAGGATCGGGAGCACCGTAATCTCCGGGAAGACCCCGGTGAACCTCTGACACCTGCCAAACTGAAACGGCAACAGCTTTTCTTGAAAAAAACCGACAGCCTGGCTTTGGCCAACGCCCAACGGAATCTGGATCGGGCCTTTCGCAACTACTATGCCGGTCGCTGCAGTCATCCCAAATTGAAAACCAAAAAAGCAATGTGGCAGTCTTATACCACAAACAATCAACAAGGGACGATCCGCATCGAAGCAGGACACTTGAAGTTGCCCAAGGTCAAAACACTGATTCCGCTGCTCTTGCATCGGGAAATCAAGGGCGAAATCAAATCTGCAACAGTTTCCGCAAAAAATCTGGAAGAATTTTACGTTTCACTGCTTTGTGAAGAACAGGTGAATCATTTACCGAAGACCAGTCGGAAAGTCACGATTCGTTTTTGCCCGCAGCACCTGCTGACAGCAGACACGGCTGTCACGGGCTTGGGATTTTGTCAAAAAGAGCTGGCGGAAAAACTGGTAAAAGAAGAACGACGTCTTGAAATTCGGGCAATCAGTGCCCGCCGTCGTCTGGTGAAACTAAAGGAAGCCAAGAATTACCAGAAGCAAAAAAACCGGGTCATGGACCTCTACCGCCACAAACGGGCCCGTCAAAAAGCCTACATGGACGAGCTTTCTCTGACATTGGTGAAGGACTTTGATGAGATCACCATCACCTTTGAGTCAAAGGGTAGTGCGGACGCTTTCAACTGGTCCGACTGGCAGAAGTTTCTGCAAAAGTTGAAATACAAAGCCCGTTGGTACGGTAAAACCGTCCGCGTCGAAGCACTCAGTAAAAACGCCTGAAGCAGTCGCTTGGCGTTTGCATATGAACTGGAAGGGACTCCAGGGATCGCCTAGGGTATAGAAAAAATCTCGGAATTTTTGTTTCTAGGAATCACTGTCCACTAATTATAACAAACCATTTAAGTAAGCCGCGATCCCCTCGCGGCTTTTCTTTGTTTTAAAACTCTAAAAAACGCACCCGAAAAAATCGGATGCGCACTGCTTGAAGGAGCATTAAACGACTGCTCGTTTTTGTTTTTTCATCTGCTTGCTGCGAAGTTGACCACAAGCCGCATCGATATCGGTGCCGTGTTCTTTGCGAATGACGCAGTTGATGCCGCGCTTTTTCAGGATATCATAAAATTTCAGGACATCCGCTTTATCGCTGCGGGAATACTGATCATGTTCATTGACAGGATTATAAGGAATCAGATTCACATAGGCCAGTTTCTTTTTGTCCTGCAGCAGATCTGCCAGCTGTTGGGCATGCTCGGCCCGGTCATTGACATCGTGCAGCATAATGTATTCGAAGGTGATACGGCGGTTGTTTTTCGACAGATAGAAATCGACCGCTTCCATCAATGTTTCGATTGGATAGCTCTTGTTGATGCGCATCATGGAAGAACGGACTTCATTGTTTGGCGCATGCAGCGAGATTGCCAGATTCACCTGCAGACCGTTATCAGCAAACTGTCGAATCTTGCGGGCTAAGCCACTGGTAGAGACCGTGATGTGGCGGGCACCGATGGCCAATCCTTTGGCATCGTTGATGATGGTGATGAACTGCATCACATTGTCGTAATTGTCAAAAGGCTCACCGATTCCCATGACCACTACATGGGAAACCCGTTCATCCTGATCCCGCTCGTCAAAATAGCGCTGCACCAACATGATTTGGGCCGTGATCTCTCCGGCCGTCAGATCCCGCTGCTTGCGCAACAGACCACTGGCACAGAAAGTACAGCCGATATTACAGCCCACCTGAGTCGTGACACACACGGACATGCCGTATTCTTGACGCATCAAAACCGTTTCAATCATCATTTTGTCCGGCAGCTCGAACAAGTACTTCACCGTGCCGTCTTTCGCTTCTTGCACTACCAATTGCTTCAGCGGATTGATGACAAAGCTTTCTGCCAGCTTTTCGATCAGCCCTTTGGAAAGATTGGTCATTTCACTAAAGCTCTGGACCCGTTTTTCATAGAGCCATTCCCAGACCTGGGCTGCCCGGAATTTCTTTTCCTGGTGATCAATGAACCACTCCTCCAGCTGAGGTTTGGTCATTCCGTAAATAGATGGATTCAATTCGTTCCCTCGTTTCATATGATCGGCAAGGCTGTCTCGCTCAGCTTTGCCCAAGTAAAAACATCGTTCCTACTATAACGGAAATCCCTTCTTTGCGCAATCACGTCTGCGGGATCTTAAAAAATTCGACAACTCTCACAAAGACCGCCAAACAGCGGCCTCCGTGGGCAAATTCGGACAGGCAGTGCCCATTTTTGTCGAATTCTGCCTCTTTTTTTAACCTTTAAGCTCGCAAAAAACCTCTGTCTTGGCTTGGTCAGCCGCAAGACAGAGGTTTTTAAGCCATATTTTAGAATGCATCAGGCTGCTGTTTTTTCAGAACGAAGCGGGAATTCCTGCTAAAGTAGACCACAACACCTACACGACAGTATTCAGAAAATCTCTTGCATTTTCCCACTTCATCAGCTGTTTGCCAATGTACGATAGACTTTCCGGAAATAGAAGCTGCGGGCTACCAGATAGTAAATGATCTGGATCACTAAAAAGATACCCAATACTTCCCAGCCGGCCAACTGCATTTTCATATTGAACATATGATACATCGCCGTCAGCGCCACCGCACCGTGACACAAGGACACGATGATTGGCGTGAAGAACAAGATTCCGATCTGCTGGTAAATCATCTTGCGCAGCTCTTTTTTCGCCAGTCCCAGTTTGTGGATCATCCGGAATTTTTCGATATCCTGATCCATATCGCTGTATAAACGGAAATACAGAAACGAGCCGGCTGAAACAAAGAAGACAATCCCGATAAAGATTCCGACAAAAAGAATCGGCGAGTACATCCCGATGATTTCATGACGAGTTGCTGATTTGGCAATCAGTCCCCGGTCGTTTTTGGCCAGTGCATCACCAACAGCAATCAGTTTTTCTTCAGAAGCATCCGCCGTCAACCAAATAACGGTCTCATATTGGCTGGCATCAGGAATCTTCGTGTCGTTCGGGATCACGAACAGCGGCATCCCCACAGCCAATGTATGACTGGCTACCGTACCGGTGACTTCATAATCCGTGTTATCGATGGTTACCGCCGACTGCTTGCTGCTGTCTGCTGTCCCACCAACATCCGGTTGTACTTGGACCGCCTGCAGCTTCCCAACCGCAACGGTCTGATCACCGGTCGCTTTAGCCAGCTTGTTGAAATCGGCTTCCGTGATGAAAGAAGCGTCGGCAGTAGTGACATAGCGATAGTCGGTCTTTTCATAGCCAATGTTCTCTTTTGTCAGACGATCGTCGACAGCTTTGATTTGTTCGGCATTGCCGTCAGCCAGGGAAAATTCATAAGGAGTCCGATCCAACGTGCCCACCAGCATATCCTGGAAACCGTACAAAGTCCCGATAGCAGCAAAGGCTACCGTTGAAATGACCGCCACTAAAAAGAAAGAGCGGGCATTGTCTTTCATACGAAAAGCCAAGTCGGAGAAGACCACCATATTCGTCTTTTTCCAAAACACGTGCTCACTTTTCCTGAGTCGTTCAATGATGAAAACGCTGAGCTGATCGAAGAGAAATTTCGTTCCCAGGATCACCACGAAAACGACCGGAATGAAGACCATGAAGACCGTCGTTCCCCGAGCCCATAAAGCTGCACCATAGCCGGCTCCGATCAGGATTATTGCAGCCAGACTGCGCCACAAAGAAGCTTTGAAGGATCCCTTGCCCAGCTCACCAGCCTTCAACAGGGTTTGAACACTGAGCTTTGGCAGACTGAACTGGATGAAAAAGGAGATCAGCAAAAACAAGACGATAAAGGCCGCCGCCGTCATACCGATCGCTTTGACCGGAAAATAGAAGGCAAACTCAATCCCGATCATCTGCTTGGAGAGCAGCAGGATGATTTGCGAAAAGCCCAGTCCGATCAAAATACCGCCGATGGTCGCAAACAGACCGATCACCAGGTTTTCGATAAAGACCATCTTGCGCAGCTGCAGCGGACTCATCCCCTGGATCATCAACAGCCCGAATTCTTTTTTACGGGACTGTAAAAAGACGCCCATGGAATACATAACAAAGAAAAAAGCAAAGCCGTAGATAATTACTGCCGCTACCATCATCCCCGTCTGCGCCTGACGATTCAGACCATCTGCCAGAATCGGATGAAAAGCGAAGACACTGAAGGTGAAAAAGATCATCACAGAAAACATCGTACTCAAAAAATAGGCCAGATAAAGATGCTTGTTGCGCATTGTATTGCGCACTACAAATTGATTAAAATTCATCGTCGACCCCCTCGATCCGGGCCAGTTCTTCCATGATCACACCGTAAAAGGCCTGCTGTCCATTGTCCCGCCGGATCTCTTTGACCAGTTCACCGTCTTTGATGAAGACGATCCGTTTACAATAGCTGGCTGCCAAGGGATCATGCGTCACCATCAAGACTGTCGCCTGTTCTTCTTGATTCAGCTGGGCCAATAACCCCATGACATCCTTTGAAGACTTGGTATCCAAGTTCCCAGTCGGTTCATCTGCCAGTACCAGCTGAGGATTATGGATCATCGCACGGGCTACCGCCACCCGCTGTGCCTGCCCGCCGGAGATTTCAGCAATCCGTTTAGGCAAAAGCTCACTGATCCCCAAACGTTCAGACACCAACCGGACCGCCCGTTTCATGACCGCGACTTTCTCACCGTCCAAAGTCAAAGGCAGTACAATATTTTCTTCCACCGTCAAAGTCGGCAGCAGATTGAAGCTCTGAAAAACGAACCCCAGCTCATGACGCCGAAAAGCAGCGATCTCGTCCGGCTTCAATTCGTGAGGATTTTGGCCGTTCAGCAGGATCTTCCCACTGGTAGGTTCATCGATCGTCGCCAACAGATTCAAAAACGTCGACTTGCCGCTTCCGGAAGGCCCCATGATTCCGATGAATTCCCCGTCCTCCACCGTCAGATCGATTCCCTTCAACGCTTCGTAACGGACGGTATCTCCGTATACTTTTGTTAATTTTTCTACTTGCAGCACTGTATTCTCTCCTTTTCCGTCATCAGGATCTTTCTGTCAGACAGTCAGCTGCCGACGCCAAACGACGCAAATTATTTTTTACTCTACATCCACCAGTTTAGACAAAAGGCCGAAAAAAGAACATCGATAACCGCAAGACACGTCTAACATTTTTGTTATTTCCTTGAAAGCTTGAAGAATATTTGTGTGAGAATACGATGACAACAGCCTTCACAGATTTTTGCGACCGTTGAAAAAATTAAGAAAGTTTCAATTCGACTTGTTTGAAAACAGCCTTCTTTCTATTCATTGCCTCTGATGCTTGTCGGTAACTGCCCCCGCTGCTCAAAGAAAAAACGATACAAAGCCCGGATTATCCGTCTTCGTATCGTTTCTTAACAGCATAATTCAGTGTGGATTCAGACTTTTCCAAGTCAATCTTCCGGCAGCTGGTCGCCTTCTTCTACAAGTGGCTCGATCAAAACTTTGCGGGGCTTGCTGCCTTCTGAAGGTCCTACTACCCCGTGGGCTTCCAGCTCATCCACCAGACGGGCTGCCCGGTTGTAACCGATACGAAAGCGCCGCTGCAACAGTGAAACACTGGCAGTCTGCATATCTACCACCAATTCCTTCGCCTGATCGAAGAGTTCATCTTCCGGTTCGCCGCTGCCGCCGGAAGAACCGGCAGCTTCCTCATCGGTCACCATCATCTTCTCTTCATAATGGGCTTCCTGCTGATCCGTAACAAAGGCCACCACCCGCTCCACCTCGTGATCGGAAATAAAGGCCCCCTGCACCCGGATCGGCTTGTTTTCACCCATCGGCAGAAACAGCATATCGCCACGACCCAGCAGCTTCTCCGCCCCATTGGAGTCGATAATGGTCCGGGAATCCACGCCGCTGGAGACTGCAAAGGCGATCCGTGACGGCACGTTGGCTTTGATGATCCCGGTAATTACGTCGACACTCGGCCGCTGTGTCGCCAGAATCATGTGAATCCCGGCAGCCCGAGCCATTTGCGCCAAGCGGATGATGGCGTCTTCCACTTCGTTTGAAGCCACCATCATCAGATCCGCCAACTCATCGACGATTACTACAATAAAGGGCAGTGTCGGATGGATCTCGCCGGTCTCCAGATTTTTCTGATTCACCAGCTCATTGTAACCGGTGATATTCCGTACACCGGTAGCCGCAAATTTCTCGTAGCGTTCTTCCATCTCTTTGACGACTTTTTGCAGAGCTTGAGCTGCTTTGCGGGGATTGGTCACCACCGGAGTCAACAGATGGGGGATGCCATTGTAAACATTCAGTTCCACCATCTTCGGATCGATCATCATCAGCTTGACTTCATGAGGTTTGGCTCGCATCAAAATGCTGGTAATGATGCCGTTGATGGCGACTGATTTCCCACTCCCGGTCGAACCCGCCACCAGCAGATGAGGCATCTTAGTCAGATCAGCAGTCTGAACGCGACCGGAGATATCCCTTCCCAACGGCACCTCCAACAGTTTATCCGGATGATCCGGCTGTGCTTCGATGACTTCGCGAAAGCTGACCGTAGAAACCTGATTGTTGGGCACTTCGATTCCAATCAAAGATTTTCCGGGGATCGGTGCCTCCATCCGTACATCTTTTGCTGCCAGTGCCAAAGCGATATCATCGGTTAGGTTGACGATCTTGGAGACCTTCACGCCCACAGCCGGCTGCACTTCATACTTAGTGACCGCTGGACCCAAACTGGCTTTGACCACTTTGGCATCGACACCGAAACTTTTGAAGGTATTTTCCAAAACACCGATATTGTGTTCGATCTTTTTGTATTCCCCCGACTGATCCGCTGGCGGAAGCTTGTCCAAAAGGTCGGCTGTCGGCAATTGATAATCCCGGTCTTCGATTTCTTCGGCGATCTCAAATTCCAGGTCCTCCCCGTCGTCTTCTGCCCCTGACTGATCCTCGGCGGCAGCTTTATTTTTTTCAGCTCCCGCCGAGGATTTTTTATCGGGTTTATTGGCGGCATAGGCCTGCTGAGTGAAATCATCGATGATTACCGGCAGATCTGTCTGCTGCGGCTCAATGACCGGCGCGGCCGCTTCCTCTTGGGCTTGCGCCAGCTTTTCTCCCTCCGTCAGTGGTCGAACTTGATTGCGTTCATTGGCTGCAATCTGCTGGCGGGCGACCTCTTTTTCCGCCTCGATCCGGGCGGCTTTTTCTGCCTGTTTCGCCTCTTTTTTGGCTGCACGAGCCGCTTTCTTTTCAGGATCGCCGGCAGTCATTTCTCCCAGCTTCTGACCAGTTTTCTGTAGATGCTCCACCGCTTCTCCGCCGCTGAGCATACTGGCCAGAAAAAGGCCGAAGCCGATCAGCAGTACGGCAATCAGATAGCTGCCCACCTGGGAAACTAAAAAATAGGTCCCGCTGTACAGCAATGCCCCCAGCATCCCGCCACCGACATTTTCAGAAACCGTTCCGGCACGGATATCCACCAGCAGCTGCGACCAGGTGGTTTTGAGAATTGCCGGGTCATTGGTCAAAACTTTGGCGAACATGACTGCTTCAAAAATCAGCAGAACCCCCAAATAAATCAGCAGAATACCCATGATCCGACGGCGATTTTGGAACCGAGCCTGGGTATTTTTTACCATCAGCCAGATTCCATAGGCTCCCAGACCCAGACACAACACAGAATAGGTGTTGCCCCCGATGACCCGCAGGCAGTTGGCAATCAAGGTCCCCAAAAATCCTAATTTGAATAACCCGAAGCCGGCAAAAAGGACAAACAGCAGTCCCACCAGGACCACGGTCAGCTTTTCTTGCTGCTCCAGTTCTTTTTTCGTTTTCTTGCGTCGGCTTTTTTTCTGTGCCATAGCTTTTCTCCCTCATTTCATCCTTACCATTATACAAAAAAAACGACGGGAACAAAAGTTTTCCCCCGACAAGAAAAAAGCCCGCCATTTTGATAAACCAGCGGCGACCACCGCTACCGAAAAGCCCTCCTCCACAGCAGCCGCCAAAACAGCAGCCTTAATTCAGGTCCGCCACAATTCTTTTGACTTTTCTTTTAAGGAATGTTTTGTTAAACTGCCTTGGAGGATGTGGTGTCCTTTGGCAGCAAGTATCGGCAGTTTTGCCAAAAGTAAGGTTGAGGAGTAAGAATCATATGAAGGTTTTATTTTTTTTGGCATTTTTTACAGTGATTTGCATTTATTTGTTTTATCTGTTGACTCGGCGGACGATTCGCGAAGTCTATGATACATTGGAAGACAAAAACGAATTCATCCGCAAGACCAAAGCTTTTTTCGTCGGCATCTTCCGCTTAATCGCCTACTGAGCCGCTGGACACGCCCTAAGCTTCCAAGCAGCAGCCGGTAATGCCCCGACAGAAAATAGAAGATCCGGAGAAACCAGCACCCGCTGATGTCTCCGGATCTTTTATTTTTTGCTGCCACCGCTTCTTGCATTGACAGAAATTGCAGCTATATCCCTTTGCGCTCTAAAAGAACGACGTCGGGCAGTTGCCGCTTTTTTTGCTTTGGACCTTAAACGACAAAACTGATTCCCAACAGTTTCAAAACTATGTACAAAAAAACCAAAAGCAGTATTGTCGAACCGGCAATAAACATGATGAACCCTAACCAAAACTTGCGTTGTTTTCGGAGCATGACAGCACCTTCTTTATCCTGAAATAGACCAATTGCTGATTTAAGAATAACAGAGAAGCAAAGGTCACCGATGAAAATTAATGTTATTTTATTAAAAAAGGCGGTTAATTAAAAAGATCCGGATCTTCTCTTTTTTGAACTGATTCAATTCTAATCTACGCTCATTTTCAGATCAGCAAAGTCCCACCTGATAACTTTCCCAGCGTAATATTACTGTGGAATAAAATTTACCATCTCATAATCTTCCTATCAGAATAAGCCATACCACTGCTTGTTTTCTCAAAGAAAACAAGATACATCTGAAAGTTCCAGCGGCAGACATTTTGGTCCCTTTCACCGCAATCTGCATCGTGAATACCCAGCTTTGCACCATATTTGTCGCATTTTACTCCTTGATTCCGGCAGGTCCGCAAAAAAAGGTGTACCCTGAAAAACAGTCGCTCTCGACAGACTTTTCAGGATACACCGATTTTTTTATTCTTTTGCAAATCGCAGCAGTTCCGGATTCCGGATAAATCATTAGATTACTGCTCAAACAATTGTTAATCCAGCAACTGCGTGTTCTTCACTTCTTCAATGGTTTTGGTTCCTGCCAGTTGCATAGTGATTGACAGTTCTTTATTCAGATGTTCCAAAACAGAAGTTACCCCTTCTGCGCCTCCGAGGTTCAATCCGTAGATGATTGGACGACCGACAGCCACCAGATCTGCACCGCTGGCCAAGGCTTTAAAGACATGTTCGCCGCGACGGACACCGGAGTCGAAGATGATTGGAACCCGTTTGTTGACAACTCCGGCAATCATCGGCAGGACATCAAAGGAAGCCGGACCGCCGTCCAGTTGTCGGCCACCATGATTGGATACCCAAATACCGTCTGCACCGGCGGCAATCGCAACTTCTGCGTCTTCCGGAGATTGGATCCCTTTGACGATTACCGGCAGCTGCGTCAGGTCTTTGATTTTCTTGATATCTTCCGGTACCAGACCTTGTTTAGCGGCCGCATAGATTTCCGCAATCCCTTTTCCTTCACCATCTCCGCTGGCACTTTGTTCACTGTAGACAGCCAGATTCGGCATCGGCAGCGGAAATTGGAAGTGATTGACGATGTCTTCTTCCCGATAGCCCCCAAGAGTAGAGTCCGCAGTCAAAATAATGGCTTTGGCACCGGCCTTGACCGCTTTTTCCAAAATAAATTCATTGAAGCCGTCATCTTTACTCATATACAATTGGAAAAACTGCGGAGCTCCCGGAGCAGCTGCGGCAGCAGCTTCAATCGTTGTGTTGGCATAAGTACTGATGGAGAAGATAGAGCCGGCTGCGGCCACTCCGACAGCGGTATCGGCTTCACCTTTTTCATGAGCTAAGCCTTGTGCAGCGGAAGGGGCCTGGATGATTGGGGTCTTCAAAGCGATATCCCACAGCTTAGTCGACAAATCTGCATGATCGATACCTCGCAAAACTCGCGGCATGATCTTCTTTTGATTGAAGGATGCAGTATTTTCCCGCATCGTCCATTCGTCTTCGGAACCGCCTCGGATATAGCCGAACGCGCCGGCTTCCATCCGTTCTTTGACTTTTCCTTCCAATGACGCAATATTTACGATTTCAATCGGATGTTCTTCATTACTTGCTTGATACATGAGAGATTCCTTCTTTCCTGGAGATTACAAAACAATCTTACACCGCTTATAAAAAGTAAGCAAACGATTGTACTCGAACCCTTCGCTCGCTCTCAGTTGCTTAGGACGTGTCTAAAAGCTCCAGCGGGCAGCTATTTGGGTCCTTTTCACCGCTATCGGCGCCGTAAATGCACAGCTTTAACCACATAAACTGTGCTTTCCGCCTTGCTTGCGGCAGGTCCGCAAAAATCTGGATTCCCCTGCATTTTCAGACACCCTCCTGATCATCGCCAGGCTCTTTTGTCTGCAAAATCAAAAAAGCTGCCCCTAAACCAGCAGGGCAGCGGAGATTTTAAGCTGTCACTCAGCGCTTAATCTCTTTGACGCCGTTTTGCAACAGGTCTTCGATTTCTTGTGCTGAAAATTGGTTGTGATCGCCATGAACCGTGTGTTTCATAACAGATGCCAGAGACGCAAAGTCTACCGTCTTCTGCATCTCGAAACCCGACAGCAGGCCATGAAGAATGCCGGCAGTATACGCATCCCCACCACCGACCCGGTCCACGATATCATGAATATCATAGTTCTCTGATTGATACAGACGGCCATCGGTATATAGATTGCCCATCAGATAATTGTGGTTGGCATTGACCACTTCACGAGTGGTGGAGTAAAACGTTTGGATATTTGGATAAAGTTTGACAATTTCCTCGTAGTAATAAGCCAGGCCGGCCCCTTCTTGTTCAGCTACCTTGAAGAAATTCAATGCATCCAGGCGACCGGCTGACAAAATATCCACCAGCCCGGCAATTTCACGGACAAACGCGCCGCACTCCTCCACCGACCATAGTTTCCCCCGATAATTGATATCCATCACCAAGGTCACGCCCCGCTCTTTGGCTTCTTTGGCCAAAGCCAGCGTCATCTGCCGCCAATCCGGCGAAAGTGCCGGGGTAATACCGGAAATCAACAGCAGTTCAGTGTTTGCAAACAACGCATCCAGGTCCCATTCCAGAGCAGTCATCATCGAAAAACTGGAATACTTGCGGTCATAGACGACATTTGACGAACGCAGACCGACCCCGTTTTCCAAATAATAGGTCCCCAGCCGTTCGCCACCCTCCAGTAAAAAAGCAGTATCCACACCGTATTTACGCAAATGCTGCTCGACCGCCTGTCCCAACGGATTTGCCGGGACTTTACCGGCAAAGGCTGCCTGGTGCCCATAATTAGCCAGCGAAACCGCTACGTTGGCTTCTCCGCCGCCGTAATCAGCCGCAAAAACGGTGCTTTCCGCCATCCGGGCTTGTGCCACCGTTGACAGCCGCAACATGATTTCTCCCAGAGTTACCACTTTTTTCATGGAATTAGTTTCCTTCCTTGATCCGTTTGAACTCAGCCATGTATTCTTGTGCAGCTTTAGTGACCCCCTCGTAATCGCCACTGTCTGCCGGCTTCATTAAGTTGCCGCCGACACCGACTGTCACCACTCCGGCTTTGAACCACTCTTCCATGTTTTCCAAACTAACGCCGCCGGTAGGCATGATATTCACGTGGGGAAGCGGTGCTTTGAATGCGCCGATGATCGAGGAGCCATAGGCAGAGCCCGGGAACAATTTCACGATATCTACGCCGGCTTTCATGGCGTTTTTGATTTCAGTGATGGTCATGCAGCCCGGCAGATACGGGATTTGATACAAATTGCAGATTTCGGCCGTTTCCTGATCGAAGGTCGGGCTGACGATGAATTCCGCACCGGCCATGATTGCCAAACGGGCAGTCACAGCATCCAATACCGTACCGGCACCAACCACTACATCCGGATCTTGGTTTTCTGCCACCATTTCGGCGATTACTTCGTCAGCATTCGGCAGTGTAAACGTAATTTCCAAACCCTTCATTCCACCTGCCAGCAAAGCTTGGCAAGACTTAAGTCCTTGTTCTTTAGAATTTCCCCGAACGACCGGAATCACGCCGGCATTTTCTAATTTAGTCAAAATTTCTACACGCTTCATTTTAATTTTCCTCCATTCAATCCATGCTTAATACTCTCATTGAAGATAGTATAACAAAATAAAAAATTCTAGTATATCAGTTTTATCAGAACGATTTCATACCTGTTTAAAACAAAAACCGAGCCCCAATCTGTAAAAATGCTGTTCTCCTGTATAGACATCAGACGAGGGCCTGCAAAAAAGCAGGAGCATTACAGATAGGACTCGGATATTTTATAAGCGCAGACAGTTCTGAAAGCATCAGTATGATCAGTTTTATGAATCCTTCAGCTTATAAGCTGCTACTCATCATAATGAGGTATTCGAATAAAGCAGTCAATACCGGTCTTTTCAGCTGCATCTGCCAGTTGCTGTCCTGTCAGGAGCGGCCGCTTAAGGTTGTTTACCGATATAAGCCAAGATCCCGCCGTCCACGTACAAAATGTGGCCATTGACGAAATCAGAAGCATCAGATGCCAAGAAGACTGCCGGACCAGCCAAATCTACCGGTTCACCCCAACGGCCAGCAGGTGTTTTAGACACGATGAACTGGTCGAAAGGATGACGGGAGCCGTCTGCTTGTTTTTCCCGCAACGGTGCCGTTTGTGGAGTAGCGATATAGCCGGGCCCAATGCCGTTACATTGGATATTGGCTTCACCGAATTCAGAACAGATGTTTTTCGTCAGCATTTTCAGTCCGCCCTTGGCAGCTGCATAGCCGGCAACTGTTTCGCGGCCCAATTCACTCATCATTGAGCAGATGTTGATGATCTTGCCGTGACCTTTTTTGATCATGCCCGGCAAAACAGCTTTGGAAACGATGAAAGGCGCATTCAAGTCAACGTCCACTACTTGACGGAAATCAGCTGCCGACATTTCCAACATCGGGATCCGTTTGATAATACCGGCGTTGTTCACCAGAATATCGATGACACCGACTTCTTTTTCGATTTTTGCAACCAATTCGTTGACAGCCTCTTCATCAGTCACATCGGCAACATAGCCGTGTGCTTCGATTCCAGCAGCCTTGTAGTTTGCCAGACCTTTGTCTACGAATTCTTGTTTCAAATCGTTGAAAACAATTGTCGCGCCGGCTTTGGCTAATGCTTTAGCCAATTCAAAGCCGATTCCGTAAGTTGCGCCGGTGACCAAAGCTACTTTTCCATTCAACTGGAACATATCCATTGAAAATTCCATAAGTTTATCCCTCGCTTGATTTTAGACGTTTGCCGTCATTATTTGTTGTTCTTTTTGAATTCTCTGCCTATTTCAAATCGCTCATTGGAACCATATCCATGTCGGTGTAGGTGATGTTTTCGCCGCACATTGCCCAGATGAAGCTGTAGTTTGAAGTACCGACACCGGAGTGAATCGACCAGCTTGGTGAAATAACTGCTTGGCCTTCATCGACTACCAGATGCTTTGTTTCGTCCGGTTTGCCCATCATATGGAAAACAC
This sequence comes from Enterococcaceae bacterium OF42-14pH9A, assembly GCA_027692465.1. GTDB lineage: Bacteria > Bacillota > Bacilli > Lactobacillales > Enterococcaceae > Enterococcus_C. The sequence goes on along the minus strand of JAQEYU010000001.1, from coordinate 1,477,635 downwards.
GGGTATCCGGATTGGCGAAGTCAAAGTAAACATAGGCTTCCATCCGGCGTTCGTGGGTATGACAAGGCATCGTGTTCCAAGAAGAACCCGGTTCCAAGATCGTGTAACCCATTTGCAGCTGACAGCTGTCGCAAACGTTCGGGTGGATGTATTGATAGATTTTGCGTTCATTCAATGTCAAGCCTTCGCCGGTTTCCATTGGTTTCACCTGGTCGATAGAGATTTTGACATTTGGATATTTTTTGTGCGCCGGAACCGAGCTGATATAGAATTTTGCCGGGTTGCTGCTGTCTTCAGAAGAAAATACCACGTGACGGGTTTCTTTGCCGATATAGTAGCCGTCTTGTTTTTTCATCGGTTCTTTTTCACCGTCGATTTCGATGAAACCGGGGCCGCCGATATTGATCACACCAAGCTCACGACGTTCCAAGAAATAATCGACACCCAGTTCGGCAGACAATTGGATCTCAAGGGCCGTTTCAGTCGGTGTCACACCGCCGAAGATCATCCGATCGTTGTGGGTATAAGTCAGGCTGATTTCACCGGGAACAAAAACCTTTTCCACCAAAAATTCCCGACGCAGTTCTTCGGTAGAGTAATGACGGATATCCAACGGGCTGTGAGTATAACGGGTTTCCATATTTTGCATTGTCTCTTCTCCTTTGCATGCTTCACAATCTTTATTTTCCAAATAAGAAATATATGTTTTCTTATTGGAAATTTCACTTTTATTATACACGGATTTTTATAAAAGGCAAATGATTCCCGGGATTATTTTTCTCCCAATTTCGCTTCGATTGCCTGTTTGGTCTCCAGGATTCGGTCGATGACATTTTGCTGCACTGTCGGGGTCAGGCGATATTTCGGCATACTGACACTGAAAGCACCGGCAATTCCTTCCGGTGACATGACAGCTGCCCCGATACAAAAAATATCTTTTTCCATTTCTTCATCGTCATAGGCAACGGCAGTCTGGCGGACTTCTGTCAACTCCTCCGCCAGTTTCAGCGGATTGGTGATCGTATTGGCCGTATGGGGAAGCAGTGGTGTCTCCGCCAGATATTTTTCGTAATCTGCTTGGGAAAACTCTGCCAAGACGGCTTTTCCCATCGCAGAAGAATACAGCGGGCGGGTGATGCCGATTTTGGAAGACATCAGAATCGTCTGGCCTTTTGGTTCCAGCTTGTTAACATAGAGAATCTCATCATTCACCAGAACTCCCAGATGAATCGTCTCATCCACAGCCTCATTTAAGCTCTCCAGATAAGGACGGCTGACTTCTACCAGTTCAGTTTGCGCCAGGTCATGGTTGGCATAACGGATCAATTTTGACCCTAAGCGATAGGTCTTGCCGACAGTTTTTTCAACGTAACCGATCAAAACCAGCGTATCCAATATTTTCAATGCCGTCGATGCCGTCATTCCAGTTCCTTTGGCAATCTCCTGCAAAGGGGAGTTGGCATGTTCGGCCAAATAATCCAGCAGATGGGAAGCCTTAATCAACACTGTTCCATAGGGCTTCTGTTTTTCCATATAAAACACCTCTTTTTCTATATTGGAAATTATAGCTGATTTTCAGGAAAAAGAAAAGAGGCCCTTCTGACAGGCCTCAACTTCTTTTCACTTTGCTTTTTTGTTAGCCGACACAAAAGCGGCTATTGCGCTTCTTTTTCCGAAGAGAGCTGATTTTCGATATACGGCGTCAGGAGGACTTCTCCGTTCAGGTATTCCCCCAGATAGATCTGCCGCATGCTTTCAAAGCCTTGCGCCGTGACCTCTTGCCCCAGCCAATCGACATCTTTGTCGATGATCTCCAGCAGGTCATAATTGGCCTGCCCATCCACAATGATCGGAAAGCGGATCATTTCATCTCCGAATTCGATGATATTCAACTGTCCGTTTTGTTCCATCACAGCCCACTTGACTTTTTCCACTTCAAAAACACCGTTGGAACGCAATTTGAACATCAGATCATTGGCTGAGATTCCTACACGCAGACACTCCTGCACGTTGACCTGACCATTGCGAATCAGAGTCACCGGCTTGCCGTCAATCACGGCTTTTACCCAGCGGTTATGCTCTTTGGCGAACTTCAAAACCAGTACCAGTAATGTCCAGATAATCAGCACCAGGACAAACTGCAGCACCGTAATACTGTCGTTATAGATCACCCCGCCGATGATCCCCCCAAGGACATAGTTTTGTACCTGGTCCATCGGTGACGTCGGGGCCAGGTTGCCCTTGCCCATGATTGTGATCTGCAGGATCAAACAAATCAGCCCTAAAGCAAATTTCAAAAATATCGGTAAATAGTAGACCATTGCGGCCTGCCTCCTTTTAGACTAAAAATCAATTCATCGGCAGCGTTCGCCCTGCCCGTTGGAGCAATTAAAGTATTGCCGGCAGCCGGGAACGTCATTGAGACACTGACGCGAGCCTCAATCATGCTTATTGACCGCACCGGAAAAAACGTAGGCGTCCTGCAGCAGATAATTACTGCCATCGCCACTTAAAGATACCCGGTAGATCTGGTCTTTTACCACGACAATCATCTGGTCGGCCATCCGCGTCCCGTTGACATAGACATCGGTCGTCTCAACGCCCTGATCTTTGGCCACCTGTTTGACAAAAGCCACTACCTGAGAGGACTGGGTGGAGTTAGTCTGCGCCTGCGTATATTCTTCGTATTGGACTCCCAGCATGAAAACTAGAAACAACAGCATGATAATGGACAGGTCCCGATATTTCGTCTCCAGTCGATGGCGCAAGTACGTACTAAAGGCAAAAATCAGCATGATGATTGCTAAGAACACCAGCCCGTATTTGATATAGTCCGCTACACCGACGGATCCTTTCAGATAACTGATCCCGTATACGTCCAAGAAAATCACTCCTGACTGAAAGTGCCGCTATTCAATTTGGCTGTTGCAAAATCCAGCACCCTCATTATTCGTAAGCTCATTGTATCATGAAGTCCGCGGCAAGGCTTTTTTGACGCTGTCTGCCGGAATAAGGGCGGCCATTTCATACTGGGCAATAGCTGCCTTGATCGTTGCCCTTTTTCCAAACCGGATGCTGCTTACAGCTTACCAAAACCAGCAACTTACGATTAGGGCGTGTCTGAAAACTCTGGGGGGATCCAGATTTTTGCGGACTTTTTGCCGAAATCAAGGAGTAAAGCGCAGCTTATGTGGCGCATAAGCGAGCATTTACGACGTAGATTGCGGTGAAAAGGACCAAAATATCTGCCACTGGAGTTTTCAGACACGCCCTAACCTGAAGAAGGGCAAAACAGCTGGCACCGGTGTTTTCAGACATCCCCGAAAAAGAGCACGTGCTTTTTTAAGAGAATGTGATAAGCTTTGAATGTAAAAGCAAGGGGTTTCAAATCAGGTCGTATCTGAAAACTAGGGCGGAAAGCGCCAAATTGAGATGCGGCGGTGACCACCCTTTCTTTGGTCAGCTGATACAGTTCAACTAAGGCAGGAAACGCCAAGTTGAACTTGCAACTCAGCTTGCTGAGGTTCGAGCCGACCGTGCAACACGATGATTGGCATGTCAGCCGGCTCTGGAGTCTTCGGACAAATTGTTTTGATTTCTGTCCGGATACAGCACTAAATCAAAAATAGAAAGCAGGTCGTTTGGTTGGTACACGCAGGTTCGAAAATTCGCAATTGGTTTTCCGGAGAAGACATTTCTTTTTCATTTATCGTTTCGTTGGTGATCCCGGTGATCATCGACCAATTCTTTTTAGTCAGCTTCAATTTCATCAATACTGCCATGATCTCGTCCTCCGGGGCAGAAGCCGTCAGCGCCGTCAATATGGTGGGATCGCTTCATTTTTTCATGGTCCAGGTCTTCGCCGCAGTCGGCCTCGGCGGCACCGTGGTGATTGCCCAATACTACGGCCGCAAAAATTTTCGCGAAATGGGCAAGATGGCAGCCAGCACCGTTTTCGGCTGTATTGCCATGGCACTTTTATTGACGATCACTTTTCTGATTTTGCGGGATCCGGTTTTGGGGCTCCTCTTTGGCAAAGCTGAACCCGCCGTCATGAGCAACGCCAAAATCTACATGACCGGGCTGCTTATCAGCTACCCGATGCAGGCGATCGTAGAAGGGACCAACGGCAGTCTACGGGGGATCGGTCGAACGAAAGCCTCACTGAAACTCTCCTTGTTGATGAACGCATTGTATATTCTCGGCAACTTTATCTTTGTCAGCCGGCTGGATCTCGGGGTCAGAGGCTTGACCTACTCACTGAACATTTCCCGCTTTCTGGCGCTGTTTTTCGCCATCTACACCCTCTATGCCAATCGGGAACTGCTGCATATCCGGCAGCTGTATTTTCGTCATCCGTCCCTTGAAAAGATCCGTCACATCATTACGATTTCGATCCCCTTTGCGACTGAATCACTGGTCTTCAACGGTGGCAAAATCATCATGCAGATCCTGATCGTCTCACTGGGCACCCAAAATATCGCCGCCAATGCCATCGCCGTCAGCTGGGTACAGCTGTCCGAGATCATTCCATCAGCACTGAGCACCTCATTGGTACCAATCGTCGGCCAGTGTATCGGTCGGGACAATATCAAAGATGCCCGCAAATTGACGAAATCTTTTGTCGTGTTGGGCTGTATCGCCTTTTTGACTGTCGATCTGCTGTTGCTGCCTTTCTTCAACACCGGAATGCAGCTGTTCAATCCGCCGGCGGGAGTGCTGCCCTTGATCTTCAAGATCTTTTTAATCTACATCGTCACCCATTTTCTGTTCTGGTCCATCAGCTTTATCCTGCCGGCAGCATTGCGGGCCGCCGGCGATGCGAAATTCACCACTGCAGTCTCGCTGCTTTCTATGTGGCTCTATCGGATCGGTATGGGCTACTTTTTCGGGATCCATCTGGGCTACGGATTGTTGGGACTGTTTACCGTTACCTGCTCCGAATGGGCACTGCGGGGGACAATCTTTTACCTGCGTTTTCGCGGTCATAAATGGTACGCCAATAAATTGATATGAAGCAGCAGCCGGTCTCATGCAAACACGCATGAGACCGGTTTTCAGTTGACTATTTCGGTCTTTGTCCTTAAAGTGGTCTTAATTACCTGCTTTTTTATCCAAAAACAATCAAAAAGCTGATTTTACTCTGGCTGTGTCTGAAAGCCCGGCGCGATTCGGAGCTTCGATAACTTTGTTGCGGCAACCCGGAGCAGCTGCCCGCTTACAGTGTCTGTCTGTATGGGAGCATTTCGCTGCAGAACACGGAAAAGAAAAACGGATCGCTGTCATTGCATTTTCAGACCGGCCACGATCAGCTCATTTATTTCAGGAGGTCTATCAATCATGGAAGAACAGCCGAAGCATCCCCATCTACACAAGATATCCTTTGCAGGTCTATTGGTGGCAATGGGTGTAGTCTACGGAGATATCGGAACCAGCCCGCTTTATGTAATGAAAGCTATCGTAGAGGAAAACGGTGGTTTGGCATCCATCGACCCCGATTTTATCCTCGGCGCCGTCTCACTGATTTTTTGGACGCTGACCTTTTTAACCACGATCAAATATGTTGTCATTGCGCTGCGAGCCGACAATCACGGTGAGGGTGGAATTTTTTCCTTATACACATTGGTGCGCAAGCAGGGAAAATTTCTGATCATTCCTGCGATGATCGGCGGTGCAGCCTTGTTGGCGGACGGGGTTTTAACACCGGCTGTCACTGTCACTACGGCGATTGAGGGATTGCGGGGAATTCCGGAATTTTTCACTCGCTTCGGTATGAATCAAAACATCATCGTGGGCATCACACTGGTCATTTTGCTGATCTTGTTCTCAATGCAGCGTTTCGGGACAGATCTGGTGGGGAAAGCCTTTGGACCGGTGATGTTTCTCTGGTTCACCTTTTTGGGGGTGATGGGGATTGTGAATTTCAGCCACGACCTCAGCGTGATTCGGGCATTGAATCCTTATTATGCCGTGAAGCTGTTGTTCTCTGCCAATAACCATCTGGGAATCTTCATTCTCGGAAATATCTTCCTGGCAACTACCGGGGCTGAGGCCCTGTATTCGGACATGGGCCACGTAGGCAAACGCAATATCCATGTCAGCTGGCCTTACGTCAAAATCTGCCTGATGCTGAATTACCTGGGGCAGGCAGCCTGGCTGATCAACGTCTATCAGGACGCTGATACGCAGGCAATCGAGCAGCTGAATCCCTTCTTTCGGATGCTGCCGGAAGGGTGGATGGTCATTGGGGTAGGCTTTGCAACAATCGCTGCGGTCATCGCCTCACAAGCCTTGATTTCCGGCTCTTTTACGTTGGTATCCGAAGCCATCAAGCTGAAGCTGCTGCCGCGGATGCGGATCTTGTACCCGGGTAAGACTATCGGCCAAATGTATATCCCGCTGATCAATACCCTGCTGTGGGCAGCCTGTTCGCTGGTGGTGATCACCTTCCGGACGTCTTCTCATATGGAAGCAGCATACGGCTTGTCCATCACCGTCACGATGCTGATGACGACCTTCCTGCTGTTTTTCTTCATGAAAGAACGAGGCCATTCCATCTTTGCCTCGCTTTTAATCACACTGTTTTTCGGCACCATCGAGTCTGTTTTTTTCATCTCCAGCGCGGTGAAGTTTTTCCACGGCGGCTTTGTAGCCGTGTTGATCGCTTTGGCTATCTTGTTTGTGATGGTGGTTTGGGAATGGGGCAATCTGATCGAAGAACGGGTTTCCGATGAAGTCGATCTGCGGGATTATCTGCCGCAGCTCACCAAACTGCGTAACGACAAATCTTTGCCGGTCTATCAAACCAATGTTGTCTTTTTGGTTCCAAGGATCAATGGTGACAATATCGAGCGCCAATTCATTTACTCCATCCTGGATAAACGACCGAAACGAGCCGAGGCTTATTGGTTTGTCAACGTTGAAGTCACCGATGAACCTTATACACAGGAATACGAGATCGACACCATGGGTACCGATTTTGTTATCAAAGTGAAGCTGTATCTGGGCTTTCGTATCGAACAGGAAGTCAATGTCTACATCCGCCAAATCATCCACGACCTGATGAAGACCGGGCGGATTCCGCGACAACCCCAAAAATATTCCATCACACCGGGCCGCAGTGTCGGAGATTTCCAATTTGTACTGATCCAAAAAGAACTCTCCAACAACACTGTTATCAGCAAATGGGAGCGGCAAGTCATGCAGGCCAAGCTCTTCATCAAGCGGCACACCATGTCGCCGGAAAACTGGTTCGGATTGGAATACAGCGACGTCTTGTACGAAACCGTCCCATTAGTAATCGGCGCCCCAAGGAAGACACGGTTGGTGGAGCGGCATTTCTTAACGCGTAATTAGTTTTTGATACAAGACTGCTTGCAATAAATATTAAGATATAAAAAAAAGAGATTACATGGATGAAAATCACCCTAATAATCTCTTTTTTTATTTACGGAAATAACCTCAAATATCGTTTAATTTATGTCATCTATTAGCGCTTGTATAATTTTAATTTATTTTCACGCTGTAAAGTCATTACTGAAACTCCTTCAGAAGTTAGGTACCCTTTAGGTAATACCAGCTCTGCTTCAACATTATTCGGTAAATGAATACTTATCGTTTTATCCTTAGCCCCTGTAATTGAGACTGTTATCTGCCCTTGTGGCGTCCGCTGCGAAGCGCAGATATCAGTAAGGCCATCAAGTAAAACTGGTGCAATTCTAACTGATTGATAGCCCGGTGATGTCAGCTGGATACCCGCGATAAACTTAAGCAGATATTCTGCGGGACTAGAAAACATATGATGATTCCTGGAATGGAATCCTTTCCAAGATTCAAATAAAGTAGTTGCTCCCATACTTTGCCAATATCCAAAACTTGGGTAGGTAGTTTGCGTTAATAATTTGTGTGCCAGCATTCCAAAATCATTCTCAAACAACACAGAAAAAAGATATTTTGTTCCCAGAATCCCACAATCCAAATGATTATCATTATTTGATATTTTTGAGACTAAGTTCTCCAAAAACTGCTGTTTCAGCTCCCCATCCACTAGATTAAAATAGAGAGCCGTTGCATAGGCAGTTTGCGTTTCACTCTTAATTGTTCCCTTTTCCAGATCGATGAATTTCTCAACGAATCGTGTACGAATTTGTTTTGCAGCATAAAGATATTCATGCTTTCCTTTTTCATTCAAAATATCGCAAATATCTGCCATCATATGACAGCAATGATAGAAAATTGCAGTTCCGGTAATCGCTGTAGGACAGTGATAATCCCCTTCATTACCGCCCAATGTTGGAGCACACCAATCACCTAATCCATAATCAATGATCCAATCATCTGCATGATTGGTGAGATGTACCATATATCTCTGCATATATGGAAAAGTATCTCGCAAGACATTTTTACGCCCATAGTGTTGATACATTTGATAGGGCAATTCCAATAAAACACTGTCCCATGCCGGTCCAACACTAAATTCATACCCCCATCCACTGGTTGGAACGATTCCTGGCAGCTCACCACTGAAACGTTGCGCATCTTTAATATCTTGCAACCACTTCCAAAAAGCGGATTCCATATCAAAGTTCCGCAGCATCTGCCCACAGCTCAAAGTGACATCTCCGGTCCAACCATTTTTCTCCCGTTGTGGGCAGTCAGTAGGAATACCATGATAATTTCCTACTGTTGAATTAACAGCTGCATCATGCAGCCATTGCAGGACCGCATCGCTTGTTCTAAATTCTGAATGCTGGTTCAAATCGGTGTGCACAAACCAGGCCTCTAACATTTCCGAAGTTAATTCCTTCAATCCAGTAACCTCTACGTATTGAAATCCGTGATAACAATAGGAAGGATGCCAATCCACACGTTTACCAGCCCAACAAAAATGGTCGCTCTGGTATTCTCCACTGAATAAAAATTTACTTATGTCCCGCTGATCTAAGACTCCTTCTAAGGATAGCTTTTCTCCGTAACGTAAAGTAATATCAACATTGCTGCTAAGTTCCGATTCCGGTAATAGCAATCGACACCATCCGGCAATATTTTTTCCAAAGTCAACTAAAAAACGATCATCCCATAATTGAGTAATAGTCACCGGCTTCAAAACTTCTTGACAACGGATTTTAGGCATTCTATTAGGAACCAAGTATCCACCCGGGGGATTTGCAATAATTGGCTTCTCCTCGAAAAGTTCATCACTAATCTTGGGCCAAGCCGCCGCCGGTTGCGTTTGATCAAAATATTCTCCATTCCTCAATCCATCAAACACAACAGCGCTTTTCCCCATTAGACAATCTGTCCCTGAAGCCACTACATCCCTCGTTCCATCTTCATAAAGCAACTGCAAGTCAAATAAGACTTTTGGCTGGCTTTTCCAAGCTGCTTTGTTAAAGTTCCATGCATCATCGGCAAAAGAATTGTACCAACCATTCCCCAATTGAATGTCCAATTGATTCAACCCGAGTTTAAGATGGTCCGTCAATTCCCAAATATCATACATAGCTCGTTGATCATACGCTGTAAAAGGCGGATTCAAATACGTATCTTCAATTTTGTCTTCATTTACACGAAACTCGTAAAAGCCTAATCCGGAAATAAACAACTCGGCGGCTTTCAATTTATCTTTAACCATAAAAGATTTCCGAATTATCGGTGCCGGTTTATAGTTATCCTTTCCGGTCGCTCCTTGTGGATGGGCAATCCATTTCCCCTTAAACTCTCTTTCCTGCCAAATGAAATCTGCAGTCTCTTCTTCACAAGTCCCGTCTAAGAAATGTTTTATCAACTGACAGCAGTAGGGTGTATTAGCTTTCAACTCAGAAATGTCCCATTCCAACCAGTGAGCATTCTGTTGTTCTTCATTTCTCAATAACACCTGCTGATAATCATCGTCCGATAATATCACAGCAGTAATGCCCACCAAATCTTTTGTAGTTTCCCAACTAAGTGTAAGAATTTTACTTCGCTGTTCTGCATCTGGATACATTGTGATTTTCATGATTTTCTCCTTGTACCCGCCCAAATCGAGCGGCTTTTTTCTCTATACGAACAAATTGAGTAAACAATAGAAATACAGTTAAGAAACTTGTGAACAAAACGCTACTAATCGGAATCAACCAACTTATATAGCTGATAGCCAACAGTAAAGCACAGCTTTTTAACATTAGAAAAGGAGCAAAGCAAACAAAACAAAAACATTTTCGATTTCTTCGTTGTATATTCCCACAACCTTTATTTGTTGCCAACAAATAGCTTTGTAACGTAATCACATATAAATCACAAATAATAATTAAGCACAAGACTACTTGTAGGAGAGGCACGTTAAACGTTGGGTTCCATTTCAGGAATAATAGTGAATAAACCGCCGCTGCCAAATAAAGATAATTTGGCAGCAAACAGCGATTCACACGCCAGAACCCTTGTCTAAATTCTCGAAACTGAAAAAAAAGATTTTGAAGAATGGTACTGTGATCAATCTTTTCCTTTTCTGCCAACCACTTAAAAGTTCCATAAAGCATCGGACCGATACCGAAAATCCCCAAACCAAGTAGGCATTCTATCCAAATAAAAAAATTTAAGACAATTACCGTCAACAATTTTTCTGAGAACATATGCAGCTTATTCAAATGTATCGTCATGAAATCACCCTTTCACACTGCCAACAGTAATGCCTTTTGCAAAATAGCGCTGTAAAAACGGATAAACGCATAAAATTGGAAGTGCCCCAAGAAAAATTTGAGCAGACTGCATTGTTTTATTTCCAATAGCTGTCAACTGCTTGATCAATTCAGGATCGGTAGCATCTTTTATCAAAGATGATGCTTGAATCATGCTTTGTAAATAAGTAGCTAGCGGATAATTTGCTGTATTGTTCATATATAATAAAGGTCCGAACCAGTCATTCCAATGACCCACCATTGTAAATAATGTAATCGTCGCAATTGAAGGTGTCGACAAAGGAAGATAGACTTTGAACAAAATTGTCCAATGATTAGCACCATCAATCAGTGCTGCTTCTTCTAAAGCTTTTGGAATACCTCGAAAGAAATTCAACATCAAAATGATATTACCTGTTGCTACTGCGCCAGGAATAACTAATGCCCCGATTGTGTCAATTAGTCCTGCTTGCTTTACAACCAAATAAGTAGGGATCATACCGCCGTTAAACAACATCGCAAAAATAAAAATCCAGACGTAATATTTCCGAGCTTTAAACTCATTGTTTTCTTTTGATAATGGGTACGCACACAAAATCGTTATCCCTACCCCAACAGCCGTACCCAAGACTACTCGTTTCAAACTGACTAGCAGTGACTGCAGAAATTCTGGCTTAACAGCTAGATATTTATATGCTTCTAGCGAAAAATCTTTTGGAAAAAAAGTGACGGTTCCACTATTAGCAGCAGCATCAGAACTTAGCGATACTGCCAGAACATGGAGAAAAGGCAATACACAGATTAGCGCAATTATTAACAGAAAAACATAATTAAATACTTCAAAAACACGATATCCTTTGGTGATCTTGTTCATAATCTTTCCTCCTAAAAAATTCTGAAATCGCTGAATTTATAAGCAAACCAGTACGAAAGTGACGTTAAAACTAGCGAAATCACTGACTTAAATAGACCAATAGCAGTAGAAAAACTGTATTGAGCCTGTTGAAATCCTAATCTATAAATGAATGTATCCAAGATATCACCAGTTTGATAGACAGCTGGGTTGTATAAATTAAAGACCTGATCAAAACCTGCATTTAAAACATTCCCCAAACTCAAAATTGTCATTACAACTACAATCGGCATTATTCCAGGAAGTGTCACATGCAATGTCTGTTTGAATTTGTTGGCCCCATCCATAGCAGCTGCTTCGTAAAGTGATGTATCAATTCCAGTTAAAGCCGCAAAATAGATAATCGTGTTATAACCAAAATTTTTCCACACATCAGTCGCAAAGATTGTTCCACGAAAATACTGATTATCTCCCAAAAAGAAAATCGGCTCATGTCCAAAAGCTTTTACTACTTCATTGATTAGACCGCTGGAAGGACTAAGTAGATCAATGAAGACTCCGCCGAGAATTACCCACGAAATAAAATTAGGTAAATAGATGATTGTCTGAATACCTTTTAAAAACCATTTTTTTCTCACTTCGTTAATCAAGAGAGCAAACACTATTGGGACTGCAAGATTCAATACAATTTTAATTACTGCAATATATGTGGTATTGAAAATGATCTGAGAGGTATCCGGGAAACTCAACAAGGCTCGAAAATTATCAAACCCTACCCACTCAGACCCCAATATACCTCTTGCTGGACGATAGTTCTGAAATGCCATAACTACTCCACCCATTGGCAGATAATTGAAAACTAATAATATACTCAGTCCGGGTACGAGCATCAAATGTAGCGGTAAATTACGATTTTTCAATAACTTTGATAGGCGTCGAGATAAGCTTGCTTTAGATTGACTCAACTGTGTGTGTCTCGTATTCAGTTCCATATGCTCCTCCTTTTAGAAAAGGCTGTAACGCAGTTTTGCGCTACAGCCTTCAAAAGTGTTTATTTTGAAAGATCCTTGTTGTCTTTGAACCATTCGTTCAATTCCGCAACGATCTGGCTGCCGCCGTTTTTCTCCCACTCATTTACATAAGTATCAAACGATTCAATTGGTTGATTACCAGTAATAATATTCATAAAGCTGTCCATTTCAATCTTTTCCAAAATACTTTGTTTTACTTTCATGGTAGGCGAGCCAAAGCCTTGATTATAATTGTACACGTAATGATTGCCGTCAGCATACTTACCCAATGCTACCCCAGGACCTGTAGCTGATGTCTCCCAATCATTAATCATTTCCGTATGGTTTCCTTGTCCTTCTTTTGCAAATTTTAATGCGTTCTGAATTTTTGTCTCTTCTTCCGGATCGACATCATCAGAATACTCACCGGTTTCTTCAAAGTGTTTACGCTGAACGGGCCATCTCAGAGTTGCTTCTGGAATGCCGCCTATTGGGAAACCGGTAAATCCTTCTTGTCCTGTAGGATTGTTGTAATTGTACGTAGCAAAATCATCCAGTGTTCGTAAGGAATCCCATTTCTGCAATGTATAGTTCATTAGTTTGAAAAGCGCCTCAGGATTATCTGCGCCTTTTTTTACTACCCAAAATGTTCCGGCAGAGGTTGGCATTTCCTGATCGGCAATACTCCCATCACTCTTATAAATCGGAACCGCAATGAACTCCGCTTCAGGATTACTCATAAACATGGGTTCAATCACTCCGGAATTAGCTCCAGTACCGCTGAACCAGATTCCTGCTTTACCTGCTTTCAGCTCTTCGTTGACTTTTTCTCCATCTTTCGCAATAAATTCCGGATCAATTAGCCCCTCATCAAATTTGTTATTGATTTCTTCTAAGGCTTTTTTCATTTCCGGTTGGGTGCTAGAATATTGCAAGCCACCCTCATTATCGAGCTCGTATACATTTCGATGAGCACCATAAGCTGAAGCAATTGCACCAACCTGACTTAGACTCTTGTCCATAGGAATTCCGATTGTATTGGCGCCGCCCATCTTATTATCTTTGAAAGCTTTTGCTACGGCCCATACGTCATCGATTGATTCAGGTGTTTCCAAATTTAATTTGTCTAACCAATCTTTTCGAATCATGACGACCGTCCTGGAAGCTTGCTCATTTCCAGCAATCGGAATACCGTATATTTTTCCATCAACCATACTTCCTTTTAACGCCTTCATTTCATTTGCTTCAGTGTAAGTTCTCAATCTATCAGAAGCGAATTCCCCATATACATCTGTTATATCAGCCAGCATATCATCCTCAATTAATTGCTCTAACATCGTATTGGGCACAGGAAAAATATCTGGTAAATCATCCGAAGCAATTAATGTATTCAATCGTTCAGAATATGATGCCGAACCAATTGCAGCTTTCACATCTAAAACAACATTTATATCTTCTTTGTAAGCTTGACCCCAATCCGTATCAGTAAAAGGCGTCTTAACCTTACCAAAAGGATCCGAAATAATCATTGTCGTTGTAATTGTCTCTTCATAAGGAACATCAGGTGCAGGATCAACATTAGCCGCTACTGCTGCCCCTTCCTCTTTTCTATCGGCATTTCCGTTTGTACATCCGGTCAGCAATATTCCAAAACACCCTAAAAATAAAAATCCACTGAATAAGCTTCTCTTTTTCATTGACTGCCTCCTGTTAATAAAACTTATTTTTGAATACACATGAAGTATACGTTTTCATTTAAGCGATCAAAAGTTCAATTTTTTAAGATGATGCACAAAATTTTAAGTACCTGACAAGTTGTCAGTAATTCCCGAAACCTTATATTGACAGTTTTTCAATTTTACTGATATGATTTTCCTGTCATATGGTAAGAGCCGCCTGACAAAGGAGTATAAAATGAAGAATAAAACATTTTTCCGCATTTATATATCTATTGGAGCTGTTTTCATTATCGCTATCATTATTGGTACTCTTCTTTTCATCAAATTGATCAACGATAGTATTAAAACCGAAAAAAATGATATTCTTGACGAACTGGAAACTGTCGATACTGCCATTAACAGCAGTTTGGACAAACTTTCTCAGTCGGCTTTTCTAATTTCCAAAAGCGACTCTTTAATCAGTTATGAAGTAAACAGCTCCCGCTATTCTGAACAAGCAGCATACCAACAATTACTAACTGAAAGCTTTGATGATTTGCTACAGATCGAAAGTTTCTCCAGCAAGCTTTCCAATGAATTGGAAGTTTATTTTCCTAAAATCGATCTATCTTTAGGAACATCTGCTCCATTTCCAGGTATAAAGAATCAAAAAGTATTGCTATTTCGTCATTGGCTTTATGAAAAAGACCAAAATCGTACGATGCTATCTTATTACACTAATAATCTTAACAGCAAAGAAATTGAGTCTATCGGAAAGACCAGCTACATTGTCCGTGTTACTGTTGAACCTATCCAACTATTGAGCCAAAATATGCGTAGCCAAAATGGTTTTGGCATCATTGCTGATGGTGTTCCCTATACATATAATCTATTCAATGATCAAAAAAAACTTTTTTACGAGAAAAGCAGCTCATTTTCAACTATACCTTTTGCTTCTGTCATAATTCGCAATAATAAACTTCAGCTTCTGGCCACCTATCCAAACGAAAAAGCACGAATAAAGATGGTCATGATTCGAGATATAAGTGGTATTTTACCAACGATTTTGGGAACGGTCGTTTTTTATATTGGTACTTTATTCATAGTAGGCCTGTTTATTTTCTATATTCTATTCGTTATCCGTCGCAAAATCCATCAACCATTGAAAGAAGTAACAGCGGGTCTGAAAGAGTTTCAAACCGGAAATTATAGCTATAGAATCGAGTCACAATCTGAAAACGAATACAAATACATCGTCAGTAATTTCAATTTACTAGGACAAAAAATACTTTCCCTCATCAATAATATTGTTGATGAGCAGGATCGTACAAAAAACGCTGAATTAAAACAGCTCCAATTGCAGATGAACCCTCATTTTCTTTATAATTCCTTATCATTTATTGCAAGTGCAGCAAAGTTAGAAATGAAAGATGAAGTTGTTGCCATGTGCTATTCTTTATCGGATTACTATCGGTATGTGCTCTCCAGCAGTTCGAAAGAAACCACTTTGAGAATGGAACTCGATGCGATTGCTACTTATTTAGAGATTTTTCGGATGCGTTCGCTGCGATTGGAATACACATTCGATATTCCAAAAGAACTTATGGACCAACGATTCCCATCAATGTTATTGCAGCCTATTATTGAAAATAGTATCAAATACGGACTCGAGACTTCTGAACAGGATTTGCAAATTACCTTATCCGGTACAATTACCAATAATAAAATCCAACTGATATTCAAAGATAATGGTAAACAGCTTTCACAAGAAGATATTACTTACCTTAATGATGTTATATTAACAGGAAATAGTGGGGAACACACCGGCCTGATGAATATCAAACGACGTATGAAGTACAACTTTGGCGAAGAAGCATCTCTAATTGCTTTTATGAATCTTCCCCGTGGCCTTATTATTGAAATGACATTTCCTACTGTAACTGCACCAAATTCTGCTTTCGTAAAAACTACTTTCCGTAATAGCAACTGATTTTTCTTTTAGATCTTAAAAATCAGTTGCTGATATATTAAATGGAGGAAAAATGATGAATCTATTACTGGTAGATGACGAGCCTTTATTGATCAAAAGTCTTCTCTTGATCGATTGGCAATCGCTTGGCTTTACTGAAGTTTATACTGCATATACAGCAAGCCAGGCCTTGAAATTGATCAGTCAAAACGAAATTGATTTATTGATTTCTGATATTCAGATGCCTGGATTGACGGGATTGGAACTGTACGAACAAGTAATACCAAATCATCCAAATATGCTCTGTATCTATATCTCTGGCTATGAAAAATTTTCTTTCGCTCAGCACGCTCTAAAACTTCATGCAATCGATTTTCTTACTAAACCAGTTCGAGATGAGGAACTCCTGTCAGCTGTTACTATTGCAGTGAGCAAGATTACAGCGCGAAATAAAATGGACAAGCAATTGGCAGAGCGCAAGTTGATCAGCCGCATTTTAAATAAACAGGAACTCGCTGAACATTTGTTTCAAATTCCCTTCTTTAACACCAACAACAGCCAACTTCAATTGTTGGTACTCGAATACAGACAGACAGATATTTTATTAGAAAATCTGATTACATCAGTCAAATCGTTAATTGATAAAAGTAGCTCAAAGTACTTCGAATCATTTTTTTTAAGCAATTTTCATAACCAGTTGATTTTTATTCTGAAGCCCAAGCAATCAATCAGTGATGCTATTTGGGACTTGCTGCTGAACAACATTCAACTTCTTTTGCAGCAGACTCTTTTTCTGACTGTAAAACTTCTCCATTTCAAAGATCCAGTAAATTTATTGGATTTACCCGAAACACTCATTCAATTACGTAACCGCCTCTACCATCTTCCTTCCAACGGCAAGTCGATTTTTACTTTTTCCGAACATTTACAATTACCGCAAATACAATATACTATTTCAGAACTACATGTTTCTCCAACATTTCAAGAATTATTTGATATAGAGGATTTCGGAAAAATCTATAAAAAATTGGACCTGATTCAACAAGAAGTTTTGAGCCATCATCTGGATTCACAAGCTGTAAGAGATGAAGTGACTTTTACATTTATCAATAGTCTTTCCTATCTAATTAGTATCAGGAACAGCACTGTATTAAAAAATATACGAGATGCACTAATCCTAGTCAACGATGATCGAACTTTCAAGTCATTTTCACAATTGACAGAGTACCTAAAAAAAATTACTCACGAATTTCAAGAAGAGTCATTAAAGAAAAATACTTTCTCACTTGTAGAACGGATTAACCAATTGGTCAAGGGAAATATTGAGCAAAATGTTACCGCAAGTTGGTTAGCTGAAGCATTGAACTATCATCCGGCGTATTTGTCCAAACTATACAAAGAAAAGACTGGAATGAATCTGAAAGATTTAATATTCCAAGAAAAAATAAATTATGCCAAACGTCTTTTACAAAATCCGGAAATAAAAATTTATGAAGTTTCCGAAAGAGTTGGATTCAACAATGTCTCCTATTTTTCTGCACAGTTCAAAAATAAGACCGGAATGACTCCCTTGGTTTATCGCAACTTAACT
Organism: Enterococcaceae bacterium OF42-14pH9A; assembly: GCA_027692465.1. Taxonomy (GTDB): domain Bacteria; phylum Bacillota; class Bacilli; order Lactobacillales; family Enterococcaceae; genus Enterococcus_C. Next base: position 1,459,896 of record JAQEYU010000001.1, on the reverse strand, counting down.
TTGAAATACTTAGACCATGATTAGCGCTTGTCTCTCCGACTATAGTTTCCCAGCTAACTTTTTTGGCAGAGGATCGATTCTTTGGGATAGAACAATACCTCGCCGATGTGTCATGGTTAAAACCCAGAAAAGGAAATGCAAAACAACGACCGATTTTTTATCGGTTGTCGTTTTGCATTTCCTTTTCTTTATCTAGAGCATTTTCCATTTAAAAATTCAATTCATCGTTTTTTATTCTCTTGTACCAAAAACTTGTATTATTCGATAACACTTGCTGCCTCCAGTGCCATTACACCGCTAAGCTGATCAGCTAAAAATACAGCCATCGGTTCTTCTGTAATTGTCCAATCTCTATAAGCCAAAAGATAGCCTTCTGGTTTCATACGATTGTCTAACAAAATAGTACAACTGCTTTCAATAAACTCAGAAATAAAGGCTAGCCCTGTTTTTTTGTATAGCAAGACAAGATAGCGGTATAAGATTCCTTTAAATAAACCAATATCACCGCCATCACCTTCATCATCGAAAACACCGTCTTTTACTAAAACGTCTAATGATGTTTTTGCACATTGAACAGCTTCGTCGAGGTAAGAATGATTTTTTGTGACATTAAAAAATTCTACCAATGCGCCGATATAAATTCCTTGATTGTAAGTGAATTTCCAATCATAATCTACTTTCCCATCTTCATTGCGATTGATTCCATCTTCAACGAATTTTGTTTCAGGATTAACCAACGTTTCTTTCATCCATGCTAGTGTTCGTTTGCAGATTTTCAACAAGTCTGTTTCTTCGGTAATTTGGTACAAGCGCAAAGCTAATATCATAATCGGAGCATTAACCGGTGTATTTTTATAGTATATCTGTGTTCGTTTCCAAGCAAACCCTCCTCCTGCGGAATCGTTCCACGCAGTATCAAAGATATCGCGACAGACTTCTTCTGCGTCCCTTAAATATTCTCCTTTTGAAGTCTCTTTATACAATCGTAGTGCTGCCAATGCATTCCACAACATATCATCATAATATTCATGAATCAAAGTATCATGATTGCGGTGTTTGTTATAGTGATACGTCATCTCAGCCTGTTCGAGGTAACACTCTTGACCTGTTCGTAAATACGCGTCCAACCGTACATCAACCAGATGCGCAAGCCACCAATAATTGAAAACTTTATTATCTTCTTCTGAACTGAGAGGATAGACATTGTTTAAAAACTGTCCAGGGTCCTCATTGTGATAATAATATGCAATACTTTCTTGAGCGACATCTGCATATTTTTTGAATTTTTCCATATTAATTTCCAGCCTCATCTTTTAAAATTTTATCACCTTGTTTTTGTGCATCTTCCAGTGCTTTGTCTGCCGTCGTTTTATCGGCAATATAGTTCTCCAATTGTGGAATCAACGCCAGACTCTCAACATCTGAATATCCGGTAACAGTTGGACGTACCTTGGCAAATTCCATCGTGTCAATAAAAGCTTTATACTTTTCATCTTCAAAAAAACTATCGGAAGCAGCAGTTTTATTGGCAGGCAGCCAGTTAGAAATTTTAGCAAACTCTACTCCGTTTTCCGGTTGTGTTGTCCACCATTTGATAAAATCCCAAGCGCCATCTTGTTTTTTTGCCAGCTTAGGAATCACTAATCCAAATCCGCCGGTTACAGCGCCTTTATCACCATTTGGACCTGCCACTGGCGATACAATTCCATAATCCAAGCCATCTACCTTATCGTAATCCGATAGTGCCCAAGGTCCGTTATAAACCATCGCAACTTTTCCTGCCGCAAATGCATCTGATCCCGAATTAAATCCCAATTCATAAACTTTTTTATCATTTAGCAACTCATTCCAGAAACTTAATACTGACTTTCCGGCATCGAAATTGAAAGCTGTTGCTGTTCCGTCCTCGGTCAGCATTGATCCGCCAGCTTGTTGGATCCACATATTGAAAAGTCCGACATCATCCAATGAAAAACCAGCTTGTTTAAGCTTTCCGTTTTCACGAATAGTTGTCTTTTCTGCAACATTCAATAGTTCGTCCCAAGTTGTTGGTGCCTCAACACCTGCGTCAGTCAACATTTTTTTATTGTAAAACAGACTACGATTATCTACTAAAAGAGGGATACCATACTGCTTATCGTCAACTTTCATTTCTTTGACAGTTTCTTCGTAAAAATCGTTGAGATTGATTTTATCTTTTTCAATCAAATCATTTAAATCTAATAGCGCATTTTTATTCGCATACATTGCAGTGTTGAAGCGGTCCCATAGGATAACGTCCGGAATTTCACCGCCAGCCATACCGGTCAGAAGCTTTTCTTCTACGTTATCTTGAACTTTATACGTAACTTTATATTTGTCTTGACTCTTATTATATTTTCCAATCAATTCATTCAGTTGTCCCACTTGATCCCCACTCCAAGAACCCCAGAACGTCAACTCTTGAACATTGTTGTCACTGCCATCATCACTACTGGAGCTATCTCCTCCCCCGCACGCGCCTAAAGTCAAAACTGCTGCAAATCCGATAACACTTGTTAAAACTTTTTTTAATTTCATGTTTCTCTCTCCATTCTCTTTATTATTTTATTCCGGCATTGGCAATTCCTTGCACATAGTTGCGCTGTGCAAAGATGAAGATGACTAACACCGGTAATGTCGCAACAATTGTTCCCGCCATCAGAGGTCCATAATTCGTATTATAATTATATTGGAATGCCGCCAACCCAACTTGAACAGTTTTCATCTCATCTGAATTCAATACAATCATTGGCCACATAAACGCATTCCATCCTGCTTGAAAAGTCATAATTCCTAACGTAGTCAATGAAGGTTTTGCTAAAGGAAGATATACCTGCCAAAAAATCTTAAAATCACTAGCACCATCGATTCTTGCGCTTTCTCCTAGTTCCTTAGGCAATTGTTCAAAAAACTGTTTCATAAAGAATATTGAGAAGGCACCCGCTGCTCCCGGCAACAAAATTGCCCAATAAGAATTAATTAATCCTAGGCCTCCTTGACCAAAAAGATTATTCCCTCCCATCATGGGAAAACTTCTTAAAACAATGAACGTCGGGATCATGGTAACGATTCCCGGAATCATCATAGATGCAAGAAAAACCAGAAAGATCACACGTTTTCCTTTGAATTTCAACTGACCGAATGCATAACCGGCTAACGAGCCAAAAAATAAATTGGTAATAACCCCACCCAAAGCCAGAATCAATGAATTTTTTAAATAACGTTGAAATGGCATTGTGTTAAATACTTCCTTATAATGATCGAAAGTAAAAAACCTTGGAATCAGATTCATCGCACCACTCAAAATTTCGCTATCACTTTTAAAAGAAGTCGAAATTGTCCACAGAAAAGGCATTACTGTAGTCAAGCTAATCAAAATTACACCAAGATACCATAGAACTGAATTGACTTTTTTCTTTGCTGCCATCCTCATTTCCCCCTATCTACTCAATTCGTTTCTTTATTGGTTACACGCATATTCACCATCGAAAATGCAAAAATAATCAAGAATAAGATGAAAGACAATGCTGAAGCATATCCCATCTTCAGTCCGCCAAATCCGGCGTTATAGATATAGTAAACCAACGTGATCGTCGAATTTCCCGGTCCACCTTTTGTAAGCATATATGCTTGATCGAACACTTGAAATGCCCCAATGATCAATTGTGTTGAGACAAGAAATGTAGTCTTTGATAATTGTGGCCAAGTAATTGAGCAAAACTTCTGCCAGCTGCTTGCTCCCTCGATATCTGCTGCTTCATATAGTGCCGGATCAATTCCTTGTAATCCAGCAAGAAAAATCATCATATTTCCACCAAAGCTCATCCAAACACTTATGATGACAATTGCAAACATAGCCCACTGTGAGTTAAACAACCAAGCAGGTCCATCAATTCCGAAGAAACCAAGGACCTGATTAATCAATCCATATTGAGGATTCAATAACCAATACCAAATAGTCGCTGTCGCAACCGAAGAACACAAAACTGGGAGGTAAAAAAAAGTTCTGAATAGCGTCACCGTTTTCCTTTTTCTATTTAATAACATCGCGGCTGCCAATGATACCACCAATCCCATTGGCACGTACAAAAGTGTGTAAACAGCAGTATTTTTAAGCGAGATATAGAAAAATTCATCCTGAAATATTTTTTTGAAGTTTTCTAATCCGATGAAATTAGCCTTTTCTACAATGCTATAATCAGTCAGACTAAAAAAAAGTGCCATAATAATTGGAATTAATGCAAAAATAATCAACAATAAGATTGGAACTGCAATAAATAAGTAAGCGATATTCTGCTGTTCATTAATTCCTTTTTTTCGTCGTTTTGCCCTCATTGTCTTATTGGGCCCTTGCTTGACTTGCTCCATCTTTTACCCTCCTAATTCAACATCATTTAGTAATATTGATAATAACTTATTTATAATTAACAATATACGATATACTTTATACTATGTCAACGCTTTCTTTTTAAAAATCAGACTATCATTACACAGATAAAACTTGACAATACAACACATACGGCATTATAATATATTAAATATAATTATTCTTTAAGAAAGGAGAAGATCCATGGGCGAACCTTTATACTTTTCAATCTATACTAATTTAAAAAATAAGATTCTCTCAAAAGAATATGCGTTGCAGGAAGTATTGCCGAACGAGAAAGAACTGGCTGAACACTACGATGTCAGCACCATCACCATAAAAAAAGCCATGCAATTACTAAAGGAGGATGGTTTGATTATTCGAAAACCCCGCAAAGGGACAATAGTAGTCAGTCAGAGTTTATCTACAAAAACACAAGCAGAAGGGTTAAATGATACTCCTACACCAGTTTTCGGATTAATCATTACTAATTTCACCGATTTTTTTGGGTCCCAAATACTGCGGACAATAATAAACCAGCCTAAAATCGATTTTATTGTGCGAATCAGTTACGGAAATAACAAGTTGGAAGATGAAATCATTGAGGAAATGCTATCTATTGGCATAAACGGATTGATTATTCTACCTTCTTCTTCAGAATATATCTCACCGATTTTATTAGAACTGACTTCCAGAGATTTTCCCATTGTCGTAATTGATCGTCTGATGGATAAATTACCTATCTGCAGCGTAAAAACTGATAGTTTATCAGCTGCTAAAGATTTGACCGCCTATTTGATTAATCATGGTCATAAACGGATTGGCTTGATTACATCGTCCTCTCACGTAACAACAATTGATGAGCGAATTAGTGGATTTATTGCCGCTCACCTTGATCGTGATTTACGAATCAATCAATCACAGATCCTTTCTGCCATCGACTCGGTTATCCCCGACTCCAAAACGCCGGTTGAAAACGATATTGAAAGAATTATTAGGTTTTTAAAAGAGAATCCTGATCTAACTGCTATTTCAACAACGGAATATAACATTGCCTTACTGGCTAAAAGTGCGATATCACGCCTGGGTCTTCGGATACCGGATGATGTTTCCTTAGTTTGCTTTGATCATCCAGCTCTTAATATATTCGATACCGAGAGTGATATTATTACTCATGTTGAGCAAAATCAGACTATGATTGGTGAAAATGCGATTCAACTTTTATTACAAAAAAAAGCCGATCCCACATTCATCGAAAAACAATCGCTTTCATACAAAATAATTGAGGGAAATTCGGTCCGTAAAATTGAATAGTAATGTTTTATGACAAACTCTTGAAAATATAATACAGCGAAAAGTTCTTATACATTTTTGAAGTGACTGGGGCTGTAAATGGAGAAAAGTAAATGCGCAACGAAACCGATTAGATTTTCGGTTATCGTTGCGCATCTTTTTTTTAACTACTGCAATTTTAGCTGAATCAAAGCTCATCAAAATTTTTCTCATTTTTAGGGTGCGTCTGAAAACTACAGTGGCAGATATTTTGGTCCTTTTCACCGCAATCTGCGTCGTAAATGCTCAATTATGCACCACATACACTGTACCTTGCTCCTTGATTTTGGCAAAAAGTCCGCATTCCCTTGGTGTTTGGAAATATACCCTAGTGTAGCGTCTGCTTGATAACGCTGACCCAGTTCGTAAAGAAGCCCACCCTCTGGGTATTGGCAATAGATCGTATTTTATGGTCTATGACAACTTTTTTTAAAAGTGAAATGTCAGCGCGACACTACACTAGTAAGCTAGTTCTCTTTTGTTAATAATCAATCTTACCAAAATAAATTATAGTCACATTACTCATATAGACTGGGGCATGGTTAAAAATATCTGCTGCCCATCCTCACTGACAGTAAAACGCTTCGCTGCCAGATCCGCCTTCAATAAAGCTTGACTGCCGTTCGTACCGGTTCTTTTGATGACAAGCTCGTTAGCAGTCGGCGTTGTGGCTTCGATCGTTCCATCCAAATCAAATGCTGAGCTGGTGTTACGAAAACGTAAAAGCTCAAACAATGCTTTTACTATCGGACGCTCCACTTCCCTGGCGATTTCTTCCAAGTCATAGTAATGGCGGTTGATGTTACGACCTTCTTTGGAGTTTTCCAACAGCTCGATATCATTTTTGCCTGCCAAAAGACCGACATAATAGATTTGCGGGATTCCCGGAGCAAAGCATTGGATCGCTCGTGCCAAGAGGTAGCTGGCATCATCATCTCCCAGCGCACTGTAGTAGGTGCTGTTAATCTGATAGATATCCAAGTTGTTGTAGCTGGCTGACGAGTAGACTTTCTTAACATTGGCTCCGACTTCGTAAAGCTTCTCGGAGGTATAATCCAGCTCTTCTTGTGTCAGCAGATCCCTGGCGTCCACTACACCGATACCGTCATGAGTATCTAAAGTGGTAAACTGCTTCATCGGACTCATTTCCAGCCACTGGGCCAACCGCTCGCTGCGGCCGCTGTACAAAGCATGCAACGTCAGCATCGGCAGTGCAAAATCATAGATGAAATAGTCGTGGTCGGCAATTTTCATCTGGATCGAATAATGCTCGTGGATTTCAGGCAAAAGCTGGATCTCGTATTTGGCTGCTTCATCCCGGACTTCCTCCAGCAGTTCCCAGATTTCCGGCTCCACAAAGAAATCGTTGGTATCCAGTTTTTTGACCGCATAGGCAAAAGCATCCAACCGAATCAGGGAACAGCCGTGACCTGCCATATCCTGCAAAGTATCCCGAATGAACTGTTTCGTAACCGCTTTGGTCACATCCAAATCGATCTGCTCTTCACCAAAGGTATTCCAGACCTGTGTCTTTTCTCCGTCAGCAAAGACCAGTTCTTGAAAAGGCGCTTTATCTTTGCGCTTGTAAATCAGATCGATATCGGCTTGTGTCGGCCGCCCTTCCGGAAAGAACTCGTGCACCTGGATGAACATCTCTTTGTAAGGAGAATCGTTATGACGGGCTTTGAAATCTTGATAGTACTCCGACTCCCGCGAGATATGATTGATCATGAAATCAAACATCAGGTAATATTCTTCCCCCAGCGCTTCGATTTCTTCCCAGGTTCCAAAAGCCGGATCCACTACTCGGTAATCACTGGGCGCAAACCCCCGGTCACCGGTAGAAGGAAAAAAGGGCAGCAGATGGACGCCGCCAACGACGCCCTGCAGATGCTCTGTCAAAACCTGCTTCAAGTCTTTCAAATCTGAACCGAGGCTGTCCGCATACGTAATCAACATAGCTTGGTTTTTGATGTTCATGTATTTTCCTCTTTTCACAAGCAGGCGACTACGCTTCACTCATCACCGGAAGTGCCAGCCGCCTGTCTTTTTAATAATTTGCCGTAACCACTGCTTCGTAGGGCCGCAAAACGCAGCGTCCCGAACCGTCCTTTTCCAGAGCCGTCGAGTAATTGCCTAAAAGTCGCTTATCAAACCCGTCAGGCATCAAAAAGACCGTCGGCGCATCGCTGATATTGATGGCAATCGTCAACCCGCGCCCCTCCGGCAAAATGCGCTGGTAGGCAATCACCTCATCAGTTGTGTCTGTCTGCGGAACAAAAGCACCATAGGTTATGGCTTCTCCATACACAGCATCTTTTCGAAGCCGTGTCAGTTCCCGGTAATAGTTCAAGACTGAAAGCGGATCCTGTGCTTCAGTTTCAGCATTCAGCTTCGCATAATTGGGATTGACCTTCAACCAGGTTTTCTCGGCAGTTGAAAAACCGGCCTGACGACTGCGCTCCCACTGCATCGGGGTCCGGGAATTGTCGCGGCTGCGGCGGTTCATGGCAGCCAAAGATTCCGTTTCACTCAATCCCGCTAAGAGTCCTCGTTGGTATTGGTCATAAGTTGCTACATCGTCGTATTCGTCAATCGAGGCCATTTCAATATTGGTCATCCCCAACTCTTGTCCCTGATAGATAAACGGCGTTCCCCGCAAAAACATAAACAGCGTAGCCAGCATTTTTTTACCGCTATCCTTATCGGCGGCATCCGGCAGATATTTACTGACAGAACGGGGTTGGTCGTGGTTTTCCAGATAAAGTGCTCCCCAACCGGCATTTTGCGTAGCCAGTTGACTGTCAAAGACATGCTGGCGCAGCTGCTGCCAGGTCCAGCCGCTGGGTTTGAACCACTCCCCGGTGGCCGGTACATCGATATCCGTATAGCTGAAATCAAAGACCATTGAATAATACCCGTCAGGCCCTATGTATTCCGACAACCGTTCTGCCGGTACATTGGCCTCTGCCACTGTCATGGCATCGTGGGGCTTGAAGCAGCGCTCCTGCATTTCTTTGAGCCAAACTTCGATCCCCGGCTGATTCAAGATCCAATGACCGATAAAAGCCAGACCGTCTTCACCGTCTGCCGGCAGTTCACCAAAAACCAGCCGTTTCTTGATGTTCAGGATAGCATCGATCCGAAAGCCCCCCAGCCCTTTATCCAGCCAGTAATTGATCATGCGGTAGATTTCTTCTCGGACTTCCGGATTTTCCCAGTTGAGATCCGGTTGTTTTTTGGTGAAGGCATGCAGATAAAACATATTTTCTTCTCCCGGCACTTTCGTCCAGGCGTTGTCACCAAAATAAGTCCGCCAATTATTCGGCGGCTGGCCCTCGCGACCTTCATGGAAAATATAATAATCCCGATATTTACTTTTAGGATCCGCCAACGCTTGTTGGAACCAAGCATGCTCATCGGAAGTGTGGTTCACCACCAGATCCATCAGCACTTTGATTCCGCGTTTTTTGGCTTCTGCCAATAACCGGTCAAAATCTTCATTGGTTCCGAAGCGCTCATCGATCTGATAGTAATCGGCAATATCATAGCCGCCGTCATCCATCGGTGATTTATAGATGGGACAAATCCAAATGACATCGACCCCCAACTTTTCCAGATAAGGCAGCCGTTGGATGATGCCGGGCCGATCCCCGACACCGTCCCCGTCTGTATCTTGAAAGCTTTTAGGATAGATTTGGTAGACCACGGCCTCTTTCCACCATTCTCGTGTTTCAGGTGTCAAGGCTCTCCCCTCCTGTCTCATGCCAAATCACACTCTGATAAGGCTGCAATTCAATATAGCTTTTTGTTTGTGTTAATTCTGGCTGATTGTTCAGTAATGGCTCATTGATCGCTTTTTTCACCGGAATCTGGCAGGCTGTCGCCGTCAGATTGGCAATGACTACCAGGCGTGATCCTTCCCGTTCCCGATAATAAGCCACCAAACCACTCACTTCCTGCAATACCGGAATTGTCCGCCCATAGACCGTCAGTGAAGCCAATTTTTCACTTTTCCGTAAAGCTGTAATTTTTTTGAAGAAGGCCAGCAGTGAATCCGGGGTCGCTGCTTGTTGGGCCACATTCAGCTGCGGATAATTCGGATTGACCGCAAACCACGGTGTCGTATCGCTGAATCCGGCAAAGTCACTGTCATCCCATTGCATTGGTGTTCGACTGTTTTCCCGACACTCGCGATTGATCTTCGCCAAAGCGGCTTCCGGAGTGTAACCTCTCAGCAGGTAGTCTTGATAACTGTTGTGTGTCGCCAGATCCAGATAGCCGTCGATGCTGTCTTTCGGATAATCCCGCATCCCGATCTCCTGCCCTTGATAGATCACGGGAATCCCCCGCAGGAAAAAGTACATCATGCTCCAAGCGGTGATACTGCCAAAGCCGATATCTGCTTGCGGAATTAGCCGATCCGGCATCCGAGACAAGTCGTGATTTTCCAAAAAGTTGGTGAAAAAGACCCGATCGTTAGCCAATACCTGCTTTTTATACAGATCCCGTTTCAACAGATCCACAAATGCCGCCGGATCTTCCTGATATTTCTCATCTTGGATTGTATAAGGCGTATGGTAAAAATCGAAAATACTTGAAAAGTAGCCGTTTCCGCCAAAGTATTCTTCCCAATGAGCGGGATCCGGCACGTCCATTTCGGCAATCGTCAGCACATCTGAGCCGGCGAAAGTTTCATCTCGCATTTCCCCCAGAAACTCACCGATTCCGCAAGCATTTCGGTAATGTTCCCAGGTGGTTACCAGGCCGTCGGGACCGTCAGCCGGCAAATTGGCTTCTTCATAGAGTTTTTTGATGTGGGCGATGGCATCAATCCGAAATCCTGCGACGCCCTGATCCAACCAATAGCGGATGATCTCATAAAGTTTTTGCCGCAGCTTTGGATTCTCCCAGTTGAGATCCGGCTGTCCTACCGTAAAAAGATGCAGGTAGAATTTATTGTCTGTCCCGGTGATTTTTTCCCAGGCACTGCCGCCAAACATGGAGCGCCAGTTATTCGGCGGTGCTCCGTTTTCACGGCCCTCTTTAATGACATAGTAGTCCGCAAACTCACTGTTCAGATCAGCCATCGCGGCTTTGAACCATGGATGCTCCGTGGAGGTGTGATTGATCACCAGGTCCATCAAAATTTTGATCCCTTTTTCGCCGGCCTTGTGCAACAGCTCGCTGAAATCTTCATTGGTCCCAAACGACGGATCAATCTGATAATAATCGGAGATATCATAGCCATGATCCATCATCGGTGACAAATTGACCGGACTGATCCAAACGACATCCACCCCCAGATCTGTCAGGTGATCCAGGCGGCGGGTAATGCCGGCGATGTCACCGATTCCGTCATGATTGGTATCTTGAAAGCTTTTCGGGTAAATCTGATAACCGATGGCTGAGTGCCACCATTTCGGTTCTGTTGTTTTCATTTTTCATCATCCTTGCTTTATGTTGTTCGTGTTTTGAAGACTTAGCCTTTGACAGAACCACCGGTGATTCCTTCGACATAATACTTTTGTAAAAAGATGAACAAGACGGTGATTGGAATGGCAATCAACACACAGCCGGCAGTAAAAGCCATGTACAGATTGTCGGCATTATCGCGAGTCATCATAGAGTACAAACCGATTGCAACTGTGTATTTCTCCACTTTGTCACCCATGATAACCTTGGCAAAGATGAAATCCATCCAAGGAGACATGAAAGCCTGCAGAGCGGTATAAACGATGATCGGCTTAGACAGTGGGATCGTAATTTTGGTGAAAATCTGAAATTTCGTCGCACCGTCAATCATAGCGGATTCATCCATCGAGACCGGGATCGTATCAAAGAATCCTTTGGCAATATAAAAGGCCAGAGCAGCGCCGGAAGAATAGATCAGGACCAGCGCCAAGAGACTTTGAGTCAGGTTGAGAGCTTTCAAAATATAGTAGACTGCAATCATACTCATGAACCCCGGAAACATATTCAGGACCAGAGCAATCTTCAAAAATGGTTTACGGAAACGAAAACGCAGCCGGGACAGAACATAGGCCATAGAGATTGTAATGGCGGTGCTCAAGAGACAAGAAGCTACCGATACCACCAGCGTATTACCAAACCACTTCATAAAAGGGTAGCTGGCATTGCCGCTGAACAAAAACTTATAGTGATCCAAAGTGAACTTTTTCGGGAAAATGTAAGAAACGAATTGTCCCCCTTCCCCGCGAAAGGAAGTCAATAAGATCCACAAGATCGGAAACAACCAGACAATCAATAAAGCAAAAATCAAGAGATACGTCGGCAAATTGCCGGAACGTTTTGCTGTCTTTTCCATATTAATGTGCCCCCTCTTTCTTGTAAGACCCGGAGCGGGTGTAGGCAAACAATGAGAATACCGCACTCAGGATGAATGTGATGATACCGATAACCGATGCGATGTTATAATCTGCTACTTCCACTGTCAATTTGTACAGCCAAGTCACCAAGAGATCGGTCTCCCCGGCACTGTAGTAATCGCTGTTCAGCGGTCCGCCACCGGTCAGCAGGTAAATAACGTTGAAATTGTTGATATTACCGATGAACTGTTGGATCAGGCTGGGTGCCATCACGAAGAGAATCTGGGGAAACGTGATGTAGCGAAATACCTGCAGCTTATTGGCACCATCGATGGTCGCCGCTTCGATCTGATCTTCCGGCAGATTCATGATGATCCCGGTGGTAATCAGCATAGAAACCGGGATCCCCACCCACATATTGACAAAGATGATGGTGATTTTGGCCAGCAAGCCGTCTGTCAAAAACGGGATTGGTGCTGAGATCATCCCAATCTGCTGCAGCAGGGCATTAACCGGGCCGGAAGCGTGAAGCATGTTCTGCATAATCAAAAGAGAGATGAACTGAGGAACAGCCATCGTCAAAACAAAGAGTGTGCGATAAACTTTTTTCCCTTTGATTCCTTTTTTATTGATCAACAGCGCCAGCAAGACGCCGAAGAAGAAGCTGGTAAAGGTGGCGAAGAAGGCCCAAATCAGCGTCCAGCCCAACAGTGGAAAGAACGTTCCCGCCATCCGACCGGTCAGGACATTACTGAAATTTTGCAATCCTACCCAGTCAAAGAGATTTTTAGGGGGCAGATGGTTGTGATCATAACTGGTAAATGCCAGGGAAACCATGTACAGCAAAGGCAATACCGTAAAGATCACAACACCGATCATCGGTACACTCATGAGTGTGATATGAAACTTGTCATCCAAAAGTTCCTTAAGATCTTCCATGAAGGAAGGAATATGGCGTTTAGCTGCTTCTAAAAGATACAGCTTTTTCAGGTTTCTGAGATAGCTGCGATAAAACAGGACAAAAGCGACGATTGCCAGACAAGTAGCCAGACCATAAATCAGCAGCAGCATTGAATTATCTCCGCGTGCCTGCACATTGATTCCCATTTTTTCATCAAAGACCCAGCCTTGTGAAACTGTCCCTAATGTGACGAGATTGAGGAGATTGTTAATCCCTTTTGCAACAAACCAGAAAATAAATAATAATTCCACGGCCAGATAGAGGATCCCTTTGACCACCTGACCCAACTTGATATTGCTGAGTCCCATGATCAGAAAGCTGATTTTATGAAGCAGACTGCTGTTGGTAAAAACTTCTTTTAATGGCAGTTGACGGATCTGCCGTTCTTCGATTCCTTCCATTATTCACACCTCGATTAATTTGGTTACCGGGACTTTACATTACGCGCCTCTCCCATCAGAGGAAGAGTGCAGACTTTCAGGCTTACGATGATAAAAAAGTCGCGACCGCAGGAGTTCAAGATCGGGATCGCGACTTTTGCAAGGGCTATTCTGTAACAGTCGAGGTATCTTCTACCAGTTGTGTCAGTTTGGCTTCCATCTGGTCTTCAGGGATATTTCCTTTGTAAGCATCGCTGATAACGGAAAGCGCCTGTGGCCAGAAGCCTACCATCTCAGGAATCTTCGGTATCAATACAGAATGATCTGCAGTCGCCATCTGAACAACGGTACTTGCCAAATCATCGGTTTTGACTGCCTCACTGTCTTGCAGTTCCAAGTTTGAAGGCGTCGTCTTTTTCTCAGCAAAGGCCTTTTCCTGTGAAGTCTTCCCTGAAAGATAGTTGGCAACTTCCATCGCTTCCAGAGGATGTTTGGTATTGGCATTGACGCTGTACAATTTGACACCGAGGAAGGCTTTCATTTGGACCGGACCGTCGCCGAAATCATTGGTAGGATAAGTTGCAATCCCCATGTTGTCCCCCAGGATTTTTTGAACACTTTCCATGCCCCATGGTCCGCTCACCAAGGCCGCAATTTTTCCTTCCTCCAGCTGACTCATCAAATCGGCATTCGCCTGCACGACTTGCGGATCTTTTCCTTGAGCTGCGATCCATTTAAGAACGTTGACTCCTTTGGCATCGTTGAAGGTCGTTCCTTTAGGGTCTTCACCATTTTCACCGTATAACTTGGAGCCGTTAGAAACAAAGAACGGTACGGCGAAATAATCTGCGCCGCCTTCTTGAAAGTTCAAGCCGATTTTTTCCTTGGCTTTGATCCCTTCGAAAGTTGCTACATCCTCTGCTGTCAATTTGCTCTTATCATAGTAAAGCATCATACTTTCCACACCGTAAGGATAGCCGTACAGTTTATCTTGGTAAGTTGCACCTTCAACGGCGAGTTCGGTATTGTTTTTCTTCACTTCATCCGCATATTTCGTATTTTCGTATACAACTCCGGCTTCCACCAGCTGTCCCAACTGATCGTGGGGCATACTGAAAATGTCAGCGGCGGCATCCGGATCTTTCTTCACGTACTCTTGAGCTTTACCGGTATCTGATTCAACGACTTCGATCTTGTAATCGACCCCTTTGTCTTTTTTGTATTCATCAATGACCTTTTTGTAAAAATCACCGGAGCCCGGATCCACCCAAACTTTCAAAGCGACGTCTTTTTTTGCTTCATCGGTACTGCCACCAGTTTCTCCGGAATTTCCGCATGCCCCTAAAATAAACGCTGCCAGCGCCAACCCTAACCCTGTTTTGATAACATTTTTCTTCATCCTGAATTGCCTCCCTGATTTTGATATTCATGCACGACCAGTTTTTGCTCAATTAAATGATCACGCTTTCTTTTTTCTGACCCAAGTATATGTCAATCGTTTTCATATGTCAATCGTTTTCATAAACTTTTTTCGTTGCTATATCAGTGAATTCGACTATAATTGTCATAAGACCTTTATAATTTATCGGCAAACTCCGATGAAAATTATTTTTTAAGGACTCACAAAAATCAAGAAATAATCCGCTGTTTAGGTGATGGACAGGCAGCCATACACAATCCAGAGCGCAGGGCACTGAGCCAAAAAAGCGCCCGACAGCCTTTGAAGCGCTCCTGACAGACAGCTTATTTCCCGTTACTTTTGTTGCCCCGCCTGATACCTGCATCGATTCGCAGGTCAGCTGCTCTCGCTGATGCGCAGATTTCAGACAATGGAATGCGATTTTCGGTTTTGTTACCCGTCACTGAACAAGTTATGTACAACTGAAGGAGTTTATGAAAATGGCCAGTATTGAAGACGTGGCAAAAAAAGCCAAGGTATCCGTGACCACTGTGTCCCGCGCCTTGAACGACCACCCTTATGTATCCGACAAAACAAAGAAAAAAATCTACAAAGCAATGGAGGAGCTGAACTACTACCCCAACAATGTCGCTCAGCAACTGCGGGGGAAAAAATCCAAGATGATCGGTGTCATCATTTCTTATATCACCAATCCCTTCTTTGCCAACCTGGTAAATGCCATTGAAAAAACCGCTCTGGAGCTGGGCTATCATCTGGTGGTCCTGCAGACACAAGGAAACCCGCAGTCTGAAGCCTTTTACATCCAAATGATCCAGAAAAAACAACTGGACGGCATCATCATCACCAACCTGGAGACTGCAACACCGCAGATCAAACAGTTGATGGCTGACGGCAAAATCGTTCTATGCAATCGTTATATCGGTGATGAGGAGCTCTCAGTCATCAAGATTGATGAAGAAAAAGCCAGCTATGACGGTACCAGCTACCTGATTCAACAGGGTCACCAGCGAATTGCATTTTGTACCGGTAATGTGATGAATGTGCACGATCACCGCTTCAAAGGTTTTCTGTTTGCTCTGCGGGATCACGGACTGGAATTCGATGAATCCCTCTTTTTTGAACGGACATTGGGCGTTCAGGGGGGGCGGGATTTTTTGCAGCAGTTTGCCGCAATGGCGTCCGAAAAAGCGCCGACTGCCGTCTTTTCCAATGGGGATGAGGTCGCAGCCGGCATCCTCAGCGAAGCCCGTAAATTTGAGATTGCTGTTCCGAAAGACCTGGCCGTTCTGGGCTTTGACGATCAGCCGGTCGCTGCCTTGACTTTTCCGGAAATCACCACCATCCGTCAACCGATCGATGAAATGGGCGCAGCGGCTGCAAGAAGTCTGATTGCCGCCATCGAAGGCGAAGAACAGCCCGCCTTGCCGATTTTGGCGACCGAGCTGATCATTCGACAAACAGTTTAACCAGCAAGCAAAAAAAGGCGAGATCCGCTTGATCGGATCCCGCCTTTTTTGATTGCATGTTATTTGCCGGCACGCTTTACATAGGTACCTTCAGCTGTGTTGATTTCCAACAATTCACCGGCTTCAATAAAGTCCGGTACGTTGACGATCAGGCCGGTTTCCATAGTTGCCGGTTTACCGGATCCGGTCACGGTTGCGCCTTTGATCGACGGTTGTGTTTCCTCAACTCGCAAAACAACGGTAGAAGGCAATTGTACGCCGATTACTTCGGAACCGTAGAATTGGATCTTCACTTCCATGTTTTCCAAGATGTATTTCATTTCTTCTGCGACAGTTTCTACCGGAATTTCGTACTGTTCGTAAGATTCGGTATCCATAAAGTAGGCTGTATCATCCATCGTGTACAGGTATTGCACGTTGTTGGTGTCGATGTGGGCTTTTTCGAATTTTTCATCGGGGCGCAGCGTCGTGTCGTAAGTAGCACCGGTCCGCACATCCCGCAGTTTCATCCGCATAACAGTGTTGCCTTTACCCGGTTTGTGGTGACTGGCTTCCAATACCTTGATCAGTTTGCCGTCTTGGATGAATGTCATCCCGGCCCGCAAATCGCTTGCTGAAATCATGATAATCCTTCTTTCCGTAAATTAGTCCTTGTTCATTTTAGCAAAAGGCGGGAAAAAGCGCCACCTTTCAAGGAAATTTCTTTTCACGGCTGTTTTTTAATGCTCTTGCGATCCACCGTGGTTGTGATAATTCTCCTGAAATTCATCCACCTCAATGTAGATATAGGCTTTCTTATCCGGCAGCCCCGCTCGGATATTGGCTTCAATCTCATTAATGATGCGATAGGCAGCACCTTCTTTGGGAGGAATGATATCGACTTTGGCGGCGATCATGATTTCTTCGGCCGACAGGTGGAGAGTTTTGATATCGATCAGTCGTTCGATATCCGGTCGTGCAAACGCACTTTTAATTTTGGCCAGATCTGCTGCTGTGACACTTTCACCGATGATCAGACTGTAAAATTCTTTTGCCAGAAAAACCGCTGCAAACATCAGTAAGAGGCCAATCAATAACCCGCTCAGCGCATCAAAGACGGCGTTCCCGGTGACCATCGTCAAAATCGTCCCCGCCAAGGCCAGCAGCAGGCCGATCACAGCACAAAAATCCTCGGTGAAAATAATCAGGATTTCGCTATGGCGGCTTTCCCGCAAAAATTTGAACAAAGGTAGTTTTTCCGTGTTCAATTCGCGGATTTCTTTGAAGGCGATTCGCAACGAGCTGCCTTCGACGATCATCCCAAAGATCAAGATCCCAATCACCAGCCACTGGTTGCCCACTTCATGGGCCGGATGAAAGAGTTTTTCTGCAGCTTCCATCACCCCCAGCGCACCACCACCGAAAAAGAGCATTGTGGCAACAATGGTACTGAAGAAATATTTCGCCCGTCCTTCACCGAATTGATGGAGTTCGCTTTGGCCGACACTGGCCCGCTTGTCACCGATAATCAAAAGGGCCTGATTGCTGCAATCCACCACACTGTGGATTGATTCGTTAAGCATTGCTGCACTGCCGCTGAGCAGGTAGCCGACAAATTTACTGACGGCCACCAGAATATTGGCGATCAGCGCCGCTATGACAGCCATCATCCCGCCTGTTTTCTTTTCTTCCATTGCAATCGCTCCTTTGTTTTCTCTGCTAGTTATCGTTTCACAAAAATCAGCACCTGTTTCACTTTGGCCGCTTCATTTTCATTATAGATTTTTTTAGGAAAAGCCACTAACGATAGCTCTTCAGACAAAATCTTTCCCCCTTTTGATCCCCTTGGTATATCATGGATTCCGAAGAGGTGAAGCAATCTGAAACTCATAATGGATGAACAAACGACCCGCTACTTAGAACGAAAATTCGGTGCCGGCACCACCTTGGTCCTGGCTGTAAATGACGGCTCTAATCCTTTCAGCTCTGCCCAGGGCTGCTGTATGATCGGCGACCGCTTTTTACTGCAGCCGGTGCAAGTAAGCCCCGCACCGTTCACTACCCGTCTGGAAAATGCCGATTTTGCATTTTATCTTTCCGATTACGAAAAAATCTTTCTGAAAAGCGACTTAACCCTCCAGTTCAAAGAAAATTACGGTACACTGCAGCTGAAAAGCAGTGCAGGGATTCTCGATCTGGATGTAGAACTGAAGGAACCCCTGATGCCGATCACAAACGAGAAATAACGCAAAATGGCGGTCGCCTGCGAAATCGGCTAGCAGCGGTCCCGCTTGAAAAATCCCCGCCAGATCCAGTCACTGACTAAGCAGTGACTGGATTCGGCGGGGATTTTTACTTATCAGCGATAAAAGCTCTGTTCCTGCCAGGTTAAGGTTGTGTAGGGCGCCTCTTCAGTGGACTCCGTCAGATAAAATTGGAAGGGAACCGGATTTTCTCCCAGTGAGCCTGTTCCGTAACGACGAGCAAAAGCATTCATGTCCCAACTCAAAGTATAACGAGCCTGCCACTGATCCGTTCCTGTAATCTGATAGATCCGCTGATCGGCTGCGAACATCAGATTGTCCTTGGTGATCGTCAATACCGGCATCTGATCGTCAAAGCTGCCGTCTTCTGCAGGTGGACCGCTGTACCAGTGCCCCTGCAGCACTTCAGGAACAAGGGGAGCCTGGGTTTCTTCGGTTTCCGGCGGTGTCAATTCGGCTACCTTATTGGCCACATCGTACGCGGCTTTTTGTCTCACCAGTCGTCTCAGGATCTTATCCAGCTCGCCTCTTTCCTCTTTCAGAGCCGGCTTACCTTCTGCGGCATTGCGGGCATCGACCAGCTTGTTCAAGGCATCGCCATATTTGTTCTGATCCATCAGATTGGTGATCTCTTTCAACCTCTCGGAAAAAGCATCCGTCTCCTGTTGCACCGCTTTGACTGCCTCTGACTGTTCTTGGGCTTTTTGGCGAATGACGCGGGAAAGATCCCCCCGTTGCAGCAAGGCCGCGATCGTCTCACGGCTTTCGGAAAGACGCCCTTCTGCCAGTTGGTGCTGACTTTTACTGATTGCACCGGTCTGTGCCTGATAGGCTTTGGCTGTCTCATCCTCAGGTTTTTCTTTAAGAGCCATCTCGAAATAGGCTTCCGCTTTTTGAAAGTTTCCTTTGGCAGCCGCCGTTACTCCGGAAGACACAGCTGTCTTATAGGCCGGCGGATCACTTTGGCAGCCGGCAAGACTCACTGCCAGCAGCACTGTCCCCAACAGTCCGCAGATTTTTCTCATTCTTTTGACTCCGTTCTTTTGCCGAGAGATGGATTATTTTGTGCTGTACACAGCTTTTGCAAAACCTTCCCCATTTTCCCTGCGTTTTCCAATTTATTATACCAATCTTCTCTGCAAGCACAATCCTGAGAATCGAAATCATGGCAGCGACATGCAGAAAAAAAGCTGCCACAAAGCCGACAATGCCTTTGCGATATACGCGTTACAGCAGAACCGCCCTCCGTTTTCCTCCTTCCGGCCAGTAAGATTTTCCCTTCTGAAAAACAGACCAGCGCTGCCCCTTCGAAGTGTTCGGGAGCAGTGCTGGTTTTAGTGTTTGATTCATTTAGGCGAAAACCTCAGCTTACTAAGGTTGCAATCGGCCGTGCATCAAGAACTGTTTCTGGCGTCTGCGGGCCAGATGGCTTCGACGCAGCTATCTGGATGGAACGCTACTGTCTTGAATGACTTTTTTCAAAAACGGCCGCATCGTAAGGAGCCAGCTGCAGCTGCTTAGTCAGCTTGCGGGCAGCCGCCGCTTCCGGAAGATTACCGAAAACATAAGAATATTCGCGGCCATCCTCAGAAACAAACCGCTGCGGCAGAGTCAAGACCCGCATCTTGGCAGAAAGATTCACCACCACCAGGATTTCCTTGCTGTCTGTTTGCCGCACATAAGCAAAGATATCCGGATCCTTGGCTGCCACTAAATCAAAGCCGCCCCGGATGAACACCGGCTCAGACTTGCGATAAGCGATTAAGCGGCGGTAAAACTGCAGCGAGGAGTTCGGATCGGCTTCTTCGGCTGCGACATTGACCGTCGGATAATCAGGATTGACTGCCAGCCAAGGCTTGCCGGTGGTAAACCCGGCATTTTCAGCGGCGTTCCATTGCATCGGTGTTCGGGAATGGTCTCGCGTCCAGTGAGTCACCCGTTTCAACGCTTCTGTCGGTTCGATCCCGGCTTCCAGCAGCAGGCGGTACTGATTATGGGAATCTTTTGCGTCCACTTGCTCGATTGCCGTGAAGGGATAATTGGTCATCCCCAGCTCTTGTCCTTGATAGACAAAAGGGGTGCCCTTCAACAACATATACGCCGTTCCGATTGCCTGTGCAGATTTGGCCGTCTCATTGCCCAGTACCGAATTAAAACGGGGATTGTCGTGGTTTTCAACGTACAATGCGTTCCAGCCGGCCTTTTCCAAATGCTTCTGCCAACGAGCCAGGACTTGCTTGAAGCCCAACAGGTTGATCCGCTCAGCTCCCGGTCGGCCTTCCCTGACGTTATGCTCCAGCTCGAAGATCATGTCGATATAGCCGTGCTCATCGGTCCACTCTACGGCGCGACGGCTGGAGACCCCGCTGGCTTCCCCGACAGTCATAATGCCGTGCTTGTCAAAAATCCCTTTGAGTTCAGTCATGTATGCCTCGATGCCGGTAACATTCATAAAAGGTGCCCATGGATTCTCCCGGATCTTGAAGTCCCAGGGTTCTTTTTGGATATGGCTGATGGCATCCAGCCGAAAGCCGTCGATCCCTAGTTCCAGCCACCACTCGATCATCTGATAAAGGGCACTTCTGACTTTGAGATTGGTCCAGTTGAGATCCGGCTGTTGCGGCGCAAAAACATGAAAATAGCTCTCCCCGCTGGCAGCATCATAGGTCCAGGTCGGGCCGCCGAAAAAGCTCTGCCAGTCATTTGGCGGCTGCTTTGCTCCTCCTGAGGCCTGCCAGTGATAATACTCCCGATAAGGATTGTCGGGTCCTTTTTTAGCTTCCAAAAACCAGGGATGCTGGTCACTGGTGTGGTTGATTACCAGATCCAGAATCAGTTTCATACCGGCGCGATGGACTGCTGTTAACAGTTCTTTGAACTGTGCCATGGTGCCGTACTCTTCTTGGATATCCTGATAGTCGGAAATATCATAGCCGTTATCGACATTCGGTGACTTGTAAATGGGGTTCAGCCAAATAAAATCCACTCCCAACGACTTGATATAGGGAAGTTTTTCGATGATTCCTTTAATATCGCCGATTCCGTCGCCATCGGAATCCATAAAGCTGCGGGGATAAATCTGGTAACCCACCGCATTTTTCCACCAAGGTATGGCATCTGTCATCTATTGTTCACTCACTTTCACAGCAAAAGCTTCCCACGGTGCCAAAGTCCGGTTTGTGAGATCGGTGATCGTTCCGGGATAATTTTGGATGACCGTAGCCGCCACCTTGAATCGCGGCAGTAACAGCTGCTGCTCTTCATCAGAAAAGTTACCGACCACAAGCCAAGTCTCCCCTTCGTAGTGTCGCAGATAGGCAAAGATCGTTTCAGCTGTGTCCAACAGTTGGAAATCTCCCCAGATCATCAGCGGGTGTTCCTTGCGCAGCTGGACCAGTTTTTGATAGGTATAAAAGACCGAATCCGGATCTGCTAATTCCTTGGCAGCGTTGATTTCACGGTAATTGGGATTGACCGCCAGCCAGGGCGTCCCCTCCGTAAAGCCGGCATGGGGGCTGTCATCCCACTGCATCGGCGTCCGGGCATTGTCCCGACCTTTTTTATTGATAGAGGCCAGAATTTCTTCTTTGGTATAGCCTTGCGCCAAACGTTCGTGATACATATTTACACTTTCGATATCTTCCACTTCACTGATATCTTCTGCGACATAATTGGTCATCCCCAACTCTTCTCCCTGATAGATATAAGGGGTTCCTTTCATCATGTGCAGCAGGATAGCAAAGAATTTGGCACTGGCTTCCCGATATTCGTTATCGTTGCCCCACCGGGAAATAATCCGCGGCAAATCATGATTCTCCCAAAAAAGCGAATTCCAGCCCTCAGTCCCCAGTTCAGTCTGCCAACGGGCCAGAGCCTGCTTCAATGCACCTACCCGCAGCGGGATCAGGTCCCACTTTTCTTTGTCCGGCTCTTGATCCAGCATCATATGTTCAAATTGAAACACCATCGACAATTCGTTTCGTGCCGGATTAGAGTATAATTTGGCGATTTCCGGCGTCGCACCCCAGGTTTCTCCCACCGTCAGCAGCTCGTGTCCGCCAAAAGTCGCCTGGTTCATTTCCTGCAGGTAATCATGAAGCTTCGGTCCGTTACCGGTGAGCCCCTGCTGCGGCTGTTTGCCGATCAGATCGATGACATCCATCCGAAAGCCGCCGATCCCCTTGGCAATCCAGAAATTCATCATGTCATACACGGCCTGACGAACTTTTTCGTTCTCCCAATTAAGATCCGGCTGCTTTTTACTGAACAAGTGCAGATAATACTGCCCGCTGGCTTCATCGAGTTCCCAGGCGCTGCCGGAAAAAGCCGACCCCAGATTGTTGGGCACACCGCCGTCTGCTGCCGGATCCGCCCAGACATAAAAGTCGCGATAGTCATTGTCACGGCCTTTTTTGGCTTCCACAAACCACCGATGCTCATCAGAAGTATGATTCACTACCAGGTCCATCACCAATTTAATGCCCCGCCGCTGTGCCTCGTCGATGAGCCGGTCCATATCCGCCATCGTACCGAACTCGGCCATGATCGCCTGGTAGTCGGAGATATCGTAGCCGTTGTCGTCATTGGGGGACTGATACACTGGCGACAGCCAGATGGCACCGATTCCCAATTTTTCCAGGTAAGGGAGCTTTTCAATGATCCCGGGAATATCCCCGATTCCGTCACCGTCGCTGTCTTTGAAGCTGCGGGGATAGACTTGATACACGACAACTTCCTGCCACCAATGTTTTTGCATTTTCTTTCACTCCGTTTCCTTTTATTCAACGGGTCCCTGCCGCAAGATGACATTTTCATCTGCCGACGCCCCTCTCTTTGGCACTATCAACCTGAAAAACCGCCACGGATCGGCATCACGTGGCGGTCAACTCTCAATGCAGCAGCAAAAAGCCCTTTGGTGAGATCAAGACATGATTGTCGTCCAATGTTGCCAGGTTTCCTGCCAGAATATCGTGTCCAGGCACCGGAATCTCCTGCGTCACGGTACCCGTATTGAAGATACCTGTCAGCTTGCCGTCAACTGATTCTCTGGCCAGCACTACCATACCACTGTCCTCATCGGCTTTTTGCCAATCCATCCGGCCTTCAGACAAGATAGGCTGCCATTCTTTGCGCAGCGCCACCATGTTTTGGAAAAAGTCGAACATGTCCTGATCTTGTTCTTCCGGATCCCAAACCATACACTTGCGGCAATCGGGATCCATATCACCGGTCATGGAGTATTCGTCTCCATAATAGATACAAGGAACACCTGGCTGCAGATAAGTGAACGCCACCACCTGCTTCATCAAGTCTTTGTCTCCTTTGGCCTCCGTCAAAAGCCGCGGCGTGTCATGAGAATCCAGCACATTGAACTGGATCTGGTTGACCTGATCCTGATACAGCATCAACTGACCATTGATTTCGGATACCATTTTTTCCATCGGGATCTCATCCTTGACGAAATACCCCATGATTGCATCAGTATAAGCATAGTTCATGACTGCGTGGAACTCATCGCCTTGCAGCCAGGATTGAGAAGAATGCCAGATTTCACCGAGAATATAGAAATCTTCTTTGGCTTCATCGCAGACTTGACGGAATTTCTTCCAGAAACCGTGATCCACTTCGTTGGCCACATCCAAACGCCAGGCATCGATATCGAATTCTTCGATCCAATAGCGGGCGATGTGCAACAGATACTTCTGCACTTCCGGATTGGCAGTGTTCAGTTTCGGCATATGAGGCGTAAAGGCAAACACATCGAAGGTCAGATCTTTGGCATCTTCGAAGTTGTCTCCCGGTGTATAGGTCGCTGGAAACTTATTGACGTGGAACCAGTCGGCGTATTTCGAAGCAGCTCCGTTTTTGAGCACATCCTGCCATTGCGGTGATACATCCCCCATATGATTGAAAACTGCATCCAACATCACGCGAATTCCTCGCTTGTGGCATTCTTGAATCAGCTTTTTCAATAAAGCTTCATCACCGAAGGCCGGATCTACCTTCAAGTAATCGATCGTATCGTATTTATGGTTGGAATGCGCTTCAAAGATTGGACAGAAATACAGACCATTGATTCCCAGCTCCTCCAAATGATCCAGGTGATCCAGTACCCCCTGCAGATCACCGCCGAAAAAATCTTGGCGATCAGGCGCTTTGGAGCCCCACGCCAGGGTCCCTTCCGGATCGTTGGTCTGGTCCCCATTTGCAAAGCGCTCAGGAAAAATCTGGTACCAGACTGTGCTTTTCACCCACGTCGGAGCTTTGAAGCGGTCGGATTCATGAAAATACGGCATCCGGAAATAATTATTAGGCATTTGCAGATAGTCTTCTTGATACGGAAAAACTCCGTGATCGCCGTAAAAGATCTCCGTTCCGTCATGTCCTTTCAGATGAAACCCGTAAGCCAGCCGCTTAAAGGGCGCACCGGTCTCACAGATCCAATAATCGTAAAGATTAGTGGTCAGGTATCGTTCCATCTGCAAGGGCTCTTCGTACCAGTTTTCTTGATGCAAGGTGTAGGTATCGCCATGGAGCAGTTCAGCCTCCTTGATGTCTCCGCGGGCAGTCCGAAGTCGGATCCGCATCTTATCGGCTGTGTACAAAAAAGCAAATTCGCTGTCTGGGCGATGATAGATTGCTGCTGTATTCATTTATTATCCCCTCCTGAAATGGATTCGTTCCAAAAGCTCCCTCTTTTTTGAGCTGTCTCTGAAAACTTCGGCGATCGATATTCGGAGCCGTTTCACCGCAATCTGGGTCATAAATGAACAACCTTACTGCCACATAGGCTAGGCTGCACTTTACTCCTTGATTCCGGTAAGGCTGCAAAAGTCTGGAGCCCATCGAAGTTTTCAAACACACCCTGATCAGCTGGCTTTTGGTCAGATCACTCGGATGCTGTCGGACGATTTCGTCCCTTCAGTCCGTATTACCCGTTCATTATGGCATAATCCGCAACGCATTTCAAGAATTTTAAGCAATCGTTTGCATAAATCTTCACAGAGGTGAATGAGGTTGTTTTCTTCAGAAAAATCGCCGGTCAGACAAGCTTTACCGCACTTTTAAGTAATCGACACTGTAATTGACAAAAAACAACTATTTACTGCTTATTATAGTAAGGTTTCTTATTTTATCTTTTTTCGTCTGTCTTTTGCGCCTCGCTAATGGTTTCGAGCTGCACGGTTGATTTCGAAAAAAATCAAATTATCGAAGGATATCCCTTGACTATTTCCGCAATCGGTTGCATAATATCCTTGTAAGCGAAATCATTCTTTGACATCAGTCAAACAATTATGGAGGGAACAAGAAATGAAAAAAAATTGGAAAAAGATCCTCATGAGCTCTGCCGTATTGGGCATCTCCGCTTTGACACTGGCTGCATGCGGCGGCGGTGGCAATGACGATGCTTCCGGCGGCGATACCAACACTTCCGGATCCGGCGCAGGCGACGCTGCCAAAATCGAAGGTGATCTGAAACTTTGGGTAGATACCGACCATATCAAAGCCATTCAGGGAATCGTGGATAACTTCGTCAAAGAGAATCCGGATGTCAAAGTCGAAGTCAAAGCCGGTTCTTCCGCTGATGCCAAAGCCGATGTTTCTAAAGACCCGGAAAAAGCAGCTGATGTTTTCATGATGCCTCACGACCAAGTAGGTCAAATGGCTGAAGCCGGCCTCCTGTATCCGGTAGGTACCAAACAAGCAGAAACTATTAAAGCCAACAACACAGAAGCCTCTGTCAACGGTGTAACTTGGAACGACAAGATTTACGGCTACCCTTACGGCGTTGAATCACAAATTCTCTACTATAATAAATCCAAACTTTCCGAAGACGATGTGAAGACTTGGGAAACATTGACCGAAAAAGGCAAGATCGGTACCAACTTCGGTGAAGCCGGCGCCAACTATATTTTTGGCCCATTGTTTATGAGTAACGGCGATGTGCTTTTCGGTGAAAACGGTGAAGACCTGCAAGGTACTGACTTTAACAACGACAAAGGGGTCCAAGTGCTGAAATGGATCGCTGCCCAAAAATCTAATCCGGGCGTTGTCCAATCTTCCGAATCGGCATTAAGTAACCTGCAATCCGGTAAAACCGATGCCTTCTTGAGCGGTCCTTGGTCTAAAAATGACGTTGCCAAAGCTTTGGGGGACAACATGGCAGTTGCTGCTTACCCGACTATCGACTTCGGTGACGGTGCCAAACAGATGATGGCCTTCATGGGTGTTAAATTGTACGGTGTCAACCAACAAACCAAAGCACCGCTGGCTGCGATGGCATTGGCTGAATACCTGACTAACAAAGACTCGCAAATGATCGAATTCGAAACCAACGGCGTAATTCCTTCCAATAAAGAAGCCCAAGCCGACAGCAAAGTCACTGACGATGCTGTAGCTAAAGCGGTAATGGAAATGACTGACCCTGAACACACAGTCGTAATGCCTAAATTGCCGGAAATGGTTTCCTTCTGGCCACCGATGGATGCCTTGATCAACGACACTTACAAAGGCAATATCAAAGAAGCAGATTACCAAGCAAAATTGGATAAATTTGTCGAAGATATCTCTAAAAAAGTTGAAGAATAAGCATTCAATCCTATTCTGACGACTGACTTGCGGGCTCTTGCGACTGCCGATGAACAAGACTCCCCTTATCGGAAAGCTCCCGCTACTGACAACCTACAGCAACTTGATAGACAAACTGCATTCGGGGGGTGAACTTGCGCCCCCCGCTTTTTTAAAACGCCGAAACTGCCCGCACGATTCGGGAATATGGCGCCTACCTACCAGAAAGCAAGGTGAGAATCGATGTTCAAACGAAAAAATCACGACCAGCACATCACCTTTAGAGAATTGTTCAAACAAGGCGACCTGCCGACCAAGCTATCATTCCTTATTATGGGGTCAGCCAACTTTGCCAACAAACAAATCCCTAAAGGCCTGATCTTCTTAGCCACTCAAGTCGGGATCATCGGCTGGCTGTTTTACTCCGGATTCCATGCCCTGGCGATGCTCCAAACGCTGGGTACCAAAAAACAAGGCCTCGTCTACAACGAAAGCCTCGGCATCGAAGTACTGCAAAAAGGCGATAACTCCATGTTGATCCTCCTGTTCGGGATTGCTGCCATCTTAGTCTGTGTCCTCTTGCTGATCATGTATATCATCAACCTGCGCAGCGCCCGTCATATTTACGAATTGAAGCAGGCCGGTCAAAAGGTTCCTTCTACTAAAGATGATCTGGTCAGCTTGGTAAATGAACGTTTCCATGCGACCTTGATGACAATCCCGCTCTTGGGCGTCTTGTTCTTTACGGTTTTACCGCTTCTTTACATGATTTCGATCGCATTTACCAACTACGACCATAATCACCTGCCGCCAAAAAGCCTCTTTACCTGGGTAGGGCTGCGCAACTTCGGCAATGTGATTTCCGGTGATATGGCCAACACCTTCTTCCCGGTTCTCGGCTGGACCTTGATCTGGGCAGTGCTGGCAACAGTCACCAACTTCTTTTTCGGTGTTATTCTGGCTTTGCTGATCCAATCAAAAGGCATCAAATACAAAAAATTCTGGCGGACGATTTTTGTTATCACGATGGCAGTACCGCAATTTGTATCCCTGTTGATCATGCGCAACCTCCTCAATGACGCCGGTCCGGTAAACTCGATTCTAATGAATTTAGGCTGGATTAAGAGTGCGATACCGTTTCTGACAGATCCGTTGATGGCTAAGATCACCGTCGTTGTTGTCAATATGTGGATCGGGATCCCGGTGACCATGCTGGTTTCGACCGGGATTATCCAAAACTTGGATCGGGATCAGATTGAAGCTGCCGAGATTGACGGTGCCAACAAATTCCAGATTTTCAGGAGCATCACCTTCCCGCAGATTTTATTTGTCATGACGCCGGCCTTGATCCAACAGTTTATCGGGAACATCAACAACTTCAACGTTATCTATCTGCTGACTGGCGGCGGACCTTCAAATTCCGATTTCTACGGCGCCGGCTCCACCGATCTCTTGGTGACCTGGCTGTATAACCTGACTGTCAACACGATGGACTACAACCTGGCTTCCGTTATCGGTATTCTGATCTTCATTCTGTCCGCGGTGTTCAGCTTGATCATGTACACCCGTACCAACTCATTCAAGGAGGGTTAACTCATGGCCGTACAAGCAAAAAACAAAAGCTATCATCGCAAGCAACGAGTGAGCCGCAGCTTGATCTATGCGATTTTGATCATCATGGCCATCGTTTGGATGTTTCCGATCTTCTGGATCATCCTTACCAGTTTTCGTGAAGAAGGCGGTGCTTTCGTGCCGTATATCATTCCCAAACAATTCACTTTGTCCAATTATATCAATCTCTTGAAGGATGCCTCCGGAAACTATCCTTTTGTCCGCTGGTTTTTGAACACACTCTTTGTTGCCGTCTGCAGCTGTGTGCTGTCCACCTTCATTACCATCGCCATGGCTTACGCTTTGAGCCGTCTGCGCTTCAAACTGCGTAAACCGTTTCTGAAAGTTGCCTTGGTTTTGAACATGTTCCCGGGCTTCATGAGTATGATCGCAGTTTATTATATTTTGAAAGCATTGAACTTGACTCAAAGTTTGTTCGCTCTGATCCTGGTTTACTCGGCCGGGGCTGCGCTGGGCTTTTACATCGCCAAGGGCTTCTTTGATACAATCCCGATGGCGTTGGATGAATCCGCTATGATCGACGGCGCCAATAAGTGGCAGATCTTCACCAAGATCACCCTGCCTTTATCCAAGCCGATCATCGTGTACACCGCCTTGATGGCCTTCATGGGCCCTTGGATGGACTTCATCTTCGCCCGGGTCATCATGGGTGACAACATCCAGAAATACACGGTGGCAATCGGGTTGTACACAATGATGACCCGTACCACAGCCAACGCCTTGTTCATGACCTTTACCGCTGGTTGTGTGCTGATTGCCATTCCAATCACACTCCTGTTTATCTACATGCAGAAATATTACGTAGAAGGCATCACATCCGGTTCCGTCAAATAACGAACCATTTAAAAAGAGCAGTCGGGAAAATTCCCGACTGCTCTTTTTACGCCTCCCAAAGATGAGCTATACCATTTAAAGGAGTCCTTTTTATGACATAACGATTTCTCAGAAACGCCTGTATTCAAGGTGCTTTTACAGATTTAAAATACAAAACACTCCCATTTTTTTCGAAATTGCAGAAAAAAATGGGGTAAACCTATGAAAACCCTGCCAAATCAAGCTTTAATCCAGTTAATAATGATTAAAAACAGAGCGGTCTTTGTTCAAATTTCGATTCAATAATTGTTTTTCTTGGCAAAGCGAGATAAAATTAAATACGTAAACAAGAGATAGTTCAGGCGGGCTTCCCCAACAATTCGAGATTTCCCCCTAACACGGCACAAATTGAACTGTTGCAGGTTTCCCCAACCTTCAATTTTTCGTTTGGTGTCTTTTGTCAAGAATTGTCGTCTCGTCGCAAAGATCTTCTTGGTTTTCGCTTTAGCTGTTGTTTCATTTTCTCAGGCAGACTTCATGAGAAACTGCCGCTCGTTCCACCTCCCAACAACATATTTGATACACTCTCCCCCTGCCGAAAGCCTCCCCTGCTTTCGGCCTTTTGTTTACTCTTGAAGCGAAAGTACACACTCTTCCTTCCTGAATATGGATCCGACAATCGAAAATCACAAGGTATATCAAGTAGTGACCGCCCCTCGTGAAATGTGTGACGATTTAGGGGATGTCCGAAAATACCGGGGGAATCCAGATTTTTGCGAACCTGCCGGAAGCAAGCAGTAAAGCTCAGCTTATGCGGTGCAAAGCAGTACATTTACGACGACGCAGCTTGCGGTGCAAATGACCACAATAGCTGCCACTGGTGTTTTCAGACACACCTTATTTATGACAAAAATGTTCGTCCCCTGTCTAAACATTCAATGGCCCTCCTCATCGGCAAAGGCTATACTGATGACACTGAAATGTGAAAGGATGAATTCTTTTGAAAAAAAGCAGTCTCATAAAATACCTGATCGGTGCAGTCCTGCTGATGGCCGTTTTCGGCACCTATAAAATTATTGAAGCCAACGTCATGGGTGGCGAGTCCTATTACGTTCAAATCACTACAGATGGTGAGAAACTCGACGAAAAGGACGATAACGGCGAGTCCTATGTCGACTATCGCTACCAACTGACCGGTTACGATGAAGCAGGTCACGAACGTCTGCTGGATTTCAAAGCTAACCGGGCCCGTCCACTGCGAAAAGAAGCCTATTTGAAAGTCGTGTACAATCCGAAAAAAGGAGTCGTCACCCAATGGGAAGAAGTCAAAAAAGATGAGGTCCCACAAAAAGCAGCTGCACATTTGAGCTGAAAATAAGCTGCTCCGTTCCTGCGTCCGGTCACCTCATTGTTCGCAATCCCCGCAAAAATCCCCTGTCCTCACTCTCGAGGCAGGGGATTTTTTGCGGGGATTTTCAGTCTAAGAAAGTCCGAATTTTTTCGTAAACCAGCTGATTGTCGATCTCGTTCAAAACCTCATGCTTCATACCCGGCAGTTCTTCACTTTGGATGTTGTGATAGCCGATCTTCCGTAAGGTCGCCAATGTATCGGCGATTCCCTTTTTACCACCGGTGATCTTGTCGTCTTCGGCTCCCACCAGATTGAGGATTGGCAGATTGGGATTTTTGCACTGATACCGGCTGTAGGCTTTCAACCCGTGATCCCCCTCCCAGATAGTCAGCAGACTGCGCACCGGATAAATTTTCACCATCTTGGGATCGTTTTTCGCCCGCTCGTTACTTTCCGGATTATTGGACAGCCAATCCTGCTCCACCCCCAGATTTCCGGACAAATAATTCAAAAAGCGGCTGGTCTCTCGGTTGCCCCGCAATTTGGTGAAGGCGCGGCCCAGCTTAACTGCCAACGGTACGACCGGAACATAATTGGCCGTTCCGGTAAGTACCAGCTTGTCCAACTGATCGTCATGCTTCTGCAGATAATTGCGGGCCAAAATCGACCCGAAGGAATGCCCGTACATGCTCAAAGGAATACCGGGGTATTTGCGTTTTATAAAAGCGGTGATTGCCGCCAGATCAGCTACTAAGAGGTCAAAATCGTGCATAACACCATGGGGATCTTTTTCTGATACTGAGCCCCCGTGACCTCGATTATCCGCTAAAATGACGACATAGCCGGCGACATTCAAATATTCGGCAAAAGCAAAATATCGCTCCTTGTATTCCAGTGCCCCGTGAACGATCTGCAGAATTCCTTTTGGTGCAGGATGCTGAAAGACTGCCAGTTCCAGTTTAGTCCCGTTTTCGGTATTGAGTTGATAGTATTCCGCTGTCATGATGTTCTCCTTGATTTTTGCTGATGAAGCCGTCGCTCACTTTATCAGTAAACGGCGGCTGCTAGTATTTCATCCGGACTGGAATTAAAGCAATCGGTCGAGTACCGAAAAGTTTCAGAAGGCTCTCCGATCTGACCCCCGGCGTACAGCCGCCGGCCGAAGCCAACGAGAAATTCCACTTGAAAGGCAGCGGAAATTTCTCTTTGTCTTGGGCCTATTGACTTCAAACTGACAGTAACGCCGCTGATTTTTCAAATCAGCGGTGAACTGTCAGTAATTCATTCAAACGGTAAAATCTGTACGCCGGGGTCAGTCTACGGGCCTTCTGAAACTTTTCTCGATGTATCCGCTGAGAAGACGGAAGAGACAGCGCATGCCAGCTGGCTCTGAAGTTTTCGCGTAAATTGATTTGATTTCTGCCTGGATAGAACACTAGGTGTAAATGAAACAATAGAATGTGCGTACAAGCTGCAGCAACAGGGCGTGTCTTTTTATTGTAAGCTGCACTTTACTCCCGGATTCCGTCAGGCACTCAAAAACTGAACCTCACTGAAATTTCCGGGGATAACCTATTCCCTTGATAGACGGTCGTTCCCCGAACCCACCCTCGCAGAAAATAAAACGATAACCGGTAATAAGAACAAGCGATGACGGCGTTACCATCCGCCCAAGTTGTCATGAGAAGCGATCACTTGTTACGACACCTGAGAAAGTTTCAGAATGGTCCAAAGTGAGGGTTTGTTATCCCGAATCATTTTCTGCTACACCGAACGACGAATTGTTCTGCGAGCTCCTGCTGTTACCGAGCTTTCCGACCAAGCTGCAGCAACCCAGTATTTCATTTTACGGATTGCGGCTGAAACTTCCAACGGCAGCTTTTTGTTCCGCTTCACCGCAAGCCGTTTCGCCAATCCCGCTTATGAATGCTGTAAGCGGTGGACTCCTCCTTCATTTCGATGGAAATCCACACCTCTGTCGGCAGTTTAGGCTTATGCTAAACTTCTTCCGGCATCACGGTCTGCCAATTGGTTTCCTGGATCGCAATGTCCAACTGGCGGATCTTTTTAGCCGCCAAGTCCCGGCGGCGATGGTACTCCGGCAGATCAATAGTCGACACCTGCCGAATCTCTGAGCGGGAATACAGATCCTGCCGCTCTTGGGCACTGTTGACGGCTTCATCCAGCAGTTGGTAATCCCGTCTTGCTGCCTCCCGCATTTCAATCGCTTCAGTCAAAGTGATATCCAGCTCAGGGATCAGTACCTGGGCATTGGTAAGATTGATTTTAGTGATCAGTTTGGCCAGCTCCTGATTTTTCCGCTGGTATTCTTTTACGATGTCTTCCGGTGTGACAGGAGGCTGGTCACCTTCCTGAACACGGACATTGGCCCGCATCTGCCCCCGCAGTTGCTGCAGCTTGACTTGCAGGTCTTTGCGCAGGATCAGACATTCTGCTAATTTCATAAAACTCCGCCTTTCATTGATTTGGTCGTCACAAATATTTAGCAGCATCAGCGTATTTCTGAAAATGACACCGACAGCTTTTTTACCTGATCAGTTATCGCTCCGCAGTCAGGCTTCGCTCCAGTCCGCCTGCAATATTTCGGATCGTAGGGCAGCTTTTAGCCACAGTTGCTTTTCCTAATGGTAACCGTTTTCTGTGATCACAACAAGCGTTGCAGCTTTCCTTTACGACAAGGGGAAGACTTTGTCCATCTTTATATGCGGGACCGGTGCATGGGGCATTTCGTAAACTTCCCCAAAAGCGCGATAGCCCAGCTTTTCATAAAAACCCCGGGCAGAAACACGAGCTTCCAGCCAGATTCCGGCGGCCCCTTCCGAGTGGGCGAGCTCTTCCATGGCTGCCAGCAGGCGGCGTCCTACGCCACGACTTTGCAGGCGCGTATCCACACATAAATAATCCACTGCCCGAAAACCTCCTGCCTGCTGCGACATCACGACTGTTCCCAAGAGAGTCGCATCCTCCTCGGCATACGCACCCATGATTACTGACTCGGCTTCTTTGGAAAAGTCTTCTTGAAAAATATCCAATCCCAACGGTTTGCGCATGACCCGGTCCCGCAATAGCAAGGTTTCCTGATAAGCGGGCGTTCCGTATACGATTTTTTTGATTTTCATGTTCGATTCCTTCTTTATCTCAGGTTTGCCGCTGCCTTATCCGTCAAAGTCCTTTTGCAGTTGGTCAGCGTTTACGCCTCCATCATACCGCAAGACTTCAGCTGCCGCAAAATCGGAACAAGGCTTGTTCGTTGCGGATTTCCGCTGATTTGCGTATAACTGAAGTAACGACAGCTGCTTTTTCTTTTTTTGAAAACAACAGCACAAAGAAAGGGAGTATTCTTATGTATCCGCTTGTACCGGCAAATATGACAGAAGTAGCAGAAAAAATCACCTATCTCAAAAGTAAAGGCAATGACGTGACCGAAGCAGAGGTGATCCGCCAAGCAGTCCTGGATAACGGTCAGCAGATGTTGGACGGCGCCTTGGAAGGGCCCTACTGGAAGCTGAAATGGCAAGAAGGTGACAGCAAGCTGGCAGTATTCGATATCATGAACAAAGAAGTCGGTGTAGTCAGCAGTCCCTCCGGCTCCTTTAGCAGTGATTTCAGAAACAATACGCCGAATTTCGTCCGCTATTTGGCAGATCATATCCAAAAAATCGTCGATAATAATTAAGGCGTGTCTGAAAATGCCAATGGCAGCTATCTTGGTCCTTGCCACCACGATCTGCGTCGCAAATGCTCACTTACTGCACCACATCAGCTGCGCTTTACTCCTTGATTTCGAAAAATTTGGATGCCCCAGTGTTTTCAGACACATCCTGATCAAAAAAACCAACTCTTGAAGATCCCCGGTAGTTGCCTCCGAATTTTCAGCAGTTGGTTTTCCGTTTTTTTCCGAGAAAATCCGGCGGCCTTCAGCTTGTTGCGGACTTGCTGCCGGATTCAAGCAAAATAGTGCAGCTTATGAAGTGCTGAAACTGCGTATTTCCGACACCGGTCTCATTGAACGGACCCCATTAGCTGGCGCTGGGGTTGCAGACAGCCCTTATTTGTGATCAGTATCATTTCCGGGAACTCGCGCGTATGTGCTATCATTAAAAAAACGGCTGTTTCGCCAATTTCAAATATTATTTTGCACTTGTTTCAGCAAGAAAACGCACTCTTTAAATAAATTCGGCAGACCTAACTTTTTACTTTTGTTTTGCTAAAATCAGGAGTACAATAGCACCGAAGAAGAGAAAGAAGGGATTTTCATGCAACAAGCTCCAAAAGATCCGGATTCACACAAATTACTCGCTCACACTAACGGTCTCTCGCTGCAGGAAATCAACGGCACCGTCAAAGTCCCCAAAGGTAAAGGCTTCTGGCGTACCTTGTTGGCCTATTCCGGACCGGGAGCCTTGGTAGCAGTCGGTTACATGGATCCCGGCAACTGGTCCACTTCCATCACCGGTGGTCAAAATTTCCAATATCTGCTGATGTCGGTGATCCTCCTATCCAGTTTGATTGCCATGCTCCTGCAATACATGGCCGCCAAATTAGGCATCGTCACCCAGATGGATCTGGCCCAGGCGATTCGTGCCCGCACCAGTAAACGGCTGGGGATTGTCCTATGGATCATCACCGAGTTGGCCATTATGGCAACCGATATCGCCGAAGTTATTGGTGCCGCCATCGCTTTATATCTGCTTTTCAACATTCCTTTGGTAATCGCAGTTTTCATCACCGTCTTTGATGTCTTGCTGCTGCTGCTTTTAACCAAGATCGGCTTTCGCAAGATTGAGGGGATTGTCGTCTGTTTGATCTTTGTGATCTTATTCGTATTCGTTTATCAGGTCGCCTTGTCTCATCCTGATTGGAGCGAGGTCTTGAAGGGCTTCATTCCTACAGCCAAAACCTTCTCTGAAGACACTGTGGTCAACGGCCAGACACCCTTGACCGGCGCGCTCGGAATCATCGGCGCGACAGTTATGCCCCACAATCTGTACCTGCATTCCGCCGTCTCGCAAACCCGCGAGGTCGACCATCAGGATGAAGAGGATGTCGCTCAGGCTGTGCGCTTCACCACTTGGGATTCCAATATCCAGCTTTCGATGGCCTTTGTTGTCAATGCACTGCTGTTGATCATGGGGGTCGCCGTCTTCAAGTCGGGAACAGTTCAGGATCCGTCATTTTTCGGTCTTTTCCACGCCTTGTCCGATCCGGAAACGATGAGTAACGGTGTCTTGATGAATGTCGCAAAAACCGGCCTCTTATCCACTTTGTTCGCTGTGGCTTTGTTGGCTTCCGGACAGAACTCTACTATCACCGGTACCCTGACCGGTCAGGTGATCATGGAGGGCTTCATTCATCTGCGAATCCCAATCTGGCTGCGTCGCCTGGTGACTCGGCTGATCTCTGTTGTACCGGTAATGATCTGCGTACTTTTTACCCGCAGCGACAACCCGGTAGTGGAGCACACTGCTTTGAACAATCTGATGAACAACTCCCAAGTCTTCTTGGCTTTCGCACTGCCTTTTTCCATGCTGCCGTTATTGATCATGACCAACAGCGAGGCTGAGATGGGGCACCGCTTCAAAAATCGGCTGATTGTCCAGATCCTCGGCTGGTTCTCCGTCATCTCATTGACTTATTTGAACTTACGGGGCCTGCCCAATGCCATCCAAGGCTTTTTCGGAGATGCACCTTCTGCCGGCGAGATCCAATTAGCCAACGGAATCGCTTATGTTCTGATTGCCGGAGTGTTGGCACTGCTGGCTTGGACCGTAACCGACCTTTACAAGAGCAACAAGCATTATGAAGAACGAGCGAAAGCCGGTGAAGAAGATGAGTGAAGTCTTTAAGTTTAAAAATATCATGGTGGGCGTCGATATTTCCGAAGATGCGCAAAAAGCCTTCCATTACGCCGTGGAACGGGCTCGCGTCGATGATGCCAAGCTGTTGATTGTTTCAGTTTTAGAAACTGACAACATGAATATCTATCAGGCAATGGACAGCAATTATTTCAAAAGCGAACGGGAAAAATTGACGGAACGCCTCATGAGTTATCGCCAATATGCTTTGGATCAGGGGGTCAAAGCAGTCGAGACTTACACCGGAGAAGGCGATGTCGCCGAGGTCATCATCAAGACGATCCTCCCCAATGTCACCGCAGATCTTTTAGTCGTCGGCTCCAACGACAAAAAAGGCCTGATCGGCTATTTCGGTTCCCATGCTGCCTATATTGCAAAAAATGCACCGATCTCAGTGATGGTGGTCCGGTAATCGAAGCAGAAACCTCGGTGAGCCGCTGTTTCCGACCGTTCATTGGTACATCATCAAGACTGCCTTCAAAGAATAGACCGGGTACCGAAAAACATATCCGCAAAAAAGGTGACCACCGGCTTATAGTCGGCGGTCACCTTTTTTAGATTCTAGTGCAATCTCCGGACAGTGCTCAAAACGATTTGTCCAAAAACTTCAGAGCCAGCTGGTATGCCAATCATCGTGGTGTACGGTCGGCACCAGCCTCAGCGAGCAAAACTCACTTGGCGATGGGAGTGAAGCCGTATTCTTTAAAGACAGCGGAAGCTTTTGCTGTCTGCAGGAAGTCCAAAAAGGCTTTTGTCGCTTCCGTATTTTTACTGGCCTTGACGATGCCTGCCGGATAAATGATCGGTTTTTCCAAACTGTCAGCCGGTGCTTCAGCGATGACTTTGACTTTATCTGTCGTTTTGGCATCCGTTTCATAAACGATCCCGGCATCCGCACTGCTTTCTGCGACCCAATTCAGCACTTCTGTCACATTGGTCCCCAGACTGAAGCGGCTTTCCAATTTATCCCACAGCTGCAGATTCGTCAGAACTTCTTTGGCATATTGACCAGCCGGAACGCTTTCCGGATCACCGATTGCGATGGTTTTGGCTTTTTCAATATCCTTGAATTCCTGTAAGCCGGCCGGATCATTTGTCGGTGTGATCAAGACGACTTTATTTTCCAGCATATCGGTTACAGAATCTTTGTCGATCAGGTCTTCTCCTACCAGAGTATCCATCTGTTTGGTCGCTGCTGAGAAGAACAGATCCGCCTCCATCCCCGACTCGATCTGGGTCTGCAGTTTACCGGAGCTGTCATAAGTGCCTTCGATCGTCACTTCCGGATGGTCTTTTTGGTACATTGGGATCAACTTTTCCTGAAAAGCATACTCCAAACTGGCTGCAGCCGCCAAGTTCAACTTTACCGGTTCAGCTTTGGTTGTCGAAACGGTCGTACTGGCTGTACTACTGCTGGCTGCGGTATCGCTGGCTTCGCTGCTGTTCCCGTTGTTTCCGCCACAGCCCCCCAATAATGCTGCTAAACCTACTGCCATCACAGCTGTCAAAAACTTCTTCATGTTCTTTCCCTCCATCATTTCTTTTGCCTGATCCGTGTGTTTTGGCAAACTTCGACGAACTTCGGATTCTTGCGATCTCACCGAAATCCAGCGGCAAAGCACAGTTTAGGTCGTTCATCCAACTGAGTTTACAACACCGTTGGCCGCGAAAATCTCCGATTGATCGTCGTTGAAGTTTTCGGATACGCACAAATATCAAGCGCTTTCTTTTCTCATCCAAAAGTCTAGCACGATATCCTCAGAAAAGATAGCGGAAAATATAAAATATTTTTTATTCTAATAAATATTTTTTAGCAACGAGAGAATATTGAAAAACCTCCCTGTCCGACCAAGGTTTCTCACCACTGGATGAACAAAGAGACTCACTGAATTTTAACTTTTTATTCGTTTACTGCCAAAAAAAGCCATTCCTCGGCCCACGATTTCCAAAATCGGTGACCGCCTGCCGGATTGAATCCAGGGCGTGTCTGAAAACGCCAGCGGCCGCTATTTTGGTCCTTTTCACCGCAATCCGCGTCGTAAATGCGCAACTTTGCACCACATAAGCTGCGCTTTACGCCTTGATTTCGGCAGGTCTGCAAAACTCTGGCTGTCCCCAGAGTTTTCAGACACGCCCTGATTAACTGCGCAAAATTTTCTCCAGAGCTTTGCCTTTTGCCAGCTCATCCACCAATTTATCCAGATAGCGGATTTCCTGCATCAAAGGTTCCCGAATTGCTTCCACTCGAACCCCGCAGACTACCCCTTTAATCAACCTGCGATCAGGATTCATTTTCGGTGCGGCTTCAAAAAAGCGGCGAAAATCGACGTTAGCAGTGATCTTTGCCGCTAATTCTTCATCGGAGTAGCCTGTCAGCCAGGTGATGACCGCATCAACTTCTTCTTTGCTGCGTCCTTTACGTTCCGCTTTAGCTACATACAGTGGGTACACGCTGGCAAAGGACATCTGATAAACTCGTGGTTCCGTCATTTGCCGAACCGCCTTTCTTTTTTTTCAATTGTACCATCGACTTTTTTTAAAGGGCAATTTTTGCCCTTGGAAGCTGCAACAAAAAACAAACAAATTATTTTTTATTTAATATTAATATTTTTTTGCCATTTCTTTTCCTACCTCTAATCTTGCTTGCCAGCGATGTATAAAGCGTCTATACTCCTTTTGACAGCGATTACATAACGCTTTTTTCAGGCGCTATCTTTTCAAAATAGAACATAGAGGAGTTCAATCACATGGAAGTCAAAACTACTTTACCGGAAATTTTCGATGAGTTTGGGGAAGCTCGTCAGCAGGGATTTCTGGCAGTCAAAAAAATGAAGGAAAGCGGTCAGCCGGTGGTAGGAGTCTACTGCACCTTTATGCCGGAAGAATTGGTACTGGCAGCCGGCGCGATTCAGATCAGCCTTTGTTCCACCTCTGACGAGACCATTCCGGATGCCGAAGAAGACCTGCCCCGTAACCTCTGCCCTTTGATCAAATCCAGTTATGGTTTTGGCAAAACGGACAAATGCCCCTACTTTTATTTTTCGGATCTGGTGGTGGGGGAAACCACCTGTGACGGTAAGAAAAAAATGTACGAATACATGGCCGGTTTCAAAGATCTCTATCTGATGCAGTTGCCCCATAACCGGGATACTGCTGCCAGCCGCCGCTTATGGTACAGCGAGCTGGTCGCTTTCAAAGAAAAGCTGGCCGACTATTTCGGGGTGACTATCACCGAAGATCAGATCCAAGCGGCGATTCGCCTGAAAAACCGCGAACGTATCGCTAAGCAAAACTTTTACCGGCTGGGTCAGCTGAATCCACCAGCGCTGACCGGCGGCGAAATTTTCCGAGTAATGTACGGCGCGCAGTACAAATTTGATAAAGAAGAAATCATTCGGACCCTGGAGGAGACGACCGCCAAAGTTAAAGCCCAATATGCGGCCGGCGTACGTCTCACTGATAAGCCCCGGATTCTCGTAACCGGCTCGCCGATCGGAGGCGTCACGGAAAAAGTCATCCGGGCCATCGAAGAAAACGGCGGAATCGTCGTCGCCTTTGAAAACTGTACCGTCGCCAAGGCTGTTGAAAAACTGGTGGACGAGACGCAGCCGGATGTCTATCAGGCGCTGACAGACAAATACCTGCAGATCGGCTGTGCCTGCATGTCCAACAATCAGCCTAGGAAAGAACTCCTCAGCCAGATGATCGATGATTATCAGGTAGACGGAGTCATCGATATGGTCCTGCAAAACTGTATCCCCTTTTCAGTAGAGTCTCTGCAGATCAAACGTTTCCTGCAAGAAGAAAAGCAGACGCCTTACATGTATCTGGAAACCGACTATTCCACCGCTGACATTGAACAGATCAACACACGGGTGGCGGCCTTCGTGGAAATGCTGGAGGTGCGGGTGTGATGCGAGTCATCGGCCTGGACTCCGGCTCCACGACAACCAAGGGGGTCCTCTTTGAAGAAGGCCGGCTGCTGAAAAAAAGTCTGCTGCCCACCGCCGGCGATCCGAAAAATGCGATGTTGGCGGTCCTGAAGCAGTTGGATAACGACTTTGCCGAACAACTGCTGACACCTGAAGCTGCCCTTTTCACCAGCAATGTCACTGATCCGGATACGACAACGCTGCCTTATCTTGTGACAACCGGGTACGGCCGCAAATTGCTGCCGGCCGATCTGGTTGTCACCGAGATCACCTGTCACGGTAAAGGATCCGAATACCTGCGGGCCGGGACTGAACAGGTCATTGATATCGGCGGGCAGGACTGCAAGGCAATCTTGTTGAACGGACAAGGCGGTGTTGCCGAATTCAGTATGAACGACCGCTGCGCCGCCGGGACGGGCCGCTTTGTGGAGGTCATGATGCGGACCCTGGGAGAAGAGATTGGTGTTTTGGACACTTTTGTAGCTACTGCCGTTCCTGTCACCATCAACAGCATGTGCACGGTTTTTGCAGAATCGGAAGTCGTCAGTCTGATCGCTAAAGGGGCAAAGCGTGAAGACATCGCATTGGGCGTCCTCCAAGCCATCGCCAAGCGGATCAACGGCCAATACAGCAAGTTGCGGCCCAAAAAAGGGGCACCGGTCTTCTTTACCGGCGGTCTCTCCGCCAGCCGTGCCTTTACCGCCGTCTTAGCAGAAACGCTGGGAGCACCGGTAGTCACTGACCCTCTGTCCCAGTATGCCGGTGCGATTGGAGCTGCTCAGATTGGGATCAAAAAAGCGG
Organism: Enterococcaceae bacterium OF42-14pH9A; assembly: GCA_027692465.1. Lineage (GTDB taxonomy): Bacteria > Bacillota > Bacilli > Lactobacillales > Enterococcaceae > Enterococcus_C. The sequence continues at coordinate 1,418,405 of JAQEYU010000001.1, read as the reverse complement.
AAAGTCGCCGAATCTCAGCACCGTTGCTGCAAAACTGATATCTGGTCATTTTCATCTGAAAAGAAAAGAGGAGTCGCTATGACACTGCTGAAAAAACTGCCACTACCGCTCACCGGACTGACTTTGGCCATGTTCGTTCTGGGCAACCTGTTACAAACGGAATTGCCAAGAATGCATGATCTTTTGGGACTTTTAGCCACCCTCCTGCTGGTTGTACTCACTGCGCGGATCTTTGCGGATCTCTCCCAGTTCAAAAAAGAAATGGGCAATCCGGTACTGGCTTCAGTCTTTCCCACTTACAGCATGAGTTTGATGGTATTTTCCACTTACGTTGCTGCTTTCCACCAGTCTGTAGCCTTCTTATTCTGGTTAGCAGGAATCGGACTGCATCTCTTACTGATGCTCCTATTTACAAAACGCTGGGTCGCATCCTTTGACATCCATCATGTCTATCCCAGCTGGCTGATCGTCTATATCGGGATCGTCACCGCCAGCGTCACCGCCCCTGTCTTTCAGCAGCTCCTGATCGGGAAAGTCCTGTTTCTTTTGGGGGCCTGCCTGATTTTGGCCGTGATGCCGGTGGTCTTGTACCGCGTATACAAAGTAAAACAGATCCCAAGAGCGCTGCGTGCCAATCTGACGATCATCTGTGCACCTTTTTCTCTCTTATTGGCAGGTTACCTGAACAGCTTTGAGACGCCGGACAAACGAGTGTTTTTCCTCCTGCTTGTACTCTCGCAGCTGTTTTATGTTTTCATCCTGCTGCAACTGCCAAGTTTTGTCACCAGCCTTTTTTTGCCGAGTTTTTCAGCCTTCACCTTTCCGCTGGTGATTACCGCCCTCTCTTTGAAGACCGCTGGAAAGTATCTGGCTGCCCAAAACAGCGCCTCACCGCTATTGCCGATCCTGATCCGCTTTGAAGTGGTTGCAGCCTGCTTGGTTGTTGCGTATGTTTTGGCAGGATTTCTGATTACCAGTCTGTTCCTGCCTCTGAAGACTGCCTGGGAAACAAGAACGAGATCGTCAAAAGAAGCATTGAAAAAAGAACAAACAGATAAGGGGATTTGAGAAATGGAAAAACAAGAATACCTGGATATGGTCAGAGAAGTGGCTGAAACTTATTTTCGCACCGGTACCTATTACTGCTCCGAAGCGGTAGTAGAAACACTGAACGACGTCTTAGGTCAGCCTTACAACGAAGATGTCGTGCGGTTGGCATCGGGCTTTCCCATCGGCATGGGAAAAGCCCAGTGCCTATGTGGTGCTGTTTCCGGCGGTCAGATCTCATTGGGTATGGTTTATGGCCGTAAACGAGGAGAGCCGATGAATCCGGAAATGTTCGAAATCTCAAAAGGACTGCACGATTTCATCAAGGAAAAATACCGCTCCTGCTGCTGCCGGGTCATCACTCGTCAATGGGCCGGCGACGACTTTATGTCAGAGGGTCGCAAGCAGCATTGTATCGGCATTACCGGTGAAGTCTCCGCCTGGATCGTAAACGAGCTTTTCGAGCGCGGCGTCCTGGATCTGGAGCAAGCACCAATCATCCAGGCCCATGTCTGACAAAAAGGGACCGCAAAGCTCAATAACACCCATTTGAAAGTTCGGTGAGTCGTTGTTTATCGAGGATTATCGACCACTTCGAAAAATATAAAAAACAAAGGCGCCGTCCGCAGAAATCGGATCATCCGATTTTCTTTGGACAGCGCCTTTGTCTTTTTTTGTCTGAAAGACTTTTTCATCAAATACTGTGCTTGACCGACTCTTCAGTGATTTCCCCCAATTCTACCTGGATGGTGACATGAGACAGATCGAAGCGGCGAGTCAGTTCGTGGTCCAGCTGCTCCAAAAAGCGGTTATTGTCAGCCAAAGTTGTCCGACAAAGATGGACCGTCATGGCATTTTCCGTCGTGCTCAGGGCCCAGATGTGCAGGTCATGCTGTCCGGCCACGGTCGGTTGAGCAGTCAGAAAAGACGCCACTTCATCATAATCCACTGAACGAGGCACCGCATCCAATGACAGATCCAGCGCATCCCGCAAAAGTCCCCAAGTCCCCAACAGGATCACGATTGCAATCAGGATACTGATGACCGGATCCAGCCAGAACCAGCCGGTCACTTTAATCACCAAAGCAGCAATGACGACCCCCACGGAAACCAGCGTATCAGCTGCCATGTGCAAAAATGCACCTTTGACGTTCAGATCCTGCTTTTGATCCTTCATGAACAGCCAGGCAGTAAAGCCGTTGATCAAGATTCCCACCGCTGCTACGACAATGACTTGATTTTCTGCTACCGGCTGGGGATCTGCCAGACGCTGCAGAGCTTCTACCAGAATCCCGCCAACTGCTACCAACAAAAAAACAGCATTGAACAAAGCAGCTAAAATCGAGCTGCGCTTATAGCCATACGTTCGTTTGACCGTCCGGGGCCGCCCGCTCAAAAGCAGCGCGATCCAAGAGACCGCAAGTCCCAAAACATCACTGAGATTGTGGCCGGCATCAGCTACCAGCGACAACGCATTAGCGGAAAAACCGAACCCTGCCTCGATAGCTACAAAAAGCAGATTGATCACGATCCCGATTTTGAATGCCCGCCCCAAAGCGGCAGACCCGGCTGAATGCTCATGATGATGTTCGTGCATATTACCCGCTCCCTCCTACTGCTCTTGCTTCAAATGCTTTTGGCTAGCCAATCATACCAGCTGACCTTACCAAAAAACCGATCGTATCCTTGCTGACGCCGGAAAACTCGCAGCGACAAACAAATGAATAACTATTCATGTATGATTTTACCATAAAGCCGCTTCTGAAGGCGAATCATATGTCACAGATCTCCGTCCCAACGGCAGCTGTTCAAGTCAACTCGCCCCGGCTGACGAAATACGATTCCTTCTGCCTGCAGCAGCATCGATTGTTCCGGCCAATTTTTCGCACAGGCGCCTTGGGCATTCACCACCCGTTGGCAGGGATAACGGCCGTAGTATTCCGCACGACTCAATACTTTTCCCACCAGACGGGAATTTTGCGGATACCCTGCCAGCTCTGCAATCTGCCCATAAGTCGCTACTTTGCCTCGAGGGATCTCCGCAACGATCGAAAGCACCAAAAATGCGAATTCTTCATCCAATTTTGCCACATCCCAGCCTCCTCCACTACCTAAAAAAGACCGCAGAACCATCAGCTCTGCGGTCTATCTATTGGGATAGCAGGGCTCGAACCTGCACTTACCTGATTCAGAGTCAGGCGCCTTACCAGTTTGGCCATATCCCAAAAATCCAACGAGATTATGATACCGCTGCTGCAGATTTTCTTCAAGTAAAAAGTCTCGACACAGCAAAAAAACAGCCGCAACACCCTTGAATCGTACCAGGATGTGCGGCTGTGTGAGCAGCGAATGGCTAAAAACTCCGGTGGCATCCAGATTTTTGAGCGCCTGTCAAAATCAAGGAGTAAAACACATCCTTATGTGGTGCTAAAGCTGTATTTTTACGGCGCGGATTGCGCCCAAAGAATGTGGCATTGGGGCTTTCAGACGTGCGCTAACGCTTCCTTGATTTCAAAATAAAGCAACGGCCCTCATCCCCGTAGCAACCAAATTCGCCCGACGTTTTCACCGGCAGTCAACAGGTTCTGCTGTGTCTGGTTCACTGCCTCAGCCAAGCTCATAGGTCCGGGAGTAATCGGCAGTACCAGGTCAATCCCCTGCTGATAAACAGCTGACAAATCACCTTTGCGGCTGCCCACGAGCGCAATCACCGGTTTTCCCTGCTGCTTGGCTACCCGGGCGACTCCGGCCGGCGCTTTGCCGCTGGCAGATTGGCTGTCCATCTGTCCTTCGCCAGTGATAATCAGATCGGCTTCCTGCACTTTTTCTGAAAAATCCTGCAGGCGCAAGATCGTTTCGATTCCCGGTTCAATCGTAGCACCGCAAAAGGCTGTCAATCCGGCGGCCAAACCGCCGGCAGCACCGGCACCGGGAACAGTATCGAAATCCTGTCGAAAAGTCACTGTCAATTTTTCGGCGTATCCCTGCATCACACGATCCCATTTCTCGGTCTCAGCGTCCGGGATTCCTTTTTGCGGTCCGTAGATTCGGATGGCACCTTCTTTTCCGGTCAGCGGATTGCGGACATCAGCTAAGATTACCATTCGGGTCTGCCGCAGACGAGGGTCCATATGCGTGGCATCGATTGTCGCCAGTTGTGAAAGTCCCGCGATTCCAGGGCCGATTGCCGCTCCTGCTGCTGTCAGCAGACGTGCTCCCAACACCTGCGCCATTCCGGCACCGCCGTCTGAGGTTCCGCTGCCGCCCAATCCGAAATAAATCTGCTGTGCCCCCTGATTCAAGACATGGCGGATCAATTCCCCTACCCCGCGAGTGGAGGCAGTCAAGGCAGCCTCCCGCGTGCCCGGCGACAAGTTCAGGCCCGCAGCAGCAGCTATTTCAATCACTGCCGTCTCAGAATCCAGCCAACCATACTCAGCGGTAACCGGCTTTGCCAAGGGACCAGTGACAGTGATGCTGTCTTTTTTTCCGGAAACAGTGCCTACCAAGGCCGCCAAAGTCCCTTCACCGCCATCTGCCACCGGTACCACGTCAATTTTAGCATTCGGCAGGACTTGGCGGATTCCTTGCGCTGTCCAGTTACCGACCTCCAGACTGGTGGCGCTGCCTTTGAACGAATCCATTGCGATCAGGATCCGCGGCTGTTTTTGCTGCTGCATCTTATCACCTTATTTTCTGTTTGAGTGTGTTTGACAACATGGTTGCGGCTGTTTTGGCCTTTTTTCAGGATTGCTTCTTGTGGCCCCTGTAAGACGGGCTTTGCACTCGAAATCCGAAAAAGCCGTAAAAATTTGAATCCCGTCACCATTTCCAGACACACCTTATTGTATCGTAATTTTTCCTGACAGCTGCCCCTGAAGTTTTCTGATACCGTCCAAAGCAAATCAGCAACTGGACGTGACAACTTTTTCACTTGCTCTTGCTCCTGCCTTCAAAAAAGAGTATCGTCAAAGGATACTCTTTCGTCTTTCATCAAAGCAGGGTCGCCCGCAATTCCTCAGCGGGTTTCGGTGACAAATATTTCGGCGCGATGTCCAAAACCGTATAGGCCCCATATTGTTTTTCTGCTGCCAACCGGACACACGCCCGAGCATAAGCGACCAGTACACTGGCGGTAAATTCCGGATTGCTGTCTAATTTCAGGTTGTACTCGATCACCTGCTGCACGCCGACAGAAGTCTCACCGGTATGGAGCACGGTGCCACCATGGGGCATTGCTTTGTGGTTTTGATCCAGTTCATCTTGGGAAATAAAATGAACTTGCGTATCATAGTCGGCAAAATAATTCGGCATCGTCACGATGGTCTGCTTTACTTGTTCTTCATCGGCACCTGCCTTTAATACCACGAAACATTCCCGGAAGTGCTTGTCACGTGTCGTCAACGTCGGTTTTTCACCGGCTCGCAGTTGCCCGATCACCGCTTCGTTCGGGATCGTGTACTGGGTCGCATCCGCTACCCCGTCGATCCGCCGCAGTGCGTCGGAATGTCCCTGACTGACCCCCTTGCCCCAAAAAGTATAGGTCTCACCGGCTGGCAGGATGCTCTGAGCGTACAAACGATTCAAGCTGAACAAACCGGGATCCCAGCCGGTAGAGATCACTGCGACCGTCTGATTTTCTGTGGCTGCCTGCGCTGTATTGGCAAAATGTTCCGGGATCTTTGCGTGAGTATCGAAGCTGTCGACGGTGTTGAATTCTTTTGTAAGGGCCGGTGTTTGTACCGGCAAATCGGTAGCAGAACCACCGCAGAGAATACAAACATCGATGGTTGCCTTTTGTTCTGTCAATTGCTCCATGCGGTATGCTTTAGCACCGGCTGTCGTCACCGTTTCCGGGTCTCGGCGGGTAAAGACGCCCACCAACTCCATATCAGGATTCAGCGTCAGTGCCTGTTCCACTCCGCGCCCTAAGTTTCCGTAACCAACGATTGCAACTTTTATCATCTTTTACTCTCCTTTTTTGGCATCTAAGCCGAGTGTAGTTGAAAATGCAAGGACATCCTTTCCAGCATGCTCCGCATCGGAAACACCTGGCTAAAGAGTTCGTCTGCTGCCCATTGGTCCCTGCTTTTTCCGGATCCGAAAAAAATTCGGGTTTCCCGGCGTTGTCAGATACATTCTGATTTTTGACAAAAAACTACTTATAGAAATTATACTCTATTCTGTTTGCTAAAATGAAAAAATTCTGAACTTTCGCCAAATAACCTGCCGTTTTTGAAGTGACAGCATTCGGCAGAATCAGCTTGCTGCCTTGTGGAACTACCCCACTTAACTTTTACCGAAATTTATAGAAGTGGGCGTCTTCTCAGCAAATTAGGGCGTGTCTGAAAACTCTGGGGGAATCCAGATTTTTGCGGACCTGCCGAAATCAAGGAGTAAAGCGCAGCTTATGTGGTGCAAAGCTGCGCATTTATGAGTAGATTGCGGTGAAAAGGACCAAAATATCTGCCCCTGGAGTCTTCAGACACGCCCTAAGATAAATAAAAACAGACTTCCGGTAAACCTACCGAAAATCTGCTTTTTTGCTGTTACGGACAAAAATAGTTGCTCTGAGCTGACCTGCTGCCATTTTATGAAATTTTCAGCCGTGGGTCAGATTTTTTGCTGTACATCTGCCACCTTGACTGCCAAGACTCGGGTCAAAAACGGCATTTCTGCATACATCTTATCGTAAATCGCACCGGAATCGACAAAGTAGCCCCGACCACGGACATGAAACCCGGCCCCCGGTCCCACGGTGCCCACAACTTCCTTTGAGCCCATCGTCAACAACAGTTCATCGTTTGCTGCCATATCTTCCTGGATGGAGTGCATCCCCGCAGCCGGAATATACAGTGTATCCCCCTGAATGTGTACGTAGCTGTTCCATGTGTTGACTGCATGAAAACCCGGTGCCTCCTGACTGCTGGAGATAATCGTTACGACCCCTTCATGAGCCATGACTTCTAAAAACTTTTCATTTAACATCTGCAGGACTTCCTTTATATTTACTTTGGCCTCCTGAACATACCACCGGTGACAAAAAAAAGAAAACATCCCTTCTTGCAGAAACGGCTTGCACTGTAAAACATGGGGAACTCCCTTATCAGGATTGGTCAATCTCTGCAGCTGCTGCTTGATACAGCGGCGCCAACTCCTGCAGCGCTGTCGCTGTCACCGCTTCTGGTGCGGACAAAGGCTCGTCAGCAAAAAACAACTTGCCGATTTGAAAGGTCCCCTTCCCGATGGCTTCGTGCAGCTTTTGCCGTGCCTTTTCATCTTCCAAATAGCGTACCAGCGGCAGATGATCAGCCAATTCGTCTTCTGACTGCGGCCAGATATAGTAATCAGCCGGATCAATCCCACGGCCCCATTGCGGCAGCAGTGCCAGCAAATGATTGTAGTCTGCTATACTGCCGGCTCGTTCATCGCTGCGATAATGTTGAAACATCAGGTAAACCTGATACTGCTTTTTATTCATCAGCACCGCCAGACAGGCATTTTCCTGTTGCCGGCTCCGACTGCGATAAGCAGCCCAAAAATGACTGCGCAGATTCCAGCCGTTGGTCCAGCTTTCGATCTTAGGACGACCTTGATCCATTTCCAGCGGCAGCAGTGGAAAAACTGCCAGTTGCAGCGCCCTCCACTTTTCCCAGCGCTCCTTATATTCCGCTTTGACCGCAGTTATTTCTTTCTCGGTAAGCACTGCTTTCAATTGTTTGAAGGCAGTGCTGCTGCGGTCAAACAACTGAAAATCCCTCCGTGTCAATTCCATCTTCCCGGCTCCTTTTGACTTCTTTCTGCCTACTTTCCGCCAATTCCCCCAAAAATGCAACTGTCAGGAATCGTTACCTGAGATTCTCTGTTTCAAGTGACTTCCCAAAGGTTTTTGGCAGCAAGCGGAGCGGGTGGCAATCGCTTTCTCCAAAACTGATATCACGCTATACTGAAGAGAGCAGGGGCCTTCGTGATCCTGACTGCATACTGACAAAAAAAGAAAGCGAGTGACCATTCATGGAAAACTTCAGATTTTATGTGCCCACCGATATTCGCTTCGGTACTGATCAATTGCGCGGCTTACCGGAAGCCCTGGCACAATACGGTAAAAAAGTCTTATTGACTTACGGAGGCGGCTCGATTAAAAAGAGCGGTCTCTATGACAAAGTCAGCAAGCTTCTGCTGGAGAACGATTTTCAAATCACAGAACTCGCCGACATCGAACCCAATCCCCGTATCGATTCAGTTCGGGAAGGTATACGCTTAATCCGAGAAAACCAGTTGGATGTTATTCTAGCAGTCGGTGGCGGTTCGGTGATTGATGCTGCTAAAGTAATCGCCGGCGGAGTTTACTACGACGGTGATGCTTGGGATCTGGTAGTGGACGGATCAAAAATGGGACGGGCTGTTCCCATTGTGGATATCCTGACACTGGCTGCGACCGGCACTGAGATGAACCGCAATGCCGTCATCTCCAATCCCGCGACCAATGAAAAACTCGGGACCGGCGGCTGGGAACTGATTCCTAAAGTGTCTTTTCTGGATCCTGAAAAGACCTTTACCGTTTCAAAATGGCAGACCGCTGCCGGTTCAGCCGACATCATGAGCCATCTGTTTGAACAATACTTCAGTCGCACCACCGGTACCGATGTACAAGACGAGATTGCAGAAGGCCTGCTGCGGGTGGTCATCAAAAATGCACCGGTCGCCCTGCGAGAGCCCGAAAATTATGATGCCCGTGCTAATCTGTTGTGGAGCTCGACATTGGCGCTGAACGGTCTGGTAAGTAAAGGCCGGTCCGGTGGTTGGACCTGCCATCCTATCGAGCACGAATTGTCAGCTTATTATGATATCACCCACGGAATCGGTCTGGCGATCTTGACGCCCCGTTGGATGAAGTTCTGCCTCGACTTTGATCCCACGACTCATGAAAAATTTGCAGCATACGCCCGCAATATTTGGAAAGTAGATTCGATGACAGACATCATTACCCAAGCCAGAAAAGGGGTTGAATTGACCTATGCGTTCTTCAAAGATCAGCTGGAGATCCCGATGACACTGCCACAGGTGGGCATCAAAACCGATGAGCTGGTGGCGGAGATGAGTCGGCAGGTGCTGGCCCACAACAATATGCAGCAAATCTATGTTCCGATGGACGAGGACGCGGTCGAACAAACGATTCGCGCTTGTTTTGAGGAAATGACAGCCTTTTAAGCTGTAGTCACCGGAAAGGATGAGAACAATGAGCAACTACCCGGCAAGCGCCTCTAAACAACTGGGTGTCAAATACACGCCAACGCAATCCCTCTTCAAGCTCTGGGCACCGACTGCTGATCAGGTGCTCCTCTGTCTGTACGAAACCGGCGGCAAGACTGAAGATACCCTCCTGAAAAAACTGCCAATGAAGCGCGCCGGCAATCTCTGGACCCTGGCCGTCAAAGAGGATCTTAAGGGCCGCTTTTACACTTATCAGATTACCCGGAAAAAGAAAACAGTAGAAACCGTCGATCTGTATGCCAAAGCCGTCGGACTCAACGGGGACCGCGGTGCGATCTTGGATCCTGCTGATACGGACCCAGTCGCTTGGCAGGAAGATCGCCGCCCGGATTTTTCCGGACGGATCACCGATGCCTTGATCTGGGAAACGCATATCGCCGACTTCAGCAGTGATCCCACCGGTGGCTTTTCTCCGGAAACGCGCGGCAAATACGCGGCCTTCACACAAACCAATACCCATCTGGCAGATCATCCCGAGATTGCCACCGGTGTCGCTTATTTGAAGCAGTTGGGGGTAAATTACATCCATCTGCTACCGACTTTTGATTTTGACAATGACGAAACCGGGACTGCTTATAACTGGGGCTATGATCCGAAAAATTATAATGTACCGGAAGGCTGTTATGCCACTGATCCGGCTGATCCGGCTTGTCGCATCAGAGAATTCAAGCAGCTGGTCCAGGCACTGCATAACGCAGGTATCGGCGTAATCTTGGACGTGGTGTACAATCATACCTCCCGCACGGTAGACTCCTGGTTCAACCTGACAGAGCCGAACTACTTTTATCGTCAAGATGCTGACGGTGGGTTTGCCGACGGATCGGCTTGCGGCAATGAAGTCGCCAGTGAACGCCCGATGGTCCGCAAATATATCGTCGAGTCCGTCCTGCATTGGGCCACCGAATACCATCTGGACGGCTTTCGCTTTGATTTGATGGGACTTCTGGATGTCACCACCATGAATCTCATCCGGCGAACACTGAATAAAAACGGGCTGGAAAAAGTCCTGATGTACGGCGAACCTTGGGATGCCGGCAGTAATGAGATCAAAGAGCCGGATTTGGCGGCCAACAAAAACAATCTTTCCCGACTGGATCCGGGTATCGCCGTTTTCAACGATGATTTTCGCGACAGCATGAAAGGCTTTGTCTTTGAAGAAGGCGACGGGGCCTTCATTCAAGGGCAAAACGGTAAAAAACAAAAGGAACGCACTTATCACGACGGCGATCTCATGGCTGCGGTCTTGGCCAACAGCGATCCTTCGATCAGCGCAAAAAGTCCGCTGCAGCCACTGCCCTGGGCAAAAAATCCTTCTCAGGTGGTAACCTATGTGGCAGCCCACGACAATCTGACACTTTGGGACAAGCTGTGCATTTCCACCGCCAAAAAGAAGCAAGTAAAATTTCGGCGCAAAGAAAAGCTCGTGCAGATGAATAAAATGGCTGCGGCACTGCAATTCACCAGCCTGGGCGGGATGTTCCTGCAGGCTGGTGAAGAATTCGCCCGCACCAAACTGGGGGACGAAAATTCCTTTGTCTCGCCGATTGCCGTCAATCAGCTGGACTGGAACCGGCTGACAGCATTCGGCGACTTGACTGCCTTTTATTACGGGATGTGGCAAATCCGGCAGCATTTTTCACCGCTGCGAGCAGCCGATGATGAGGCCGGCCGCAGCTACCGTTTTGCTAAAGATCAGACAGAAAATCTGATCGCCTATACGATTTTTGATGAATCTGCGTCACAAGGTGCTTGGAAACAGCTGGCGGTAATCGTCAACAGTAGCCAAGATCCGCAAAAAATCAAGCTCCGCAGCGGCGGCAAACTACCTGAAAAATGGACAGTGATCGCCAATAACCAGCAAGCCGGGACCACACCCCTTGGTACAATCACCGGCAAAAAGATCAAGATTCCCGGACGCAGCCTGCTTGTTTTGGTCGCCGAGCCGACCGCTCAAAACAAATGATCCCACTCTTCAAGTTCCATCAGTTGCAAATCGACATAAAAATGCGGCGGCAAGGACCGAAAAGCCCTTGCCGCCGCGTTTTTCATTTGTAAAACACTTTGTCTAAAAATAAGCCCTGCGCCGGTGCCGTCTCGCCGGCATTCATCCGCACCTTGCTGGCAAATACTTCATCGATAGCCGCCATTTCCAAGCGGCCGGCACCAATCTCAACCAGCGTACCTGTCAAAATCCGCACCATTTTGTGAAGGAAGCCGTCACCCACAAAAGTAAATACCAGCATCCCCTCACCCGGCTGCCCTTCGATTGTAATCTCATCGATCCGACGAACCGTCGATTTTTTGCTCTTCTTCAATGCCGAAAAACCCAAAAAGTCATGCTCTCCTACCAGTTTTTCACAGGCTTCCTGCATCTTAGCCAGGTCCAACTGTTGCGGAACGTGGAAGCTGCGATGCCGTTCAAAAGCTGTCGGGATCGGATTGTTCCAGACTTGGTAGCTGTAACGTTTGGCGACTGCATTGTAGCGGGCATGAAACCGCTCCGGCATCTCCTCGGCCTTTTTCACTACGATATCCCCCGGCAAAGCACGATTCAAAAAGGCCACCAGATCGCTGACTGCCATCTGATTTTCCATTTTAAAATTAGCCACTTGTCCGCGAGCATGGGTACCGGCATCCGTACGTCCGGAGCCGATGATCTCGACTTCTTCGCCGATGATCTGTTTCAAAGCAGTCTCAATCTTGCCTTGGATCGTTTTCTCCGAGTCCCCCAGCCGCTGCCAGCCCAGATAACGACGGCCGTCATATTCCACCGTCAATTTGATATTTCTCATCATGTGTGCTCCTTTGTCAGCGGGTCTGCCGCTCATTTGTAGATACTTTCTCTATTATACCCATGTCGCTGGAAATTGCACCCAAATCCGCCGCAGTCTAGCAAAAAAAGCTGCAAATTTTTCTTGACCTGAAACGCGTTTCAGCAACTACAATTGTCTTGTATGAAAATTCTATTTATCTATATCAGATCAGCATAACCGAATTTGAAGCGGGCATCTCGGTAACCGCCGGAGAAAAGCAGCGTTTGACGAAGTAGACAGAAACAAAGGGTCACGGTCAGCGGTTGGCCCTCCACAGCAGACGTTCATAACACCGATTACAGCACAGAAAATTGCACTATCTGCACCCGTTTTTTCAGATACGATTTAGGTGAAAAAATGAAAACAAGGAGGAAAAATCATGGAAATCAAGCATATCTTTACCGACATGGACGGCACGTTACTCAATCGGGGTGGCCAGCTTTCGCAGGAGACGATCACCTGTTTGCAGGAGTTAGCGATACCGGTCACACTGGTCTCTGCCCGTGCTCCGATGGAAATGGATTTTGCCATCAAAGCTTTAGGATTGACAGATATCCAAATAGCCTTCAATAGTGGTCTGCTTTTCCAAAATACCGCCAGCGGTCGCCAACTATTAGCAGAATCTCCCATCGATTTCGATCTGGCATCGCGGATTATTTACCTGCTGAAATGTTATTTTCCCCAGTTGAGTATCAGTTGGTATGATGCAGAAAACTGGTACAGCTGCCGAATTGACGATGGTACTCGTTTTGAATCCGGCCTCACCGGACTACTGCCGACCGTTACTGAGAAGCTGGCGTCCGTGGACCGGAAAATTTTCAAGATTATGCTGATCACCTTCGACGAAATCATGATGCAGCAGTTGAACAACTTTTTAACCGAACTGGCTATTCCCGGGATCACAATCCAACGCTCCGGCGGTTTCTATCTGGAGATCACCGCAGCAGCTGCTATGAAATCGACGGGAATCCGGTATATAATGACTAAAGAAGCACTTGTACCTGCTGAGACCGCTGCGTTCGGTGACGGTCTCAACGATATTCCGATGCTTCGGGAAGTCGGTCTGCCGATCGTGATGGACAATGCCTATCCGGAAGTCAAGGCTCACGGACGTTATATTACCCTGCCAAACACCGAAGACGGCGTCGCGCATGGGATCCGTCGCTATATCCTAAACCAAAAGCCGGCAGCTGCCGGGCGCTAGTGCCAAAAGTCCTGGCGAAGCGCTATCTCTTCCCCAACCATCCCGCGTATCGGCCGCAAGTCATCTATTGCAAAGGAGGTCCCATGACTAATATTCATGATATTGCTAAAAAGAGCGGTTATTCTGCAGCCACAGTGTCACGAGTCTTGAATAACCGCAAACACGTCTCAACCAAAGCTCGTACGGTTATCGAGGCTGTCATCCGGGAAATGGATTATGCGCCGAACGAGATTGCTCGTGACCTCAGCAGCGGTAAAAGCGGTCGCATCGGTGTCATCTTGCCTCATGTGGCTCATCCCTTCTTCTCGCAGCTGTTGAACGGAATCATCTCCAGCGCTTTTTCCACTCCTTATCAGATTGTCGTTCTGCCTTCCGAATATGATCGCGAGCGCGAGCTTGAGTATCTCGAACAACTGAAGCGCCGGGCCTTTGACGGAATTATTTTCACTTCCCATGGAATCTCCTTATCCGAGCTGAGCCGCTTTGTCAAATATGGTCCCATCGTCTGTTGCGAAGATCCGGGAAAAGCACAGGTGCCGGCTGTCTATGCCAGACGAGACATGGGCTATCGGGAAGCCTTCTTCTGGCTGAAAGCGCAAGGTGTCTTGCGACCAGCCTTTTTATTCAGCCGACCTTACGAAAAAAGTGCGACGACCCGACTGACCTTAGATACTTACCGTGAAATTTTCGGTCAAATGCCGCCGGAACACAGAGTAGCCAGTCAGATCACCACCTACGAAGACGGCTACCGCCAGACTGATAACTGGCTCAAAAGCCAGGCAGGCCGCCCCGATTACGATGCTGTCTTTTCCAATGGTGACACCGTTGCTGCCGGTGTTTTGGCCGCCTATCAGAAATGGCAGCTGCCACCGCCTTTGATCATCGGCCAGGAAAACGAACTGGCCGGGCAACTGTTGGGGATTCCTACGATTGACCATCATTTGGACAAAATCGGTGCACTGGCTTTTCGCTCAGTCAGCGAAAATAAACCCGGCGCACAGGTCAGTCTGGACTCCCGCTTTGTGCTGCGCTGAAAAATCCGGCCAAGTCCCATCCCTTGTTAGCAGTTTGCATCAGGGAACTTTGCCGGATTTTGAAATTCGTCGCCTTTAATCAACGGGACTTCATGCACTTACGCTTCCGAATAATCGAAAGTTTCCTGCAGCTCGCCATTTTGTTTATATACATAGACCTTGGAGGCCTTGTTTTGCGCAATTTCCTTAGCTCTTGCAACTGCCGGCTCCTTGGTCCGGAATCTGTCACTGGCTCGCTTTGCTCCCTTGGAAATCACCGCCCACTCTTCTTCGTCAAACTTCACCTCAACATCGGCATTCAGTAGTTGCGGTGCTTTTTTATTCTGCTGCCGGACGTCACTTTTTTGCGGATTGGGAGCACCTTCATAGTCGTTGCGTTCTTTCTCCGAGGCATCTGCATACCATTTTTCCGCCTGACTGATGGCGATAGGGATCGCCCGTTCCTCCGGATAGCCCTCCTCCAACAATGCATTTCCGATTGCGATAGCCTTCTTTTGCACCAGCGGCATCAGATTCTTCATCGACGCCGGGTAATCCTCCATATTCCAAGCCATTCAAACCGCTCCTCTCTTTTCTTCCATAGTACTACGGGAGCCCGTTCTCTAAAAAGAAAACGCATTCTCAAAAAGCAGAGCTCTTCAATTCAAAAAAGAACCTCTGCCCCGTATTATAAGTGCAGAAGTTCTCGTACTTTCCACGATTTTTCAAAATAAAGTTCGGCAGAGCAAGTCAAGTCTGAAAAAGAGCTGCACTGCTCTTATTCCTTCACCCCACCGGAAATAACCGTTTTCCCGATTGCTCTTTTAGCAACCCGCTGAAAAGCTTGCGCCAGTGTTTCCGTTGAAATCCCACCGGTAAATTCCTTGGTCAATGTCGTATGCAGAATCCCCGCATCCAACATTTCAGCGACCTTTGCCAAAATCGCTCCTTGGGTCGCAATCTGCATCTGCTGCTCGGTCTTAGCAAACATATACTCCCAGAAGAAGTCCACATTGTTGTTTTTCAACAGATTCATCGGCAGATCCTTCTTCGTTTCAACGATTGTGCCGACTTTGCCAAAGGGTTTGACCACTTTTGCAACCGCCGGAAAATAATCAGAGATATCGTAAAAGCTGACCACGGCATCAAATTTTCTGGCCCCCGCTTCAACAATCAGATCCTGATGGTAATCTACGCATTCCTTGACACCATTGTCCTTCAGCCACTCGAAATTTTTCGGACTGCTGGTGGCCGTCACCTTGAAACCGGCCCACTTGGCAATCTGGGAAGCGATGGACCCGACTCCACCGGCCCCGTTGATCATCAACAACTGCTGTCCTTTATTGCCGTCCTTTTCCGGAACAAAACCCATCCGCTCAAAAAGCAGCTCCCATGCAGCCAATGCCGTTAGAGGAATCGCCGCCGCTTCCGCATCCGTCAAATTCTTCGGCGCATGAGCAGCGATCCGGTGATCCACCAGCTGCAGCTTCTGATGCGCCCCGTCTCTGACAGTCGTCCCGGCATAAAAGACCCGGTCGCCGATTTCGACTCCCCGCACCGAACTGCCCTTCTCCACGACTGTTCCCACTGCATCATACCCTAGGATCCGCTTGCCATTTGCATTTTGTGCAGCTAATTTCAAGTCCACCGGGTTCACTGAAACCGCCGATACCTCCACCAAAAGATCATAAGGCCACAACTTATGGATCCCTGTTTTCTGTTTGGTAAAAGTCCCGTCCCCCGTGGTACTGAAGCTGATGTTTTCAATCATTTTTGCCATCTCCGTTTCGCTATTCGATATAAGTGCAACCAGGTGGTTACTGATAGCTTTGAGAGCGTCCATCTTTCATTTAATTCGAAATAAAAGCGTTTTCATTTACAGATAAGTAATTATAGGAATTTTTTATAAAAATTCCTGGTGACGACACCCTCACTCTTCATCCCCATCACTGTCCTTTTATTCTATCATTTCCCGCTCCTTTTAAACAAATAAATTCGCTAAACAGTGAAATCTGTGGCGCTCAAAGTTCCTGATGCTGCTCGTCAATTAAGAATTTCCCCTTAGCAAAAAAAGTATCCGTAAATCCATTAAGGACTTACGGACACGTCTAAAATAGTTCGTCGGCTGCGCCACTTCATAAAAGCTGGTTTACCTGTATCTTGACTCTCTTTTCCTGCGTCAACTTATCTTTGCCTACGATTATACAAAGCCAGTCCCTTCAGAAAATTACGCATATATTTATCTCCGCAAGGCTTGAAATTGCGCTGTCCTTCTTTTCTTAAAAAGGCCCCGATCTCTCCTTTTGACGGGTAAATCTCTGCTTCGGCAAAAACATCCAAAATGTCATCCGTGGTCATAGACAAGGCAATCTTCAGCTTTTTCAGCAACACATTGTTAATATGCTTAATTTCCTTACTTTTTGGTGCCGCCTCCGCTGCTGTCGGCTTATCTTTCTGCGGCCCACGAGCTAAGAGAATCAGACCATTTAGGAAAGCATCAAAAACCTGATTGTTAATAGCTTTTTGGTACACATTGTTCTCTGCATTGTCTTCATGCTTATCCTGAATCTTTGTCAGTACTGCTCGCGCTTCCTCTTTGGTCAGCGGCACACCGCCCAGTTCAAAAGCTTTAATCAGATCTGCATCTTTCAAATCGATTGCGTAACGCAACCGCAGTAATCTGTCATTGTTGTTCATCTGTTCCTCCGTCTTGATTGATTATTGGTGCAACTCATTTATGATACGGTCCCCCCGTATTGATCCGAAATGCCCGGTAGATCTGTTCCACTAAAATCAGGCGCATCAGCTGGTGGGGATAAGTCATTTTACCAAAGCTGATCTGGGCGTTGCTGCGCTGCATCACGGCCGGGCTCAGTCCCAGAGAGCCGCCGATCACGAAGGCCAGCTGACTTTTGCCGCTGATACCCAGTTGGTCAATCTGGCGGGCAAACTCTTCACTAGAGGGATTTTTGCCTTCGATTGCCAGTGCATAGACATATTCGCCGTCTTTGATCTTGGCGAGGATTCGTTCGCCTTCTTTTTCCTTGACCTGCTGCATCTGGGCCGCACTGAGGTTTTCCGGTGCTTTTTCATCCGGCACCTCGATCAGCTGAACTTTAGCGTAGGCTCCCAACCGCTTCACGTATTCGTTGATGCCTTGTACCAGGTATTTTTCCTTCAGTTTTCCCACAGAGATGATTTTGATATTCATTTTTCGGCTGTCTGCCTTCGCAGGCCAGCACACCGCCTTTCCTCCCGAAGCTCTCAGCGCTTCGGGTTTTCCTCATTTGTTGATAACTTGATTTGAGTTTACCACAATTCTTATCCACATTTTCGGGTAATGAACCACTCGCTGGTAAAAATTCTTTCCTTTTCTGCCGGTATTTTTAATGGGAACAATAGTTCTCCACAAAATTGTACACATTATCCCCAGCTTGTGGATAATTTTGTGGATACTTTTCCCCAGCTCTGAAACTGCTGCGGATTTTTCTATTGAAAATCAGATACCTGCGTTTCCACCAGCCAGCCTTTCTGGTGTGTTCTGAAATGATTCATAAGCAAACAGCTGTGACAGCGACGGACGCCAGAAAGGCCCTGTTTGCTGCTGTTGGCATTTTCAGACTGATGCTGCTAGGAAACATTCCTGATTTCTTACCAAATTCATGAAAGCTGGAGGCAATTTTTCACGATTCGCTATGATTTTGTGCATGGTTCGTTCATATTTTTTTCAAAGTCTCTCGTTAGACTAAAAGCAGGATTTGAGACTATACTGATACTGTAGCAATCATTCATGAAAAAAGTCTTGAAGAATAGTGAAGTTCTGTCTTTTGGCCCGCTTTTATAGGCTGAAAAAAGGAACGATATCAGAGGAGGAAACAATGATGGAACAACGAAACAAAAATAACGGTGGTGGAACCGCTAAAAGATTTCTGACTGGCCTCTTGGGCGGGGTCGTCGGCGGCTTCTTAGTGATCGGTGGTTTTTATCTGGCGAATGGTTCCGGCTTGGCACCGACAACTAATACCGGGTCCGGCACTACAGCATCCGATTCAAAAACGACTCAAGTCTCAAATGTCAAACTCGACGTTGACTCGGACATTACCAAAGCCGTAGAGAAGGTTCAAGGGGCGGTGGTTTCCGTCATCAATCTGCAACGTCAGCAACAGTCCAGCAGCAATCCGTGGGGTGATCTGTTCGGCCAGGCACAGGACGAAAATACGCAGGGATCCAGCGAATCCGATGACAGCAATCTGGTCGAAGCCAGCGAAGGTTCCGGTGTCATCTATAAAAAAGACGGCAAGGATGCTTATGTAGTCACCAACAATCACGTGGTAGAAGGCTCCAACGGTCTGGAAGTTGTGATGAATGACGGGACCAAAGTCAAAGGCGAACTCGTCGGGACCGACTCGGTGACCGACTTGGCAGTCATCAAGATCTCTTCCGACGATGTCAAAGATGTAGCTGCTTTCGGTGATTCCGATGCTTTGAAAGTCGGCGAACCGGCGATTGCAATCGGCTCTCCATTAGGCTCTCAATATGCCAACTCTGTTACTTCCGGGATCATCTCTTCCGTGAACCGGCCAATCGCCGACTCCACTACCGGCGTCAACATCAGTGCGATCCAAACCGATGCGGCCATCAACCCCGGCAACTCCGGCGGTCCTTTGGTGAATGTAGGCGGTCAGGTCGTTGGGATCAACTCCAGCAAGATCGCTACGACGCAAACGGAAAGCTCCAATATTTCGGTTGAAGGGATGGGCTTTGCAATCCCTAGTAACGATGTAGTGAAAATCATCGGACAACTGGAAAAAGACGGTAAAGTCACTCGTCCGGCTTTGGGCATCAACATGGTCGACTTGAGCTCAGTGACTTCCCAACAGCAAGAACAGATTCTCGGTGTCCCGGCCAGCGTGAAATCCGGTGTCGTGATCACCAACGTCGTAGCGGCGACTCCTGCTGAAAAGGCCGGTCTGAAACAATATGATGTCATCACGAAGGTCGACGACAAAGAAATCACCAGTACAACTGATCTGCAGTCCGTCCTGTACACAAAGAGTGTCGGTGACAGTATCACCGTGACTTACTACCGAGGCGATAAAGAAGAAACTGCCAAAGTGGACCTCACCATCGACAGCTCGGTCCTGCAACAGCAAAATTCAGGTAACAGTAACCGCTGATCCACCAAGCAAACAACCAAACAGGAAAAGACAGCTTCCCGGCCGAAATCGGTGGGGAAGCTGTCTTTTGTATTTTTATATTCTGAATCTGCTTTTGCTTATTTGCCGACTGTAAATGCAGCACCGACAACGGCCTCTTCCGGCAGAACCAGAATTCCTTTTTTCTCCGGTGCATTCGGCAGGTGCAGCTCACGGGCAGAACAAATCATGCCGTAACTTGCCACTCCTCGCAATACACCGGGCCAGATCAGCATCCCGTCCGGCATCATGGCTCCCGGTTTTGCTACGACGACCTTTTGTCCGGCAGCGATATTCGGTGCCCCGCAGACGATCTGCAAGACTTCGCCGTTATCAACTTCGGTTTCAGTGATATGCAGATGGTCACTGTCGGGATGTTCGACACAGGTTTTCACATGGCCGACGACAATTTTCGGTGCTTCTTCTGTCGGCAGGACGGCCTCGTGAAAGCCGGACAGCTGCAGCTGCTGATTAAGGACTTCGATTTGTGGGGCAGTCGGGTGGACCTGCCCTGATCCTGTCAGTGTCAAGTATTCGGAAAGATGGAAGAAGTTGTAGCCCACCACGGTTCCTTCACTGTTTTTGATTTGGGCGATATTAAATTTTCGTTCGACGGTTTGTTCCAATCCTTGATCATCTGCGGCAATGACAATCAGTGTATCGCCGACGTGTTGGGGATTGTATGAATAGATCATAATGATGACCCTCCTGAATTATTCTTTCACGGCACAGCATGCCTGCCGACACCGGATGTTATTGAAAATCACACAACTTGTATCATATCAGAAAAAGCCGGCAAGTTCATCTCAAAAAAACAGCCCGCAAGATTTCTTTAAAAAGCCGGAAATCCTACAGGCTGCTTCAAGCACAGACAATGCGCATGTGCTAGTTATCTTTTTTAACGATGCCTATTTCTGCTGATAGGTGACGACCAAGACATCACAGGGGGCTTGGCGGATTACATAGCTGGCTACACTGCCGGTCATGAATCGCTCCACCGCATTTAAGCC
Organism: Enterococcaceae bacterium OF42-14pH9A; assembly: GCA_027692465.1. Lineage (GTDB taxonomy): Bacteria > Bacillota > Bacilli > Lactobacillales > Enterococcaceae > Enterococcus_C. Next base: position 1,397,849 of record JAQEYU010000001.1, on the reverse strand, counting down.
CGACTGGCCCACCATCACCAGATCAATTTGGTATTTTTTCGGCAGTTGTCGCGCCATCGCTTCTTTGGCAGAGCCGTAAGCAATGATTCCTTCGATATCGGAGAAATCATGGGTTCGGCCGTATTTTTTGCAGTCTTCGATCAGTTCTTTGGCACTTTCCGTCTCCTGATCGATGATATTTTGATTGAGACCGCTGTATCCCATGATGGCGGTAACCTGCTGGTCGATGACATTGGCTACATAGACTTTACCGTTGTTGCGGCGTGCGACTTCGACAGCTTTCTCGAAAGCCTGCTGCGCCTGCTCCGAACCGTCGATTCCTACCAGAATATTGCGATACTGTTGTGATTCCATGCTCCCTGCTCCCTTCTGTGATGAACTGTATGAGTCTGTCAGATCTAAGCTTTTGCCGGCAAGCCCTTCAAGAAGGTCTCGATCTCTTCTTTGGTTTTGCGGTCTTTATTGACCAACCGACCCAATTCTTGGCCGTCTTCGGTCACGACAAAGCTGGGAATACCGAAAATGCTCCACTCCGCTGCCACATCGATATATTTATCACGATCTACTTCAATAAACGTGAATTCGGGAAAATCAGCTGCAATCTCCGGCATAAACGGCTTGATAAAATGACAGTCACCACACCAGCCTGCAGTGAAGAAAAAGACGTTGCGCCCCTTATCTACATAACCTGCCAGCTCTTCTAAATCTTTTGGAATAATCATAAAAACATCCTACTTTCTTTTGAGCGTGCCTGAAAACGCCGGGGGAATCCAGATTTTTGCGGACCTGCCGAAATCAAGAAGTAAAGCACAGCTTACGTGGTACAAAGTTACGCATTTACGACACCAGATTACGGTGAAAAAAACCAAAATAGCTGCCGCTGGAGTTTTCAGACGCGCGCTGATTTCTAACTAGATTATACACCTTTTTTGTTCATGAAACCAAGGAAGCATGGTATCCTTTCAGAGAAGGATAGATAACAAACAAAAACTTAGAAACGGAGCTGCAATAAATGACCGAAACAACAAAGGAGCTGCTGATCCGACCGATTAGCGCGGATGACTGCCGTCGTTTTCCCGAACTGTTCGCCGCTCAGGGATGGACGCGCCAAGCTGCACTTTTTGAAAAATACCTGCAGGAACAAACAGCGGGTCTGCGTTTTGTGAGAGTCGCCGAAACTGCCGGTACCCCCTGCGGTTACGTAACGCTTGTCCCCTTGGCCAAAGAAGGTCCCTTTAAAGGGCACCTGCCGGAGATCGTAGACTTCAACGTCCTGGAAGCTTGGCAGGGGCGAGGCATCGGTACGGCACTGCTGGATGAAATTGAACAGCTCGCTGTAGAAAAGCTGAATGCCGCTACCATCTCTTTAGGTGTCGGGCTGCATACCGGATACGGTCCCGCTCAGCGTCTATACGTGAAACGCGGCTTTGCCCCAGATGGCAGCGGCGTCTGGTATCACAATGTGCCATTAACACCTTATACCGATTGCCGCAATGATGATGACTTGGTCTTATATCTGTCAAAAAGCCTTGCGTAACAGGGATCTGGTGCTCTATCTGAACAAAGAATCAAAATAATTCGTCCGAAGACTCCAGAGCCGGCCAGCATGTCAATTCTCCCAGTGCACTTGAAGGACGCGGTGATGAAGCCTATCTTCCTCACCTGAGCAGTATCAAAAAAAGCGGTCCAAAGACGGATTCCTCTCTTTGGACCGCTTTTAATTTTTAAGTGAATGAAACACCAGTGCTGTAATGATTTTCTGCGATCGGCGCTGGCTTTGTTTTTACAAGCGAGAAACGAAGCGCCGCAGACGTGCCGCAGCTTCCTGAAGTTCCTCCAGCGAATAAGCATAAGACAATCGCAGGTAGCCTTCCCCCGCCTGGCCGAAAGCTGAACCCGGCACACAGGCCAGGTTTTCTTCTTCCAAAAGCCGCAATGCGAACTCTTCTGAAGTCATACCAAAAGCGGAGATATTTGGAAACAGGTAAAAGGCCCCTTTCGCCTTGTAGCAGGGGATCCCCATCTCAGTCAGGGCATGATGCAGGTAATTGCGCCGCTGCTGATAGGACGCCCGCATCGGTTCGACGATCTCCCGCCAATTGCCCCGCAAACCTTCCAACGCTGCATACTGACTGACAGTCGGTGCGGTCATGATGATGTATTGATGCAGCTTCAGCATCTGCTCAGCCAGTACTTGCGGAGCAGCCAGATAGCCGATTCGCCAGCCGGTCATAGCAAATGTTTTGGAAAAGCCGTTGATCAGTATCGTCCGCTCGGCCATCCCCGGGAAAGCGGCAATCGATACGTGCTCGCCTTCGTACAGCAATTCCGTATAGATTTCGTCGGAGATTACTACCAGATCGTGTTCGACTGCCACTTTGGCGATTGCAGCAGCTTCTGCCGGTGTCAGCGTCGCCCCAGTGGGATTATTGGGATAAGACAGCAGCAGTACTTTACTGCGTGGGGTGATCGCCGCCTCCAATTGTGCCGGTGTCAGAACAAAGCCGTTTTCTTCCGCCAAATCTACCGTGACCGGCACACCACCGGCCATTACCGTACAAGGCTCATAACTGACAAAAGCCGGCTGGGGAATGATCACTTCGTCGCCGGGGTTCAACAGCACCCGAAACGCCAGATCGATGGCTTCGCTGCCTCCCACCGTCACGATGATCTCGCTTTGAGGGTCGTAGGTATTGCCCACCCGCTCTGCCAGATATGCGCTGATTGCTTGGCGCAGTTCGATCAGACCGGCATTGGCGGTGTAAAAAGTCCGGCCCTCCCGCAGTGAACGGATCCCCTCGGTCGTCATCTTCCAAGGAGTATCAAAATCCGGCTCCCCCACCCCAAGGGAGATGGCATCCGGTCGTTCCGATACGATATCGAAAAATTTGCGGATTCCGCTGGGGGCCAAAGATTGGATATTGTCGGCTAAAAACCGCTCTGTGCCGCCGGTCATGGGCTCACCTTGATACGCTCGTCCGTATCATGATCATCCAGCACCAGACCCCAGTCCTTGTATTTCTTCAAAGTGAAATGGGTGCGGGTACTTTGCACGACATCGATAGGGGCCAGATGGTTGGAGATGAAGTTGGAGATCTCTTTGATGTTTTTCCCCCGCAGCATCACGAGAAAATCATAGGGCCCGCTGAGAAAATAGACCGTCTCCACTTGTGGAAAACGCTTGATCTCTTCAGCCACGGATTGATAACCTGCCGTGCCTTGAGCCGTAACCCGGATCTCAACAATTGCCTCTACCCAGTCATCTTCAAATTTTTCCCAGTTGATGAGACCACGGTAACCGCAGATGATTTTTTCCTGCTCTAAAAAGTCGATGGTCTCTTTTATAACAGCCTCCGGTTCATCGATCAGGATTGCCAATTCAGCCGGGGTCAAGCGACAGTTTTCTTCGATCAGCCGCAACAGTTCTTTTTGTTTTTTCTGTTCGATGGGAATCACTCCTTTTCTAAAAAGAAACCGGCTCAAGTACGCAGACCGGAGCCGGTAAAGTTATTCAATCAGCCGTTGACAATAGTTGCCACCGTTGATTTGTCCAAACCTTTCAGCGTTTGGATCAGCATTTCCCGGGCAGCATCAAAGTCAGCAATACTGAACATGGTTTGGTGGGTGTGGATGTAGCGTCCGCAAACACCGATGACGGTACTTGGGATGCCTTCATTTGAGGTATGGGCTGCACCGGCATCGGTACCGCCTTTGGAAACGAAATATTGGTACGGGATGTTGTTGCTTTCCGCTGTATCCAACAGGTATTCCCGCAAACGAGGCAGCATGATCAGACCCGGATCATAAATTCGCATCAACGTGCCTTCTCCCAGATGTCCGAAAGTACCGGTAGTCATGGTCAGATCATCGGCTGCCGAACAATCCACCGCAAAGAAAAGATCCGGTTTGAATTTGGTTGTAGAAACTTTTGCACCCCGTAAACCGACTTCTTCTTGGACATTGGCACCAGCAATCAGGGTGTGGCCCAATTTTTCGGCTTGTAAAGCTTCCAAAGCTTCCAAGACCACGGTACAGCCGTAGCGGTTGTCCCAGGCTTTGGAAATGATATTTTTGCCATTGGCGGTTTTAACGGTTTCGACCTGCGGCACGATGGTATCTCCCGGGCGTACGCCGTATTCCAAGGCTTCTGCCTGCGATTCAAAGCCGGCATCAAAGAGGATGCTGTCAACGGTGACGTTGGTTTGTCCACCGCCCGTTCCTCGCAACAGATGAGGTGGCACAGAAGAAGAGATCATCGGATAATTTTTGCCGGAAGCTGTGATCAATGTGAAGCGCTGCGCCGAAACCACATAAGGATTCCAACCGCCTAAAGGTACGACCTTGAACAAGCCGCGGGGCGTAATCTCTGTCAGCATAAAACCGACTTCGTCCATATGGGCTGCCACCATGACACGAGGGGCATCCTGCTCTTCATGATGACGGATCCCGAAAATGCCGCCCAAGCCGTCTTGCTGGACTTCATCTACCAATGGCGTCAGTTCTTTGCGCAGATATTCCCGGATTGGTCCTTCAAAGCCGGAAGTCGCCTGCATCTCTGTCAATGTCTTGATTCGCTGGTACGTTTTTTCTTCCATGGGTAAAGCTCCTTCTTTATGGAAAAGACGGGCAAACCCGCCTTTTTCCGAATTTACGTGTACCATTATACCCCACTGACCGGAGAATGAGTATTTAAGATGTCCGATTTTTCCGAAACTATGGTAAAATTATCTTTAGAATAAAGGATGGGCGGCTGCATTTTTCGGTTCAGCCGTTAAGAGAAGTACTACCTGAAGGGGGAGACACTGATGGAAAACGACAATCAACTGAGTCTGTTCAAAGGCGGCCTGGCATTAGGGCTGAGTGTCGGTCTCGCCGGCGGTGTCGCGTCTGCCTTATGGGTGAAAAAGCGGCAGCGGTTGAGTGCGGATGCTGTGCTGAACGTCGTCAAAGAAGCATTCTTGAAGGAAGGGCCAATCGAAGGTTCCTGGATCAATTTCGAGCGCCAGCCGCTGCGAAAATTCGCGGTCCACTCCGAAGGCTACACCGGCGGAATTACCCGCTTGGAAGACGGCAAACTGGTGAGCTACGAATTTCTGGCGGATGCCAACACCGGCACTGTGCTGGATATCCAACGTTTGAAAGACTGAAAAAAACATGATACCGATCCTACCACCTGCAACAGACAGTGGTTGGTCCGTATCATGTTTTTATTTGGTCTTTTTCAGCGGCGCCAAAAGAGTTTCGATATCCAACTGCAGCACGTACTCCATCTGGTGATCGGTTTTGTTTCGATAAGCTGCCGCCCCGCTCTCAAAGATCGCAAGCAACCGGTCGCCGTCGACTGCGATCTGTTCAAGATAGGGCGGAAAGGTGAGCCGCAGTTTGGCTGCTTTTTCAGTAAAGCCGCCCACGGTATCCTGCAGATTGAAGACCAACACTGTCGAATCGTGATGACCGAAGGATTGGGACAGCAGCATATACTCCTCATAATAGGCTGCCCCTTGAACTTTTTTGACCAGTCCGGCGGTATCACTCGTATCAGCTTCTTGATCGCCCGGAGCTCGCTGCTGTTCGCTGTTTGACTCCTCTTTTTGGAGATGGCTGTCTTGGGTGCTCGCTTCTTGAGTAGTGGACTCTTGCGGGGGTAGCACGTCATCGCTCATTTCATAGGTGCCGCCTGCGGTCTCCTTCAATGAGTCAACCCTGCCCTGATCATCGATCGGGTACATGGCAAGTGTACCGCGGTGCCCACGATCAAAATAACCAACCACCAAAAACGGTGGCAAGCCGGTCAAAAAGGAAGTTCGCCGCACATTTTGCAACTGAGTCGTATCTGTATAAGCGATCGGATCCGGGCTGGGATCTGAGTAAAGCTCATAATCTTCGAGACTTGCCAGTGACAGGACCGAGGCTGCCGCCCGCCGCTCTTCTTCGGTAGCCAGAAACAATTGCTGATCTGTCTTATCATACCAAATGCCGCCCAGATGCGGCTGCCCGGCAACAGGTATCGTCTTGAGCAGTGCTTTGGTCTGACGATCCAGCTGATAGATGACCGAATTGTGCTGATGATCATGGCAATACGCCGAGATGAACAAGTAATCATCACTGGCACTCACTCCCTGAGGTGTCATCTCATGGCAACGATCCAGCTTGCCCGTCTCGGTGTTCAATGAAACCGCCTGGTACAAGCCGGGAATCGCAAACATATCGTGATCGGTGGTTTCCGGTAAAGCAGCCACCGCAGCAGCTACCTCAGGATAATTCTCCACCACGGACAGTTGCTGCGAAAGATTCCTTTTCGTTGCCACTGTCGTTACCAGCTGTCGGCTTTCGGCAAGCTTCTCAAAGGCTTTGGTCCGCAGCTGGCGAACACTCAAAGTAACAAGCGAAACTGCCGCTAAAATTCCCACAACAGCCAGGCCAATGATTTTTCGCTTCTTCACAAACCACCCCTCCTCTTGGTTTTTCCTGCTTTGATTGTAGCATGAAAGACAGTGATTACAACTAGACTAAGGTTGGCCTCAATCTGCCAGAGACACAAAAGACCCGTCTGCACCGCATTTAAGCGGCAGCAAACGGGTCTTGTTGTTTGATTACTTTGCAAGTCTGTAAATCGCATCGGCATAGATCACTGCGGCATTGAACAGATCATCCAAGCTCATGAATTCATTGGCTTGGTGCATGGTGTCGGTATAGCCCGGGAACATTGCACCATAGGCTACGCCGCGTTCCAGCAAACGACCGAAAGTCCCGCCACCGATTACTTGTTCATAACCTTTTTCACCGGTGTGCTCTTCATAAACGGCCAGCAATGTTTCTACCAACGGATCTTCCATCGGTACATAATGAGGTGCGGAATCCCGCTCTTCCCGATCGACTTTGGCTCCATCTGCTCCAACAGTTTCTGTGATTTTTTCTACCAGACCATCAGCTGTGACACCGGTAGGATAACGGAAGTTCAAGGTAATATAGTTGTCTGTGAAATCTTCGCCGAATTTCAGCAAACCGGCATTCATCGTCAGCTGCCCCATGCGAGGATCTGTGTGGGCGACGCCGAGTTTTTCACCGTAATGATCCACATGCACATAAGTTGCTGCCGTGTGCAGGAAGCTCTTCGCTCCGCCGCCAAAAGGATAACGATCCAAGAACAGCGCCAAGAAGGTCCCGGCATTGACACCGCTTTGTGGGCTGGCACCATGTGCACTCTTGCCGATCAGGTCGACTTTCACCAGATCGCCTTCTGCTTCCAATTCACCGGCGAGGTCGTTTTCATTCAGAAAAGCGCTGTAAGCTGTCGCCAGATCCTCCAGACTGATATCACCGGCCGCCTTGAAAACAGCGGTCGCATTGCCCGGCACCATGTTGACCCGCAAGCCGGCGTCAAAGCTTTGCAGCTCAAAGTCGCCGTCATTGGTATTTTCAAAATGCAGGGTCACCGTCACATTGCCTTTTTCACCATTGATGATGGGAAATTCAGCATCCGGCGAGAAGCCGAAATCCGGTTTTTCTTCATGTTGGAAATAATAATCCATGTCACCCCAGCCGGATTCTTCATCAGAACCGACGACGAAGCGGACTTTCTTGGACAAAGGCAGACCCAATTCTTTGATGATTTTCAAACCGTAATAAGCAGCGACACTCGGTCCTTTGTCATCAGAGGAACCGCGGGCGTAGATTTTGTTGTCTTTAATCACAGGCTGGTAAGGATCGGTATCCCAACCGTCACCGGCAGGTACGACGTCCATGTGGCAGAAAATCCCCAGCGTTTCGTCGCCTTCTCCGTACTCGATGTGGCCGGCGTAGTTGTCGACATTTTTCACGGTGAAGCCGTCTCGTTCGCCGTAACCCAGCATGTGGAGCAGCGCATCTTTAGGTCCCGGTCCAAAAGGTGCGTCAGCTGTGGCTTTGTCGTCTTCTCGCTCGCTTTTGACCTTTAACAATTCTACCAAGTCATTTAGCAGATCGTCTTTGCGTGATGCGACTTCTTTTTTCCAATCGATAGTTGTCATGAAGTTCCCTCCAAAATATTCGTTCAGCCGGATCGATCCGCTCATTTTTTCTCTGCGCCGGACCGACCAAACCAACGATGATCAGTGTTTTTCCGCTTTTCATGATACCATTGTTTTTCACAAAATGACACCGAACCGTATCATTACACAGCAGGAAACAAAAACACATTCCCTTTGAAACGCTATCGTCGCACCCGGGCTGCTACCGGAATTTTCTTCAAGTTCGGTTGTTTATCATGGTATACTTGAAAAAATCCGCAGAAGGGAGACAGGTCATGTTGCAGGAAATCACTGAAGAATTACTCCGGGAGGTCATCCGCAAACGGCCTGCCGACTCCCATAAAGGAACTTTCGGCCGTGCTGTTTTGGCAGGTGGTGAGCCTCGTTATGCCGGTGCCATCCTGATGGCAGCTGAAGCCTGTATCCATGCCGGCGCCGGCCTCACGACAGTGGTCACTGCCAAAGAAAACCATGCTCCGCTGCAGGCGCGGCGCCCGGAAGCAATGGCTGTCGACTGGCGGGATTTTGCAGCCGTGGAAGCTGTCACTGAGTCCGCCGATGTTTTATTGGCGGGTCCCGGTCTGGGAACTTCGGAAAAAGTCCGCAAATTGCTGGACTTTCTGCTAGCAAAGCGGCGCCCGGAACAATGGCTGGTGTTAGACGGTTCGGCGATTACATTATTGGCAACAGCCGCTGATCCCACGGCCCTTCCCCGGATACTCCGCTTTCCGGAAACGGTCGTCTTCACGCCTCATCAGATGGAGTGGCAGCGACTGTCCGGCATTCCGATTGCGCAACAAGATGAGGCCGCAAACCGGCAGGCTGTCGCAAACTTGGGTACAACTGTCATCGTCAAAAGCCATCGCACGCAAATCTATACCGCTGACGGTCTGCAATTGCGCAATCCTTATGGTTCGCCGGCCATGGCCACCGGCGGCAGCGGTGATACCTTGGCAGGCCTGATCACCGGCTTTTTGGCTCAGTTTCCCCGTAACGGCCGGACGATCGCTGCCGCAGTAGCACTTCACAGCCTGATCGCCGACGAGCTGGCCCGAGAGCGTTACGTCGTGCTGCCCACCGAGATCAGCGCCGCACTGCCTTTTTACATGGCGCATTTTGCTGCTGATCCAAACTGACTTATTTACAGGAGGAATGAAAATTTTGTCTGCTATGACTATCCGCAAATGCAGTGAAAGCGATCTGGAGCTGCTCCGAACGATCGGCATCGAAACCTTCACTGATACCTTTGCTGCCCAAAACACGCCGGAAAATATGGCTGCCTATCTGACTGCAGCCTATGAACCGGAAAAGCTGCGGGCGGAGCTGGCTACTGTCGGCACGAGCTTTTATCTGTTAGCGACAGCCGACGGAACCCCTGCCGGCTACCTCAAATTGAATACCGGGCAGGCTCAGACGGAAGATATCGCTGCCGATGCTTTGGAAGTGGAACGGATCTACATCCGCCGCCCTTACCAAAAACAGGGACTGGGCCGCTATCTGCTGGAATTCGCCTTGGAGACTGCCCAGCGTAAAAACAAGCAGCACCTGTGGTTGGGCGTCTGGGAACATAATCAGAACGCCCGGGCTTTTTATCAAAAAATGGGCTTTCGCCAGGTAAGCAGCCATGTCTTTGTAATGGGCGACGACCCGCAGACCGACCTGATCCTGATCAAAGATTTGTGACAAAAAATGCCGCTATCAGCGAGTCATGCCAAAGCACGCCAGCAAACAAAAAACACCTTTTTGCAGCAATAGACAGACTTCCCACTGTCTCGTTTGCAAAAAGGTGTTTTTTTATAATGAGCGTTGAGTCCTCAAACACACTCTGATTTCATCTGCTGCGCTGTTATTGATTCGTCAATGTTGAAAACAGCAATTTGGTGTAGGCGATCCGCCCTTCCGGAGTCAGGTGAACACCATCTTCATAAAACCAGTCGGCATTGCCGTTAGCGGCATACGTATGCCAGTCAATCACTGTCAGATTATCGTATTTCTTCACCAGATTGGCAAGGGAGTTGTTGACAACGTTCTGGGTACGGACAGATGGTGCATAAACGTTGACCCAATAGACTTTGCGATCCCCCAAGACTTTCATGAAGTCGGCAAACTGGGAGTCGTTGAAATCGCCGTTGGTGCCCAAGCCGACGATGACCGGATCATTCAACAGTCCTTGATCTGCCAATTTTTCTACCAGGTCCACACTGCTGTAGACTTGGCGGTTGATATTGGCATCCACCACCGCTTGCGGGAAGAGGTCTTTCATGTTTTGTGCCGCTCCCAGCATAACGGAATCTCCGAAAGCGGTGAACTTCAACTTATAGGCAGCGGCTACTTGTTCAGAAGACAAGCCGTAAGTACTCTCCATCTGCTTCATGTGAGCCTGCATTTGGGGATCAATTTCTTCAGTTGTCGAGGAATCCGTCGTTTTACCGCTCTCGGAAGTGTTGCTGCCAGCCGTTTCTTTGGCCTTTTGCGCCTCTTTTTTGGTCGCTTCGGAGATTTCCCGATTTTTCAGGATCTGTTCTTGCATCTGCTTTTGCTCCGCCGTAACGTGGTTGGACGGCGCCATGATAAAACCGGTCAGTGCCACCGCGACCAGCAGCAGACCCGGAATCAAAAACGGCTTTTGCCGCGAAATGACAGGTTTTTTGAACCAGCCCTTGACCGTCTGCCAGGTTTTGGAATAATCGAAATTCCGCAGCGGCCGATCGATCAGTCGATAGGAAAGCTCTGCACAGATCAAAATCAGCAGAATCTCGATGAGGGTGTGAAGCCAGAGATGATCGGCGATATTTTTGACTTTTGCTTCATAGAAGATCATGACCGGGTACTGGTATAAGTAGATTCCGTAGCTGCGTTTGCCGATATAGGTGAACACCGGATTGGTCAGCCATTTATTCAGGCTGGCACCGGGATGGACCACCACCATGATCAACAAAACTGCAATCAGGCTGATCAAGAACATACCTCCGCGATAGACAAAGGTGTAATGGGCATCCAACAGAAAGAAGGCGACGATCAGCAGTGCCAGACAAAGCAGCCCCAGTCGGTTCAATACCTTCTTGGCCTGCTGCGGAATCTTGGTACGCAGGTGAGTCGTAGGCCATAAAAAGGCCATTGCACTACCCAGCCAGATGGAAAAGATCCGGGTATCGGTCCCATAATAGACCCTTGTCGGATCGGCTCCCGGAACAAAATCCACTGCCATCAGAATCGCCGACAGCAGCGCCCCGGCCAAGACCACCAGAAAGATCTTCTTGCGGTTTTTGACAAAGGTCATCAGCAGAACAAACAAAATCGGCCAGATCAGATAATTTTGAAATTCTACCGAGAGATACCAGATGTGGGTAAACGGCGATTCATTAGTGAAGCGTTCAAAGTAACTCATGCCCTGATTGATCTGCCACCAGTTGTTGACATACAAAAGCGCCGACGTGACGACACCCTTCAGATTGTTCAGCAGATTGTGCTGAAACAAGGTGATGTAAGCCGTGGTGACAACCAAAAAGAACAGCATCGGCGGATAGAGTCGTTTCAGTCGGCGTCCAAAGAAGCCCTTCAGCGAGATCTTGCCCCGCTGTTCCCACTCCAAGCGCAGGTGATCGGTGATCAGATAACCGGAGATAGCAAAAAATACCGGCACCCCCAGATAGCCGCCCCGCATTTTATCAGGCAGCAGATGGTAAAAGATGACACCCAGGACCGCCAGCGTACGGACTCCGTCCAAACCGGAAATGTAGCGGCTTTTTTTCAATCGTTTCGTTTCCATGGTCGTATTCCAACTTTTCTATTTGAATTGGTGGTTCGTTAATGGATCAGCTCAGACAGAGGAGATTACAGCTCTTCTTCGTAAAAATGACCCAAAATCTGGACGTTATCAGCGATACTGACGAAGGCTTTTTTGTCCGCTTCCTTCATGGCCGTCCGCAAAAGAGGCAGCTCATAGCGGGTCACTACCGTCAGCAGCACCGTTTGCTTGTCATGCTTGTAGGCTCCCTCGGCTTCATTGATAATCGTGATACCGCGGCGCATTTTTTTCTGGATCGTGTGGATGACCTTTTCCGGATGACGGGTGATGATGGTCACCTGCATTTTCTTTTGCTTCGTGTAAACTGCATCTGTTACTTTGCCGGAAACAAAGATAGCGATGGCGCTGTACAATGCGTATTGCCAACCGAACAACAATCCTGCCGCCAGCATGATGAAGAGATTGAAGGTGATGGAAATAGAGCCGATCGTATTGCCGGTCTTTTTACGAATGGCGATACTGACAAAATCCAGTCCCCCGGAAGACAGCCCGTTTTTCAAGGTATATCCGACGCCGGCCCCCATGATCGCCCCGCCGAAAATCGCGCAAATAATGGGATCAGTGGTCAGCGTCTCATCGGGGATAATCTGCATAAAAACAGATGTCAACAGAACCGTGATCCCGGTAAAAATCGTGAATTTATGACCAATCTTGAACCAGCCCAGCAAAAACAGCGGCAGATTCAACAGTAAGAGTGTAGCAGAAACCGGCACGTGGATCCCGATCAGATCCTTCGACAAGGTGGTCAGTATCTGGGCGATACCGGTGATTCCGGAAGAATAGATCTGTCCCGGCTGGTAGAAGAAATTCACCGCGACCGCTGCCAGCAGCGCGTAGACGACCGAAAAGGAAAACTTTTGGGCATAATCCGGATGGGGCATCAATTTGAACAGTTTTTCCATAACAGATGGCTTCCTCATTTCAAATACGTTTGCGTCCGTGCAAAAAAACAGCCCGCTCGCTTTTTCGGACGATCTTCCAGCGCAGATTCAGTTACATTATACGGGGAAAGGCGGGAAAACGAAAGAAGAAGCTGGATTCTTTAAGAAAGGTAAGAAAAAAGCGGAAACTTGCGTGTAAAAGACAGCACGATCCGGCTTTTACAATGACAAAAAACAGGCGCAACTCAAAGTCTGCGCCTGTTTCTGCTATTTATTCTTCCACATTTGTCACATTGATGCTCAGTTCGAACAACTGCAGCGGTGAAACGGTGCTCGGTGCTTCGGTCATCGGGTCGGCAGCTTTCCCGTTTTTAGGGAAGGCGATGACTTCGCGGATATTGTCCTCACCTGCTAACAGCATGACAAAGCGGTCCAGGCCGAGCGCAATGCCTCCCAGCGGCGGGAAGCCGTAATCCAGTGCATCCAGCAGGAAGCCGAACTGTTCGGTCATGGCTTCATCAGAGAAGCCCAACGTGCGAAACATCTGCTCTTGCAGCTCCCGGGTGTGGATACGCAGTGAACCGCCGCCCAGCTCATAGCCGTTCAACACGATATCGTAAGCTTCCGCATAGACTTTTTCCGGGGCAGTTGCCAACAATTCCACGTCTTCGGCTTTAGGCATCGTGAATGGGTGGTGAGCCGAAACATAGCGGCCTTCTTCTTCACTGTATTCGAACTGCGGCCAGTCGGTAATCCACAGGAAATTGAATTTGCTTTCATCGATCAGTCCCAGTTCTTTGCCGAGACGGGAACGAATGGCCCCTAACGCCGCCGAAACTACACCATAGTTGTCAGCCCCGAACATCAGCAGGTCGCCGACTTCCGCGTTGGTAGCTGCGATGATTTCTGCTTCTTTGTCGCCGAAAAATTTTGCGATTGGCCCTTTCAGACCGTCTGCTTCGACTTTCAGCCAAGCCAAGCCCTTGGCACCGAATTGACCGACATATTTGCCCAGATTGTCCATGTCTTTACGGGAATAGTTATCGGCTGCGCCTTTTGCGTTCAAAGCTTTGACGACACCGCCGTGATCCAGTGCCATTTGGAAGACTTTGAAGTCCACGCCTTTGACAACTTCCGAGATATCGATCAGCTCCATGTCAAAGCGGGTATCCGGTTTGTCAGAGCCGTAGCGGGCCATCGCATCGTCATAGGTCATACGTGGGAATGGCAGTGTGACGTCGATTCCTTTGACCTCTTTCATGACTTTGGCGATCATACCTTCTGTGATTTCCTGAATCTCATCCATCTCCAGAAACGCCATTTCCATATCAATCTGAGTAAATTCCGGCTGGCGGTCACCCCGGAGATCTTCATCACGGAAGCAGCGGGCCACTTGATAATAACGGTCAAAACCGGCTGTCATTAACAGCTGTTTGAAAATCTGCGGAGATTGCGGCAATGCGTAAAAGTGACCGGGATGCACGCGAGAAGGCACCAGATAATCTCGGGCTCCCTCAGGTGTGGATTTGCCTAAATAAGGGGTTTCGATATCCAAAAAGCCCAGTCCGTCCAGGTATTCCCGGATCGCATGTGTCGTTTTGTGACGGGTGATCAGATTTTGCGTCATTTTCGGACGGCGCAGATCCAATGCCCGGTATTTCAAACGAATCTCGTCACTGATGGTTTGATCGTCTTCAATGGCAAAAGGCGGTGTTTTCGAGCGGTTCAAAATAGTGATATCGGTCGCCATTACTTCAAAAGCGCCGGTGGTCATTTTCGGATTGACAGCTTCCGGTGTCCGGTTTTCTACGATGCCGGTCACTTCGATTACGAATTCACTGCGGCATTTGTCAGCGATTTCCCATGCTTTTTTGTCCCGCTCCGGATTGAAGACCACCTGAACGATTCCTTCCCGGTCCCGCAGATCGATAAAGATTACGCCCCCCAGATCCCGCCGTTTTTGGACCCAGCCTTTCAGTGTAACAGTCTGATCCAATTGTGCTTCAGATACCAGACCGCAGTATACAGTACGTTTTGCCATTTCATTCTCCCCCATTTTTTTCATTTTTTGATCAGGTACGCAAGCTCTGCGGACCTGATCCGGATAACCGACAGACTCTTCGCATCAACCTTCGAACAGTACCGTAGTCATTTCATCATAAATTTCATCAAAGCGTTCATAGATATCAGTCAGTGCAAAGGCCTTTTCCTGACGGTTGGCCATGCCTTTGACATTGATAATGCCCTGCTCCAACTCATTGCCGCCAATCGTCAGTACCAGTTTGGCACCGGCTTTGTCAGCTGATTTGAATTGGGCTTTGGCTTTGCGTCCCATCACATCCCGGTCGGCCGAGAAACCGAAGTTGCGGATCGCCTGCACGACTTTCAGAGCTTCAACGTTGGTCTCATCCCCCAAGCTGACCACATAAGCGTCCAGCTCGTTCAACGCCGGCAAAACGACTTCCTCAGATTCCAAAGTCAACAGCACCCGTTCGATGCCCATCGCAAATCCGAACGCCGGTGTCGCTTCGCCTCCCAGTTCTTCTACCAGATGATCATAACGACCACCGGCACAGATCGTAGCTTGCGCCCCCATGCCCGGTGCATCACTCATGATCTCAAAAATGGTGTGGGTATAATAATCTAACCCCCGAACCATATTGCTGTCTACTTCATAAGGAATCGCCAATGCGTCCAGCATCGTTTTCACAGCTTCAAAATGCGCACTGGCAGTCTCACTGAGATAATCCAGGATCGACGGCGCATCGGCAACAAATTGCTTGTCCCGCTTATCTTTTGAATCCAAAACCCGTAACGGATTTTCATGAAGACGCCGCTGAGAGTCTTCACTGAGCTCAGCCGTATGGGGTTTCAGATAATCGATTAGCGCTTGCCGATAAGCGGCCCTGGTCTCTTTATCCCCCAACGAATTAATCACCAACCGAACTTGCTGGATCCCCAACTGTTTGAAAAAGTCCAGTGCCATTGCCATGGATTCGACATCGGTTGCCGGATTGGCCGATCCGAAAGCTTCCACACCGATTTGATGAAATTGGCGCAGACGGCCTTTTTGCGGACGTTCATAGCGGAACATCGGCCCGGTGTAAAACATTTTGAAAGGCTTCGGAAATTCCGGTCCGTAAAGCTTGTTTTCCACATATGCCCGCACAATCGGCGCTGTTCCTTCCGGCCGCAGCGTCACGTGACGGTCACCTTTATCATAAAAGTCGTACATTTCCTTAGACACGATATCAGTCGTATCCCCGACACTGCGGGAGATCACTTCATAATGTTCGAAGATTGGCGTGCGAATCTCCTGGTATTGATAGTCTCGGAACAGCAAACGGGCAGTTTCTTCGATAAACTGCCACTTTTCGGATTCACCCGGCAGAATATCATTGGTACCTTTCGGACGTTGATAACTCATAGCACAAAACTCCTTTTCATGGTTTTATCTTAAGTTGTGGCTGAAAATGCTTTAGTATGGTAGAACAGGGATAAACCTAAAGCTCCGGCACAAGGCAGCTTTGATTTTTGCGAGGGTTGCTCAGTTCTGCCTTATACGCCATTGGGATCTGGCAGGTGAGGCAGTTCAATCGATTATTCTGTTCAACATCAGTTCTGCCTTGTTTTGCAAGTCAGTCGCTGTGTTTCGGACGATGGAGACCACCCTCTCTGCGCTCAGCTGGTACTGTTCAATATCGACTCTGTACTGCTCTGCAGTCCAATCGTCGTGTTTCACAGCAAAAAATCCGCCCTTGTGTTTGTTACGACACAAGGGCGGATGACTAGTCATACGCGGTACCACCTGGTTTTCGAGGATCTTGCGGCTGCTGGCCGCACGCCTTGATAAGCGGCAGATCTTCCTCTGGAGTGTAACGTACTCAAAACGGAGCGGCTTTGCACGCGCTCATCTCCGGAATGTCTTTCGTCAGTCGGACTCAAGGGACTCTCAGCCACGATCCCTCTCTCTGAATAGTCGGCCACTGCCTACTCTTTCCATCACAGATTGTTGATATTACAACAAATCTACTAGATGCTCTGAAAAAAGTCAAGCCGTTTTCACAAAAGCATGACAAAAAATAAGTCGGATGATTTTCGGATTTCGGACTTTTGTAATAGACTTGAGGGTAGAGAATAACAAAATTTGTTTTTGCCAGATAAGTGGGCGAAAACAAATCTGACCGACATGCCGCCGCTTGAGCAATTGCTGCCAGCCGGCGTGATCAAGAAACGGAGGAATCAATCATGTCTGATGTACGTATCGGAAAATCACAAGTGTATGCTTCTGATCTGGGACTTGGAACTAATGCTGTGGGAGGCCACAATCTTTTTACCGGCTTGAATGACGAAGTGGGCAAAGAAATCGTCCGCACCGCACTGCGTAACGGAATCACTCTTTTGGATACCGCCTATGCTTACGGGCTGGGCCGTTCTGAAGAACTGATTGGCGAAGTCTTGCAAGAGCCGGAATTCGACCGGGCTCGGGTCATCATCGCCACCAAAGCTGCCCATGTGCCGGGCAACGAAGAACAAAAAGACAATTCCCCGGAATTTCTGAAAAATGCGGTCGAGGATGCCCTGCAGCGACTGCAGACCGACTATATCGATATCTTTTACATTCATTTTCCTGATACGAAAACGCCGAAAAATGAGGCGGTTGCTGCCCTTCATGAATTAAAGGAAGCCGGTAAGATCCGGGCAGTGGGGGTGTCAAACTTTTCATTGGCTCAGATTAAAGAAGCGAACTTGGAAGGCTATGTCGATATCGTGGAGGATCAATACAGCCTGCTCCATCGTGGGGCTGAGCAGGAATTGTTCCCTTATTTGGCAAAACATCAGATCAGCTTCGTGCCGTACTTCCCATTGGCATCCGGGCTGCTCACAGGAAAATATTCGGAAACGACGACCTTTGATAAAGGAGATATCCGCTCCAACAATCCCGATTTTCAGGGCGAACGCTTCAAAAAAATCGTGGCGGCTGTCGACCAGTTGAAACCTGTTGCCCACCGAAACGACTGCACTGTACCGCAGTTGGTATTGGCCTGGTATATGAAGAACCCGGCTGTAACCTCGGTGATCCCCGGTGCCAAACGTCCTGAACAAGTGGAAAACAATGCCAAAGCCGTCGATGTCCGCCTATCCAATGAGGATTACCAATTCATTGACGAATTGTTCCGCTTCTAAAAATAACCCGCCAATAACCTCCGGCTGCCTGTCTCCGATTGACTCGGTGACAGGCAGCTTTTTTCGTTTCAAAGATCCAGTCCTGCTTTGTGAGCTGCAGCCGTGAGTTGCCGGACCGGTATTCTCATGATAAGCTGAAAAAAACAGCCGCTATGAGTGACAACACTCGCAGCGACTTTTCAGGAGGAAGCGTCATGACCAACCGTTATCCCGG
Organism: Enterococcaceae bacterium OF42-14pH9A; assembly: GCA_027692465.1. Taxonomy (GTDB): domain Bacteria; phylum Bacillota; class Bacilli; order Lactobacillales; family Enterococcaceae; genus Enterococcus_C. The sequence goes on along the minus strand of JAQEYU010000001.1, from coordinate 1,379,750 downwards.
CTATGTCCGGACCCCTCATTATTACGAGACCGACCAGATGGGAATCATCCACCATTCCAATTATATCCGCTGGTTTGAAGAAGCGCGGGTGGCAGTTTTGGACCACCTCGGTCTTTCGTATCATGCGATCGAAAATGCCGGCATCATCATTCCCGTCCTGGCCGTCGACTGTCAGTACAAAAACATGATCCGCTACGGCGACCAGGTGAAAATCCTGGTGCACATCGGGCAGTATACCGGGACACGCTTGGATTTTACTTACGAGATCCGAGACAGCACCACCAATCAACTGATGACTACCGGCAGCAGCAAGCACTGCTTTATGTCAAAAGAAAGCGGCCGGCTGCTCTCACTGAAAAAGACAAATCCCGGATTTCACGAGATTTTTACAGACTTTTTTGAAAGCCCTTGAACTGTTTTGACAACAGCTCTTTCCAGTCAATAAACGTTTTTTTATCCCTCGGCATCGGTGGTACAATAAGTGTCCCTTTGTTATACTTTGTTTGTGAGTTTTCACACAAAACTAATTGGAGGGAAAAGAAATGAAAAAAGTTTTTGGTAAGATCATCCTGTTGTCGGCTTTATTGTTGATGGCCGGCTGTGGTGCCGATCAAGGTCAGGATTCGGCAGGATCAAGTTCCGCCAAAGAATCCACCGCAAAGACCGAGCAGACCGCCAGCTCCTCATCGACAGCGGCCGACGCCACATCAGGAGCTTCTGTGCAGGAATATACTGATCCGGCAGAAATGAAAGACGAATATGACATCGTGATCGTCGGTGCCGGTGGTGCCGGGATGGCAGCAGCTTTGTCTGCTAAAGAAGCCGGCGCTAATCCGGTGATTTTGGAGAAAATGCCGATTGCCGGTGGGAACACTTTGAAGTCTTCTGCCGGAATGAACGCTTCAGAAACCAAATTTCAAGAAGCTCAGGGCATTGAAGATTCAAACGACAAATTCTACGAAGAAACCTTAAAAGGCGGCGGCGGAACAAATGATCCGGCACTGCTTCACTACTTGGTAGATCATTCTGCCGCGGCAATCGACTGGTTGGATTCCATGGGTATCACATTGGACAATTTGACAACAACTGGCGGTATGAGTGAAAAGCGGACCCACCGCCCGACTGACGGATCGGCTGTCGGTGAATACCTGGTAGACGGTCTGCTGCGAAATGTTCACGAAAAAGAAATCCCCCTGTTCGTCAATTCCGACGTTGTGAAAATCAATGAAAAAGACGGGGCTGTAAACGGCGTTCAAGTCAAGGTCGACGGCAAAGAAAAAACCATCAACGCCAAGGCAGTGGTGGTAACTACCGGTGGCTTCGGTGCCAATATGGAAATGGTGGAACAATACAAACCGGAACTAAAAGGCTATGTCACCACCAATCAAGAAGGTTCTACCGGTGACGGGATCAAGATGATCGAAGCACTGGGCGGGCAAACAGTCGATATGGACCAAATCCAGATTCACCCTACCGTCGATCAGTCAAAATCACTGCTGATCACAGAAGCAGTCCGGGGCGAAGGTGCAATTTTGGTGAATCAGCAAGGCGAACGGTTCTTCAACGAAATGGAAACCCGGGATAAAGTATCCGCTGCAATCATTGCCCTGCCTGAAAAAGCTGCTTGGCTGGTCTTTGATGCCGGCGTCAAAGAGCGGGTCAAAGCCATTGACTTCTATGAAAAGCAAGGTCTGGTGAAAGCTGCCGACACAATCGAAGCCCTGGCAAAAGAGATCGACATGCCGGAAGCCGCTTTGAAAACTACATTGGACACTTGGAACAAGGCAGTTGCCGATAAAAAAGATGCTGAATTCGGCCGGGAAACTGCTATGGATCATGATCTGTCCCAGGCACCGTATTACGCGATTGCCATCGCTCCAGGAATCCACCATACAATGGGTGGCGTGAAGATCAACACCGAAACGCAAGTCATCGGCAAAGACGACAAAGCCATCGCCGCATTGTACGCTGCCGGCGAAGTGACCGGCGGAATCCACGGAAATAACCGGATCGGCGGGAATGCCGTCGCCGACATCATCATCTTCGGTCGTCAAGCCGGCGAGCAATCCGCCAAATACGCAACCGGAAAATAAGACGCGTCTGAAAACGCCAGTGGCAGCTATTTTGGTTCTTTTCACCGCAATCTGCTCGTAAATGCGCAGCTTTGCGCCACATAAGCTGTGCTTTACTCCTTGATTTCGGCAAAAAGTCCGCAAAAATCTGGATTCCCCCCGGCATTTTCAGACACGCCCAGGATAATTCAAAAAGACTGTGAACCCACCGGTATAACCCGGGGTGTCCACAGTCTTTTGTTTTAGCGGATAATTGCAAGCTCGGCAAAACCCTCTCAAAGTTTCGGCCCTACCCGGAGTTTTACGGATATTCCTGCTCATGCACTCCGAAAATCAAAACATCATCCGAAGCAGCGCAATCACATAACGGATCAACCGAAACAGTATGAACAGGAAAAACAGATTGCCCAAGACAAAACTCAATACATTGCCGGCACTGGCTTTGAGATTACTCCAAGTGAATCGGCGTAAAAAGCGGGGCATCCTGCTGTAACCGCCTCGACTCAAGCGAAATTTTTCTTCGTATGTCAGCTCCAGCATATCGTAGTAGGCCAACTGCAACGGCTGTGCCGAGAAAAAATTCTTGTCAAACCCTGCCATCAATGTGTACTGTTTATTGGCTGAAGGCAGATTGCGAACCCCTTTTTTATTGATCCGAGCCACCTTTTCACCGTTGCGGAAAATATTGTAGCTGTATTCGTCTTCCTGAACAGTTGCGATCGCCGCTTGCGGCAGATTCTGTTTTAGCCACTGTTGATAGATTTCAGGAAACTTCTGCCGCTGTAATAACAGATAAACGATCAGTCCGGCTAAAATTGCTGCCAAGAGACCGTTCAACAACAGATTTTCTCCGGAGAACCAGCTGTAGCCGCCGATGATCACCAACGCCGCCGCTGCCATAAAAATCCGCTTCGTATAAAAACTGCGGTACATATTGCCTACTGTTCGCTCATAATAATCAAAATCCTGTTTGGCAAAAGCCATCGAATCACCCTTTTTAATTGATAGATACCTATTGGACGGATCAGAGCCTATTTCCTGGATGCCGGCCAAAAGAAAAGCAGGAACCGGTGGGCTCCTGCTTTTTAGTATAACGCAGAAATTTGAAGAATCGGCGACCGGCAATCAAAGAATTCCTTTTTTATCCGGGAACATCTGAAAATTTCGGCGAACTTCAGCTTTTTGAGTACCTGCCAAAAATAAGGCGGAAAACGCAGCTTGTACTAGGGCGTGTCTGAAAACTCTAGCGGCAGATATTTTGGTCCTTTTCACCGCAATCTGCGTCGTAAATGCTCGCTTATGCACCACATAAGCTGCGCTTTTCTCCTTGATTTCGGCAAAAAGTCCGCAAAAATCTGGATTCCCCCAGAGTTTTCAGACACACCCTAAAACGAGCTTCAAAAGCTTCTGCTGACATTTCCAGATACACTCGCTTGTGCTGAAATTCGAACCTGCACTGCGCTTATTTCACTACCGTATACTCGTCGATGGTTTTGCCCTCTTGGTCTTTGAGCACCAGCCAGCCATTGGTCCCGGCATAATACAAAAAGATTCCCAACTCGTTGACACTTTTGAAGAGAATATCCTCAGTGGTGGTATCTCCTTTGATCTTGTCACGGTTGTCATCCCGCAGTTTTTCGGTGAGACGGGCAGAATACCCCACCGATCCGTCTCTGTTCAGCGGAACCGTCATTTTGAGGGTGGCGCCTTTTTTCAAAAGCAGTTGGTCGCGTTTTTGCCAGATCGCTTCCCCCTTGGCATCACTGTAATCGATGTAAAATGTAATCTCAGAGACAGCTTTGTTCCACCGGTGCTGGGCTTTGGCAGGTTTCTTTTTAACTTTCACCATCGGATAGCCGAAGTTTTCCAACAGTTCAAAAACCGACTCCTGGTAAGCTCCCACCATATTTTGCTGATTGGCCGGGACTTTACCCGGGATCTGAGTGATTGTTTCCACCTTCAAGCCGGTTTCGGCCCAGGCCAAAGTCATAGCCGCCAGCAGCGTCTCCCCTTCAATCTCCCAAGGAGGCGTCAGAATCAACGCACGATCGACTTCTTTATCCTTGATGGTCTGATGATTGAGTGGCTCCAAAGCAGCAATCTTGGGCTGCCGCTCTTTTAAATACAGGTAGACAGAGGTGCGTTCGGTTGCTTCTTTGACTGCGGCTGTCGGGCTCAGCAGAGTCAGCTGCCCCTGATTTTCTGCTAAACGGATCACAGTCTTGTCTTCGTCGATACTGCCGGTAAAGCGAATCGTCATGGTATCCACATTCCTTTCTTTGACTGCCTGGTGCACTGGCACTGAGACGGTCATCTGCCTTCATTTTAGAGGATTCGCTGCGCTGACCAAAGCAGATTGCTCAAAGAAAATTTTCCGAAACTTTTTAGTTGAAAAAAAACAGAGTTAGTTTTATATTACTAATGTACTTGATATCGGGAAGTAGCTCAGCTTGGTAGAGCACTTGCTTCGGGAGTAAGGGGTCGTCGGTTCGAATCCGGTCTTCCCGATCAACGTCCTTCAGCGCTTTGGCGTTGGAGGATTTTTTTGTTTTTAAGAGGATTGCTTTTGAAGGGGTGTCTAAAAAAGCTGCCAGTACGGATTGCATGCCTATTTTCTGAAGAAGCTGTCGGAAGCGCATCTGGACAAATGATTGTGTTGATTTGCAACAATGCTTCTCAAAGGACTGATTAATCCGAAAAATATCCATATATTACACCCCCTAATACCTTCTTGAAATTCTATCTTTTAGACAGTCGCATTCTCTAGTAATGTTATGAACTCTTTCTCCAAATCTATTCTCACATTTATTCCTAGTGGGAGCGTCCATTTTGGTTCAGTATGACCAAAGTTGCAGTTGTACATTACAGGTAAATCTTCCAAATTAAACTCTTTTAAAATTTTTATAATGGATTGTTGGTATTCTTTAAAATACCTATTTTCTTGTGGTTTACCAACTAAGATTCCATTCAATAATTGGAGATTTCCCATGACACCCATTGTTCGCAATTCCATTTCAAATAATATGGGATCAGGATGTATTTCAGAAGTTTCAAGCAACAAAATTCCATTTTTGAACTTTTCTTTATCGGGATAAAGTGATGTACCTCTAAGCATGGATAAGACTTCGAGACAACCACCTATCAATCTGCCTTCTGCTGAGCCATGACCTTGTAAAATAATCATTCCTTCGTCCCGATTAAGTTCTCTCAATTTATTCTTATTTTCAATATCCCAAGACAAGAATTGGCTGGTCCACTCTTTACGCCAAGGAAAAGAGTAGTTTATACTATCTTTCATTAGAATATTTTGAAAAACTTCTTTTGTAAAATCATAAACTCCGCCATTTTCAGCAAAATCTACTAGTAAGCAAGGGCCATAAAAAGAAATGACTCCTGCTAATTGGAACATCTGATGAATTGAGGTCGTATCTGAATAACCAATAAATACCTTTGGATTATTTTTTAATATTTCAAGATTTATATACTCGAAAATACGATAACTATCTATTCCGCCAATTGTAGCAACTATTCCATCAATGCTCGGGTCTAAGAGAGCAGTGTGTAAACTTTCTGCTCTAAGTTTTGGATTGTTATAAATTACTTGTGAACCAGCTAGAGTAAGTTCTAACTCTACTACTCTGAACCCAAAATCAGAAAGTTGCTTTTTTCCTTGTTCATATCTCCATAGAATATCTGGGTCTCCTGCCATACCACTTGATAATGAGATGGCTGCGATAGTGTCACCAGTTTTTAATCTTTTTGGTTTAATCATATCCTTGTTAAACCTCCCCAATTTCCTTACCTTTATTCATTGTAGTATATCACAATAAAGCTATATTCATCTTTACATCTCGGACCATGGCTTTCATAGCTGATAGCTGGGATAGCGGGATCAAGGGGTTAGCAAAAAAACTACCGCACTCGGCTGATTGACCGACTACGGTAGTTACTCATTCTTTATTGGTTTTGGCGGGCTTAGCTTGGGCCTCCTGCAAGGCTTTTTGCAGCATTTCCAGATAGATTTTCTCACCTTCCGGATTGCCCGCGAAATGCGTAGTATCCGATTCGGCAAAGATTTCTTTGTGCTGTGCTGCCAATTTGTTCCAATCGGCAAGCGTCACAAACGGATATTTTTCCGGGAGTGTCCGCTCATAGACCGCTAATTTTTGCGAATCCCAAGTCTCATCGGCCCGCCCGTCATAGGGTGTGACAAAGATCAGCTTGTGCCCGGGCTCCAATGCGGCGATCAATTCCTGTGTCCGCTGTTCGTAATCATCAAAGGTGTTGGTCCCGCAGGCAATGATCACATATTCCCGCAGCAGTTTTTTCTGCTGCTGTTTTTTCATGACCTCCGCCGCCTGTTCCATGCGCCGCCCGCCTTCTGCATCCACTCGACTGTCACCGATCTGATCCAAGATCGCCTGACGGACACCCAGGGTCACGGAATCCCCGATAACACTGACGCCTTTTTTCACCTGATAGTCAGTGGCTTCCTGCTGATCCACCATTTCCCGCATATCCCGCAGCGCATCCTCATCTTGTTGCAGCTGACTGGCCCACAGGTTCTTTTCCAGCGAAGTCATTTGCGGAGCGGTAGCGGCCACTGTCGTCGTCAAGCCTACCAAAAGCAGCGAGACCGCGGCCAACGGAATCCCCGCCAGATGCCAATTGATTTTGATTTCCCGCTCGAAGAACTGCGGTGTCTTTCCCACCACCAACGGCTCAAAAATATAATAAGAAACAGCCGCAAAAAAAGTCGCAAAGAGCACCGTCAGCAAGACCGCCAAATGATTCCCCATTCGATTATTGAAGATCGTATACAACGGCCAATGGAAGAGGTAAATGCCGTAGCTGATATCGGCAAAAAAGGTCAGAACTTTCGGCTCAGCGGTATTCGGTGTTTTCTCATGCAGGATACGGGCGGCATAGATCATGACCGCTGTCGCCAGACTGGCAGCTAAAAAGCCCACCAGATACGTGATTCGTTGACTGAAATCCAAAAATCGACCCAACAGCAGCAGCACCGCCAAGGCACCGAAAAAGACCGCCAGCGTTTTTTTCAAACTCCAGGAAGTCACTGTGCTCGTGAATTTTTTCGGCACATTCTTAACCCCGCTTAAAGTTGCCAGAAAGGCGCCGATGAAAAACGGAAAACTGTGGGAGATACTGGAAAAATAGATCGGCGAGAATTCCTTCATCCCCAATGACCGCAATGCCATCGTCAAAAAGCCGATCACAAAAAACAACAGCGACAGCAGGGAGATCATGGCCCGAAAACGTACGAGCTTCAACCGTTCGTCAATCTTGGAACGGCTGATGCTGCGGCCCATCAACCACACCAGTGCGCCCCAGATCAGATAAAAGTGCACCTCGACTGCCAACGACCAAGTATGCAGGAACAGATGGGGAAAAAAGGAAGTTTCGTAACTTCCGCCGTTTGCAATCTCAAAATAGTTCGTCGTAAATCCCAACGCAGCAGCAATCTGACGACCGATATCCGCAACATAATCGGAACTCACCAAAAAAGTGAAGGGAATCGTCACCAGCACAGCCAGCAGCAGCGGCGGAAAGATCCTGACCAAACGCCGCTTATAAAATCCCAACAGATCCAGACTGCCTTTTTTCTGCAGCTCATCGATGAACAAAGAGGTAATCAGAAAACCGGAGAAGGTAAAAAAGACATCCACCCCGATAAACCCACCGGAAAACTGAGTGATATAAAAATGATACAGCAAAACCATGATCAGCCCTGCTACCCGAATACCGCTAAACCACTTGATCCTCATTTTTCCTGATACTCCCCATCTATAAATTTGCCCTTGTAGATTGCACCGGTCTCTACCGTCAGCGTCCCCTGACCCTCAGCTTTGCCGTTTTTAAAGTCACCGACGTAATGCCAGCCGTCTTTGGCTTTGAAATCCCCCTTGCCGTTGAAATAGCCGTTTTTGAAGCTGCCGGTATACACACTGCCGTCATGAAAGGTCAGTGTGCCCTGGCCGCTGAAACGCCGCTCCACCAGGTCGCCGGTATACTTCAGCTTCCCCTGATCCAAAGTCACCGTCACATTTTTCTCATCTTTGATTGGCTGCATGCTGAGAATCCCGCAGACCACAATCACCACCAGCATCAGTATTTGTGCGAGCCTGAGCCACCAACTCTTGGTTATTTTTTTGATATCCATTCGTGTCATCCATTCTATTTTCGTATGCAGGCCGGCGTTGCAGCCGGCTGCTGATAATCATTCAGTAAAAGCCCGTTACGCCCATTGCCGTTCCCGGAATTCAGGGACTGGACCATTCGCAGACTATGTAAATGATAGCGGAAAAATGCTTATCCGACAAGCTGTTTTCTTCGACGTATCAGGCAGCTTTCGTTTAGAGAACTGTTCGATCTACAAACAGTGGACCTCTCACTGCGAAACGCTTGCCACACCTCGCCTCGACAAACCCCGCTGTCAAAATAAAACCGGCGCAGAAGGCTCCTGCGCCGGTGGGTTTATTGTTTAGCCGAGCCGTTGCCGTGTCCCGGCGTATAATTTGCGGCCTCTGCCACAGTGATTAAGCTGAAATTGTTGGGATTTTTTACTTGTCCGTAAGTTTTGCCGCTTTCAACTTTCAAAAACTTATAGCCGTCCGGTGCCTGATGCCAGCCGCCGGAAATACTTGGCGTCGGAGTCGTCGTTCCACTGCCGGCCAAGGCTTGCGGTTGAGCAGCGGCCTCCTGTGCGGCTTGAGCTGCTGCCTGGGCTGCCGCTTCTTCGCGGGCTTTCTGCTCGGCAGCTGCCTTTTCCGCTGCGGCTTTTTCTGCGGCGGCTTTGCGCTTGTTCACCGCTTTGACCGCAGCCTCATATTCCGTCTGAAGTGCCTCATGCCCGCTTCCAAGATCCCCCGGCTGATAACCTTTCAGCTGCAAAAAGGCAGACAACTGCTGCTGTTTTTCCTGAAGCTGTGTCTTTTCGGCCGTCTCCAGCTGATTGTCTGTCAACAAACCTGTGACTGCCGCCAACAATTTGTCTGCGGCTCCGCGGTGTTCCTTGAAGTCTGCTTCACTGTCTGCAATCCGTTTGGCGATAGCCTCCGCAGTCTCACGGCTTTTTTCCTGCCGCGCCTGCAACAGCTGCAGATCATCGGCTTTTTCGAAAAAGTCACGATTGCTCTGCTCTTCTGCAACCAGCGCTTCTTTGTCGGCTGCCAGCAGGTATTGCTTTTTCAACAGAGTGCCGATGGTTTGATTGGTCTTTTTGAGTTCGCCTGTCAGCGTCTTCAACTGTTGCTGATTGGCACCCAAGGTTTGGGCCAGATCCTCGGCATCCGTCGCCAAGTCTCGGATCGGTGCCACCTTGGCGGAGGTCTTGAGAGCACTGGCTTGGATCTGCAACTGGGCTAATGAAGCAATGTCGTTTTTTTCTGTAAAAGGATCGTCACTCGCTGTTGCGAGATCTGCCAAGGTCCGGTCCAACTGCTCCCATTCTTTGGCAGCCGCTTGTTTCTCAGCACTTTTGGCCCGCTCACCGATCTGTTTTAACAACTGCTGCTCTGCGGTGATCTTTTTCTGCAGGGTCCCACGAGTAGCACGCTTTTCTGCCTGATTGACGGCATTGACCGTCTGTTGCAATTCCTTGTGATCAGCCGCCGACACAAACTCCGATTGCAGCAGTTTTTTGACTGCCGTTTCCTGACGATCCTGCTGGGCATAGACATCCTCATAGGCACTGCTGTCCATTCCGGTGGCGATCAGCCCCGTCGTGAAAAAGGTCAAGACAATCCCCAACAGCTTTTTATTGATTTTCCCCTTCATATTCTTCTCCCCCCTAAATCAGATCCTGCTTGCGTTTGGCAACTGTCGATCGGTACCACGCCAACGACAGTTCCAGATCTTCTGCCAGCTCATCGTGGGCTGTCAGATATTCCCGATAAGCAGCCACCTCATCGATGATCCGCAACAGATCGGTTTTCGCCTGCTCATCATCTGACTGTTCTTTATTTCGCAGCCGCCGCAACAAGTTCGCCGATTCATTCTCGAAATAAGTCTTCAACTGATAATCGATAAAAAAGAGCGTAACAGGATCCGCTGCCAGCTGCGGCCGCTCAACTGACACGAACTGCTGCAACTGCTCAAAGTCTTTGCTGACGATCCGCGAACGCCCCACAAAAAAGAGCATTACTGCCAACGCTGCCAAAAAATACAGCATCGGACTGACCCGGACCAGATTCAGCACAGTCAAAAAAGCCGCTCCTGCCAACAGAAGCCCCCCGACTGCAATCACGATATACTTTTGTCGCTCATGCTTTTGATACAATGATAAAACATACTGATACTCCTTCATCCCAACACCCCTGTAAATTTTTTAACGGTATAACTCTAGTATAGCGTATTTTTTTGAAGTGAGCGGCTGACTCCCGCAAAAATTCCTTTTTCCGCGAAATTTTTTTACCGGAAATCCCGATTGTAGACTGCTGCCAGTCTCGTAAAACCGCCTTTTACGGTTTGCTTGAATCCCGCTCAGTTTTTGCAGCAAATAAAAAAACGTCCCAACCCCATTTAGGAGTCAAGACGTTTTTGCTTGTTCAAAGCTTATTTAGCCAAAGCATCTTTCGCTTGGTCAGCCAATGCTGTAAATGCTGCAGCATCGTTTACTGCCAAGTCAGCCAGCATTTTGCGGTTGATGTCGATTTCAGCCAATTTCAAGCCGTGCATCAATTTTGAGTAGCTCAAGCCGTTCATACGAGCAGCCGCGTTGATACGTGCGATCCACAATTTGCGGAAGTCGCGTTTTTTCTGACGACGATCGCGGTATGCGTAGTTGTATGAGTTCATTACTTGTTCTTTAGCTGTTTTGAATAATGTATGTTTAGAACCGTAGTAGCCTTTAGCCAGTTTCAGGACTTTTTTACGACGTTTACGAGTTACAGTTCCACCTTTGACACGTGCCATGATGTATTCCTCCTAGAATAGTTCGATTATTTAGTGTTAACGGGTTATGCGATCTTAACGCATTTGTGACAATTGTTGACGGATACGTTTGTAATCGCCTTTTGACACCATGCTTGCTTTACGCAGTTGACGACGTTGTTTTTTGGTCTTGCCGTGGAAACGGTGACTTGTAAACGCACGGAAGCGTTTCAAACCGCCTTTACCGGTACGTTTTACGCGTTTTGCTAAACCGCGGTGTGTTTTTTGTTTTGGCATTGTGATTTCCTCCTACTATTGGTTAGTGTGTCGAAGCTTTCGAAGACGATTGCTCGTTTTCGTTACATTCCACACGTATACAGTCTGTGCAGTTGCCTGCCCAGAGCCAGCATCCTCAAAATATAAGTGCAGCAAGTACAGCTTCAGATGTTATTTGTTATCAGCTTTAGGCGCCAATACCAAGAACATGCTGCGGCCGTCCATTTTCGGTTTTTGTTCGACTGTCGCCAGATCCGCAGTTTCTTCTGCCAAGCGATCGAGAACTTTCTGACCAATCTCTTTGTGGGTAATGGCACGACCCTTGAAGCGGATAGAAGCTTTGACTTTATCGCCTTTTTCAAGGAATTTACGTGCATTCTTCAATTTCGTATTGAAATCATTGACATCGATCGTTGGGCTCAAGCGGACTTCCTTGATGTTGATGACTTTTTGCTTTTTGCGGGCTTCCCGGTCTTTCTTTTGTTGTTCGAAGCGGTATTTCCCGTAATCCATGATCCGCGCAACAGGTGGTTTTGCATTAGGGGCTACCAGAACGACATCCAAATTAGAACGTTCTGCAATTGCCAATGCTTCAGCTTTCGATTTTACTCCCAGCTGTTCACCGTTTTGGTCGATCAAACGCAACTCACGTGCACGAATGCCGTCGTTTACCATCATATCCTTTGCTATGGTCATTCACCTCCAGGTATATTCGTGAGCTCTGAAACAAAAAAAGACGAGTTCGAAAATCGAACCCGCACCCCTGTCACACTGAACCATAAAAGGTCAGTCTGAAACTATCTGCCCAGCGAGATGTCTCACTCAGGCGAGAAGCGGGTGCTTCTGCTTCATTTCTCAACTTTTACAGTATACGTGGTTTCCAAATAGAAGTCAAGTTTTTTTCATGGAAATTTGCAGAAGCGGACAGCCGCGCCTTTTAAATCCGGGAAATCCCGATTTCAGTCAACAGGCCCTCTTGCACAACGGCCCTCTGTCAGCGTATCCAAGCATTGTCGGGGCCAAGGCTCTTTGTTATGATGAAAAAAACAATCCTTGGAGGAAAAGTCCTATGCCTATCAAACTGGTGGTCTCTGATTTGGACCGCACCCTGTTGAACGATCGCAAAGAACTGAGCCCACGGACGATCCGTACCCTGCAAGCTGTGCAGCAGACAGGGATTCCCGTTGTCTTTGCTTCTGCCCGCCATTACCTGAATGTAGTCCCCTTTTTGGAGCGGCTGCCGGCAGATTATTTTCTTTGCAGCAATGGCGCCGGCATCTGGCAGACAGCCCCGCGACAGCTCCTCCAAGCCGAAGCGATTCCACCGGCACTGACCCTTGAATTATTGGCAGAAACCGAGCAGCACCACGACCTGCATTTGCGATCCATCGGCGGGATCAGTGATTATTTATGGAGTGAGCTGAAAAACGATGCGACACCGACTGATTGGCAGCGTCGCCTGACTGAGCCGGTTTTGACTCTGACCTTGCGCACCGACGACCCGGCTTTTTATCGGGCACATTTCGCGGCCGATCCCCGACTGCGGGTCTTTACCTATTTCGGTGAAAACATTGTCACCCTCTTATCCGCCAGAGCTTCCAAACTGCAGGGCATGAACCGGTTGTTGGAAACATTGGCCATCGCTCCTTCAGACATCGTCTTTTTCGGCGATGATCAAAATGATGTCGCTCTTTTACAGCTGGCCGGCACCGGTGTCGCAGTTGCCAATGCTGTCCCGGCTGCTTTGGCTGGCGCTGACCAAGTGACACTTTCAAATGAGCAGGATGGTGTGGCTCGCTGGTTGGAGGATCATGTCTTGTGATCTTCGAGTCATTCACTTTTCAATAAAAGACCGCAGCACTGACGATGCAGTTTTAAGCCTGCATCGTCAGTGCTGCGGTCTTCATTTGTCCTTCATTCCAGATAAAAATAGACATCTGCCTTGCCTTCCTGAGAAGTGTGTCCGTACGCTTGCGTATTCAATCCGCCGATGACAAAGCCTTGCCTCAGATAAAAACGGCAGGCCCCCAGATTGTTGTCCTGACCGATCGTCCAGATCCCGTTGTACCCTCTGTTTTTTGCCTCCTGCAGCCCAAAGCGGATCAAGCTGGCGGCGATACCTTGCCCTCGATGACTGCCGACGACTTTCAGATCCGACAGATATGCATATTTCATCCAATCATCTGTAAAGACCGCCAAGCCGACACAAGCTTCTTGAGCAAAAGCGCCCACGACATAACCGGTCTTCAGTAGCTCACTGATCTGATAATCCTCCTCGGGAAAGGTTTGTTGCGTTGTATCGCTGAACAGTTCTTCCCGACAACTCCAAGTCTCCTCTGTCCGGCTCACCACCAGTCGCCCGAACAGCTCAAATGCTTCATTGGGCAGCTTCACCGCAGTCTCGTCTGCCTCAGTTAATAAACGGATTTCCATCGGCTTTGCGCCTCCAATCTTTTCTTTGATTTTACCACAGCCCTCCAGATCAGCGGCAAATAACAAGCAGACCACAGTGGGCCTGCTTGTTCATGCTTTGACAGCGACAATCACAGAAAACTTGCCGTTGGTAAAGATACATTCCACATCTTTAAATCCGGCTCGGCGCAGCATGACTTTTTCCTGATCGACGGTGCATTCGATATCTAAGCGGCTGCGTTCTTCCCAGGCTTTAAGTTGGGCCTCGGTCAGCCGGCCGTCATACAGACCTGAACGCCATGACGCCTCGATCCACCGGTTGACCTTGCGGGACTGAACACAAAACTGATCATAGTTGACAAAGATCCCGCCGCTTGGCAAGTGGTCATAGACTTTTTCAAAAAGAACTTCTTTGTCCGGATCCGTCAAATGATGGATGGACAAGGCCGAAATAACCGCATCAAAGGAAGCTTCCGGAAAGGACGCCAGATAATCACGGCAAAGATAGTCAAAATTGCGGCAAGCGGCAAAGCGCTGTCGAGCAACATTCAGCATGTCAGCGGCAAGGTCCACCAAAGTAAAAGCAGCCGCCGGAAACTTTTCCTGCCAATAGGCCGTCAAAAGACCGGTACCGGCACCGAGATCCAGCACCTGTTTTGGCGGAGTGAGACCGGCCGCAAGCAATTCTGTCGTCTCATTATAGAAAGCGTCAAAACAAGGAATAAACTTTCTTCTGTCAGCATCATACGTTTCAGCGATACGATTGAATTGGGCCTCGATGTCCGGCTGTTTTTTCAGCGCCAATAGACCGGTACCCGCTCTTCTTCGTAAGCCGTGATCAGTTCCTCTTCCTGAAGGGTGATTCCGATCTCATCCAGTCCGTTCACCAACTTGTTTTTCCAGTTGGCATCGATGTCAAAAGGCCAGACATTTGCTCCGGAACGAACTTCTTGTGCCGGCAGATCGATCGTAATCTCAGCGTCAGCCGGCAATGCTGCCAGCTGATCACGGGCGGTTTTTGGCAGCGAAATCGGCAGCAGGCCGTTTTTGGTCGCATTCATATAGAAAATATCACTGAAGCTACCGGCAATAACTGCTTTGAAGCCATAATCCATCAGCGCCCAGGCCGCGTGCTCCCGGGAAGAGCCGGAGCCGAAGTTGTCTCCGGAGATCAAAATGGCAGCCTTGGCATATTGAGGAAAGTTCAATACGAATTCCGGGTTGGGACTACGATCTTCCAGATAACGCCAGTCATCAAAGAGGAACTCGCCAAAGCCCTTTTTATCCACTCGCTTCAAATAGCTCTTGGGAATGATCTGATCGGTATCGACGTTGTCATTCATGAACGGAACCGTAGTCCCCGTATATACTGTAAATGCCTCCATACTTAAATGCCCTCCTTCACGATTTCACGTACATCCACAAAGGTGCCGTTCAACGCAGCGGCCGCGGCCATTGCCGGCGAACACAGATGGGTACGGGAATTTTTCCCCTGGCGGCCCACAAAGTTCCGGTTAGAGGTCGATGCACAGTGGACGTATTCCGGCACTCGGTCCGGATTCATCCCGAGGCACATAGAGCAGCCGGGTTCCCGCCATTCAAAGCCGGCCGCTTTGAAGATTTCATCCAAGCCTTGCGCTTCGGCTGCCCGTTTCACCGGCCGCGAACCGGGTACGACGATTCCCGTCACACCTGCTTTGATTTTTTTGCCGGCGATGATCTTGGCAGCTTCTTCCAGATCAGAAAGGCGGCCATTGGTACAAGAACCGATGAAGACATATTCCACCGGGATCTCTGTCGGCTTTTGTCCCGGCTTCAGATCCATGTACTCATAAGCCAGTTCATCATTGTGATCTTGGATTTCCGGGAAGGGCTCTGCAACAGAGACACCCATCTCCGGATTCGTCCCCCAAGTGACAAAAGGTGCCAATGACGCTGCATTCAGGGTCAGCACTTTATCAAATTCGGCCTCCTCGTCGGTGTACAAGGTACGCCAATCCGCGATGGCCGCTTCCATATCCGCCGGCGCAAAACGACGGCCGCGGACATATTCAAAGGTTTTTTCATCCGGTGCGATCATCCCCATCTTGGCCCCACCTTCAATGGCCATATTGCAGATAGTCATGCGCTCGTCCATCGACATAGCGGTGATGGTATCCCCGTAAAATTCAACACCGTAACCGACACCGAAATCGGTCCCGTATTTTGCGATCAGCGCCAAAATCACATCCTTGGCGTAGACCCCCGGCTGCAGCTGGCCGGCGATCTCGATTCCCATCCGTTTCGGCTTACGCTGCCAGATGGTTTGAGTCGCAAAGACATGTTCCACTTCACTGGTTCCGATACCGAAGGCCAATGCGCCGAACGCCCCGTGTGTCGCCGTATGAGAATCCCCACAAACGATCGTCTTGCCGGGCTGGCTCAGCCCCATTTCCGGTCCCACCATGTGAACGATTCCTTGACCTTCTGAGCCGTTGTCGCACAATTCGATACCGAATTCTTCACAGTTGGCCCGTAGTGTATCGATCTGTTTTTTGGCAATGACATCGGTGATATGGTGGATATCCACTGTCGGTACGTTGTGGTCCATCGTGCCGAAGATCTTTTCCGGATGACGAACTTTGCGTCCTGCCTGCCGCAGCCCCTCAAAGGCCTGCGGTGATGTAACTTCGTGGATCAGCATCAGATCAATGTACAACAGCTGGGCGTCCCCTTCATCTCCTTTGATGACATGGCGGTCCCAGACTTTATCAAAAAGCGTCTTCCCCATCTATTTTTCCCCCGTATTCTTGTCTTTTTTCTGTTGGATGTTCTGAAAAGTTCGGTGCCGCTCGGATTTCCGAGAGCTGTCCGCAGCTTGCCGTGCCCAGTACAACCTGATCAGAGACAGCCTGATCAACCAAGCGACCGGCTGTTCTTATGAAGATTGATCAGTCGCCCACTGTTTCACTACCCGAGCGGCAAGCCGTTTTTCTTATTTCAATTTGGCGATTACAGCTTCTGTAAAGGCGGTTGTAGTAGCGGTACCGCCCAGATCACCGGTCACCGTCCCTTCATTCATGACGTCGTAGACCGCGGTTTCAATGCGATCTGCCAGTTCCTCGGCACCGAAGCTTTGTCGCAGCATCAGTACGATTGACAGGATCATGGACGCCGGATTGGCAATATCTTTGCCGGCAATATCCGGTGCCGACCCGTGGATCGGCTCGTACAGGGAAACGCCCCCTTCTGAATGACTGGCACTAGGCAGTACACCCAGAGTCCCCGGCAGAACAGAAGCCTCATCACTCAGGATGTCCCCGAAAAGATTCTCTGTCACGATGACATCAAATTCTGTCGGCTGCTGTACGATCCGCATGGCACAGGAGTCGACCAGCTGATTAACCAGTTGCACCTCCGGATAGTCGGCTGCGACTTTTGCCACCGTTTTGCGCCACAGCTTGCTGGAAGCCAAAACATTGGCCTTATCCACTGAAGTCACATGCTTGCGGCGGGTCATAGCAATGTCGAAGGCTTTGCGGGCAATCCGCTCGATTTCTTTTTCCGTATAACGACAAGTATCGTAGGCTTCAGTTTCCGTCAATTCCCGTGGTTCACCGAAATAGATCCCGCTGGTGAGTTCCCGCACGACGATAAAATCGGTGCCCTTCACGATACTTTCTTTGACCGGCGATAACGGCAGCAGCGCATCCGGTACGGCAATTGGTCGGATATTGGCAAACAAGTTCAGTTCCTTACGCAATGCCAGCAACCCCTGCTCCGGTGTCTGCGCAGCTTTTTCCCATGGAGAACCTGCCGGTCCGCCAATCGCCCCTAAGAGGATCGCATCGGCATTACGACAGGCGGCTAAGGTGTCCTCCGGCAATCCGACACCGGCGGCCTCGATGCCGGCACCGCCAAATGGTTTTTCAACAAATTCAAATGTCATTTCTCCATTTGCGGCAGCCGCCTTTAAAACATTGATTCCGGCAGCCATAATCTCCGGTCCGATTCCGTCACCGGCCAATACTGTGATAGTTTTCTTCATTTTATTCTCCCGTCTCCTTTTTCAAAATCGAGCTGGCTTGGACATAAGCTTTGGCCGAGGCTTCCAACACATCGAAATCAACACCGATTCCGTTGATCCGCTTGCGGGTAGTCGGACATTCTACAGAAACATGGACTTCCGCCTGGGAATCTTCGCCGGCTGTCAGTGCCATGATTTCGTAATTGACCAATTTCGGCTGCTGTTCAAAAATCTGGTCGATGGAATTGTAGATTGCCTGGATTGAACCGGAGCCGATCGCAGAAGCCACTCCGGATTCACCTTCCTGCTCTACGGAAACGATGGCCCCTTGGCGGCCGCCGGATACGTATTGCACCTGCAGTCCTGTCAAACGGGCGGTATCGGATTCGGCCCGCGTCTCGTCAGCCATCAGTGCGATCAGATCCTGATCAATAATCTGTTTTTTCTTGTCGGCCAGATCTTTGAAGCGGCGGAATGCCGGCTTGATCTCAGCTTCCGACAAGTGGTACCCCAACTCTTCCAGTTTCGTTACAAAGGCATGGCGACCGGAAAGTTTTCCCAGTGGCAGCGAATTATTTTTGACCCCTACCAGCTGCGGTGTGATGATTTCATAAGTTTCCGGATTCTTCAGGACCCCGTCTTGGTGGATCCCGGATTCATGGGCAAAGGCATTGGCACCGATGACCGCTTTGTTTCGCGGCACTGCCACCCCTGACAAGCGGGCAACGATATCCGAGGTACGCTTGGTTTCTGCCAAAACAATCCCCGATTCCGCCTGATAGTAGTCTTGACGAATATGCAACGCAACAGCAACTTCTTCCAATGCGGTATTGCCGGCCCGCTCGCCGATTCCGTTAACCGTTCCTTCCACTCGATTGGCCCCGTTTTCGATCGCCGCCAGAGCATTGGCTGTGGCCATCCCCAGATCGTCATGACAATGGGAGGAGAAAATGATCTCCTGCTCAGTCTTGATATTACTGATCAGATAAGCGAACAGCTCGCCGTATTCGGTGGGATTTGTGTAGCCGACAGTGTCCGGGATATTGATAATCGTCGCACCGGCATCGATTGCTGTCTGGACCGCCTCCAGCAGGAACTCTTTGCGGGTCCGAGTCGCATCTTCCGGCGAGAACTGAACTTTTTCAAAACGTTCCCGAGCGTATGCGACATGCTCTTTGATGGAGGCCAAAACCTCTGGCGGTGTCATTTTCAGCTTGTACTCCATGTGAACATCGCTGGTAGCCAGGAAAACGTGAATCTGGGGAAACTGGGCATCTTTCAAAGCTTCATATGCCCGATCAATGTCTTTTTTCTGGCAACGGGCCAACCCCGCTACCGTCATGCGGGTAGCCGCACCGGCAATTGCTTGGACAGCTTCGAAATCCCCCTCCGACGAAATAGGAAAGCCGGCTTCGATGGTATCGATCCCCCATTTTTCCAACTGCAGAGCAATCTGAACTTTTTCTTTAGTATTGAAATTGACACCCGGCGTTTGTTCCCCGTCCCGCAGCGTCGTATCAAAAAACTGAATCTTGCGCATGATTGTGTATCCCCCTTTTATTTTCTCGGTTAGTTAGAATACTGTTGTCGATTGTCTGTTTTCAAAAGAAAAACATTTTGAAAAATCGTTGTGTAGCTGATGGTGTTTGATGGAGCTGGACACCCTGCCGCGAAAATTTCTATTTTCTCGGTTAGTTAAAATGCTGTTGTCGATTGTCTGTTTTCAAAGAAAAACATTTTGAAAAATCGTTGTTTGGCTGATGGCGTTTGATGGAGCTGGACACTTTTCCTGTCTTTGAATTTTTAAGAGGCTGTCATTGCGACAACTTTTGATTCACTTTCAATGATAATTTACAATCACAACTTGCTGCTTACGATGAAAAAAAGTATAAAAAAAGCACTCCACAAAGGTTTACTCCTTTATGCAATGCGAATAGGACTCTTCTAAAATTATACCAGAAAGAGTCCAAAGCTATAACAATAACAATTCGAATGTTTGTTTGAATGTTGTCATTTTCATCACCTATGTCAGTTGTTAGTTCAAAAATACCGGACTCAGGCGGCAATGTCAACACTTTTCTCTAAATTTTCTGAATATTCTATGCGAAGTTGCTGAATTTTGTTCGGTATCACTTTTTCGCTGATGCCTGTAGTCCCACAGGCGATCGCTTCAAAGCATCCCCGTAAGCCTGTTGAACAGAACGTACAACACCGCTGCCAAAGCCGCCGCACCGCTGTCGGCTCCAAAACGGCAGACTCGCCCCCTGCCGCTAATAATCCGCAGAGCTCTTTTCCAGTGAAAAATCTGCGAAATCGCCACAAAAATCTTATCACCGCTCGCCGATATCCGCAACAAAAAAACAATTGGCGGACTTCTTTGCGGTACAGCTCATGGTCCAGACGCCGGACGGTAGGACAAAGAGTGGCTACAATATTAATCAGGCACAGATAGCTCAAAAAAACTTCCGGCCGAAAATCGCTGCTTTGATAGTAAGTTTTCAAACGTCGGGCAGTGGTTGCCGGTTTGAAACGGGCGGTTTGATTGAAGGTGATAATCATCGGTTGGCCTCCTTTAGCGTTGCTTTCAAAAGAAGGTACGCAAAAAAACTTCGCAGTCGTCGTTGACCTGCGAAGTTTTTTATTTTCGGCTGTTCGGAAAAATCCATCAGCCGTTTTTCCGGTTCCTTTACCACTTTTGTCGCCTAAATAGCCGCTTCTACTCATATAAACAGTACTTTTCCCAGCTTTCCGCGGAATTCGCCGGAATTTCAAGATATACCTTATTCAGCTTTCAACGCCGCCATCGTGATGTAGTTGTAGGGTTCGTTGAAGTGTGGCAAAAAGAACAGGTCCAGCAATTTCAGCTCGTCGATGGTAACTCCTTTAGCGATGGCCAGAGAGAACATATGGATGCCCATTGAGATATCTTCAGTCGAGGACAATTGCGCGCCTACGATACGACGGCTGTCGGCTTCATAGACGATACGGATTTTCACTTTCGCATTGTCTTCCATAAAGGCCGGCCGCTGCAACGCTTCATGATCAGTGTATTTCACTTTCAAGCCGTTCTTTTCGGCGGCTTCTACCGACAAGCCGGTGGACACCAGATTCAAACCGAAGATGGAGATCCCGTTTGATCCTTGGACACCTTCAGACTCAACCGGAGTGCCGCCGACATTGTAGCCGGCTACAATCCCACTGCGGACAGCATTGGAAGCCAAAGCGATATAGGTGGTTTTTTGCAGTGCATTGGAGTAGATTGTTGCACAGTCTCCTACTGCATAGACAGCCGGATCACTGGTCTGTTGGTGACGATCCACCAGATAGGCACCGTTAGCGAACAATTCCAGATGATCTTTGCCCAGCTCAGCGTTTGGACCGAAGCCGATCGCATTGATCACCATATCTACCGGATATTCGCCAGCATCGGACACGACAGCTGCGACACGATCTGTTCCTTTGTATTCACGCACCAGTTCGCCGAAATGCAGATCGATTCCATGATCTGCCAAGTTCTTGTCCATGTCATCGGTAAACCAGGTATCATAGTAGCTTGGCAGGGAGCGGCCCGCCGCATCGAACAGCAGAACATTTTTGCCACGGCGCTTGGCGGCTTCGGCGATCTCCACACCGATATAACCGGCGCCGATCACTGCAACGGTCTTGACACTGTCTTTGGAGATTTCCCGATCTACTGCCTGGCCTTCTTGGAAAAGTTTCAAGAAATGGATGCCATCCAGATCACGGCCGGGTACATTGGGAGAAATAGGCCGAGAGCCGGTCGCCAGGATCAATTTATCATAGGATTCTTCAAATTTAGCACCGTCTTTAGTAGTCCCGTAAACAGTTTTGCCGTCAAAATCTACCCGATCAACGGAAGTTTCCATCAAAATTTTGGCGCCTTTTGCGGCAAATGCCTCTTTATTCGTATAAAACAGACCTTCATAACCGTCGATTTGGCGGCCTACCCACAGTGCCGTCCCACAGCCCAGATAGCTGAGGTTGGTGTTGCGATCGATCAGTACCACTTCCTGATCTTTGAAATTGTCTAACAGCGTATTGGCAGCAGCGATCCCCGCATGGTTGGCTCCGATAATAACAGTTTTAGTCATTGTAATACATCTCCTTAGATTTGAATTCGCTCTCATTCTAACGAGGAATTGTGCAAAAAGCGACAAATTTGCTTGTGAATCTGACAAGAAAACAAATAATAACCGTTTCTTTATAAAGTGTTACTCTGACTGCTTTTTCTAACTATCCCGGAGGATACCTCTGCTTTTCCTTTCACAAGACAAAATGTCACTGCCCGATTGCCAGCTTGTTTTCACTAGTGAAAATAAGCACAACCACAATGATACAGACTTCCATTTCCATAGATACAGAAAGTTCACCTTTATCACAGCTCTTTTGAAGTCCCACTGTCTTTTGGCAGATTTCATGATAGACTGTTGCCAACAGGTATTTTCACAAATTCCATGCCAAGGAGCACTAAAAAATGAAGAAAAACACCCGTATTCTCTCCCCGCAAATTCCCGAGTTGGAGTCGGCAGCATTTCAGCCGGAAGATGAGGCCCTTTTTGAAAATCTTAAGTTTTCCGATGCGGACCAAAGTCGATCCACTGTCACCAACCTGATCATTCGAGAATCCTGCCTGGAAAAAGTCACGATGACCAACAGCCGCCTGGAGCGCTTCGAAACCGCAAATGTGATTTTCGAAAAATGCGATTTTTCCAACAGCGAATTGCCCGGCGCAAGCCTCCATCAAACAGAATTCCGCCAATGCCGTCTGATTGGTACCAACTTCGCAGAAAGCTGGCTGCGGGATGTCCGTTTTACGGATTGTCTGTTAGATTACGCTTCCTTTGCCAATACAAATCTGAAAAGTGTCGCTTTTACAAACTGCCGGCTGCGATCTGCCGAGTTTTACGACATCAGTTGGCAGAATCTCCAACTGCTGGAAAACGACCTCCACGACACCAACTGGCTGCGAACCAAACTTGGCGGTCTGACATTTATCGGCAACCGCTTCGACAAGCTGGGGCTCTCCGCCGATCAATTGAAAGGTTTGACCGTCGATCCCGCGCAGGCTCTGATTCTCGCCGCCGGACTGGGGCTGATTATCGAGTGATTGCCTCGTTTCTCTGCTTTGACTATTCATAAAAACAGCGGCTGACAAGCATCAGCCGCTGTTTTTGCTTTCACCGTATTCGTCGCCACATTGCCACCAGCATCCAGACCGCCAAAACCAGGCTGATCAGCATGGCAATCGCCCAGCCGAAGACCGAGTTGGAAAAGGGCAGCGGCACGTTCATCCCGAAAAAGCCGGTCACGATCGTCGGCACGGTCAAAAGCAGCGACCAGACCGTCAGAAATTTCATAGTATCGTTCAAATTGTTGTTCAAGAGATTGTTGTAGGCACCGGAAAGCTGTTCCAGCACCTGAGAGGCCAGCTGGGTCATCTCGACGGCCTGCTTGGCTTCGATGAGGGCATCTTCCAGCTGTTCTTTTTCATTGTCCTGCAGCCGGTGATAGATGCTTTGGGCCCGGATCTGCTGCAGCAAGACCGCATTTTGCTTGGTGGCTGAGACCAGATACACCAGTCCGATCTCCAAGTCACTCATGGCAATCAGGTTTTTATTGGTCGTTTTCTCCCGCAGCCGCTGATTCAGGCGGGTACGCTGACTGTTGACCTCTTCAATCAGCGGAAAAAAAGCATCACTGATGACAAACAACGTATGAAACAGCAGACTGTACTCGCTTTGGCGGGGTGTTTTGTGCAGCAGGCTTTCCATCAGTTCATGGACATACTGGGTCCGAGCAGTCGTAAAGGTAAACAGCCGCCCTTCCTTGATGATGAAGGTCATCGGACTGGTCTCGTAATGGTTCTCGATTTTTTCCCGGTGAGGCACATTGAAAATCAACAAAAAGGCCTTCGTCTCCGGATCATATTCCACACGAGCCCGTTCATTTTTATCCAGTGAATAGGTCAACATCTCATCTGATATCCGATATTTATCCTGTACCAGCCGGATTGAAGCGACATCATGACCGTCGACCTGGACCCAGCTGGAGGTTCCTTCATTGAAACTGCGAATTTTTTCCATCCTCCTGCTCCTCTCGTTGCTGCCGCTTGAAACGACAGCAGCCTCATCACCTCACATTATAGCAGTTGCCGCAACGACCACCTAAAAAAAGCCTGCTGTTTGTCGAAGTAATTCCTGAAAGTGGCGGCCGCTTATGCGGATTTGACAGTAGTTTTCCGCAATCCGAAAAAGGCGGCAGCCCCCGGCAGCAGGCTGCCGAAAACCGCGATCCCCAGTATGAGCTGCTCCAAAAACAGCGGCGTTACGGTGATCAGCTGCAACGGAATCGACAAAATCAGCACCACTGCCAAACTCAGCAGCCCGGCACTTCCCGTCAGCAAGATCAATTCAAGCAGTCGGATCCCGCCGGCTTCGCTTCGGCTGAATCCGTTGCAGCGCAGAATTGCCTCGGCTGCCCGCTGTCGTTTCAACAGCTGCAGCAAAACCGCCATCAGCCCCACAAGGCACGCCAGCGTCAGCAACACCTGCAACCCTGTAAACAACATTGTCAGCTGTCCGGTAGTTTTCAAAAAAGCGTCGATCCGAGCCAGGCCGGAATTGATACTCAGGCCGGTTGGCGGCAGCTTTTCCACCACTTCAGCCACCTTGGTCAAATCCGGCACTTGAATATTGAGCGCTGTCGGCAGACTTTTGCCGGCAAAATCTGCTTCTGTTTTACCATCCAGGATAAAATCAGCAAACGTGCCGCCGGTGATCCCGGTCACTTCCACCGTCCGGCTTAAACCGCCTTCTTCAAAACGAATCTTTTTACCGATTAAATCTGGCAGCTGAGTAACCAAGTCTTTGGCACCGGCCACCGACAGGGCGATCTCATCTGTTCCTTGCGGCAGGTAGCCGTACACCAGCTTTTCCTTCAGCTGATCAGTAGGTTGTTTGCCGGTAATCGTCGTAGTCTTCCCATCAAAGCTCAGGCGGACTTCTTCGTGGGGATACAAAAACACCGGCTCGGCAGCAGGATCCGCCGTCAGTTTCTTGGCCACTGCCGTCAGCTGATCCTTTTCACCGCTGACGAAGATCGTCTGCAGTTGTCGGTTCTCTTGCGCAAATTTTGCAATAGCAGCGCGGCTGGCTGCTTGGATTTGACCGTTCAAAGGCATCAGACAGCTGATAGCCGTGACAAAAACTGCCGCCAGCATGAAAATTGTCTTCTCTTGAAAAAACAGTTTGACCGCCAGCTCCAACTGCCGTAAAAAACGGCTTGAGCTGCTCAAAGAGGCGGCGGCTTCTTTTTTCATTTCCGAAAACACTGCGCTTTTCCCGGCAGCGGCTTCGAAATCTTCAGCGGCCACTGCCAGCTGAGCAGCGGTAGACTCATGGGCTGCACTCGCTGATTCAGATTGCTCACCGACTGCCGACACCGGCTTCGGAAAAGGCGTCTGCAAGGAATGCTCCGCCAATACCCGTCCCAACAGATCCGGCTTAGAAATGACCGGTGCCAGTCCTGTCGGCTCCAAGCGCAAAATCTCGTCGGCGTATTGCTGAAAGTCCGGATCATGACTGACCACGATCACCTTCTGGCGGCGGCTGATTTCCTGCAGCATACTCATCACCAGCCAGGCATTTTCCGGATCCAAAGCACTGGTCGGCTCATCCACCAACATCAATCGCGGCTGCCGCAGCAGCCCGCGAATCAGGATTCCCCGTTGCTTCTGACCACCGCTGAGATCTTCTGCGGCGACTTCCGCCAGCTCTGACAAACCGAAATGCTGCAGCAATTGTTTCGCCCGAGACAGATCCGTCTGCGGATTCCGGCTGCCCAGCAGGATATTATCCAGCAGACTCCAGGAAGAAAACAGTTGCGGCGTCTGGGGGATCATACAGATATCCCGCAGCTGCCTTGCTTCCCGACTTTTGTCACTCAGGGTTTTCCAGTCGCAGCCGTCAACCGATACGCTGCCGCTGTAATCCGTGTCATGTCCTCCCAAGATATTCAAGAGGGTGGTCTTGCCGCAACCGCTGGGACCGATGATCAGTGTCAATCCGGTCTCCTCAAAGGAATGGGTCAGCGCTCGCCAAATCACAGTATCCCCGAAAGTTTTACCGACTTCTTGCAATTTCAGCATCTACTCACCTCGTTTCAAGACTTTCTGCGGATCAGCCCAGGCAAAGAGTCCCCCGCTCAATGCTGCTGCAACCAGGCAAAATATCGCCAGTGTCAGGAAAGCCGTCGTCAGTTCTCCGGCAGCCAGCAGATTCAAATCCAAAAATTCTTTGGCACCGACAGCGGCGAGCGGCAGCAGCAGTCCACATCCGACGGTCAAACCGATAAACAAAAGCAGCCCCATCACCGCAGCAGCCAGGCCGGCTTCTTTGAAACCGTAGCCCACGACTTTCAAGATCATCCACTCCCGGTATTTCAAAAAGAGCAGCAGCAGTCCAGCCGCCAGCAGTAAAATCAGCCCGGCAGTCAGCAGGAGTGTGCGGCTGTCGCTGGTCTGGCTGCGGGTACTTTCGTTAAACTGGGAAAGGTCACCGGCTAATTGGAATTGACCGATAGGAACCAGACCGTCTTTTTGCAGCTCGTCTACGATTGCGGCGATATCCGCCAATTTTTTCGTACGCAGTTCCACCGGCGCACTGTCCGGGTCGCGACCCAGATCCTCGTAAACCTGCTTGACCAGCTTGCGGCTGAAAATAAACTGATCGTCCCCATTGACGGTCGTCATTTCGCCGCTTCCATCATCAAAGCGCATCGTGGTGTCGATCACACCGGTCACTTTTCCTGTGATGCTTATCGGATGGGGCTGTGTCTGAGAGTCATACCCGGTCGCCTGCAGTGTGATCGTCTGACCGAGGAGTTCATCTGCTTTTAGTCCCAGCGTTTCCAGCAGACTTTCGGGCACCACCAGCTCGTCTTTTCCATTATCGAACATTTTCCCGGCGACCAGACCGTTATTGACGGGCATATTATTAGAAGCAGTCACCGGATAATCCGTGGTAACACCGGGGATCGTCAGCTCATAATCAAAAAAGCTGGCCACCGAATAGAGGCCCTCCAGACGAGGATCCGCCTGATAACGAGCGAATACTTGGGAAATATCCTGTTTGACACTGCCGGTCTCGGGAGCTTCGTCTTCCGCTTGTGTTCCGCCGGCTGCGATCATTTCACTGACGATATCGATATTGTACAGCGCTCCGCCGTAACGTGCTGTCAATTCATCCAAGCGGCTGTCGTTCTTTGCTGTCATCTGGTTGGAAATACCCAGTGTCAACAGATACGTGCCGCCGATCGCCAGCAGCATCAGTGCCAAATATCCCGCCAGGCGCCCTTTGAAGAAGCGCCAATTTCCCTTCAGTGCATCCAACAGCGTATAGCCTCTGCGGTATTGGCCGTGGTAGGACCGGCCGTTGTCGCCAGTCGTCGTTTCCTGTTTGACCAGCTGTCCGCCCTTCAAATAAAACCGATTTCCCGCCGGCAGCAGCGCTTTTTTCTCATGGGTAACGATGATCACCGTCCGCTCTTCAGCCAACCGGGCAAACAACGCCAACAGTTGCGCTTTGCCTTCCGGATCTAAGGCACTGGTGGGTTCGTCGGCAATCAGAATCTCCGGTTGATTGATTAAAGCCCGGGCGATCGCCACCCGCTGCTTTTGACCGCCGGATAAAAAGCGGACCTTCTTTTCCAACAACTCTGCGATGCCCAGTTCTGCCAGTACGGCTTTGACCTGCAGCATTTCTTGGATCTCATCTTGATCGGACAGATCCAGCGCCAAGAGGATATTCTCCTTGACTGACAGATAAGAAAACAACTGGTCTTCCTGCCAGACAATTCCCACCTTTTGGTAAAGATAACGATTTTCTTTACTGCCTACCAATAAACGAATATCCTGCCCTGCTAGTAAGACCCGCCCTTCGTAAGCGCCGGTTAAGCCGCTGATAATCTTCAACAACGTACTCTTGCCGCTACCGGAAGGCCCTAGTACAAAATTCAGCCCCCGGGAAAAAGTCAGGTTCAAATCTGTCAAAGCAGCTTTTTTTCCATAATGTTTAGAAACATGTTCCAATGTCAGCATTGTCCTCATCCTTTCCCCAAAAAGATAACATGTCAAAATGGAGTTTCGCTGGAGTTGCAGGCAAGAAGCGATGGATACCGCCTTTGTATATATTTTGCGCGTTCCGCACCGCTCTCGCCGTCAGCAGCAGGCTTTAACGCTGCACTTTTTCCGACAAAATAAAACGCTTATCCGCAAAAAAGCAGCAGCCACCGAACATCTCCTCGGGACTGCTGCTTTTGGCGGCTCTTGCTGCCGCTTCAATTTTCATTTTTAACTGCAGGATCTGCTACAGCCAGCGGCAGACGGATCTCAAAAATCAGAAACCCTTCCCGGTACCCCACTTGATAGTCCAAGCGATTGGCTTCCAGAATCCTTTTTACCAGGAACAAGCCCAGTCCGCTGCCGCCGGAATTCCGACTGCGGGAACTTTCTTTGCGGGTCAAAGGTTCAAACAGCCAAGCCAGTTCCCCTTGTGACAAAGCTTCTGTCTGATTGCGGATCTCCAAACGGCAGTAATCGGCTTCAACGACGGCGGTCACAGCCAGCTGTCCGCCGGGCTCCGTGTAGTACACGGCATTTTCCAACAGATTGCCGGTCAGACGCTCTAAAGAAAAACGGTCCAACCAGATCGCCAGCGGTTCTTCGGGCAGCTGCCAGGTGAGAACCAGCTGCTTTTCCTTGATACGCAGCTCGTTGCGTCCCCGTATCGTCTCCAGTACTGGTTGCAGCAGCACCCGCTCTGCTGTTTGGCTGCCGTATTCGATTTTCGCAATCTGATTGACCTGCTCGATCAGTTTTCCCAGATCCCGCAGCCGTTCTTCTGCCTTCAGCAGGTACTTTTCCGGTTGATCGTAAGGGGGAATCTTGAGCCGCACGCCTTCCAAGATTCCCTGGACAACAGCAAAAGGCGTCTTCAGATCATGTCCTACGGCGATCAGCAATTGAATCTGCTGTTGTTTCAATTGCCGTTCCTCCAAGACATTTTGCGCCAGACGGGCATTGGCGCGCTGCAGCTGATCCATTGTCTGCTGGAGGTTTTCAGCCATTTTATCCAAATTGACGCTCAATTCCTGCAGCTCATCCCGGTAAACCGGGACGGTCTGCCGGGACAAATCCAGCTGTTGGAAGCGCTGGGCCCGATCATTGATTTCCAAAAGCGGTCGGGTGATCAACCGTGACAACAGCCGGGCTGCGATGAAGGCACTGGCCAGCACCCCGACAACCAGCAGCGGCAGCAGCATCAAAAAGACTTTCGGGATCTCATCCACCGGCTGCAACGGCGTATACAAGATTAACTGGTAGCGACCGTCTGCCAAAGGGACCGTTTTGGTGATTGTATACAGTGCAGTCCCGTTTTGTTTGGTGAGGGGCTCACCGACAGCCACTGTGGCAGCTGCCGTCGTCTCCTCGGTAACGGCAACCTGTCCGTCCTGTCCGGTTGCAGCATCTTGTTGGTCGGCGGGAGTCACCACCATCGCCGGATAGACGGACACTGCCGTATCTAAATTGCTCCCTGCAGCGTGAACCACAGAAGGAAACAAAATCACTTCTCCCTGCTCATCCACCAGTGTCACCGTCAGGTCGCTGTTGGCCTTTTTGAAATCAGCGATCAGCTCCTGGGCCTGCTTACGAGAAACACCTCGCAAGCGGGCCACCAGCTCCGTTGCTTGCTTCTGGGTCTGCTGGATTTTGTAATGCCGATACAGCTGGGGCAGAAAAAATGCCAGGCTCAGATAGACCAGCAGCATCGAGACCGTCAATAAAACAAACTGATAGGTGAATAATCTGCGGGTCAACGGACTAGTCTTTTTCAAGTCGATAGCCCACTCCCTTCACTGCCGTCAGAGAAATTCCCGGCATTTTTTTGCGAATATTTTTGATATGGGTGTCCACGATGTGCGGATCCCCCATGAAATCCGTCTGCCAAACCCGGGCGATCAGCTGCTCACGAGTCACAACCCGCCCCGGATTCTCAAAAAAGACCTGCAGGATATCGAATTCCCGGGTCGTCAGCTGGACTTCGCTGCCTTGATCGAACACTTGTCGGGCGGCCGGGTCCAGCGTTAAAGTACCGCTTTTGAGCAGACCGCTTTCCGGATAGCTGCGCCGCAAAACAGCCTCCACCTTTTTAACGAGGAGATTATAGGAAAACGGCTTAACGATATATTCATCGATCTGCAATTCATAAGCAGCAATCTGACGAGTCTCTTCTTCGACGGCGGTCAAAAAAATGATCGGGACAGCAGAACGGCGTCGGATCATCTTGGCCAGCTGATAGCCGTCCAATACCGGCAGCATCCAATCTGTGATCACCAGCTGGAATTCCTGCGTTTCAAAAAGCCGATAAGCCTGCTGACCATCTGCAGCTCCGGCGACGTGATAGCCTTGCGCCTCCAAAAAAGCCGTGATCATCTCCAAAAGATCTTCATCGTCTTCAACTACTAATATACGGAACATGCCGCATACCTCCTTTGATCAGTCACTCAGATAAAGCTTTCGCTGAGCGCTTTCATCATACCCGACCCGACCCGCCGACGCAAATCCGGTCCGTTGGCAGTCGCCGTTGCGGGAACCTGCCAATGCCTGTGTAGTCCCCCCAAAAAACAGGCGCCCTTTTACCGGCAGCCTAACAAAAAACGTGACAGGAATACACCTGTCACGCCGCTATAGTATTCACCTGCAGGATGTCGTGGTACTCGCAAGCTCCCGCAATTTTTCTTGTAGACTGCACTTTATCCAGTGCGCCGGTCTGTCGCAGCTGCTCATTATCAGCCTACCGGATGCAGGTTCCGCACTTCCGCTAATTTATCGTCGATCAGCCGCAGCACCGCCTCGGCAGCCGCCGTGTCCTCTACGAAATTCAGCTGATCACCGTCGATTTGGATCTTCGGACTTTGATCATAGGCTTCATACCAGTCGTCATAACGGCTGTTCAGCTCTTTATAATAGTCATACAGCGTCGGATCGTAATCCAGCTGTTCATAAGGGCGGTTGCGTTTTTGGATACGAGCCAGCATCGTTTCAAACGAAACCTTGATGTGCACCAAAAGATCCGGGTGCTTTTTATGAGCCGCATAAGGCAGCTCTTCCAGCATATTACTCAACAATTCGTCGTAAACTTTGACCTCGGTTTCCGTTGCCCGCCCCAGATCAGCGTTCAGATGAAACAGCAGTGAGTCTTCGTAGATCGAACGGTCCAGCACATTGTCTTCATTTTTCAAGGCCTGCTTGATACTGTCAAAGCGCTTGTTCAAAAAATAGATCTGCAGCAAGAAAGCATACTTGTTGGGATCGGCGTAAAACAGCGGCAGCACCTCATTGTTGTCCACCGATTCATAAAATGCCTCACTGTCCAGATGATTGGCGATCATCTCTGTCAAACTTGATTTACCTGCACCTATCGTCCCTGCTAATACGATCACAGCCATCGTCCTCCAACTCTCATTCTTTTCGTTTTTTGTGCCCTTTGCGAAAGTCACTTGGACCACTATAACGCAGAAAACCTGCGCTGGTCAACTTAAAGAACACCCCCGATTATTTTCGTTTCATCGCCTGAAAAACAGCAGTTTAACAGGAAACAAAGCCCCCTATCGGACTGCTTTTCCCAAAAATTCGTTAAGAAACCAATGGAAATCTCAGCATTTTTTCTGAAACTATTAACGAATCAGCGAATCTTTAGTAGAATGGGGAAGCGAGGAAAATGACATTTTTGTCATGTTTTCGAAATCAGCTCAAATGCGGCAAAAACGACTGCCGCAAATAATCCTAATTGAGGTGCCCGACGTGAAGGAGATTGCTACCGGCCAAGCAAGCGGCAAGATCATATTGATGGGAGAGCACGCTGTCGTCTACGGGGAACCGGCGATTGCGATGCCTTTTTCGGCTGCCCAGGTGACAGCAGTAATCCGCCGGTCGCAAACTGACCAGCTGGACTCTGCTTATTACACCGGTCCTTTGGCACAGGTCCCGCAGGCGCTGAACAATTTGAAAGAACTGCTCTACATGCTGCGGCAGGATTTTTCTGCCCCACCGCTGTTATGTACCATTACCAGCACCATCCCCGCTGAACGGGGCATGGGCTCCAGTGCGGCTGTGGCCGTGGCGGTAACCCGGGCCTTTTTAGCTTGGCAGCAGGTGGAAGAAACCCCTGCCGGACTGCTGCATTATGTGAATACCT
The DNA here is from genome assembly GCA_027692465.1 of Enterococcaceae bacterium OF42-14pH9A. Taxonomy (GTDB): domain Bacteria; phylum Bacillota; class Bacilli; order Lactobacillales; family Enterococcaceae; genus Enterococcus_C. The sequence goes on along the minus strand of JAQEYU010000001.1, from coordinate 1,347,816 downwards.
CCGAAAAAATTGCACACGGCAACCCCAGCGGAATCGATGCGGCAGCTACCAGCGGCCGCGAACCGATCTTCTTTGAACGGGACAAGCCCTTCAGTGCCTTCCCCCTGAACCTGGAGGGGTGTCTGATTGTGGCGGATACCGGCGTCAAAGGCAAGACCCGGGATACCGTAAGAGATGTCGCCAGTCTGCTGAAAACCAATCCTCGGCAGGCACAAGCAGCCATTCATCAGCTGGGGACCCTCACCCGTCAGGCCAGAGAAGCGATTTCTGCCAATCAGCCCCGCCTTTTGGGTCTGTTGATGAACGAAGCCCACACGCTGCTCCAAAAACTTTCTGTCAGCGATCCCATGTTGGATCAGCTGGTGCAGGTGGCCCGGCACAACGGCGCAATGGGAGCCAAGCTCACCGGCGGCGGCCGCGGCGGCTGCATGATCGCCTTGGCACCGGACGCCCGCAGCGCTGCGAGTATCGCCAAGCAACTGGAAGATACCGGCGCTGCTGCTACCTGGATTCAGCGTCTGGGCTGCCCGCCGGCGGTCCCGGTCTCCCTTTGATCAGCTGGTACAGTTCAACTAAGATTGCTGAGGTTGGAGCCGACCGTGCACCACGATGATTGGCATGCCAGCTGGCTCTGAAGTTTTCGAGTAAATTGATTTGATTTTTGCCTGGCTAGAACACTACACTACTTTCACAAAGGAGCCAAAACCCATGTACAAAGGAAAAGCCAGAGCCTATACCAACATCGCTCTGATCAAATACTGGGGCAAGAAAAACGAAGAATTGATCCTGCCCATGAACAACAGTCTGTCCTTGACACTGGACGCCTTTTATACCGAAACTGCCGTCAGCTTCAGCAGCCAGCTGCAAGCTGACACTTTTGTGTTGGACGGCCGGCTGCAAGAAGAAAAAGCCGTTGCCAAAGTCAGCCGCTTTTTGGATTTGGCAAGACAATTGGCGGGAACCCAGTTGAGCGCCCGGGTGGAAAGCACCAATTTCGTGCCCACCGCTGCCGGTCTGGCTTCTTCAGCCAGCGGGATGGCTGCACTGGCGGCAGCTTGTAACCAAGCGCTGGATCTGAACCTTTCCGACAGCGACCTCTCCCGACTGGCCCGCCGGGGATCCGGTTCTGCCTGTCGCAGTATTTTCGGCGGCTTTGCCGAATGGGAACAGGGGCAAGACGACCTGACCAGCTTTGCCCGCCCCGTCGCCTCCGATCATTTCGAAGAAGAGCTGGCGATGCTGTTTATTTTAATCAATGACAAGCAAAAAGACGTTTCCAGCCGTGACGGAATGCGGCAGACCGTTGCTACTTCTGCTTTTTATCCCGGTTGGCTGCAAAGCACCCCGGAAGATCTGGCAGCTTTGAAAGCCGCTATCAGCGCCAAAGATTTTACTGCTTTGGGAAGTGTCACTGAAGCCAACGGACTGAAAATGCACGCCACTACTCTGGCTGCAGCGCCGCCGTTTACCTATTGGTCTCCCCAAAGTCTGACTGCTATGGATCTGGTCCGTGACTTGCGGGCAAGAGGCACCGAATGCTATTTCACCATGGATGCCGGCCCCAATGTCAAAGTCTTGTGCCGTCGCAGCGATGAAGCAGCCGTCAAAGAAGCCTTTGCAGCAGTCTTCTCACCGGAACAGGTGATCACAGCCCACGCCGGTCCCGGCATCCAATACCTGTAAACGATCCGTCGTAAATCAAAATCTGTACAAAAGGAGTTATTTCCCATGATCGAGATCTCAGTTCCGGGAAAACTGTTCATCGCCGGTGAATACGCGGTAGTGGAACCCGGACATCCGGCAGTGATTGTAGCCGTGGACCAGTTCATCACCATCACAGTGAATGCCTCCACCGGCAGCGGCAGCATCCAATCCCAGCAATACAGCGACTTGCCCATCAAATGGACCCGCCGCAACGACCAGCTGGTACTGGACGTCAGAGAAAATCCGTTCCACTATATTTTGGCTGCCATCCACCTGACCGAAAAATACGCCCAGGAACAAGGACGCCGCTTGTCTTTTTATGATCTGAAGGTCACCAGTGAGCTGGACAATTCCAGCGGTCGCAAATACGGCCTAGGTTCCAGCGGTGCCGTAACCGTTGCGACAGTTAAAGCCCTGAATGCCTTCTACCGGCTGGAGATGGATCAGATGGACATCTTCAAACTTTCAGCGCTGGCTCATTTGGAAGTCCAGGGCAACGGTTCTTGCGGTGACATTGCCGCCAGCTGCTACGGCGGCTGGATTGCCTTTTCCACCTTTGATCCCAACTGGGTCAAAGCCGCCCAGGACCGTCTCACAATGACGGAGCTGCTGGCAGCAGACTGGCCTTTTTTGATGATCAAGCCTTTGACTGCACCGAAAAACCTGCGCCTGTTGATCGGCTGGACCGGCAGCCCGGCTTCCACCAGTGATCTGGTGGATCAGGTCCACGAATCCAAAGAACACCGGGCGGAACGTTATCAGCAGTTTCTGACAGACAGTCGCACCTGTGTAGACGACCTGATCACAGCCTTTCAGGAGCAAAATGTCCCTCTGATCAAAGAAAAGATCACCGCCAACCGGGCCTTGTTGAATCGACTGACCAACATCACCGGTGTCGTAATCGAGACCCCCGCCTTGAAGACCATGTGTGACCTGGCGGAACATTACCAAGGGGCGGCCAAGTCCTCCGGTGCCGGCGGTGGTGACTGCGGGATTGTGATCGTCGACCAGAAGACCGGGATTCTGCCTTTGATGAGTGCTTGGGAAACGTCTGAAATCACGCCGCTGCCGCTCCATGTCTACAGCTACCCGCAGCGTTGAAGCGGGTGCGAGCTTTATAGTGAGTTTGACACATTTAGGCCGGTTGCTCTGACCTGATCATCACCACCGCTTTTATGACAATATCCGACTGGAGGTCCCATCAATGAATCGCAAAGATCAACACGCCGCTTTGGCCAACGCTTTTTACCAGGACGGTCCCAACGATTTTGATCTGATCCGCCTGCTGCATACCGGTTTCCCGGATATGGCGGTGGCCCAGACGGATCTCAGCACCGACGTTTTGAACACGACATTAAGCACCCCTTTTTATATCAATGCCATGACCGGCGGCAGCGAAAAGACCAAAGAACTGAACCGCAAGCTGGCTGAAGTGGCTAAAGCCTGCGATCTGATGATGGCGACCGGTTCAGTCAGTGCTGCTTTGAAGGATCCGACGACAGCTGACAGTTTCACCGTTGTGCGAGACACCTATCCCGAGGGCTATCTGCTGGCCAACATCGGTGCCGGTACCAGTGTTCCTGATGCACAGCGGGCGGTCGAACTCTTTGGCGCCAACGCCCTGCAGATCCATGTCAATGTCCCCCAGGAATTAGTGATGCCTGAAGGAGACCGGGATTTTCGCGGCTGGCTGACCAATATCGAAGACATCATCGGTCACCTGGATGTCCCGGTCGTCGTCAAAGAAGTCGGCTTCGGTATGACCAGAGAAACCATCCAGCAGCTGGTGAACATCGGCGTGACAGCGATCGATGTCAGTGGTCGTGGCGGCACCAGCTTTACCCGTATCGAAAATGCCCGCCGCCACGAACATGAACTGGATTATCTGGCGGATTTCGGCCAGTCTACACCGGAATCCCTGGTGGAAGCCCTGGAGGTTCCGCAAATTTTTGATCTGCTGGCTTCCGGCGGTATTCGCAACGCCTATGATATCTATAAATCGCTGGTGCTGGGCGCTCGTGCTTGCGGTGTTTCCGGGACGATCCTCCACACTGTCAGCAAAAAAGGCGTCGAAGCCGGGATCCGCCAAGTGGAATCCTGGAAAGACCAGCTGCGCCTGTTGATGACCCTCACCGGCCAAAAAGATCTCAAAGACTTGCGTCATGTGCCGCTGACTTTTTCCGGCAGCCTGCTTGAGTGGTGCCACAACCGTAACATTGATATCCGCAAATACAGCCTCCGCTGAACAAATAATACAACAGTAAAAATGCCCCGCCGACAATCAGCCGCAAGAAGCCGATTGTCAGCGGGGCGTTTATTTTTTAGCGGCCGAACAATTTCTTGAAAAAGCCTTTTTTCTCTTCAACAGGTTCGGTTTTACCCGCCGGTGAAGCGGGACTGCTCATTTGGGAAGCGTCTAGCTTGATATCTGCTTCCTGTCGCAGGATATTGTTCAATTCAATCATGCCCTGCAGACTCATAGTAATACGACGGATATCGGCAGCGTTGAGCCCATAGTCGGCAGCAGCCGCCTGTTTTCCCTCATCAGAACCCAGCTGTGCAATCACATTGCCGATCATCCCCAGCTGCTCCCGCAACAGTGCGGCCGAGCTGATCTCGCCAACGAGATTGACGTTTTCGGGCTCTTCCAGGTACGTACATACCGACAAACCATTGGAATAATCCCGCAGATCATTTACCCGCTCCTGGTACTCCGGCTGTCCGTAAACGGGATGATGCTCCATCCCCCGAGCAAAATAATTCAATATTTCCTGTGACTGGCGCAACTTCTTGATTGCTTCTGCTAATTCTGACAACGATACTACCCCCTGTAGGTGTACCTAAGCAGCGCTTCCGAATGAAATCGGCGGCGGCTTCGGTCATTCTGAATTTTCCTGCCCCTATCATAACATATTTTTAGCAAACCTTTTCATTCGCTTTTGGAATTCTCCGACAACGAGCAGGATTTTGCAGCCTTCCCCTCGCTAACAAGAGATAACAGGTGTTTCCATGCAGAAGCAAACGCGTCCCTTCCCCACTAAACGCAATCGACGGCCGCTTCGGCTGCCCAAAAGTCAGCTGAAACTGCCGCCGTATCTAATGCAATGTCTTGCGTCCGAATCTTGCTTTGACGCGGCCGAAGACCAGCTGCTCCTGTCGATCTTTGAAATTTGCGGCAAGCAGCAGCAGAATCAGCAACAAAAAGAAGATCAGCAGCCCTTTCTCCCAGCTGACAAGCGGACTGCCCCAGGGATTTTCCATCAGAATCAGCTTGGGCAGATCAAGATAGCTCATCGGCAGAAACTGGGCAATCCGCACATCCAGCAAATGATGCAGCTCCGGAAACAGTGACGGCAGCAGCAGCCCCGCCATGATCAGACTCTGCACCAAAAAATTACGGGTAAAGCGGACCAAGACGCTGGAGACCGCCCCCAAAAAGAAAATTCCCATCAAAAGAGACAGTCCTGCTCGCAGCAAATAGCTGCCGACAGTCATCTGACAAATTTTGTCCTGGTGATTTCGATAAAACAACGGGTAATGCCAATCTCCCAAGCCGTCATTTACCAAAACGAATAGCCCGGCGCTAACAAAAGCAGCCGTGACCAGCGTCAAACACAAGAGCAAAACCATTTTGAAGCGGCGTCTTTGATAACTGCCTTCCCACTGAGCCAACTGCCGCTTTTCCCATTGTTCCCATTGTCCGTCAAAATGACCCTTGGTAAAGCAGCCGGCCATGAACAGCCCACAACTCAGAAAGAAGACGCCGCCGGGGATTTTATTGAACAGATTGGCCAAATAATTCCACAAAGGCAGTCGATCTGCATAATTGATGTCGATCCGAGTCATTTCGGGATGCTCGATGAAGTATTCCAGCTCAGTGGTTTTCACTTCCTGGCCGTCGATCATCGGCGAATCCGGATTAGTGGTTCGTAAACCAATCAGATGGCTGCGGGCCAAAGCTGCCTCTTCAATTACTGCCGAACGATCCCAACCTTGTTCCAGCTGCTTTTTCAGATTTTCCAACAGCAGAAGTTCCGTTTCCAGACGTTCAGTGACATATTCCGGAGCTTCCTCCGCCTTCAAGACTGCCAGTGCCTCGCCAGTCACCATGATCTGAGCCCGTGTTCCCTCGATCTTATGCTCCACCGCTGTCGGCGCATCCATCAATTGACCAATGTAAGGCAGCAGCAATAATGAGAAAACAACTGCAAAAAATACTGCAACTTTTCCACCTGTCTGCCAGTGCCATTTTCTCTTCATCTTCCGCCACCTCCTGATCTTTTCATACATATTCTAGCAGATAAAATGAATAATAACTATTTTTATACTCATCATTTTATAATTTTATCCAAATATTAGGGTGTGTCTGAAAACTCTAGGGGAATCCAGATTTTTGCGGGCTTTTTGCCGAAATCAAGGAGTAAAGTGCAGCTTATGTGCTGCATAAGTGAGCATTTACGACGTAGATTGCGGTGAAAAGGACCAAAATATCTGCCGCTGGAGTTTTCAGACGCGTCCTAAACTGATTCAAGGTCTACCTGGAAACTCCGTCGCGACGCAGCCATTCCGGAAACGAAAAAACCACCCCGCAGCTGCTAAGAAGCTGCGGGGTGGTCGGAAGTACCTAGTTCAATTTTACGAAGGAAACTTACGCTTTTGCGTTGTAAGCTTCGATGATGATTTCTTTCAGTTCAGAAATCAATGGTTCTTTCGGATTGGCAGTTGTACATTGGTCTTCGTATGCCAATTCAGCCATACGATCAACGGTTGCATCCAATGTAGTTTTGGTTACGCCTTGATCTTTCAAGTTCATCTTGATGCCGATCTTATGACCCAATTCGTAGACAGCAGTTGCCAAAGCTTCAACCAACTCTGCAGTTGTTTCGCCTTTCAGACCCAAGAACTTCGCAATGTCAGCGTAGTCAGTGTCCGCACGGAAGAAGTCATATTTAGGGAACATCGCATGTTTTTGAGGATCTTTCGCATTGTAACGGATGATATGCGGCAGCAAGATCGCGTTAGTACGTCCGTGAGGGATACCGTATTCCCCACCGATTTTGTGAGCGATGGAGTGGGAAATTCCCAAGAAAGCATTCGCAAATGCCATACCGGCCATTGTTGAAGCGTTATGCATTTTTTCACGGGATTCCATGTCGCCGACTTCTACTGATTTTTGCAGGTAGTCAAAGACCAGTTTGATGGCTTGCAGGCTCAGGCCACGAGTGTAATCAGATGCCATAACAGATACATAAGATTCGATCGCGTGAGTCAATACGTCCATCCCGGTGTCTGCTGTTACAGAAGCCGGTACTGACAATACAAATTGAGGGTCCACGATGGCAACATCCGGAGTCAAAGCGTAGTCAGCCAATGGGTATTTCACATGTGTTTCGCTGTCAGTGATAACGGCAAACGGTGTTACTTCAGAACCGGTACCGGAAGTTGTCGGGATACATACAAACTGTGTTTTCACTGCTTTGTCAATCTTGTAAGTCCGTTTGCGGATATCCAAGAATTTTTGTTTCGCGCCGAAGAATGAAGTATCCGGGTGCTCATAGAACATCCACATTCCTTTGGCAGCATCCATTGCGGAACCGCCGCCCAATGCGATGATAGTATCCGGTTGGAAGTCAACCATTACTTTAGTACCGGCGTAAACAGTGTTAGTTGAAGGATTAGGTTCAACGTCTGAGAAGATTTCGATCTTCACATCGTTTTTGCGGCGAGCCAAGACTTCACGTACAGTGTCAGCGTAACCGAATTGTACCATGCCCGGGTCACAAACGATCATTACCCGTTCAACGTTTTCCATTTTTTCCAAGTACAACAGTGAGTTCTTTTCAAAGTAGATTTTTGAAGGTAATTTGAACCATTGCATGTTATTTCTCCGTTTCGCGATAGTCTTCACATTGATCAGGTTGATAGCTGATACGTTCTTCGATACGGAGTTGCGGCCGTATGAACCACAGCCCAGTGTCAATGAAGGAATCATTTCGTTGTAGATGTTCCCGATCCCGCCTTCAGCTGAAGGTGTGTTAACCAATACACGACAAGCTTTCATTTTCAGACCGTATTGCAATTGCAGGTCTTCATCTTCAGTATGGATAACTGCAGTATGGCCTAAGCCGCCCAGTTCCAACATACCTAAAGCCAATTCAAAACCGTGTTCGTGGTTTTCAGCTTTCATCATTGCCAAGACTGGAGACAATTTTTCACGAGACAATGGATAGTCAGCACCCACGCCGTCCAATTCAGCAATCAGCATTTTAGTCCCAGCTGGAACTTTGATGCCGGCCAATTTTGCGATTTCAACTGCCGGATGACCGACAATTGCAGGGTTAACTGCGTATTTTCCTTCGTTCATTACAGCGTCTTCTAATTTTTGCAGTTCAGATTTCTTCACAACATAACATTGATGTGCTTCGAATTCTGCTTTTACTTCATCGTAGATTTCTTTGTCAACGATAACCCCTTGTTCAGAAGCACAGATCATACCGTTATCGAAAGTTTTTGAAACGATCACGTCGTTGACAGCCCGTTTGATTTTCGCTGTTTTTTCGATATAAGCCGGAACGTTACCAGCACCTACACCCAAAGCCGGTTTACCAGTTGAGTAAGCAGATTTTACCATGCCGGGACCACCAGTTGCCAAAACGATTGCCACACCTGGATGGTTCATCAATTTTTGAGTTGCTTCAATTGATGCATTTTCTTTTTCGATCCATTGGATACAGTTTTCAGGAGCACCAGCTGCGATGGCTGCATCGCGAACGATACGAGCTGCTTCAACGGAACAAGCTTGTGCAGACGGGTGGAATGAGAAGATTACTGAGTTTGCAGTCTTCAATGAGATCATTGCTTTGAAGATCGTAGTAGAAGTCGGGTTAGTAGTAGGAACTACGGCACAGACAGTACCGACAGGACCGGCAACTTCGATCAAACCTTTTTGTTTGTCTTCGTTGATTACGCCGATTGTTTTGTCATGTTTGATAGAGTTCCAGATATATTCAGACGCGTACATGTTTTTGATCGCTTTGTCTTCGTAGATCCCGCGACCAGTTTCTTCAACTGCCATTTTCGCCAAAGGCATGTGTTGATCCAACGCAGCCATTGCCATTTCGTGAACAATATGGTCAACTTGCTCTTGTGTGAAGTTTTCCATTTGTTTCGCAGCAGCGTTCGCTTTAGCCGCCAGTTCGTCGATTACTGTATCTACATCAACAGTCTTTACGTCTTTTTCCAATGTCTTAGCCATTGTCATCCTCCTATATTGTGGACCGTGTTTTCTTTGTTAACTATTTCACACACCGAATAATACACGAAAGATTCCGATTTGTAAATAGTTTCGTGTGAACTTTTTCACAGTTTTTTATTTCCAACTCAATCGACTGTTATATCAATGAAAACAAAAGGTTGCTGCATAAACAAAGAAAGCATTTACACCATTTTTTCGGCATAAATGCATTTTTTTAAACTTTTTTTACAACGGAAAAGATTGCGCATGTTTTCTCAAAATATACATAGTCCGCCGAAGATAAAATCAGCACCGACGACCGCCGCTTTTGCGCTTTTTGTTCCACTCTTTAAAAAGTGCCACCGTGAATCATCCACCGATTGCAAAAGAAAAATCCTGCACGAGGCAGGATCAGTCTTTGTCAGCTTCAGTTGTGTCCTCAACAGCTTCTGTCTTTTCAGCAGCTGCTTCAGGTACGATTTCAGTTTGAGCAGTATCCGTTACAGCAGTCGTTCCCGGTTTGACCGTTTTGACAGCGGATTTTTCAAACTCCAGGTAGATGCCTTCGCAATCCAAGACAACGGTTTTGTCATTGACTTCTGACAAAACACCGTGCAGACCGCCGATGGTTACCACTTCATCACCGGTTTTCATGGCGTTCAGTGTATTTTGGCGTTCTTGTTGTTGTTTCTTAGTCGAACGGGACATGAAAAACCACATCACACCCACTAAGACGATAGGGATCAGTAATTCCATAAACTATTTCACCTCGATTTTGATTGTTTACATAGTGCAGCCAACCAGTTGCAGAAACCGGTTCCCACTGCAGTGTACAAAAAACACTATAACAAATATTCGGCACTTTCACTATGATTTTTGTGTGAAATTTAGAAACTTTTGGCGTTCGCTTTATTGAAGCCGTATTCTTCAAAGAAGGCCTGCCGGAATTCCAAAAGGTTGTCGTCCATGATGGCTTGACGAACTTGTTTCATCAGATTCAACAGGAAATACAGATTGTGATAAGACGTCAGGCGAATCCCGAATGTTTCATCGCATTTAATCAGATGACGGATATAGGCCCGGCTGTAGTTGCGGCAAGTGTAGCAGTCACACTTCTCATCGATTGGGCGGAAGTCATGGGCATACTGAGCATTTTTGACGACTAAGCGGCCTTGTGAAGTCATGCAGGTCCCGTTGCGGGCGATGCGCGTCGGCAACACACAATCGAACATGTCGACACCCCGGATTACGCCGTCGATCAGCGAGTCGGCAGCTCCCACACCCATCAGGTAGCGGGGTTTGTTTTCCGGAATCAACGGCGTCGTAAATTCCAATACCCGATTCATTTCGGATTTTGGTTCACCTACTGACAGTCCGCCGATAGAATAACCGGGAAAATCCATTCCTACCAAGTCCCGTGCACTTTGTTTGCGAAGGTCTTCGAAGCCGGCACCTTGGATGATACCGAACAGTCCTTGACGATCCGGGTTGGCATGAGCTTTCAATCCCCGTTCGGCCCAACGACTGGTACGCTCGACTGATTTTTTAACATAGTCATAGCTTTCATCAAAAGGCGGACACTCATCAAAGCTCATCATGATGTCAGAGCCCAGTTTATTTTGGATATCGATGGCTTTTTCCGGAGACAAGAACAACGGTGCACCGTTCAAATGGTTTTTGAAGTGGACCCCTTCTTCTTCGATATTACGCATGTCTGCTAACGAAAAGACTTGGAAGCCACCGGAGTCAGTCAGAATCGGCTGGTCCCAGTTCATAAATTTGTGCAGTCCGCCGGCTTCGGCCACCAGGTCTTCTCCCGGTCGCAGCCACAAGTGATAGGTGTTGCTGAGGATGATCCCCGCTCCCATCTCTTTAAGCTCTTCCGGCGACATCGTTTTGACTGTCGCCAATGTCCCTACCGGCATGAACATCGGTGTCGGGAAGGTGCCGTGAGGAGTGATGATCTCTCCCAGACGGGCCCCGGTATGTTTTTCTTTTTTGATCAAACGATAAGAAATGGCTGGTTGCGGCATTTTTTACCCTACTTTCTATATGTCTTCCACCGAGCAGACCTCAAGATACCCCCGGTGATTGGTCTTCAACTCACCTATCATACTGATTCACTGATAAAAAGTAAATAGGACCAAACTTTTCTTAAGAAAGCCGTGATATGCGCCCTGCTTAACAGTTTTCAACCGACTGCAGCTCTGAGCCCTGTATCATGAATTTTCCGGTAACTCTGCTATACTTAAACTTATAGAGTAGTCATTTTGGCTACCCTTATTCGTTAAACAGATTGGACAATATAAAAGAAAGGAGTACACCATATGAAAACCAGAGCTGAATTGAAAAGCGAGGCCAAAGCCGTTTTGGCAGGTCGTTGGAGCAAGGCTGTGCTGTTGAACCTGATCCCGACACTGATTCAAATCGCTGTCCTGCTGGTCATGCTGATTCCATTGATTTTGATTGCAGCCAGTATCGACTGGACGAGTTTTGCCGACCAGATGAGTGACGCAATCTCTGATCAAGCCGGCAACCCGGGCAGTAACGGAACCAGCCTGATCGGGTCCATCATCGGTGCCCTGTTTGCCAGCGGGATCAACTGGACCTATCTGGAACTGCTGCGAGGACAACGCCGGGATATCGAGCCGCTGCCAAATGCGCTGCGGGCCTTCTCCGGCAGATTTTTTCTGGGGATCCTGCTGATTACTTTGTTTTCTGCTATCTTCCTGTCCTTGTGGGCTTTACTGCTTGTGATCCCGATGTTCGTAAAATACTATGCTTATTCGCAAGCTACCTATGTCTACTACGACATCATAGAAAGTACCGGGCAGGCGCCGCGAGCCTTGGATTGTATCACCTACAGTCGTAAACTGATGGATGGTCACAAGATGGACTTGTTTCTACTGGATTTGAGTTTTATCGGTTGGCACATTCTGGCCGCCATCCCCTTCTTTTTGGGGTATTTATGGCTGAATCCGTATATTTCAGCCACAAAGGCAGCTTTCTATAACAATTTACCAAACGAAGTCATTTTAGACTGAGAACAAAACAGACAGCCTGACAGAATCCTCTAGGGATCGGTCAGGCTTTTTGCTGCCGACTTTACCTGTCAGCAAGCAGTCGGAAGGCGCCGATCATTGTGGTCCGGCTCTGCACCCTCCCGTGATGAGCTTGCAGGAATCAAAGGGTGCGCCTGGAAACTCCGGAGGAACTCAGCCTTTTACAGACCTGTAAAGCACGGATTGTGCGATGCATACGTATGCCTTTAACGAAGGACCAAATGATCTGCTGCCGGAAGGTTCAGTCCCAGCCTGAACAAGCACTATTCGAATTCCCATACAAGTGCCAAAAACAACGGGATTTGCTATACTCAAGCTACCGGCCAAAAGATGGCCGAAGCAAAGGGTTCAGGGAGGGAAAATTTATGGATACACAAATGAAATCACGGAAAGAATTAAAACAGGAGGCCAAAGATGCGTTGGCCGGTCGCTGGGGCAGTGCCATTTTGATGACACTGGTCCCGAATCTGATCATTATTGCCATCGTAATAGTGCTAACCACTCCTATGATGGCCAGCTCCATCATAGCAACGGGTTTGCTTGACTCTGCTGCGGCATCTGATACTTTAGATACGGCACTTATTTTAGCTGTTTCAAGCCGCGCTGCAGTCATGTTTTTGATCTCGCTGGTGGCGGGCCTTTTTCAAATTGTATTGGAATCAGGCGCTGATTATACTTTTCTTGATGCTGTCAGAGGGCGCAAAAATGAGCCTTATCGGATTGCGGATGCCTTTCGCTGCTTCCGCTCACCTTATATCTGGGGACTGATCATCACCATGCTGTTGGTGTCTATCTTCAGTTACTTGTGGTCGCTGCTTTTCATCATTCCGGGCGTGATTAAAGCCTATTCTTATTCGCAAAGTTATTTCGTTTTCTACGATATCGCTGAAGGGACCGGCGAAAAACCCGGTGCTCTGGAATGTATCACCGCCAGCCGCCGCCTGATGAAGGGTTACAAATGGAACCTTTTCGTCTTGCAGCTGAGCTTTATCGGTTGGGGAATCCTGGCCAGCATCACTGTGATCGGGATGCTGTGGTTCATTCCTTATGTCAAGGCCACCCAGGCAGCATTCTACAATGCCCTACCTAACGAAGTCGACACTTACTGATTGTTAACACACAGCTCCTGGGTTTTGAAATCGTTGGAGCTCAACACAAATAGCCGCGGTGACCGTTGAATTAGTCGGTCACCGCGGCTATTTTTAAGTTGTAGAAAACCACTATTTGCTTTCATAAAAATGCCGTTCAAGAAGTAGCGTGCATAAAGCCAAGGTGCTTTGAAAACTCTTACAGACTTCAAATTCTAGTGGTCTTTTTGCCGAACTCCCAAAGAACAGAGCAACAATAGCTACGCAGCCCAAAACTCGCAGGTTCACGCTTCTTGCGGTCCTTCTTCGTCTTCTTCTGCTGAAAAGTGGAACTTGATCATCTCGTTGACAAAAATCGGTACAATCGACAAGATCCCTACCAGCATCCAATGGTTCAGACTGATGTGTACCAGATTGAACAGGTCTTGAGTCAACGGAAGCAAGGCGATTGCTGTTGTGATCAGAATCGCCAGAACGGCCATTTCAAACAGCGATTTGTTGCTGGAGAGCTTCACTTGGAAAATCGAGCGGCTGCTGCGGACATTGAACACATGCAGGATCGAGGAGTAGGCCAACACCAGAAAAGCTACCGTCTGTCCCACCTCGGGAGAAGCCGGTACCCAATGGCTGATACTGTCCACAAAGCGGCCGATATAATAGCCGAACAGGGCGACGATGGTAAAACTGGCTGCATTGATGCCAATCTTCTGCCACAACCCGCGAGCAAAGACGCCTTCATTTGAAGGAATCGGCGGCTGGTCCATGATTCCCGTTTCAGCCGGCTCCCGCCCCAAAGCAAAGCCCGGCAAACCGTCTGCAACGACATTGACAAACAGCAGTTGAACTGCGGTAAAAGGTGCACCCCACCCCAACAGCATAGCAATCAAGACGATAAAGATTTCTGATACGTTACAACTCAGCAGAAAATTGATGGCTTTGCGGATATTTTGATAGACCGTCCGTCCCTGAGCCACTGCATCCACGATAGTCGCAAAATTATCGTCGGTCAAAATGATATCGGCAGCTCCTTTAGCAACGTCTGTCCCGGTAATCCCCATAGCACAACCGACATCACTGGCATTCAGTGCCGGGGCATCATTGACCCCGTCACCGGTCATCGCTACTACAGCACCGGTCCGCTGCCAGGCTTTGACGATCCGGATTTTGTCTTCCGGCGTCACACGGGCATAGACCCGCAAATCTTTGACTTTGTCGTCCAATTGATCATCAGTCAGCTGCTGCAGCTGAGCACCGCTGATGGCCTGCTTTTTATGCTGCAAAATCCCCAATTCTTTGGCGATTGCACTGGCAGTCACCACATGATCGCCGGTAATCATCACCGTCTTGATCCCAGCCTTTTTCGCCTTGGCAATCGCCCCTTTACTCTCCGGACGCGGTGGATCGATCATGCCGATCAGACCCATCAGTTGCAGATCTTTTTCCAAAAATTCCGAAGTCATCTCTGTTGGTTCCTCATCAAAGACCCGGTAACCGACTGCAATGACCCGCAAAGCCCGCTTACCGAAACGGTCGTTGACCACTGCCGCCTGGTCAACATCGCCAAAACGAAAGCGAGGCAGCAGCACATCAAAGGCTCCCTTTGTCACTGAAAGGTATTTTTTCCCTTTCTTATGGACGGTGGTCATCATCTTGCGTTGGGAATCAAAAGGCAGTTCTCCGATCCGGACATACTCGTCGTCCAGTTCTTTTTTGGTATGATAATTTTCTTCAAACGCCCGCACGATTGCAACTTCTGTGGGATTTCCGGTGTAATCGTTGTCACCTTCTTCATTGATATCCACCAACACGTCGGTACACAAGGTCGCGATTTTCAAAACTTCCATCGCTTCATCCGTCATCTGGTCTTCAACATCCGTCACGACATCCCCGTGAGTCCAAACCCGCCGCACTCGCATTTTATTCTGGGTCAGGGTTCCGGTCTTGTCTGAGCAGATGACACTGGCAGTTCCTAAAGTTTCCACTGCCGGCAGGCGACGGATAATGGCATTTTTTTTGGCCATTTTCTGGACACCATAGGCCAACGTCAGGGTCACGATAACCATCAACGTTTCCGGCACGGCAGCGACAGCCAGGGAAACAGAAGTCAGAAACATTTCCAGAATATCTTCATTTTGCAGATACCCCAGTAAAAAAACGACGGCTGCCGCAGCCAGTGCCAGGATACTGATTCGTTTTCCTAACTGGTTCAAACGTTTTTGCAGTGGTGTAGCCTGATTGCCGCCGTCCTCCAAAAGTCCGGCAATTTTGCCCATCTCCGTCTGCATCCCGGTCGCAGTCACGATCCCCCGGCCGCGACCGTTGACCACAGTACAGCCTTTGAAAATCATATTCGCCTGATCTCCCAAAGGCAGGTCTTGATCGGCAACAAATTCGGCATCTTTTTCTACCGGCTCACTTTCCCCGGTTAACGCGGACTCCTCAACACGCATTTGCGAAGTTTGCGTTAGCCGGGCATCGGCTGTCACCATTGAACCGTTCTCCAACACCAAGAGGTCTCCCACCACAAGCTTTTCGGCATCGACTTCCGTTTGTTTGCCGTCACGAATCACCAGCGCCGTCTGTTTGTTCATATCCTGCAGCGCCGAGAGTGCTTTCTCCGCATTGCCTTCCTGCACGATCGCCAAAACCGAATTGATAATAACAATTGCGATGATCAGTAACCCTTCAAAATAATCCCCGTGGTCTGTAGCAATAGCCGTGTAAAACGAAATCCCGGCCGCCACCAACAATACGATAGTGGTAAAGTCCATCAGACTGGCAAGGATCTTTTTAGCCAACGACTCCTTCTTTTCCTCATTGAATCGATTCGGGCCATTTTTTTCCAAGCGTTGAGCCGCCTCGACTGCTGTCAAACCCGCCTCTGATTGTGAAGAAAATGCTGTTTCTGTTTCATGGATTGTTTTTTTATAATACTCCATGCACATACCTCCTTATAGTATTCCTACAATAACCTTCCTTTTCTACTATAACATGACATTTTTTATTATTTCAAAGTATCTGCCGTATTTTCACAAATTATTCTTATTTATTGGTGCTTTTTTTGCATATGTCATCCCTGAAGCCGGCTGAAGTTGAAGTCGACCGTACACTACGATGATTGACAGGCAAACGGCTCCGGAGTCTATCGGCACGTTTTAAGACTTATCCGAAAAGAGCATCAGTTCTCCCTCCTTTCTCCAGACTACAAAAATACTATTCCGCGTTTTGCAAAATCAGCCAGTCGCTTGCTCCTTTTCTCCACGCTGTCCTGCAGTCTTCTCCCTCAAAATACTGAAAATTGGTCTATCTGCTTTAAAGGTACAAAAAACTGAATCAAAATACTTGTAAACGATTACATTCCGTGCTATATTATGAGTGTAAGGAAGGAATGAATTTATCGGAAAGGAGATCTCGAAAAAGCATCGCGTAAAAGTAAACAGTAAAAAAAGTTGTTAGAAGTACAAGATTCACCTAGATTTATATGTGCGAGGTAAACTTACAAATAGTGAATGCGTATCACCCGGTTGTCAAACTTGCACAACACCAAAGTAATAGAGATACGTAACAAAAAGTAACACATTTTAATACAACAGAATAGATCCACATGATTTTAGCGTAGAAAATGTAGTGAAAACAAAGTTTTTTGTTTATGACAAGAGATTTATTACTTTGCATGTATAAATTGCAAACTAACTCTTTCCGACAAATCCTTCCATCAAATAAAGGCCGGGCCCTCGAGAGCCCGGTCTCTTTTTGTCTGCAAAATTCTGTTTCGGAGAGCTTCCGCGCACTTGCCCTCTGCACCCATGCGAGCTGCTGGCTATTGTTGAAAAAAGTTGTTGCTTAGGGCATGTGTGAAAACGCCAGCACCAGCTGTTTTGGTTCTTTTCACCGCAATCTGCGTCGAAAATGCGCAGCTTTGCACCACATAAGCTGCATAAACTGCGCTTTACTCCAATTTCGGCAGGTCCGCATGACTCCGGTGTTTTCAGACACACCCTAATAAAGGTTTCCCGCTTTTTTTCGCTTCCCGTTCTCCTCGCAAAATAAAAAGAGCGAAACCATGCCTGCTGCGATGGTCCCGCTCCTTGATTTGATTCTGAGTTATTTCACGAACATGGCATCCCCAAAGGAAAAGAAACGATAGCCTGCTTCCACTGCATGGTGATAAGCTTCCAGTACCTGTTCGCGGCCGGCGAAGGCACTCACCAGCATCACCAGGGTCGATTTGGGCAGATGGAAATTAGTGGAAAAGGCATCCACGACTTTAAACTGATAGCCCGGTGTGATGAAAATATCCGTCCAGCCACTGTCTGCCTTAATCGCTCCTGCGAATTTCGTTCCGATCGTCTCCAGAGTGCGGATTGAAGTCGTCCCCACTGCTACGATTCGACCACCGCCGGCTTTTACCTCATTCAGTTTGTCGGCGGCTTCCGCAGTCAAGCGGTAAAACTCGCTGTGCATATGGTGCTCAGCGATATTGTCGACACTTACCGGTCGGAAAGTCCCCAGACCCACATGCAGTGTCAGATACACCAGTTCTACGCCCTTTGCTGCAATCTCATCCAGCAGCTCTTTGGTGAAATGCAGTCCGGCCGTCGGTGCCGCTGCTGAGCCGTTTTCTTTGGCATAGACAGTTTGATAGCGTTCCGGGTCTTCCAGGCGCTCTTTGATGTAAGGGGGTAACGGCATTTCTCCCAACGATTCCAAGATCTCCAGGAAGATTCCGTCATAGCGGAAATCGATGATTCGACCGCCATGTTCCAATTCCTCTTTGACTACTGCTGTCAGACGACCGTCGCCGAAGCTGATCTCAGTGCCTGCTTTGGCCCGTTTTGCCGGCTTGATCAACGTCTCCCAAGTATCTCCTGCGATATTGTTCAACAAGAGGACTTCCAGATGGCCCCCGGTCTCCGGTTTTTCGCCGTACAAGCGGGCTGGAAGCACTCGAGTATCATTCATCACCAGGGCATCTCCGGGATTCAGCTCATGAATGATGTCGTGAAAGTGCTTGTCTTCGATCTCCCCGGTGGTATGGTCCAGCACCAAAAGCCGCGAAGCCGCACGATCCTGCAGCGGGGTCTGGGCGATCAGCTCCTCCGGCAGGTCAAAATCAAAATCTTCAGTGGTCAACATAGTCCTTCACTCTTTTCTTTTCGTTTTCATCGGGAGCAGGCTAAGAGTGCCGGCCCCTCGATGCGTCTTGGCTATTTTAGCATGAATTGCGGCAGGTTTCGACTGCAAGCAGCTTTCTGGTACAATCTGTAAAATCGTTTTATACTTATCTTTAGTAAGCAAAACCAATCAATGGAGGCAGCATAAGATGACACCTTTTCATCATATCTCATTACTGACAAAAGACGGCAGCCGTAACGCGGCTTTTTATACAAAAACACTGGGGTTGCGCTTTGTCAAAAATACCGTCAACCAGGAGAACCACCGGATGCTCCATTACTATTACGGGGATTATCAAGGCAGTCCCGGAACCGTGGTGACCTTTTTTGTTGTTCCGCATCTGGGACATCGCTATGACAACGATCATTTCATTGCGACTATCGGTTTGAAGATTCCTGCCGGCAGTCTCACCTTCTGGAAAGACCGCCTGCAAGAAGCCGGTGTCCAACCGGAAGTCAGCGGCAATCAGATTCGCTTCAATGATCCCGACGAGGTGACCGTTATCTTGACAGAAGTTGCAGACGGTCCGCTGCCGCAAGACCACTGGGCAAAAAATGATATCCCCGGCAGCTATCAGCTTCTCGGCTTGAATTCTTCTGAAATCCATGTCCAGGATCCACAGGCTACAATCGAATTTTTTGAAAAGCTGCTGGACTGGCAGGCAGCTGAAAACGGCCGGATTCGGTTCAATGAAAATGATTTTGTGGACATCATAGCAACTGATACTCGGGAAGAAATGCATATGGGCAGAGGTTCAGCCGACCATATCGCCTTTGCCGTCAAAGATGATGACGCCTTGAGTGCCCTGCACGAAAAAGCCCAAAAACAAGGCTGGAACATCGAAAAGATTATCTCCCGCGGCTATTTCAAGAGCCTTTATATTCGGGAACCCGGCGGCAACCGGATGGAATTTGCAACGATGGCTCCGGGATTCACCATTGACGAACCGTTGGAAACGCTGGGCGAAAGCTTTGCCCTGCCGCCGTTTTTGGCCGACCAGCGGGCAGAGATTGAGGCTAACCTTTATTCGCAAGACTGAAAGTTCAAAACCGGCACTCCTTGAGAATATTTCTGAGGATTTGAGAACATGCGGTGTCTTCGGACTTCATCTGAGACCACCTTTCATCATTAGCATACAAGCTGGGAGCACCTTGTCACAGGTGTCTCTCAGCTTTTTTTAATTTTATTTTTCTGTTATCTCTTTTTTGCTTCCTTTTCATCTTCTCCTTACAGACCCTTGTCCATGTCGCCATCTCATTGTGAAAAAAACATTTCCGTGTTATAACGCAGGCCAATTTGAGCGCCCAGATGAGAATGTTTTTTCACATAAAATCAGGATATTTGAATTTTTTGCGAAACTTTGCCAGACTTAAGGGAGACACTTCGCAGGATGATCGCGGTCAAAACAATCTGCTTGGCCGCTGTTTTACGGAAAGATTCACAAATTGAACCGCTTTTTACGTCGGCTTTCACAAGCATCACTTTGCTGAAAAAGCTGTCGTTTGCGGTGCTTATCTGTACTTACCCGTCGAATGCCACGACGGCGGGTTTGCGAGGAAAAAAATGAAAATTGAGGGTGAAAAAGTATGATCGAATTTCAACATGTCACAAAAATCTACAAAGGCGGCAAAACGGCTGTCGAAGATGTCAATCTCTCTTTTGACAAAGGAGAATTCATCTGTTTCATTGGGACGTCCGGTTCCGGTAAAACCACGTGTATGCGGATGATCAACCGCATGAACGAGCCCACCAAAGGCAAGATTCTGATCAATGATAAGGATATACAGGAGTTCAATCCGGTAGAACTGCGCCGTAAGATCGGCTATGTGATCCAAAATATCGGGCTGATTCCTCACATGACCATCAGA
Organism: Enterococcaceae bacterium OF42-14pH9A; assembly: GCA_027692465.1. Taxonomy (GTDB): domain Bacteria; phylum Bacillota; class Bacilli; order Lactobacillales; family Enterococcaceae; genus Enterococcus_C. The sequence goes on along the minus strand of JAQEYU010000001.1, from coordinate 1,327,685 downwards.
GAAAACATCACGTTGGTCCAGCGACTGTTGAAAGTGGACGAAGAGACCCGCAACGAAACTGCGGAAAAAATGATTGATCTGGTGGAGCTGCCACGGGAAATGCTGGACCGCTATCCCAGCGAACTTTCCGGTGGCCAACAACAGCGGATCGGGGTGGTTCGCGCATTGGCCGCCGACCAGGACATCATTTTAATGGATGAACCCTTTGGCGCCCTGGATCCTATTACTCGAGATGCTCTGCAGGATCTGGTGAAAGATCTTCAGGAACGTTTAGGCAAGACCATCGTGTTTGTCACCCATGACATGGACGAAGCCCTGAAGCTGGCCAACCGGATCGTCATCATGAGTAAAGGCAAAGTGATTCAATTCGATACCCCGGAAAATATTCTGCACCATCCCGCCAACGAGTTCGTTGAAGAATTAATCGGTGAAGAACGCCTGCTGCAAGCCAAACCGGATACGACAACCGTCGGCGAAGTCATGCTGAATAAAGCCGTCACCATCACTCCCGGCAAATCGCTGCGGGATGCCATCAAGCTGATGCGGGAAAAACGGGTCGATACGTTATTGGTCACCGATGACAATGACGTCCTTAAAGGCTTCATCGATGTCGAAACGATGGACAAAATGCGGGGCAAAGCCTCCAGCGTCGGAGATATCTTGAATCCCGAGGTCTTTTATGTCAATCAAAAAACCCAGCTGCGCAATGTCCTGCAGCGGATCTTAAAACGCGGCTTGAAATACGTGCCCGTAGTAGATGACCGCAATCGGGTCGTCGGCATCCTGACACGGGCCTCCCTGGTGGATATCGTTTACGACGTTTTGTGGGGCGACGAAGCCACTATCAGTGAGGCTGTGGAATCTGCGAAAGAGGAGGCGTGAGGGTCATGACGAACTTTTTCAATGAATACGGCAGTCAGATTCTGGGCAAATCCATCGAACATATTTATATTTCCGCCATTGCATTGGTATTGGGAATTGTGATTGCAGTACCGCTGGGGATTCTTTTGACTCGTACGCCCAAAGCCGCCAGTATCGTAATCTCGGTGACCAGTGCCCTGCAGACCGTCCCTTCTTTGGCTCTGTTGGCATTGATGATCCCATTTTTTGGCGTTGGTAAGCTGCCGGCTGTCATCGCCTTGTTCATTTATTCCCTCTTGCCGATTCTGCGCAATACTTATATCGGGATGAAAGGTGTGGATGCCAATTATCGTGATGTGGCCAAAGGAATGGGCATGACCAACTTTGAGTCGATTCGCATGGTAGAACTGCCGCTGGCGATGCCTACCATCATGGCGGGGATCCGGCTGGCTGCTGTCTACGTGATTGCGTGGGCGACGTTGGCTTCTTATATCGGCGCCGGTGGTCTGGGAGATTTGATTTTCTCCGGATTGAACAACTACCAGCCGCCATTGATCTTCGCCGGGACGATTCCGGTAACAATCTTGGCACTGTTGGCTGATTTTCTTTTAGGCAAACTGGAAAACAAACTGACGCCGCGGGCAGTAAGGGAGGCCGAATAAATGATGAGACGAAAATTCCATACTGCGCTGTTGGCACTGGTCTCACTGTTGACATTGGCCGGCTGCTCACTGCCGGGATTGGCCAGCGCCTCTTCTGACAACACTGTCGCGATTACCGGCGGGATTACCTCGGAGTCTCAGATCTTAGCAGCACTGGTGGCTGGTATGATCGAACACTATACCGACAAAGACACCACGGTTATCAACAATCTGGCTACCACCACCATCAACCATCAAGCGATGATGAACGGCGATGCTCAGGTTTCTGCTGCCCGCTATACCGGAACCGACTTAACCACCACTTTGGGTTTGGACCCGGTCAAAGATCCTAAACAGGCTTTTGATATCGTCAAAAAGGAATTCGAAAGTCGCTACAAACAGACCTATATGTCTTCTTACGGCTTTGACAACACCTATGTTTTTCTGGTACGTAAAGATACCGCTGAAAAATACGGGTTGAAGACGGTCAGCGACTTGCAAAAACACGCCGGCGAACTGACTGCCGGTGTCGATACCGCCTGGATTACTAGAGAAGGTGACGGTTACGATGGCTTCAAGAAAGAATACGGCTTTGCCTTCGAAACAATTCTGCCGATGCAGATTGGTCTGGTCTATGATGCCGTTTCTGCCGGTAAAATGGATATCGTATTGGGTTATTCCACCGACGGCCGGATTGCCAGCTATGATCTGGTGATGTTGGAAGATGACAAACACTTCTTCCCACCTTACGATGCCGCCGCTGTCATTGATGACAAACTGGCCCAAGAAGATCCCAAAATCAAAGCTGCCATTGCCAAGTTGGCCGGAACCATCGATACGGAACAAATGCAAAAACTCAACTATCAAGCCGACAATGATCTGGTAGAGCCGACCGTCGTCGCACAGCAATTTCTAGCTGAACATGACTATTTCGAGGAGGGGGAGTGAGGACATGGACCTGCAAAATATGAATCTGTTGGAACAGTTCTTCTATTATTTCAAGGAAAACGGCAGCTATGTCTTCAGCCAGTTCCTGCGCCACTTTCTGATTTCCATTTACGGGGTGCTGTTTGCGGCCATCGTCGCGATTCCACTGGGGATCTGGATCAGTCGCCATCACAAGATCGCCGACTGGGTGATTCGCTTGGCTAATATCATCCAGACGGTGCCTTCATTAGCGATGATCTCGATTTTGATGATTGGGCTGGGGCTGGGTGTGAACGTAGTCATCGTGACTGTCTTCTTGTATTCACTGCTGCCCATCATCAAAAACACCTATACCGGCATGAATCAGGTGGATAAAAACATTCTGGATGTCGGCAAAGGCATGGGCATGACTGCCTGGCAGCGGCTGTATATGATCGAGCTGCCCCTGTCTGTTTCAGTCATTATGGCAGGGATCCGCAACGCATTGGTGGTCGCTATCGGGATCACCGCAATCGGCGCTTTCGTGGGGGCCGGCGGATTGGGTGATATCATCATCCGCGGGACCAATGCCACAGACGGTGCCTCCATCATCTTAGCCGGTGCACTGCCGACTGCTCTGATGGCCATCATCACCGACTGGGGCCTCGGGATCATCGAGCGCAAGCTGGATCCCGCTACCAAAACTTCGGACTAAAGCTTCCCTTTAAAACAAGCAAATAAGAGCCGTTCCTCTGTTGTTTATCAGCAGAGGGAACGGCTCTTATTTGCTTGTTTTATTGGAAAAGCCCGATAGCAGGACATATTTGCAGCCTGCTGCAGCAGAGCTTTAGTTTTTTTCACTGTGAATTGCGTCCTGCCGCGGCAACACCTCAGCTACAGCTTATTCCTACTGCATGCCGGCAGCTGACCGTGATTGCGGGTTCAACTATTTTTTCAGATGGTAACTGTACGTCCCCACAACGATATTTTCCCGCCAGGACAGACGCATCCGCAGCCGCAGACTGGTCTGATTGTGAAGGATGTTCTGCCAACGATGCTTCGGCACAAACTGAGGAATGATAACTGTAGTGGTGTAGTTGTGTTTGCGGGCATTTTTGCTCACCAGATCGACATAGCGGATGATCGGATTTTCGATGGAACGATAGCTGGAATGGACCACCGAGAAGCGGACATCCGGAAAGTTGGTTTTGAATTCTGCTTCGATCTCTTTTTCTTTATCGACATCCTCGTCAGTCGACACATGCATCGCCACCACATAGTCGCCGATGGATTGGGCGTAATTCAGCGCACCGACGTTCACCCGGGTGACATTGCCCACCAGGACAATAACCGTATTTCCGTCATAGGTATGCAGAGCGACTTCTTTTTCCAAACGCAGCTGCTCAGCCACATTTTGATAATGCTTGTGAATCTGATAAAAAACATACAAGAGGACCGGCATGATGATAAAGAATGGCCAGATATCCGCCAAACGAAAAGCAAACAAGATCGCAATGATCGCATAAGAGATGAATGCTCCTACTATATTGGCGATAGATTTCGTAAGCCAGCCTTTGCCCCGTTTACGCCAATGAATGACCATCCCCGTTTGCGATAAGGCAAAGGGAATGAATACCCCGATGGAATACAGCGGAATCAAACGCTCAGTCGACCCTTGGAAAATGAACAGCAGAACAATCGAACCCGCAGCCAAAGTGATGATCCCATTGGAATAACCCAACCGGTCACCACGGTCCTGATACATATGCGGCATGAATTTGTCTTTGGCCAGATTGTAAGCTAAAACCGGAAAGGCGGAAAAACCGGTATTGGCTGCCACTGCCAAAATCAGTGCTGTTGCAAACTGCAGCACATAAAACATGATCCCGTGACCGAAAACCGCCTTGCCGATTTGCGACAAAACGGTGACTTCAGTTTCCGGTACGATCCCGTACCAGTAGTTCAAAAAGGTGATCCCGACAAAGAAGAAGCCTAAGATTGATGCCATGATCGCCAATGTTGAAGCGGCGTTTTTGGCCCGCGGCTTTTTGAAGAAAGGCACCGCGTTACTGATGGCTTCCACCCCGGTCAAAGAAGAGGAGCCGGAAGAAAAGGCCCGCAGGATCAATGCGATACTGATGCCCGGCACCGCCGCCCCGACGGCAGAAGTCGCATGGAACGGCGCTGCACCGGTAGCAATCTGAAACAGGCCATAACCGATCAAAATCGTGATGACAGCGACAAAAGTATAGACCGGCACCATCAAAAAGCCTGCCGACTCCCGCAATCCCCGCAGATTCATCATCATGATCAAGAGGACAATCACCACACTGATAGCTACCTGATGCCCGAACAAAGCTGGAATCGCTGAGGTGATGGCCTCAGCACCGGCAGACACGGAAACGGCGACGGTCAGCATGTAATCAATCAACAGCGATCCGCCGGCGATCAGGCCGGCATTTTTGCCGAGATTCTCACTGGAAACAACATAAGCCCCGCCACCATGAGGATAGGCGTGGATGATTTGGCGGTAAGACAAGGTCAAAGAAACCAATAAAATAATGACAAAAGCGGCAATCGGCAGCGAATACCAGATTGCAGCAGCCGACAGTGTGACCAGCACGACGACAATTTGTTCGGTTCCGTATGCGATGGAAGACAACGCATCAGAAGACAGCAGCGCCAAAGCGGCAAAGCGGCTCAGTTTCTGCTCATCATTTTCGGCCGATTTCAAAGGTCGGCCCACTAACAAACGTTTTAAATAATTCACTTTTTTATCCCTCTGCTTTTTCACAAATATGTGTGCGGAATGCCTGGCTCTCGGATATTTTCCCGATGCCGGCCGCCGCTGTTGCAACGATTGTTGGATCGTTTCGTTTTCAGAAAAATCTCTGCAAACAAGACAGTATGCTACGCTTGCCCCAACCAAAAGTCAATCCTTTTTTATCGCCGCAATCAAACTGTAACAAACCGTGAAAATCCCTCCTTCTCACCGATAGACACACCTTATTCCCCGTGGTTTCGCTCCTGTTTTTTTTGGACTTGCCACTTGTCATAAAAAACAGGCGCAAGCTCCGGATCTATCAAAGCCTGCGCCTGTCAAATCAATGCTTTCACTCACCGCAGCGAGACCCTGCTCTGAGAAAAACGTTTTTTCAGGGTAACTGCGCGTATCATTTGTCAGCCCATGATTCCCTCACAGCTCGAGATCCAAGACTTCTGCAATCGCCAACGCCGCACCGTCGTGGTCATTGTCTGCAGTGATCAGATTGGCCTTTTCTTGACAGGCTTCACTGCCGTTTGCCATAGCGACACCGAAGCCGGAAGCGGCGATCATGCTGACATCATTGTCGTGGTCCCCGATCGCCATGACTTGAGCCGAAGTCACCTGATAGTACTCAGCCAACTGCTGCAATGCCAGTTCTTTGGATACCGTCTTGTCGGTAAACTCCAAGTAATTGCTTTTCGAACGGTACTTCGCAGATTCCATCAAGACCAGCTTACTGATGGCAGCCTCCAGTCCGGCAATCTCGGCTTCCGATCCGATAAAAAGCAGCTTGTGAATCGGCGGCTTTTTTGCCAAAAATTCCTTCAACAAGACCTCTTGTACCTGCATCCCGGTGATTGCTTCTTCCTGCCGGACCCAGTCATTGACTACCGGCACGAACCAGTCGGCTTCCGAGTAGATATTGACTGCGATTTCCGGAAAATCATGGACTGCCAGTTGAATCACTTTATTAGCTTCCACAAAATCCAGCGGTCGACCAAACAGCTGTGTGAAGCCGCCTTTTTTATTCCGCTCTACGATATACGCACCATTGTAGGCCGCCAATGGTGTGGTGAGCCCCAATTCATCGGCGATAGCCGTCATCCCTTGCGGTGAACGAGCCGACGTCAATACAAACGGGATTTTCCGCTCCTCCAGTAACGGCATGAGTTGCTTCAGTTTATCCGAGACCTGATGCTTTGAATCCAAAATCGTGCCGTCGATATCACTGATGATCAGACGGATATCCGGTGTCGTCATGGCATTTCTTCCTTTCAATAAAAACGAAACCCCGGCCTCAATCTCTGCCCAGCTTCCGTCAGTTGCTGCTCCTATCATACCAGTGATGCTGCTCCGTCGCAAAAAAGCGGCTTTCTTCCTGAAAACCGCCGCAGCAATAAGATCTGCACTTGTACCAGTCAACCGTACAGAATCAATTGGCTGGCTGCCATCATGCTCAAGACCGCCGGCAGCAAGCCTTCCTCAAAACAAAAAATCGTATACATCGGTTCCAAGCTCTCAGGTTGGACCACAAAACCTGCCACCGGCTGTTGTCCCTGCTTTACAGTGAATTCAACGCCATCACGATCACAAGTAACGGTAAAAAAACACTGCTGCCACTCGACTTCCAAATGAAATGCCATACTCTCAGGAATTTGACGCAGGCTCCCTGCCGGACGCTCACCGTCGTACAAAAGAAAGCGGCTGAAGGGACCACTGAGCTGCTGTTTAAGCAAAGTAGGCAGCTGTTTTTCTTTTGACCCGGACAGCTGCAAATAAGTAATCCGGCTGGTATTGGGCAGACGGCCAAAAATTCGTAAGACCCGATTCAGGACCAGCGCCGCTGCTCTTCGCTTGAAAACCGCTACTGTTACCCCTGCCTCATCCGTGATGCGGCAAATCGTCCCCGCCCCTTTGAATTTTGCAATGTAGGTCTCCACCTTGCACCCCCTCTACCCGCTTTCAGTAATGCGTATAAATCAAGTATAGCAGATTCCCGCCGTCCTCTGACAGCGGCAGCCTACCCTTAAGCCGTGCAACTGAAGACATTGCTTATTTCTGTGACGTGTCTTGCTGCTATTAAAAAGCAGGATAGTTGTGTGGCTCAGCTGTCCCTTTCACTCCCAAGATAAAACCGTTCGCTGTAACATGGCAAATTCCCCAAAAAAACAGGCCCTTCGGAAACTTCCGAAAGACCTGTTTATTTAGGGTGCGTCTGAACACTCCGGTGGCAGATATTTTGGTTCTTTTCATCACAATCTGCGCCGTAAATGCCCAGCTTTGTACCACATAATCTGCGCTTTACTCCTGGATTTCGGTTAAAAGTCTGCAAAAATCCGGATTCCCCGGTATTTTCAGACACCCCCTGCATACATCAATGGAAAAAATGACTTTCTTTTGATACACTGTCCAGCTTGTTGGTCAGCTTTTCCATTTTCGGATAGACCAACGTGCCCACCAAGCCGAAGATCACAAAGAGAGCGATCATGATCCAGATATTCGGTACAGCATTCGGCCAGTAGATCCCCCCGGCAGCTTCCCGCAGCAGATTCACCGCATGGGTAAAGGGCAGCAGCGGATTGATCATCTGGAAGAACTTGCCGGAGACTTGGATCGGGTAGTTCCCGCCGCCACCGGATATCGACAGCACCAGGATGATAATAGCGATCCCCTTCCCGATATTCCCGAACAACGCCGCCAGTACGTAGACGATCATCATAAAGGCCAGTCCTACCAAGAGGGTGAAGAACACAGCGTACACTGGTTCCCGTACGTCGACTTTCAGTATGAAGATATTTCCCAAAGCCACTACCAACGCTTGAAAAACCCCTTCTGTCAGGAAAGTCAGCATTCGGGCAACAAAGGTTTCCCGCTTGCTGAATTTTTTCTTATCATCTTCCTCCAAATGATAAGACGTGGTCGCCACGCTGGAAAGCAGCAGCGCCCCCACCCATAGACACAAAGCCGTATAAAAAGGGGTGCTGGCGGAGCCGTTGTTTTCGATTGGATACATTTGATTGGTGACCAGTTCCACCGGGGTCGTCAAAAAATCACTCTCCGCATTCGCATCGGATTTCAACAGTTTGATGATCTCCCCGAGGTCGACATTCTCTTCCCCTTTACGGATTGCTTCGGCGGCTTTGTGCAAGCCGGTTCGCAGTGTCGGCCAATTGTTTTGGATCAGCTCGGTAGCCATTTTCAGGGCTGTTTCGACTTCCGGCAGCTTTTCATCCACCATCGTCATCGTGCTTTTGATCTCTTTTTCGATGGTTGGCCAGTCATTTTGGACAAAGTCGGCCGCCAGGGCCAGTTTTTTCTTCAGTTGCGGCAGTTCATTGTTGTACAGGTCGGCCCCTTCGTTGATGCCGGCCACGATTTCATCCATGTGACCATTCAGCAGCTGATTGGCATCGTGAACTTCCTGTTTGATTGCCGGCAGCTCTTTTTGATACTTTTCCAACAGTGTCACGGCGTTAGCCACCGTTTTGGAAGTTCCTGCCAGCAGACTGTCAAAGTCGATCTGCTGTGCTTTTTCGATTGCACTCTGAGCATCTGTCATGACGGCAATCACTTTGTCTAAGCCGGCTGAAAGCTCGCTTTGAATCTGCTTGACATCAATAGCTCCCAAGATTCCGTTCAGCTGGCCAGCGACGTCTTGCACCGCCTGCAATGCGTTTTGGATATCTGCTGTTGATCCGGTCTTGACTGCTTCGTTCAGCTTGTCCACCCGCTCCTTCATCCCGCTGATGAGAGGCTTGGCATTTTCCAGCTTGCTGTTGATCTCCTGCAGCAGGCTGCTGTTTTGATAATTCGGTAGTGCTGTCAAAAATTCCTGCAGTGCTGCGATATTGCTCAGACGCTGCGTCAAACGATCCGACAGCCCCTGCAGGACATTGGATAAAGCAGCCCGTTCTTCATCACTCAGCTGATTGTCACTGATAGCGGTGTTGATTTTTTCCGCCAAATCACTGACTTCGGTATTGATCAGCAGCAGATCATTTAAGATACTGCCGGCATTTTGAGCAACAGTTGGTAGCGTTCCCTGCAATTTGCCCGCCGCCGTCTGCAGCTGGCCGGCGAAGTCATCAGCGTTGGCAGCCATTGATTTCACATCAGGTAAGATCTCTTGAACTTGTTTGATGATCTCCAGACCTTGTTTGGCTTCAGTAATTCCGTTATTCATGGTCTCTTCGATGGTCTCAAAATCCGCATCCACCTGCGCCAGTTGTTTACCGGCATTTTGGATTTCAGGGATTTTTTCCTGCAGGGTCAGGATCACAGAAGCTTGTTTTTCCAGCTCCGGCATTCGTTCGTTGAGGTCCACCAGCTTTTTGCCCATCTCATCTACTTGCGGCAGGTAATCACTGAAAGCTTCTGCTTTGGCGATCTTCTTTTTGATCTCCGGCAGCTTACCGTTGAGCTCCACGACCTGCTGAGCATATTTTTCGATCGTGTCGGCATTTTCATCCGTTTCCAGAATCAGCGTTTTGACCTTGTTGATGCTCACCAGGTTGGCGTCGATATCATAGCCCACCTCGTTCATGACCTTCAAGACCGTCGAGCTGGCTGTCTTGATGAAATTTTGCGTGATCTGTTCCTGCAGACTGCTGGCTCCTTTGTCAGTGATTTTAGGAGCGATAGCGTTGATTTTTTCATTGATATAGTACTCAATCTTCGGCTTTTTGATCGTCCCGGAAACAAAGCTCAGCAGGTTTTCCGAAAAGTCCTTCGGCAGATAGATTCCTGCGTAATACTTCCCGGATTTGACGCCTTCTGTCACTTCTTTTTTCGAGTCCACAAAGCGCCACCCCAGCTGCTTATTGTCATGAAGGGTGTCCAGGACCTGCTCACCGATTTCTACCTTGGTATCCTGCAATTTGGCCCCGGCATCGTCGGAATAGATGGCAATGGGCAGCTCACCGGTATTGCCATAGGGATCCCACAAAGCCTTGATATTGAACCAGGCGTACAATGAGGGCAAAATCATCAGCGCCACAATCAGAAACGCGGCTACCGGACTCTTGAAGATCCGCTTCCAATCCAATTTGTATAAATAAAAAACATTTTTGATATGCTGCATCCTGATCATCCTTTATGTGATATATCGCTGCGGGTCCGTCTCAAAACGAAAACAGCCGCAAATTCCGTCATCTTTTTTTCATTAAGAAACTTTAGCACGAAACTGCGGCAGCGACTATTGAAGAAACTGTGAAAGGACGCTGTTTTAGACAATTATGACGTTCTGTCACAAATGCAAGCGTTGTCTTTTCCGAGCAGCCTGCCCCACAGCGAATTTCTTAATTTCTGCTTTAAATTTATCACGAAAAATCTCCAAAAGATAATGATACGGCTGCTTAAAATGAGCAAAACGCCATCCCCTGACTGCAGCTCTGAAAATGATAACCACCACAAACGCTCTTCCTCGCAGCCCCGGCAGTTTGCTGTCATCCCGGACAAGCTGCAGAAAAAGATGAAAGGAAGCGTTCTTTCCCAACATAAAGGGATATTACTGTTTTCTCAGATACCCTGATTTCCAAAGACCGCTCCCAGCAGTCCTGCCAGCGGACCTTTTGAAGGCGCAAGCGAGCGACCCTTGCCCTGAAACGAAAGAAAACCGCCTATTTGTCGGCGGTCTTCTCGGAATCTGTCCAATCACTGCTGCGCAAATAATCCAATAAAACTTTGAGGCTTGTCCCCTCCATCAAGATATTCAAGCCGGCCTTTTCTTCCGGCGTATAGTGACTGCCGACGGACTGATCCGGTACCAAAACAACTGCGAGGCCGGCTTTGGTGGCTGCGGTGGCACCCGTCAGAGAATCTTCTGCAACTAAAGCTTCAGCGGCAGCAATTCCGGCTTTTGCCAGCGAAGTCAAATAGATCTCAGGCGCAGGCTTCATTTGCTTCACCTGATCTCCGTACGTCACAAAATCAAAACAGTTTGCGATCCCCAGCCCTGTCAAAAAAGCGGCACCCCGTTCTTGAAATGTCGAGGTGGCCAGTGCTGTAATCAAGCCTTTCTCCCGGGCATATGTCAACACTTCTCTAGCATAGGGCTTCAAATGGACCCTGCCGGCTGCCAACTGTTGCTGGATAAAGATTTCCCGCTCCTTTCTCAGCTCATCCACAATCTGTGCCGAACCCATCAAGGCAATCAGCTTTTCTGTCGTCACCTGCAGGCTCTGACCGCTCCAACCGGCCAGGTCAGCGGCCGTCAAAGGAATCTCATGGGCGGCTGCCACTTTGAGCCAGCCTTCTTTGTAAAGTGCTTCACTGTCCACCAAAAGTCCGTCCATATCAAAGATGATCATCTTCAAAGTCATTTTCTTCTTTCCTTTCTTTTCTTCTGACTACCTTGAGTGTTCCTATAACAGCTTAAAACACAGCGACACCTAAAAAATGCGGCGTGCCTGAGCTCACCGCATTTCATTTTATTCATACCAATTCTTTGGCCCGCAAAAACTGTTGGATCAGGTTTTGCATGCTGTCTGTCAATTTTTCCGGTGCATCCTGATATTCCAGATTCGTTACCGGATAGCTGTAATTATCGAAAAGGCTGACCGGAACCAGCATCCCCTTATCTTCTCGCAGCTTCAAACGAGGATGGTAGATATTTTCACCACAGACACCGCCGTGGATCAAGGCCAGCTCGTATTGATCCGCTGTCAGCTGCCGCAGCCGATAGTAATAGCCGTCGATGTACTCCCGCTGATCGGAAAAATTGTCTTTTATCAGTTGCCATTGTTCATTGACCATTGTTGTTCCTCTTTTCTGTCACAATCGGTGCGCCGGTCCTCACAGACGGAAAAAGCCTTCTGACGGGTGGTCCTCCTCCATGACGAAGGTGGCAATGTTGGCCGCCTTTTTGCGATGAGGATAGATTTCGCGGCCGCTTTTCAGCAGATTGATATCCAAGTCGTGGATATACGCATCAGACATCTGCTTTTGCTTGCGGATGATCCGCTGGTGCAGCAAATTCCAATCGCCCTCGGACATAAAATTATCCACCAGCAGCAGATTTTCATCTTGATAATCGGGCACCGGGTTATTTGCCACCACTATATCATAATCATGAAAACATTCCAATTCCGTCGGGGTGATGAACAATACGGAACTTTTGAAAATATCTACCACGACTTTATCCAACAACTGCCCTTTGATAATTCCTCTGAGCATCCTGCTGTGTTTGAGGCCCCGGTCACTGATGATCAGCACGGTTACCTGACGGCGGAGCATTTCCAGCTGTCGCGGCAGATCCGACCAGTCCTTCAGCAGCAGACACAAAATATCATCTTCTCTAATCTGCGCCCAGGGGAAATTGCAGTCGGTCTCGATTTCTTTGAGATTGACTTCCACCAGCTTGCTGAAAATCGGATAAAGCCGCCGGATATTACGGGCTGAGGATTCGCTTTCATTTCTAAGAATTATACGATTGTATGGATAGATCGTATAGGCCAGGTACCAATGCATCATCCGCTGACTGATCTTCTTGCGGTCCTCTTCCGGCAAACCGAACTCAACTCCGGCTATCAGCTTGTCCAAAAATGTATCCACTGCGTTTTGGATCCTGATCTCCTGTTGTGGATTATCCCAATTGTAAAATTCATAAAAAACCCCGCGACTCACCTCACGATACCAGTACTCCGTCAATTCATACCCTGTCTCCGCCAGCAGCGACTGCATATAATTTTCCGACATTCTGATCACCTGATCGAGCACATCTTCCGGCTCAGCGTAGATCGTTTGATCCAATAAAAATCCCTGATTCGCTCTGATACAGGTGATCATCAGCAGATAGGCATGCTGGATCAGCTCGCGATCGTCCTGCATCACATCGAAATCCGTCGAACTGCGCATCACATAGCAATACATATCTCTTTCTTCGATAGCAAAAGGCCACTCGCCACCACCATACGCCTCTTCAAAATAGCTTTGATAAAACAATCTAACCCAGCGCTCATCGGCAGCCGTCACACAAAAAGGTTTCCGTTCCAACTGCAGACCATATGTTTTCAATGATTTGGTGATCTGGCGGACCATCCGATAAAAAGACGTCTCGCTGATAAACAGTTCATTAATCCAGTACTCAGCATCCTTGTCAGGTTCAAAAAAGATCCGTTCCAGAAACTGAAATTCACTGGATTCCCGTAAGACCCGCTGGTAAACATTTTTGATCTTGTTGGTCAATCCGGCCCGCACCGCCAAGCCGCGCCGTTTGGAAAAATCCAATTGCAGGTATTCTTCCCATTCATCATTGATGATTTCTACATCTTTCATCAAAGTCTTATCCGTGCAATTCAACAACTGGATCAGCTGTTCCACCGGCACCCAGGTGTTCAGCCGCGCCAAGGCCTCGATCAAAGTCAATCGCCGCAAAACAGTCTTACTCAATAACCGCCGCATGTTCTCACCACCTTTTAATATCACTAATATGATTTTAACACAAACATTGAAAAACACAGCATACTTTTGTCGTTTTTTCCGTCCGATTTTTTTCAAATAGCAACTGTTCTCAAATTAAAAATAGCGAAACATGAAAACTTCGTCAAGGATATTTTTTCATATTTCATAAATTTCTTTACCTATTTTGTCTGCCTTCGACTGGGTAATTTCTAAGAAAAAGTAGCGTTTTTTAGCGAAAAGCTGTTTTCTTAAACTTAAAAACACATGATTTCTACCTTCAATGCCGGATTTCCTGCTTGTGAAACTTAACAAAGAACGTTTTTGATTCTTTCGCAAAGCACTATTTGCCGTCGGTAGCGATATCGGAAAAAACATACTCCTGCTCGACAAAACAATCAGCAATCTTTTTGCGAGATGACCTGCGTTTGGGATTTTGCAGCAGTATCGATTGAAGAAGCCCGGTACACTGCCTGCTAGTGTTTCATCCGGACTGGAATTAAAGTAATCGGCCGAGTGCCGAAAAGTTTCAGAAGGCTCTCCGATCTGACCCCGGCGTACAGCCGCCGGCCGAAGCCAACGAGAAATTCCACTTGCAAGGCAGCGGAAATTTCTCATTGTCTTGGGCCTATTGACTTCAAACTGACAGTAACGCCACTGATTTTTCAAATCAGCGGTAACTGTCAGTAATTCACTCAAACGGTAAAATCTGTACGCCGGGGTCAGTCTCCGAGCCTTCTGAAACTTTTCTGGATGTACGCGCGGAGAAGACGGAAGAGACAGCACACGACAGCATCTAAGGTAGGAAACGCCAAGTTGAGCTGCGGAGGTGACCACCCTCCTTTTGGTCAGCTGGTACAGTTCAACTAAGGCGGAAAGCACCAAGTTGAATTTGCAAATTAGTCACTGTTAAGTTTGCTTAAGCGAACTTTACAGTGAGTTTGACACATTTAGGATGAATCCGATCACAGGCACGTGCCTCAGTATTTGTTAGGCAAGCGATTTCGGCAGTTTCCTGTTTTGCCCGATGAAAAAAGCCCGAGGGATCAGATCTTTCATCCGTGATCTGTCCCTCGGGCACTTTTTACATTTGTATATGTAACCAACAACGCCGAATCCAGCTTCAGTGTAGACCGCTGTTGCCTGCGCTTTTCAACCCACACCTACTGCTTCTGCCAAATCCACGACGCCTACGCTGATCCGCAGGGCCTGGTCGACTTCGGTCATTTTTTTCCCTTCCAGATGGCAGACCTTTTCCTTCAAGCGGCTCTTATCGATTGTCCGGATCTGCTCCAACAAGATCACGGAGTCTCGTGAAATCCCCGTCTCGGCAGCTTTGATTCCCACATGGGTCGGCAGCTTGGGTTTAGCCATTTTTGCTGTGATCGCTGCGATGATCACAGTGGGAGAAAAATGATTGCCCCGATCGTTTTGGATTACCAAAACCGGGCGCACCCCACCTTGCTCCGAACCGATCACCGGCGAAAGATCAGCGAAATAAATATCTCCGCGTTTCACCATAATTTACCTCTTTCTAGTCTGTATATTCTCTTGGAATCCGGCTGCTCAACAGGCAGGCTGCTTCGTAATGAATGGTCTCCTGCTGATCGGCCACGTCCTGTAATGTGATTTCCTGACCACCATTTTTGCCGATCAAAGTCACTGGTGTACCTTCTGCGAATTCTTTTGGCAGCCGGATCATGATCTGATCCATGCATACCCGGCCGACGATCTCACAAAACTGCCCTGCCACCAATACTTTGAAGCCCTGCATCTTACGGATCCAGCCATCTGCATACCCGATAGGTACTGTGCCGATCCACTCACCTTGTTCAGTAATATAGGTCTCTCCGTAACCGATCCCTTCGCCGGCTTCCAGGTATTTCACCTGAACAAGCCGTGAAACCAGCTCCAGCGCCGGAATCAGCGGATAGCTTTCCGCCAATGCGTGTCCGGAAGGGTTGAGCCCATATAAAGCAACACCGAAACGAATCATGTTGCCAACCGGCTGATCATGCCACAGCGCTGTCGCACTGTTGGAAACATGGACGTAACGGGGCATACGAGGCAGTGCCTGCAGGATCTCATTGAAACGATGATTTTGTTCATCGTAATAAGCGGTATCGGCTTCGTCAGCTGTCGCAAAATGGGTGAAGATCCCCTCAAAATTCATTTGTGCTTCGGCATCAATCTCTGCCAAAGCCGCCAAAACTTCCTGCTTGCTGCGAAAACCGATGCGTCCCATACCGCTGTCTACTTTCAGGTGCACAGCCAGCGGTGCCGCCACGGAAATCTCAGCAAGATAAGCCCGTGCCTTTTGCAGCCATTGGCGACTGGCAACCGGAAAGGCCAGCTGCCATTCGGCCACCAATGACAGGTCTGCCACTTCCACGACACCCAGAATAACGATGGGTTCAGTAAAGCCTGCTTCCCGCAGTTCGATTCCTTCGTCCACCGTAGCCACACAAAAACCGGCAGCACCGCCGGATATGGCTGCCTTGGCCGTTGCGACAGCGCCATGACCGTAGCCGTTTGCTTTGACGACTGCAAACAGCTCCCGCCCTTGAGGCATCCGCTCGATCTCATGTTTGATATTCTGCCGGATCGCCTCATTATGTACGATGATCCGGGTCGGGCGATGAAGTGATTCCACCACAGTCGTTCCTTCTTTCACTAAATTGCTGAGAACTGTCACCGGTTCGCTTTGTCATCTGCAAATCGCTGCATGAAGCTGCTCAACACTCTACTATACCATGACGAGCTCTCACGCTCAATTTTTGAAGCAGTTATTCTTCCAAAATCACCTGCGCAAAGGCGACAGTATCGGTGTGGGTAATACTAACGAAGGTCCGGCCAGTATGCGGAGAGAGACTAAAGTAAGGTGCCCCCAGCGGATCCGTCAAAATCTCCAACTCCTGAAACGTAACTTGACCGATACCGGTCCCCCAGGCCTTGGAAAAAGCTTCCTTACAAGCATAGCGCCCTGCCAGAAACTCCACCTGCCGTTTCAACGGCAACGCTGCGAACAGCACGGCTTCTTTTGGAGTCAGGACTCGCTGCGCAAATTGTGGTTTTTTGGTGATGATCCCTCGCATCCGCTCCAAATCCACCGCATCGATCCCGATTCCCTTGATCATAATCGCTTCTCCCTCACATCAAAATTGATCGACTCGGCAGCCGATACATCCCGAAAAAAATATGTAATTTTTCTATCCGTTGCCGCTTCTATTCAAGACGCTCTGAAAACTCCAGCGGCAGATTAATACGGCTTCCGAGTTAGTCTTATTCTACCAAAAATTGCTGTAAAAACCATAAAAAAACATCGGCTTGCTGAAAAAGCCTGTTGTTCTTAAATAAATCCTTATTCCTTTTTCAATGTTTTTTCAAGAACATGTATCAGCAGCTGACATATGAAGGCAAAGTGATTCCTGCCGAATCGGCAAAGCTGCTTTGAAACGCCCGTTTTTCAAAAGGTGTCATTTTTTGAATTTATACCACAAGGGTTGCGCCTAACAGTTTTGTCACTGTATACGGTGTGTCTGAAAACACTTCCGGTTAATTCCTTTGGTCCTTTTCATTGTGATCTGTATCGTAAATGCACAGCTTTAGCTTCTGCATAAGCAGTGCTTTACTTCTTGATTTCAACACAACATTTCCCATAAACCCCCGTTTGGCCAGATTTTCAGATATCCCCTAAGAAAGACTTTCCAGCGATAAACAGGGTCGCCTGCTTGTTTCTTTCGTTTCCATCATTTACTTTCCTGCCAACAGACGGATAGTTCCGAATATAAATAAACGGGCAGCAAGCCGAAGCCTGCTGCCCGTCGATCGGTTATTAATCGTTGCTGGTGCGAATCACAAATCCGCGTTTTTTGCCGCCTGCGTTGCGGTCATTGTCACGACGGTCGTTTTTTCGACGGTCGCCGCTGTAGTTTTTATCTTTGTTGTAGCTGCCTTTGCTCTTGCCGCCGCGGTAGCTGCCGCCGTCTTTACGATTGCGGTTATTGCCGCCACCGTTGCCGCGACGATTGTTCTTGTTGTAGCCGCCGCCTTTTTTACCAGATGGCAATGGGCGTTCCGGTGTGATCTTGACTGGTACTTGATCGGCCGGATCTTTCGCCATTGTTTTCAACAGCAAAGCGACCAAAGTTTCCGGTTCGTACCCTTCCAGAAGTTGTTCTGCAGTTTGGGCATATTTTTCCAAACCGTTTTCCTGCAGGCCGGCTTCGATCTGCTCAACTGCCGCACCCAAAGCACCTTTGAAGGCTTCGATTTCGGTTGGCGGACGCAATGGTGTCATGCGTTTTTTAGTGAGGTTTTCGATGACGTGCAGGTAACTCATTTCATTTGGCGTTACGAAGGTTACCGACATCCCGCCTTTGCCGGCACGACCGGTACGACCGATACGGTGGACATAGCTTTCAGGATCCTGCGGGATATCGTAGTTGTAAACGTGAGTCACGCCGGAAATATCCAATCCGCGGGCTGCAACGTCCGTAGCGACCAGGATATCCAAACGACCTTCTTTAAAAGCTTTCAAGACGCTCATCCGTTTTTGCTGGGACAAATCGCCATGGATGCCTTCTGCTTTATAGCCCCGCAATTCCAAGCCGCGAGACAATTCGTCGACACGGCGTTTGGTACGACCGAAGACGATAGCCAGATCCGGTGTTTGAACGTCCAACAAACGAGTCATGATATCGAATTTTTCAAAATCTTTGGCACGGACGTAGTATTGGTCGATCAGATCTGCCGTCATTTCTTTGGCTTTAATCTGTACGTGTTCCGGATTTTTCATGAATTTGACGCCGATGTTTTTGATCGCCGGCGGCATCGTTGCTGAGAACAATAGTGTTTGACGTGTATCAGGGACTTGGGCAATGATCGTTTCGATGTCTTCCAAAAAGCCCATGTTCAGCATTTCGTCGGCTTCGTCCAAGACCAATGTCTCAACGGTACCGAGCTTCAAGGTGTGGCGGTTGATATGGTCCAACATCCGGCCGGGAGTTCCGACTACGATATGTGGACGGTCTTTCAAGCCGCGGATTTGGCGGCCAATATCAGCCCCACCATAGACAGCTTGAACTTTGATGCGTTTGTCACGGCCCAAGCGGTACAATTCTTCTTGTGTTTGGATTGCCAATTCACGTGTTGGCGCAATGACCAGGCCTTGCAGTTCATGACGGCTGGTGTCGATTTTTTCCAACATCGGCAGTCCGAAAGCAGCCGTTTTACCGGTACCGGTTTGCGCTTGACCGATCACATCGCGGCCTTCCAGCGCCAACGGGATCGTTTCTGCTTGGATCGGGGTTGCTTCTTCAAAACCTGAGCGTTCGACTGCTTTTAACAGTTCCGGTGATAAGTTTAGTTCGTTGAATTTCAAAAAGTATCCTCCTATTCGTCGTTTCTTCGCCGAGTTTCCCGGCACGACGTTCTTGTTGATTGAAGCGTTGGTTTGGCTTTGAGATCGTGCCGGTGACAACAGGCTGACCTCAGATGCACGTTTTCTCCCACAGTCAAAAAGAAGTGGTCCCTGTCATTTCTTCTCGCTGCTTTGTCGCCGAAAACCGCTTCACGAAGGCATTCAGAAAAGATTCGACACGGTGGCGTCAACGCCACCGGGCCGCTTTTTATCCGCAAAAAGACTGGGCTTCAAGTCAGTCTTGCACTTGTCTCCCAGTCTCTACGTAAAAGGCACTGCAGGACTGTTCTTCCTACGGCCAGACTACAAGTCAATTTCGTGGATGAGATTTCTTCCAACTGGTTCTTCTTTTCGGCATTTGAGTATTGTACCACAGAATGAAACTTTCAGCAAGTTTTCAATTTTATTCTGAAATCTGGCGGCAACTTGACGCTCTCTGCCTGGATTCCGTCTGAAAATGCCGACGAAATTCAGATTTTTGCGGATCCGCCGAAATCACGGAAGAGCGCATTTTATTTGTGTAATGCCAAAGCGCTCCGCTTATGACACCAATCGCAGTGAAAAGCACCAAAATTTGCAGACACCCACTGGACCAAAAGCCCCTCTGCCCACCAATCAGAAATCCAATAAAGCAGCCATCTGTTTACGTCCGACAACTTCAACCAAGAGCGGGATCCGTGGACCGCTGTCTTGTCCAATCGTCAGCTGATAGATTCCTTTGAAAAGTTCCCGCTGTGCTCGGCGTTTTTCCGCTTTATCGACAGTCGGGATCAGATCGTAGACCGCCTGCATCAGCGCTTGATCCTTTAACTGCGGCTGCTCTAAAAGCAGCTGCCGCAATTGCCCCACCTGCTCCTTGACTGCCGGGTCCAGCTGTGCGAAAACGGTGACCGCCGGTGTTTCCCTGACTTTCAGCATACGGCTTTGCGCATCGTTTTCAATCCAGTAAGCCGCGCGAGGCAGAATATGCTGCAGCGCTTCATTGGAATAAGCTTGCTCTTTTTGCAACAGTTTTGCTGTCAGCTCCTGATCGTTGCCGGTCAAAGAAAGGATACTGACCGCATGACCGAATGCCGGGTAATCTTCCTGCAGATCTGCTCCCGTCAATTTTATCATCTGGCGGATGGTTTCATTCTCCTCGGTACCCGCCTTCACCCCGGCCGCTTTCCGCTCAAATTCGGCATAATTGCGCAAAACATCCTCATCCAGCCCCAGATCAAATTGCGCTTTCGGCAGATACTTGGCATACAGATAAAAGACCAGCTCAGGCGTATAGATCCGCAGCAGCTCCTCCAAGGTGATGATATTACCGGAGGAAGAGGACATCTTTTTCGTCTGACCTTTAATATTCACAAAATCATAGGGCTCATACAAAGGCGGCTGCCCGGCGAAAATTTCCCGAACAACAGCTGATGCCACATCAAAGCTGCCGTTTTTAGAGGAATGGTCCTTGCCACCAGGTTCAAAAGCGACCTTTTCAAACTGCCACCGCATTGGCCAATCCACTTTCCAATGGAGTTTGACTTTTTGACCGGAGCCGATCTGCTGCTGCCCCTGATGGCCGAATCGACAAGTATAACTCAGAAGGCCGGCGTTTTCATCATAGGAGGTGATTGTGGTGCTGTCATGTCCACAAGTATCGCAATACAAAGAGATGGGATAATAATTTTCCCGCTCCTGCTCGTCTTTTGCCTCCGTCCGAAAGCGAGACAGAATATCATAAATCTCGTGGCGGCGATCCAATGCTTTCTTCAGCTGCTGATCATAGGCGCCGCTTTCGTATCGCGAGGTCTCATAGATCGCTTCCGGCTCGATCCCCAGGCCAGCCAAATCCTTCATGAACAGCTCCTCAAAGTAAGCCCCGTAAGATATGCCGGCTGCAGCTCCTGCGGGTCCCGGGACCTCAGTGTACGGGCGGCCAATCTCAGTCTCCGAGACCCCCGTTACGTTTGCCGGAATCTTTCGCAGACGATCATAATCGTCCCAAGACAAGATGAACCGCGGTCGTCCCCCGAGATCTGCCAGAGCCTTTGTGACAAAGTAAGTCGTTGCGATTTCTCGGAAGTTTCCCACGTGAACATAACCTGACGGACTGACCCCGGATGCACACGTAATGATCTCGTCCGGATACTTTTCTATCAATTTTGCTGCTGCTTCATACGCCCAATGCATAGCGCCACGCCTCCGTTTCCTGTTTTCTTCTATACTAAAGGAATTTCGACCAGGTGGGAAATGATACGGTGAGACCTGCTCTCGAAACCGTGTTTTTCCGCACAAAAAAGAGACCCGCTTTGACAAGGCTGCTGCTCACATAAGCAGCCTCAACGAAGCAGGTCTCTTCTTTGTTCAATCAAATTCCGAGCAGCAGCAGGGTTTCTTATCGTTACGATCTTATCCTGCAAGCCCTCGTCAGTCAGCCATTGCAGCAGCTGACGCCGATCATTCGGATAATTGCAAGTCCATTTTAGATACGCCCGCAGCATCTTCCAGTCGGGCACTGCGCCAAAAGCCGCTTTTCCCTGCCGCTGACGATACCAGCGAAGGAGGATCCGTTTCAGTCGGAGCACCAGCGGCGTTTCCAAAAAAAGGATCAGGTCCGCCTCCCGGAAGCTTTCCCGCAGGATCTTACGAGGGGTTCCTTCTGCGACCCAATCCGTCTGAGCCAAAAATTCAGCAAACAAACGATCCCGCTCTGCCGGCTCGCGTTTGCAATCCCCCGCCGCTCCCCGCTGCCACACGACTTCATCCTTTTCACAAAGAGGCATCTGATAGATTGCCGCTAGTTGCCGGGCCAGCGTCGTTTTGCCGCTGCCCACCGATCCGCAGATATCGATCCGCATTAGCTCTCCTCCTGCCCGCTCTACTCTACTAAAAAACCGGCACGGCGCTTTGATCTGACCCGGCCGGTACCACCCTTTGCTTAAAGTTTCCAGATACGACCTATTCTTGTTCCACCAAGGCTGCTACCACCTCAGCCAAACCCATTCCATTGCTGCCTTTCAAGAGGATGCTGTCTTCCGGACCTAATTCAGCTTGCACCATCCGGATCAAGGCTTCTTTATTGGGCTTATCAAAATGGTAAACTGTCAACTTGGCATCTTTTTCAGTCAGTGCATTCAAAAGAGCCGTCATCTCTGTCCCATACAGAAATACTGTATCGTAACTGTCACCGATATGTTCAGCCATCGCTGCATGCATCTGACGGGAATCCGGTCCCAGCTCCAGCATATCTGCCAACACTGCCAGCTTGCGACCGCCGGATACGGCAAGCTTACCGAAAGTATCCAGTACCAGAGCCATCGCCGTCGGATTGGCATTGTAGACATCGCTCAACACTTTGGCCCCGTTAGCAGCAGTCAGCCACTGGGTGCGATTTTTGGTCAATTGGACTGTCGCCAGGCCGTGACCAATCTCGGTGTCGCTCAACTCAAAGTATTTTCCGAAACCATAGGCAATCAGCGCATTTTTGACATTATAGGCTCCGATCACCGGAATTTCAAAGGTCTGGCCGGCAATTTCAAATACCGTTCGTTCCCGGCTTTCGGCGGTCACCGTCGCCGTAATTGCCCCTTGTTCGATGCCGAATGTCACTACCTTTTGCGAAAGCTGAGCTGTCAGCGGAATCAACAGAGGTTCATCTGCCGGTACCAAAAGCAGCCCGTTGTCTGCCAGTCCGGTGACAATCTCCATTTTAGCCGCGGCAATACCGGCCCGTGAGCCGAGGTTTTCGATATGGGCTTCGCCGATGATCGTGATGGCCGCCGCATCCGGTTGGCCAATCTCTGACAATTCGGTCAGCTCTCCGGCATGATCCATTCCCATCTCCAAAACCAGCATCTCGCAATCCGCCGGCATATGCAAAATCGTGTAGGGCATGCCGATATTGTTGTTGTAATTGCCCTGCGTCTTGTAGGTGCTGAATTTTTGGGACAATACGGCGGCGGTCATGTCTTTAGTCGTAGTTTTGCCGTTACTGCCGGTGATTGCAATTGTTTTGGGGGCGATTTTTTTCTTGTAATAAATCGCCAGCTGTTGCATTGCCAAAAGCGGATCTTTCACCGGAATCCCGATGATACCTTGGGGCAGCTCATTGATATCACGACTCCAAAAAGCTGCCGCAGCGCCGTTTTTAGCAGCGGCTTCAATAAAGTCATGACCGTCACGGGCTCCCGCCAACGGTACGAACAGATCTCCCGCCATGATCTTGCGGCTGTCGAATTCTACTTGATGGATGATTCTTTCATCAGTAATATGGTCGGCGCCAAACAACGCCGCCACTTCTTTGATCGTTAATTTCATAAGTTTAACCTCTCAAACCTGCTGTCTTTTTCATTTTCGATTGTACCACAATCATGCCTGTCCGCCACTTCTCCTTGTGCTCATGTTGTTGATTGGAAGGCAAAAAATGCTATAAAATGCTATACTGGTGTCATTGAAGATACTTTCTGGAAAAACGATAGCGATTTTAAGGAGCGAGCTACCATGGAACGTCAGCAACAACTGATGGCACAATTGACGGATTTGACAAATGAGCTGGTCTGGATCAATCGTCCGGCTATGGAAAAAGAGCTGCAGGGCTATAAGCTCAATGAGATCGATCTGATTGAAAAAATTGCGCTGATTCCTAATCCTAACGTTACCAAACTAGCAGCTGCCAGCTATATGACTCGTGGCGCTATCAGCAAGCTCACTAAAAAGATGATTGAAAAAGGGTTGATTGAAAATTATCAGTCACCGGAAAACAAGAAGGAAATTTACTTTCGCCTGACCGCAGCTGGGGATACCCTCAATCGCCGCCATCAAAAACTTCATGAAGAATTCGCCCAACGCGACGCTGCGGCCTTTGCAACTATGACAGATGAAGAGTTCGATACGGTTTTTCGTTTTATTGGCCGCTACCGGGAACATTTGAAACACATGTTGAAAGATTCATGACACCTCACTTTGGAAGCCTCCTTTTTTGGAGGTTTTTTTATACATCTTTTTTGTTGACAAAGAAACAAAACCAGCGTAGACTCTTCTTTGTTAACTAGGAAACAAAAAAAAGACATAATTCCTTCCGGAGCTAACCAGCTGAACACTTGTCTTCCAGTTTTCAAATAATCTTCGCAAATAAAGGAGTCTTTTCATGAATAAAGCAACACTTAATCCTCACGCTGTAATCTTCGGCTTCATTTCCGTTTTTCTAACGGGACTGGGCCTGACCATTGTTACTCCACTCTTGCCTTTTATGGTAGCCCCTTATGCTTCAACTTCTCACCAAGCTACTGTGGTCACTTTACTGGCCGCGGCATATGCGGCAGCGCTGTTTGTGGCCGCACCAGTTTTAGGTGCCCTCAGCGACCGTTTCGGGCGCAAACCGGTACTACTGCTTAGTTTAGTAGGGGCAGCTGTCGGCTATGTGATTTTCGGTATCGGCGGCTCCCTCTGGCTGCTTTTTATCGGCCGCATCATTGATGGCTTGACTGGTGGCGAAATTGCTGCTCTTTTTGCCTATTTCGCTGATATCACACCTCCGCAGCAGCGAACCCGCTACTTTGGTTGGATCAGTGCCGTCGTTGGAATCGGTACTGCTTTAGGGCCGGTGATTGGTGGATTTTTGGCAGGATTTGGCAATAGCGTTCCTTTTTTTGTCGGTGCTGCCATCAGCCTATTAAACGCTGTCTATGGTTTCTTCTTTATGCCGGAGACGTTAGACCCCGCTAAGCGCTCTTTTGCAATCCGCCTAAGCCACTTGAATCCGTTTAGCCAATTACATGGTCTTTTTTTGCTACCGAATGTCAAAAGATTATTACTGGCGGGTTTTCTCCTTTGGCTTCCCAATGGTTCGCTACAAGCGATTTTCGCACAGCTTTCTTTGGATAGCTTTTCTTGGCAACCGGCAGTCATCGGTCTGATGTTTGCCATGATTGGAATCATGGACATTCTCGTTCAGACCTTCGTCATGCCATCTTTGCTCCGAGTGCTTAACGACAAACAGATTACCAAACTCGGAATGCTGTCAGAGATCAGCGGCTATCTGTTGCTGCTGCTCTCTATTTCTGGTAGATCTCCACTGCTTTATATTGTCGGCATGATTTTGTTCAGTTTTGGCGATGCTGTTTTCGGTCCTGCTTACAACGGTCTTTTGTCCAAATCCGCAAACCAAGCGCAACAAGGGCAACTACTAGGCGGCGCACAAAGCATCCAAGCGCTGGCGCGAGTCGCTGGACCGCTTCTCGGTGGTCAACTCTATTTATTCAGTCATGCCACTCCAGCTTTGATGGGCATTTTGGGTATCGGAACTGCACTTTTCGTTTTGAAAACTGTGGTTCCACCGAAAGTTTCAACTAAATAATAGACTTATATGTTGCTGAGAACTGAAAAAAACGACCTAATCAAGTCAAGATTAGGTCGGCTTATAGCGGTTATTTCAATTCACTTCTGTCAAGAACTCATGGCGCTGTGCATAGCGGTTCATCCCCAGCTGAATCAATTCTTCGATCAAATCGCCGTATTTCAGGCCCATTTTATCCCACAGAGAAGGATACATCGAAAACTGGGTGAAGCCCGGCATCGTGTTCAATTCATTCAGGAAAAGTTCATTTTTATTGGTCAGGAAGAAATCACAACGAGACAGGCCGCTGCCTCCCAACATCGTATACGCGCTCTTGGCATATTCTTGAGCCTTCAGCTGCACGTCTTCCGGGATTTCTGCCGGGATCTGCATCACGATCTTGTTATCGATATACTTGGAATTATAATCGTAAAAGGCCACATCCTTGACGATTTCACCCGGTACAGTCGTGCGCACATCTTCGTTACCAAGGATCGCCACTTCAATCTCACGGGCTTCGATTCCTTGTTCGACGATTGCCCGAGTATCGTATTTATAGGCTTCATGCAGAGCGTTTTGCAGCTCTTCTCGGTTCTCGGCTTTGGAGATCCCCACACTGGAACCCATGTTGGCCGGTTTGACGAACATCGGATACAACAGCGTGCCCTCACATTGCTCGAAGATCTGCTTGGGATTTTCTTTCCATTGGTTTTTCAAGACCGGTACATAAGGCACCTGCGGAATCCCACCGGCCTGCAGCACATATTTGGTCATGATCTTGTCCATGCCGCACGCACTGGTCAATACGCCGGTCCCCACGTAAGGCATATCGATGGTTTCCAAAAAACCCTGGATCGTGCCGTCTTCGCCGTTTGGTCCATGCAAAAGCGGAAAGACGATAGCGTCTTCTTCTTTGATCGAAGAAGGCTGAATCACTTCACCGGTAGGCTTTTCACTTTCAGCGCCCCAGGTCAAATGCAAGACCGTTTCTGATTCCGGCGCTTGTGTCAGCAGCGGTCCTTTGACCCATTCGCCGCCTTTTGTGATGTACACCAATTGGACTTGATAATAATGATAATACACTGCCTGCAGGACTGAATACGCCGACAAGATCGAAACCTCGTGTTCTGCGCTGCGTCCTCCGTATAGCAATACGATTTTCAAAAAATATTCCTCCCATTTCAACCGCTCTGAAAGTTGGCCGCAAGACGTATCTCTGGGCCGGCTCACATCCGGCTTATGCTCAAAGACCGCCGCCACACAACAACTTCTCCTGCTGCTGCCGTCTTTGTGAAGTCCCATCTTTTAACTCTTCCACATTTTAGCATAAAGCCCAAAGAGCGACAAATTAATTTGAAAAGGGGTAAAATCCCCGGCAAACAGGGATTACTTGTCATAATTTACGATATCTTCTACTATTAAAGTAAGGCTTGTCTGAAAACTCCAGCAGCCGCTATCTAAGTCCTTTTCAGCGCAAGCCGCGGCATAAAGATGCAGCGTTAACACTGCACAAACTGTATTTTGCCTTTGATTCGGCAATTTAAATTCCACCGGAGTTACAGACACACCCTAACAAAGGATTCGTCGTCATTGTACAGCAGGCACTTGCTCGCCAAGCTGCATTCTGTTAGCAGTGAGGCCGCCGATCCTTCAGGAAATGAGGAAAGCTTATGGCAGGATCAGACCAAGTCAAATCCAAACCGCAGCGTCTGAAAGAAATCGTTGCGGTCTTTCACAAATACAAGGTGCTGCAGAACTTGTCAAAGCAGACAGATCCCCAAGCGGTGCGCAATGCCTTTGAAGAGTTGGGACCGACTTTTATCAAGATCGGCCAACTGCTTTCTGTCCGCACCGACCTTTTGACGCCGGACTACATCCAGGCCTTCAAGTCCCTGCAGGACAATGTGAAGTCCGACGATTTCAGCAAGGTAAAGCTTTTGCTGGAGCAAGAATGGGGACTACCGCTGGAGGCAGTTTTTGAGAAATTCCAAGAGACTGCCTTTGCCTCGGCTTCGATTGGCCAGGCACATTTGGCGACGCTCAAAAACGGTCAGCAGGTGGTAGTCAAAGTCCAGCATCCGGGAATCGTAGCCGATATCAATGTCGATTTGGCATTGTTTGAAAAGGCCGTCCCTTTGATCCGTTATGTTCCCGAGTCAAATGTGGTGGATGTAAAAAGTGTCTTGGCGGAAGTGCGCCGCTCGTTGGATGACGAGACCGACTTCACCAAAGAGGCCGCCTACGCAAAACGCTTCTATCAACTGAACAACGATTGGCGGCAAGTCAAGGTCCCGAAAATTTACGAAGAATATTGTACCAGCCGGGTTCTGATCCTGGAATTCATGGAAGGCAGCAGCCTGCGCTACCTGTTGGATGCCGATCCGCAACAGATTGCCTTTAGAGATATCAGTGTCAAAGAACTGAAAAAAGAGCTGGGTATGCTGCTGGTGGAAAGCTTCATGAAGCAGGTGTTTGAAGACGGATTCTTTCACGCCGATCCTCACCCCGGCAATGTCTTTTTCCGGATTGAACCGTTAAAGAGCGCTGATACGTCGCCGCCTTTTCGCAACAAAGAACGGGCCGGGGTCTTTGCCGGTATCGATTACCGCTTGAAGTGGCAAGATCCAGCACCGCTGCCTGATTATCGTCTTATCTATCTGGATTTCGGGATGATGGGTGAGCTGCCGGATCAGCTGCGTTCCCGCCTGATCGATGCCCTGTTGGCTTTATATACACAAGATTCCCGGCAACTGGGAGAGGCGGTCCTCAGACTCTGTAAAGTAGAAGGTCCTTTTGACGAAGAGCGTTTCTATACAGAGTTGGGCGTATTTCTGGATCGTTATTATGATCTGGCGATAAAAGATATCGACTTGCAGCGGGTCTTAGGTGAGATCATTCAGATCTGTCATCAGAACAACCTGCAGATGGTCCATGAGATCACCATGTTGATCAAAGCCTTCAGTACCTTGGAAGGCGTTATTGAAGAGCTGGATCCGGAGCTTTCATTGATGGAAATCACTCAGCCTTATGCACAAAAATACTACCTGCAACAAATTGACACGGCCGAAACCGCCAAACGTCTGGGATTGGATCTCCTCAAAAGCGGCAAGAGCCTGCCGAAATTGCCGGATCGTTCGCTGCAAGCATTGGAAACATTTACCCGGGGCAAGACCCATCTGACCCTGAGTTTCAAAGAACAAGAACATCTGCTGAGCAGGATTGAAGGTATGGTCAATCGTCTGGTGATTGGTCTCATCTTGGCAGCAGTGATCATCGGCTCCTCGCTTTTAGTCAGCGCCGAGCCGGCTCGTGGGGCAGCCTTCGCCGATACATTGGGGATTTTTGGCTATGCAGTGTCGTTGGCCGTCATCCTGCTGATTCTCCTCCGTCATCTCTGGCGGCAATGGCGAAAAAAATAGACCTGCAGAAACCAGATTCGAGCTTGTGCATCACATTGACATTTCTGCAGAATGTCGTGGCCAATTTCAGACACCTTGCTTTTCCCTGTACAAGTTAAATAACTGATTCACAAGAGCCTTTCGGAATTTACGAAAGGTTCTTTTTTCGTTAATTTTTTAGATATATGTGAACTTCAGCGTTCTCTTCCAACTACTGATCACGATTCTCAATTAGCTGTAAAAACGCTGTTAATACGCTCTTTAACAGAATATTTCTACTCGAATATTTCACAAAGGTCGTTGTCCCCTCCAAATGTGAAAGTTATAATTAAGACAGCGCTTTAAAATACATCTTTCTGAAGGGACGACAGCTTATGTTAGCCCAAGCTATCGCAAAATTTCGGGGCGGCGTCCGTGTACCCCATCACAAAAAGACTGCCGAAGCAGCAACCGAACCCCTGCCTGCACCCAAACTGCTGATCCTGCCGTTGCAGCAGCATATCGGTGCAGCTTTACGCCCGGTAGTCAAAGCCAAAGAGACGGTGAAGGTTGGACAACTGTTGGCCGATTCCGATGCTTTCGTGTCCGCACCGCTCCATGCACCGGTCTCCGGCAAAATCAAGAGCATCAAGCCCCTCCTGCTGGCAAATGGTCAGACCGTCGAGGCCCTGTATCTGGAAAATGACGGTGAAGCGGCATTGTTCCGCGAGCCGGCGCCTGTCAAAGTAGAAAATAAGGAACAACTGCTGCAGGCGGCTCGTGCCAGCGGATTGGTAGGAATCGGCGGTGCCGGCTTTCCCCTGCACGTCAAGTTAGCCGCCAAAGAACCATTGGACACACTGGTGATCAACGGCGCCGAATGCGAGCCCTATATCACCTCCGACTATCGGGAAGCTGTCGAAGCCACTGACCGGATCATTGCCGGGATGCTGACTGTCATGACGCATCTGCTCATCCCCCAAGGCGTCATCGGGATTGAGGACAACAAGCCTCGTGCCATCAACGCACTGACCGCTGCTCTGAAGCGACATCCGGATCCCGAAACAGCGCAGCGCATCCAGATTGTGAGTCTGCCTTCTCGTTATCCCCAAGGCGCTGAAAAAATGCTGATCTACGGGTGTACCGGCCGCAAAGTTCCCCCTGGCGCATTGCCGGCTGCCGTGGGTTGTTTGATCCTGAATATTTCCACGGTTTCCTTGCTGCAAGATTATTTAGACACCGGACTGCCGCTGATCACCAAACGGATCACCGTTTCAGGAGATAACATTCGTCGCCCGCAAAATCTGCTGGTACCGGTGGGAGCCCCGATCAGTGACATCTTGGACTTTTGCGGAGGCTTGATAGAAGTCGAACATGCCAAGCTGATTCTGGGCGGGCCTATGATGGGGATTGCCCAATTTGACCCGGCACAACCGGTCACCAAGCAGACCAATGCTGTCACCTGCCTGTCTGCTGCTTCGGCGACATTGCCGCAGGAGACGGCCTGCATCCGTTGCGGCCGCTGCTCCCGAGCCTGCCCGATGAATCTTTTACCATTGGAAATTGAGCGTTCCTTGAAAAACAAAGATACAGAAACCCTCCAAAAGCTTCAAGTTGCCGCCTGTATGGAGTGTGGCTGCTGTTCCTTCGTTTGCTCTTCCAATCGCCGACTGGTGCAATATATGCGGGAAGGCAAAGCCATCGCAAAGGAGGTCGTAAAATGACCAAAGAAACCTTCATCGTCAGCTCGTCTCCTCATCTGCACAGCGGCGCTTCCAGCGTCACTATCATGCGGGATGTTTTGCTTGCATTGCTTCCGGCTGTGCTGGCAGCCAGCGTGATTTTCGGCCCCCGTTCACTGTTGGTGATTCTGACCTGCGTCACCAGCTGCGTATTGAGCGAATACTTGTTTCGGCGGATTTTGAAACGCACTTATTCAATCTATGATCTGACAGCTGTCATCACCGGCGTCCTCTTGGCACTGAATCTGCCGGTCTCAATTCCCTTATGGATGGCCGCGATTGGCGGGATCATCGCCATCGTGATTGTCAAAGAATGCTTCGGCGGATTGGGACAAAACTTCGTCAATCCGGCCATTACAGCCCGAATTGTACTGTTAATGTCCTTTTCTTCTGCCATGAGCGTCTGGAACCAGCCCTTTTATTACCTGAAAGCCGGCGGTGATGTGGTGACCGCTGCCAGTTATTTTCAAGCCCTGCAGACCGGGGGGCCGCTGCCCTCTCTTTTGGATATGTTCCTTGGGATTCGATCCGGCAGTCTCGGAGAAACCTCGGCACTGGCACTGCTTTTGGGAGGGGGCTATCTTTTATACCGCCGGGTCATCGAACCGACCATCCCGCTGATTTTTATCGGTACTGTCGGTGTTCTTTCGTTTCTCTTGGGCGGAGAGCCGCTTTATCAGATGATGTCCGGCGGGCTGCTGCTGGGGGCAATCTTCATGGCCACTGACTACACCACCTCGCCTACCACTCGTATCGGCCAGGGCATCTACGCTTTCGGCTGTGGATTGATCACGGTGCTGATTCGTTTTTATGCGGCACTGCCGGAGGGGGTCTCTTACGCAATCTTGTTGATGAACATCCTTACTCCCTTGATCGACCGCTATACGATTCCGAAAGCATTCGGGACCAAAAAGGAGGCGCAGAAATCATGAATTCTGTCAAAAGCATTATCAATGCCGCCTTGTGTCTGGTGGTCATCTGTCTGGTAGTGACCGGTGCTGTAGCCGGTACCCGCTATGCTTTTTCCGATGAAATCAACCGTCAGGAACAAGAACAGCAGCAGACCACCATGGCCAAGTTGCTGAAAGCGGCTGATTATCAGCCGCTGACAAAAGAAACTGATCACCGGGGGCAGTTTTACCAGGCACTGAAGGAACAGAACACGGTGGGCTATATCGCCATGACTGCCGCTTACGGTTACGGCAGCGACGTTTCCGTCATGACAGCAGTTAACACCGATGGGGAAGTTGTGGGAATCGAGATCCTGGATGCTTCGCAGGAAACGCCGGGTCTGGGCCAAAACGTCACCCGTACAGACTTCACAGATCAATTTCGCAATCTTACCGCAGCGCCGACAGTCACTAAAAATGCGCCGGCAGCTGCCAACGAAATCCAGGCGGTCACCGGTGCTACCCGCTCTTCCAATGCCGTCGCTTTCGCGGTAACACAAGCACTGGCATTATACGATACGTTTGCAAAGGAGGCTGACTGACCTTGGAAAATGAAAAACTCACAGCTGTTTTTTCAAAAGGAATCATCAAAGAAAACCCGGTGCTGCGGCTGATGCTGGGCACTTGCCCGACACTGGCAGTCACTACCAGTGCGATGAACGGCTTGGGGATGGGAATCGCAGCAACCGTCGTTTTAATCGGCTCCAATATCGTCATCTCGGCCTTACGCAATATCATTCCCGACAAAGTCCGCATCCCCGCCTTTATCACTATCATTGCCGGTTTTGTAACAGTGGTTCAGCTGATCATCAAAGCCAAAGCACCGGCGCTGGACGCAACCCTCGGGATCTATCTGCCATTGATCGTCGTCAACTGTATCATCCTCGGTCGAGCCGAGGCCTACGCCAAAGACAATCCCGTCCTGCGCTCGGCAGCTGACGGCTTGGGGATGGGAATCGGTTTTACACTGGCGCTTTTGTGCATGGGCGGAATTCGTGAACTGCTCGGCGCCGGTACATTTCTGGGCTTTACCGTTACCCCTGACTTTGTGACACCCATGACGATCTTTTTACTGCCTCCTGGCGGCTTTTTCGTCTTCGGCATGCTGGTCCTGCTGGTGAATCGTCTCAGCCGACGCCCTTCCCTGGAGCCGGACTGCACTGCTTGTCCCATCGCGGATGCCTGTGGATTGTTGTCAGAGGATGCTTCAGAAAAGGAAGGTGACGCACCATGCAAATGATGATCACGATCCTCGTTGCCGGCATTTTGACCGACAATTTTGTTCTCTCCCAATTTTTAGGGATTTGTCCATTTCTCGGTGTCTCAAAAAAACTCGATACGGCTGTGGGGATGTCGGTGGCGGTGACTTTCGTCATGGTTCTGGCAACGTTGGTAACTTATCCGCTGTATGCCTGGGTATTGGTCCCCATGGGCTTGGACTACCTGCAGACCATCGTCTTTATTTTGACGATTGCCGCATTGGTGCAGCTGGTGGAAGTCATTATCAAAAAATACCTGCCGCCGTTATACAATGCCTTGGGAATCTACCTGCCTTTGATCACCACTAATTGTGCTGTTCTCGGGGTGACTATTCTGCATTTCACCAAGGACTACTCCTATGCTCAGAGTATCGTCAATGCTTTGGCAGCCGGCTTGGGCTTTCTCTTGGCAATGGTCCTTTTTGCCGGTGTCCGCCAGCGTTTGGAGACCGCTGACATTCCCGAAGCGCTGCAGGGGATGCCCATCACGCTCATCGCTGCCGCCATCGTTTCCATGTCGTTTCTGGGCTTCGCCGGTTTGGCAGAAGGCCTGTTCAAATAGAAAGGGGCTGTGAACCATGCTCGAAAGCATCCTGATCCCGGCGGCCATCGTTGCCGGACTGGGACTGATTGCCGGTGTCGGTCTGTCGATTGCTACCATTATTTTTCAAGTCCCGGTCAATGAAAAAGAAGCCGCTGTCCGGGCGCTGCTTCCCGGCATCAACTGCGGCGCCTGCGGTTATTCCGGTTGTGACGGTTACGCCAAGGCATTGGCAGACGGGACAGCCGCTGCCAATCTGTGCGCTCCCGGCGGTGCTGAAGTCCGGCAGCAGATCAGTGCACTGCTGGGCGTTGCCGCCGATGAACTGCGTCCCACGGCAGCCTTTGTCGCCTGCAACGGCCGCTGCGGTCTCACCGGTCAGAAAATGGACTATCAGGGCGCTGC
This sequence comes from Enterococcaceae bacterium OF42-14pH9A, assembly GCA_027692465.1. Taxonomy (GTDB): domain Bacteria; phylum Bacillota; class Bacilli; order Lactobacillales; family Enterococcaceae; genus Enterococcus_C. Next base: position 1,294,101 of record JAQEYU010000001.1, on the reverse strand, counting down.
CACCTGTTATGCTGCTAATCAGGTCTTTGGCGGACAACAGTCCTGTCAATACGGCTGCCTGGGCTTTGGCGACTGTGTCAAAGCCTGCGCCTACGATGCTGTTCATGTGGTGGACGGGGTAGCGGAAGTCGATCCGTTGAAATGTGTCGGCTGCCTGCAATGCATCGCCGCCTGCCCCAAACAGCTGATCAGTATGAAGCCGATCACGAATGCGCCGGCAGTTGCCTGCCGCAATCTGGATAAAGGCGGCGCTGTTCGTAAAATCTGTGAAGTCGGCTGCATCACCTGCAGCCGCTGCGTCAAGGCCTGCCCTGCTGGTGCCATCACCATCGAAGACAACGTCGCCGTCATCGACTTCGACAAATGTATCGACTGTGGCGACTGTATCACCGTCTGCCCGCAGGATTGTATTGTGAAGGTTTTGAAAAAAGCAGCTGTCACCGCTTAAAAAAGCAGCTCCGCTACACTGGCCAGTTGTAGTCGGAGCTGCTTTTTTATTAGGCGTCAGCCGCTTCTTTTAACCACGCCGTCATCATCTGAGTAAACTGCTCTCGGTCCTGGGCCGTAAAGGGTTTGGGACCTTTAGTGCGTTTTCCGGCCTTGCGCAGCTGAGCTCCCATGAAGCGCTGGGTCAGCAGCTCGTCGATATTGGCAGCAGTGTATTCTTTGCCGCTGTGGTGAAAAACCCGGGCCTGTTTGCCCAATACCAAAGAAGCCAACCCGTAATCCTGTGTGATCACCCAATCCCCGGGTTGAATCTCTTTGACAATGCGGTAATCCGCCCGATCAGCGCCTTTGTCCACATAGATGAAACTGACGTGAGCCGGATAGTCTTTATTTGTGAAATGATCGACGCTGGTGACAATCACCACCGGCAGCTGAAACTGCCGCGCCAGTTGGATAACTTCATTTTTCACCGGTGAACCGTCACCGTCAATAATAAATCGCATGGCGCATTCCCTTCTGTCTTTAAAGACGTTTACTGTCTTTATTTTAGCAGAAAAATCCGGCAGCAGATCGTTTTCCCTTAGCCATTAGCATTTCTCTACTTGAAAAATCCCTGCCGGCCATACCGCTCCTTACACCCTTGCTCCCTGCATTTCTGTCTACTGCAAAAAACCGGTTTGAACAGCCGCCTGCTTTTTAAGGGCCGTTCAAACCGATTTTTTATTTTAAACGAAACAGCTAATCCTACTGAAGTTACCTGATCTGCCAGCTCAAGAAGCACGGATCTGAAAATCTTTGTCCTTCAGCTCGTAGACAACATCACAGGCAACGGCGACATCTTGTTCGTGAGTGACCAGGATGATACATTTTTTCTGTTCATGGGCGATTTCTTGAAACAGCTTAACGATATCCGCAGAAGTAGCTGCATCCAGATTCCCGGTGGGTTCATCCGCTACGATCAAATCGTGATCACAGCATAGGGCCCTGGCGATGGCGACCCTTTGCTGCTGCCCGCCGGAAAGCTGAGTGACCTTCTTTTTAGCCAGGTCTTCTGTGAGGCCCAACTTTTCCAGATTTCCCAAGGCGTAAGCTTTAGGGTCGGCCTGCTGAGTGCCGGCAATTTTCATGGCACAGACGACATTGTCCAGTGCCGACATATAAGGCAGCAGGTTGTAGGCCTGAAAAACGATTGAAACATCTTTGCGGCGATATTCCCGTAACCCGATTTTTTTCAAGGAGGCGTCGTTATACTCGATGTCCCCTTCTTTTGGAGTATCCAATCCGGCGATTAACGACAGAAAAGTCGTTTTGCCGGAACCGCTGGAACCCAGTATGGCATAGATTTTTCCCGGCTCAAAGGTCAGATTGATATGTTGGAATAAAGGGGCTTCCGGTCCGTACCAGTACCCCAGATTTTTGGTAGTTAATGTCATTTACCTTCCTCATTTCCTGTATAGAATCAATGTCAACGCTAGCATCATTGAACTGCCCCCACTTAACTTCTGCCGAAATTTGAAGTGGGAGATTCCTAAAAACACTGCTCAATAAACTTAAGAAATCAGGATTTTCTTCGGATTCAACCGCAAGATCCCTACTGAGGACAACAAAATAGAGAGTAGGCTGATCCCGATACCAATTCCTGCCAAAGCGGCAATTTGCTGTGCTGAAACGGTAATATCCAAGTTTTTGATTTCTTCTGTCTGACTAAAGGCACTGCCAAAGTTCATGCCGCCTCTGCCACCGGCCATGGACATCCCACCGGAAGGACGTTCCCCGCCGCCACTTGGCATCTCACCGCCGCCAGGTCCTTGTTGAGCGGCATCGGCAGTGGTGGTTTCCGTCTGCTGATCCAGCAGTTGCTGACCCACAGCATTTCCTACCAGATTGCCGCTAACAGCAGCAATTCCCAAGGCAAAAATCATGCAGACGACAACTTCAGTGAAAAATTGTAAAACGACTTTGCTGCGGGCTTCACCCAGCGACAAAAGTACGCCGATTTCATATTTGCGCTCACGGATCAGCATCATCACAATCAATGTTAAAATGATGACGCCGGCCGCAGCGACTAAAATAACGATATTTTTCGCAAAACTGGACACATTGTTCAAGGGTGACAACATCTGCTGGTACATTTGGTCATTGGTCTGCAAGCTGAAAGAATCCGTATCAATCAATTTTTCGGCAGCAGCCACAAAAGAATCCATCTCATTAGGATCGGATAGATTGTAGACTGCCGAATCAATCGTTTCAGCATCCGCAGCTTCACCTTTCAGCGTGTTTGCCAGTGTGTAAGAAGAAAAAATTGTATTGGCCGGATTCATAAAGCTGAATCTCATTCCCATTGATGTACCGGCATCAGACGTTTCATAAATTCCTTTGATCGTAACTTTGACGTCTTTGTCATCGGCATCTTTCAAAGTGAAGCTCTCACCGACAGACAAGTCATTGGCTTCTGCTAACGCTGACTCTATCAAAACATTATCGGTTCCTTCATCTTCAGCCGTCAATGCTTCTCCCGCTGTTATTTTAGCCGTTCCATTGGAAAATGTGCTGTAGTCGGCACTGGCAGAGACACCGGTGATCTGGAAATCCCCCATGTCCATGCCGCCCGGATTGTCGCCACCCATGCCCATACCGCCAAAACCACCCATTTGTTGGCTTGCTTGGGAGTCGTCAGAGGCTTCGGTACTGTCATCTTCCTCCTCACTGGAAATGGGCTCGATGTCGTCACCTTTGGCAGCAGACGTGCTGACTTCAAAAGAATAAGATTTCACACCTGAGAGTGCCGCAATCTTTTCAGCATCGGCGAGATTTACCGGTGTCATCTGGAAACTGCCGGGATCCGGCCGGGAATCTTCGCCGCTGTCACTGTCCTGATCGCGGTTGAACATGTTTTGCCGATTGGCACTCAATGTGACGGTCGCACCAACACTTTTTTTGGCATTCTCAGTCGCAGAATCAGCCGCACTGCGGATGGTCAACCCTGCTAACACAAAGATCAAAATCGCCGAAAAGACACCAATCAAGATCAGACTGCGCCCCTTTTTGGCCCATAAACTCTGCAATGCACGTTTGATAAAGTTCATACTCGTTTCTCCTTCACAGCTAAGTCGTTGTCACTGTTTAGCGACAACGCTTTCTGACTTTCATAGCATCATTTTATTTTCTGTGGCTTAAAGACAGCTTAACCGCTGGGCATTAACGCATCCCGCCGCCGGGACCGCCGCCCATACCTGCTCCACTGCTGACAGCTGCCCCTGATTGGGAAAGATTATTGACCGTATCACTCAAGGTCAGCTGTCCCAGTTCAGCAGCCTCTGCCACCGTGGTCTCATCAGTACTGTTGCCAAATGCGGTCAAGCCCGCCACCGTCCCCCCACTGGCAAGGACAACAGTTTCTCCTTGTTTCAAGTCAGGAGTGCTGATCACCAAGTTCTGAAACGTCTTTGCTGAACGGAAAGCCGCCAGTAACTCCCCGGATTGGTCTGTCAAAGAAATCACGGTGTCGGCAGCTTGCGGGGTATCAAAAGTGATTCCCACAGCGGTTTGTGTCGAAGTATCACTGACATTTTGGGCCATGCCGCTGCTGCCCGCTGCCATCAGAACACCGCCGGACAATACAAAGCTGCCGTTATAATCCAAGGCCCCGTTGCCGCCGGTGGTAGGACCGTTAATCAGCAGTGTCCCACCCTTCATAGTAATGTTGCCGTTACTGTCCACGCCGTCCCCTTCCGCATCAACTGCGATCATTCCACCGTTGATCTCGATAAGCTTGCTGTCATCTGCTTGATCGCCGCCCGTCCGCCGCCGAAGCTGTCAGCACCGAAATTCCCGCTTGCTTGATCCGTATCACTGCCACCACCGGCGTTGATACCATCATCAGTGGCAGTGACAGCTACTGTCCCGCCGTTAAAGTACAATTCGGCAGCTTCCAGCCCTTCATAGGATTGGGAAACGGTGATTTTTCCATCATTGACGGTCAATTTTTCATCGGCATGGATACCATCGTCGCCACTTGCCAGTTGTAAAGTCCCGCCGTCAATCGTAACAGTCTGGTTCGCATGCAGACTGTCGTCGGCACTATTGACAGCAAGAGTACCGCTTGTGACTAACAGTTCAGTGCCGGCTTTAAGCCCCTTGTAGCTTTCGGAAGCGTCCAACCCGCTGCTGTCAGCACCCGCTGCCGTTTGGATCGTCAGTTGGCTGTTCTGCAGTTTTAAACCCGTCTCAGCCTGAATACCGTCACGCCCGCTCGTGATTTCATAGCTGCCGCCATCGATGGCGACCCAGCCTTTTTCTGTATCTTCTGCATTGTTCGCCTGAATCCCATCCCCTTCTGCGGTTGTAATCTTGTAGCTCCCCCCACGGATCGAAACACTGTCTTTACCTTTGATACCGTTGTTTTTAGCGGTAATCTCATAGGTGCCGCTCACCAGCACCAAATCGTCCTTTCCTCTGATGCCATTGTTATAATTACCGTTGATTTTCAGCGTGCCGCTGCCGTTAATCGTCAGATCTGCTTTACTGTAAAAGGCTGCGTCCGGCTCTGTTTCCCCGCTTGCCAGTTGATAATCAGTACCATCCGACAGTTTATTTTCCGTACCGGCTGCTAAGGTAGTGACCACCTTGTCCGCTTGTTGGATCTCGATTGCCGGTCCGTTTTGGTTGGTGATCTCAGCTCCTGCCAAAATGATTCGGACCAGAGCGCTTTTAGCAGCTTTTACTACTAGCTGGCCTTGGCTCAACGTTCCTTTGACTACATAGGTCCCGGCTTTGGTGATGGTCACGGTATCACCGCTGACCGTCGCACCGCTGCCGGCCACTTGGCTGGTTTCAGAAAGTATAATAGTCACTGCCTTGTCCGCCTCATAGTCGTACGTCAAGTCGTCCTCATCATAACTACCGTAATAGTCGGCCAGCGTAGTCGTCTCGGTCTCGGAATCTGCCGTTGTCGCTAAACTGGTTTGACTTCCATCGCTATCGGTATTTGTTGTATTTTCAGAAGCAGTCTCGCTGCTCTTTGAAACAGCAGTCGTGTTCTGCTGCTGACTGCAGGCGCTTAGCACTGCAGCTGTCAGCAGCAGCGAACTCATCAGCTTTCGTAATTTCATGGAATCTTCCTTTCTATCTGCCACAGTGATTCGCTCATGCTGGAAGCTTCATGTTTTCCAGAAGCGGCGTCTTTCAAATTCCCGCTTATCAATCTGTGGCGGTGCACCATTTCCTCTGCTTCAAGTCGAGCCGGACTCAGAGTTCATCTTTCGTGGTTGCTGCTTTTCCCAGGACTACCGGCAGATTGCCATTTCGCACCCGCACTTCATCTACCAGCGCCTTTTCCTGTTCGGAATCCTTCAAAACCAAGTGATAACGCAGCTCATACACACTGCCCATTGTAGTGGTGCGGACCGATTCCAGCTTGGCGCTGTGGGTAAACACTGAAAACAAATCATCAAACAGATGAGGGTAGTCCAGATCTTCCGGGATTGTGACTTTCAACTCCCGTTCGGCAGTCTTCGCCTTTTCCGCAAAGGGGGTCCGGTACAATACCAACAGCGCACAAGCGACGATCAATGAAAAAATCACGATATAGCCGGCGTATCCCATTCCGGTGGCTAAACCAACGGCCATCGCCCAGAAAATACTGGTGATTTCACGAGAACCGCCGGGAACCGAACGAAATCTGATTAAGCTGAATGCGCCCAACACGGCGACCCCCGTCCCCAGATTACCGTTCACCAGCATAATCACCGACTGCACCAGCAGCGGTAAAATCGCCAACGTTACGATGAAATTTTTCGAGTAGCTGTTGCGATACATGTGCATCGCCGCCACCAGTACTCCCATAGCCAATGAAACCATCATACAAATAAGCAATTGCGGCCAGTCCAGCGTCTCTGTCCCGGCGGTATATAAACTTTCCAACATCTTGTTGCCTCCTTTTTTATCAGACTGTTCGGCTGCTCCGAACGTACGAAGCGCGCCGAGAACCGGCGGCTGTTTTGGTGCCGGCTGCGAATCCGGTCTCTGCAAAGACACTTCCTGCAGTGCCCTTTTCCGCCTTCAGACGATCGATCGGGGCCTGCTGGTTTGCTAAATGCCGGCGATAGGTCAGTGCGAATTTGGAAAAGCTGCTTTTATGGAGTCGGTATTTCGTCAATAATTGAGCAAACCACAACGGATAGGCCCCCAGCGCTTTGACCTCCATCAAAACTGCAGTTTCCGGTGCCACCGGGCTACCGGCACTGCCGGCCTGCAAATCCAGATTTTCCCGGCGATAACGAATCCTTTGATCGAAGGTCACTCGAAACCCCGGATCCGCCTCGTAAAAATAGGACAGGCGATCATAAGCGATCATCACCTGTGGCGCTATCTGTGGATATTGCGCCAACAGCCACTGCAATTCTCTCGTGATCTGGGGCGCCTCAGTATTGCCGGGAAAATCCCCGGTGCCCGCCAACCACTCGCAACAGCTTTGATACTTGACCGGGATCCGCCGCTTATAAACGATGCCGGCAATCTTCTTTTTGCTTTCCAAGAAGACTGTGTCCGCCATTGTAGGAACGCCGTAGCTGCGAATCCGGAATTTTTCTTTGTAAGCCGGCTTTTCCATCGAATGGCGGATCATCTGAAAATCCGGTGTGTCAAAATACAAGGACATAATCGTATGCATTCCATACTCATCCACCTGCAGCCACTCAGCCAGTTCGGCCTGAAAAGCGCGAAACGTCGGCTCGTCCATCGTGTACTTAGTTTCCTTGCGTTCGAACGCCTTTTTGAGTTTCATCTTGTTTCCTCCTTACAGTTACTTTGAGCTTCCGCCGCTCCCAATAAAACTAGCCGCTTCATTGCTGCGACCAGCTGATCACAGGGCAGCGATTCTTTGATATGGACGACTTTAACAAGACTTCCTTAAGCGCTACTTAACTGCAAAAAAACCGAGATAGGCTGGAAAAAGTCGGCGGAGCACAGCTTGCTGGGAAAATTAAGGAGACTAGCACAGCACATGCGGGACTCAAGCTGCCTATTGACAGTACCGCTTGTCGTAAGCAGGACTGAAACAGCTGCCGTTGGTATTTTCAGATATACACTGCCCGGTTTAAGCTGTTCTTATGCCAACAATGGTAAAATGGATGCAGAAGAGTTGCAGCAGATCTGCTGCGGCAAGACGAGGTGAAAAAAATGATCAAACTATTAATAGTGGAAGATGAACGGACCCTTTCTGAGGACATCAAGGAAATCTTGGAGCCAATCGGGGAAATCACCCAAGCTTATGACGGCGAGGAAGGCTTATTTGAAGCAGAGACCGGTGTGTATGACCTGATCTTGCTGGATCTGATGCTGCCGGAAAAAAACGGGTATCAAGTTTTGGCAGAATTGCGGGCTCAAAATATTCAGACGCCGGTTTTGATCCTGACTGCCAAGGACGGGCTGGAAGACAAAGTCACCGGCTTTCAAAAAGGGGCCGATGACTACCTGACCAAACCTTTTTACCGCGAAGAGCTGACTTTGCGGGTAAAAGCACTCTTAAAACGCTCGTTGGGCCTATACAATGAAAACACACTGACATTTGGCCCCCTTACCTGCAATCTATCCAAAAATGAAGTGACCTGGCAAGATGCACCACTGCCCATTCAGGGAAAGGAATTCGAGCTTTTGGTCTACTTTATCCAAAACAAAGATGTGATCATCACCAAAGAACAGATTTTCGATCGGATCTGGGGATTTGATTCCGAGACTACACTGACGGTTGTCGAAGTTTATATGAGCCATCTGCGAAAACATTTAAAGCCCAGCGGTGTGGACAAACAGTTTAAAACTTTGCGGAATGTCGGCTATTTATTGGAAAGTCTTGAGTGATATTTTGACGTTCTAAGTGCCGTCTGCTTTACACGGCCGGCTCTCGAAGGAGGAATACATTTGACTAATGAACTGTCACGAAAACAGCGGCTGCGTTTCTTTTTACTGAACCTGGCAGCTTTTGCGGCGATTTTTCTGGCGTTGGGATTTATCATACTGCAGCTTTTACAGAGTTCTGCTTACCGCCAGACCGATGATTCTTTAAGGCAGATGGCGGAAAATCAGGATCGGATCAAAATCGAGATTGACCGTTATCAAGCAGGCAATCCCTTTTTGGATTCTTCTGTATCACTACCCCGCCCGCCCAAATCACAATCAGACGACGGACCTAACAATCGGTTTAATTCCCAAGTCATCTTATGGTCGGCTGACGGGAAGGTGCTGAATAAAGAGGTCCTGGGTGGCCGCTTCAATGAACTGCAAAACCTGAAGCTGGATATCGGGAAATTGAACACCGTTATCCCGCTTGAAGTTGCCGGCAGCGAAAGCGCCACTGCCAAATTGACCTTCCATTCGATTACGATTCCCTTACTTGATTCAGCTCAAGAAGAGATCGCCTACGTTCAGTTTTTGGAAAACACCGATCAGATTGTCGAAGCGATGAATACTTTTCGAACGATCCTGATTTTATGTATGGTAATTTTTTGGCTGTTATCGATTGCCATCAGTTATTTCATTTCCAAGCAGAATATGAAACCCATTTTAGCCGCTTGGCAAAAGCAGCAGGAATTTGTCGAAAATGCTTCCCACGAGCTGCGGACTCCGCTGACAATCATCCAGAATTCGCTGCAGCGTTTGTTCACCAAACCCAACCGTACAATCCTGGAGGAATCCGCAAGTATCGCCCAGGCGCTAAATGAGACCCGGCGGCTGAACAGCCTGACCACCGATCTTTTGACCATTGCCCGCAGCGATGCCAACGAAGAGGTCCTGGACAAACAACCTTTCGCACCAGACGAATTTATCCGGCAGCTGGTCAAACCTTTTGAAGAGATTGCTCAGCTGGACGGTAAACATCTGCTGGTAGAAAATTTTGCCAAGCAGCCGGTGACCGCTGATGAACGCAGAATTCATCAGCTGCTGGTGATTCTTTTAGACAATGCGCTGAAATATACCGTCACCGGTGATAAAATCCTACTGCAGTCGGAAATCTCCGGCGGTGACACCTGGCTTTTGGAAGTCAAAAATTCCGGTCCTTCGATTCCGGACAATGAGAAAAAACAGATTTTCGAACGTTTTCATCGGACCGATCCGGCCCGCGGCAAAGAAACCGGCGGCTACGGTTTAGGACTTGCCATCGCCAAGCAGATTGTCACGGCTCACAAAGGCCGCATCACCGTCCACGACTGGCAGCCCCAAGGTGTCATTTTCCGCATCAGATTACCAATCAAATAACTTTCATACCTTAAATAAGATGTCCGGCATCCGGAAAAAATGCGGGCTCAAGTGAAGGAAACGTCACAGCGGGCGGCCTACCCCCTCCAGCTGTCGCTTGCCTTTTCAAACACTTTCTAAACGCAAATAAAAACGCCCCGCCGACCTCTGATCAAAATTCAGAAGTTGGCGGGGCGTTTTTTTAGCAAGTGCTGTCTATCTTTCTTGCCACTGCTGATACAGCCGGGCAACTTTATCCACGGTAGCCAAAGTCAGCTGGCGGGACATCACGGGACTTTCCGATAAGCCTTTTTCCAGGCAGTCGTTCACGTGATTCACTTCGTAAACAAACTCACTTTGGTAGGGGTAAGCCAGAACTTCTTCACCAGCCGCGGTATGAATCGTAGCCGTATCGGTCTTCCAGAAATTCGGAATATGGATCTGTCCTTGCGTACCGTAGACGGTCATTCCGCTGGGCAGATCCAATTCGACAGTCAGAAAAATATCCGCCAACACGTCTACTCCGAGCTTCAATGAAAGCTCTGCCTGCAGATCGCTTTCGCCTGTCGGGATGACTGCATTGCCGCTGATTTCGGAAATCTGGCGGTCGGTGATGTACTGCATGTACTGCAGCGGATAACTGCCGGAGCTGTGAAGGGCTCCGCCACCGGCCGCCAGGTCATGAAACCAGGTAATGTGATCGATATGAGGATAAGAAGTGACAGAAGACAGCCGCTTCACTTCACCGATACGGCCCTCCCGGATTGCTTGCCGCACCGCCTGTGTTACCGGCAAAAACAGCGATTTCTGGGCTTCCATCAAAAACAGTCCCTGATTTTGTGCCAGTGCAAACAGCTCGTTTGCTTCCTCGGCAGTCAACGTGAAGGGCTTCTCCAGCAACACCGGCTTGCCGGCGGTCAGCGCCTGCTTGGCAGCTGCGTAATGGCCCTTATTGTAGGTTGCAATGTAGACGATATCGATGTCGGCATCGTCATAAAGTTCCTCATAACTGCCGTATGCTTTGGGAATTCCCAAGTTATCCGCCATCTGCTGCGCCTTTTCAATGCCTCGGGAAGCAATGGCCGCCACCGTTCCTGTTTTACTTTCTTTGACCCCGGCTGCAAAGCGGGGCACAACTTGTGCAGTACTGATGATGCCGTAACGGATCATCTGCGTCACCTCCATGAAATTTAACGGCTGTTGGGTCTGCAAGAAGAAACTGCGGTCTGGTTCTTCATCCGGACAGAAAATTACAGCAATCTACCCGAAGAACTTCAGACCTTCCCGGAATTTTGCCGGGGTTTCCCAACACACCCTGATCTTTTTCCAGTATAACAGGGCTTTCCCTCATAGAGCAAAAAGATCGTCCGGCTCAAGGCGGGTAAAGACGAGGGATTTTCAAGGTACATAAAAAGCGGGCAACCCGGAGGCTGCCCGCTTTGCCCAATACCACCATGACGGTGATAGAAGCGCCGGTCGTCCACTACCTGCCCTTCAGCCACCCTGCAAATCCGGCAGGTGAGGTGCGACCCTCGTTGCGGCTATGGTTGAATCGTCGGCATCAAGCCGACTTTTCGGCTCATCGCATGTTGTTTATCATAACAGGATTTCACCTATTGTCAATCTTTTCAGTCAAATTTCAGAGCTACTGACGCATTTTGACACCGGCCGGCGCTCACCAAAAATCGAGCGAAGCAGCAGGATTCTATCAGCGGCAGCAGAGTCCTACACCGGGGCTTTGATCCGTTTTTCGTATGCGTCAAGCCACTCTTGGGTGATTGGTTCGATGACTGTCGTGTGATCCGGGCCCGGATTGGCCATGAAGATACCGCATTCACCCTCCTTGACTGCGACACTGAAGGTAAATTCCACATTGGTCGCCACGCCCCACTCTCCACGATTATTCATTGCCACCAGTGAAAAAGCCCCGGCTTTACCGTAACGCCTGGTCAAGGTATCGGCAAACTCGTAGACCGCTTTGTCACAGGCCTGCTGCGGAGTCAAACCTGCCGCCATCAAACGAACAATCTCATATGACAGGCAGCCTTTCATCAAGTCCTCCCCCAAACCGGTTGCTGCGGCACCGCCTACCTCGGCATCCACGTAAAAGCCCGAACCTGACAACGGAGAATCTCCGACCCGACCTTTTTTCTTCATGAACAGCCCTGAGCTGGAAGTTCCGGCAGTCATCCGCTCCTGCTCATCCAGACAGACCATCCCTACAGTATCATGTCCGTCATAAGGGCTGAGATTGGTCCTGGCGATCTCTTCACAGCGTTTTTCCCAGATTTTCCGGGCCCGTTCAGTCAGCATATTCTTGCGCTCAAAACCTGTCAGCATCGCATATTGGGTGGCACCGTCCCCCACTCGGAAGCTGTTGAATTTGTCGTAACTGAGTTTTCGCGCGACTGAAATAGGATTGGCGACATCTGTGATCCCTGCTACTGCACCGATGGCAAAGGTGTTGCCGTCCATATAGGCTGCATCCATCTCCAATACACCGTTCTCATTAGGCAGGCCACCATAGCCCACCGATTTGTAAAAAGGATAATCCTCTACCGTTTTGATGGCCGTCTCCATCGCATCTCCGGCAAAACCGTCTGCCGCCAGCATTTTCTTGGCTGCCAGCACACCGTCATGGGCCATCCGCCACGTCGCAATAATTCCCCACATGATCGATTCCTCGTTTCTGTTTGATTTTATACTGTCTTAAAACGCCCGGACTTGGCTTTTACGTTTACAGCGTACCCGAACTGTCCCACTTGCCACAGGAAGCCGCACCTGGTACAACTGCGCTTTAGTCCGCAGTGGTCAAAGCAGTTATCGCTGCCATATAGATTTCCATATTCTTCTTGAGATCTGCCACCGCCATGTATTCGTCCTTGTTATGGGCAATTCCTTTTTGTCCCGGAAATGACGGCCCAAAAGCGATAATATTGGGCATCTTGCGGGCATAGGTCCCGCCGGTAGTGGTCACCGGTGTGCCGTCTGCTCCCGTTGCTGCTTCATAGACCGCGGTCAGCTTGCTGATCTCAGTCCGTCCTTTGTCTTTAACCACTCCCGGCATACTGCGGGTCACAGTCAAGCGGGAATTCGCCGGCAATGCTTGCTTGATGCCGGCTAGCACCTCTCTTTCTGTCACCGTTACCGGATAACGAAAAGAAATCGCCAACTCCAACTGTCCTTCGTTGATTTTTTGCAAACTGACCGGCGTCAAAATCAGTTTGCCGGAATCTGCATCCGCCAACGCCAGATCGATCCCTTCACCATAGTGTTTTTCGTGAAAGCTTTCGTACAGCCAGCTGAAATAGTCTCGCAGCCGTGAAGACAACTCAGAGCACTCGGCCAATTTTCCGGCCAAAAGCGTAATCGCATTTTCTCCCAGTTCCGGCGCATTGCTGGGCGAACGTCTGCCGACAACTTGGATGATAGTGCCGCTTTTGCTCAACGTCACTGCTAACTGATCCGGCACACTGGCCCGATTCTGCTCTCCGACGATTGTCGACAATGCTGCCAATTCTGTGGCAGCAAATTCAGTCGTGATCGCGACACCAACCACTCCTCGTTCGCCATAGACAACCGGGTATTTGCAGTCGGGGGTGAAGCCGAAGACCGGCGGCTGTTCTTGTTCCAGATACATTGGCATATCGGACATTCCGCTCTCTTCGTCGGTTCCAAACAGGATTCGCAGCGTTTTATCCGGGGTGAAGCCGCTGTCCTTCAGCACTTTCATCCCGTAAAAGCAGCTCATGAGCGGTCCTTTATTGTCCAAGATTCCCCGACCATACAGCACTTCGTCTTTTTCCGTCAGCTCAAATGGCGGGAAACTCCAGCCATCACCGGCCGGTACCACATCCAGATGACCAACGATTCCGATATAATCCGCTGCAGGAGTGTCCTTTTGATTGCCTGCTTCTATTGCTCTGTTCTGCGCCGCATCTCGGCCCGTCCATTGGACATAGCCCACCGCATCGTTTACCACGCCGGTTTCAAAGCCCCAGATTTTCCCCAAAGCCAGCGCCAGATCCAGCGCTCGGCGGGGTTCTTTGCCAAAAGGCGCCCCGGCTGTCGGCTCACCTTTGACACTGGGAATCTGCATCATCTGTTGCAAGACAGCAAGAAATTCCGGCCAGTTTTTTTCTGTTAATGCTTTGTAATCTGTCATCGGTACCGCTTCCTCTGCAATGTATTTCGAAATGTGTACTTGTCTGCTCGATAAAAAGATGTATCATACAACACCGGTCGTCCGGCGGGGGAATACGTGAGGGAATGCACCAGTAAAAGCGGGGCGCCATCCGCCACCTGCAGCAGTGCCGCTAACTGGTCATCTACCAGAACAGCCTCCACCTCCTGATGGGAATAACCGATCTCCACCTGCTTTTCCAGCTCCTGAAACAACGATCCTTCCAACAACTCATCAGAGACGTCAGGCAGATAGCGCTTAGGCAGGTACAGATCCTCTACCGTCATGGGCTCGCCCTCCAAGTACCGCAGCCGACTGATGTGCAGCAGCGGCTCTACCTGCCCGCCGACACTTTCCTCGCCAAAGAAAATTCTTACTTTTTCCGGTATCACCGACACCTCTTTACAGCTCAGCACTTTTGTCCCCGGCTGCCGCCCCTCCTGCCGGGCTTTTTCGGTAAAGCCCTGCAATCCTCCCGAGCCGCTGGAGATCTTCCCGGGTCGCATCACATAAGTGCCGCGTCCGGGTTCTTTTGCCAGCAGATGTTCATCGATCAAAGCCGCTACCGCCTTGCGTACGGTTAACCGACTCACCTGAAAACTCTCCGCCAATTCATACTCTGACGGCAGTTTTTGTCCCGGCTGATACTGGCCGTTGCGGATCCTTCCCCGCAAATCGACAGCCACTTGTTGAAATGCGGTCAATTGCTTCTTCACTCGCCTCATCCTCCCTTAGAAAATCAGTTCACCATTCATAGAACGCCCGATTCGTACTCACACCGGAAGCCACCGAAATGAAAGCCCGTTGATCGGCCCGATGGATCATTTCTTTGACTGCTTTGAGCTCCCGCTGCGATACCACCATCATCAGCAGCTTTTTCTCCTGATGGTCAAAAGCCCCCTCTACGTCATTGATGATCGTGATCCCCCGAGTCAGATTCGCTTGCAATGAGCTGGCGACCTGCTGCGAATGTTCCGTCACAATCATCAGCTGTACCCGCTTTTGCTTCGCATTCACATAATCCACCACGCGGCCGCTGATAAATACAGCTGCTGCGCTGTAAAAAGCAAACTGCCAACCGTACAGCAGGCCTGCAAAAAACTGTAATGTCACATTAAAAGCGATGAAAAAACTGCCGATACTCCGCCCAGTAGCTTTTTTCACCAGGATGCCGATGATATCCAAACCACCAGTAGAAAAATCGCTGTTCAACGTCAAGCCGACAGAAAATCCGTGGAGTACGCCGCCGAAAACTGCGCAGATCACCGGATCCCTCGTCAGTGAAATCACCGGTACCAGCTTCATCACAAACGAAGTCACCACGACAGCAAAAATCGTATAAAGCGTGAACTTGCGATCAATCTTGCGCCAGGCAATCGCCAGCAGTGGCAGATTAAACAGCAGCACCAATGCCGGAATCGTCAAGCTGATCCCCAGCTGATCACCCAATACCTGCACCAGAAGCTGCGATAATCCGGTGATCCCGTTTGCGTAGATATTCCCCGGCAGCCAGAACATATTCAAGCCGATCGACGAAATCACACTGTACGCCAGCGCTACCAACAACTTGCGTCCTACACCCTTATCCATAGATACCTTCCTTATTCGGTCATTTGAGTTCAGTATATACTATTCAGTATATACTATCAATAAAGAATGTATTATCTCTGCTTTGAAAATAACTTTCGAGACTATTGCAACAGCTGAAATCCCGGTATGCTCCGGCGTTTCGAGAATCTGCTCCAATCAAAATGTAAAGCACGCTTAGCGGTTCATCTGCACACAGGCGCATAGAGCAAATCGTCTCCCGCTGTTGCGGTTTCTCAGGTCCACTCGAAAACTGCGCTGTCCTTTTCATAAAAAAAGTAAAAAAAAGGCGTAACAACTAAAAAAGTCGTTACACCTCTGAGCAGTAATTAAATGGCCGCAATCTCTGCAGAATAGCAACCTTTCTCAGTTCTCAAATACAATAACTTGATATGGTTCCAGTTCCAACTGACCCGTTACAGCAGTACCAGATACCAAATCGTAGTGCTCACCGGCCAATTCGATGTACTTAACCGTTTCAGAGAAATTCATCACAAAGGTCATACGGCCTTTTTCATTCTCCCGCGACTGCACTGATACTTCCGGATCGCCTGAAATCACCAATGGATTTTCCAATGACAGTTCAGTTGAAACATCATCATAAAAAGCTGTCAAAAAATCACTTTCGGTTCTCCCGCCTATGAAGTAGGCTGTCCCTTTACCATAAGAATTCAAGGTAACTGCTGCTTCTCCTGCATAAAAATCATCCGTGTAGTGAGCCATCACTTCAGCATCCACCGGCTTCAACAAGGCTGCATAATCTTTCACTGCAAACTGCTGATCACCCATCACAAGTCCATTTCGGTCTTTCGGATAATAGGTATCCGTCTCTTTGACTTCAATGCCAAACAGCCGTTGGAGGGTTTCCGGCCAACCATTGATATAAGTCAAATCCGATTCATTGACTACACCAGTAATATAGGTGCTCACCAACCGACCACCGGCCGCTACATACTCAGCGAGCCGCGTCATATTTTGCTCCGTGACAAGGTACAGCATCGGAGCAATCACCAGGTCATAGTCATTCAGATCGTAATTTGGTGTCACGATGTCTACCGAAATATCCCGCTCCCAAAAATAACGATAATGGGACTGACAGGTCTGGGGATAGCGCTTGGTGGCTTGAGAAAATCCCTGTGCATCATCCAACGCCCAATTGTTGTCCCAATCGTACAAAATCGCAACCCGTGATTTTTTGCCTTTTCCTTTGACTGCTTTGATCTTTTCCATCAGACGACCAACATTCGCTACTTCTCGAAAAACCCGATTATCAGTAGAATTATCATGATCCACCACCGCGCCGTGGAATTTTTCCGAAGAACCTCGGGATTTACGCCATTGAAAATAAAGATTGCTGTCAGATCCGTGAGCAATGTGCTGCAAGGAACTCAGCACATGCATCCCCGGTCGCTTAGCTTTATTCACCGGGTGCCAGTTGACGCCGCTCGGAGTAGACTCCATCAACAAAAAAGGTTTGCCCTTTAAGCTCCGGTACAAATCATCGATAAAGCCGACTTTGCAAGCAAGATCAGCCGTCGTCTCCCAATCATTATGCCAGGCAGGATAGCAATCCCAACTCAAAATATCTACATGTCTGGCAAATTTCTCGTAATCGAGACTGTAAAACGGGATCAGATCCATCGTATCGGCCATAAAGTTTGTAGTTACCGGAATCTGCGGCGTCAATTTTCGAATATCTTTGATTTCATGCTCGAAAAAGTCAATCGTTTGGTCCGTCACAAATCGCTTCCAATCCAGATTCAAGCCGTGAACTGCTGATTCTCCCAACGGTGACGGGGACTCTACTTGTGCCCAGTCGGTAATTGTATGACTCCAAAATGGTCCCCACCAAGCCTTATTCAACTCTTCAAGTGTTCCGTATTTTGCCTGCAGCCAACAACGAAAATTTTCTTGGCAATATTCACAGTGACAATCCCCGCCGTATTCGTTGGAAATATGCCACATCAATAAAGCCGGATGATTGCTGTACCGCTCAGCCAACTTACGATTAATGATAGCCGTTTTTTCGCGATAGATGGGTGAAGAAAAACAGTGATTGTGACGACCTCCGTGCAGCATTTTTTCCCGTTTGGCATTCGTGCGCAAAACTTCGGGATACTTCTGCGACAACCAAGCCGGTCGGGCCCCGCTGGGAGTGGCCAAGATCACATTTCCCCCCATAGCGTAAATATCATCCATGATTTTGTCCAACCACTCGAAATGAAATTCCTCTTCCTGCGGCTCCAACGCACTCCATGCGAAGATGCCGAGAGATACTGTATTGATATGGGCTTCTTTCATCATTTCCAGATCCTTGGCTAAAATCTCAGGATAGTCCAACCATTGATCAGGATTGTAATCCCCGCCATGGAGCAGGCGAACCTCTTTATCGTAATTATTCATGGAACAACTATCCTTTCGTTCCGCCGGCCGTCAAGCCTGACACGAAATGTTTTTGCAGTAATAAAAATACCAGTGCAATAGGAATACTGATCAAGATTGCTCCGGCAGCAAAGGTTGTATAACTGGCACCCATCTTATCTGTCACCAGCTTATACAGCCCGATCGGCAACGTATAATATTCCGGATTACGCAGCAGCACTGAAGACAATGCAAAATCTCCCAACGGGCCGGTAAACCCATTCATCGCTACAACCGCCAGCATCGGACGAGATAAAGGCAACAAAATCTGTAGAAAAATCCGTGTATTTCCCGCACCGTCCAACTTGGCACTCTCATCCAGATCCAGTGGAATAGAATCAAAATATCCCTTCAGCAAATACGTATTCATAGGAATCTGGCCACCGACATAAATCAAGATCAGCAACCAATGACTGTTGATCATCCCCAACATTTGCGCCAAAACAAAAATTGCGATCAATGCTGAAAACTGAGGGATCATCTGCAGCAGTAAAAACAGCATCAAGCCGTTTTTGCGACCGGTGAAGCGAAAACGAGAGAAAGAATAGGCTGTAAATGAGACACTGATCAACGACAAGATCATAGTGAAAAAACTGATTTTTAACGAGTTTAGATACCACTGACCATACAGCAGGGACCCTTCACCGGCAAAAAGTCTTTCGTAATGAGCGGTTGTCGGATGTTCCGGAATCAGACTGGTGGACACAAGACTGTTGCCGGGATTGAAGCTGGCTCCAATTGCCCATAACAATGGATAAACAATGACTACCACCATCACCAGGAGCAGGAGGTAGGTGCACGTCATTCGGATAATCCGCTGACGCTTGATACTTGAAACATGTGCCTCCATGATTTATACCTCCTCCTTGAATGAATTGGTTCGGCGGAACTGCCATAACGCCACAGCTATCACGAAGATTGACAGCAATATGGTCAGTGCAGCAGCCAAGGCATACTGGCTGTTTTGCATCGTTAATTTGTAAATCCAGGAAACTAAAATATCAGTCCCACCGGCTGTCGAACCTGGAACTGCCGGACCGCCGGCATTGAACAGGTAAATGATGTTGAAATTATTGAAATTGAATGTGTATTGAGTAATGATGATTGGCGCCATTGCATACAATACCAAAGGCAGTGTAATATTTTTAAATTTCTGGAATGCTGACGCACCGTCGATCGTAGCAGCTTCATACAAATCATCCGGAATCGACTGCAGCGTCCCGGTAGTCACGATAAAAATGTACGGGAAACCCAACCAGCCTTGGATGATCAAAAGCGCCAACCTGGTCCAGTTGGCATCGTTCAACCAAGGGATCGGCGAAATATTGAAAAAGTCCAGAATCACATTATTGACTGCTCCAAAACTGTCATTGAACAGTCCGGCAAAAACCAGGATTGTAACAAAGCCCGGCACCGCCCACGGCAAAACCAGAATCGTTCGAAAGAATTTTTTGAAACGCACTTCTTTTTGATGAACCACAATCGCTAAAAAGACCCCGATCCCGACTTGCAAGGTCGATGCCACCAGTGTCCAAACAATAGTCCACCCCATCACACCAAAGAAAGTACTGCGCCAAATATCCACTGTGAAAATTTTGGCAAAAGTTTCAAAACCGACCCAATCTGCCAAATTGGCAGGTGCCGAATGGTAGAGGTCGTAGTTGGTGAAAGCCAGCGCTATACTGAACAGAATCGGAAAAACGACCGAAAAAATCAATAGAAAGAAGGCCGGGCTGCTGATCAGGTACGGGTATCCTTCCGCCAACAGCGCTTGATAGGATTCGCGAATCGTGGCCGGTTGCTGGCCCATACCGATTTTTTCACCGGTTTTATAAGCATCCCGGATATTCAATACATAAAACAACAGTCCAAAACTCAAAACGATCAATGCCACCAGCCCCTCCGCCAGCAGAAAAATCGAGTTGTCACGAGGCACCTCAGTCCCCAGCGTTACAATGCCCCAAAGCCCCATATTGAAAAGATCTTTAAATACAAGCAGATAAGCCCCGAAGAAAAACAGAAACAAGGCACCTTTGATGTACTGCTTGTTATAAAGCTGTCCCAAACCGGGAATCAAGGAGAGGGCAGCCGCCTTTTTCTTGCGAGACGGATCTTGAATGATGTTCATTTCCATAACTATCTCCCCTGTTCTGAAAAAGAAGACGGGACCCGCTTGAACAGATCGCGACATTTCTGCCTTGCTATTCTTAGTGAGTCATCCCACTGGGTCCAGTCTCTGCATTCTTATTTATTTGCTGCAATAGCAGATTTGATCTGCTTGACTGCTTCCGGAAGGGCTGCACTTGACTCTGCCTTAGCGGTCGCAATCGTTTGAAGTGCTGCATCCACCGGTTCCCAAACCGAGTTCATTGCAGTGATTCCCGGAGTCAATTCCGCATATTGTGATTGTGCTGCGATTGCCGCTGCACCTTCACTTTCCTGAACTGCAGGATCATCAGCCAACGCAGCTACTGCCGGCACTTCTTGTGTTTTTTCGTAACGAGCTTTGGAGTTTTCTTCATTTGTAATAAATTCGACAAATTTCTCAGCCATTTCCGGATGCTTGGAGTAGCTGGAGACATTGTAGCTTTTCACACCGATAAAAGAACCCATATGTTCACCGTTAGACAACAGCGGCAATTCTTTGACACCGTAATCGATCCCGGCTTCTTTGTACGGTGCCAAATTCCACGGTCCGGAAATCACAGCTGCAGCCTTCCCTTCTGTAAACAACGAATCCAATACATTGGTTCCCTGTTCACCGATGATCCCTGAAGGCAGCACTTTATTATCATAGAAAGTTTTGATCACTTCGGCACCTTCAATAGCTCCCGCATTATCCAGCCCAATGTCATCCGGATTATAATTTCCGTCGGCATCCTGACCGAAAATATATCCGCCATAACCGCTCATAATCCCTTGTGCATAATAAATCTGATCGAACGTGGCCACTAAACCATATTTATCTTTCTCGTTATCGGTGATGTTTTTCGAGTAGTCGTACCATTCATCAAGTGTTTTTGGTAATTGGTCCTCGGAAACCAGCTCTTTGTTGTAAAACAAAACCTGAGTCTCTACAGCTTTGGGAAGACCGTATATTTTACCGTCAACTGTTTGTGAAGCCATCGCTGCTTCCGTATAGAGTTTTTTCGTTGCATCAGCGACGTCCAGTTCCTTCAGCAGACCTTCTGTCACGGCTGTCCCGATTTGATCGCCGGGAATCGTGATGACATCGGCACCGGTGCCGGCCGGACCATCCAAGCGCAAGTCTTCGATCTGACCGGCATAAGCTTTCTCTACCAGTTTGATTGTCACATCGTTTTCCTTTTCAAAAGCTGCAATTGCATCCTTGATCCCATCAGACTTCGCCTGGTCTTCCCAAACGAGCAATTCGATTGTTCCTTCTTCTTTTCCTGCAGTCCCCGAAGCTCCCGAATCCGAATTTCCTTTTGGCCCGCACCCGCTCAGAAGAATCAATGCCGTTCCTGCTGCTAAAAAGCCCAAATAACCTTTTTTCATGTTGTCCACTCCTTTTATTTGGAAACGCTGTCTACGAACTTATAATAAATTAATTTACTGATTTTGTAAATAGTTTTATTTTATTTATGCTGTAAAAATCGAATTTCGAACGGAAAAATAGCATAACCAGTATATTTATTGATATTTTTTACAATAACCCAGTAAATAAATTTACTTTATTCTTTACTTGCGGTAAGATGAATCCGAAAGCGAGGGAACATCATGGTAACTATCAAAGATATCTCAGCGGCCTCCGGTTATTCGCAAGCAACGATTTCAAGACTTTTTAAAGGGGACGAAAGTCTTTCCATCACAGCAGAAACCAAACAAACTATCATTACGACAGCATTAAGCTTAGGTTATGATCGGTCAAAAATAAAAACGACTTTATATAAGATTGCCATCCCCTTTTTCCTCAACCGCGCCCAAGTGATTCAGGATATGTATTTTACACAAGTTCAAAACGCCTTGATCAAGTTTGGCAAACTGGCCAACATGGAGATGCAGTTCATTACTGAAAAAGCGAAATTGGCGCTGCTGCCTGAGGATATATCCGGTTTTATCGGGGTTGGTGATTTAAGCCGCGAAGATTTAAGTTTACTGAAAGAACGCGGTTTAAAGGGTGTCCTTCTGGAGATCAATCCCTGTCCGAAATATTTCGACACAGTCAAGCCCGATACCGATTCGATGACACGAGACGCAATTGATGAATTCATCCATGCCGGTTTCACAAAAATCGGATTTATCGGAGGGAGCTATCACGACCCACAAACCGGACGGGAGGAGATGGACAGCCGAGAGCGGGTCTTTCGTGATTATTTGTCTTCTAAAGATCTGCTGCAGGAGGACTATATCTTTTCCGAGGGACTTTTCAGCATCGATGAAGGTTATCAGTTGGCCAGTGACATGGTTTCAAAACTGAAAGACCGCCTCCCGGAAGCTTGTTTCATCGCCTCAGATACCTTGGCTATCGGTGCTTTGCAGGCTTTCAACGAATTGGGCATAAAATTACCGGCAGAATTGGCCATCATATCCATTAATGACAATGAGATTGCTCAGTTTGTCTCTCCTCCTTTGACGACCTATCGGATCGACGTGGAGGAGATGGCTAAAACGGCAATCGAGTTGCTGGCCGATCAGCTGACCTATCCGCGCAAGATCACCAAGACTGTTTTACTGGGCTCCGAATTGATTCTTCGAAAAAGTTTCGTACGATCATAAAAAAATACGGCGAAGGCTGCAGTCAATGCAGCCTCCGCCGTATTTTTAATCATGATTCAAAAATGTCCCGACTTTTGTAGCGATTAGATCAATGGCTACATGGTTTTCGCCGCCTTCCGGTACGATGATGTCGGCATAACGCTTGGTGGGTTCGATGAATTGGTGGTACATGGGTTTGACCACTGACAGATACTGGTCGATAACCGAATCCAGCGTCCGCCCCCGCTCCTCCATATCCCGCTTGATACGGCGGATGATGCGGATGTCATCATCGGTGTCCACATAGATCTTGATATCCATCAGGTCCCGCAGCCGCTCATCTTCCAAAATCAAAATACCTTCCAAAATGATGACCTCTTTAGGCTCTTGCAGGATCGTCGCTGTCGAGCGCGTGTGAGCCACGTAATCGTAGACCGGTTTTTCGATGGCTTCGTAATTCATCAATTTTTCGATGTGCGCAATCAACAAATCCGTGTCGAAGGCAAAAGGATGGTCGTAATTGGTGTTCAGACGTTCTTCGAAACTGAGCTCCGACTGGTCCTTGTAATAAGAATCCTGTTCCAGCATCATAATGGAATGATCGGGAAAATTGTTGAAAATCGCACGGCTGACACTGGTCTTACCGCTTCCGGAGCCGCCGGTGACACCGATCAGGATGGGTTTGGTTTCTGGCATGTGGGTTCTCCTTTTTGATTATAGGCTACGTAACATTATAATAAAAAGTTGAAAAAAAGCTATGTTTTTCCATGAAAGAAAGAGATCTTTTACAAGAAAACGCCGCGAATACGCACTTTCCCTACCGTTTTCAGGATAAGATTTGATAAAGCTCTTCCAGATGTCGAATCTCATAGGTCGGCCGAATCTGCGGCAGCAGCGGTTGGGCCTTTGGATTCAGCCACACGGTATCGATACCGGCAGCCTGACCGCCTTTGATATCCGAAGTCAATGAATCCCCGATAATCACTGTCTGCTGCTGCTCAAAATCCGGGATCCGTTTGAAGACAAAATCGAAATACTCCTTCATCGGCTTCTGATACCCGGTATCTTCAGAAACAAAGATTCCTTTGAAATAAGGCAGGAGTCCAGCTGCCTGCAAGCGGCTGTATTGCGTCTCGGAAACGCCGTTGGTCACCACATACAAGTCGGCTTTACCAGATAAGTCGACTACGATTTCTTTACTGTTTTCCAACAGCTGACTGCCCTGCGACAGGTAGTGGCGATACTGACGATCCAGCGCCTGACTGTCGACTTTTCGGTCAAGGGTAGCAAAAAAACGGCCAAACCGCCCACCGGTCACCTCGTCTCGGGAAAGCTGTCCTTGTTCGAATTCCTGCCACAGCTGATGATTCACAGCCTGATAACGTTCCTTCAGATCCTGGGACCAGCTGACACCGGTATCTGCGAAAAGCTGCTTCAACGCCTGATCTTCTGCTGCCTTGAAATCCAAAAGCGTATCATCCACATCAAACAGCAAATTACGATAATTCATGGCTTCACTCTTTTCTTTTATCTGAAATACGGTCTCAGCTGTTCAAGCTCAGCATCGAGCAGTCGGCGATAGCTGCCGACTGCCAGATCATCCGGCAGCTCCAGCGGTCCCATCGTCGTGCGCTTCAAAAATACAACTTTCTTTCCACAGGCTAAAAACATTTTCTTCACCTGGTGGAACTTGCCCTCGGTGATGGTCAGACGGACAGAGCTGAAACCCTCTCGGTCATCATAACACAGCAATTTCAGTTCCGCAGGCTTGCAGATTTCTCCGCCGTCGAAGACAATTCCCTGTGCGAAAGCAGTCACATCTGCTTCGGTCACTTCCGCATTCACGACTGCCTCGTAGGTTTTGGCTACCTTTCGGGTAGGGTGGAGCAGATCGTAACCCAGCTGTCCATTAGTCGTCAACAACAGCAAACCTTCAGTATCACGATCCAGCCGCCCGACGGCATAAATTCCCGGCACCCGATCGACAGGGTCCAAAAGCTCTACCACTGTCCGGTGCTCCCCGTCACGATTGGCAGTCACTACTCCCGCCGGTTTGTTCAGCAGATAATAGACATCATTTGTCGTCAAGACACGGCCGGCAACGAGAATCTCGTGGAGCTGGGAATCCACATTACGGTTCTCCCGCAGCTCCCGTTTCCCGTCGACAATTACCTGTCCGGTCAAAAAAAGCCGTTTCAGTGTTTTTCGGTCGGTATGCAGTTTTTCTTCGATCAATTTATCCAAACGCATATTTAGCCCTCTTCCCAATCCGGGTTCCGGCCCGGTATTGCCTTACCAGCGAGCCTTTTACCCACCGAAAAAAAGCCCTTATATTCTCGATTCTTGAAAAGCCCCGACAGCACTTTCCTTGACTTAATCGGAAAATCGTCCTAAGGTTAAATAGTAAAGTAAATACATCTTGCTCACACAGTGTTATGCCTGGTGGCGAAGTTGAACTTGACTTTAAGCTGGGTAGTTGTGTCCTCAACTACCTTTTTTGCGTACGTTTTGTGCGCACCACTGAGATGTGCAGAGTAACGCGATTTGCTTTTAAAAATGAATGCCCCTGCGGCAAACAAATTTAGGAGGAATTTAGTTATGTCAGTATCATTAACAGTTGAAAAGAGACCCGTACGCCCCCGTTCTTTGCGCAATCAATTGCGTCATGAAGGAAAAGTCCCTGCAATCATCAATGGTTACCAAGTGGAAAGTACCCCGGTAACAGTTGTCGCTGCCGACTTGGAAAAAATCTTGCGGGAACATGGTGCCAATACCGTAATTACTATGAATGTTGACGGCAAAAAAGTCAACACACTCATCAAACAAACCCAAGCCGATACCTTCACCCGGGTATTGACTCACGTGGAATTTTTATCGGTGAACATGACAGAAGAAACCGAAGTAGAAGCCGAAGTTCTGTTGGTCGGCGAAGCTGTCGGTGCCAAATCCGGCGGTGTCGTTGCCCAAAACTTGTACAGCGTCGTAGTATCCGCCACTCCGGACAAACTGCCTGAACGCGTGGAAGTCGATATTACCAATTTGGAAATCGGCGACTCCCTGACAGTAGCTGATCTGCCAAAAGTCGATGATTATACAATCGTGACCGATGGCGAAGAACAAATCGTTGCTATCATGGAACCGCAAGCCGAAGAACCGGCTGAAGATGAAGCCGGCGAAGTTGCCCAACCGGAAGTTATCGGCGAAAAAGAAGCTGAATAATTTTCCTATAACCAATCAAATCAACAAGCAGTCCTGCGTCGAACCCTTTTCGGCGCAGGACTTTTTTAACGAAAACACTTTTTCAAGAAAAATCACAGGCTGGCCGGCTAGGTTTACCTTTCAACAATTCGCTCATTCTTCCAAGAGAAATCCCCCGCTATCCAGAATCCCCTATCCCCCTGTCGTCGGTGAGGTGTGGCAGATTTCAACCATAACGCTATTTATCACTTTGCAGCTATCAACTGACAGGTTACAATTAACTAAAGAAGAGTTGGTCGCAGGCGTCGTTTCTTACCTTGAGGAGGAGCTTTCATGAAAAAGTTTTGGAATATTTGGATCAGCATCAGTTTGGTTTTAGTAATAGCCTTTTTGTTGTTATTAGCTTATCGTCTGATCGTGGACCAGCGTTTTGATGGAATGGCGCTCCTTCAGCTATCAGGAGCAGTGGTTGGTTTGCTCTTTTATCTGTATTGTCGTAAACATCTATCGGAAGGCTAGGGCATATCTGTCCCCCTAAACTCGGTGCCGATAAAGTTTTGGCTCGCAACGACTTTGTACATTTTTAACCAACAAGACAATTTCTTTCCCATTTTAGCGGGTTTCAAGTATCATACTAGTAGAAACCCTGCTTTCTTTTAATAAGTGTGAATTTAAAGATGTTGCAAGAGCGGGAAGGGCCCTGTGCCGCGCTTCGCTCTCCATCATATCCGGGAGGTTTTTTTTATGTACGAAGTATTTGACAGTCACCGTAGCCGTTATGCCTCCGTGGGCATCGTCTCCAGTATGCCTGGTGAACTCATCGACAGCATCTGGGTGATTATTGATCTGGATCTAAAAGGTGTTATCCCATTGAATAATTTGATTACATTTGATTTGATTAACAACAACGGTCAGGTCACGATGCATTTTTCTCAAGAAGACAGTGAAGTAGAAATGGCTATTGATTTGCCATTCCCTTACTCGGCTGATCTTCCCAAAGAAGTTTACGCTTACGATGATGGTAGCCGCCAAACAATTCTGCTGCCAAGTGAAACCAATTGATTTGTTGAACTAGCCAAAAAGCCCCCCGCAAGTTTATGCTCGCGGGGGGCTTTTTGACTTTCAGACTTCTAAATGGACGTTGACCTGTTGCACCGGCACATCATAAAAAGGATCTTCCCGACGACCGAGAAAGTCTTTGGCCTGTTGCGGGAATACCGCGTAGCTCAAGACATCTTCAGTAGAGCGGGCATATTTTTTAATTGCCGCTTCAAAGCCCGGCATTTCCGGTGGCAGCAGATCGGCTGGCCGTACGGTTTGGACCGGTTCATCCCCGATAATCTTTTTGACCATTTCCGGCGCAATGGCTACCGGTGGCTTGCCGTACAAACCTTTCACGTAGTCTTTGATCTCTTTTGGTACCAGTTTGTAGCGCTCGCCGGACAATACATTCATCAATGCCTGTGTACCTACCATTTGCGATAGTGGCGTCACTAACGGTGGATAGCCCAGATCAGCCCGAACTTTTGGCACTTCTTTCAAAACCTGTTCATATTTGTCAGCATTACCTTGTTCTGTCAGCTGATTCAAAAGGTTGGACAGCATCCCGCCGGGCACCTGATAAACCAGCGATTTCGGTTCTGTATCTTTGACTTTCGGGTTCAACAGACCCTCTTTGCGGAAACGATCCCGCACCGGATTGAAATGATCCGCGATCACCTCCAGCTTGTCCTGCTTCAATCCGGTAGTAAAGCCCATCCCCTCCAACGCAATCGAGACAGACTCTGTTGCCGGCTGGCTGGTCCCACCGGAGAATGAAGAAATACAGGTATCAATGATGTCGGCGCCGGCTTCGGCACATTTCAGATAAGTCATCTCACTGATCCCGGCCGTAGCATGTGTATGGACCTGCAGTGGCAGATCAACGGCATCCTTGATCCGGCTCACCAACTCGAAACCGGTTCCCGGGGTCAGCACCCCTGCCATGTCTTTGATACAGATGGAATCAGCTCCCAAAACGGCCATCTCTCTGGTCAGCTTGACAAAATAATCCACCGTATGAAACTCGCTGGTGGTATAGCAGATAGCCGTCTGGCAGTGTCCCCCGGCTTCCTTACAAGCCTCAATCGAAGTCCGCAAATTACGGGTATCGTTCAAAGCATCGAAGACCCGGACCACGTCGATGCCGTTTTCGACAGATTTGATAACAAACTCCCGCACCACATCATCAGCATAATTTTTATAACCCAATAAGTTCTGGCCCCGCAGCAGCATCTGCAACTTGGCATTCTTGATCTCTGAACGAATCTGGCGCAGCCGTTCCCACGGGTCTTCATTCAAAAAGCGCAGGCAGGAATCAAAAGTGGCCCCGCCCCACATCTCCAGTGCGTAAAAGCCTGCCTCGTCCATCGTTTTTAAAATCGGCAGCATATCGCTGGTGGGCATGCGGGTAGCAATCTGGCTCTGCTGGCCGTCGCGCAAGACCGTCTCCATAAATCGTATCGTCTTTGTCATATCCAGCGCCCCTTTTCTATGAGATGGTGATCAACGGCTGTCCCGGATTGACCATATCCCCTTGATTGACATGGATGCCGGTCACCGTACCGTCATGGGGGGCCACGATCTCATTTTCCATCTTCATAGCTTCCAAGATCATCACCGGTTGATTCTCTTTCACCGTATCGCCAACCTTCACCAAAATCTTCAGCATTGTGCCGGGCATTGGTGCCCCCATAGCATCCGCAGTCCCACCGGCTGCCGCAGCCGGTGTCGGAACTTCAGGGGCTGGTTCAGGCGTCGGAGTCGGTGGTGCAGCGGCAGGTGTTGGTGCAGCAGGAGTCGGGACGGCAGCTGCCGGTTGCGGTACACCGCCGACCTCTTCCATTTCTACCAAATATTCTTTTCCATCAATCTTGATCTTAAATTTTCGTAACATACCTGTCTCTCCCATCTATGTTCTCTTATATATTTTCTTCACTGTCAGTTCTGCTTCCGGTCGGTCACCGGCAGCAATCGCTGTGGCGATCAGGCTTACCAGCTGTGCTTCCGGATTTTTCACTTGGATCTTGTTCACCCGAAATTCGCTCTCCGGTCGATCACCGGCAGCGATTGCCGTGGCGATCACTGTCACCAATTCTTTTTCCGGAACATCCGCATCCACGTAAAACGGCACCTCTGCCCAACCCGCCAGCTCATCTTCAAGCGGCTCTTTTATGGTCACCGCCTGCGCTCTCGGTAGTTCGGCCAATTCCGGTGTCGTGTTTTTTTTACCGAACAGCCGTTGGAATAGCCCCATGGCACTCCCTCCTTTGGTATCGGTTACATTTAGACTGTCACTTGTTATACTTATTATTCTACCTTACCTGCCGAAAAAAGTCTTGAAGAACCCGTAGTTATTTTCTTCTCCTGCACAAAATAAAAAGCCGTGCAGGATCACACAGCTTGGCTGATTTTTATCGGATATAGCTGAAAACACCGACGGCAGCTCTTCTTGACCCTTTTCCCCACCGTCTGAACTGTAAATACACAAGCTAAGCTGCGGTTTACGCCCTGATTTTAGTGCCTCCTCAAGCTATCGTGCTTTCAACTCCCCCACTATCAGACACTGATGGTCAGCGCCAGTTCTTCGGCATCCAACCGGTGGCGTCGCAAGATTATCTCGTAACACAACGGCAGCTCCGGGTGGCGGTTCAACAGCTGAGCATAATCCGGAAGCTTTTCACGAAACAGACGCTCCAACCGATTCGCCGGCGTATCCAAGACCTTCTCATGAGCAAAAGAAACCGTCAGATCTCCATAAAACAAATGGGCCATCAGATGCAGTCGATAAAGATCGCCACAGATCTCTTCTTGCTTATCAGCCAGCTTGCAGTCAAATTCAAAATACCGTTTGACTACCTCCTGAAAGGGTCCTCCCAGCCAAAGAGGCTCCAACCCCAGCAACTGTTTCCATAAGAACCGATAGCCCCGTTCATTGAACCGATAATCCGGCAGTCCTACTGCCTTTGCGACATACAACCGGTCAAACCAGGCTTTCTTGACTGTCAGTCGTCGTTTGAGCCGCTCTTCCGACAAAGAGACCACCTGCTCCCAGACCTCGTTTACATCGTTTTGATAAAGTGCTTCTTCCAGCAAAATGTGCAGATGAAGGTAGAAAAACCGAATCTGGGCTTCCGATCCCCGCAGCATCGGCCGTTTTTCGAGAACGATCCGTAAATTGTAACAAGCCAGTAATCCTTCCAAATTACGCAGACGCCGGCGAACAGTCTGGCAGCTGTGGTAGGTCTTTTTCGCCAAATCGGATGTACTGTAGCTGGGATTGCGCCACAACTCCAATAAAAGCTCCAAGCCGATACTGCGATCCAACAAACAAGTGAACAGACGTCGTTCACTGAATTCGCCGTTGGTAAGCAGATATAGGCGGCTGCCATCTTTGATGATATCCATCCCCAACTTAAGATGATACCCCTTGATCTGGAAGCTGTGGACCGCCTGCAAAAGCGTGGGAGCGGTCACTCCCAACCGACTGCACAGCTCATCGATGCCACTGTAATTCTGCCGCTTCAACTGCTGGTACAATCCGAAAAACAATTTTTCTTCCTTCTCCAAAAGCAGTTCATACATTCCCTTCACCTCACAGAAAATGTACACTATTTCACAGTTCATGTTTTCCCAAAAAAATTTGCTGCCTGAAAACAAAGGGGGATTAGGGGAAACTAAACACATCTATCAAGCTACTAAAGTACATCGCTTACGGTTTCAGGAGCTTCTCAGATATCCGTCTGCGTCTCTTCTTGATTACTGGTTTTAAGCGAACACACGTTAAAAACATCGAAGGAAGCAGAATTCTCTCACTTCGATGTCGTAGGTGACACCTACAGTTGGATTCAACAAAGCGCCGGCAAAGAGCAAAAAAAAATCCGCCGGCTGCCCAATGCAACCGGCGAATCACAGGCGTATTTACGCTTTCGGTGTTTCTTGTTGATCATCTTTCAACAAGACTTTGCGAGACAAGTTGATGCGACCTTGACGATCGATTTCGGTAACCTTCACCAAGACTTCATCGCCTAATTTCACAACATCTTCGACTTTATTGACCCGTTCGTTGGCCAATTGAGAAATGTGAACCAGACCGTCTTTGCCTTTAGTCAAGTTGACAAAAGCGCCAAATTTTTCAATCCGGACAACTTTACCCAAGTAAACTTCGCCAACTTTGATTTCTTTTGTGAGCTCTTCGATAATCTTGATGGCTTT
Source organism: Enterococcaceae bacterium OF42-14pH9A (assembly GCA_027692465.1). GTDB lineage: Bacteria > Bacillota > Bacilli > Lactobacillales > Enterococcaceae > Enterococcus_C. The sequence goes on along the minus strand of JAQEYU010000001.1, from coordinate 1,263,062 downwards.
TTGGATTGCTTCAGCATCAGATGAAGCGATAGAAACTTTACCATCTTGATCGATGTCGATCTTCACGCCGGTTTCATCAATAATTCCATTGATAGTTTCGCCGCCTTTACCGATTACGACTTTGATCTTTTCAGGATCGATTTGGATCATTTCAATCTTCGGTGCGTAAGGGCTCAACTCTTTACGAGGCTCTGCCAAGGTCGACTGCAGCTGTTCCAAGATTTCAAAACGAGCTTTTTTAGCCTGTGCCAAAGCTTCGGTCAAAATCTGTTCAGTTATCCCCTGAATCTTGATGTCCATTTGTAAAGCAGTGATCCCATCGCGGGTTCCGGCTACTTTAAAGTCCATATCGCCCAAGTGATCTTCCAGACCTTGGATATCGGTCAAGATGGTGTAGTTTTCGCCATCAGAAACCAAGCCCATCGCAATCCCGGCAACCGGTGCTTTGATCGGTACACCGGCATCCATCAATGCCAACGTGCCGGCACAGATTGACGCTTGGGAAGAAGAACCGTTTGATTCCAAGACTTCAGCTACCAGACGAATAGTGTAAGGAAATTCGGTTTCATCCGGGATGACTTGGAACAACGCCCGTTCACCCAAGGCACCATGCCCGATTTCACGACGTCCGGGAGAGCCGGCACGACCGGTAGAACCGACAGAAAATTGCGGGAAGTTGTAGTGGTGGATGAAACGCTTGGAATCTTCCACACCCAAGCCGTCGATGATCTGGTGTTCACCCAAAGGCGCCAATGTACAAGCCGACAAAGCCTGTGTTTGTCCTCGTGTGAACAAGCCGGAACCATGCACCCGTGGCAACAAACCGACTTCTGAAGCCAACGGACGAATTTCATCCAATTTACGGCCATCAGGGCGGATTTTGTCGATAGTGATCAGTTCCCGAACCACATCTTTTTCCAGATCTTCAGCAATTTGTTTCAGCTCTTTAGCGATTTGATCGCTGTTTTCATCTTCGGCAAATTTTTCGCCGTAAACTTCTTTGACAATTTCTTTGACCTTTTCGATCTCGTCTTCACGAGCGAGTTTTTCTTCGGTCATGACAGCTGTTTTCATAACCGAGTAATAATTGTCATAGACATCTTTTTTCAAGTCTGCATCGACTTGCAACAACTTGATTTCCATCTTCGGTTTGCCGACAGCAGCGACGATTTCTTCTTGGAAGGCAACCAGTTCTTTGATCGCATCAAAACCAAAGAGCAATGCGCCTAGCATATCATCTTCAGAAACTTCTTTGGCACCGGATTCCACCATATTGATGGCGTGTTTGGTTCCGGCTACAGTCAGATCGATATCTGTTTGTTCGCTTTGTTCGACAGTCGGGTTCAAGACGTATTCGCCATTGACACGCCCTACTTCAACCCCTGCGATTGGACCGTCAAATGGAATATCGGAAATCGACAATGCCAATGAAGACCCCAACATCGCTGCCATTGCCGGTGAGCAGTCTTGTTCCACGCTCATCACAATATTGGTGACTTGGACTTCATTACGGAACCCTTCCGCAAACATCGGCCGGATTGGACGGTCAATCAGACGAGCGGTCAAGGTCGCATCTGTGGATGGCCGGCCTTCTCGTTTGATGAAGCCACCAGGAATCTTACCGACAGCATACATTTTTTCTTCATAGTTGATTGTCAAAGGAAAGAAGTCAAAGTCTTTGGCTTCTTTTGAGGCGACTGCTGCACTCAGTACGACGGTGTCGCCGTAACGAACCAAAACTGCGCCATTGGCTTGTTTTGCCATTTGGCCGATTTCAACTTTCAGCGGGCGGCCGCCCCAGGTCGTTTCAAATACTTGTTTCGTCATCTTATGCTCCGTTTCTCTGTGACCAGCGGGCCTTCGCTACTAAACAAAGAAAAACAGCAGAGGATAGCCGCTTGTTTGCGACCGAAAGCCCGCTACTGCTTAAGGCGCTCGGGGATCGGCTGCTTTTCTTTGGTTAGTAGTTGGATACACCGCCTGTCACAGGCTGTGATGTGGCCGTTCACGGCTTCACCCTACCGTTTTTGGCCTGTTAAACCATACAAAGAAGAGCGAGATTCGATGTGAACCCCGCTCTTCTCATAATTAACGACGTAATCCCAAAGCTTGGATCAATTCGCGGTAGCGAGCCACGTCTTTGTTACGCAAGTATGCCAACAAGTTACGACGGTGACCGACTTTCTTCATCAAACCACGTTGTGAGTGGTGATCTTTCTTGTGAACACGGATATGCGCATTCAGTTCGTTGATCTCTTCAGTCAAAACAGCGATTTGAACTTCCGGAGAACCAGTATCTCCTTCAGAACGTGCGAATTGTTTGATGATTTCGTTTTTGCGTTCTTTTGAAATTGCCATTTTTTTCACCTCTTTCTCTGTTTGTCCCCTGCAGCTGAGTATCACGTTGGTGAGTCGTCAAACCAAGCAGCAGTTGGTGTGTTCTGCACACAGCTAATACTTTACCGGAAACTTACCGAAAAGGCAAGTGTTTTTCAATAGAATCAGGGCATTTAGCGGCGGTGGAAAAAGCTTTGAATATGTTATACTGTAGGTGATCTTGTTGCCCAAAGGATTGGCAGCAAAGTGATCGGATTTATTAAAAATTTCTTGTTTTTGAAAGGGAGAACATCCATGAGTGTCTTGAGTCGCATTGAAAGCATGCAAAGTGAACTTTCCACGGCAGAAGCTAGTCTGTTTGAGTACATCAAAACCCATGCAGACAAAGTTCCTTCAATGACTGCTGAACAGTTGGGACAAGCAGCTAAGATTAGTGCGCCCACCGTTGTTCGTTTTGCTAAAAAGGTTGGTTTTCAAAGCCTGGCCGACTTCAAAATGCAGCTTTCAGTCGACAACCAACAACCCGCTCTCGGTAAAGGCTACGCCGATTTAGACCCGGAAGCTTCTATCGATGAGCTGAAACGACTGTTTTCCCGCAATGCCCAAGTCACCGTTAAGGAAACGGCTGACATTCTGCAAGAAGAAGAATTACTAGCGGCAATTCAGCTGATTCGCAGCAAAGAGCGCTTGTTTGTAGCCGGTGTCGGTGCTTCCGAGTTAGTGGCTGTCGATATCCGCCAGAAGTGGACCCGATTGGGAAAGCCTGTGACGGTGGAAAACGACTACAATGCCCTCTTGCCCCAGCTGGCAAACGCTGGTGACAACTCCTTGTTATGGTTGATTTCCAATACTGGCGCTACTCCTGAAATCTTGCATTTAGGTGAGACCGCAAAAACACTGGGCATCTCAGTAATTACTCTGACTCGCTTGGGCCACAATCCGCTCAGCAAATTGGGAGATGTCTCCCTTCAAGTATCCCGCGGTAAAGAGTCCGATTTGCGCAGTGCTGCCACCAACTCAATCATCGCCCATCTTTTAGCCATTGATTTACTGTTTTACATCTACATCGGCAAAGATCAAAAAAATGCCGAACGGATCCGTCGCTCCTACCAAAGCGTGCAGGACTACCGAGAAATGTACTTGTAAAATTCACCCAACAAAAAACCACCTAAAAAAGAGCCGCGACAATCCAAAATCGGTTGCCGCGGCTCTTTTAAATAGCTTCTTGCTTGATTGCTTTTCCAACGCTATCTAGCTCTCTGTCGCTTTGCGAACAAAACCTTTTGCTGCTTGTAGACGTTTTTTTGCTTCTGCTTTTGGCACTCCCGTCAAAAGCATAACGATAGCCAGTTTGACGTTTTTATCAGCTGCTTCAAAATAAGCAGCCGCTGTGTTGTAGTCTGCATCAGTAGCTTCCATGATGATTCGCTTGCTGCGCTCGACTAGTTTTTCATTAGTCGGCCGCACATCTACCATCAAATTGTTATATACTTTTCCGATTCCAATCATAGCGATCGTAGAGATCATGTTCAGGATCATCTTTTGTGCACTGCCAGCCTTCAGTCGCGTCGATCCGGTGAGAAATTCCGGCCCACAATCTACCTCCACAGGAAAAGTGGCGTGCTGTGAAATCTCAGCATCTGGATTGCAAGCGATTGATGCAGTGGCTGCTCCGGTTTGGCTAGCATAATCCAGACCACCGATGACATACGGCGTTCGTCCACTAGCGGCGATTCCAATGACCAGATCTTTTGAAGTCAGCTCCAGCTTTTGCAGATCAGCCTTGCCTAAGTCAGGATTATCTTCTGCCCCTTCAACAGCAACCGTCATTGCTTTTTGTCCACCAGCAATCAAGCCAACGACTAATCCCGGATCAACACCAAATGTTGGCACACATTCTGCGGCATCCAATACACCTAGCCGTCCGCTGGTTCCAGCCCCCATGTAAATGAGACGCCCCCCTTTTTCAAAAGCAGCAACAGCGGCTTCAATCACCGGCTGAATAGCAGGCAGCTGTTTTTTTACGGCTTCTGCTACTTTATAGTCTTCTCGATTCATTTTTTCCAATGCTTCAGCGACAGTCATTTGATCCAAATCAAAGGTGTCACTGTTACGTCTTTCAGTGGTTAATTTGTCCAAGTCGATTGCTTTCATCGTGGACCTCCTGTCATTCATCACGGTTTCTGATTTTTAGCAGCTTCTTATTTATGATACAAAAAAAACAATTATTTTGCAACGAAATTTCTTTTTATTAATCTATTTTATGAATTTATATTTCATTAACAAGTGAAAAAGTAGACAAGCACAAATCTTGTCATATTTAAGTAGTTATTTTAGGATGGTTGCCAGATTCATATGTAATCATAAAGGAGACTGAACATGAGCCAACTCTTAGCAATCAAAGCCCATCCCATGACCGGTGAATCTTCCCGTTCTGTTCGTATTTTTGAAGAATTCTTAGAAGATTATCAACGGACAAATCCCCAAGATACGATAACTTACGTCGATCTTTACGAAAAGACTGTTCCTGAAATCGACGGTGAAATTTTGCTGGCTTGGCAGCAACTACGTCAAGGTGATGATTTTCATTCCTTGTCAGAAAGTCAAAAAGAAAAATTGGCTGCTTTTGATCAGGCGACACAACAATTTTTAGCTGCCGATAAAGTCGTAATCACCAATGCGCTCTGGAATTTGAATATCCCTAGCCGACTGAAATCATGGTTTGATACCATCTGTGTAGCAGGAAAAACCTTCCGTTACACCGAAAATGGCTCTGTAGGAATGGCATTGGGCAAAAAAGCCCTCCACATCCAATCCAACGGTGGCACCTTCAACGGCAAAGACTTTTCTTCTCAGTATGTCAAACAAGTGTTGCAGTTTGTCGGCATTGAAGAAGTGGATCAACTGTTCATCGAAGGCATCGATCATCATCCCGAACAAGCGGAAATGATCCTGTCTGCTGCTTCTGCCAATGCTCGTGAATTGGCTCAGACATTCTAATTACTTAAAAATTTTGTTGGCTGCTTCCATCCTGCACTACTAAATACCAAACGAAAACTTGCTACTCATTCTCTGCTTCTTTCAGCTGAGAATACTGGGTGGGTAGTCGGCGTTTGGTATTTTTTCGTACAGCCGCTCCCTGTCGCTAAACTTCTGTGATGCGTCCCAGAATTACTTCTCTGGTGGCACCGGTAGCACTAGGAACATTGTTTGGCAATCGGTGCAGGGTATGTTGGGCCAAGATGACCATTGCCACAGCTTCTTTGGCATCTGATGAAAATCCTAGCTCTTCTTGGGTCAGCACAGTCATATTTTCCGAAGCTGTTTGCCGGATCATCTCCATCATAACTGGATTGTAGGCACCTCCGCCAGCCACGATTAGTTCACAGGGATTTTGTGTTAACTGAGCAGCAGCTTTCGTGATTGATTGTGCTGTCAGCATCGTAGCAGACGCAATCAAATCCTCTGGAGACATATCAACTGTTTCTTGTAGAATTTGATCCACAAACAGCTTTCCGAAAAGCTCCCGACCTGTAGTTTTAGGATAGGGTAAGCTAAAATAGGGCAGTTTCAACCACTCCTCTACCAACGATGCTTTCACCTGACCACGAGCTGCATGGGTGCCATTGTGATCGTAAGCTTCATTGTAAAAATGACGAGTCAGCTCGTTAATGACCATATTGCCGGGACCAGTATCAAAAGCGACTAATTCCGACAGCTTCCCGTCTTTTTTGATCCAAGTCAAATTGCCGATACCACCGATATTTTGCAAGATACGGTCTTTATCCGCAGATCGGTAACAATAAAAGTCGGCAAAGGGAACGATAGGTGCCCCTTGTCCTCCAACAGCCAAATCCGCTTCACGAAAATTTGAGACAACCCGGCAACCTAACCCCTGTGCCAATATCGCTGCATCCCCCAGCTGCAGTGTCGAGGGCCCATACACGCCTTCTGTCACTGGTTGATGAAACATCGTTTGTCCATGAGAAGCAACATAAGCTAAGTCAGCAGGTACTAATCCGTTTTTCTGACAGAGTTGGCAAACAGCTTCCCTATAGGCCTCAGCCAAGCGGAAATTCAGATTTGAAACCTGCTGCATGGACAACTGCCGCGACTCCAAGCCATGTCTTATCTCTTGTAACAGTCCCTCTGGATAAGCCATGGTAGCAAAATCCACCAACGCTACCGTCATATTTTCCAAAACGCCGTCAATCTCTACCAACGCGGTATCAATTCCGTCTAGCGATGTTCCACTCATGATTCCTACTGCCAATACCATCCTGCGACTTCCTTTCCATTTTGTCGACTTTTATACAAGAACTATTCTGAATTCTTTTTGCCAGAATTAGTTTTTTTTCAGCTTCTGTTCGTTGAAATAATGAAATGCCCCTTGCAAGATACCCTCTTCTTTGACTGGCAACATATTAAAAGTCGTACCCAGTAATTCTGACAATCGTTGTCTTACAAGCGGATTCTTTGTTAATACTGAGCCTGAAAGCACCAGTGGTAATCCCTCTGGAAGGGCGGCCTTTTCTTGCAAATTTAAAACCAGCTGCGCCAAGTATGCTGCTGCTTGGTGCAAAATCTCCTCTGCCTCTACAGTAGTTGAATTTGCTGCAAGAGGAGCGTAGGCAGCTATCTCTGCTTTACTCAAGGTATAAAACTTACGAATCACCTCATAAGGATCTGTGCTATTTTCTTTTACCATCAGCTCATTTGCCAACCCAAAGAATTTTTGCGGCTGATCGGCGGCTTTGCAAGCCTGTAAAAAAACCTGCTTTCCAATCCAATAACCACTGCCTTCATCCCCTAAAAGATGTCCAAAGCCGCCTGCCCGAGTAAAACTTCCTTGATAGCGGGCGTAGGCAATCGAACCAGTTCCTGCGATCAAGAGAACACCGTCTTTTCCCGCCAGTTTGCCATACAAGGCTAACAAGGCATCATCAATCAAGTAAATCGGCCCATCAACTACCGCTAATTCTCGGCTTAGTGCCTCTTGAATCCCCGCAGTTGCCAGACCGGCAATCCCCAGGACGATACCGGCACAAGGCTGGTTTTCTTCTGCCAGCAACCTCAATACCCCTGACTTGATAACTTCGATGCTCCCAACAGGATCAGCAATTACATTAGCTGGTCCCAGTGTCACCGTTTTTCTAAGGCTACCTGTCTCCTCATCCAAAGTAACAAAAGTAGACTTGGTCCCGCCGCAATCGCCACTTAAAATAAAAGCCGTCATTTGGAACCTCCATTAGTGGACTGCGTCGTTCTTTGTTCCCGCTGCTGCTTTTTACGGCGATTTTGTTCAAAAAAGACCACCCCAAAAAACAGGCACAGTCCATAGCTAAGCCAAAGTGCCCAAAAAGGCGTCCCCGGGATTGCATAAGAAATAAAAATTACCAACAGCGCCACCAGTGCCCACCGCCAATGCCAGCGAGCAAATACGGTTTTAGCGAATTTATCTACAGCAAAATAGGCGGCCAAGATGACTGCCAGACCGGCAAATACGAATGCGAATTTCAGCAATAGTTCCATGACATACCTCTTTCTTTAAAAAAAAGCCGGAAAACAGCACTCGCTGTCTCCGGCTGCTACGGATCACCTTTTAAGCCGGGATCTCGCCTTTTTCTTTTTCTAATTGCTCTTTGTCATACATTACCACAAATGGGAAGTAAATGATGACTGATAAGATGATCAGCAATACATTCAGAACAGCTGCTCGCCAGTCACCCCCACAAGCCAGGTATGCACCAATCGGCCCAGGCAATGTCCAAGGTGCAGTTACCGTTACTTTATTGACTAAGCCCGCTTGCGTACAGAACCAAGCAATCGTTGCTGAAATCATTGGTGCCACAATAAATGGAATAATCAAAACCGGATTCAATACAATCGGTGTACCGAAGATGATAGGTTCATTGATATTAAAGATTGACGGAACCAATGCAGTCTTGCCCAGCTTAGAAGCATATTGTGATTTACAGTAAAACGCCAGTAAAATTGCTAAACCAATCGTACAACCTGATCCTCCAACCCAGATAAACCATTGGAAGAAAGGTTCAGCGGCAATGTTTGGTAATGCCTTGCCATCTGCCAAAGCGGTAGTGTTGCCTTCTAATAACTGCAACCACAAGGGACGAGCAATCGAGCCGATAATGGACACACCGTGGATCCCGAAGCTCCAGAAGAAGGTAATCAAGAATACCAGCAACAAGACAGAAGGCAGTGAATCAGCAGCAGTAACTACTGGAGAAATCAGTTTGGCAATAAAAGTATGCCAGTCAAATTTCAAGAAATAAGTGATGGTCGCCATGCCTAAGATTACGACGATTGTTGGTGTCAGTGCTTCAAAGGAACGGGCAACTGACGGTGGAACCTGTTCCGGCATTGTGATTTTAAACTTGGATTTGTCTGTTAAACGGAAAATTTCTACCGCTAAAATCGCAGTAATGATACAAACAAACATCCCACCCCCGCCAAGGTAAGTCATCGGCAGAACAAATCCTGAAACACCTGCGGCATCCGCTGCTTCTGCTGGGATATTTACGGGAGTAAACGTCAGCAAAAAGGCAATCGTAGCTAAGATCCCACCAGAAAGTGCATCCAGTTTATAAGAGCGGGCCAAGCTGTGACCGATACCAAAGGCCGCATACAGACTCATGATGTACATGGTCATGCGATAAGGCAACAAGATTGTCGTAGCATTGGCCGACAAAAACTTATACAAACCCCAGTCTTGTGGGATTGGCGGGAATGCAACGATCATAAAGAATGAACTGACAATAATCAATGGCAAAGTAGCAACGATCCCATCTCGGATCGCTCGTAAGTGACGTTGTCTCCCAAGTTTTTCCATAGGCCCTGCAAGATGCAGCTCCACGAAATCCGTTATCTTTTTAATCATGTTTCTTCCTCCTCTTGGTTGGACCGGCCCTATCGATAACAAATTTGACCGGTTTGATTTGTACGAAGGCGCCCCTTTTTGGGTTCGCTTTCATTTACAGTGCTATTATAGCTTTGATGAAACAAAATTTCAATAGAAAAAATATAAAATTGATTTTTTATTTCTGAACCCTTATAATAAAGCTGAATGAAAGGGGATACTCGGTTGATCTGACGAACTTTACTCGTTTAAAATTCTTGCGGAAGCATTGCGGTTATTCTCAGATGAGGGCGTATCTGAAAACGCCGGGGGATCCAGATTTTTGCGGGTCTGCCGAAATCAAGGAGTAACGCGCAGCGTATGTGGTGCATGAGCGAGCATTTACGGCGCAGCTTTCGGTGAAAAGAACCAAAATATCTGCCATTGGAGTTTTCAGACACGCCTTGGGTAAATCCTCGAAAACGAAATAAATAAGAGAAAAGAGGTCAATCTTTATGCAGGAAATTTTATGGGGAGGCGCAACTTCAGCCAGTCAATATGAAGGCTGGGGGACCGGAAAGGGAATGGATACCCAAGATGTCCGCCCCTATCTGCCTCGGACCAGTGTTGCAACAACAGCAACCCGCCTTCTGACAAAAGAAGATGTTTTATCTGCGCTGTCACCGGACGCAGTTGGTAATTATCCGTTTCGTCACGGTTCAAAAGGATTTGAACACATGGATGAAGATTTAGACTTATTGGAAGAATTGGGGCTGCATATCTACCGCTTATCCATCAGCTGGAGTCGGCTTTTTCCAAATGGAACCGAAGAACTGCCTGACCCTGATGGTATCGCGTATTACGATCACATCCTCAGACGCCTGCAGCAGGCAGGAATCAAAATTTTCGTCACCATGAATCACTATGCTTTGCCGCTGGAACTGGTTTTGAATCATGGCGGCTGGACAAACCGTGAGACCATCGACCATTACTTACGTTTTGCCCGTACTATATTAGAGCATTGGGGTGATCTGGTCGATTATTGGCTGCCCTTCAACGAGATCAATGCCGGTTACTTCAGTCCCTTCAACGGTCTGGGAGTTCTGCGAAATGAGGATGGCAGTTACGACTACAATCAAATTTTCCGTTCTCTGCATCATCAGTTTGTCGCCAGCGCAAAAACCATTCAACTGGGAAGGCAGTTAGAGGTCAAAGGTAGTTTTGGCAGTATGATTGCCTGCTTCTGTTATTATCCGCTGACACCCAAACCGGAAGACAATCTGAAGCTGGTTTTGGATGAACAGATCAATCAGTGGTTTTGCATGGATGTCTTGTCAAAAGGCCACTATCCGTATTACATGAAACGATTTTTTATTGAACACCATGTCGACTTTGGGGAAACAGCAGAGGATCTGGAATTGCTGGCGGAATACACCTGCGATTTTGTTTCTTTTTCCTATTACTCTTCCAGTATTACAGCTACGGAAGAAGCAGGCCAGCAGCGTGCCGGGAACTTGGTAGCTACACATAAAAATCCTTACTTGAAAGCCAGCGATTGGGGTTGGCAGATTGATCCAACGGGATTACAAACTACCCTTCATAAAGTTTACGATCGTTATGATAAACCAGTAATTATTTCGGAAAATGGCTTCGGTGCCCACGATCAATTGACTGCTGAAGGGCAGATCCATGATGAATATCGAATTGACTATTTCAGCAGACATTTCGAAGCTATCAAGCAAGCTGCGTCAGACGGGGTCGATATCCGAGCATATATGGCTTGGGGTATCATCGATATTGTTTCCGCCGGCAGCTGCGAAATGGAAAAGCGATATGGTGTTGTTTACGTGGATGCCGACAATACCGGGAACGGTCCCTACACCCGTCATAAAAAAGACAGTTTCTATTGGTACCGTGATTTCCTCCATCAGACTCGTTGACAATTTTTGATAGGAATAGTATCCAAAACGCAACCCTCAAAAAAAAAGCGCAGCCGTCCCTGTCAAATTTCTGATAGAGGGCCGGCTGCGTTTTTCATTTTTGTAATATCGAATTGTCACTTGCAATCTATTTTCAGCTGTCTGCCAGTGGTGTGAAGCAGATCTTCGTTTGCCGGTCTATCCAGTTCAGCAGTGGCAGAAATTCCGGGTGCACAAACCCGATACAATTTGATTCTGCTGCAAAGGGCAGTGTTTGGCGGCAGATGGCAATCTCTCCGCTGTATCTGCCCGCCAGCCGGTTTTCCATAGTGATTGTGCCCAGATTGCGATTCAACGTCTTTCCGACAGGTATCTCCTTTTGCCGAGGAGTTGTCAGGCGGATCATTTTTTCGGGAATATCAGGGCGGACGTCCAACACCTGGTCGTAGAGCTCCGCTGCCTCGTGAGCAAGTTGCACCGGCAGGGTCAGGATTTTTTCCGACTGATAACGCGTGATCATCGCCAGTGTTTTTCTATGTGCCAGACTGTCTCCGATCATGACGTCCTGGACTCCGAATGCTGCCATCAATTCCACTGCTGCTGTGTAAGGATGCAGGCCTCGGTGCTTTTCCAATGTCGGCAGTCCCTGATACAATGGGAATCGTTTCAATCGATCCCCCGGAACAAATGCCATGACCTGCAGGCCTCGTCTGAGAAAGCCCTGATTAATCTCCTGAAAAGCCGCTGTCCCCAAACCGGTGTCTTGTTTGGGATAAAAATTATGGGCCAATTTGATTTTCGCAAGGTCTGTGCCGGCTTCAGCTGCCGCCGTCAAAAATGTTTCTGTCACTACACTGGCATTCAAAAAAAGCTGAAAGTCCTTTTGCAGGGCCGCTACTTCTCCCGGCTCCTCAAAGCCATAATCCAAGCGAACCGCAGTGATTCCTAAATTCTTCAGGGCAGCCATGTCCCCGTTTTTTATCCCGAGTTTTTCAAAAGTTACCGGCGAGACATCCGGCACCAGCGTCAGCCCCAGAGAATGACAGGTGGTCAAAAGCTGCGGCAGTTTCTCGTCGATATCCGAAAAATCCTCCTCCGGAATGTGCAATGATGTAAATACATACTCCGCACCGGCTGCAGCCGCTGCCTCCAAGTATGGAATATCCAGGTCCTGCAAATAAACTGAGATTCCTAACATGATAAACACTTCCTCTTCTTAATTTCTACGAATAAAACTGCCCGAAGACAGTGTCTCGGGCAGTTTGTCAGCTATTTGTCACTCCGTCTCAAACACCATCACCGGTTGTTTGGCATCGTGGCGACCGCTGCGGTTCAAGCCGCTGTGTTTGGCATTTTCCATATTGGTCACCAGCACCAGCATATCAGTGGCTTTGCCTTTGGAGCGGATCAGATCCAGATCTACTTTGGCAATCAACGTATCCGGTGTTAGCTTATCACCTTCAGCTACCTGCAGGTCAAAAGGCTCCCCTTCCAGTTCCACCGTATTGAGCCCCATGTGTAAAAGAACTTCCAAGCCATTCGCTGTCGTAATTCCAATGGCATGCTTCGTAGGGAAAATAGTGGAAACAACACCGCTCACCGGTGCGTAGATCCGGCCGTCTTCCGGAATCACCAGGTAGCCGTCTCCCATCATTTTATCAGCAAAGACACGGTCGCTGCATTCGGTCACCGGTTTGACGATTCCGTTAGCCACACTGTGAAAAGCGGCTGTGCCGGAAGCAGGTACCGGAGCAATTTCTTGTGCTTCTGCCCGGGTCTCTTCTTTGAGGGACTCTTTCGGAATACCGAAGGCAAAGGTCGCCGCAAATCCGCCGGCATATGCTCCCAGCAGTCCCAATACGTAGCCCCACCATTGACCGCCGCCGATTAACGGAATCAAGGCTACGCCGGAAGGTCCGATAGCAGTGGCGCCCACATTGCCCAGGCCGCCGATGATCGCACCGCCGATTCCGCCGCCGATACAAGCAGTGATGAACGGACGTCCCAAAGGCAATGTCACACCGTAAATCAACGGTTCACCAATACCCAAAATTCCGACCGGCAATGCGCCTTTGATCATTTCCGTCAATTCTTTGTTTTTCCGCAGACGGATCCACAGTGCCAAGGCCGCACCCACTTGTCCGGCGCCGGCCATCGCCAAGATCGGCAACAGCTGAGTCGATCCGGTCGCTTCAATCATTTGGGCATGGATTGGTGTCAAAATTTGATGAAGACCAAACATCACCATTGGTAAGAAACTTGCCCCCAGGACGAAACCGGCAAACGCACCGCCGACGCCCAATACCCAGTTGATGGAGCCTACCAGTGCATTCGAGATAAAGCCTGCTAACGGCATGATGAAGAAGATCTCCGCCAAGCCCACTGCCAACAAACACAAAGTCGGGGTCACGATGATATCTACCGCTTCCGGAACGACATCGTGCAGACGTTTTTCGATTTGGGCCAACAGCCAGACGGCAAAGATAACTCCGAGGATCCCACCTTGCTGCGCTGCCAGCGGTTGTCCGGTAAACAAGTTGGTCAAAGGCGCATCCGGTCGCATCCCGGTCAAGGTTACCACGCCCCCGATTACCCCGCCGAGTGTCGGTGTCGCACCGAAGACCTGAGCTGCATTTACCCCGGTATAGATCACCAGGAAGGAGAACATCCCGTTTTTCAATATATTGGACAAGTCAACGAACTGCTGCCAGGTCGCTGCGTCCAGGTTACCGGCTGTGATATTATTGGCAATGATCGATCCGATACCGGCAACCAGACCGGCACCGACAAAGGCCGGAATCATCGGTACAAAAATATTCGAAATATCTTTCAACAAGGCTTTCAGCGGTGATTGCTTCTGTTTGGCTTTTTGTGCAGCCTTCATTTCAGCTGCTTTGGCATTCAGCGCATCTTTGCCGCCGACTGCACTACCGGTAACGATCGTTTCACCCAACCCGACTCCGGCTTTGGCGGCCATTTCTTTGGCTACCTTGTTTACCTTTCCGGGTCCGATAATCACCTGCAGCTGCTCATCATCTACAACACCCAAAACACCGGGAATCTTCTGCAGGTATGCTTTATCTACTCTATCGTGGTCTTTGATGGACATCCGCACGCGAGTCATACAATGATTCACTGACTCCACGTTTGCCATGCCGCCGGCGCCTTGATAAATCTCCTGCGCCAACTGTTCCAATGTTAATTCATTCTTCGCCATTTTTTCACTCCTCCTATCAGATCGCTTCTGTGACGGGATCCTTCGTCAATGTTTTTTTCACAAATCCGCCGGCTGCTGCCAGTTTGGCTGCTGCCGCTTCTTTTTCACATTCGGTCAGCAGCATGACGATCGCCAGCTTTACATTTTGATCTGCCACTTCGAAATAGCGGGCAGCCGTTTGGTAATCAGCTTCTGTTGCCTGCATAATGATCCGCTTGCTGCGTTCCACCAACTTTTCATTGGTAGGCTTCACGTCAACCATCAGATTGTTGTACACTTTGCCGATACCGATCATGGAGATTGTTGAGATCATATTCAAGATCAGCTTTTGAGCCGAACCGGACTTCAACCGTGTGGAGCCCGTCAAAAATTCCGCACCACAATCCACTTCGATAGGAAAATGAGCATGCTTGGAGATTTCCGCATCGGTATTGCACGCAATCGATGCCGTTGCCGCACCAATCTGCCCGGCATAATCCAAGCCACCAATCACATAGGGGGTGCGTCCACTGGCAGCAATCCCCACTACCAGATCATTTGCTGTCAATTGCAGCTCCTCCAGATCACGCCGACCCAGTTCATATGAATCTTCGGCGCCTTCCACTGCTACTGTCATGGCTGCTTCTCCGCCGGCAATCAGTCCAATCACCATCTCTGGTTCCACTCCGAATGTCGGCACACACTCAGCAGCATCCAATACCCCCAAACGGCCACTGGTACCTGCTCCCATGTAGATCAAGCGGCCGCCTTTGTTGAAGGCTTTGATGGTTTCTTCGATTACCCATTGGATGGCAGGCAATGCCTCATTGACCGCCAAGGCCACTCGTTGGTCTTCCCAATTCATTTTGCGGCAGGCTTCTGCCACTGACATTTCATCCAATCCGAACGTCGCTTCATTTCTGCGTTCAGTCGTCAAGTTGTCCAAATCGATCCTCGTCATATCCCCACTCCTTGTCAATTCATTCGGTGCTGTCCCGGCACCCTTTACGATGTAACTTTCCCCGGTCCTTTTTTTGCGGGCTTTTCACACCCGCCCTTTGCTGCACCTCCGTCTCTTCGCCGCAACAAACCAAGTTATAAAAAAACACTTGACCAAAAATTAAATAATAGATATTACAAAATTCACGGTTTGTTTTAGCATTTTCAAATCAATTACTAGAAGAAATGCAATCGTTTTATCTCTTCGAATTAAATATACGTGATATATCATTAAAAATCACGTAGAACACTAGTCATATTTTATTTTATTTTTAACAACAGAGATTATCTCTTCGTTTTCTTTTAATTTACGATATATTTTCAATAACAAAATAAGCACAAAAAAACAACCTAACCCAAATTAAATGGGCCGGTTGCTCTGCCGTCAGTCTTCACTGGATATATACAGACGATTACCCGCCATCTCGATATCAGATTCGGCGGCAAAGGCTGTCAAAATTTTCTCATGGAGCTGCGTAGCAATCTTAGTTCCCTTGGTGTAGTAGACAGGGTAACGAACTTTCAGCTGGATGCCTTGTGTCTGGACATCGATGACTCGCTGCGGTGTCGGATCGCCGTCAAAAAGCTGAAATTGTCGTTCAATCCGCTCTTGTTGCGCAGGATCGGCGAAATAGATTTTTCGGAATTCATGATAATACTCGTTTACCACCTGCATCATAATGCTGTGGGCTTTTTGCCAGTCGCTGCCAAAAGTCACCAGGTAACTGATCTCCTTCCAGACAAAAGGGCTCAGTTCATTATAGTTTTTGACTTCCTTTGACAAAATGATGCTGTTGGGAAATTTGATCGTCCGGCCGGTAGGTGCTTCGGCGGCAAACCAGTTCCCGAGCTCCATCATCGTAAAGTACAGTGGCGCAACCGACAGCACTTCTCCTTTAATCCCGTCAACCTCAATGCGGTCATACACCCGGAAATGGTGTTTGTTGACAATCAAAAACCAACCGGCGATATTGCTGATCAGACCTTTGACCGACAAGCCGATCACCAATGTCACTGCCAACAGCAGAATCAACAGCGCATCCAGGGCATTGAGCCAGATCCAAGCTACCCCCACTGCCAGCAGCAGCCGCAAAAGAAACCGACTGGCGCTGAAAAAGAGATTCAGAACCTTGATATCGGTCACGCGTTCAAGGACCAGACGGCTGATCAGACGCTCACAAAGAAACCAAACAACGATCACAGCCAACGTCAGTCCCAGTTTCCCGGTAAATTCGGAAGGGTCTCTGATATTATCCAGGATTTCGCCGAAAACTCCGTCAAAAAAGCTGCTGATTTCATTTTCCATGCTACACCTCCTGCTTCACTGTTCTTATCTCCAGACTACTCCAAAAATGCGCTCCTCGCCAATAAAAACATAACAGGCTGCAACTAGACTGCCGAGCTTTCCTTGTTGCCGAATCGCAGACTTTTTTTTGAATGCTGCCTAAAAGCCAAAAAACCGCTGCCGACTGTTTCGGCAACGGTTCGCTGATCAGCGGCGACGCAGATAGCGGTATTCGAAGATCAGGTTGTCATGATGTGCTTCCATCCAGTCTTCCAACTTCTGTCGCAGCAATTCCAAAGTTTCCCGGTAAGCTGCTTCCTCCACCAGGTTGCGCAGTTCTCCGGGATCGGCAGCCAGATCGTAAAGTTCGTCGATATCGCCGGCGTTGAAGACATATTTCCAATCCTGCCAGCGCAAAGCCCGCTGCGAAAACAGTACCGCTCCGATACCGGAACACTCCGTTACGACACAGTCCCGCCAGTTGGCCGCCTGCGGACCATTTTCGATCAACGGCAGCAGTGACCGGCCATCGCGGGAAACCGTTTCATCCGGCAGTCCGGCAGCATTCAGAATCGTAGAGTACAGATCACAGGTCTGAACGAATTCGGCAATCCGCTGTGGTTGCGACTGAACTGACGAGTCGCCGGCGGTTGTTTCAGCCGGTAATTTGACCAGCAACGGCACACTGGTGATCTCTTCATACATAAAGATTGCTTTGTCACAAAGCCCATTATGGATTCCCAACGATTCCCCGTGGTCCGAACTGAAAATGATCAGGGTATCATCGTAAAGATCATTTTCTTTTAGAAAGTCGATCAGACGACCGATCTGATAGTCGATGTGGCTCATGTTGGCATAGTAATGGCGGATGTAAGGAACAAATTCCTCCCAATCCGTATTGTTGGCCCGTTTGACATCGTGAATCCGGGGCTTGTTGTCACTGTCGCCGGCGTAGTTTGCCCATGGTTCAATCGGCAGCTCACGGTAGCGGTCCAAAAATTCCGTCGGGGCATAGTAAGGCTCATGGGGCCCCCAGAAATTCAATTGGAAATACCAGGGTTCCGGCTGCTCTTTGAAATCCGTCAGCCATTTTTTCGTCCGTTCCACCAGAAAATGTTCGATGGTGGTATCCAGTCCGGAAGTGATTTCTCCGGCTTGATGAGAAGTGTAGTTTCCCGAAATGATGTGCTCAATCTTGGTTTCTTTTCCCAAACCGGCAACATATTCCTTCAATTCATCATAGATATACCCGCCGAACCCGTGGCCCGGGAAATCATCCCCTTGGTAGCCGACAGTCGTAGGCACTGAACGGGCATCCAGTGCCAGCTCGGCAAAGCGGATATCCCCCATGTATTGTTGGATGTACGCATCATTACGAACAGCATCGGCCCCGGTCCCCAAGTGCCACTTGCCGGTATAGCCGATCTGATAGCCGGCATTCTCCAGACGACGGCTCAAAAGCTCCGGTGTATCCGGCAATTCTTGGACCATCGTGCCGTAGTTGTAAGAATTCGTCAACATGCCGTGATGCATCGGATACAGTCCGGTCTGCATTGAAGCCCGGGCCGGTGTACAGATGGGACACACAGCATAGGCATTGTCAAAGGTCAGACTGCTGTCAGCCAGTGCGTCGAGATTCGGTGTTGCTACCGGCAGATTCCCGTAAGCCGACAAAGTGTCCTTGCGCTGCTGGTCGGTCAGAATGAAAAGTATATTCGGTCTTTTATCGGTCATTTTGCTGCCAACTCCTCTCGTTTTTGCCAATATGCCTGCCCTTGAGAAAATTCAAAATCACCTAATCGATCGGCTTCTTCCAGCAAGACTGCTCGCAATTCAGCCAATTTTTCGGCGTATTCCGGTTTCTCAGCCAAATTAGTCATTTCTTTCGGATCGGTTTTCAGATTGAAGAGTTGGGTGTAACGGCCGTAATCAGTCGCATATTCGATCAATTTATACTCTCCCTGCAGCAGTCCGCGAATTTTTTCGGTAAAGCTGAGGAAAATCGTGTCCCGGCCACCGGCATCAGTTTTAATCACCGGTAACAGGCTTTTGCCGAACAAGCCTTCAGGAATCGGCGTGCCGGTATACTCAAGGATCGTCGGCATGATATCCAGCAGCAGCGCCCGCTCAGTAATCCGTTTTCCTTGCGGCAGACCCGGTCCGGACATAATCAGCGGCACGTGGATACTGTGTTCGTAAAGATTTTGTTTGCCCATCAGTCCGTGCTGCCCAATAGAAAGACCGTTATCCCCGCTGAAGATAATCAGTGTATCAGCCAGCTGACCGGTTTCTTCCAGAGCATCCAGGATCGTGCCGATACGGGCATCAATATGACTGATCATCGCATAATAATCAGCAATATGCTGCTTGACCTTGGCAGCTGGCCGTGGGTAGGCTTCCAGGCTTTCGTCCCGTTCCCGCTTCACATCAAACTCGAAAGGATGCTCCGGCAGAAAGTTTTCCGGCAGTGAAATAGACTCCGGGTCATACATGTTTTGATACTCTTTAGGCATCGTTCTTGGATCATGAGGTGCCAAAAAGGCTCCGAACATGAAGAAAGGCTGATCATTTGCTGCCGTTTCATGGATTTTTTCGATCATCTTGTCGGCGAAAAGATCGGTCGAATGCTTGCCCATTGTCAAGTGGTCTGCCGGCATTTGGATCGTATGATTGGTGGAAAAAGGATCCTGTGTGAAGGTCTTCCACTCATTGTATTCTTTTTTGATATCAAATTCGTTCACCGGCACGTTCCAATGGTCCCACATACCGCCGAAAAAGATCTCACCACCATCGGAAAAGGCCCGTCCATAGCCTTTTGTGCCGTTGTGCCACTTGCCGATTCCGATTGTTTGGTACTGATTTTTCTGCAGCTCCTCGCCCAGGACGGCATGGTCATCAGGAATCACTGCGCCCAGATCCTGCAATTCAAATAAGTGCTTAGAGGTGTGCATCATCGCCCGTGAAGGCATACAGACCGCACCGGATGTCCCGCCGGGGATATAGGCATTTTCAAAAGCTACTCCATTTTCCACCAGGCGATCGAGATTCGGGGTCTGGATCTCGTCATTTCCCAAAGCGTGAATCGTATCGAAACGCTGGTCATCTGCCAGCAAAAACAAAACATTTTTCTTCATAGCACTCGTCAGCTTCTTTCTGTGTCGGATTATCAATTAAAAAATTTGTCATAAAGTCGAGTGACACAAGCCTTGTCCCCCAGCCTGCGGTCATCGGCTTTTTGCATCAGCGCCGCAGCGATATAAAAGATGTCCCGGTTGACTTCATTTTCCGTCTTCGCTTCGGCAACATTGCTCCAGATGGCGATCGCGTTGGCCCACGACTGCTTCAGCTGATGGGGTTGAATCACCTGCTGCTGCGGAAAATTCACCGGGCGCCAGTCTGACATGATCTTCTCATAAGTCGGATAATCATAAGAAGCATGCTCGCCGAGAACATAATAAAAGTAATTGTCATTGTGATTAATCACTGTATAGCCCTGCTCCAAGAAGGTTTCAATCGGCGCCATGTTGCGATCCCAGCGGGTCCAGTAGCTGACGATACAATCTTTTGACAGGTGCAGTCCTTCTTTTCGGTTGACCCGGTAGAAGCCATCGTTCCAAACCAGCGGCACAAAACCCAGCTGTCGTACATAAGCGATAGTCTCGTTGACGTATTCAATGAACACTTCGATCCCACTGGCTGCGGGGCCGTATTTATCCGCCGCATATTTTTCCAAGGTAGGATAGTCGTGGAGCTGATCAAAAGGCACGAACTCATCGGCACCGATATGGAAATAGCGGCAGTCACAAAACAGCTCGCCGTATTCCTGATAAAGTGAACGGATGAAGGCCACGGCCTCCGAATTTAAGATGTCCAATGCTTTCGGATCTTTTTCAATCCGACCGTCTGCCCTACGCTTATTCAGGCGCCATTCAGGTTTGTCCGCCAACGCGTGCATCAAATGACCCGGAGCATCCAGGTCAGGAATGATCTCGATGTGTCTGGCATGAGCGTATTGAATCAGCTCCCGCACTTCACTTTTGCTCAAATGCTCCTCAGAAGCCAACCACGGATATTGATCCGATGCGATACGAAAGCCTTCATTCTCGGAAAAGTGCAGCTGCAGCTGATCAAAGTTGAACAGGGCCAAAAGATCGGTCAATTCCTTCAACGCGGCTAACGAAAAATATTTCCGACCGATATCTACCATCAGCAGTTTTTCCTGCCGGTTTTCCGGGATCTCCATGATCCCGGCAGTCAGCTTTCCGCAACCGTATTCCTGTAAAAAGACCATACTGCTCTTGAACAACAGCTTTTCATCCACCGCTGTGAGCTTGACCTGTCCGTCGGTTAAAACTTCGATCCGGTTTTCCGCAGTCGGATCGATCCGCAGTTGCAGCTCCCCTGATTCAGCAGATAGCTGCAGCTCTTCTCCATAAAAACGCTGCCAAATCCGATTGAAGGCTTTGGCACAGGCCAGCGCCTGATTATCGGCTTGGATCGTTTTGAATTCCATGATTTTTCCTCCAATTCGTTGCAAACCCGAGCGCCGAATCACTTCCGCCGCTCGGTTAAGCTCCTTATTTACTCAAATGAAAAGCCCCTGATTGAAAACGGCCCCACCAACGTTCCAAGGGGTTGTCGGCTTCCCGCAAAAAGAAGCCCAGCAAGAGGCTGTTGACATAGCTGAACAATACACCGACAACGACTGCCTGCCAATTGTAAGCAAACAAACCCAATACCAGAACACTCCAGTTCAGCCATTTCAAAACGACCGATACACCCAAACGCGGCCGGTATTTGTGGACGATCAGCGCCACCACGTCCAGTCCGACAGTCGAGGTATCCGAGGACAGGCACAAAGCATACCCGGCGGCGATAAACAAACTGGCAGAAATGAAATCCACCGGCAGATTGAGCCGGGCTGTGATCGGTAATAAATAAAACAGGCTGAAAAAAATGTTGTAGCAGATACTGGAATACACCGAACGCAGCAGATTGCTCCGGCCCAAAAAGATCCCGCTCAAAATCAACAATAACAGCGTGATGCCGTTGGTAAACCATAACAGCGACCAGCCGGTAAATTCATTGGCGATCATCGATAAGCTGGTGACGCCGCCGTTGATGATGGCATTTGGTTTCATCCATTGGGCATAAGCAAAGCCCAGCAGTGCCGTTCCCAACGTGACTTTCGCCAGTGCCGGGCCTTCTTTTTTGATAACTTCCTGCAGTTTGTTCATCGCTTCAAAACTCCTTGATCAGACCGTCGTAGGCAACGTCGAATCCGTGAGGGCGCACCAGATCCAGCATTTCCTGATGGGTCAGTTTACTGTTATGAGAAAAATGGTTGCAGACGAATTCTGTGTTCTCGTCGACAATTCCCAGTGCCAAAAGCCGCTCCCGGGTTTTCAAGTTGTTAGGAAAACCCTGATGATTGCGGACACTGTCGTCGGCCTGATGATTGCAGTCGATGGAAACATAATGATAAAAGGGCCGCTTGGCTTCCAGATAGTCCCAAGTTTCTTGCAAAAACTCCCCGGTATCGTGGGCATACAGCAGGCGACGATTGCCGTCATTGATGTCATACATCAGACAGGTCTCCCGCTGATCGTGATCTGCAGCCAGCGGGGTCACTTCGTAATCCAGTACATTGAAAGGTTGGAAGGGCTCCACCAGATGAAAGGCCACCCGATCTTCTTCCCAATATCCCTCCAAATCAAAAACCCGCTTCATAAAGTCATAGACCCGCTGATTGCCGTAAACATTCAATGTTTGAGGCACTTGCGGCACATATCCGCTCAAGCGCAGGACCAGGTCCTCGGCGTAAAAATGATCCGAATGGCTATGGGTCACCAGCAAATGTCCGATATTGGACAGATCAAAGCCATATTTCAAGTAATGAGCATAGGTATCCCCCGGCAGATCAATCAGCAGGCGATCATCCACCAACGACTGGGAGCGGGTCCGGATATCCTTGCCACCGTTTTGCTTGGCTTTTTGACACAATGGGCATTCACAATACAATGCCGGCACACCTTCTGCGGCGGCGGTCCCAAAATACTGCAGTTTCATCATTTTTTCCTTCTTTCACTCAATGATTCATTTGGTTGTCTCTGAAAACTCCGGTCGTTTCCCCGCTGAAACCGGTGACATAAATGCCGCTCAGCCCAGTGTAAACTGTACTTTGCTTTGCGACTTCGTCAAAATCCGCCCAAAATCAGCATTTCCCGGAATTTTCCGATTTGTTTTATTTTTTCAGGGATAGCCCTGTATAAACACTGGGTCGCAGATTCAACGGACAGGCGGTGCAGCCATCGTCAGCAGCGGCTGCAGGACTTTTTTCAAGACTTCCCGATAGCCGCAATAACCGTCATCTTCTGCACCGACATAGCAGGCATCTTTCATCCGCTGGCAGCCGCCGCGGCACATTTTGTAAAATTCACAGTCCGTGCAAGTCTGATATTCCCGCTTGTCGCAGATGAAACGCTGTGTCAGCGGCTGTTCAAACAATTCCCGCAGTGTCTGTTGGGTAATATTGCCGACGCACATCTCGTCCAACACATAAAAATCGCAGGGATACACATTCCCATTGGCCTCGATAACGTATTGCATCTGGCAGCGGCCCAGCATTCCACAGGCTCCTACGACACCATTCACCAGCAGATTGGTGATATCATCGAAGAGCTTGACTGAAACATACCGGCCCCGCTGCATTTCCTGCTGCCACAGTGTGAAAAGCTCGCTGTAAAAGTCAGCAAACCCCCGGGGTGTCACGGCAAATTCATTTTCTTCTTCTCCCAGTTCTGCCAGACAGGGAATGAACTGGATGAAGGCGATCTCCTCTTCTTGGATAAATGCCCAGACCTGTCTTACCTGCGTCGTCATCTCCCGGGTCAACACACAAAGGATGTTGTAGCGGATACCGTAACGGTCGAACAATCTCTTGGCGGCCAGCACCCGCTGATACGTTCCCCGGCCGGCCGCATCCGGTCGATGGCGGTCATGAAATTCCAGCCCGCCGTCGATGGACAGGCCCACCAGAAAGTTTTCCTGCTGTAAAAAGCGGCACCATTCCTCATCAATCTTAGTCCCGTTCGTCTGGACCGCATATTCCACGGTAACGTTCTTCGGCTGTGCTTTGACCAGCGCCGTAAAATTTTTGAAATACTTCAGCCCTGCCAAGGTAGGCTCGCCGCCTTGAAAGCCGATAGTCAGATAATCCCCGTCCGCCAGATCCGCAAAAACGTTTTCAATCAATTTTTCGGTGACTTCCGGATTCATTCGACCAAACGACCGCACTTGCCTCATAGAGCTGATGTCGGCATAAAAACAATAACTGCAACGCAAATTGCATAAAGAAGAAGCCGGCTTGATCAAAATTTGGATATGTTTCATGATTTCCTGCTCCTTTTCTGCGCTTCTTTTGAGAAGACTTCTGTATAATAGTTTATTTATCAAACGCTTTCAATAGTCGTCGGCAGTCAGGGGATGTGTAACTTTTGACTGCTCTTGGTTTTTTCCTGTTTCGTTTGTACTCGGCCTTTTGCGCCCTCTGCAGCCAGGCTGCTCAGTCCTGAAACGCCCCTTTTTGTGGCTGCACTTTTATTTTTAACGCCGGCTGCTTTTCAACTTGCGACGAAAAATCCGAGACCGGCAGCTGCTGCTTGCTTTTCAAAATCAAAAAACACCGTTTCGAAAACCGGCCCCATGAAGCTGGGCTGAGTTTTCGAAACAGTGTCCACTTTTCAAATCAGTTTTTTGCCGAATCGCAAAAAGGTCAAACGTGTTCGCGGGAGAAGCCGTTATGCTCGATAACATCCGCCATCCAGAAGCTGGATTTTTTCGGTGTCCGCTTGAAGTTGTCTTGCAAGTCCACTCGATAATAGCCGTAACGATTCTTGTAAGCATTCAGCCAGCTCCAGCAGTCGGCAAAGGTCCACAGATGATAACCGAAACATGGTGAGCCTTCTGCGATTGCCCGATGCAGTTCTTCTAAGTGATCTTCGATGAACTCGATTCGGTAATCATCTTCAATGATCCCGTCAATGTTTTCAAAGCGTTCTTCTTCGGAAACACCCATGCCGTTTTCGGAAATGTACCAAGGAATATCTTTGTAGCTGTTTTTCAGGCGCATGGCGATGTCATAGATGCCGCGTGGATAGATTTCCCAGCCCCGGTGCGGATTGATGCGTTTTTCCGGCCAGTCGTAGCCTCTGAAGAGATCTCGCGGCTCACGGATCGGCCATACCTTCTGATCTGCCGGTACCGCTTGGACCCGCAATGGCTGATAGTAGTTGCAGCCGACAAAGTCTACTGTATTGTTCAGGAAGATTTCTTTATCACCGGCCTCAGTCACCGGTGCCAAGTCTGCTTCTTTGAGCATATTGACGAATTCATCGGAGAATGCACCGTTCACCGCGCAATCCAAGAAACTGCGGATATAGATATGGTCTGCCCATTTAGCAGCTTCCAGATCTTCAGCTGAATCGCTCTTTGGATAAACCGGAGACAGGTTCAAGATGATTGAGATTTTGCCATCGTTGTATTTTGATTTTCGGAATTCAGCTACTGCTTTGGCATGGGCCAGCATCGTATGGTAGCCGACTTGCAGCGCCCGTTTGAAGTCATGAACTTTGGGCCAGTGGGCATCCCCGTAATAGCCGCATTCGATGTGAACCAGCGGCTCATTGAAAGTCGCCCATTTTTTGACGATGTCGCCGAACTGCTCAAATGCCATACTTGCATAATAAGCGAAATGATCCACCGATTCCCGTGCTTCCCAGCCGCCTTTTTCCATCAGCCACCAAGGCATATCGAAGTGAAACAAGTTGATAATCGGTTCAACCCCGTTATCCACCAGCTCTTGGAAATAAGCGCGATAAAAGGCAACCGCCTTAGGATTCAGTGTTTTTCCGTCCGGTAATAGACGAGTCCAGGCAATCGATGTCCGGTAAGAATTCAAATTCATTGCCTTCATATTAGCAACTTCTTCTTTGTACATTTCGTAAACATTGGAGGTGTTTTCCGGTCCTACTTGATCGTAGAAAAGTTCCGGCTCCATTTCGAACCATTTGTCCCACGTTGAAGGGCTTTTGTCGTCTTTAGCTGCTGCACCTTCTGATTGAGGTGCGCTGGTAGCGGCTCCCCACAAGAAACCTTTTGGAAATTGATACATGTCTGTTCCTCCTTGAATAGTGTCCTGAAACGAGCACCGTCGCTTCCTTTTGCAGGGAAAGCGACCTTTCTTTTCCGACAAGTTATCACATCACAGTTCAGCCTTCAAAGTCGTCGGGTCAGCCCTCCGCACTTTGTCACGATGTTTTTTTACCCGTCTGTCGGTCCGCTGCAAAAAAATTTGCGGATACGTTTTACACTGCCATTTTACTATTAAATTCCGTTTTTTGACAGTCCGTTTCCCAAGATTGGATATGTTTTTACTGCTTGTTATAAAATCCACCCGTACCGATCAACTGAACACTTCTTTTCTCATTGCAGCATCCCTCATCTGCCAGGAATACCAAAAATCTCGTTTTCCACGGAAAGACTCGCCGTTTCTGTTAAAGACGTGTCATTCATGCGCACCAGCAAGCGCTCGGCACACAACTTACCGATTTTTTTGGTAGGGGCTTTGATGATGATACGGTCATTTCTGAGCTTTGCCATCTCACTGGTGTAATCATAGTGAGCCAGCAGCAACTGACTGCCCCGGGGGTCACCGCTGGCCTGCAGGTATTCCAAAGCCCCCATAGCCATATTGTAGTTGGTCACCAAAAGAGCGGTGATGCCCTCTGCTAAGAGTTCTTGTGCCCCTTTGTAGCCGCTGGAACGGGAATAATCCCCCACCGCTGTCAGCAACTGCACTTCAGGATGTGCGGCTGTTGCGTTTTCTGCCCCTGCCAGACGTTCCCGAGCCACAAAATCATTTTGCGGTGCCGCCAGGATCCCAATCTTACGGTGCCCTGCTTCAATGAAATAAGTCACCACCTCATTGACGCTTTTTCGGTCTTCCACCCGGATTCGATCCACACCGGGCAGCTGTGCCGGGCTGTTGATGGTCAGTACCGGGATATCCAACTCCGCCAAACGCTCCATACCGTCCCAATCCTGTTCCGACATGAATACGATCAGCCCGTCCACGGCATGCTGCATCAAGTAATCCAATTTCTTGTCCACCATGGAAACGTCCCCTTTGAAACCGCTCAAGAGAATCGAATAGCCGTTTTCCTCCATTACGCCTTCGATGGCACTAACCGTCTCCGCACCGAACTGACTGGAGATACTGTTCATCAACAGACCTACCGAAAAACTGCGATTGTTTTTCAGTCCTTTGGCGATGATATTTTCCTTGTAATCCAGCTCTTTGACAGCGGCTGCGATTTTCTCCATATTGGCAGCCTTCAACTGCTGGCCGTTGAGATAACGCGAAACGCTGCCGACTGATACTCCTGCCAGTTTGGCGACTTCCCGGATAGATGACATAGATGGCTTCCTTTCTGCTGCGGCTTTGAACCAGCGGCAGCAGCTGCCCTCGACAAAGCCTCGACAAGGCGGCCGGCAAACTGCCGACCGCCGTATCACCGGTTATTTAGATGTCTCTGAAAACTGCGGTACAAACCGGATTTTTACAAGATCTGTCCGGAAACACAACACAGCGCCTATCGAGATCTCAGTGGCTATTGGATCATTGCTTGCGGTGAAAAGATCCCGAAAATCCGCGTTACCGAGTTCAGATGCATCCATTATTTTTGAAAATAGATCTCCTGTGACAATCCGCCCACCATCACTTTGCAGCCGACAGCCGGCTTGACTGTCCGGTCCAAATCCGTGTAGCTCAGCTGTTCAGCTGTCAGCGTCAACGTTACTTGCTGCACTTGTCCCGGCTCCAACTGAACTTTTACGAAATCCTTCAGTAACTTGTGGCGTTGGATTACCGAACCCCCCAGCAGCCGAACAAACAACAGCACGCTTTCTTTCCCGCTGCAAGTCCCGGTGTTCTTCAGTGTCACATTCACTGTCATTGTGTCAGAATCGGCAGCAACTTGCAAGTTCTCATAGGCAAATTCCGTATAGCTTAATCCGGAACCAAACTCATACAGCGGTGCGCCTGCCTCGTCGTAATAATCATCTTGTTTCGAGGCTGCCCGCTGATAGTAATAGACCGGCAGCTGTTGGGAATTCAGCGGATAGCTGACACCCAGTCGGCCGCTCGGATTATTGTCACCGGTCAAAGTCCGTGCGACAGCCGCCCCTCCCTGTTGTCCCGGGAACCAACCGATCAATACCGCTTGAGAGGCAGCTGCCACTTCCCGGATATCATAGGGCCGTCCCTGAATCAAGACGGAAACAATCGGTTTTTGCAGCCCGCTAAGAGCAGCCAGCAGATCCAGCTGCCGTCCTCCCAGTGTCAGCGAAGCCACATCAACGTTTTCCCCGGAATCCATGTTGATACCTTTGGAGCTGACTGCACCGTTGCTCAAAAATTCCATGTCGAAATTGCGGGCACTGGAGCCCCCCAGCACCAACACGATTACATCAGCAGTTGCCGCCACCGCAACTGCCGCAGCAATTTTCTCTTCCTGACCATCCGGATTACGAACTTCACAACCTTCTGCATAGACGACTTCCGAATCGGGAAAGGCTGCTTTGATCTGACGATAGATCGTGCGATCCTGCAGTTGCGGATCCTGTGGTGCCGTGTAGTCGCCTAAAAGTTCATACAGACCGTCGGCGCTCGGTCCCACCACTGCAATTTTTTTCATTTTTGGCGAAAGGGGCAGCAGACCGTCATTTTTTACCAACGTCAAAGATTCTTCGGCAGTTTTCAGATTCAGCGCCTGGGATTCATTGATCAAGTCGGCAAACCCTGCTTTGGGATCCACCACAAAAGGCTGCTCGAACAATCCCAGCAGGAATTTGATCGCCAATACGTGGCCACAGGCTTCATCCAGATCAGCCTCGGAAACAGTTCCGGCTGTGAGCCCGGCAGCAATTTCCAGATAGGTCTGATCCCATAAACTCAAATCAACACCGGCTTTCAAGGCTGCGCCGGCCCCTTCGATCTTCGTGGCAAATACATCCCCCAAACGATCCAAAGCTACCCCGTCAGCCATCACCAGTCCCTGATACCCCATCTGTTCCCGCATGATTTTCTTAAAAAGTTCCCCGTTGATATGACAGGGTACGCCGTCCACATCATTATAGGCCGCCATCACTCCCACCGCATTGCGGGTACTCTTTAACAAGGGCAGGTAGACATCGTTGAACTCCCGACCACTGATTGTCACAGTACCGGAGTTGTGTCCTCCCAACGCTTCTCCTTGTGCAATACAATGCTTCAGTACGACACCGATCTGTTCCGGTGTTCTGGCGATCTCTTTGGTCGTCCGGTCCAGAAACGACCTTTCTTCGTTGATCAACTTCCCTTGGAAGCCTGCCACCACTGCTTCACTCATTTTGGCTGCCAGGATCGGATCCTCCCCGAAGCATTCCTCTGAACGGCCCCATCTGGGATCCTTTGCCAGATCCAAAGTAGAGACAAGCGCTAAATGCACCCCTTTGGCAGAAAGTTCGCGAGCCATCAAACGGCTGGATTCTGCCACCAAATCAGTATTGAAGGTGTTGCCTCGTCCCAGATTAGTAGGATAAGAGACACCCCCCAGGCCTTGGTGGCCGTG
This sequence comes from Enterococcaceae bacterium OF42-14pH9A, assembly GCA_027692465.1. GTDB lineage: Bacteria > Bacillota > Bacilli > Lactobacillales > Enterococcaceae > Enterococcus_C. Next base: position 1,233,799 of record JAQEYU010000001.1, on the reverse strand, counting down.
GGGACATTCTTCAACGATCAACGCCGGAATCTGCCAGCGGGACCGGCTCATCACATATTCCTGCACCTGATTCACCAGTCGCCAGCTGTCTTCGGGCGCAATCCCGTTATCAAAGCCGACTTTCGACCAGGGATCGGCACGGAACAAGCCATACAATGCGCCGAGCCCCCCGCCCCATTCGACGTGCTCTTTGAATTTTTCTGTCAGCCGGACATTGCCGTCTGATTGTTTTTCATAACATTCCCAGCCATAGAGATGCTGGTTTACCTGACCGACCTTCTCCGCAACCGTCATGCGGCTCAGCAGATCCGCCACCCGCTCACGGATTGTCAGCTCAGGATCTTGATAAGGATAATCAGCCAATCAGATCGTCCCCTCTCAATTGGGCAGCTTTGTTGGAGGCCATCACAAACGGCAGGAATAAGAAAACGTCCAGAACGATCAGCAGGATTGTCAATACGCCGGCCATCAGATTCCCACCGGTAGCGATTACCGATTGAATCACCGGCGGCGTGATCCACGGCGCAGCTGCGACAGTTTTCCCTACCAGACCGACGCTGGTAGCAAAATAAGCGATGATCAGATTGATAGACGGAATCAGGGCACACGGGATCATAAAAATCGGATTCATCACTACCGGCAGACCGAACATTACCGGCTCAGTGATGTTGAATAGACAAGTCGTCAAACCCATCTTGGCAATCTGCCGCTGATCGCGACGGCGAGACGCCCACAAGATTGCAATCACCAGTGGCAGAATGCAGCCACCTCCGCCGATCAGACCGAACGCATTGGCAAAAGGTTCGGTGATGATGTTCGGAATCGCTTGATGATTTTGAAAAGCGACCATATTTTCTTCGATTGACTGCAGCATCGGCGCTTGCTTGATAGGTGCCAGAATACTGGAACCGTGCATCCCGAACACCCACAGAAAGTCAGAAAAGAATTGCAGGAACAGCATGCCCGGAACCGACAGGACAAAACCTTTCAACGGCGTTTGAATCGCCAAATTGATCAAATCCGGTACATTCAACCCGGTAGTTTTCTTCAATACGAAGACAAAGATCCCGAAAATTAAGATTACCAGGACTTCCGGTACCAGTGAATTGAAAGACGTTGCAACAGCCGGCGGCACACCATCGGGCATTTTGATTTTCAGCTTTTTGAACTTAGCCAGACGAACGAACAATTCGGTACTCAACAGCGCACAGATCATCGCTGTTGCCAGACCGGAGCTGGAAGTCAGTGCTTGCGGAAAGACACCGCCGACTTCAGCGATTGCACCGTCTGCCAAGGTCACAGACGTATTTACCGGCATCAGAATGAACATCGTTGCCAGACTCAAGACACCGGCATGGACAGCATTAAACGCCGGATCATCGATCGCTTTTGACTTGATGTAGTGATTCGCCAGATTGACACCGATGTTGTAGCAGACGATGATCGCCAAAATACTCATTGTGCCATTGTTGACAATTACAGCCAATTCTGACAAAAAGCTCAAGTCAACGATTTTTTGGACAGCAGCATTGGAAAAAATCAAAGCATTCAATAAGACCATAAAAGATGCCGCCATGACCAGGGGCATCGTGATGATAAAGGCATCACGGATTGCCAGCAAATGCCGTTGATTGTTGATTTTTGACACAATTGGCAATAATTTCTCAGACAGTTTGTCTACGAATTTCATAGTATTGCTCCTTATAATTTTATTTTTTGAACCGGTTCAAATTGATAATAGCAAACGATTCCATGAAATGCAATAGTCTTTGCAATATTTTTGAATCGGTTCATTAATTTCTTCAAATCTTCTCATTTGTGCTGGATTCAGCTTATTGGATTGGCAATCATTTTGGCTCACACCCCTGTCATCCCCGGCCAGATTCAGAAATATGTATACAGCCCAGCATGCCGGTTGGCTCTGGAGTCTTCGGACAAATTGTTTTGATTTCTGTCCGGACAGAACATTAGGGCGTGTCTGAAAACTCCAGTGGCAGATATTTTGGTCCTTTTCACCGCAATCTACTCGTAAATGCGCAGCTTTGCACCACATAAGCTGCGCTTTACTCCTTGATTTCGGCAAAAAGTCCGCAAAAATCTGGATTCCCCCAGAGTTTTCAGACACACCCTAATATATATCAGTAAGCATTGGTATGAATCAGACACATCCTAAACTTCCTAAAATTGACGATGGCCCTCTCCCAAAAGGAAGAAGGCCATCTAACTACTCAATATTCTTATTTTTTAAGTTGGATCAGACTATTACTGAAACTTCAAGTATTTCTCATTCAAACAGTGTGTTCCCATAACCTCTAACACACCCTTGCAGCCCTTAAGCTGCGCCAGTTGGATCAAATTTCATAAAAAGTGACTTCGACATTTCTGTGAATAACAATATCTTTCGCGTAAGAGTCATTATAACACAGTGCTGACTTTTTCGCAAAAGCACTATTCATGCCCCACTATCTTTCGTTTTTTGGTGTTCCGACCAGCCTACAGATGATTGCTTATCTGAACGCCGCCAGCTCATGACAGATTTCTTTGGTAGTCGGGTAGACTTTACGATAAGCTTGATACAATTTTGCATATTTCGCTACATTTTCCGGCTTCGGCTTGGCACCTTTTTGGTAAGAAACAAAGACTTCACCGGCAGCCTGCAGGTCGGTAAACCAGCCCAAGCCCACTGCTGCCAGCATCGCCGCTCCCAGACCCGGCCCCTGCTCAGCTGTCAATGTGACGATCTCTGCATTAAAAATATCCGCCTGGATCTGCAGCCAATCAGAATTTTTGGCCCCGCCTCCGACAGAAACGATTTTCTTGAAGCTCTTTTGGGCCACTTCCTCCATCAGAACTTGTGAATCTTTCAAAGAAAAGGTGATTCCTTCCAAAACCGCCCGTGCAAAATGAGTCAGTGTATGAGTAGTATCCATACCAATGAAGCTGCCGCGGATTTGACTATCGACATGAGGGGTCCGTTCGCCAACGATATAAGGTGTGAACAACAACCCGCCGGACCCTGCCGGAATCTGACCAACCTCTGCCAGCAGTTCAGTAAAGTCCTGCGTTGGAGCAAACGTCTCCTTGAACCAGCTTAAACTGTGCCCGGCAGCCAAGGTAACACCCATTGCGTAATATTTCCCGACAGCTGCATGGTTGAAAAGATGGAGCTTCCCGCCATAGCCCTTATCCGCGGCATTTTCCAGCGATAAAAAGACGCCGGAGGTCCCGATACTGGCCATGCCGATGCTGTCATCCAAAATGCCGGCCCCAACTGCTGCACAAGCATTGTCGGCCCCGCCGGCAAAAATTTTCACAGTCTGGGAAAAGCCGAAGCGTTCTTTCAATTCCGGGCGCAGCTCACCAATCTCGCCCGCAGAATCGATCAGCTCCGGCAGATAATCAGTCGGAATCGCAAATTCATCCAATACCGGCTGGGCCCACTGACCGGCCGCTACATCCAGCAGCAGCGTCCCCGCGGCATCGGAGTAATCCATGTGCTTGGTACCGGTGAGCCAAAAACCCAAGTAGTCTTTCGGCAGCAGGATCTTTCGGCTCTGGTTCCAAATCGCCGGCTCCTCTTCTTGGACCCACAAGATTTTAGGCAGTGTAAAACCTTCCAACGCGATATTTTTCGTCAACGCCAACAGTTCGTCTCCGAAACGGTCCGTGATTTCGCGACACTGGTCAGTCGTTCGCACATCATTCCACAAGATCGCTGGTCGCAGCACCTCATCTTTTTCATCCAGTAAAACCAAACTGTGCATCTGACCGGAAATGCTGATGCCGGCCAAATTCGCAGTAAAATCAGCTACCTGTTCCTTCAGTTGTACAAAAACCTGCTCACAGGCTGTCACCCACTCTTGGGGATCCTGTTCGGAAAATCCCGGTGCCGGATGCAGCAGTGGATAATCTCCGCTGGCCTGAGCTACTACTTCGCCGCTTCTATTCATAAGCAGCCCCTTCAGCGAGCTGGTACCCAGATCGATTCCCAATACATAACTCATCGTTTTACCTCCATCGTCCTTTTCAGCAAACTGCTGCTGTTAAATTTGCAAAAGCCGGTGCAGGCACCGGCTTCACTTGTATTTTTTATTCCCGATTATTTGGGCGTGTCGGAAAACGCCGGTGGCCGCTATTTTGGTCCTTTTCTCCGCAATCTGCGTTGTAATTGTACAACTTTGCACCGCATAAGCTGCCCTTTACTCCTGGATTTCGGCAGGTCCGCGAAACTCTGGATTCCCCCGGTGTTTTCAGACCTATCCTTATACCAAATAATCATTCAGACGGGATTTCACCATTTCCAGATGACTGGATTCCAATTTGACGTCATCATGCTGCAGTGCATAGTCGGTCAAAGTTTCCAGGCTTTCCTCGCCGGCAACGATTTTTGCGCCGATTCCTTCTTGGTAAGTAGCGTAGCGTTTTTCTTTCAGCGCATCGAAGAAACGGTCTTCTTTCAGTGCTGCCGCAGCTTTCAGGCCGCGGGCAAAGGTATCCATCCCGGCGATATGAGCCAGCAGCAGATCATCCATTTCAAAAGAAGAACGGCGGACTTTGGAGTCGAAGTTGATCCCACCCGGTGCGATACCGCCGTTTTCCAAAATTTCGTACATCGCCAAAGTGGTGTCGTAAATATTAGTCGGAAATTCATCGGTATCCCAACCCAAAAGGACATCCCCTTGGTTGGCGTCGATTGAACCCAGTGCGTCGTAGCAGCGGGCAACGTTTAATTCGTGTTCGAAGGTATGACCGGCCAAAGTTGCGTGGTTGGCTTCCAAGTTCAATTTGAAGTCGCCTTCCAATCCGTATTTTTGGATGAAAGCCATTGTCGTTGCCGCATCGAAATCGTATTGATGTTTAGACGGTTCTTTCGGTTTCGGTTCAATCAAAAATTGTGGTTTATGACCAATTTTTTCGCCGTATGCAATCGCCATTTTGAAGAGACGGGCGATGTTGTCTTGTTCAAATTTCATGTCCGTATTCAGCAAAGACTCGTAACCTTCGCGGCCGCCCCAGAAGACATAGTTTTGACCGCCGAGTTTTTTGGAAACATCCAAGCCTTTTTTGACTTGGGCGGCTGCATAAGCGAACACTTCTGCATTGTTGGAGGAAGCAGCGCCGTTATTGAAACGCGGATCTGAGAACATATTGGCAGTGTTCCACAACAATTTGATCCCGGTTTCAGCCATTTTTTCTTTGATCAGATCAGTAATCTCATCGATATTGGCAAAGAATTCTTCCAGAGAATCCCCTTCCGGTGCAATATCTACATCATGGAAGCAGAAATATTCAACACCCAGTTTGGTCATAATCTCAAAGAAGGCTTCTACGCGGTTTTTCGCCGTTTCCATCGGTGTCGTCCCTTCCCAGGTCCGGATGTTGGTGGGGTTGCCGAAGGGATCAGAGCCGTCTTGGGTCATTGTATGCCAATAAGCGACTGCAAAGCGCAGATGCTCCTTCATTGTTTTGCCCAATACGACTTCATCGGCATTGTAATGGCGGAAAGCAAAGGGATTTTCAGTATTTTTACCTTCAAATTGGATCTTGTCGACATGCGGGAAATAAGTGGTCATGGTGGTTCCTCCTTGTTTTTAACAGCGCCTTCTGACGGACGCCGATTTTGATTGCTTTTAGTTCGTTTGTACGATAAACTAACTTATAGGACAATCTTACGAAGAATTCCATTGAAAGTCAAGCGGTTTCAAAAAAATATTTTTTTAGCTTCAGCAACCGATTCGGCGACGAACCACTGCCTTTTCGGGTAGAATGAAGCTGCTTGACTATTGTCAAAAGAAGGAGTTGATCCTGTGATTTCAACTAAATACACAATTCGTGAACATAATGAAGCTCGTATCCTGCAGGAGATCATCACGCAAAAACAGATTTCCCGTGCTGACCTGGCCAGTCGGATCGGTCTGAACAAAGCATCCGTCTCTGCCATTACCAAGCAACTGTTGGATGACGGTCTGATCACTGAAATTGGGATTGGCGATGCGTCACAGTCAGGTGGACGCAAACCGATCCTGCTGACCTTTGAGCCCCATTGCGGTGTCGTGATTGCTGTCGATTTGGGGGCAAACTATGCGGAGGGGCTTCTGAGCTATCCGGACGGCGAAGTCATCGCCGTCGTCGAACGCAAGCGGCAGCCGGTGACCCGAGACAATGCCTGCGACTTGATTTTGACCATCGTCCATGAGCTGAAACACAAACTGCCTCATACCCGTCACGGCATCGTGGGGTTGACAGTGGCCATCCACGGACTGGTCCATGAACAGCGGATCGGCTTTGCCCCCTATTACGATCTGACGGAACTTCCCCTTGCGCAAGAGCTGGAAGAACAGCTGGGCTATCCGGTGATCTTACAAAACGAAGCCAATCTCGCCGCCTTAGGAGAATATACTTTTGCATCGGCTTCCGACAATCTGATCAGCATCAGCGTCCATAGCGGAGTCGGGGCCGGGGTCGTGGTTAACGGCCAGCTGGATACCGGTGCCCATGGCCAGATTGGCGAAATTGGTCACACAATCCTTTATCCCGGCGGTACCCCGTGTCCCTGCGGCAATCACGGCTGCTTGGAGCAATATGCCTCCAATACAGTGATCTACCGGGAAGCGGCCGCCTTAACAGGCCGTGAGATTACCAACTCGGATCAGCTGGTGGCCGCACTGGAAGCACAAAATGAGCCGCTTGCTGCTTTACTAAAGGAAAAAGCCCGCTTATTGGCGATCGGTATCAACAACCTCGTCATGCTGCAGGATCCGGAATTGGTAGTAATCAACAGCTCTGTTTACCGCAAGCTTCCTTGGCTGGTTGATGAAGTCCGGGCCAGTATCAACAGCCGCTTTGCCCATCAGGTAAAGATCCGTAATACCCGGTTGGCAGACCAGGCTGTCCTCGTTGGTGGGATTGCCAGCACAGCTCGCCAATTCCTGAAAGTCAGCGACCTGCAGTTTGAGAACCGATAAGTTTCAGAGCGTGTTTGAAACTGCTGAAAGGGGCTAGTATTCTATCCAAAAAAGAAATCAAATCGATTTTCTCGAGAACTTCAGGGCTAGCTTGCATGCCACTCATCGCAGTGCATGGTTGGGTCCAATTTCAGCAGGCTGAGGTTGCAAATTCAACTTGGCGGACTCTGCCTTAGTTGAACTGTACCAGCTGAACATTTCCCTTGAAGTGCACTACAATAGTGCCGTGCGCTGTCTCTTCCGTCTTCTCAGCGGTTACACCCAGAAAAGTTTCAGAAAGCTCGGAGACTGACCCCGGCGTACAGATTTTACCGTTTGAGTGAATTACTGACAGTTCACCACTGATTTGAAAAATCAAGTGGCGTTACTGTCAGTTTGAAGTCAATAGGCCCAAGACAATGAGAAATTTCCGCTGCTCTTCAAGTGGAATTTATCATTGGCTTCGGCCGGCGGCTGTACGCCGGGGTCAGATCGGAGAGCCATCTGTAACTTTTCGGTACTCGCCCGATTGCTTTAATTCTAGTCCGGATGAAATATAGCACTCTATCTGAATAGGAATCAAAGTAATTTGTCCGAAGAATCCAAACAGCTTTCGTTTCTGCCCGGATGGAGAATCGACAAAAAACAGGAGGGGCGCCGATTTATCTCGGCAGGCCCTCCTGTTTTTTTATCTGTTTCTAAATACGGTTTGCAGCTGGACTCAGCTTGCGGACATCGTGATTATTTCAGACCTCCGCTGCTTATTCGGCAGCTGCCCAACGATCGTAAGCGCCTTGGTAAACTTTCACGAAGTCATCCAAGCCCATGCTCTTCAGTGTTTTCACATAGTTGTCGTAGTTGTCCAAACTTTCGACACCAGTGATGAATTTCGCTTCCATCTGCTCAACATAAGTAGAAATGTCGGTAGAGTTATCAGCTACTTTGTCGATTTCGTCTTTGGTCATGTATACGATTGGGAATGGTACTTCTGCGTAAGGAATGATTTTTTTGGCTGTTTCTTTTCCGACAAATTCAGTCCAGATGCTGGTAGCCGGATCATCGGCATTGGCACGAACAGGGTCTTGGTTGTTGTCCACAGAAACCCCTGGAGTCACCAAACCGTAGTCCATTCCGACTTTGCCGCGGTCTTCTTCCATTTTCTGTTTGTCATCGCCAACGTAGACACGAACTTTTTCGCCTTCTGAGTTTTCAGCATATTCCCACCAAACGCCTTCAGGACCTTGGCTCATCAAATTGCTGCCTTCATCAGTATACAAATAGTCTGCCCAGCGCATTGCTGCTTCCGGAGAGGCACATTTATTAGTGATTGCAAATACCCCGGTAGAAACTCGCGGATGTCCCGGTGCCAAAGGTGTCGATTGGATATCAGAAGTCAATTGCTGGAACAATGGATCAGTCAGAGCATCTTCAGGATTTTTACCTGTCGCCATGTAGGATGCATAGGCACCGAACAAGCCGACTTTATCTGTTTCAGTATTCCCTTGATACTGGTCAGGAGATTGAGAGAAGACTTCTTTGTCCAAAAGTCCTTCTTCGTAACATTTGTGCAGGAATTCCAAGTACTCTTTGTAATTATCAGAAGCAGCCGCGTAACGGACTGTGCCGTCGACTTCTTCGATCCCTTGTGCTTTCATACCAAACGCCGGCATCAACCACATACGGATAATCAACAATTTGTTCCCGTCAGACAATGGAATTTCATCTTGCTTGCCGTTGCCGTTCGGATCTTCGTTTTTGAAGCGAACCAACAGATCGTACAATTCATCGGTCGTCTTCGGCAGTTCTTTGATGCCCAGTTTTTCCAACCATTCACCGTTGTACCACAATGGTGAGATGTAGATCGGGTTAGAAGTTTCTTCCGGATACAGGCGTGGCAATGAGTAGATATGGCCGTCCGGTGCGGTGATTGATTTTCTGAATTCAGGATGCTTGTCCAAGATTGCTTTCAAGTTTGGTGCATATTCATCGATCAAATCTTCCAACGGGATCAAACGGCCTTGGGAACCATAGTCCGCTTGTTGCGCATTGGTCAATTTGCCACCGGCACCAAAGATTACGTCCGGCAGTTCGTCAGAGGCAAAAGCCAAGTTCAATTTAGTCAAGAAGTCGGTGTCCGGAGGCGTGATGTAATCAAAGTCGATATTGGTCAATTCTTCCAATGCTTTAGCAGAAGCCAAATCGTCCCACTCAGTTTGGCCCAAGCCCGGAGCCATCATTGTCATTTTGATCTTTTCTTTGACGATCGGCATGCCGGTCGCTTCGACTTTGACATCGGATTTAGTATCCGCTTTGCCTGTATCGCCCCCGCAGGCAGCCAACAGAGACGTTGCCAACAATAATGATGCAATCGCTACGTATTTCTTCTTCATTCTTTTTTCCTCTCACTTTCTGAAATGAAAATATTTTTTTGATCAGCCTTTCAATGAGCCGACCATAACTCCCTTAACAAAGTAACGCTGTAAGAATGGATAGACGATGATGATCGGCAAGGTAGATGCGATCATGACACCGTATTTGATCACGGCAGCCAGCTGCTGTTTACTGAAGGCAACTTCGGCAGCGGCAGCACTCATTTCGGTTCCGCCTTTGGCCATGTCGGAGTTCACCAGGATCTCCCGCAGGACCAATTGCAGGGGGTACATCGATTTGTCAGTCAGGTAGATCAATGCGCTGAAGTAGCTGTTCCAATGTCCGACACCGCAGAACAAGCCCATTACGGCAATGATCGGCATCGACAACGGCAGCACGATTTTGAAGAACATCTGGATATCCGAACAACCGTCGATTGTTGCGGCTTCTTCCATCTCCCGCGGGATTGTGCTTTGGAAGAAAGTCCGTGTGATAGCAATGTTATAAACAGATACAGCACCCGGAATCGTGATTGCCCAAACCGTATCCATCATACCCAGGTTTTTGATCAACAGGTAACTTGGAATCAAGCCCCCGCCGATGAACATCGGTACCATCAAGAATTTCATGAAGAGGTTGCGACCGAAAAATTCCGGACGTCCCATTGCATATGCACAAGGCAGTGTGAAGGCTAAGTTGATAAAAGTTCCTAAAGCAGTGTAGAAAATCGTATTGCGGTATCCCTGCCAGATGGTTTCATAACCCCAGATGGTTTTATACCCTTCCCAGGTGATATCTTTTGGCAACAGCCACATTTCACCGGAGTTTACGGCGGTCGGGCTGGAAATCGAAGCACTGACCACATAGATCAGTGGATACAAGACCAAAATCAGAGCCAGGGCGATGAAAAGGTAGACAAAGCCCATAAAGATCCGATCGGTTTTCGTCGGTTTGATTGTTTTTGCATTCATGTTCGGTTCGTCTCCTTTCTTACCACAAGCTGGTTTCGCTGACTTTGCGTGAGATCTTGTTAACCGCGATCAACAAGAAAGCGTTGATGGCAGCATTGAAGAGCCCAACTGCAGAAGCGTAGCTGTATTGGGCATCCAACAGACCCTGCTTATACACAAAGGTCGCGATAACGTTGGAAGAATCCATGTTCAATGCATTTTGCATCAGCAGGATCTTTTCGTAACCCATTGACATCAGACTACCGACGTTCATGATCAGCAAGATAACCATTGTCGGAATGATCGTCGGGATATTGATGTACCAGATTCGTTGCAGACGAGTGGCACCATCGACAGTCGCTGCTTCATGGAGCTGAGTATCGACACCGGACAAAGCCGCCAAGTAGATCACAGAACCCCAACCAGTTCCCTGCCAAACACCGGACAATACGTAAACGGTTTTAAACCATTTCGGATCTGTCATAAAGGCGATCCGGTCAAAGCCGAGGAAATCAAGTAAATGGTTGATAATACCGGTAGACGGTGTCAAGAAGGCAATGACCATCCCGCAGACAACGACAACCGAAATGAAGTTCGGCGCATAAGTAACTGTTTGGGTGAATTTCTTGAACTTGCCGTCCTTCAGCTCGTTCAATGCCAGGGCCAGAATAATCGGCAGCGGGAAACCGACAGCCAATGAATAAATACTGATCCCCAAGGTATTTTTGATCAGATCCCAGAAATAATAGGAATCAAAGAAACGTTGAAAATGTTTGAAGCCGACCCAGGGGCTGCCCCAAATGCCCAAACTCGGCATAAAGTCTTTAAATGCGATGATGACTCCGTACATTGGAATGTATGAAAAGATCAATGTTACGAGAAACGCCGGCAAAACGAATAAGTACAATTGACGTCCGCGGAAAATTTTCAGTTTTGTTTGTTCCCAACGTGTTTTCTGGCGTGTCCCGGAATGGACTGTTTTAGATGACAATTCCATTTTTTCTTCCTCCTTCTTGTTTTCTTTTGAAAGCGCATACCTCACATGCACTATCATGTCATGTATCCGTTTTCGTTGCAATGTGTGATTTTTTAAAGATGTGTGATAACCTTGATCCCTGTCATACCAACGTTTGGCAGAGATAAATCAGCGGTTTTCACATAGTCGCCACGGTCGGATGTATGCACTTTCAATCGCTTTTTGGTAGCCATATCTGTCAGTTCATCCGTTATTTTTGCTTCGATGTCCTGTAAGTATACAACATCTTCCAGTGAGTCAACAGCATGGAAAGCATAGTGGGTCAGCTGATCTTTGTTGAAGGTCAGTTTCCAATCGGAAGCGTGTTCTTTAAGCTGGGCCCGGGTACCGTAGATTCCTTCGCTGTACACTTCGATCCAGCTGCCGATATCCGATAAGATGGCCGTTTCTTCTTCTGTGAAGGTGCCTTCCGGGGTCGGCCCGACGCCCAAGATCAGGTTGCCGCCTTTTGAAACGACATCGACGAAGGTTTCGATAAGTTCTTGACTGCTCTTGAAGGTATCTGTCGGAACATAGCCCCAGTCGTTACCGATCGGGATATTGGATTCCCACGGTTTGTTGGGGATCTCATGCAGTTCCGGGATCTTCCGTTCAGGTGTTACATAATTTTCATGACGTCCCCCCATCATCCGATCCACCACGATCAATTCCGGATTTTGTTCACGGGCGATTTCTGCCAGACGATCCATATCCAGATCTTCACGACCTTGGCCACACCAACCGGCATCCAGCCAAAGCAGATCGACATTGCCGTAATTATGGGTAATCTCATGGATTTGATTGTGTACGAACTGTTTGTAACGCTCCCAGATCTCCGGGTGTTCGGCAGTGTCATAGCTGGCACCGCGGCCTTTGATTGTATCATCATCCAGCCAGTAAAACGGAGAATACCAATCGGCTTTCGAATAGTAGGCACCTGTTGCCAACCCTTCAGCACGGAAGGCTTCAAAGACTTCTTTTAAGATATCCGTTTTGCAGGGACTAAGTTTGCCGTTGACCTTGAATTCAGTCTCCATTGTATTGTACATATTGAAGCCATCGTGGTGCTTGGTCGTGAAGATGCAGTACTTGAAGCCGGCATCTTTACAGATCTGAGCCCATTTTTTCGTATCCAACTGTGTCGGATTGAATTTGGAGATCTGATTCCAGTAATCCAACTTCAAGTCTTTGATGTCTTCCCGCCATGAGCGCCCTTCTCGAGCCCACTCATCTTTTTCCGACAGCTGCCAGGATTCCACGATTCCGGCTTCAGCATAGAGACCGTAATGGAAGATCACACCCAGTTTCAGATCTTGAAACCATTCCAAACGCTCTTTCAGCATCTCGGTTTCAGGGTAGATGGTTTCATCTATGACATCGATATTTTTTGCTGCTTCAATGTCACCGCGAATAACAGTCATTGTATGTAACCCCTTTCGTATTTCGTATCTCCACTTTAAATTTTCCCATCCCGATTCACAATATGTAGAAATATGCCATCTGTGTAAGCGGATACTAAAAATGCAGATTTTCGACACTAGAACGCAGAATATTGCTTATATACAGCTGTTTTAGCCTGATCATGTGTCAAATCCAATCCTGCTGTGTAGTATCCGGAGAGTGGTAGAATTTCACAATTGTAAGTGTTATCATTCACTTATGAATTTTACGAAAGATGGAGGTTTTTTTAATGGAGAAAAAACAAAACGGCATGGTAAAAGTCACGTATTCCTTGGGCGAATTTCTGATAAATCTGATGAAGCTGCAGGCATTCTGGCTCTTCGGCACATTAAAGGGCGGGATCATTTTCGGAATCTTTCCGGCAACGGCTACTGTCATGCAGGCCTTCTTTGTCCTCTTTGAAAAAAAAGAGCTGACCCCGCACCTTTTTCCCTGGTTCAACGAGCAGTATAAACACAATTTCAAACGCAGCAATATCCTGGGCTTCATCGAAAGTGCCGTTTTGGCTGTCTTATGGATCGATGTTCGCGTAGCCGGTCAATTACTTAAAAATCAGGCGGCTCATCTGGCATTACTGGTATTCTTTGTTTTTGCCCTTTTGGTAGGTCTGTTCCTGTTTCCGGCCTTTCTGCGCTATGAGTTGAAAACCTTCAATTATTTCAAACAAGCATTCTTCATTGTCATCTCAAGTTTTGTAGAAACTTTGGCAATGGTGATCGGAATCGCAGTCGTGACTGTTTTGTCTACCGTCTTTCCAATTCTGCTTCTGGTAGCGCTGATCCCGCTGTTTCTTTTTCCAATCAGCTGGTTCTCACTGCAGGCAATGCGCAAGATTGAGAGAAACAATCTGGCACAAGAAACCGCAGAATAAAACTCTGTCTATAGAAAGTCTCAGACAGGCGTAACAAAAAAGCCCGCACATAAAGTCATTCTTTCAGCCTGAGGGCCAAAGAAGCTTTATGCGCGGGCTTTTTCTGAATCCGTTAAAACACTGGCTGGGAATCAGTCGGCTGTGATCGGTACTACCAAGTGAAAACGGGGATCTTGCAGCAGCTGTTCCCGGTCGAAACGGGTATTTTTGCACACAACGGTCGTAAAGCTGTCAACCGGGCCGGTCAGCCGGACTTCTTTTATCTCGTTTTCCTGCCACCGGATACTGATGGTCACATTGTCCGGCAGGCGGATCCCGGTCAGATAACCGCTGGACCACTCTTTTGGAAGAGCCGGCAGCAAAAAGATCGTCTGCCCTCTTTTTTGAACAATCGCCTCAATGACGCCGGAGACATAGCCGAAATTGCCGTCAATCTGAAACGGCGGGTGATCATCCAAAAGATTCGGCAGTGTCGAATGCTGCAGCAGCCGCCGAGCATTTTGATAAACCCCGTCGCCATCTTGCAGGCGGGCATACAGATTGATGATCCAGGCACAGCTCCAGCCGGTATGACCGCCCCCATTGGTCAGGCGCCGCTCCAGTGTGATTTTTGCTGCCTGGAAGAGTGCCTTGTGCTCCGGGGTGATTTGATGGGACGGAAACACCCCGTACAGATGAGAGATGTGACGGTGTCCCGGATCGACATCTTCGTAATCTGAGAACCATTCCTGCAGTTGGCCCTGATTCCCGATCCGATCCGGCGGCAGCCGCAACAGTGCTTCTTGCACCTCAGTCCTGCTGCTTCCCTGATCCAGGATCGCCGCTGCCTCCAAATAGGCTTGAAACAAGTCCCGCAGCAGTTGATTATCCATTGTTGGCGCAGCCGTCAAAGCACATTTTTCTCCTCGTTCATTAAAAAAACGGTTTTCCGGAGAAACAGAAGGCAGCGTGCCCCGCCAGCCACCCGGAAGCTCCTGCAGATAGTCCAGGAAAAAGACGGCCGCTTCTTCCAGGAGATAGAAATAGCGTGCCAAAAATTCGCGATCACCGCTATAACGATAGTGTTCAAAAACATGCAGGACCAGCCAGGCCGCCCCCATTGGCCAAAAGGTCGCAGTCACGGCTGCTCCCTGCGGCCCGCAATCGCCGTAGATATCCGTGTTGTGATGGCAGACGAATCCTCTGGCCCCGTACATCTTTTGCGCAGTGCGTCGTCCTTGCGGATACATCCGCTCCAAGTGGTCGAAAAGAGGTTGATGACACTCCGCCAGATTGGCTTTTTCCGCCGGCCAATAATTCATCTCAGTATTGATATTGACAGTATATTTGGCATCCCACGGCGGCAGAAAATCCTTGTTCCAAATCCCCTGAAGATTGGCCGGCAGCGAGCCGGTACGAGAACAGGCAATCAGCAGGTAGCGTCCAAAGTGAAAGAGGGTTTCCATCAAGGAAGTCATGTATTTCTCCTCACCGGCACGCACACTTTCCCATTGTTCCGCCGTCGTGACTGCCTCATCCCGGCTTTCTCCGCAGCAAAAATCCACCCGCTCAAACAGTTGGCTGACATCTGCGCAGTGCGCCTGCCGCAGCTTTTTGAATCCTTTTTGGCGCGCCTGCCGCAGACGTTTCCTGTTGGTGCAGGTCAGGTCTTCATCACGAAAGCCGGTCGCAATACTCACCAGCAGTACCGTTTTTTGGGCTCCTTTGACAGTCAGGTATTCTCCCAACTGGCCGATCTCCCCGTCAGAGTCAACGCTGAGGGCTACTTGAAACAGCAGGCTGTCCTTTGATGTGCTGCTTTCCATCAATACCGTAGCCGAGTCGCGACAGATCTGCACCTCGTCTACCAACCCCCGCCCGCGAACCAGACGGCAACGAAAATCCATACCGGCGGGATTGTCGGTCGTCAACTCGATGGCCATTACTCGATCCGGATAGCTGACGAAGTACTCTCTTGTGTAAACCGCCCCCCGATAATTATAAGAAACCGCAGCAAGTCCACCGGAAAAATCCAGCTGTCGTTCGTAATTTTCCACTTCTGTGAACGCATGCCCCAAGCGCAGTTCCAAGTCACCGGCTACATCGTAATGCCGCTGATTGTCCGGTACTCCTGTCAAAGCCGCCAGCGCCAGCTCTTCTGCCTGAAGCTGGTTTCCTGCCAGGATCAACTGCCGGATCTCTGCCAAATGCTTGATCGCATCGGGATTTTCCCGTTCCTGACGACCGCCGTACCAGACAGAATCTTCATTCAAAAAGATCGTTTCCGTCTCGGTATCGCCGCAGACCATCCCGCCGATGAACCCGTTGCCGATCGGGAGGGCCTCATTCCAACCGGCAGCCGGCCGGCGAAAGAATATTTTTTTAGCCATGATCAGCTTCGCCTTCTTTCTTGTGATGATAATACCGATCGCCGCAGCGGATCACCGGATAGCCCTCTGCCTCTGAAAGGATCGGGAACTCGCCGGGTGCCTCGTCTCCTCCGTAGTGCCCGCTGATTAAGCGGCAACTGCCCGGTGCGATTGTTTGTTGCGCCGCCAAAAACAACGAATTGGGAAACAACAGATTGGTGTTTGGTTCGGCAAAAATCGCCTCCACATCCCGGTAGCCCTGCAGCATAACCGTCGCAGTGGTTCCCACTTCGCTGGTATAAGCCTTGCCGGATGTCAGGTCAGTCATCGTATAGTCTTTCGGATGGCTGTTGAAGGTTTGGTTGGAAAAGCCGCCGTCTGCGACCTCCAAACTGCGCTGTGTCGTGATTTCATGGATCCGCACATGCCAGGCTCCCAGAGGTACCATTGTCGTTGTAATCGTCGTACCCGGCAGTGGCGACCAGTGCTGGCAGGTCTTCTCTTTTGTGACCTCCCAAGACAACGTTTCTTCTTTGCTGACAAAATGCGGGCTGCCCTGCTCTGCGACTGCCAGGCAGCTGTCAAACGCCCCTTCAGCCAAACCCCGGTTTCCTCGAGAAACGCTGTAGGCAAATTTCTCAGAATAGACAAACTTGCTGTATTTTTCAGCAGCATGCCCCAGTAATGCCCATTGATCAGTGGGATAGAGCTGGATATTTTTTCCCGCTTCGTTAGTCAGCAGCATCTTGGCTTTTGCGATTAAGTGTTGGGCTTTTCGCTTAGGCGCCTGAGGGGTCAGCTGCCAAAAGTCGGCAGTCGGCGGCAGGCCCAAAACGAGAAAGGATTTGAAACACCAATAAGGGGAGCCGGGACCGTTGTAGCGCTCCGACATATAAAAATTTTCGTAGCCGTAGCCGATACTCAGCACGCCATCGCTTTTTTGGATGGGCAGTTCCGACCAATATTCAAAATGCTTCAACAGCAGGTACTTGACTTCAGCCATCGGTAACACTTCGATTCCGGTAAAAGCTGCCGCGGCCCAGAAAGCACCTTGCGCAAAACGATAGGTCAGACTGCGTCCAAATGGGACCCCGCCGCCCTCGTCGGAAAACCAATACACAAAGTCTTCTGCAAATCGTTTGGCTCGGCAAATGAAACGTTCACAAGTTTCGGGGTCTTCTTCCCGCATGTAGTGGGCATACAATAACCCGTAGTAATGAAACGCCCAGGCAATGTAGTAATCCTGCTGCCGGGGATTGCCGTCCACATACCAGCCCGCTCCCGCATAGAAGGATTCGATCACCGCCAGATCTTCTGTCAGCTGTTTTTTACAAAAGGGCTGTCCCAAACGACAAAAAGCGACATTCACTAAGATCCGGAAAAAGCGCCAGTTGTTATGATGAACAGCAACCTGATTGATTTGATCCAACCAAGTATATAACCGGGTTTGCTCCGTTAGTGTGAGCCGTTTCCAAAAGTTTTCTTTGGTCTCAATCAAAGTCACTGCCAACGCTGCCATCTCTACGATCATCTGATCCAGATCATGGACTTCACCCCAAAAAGACGGGTCATGGGGATCCGTACTACGACAGATCCCTTCCATAAAGTATTCAAAATCCGCTTGATCCAAACCACCGCTGCCTGCCAGCGGCCCTACCGCCCACAACATGCGTAAAAAGCCTTCCGCTTGGGCCTGATCTTTGGTGTAATGGGTCACGGAAGTCCCCAGATCCAGACGGCCGTTTCCCGGCTGCCGATATTTTTTGACCGGATCGAAAAGCTGATGAAAATAAGCCTCCAAATCATTTCTTGTACGGATCTCCATATTCCTCTCCTTTGAACTTTACTGGCGGTCGTGAAGGGTCTCAGATATTCCCTAAGCCGGCCTGTAACAGTGCAGCTATAACCGCGCTGTTTTTGCTGATTCAACTGTAAGCTGACGATCAGGAATCTACAATGTGTAAAAGTACGCAAGCTGTGTAAACGTATACACATCTTGTTATTTCACGAAAAAAACCAACAAAGAGCTGACCGCCTCTCTGTTGGTTTTACTTTGATTTGACTGTAAGATTGCCGGCTGCTCTTTACTGCCACAAGCGGCTTGTCAGCTTATTAAAATATCAATTTCGCAGCAAGGTTACCTGCTGGTCTTCTACCACCACTGCCCGGCCGTAAACGAAGCGGCCGTCTAATTTGTCGGCTTTGCGGCTCATGATTGTTGCATCTTCAAAGTGGTTCAGCAAAATCGTGTAACTTCCCTGGACATTTTCCAGCTTCAAAGCAGTCGCATCAGTTGACGGCAGTTCTTTTCCGGAAGAAGAGACTGCCACTCGAGTGATTGCTGTCTGTTCCAAGGTCAGGACTGTCACCATTACACTGCGTCCGCTGCCTTGTGTGGTCAGCTGGATCTTCTCGCTGGCCAAACGTTCATTGTAATGAGGAGAATACTCGCTGGCTGCTGCGGTCATTTGCTGTCCGCTCAACGGGTAAAGATGCAGGCGGCTTTCATCCCCTTGATACACTGCATGATCTTCGGTAATTTGCAGGCGACCGGCCTTAGGAAAATGGAAAAGCTGGGTATATTCGTGGTCTTCATTGGTGACAGCTTCATCTGCCACAATCCAGATGCCCGGCTTCAGGTGCAGGATCTTTCTGGTCAGCAGCACATTTTTCCATAGCGGAAATAACCGGTATGACTGCATTCAGCATAGGCATAATCGTTGCGGCTGCACAGATAATTCGGCAGTGCCGGTGCAGTGCCTTCATAGCCCCAGGAGCCGGATTGTCTGGTGAATTCTTCGCCGTCCACCAGAATCGTGTTATGGGTAGAGGCATTTTTGAAAGCCTTACGGATCGGGCTGTCTTCTACATAAGTGAAGCGACCGTTATCGCACAGCAGCGATTCCCGATGGAACAATTCAAAATGCAGATTGTCGCTATGGCCGTGGCCGCCTCCTTGAGAACCATTTTTGATCAAGGTCCAACTGGCATCCTTTTCCCATGAATCTCGCAGGAACACCAACCCGCTGTCTTCAAAATTCTGATCCAGCTGTTGCGGCTGCAGGGCATTCAGCTCCGATAAGCCCGCGACAGCAGCCTCCCCGTAATCGAAAAGGGTGCTCAAAAACAGCCTTCTGCCGGCCAGCCAATTGGCCTCCGGATCGCCGGTCACCAATGCCATCCACTGCAGCATCGGTCGCATATCTTCTACATCGCTGTCTCCATAGGGTGATTGGCTCCGGTCCGGTCGGGTCAAAGCTACCGACGCCTTGGTCATACGTATTAAAGCCTCGCTGATTGCAGACGGCAGCTGCAACCCGTTGCGCTGCGCGATCTGTTGGACTTCTGCCAAGCTGATCCAGACCTCATGATGGTACATAAAGGATTGTTCCCAATGAAAACCATCCGGCATGACTTGGAGTTCGGCAGAGGTGGTCAGTACTTTTTCAGCAATCGCCAGCTTTTCTGCGGCATTGTCGATCCACTGCGGATACAAGGCGCAGGCCAGCCAGACCCCGTTTTGTTCCAAGACTTTCCAGTTGGAGATCATGGACATGTTGATCAGTTTTTCCTGACACAGATAGTCGGTCTGCTGGTTCATGGAAGTGGCGATTTTTTCCGTCAAGCCTGCAGAAAGCTCGATTTCAGGACACAGCTCCAACAGATTCAAGGTTTTGACCCAGTTTTTCAAGCGGATACCGGTTTCGATTGTCCGCCAACCGGTCCACAGATGTTCTGCCACCAAGGTTTCCCGCTCAATCCAGTCTTCCCACAACGCCAACATTTTTTCCGCATAGCGACGGTCTTTGGTATAAAGGTAAGCCTCCATCAACAAGACGAAAAAACGGTGCCGATTCAGCATGTAAGTCCATTCCGGGTCGCCGAAGGGTTCGTGATTCCAATCGAAACGGCCATCTGCAAAAGTCACCGGTCGAAATTCCCGCTCCATATCCCATTCCTGATCGTAAAAAATCGTATCTTGCAGCAGGGCATCCGCCAATCGCAGCTTTTCCTGCCAGCTCTCAGCAAACTGCGGGTCTTGCAGACAGCGCTCCAATGGCTGACGCTCTTGGTAGAATCCGATTCGTTTCGTGGTTGACATTTGTTTTTCTCCTTTTACTTACCATAAATGGCAGTCTTTTTTGATCAGTCGCAACAAGCCTTCAATCAGGAAGTAGTCGCCATAAACCAGGTGGATTTCAGTTTCTTTTTCCTGATGATAGGAATGACTGGAATGCTGCAGGATCCCGTCTGTTTCCGGATTCCAATCGCAATGCTCCGCCAACAATGCCTGGATCATTCGGATGGCCGCCTGACGATAATAGGCTGCTTCCATGCCGCTCAGCTGATCAGCGATCTCCAACAGCCCGCATGCAGTACAAGCAGTTGCCGATGTATCCAATTTTGTCGTTCCCACCGGTGCTCGAAAATCAATCAATGAAACATAGCCGGTCTGAGCGACATTGCCGATAAAGTAATTGGCCAGTTTTTTGGCTGTCGCCAGATACCGCTCTTCACCGGTATGCCGTGCGCTCAAAGCAAAGCCGTAGATGCCCCAGCTTTGGCCCCGAGTCCAAGCCGAGTCCGGCGAAAAGCCCTGACCGGTGACCATTTCCAAAAACGCACCGCTTTCCGGATCGAAACTGGCGATATGTCCGGCCGAGCCGTCTTCTCTGATCAAATATTGAGCCAGTGTATCCGCATGAGCCATTGCTACCTGCTTGAAACGGGGGTCCTTTAGCTCTTTTGTCGCCCAATAGAGGATCGGAATATTCATCAGGCTGTCAATAATCGCCCAGCCGGGAACATTACAGTTCCAAGCAGAAAGAAACCGCCCTGCCAGATTGAACCGTGACAACAACAGGCTGGCAGCGTGCAGTCCCCGTTCCCGTGCACGCTCGTTACCGGTGATCCGATAATCCGCCACAGCCGTATGCAGCCACATAAAGCCGACATCATGATGCAGGCCCATGTATTCTGCCAACGCATTATCCAGCAGTGTTTCGATTTTTTCCGCATTTTCCCGGTAGGCTTCGTTATCATCATACTGATACAACTGCCAGAGACTGCCGGCAAAAAAGCCGTTGGTCCACCAGGAAACGAAACTTTCCGACAAGTCGTCGTAAGTCCCCGCTTCGGCCGAATACGGGATCTTGCCAAAATTGCGTTGATTGACGGCTGTCATCTTCTTTTCGACTTTGGCCAAAGCCTCTGTCACCCATTGCTGATCTTTCATGTGTTTGCCACCTCGTTTGAGTTTTCTTTTATTTTAACGGATCGTGCAAACGCTTCAATGTGTGGATCCGGCGATATTCCGGTATCTTCAGCGACAGGATATGTGTTTTTTCGAGAGATTGTGTAGTTTCGTGACAGCCCTTTCTTTTACAGAAAGAAGTCTTATACTATGCATTGTAACCGATTACTAAAAACACAAAAAGTAAAAGGAAGGTTTTTATGCAAATCGAATTTATTACACAGGAATCACTGACAGAATTTCTGACCCTCGTCAGTCGTCATCTGGGATTGACTATTCAAGACAGCGGTCAAAAAGTAGAACTGCAAAAAGGTGATCACATCAAAATCGAAGCCGCACCGGAAAAAACGGTCATCACTTACGGCAGCAAGCCACAGCTTTTCCGAGCGCTGACCATGTGGCAGGCCCGCCAAAAACAAGAGCCGGTTTTCAGCTGCGAAGAAACACCCCGCTTTGATAAGATCGGTCCGATGATCGACTTGTCTCGTAATGCCGTTCTGACGGTAGCCGCTATGAAAGAATATATCACGTTATCCGCAAAAATGGGACTCAACAGTGTGATGCTTTATATGGAAGATACTTACGAGATCCCGGAATATCCTTATTTCGGCCATATGCGGGGACGTTACAGCCAGCAGGAAATGAAAGCATTGGATGATTTTGCTTATGAACTGGGAGTAGAATTGATTCCTTCCATTCAAACCTTGGGACACCTGCGGACGCCTTTGCGTTGGAATTTTGCCATCGGAATGAAAGATACTCACGATATCCTGCTGGTGGACGAAGACAAAACTTATACCTTCATCGAAGCCATGATTCGTTCGGTTTCCAACTGCTTCCGCTCCCGCCAGATCCATATCGGGATGGATGAAGCTCATGACCTGGGCTTGGGGCATTATTTAGGCAAACACGGCTTGGAAAATCGCTTTTCCATCATGACCAAGCATTTGAATCGCGTGGTTCCGCTATGCGAGAAGTATGGCATGAAAGCGATGATGTGGAGTGACATGTTCTTTAGAATCGGCACCAAGTCCGGTGATTATTATGATCCGGAAGTCGACTTCCCGCAAGAGCTGATCGATGACATGCCGGATGTGGACATGGTTTATTGGGATTATTACCATCATGACGAAGAAAAATATGCCGTAAGTTTTGCCAACCATAAAAAACTGCAGCGGCCAATCATCTTTGCCGGCGGTGTCTGGACTTGGAACGGCTTGGCTCCCAACTACGGCAAATCGCTGACGACCACTGCAGCCGGCCTGACTGCTGCTAAAAAAGCCGGGATCCGGGAAGTCTACGCTACTCTTTGGGGGGATGACGGACAGGAGACGCCTCATATCGCTGCACTTTTGGGGCTGCAACAATTTGCCGAAGAACAATACGGCGATGCGCCTACGATAGATCTGATTAGTGACCGCTTTGAAATGTTCCATGGTCAACCGGCCACAGACTTTTTACTGCTGGACCGCTTTGACCAGACTCCCGGCGTGGCTAAAGACAACCCCGGCGGTTCCAACGTCAGCAAGCTGGCTTTGTATGAAGACCTGCTTTTCGGAATCTACGACGGCACCTTGAATCAATATGATCTAAAAGACTGGTATCGCCGCCTGGCACAAGACCTGACTACTGTCCAGCCGACTGCCACCACGGCACCGCTTTTTGCCTTCTATCAACAGCTGGCAGAAGTGCTGGCGCAAAAGGCTCCTCTGGGCAAAACAGCCTGGGCCGCCTATCAGTCACAAGATCGTGAAGCATTGGCTGCTGTCTCAGCAGCGATCACTGCTCTCAAACCGGAACTGGAAAAACTCCATGAAGCGCACCGGGCTGTCTGGTTCCAGTGGAATAAACCTTTCGGCTGGGAAATCCTGGAATTGCGTTACGGCGGTCTCATTAAGCGGGCTGAAACATCAGCCTGGCGTCTGGACCAATATCTGGCAGGAACCCTTGATGAATTACCGGAACTGACGGCTCCACGGCTGCCTTTTGACGGTCCTTGGCTCTTAGGCGAGGATACGGTGGGCCGCAACCTGTTCCACGGTATCTATTCTGCCAGCAAGCTCTCAGATGTCTGACAGCCGGCACTACTGCTGAAAACACCTGTGTCCATTTTGGGGACACGACTGCACCAAAGAAAGGAAGATCCCTATGAAATTGAAACCATTTTTACTGCGCTTTGCTCTGGCAGCCTTGCTGATGGGCGGTATTCTGCTTTACCTCAACTTTAACGACAAGGATCCGGCTGAAGCTGTCATTGAGCCGACTACCGAAAAAACGACCGTCGAAATCACCGGCGCCGTCGCAGACAAAGCGGATGCTGCTGCTTGTCTGGAGGTCCTGAAAGCCAATCTGGCCGCCGCTAACAACGAGGACAGCGCTGCTTATGTGGATACTCTGGTAGCTGCAGCTCGCCAAGCAACTCAAAAAGAAATGGATGCCTTTTTTGCGGATTACGATCTTTCCCATGAATTGGAAAGCTTCAATGTAGTGAAACAGGACACAGATTCCATGCTGGTAGAAGCGCAGCAGAAAACCGTCAATCGCGGCAAACAGAAATACCGTAACCACTTCACCCAGGCCCACCACACCTTCGTCAAAGAAGACGGCGCCTGGAAGATCCAGGAAACCAATATGACCAATACCGAATTCATCGACTGATCTGCTGTTTACCGGCAAAGCTTCCGAAAACAGCGGATAACCGCAAGGAGTGCATACAATCATGACAACTTTTGCCAATTGGCCCGACTATTATCCAGATCCCAACTGGTTTATCCACGACCGTTTTGGGATGTTCATCCATTTTGGTCTCTTCAGTGTCGCTTCCCGCCACGAATGGCTGATGACTACCGAACAGATCGATCCCGAAGTTTATGCTGAAAAATATTTTGAAAACTTTAATCCGGATCTTTTTGATGCCGATGTCTGGGCCGCTGAACTAAAACGCTGCGGCGTCCAATACATGGTATTCACCACGAAACACCACGAAGGTTTTGCTTTGTGGGATTCCCAATTGACTGATTTCAAGATCACCAATACGTCATTCGGCCGTGATCTTTTGGCGGAGCTCTTGCCGGCGATGCGTAAAGTCGGGATCAAAATCGGCTTGTACCACTCTTTGATTGACTGGAAGCATCCGGATTTTCCAATCGACGGCCTGCACCCGCAGCGAGATGTCGCCAGCTATCGAGACAGCAACCGGACCCGTGACCTGAAAAAATATCAGGACTATCTGGCCGGTCAAGTGGAGGAATTGTTAACCCACTACGGCAAGATTGATTATATGTGGTTCGACTTCTCCTACGGCCACCGGGACTGGGGCTGGTCTGTAGGTAAAGGCGCCAAGGACTGGGACAGCACCCGCTTGGAGCAGCTCTGCCTGCGCCTGCAGCCGGACATGCTCATCAACGACCGCTTAGATCTGGGCCATGGAGTGACGACACCGGAACAATTCCAACCGGACAAGCCCTTCGAAAGAGACGGAAAACCGGTCCTGTGGGAAGCCTGCCAGACCATGTACGGTACTTGGGGCTATGACCGGGACAATCTCGAATGGAAATCCAGCGAGATGCTGTTGAAAATGCTCATCGATACTGTTGCTAAAAACGGCAACTTCCTGATGAATATCGGTCCCAACCCGCGTGGCGAGATTGATACCAAGACATTGACGCGGACACATGCCATCGGCGAGTGGATGCGGCTGCACAAAGAGGCCGTAATCGGCGCCGGCTACTGCGCAGATTATGAAGCTCCGGCTGACTGCCGCTACACCCAGCGGGGCAACAAACTTTACCTGCATATCTTCTCTTATCCTTATCGGAACCTCCATTTGAAAGGAATCGCCGACAAGGTCAAATTCATCCGCCTGTTAAACGACGGCTCCGAGATCCAATACCGGGGCTTCGATCCGGAGGAAGTCATCACATCCACCGAAGCCGTTATTGCACCGGATGATGTGGTGATTACACTGCCGATCGAAAAACCAGCTGTCCTGGTACCGGTAGTCGAGATCACTTTGAAAGACTGAAGAAATGGTCCCGCCGCCGCGTCTCAACAAGCAGTTCATCCGGACTGAAATTTAAATAATAGGCCGAGTGCCGAAAAGTTTCAGAAGGCTCTCCGATCTGACCCCCGGCGTACAGCCGCCGGCCGAAGCCAACGAGAAATTCCACTTGAAGAGCAGCGGAAATTTCTCATTGTCTTGGGCCTATTGACTTCAAACTGACAGTAACGCCACTGATTTTTCAAATCAGCGCCGAACTGTCAGTAGTTCACTCAAACGGTAAAATCTGTATGCCGGGGTCAGTCTCCGAGTCTTCTGAAAATTTTCTGGATGTATCCGCTGAGAAGACGGAAGAGACAGCGCATGACAGCATCGTAGTGCACATCAAGGCCCCCTCCTTATGGCCAGTTGATACAGTTCAGCTAAGGCAGAATTCGCCAAGTTGAGATGCGGCGGTGACCACACTCCCTTTG
Source organism: Enterococcaceae bacterium OF42-14pH9A (assembly GCA_027692465.1). Taxonomy (GTDB): domain Bacteria; phylum Bacillota; class Bacilli; order Lactobacillales; family Enterococcaceae; genus Enterococcus_C. Next base: position 1,208,113 of record JAQEYU010000001.1, on the reverse strand, counting down.
GTCAGCTGGCTCTGGAGTCTTCGGACAAATTGTTTTGATTTCTGTCCGGATATGGTACGAGCACTCGCTGCCTTAGCTGGGCTGTGAGAAAGAGTGGCTTTCTCGAAAATTGTCCGCATACAACACGACTACCTATAAAAAGACTCCCGGATCGCATGCTGTGTCATAGACAGCTTGCAATCCGGGAGTCTTTTGTTCAAAACAGCGACAACTGCTGGTGGCGGCTTTCAAACTGCTGCAGATATGCAAAAAGCTGGTGATTGTCATGCCACAACCCCTGCTGCTCACAGCTGTGATGGAACAATTCTGTCAGCTCTGCATCCCGCGGACTGCGGCAGTCGTAACGGTCTCCGAAGTGGTAGATATAGCGCTCCTTCATTCCCGGAAAGAGCCGCTCCAGCTGCCGGTAAAAATACTCCCGATTGCCTTCACGCAGAGTCAGTCCAAAGCCAAAACAGATAACACCCTTTACTCCGGCAGCAGCACAAATTGCAAGCAGCCGACTGATATTTTCCGGCGTATCATTGATAAAGGGTAAAATGGGACACAACCAGACAACAGTAGGAATTCCTGCCTCCCGACAAGCCGCCAGAACCTTTACCCGCTCCGAGGTCACGGAGACCCGCGGCTCGATTTTACGGCTCAGGGCATCCTCGGCACAAGTCAGTGTCACTTGTACCACTGCTTTGGTCTCTCGGTTGATCTCTTGTAAAAGGGGCAAATCTTCCAGGATCCGGTCTGATTTGGTCAACAAGGTCACGCCGAAACCCAGCTCTGCGACCAGCTCCAAAGACTGCCGGGTCAGCCGCAGCTGTTTTTCCCCATGAAGATAAGGATCGGTCATCGCTCCGGTCGCAATCATACAGGGACGCCGCTTTTTCAGCAGCTGCTGCCGCAAAATCGCAATTGCATCCTCCTTGACTTCAATATCCTCGAAATCATGTGTCATCTGATAGCAGCGGCTGCGGCTGTCGCAATAAATACAACCATGGGTGCAGCCGCGATACAGATTTAAGCCGTTTTTGGGCGAAAGGATGGTTTTATAACGTTTGACATGCACGGACTGCCACCGCCTTTTCTGTGAGTAGCTGAGTTACAAACGGGAAACGCCCCGATAACTTCGTAAATGCTTTTTCAGCTTGGTCATCGCCCAGTTATAATGCCCGGAAGTATTGGGAATGAAATATGCTGCCAGATTTGTTGTCTTGGTCCAGGGATAATAGCCTTTCTCAAAAAGTTCTGGATCACTCAGTTTTTCAATCACTGCCATGACTGCCTGATGACTATCCCGCAGCAGATCTTTGGCCGCAGCAAGAGTAGTCTGCTGATATTGCTCCCAAATTTCCCGGTTTAGCTGCGGCAGTTGATTCCACTTGTACTTTGGGCTGGGGGTCTGCGGAATGCCGTTTTGGACACAGCCTTCTGCAACCCACGCCAACAACATCTGATGCCATTCGTACAAATGAACCAGTACATCCCGCAGATTTTTGTCCCGGTCCTCGAACCCAAAAGCCCCCGTCTGCTCTGCCTCCGACATACCTGCCATCAATTCCTCCAACTGCGCAAACGTTTCATTTCCTGCTTGGATCAGCTCTGCTTTATTTTTCGGTTTTGCCATCATCCCATCCTCCGTTTCTCAGATCGGCCTGCCGTTTTTGCAGCGAGGCGGATCAGTGTGTTTTAGGGCGTGACTGAAAGATATTTCGGTCCCTTTCACCGCAATCTGCTTCGTAAATGCACAGGTTTAGTACCTCGGCAGCTGCGCTTTATTCCATGCTTTCCGACAGAAGGTCCGCAAACTCTGAGTCTCGCCTAATCTATCTATAGTCTATCATGTAAAACCTGACAGGGTCTGTCAGCTTCACCCGGAGCTGATGATTTCGCTAAAAAAACCGCCACCGAAAAACGGCAGCGGCATTTCCTTTTTGTTGTTTTACTTGTACAGCGGACCGTATGCCTGGCAAGACCGATAGTCCGCCCCTTCCGTATCGGCTGTACCGAACAATCCCCAAGCTTTCGGGCGGAAGATCCGTTCTTCTGCCACATTGTGCATGTTGACCGGGATGCGCAGGATGCTGGCCAATGCGATCAGTTCGTGACCGATATGTCCGTAACTGATTGCCCCGTGATTGGCGCCCCAGTTATTCATCACCGTATAGGTATCGGTAAAGGCGCCTTCACCGGTGATCACCGGTGCAAACCAGGTAGTCGGCCAAGTCGGATCTGTCCGGTCATCCAATTGTTCGTGGACCGCTGCCGGCAGTTCGACTGAGTAGCCTTCTGCAATCTGCAGGACCGGCCCTAAGCCTTTGACCAGGTTCAGCCGCGCCATCGTCATCGGCATACCGCCGCGGGTCAGGTAATTGGTAGAAAAACCACCGCCACGGAAATATTCTTTGGTAGCCGGCCGGAATTTCGTACTGTCCAGCATCGCTTTGCGCTCTTGGTCAGTTACTTCCCAATAAGGCTTGATTGCCGGCTGACCATTGATTTCCTGTTGTCCGGTGCCGTCCAGACACGCCGAACCGGAATTGATCAAATGCAGCAGACCGTCAGAAGCTGCGCCCGACAGCTGATAGCCGGTAACCTGCGCCACTGATTCCGGCGACCAGTATGTCCGCACATCGGCAAAGATCTGCGCGGTATTGGTCAATAGATAGTTGAACAGCATCGTCACACCGTTAAGACTGTCATTTTCGGTCGCCATGATATAAGGCGTCCGCGGACCGTTCCAATCAAAACTGGAATTCAGGAAAGTTTCCAGAAAATCACCGTTCGGGAAATGGTCGGTCCATTGCCGCTGTCCTTGGAAGCCGGCCACTGAAGCACTGTGCCCCTGCGCTTCTTCACCGAAACCCAGCTCAGCCAGACGAGGATTGCCGATCATCAGGTCGCGGGCGATCAGAGCTGTTTTTACAACAAATTCCCATTGACCATCCAACTCTTCGCGGGCCCATTTATTGCCTGCTGGATTGTTGTCGGTACCTTCTTGGCAGTTTTCTTTGACCCAGGCCAAGGCTTTTTCGTACTCGTCTTTGTCATAAATCTCTTCTTCGATGCGGCGGGTAAATTCCGACATATCGATGTATTCATTACGCATTCCCAGATATTCCTGGAAGAAATCATCTTTGACTACCGAACCGGCGATTCCCATCGAGACCGATCCCATGGAAAGGTAGGCAGTGTTCTTCATCTGAGCTGCCGCCAAACCAGCTTTGGCGAAGGTCAGCAATTTTTCCTGGACGTCTTGCGGGATCGCTGTGTCAGTGGAATTTTGGACATCGCGCCCGTAGATTCCAAATGCCGGGATCCCTTTTTGGGCATAGCCTGCCAAAACAGCGGCCAGATAGACGGCGCCGGGGCGTTCTGTTCCGTTGAATCCCCAAACTGCGTGAGGCAGCGTCGGATCCATATCCATCGTTTCAGTACCATAACACCAGCAAGGAGTCACCGTAATGGTCAGACCGACGTTTTCCTGCTGGAATTTTCGTTGGCAGTCCAGTGATTCTTTGACACCGCCGATGGTTGAATCAGCAATGACACAGGCGACCGGCTCGCCGTTAGGATAAAAGAGCCTGCCTTCCAGAAATTCTTTGACGCTTTGAGCCATGTTCATGGTTTGTGTTTCCAAGGACTCCCGGACCCCGCGGCGACGGCCGTCGATCGTGGGACGGATCCCGATTTTCGGATTGTTCATGTGATCTCCTCTTTTCGATTGTTGGTCAGATGCATCTGAAAACATCAGCGGCAGCTGTTTTGGCTTTTTCAGACATGCCTATACTGGTACTTTTCCCGGCTGGTAACTCTTCAGCTCAGGAAGCGTTGTCAATTGTCGGCGAAAGGCGTGAATCGATGTCAGATAGCCCAAGCCGATTCCTTGTGCTGCCAGATTACCCATTGCAGTCGCTTCTACCGGTCCGGCGATCACCGGTTTGTGACAGGCTTCAGCGATACAGCGGCAAAGAAAATCAGCTCTGGCACCGCCGCCGATGACATGGATCTCCTCGTAGGTCTTGCCGGTCAACCGGCTGATTTCCTCAAATGTTTGGCAAAAGGCCGCCGCCAAACTGCGATAGACACAGCGAATCACTTCGCCGACAGTCGGCTCGTGACAGCCGGCAGCCGCCAACAAGCCGGTCAATTTTTCCAACATCCGGCCGGGTTCTGCCAACTGCGGCTGCTGCGTATCGATCAAAACGGTGTCAGCCGCGTCTTGTGCCAGCTCCATCATTTCCTGAAAGCTCAGCTCAGTTCCGCCTTGTGCCAAAGAACGTTGCAACTCCTGAATCAGCCACAGTCCAGTGAGATTTTTCAGTAGCCGGTTGTTTCCGGGACGGCCGCCTTCGTTGGAAAAGCCCAGCTGCTGTGCGGTCTGTGACAAGATTGGTGCTGTTGTCTCCGTACCCGCCAAAGCCCAGGTCCCGCAGGAAACAAACAAAAAATCCTCTTTGACGGTAGGCACACTGGCCACCGCGCAAGCCGTGTCATGGCCGTAGCTTTTGTAGACCGGGATGGCAGGAAGTTCCGGATCCTGAAGCATTCCTACGAAATCTCCCGCCTGCCCCAATTCCGGCAGCAGGCTTGCTTTGATGCCGTAACGTTCTGCCAGTTCTCGATGCCAATCACCGGTCAACGGATCCAACAGCTGACTAGTAGCGGCAATGGTGCTTTCTCCCAATGCCTTGCCCGTCAGCAGATAACCCAGCAGATCCGGCAGCAAAAGCATCCTTGCTGCTGGTTGTTCCGAGGTCTGGCAGGCCAGACGAAACAGCGAATTGATGGCCATCACCTGATTGCCGGTAGCAGCAAACAATTCCTCTTCCCGCAAAACTTCCCCCAGTGCTTCATAGCTCTGCTGACTGGTGACATCTCGGTAATGAAGCGGCAGCTGCAGCAACTGTCCCTTTTCATCCAGCAGTCCATAATCCACACCCCAAGTATCAAAAGCGATACTGATCAATTCGTATGTTTCACAGGCTTTTTTGATTCCTGTTTTGATCTCCGCCAATAATGTCGGCAGATCCCAGCATAAGTGGCCGTTTTCAGTGATCGGCTGATTCTGGAAGCGATGGATCTCAGTCATCGTCAGCTCTCCGGCTTGAAAGCGGCCGATAATCCCCCGGCCGCTGGAAGCACCCAGATCAAACGCCAGCAGGGCTTGAGGTTTGCGGTTGTTCATAACGAGTCTCCTCGGTACTGTATTTTTTATAGCCGGGATGGCGGCCGGTGATCCCGTAGCGTTCCCGCATAGCGATCAGATCCCCCATCCGGTCAGCAGAAATCTCCGGTTCCGCCTGCGTGTTCATCAATGTCCGGGCATAGTATTGGGTTTTGGCACACAACTCCAAAGACTCCATCCGGTAATAAGCAGTCACGATGTCCGATCCCATAGCCAAGGCTCCGTGATTTTCCAGCAAAACAACATCGTGCTCGTTCAAATATGGTGTGATGGCATTCGGCACTTCTTCTGTCGACGGCATACCGAAAGGCGTGATTGGAACCGCCCCGATTGTCAGCGAGCTTTCGATCAGCGAGTAATTGTCCAAAGGAATATGGGCCAAAGCAAAGCCGGTAGCGACCGGTGGATGGGCATGAACCACTGCTTTTACATCCTCCCGCTCTTCATAGCAGCGCAAGTGCATCTTGATTTCAGAAGAAGGTTTAAACCCTGCTTCAGCTTCCAGAACATTGCCTTTCAGATCAATCTTGATCAACTTGTCGACTGTGATAAAGCTTTTTGAGATCCCGGTGGGCGTACAGATGATGGTGTTATCGTCCAATTTGGCGGATACATTGCCGTCGTTGGCTGCGACCCAGCCCAGTTGCCACATTTTATTGCAGACATCACAGATCATTGCTTTTAATTCCTGCTCGTTGATGGGTTTCATTTGCTTATTTCCTCCGTCTCGTTTGTTTTTTGCCATGTTGAAAACAACGGCTGGAAGTCTGTTTTTGCCAGAGGTTCCTGCCGGTAAACTTTTTGACTCAGCGCAGCCTGCAGCCAGAAGACTGCTTCGATCACTTCATTTTCCGTGAGGGCATCGGGAATATCCGACCAGACTGCCAAGGCGATCGCCGGCGTCTGAGCCAGATAGGCGGCTTCCACTACCTGATTATTGGCATAAGTGGTCAGTGAAAAATCCGTTGCGATCTTTTCATATGTCGGGTAGGTGTAGCTGGCAGCTTCACCTAATACAAAGTAGAAGAAATTGTCATTGTGATTGATGACGTTGTAGCCTTTTTCAAAGAAGGTCTCCACCGGTGCCATGTTCTGGTTCCAACGGGTCCAATACGACACTTCACAATTCGCCGACAAAGACAGTTTTTCCTGACGGTTCAAGCGGAAGAATCCGTCATTCCAGACCCGTGGGATAAAGCCCAATTGCCGAACAAAGTCGATGGTCTGATTGACATATTCAATAAAGACCTCAATCCCGCTGGCATCCTCCCCGAATTTTTCTTTGGCATAAGCTGCCAGGGTCGGGTACTTCTCAATCTGGTCGAAATCGACAAATTCGTCAGCACCGATGTGGAAGTAGCAGCTTTCGGAAAACAGTTCCCCGTATTCCCGATAAAAGTCTTGCACCAGCTCCACGGCTTCCGGATTCAACAGATCCAATGCTTTCGGATCTTTGGTGTAGTTGCCTTCTTCATCGATCATAGTCAGCTGAAACTGCGGATAATTTTTCAGGATCTGTTTCAAATGCCCCGGTGTGTCAAAATCCGGGATGACTTGGATAAAATGGCGGTTCGCATACGCGATCAGTTCACGGATCTCGGCTTTCGTCAAAAATTCCGGCGAAACGACTTCCGGATGCGTTTCAGATTCGATCCGGAATCCTTCATTCTCGGAAAAATGCAGCTGCAGATGGGTAAACTGGAACAAGGCCAAGCTTTGCACCAGCTGCTTCAAGCTTGCCAAAGAGAAAAACTTCCGCCCCATATCAATCATGAAACACCGCTCCTGGATGCCTCCGTAAAATAAACCGCTGATTGGCTGTTGGATCAAGTATCCTTGCAGTGCTTTGGTCGCACCGTAAAACACCTGACTTTCCTCCCGAGCAGTGATGGTAATCTGCCGGTCCTGCTGACGGATCTCGAAATCTCCGGCCAGGTCCGCATCCAGTGTCAACATAAATTGCGGCAGGTCTGCCGGCGTATCCAGCAGCTCTTCACAAAAATTCACAAAACGTTTCGCGCTTTCGGCCATCTGTTCGTCATAAGTCACGACCAGGCCTTTTTCATTCATTATTGCCAATTGAAATTCACTCCTTGCTGCTTCATTTAACTTGCACCCTCATCCTACAATGACAGCGCATTCACTACAATGTGTGTTTTTCCCTTTCGCCGGTGTGCTGTTGTCTGGCACTGTTTTTTGCCACTGTGTAGCCCGTCGCCGCTGTGTAGATACTGCCCATAACCGGCAAACAGCAGGTGTTCTTGCCAGCAACAGCCTTAACGAAAGCTTTCTGTACAACAAAACAAGATCGCATTCGGCGTTTGGCGGCCGTTGTGCGATCTTGTTTTATTTATTCATTGCCGGGTGGTACTCACTGCTTGTTTAACGTACGGAACTGACCCGGTGTGACACCTACCAGCGTCCGGAATTTACGGGTATAGTTTGACACATCGTAATAGCCGGCTTCCCGAATGATGTCTTTGATGGGACGGTCGGATTCGATCAGCGCCTGCTTGATCTTCTCCATCCGCAGCTCTTGAATGTACTTGGAGAAGGTCATACCGCTTTCCTTTTTAATGAAACGACTCAAATACGACACGGACAGCTGAAACTCTTCTGCCACCATTTCCAGCGAAAGCGTGAAGAAGCGTAGTTGTCTTGAATGAAGGCAAACAACTCCTGCTTCAGCTGCGATTCCTGGTTTTGCGGTTTAGACTGCACCAGCGCGCACAGCATTTTGGCAATTTCCAAAAGCTGCGGCTCCAAATCATACAGGCTGTGAAAGTCGGCTGCTTCTTCAGCCTTGGCCACTGCCGGACCGCTTTGGATCCCGGAGGCAAATTGGGTGAGGATATTCAGCAGATAAAAGCCGTAAATCTTTTGCGCGCCGGCCGCCAACTGCTGCTCCAGCCCATTCTCCACCATGAGATGGATCGTCTCGCCGGCCACTTCGAAGTCTCCTTGGGTCAAACTCTGGATCAGCTTCATTTTTTGCGAGTCCTGGTAAGTGATACCCCCGGTTGCCGGTTCCTCCTTCAGCTCATCGTAATAGATGATGGCCTGCTCCTTCATCATAAAGGAGTGTTCCAACGCCGCCAGACTTTCGATGAAGGAACGGTTAATTTCTGCCAGTCGATTCACCGGATTGCCCACCGCAATGGTTGGACGCAAGCCCACCAGATCAAAAATATCATTGTAAAGGGCTTCGGAAATCCGCTTCAGCTCGGTTTTCTCTTCATAAGCGACCAAAATCGCAATAACCTGAGTAGACAGGATCTCCGTCGCATAACCTACAAAACCAGTTCCCCGCACCATTTGCAGGTACTCCATCAAAATATCATGCTGCGGAGAAAACTCGTTGAGACCTTTCTCCCGCGTACTAATCGTCATGGTGAAATAGTGATTGCCTTTCAGCTGGACATGGACCGAATCCAGCAGGATCGCAAGCTGCTCTTCATCTTTGATCCGGCCGCCAATCAGCTTTCGCAACACTTGTTCCCGAGCATGAGGTGTCTGCCTTTGAATCTCCTGGTGCAGTTCTTTGTTCTCATTCAAAAAGCGGGAGACCCGTTCGTGAACCTGGATCCCCGGCCGTTCTCCAGTGAAGCGGGAATCGGCATTCTCGTCATCATATTCTTCCATCAACTGTTCCAGACGCTGGATTGGACGATAATTGTAGCGACCCAGGATATAGACCAGCACGCCCCCCAAAAGCAGCGTTGCAAAAATAAAGTAGAGGAATTTCTGCTGGACCCGATTGATCGTCTGCAGTGCCCGATCCGGGTTCACTACTCCAATGTAGGAAAGGCCCAGACCCTTGTTTTCCAATTTTTGCGTCATGTACCGGTGACCGCCGATATTCATTTCTTGGACCTGCCTGGCTTTGGCGACATTTTCCGGTTTGCTCATATAGCTGAGCAGTTCCCGATTGCCGGTGCTGGACAAGACCTGATTTTGTTCATTGACCAGATAGTTGGTGCTTTCCTCGCCATAAGAAGACTGATCCAAAAGTTTTTGGATACTGGACTCCTTGATTGCATAGACCGCTGTTCCGTAAGCCACCTGATCCGCATTTTGCAGCGGCACCAAGTAATACATCCGGTTGTGATTGGCTGTGAATTCATCTTCCAAATTAATCAGCTTCGGCGCTTCAGTGGTCAGAAGCTGGGCGAGCTCTTGTGCCGAATAGTCGGTTTTGCCGGAAGGTTTCAAGAGCAGCTCCGTATTCAGCCAGCCGTCGGTAGAAAACAGGCGGTCAGGCTTTTCGTAATACATCAAAAAAACCTCATCGACAATACTGCCCTCCAGCCGGTGCTTCCGCAAAGACTGCTGTCCTTCCAACGTATAATAAGGATGACTGATCATCTTCAATGACAGTTTCCCGTCATGAGGAATCTGGTGGGAAAGATCGTTCAGCTGCATCAGATTGTTTTCAAAAGAAGACTGCAGTTGCAGCAGATGATTGCGGGAGGACAATTCCAACTGCTGGTTAATGCTGTCCTTCGAGGTTTTGAACCAGATACCCGAAACGATCAAAAAAGGCACCAGGAAAACAATCAAGTAAGAACCCACGGAACGACCCAGTCCCGAAAAACACGCTTGTCTGATCTGACCGATGATTTTTTTCATTTTCTCCTCCATCTTTTCTTCGCAACCGGCACACATACCGGCTGCCGCATAAATACCTATGTAACGGACTTCAAGGTGTATCTGAAATTTCCGATGGCCGACCTTTTGGACATTTTTTCCGCAAGCTGTGACGTAAATGCGCGACCTTGGCACCATATCGGCTGCACGTACTCATTTGCTTTTGCCAGACCTTCAAAAACCGCTGCCTCCATCGAAGTTTCCATGTACGCCCTAATAAAACGCTTTCGCAACTTTTTGAAAAAAATACATATCGCCACAAGCCCAACTGCGGCACTTGTCACGATGTGTTCGACTGTTAATCTAACACATAATGCCGGTTTATTCGATATTAAAAGAACAATACTAAGTAAAAATTTAGGATATTTTAAGGCGTTAGAAGGGCATAACAGAACACGAGTAATATTTATCTTAAAAAAGAAAGAAAGTCGCGCTTTTTGGACTTCCTTTCTTTTCCGAGAAGAATTTCCCGTTTTTTTCGGCATACTTTAAGCAAATTTTTGGCACCAGTCATAAACTGCTCCCAAAAGATTGGCTTCATTGCCGAACTTGCAGATGGTGATATCCGGCAAAAGCACATTGCTGGGAATGTGTTCGGCGATTTCCGTGATTTTTTCCTGCAGCCGTGGCAGCAGAAATTCCGCTTTGGAGATACCGCCGCCGATCAGGATTTTTTGCGGATCCAGGACGTATTGCAGATTGTAACAGCCCACTGCCAACTGTTCGATAAAGTCGGCCACGGCTTCCTGGGCGTCTTTATCTCCAGCTGCCAGAAGTTCAGTTACCTGGCGGCCGTCCAAATCTGCCGGATCCAGTCCTTTTTTCAGCGCAGTATCCAATACCAAGCTCCGCGTGGCACCGGTGATACTCCAGATTTCCCAACGCTTGGCACCTTGATTGACCGGTGTCAGCATATAGCCGAACTCACCGCCCAAAAGATGCGAACCGCGAACCAGCTTTTCATCGATCATGACGGCTCCGCCTACAGAAGTTCCTAACACAACCATCGCCAGATCGCGGCAGTCCTGTCCGGCACCTTGCCATTTTTCGGCCAAAAGTGCGCAGTTGCCATCATTTTCGGCGCTGACAGGTACTTGGTAGTGTGTCTGCAGCCGACGAACCAGTTCTTTTCCGAAAGGTTCATAGATGGGCGAACTCATCCCGATTTCTTGGGTCCCGGGGTCCACCAGACCGGTGCTGCTGATGGCAATTCCCGCAAAATCACTGCCGTAAGTTTTATTGATATGCTCAATCAACATCTCCGTCAGCAGCCGATAATCGTGGCGGGGAGTTGGAAAATGACCGCTCGCCAAGCTCACTCCTGCTTGTGTCAACAGGCCGGTTTTGACACCAGTCCCGCCGATATCGACGGCTACCAGTTTTTTTTCATGACTTGTCATTTGTGTCTGCTCCATTTCTGTTCTGCTTCTGAACGCCTCACACTGCTATGTCCCCGAAACAGAATGCGTTTTCATTTCGCTGCTGCCATTATACGACAACTACCCGCCGGCGCCCCTGAGATCCCTTTATGTTTTTATGGTCGGATGTGTTTTTTCTGCCCCGCAACCTTTAAAGGGCCTTAAAGAATACGCAGGAATCCCGCCACCGCTGACTTTTTTGTGGTAAACTATGAAAATGAAAACATTAACTGAGGTGAAGAAATTATGATCACGATGGATGACATCATCCGTGAAGGACATCCCACACTGCGTGAAGTTGCTGCTGAGGTCAGCTTCCCGCTCAGTGACGAAGATATCGAATTAGGCAAAGATATGCTGGAATTTTTGAAGAACAGTCAAGATCCCGTCAAAGCCGAAGAACTGCAGCTAAGAGGCGGGGTCGGTCTGGCAGCACCGCAGCTGGATATTTCAAAGCGTATCATCGCTGTGCACGTACCTTCCAATGATTCCGAAAATCCCGAACCGATCTTGAGTGCGGTAATGTACAATCCCAAGATCCTCAGCCACTCCGTCCAAGACGCTTGTCTGGGAGAAGGCGAAGGCTGTCTATCAGTTGACCGGGAAGTTCCCGGTTATGTCGTCCGCCACGCCCGGGTTACTGTGACTTACTATGATGCAAACGGTAAAAAACAAAAGATCCGTCTGAAAAACTATGAAGCCATCGTCGTCCAGCACGAAATCGATCACTTGAACGGTGTCATGTTCTACGACCACATCAATGAGGCCAATCCTTTCGCCCTTAAAGAAGGCGTGCTGGTGATCGAGTAAGCTTACAACGTTGCTGATAAATCGCCGACTGACGATTCTCTACTATCATGAAACCATAAAAGCCGCAAGCGAATCCGCTTGCGGCTTTTATATATAGGAAATAGCTGAACCCTTCATCTGCAGATACCCGGAGCCGTTTCATCGCAATCTGCGCAAATCATTGTCGATACAAAATTCCTTTGTCTGCCAGGGCTTGGGTGATCCGTTCAAGATCAGCAGCATTTTGGTAGCGGATCGTGTGAAGGTGAATGCCGTTAGTGAGCTTCGACAACAAGCCGGCGCTGGATTTGCGGTAAGCGGCCATGAAATCCTCCACATCTTTTTGGGTCTTAATGTGCAGCCCTCCGGCCAGTTCCCCGTAGAGCTCATGTTCCACAATAACATCGATCACTTCTCCGCCGTTGGCAACGATGGTCTCCAACTCTGCTTGTGTCTGATCGGCATCATGTTGGACAGCGATCTTTTTCGTGTATCCGCGATAATCGGCCGCCTGGTTCAACTTATAACCACGGGCAGTAGCGATGATTTCTTCGCCTGCCGCCCGCAGCAATGCTACATCCCCGACGATAATCTGCCGGCTGACTCCCAGATCCTGGGCAAAGCGGCTGGCACTGATTGGCTTTTCTGTCAGCTGCAAGCGCCGCAGGATTTCTTTGCGGCGTTCTGTTCCTTCTGCCATCGTTATTTCCTCCTGTTCGGAATAGCTTTGTACACTCCGGTCGAGATTCAGCCATATCCCATTAATGATGAGCTGTTTTGGCAATCACAGGGCTGGTTGTCCCTTACTCACTAGCTGCGGTCGCTGCTTATTTTTCCAGCTGCTGCGCCTGATATTCGCGGGAGCGTTTCATGATATCGGCAAAAACCGCTGCAATGGACTCTTTGTATTCCGTGTTCCGAACCCGTTTGCTGACAGCTGTCAGCACGGCTTCTTCGCGGCCGGTATCCAACACGGAGATTTCCTGCTCTTTTTTGATCCGGGCCACTTCACTGACTGCGTCCATTCGCGCTTCCAGCAAGCGGACCAATTCTTTGTCGATTTCGTCAATTTTTTGTCGTGGCACTGCTAAGGGATCGGCAGCTGCTTTTTCCTGTCCCTCTGCCAAATCGATTTCCTTGATAATCTGAGCCGGATTACCGCCCAATACCACATTGTCACCAAAGGACTTTGTCACCACAGCACCGGCAGCAACTACCACGTTGTCTCCCAGTGTCACACCGGGAAGAATCGTCACATTGCCGCCGAACCAGGCATTGTCACCGATTTTGATGGGCTTGCCCCCTTCCAGTCCGCTGTTGCGTTTGACCGGATGTATTGGATGGGTCGGAGTCAACACCTGGCAGCCAGGTCCCAGCATACAATTGTCACCGAACTCGATAGGACAGACATCCAAAAACGTGCAATCGAAATTAGCATAAAAGTTCTTCCCGACAAAAATATTGTAGCCGTAGTCAAAACGGACGTTGGGTTCCAAATAAGGCTTGCCGTCTGACGCGCCGAATGTTTCTGCCAGCAGCAGGCTGCGCAGTCGCTCATCAGCTTCTCCATTGATTTGACTCATGCGCAGGCGGGCCTCTTTGCGGTCGGCCGCCAATTCCGGATCAGCTGAGAAGTACAGCTCACCGGCGATCATTTTTTCTTTTTCAGTTCTCATGTTTTCCTCCAATTATATTTTTCAAGTGGCCTTGTCATGCCACCCGCCCGCTCTGCTCTGACCCGATCAGATCAAAGCGAAGACCTCTTCTCCGGAACATTGTACCATTTCAAAATCAGTCGGCATAGTTACCGGGGTCTGGTTGACGGCAAGGATCGCGGCTCCCGGTGACCGATAACGAATCAAATCACAAAACGGATGCACTTGAAACGTGGTACCGGCGACGACGATCAGCTCTGCCTGGGCGACAGCTGCGATACTCTGATTTAAGACTTCTTGAGTAAATCCTTCTCCGTACAAGACGATCTGCGGACGCAGTTGACCGCCGCATCCTTCGTGGCGATCCTGTCGCAGATACTCCCGCCAGGAAACCGGATGGCCGCAACGACGGCAGCGGCACTCATAAAGACTGCCGTGAAAACTCACCAACTTGCGGCTGCCGGCTTTGGCGTGCAGTCCGTCGATATTCTGCGAAACAGTCCAAACGGTCTTATCCGCTCGCCGCTCCAACTCCACGATTTTCTCATGGATCACATTGGGCTGCGCCTCAGGGTGATACAGATATTTGATGAAGTTGTAGAATTTTTCCGGCTCCGCTGTCATACAGTCGTGGCTCAACAGGTACTCCGGTGCTTCGATTCCCTGATAAACTCCCTGCAGCGAACGATAATCCGGGATGCCCGACGGTGTAGAGACGCCCGCTCCCGTCAAAAATGTGATTTTTTGTGCCTCGCGGATCTTGTCTGCGACTTGCTTTTCGGTCAATGTCATGACTGTTCACCTCGTCTTTACAGTATACCTGTTTTAAAGCTGGATTTCCAAATCTGCCGGCTGTGTCCTCTGCCTGTATCCACGCGAAAAAAATTGCTGCCTTCCCCTTTTCTTTTTAATAATTATATGATAGTATTTAGCACGTTCGAGTGAATTTTTATACAAAAAAAATAAAATTATGTATATTCGCAAGGGAGCTTCTTCCCTGCTGCAAGAAAGGAACTTGTTTATGTTTACCAAAAAACAATTGAAACCGCTGCTGTTTCTGGTCCCGATAATGGGTCTCTTGTTGAGTCTGTTGCCCATTCATACTCCTGTTGTCCACGCAGAAGCAAACACGGACCCCATCTACGAACGGATCCAGCAAAGCGGCGAGCTGGTAGTGGGGATGTCCGCTGATTATGCACCATTCGAGTTTCATGCCACCGTGGACGGTGAAGACAAGGTGGTGGGTTTTGATGTATCGATCGCCGGCAAAATTGCCGAAGACCTGGGCGTCAAACTGAAAATTGAGGAACTGGGCTTTGATGCCCTCTTGGGAGCCTTGAAAACCGGCAAGATCGATATGGTCATCTCAGGGATGAACCCGACGCCGGAACGGGAAAAAGAAGTCAACTTCACCGACGGCTACATGACCGTCACTCAAAAAGTAGTAGTCCGAAAAGCCGATGCCGACAAATTCACCTCGCTGGATGTTTTAAACGGTGCTGCTGTCGGTGTCCAAAAACAAAGTGACCAGGAAACACTGGCTAAAGCCGAGCTGCCTAATTCCGATATCACTTCTTTACAGAAGGTACCGGATCTGATCACCAACCTGACCAATGAAAAAATCGATGCCGTCATCATCGAAGGTCCGGTTGCCGATGCCTACGCCCAAGTCAATAAGAGCCTGGCCGTCGCTGACGAAGTCCACTTCCAAGACGGCAGCAAAGAAATGGCAGCAGCCGTTGCCAAGAATGCCCCTTATCTGCTGGAAAAAATCAATGCCTCCATCGCCGATATCCGGTCACAAAAGCTGTTGTCAGGCTACCAGGAAGAAGCCAATGAGCTAATGCTGGGTGAAGGCGACCAGGGCTTTTTGAAGAAATACCTGCCCTACTACATCTCCGGTGCCGGCTATACGGTCTTTTTAGCCTTCATCGGTGTCTTGTTCGGAGCGGTCATGGGGGCCGTCCTGGCGTTGATGAAACTTTCCAAGAGCAGGATCATGAAGCTGCTCGCCACGATCTATATCGAATACGTCCGGGGCACCCCGTTGCTGGTGCAGATCTTTATCGTCTATTTTGGGACCGGCGTCTTAGGCTTTGACATGTCCAAACTGGCGGCCGGTTGTATTGCGCTGGCACTCAACAGCGGCGCATATGTTGCTGAGATCATCCGGGCCGGGATCAATGCCGTCAACAAAGGCCAGTTGGAAGCTGCTCGTTCGCTGGGGATGAACCAAGCTCAGGCGATGCGCTTCATTATTTTCCCGCAAGCCATCAAAAATATCCTGCCGGCTTTGGGCAACGAGTTCGTTACTGTCATCAAAGAATCCTCGGTAGTTTCGGTCATCGGTGTTTCCGAGTTGATCTTCCAGACCGGTGTTGTCCAAGGTGCCAGCTTCAAACCGTTTATTCCTTATGTGATCGTTTCACTGATTTATTTTGTTCTGACCTTTACGATTTCCCGTCTTTTGGGCGTAGCTGAAAGGAGAATGGCCAATGATTGATGTCAAAGACCTGCACAAAGCATATGATGAAAATGAAGTTTTGAAGGGGATCGACCTGCAGGTGGCTGCCGGTGAAGTAGTCGTTATCATCGGTCCTTCCGGCAGCGGCAAATCCACATTTCTCCGCTGTCTGAATCTGTTGGAACAACCCACCGGCGGCGTGATCGAATTCGAAGGCCAGAATATCCTGGCTAAAGGAGTCCAGATCGACAAACTGCGGCAGAAAATGGGGATGGTCTTTCAAAGCTTCAACCTCTTCCCCCACATGACTGTTTTGGAAAATCTCACCATCAGCCCCGTCAAAGTCAAAAAAGAGACAGCCGAAGAAGCCAAAGGGACTGCATTATCCCTGCTGCAGCAGGTTGGCTTGGCGGATAAAGCTGCTGCTTATCCCGCAAGCCTTTCCGGTGGCCAGCAGCAGCGGGTAGCGATTGCCCGGGCCTTGGCGATGAATCCGGACGTGATGCTGTTTGATGAACCGACCTCGGCTCTTGACCCGGAAATGGTAGGCGAAGTGCTGGCAGTCATGCAGGCCTTAGCGGATAAAGGTATGACCATGGTAGTCGTAACCCACGAAATGGGCTTTGCCCGTGAAGTAGCCGATCGGGTGATCTTCATGGATCAGGGGATCATTCAGGAACAGGGCACCCCGGAAGAGATCTTCGGCGCTCCCAAAAATCCCCGGACTCAGGATTTCTTGCGAAAAGTCTTGTAGGACCAGCTATCACAACAAAAAATGCGTTGCCTTCTTTTGATGACGAAGGCGGCGCATTTTTTGATTTTCCGACAGGGCCCTAGTATTTCGTCCGGACTGAAATTAAAAGTAATATCGTAGTGCACTTCAAGGGAAATGCGGGGAGCCACCCTCCCTTTGGTCAGCTGGTACAGTTCAATTAAAGTAGCGTTCGCCAAGTTGAACTTGCACCTCAGCTTGCTGAGATTGAAGCCAACCGTGCACCACGATGATTGACATGCCAGCTGGCTCTGGAGTCTTCGGACAAATTATTTTGATTTCTGCTCGGATATAGCACTAGTATTTCCTGAGCACTTTGTCAAAAAGCGATGAGAATCTGCCCATTTTGATTGCCTTTGAAAAATAGCGGTGCTAAAATAGCGTGAAATCATCGGCCGCATTTGAAAATGACAGCACCAGCTGCTCAGTCAGTCTCTTTAACTGCACTTCGCGTCATAAATGCCCGCGTATCCGTTAAGTTGTCCTTTACGCCTTGATCCTGTCAGATGCTCAAAAAATCAGATTCTGCCGGAGCTTCCGGATTTTCCTGGAAGGTTCATCGAAACTTACCGGGGACAAAGCGCACGTTCCGAATTTAAAATCGAATACCAGCAAAATCGCCGGGTTTTGCCGACTTTTGGTCGGGAACGGACGTCATCTGATAGGCCATCAGAAGGATGACGCACCGTTCCTTTTTATGCGTTTTATCCGGCATAGCACCGCTTGTTTCGTCCAAAAAAGTTCAGCCATCATCAAGATTATTTACCCGGAGTCCCCCCTAATTAAAACGGCCGTTACCGCTATCACAGCCGAGAGAAAAGAGAGGAATTTTTTATGAAAGAAGTCAGAAGTTATGTCACCCGAAGCGTCTTTAGTACCTTGGCGCTGTCAGTCTATATCTTGGCTGACACCCTGTTTATCGCCAACGGAGTAGGGAACCTGGGCCTGACCGCACTGAATATCGCACTGCCCCTGTTCAACCTGTTGAATGGGCTAGGACTGCTTTTGGGGATGGGCGGGGCCACTTTGTTCAGCCTGCAAGCCGGCAAAAACAATTATTTTTCCCAATTGATCACTACCGCCCTGCTTCTGGGAGGCGGCTTCACACTGCTGGGCCTCTTTTTTGTTACACCGATTGCCACCGTCTTAGGAGCCAGTCCGGCGACTTTGGAGCTGACGGTCATGTATCTGCGGTTCATTTTGATCATGGCGCCGTTTTTTATCTTGAACAATTTGGTGCTGGCCTTCGTTCGAAACGACAGCAATCCCCAGCTGGCAATGATGGCGATGCTGGCTTCCAGTCTGTTCAATATCGTTTTTGACTATATTTTTGTCTTTCCGATGGGTATGGGCATGGCCGGTGCAGCACTGGCCACTGTTTTATCGCCGGTTTTGAGTCTGGCTATCCTGAGTCTGCATCGAAAAAAACCGCAGCGGAAATTGACTTTGGTACCGGCCTTTCCACGTCTGGAAACAATCAGCCGCTCCGTCCAGCTGGGAATGTCCTCTTTTCTGACAGAGATGAGTACCGGAGTCAGCATTCTGATCTTCAACCAGGTGCTGCTTTCACTGAGAGGCGATGTCGCCGTAGCAGCTTATGGCGTCTTGGCAAACATTGTACTGGTCGGCTTGGCGATGTTCACCGGAGTGGCACAGGGGGTCCAACCGCTGATCAGTCGGGCGACCGGCAAAGGCGATCAAAAAGCCGTCCAGTCCTATTTGAAGTTCGGCCTGCAGGTCAGTCTGGGGTTGGCAGTCATCTTGTACACCCTGCTGCTCATTTTCAAATACCCAATCACCGGTTTTTTCAACAGTGATAATGATCCGCTCCTGACCAGTCTGGCAGTTGCCGGGATTCCGATTTACTTTTTGGCTTTCTTTGCCTCCAGCAGCAACATCCTGCTGTCCATCTTTTTTTCGGCGGTGGGAAAAGCCCGACAAGCCTTCACTATCGCTTTGCTGCGAGGCTATCTGCTGATTATTCCGATTCTCTTGATCGCCAGCCGCTTTGCCGGGATAACCGGAGTCTGGAGCAGTCTGCCGATCACAGAATTTCTGACGATGGCTGTGGCTTACGGGCTGCTGTTTGCCTATCGTAAAGAGACGGCTGCCAAAAAGAAAAACGTTGGCCCAAATTCCACCCTCGTTGAATAAGTTCCAGCTTTTTACCTGTATTAAGTGTCTCTGAAAACTTCAGGTGCAGCTAGCTGGTCCTGTTTGCCGCAAGCTGCGTCGTAAATGTCCAGCTTCAGCACCACATCAGTTGTGCTGTATTCCCTGATTGCGGCAGATCCTCAAAAAGCTGAATTCCACCGAAGTTTCCAGATACAACCTAACAAAAAAATCCGGCGCTTACGGTCATCTTGTAGGTGACCGATAGCTCGGATTTTTTTGCTCAACCGTCGTAAAAGCCCAAGATTGCAATCCCAATCATAATAGCGGCAATAACGAGGTAGTGTTTGGCTTTCAACCGTTCCTTCAAGAAGATTCGTCCCAGCAAGACCGAGACGATGGCATAAGAAGAGATCAACGGTGCTGTGATGACAGCTTCTTTACTGGAGATCGCTCCGATATAAAAGAACTGCCCCAACGTTTCGAAGATTGCTGCCAGTCCTTTGTCCCGTTCCTGGAAGACAGCGAATTTTTCTTTTTTAATCAGCACCAGGTAGCCCCACAAGAGCAGCGCCACGATTAGAAACGTCAACTCATAGCTCATGTTGGCCTGATCTTCCGGCAGGATTTTTTTGTACTCCAGATAGTAACTATCCAAAAAAGTCCCCATACCGTCGATGATCATATACAAAATAGGAAACAAGATCGCAACAGCGCCGAATCGGTACTTCGGATCAACTTTGACTCCTTCTGCCGCCAGCTCGGCCTCGTCTGCTTCTTTTTCAAAGATGGACAGCAGCAAGATGCCAATCAGAATCAAGCTGATTGCCAGAAACTGCAGGCCGTTCAGCGAGTTGCCCATGATCATAAAGCCCAGCAGTGCTGTCACTGCCCCGGATGAATTGCTGATAGGGGAGGAGATGGAGACTTCGATATAACGCAAACCGAAATACCCAATCGCCATCGACAAGATATACATGGCCGAGACCGGCAGATAAATGAGCAGGTTTTGCCAGTCATAACTGATTCCCTCGTAAACGCCGTAATACAAAAAAGCATGCAGTCCCATAACCAGTCCCACCATGATGGTAGTTTTCATGGCACTGTGAGGATCGGCGGCGTTATTGCCCTTTTTATAAAAGAGATCGGCTGTCCCCCAAGTCAAGATCGTAATCAGCGCAGACGCAAACCACATTTCCAACACATCCGTTTCCTTAAATTTATCCGCTCTGTTTTCTTTTTCGAAAACATCGTTGCCTGCCGTTACTGGACTTTCCCCGACATTGGCAGAACAACGTCAGCTGTGAAGCTTAAAACTGTCTGTTGCTCTTCGATTTCCGCAAGCAGGCGGCTGTCAGAGGCTTCAGTCACCCCTTAAAGTTATCTTAATCTTTTTCCGCCGTCAAATAATTCTTTTTTCAACCTAAATCGACCTGCATTTCAGTCTGTATCTGGTTTTGACCAGTGTTCTATTCAGGCAGAAATCAAATCAATTTACTCGAAAACTCCAGAGCCAGCTGGCATGCCAACCATCGCAGTGCATGGTCGGGTCCAATTCAGCCGGCTGAGGTTGCAAGTTCAACTTGGCGAATTCTGCCTTAGCTGAACTGTACCAGCTGACCGTAGGGAGGGTGGCTTCTCTCATTCCCCTTGAAGTACACTACGATGCTGTCATGCGCTGGCTCTTCCGTCTTCTCCGCAAGTACATCCAGAAAAGTTTCAGAAGGGTCAGATTGGATAGCCTTCTGAAACTTTTCGAAACTTGGCCGATTGCTTTAATTCCAGTCCTGATGAAATACTAGGGTATGTCTGAAAACACCAGAGAAATCCAGATTTTTGCGGACCTGCTGCAATCTGGGAATACAGCATAACTGATGTTGTGCTGAAGCAGCGCATTTACGCCACAGCTTACGTTAAAGGGGACCAAAATAACTGGCGCTGAAGTTTTCAGATACTCCTACCGTTAACAGAAAACCTTCATTTGATGACAGAGTAAAAAAAACATGCTAAAATGGCAGATGGAATCCGTGCCTGTGATCTCGATTGTGAGAAAATGCACACTAGTCCCAGAACATCTCCGGGAACAGTTTGGTGAAGTCTTCTCAGAATTTATGATTAACAGCACATAATTATTGCGAGGTGAAAATCCATGGTACCATTTATCATTTACTGGGGCATTATTCTTGTTTGTATCGCCTGGTTGGCGTTGAGCGTCTTCTTCTCAGTCTTTTATCTGGCTAGAAAAGAAAACGGAAACCTGTGGGCCTTTGCTTTCTTCAATGTGATCGCCGCAATCGTTTTGGCTGTCGCTTTGGCAGTCTACCGCACATGGGGTTGGGGCATCACCCAATATTCCAGCCTGATCTACGTGATTTTGGGAGCATTGGTGGCCTTGACGCTGGTGCAAGCTGTCTTAGGACGCGAACCAAAAGAAAAGATCGCCTAAATGAAAGATCGATACGTCTGGTCGGCGTATCGATCTTTTTTTTAATGCTGCCCCCGGATCCTCTGCTGTAATCTGTTATTTTTTAGCAGCAAGGGTGTTTTTCTCTGCTGAAAGCTGTTGGGGTTTTTCTGAAAAATCACTTTTCCATTGACATTCAACCGACTTTCCTTTAGACTCCTATCTGTGATTATTAAAGTACCAATAATAAAAATCGAGATAACGACTTCACCATGTAGAGGTTGCGAAAGCCATTAACCCCGTCGAGCAGAGCATTGCGACGAAGCGGGCCTAGGGGATTTCGCCGAAACGGCAAAGGAGATGCTGCTCCTTGTCTGTTGGGCTGCAAATGAACAATTTGCAGACTGTCTCGGCGACTGCCGAGGTGCGCTATGTTTTGTGAGAGGTTTGTAGACAATATCGTTTGTTCACAGCCGTTCCTAAGCATAGGGACGGCTGTTTTTTGTTTTTCGCGAAAAAGCACCGGATTCCCGCCAAGTCTATCGTCTCAAAAGGAGAAAATCATGAAAAAAAGAGCTGCCATCATTACCTTGTTGACCTTGTTTTTGTTCCTGATCGGACTGGTACCGCAAGTCTATGCCGATGAAACGACCCCGAACGGTGAATTTCGTGTCGGTATGGAAGCCGGCTATGCCCCTTTCAACTGGACCCAGACCACGGATGCCCACGGAGCGGTTCCTATCGATAAATCCAGCTGGGCCGGTGGCTACGACGTTCAGATCGCCAAAAAGGTTGCTGAAGGCCTAGGCAAAAAACTGGTCATTGTCAAAACTGATTGGGACGGTCTACCAGTCGCACTGCAGTCTGGCAATATCGACGCGGTTATCGCCGGGATGTCCCCCACCGCTGAACGAAAAAAAGAAATCGACTTTACCGATCCTTATTACGAGTCCGACTTGGTCATCGTGACCCGGGCAGACAGCAAATACGCCGGTGCCACCTCCTTAGCCGACTTTAAGGGTGCTAAAATCACCGCACAACAGTCTACTTTCCACTACACAGTGATTGATCAGATTCCCGGAGTTGAAAAACGGCAGGCCGCAAAAGGCTTCTCACAAATGCGCGCTTCCCTATTGTCCGGCGATATCGACGGCTATGTCAGTGAACGTCCAGAAGGGGTCACTGCTGAAACTGCCAGCAACCAGTACAAAATGGTAGAATTCGCTGAGGGCAAAGGCTTCAAAACCAATCCGGAAGATGTCCAGGTAGCTATCGGGATGCGCAAAGGCGATCCGGATATTGCCAAGGTCAATGAAATTTTGGCTGGTATTTCTCAAGACGAGCGTTTGGAGCTGATGGATCAGGCGATCAAAGAGCAGCCGGTCGCTGTCGATAAAGAAGACGCCGCTCAAGAAAAAGCCGGTCTGCTCGCTGATTTTAAAAACATCTGGAAAAATTATGGCGGTCTCTTTTTACGAGGCGCTGGACTAACTTTATTCATTGCATTGACCTCAACAGTCATCGGGATGGGAATCGGCCTATTGATTGGGGTTTACCGGACATTGCCGAAAGCTGCTAGCTTGGCAGGTCGCTTTTTCCAAAAACTTTTCAATGGCCTATTGACCGTCTACATCGAAGTCTTTCGTGGAACGCCTATGATGGTACAAGCGATGGTTATCTTCTATGGCTTGGGTATGGCTTTTGGAATCAACCTGGATCGAACTTTTGCCGCGCTGCTGATTGTTTCTGTCAATACCGGTGCTTACATGTCCGAAATCGTCCGCGGTGGGATCTATGCGGTTGACCAAGGACAGTTTGAAGCGGCGCAAGCTATCGGGATGACTCATGGACAAACCATGAAGAAAATCGTATTGCCTCAAGTCTTGCGCAATATCCTGCCGGCCACTGGTAATGAATTCGTCATCAACATCAAAGATACCGCCGTATTGAGCGTGATTTCGGTAGCCGATCTCTTCTTCCAAGGAAATTCGGCAGCCGGCACTAACTATCAGTATTTCCAAACCTTTGCCATCATTGGTCTAATGTATCTGGTTATGACATTGGCTGTTTCCCGGACATTGCGCTTTATCGAAACCAAGATTGACGGCCCGGGTTCTTATGAAAAAACTGATACTGCCACCATTCAGAACGAATTGGAAGAATAGGAGAAGACCATGACAGAAGCCATCATTGAAATCAAACATTTGAAAAAAAGTTTCGGGGACAACGAAGTCTTGAAAGATATCGATTTTACCGTCAACAAAGGAGAAGTCGTCAGTATCATCGGTTCTTCCGGCTCCGGTAAGTCTACCCTGCTGCGTTGTATCAACCTCTTGGAAACCCCTACCAGCGGCGAGATCCATTATCAGGGCCAAGACGTATTGCAAAAAGGTTACAGTCTGACAAAATACCGGACCCATCTGGGAATGGTTTTTCAGTCCTTCAACCTCTTCAACAACCTGAATGTGTTGGAAAACTGCATTACCGGCCAGACCACCGTCTTGAAACGGAACCGGGCCGAAGCCACAAAAACCGCCGTTGCCAATCTGGAAAAAGTCGGCATGGCCAGCTACCAAAAAGCGATGCCGGCTCAGCTTTCCGGCGGTCAAAAGCAGCGGGTAGCAATCGCCCGGGCCTTGTCCATGGATCCGGATGTCATGCTCTTTGACGAACCCACCTCGGCTCTTGATCCGGAAATGGTGGGCGAAGTGTTGAAAACTATGAAGAGCTTGGCTCACACTGGTCTGACAATGGTTATCGTCACTCATGAAATGGCCTTTGCCCGCGATGTTTCAGACCGCGTGATCTTTATGGATCAGGGAGTCATCGCCGAAGAAGGAACGCCTGAAGCAATCTTCGGCAATCCCAAAGAAGCCCGTACAAAAGAATTCCTTCAGCGGGTGCTGGACAAAGAAGAATAGGACATGTCTGAAAACTCCAGTGGCAGATATTTTGGTCCTTTTCACCGCAATCTACGTCGTAAATGCGCAGCTTTGCACCACATAAGCTGCGCTTTACTCCTTGATTTCGGCAAAAAGTCCGCAAAAATCTGGATTTCCCCAGAGTTTTCAGACACAACCTAATATTTTTACAAACAGGAATACCGCCTTCGCTACAGTTGTTTAATACTGTCGGCGAAGGCGGTTTTTTGACAGCTTGTAAAAACCCTATTGAAAATTTTCAGGAATCACGGTAAAATGACCCATTAATGAAAAAATCCGTTTCTGTCCGGATATAGCACTAACGGCCATAGCCACTAGCACAAGTCCGGGGCAGAACATTTTTCACAGGAGGAATTTTCATGGAACACCAAGATCAGGAACTTTCCCGAAGCCTCAAAAATCGCCATGTTCAGCTGATTTCTATCGGTGGAGCGATCGGTACCGGATTGTTTCTCGGATCCGGAAAATCCATTCAGCAGACAGGTCCTTCGATTCTGCTTGCTTATCTGATCACCGGCGGCATCTGTTTCTTGATCATGCGGGCACTGGGAGAGCTGTTGCTGTCCAACACCGAAAACCATTCTTTTTTGGATTTTGTAGCCGAATACCTGGGTAAAAAATGGGCTTTTTTGACCGGCTGGACCTACTGGTTTTGCTGGATTGCCATTGCAATGGCGGATCTGACTGCCACCGGTTTGTATATCCGCTACTGGTTTCCCGGCATTCCCCAGTGGCTGCCGGAAATATGTGCCCTGTTGATTTTGGTCGCTTTGAATCTGATTGCAGTCTCATTGTTCGGTGAGCTGGAATTCTGGTTTGCCTTGATCAAGGTAGTAGCTATTCTGGCGTTGATTGGGATCGGTGCTTATATGATCCTCACCCATTACCCGACGTCAGCCGGTCCAGTGAAAGTTGCTAATATCTGGAATCATGGCGGCTGGTTTCCCAAAGGTCTCAAAGGTTTTTTGCTGTCCTTTCAGATGGTGACCTTTGCCTTTGTAGGGATCGAGCTGGTGGGTTTGGTGGCCGGTGAAACCAAAGATCCGGAAAAAGTCCTGCCGGAAGCCATCAATCATATTCCCATTCGGATCATCTTATTTTATCTGGGGTCGCTTTTTGTGATCATGGCCATCTACCCCTGGAACAGTCTGGGAACCAGTCAGAGTCCTTTTGTTGAAGTGTTTTCCGAGATCGGCATCACCGCCGCCGCTACAGTGATCAATGTCGTCGTCCTCAGTGCTGCCGCCTCAGCCTGCAACAGTGCCATCTACAGTACTGGACGCATGATCCGCTCGTTGGCACAAGAAGGCAGTGCACCAAAACCCTTTGTCAAACTGACGAAACAGCAAGTTCCGGCCAACGCGATCTTCTTTTCCGCACTGGTGATTTTCAGTGCCGTGATTATGAACTATCTGATGCCCAGCCAAGTCTTCACAATCGTGACCAGTATCGCTACCACCTGTTTTTTGTTCGTCTGGGGCATCTTGACTTATACCCATTTGAAATATCGCCGCAGTATACGCGGTAAAAAGACTCATGGATTCAAAATGCCTTTTTACCCTGTGAGCAACTATCTGGTTTTCGCTTTCCTGCTGTTTGTCGCCGGTGTCCTGCTGTATACTCCGGAAACCCGACTGGCAGCTTTGGTCACGCCGGTTTGGTTTTTGATCTTGCGAGGGATCTACTATCTGAAATTTCAGCGCAAACGAAAAGGAGCTGCCGATTGAATTCGGCGGCTCCTTTCTCGTTAATGAACGCCTATTTTTTGCTGCAGCTTTCCCGCCGTTTCAAAAGAAGGGACCCACAAAGCCGAAACCAGAAAGCGGCCGAAGAGTCCAATCTGCGGGACAAAGAAGACACCGGCGATCAGTACCAGATTAATGATCATAGACAGCTGACTGCGCCGATCCCCCTTCAGAACTTGATTGACACGGGAGGCCGGATCATTTGCAGCGACCACCTGACGGGTAAGCAGGCCAAAAGAAAGGCTCCACATCGTATACACGACAACATACAGCAGCTCGGGCCAAAACTCCCCGGGATTCTGCCCGACCCACTGGGTTGCTGCCGGACACAAGGTCAGCCAGAAGAGCCAGAAAATATTCGCCCAGATCACCTTGTCATTGACCTTTTCAGTCATGCGGAATAATCGGTGGTGGGTAACCCAGATTACTGCTACAAAGATAAAACTGACGATATACGCCGTCAAGACATCCTTCAGCGCATAGATTGAAGAAAAAGTCGGCTCAGTCGGAAAGCGGACCTCCAATACCAGGACCGTGATCACGATAGCCACGACGCCATCGGTAAAAGCTTCCAATCTCGATTTAGTCATTTTTTCATCCCCTGTCACACAGATAGCAGCGGCTTTGGCTGCCGCTTTCTCACTCTCATTCTAGCACAGAGAACTGCCACTGTGACTTAGCACCCACTGACGAGCGTCTGCCACCGGATCAAAAAAGCAACCGCTTTGGTTGGCACGGTGCAACGAATACCGATATGCACGACACTTTTCAAGGCTTTCTTCGCATTTTCAGCTCTTGCTTTTAAGGCGTGTCTTAAAACTCTGGGGGGATCCAGATTTTTGCGGACTTGCCGAAATCAAGGAGTAAAGCGCAGCTTATGTGGTGCAAAGCTGCGCATTTACGACGCAGATTGCGGCGAAAAAGGCCAAAATATCTGCCGCTAGAGTTTTCAGACACGCCCTAAGGTTACTCATTTGACTTCAGCGCTTCGATCATGTGGATATGTTTTAGCTTGAAGTGCGTTACCAGCGTTACGATCCCCGTGAAAAGAATCGTCAGAATACCCGATACAGCATAACCCTGCCAATGGATCACCAGCGGAAAGACAATCAGATCAGAAGAAGCCATCGTCAATATAAACCAGGTCAGCAGGCGTCCGACACCAAAGCCCAGCAGGATACCGATCACCGTGAACACTGCCGTTTCCCGCAAAAGATACATCGTCACCTCGCCGTCAAAAAAGCCCAATACTTTGATGGTAGCCATCTCACGCTGCCGTTCGCTGATATTGATGTTAGTGAGATTGTATAACACAACAAAGGCCAGTACCGCCGACAGCAGAATGAAAATAAAGACGATGGGACCGATGCTTTCAGTCATATTGTCCTGCTTTTCCAACTGATCTGACATGTAAGTCACATTCAGGATCGTATCAGATTCGTAGAGAGTCCTGGCCAGTTCCTGCCGCTTTTGCCCCGACAACTTTCCGGTAGTCATCAGATAGGCATTGATTTGTGCGGGCTCGCCGGTCACTTGTTTATAATAGTCCGGTGTCAGGTAAAGACTGTGTCCCAGATAATTTTCAAAAATACCGGTGACGGACAGCTGATGCGTTTCGCCGGCAGCATCGGTCATAGTCAGCTTCCCGCCAGCCTTGACATCGAAAATCTTCGCCAGCTGGCGGCTGATAAGCGCACCGGCATTTGTCAGTTTCAACGGTTGTTTTTGGGTGTCCTGCAGCGTCACAAAATCGGTCAGCTGTTTTTCTGCCGGATCAATCACATTCAAGGTCGCAGTCTGCTTGGTGACATCGGCTTTTTTGAAGGTTACCTGTTGTGTCTCCAGGGGCAGCGTTTCCTTGATTGATGACTGCTGCTGCAAAAGTTCCTCCACCGAATCGGCTTTCTCGGAACTGAGATCCTCATTTAATGCCACAACCCCATCATAATGAATCAACTGGCTGAACTGAATCTCTGTCGGAGCCGGAATCGAATCCCGCAAGCCGAAGCCTGCCACCATCAGACCGGCACAGCCGGCGATTCCGCAGACAGTCAGCAGGCCCCGCGCCTTGTAGCGGAAAATATTGCGGTAAGCCACTTTTTGGTTAAAATTCAGCCGGCTCCAGATCGGTTTTACCCTCTCCAAAAGGACCCGCTGACCCGAACGCGGTGCTCGGGCATTCAGTAAGGCGGTCGGTTTTTCCCGCAGGTCCCGAATCAGCACCAAGGCCGAAGAAACCAGTGTGGAAAAAGCTGCCGCAGCAACTGCGATCAGGATCGGCAGCGCAAAATATTCATTGGCATAACTTCGATAAATATACTGGTCCTTCAGCATATCGAATACAATCCGAGGCAGTAAGTTCTTGCCTGCCACCACTCCTAAAGCCGCACCGGTCACTGTCGCCGCAAAGGCATAGAGCAGATATTTCGAAGCAATCTCGCCGTTGCGATACCCCAATGCTTTCAAGGTTCCGATTTCCCGGCGGTTTTCTTCAATCATGCGGGTCATCGAAGTGAAAATAATCAAGATGGCAATCAAAAAGAAGAACACCGGAAAGACGTTGGCGATGGCATCGATCCGCACCGCCAGACTTTGAAATTCGTTGAAACCGGGGTTGTCCTGCCGCTCCGTAACCAGATAATTCGGCTCCTTGAGTTCAGCAATCTGCTGTTGGGCCTGATCCAATTCCTTTTGACCGGCTGTTATCTGAGCCTGATTGTCATCAAGCTCCTGCTGCTGTTCGGCCAGTTGCGCAGCGGCTTCTGACAGCTGCTGTTCGGTTTCTGTCAGCTGCTGCAGCGCCGCGGGGTCTGCTTGACCGGCAGCCGCGGCGGCCTGCATTTGTGCCTTGGCAGCCGCCAACTGTCGCCGACCGGCATCGGTTTCTTCTTTGGCCTGATCCAGTTGATTTTGTCCCTCCTGCAGTTTTTGCCGGGCAGCCGCCAGCTGATCTGCTTCCGGTTTCAGCTTTTCAGATGCCTGATCCTTGAGCTCTTGCAGACGCGGGGCCTTCCGAGCAGCCAAGGCGGCTTCCACCTCGTCTTCTGCTTCAGCCAGCTTTTCTTGGTAGCTCGCAGAAGTAGGGGAAAAATGCGCCAATTTATCAAATGAGAGGTAGAGAATACTGTAAATGTCGTTTTTGAAAGCAGTTAGCGGCAGATAGGCAAAACCGCTCACTTGGCCGTCACCGATATTGGTAACTCCCCGCTCCCGATCATCCACGTAAATAGGCGAATCCGCAAAGCCCACCACAGTAAACTCGCTGTGGTTCAGCTGATCATCCTTCAATGTGATCTTGGTCTGCAGCGGATAACGATCTGCCAGCACCCGATCGATCAAGATCTCATTGTCTGCTTGAGGCAAGCGTCCTTCTGTCACCAGCGGCTGATTTTGCGCAGTGGTCCCATCATAGGAATACACCTGCAGATTCAACTGCTGCTTTTCCTCGTGCAGGGGCAGCCGCTGTCCCAGTTCGGCAGTGATCCCGCCTAGTTTTTCCACTGCCTGCAGATCTTTTTTTGTCAAACCGCCGGTAGAGACAATCTGCAGATCCGAGACCTTTTGTGCTCTGATCAGCTGGTCGGCTGTCTGATTGAGGTCCGGACCGATAGACTTGATTCCGACAAATAAAAGGACACTCATAAAAATAATGATCACGATCGCCGCGAAACGACCGAAAGAATCCCGGATATCACGCCAGACCGTTTTGAGATACAGATTTGTTTTCATTGTGCTTCCTTCCTGGCAGCGGCATGCTCCGCCGCCGCTCTGCTGATCTCCCGCAGACGGGCAGTGTCACCAAACGATCTCATCTACTGAGACCGGCTGTGGGTTGCATTCGACTGAACGTACCCGGGCATCATTGATTCGGATCACCCGATCAGCCATCGGTGCCAATGCCGAGTTATGAGTGATAATCAGAACAGTCTGTCCTTGTTTGCGGCTGGCCGTTTGTAAAAGCTTCAGTACCTGCTTGCCAGTCTCAAAATCCAAGGCACCGGTAGGTTCGTCACACAACAGCAGCTTGGGATTTTTCGCCAATGCCCGAGCGATAGCCACCCGCTGCTGCTCGCCGCCAGACAACTGCGCCGGAAAATTCTGCTTCCGTTGTCCCAATCCTACCTGATCCAGTACCTCATCTACCGGCAGTGCATTCGGAGCTACTGCTGTCGCCAGCTCCACATTTTCTTTGGCAGTCAGATTGGGAACCAGATTGTAAAATTGGAAGACGAAACCCACATCGGTCCGGCGGTAGGCAGTCAACTGTCTGTCACTCATCTGCTCGATATGGACACCGTCAACGATGATTTCGCCCTCTGACGGCTTGTCCATTCCGCCGAGAATATTCAAAACAGTGGACTTGCCGGCGCCGCTGGGACCCAGGATCACCGTCAATTCGCCCTTTTCCACGGTAAAATTCATATCGTTATTGGCCAGAATCTCGGTTTCTCCCATTTGGTAGCGTTTATATTCATGTTTGACTTCGATGAATGCCACGTTGTTCCCTCCATTCTTTCAACACTCTGTTGAAAATATATCACACTGTCAGTATAATGAATCCAAAAAACAGCGGCAATATGCAATTCTTTTCATTGTGTCATAAAACCGACACTTTTTAGACAACTGTTCAAATCCAAGCGACAGGAGGGACTTTCATGACCGGTACTAAAAACAACCGCCGTACCCTTTATACCCGCCAGGCGATCAAAGACAGCTTTTTGGCGCTGCTGGCAGAAAAAGAGCCTTCAAAGATCACCGTCACCGAGATTTGCCGGAAAGCTGATATCAACCGGGGCACTTTTTACCAGCATTTCCGTGATCCCGCCGATCTTTTTACTCAGATCGAGCAAGACCTCTTGGACAAGATCCTGCCGATGTTAGCCATGCGCCCGAAAGATCATCTGGAAGCCTGGCTCAGTCGTTTCATCGAGGTGCTGCAGGAGAATGCCGTGGTGGGCCGCCTGGTACTGAAAGATTATCAAGACAGTCGTTTGCTGGCTGTCACCTTCAACGAGATCCACGACCTGGCCATCAGTGAATTCCGCCAGCGTTTCCAAGAAGATGATCCGCAACTGCTGGAGTATTATTTCGCCTACTTCGTCAAAGGAACCATTGGTACGATCCTTCAATGGCTGGAAGACGGTGCGCCAGTGCCGCCGCAGGCACTGACGGGGATGCTTACCAAAGTTTTACGAGACACAAACTGAGTTTTTTGATACCCAAAATTTTCTGAAGCAGCAGCGAAGCCGACTTTTTGGCAGGGCTTTGGTTTGTGCTGCTTTTTTTCTTTCGTTATACTTAGGACATATCTGAAAACTCCAGTGGCAGATATTTTGGTCCTTTTCACCGTAATCTGCTCGTAAATGCGCAGCTTTGCACCACATAAGCTGCGCTTTACTCCTTGATTTCGGCAAAAAGTCCGCAAAAATCTGGATTCCCCCAGAGTTTTCAGACACGCCCTAGATAAAGGCTGTTTTCCCTTCAGCTGTTGCCTGTTCAACGAAAGGAATGATCATATGAAAGAAAAAGGACCAAACCGCCTGATTGCTTTTTTCGGCGGAAAGACTGCCTATTTTGTCCTGGGATTGATCTCCCTTGCTGCCATCACTATTCTGCTGCTGCGGGAGGTCTCTTTTGTCTTCCGGCCACTGGCTGTCATCATCGGGACCGCACTGCCGCCGGTGGTCTTTGCCATGATCTTATATTACATGCTGCGGCCGATCGTCGACTTTGCGGCTGAAAAAGGCGTTCCCCGCACCATCAGTTTGGCAGTCACTTACGTCTTATTGGTTGGCTTGCTGGTCTTGGGGGGCTTCCAGCTGTTTCCGGTGATCCAACAGCAGACGCTGGATCTGGTAGACAAACTGCCGGAATACGCACAAGGATTTCAGAACAGCCTGGAAAGCTTCATAAAAAACACTCCGCTGGCTGACCAGTTCCACCAGCTGATGGATTCACTGGACTCCATCACCGACAATCTCTTCGGTTTTATCAGCGACAACTGGCAAGACGGTGCTAAAAGTCTGGGCAATCTCTTCTCCACCATTTCAACTGTCGGGGTGACCCTGTTCACCGGTCCGATCATCGCCTTCTTTTTGATCAAGAGCCCGAAAAAATTTTACCGCAACGTGATGGAGATCGTTCCGCCTCGTTTCCGGCGAGACACTCATGAGTTGATCAAAACAGCTGATCAACAGATTGGGGCCTTTTTGAAAGGTCAAGTCATCGCCTCAATCCTGTTGGGGGCCATCTACTGGGCCTGCTTCCTGGTGATTGGACTGCCTTACGCTACCGTCATCGCATTGGCAGCCGGCATCTTGAACATTGTGCCTTATATCGGGGCCTTTGCCGCCTTTATTCCGGCGGTGTTTGTCGCTTTCCAGGATTCCGGCTTTATGCTGATCAAATTTGTCATCGTCTGGTTTGCGGTTCAGCTGCTCCACGGGGATCTGGTGGTCCCTCGGGTATTGGGAGACCGGCTGAAGATCCATCCCATCACGATCCTGGTGGTCTTGTTAGTCATGGGGGATCTGCTGGGTTTTGTCGGCGTAGTCTTCGGAATCCCAATCTACAGCCTGATCAAGATCGCCGTTGTCTTTTGTTTCCGCAAATTCAAGCAGCGCTACAACCGCTTTTTCGGTGAAGACGGCAAATACCGCAACGTTGAATTTACCGAAGAGGATTATTGAAAATACTGCTGAAAGATCCGTAAAAAAGCCTGAGGAGTGAGTGTATGAAAGTCGTTTTTCATGTCGATGAAGAGGACAAATGGTCCGAAGCCGGCAAAAATATCCGCAATCTGAAAGCCGCTACCGAAAATATCAAAGTCGTCCTTTTGGTAAACGGTGCTGCCATCAAGGGTTACCTGGACCCTGCCAATCAGAGCCTGCTGCAGGAGGAATGGGTCGCTTTTCACGCCTGCCGCAATGCCATGAAAGCCTTTGATATCACAACTGAACAGCTGCCGCCAAACGTCAAGGTCGTTCCCGCCGGCGTATTGGATCTCATCAAGCTTCAGCATCGGGGCTACGCTTATATCAAGCCCTGATCTAAAGCCCGCTGAAACTGCCGTCGCTTCCTTCTTGCGACACCGCCTTTGTCAAGTTTCTTTTGACTCTGACCGGTGCACTTCGTGAAGCGACGGCTTTTTTGCTGGGTCTTTTATACAGAAGCTGCCCGTTTTCAATCACGAATCGAGGCCAAAAAAGAGCGGTGAAGCCAGCTGCTTTATCAGTCCGGTCACACGCTCTTTTACATATTCAGTTTTCGAGATTGCGCTTCATTTAAGCCGATTGTCGGCAGTCAGTGATGTCACAGATCTTCGCCAATGCAATCGCACCGCTTTCCTCCAACTCTACTGTGCAGGTTTTTTCCAGGATAGTCACGATCTTGACCTTTTCCCAGTCCGTTCCTCCCACTACTTTTGCCTCGTAGACGACACCTTTTTGCAGCTCTGATTTTTCCATAAGCTGTCCACCTCTTTGTTTCCTTTTCGAGGGTTATAACATGTAGACGGAATGATGTAAATAGCACAGCCGGTGTTTTCGTAGAATTTTCGAAAAATATTCGCATTTTTTGAATTTTCCGTCTTACCGCAGCAGCTTTTCGCTTCGATGACGGTAGTGCTTGTACAACGCACCGAAGCGGCCGCTGTAATCCGGCTGCCACGGTTTGTCCCGCCCACAAAAATGCAGCAGGACCGTATTGGCTACTATCCAATCCAGATTCCATTGCCCGCGGCTGATCGTCTCATACACCAGCTTATTACGGACATCGAAATTATACAGCTGATCCGGTAGCGACAGGATCAGCTCTCCGTATAAGCCGTTCAATACATCCTGATCCGGCAAAAACAGCTGAAACCAGTTCTTTTCAATGAAGTCAAAAATTGCCTGGCGGGATACTAACCGGCGAATCTCAGGCAGATTCATCAGCAGCACCCCGGAATTAAAGTAACTTTCCGCCTCGTAATTCTGCAAACGCACTTTGTTGATGACATTGGCCATCTCCGTCAGCTGAGAATGACTGGCAGCAGCATAAGGCGCCGTCCCCAACTCCAGCTCGAACAACGGTCGCAGATCATTGATACAAAGAATATCCGCATCCAAATACAAGACTCTTTCCAAATCAGCCGGCAGAAATTCCTGGGCCAGCAGACGATAATAGATAGTTTCCGGGTAACGGTCGGTAGTCGGACTGTCCTTGAACAGCCGGGGTCCTACCACCAGTGGCTGATAGTCCATACCGAGCTTACGGCAGACTTTTGCCAACTGATCTTGTTTTGCTAAGGGCTGCTGCTGCATCACATAGACAGTCAGCCTCTCAAATGAAGAATTTTCCCGGATTGAATACAGCGTTGTCACCAATTGGGAAACAAAACTGTCGTTGACAGAAAAAAGCAAACTTGGCATCTCAGGGTCGCTCCTTTACAATCATTTTTTTCTGGCCGCTTGCTTTGAAACCAGTCCAGATAAAACACTAGCTCCTCTTGCTGCTTGAAACCCAGTTTAGCAGAAGCCGCTTGTTTCTACCACTTCGCTGTCAGACAGCCGCACTTCGGCTTAGCTGACATTTTTTCAGCACGCCAGACTTTTTATCAGGAAGCGCTGTCTTTTTTTAAGATAACGTGCTAATCTTGAAGGGAGAAATTCGTCATTTTGCCCGATTGTCGGCAGAATGAAAAACAGGAAAGCAGATGATGGAAATGAAAATAGTAACGGTTGAAGAAGCTGTCGGTTCCCGCCTGTGCCAGGACCTGACCCAGATCATTCCCGGTGAAAAAAAAGGTCCCCGCTTTCGCAAGGGCCACCTGGTGACTCCGGCGGATATCCCGGTCTTATTGTCGATGGGGAAAGCCCACCTGTATGTAGAAGAAGAGCAGCCGGGGATGCTCCATGAAGAAGACGCCGCTCGCATTCTTTACAGCTTATGCGCAAATGATCACCTGGCTCCAAGTGAAATCAAAGAAGGCAAGATTGAAGCTGTTGCCCAAGCAGACGGTGTATTGACTGTCGATCAGGAGGGTCTGTATCAAGTAAATCGCTTCGGTGAGATGATGATCGCTACCAAAGCCGACTTCAGCCTGTTGCGGGTTGGCGAAACAGCAGCCGGTATGCGGGTGATTCCTCTTTATATCGAGAAGAAACAAATGGACGGACTGACAGCAGCAGTCGGCAGCCGGGCCCCCTTATTGACGCTGCACCCTTTTACCTTGAAGAAAGTCGCCATTGTCACCACCGGCAGTGAGGTGTTCCACGGTCGTATCAAAGACGGCTTTGAACCGGTCCTGCGGCAAAAGCTGGCTGCCTTTCCCACCGAGATCGTCTTCCATCAAGTAGTGGATGATCAAAAAGCGGCCATTGTCGCTGCCATCAAAAAAGCCCAGGCAGCCGGTGCCGATATCATCTTGTGCACCGGCGGCATGAGTGTCGATGCCGATGATCTGACACCAGGAGCCATTAAAGAAGCAGCTGATCGTCTGGTAACTTACGGTACCCCGGTTCTGCCGGGTGCCATGTTCGCGCTGGCATACAGTGCAAACGGCGCTGCCATCATGGGCCTGCCGGGAGCGGTAATTTTTGCGGCTCAGACAGTCTTCGATCTGATTTTGCCTCGGATCATGGCCGATATCCCCGTAACCAAAGTAGACATCGCCCGCCTCGGCTGCGGCGGTCTCTTGTAATCTGGGAGGTCATGAATATGTCCCCACTGCTTTTATCCATGAAAACAGCTGCTGTCGCCGGTCTGCTCACCTTTTTTCTGGGTCTGTGGGCGGCCAAAGAAGTCAATGCCATCAAGCGCCCAGGGATTCGGATGATCCTGGACGGTCTTTTGACACTGCCGCTGGTCCTGCCGCCGACTGTGGCCGGATTCTTTTTATTGTATATTTTCGGGGTCAATCGTCCCATCGGTCGTTTTTTTCTGGACTTTTTTTCCTGGAAGATTGCCTTTTCCTGGGAAGCCACCGTCCTGGCTGCTACCGTCGTCTCGTTTCCCTTGATGTACCGTTCGGCGCGGGGCGCTTTGGAGCAGGTCGACAGCGATTATCTCAACGCCGGCCGGACATTGGGTCTGTCGGAGTGGTACATTTTCCTTAGGATCCAGTTGCCGCTGGCGGCACCGGGGATCTTGTCAGGAGGAATTCTGGCTTTTGCCCGTGGACTGGGTGAATTCGGCGCAACCGCCATGATCGCCGGCAATATCGCCGGCAAGACCCGGACGCTGCCTTTATCCATCTATTCGGCAGTGGCTGCCGGCCGGATGGAGGACGCTTATCGGGAAGTCGGGATTATTGTCGTCTTCTCATTTGTCGTGGTGGTTCTCATGAATTACTTCACCAGACGTTCCGGAAAGGGGGTACGGGCATGACTATCGAGATTGCCATCAAAAAAAAGCTCAAAGAATACAGACTGGATTTTTCCTTCACTTCAACTTCCCGGCAGACCGCCCTTTTGGGAGCATCCGGTTCCGGCAAAAGTATGATCCTGAAATGTATCGCCGGAATCGAAACCCCGGATGAAGGTTATATCCGCGTCAATGGCCGCACGCTCTTTGATAAGAGCCGCAAGATCGACCTGCCGCCGCAAAAACGCCGAGTCGGTTATCTGTTTCAGAACTATGCTTTGTTTCCCAATTTCACAGTTCGACAGAATATTGCCTGTGTCTTGAAGAAAAAAGAACGGCAGCGAGTTGACCTCCTGCTTCGCAGATTCGAGCTGACAGAGATTGCTGAGCAATACGGTGAGGAGCTCTCCGGCGGTCAACAACAGCGGGTGGCCCTGGCCCGCTTACTGGCTTCTGATCCTGAAATCCTGTTGTTGGACGAACCTTTTTCCGCACTGGATACTTTTTTGAAAGAAAAAGTCGAGTTGGAGATGAAGACTTTTTTGCGGGACTACGACGGTGAAGCGATCCTCGTGACCCATAATCGTAACGAGGCGTACCGTTTGTGTGAGGATCTGGTAATCTTGAATCGCGGTCAAGGTATCGAACATGGCAAGCTCAAACAGATCTTCGACCAGCCCCGCTACCTGGCAACCTCCAAACTCACCGGTTGCAAAAACTTTTCCCGGGTGGAACGCTTGGATGACCATCATCTGCTGGCACTGGACTGGGATCTGCCTCTGACTGTTGCCGGACCGGTGACCTCTGACATCCGTTATGTCGGCATCCGAGCCCACTTTTTTGAAGAAGCCGCTGATCCGACAGCAGAGAACTGTTTTACCGCGAAGATCCTGGATCAAACTGAGACCCCCTTTGAATGGCGGCTGCTCTGCCAGGCCAATGACGGTGAGGTGCCGATTTGGTGGAAACTGACAAAAGATACAAAACGACGTGACTTCACAGGGGTCCTCCATGTCCCGGCGGCTGCCATCCAGCTGCTGCAACAAGAGCCCTGTGCCAATGTATCCGGGAGGGAACAATCATGACCAAAACCTATCGTGTCGCTGTCCTGACTGCCAGTGACCGCAGTGCTGCCGGCAGCCGTCCGGATCTCAGCGGGCCTGCCATTACCGACATGCTGGCAGCTGTGTCTGAGCTTTCTGTCACCTACCAGAAAATTCTGCCGGACGATCAGGAAGGTCTGGCAGCAGAAATGGCCGCTCTGGCGGACCAGTCGGCGGTCGAGCTGATCCTTACCACCGGTGGCACCGGTCTGGCACCTCGGGACCAGATGCCGGAAGCAACCTTGAGCATCGCCCATCGCCTGGTTCCCGGAATCGCCGAAGCCCTGCGATACAACAGCCTGCAGATTACCAAACGAGGAATGCTCAGCCGCGGTGTCAGCGTAATCCGCAATCAGACACTGATCATCAACCTCCCCGGCAGCCCCAAAGCCGTGCGAGAATCCTTGGAATACCTGTTGGATCAGCTTCCTCATGCACTGGGGCTTTTGACGAATACCGCTGGCGAAAAGGATAATCACCGCTGATAATCAATGAGAAAGACTGCAAGCAATCATCGGCTGGCGGTCTTCTTATTTTCTTCATTGTCAGGGCATGTCTGAAATCTCCAGTGGCAGATATTTTGGTCCTTTTCACCGCAATCTACTCGTAAATGCGCAGCTTATGCACCACATAAGCTGCGCTTTACTCCTTGATTTCGGCAAAAAGTCCGCAAAAATCTGGATTCCCCCAGAGTTTTCAGACACACCTTAGGGCGTGTCTGAAATCTTCGCTGCTTTTCGAAAATCGTTGTATTTGTTTAAATTTTCTGTTATTTTTATATCTGTATGCTACGACTTCAGGAGTGGAATTAATGGAAAAGAAATTACAATTCAAAGATTATTTATTTATC
The DNA here is from genome assembly GCA_027692465.1 of Enterococcaceae bacterium OF42-14pH9A. Classification (GTDB taxonomy): domain Bacteria; phylum Bacillota; class Bacilli; order Lactobacillales; family Enterococcaceae; genus Enterococcus_C. The sequence goes on along the minus strand of JAQEYU010000001.1, from coordinate 1,169,689 downwards.
GGTTCAATGTTGTTCGGCCTGTTTTTCGGAGCGGGAAATCTGATTTTTCCTGTCCATATGGGGCAGGAAGCCGGCAGCAATATCTTCATGGCCAACCTCGGCTTTCTCGTCACCGGGATCGGGTTGCCCTTTCTCGGGGTGGTCGCTATCGGTGTTTCCCGCAGCAACGGCTTATATGATCTGGCCACGCGGGTGAACAAATCCTACGCCTTTGTTTTCACCATCCTGCTTTATCTGGTAATTGGTCCTTTCTTTGCTTTGCCTCGGCTGGCGACCACCTCTTTTGAGATCGGGCTGGCACCCTTTCTCCCGGAAAAAGACCATACACTGTGGCTGGCTGTGTTCAGTCTGGTGTTCTTCTTGTGTGCGTGGGGCTTTTCCCGCAAACCTACCAAACTGCTGGACTACGTCGGCAAATTTCTGAATCCGGTCTTTTTGGTGTTGCTGGGGATTTTATTGGCCTTCGCCTTTTTCAAACCATTGGGTGCTGTTTCGCAGGCGACGGTCCAACCGGTCTATCAACAGGACACTTTCATCACCGGCTTCACGCAGGGATACAATACACTGGATGCGCTGGCTTCACTGGCCTTTGGGATCATCATCGTCACTACCATCAAGAACATGGGCGTCACCAAACCTTCTGCCATTGCTATGGATACGGTCAAATCCGGCTCTGTCAGCATTCTTTTGATGGGAATCATCTACTCGCTGTTGTCTTATATGGGCGCAATGAGTCTGGGAAAATTTTCCATCAGCAAAAACGGTGGGATCGCTTTGGCTCAGATTGCCCGCCACTATCTGGGTACTGGCGGTAGTATCTTGTTGGCGTTCATCGTGATCATCGCCTGTTTGAAAACAGCAATCGGCTTGATCACCGCCTTTTCCGAAACCTTCGTGGAACTCTTTCCGAAACGCAGCTATCAGCTGTTTGTCGCCATTGCCAGTATCCTGCCCTGTCTGTTTGCCAACGTCGGACTGACCCGCATCATCGAATTTTCGACACCGGTACTGATGTTTATTTACCCACTGGCGATCACATTGATCCTCTTGGCCTTGGTGAGCCCTTTATTCAAACATCGGGCCGGTGTCTACCGTATGACTACCTATTTCACTCTGATCGCGGCTGTCTGTGACGGACTTAATGCTGCCCCGGCCCCACTGCGCAACACAGCCATAGCGGATGCCGTCGTGGATACGGCTGCCCGCTTTCTGCCTTTGTTTGATATTGGCATGGGCTGGGTCCTGCCGGCAGGGATCGGCTTTGTAATCGGGCTCTTGTGGACCTTTTTGATCAAACCAGACCAGCGCTGACCGTATCAAAAGAACCATTTTTCCGAGGAGGCGTTTCCTTGATTCGGCTCCTCGGAAAAATGGTCAAAAAATCGAAAAATTTAATTTTCATTTTTTTCGAAAAACCAACCTAAAATATGACGACAGCCGTTCTTTATGCGTTAAATCAGCATTTTAGCGGCTGTCTCTTTTTGTCAAAATTCTGTTTTCAACTGACAATTTATAAAAAAATGATTACAATGTGGCCAGAGAGTAATCGAATAGAGGATGTTTTTTTATGATATACGAAGAATTGTTGATGGATTCATCTACGCTGCTGAAGTTCAAACTGTTCAAAAAAATCATGTTTCTGGGGAGTCCGGCTTACCCCATCGCCCAAATCGCCACCGATATGGATCTCAACTACCAGCAGACAGTGATCGACCTGACAGAGATCGACAAAGAGATGGCAGCAATGAATCCCGAGCATCAGTCGATTTTGGTAGGCGCCGGCAAGATTAACTGCCAAAACCTTTCCTGCACAATTGATGAATACCGCTACCAGCTGCTGCAGTCCTCTGTGCCGTTTCAATTCGTCCTGTATTTTTTGAATGAAGAAAAACCGACTATCGATGATTTCTGTGTCAAGTTTTATTCCAGCCGTTCCACGGTTTCCCGCAAGATCGACAAGCTGAAACGGTACCTGAAACAATTCGGGCTGCGCTTTACCTATACAGAAGCCGGTCTGGTGGGAGATGAACGGGTAGTCCGCTTGGCACTGTTCAATATCATCTGGTTGGGTGTCCGGGGAATCGAGTGGCCCTTTGCGATGGATGAAAAGATTGCTGACGATCTGTTGGAAGGTTTTTCGGCTTATTTTCCATTGTCCCGCACCTATGTCGGCCGTCATGAGCTGAAATTTTTCGCTGCCATCTTCTACCTGCGGATCAAAAAAGACAATTACGTGAAGTATGACAAAGCCTATGACTTTTTGATGAGAGACAACGACTACTATGATTTCGAGCTGCTGCCGCAATTGATCGATGTAGAACTGACCCCGCGACAGATCAAGGCTGAAACCAGTTTTGTGTATTTCTTAGCTCATATCATTCCTTTTTATACATTGGAAAATGACGCAACGTTGGTCCAAACTGTCGAAGATTTTGCCGACCGTCCAAATCCTGTTTATCTGCTGGCTAAAGAATATCTGGCATTTGCCAAACAAGAATTCTTCGCTGACAATCCGGAGATTCTGGACCACCCGATGATTCTTGGGAATCTGATCAATATCGGCTTCGGCTATTATGTCCTGCGCCACCCTTACCCGACGATCCAGCAGATGGTCGAAGGTCAAAAAGAGAGCGTCCGCAATTTGAAACAGATTGAAGAAAAAAGCGAAGCCTGGTTTACCAATGCCGCCCAACGCAGCGAATTCAGCAGCTTTATCAATCCGACCACCACTCATCTTTTGGCCCGCTCCTTTACCCAGGTGCTGATTCCTTATTTTGATTGGGCCAAAGATGCCGACAAGGTAAGAGTCGGAGTCGCATTGGAACACAATTACCTGCTGGTAAAAAATCTCTACCGCTATTTATCGGATCTGCGCTTTGTGCAAGCCGAACCCTTTGACAGCAGCAAGAGTGACGAGTACGATTTAGCTATAAGCTCTTCACTGTTGTTGAAAAAGCGTTTCCCGGATCAGGAAATCTTCCTGTGGGATCACGCCGGAGACGAGGCCCAGATGGTCGCATTGTATAAACGTCTCAGAAAGCTGTTTACGGAGAAAAATCGTTAAAGCAAAGGGGGACAAGCTATGCGTTGGAAAGGTGAGCGTCAGAGTTCGAATGTAGAAGACCGTCGCGGCACATCAGCCGGTACCGGTCGTGCCGGATCGGGGTTTCCCGGAGGTGCAGTGGGCGGCGGCGGGATCGGTCTGATTCTGCTGGTCATATTTTCCCTGTTCTTTTCCGGAGGTGATCTCGGTTCCGTCTTGAACGGCGATACCGGCGACATCTTTACCCAGCAGGCACCGGCCACCGAGAGTGTTACCGGTACCGATGAACAAAAAGAATTCGCATCCGTTGTTTTTGCCCACCTGGAGGATTACTGGAATCAGACCTTTGATGACTACGGCAAGTCCTACCATGACCCAACACTGGTTTTGTACAGCGGCAGCGTCCGCTCCGCCTGCGGGACTGCCAACTCGGCAGTCGGTCCCTTTTACTGTCCCGGCGATCAGAAAGTTTACCTCGATCTGAGTTTTCAAGATGAGCTGGCCCGTAATTTCGGTGCGACCGGCGATTTCGCTATGGCTTATGTCATCGCCCATGAAGTCGGTCACCATGTGCAATACGAATTGGGAATTTCCGATCAAATGGAGAAGATCCGCCAACAGGTCTCAGAAAAAGAGTACAACCAATACAGCGTTCGCCTGGAGCTGCAGGCAGACTACCTGGCAGGCTGCTTTGCCAAATACCTGGCCAATGAAACCTACAACGGCAAGCCGATTCTGGAAGCCGGCGATATCGAAGAAGCCATTTACGCTGCCAATCAGATCGGCGACGATACCTTGCAAAAACAAGCGCAGGGCTACGTCGTTCCCGACAGTTTTACCCATGGTACTTCAGCACAGCGAGTCGCCTGGTTCCAGCGAGGCTACCAATACGGCGACTTGGAGCACGGCGATACTTTCTCTGCTGATAATCTCAATCTGAATTAGCATTAGGCCGTGTCTGAACAATGCATACAAAAACCGCCGGATTCCACAAGCTGCTGACGAATCCGGCGATTTTACAAAAATTTAAAAACTTAAGTAATGTTTTTCACAAATTATTCACATTTATGGTCTATTATACAGGTATACCAACAAACAACCCTAACTAACACTTTTTCATTTTTAACTCCTTAGCCCGTCAGCCTCCAACTGGCGGGTGTATTTTTTTTGCCTGGATGACTTCCTCGGCAACCCCTGCAGTAGAGGATCAGCTGCAGGTAATCTTTAGACTTTCATAGGAATTCTTTAAACTTTCCCATGATTTGGATCATATTTCCTTCACATTTATCAGCTATATTATATACATACCAACAAACAACCCTAACACTTTTTCATTTTTCTCCTCCGCCCGTCGACTGACCATCGACGGGCCTCTTTTTGTTTGCGACTTCTTTTGTACTTCAGCATTTTTCATCCGTGGCAGACTTGCTGATTCGGTTTCTGATCATTAGCGCATCCCATAGCGACTGCAAGTCAGCTTCCGATAAAATTCGAGGATCGTTTACAGGTGTCTGAAAATACCGATGAGGCTCAAATTTTTGAGGACCGGCCCAAGGAGTATAGGGTGTGTCTGAAAACCCCGGGAAATCCAGATTTTTGCGGACCTGCCGAAATCAAAGAGTAAAGCACAGCTTATGTGATGCAAAGCTGCGCATTTACGTGCCGGTTGCGGTGAAAAAGACCAAAATAGCTGCGACTGGCTTTTTTTAGACACGCTCTAAGCTTGGGTACTGCCAAAACTGCGTGTCCACGATGCAGCTTGCAGTGGAAGGAACGTAAACAGTTCTTAGTGAATTCCTCGTCTTTTTTGAACATTTTCGTCACATTTTCTTCAAATCCGCTCGGTAATATATATGCATACCAACAAACAACCCAACACTTTTTCATTTTTCTCCTCCGCCCGTCGACTGACCATCGACGGGCTTTCTCTTTGCCTAGGATGTTCTGAAACGCCGGAAAAATCCAGATTTTTGCGAACTCGCCGAAATCATCATGGAGTAGGACGCAGCTCATGTGGTGCATAAGCTGCGCATTTACGATCCAGCTTGCGGTGAAAAAGACCAAAATATCTGCTGGCTTTTTCAGATGCGCCCTAATCTGACTGAAAGCTGAAAAAAAGACCGCCGGCAGGCAGTCTTTTGATCGAAGCTATCAGAAAGGAAGGGCTTCCGACAACACCGGTGAAATCCGGAGTTTCGAGGACTTATCGGTATCAAAGAGTACCCCCCACCCAGGTAAAGCTGTACATTTACTTAGACACGTTAATTTTTATCAGCCGCGGGTCACACTGATTTTGACCCCGTTTTTCGCCAGGATGCTGATTTTTTTTACCCGCTTCAACGGCACCATTTGAATCGGAGCGGCTTCTGCCGGCAGTTTTACCGGAATCAGCGGTCCGGTGAGCTCTTTGGCAGAAATCCAGCCGGTGATCGTCTCGTAATGGGCAGGATCATACGCTTTCTCCACCAATAAAACCACGATATTTTTCTCATCCGCTGCCGTTTGCAGTTTTTCGATCATTTCTTCAGAAATCAGGTTCTGCTGTGTCTTTTGATCGGGTTCATTCAAAAGACCGTGCCACAATGCGCTGGAAGTGTTGAGAAAAAATTCCCCCAAAGGAGCCAGCAGGTTCTTTCTTTCCTTCACTTGTCCACGCTCTTTTTCCTCTTCGACCATTCGACACCGCCTTTTTCCCAATTTTATCCGATTTATAGTCGTATAACAACAGATTTTTGCCGCTATTTGAACGCGTAATTCTTTTTTATTATTTGTTTGATCGGCTTGCCCTTCAATTACCGGCAGCAGTTTTAAAGTGTTCCGCCCAGAACGGCAGACCTTCACTGATCAGCTGGCGGGTCTCTTCGAAATCACCGGTGTACCAGGGATCCGGAATCGCCAATGCTTCTTTTCCCGGTACGACACTCATATAAGCAGCGATTTTTGCGGCAGTATCTTGGGGGGCCGCAGTGGTCAGATCCGCCAAATTGTCGTGATCCATACCGATAATGAAATCAAACTCGTAAAAATCGTGGGCGGTAATCTGACGAGCCCGCATACGGCTGAAGTCGATACCGGCAGCCTGCAGCACTTTTTGGGTACCGGGATGCGGCGGATTGCCCACTTCCCAACGACTGGTAGCCGCTGAATCGACAAAAAGATCCAGTCCCTGCTCCAGCGCATATTTTTTCATTAAGCCCTCTGCCATCGGGGAGCGGCAGATATTTCCCAAACAAACGAACAATACTTTGACGGTCATCCTGTCATTCCTCCATCTCCTGCTGATACAAGCGCGAGCCGAAAAACTCGATATCTTTTGCCAGTCGGAACAGCTGGGTAGCAATCTCCAAGGGGGTCTCCTGATAGCCGCCGCGAATCCAGCTCAACAGCACACCGCTGCAGCCATAAGCAAAAAAGCGGCCATAAAATTCCTTGTCGCTGTCAGACAGCAGTCCTTCGTGGTCCACATCTTCAAAAAGTTTGCGGAACAGACGAATCACGATTTTGGAGAATTCTTCTGTCAAGATGTCCCGCTGCGCTTCGACCGTTTCCTGATAAAAGCGTCCTTTTTCTTTCATGGTTTCCAACATTTTACGAGCCTGCTCTTCCCAATTCTCCAAGCTGAGCTCGTCTGCAGTCAGGTAGCAGAGGGAATCGACTTGGTAAAACCACCGCAGCAGCTCATTCTTGTCGGAAAAATGATAATAAAAGGTCTGCCGGTTAATCCCTGCCTGCTGTGCGATATCCTGCACCGATATCTTATTGGCCGGCCGCTCGTGTGCCAGTGTCAAAAAGGCTTTGGCGATCTCCGTCTTCGTTCGATTTGCTTCTGCCATGGTTTTCACCTCGAATGGGAATGATTTTTTCAGTTGTCAGAGCAGCTTCACCCTTGATTATAAGGATAGCCGAAATGATCATAGGCCAGCTGAGTAGCGATTCTTCCGCGGGGAGTCCGCTTCAAAAAGCCCTTTTGGATCAGATACGGCTCGTACATATCCTCTACTGTCTCAGTTTCTTCACTGATGTTCACAGACAGAGTAGACAAGCCTACCGGTCCGCCGCCGTATAACTCGATCATGGTCCGAATCAGCTTTTGATCGACGTAATCCAGACCGGCTTGATCAACTTGCAGCATCTGCAGCGCTTGGTCGGCGATTTGGCGATCAATCACACCGTTGGAACGCACTTGAGCAAAATCCCGCACACGTTTCAACAGCCGATTGGCGATCCGCGGGGTCCCCCGGGAACGTCTGGCAATCTCCAATGCACCGTCTTCTACGATCTCTGTATTGAAGATATCCGCAGAACGCAGGACGATTTCCTGCAGGTCATTTTCACCGTAATACTCCATGTGACTCACGATCCCGAAACGATCCCGCAGTGGAGCCGAAAGCATTCCGGCCCGTGTCGTTGCCCCTACCAGCGTAAACGGCGGCAGCGGAAAATGGACCGGGTGGGCTGTAGGACCGGTCCCCACCATGATGTCCACGTAGAAATCTTCCATCGCCGAATACAGCATCTCTTCTGCCACCCGTGGCAGTCGGTGAATCTCATCGATGAACAGCACATCTCCCGGCTGCAGCTCGTTCAAAATCGCTACCAGATCACCGGGGCGCTCGATTGCCGGTCCACTGGTGGTGCGAATATCCACCTGCATTTCATTGGCAATCACCATGGCCATCGTGGTCTTTCCCAGTCCTGGCGGCCCGTACAAAAGCACATGATCCAACGCTTCCTCGCGATTTTTGGCAGCTTTGATATAGATACTCAGTTCAGTTTTTACTTTGTCCTGACCGATATACTGGGCCAGGTATTGGGGCCGCAGTGATTTTTCCAGATTGAGTTCATTGTCGTCGGTCGTTTCCGGCGACAGGATCCGCTCTTCCGTCATAAGGATCCCCTTTCGCTAGTTAACAATTTATACAGCAATTTTCATTAAGACCTGTCTGAAAATGCTGGCAGGATTCAGCTTCTGGAACCCTGCCGGAATCGCGTTTTCAGGCATTCCTTATTTCATCATTAATTTCAGTGCTTCCCGCAGATATTCATCGGTGGTCGCTTGCGGCTGGCTCTTGAGTTCTTTTTCCACCCGCTTGACTTCTTTGGCAGAGTAGCCCAATGCTTCCAAGGCTGCCAAAGCTTCGGTTAACGGAGTATCGGCTGCTTCTGGTCCCCGCGGTACCATGACTCCGGCCACCATCATCTCTTCACCGGCAAACTCGCCCAGTTTTCCTTGCAGATCCAAGATCATCTGTTGAGCCGTCTTCTTGCCGACTCCGGGAAACTTCACCAGATAGTTGACGTTGCCGGACTCGATAGCATGGACCATTCCCGTATGATCCTCGTTGGCCATGATTGCCAGACCGCTTTTGGGCCCGATTCCGGATACGCTGATCAAACGTAAAAACAACATCTTTTCTTCCGGCCGGCGGAAACCATAGAGCAGGTGAGCATCCTCTCGAATCACCTGCTGAACATAGATTTTGACCTCTTCTTCCAGCTTGCTGCTGAGGCGGTAGGGATTACCCATAGCGATCTGATAGCCGATCCCGTTATTTTCCAAAACAATATATGCCGGGGTGATTTCCACCAGCCGGCCGCTGATATATTCAAACATAGGCGTTCCTTCCTGTACATACGTTCCCCATATTGTACCACAAATCCCGACCGGCTACCAAGTCACCGAAAAGCTTTCCGCTCCGTTTCCGCAATCGAAGTGGCCGGCCGGCACCGATAATATCATGCAGCCAAGCCCGCTGCCTCAATCCTCCTCACAGCCGATAATCAGCAAAAGAGCCAGAAAAAAACAGCGCCTGCACAGACACTGTTTTTTCGTATTCGCAGTTATTCCACCAGGTCACGATACTCCCCGTAACCGGCTGCCTCCATCTCTGCCAGCGGCACAAAACGCAGCGCGGCGGAATTGATACAATAGCGCAGTCCACCCTGATCCAGCGGGCCGTCAGAGAAGACATGCCCCAGATGAGAATCAGCAACTTTACTGCGTACCTCTACCCGGTGCATACCGTGGGAAAAATCAGCTTTTTCCTTGATGTCTTTGCGGGCGATTGGTTTGGTGAACGCCGGCCAGCCGCAACCGGCATCATATTTGTCCGACGAAGCAAACAACGGCTCCCCACTGACCACGTCTACATAGATTCCCTCTTCATAAAAATCATCATATTTTCCACTAAATGGCGCTTCTGTCGCATTCTCCTGTGTCACGGCGAACTCTTCTGTTGTCAAGCGCCGCCGCAGTTCTTCTTTATCAGCCATACATTCACGACCTTTCTAAGTTTATTATACGAGCACTTCGCCCTCAGAGCACTTTCTCTGCTCAACTCCAAATCCTCGCATCGGCCAAGACAAACAAAAAGCCCCGTCCCGGTTGATTTCGGGGCGCGGCAGTTGGCGCATCAGTTGAAATGTTTCAGCATCTGGTTAACAACGCCGACGGGAAAACCGACAATACTGTAATAATCGCCGTCGACTTTTTTAACGAATAGTCCGGCGCGGCCCTGAATCCCATAGGCACCGGCTTTATCTGTATATTCGCCGCTGTCCAGGTAATCATTGATCTCCTGATCGGTCAGTTGGAAAAACAAGACTCTGGCCGGAACCAGGGCCTGCTCCGTCTGCTGTCCCCGTTTGATGACCACCGCAGTATAAACGTGATGCATACCGCCGCTCATTTCTGCGAGCATCCGATAGGCATCGGCACGGTCAGCCGGCTTGCCCAGAATTTTTCCGTGATTTACAACGATCGTGTCACACGCAATCACCAAATCATCCGGGTGGGCTGCAGCAACTTTTTTAGCCTTGGCTTTGGCCATGCTCATGACATATTCCTCCGGCTGATCGCCTTCATGGACGGTCTCATCCACATCGGCCGGTTCCACCTTGAAATCAGCTACCAGATGAGCCAGCAGCTCTTTGCGCCGCGGTGATTGCGAAGCTAAAATAATCGCCATCGTTTTTGCTCCTTTTCAGACGGGTCCGGTTATCGGGCCCGTCGCCTTTATTCGTCTTACTCCTACCCATTGATCAGAGGCTGTCTTTGGTCCGATGGGGGTCCTGGATCCGCTTGAACATTTTTTCCATATCGCTGTTGGTAAAATGGATCAGGACTGGTCGGCCGTGGGGGCAGTTGAAGGGATTCTCGCATTTTGCCAAGTCCTCCAGCAGTACCCGGGCCTGCAACTCGTTCAAATAATGATTGGCCTTGATGGAACGCTTGCAGCTCATCATGATCGCGGTAGCCTCCCGGAATTTTTTGACACTTACCGATCCGGTAGTCAGCAGCATGTCGATCATTTCCCGGATGATGCTCTCTTCTTCACCGGCAGGATACCACGTGGGATGGGCACGGACGATAAAGCTGTTGGCACCGAATTCTTCCAGATGGATGCCCACCTCCTGCAGCAGCATCAGCTTTTCCTTTAATTTCAAAGCATCACTATTGGGGTAATCCAACACGATGGGTACCAGCAGTTCCTGCAGATCCGTCGACACCTCACCGATCTTTTCTCTGAAGTATTCGTACTTGATTCGCTCTTGGGCAGCATGCTGATCGATGATATACAGCCCTTCTTGACTCTGAGCAAAAAGATAGGTGCCGTGCATCTGTCCGAAATAATCCAGCTGTGGAAAACGTTCTTTGTGAGGCTGAGCTTCCGCCTGAAGCGCACGCTCCAACATTTTCTCGCCGTCTTTTTTTCCAAAATCAAACTCCGGATGGACCTTTTCCTCTGCTTCGCAGAAAATTTCCTGCTCTTCTTTCGTTTTCTGTGGATAACTTTCGGAAGTCACATCCATTGCTTCTTTCACATATTCTGAATCGGGAAGAACCGGTGGTGCTGTGGGAATGTCATCGGAATCATTGTGCAGCTCACCACTGACTTGTGAAGTTGATTCTGCCTTTTCCCCAGCCTTTTCCACATAGCTGTCCACAGATTCTTCCACAGGTTGTGGAGAAGTCTCCCGTACATAAAAACTGCCGGTGCGCGCATCAAAAGCCAGACCGGTTTTAGCCCCGGTACCACCGTCTGCATTCGGCAGCTCCATCGCCAACTGTTCCGGCCGTTCTTCTGCTGATTGTCGAGGCAATTTCTTTTTGAAGCCCAAATTGTCCGCCGCATTAGGGATCAGATTTTCTTCCCGCAGTGCATCTCCAATGGCTTTAGCCAAAAGTGCAGTCAGCTCTTTTTCTTTTGAAAGGCGGACCTCCTGTTTTGTCGGATGGACATTGACATCCACCAGCAGGGGATCCATGCTGATCTCAATGACGGCGATTGGAAAACGACCAATCATCAGCTTGGAGCCATAGCCGTTGACGATCGCTTTATTCAGCGCATAGTTTTTGATATAACGACCGTTGATGATCGTTGACAGGTAGTTACGACTGGCCCGGGTAACTTCCGGGAGCGATACAAAGCCGCTGATCTTGAAGTCCAGATCCTCGGCAGCGATCGGCAGCATCTTTTTGGCTGTTGCCAAGCCGAAAATCCCGGCAATCGTCTGGCGCAGGTCACCATTGCCGGCGGTCGTCAGCATTTTATTTCCTTCATGGACCAGGCGAAAAGCGATATTCGGATGGCTCAGGGCCAGACGGTTGACGATGTCGCCGATATTAGCCAGCTCGGTCTGCAGCGTCTTGACATATTTCAAGCGGGCCGGGGTGTTGAAGAACAGGTTTTCTACAGTAATCTTCGTGCCCTGACGCAAAGGCGCCGGTTCGTGGGCCTCGATTTTTCCGCCTTTGAGCCGCAGCAGCGTTCCCTGTTCGGTACCGGCCACAGCGGTTTCCAGCGTGACTTGAGAAACCGAAGCGATACTCGGCAGCGCCTCTCCGCGAAATCCCAATGTCCGAATGCGAAACAAATCGTCTCTGTTGTGGATCTTACTGGTAGCGTGGCGCTTGAAGGCATTTTCCACATCCTCATCGGCGATCCCTTCACCGTTGTCTGTAATCTGGATTTTTCGCAGACCGGCTTCTTCGATGAAAATGTCGATCTGATCCGCACCTGCATCGATGGCATTTTCTACTAGTTCTTTAACGACCGAAGCCGGCCGTTCCACCACTTCACCGGCTGCGATCTGATTAGCCAAACGTTCAGAGAGTTCCTGGATCTTTCCCATATTGATGCCTTCCTTTCCCAAAAATGAACGGGGCGGAGGCTACTGCACCCGCTCCAAAATAAACAACTATCAGATCCGCTTTTGCAGATCGTACAAAATATTCAACGCATCCCGCGGCGTAGTATCCAGCAGGTCGATTTTCTTAAGGGCTTCGATCACGGACAACTCTTCCGTTGATACCTCGCTGAACAAAGACATCTGCTGCGGATCTTCTTCTGAAACTCGCGGCTGGTCTGTGACTGCGACTGCTTTCGGATCGGCTTCCAATGCTTTCAGGATCGTCGCTGCCCGTTCCAATAACGGTGTCGGCAAGCCGGCAATTTTTGCCACGTGAATCCCGTAGCTCTTATCCGCCGGTCCTTCCATCATCTTGTGGAGAAATACCACTTCGCCGTCTTTTTCCACAGCACCTACATGCACATTTCTCAGCTGTGGCAGCGCTTCGTCCAAGACTGTCAATTCGTGATAATGGGTGGAAAACAACGTCTTGGCCTTCACGTTGTCATGAATATATTCGATGATAGACTGAGCCAGCGCCATGCCGTCATAAGTTGCCGTTCCCCGACCCAATTCATCAAACAGAACCAGACTGTCCGGCGTGGCATGTCGCAGTGCCTGATTGGCTTCCATCATTTCCACCATGAAGGTCGATTGTCCGGCAATCAGATCATCGCTGGCTCCGATCCGAGTGAAGATCCGGTCAAATACCGGCATTTCCGCTGCTTGCGCCGGGACAAAACAGCCCATCTGCGCCATGATCACAGTCAGCGCCAGCTGCCGCATATACGTGCTCTTCCCGGACATATTAGGTCCGGTGATCAGCAGGATCAAGGTCGCCGGGTCCATCGTAATAGAATTCGGAATGTACTCCTGGTGACCGAGAACTTTTTCCACCACAGGATGGCGCCCTTCTATGATCTTCAAGTTACGGGTTTGATTCAGCACCGGTCGCACGTACTGATACCGCTCGGAAATCGTTGCAAAGCTCTGCAGAACATCCACCGCACTGAGAGATTTTGCCAATTTCTGCAGCCGGTCGATTGCCGTTTTGACTTCTTCTCTGACCCCCAAAAACAGCTGATATTCCAAGTCTACCGATTTTTCTTCGGCCTCCAGAATCTGCGTTTCCAACTCTTTTAACTCCGGCGTGATGAAGCGCTCGGCGTTGGCTAAGGTTTGTTTGCGCTCGTAACGGCCCTCCTCCAGATTTCCCAAATTGGCTTTGGTCACTTCAATATAATAGCCGAAGACCCGATTAAAACCGACTTTCAATGTTTTAATCCCGGTTGCCGCCCGCTCGGAAGCTTCCAGTTCCGCCAGCCACTGTTTGCCGTTTTTCATGGCACTGCGGTACTGGTCCAACTGCTGATTGAAACCGTCTTTGATGACATTGCCTTCAGTTATAGCCAAGGGCGCCTCTTCACTGATAGCCGCTTCAATCAGAGCAACCAGATCCTCTAACGGTTCGATGTCCAGCAGCAGTTGATTCCACTGTCCTTGATTGATGCCTTCCAGCAGTTCCCGAATCTGGGGTACCTGCAGCAGAGAAGTCTTCAGCTGCAGCAGATCCCGACCGTTGACAGTGCCAAAAGCGACCCGTCCGGCCAATCGTTCCAGATCATAAACTTTGGTCAGTGCCTCTTGCAGATCCATCCGTTCAAAATAGCTGTCCAAAAGCGACTGGACCATTTCCTGACGGGCAGTGATCTGCTTGGCCTGAATCAGCGGCCGGTCGAGCCATTGCTTCAACAGACGGCCACCCATAGCTGTCTTGGTTTCATCCAGCAGCCACAGCAGGGTCCCCTGCTTTTTACCGGTGCGGATCGAGCGGGCCAATTCCAGATTGAACTTGGAATAATGGTCCATTTTCAAAAAATGATCCGGCTGGTATTCTTCTGCTTTTTGAATATGCCCCAGACTGCGTTTTTGCGTAATGGACAGGTAACTCAACAGTTTCCCCGCCACTTCTATTGTCAGCGGCTCCCGCAGCTCGCTGGTCAAAAATTGGCATTCCGCTGTCTCCAGCAATTCTTCTTGTTGTGAAAAGACCAGCCCGAGACGCTCCTTCAAGAGTGTTTTGACGCTTTCCGGGACCGCTGACACAAAGACGATTTCCTTGGTCTGCAGCGATGAGCATTCGTTAATGACAGCCTCCTCGTCTTCCAAAAGCGCCGTCTTGAATTCACCGGTGCTGAGGTCAGCATACGCAAAGCCGTAATGCTTTTGGTCATAGGCCAAAGCGGTCAAAAAGTTGTTTTCTTTAGCCGAGAGTCCCTTTGAATCCATCACGGTCCCCGGCGTCACCAGTTGAACGACTTCCCGTTTCACCATACCTTTAGCCGTTTTCGGATCCTCCACCTGTTCACAGATCGCCACTTTGTAACCTTGTTCGATCAAGGTATCGATGTAGCCCTGAGCTGCATGATAAGGCACGCCGCACATAGGGATCGGATCATCGGCATTGCGGTTGCGACTAGTCAACGTCAGCTCCAGAATCTGCGAAGCTTTGATGGCATCGTCGTAAAACATCTCATAAAAATCCCCCAGACGGTAAAACAAAAAAGCATCCTGGTACTGAGCTTTGATGCTGAGATATTGTTCCATCATGGGGGTGCGTTTGGTCTTTTGAGGCATGATTGTGTTCCTTTCTAAACTATGCATATCTGAAACTTCCGCAGCCAAGTGCGAAAAAAGGGGCAGCGTAGGGTAAATAAAAACTATAACAACTGACTGAATCGGGCCCGCTCCGAAACGAATTGCGAAAAACAGCTGTCGTATCAACCAGTGTTCTATCCATGCAGAAATCAAATCAATTCACTCGAAAACTTCAGAGCCAGCTGGCATGCCAATCATCGTGGGCATGGTCGGCTCCAACCTCAGTAAGCTGAGCTGCAAGTCCAACTTGGCGAATTCTGCCTTAGTTGAACTGTACCTGCTGACCGCAGGGAGGGGGCTTCTCACGTTTTTCTTGATGCGCACTACGATGCTGTCATGTGCTGTTTCTTCCGTCTTCTCAGCGGATACATCCAGAAAAGTTTCAGAAGGCTCGGAGACTGACTCCGGCGTACAGATTTTACCGTTTGAGTGAACTACTGACAGTTCGGCGCTGATTTGAAAAATCAGTGGCGTTACTGTCAGTTTGAAGTCAATAGGCCCAAGACAATGAGAAATTTCTGCTGCCCTTCAAGTGGAATTTCTCGTTGTCTTCGGCCGGCGGCTGTACGCCGGGGTCAGATCGGAGAGCCTTCTGAAACTTTTCGACAATCGGCTGATTGCTTTAATTCCAGTCCGAATGAAATACTAGGCTGCCTGTCATTTTCAAGACTCCGGTGTTTCTTCCAAATGTCCTTCGACGTCTCTTTGGATCCTGTCGGTCACGTACTGCAACAGCTCATTGACTTCTGCCAGCTTTTCCCGGTAAGCAATCACTAAAGGCAGATTGTCATAGGCCGCTGTCAATCGATCGGCTTCTGCCAGAGCAGCCTGTTTAGCTGCGGGCTTTCCGTAATGCTCAAACTGCACCGCATCTTTCTGCGCTGCTTTGATCCCTTCTTCCAGGCAGCGCAGTTTTTCATTGGCAGCAACTTTTTCAGCCAACGCCTGAAACTCTTTTACTTGCGGCAAATCCGAAAGCAGCCGGCTCAATTCCCCAACCGCCTGCTTTACGTCTTGCTCTTGTTCCAATAGATCATTCATCATAACTACTCCGTAAACGGCCGATCCTCGGAAATCTGGATCGTCTCGATCATTTTGGCTTTCCCGGTTTTTTCGTCGATATCGATAACACAGCCGCACATGATGCTGCGGCCTTTTTCAACCACTTCAAAACGCTGCGGCAATGCGGTCCAGAATTTCTCCAGAACGGCTTCTCTCTTCATTCCCAAGATTCCGTCGTAAGGACCGGTCATGCCGGCATCGGAAAGGTAAGCTGTCCCTTGCGGCAAAATGCGGGCATCATTGGTCTGAACATGGGTATGGGTTCCGACGACAGCCGATACCTGTCCGTCCAAAAACCAGCCCATCGCCTGTTTTTCACTGGTGGTCTCGCCGTGAAAATCCACGAAGATAAAGGGCGTCCGTTTCCGGGCCTCCGTCACCAACTCCTTCGCCTTGCGAAAAGGGTCATCCAAATCCGTCATAAAGGAGCGGGCCTGCAGATTGATTACCGCCAGCTCGATGGCGTTGACTTTGACAAAAACCATGCCCTGTCCCGGTGTCCCTTCAGGAAAATTCGCCGGGCGCACCATTTTCTTGGCCTCTCCGATAAATTCAAAGATCTCCCGGTTGTCCCAGGTATGGTTTCCCATCGTCACCACATCGACGCCGTCCTGCAGAAATTTCTTATAGATCTTGCCTGTGATTCCCCGTCCGCTGGCAGCATTTTCGCCGTTCAAGATTGTCACTTGCGGCCGGTATTTCTTTTTCAAACGAGGCAGATACTCCGTCACCGTTTCCCTGCCTAATGAACCTACTACATCTCCGATAAACAATAACCGCACACTTTTTCCTTCTCTCCTAAAACTGTCTTTTCCTATTATAGACGTTTTTTCATTGAAAAAAAAGTCCGGGGAAACTTCTGCTATTTTCTTCCAGCTGAGACTCATACCGGCCTTTTTTACAGAAAAATGGCTGCCAATCAGCACAAGTCTGTTCGCATCGGCAGAGTATCATGGGCAGGGCTAACAGAGCTTTTCAGCTTAGCTCAAAATGCATCCGAAAAATGTGTACAGGCATCTCGGCCGTTTTTCCACAAAGAAAAAGCCGGAAAGCAGCTTGGACAGCCGACTTTCCCGCTCTTGTGATTTTATTAAAACGACAACGGCTTATGCTCCATTTCATGTACGATTTCGCGAAAATCTGCAAAACCAGCCTGCAGCCCTCTGATCAAAATCTCGGCCGTACCGATATTGGTCGCTAGTGGAATTTCATACACATCACACAGTCTG
Organism: Enterococcaceae bacterium OF42-14pH9A; assembly: GCA_027692465.1. Classification (GTDB taxonomy): domain Bacteria; phylum Bacillota; class Bacilli; order Lactobacillales; family Enterococcaceae; genus Enterococcus_C. Next base: position 1,152,565 of record JAQEYU010000001.1, on the reverse strand, counting down.
ATCAAGGCGGTCACATCCGGTTCGTGGGGCTGCGCGGCTAACGGATCTCTCAAAAAGATCACCATATCCAGATCATCCTCAGAAATCATCGCGCCGATCTGCTGGTCTCCTCCCAACGGTCCTGATTTGTAACGATGAACCGGCAGCCCGGTTGCTTCCTGAATCCTCAGTCCGGTAGTCCCCGTAGCGTATAGTTGATGCTCGGTCAGGATTTCCTTATAAGCCGTCGCCATCTGGACCATCAGCTCTTTTTTGCGGTCGTGTGCGATCAATGCGATTTTCATTGTTTTACCTCCTTTTGTCCCTGCTGCTAAGAAATCTGCTTTCAGGGTCGTTCTTTTAAAAAGATACCATGTAAAACGAACCAATCAAAGCAAAATCCGGCGATTTCAGGAAGAAATCACCGGACCGTTTTTGCTTATACCAATTTCAAGACTTTCAGGGCTTTCCAGATTCCGTCGCTGTCGCAATCCTCCGTCACCAGATCGGCCCACTGCTGTACTGCAGGTGCAGCATTGCCCATAGCAACGCCGATACCGGCTTGGCTCAGCATTTCGATATCATTGTTGCCGTCGCCGAATGCGATGATATCCTGAGGCGCGATGCCTACCCTTTCTGCCAAAAACTGGATCGTCGCTGCCTTTGAACCGTTTTGCGGCAGCACGTCCACACAGTTTTCATGCCAGCGAACAAAACGGAACCGCGGAAATGCGGCTTCAAAATGCCGATCATCTTTCTGCGTGAAAAAGGCCAATGCCTGATAGATTTCCTGCTCTTGCGGAAACTGTTCGTCAAATTCCGGTACATCCGCTCCAAAAGACATCATCGCCGAAGCCATCGTTCCTACATTATTGGAAGTCATCCGGCGGGCCCGATCCATTTCGATAAAGGCGGTATCGATTCCCTGCTCGTTGGCTTCTGTCACCAGACGATCCAGCTCAGTTTGATCCAATAACTGCTTAAAAATCTGATTATGATTCAAAAAAGCCGCCGATCCGTTGCAGACGATGTAATTTTCAAAATCCAGTTCTCGGATGATCTCTCGCGCCAAAAACCGGCTGCGGCCGGTGGCAATCGTCACCAGATGTCCGGCCTTTTTTAATTCCCGTAGTGCCTTCAGCGTACTTTTCAAAGGTTTCTTATCTGTCCCCAGCAACGTTCCGTCAATGTCAAATGCGATCAGTTTGCGTCTCATGATAGTCGTGATAACTCGCTTTCTCTCATTTTTATTGTAAAATCCGGCAGTCTTGCAACCGGAAAATGCCTTTATTATCAAAATACTCCTGTAAAGATCAAAACTGTTTCTGCCGCAGCCCTCACAGATGTTTCAGTGCTTCCCGGCGGGCCAAGATGCTCATTTCCGGATGCGCCTCAATGAAGGCTACAACCCATTCAGGTGCGGTTTTGCTGTATTCCCTCAATGCCCAGCCAATCGCCTTTTGGATGAAAAATTCCTCCGTCGCCAGATCCGCCTCTACGGCTTTTGTCAACAGACGGGTATCTGTCTGCTCCTTGAATTTCAACTGCAGTGTGATACCGATCCGCCGCAGCCAGAAGTCCTCGCGACCGAAAAACCAGTGAAACACCTCCGAAAGTGCTTCAGGATGTCGGCTGCACCAGTCACCATATACTTTGCGCCAGGCATCGATGCTGTCCCACCACTGCTTCTCGGATAAAAGCGGCAGCAGCGCCTGCAAGTGCTGCCGTTCCAGACGGCGGCAGTTGCTTTCTGCCAGATCGATTGCAACATAGTGGTATTCCCGTTCCGGTTGACCGTAGAAAAATACGATTGCCTGCAGCAGTTCTTCGAAATCCCAGCCTCGAGAAAGCTGTTGCACCGGGCGGCTCAAGCGGCGGCGTTCCGGTGCCTGCACACCGCAAAAAGGAAAATGATTTTTCATATAGGCTGCCATGGCGGCCGCATTCTCCGGTTCAAAAGGCAAGAGCCGCTGCAACTCCTCTGTCATTTCTACTCACCTGCCTGATACGCAAAAGAAGCGACGATGACTCACCGCCGCTTGCTTTATTTAATCTACGTATGTTGATTTTGAATTGTTGAGCCATGCATAACCAAGGCCCATGACCAAGCCGCCGCCGATGTAGTTTCCAATCAGGGCAAAGATCAGATTGTGCAGCACGCTGGCAACGGTCATTCCGTCCAATGAACCGCCGGAAGCTACAAAAGCCAATGTGAAGGCCGGGAAATTGGCGATAACGTGTTCGTAGCCGAGAAAAGCAAAAATAAAGATGATAAAGATAATCGCTGCCACTTTACCGGCATCGTCTTTCATCCGCATCGAAGCCAAAACAGCCGTGTTCACCACGATATTGGCAAACATCCCCTCCACCAGGATCTGCAAGGTAGATTTAGCCAATTTGGCCTGAATCGAAGTAAAGAAGAAATTGTCCGGTTCCAACCCTTGAAAAGGTGTGGTTTGAGCAACTAATACACCGAAGACTACCCCGCCGATCAGGTTGAAAAGAATACAGGTGAACAAGATCTTCGCCGCCAACGGCACACTCAGTCGTTTGCGATAGACACCGACTGTCATATACAGCATGTTGGAAGTCCCCAACTCGGCATTCAAATACAAAATCATGACCAACGACCAACTGAACATGAACGCATAAAGCATTTTACCCAAGCCGGGAGCGATATGCTCGCCCTTCATTGCGATAGCAAAAGCGACCGCTGTTCCCAACGTCAAAAACAAACAGGCCAACATCGCCCGCACCGCATAGCGGAAATAACTGCCTTCGATCAGGTCGATCTTCTTTTCGATGGACGTATCGATTTTTTCAAATAATGGGGATACCGGATTCATCTTCTCTCTTCTCCTTTTAATATGTATTTCAAAATGCAATCCAAAAAAAGTCCATAATACTTCATTATTGTAATGAGGGATCCTTATTTTGTAAAGTGATTTTTGAAAATGAATGAAAACACGCAACAATTGTCATCCCTTTTCTGAAAGAAAAACCTGCCAATCCGGTCTTCAAAAACAGTCAGCTGACCGCTGCTTCCTGCTTGATTCGAATTTTGGTCATTTTTTCTCTCTGTGACAATTGTTATGAAAGTCTTAAGTCTTTCTTATCCGTTTCGTTTGTGCTTTCCTTAAAATAAGAACGCATATTTCAGCTCAACCTTTTTCAGGGCGGCGAAAGGAAGCGGGTGGCTGACCTTGCGCCCGTCTGCTCGCCTTTTACCGGTCAATAAACGAAAGGGACACTCAATGACTCATAATTACCAACGAATCCTGATTATCGGTTCTCCGGGAGCCGGCAAATCAACACTGGCGACAGCATTGGCCCGTGACTCGCAACTGCCGTTAATCCGCTTGGACCGGCTCTTTTGGCAGAAGGATCAAACCACCATCACCCTCTCGCAGCTGCAGGAAAAATTGGTCCCCCTCTTAGCAGAAGAGCGTTGGATCATCGACGGCAATTATGATTCTCTGTTGCCACAGCGGCTGCAGCGGGCCGATCTGGTCATCTATCTGAAAGTCCCACGTATAATTGCCATCTGGCGGGTCGTCAAACGCTACTTTACCTATCGGGGGAAAAGCAGCCCCGGTGCCAATCCGGATATGCTGGATCCGGACTTTTTGAAATACATCTGGCATTTTCCACAGCGGCAAGGCAAAAACGTCGACCGTATATTGGCGGAAGCCACCCCTTCTTTTCGCCTGATCGAGGCTCGCAATCGTCGTCAGGTTTTTCAGAAGCTGGCACTTGAGGACACCGACTGATGGAGCTTTTCCCCGTCGCCCAGCTTGACGGGGCCTTCTTTGTGTCGTATACTACTCTTTGTGTAAAATAATGCAGCAGAAAAATAATAGCTCGTCCCCAGTTCATCGCTGACTTGTTCAGTTCAACCAGTACCCGCGGCTGCGAAAAGGTGAACGTTGAAGAATGACCTGCACGAATATGAATTTTTCATCGGATTATTTTACTCCAACTCAATTAATTGGAGGAATCTTAAATGTCTCGTTATACTGGACCATCTTGGAAACAATCTCGCCGCTTGGGCGTCTCTCTGTCCGGCACCGGTAAAGAATTGGCTCGTCGCCCATTCCCACCAGGTCAACACGGACCAAACAGCCGTGGCAAAAAATCTGAATACGGCTTGCAATTAACTGAAAAACAAAAACTGCGTCATATGTTCGGTTTGAACGAACGTCAATTCCGTAACTTGTTTGTAAAAGCAAGCAAAATCAAAGAAGGTAAACACGGTGTTAACTTCATGATCTTGCTGGAACAACGTTTGGACAACATGGTTTACCGTCTTGGTTTGGCAACTACTCGTCGTCAAGCTCGTCAATTGGTCAACCACGGCCATATCACGGTAGACGGCAAACGCGTTGACATACCTTCATACCACGTTGAAGTAGGTCAAGTAATCTCCGTTCGCGAAAAATCTAAAAACCTGATCACCATTAAAGAAGCTGTTGAAGCAACAATCGGCCGCCCTGCGTTCGTAAGCTTCGACGACGAAAAATTGGAAGGTTCATTGACTCGCTTACCAGAACGTGACGAAATGACTCCGGATGTAGACGAATCATTCATCGTTGAATTCTACAACAAATTGATGTAATCTCTGTTACCTCGAGTCCAAACCCTTGTTTACCAAGGATTTGGGCTTTTTTGTTTGCTTTGAAAACTTCTATAAAAATGATTTTCCTATATTTTCCCTAAGCATCGAGATAACTCATCAAATTACTTACGATTTTCTGTACATGATTTTAAGGCGTGTCTGAAAACTATTCATAGCTGATAACTTAACTGTTCCTTGGTATGATAAAGAAAAAGACTAAGGAGCGGGTTGTAATGGCTATCAGACGCTATGAAATGTCCGATGAACAATGGGAACAAATTAAAGACTTATTTCCTTCTTATCGAACTGGACGACCGCCAAAAGATAATCGTACAATGTTTAATGCTATTTTATGGGTCGCAAGAAGTGGCGCAGCATGGCGTGACCTCCCAAAGGAACGTTATGGTTCATGGAAAACTGTTTATAGTCGCTTCTGTCATTGGCGTGATTCCGGACTGCTCGAAGCTATCTTCAGGACAATGACTATCGATTCATATTTTGAAAATATCTCAATTGATTCCACTTGCGTGACCGCCCACCAACATAGTACGGGCACTAAAAAAGGGGCTGATTTTTGATGATCAACAGATCGGTAAAAGCAGCGGTGGCCACACAACAAAAATTCATGCACTTGTAGGCGGATTAGGAAATCTGTTATATTTTCTACTGTCAGGAGGAAATATCCACGATAGTACAGTTGCAATTGAATTACTTAAACACGCTGAGATAAAAAACAGCAACATAATTGGTGACCGAGCCTAGTGCTCAAAGGAAATCCGCTCGTATATTACAGAACAGAAAGCGAATTATACAATTCCACCACGTAAAAATATCAAAGAACCATGGGGGTACGACAGGCATCTTTACAAAGAACGTCATCTGATCGCATGCTTTTTTAACAAAATCAAGCATTTTAGAAGAATCGCAACACGTTATGATAAACTTGCAAAATCTTTTGAAGCATTCCTTCATGTCGCAGCTATCTTTGTATTGTCGAAATAGTTTTAAGACGGGCCCTAATCTAATGAAATTTTACCGGGCCCGGGACATCAATCCCGACCCTAACAAAAACAAGACACAAAAATTATTTTCACAATTTTTGTGTCTTGTTTTTCTGTTTTGTTGACGGTTCGCTTTTGCGGTACCCATTGCTGGCAGTCAATTTTCTGAAATTGACTGCCAGCAACGCGAGCCAGAGTTCATTTCTCATCTTGTCCGTCCCTCGAACTTTAAAAAAATACATAAATTTATAATTGACTTTACTGACAATTATGTCATTATTATACTTATAAACAGTTTTCTAAACGATAAAATCCCCGATAAATTTAACAATCGTACGAAACGAGGTGATAAGATGAAAGAATCGTTGGCGATGACTCCAACGATGCAGGAGTTATTTTCGTATCCAGATAATTTTCGGGTTCTCGGTTGGTGGATCGATCAATATGCCGATATGCTGGACAACACGCTTGATTGTCACTGGCATCAGGCAATCGAGTTCGATATTGTTCTTAGTGGTAAAGTCTCATACTTGATTAATGGTCAACCTGTCACCTTAACTGCCGGGGACGGAATTTTCATCAATAGTGGTACTTTACACACTAGCGTGGGAACAACGGACGCCGTGACGGCGGTGCTAGTTGTTGAACCCGAGGTGTTCCCTGAGTTACTTCGAGGACAGCTCGCCGAAGCATATCTAACAGCCCCGATCTTAGCCCGCATTTTGCATAAGGATTCCGAGTGCGATCAACAAGTTTTAGAAACCTTGATGGCGGCCTACTTAGATCGTGAGTCAGTGTTAAAGAGTTTGTCATGGTTTTTCAAACTATGGGAAATCGTCACAATTCCACTATCGACAGACAGTTATCACTTGTTGCAAGCTGACCCAAAGAAGCGACACGCCGCCAATACAAAGGTTATCCTAGACTATATTGCTGCGCATTATGCTGAATCGCTAACGATCGAGACAATCTGTGTCGCAACTGGTATCACTCGCGCTGAATGTTTTGCTTGTTTTGATCGTTTTACAACGAAGGCACCTAACCGATTCATTATCGACTTTCGGCTCGCACAAGCTGCTCGACTGCTTCAAATGACTACCGAGGTGGTTACTGACGTTGCTCGTGCTTGCGGCTTTAATAGTAGTGGCTATTTTATCCAACAGTTCAAGCGGTCTTACGGCCACACCCCAAAGCAGTACCAAATCAAATACGCGAAAATTCGCGAAAACAAGGAGTAATCACTGATGACTAATATTAATGAACAAAAGATGCTTGCCGGCAAGATGTACGATGCAGGAGACAAAGAACTCGCTGTTCGACGGAAGCGTGCCCATGAACTAAGCCAACTGTATAGCCAGACCTTAGAATCCGCTGTCGAGATCAGAGCCATGATCTTAGACGAATTATTACCGCACCGAAAAGGAACCGCTTTCTTCCAAGGTCCGCTATTCATTGAACTAGGCGAAAATATTGAGTTCGGCGACAATTTCTATGCTAACTATAACTTCGCCGTTCTGGACAATGGCATGATCAAAATCGGTCACGATGTGATGATCGGCATGAATGGGACACTTGCGACGTCGGTACACCCAATGCGCTGGCAAGATCGCAATATGAAAGTCGAAAATGACGGTTCGTTGTACGCACCAGAATATACTCGACCAATCACGATTGGTGACAACTGCTGGCTTGCCAGCAATGTGACTGTCGTTGGCGGTGTTACAATCGGTGAAGGTTGTGTGATTGGCGCCGGTAGTGTCGTCACACGTGACATTCCAGCAAATAGTTTTGCAGCTGGTGTCCCAGCTCGCGTCGTACGTCAGATCACAGATGCCGATGCCATCGAACTTAGGAAGGAACTTTGGTAACGATGAGGAGGAATCAGAAATGATCAAGGTGATTGCAACAGATATGGATGGGACCTTTTTACGCAGCACCAATACTTACAATGAGTCTCGATTTGACCAGCTATTGACCAAAATGACTGAGCAAGGTGTACGCTTTGTTGTCGCGAGCGGTAATCAGTACGCCCAGTTACGTGACTTTTTTCCCGATAAGGATGACAAGATCACTTATGTTTCCGAAAATGGTGCTTTGATCACACAAGGCAGTCGGCAAATGGTCATGGGTGCGTTCACGAATGAAACCGTGCAATCAATTCTCGATTGCTTGGCGGAATACGAAACTGACGGTGAGCAAATAGAATTGTTGCTGTGTGGCGTCAAAGCCGCTTACATCAAACAAAATGCCAGTCAGCGCTTCAAGGAATTTGCAGCCATCTACTATCATGCTTTGACGGTTGTTGATGATTTTGTTACAGTACCTGATGACCAAATCGTCAAAATTGCCTTGGATGTGACCTTGCCGAACCCAAGAGCGTTGGTCGATCACTTGAACGATCAGCTAACCGGACAAATTGTTGCAGTATCCAGTGGTCACGGTAGTATCGACATAATGGTCCCTGGTATAAACAAAGGCACTGCACTGATGCATCTGTTGACCCAATGGCAGTTGGCACATCATCACCTCGCCGCATTCGGTGATTCGGACAATGATGCTGAAATGCTCGCATTGACACCACACAGCTATGCAATGACCGTCCACAGCGAACATATCGGCGCGACTGCCAAACATGTCATTGGGAGTAATGAGACAGATGCTGTGCTAGATCAGATTACGAAGATTTTGGAGACCCAGGAAGGTTGCGATGCCAATCTTTCCTGATAATTTTCTTTGAGACGGTGAGAGTCGCGGGCATCAACTCAATGGTGTATCTCAAGCAGATAGTAAAGACATCAGAATTGCAGATGTAGAGGTCTTCTTTTAAAGGAGGACCTCTTTTTGAAAGCTTTGTAAATCAACATATTCGAAATTATCAAAATATAGCAGAATAACTCCCTAATCTTCCAAAACTATTTGATCAACATTTTTTTCCCAAACTTCCGTGCATATATATTTTTGCATATGTCTCAAAGCTGATTCCATTACACTCACTTTTCGCAGATAAGCAGATAAACTGTTAAGTTTTGCATACAGAAAATAAGCAACATTTTTGGCAGAGAAAAAAATCGTCCACTTGAAAAAGCACTTCACACCTGCTCCAATTCTGATATGAGTTGACTAGAATCCCAATTTGTATCATTATACTCAAAAAAGTTTTTCGTGACCTGCTATAAAAAACATCCGAAAACCTTCTGCTCCAAACAATGAGCAGACGTGATTTACCAAGGTCACGCCTTTTTGGGTCTCCCCTGAAAATCAGACATAATTCGCTTCCCCTTCAATTATCCTCTATTGCAATTCTTTCACTCTGTCGGAATATCTCAATGCCATACTTTTCTGAAATCAATCCACTGACTATCAAATAACAAAATCTCCATAAGATTCTTGATATCTTCAGGATCTAAATTAACCGCAAAGGGTTACTAAGTAGTCAGCATGAGCATCCATGTCAAAAGTCCTCAGTACTTTAAGTGCCAGATTTTTTTTCGGTTCATCCTCTTCAAAGACACCTTCAAAAAAGGAAATGATAACCTTACTTTTCAAATCATCTTTATCAATTATCGTTTTGAAAGAACTAATAATAACAGTAACCAGATGAAATTCCTGCCGTTCATACAAAAGATACATTGCATTGAGATGCATTTTCTCTAAAAGACGGTATTTCTTGTAAAGTGTGCTATAAACCGGACTTTTTTGACCAATATAGCTCAACATATGAACTACATATTCCGTTTCGAAAATATACATAAAGTTAATAAAAAGGGCTGCTTCAAATTGTCCCCAAGTATCTATCTTACTTAAGTACAACTTGATTTTATCAGAAAAATAACTACGCTCACTTTGATTTATGCTCATTACACCTTCCTTATCTAGAGCAAGTGTGTACTGCGCAAGAAGGTGGAAATAGTAAAAGTCCTTCGTCGAATCATACCGTTTCTCGAGTTTACGAATCATCTGCTGTAGACCTTCGAAATCCTGTCGATAATACATTTTAGCAAGCGTAGTAGAAATATTTTTTTTATTGCTATTTAAATCTTCTGAAGACAAGTAATCAAACTCTTCGATTGATACATTCAATCTATCCAAATACTGACGTAAAACTTGATAATTAATGGATTTCCCTTTTGTTTCATAGCTGCCAAGGGTATTTCTAGTGGAGATTCCATCAGATAAATCCGTTTGCGTCACACCTCGTTCAATTCTGAAAGATTTCAACAATTCATTAGATTCCATAAAAAAACCTCTTTTTTTATGCCGAAATTTTGAGCATATTTTTTTGAAAATGGTACTTAATTGTATATTGGATACATCACCAAGTAAAGAGGAGGGAAAACAATGATGGAAAACAATAAAAAGAAACTAAAAAAAGAATTGGTAATTTTTACAATATTAACAATAATATATTATAGCTGTGCAGACTACCTGGGCATAAACAAACTATTTTTTAATGTTATCGCTACACTATTGATGTCCTATATTAGTTATATTCTTGCTAAGTTTTTTTCTGAATAATCAGATCCACCGTTCCACTATACGCAATTAAAAATAAAGGAGATGAAATACTATTTATGACATTTCATTTCCTTTTTCACGTCTTTCCTATGTGCCCCACACTATAATTTTTGGCTTAGTTTAAAAAAACATTCCTTTATATCATTCAATATCAGATGGATTGAAAAGACTGTTGTATCAACAAGCCATTCTAATATGATATCAAACAATATGCAGATTTTTATTCTACAACAAATTGATGTAATCTCATTCCACTTCACTCAAAGCCTTGTGCATCAGAGCTTTGAGTATTTTTTTGCGCTTTTTTACAAAAAAACCGCCCGCCAAAATCAGCGAGCAGTCCGCATTCTTTTTCTCTTCACCAAATCACTGATTCTGCAGATTTGTCGTTTGCCAATCGTTACTTCTTAATTTGCATGAAAAATCGTGTATCATTGGGACTCTGTACCTAATTCGCTGGAGATTTTTCACTACGGATTGTCAAAATTCCACCACACATCATCACAAAAGTCAGCGCCAAATTGATCTTGAACGTGGAAAATTGTCGTTTGGCATGCAGAGGAGCTGTCAAACGGCAATCATAATTCCCAATACATTTGATTTTATTCCAGCGCAAGGAGTAATATATTCCTATACTACCCCTTGCGCTTTGATCAAAAGCCACCGCCTTTCCATTGCTCCTCACTAAGTGGAAATGGTAAGTCTGGATACATAATCAATCCCCTCCTTTTTAAGATATAAAAATCATACCACCTGTAAATTTAATTCAGAAAAAAATAGCCAATTTCGTCAAAGGAGGTCGTCTCATGGAAGCAGGCGAAGTGATTCGGGAATTACGAAAAGATAGGAAAATGACGCAGCAACAATTAGCGAATGGAATAAGTCATCGAACCACTCTCAATTCATTTGAAAATTTAAACTCAAAAACATCTTTCAATGATCTCCATCAATATCTAGAGAGATTGAATGTTTCTTTAGAGGAATTTGAGTTTCTACTTAGAGATGGTATACCTGATAAAAAAAAGAAACTAGCCAGAAAGATCAGCATTTTAATGCACACTAAATACGACCCTAAGGTATCAAAGGAGTTATTGCATCATTTTCAGACATCAGATGACTTTTTTTTCTATATTTTATACGCAAATTATTACCTCTATAGAATGAAAGTCGGAGATAAACTAGATCCCCAAAAAGCGGTGGAGTTATCAAAAGAAGTCCGCAAATACCTTGAAGGAATCAGCACTTGGGGTAGATTCGAACTAACGCTTTTTACTAATTGCCTATATCTTTTTGACGGTAGCTATATCCGTTTTGAATTTGAGCAGTCAATCCAGAAGATGCAGATTTACAGAGAAGGTTCAAACTTTTCCCAAGACTTATTTAATTTTCTAGTAAACGGTCTTGCTCTTTCATTTGAACGTAAGGATATGGACAACGTAGTTACATTTCTCTCTGAACTTGAAAATCTCGCCTCAGAATTTGACAGCACAGAAGCTAATCTGTATTTCTTAATATTTAAAGTCTTACTGGATCACCATCAAGGAGAGGATAACCAAAAAGAGAAATACGAACTTCTCTTCATTTTGAGAGTTCTTAATGAGAATGGGTGGATACGATATATTGAAAATAACTACTGACATTCGCTTTCAACTCCATTCGAAAAATTGACGAAATTCACTACAAAATAAAAGTGTCCAAGTAAAAATGCTATGATTCTTCTACACAAGGAATTTATATTGAATGCCTTAAAAGGTCTTGCAACAGGGCGAACAAATTCTTCCAATCGTGGGTGACTTAATCGTAAATATAACTTGCTACGCTGCTAAGCGGGACAGCCACGTAATCGGAGCTGACGGAACAATCTATAAATGCACGGTGGCTCTTTATGATGACATAAATAGGATTGGCAAAATAACCTCAGATGGACAGATGATTGTTGATGAAAGAAAAGAAACTTTATGGACTTTACCTGATTTAGAGGAAGACTGCCTTCAAGACTTAGTCACATATTCAATAGAATGAGGTTGCTGAATGATTTTTCTATCCTACATGAAACGAAACAAACGAGACAATATCCTGTTTACCATCCTGTGCCTGTTTGAGAATGCTTTTTTAGTCCTAAGCACTATGACCAGAGCTTATATGCTGGATGCAGTAATCAAAGCAGATGTCCCTCACTTTTTACAATGGCTCGCAGCCCAGCTTTCGATGATCGTTTTATTTCTGATTACTCAGCAACAGGAAACCGTGATCCAGGAACAGGCAACTCACCAGCAATTGAATTTGATTCGCAGCGACATCCTTCTCTCGCTAGAAAAAAGTTCTTACGATGAATTTCATCAGGCTGCTCCATCAGAATACGTTTCTTGGCTGACAAATGATATGAATCTTATCGATAGCAACGGCTTCACCAGTATTTACAGTATAATTCGCTCCTGCATTTTAGTTTTATTTTCGGGAATTGCTTTGCTGAACTTCAACATTTGGCTTTTGACAGCATCTGCTTTACTATCTCTCCTCATCATGCTTACTCCAAAACTACTGACCAAAAAGCTGCAACTCAAAACAAAAACTGTCTCCACTGCCTCTGAAAAACTGACAGGAACTTCATTAGATTTTCTAAACGGCTTTGATATTTTATTTAACCTCAACAAAACAAAACTGATGGTAACAGAACTGAAAAAAGAATTCGACAATAACAAAACAGAGAATGTTGCCTATGCGAAGGTCTTTGCTTGGATGCAGTTTTTGTTAAATGGTGGCAGCTTACTTTCACAACTTGCCATCTATGCGTTGAACTGCACGCTAATCTTCATGGGATACCTAACAATAGGCTCCTTAAGTTCTACCGGACAACTAGCCGGAAACTTCTTCAATTACTTGAATAATATCTCAGTCTCCCTTTCTACCATGAAAGCTACAGAATCACTGTTTGATAAATTCCCAGTTAAGAGCTACCAAGTGACCAGCATTGATCACGCTGAATTCCAGGAAAACCCAACCTTTACTTTCCATAAAGCACTCCAAATGCATGATGTCAGCTATAATTACGGAAAAGTGATGATTTCGTTTCCAAACATGATTTTCGAGAAGGGTCAAAAATATGCCATCATCGGAGAAAGCGGCAGCGGTAAATCAACGTTGCTGAACATTCTAACCGGCCGTTTTACTGATTACCATGGTCAAATTATAATCGATGGTATTGATTTGAAATATATCTCTAAGACAGATTGGCGCAACAATATCAGTTATGTCAGCCAATCGCCGTACCTATTCAAAAAATCAATCCTCTTCAATCTCACGTTGGAACGGGACCATACACCCGAACAACTACAGTCTGCTTTGGAAAATTCTGTCAGCGAACCTTTTGTAATAAATCTTTCTGCTGGCTTGGAAACCTTGATAACTGCTGCACGCGGAAACTTTTCCGGTGGGCAGCTACAACGACTTACTATAGCTCGAGAACTACTGATCAAAAAACCAATCCTGATTTTAGATGAAGCCACCAGCAGCCTTGACCATCAAAATGCCGTGAGCGTGGAAACAGCTTTACTGACAGATCCGGAACTAACTGTGCTTTGTGTCACCCATGCACTGCATGATGAAACAGCTAGGTTCTTTGATACGATTTATGATTTGAGCGATTTGGAAAACTCCAAGTATCACTTCAATCAACAAAGAACCTAAACTAATCTACTGCGTACCATCGAATAAAGCATCTTCTCCACGCCGAATAGCCCGTGTCCAGCACTGTGGAGACGGGCTATTCGATCCTTTTTCTACTTTAGTAGCGCAAACAAGTTTTTCGTTACGTTGCCCTCGTCGACTTCGTTATTTGCTCCGAAGTTCTTTGATCAGGTACCAGTTAAGCAGCGCACTGGCGACAAAAGCTCCAATGAACAGCCCTTTGTTGGAATCCCCATTACCGGTTACTTGATTGCCGATGCCCGTAATCACAATGATCACTAAAGCGATCCCGATTGCCCAAAACAAATACCGCCACTTTTTTTCACTCATCGCTGTCTCCTCGCTTCCTTCTTTTCAAGTATAGCAACCGCCATTTCACAATTGAAATGCGTTTTCGGATTTCTCGAAAAGGATCTGCTCTGCTGCTTCTGATCTTACTTTTTAAGCAGTGCTTCAATCGCCGGACGCAGTTCTTCCGGTGTCTTTTGCGGCGGGAAGCGATCCACAACATTGCCCTGTTGATCCACCAGAAACTTGGTGAAGTTCCATTTGATAGCACTGCCCATAACGCCGCCTTTTTCCTGCTTCAAGAAACGATACAGCGAGCTGGCATTTTCGCCGTTGACATCGATCTTGGCAAAGGTTTTAAAGCTGGTTTGATAGTTCAGCTGACAGAATTCCTGGATTTCTTCGTTGGTACCGGGGGCTTGATGTCCGAATTGATTGCAGGGGAAGTCCAGAATCTCAAAGCCCTGTTCCCGGTACTCCCGATACAGCTTCTCCAAGCCCTCATATTGCGGCGTGAACCCGCAGCCGGTCGCAGTATTGACCACCAGCAGCACTTTGTTACGATACTCCTCCAGAGATATTTCACTGCCTTTTGCATCCTTTACTTTGAAATCATAGATTGTCATATTATTTCCACCTTTCTGACTACGACACCTTCTCTCCCAAATCGATTTTCGGAAAAAGAAGCCTTTTTCTGAATTGTATCGAAGTCAGACGTACAATACAAAGAATCCAACCTGTAACTTGGTGCAGCTGTCGGTGACTCTAACTCTCACTAAAAAAGCCTGTCGCAGCTGATTCACTGCGGCAGACTTTTTTGGATTGGTAATCGCTTTTTAGGAGGCTTCTCCGGCACAGGAGGCTTCATCACAACTTTCTGTTCGTTCTCCCAAAGCGACATAGCCGCGATCATCGGAAACTTCCATATAAGCCGGGCGAATAATCTTTTGGGTGTTGATCAATTCTTCAATCCGATGCGCCGACCAGCCTACGATACGGGCAATGGCAAACATCGGAGTATAGAGCTCCCGTGGCAGTCCCAGCATCGCATAAACGAAACCGCTGAAGAAATCGATGTTGGCGCTGACTCCTTTGAACATCTTGCGCTTTTCACCGATGATCTTCGGTGCCAGCTCTTCGACCAGCGTGTAGAGTTGAAACTCTGCTTGTTCTTCCGGCCCTTTTTCTTCTGCCAACTTGGAGACGTAAGCTTTGAAGATAGCCGCTCGGGGATCGTTGTCACTATAGACGGCGTGTCCCATACCGTAGATCAGCCCCTTGCCGTCAAAGGCCTGCTTGTCCAAAATTGCTTCAAGATACTGGCGCACCTGACCTTCGTCGGTGGTATCGGCTACATTGGCCTTTAGATCTTCCATCATCTGGGTGACTTTGATATTGGCGCCGCCGTGTTTAGGTCCTTTCAACGAACCCAAAGCAGCACTGATCGTTGAATACGTATCGGTCCCGCTGGAGGTCACGACCCGCGTAGTGAAGGTGGAGTTGTTCCCGCCGCCGTGTTCCATATGGAGAACTAAAGACATATCCAATGTCCGGGCTTCCTGCTCCGTATAACTCTTGTCCGGCCGCAGCATAGTCAAGATGGCTTCAGCCGTGCTCAACGTAGGATCCGGTCGATGGATGTACATGCTTTCGTCCATCTCATAATGGTTGTAAGCATGGTAAGCATAAACCGCCAGCATTGGGAAGACTGCGATCAGCATCAAACTCTGCTCTAACACATTTTCAATACTGACATCGTCCCGTTTATCATCGTAACATGCCAGCGTCAACAAACTGCGGGAAAGATTATTCATGATGTCCGCTGACGGTGCCTTCATGATTACATCCCGCACGAAATTGGTGGGAAGCGTACGTTTATCAGCTAAAAGCTTGCGAAAATCAGCTAATTCCGCCGGTGTCGGCAGCTCTCCGAAAAGGAGTAAAAATGCAACTTCTTCAAAGCCGAAACGACCTTCTCCCACGAATCCTTTTACCAGTTCATTGATGTCGATGCCGCGGTAGCGCAATTCTCCTACGCCGGGAATCGGTCTGCCGTCAACAATCTTTTGCGGATAGATTGTTGAAATTGTTGTTAAACCAGCGAGAACACCCTTACCGTTACTATCACGCAGGCCTCGCTTGACGTTATATTTTGTATAATTATTCACATCGATCAAATCTACTTCTTCACATCGTGCAGCCAGACTTGGGTAGTCCAGCAGATTTTTTTTCATCAAGCTCACATAAAACACCCCTCTTTATCCGAAATAACTTTTGCTCTGTCAGCGAATTGTATTACTGATAATTATATCACCCTTTTTACTGAAAAGAAATAATATTTTGACTATTTACAATTATACAACTAGAATGTATAATTATTCCAACTGACATATTTGGGGAGTTTGGCTTTAAGACAAGGATCGTTCGTTATTCAGCAGACTGGCTGAGTCCACCAAAAAACGAGCGCAATCAGAAAAGTGACTTCTTTATGGAAGCTTTTCTCGACCCACTTGTCTCATCGCCGGCAACGAAAGGAGCCCATGCTCATGAAATGGCAAAATACTTTAGCCGCAACCGATCTGGTTTACTGCGATCTGAAACAGGTCAGTACCGCCTTTTCCGCCGACCTGAACACATTACCTTATTCTATCCGTGTGCTGCTTGAATCCGTTGCTCGTAACAGAGATGAAGAAATCACCGACGAAATCATCGGGGAACTGGCCAATTGGCAGGCAGACGCCCCCACCGGTGTGGTCCCCTTCAAACCGGCACGCGTGATCCTGCAGGACTTCACCGGTGTTCCCGCTGTCGTAGATTTAGCAGCGATGCGGGATGCGATGGTCGCTTTGGGAGGAACTGCCGAAGATATCAATCCTGAGATCCCGGTGACATTGGTAGTAGATCATTCCGTCCAAGTCGATTGCTCCGGTAACCCGGGTGCGTTGGCCTTTAACACACAACGGGAGTTCGAACGCAACCACGAGCGCTACCAGTTTTTGAAATGGGCCCAGCAGTCCTTCAAAGATTTCGAAGTCGTTCCACCGGAAACCGGTATCATCCACCAGGTAAATATCGAAAAACTGTCCAATGTAATCCTCACCAAAAAGAATGCTGCCGGTGAAGCTGTTGTCTTCCCGGACACCCTGCAGGGAACCGATTCCCACACGACCATGATCAATGGCTTGGGCGTCTTGGGCTGGGGTGTCGGCGGAATTGAAGCCGAAGCAGCAATCCTCGGGGAAGCTTCTTATTTTCCAACACCTGAAGTTATCGGTGTGGAATTTCTCGGCGAACTGCCGACCGGTACGACCGCAACTGATTTGGCGCTGGCTGTGACTGAACTGCTGCGGCAGGAAAAAGTCGTTGGCAAGTTCGTGGAATATTTTGGAACCGGTTATCAAAAACTGAGTCTGTCAGACCGGGCAACTATCGCCAACATGGCGCCGGAGTATGGTGCTACGTGCGGTTTTTGTCCGATTGACGAAGAGACCCTGAACTATTTACGGATCACCGGTCGCGACCCGCAGCTCATCGAAACTGTCGAGGCTTATGCCAAAGCAAATGGTCTGTTTTACGATGCCCAACAGATCCCTACCTATACAAAGGTGATCCAATTGGACCTGGGCAGTGTCCAACCGGCATTGGCCGGACCCAAACGACCTCAAGACCGGATCTCTCTGGCTGATGCGGCAACTGACTTCACGACTTCCGTCACCGCTCCGGTGGGTCCGAAAGGCTTCGGATTGCCGCAAGCAGAATTTAACAAAGCTGCGACTATTCACTGGCAGGATAAAAATCCTGATTTGGCCTATCCGGATCAGATCAAGACCGGCGATATCGCATTGGCGGCAATCACCAGCTGTACCAATACCAGCAATCCGTTTGTCATGATCAGTGCCGGCCTGCTGGCTAAAAAAGCCGTGGAAAAAGGTCTGAAAGTTCCTGCTTATGTCAAAACTTCACTGTCACCGGGCTCGCGGATTGTCACCGCTTATTTGGAAGACAGCGGTCTGTTGCCATATCTGGAGAAACTGGGCTTTTACAATGTCGGCTACGGCTGTACCACCTGTATCGGCAACTCCGGTCCGTTAGCAGAACCGGTAGCCGAAGCCATCGAAAGAGAAAATCTGCTGGTCGCTTCCGTCCTTTCCGGCAACCGTAACTTCGAAGGCCGGATCCATCCATTGATTAAAGCCAACTACCTGGCTTCGCCGCCGTTGGTAGTCGCTTATGCTTTGGCAGGCAGCATCCTAACTGATCTGACCGAAGAAGCATTGGGGACGACCGCAGACGGCACCAACGTCTATCTGCAGGATCTTTGGCCCACTGCCGAAGAGGTTAATGCTGTCATCGATCGTTATGTAGGTCCGGAAGCTTATCAGGAAACTTATGCCCATGTCTTCGATGCCAATCAGCGGTGGAATGAGATTGAAACCACTACCGGCGCTTGTTTCGGCTGGGATGAAGCCTCCACTTATATCGCAAATCCGCCTTTCTTTACCGGCTTGACCCGCGAACTGCCAAAACAAGGGACCTTGGAAAATCTGACTGTTCTGGCCAAGCTGGCGGACTCAGTGACCACCGATCACATCTCACCGGCAGGAAATATCGCGATCGATTCGCCGGCAGGACGCTTTTTGAAAGAACGGGGCGTAACGCCGAAAGACTTCAACTCCTATGGTTCTCGTCGCGGCAATCACGACATCATGATGCGGGGAACTTTCGCCAATATCCGCCTGCAAAACCAGTTGGTACCTGGCTCTTCCGGTGGTGTTACCTCCTACCATCCTACCGGTGAAACCCTGTCGATCTTTGACGCCGCCATGCGCTATCAGGCAGACGGTCAAGGCGCTATCGTACTGGCCGGCAAAGATTACGGCATGGGTTCTTCCCGCGACTGGGCTGCAAAAGGCACTCAGCTCTTAGGGGTCAAGGCTGTTTTAGCGGAAAGTTTCGAACGGATTCACCGGTCCAACCTGGCTATGATGGGAATCATCCCGTTGCAGTATTTGCCGGGAGAAACCGCTGAAACCTTGGGACTGACCGGCACTGAGACTTTCGATATCCACTTACCGGAAGAACCGCAAGTCGGTCAGCTGGTGGCAGTAACAGCTACCGCCCCCGACGGCACCCGCAAAGATTTCCAGGCCAAGCTGCGCTTTGATGCCCCGGCTGACATCCGCTACTGGAAAAACCAGGGAATCCTGCCGATGGTCATTCGTAAGAAATTCGGCGCATAAACCAAAAAATCGAACCCAAAAAGTCGCGGACCTGCCGACACAACGCCGGCAGGTCCCTCTTTCCCACACTCACCTATTATCTGAACGGAGGAGCACAATTTGACTTACATCACGATCGAAAATGAAAAACTCGTGGTCCCGACACAACCCACGATTCCTTTTATCGCCGGCGACGGCATCGGGCCGGAAATCTGGGAAGCCTCTCGTGGGGTCATTGACGCAGCGGTAGCCAAAGCTTATGACGGCCAAAAAGCCATTCAATGGATCGAAGTTTTAGCTGGCGAAAAAGCCTTCAACGAAACTAGTGATTGGCTGCCGGAAGCGACACTGGCTGCCATCAAGGAAGCCAAGGTCGCTCTGAAAGGTCCTTTGACCACTCCCATCGGCGGCGGCATCCGTTCGTTAAACGTAGCCCTGCGCCAAGACCTGGACTTATTTGCCTGTGTCCGTCCGGTCCGCTATTTCACCGGAGTTCCTTCTCCTTTGAAAGAACCGGAAAAAACCGACATGGTAATCTTCCGTGAAAATACCGAAGACGTCTATGCCGGGATTGAATTTGAAAAAGGCAGCAGCGAGGCAGCCGAGCTCATCGGGATCTTGCAGGAGAAATTTGCTGTCAACAAGATTCGCTTCCCACAAACCAGTGCCATCGGGATCAAACCTGTTTCCCAAGAAGGCAGTCAGCGACTCATCGGTGCGGCTATCGACTACGCCTTGGCCAACGGGCGCAAAGCCGTCACACTGGTCCATAAAGGCAATATCATGAAATTTACCGAGGGCGGCTTTAAAAACTGGGGCTACGAACTGGCAGAAGCCGCTTATCCGGAACAGACCTTTACGACGAACCAGTACAACACTCTAGTCGCTGAAAAGGGACAGGCTGCTGCCGATCAAGCCTTGGCTGCTGCTAAAGCTGCCGGAAAAGTGATCATAAACGATGTCATCGCCGACAATATGCTGCAGCAGATCCTGCTCTATCCGGAAAAATATGATGTGATCGCTACTTGCAATCTGAATGGAGACTACATTTCCGATGCACTGGCCGCTCAGGTCGGCGGGATCGGGATTGCTCCCGGCGCCAATATCAACTTCAAGACCGGTCATGCGATTTTTGAAGCAACCCACGGTACCGCTCCGGACATCGCCGGTCAAGGCAAAGCCAACCCTTGTTCATTGCTGTTGTCTGCCGGCATGATGCTGGAGTATCTGGGCTGGACCGAAGCAGCCAAGTTGGTAGAATCAGCAATCGCAGAAGCCCTGACGGAAAAAAAAGTCACTTCCGATTTTGCCCATTCCATGGCAGGAGCAACCGAGGTCACTACTGGCGAATTCGGCAAAATCCTGGCTGATATCATCACAGCAAAGTAAATCATTCCAAGTATCCGATAACCAAAAGATCCGGCACTTTTGAGGCAGCCACTACAACTGTCGCAAAAGTGCCGGATCTTTAGCGTGTCTGAGAACGCAGCCCTGTAATCCACAAGCAAACAGCAGCAACCCGGATTGCTGCATGCGGCTTTATCTTAAGCCACAGCAGGTTAACAACAAGCGGGATTCTGTCGAATGGTTCAGATTAACTCTGGGGGAAGCCAGAGTTTTGCGGACCTGCCGAAATCAAGGAGTAAAGCCAGCTTATGTGGTGCAAAGCTGCGCATTTACGAGCAGATTGCGGCGAAAAGGACCAAAATAGCTGCTACTGAAGTTTTCAGACACGCCCTATTTTCTATCGATTTCCACCGGCAGTTTGGCAGTATCCTGCTTTTTGATAGCCGGCGTCAGCGCAAACTCAATATGGAATTCATTTTTCAACAAAACGGCTGCCAGGATAACCTCCAAGATATAACAACAGGTCTGGACCCCGCCTTCCCGCAGGAAAAAAGCCGGATAACGCTCCGGATGCACCAAGATTTCCGTAGACAACAAACACGCCCCGCAATAGGCCACCGCAAACAAAAAACGGCTGGTCAGCGTGCGGTGATGGATCGTATTCAGCAATAATAAAAACAAGAAGAAGGGCAGCAGAAATAACTGCAAATAATACGCCCAGGGATATAGTCCAAAAAAATCATTGCCGGCAGTCCCAAACGTAAAACCGGTACTGACCGCCAGATTTACCACCAAAATCACTCGATATATCACCAGCAGCACGCCCTCACCTCCTCATCCGTAACTTTACTTTCCCTTTTAACCTGAGCAACAACTAAAAGACCCCAACTTCCTCATGATCCGTCTGAAAACTTCGGGGGAATCCAGATTTTAAGAACTCTCTCTCTGAAATCCGAAAGCAACGCACCGCTCATGCAAGTTAAGAGCGGATGCTTTCCCTGCAGATCACGGGAAAAGACTAAAAAATCCTCGCTGGCATTGATCCAGCAGCATACTAAACCACCATTTATTAAAATGATATCAAAAAAATGAAAAACAAACGACAAAAAGCACTTTATATGTAAATCAGGATAAGGGATGTCTGAAATCATCGGGGGAAGCCAGATTTTTGCG
Organism: Enterococcaceae bacterium OF42-14pH9A; assembly: GCA_027692465.1. Lineage (GTDB taxonomy): Bacteria > Bacillota > Bacilli > Lactobacillales > Enterococcaceae > Enterococcus_C. Next base: position 1,130,741 of record JAQEYU010000001.1, on the reverse strand, counting down.
AACCTGCCGAAATTATGGAGTAAAGCGCAGCTTGCGTGGTGTAAAGCTGCGCATTTACGACGCAGCCTGCGGTGAAAAGGTCCAAAACAGCTGCCACTGGCGGTTTCAGACGCACCCTAATCAATCTCTATCAAAATACCGGTACCTTGCCAATCCTTTTGTGCAGGAACAGCTCGTTTCAAAACCCTGCATAAGCCCCAAAATAGATTGCTGCGCCATTCCGACTGTTTTCAATGGAATTAACGGATTATCGAAAAGTTTCAGAAGGCTCTTCCAAACGATCCTTGCATTCTTGTAAACTTTATATTTACAAATAGTTAACCAAACGATATAATTCAGTCACAGATGCGTTAACTACATCTAAATAAAAAGTTTACGAAAGAAGGAATCATTATGCGCATTTCATTGAGAGAACAAATACTGGCTGCGGTCTTCGCTGCCGTCATCGGGATCTTGTCCCAGTTTGTCATCACCCTGCCTATCACTGTTGTTCCCTTCACCCTGCAGACATTCATCATCGGCTTAACCGTAACAATCTTAGGGATGCGGACCGGGACTTGGGCGATCATCATCTACCTGCTTTTGGGCCTGATTGGAATTCCGGTTTATGCCGGCGGAGCCAGTGGAATCGGGGCTCTATTGGGACCTACGGGAGGCTTTTTGATCGGTTTTATTTTCAATGGGCTGGTGACCGGGGGCATCATTGAAAAAACCAAGCTGAACTTTCTGTGGAGCATCATTGCCAATTTGGCCGGAGCTGCGGTCGTCTTGCTCTTCGGTGCTGCTTGGATGCATTTTGGCACCGGAATGACCTTCAGTGCTGCTTTAAACGCTGCGGTAATTCCTTTCATCCTGCCGGGAATCCTCAAAGCTGTTTGCGCCGCTGTTATCGGCGTTGTGATCGTCAACCGCCTGCCTCAGCGCTTTTTGACGCCCGCCAAGTGATCTGCTGCAACAACAGCCTGCCTATTGGTTCGGACGGGTTCGGAAGACTCAACCTGCTGAACCGTGCACCACGACAATTGACACGCCAGCCGGCTCTGGCATCTTCGGACAAATTGCTTTGATTTCTGTCCTGATAGAGCCCAGCCGTAAGCACAGAAAAACCCGCAGCTGTAAAGGCTGCGGGTTATTTGTATATTCAGATGTTATTTGACAGCGTCTTTCAATTGTTTACCAGGTTTGAAAGCCGGTGTCTTGGATGCTTTGATTTCGATTTCTTCCCCGGTTTGAGGGTTACGACCTTTACGAGCTGCGCGTTGACGCACTTCGAAAGTACCAAAGCCCATGATTTGAACGCTGTCGCCTTTTTTCAAGGTTTCTTCAACAGTGTCGATAATGGCAGTCAAGACTGCGGTAGCATCTTTTTTAGTCAAACCTGATTTTTCTGCAACGGCGGAGATCAATTCTGCTTTGTTCATGTTTAATTCCTCCCAGGAATAAAATAATTAGGATTTTGTTTAATCCCTACGTATTATTCTAGCAAAACCCCTATAACTGCGCAACAGAAAACCCTTTCCCCTATTCAGATAAAATAATACGAATTAAACTTTCTGTATTTTTATGGTTTTGGTAAAGCTCAAAGAAAGCCGTCATATCAAGGTTTTGTAAAAAAAGCCTGTTGTCCCCTGCTTTCAAAAGTGTTTTTGCAAACGATTCCCTTTATATCAATGTTTTTAGCGGGTGAAGGGAAATTTCGACGAGCTTTGGCCGGTGGTTGTACGCCGGGGTCAGATCGGAGAGCCTTCTGAAACTTTTCGGCACTCGACCGATCACTTTGATTCCAGTCCGGATGAAATCCTAGGCCTCTTCCGTCAAAAGCTCATAGAATGGCAGCAATTGTCGATAGGTGGCCAAAATCTCTGTCAGCGCATTTTTTGGTTCCTGCCATAACGGGCTTTCCCGCAGGATCACTCGGCCCATTTGGAATTCGCTTTTTTTGACTTTCACCAGACGCTCCAACGCCGACTCTGCTTCATCCAATGAAAGCAAAGAGGCCACGGTATGGTCTTTATTGATTACGAAATCTGCCGGCAGCTGTTTGATTTCCGGCAGAGCGGTCAGCAGGGTCTGCCCATAGCGTTTCTGGTCTTGGGGCTGATCGATGATGGACAACCACATGAACACATACTCCGGCCAGATTCCAATCTGAAAGTGCGGGGCCATTTTATATCCTCGCTTGCCTTCTCCCACAGCCGCCCAGGTATTTTCCGGCGGATGAACGGTACGACGGCGATGTTGTGCGATATGCAGATAAAAAGGCCGCTCCAAAGCCGCCTCCAATTCCGGGATCAAGGCATCCCCGATCTGTTGAAAGACTGGCTGGATCTCGCTGCGGACAGCTGCCATCCGCTCCTCCAAGCCGGAGATGTTAAAAACTTCAAAAGAACTTTGATTGAACATTGCCGCATTCCTGCCTTTTCCTCATTTTGATCCAGTGTATCACAATCGGTTGATCCCTTCAGCGGCGAGGCCTTTTCGAGCAGCGAAAGGTTGGGGGGTGTCTGAAAACTCTGGGGGATCCAGATTTTTGCGGACCTGCCGAAATCAAGGAGTAAAGCGCAGCTTATGTGGTGCAAAGCTGCGCATTTACGAGTAGATTACGGTGAAAAGGACCAAAATATCTGCCACTGGAGTTTTCAGACACGCCCTATTATCCGACATCACTTTCTGATTAGATGACCGGCTCTCGTTCGATAGTCTCATAGTCGAAGGCTACTTCCTCCATACCGAAAAAGCGGGTCAAAACCTGATTGATACCTTGATACAAATCGGCCAAATCACAGTATTCCTTGGCGAGCTTGAGACGATCCGGTCCCTTTTGATAGCTGACGTTGGCGGAAGCTTCCTGTTCAGTCACTGTCTGCCCGTCTTTTTTGTAGAGCATCGCTTCTTCGGTCATATCCAGCATGGTGAATTCCTGCTGCCAGCGGTCTTTCTGGGCAAAGGCCATGACGATGGTCGGCACATCCAAGCGCTCCAAGGAGACCCGGCTCCCGTCAGAAAAAGTCAGATGATAAACCTGCAAAGAAAAGGCTGTACAAGCGTTGCAGCCTCCTTCAGAGATCCGTTTTTGTCCGCTGATCGTTGCTTTCATCAAAAAACTCCTTTAGGCTGACTACTCCCTTTATTGAAGAGACAGATCTTTCAGGGAGTAATCGTTTGCTTTTATTATACCGATTCCCCTTGAAAAAGAAAGCCGGACCCGTCACTGGTGACAGCAAAAAAAAGAGTGCTGTCCTTCAATCTAGGCAGCACCCTTGTATTTATGTTATTCAAAGCCTGATTTAGGCAGTCAGATCGATTTTTTGGCTGAGGGCGTAAATAATGATTCCGCCGATTGCCATGGACAGCAGTTCGCCGATCCCAATAGTCAGCCAGTTGAAGAAGAAGGGCGCTTGGAACAAGATCGTCAGCTGAGCTGCGACAGTGAACATAGAAACAGCAAAAATCACTGCGGTAATGGCAATTTTGACCCGCAGATCTTTAAGGTTACGGGTCACATATCGGCACAAAAGCAACACAAAAAGCGTACAGATACCGCCGACCACTACATCAAGAATCCCATTAGGGGAAGCCAAGTTGGCGATAGCGCACCCGATTGTCACGGCCCAGACATAGCGCTTGTTGTACAGTGCCAGAAAGTTGAACATCTCAGCGACACGAAACTGGATATTACCATATCCTACCGGCTGCAAGACGAAAGTTACCGCTACATACAGAGCAGCCACCAACGCCATCTTGGTCAATTCTTGTGTGGTCCAGACAGATTCTGAACGCAGTTTTTCAGGATTATTCATTTGTCGTTCTCCTTTACGGGACTTTCCCGGTAATAAGCTGCACCCAAAGGATTGAAGTGGTGCAGTGCGGACCAGCCGCTGGTAATTATAATAACTGAAGCGGCTTTGTTTTTTCAAGAGCGGATTTTTAATTGCGGCCAGCTTTCCTGCCAATTTTTAGTAGCGACCCGCTTTTGATAGACAGCCATTCGTCGAGGAGCACTCAAAAAATGCGGCGTTGGGCGAACTTCAAAAGCCGCCAGATCAGCCAGGCCCCATAAAGCTCGGAACTGCGGGTATCCTGCATCATCCAGCCGGCAGGCCAACGCAGTACAGGTTTCCGGATATTTGCTGACGGCATCCAACGTCCCGGTGTAAGACGGCTCCTCGGAAAAATTATGGGTGTGCATGTGGGCCTGATTTTTGATCTCCCAGTTGTATTGGGGCCAATGGGCGGCCAACTGACGTCCTAAAGTCTCACTTTCCTCATAGTCCAGTCCGGGATCAAAAAAAGCAACATCCACATCATTGGACGCATGTGCTGTTTTCGAACCTGCCAGTCGATCCCACAAATAATTACGGAGCGTACCGGCGGTCAGCCAACCCTCCGACAGATTCCAATCGGCAATGATCCGCAAAATTGCCATCAGCTTCGGATCCTCGGCGATCCAAGCCGCAGCTTGTGTTTCTGTCAATTCCTCTTTCATTTCAGCAGCCAGCCTCCGTCGATTTCAATGATATTTCCCTGCATATAACCGGCACCGCGACTGGCTGCAAACAAGGTCACTTCTGCCACCTCTTCCGGCTCAGCCCAGCGCTTTAAGGGCGTTTCTTCGGCAACCCATTTAGCCATCGCGGCATCACCGGCAAAATCCGCTGCATTCATGGGAGTTCGGATTGCTCCGGGAGCCAACGCCAAGACCCGGATTCCGGCAGCCCCGTGATCCAAAGCCAACTGCTTGGTGAAGCCGGCGACGGCATGTTTCGCTGTAGTGTAGGCGATCCCACCGCCGCCCCCGACAAAACTGGCCACCGATGCCATATTGATGACTGTACCTTGTCCGGCTGCCAGCATGTCGGGTAACAAGGCTTTGGTCAAATAAAACATGCTGTCCAGATCCGTGCGTAAAACTGTATGCCAGAGGTCTTCATCAGTCTCTAAAATGTTTTTATAACCGTCCAACTTACCGGCCGTGTTCAACAGAATCGACACCGGCCCGAACTGTTCCCGGCATTTTGCAGCTGTACTCAGGCACTGTTCCGGCTGCGAAACATCGGCGGTCCAGCACACCAATCGGCTGACTGCTTTTGCACCGATTGTTTTGGCAGCAGTCAGCAAAGCTGAAAAATCATCTTGGATGTCAACGGCAAAGACACAGGCACCGGCAGCCAAAAAGGCCCGTGCCTGTGCCTGTCCGATACCGGAAGCAGCCCCGGTCACCAACACGACCGCTCCTTCAAAGCTGAAATCAGCTGTTCCCTGCAGGGTCATGCCACGATCTCCCAATCATCTGCCAGAATATCGCAAACAGTCGGTGCAAAGCTGGAAAAGCCTTCATCGCTGGTTTTGATGAGCAGATAGGGAGTCACCGGTGCGCCGTCATAGACTTCCCCGGAAACCAATGTGACATACAGTTCAAAGCCGCTCCAGCCTTTACGAATGATTTTTTTGCCGGCTTTCAGTTGCGGCAGGATCTCTTCAAATGTCATTTTTTACACTCCTTTGGTAGGTGATAACAGTTTTTCAAGTACCGCCTCAAAACACCTGAATGCCCGCAAATTCCCCTGAGCTTTCCGGTGATTCTCGGTCGCAGCAGCGACAATCCCGCTGTTGCGTATGGCGGTCGTCAAAGTCTCTTTATTATAAGCCGAAAACAGCCGCCTGACCAGACCGTTTGGGTACGGTGAGTCAGTCGGCTGTTTCTTCAGTTTTTTCCGGGATGTCAATCAACGTCATCCCCTTGCGGAATTCTTCTGCCAAATGTTCTTTACGGTAGGCATCGAAGGCTTCCTGATGTTTTTTCAATACGCTCCGCAACTTGGCCGGACGGTATTCGCTCACTAGCTCGTTTTCAAAGACGAATACCTTGGTGAGTTCCCACTCGAAAAAATACCCCAGTGGACGGCAGCTGTATCGGGTCCCTTGCAGCAGTTGATCAGCAAAACGCCGGTGAGTATGTCCGAAAATACAGTTGGTCACGTTATCATAACGGTCCAGCAGCTCTCCCAGACCCGCCGATCCCAAAAATGCGTTGAGATCGTTCCAGCGGAGAAACTCCCGCTTTTCCTGATAGACGATGAACTCCCGCTTCGGTACGAAATGCGTAGCCAGAATCACCTTCTTACCGGTTGCCTGCAAACGGTCCAAAACCAGCTTCAGTCGGCCCCGCAAGCGCGCCTCCACCTCGGGATCGCTGCCTTCTCTTGGGATCACCCGGTCATACCAGTAAAGCTCCTTTAACTGCCGGATCTTTGGCGGATCGTAATCAGCCGCAAACAGATAATCGTACCAGCCGTTGTAGCCCAGAAGCACCGTATCAGCAGTCAGCTCCCAAGTCTGCAGATTCAAAAATGCCGGGCTGGGATAGGCTTCGATGCTGTCTTCAGTCAGATCTGCCATCTCATGATTGCCCCAGTTGAAGGTGGTACGGATCCCTCTGGTCTGAAAAAAATCTACAACTGCCAATGCACGCGGGGTTTTATTAGCGATATCGCCGTCCAAATGCAGGTGATCGACTTCCCCCTGCTTTAAGATTTCGGCCAACAGCTCCAGCTCATCATCGGAAAATCGATTGATATCCACGTGCAGATCACTAATCACCGCCAGACGCTTCAACAGGGACCACCTGACAGCTTTCTTTCACCTGCTGTCTGCTGCTCGATACGCAGGATTGGGATATTGTCAGCCAGAATCCCCGAGGCACCTTTGAGCTGCAGTGCGCCGGTTGCCCCCAGCACCAGTCGCGTTTTTGCATCCAGATAAACTTCAGAACTCTGCTTGAGTCTGACCGGTCCTACTGCTGTTTCCACGCTGTCATTATAGACCGCCAGTCCGGTCGCCGGATAGTTTTCCGGTGTTATAATAAAACGAAAGCTCAGGTCCAGCCGGCAGGAAAGACCGGTATTGGCAAATGGACCGTCGCCGTCTTCAAAATCCAGATACATCCGATCTCCCGGCATGCGTTTCTTTTTGATCAATGCAACGACTTTGGGATCGATAGTCAATTCCATAATGATACCTTCTTTCTTTTGCAAGCCTTTCTCCCGGCAGATTCAGTCTTTCATACGTTCACTGCAGCTGTCTTCACATCACCCGTTTGTGCCAGTCTGTGCTGGTGATCCCGTACATGGCCTCTCCTACCGGCTTGCCTTTCCAGAGCCGAGACAGCGGCAGTTCAGCTACTTTTTTCATGCCGATCTTCTGCATGACGCGGCCGGATTTTTCATTTGCCAGATTGTGAAAAGCCTGGATGTGCACCAGCTTCAGCTCATCAAAACCCAATGCCAAAATCGCCATAGCGGCTTCCGGCATCAACCCTTGGCCCCAGCGGCTTTTATTCAAGGCATAACCGATCTCCCCTCGCATAGCGGTCGGATTCACTCGAAGATCGATGGTCCCGATCATCTTTCCGCCGGCTTTTTCTTCCAGCGCATACTTTCCTAAGGGCTCCGCCATAAAGACGGCAGCGATGGTTTCCTGCGTCTCCGTCAAAGACTGGTGCTGTGGGAAGACGTATTCTGTGGTCTCTTCATCCCCTGCATATTCGAACATATCCGCAGCATCGGCCAATGTCAGCGGCCGCAAAATCAAGCGTTCGGTTTCCAAGCGGGTATTTTCTGCAAATTTCAGTTGGAGCTGTACTTTTGAATCCATCCTGTTCCTCCTTTTAGGCAGTCGACATCTGCAAGACTGTTCTTTGCCGGCCGTCTCTGCTTTTCATATAACTGATTATAACGCAACCGCAGCGGAAATAAAAAACAGCGGCTTATTAGGGCGTGTCTGAAAACTCCAGTGACAGATTTTTCAGACACGCCCTAGTTTTTTTCTGTATAGTACCGGTAAAACCGAGCCAATACAGCGCTGCCACTTTGCTTTTTCCGCGGTCGTGATATAATCAAGAAGAGAAAGCGATTCAGCGGCTACCACCAAGCCGCCGAAGGATTGAGGAGTGGTGTGATTGGCAGATGAGTTGCAGAAACATTTGGACAAAGGGATGTACGGCAGTCCGCTGGTAAATCCCGACGAACAGCACAAATATATGGGGACCTTTCGGGAACGCTGCTATTTGAGCATGACCTTGGCGCAAATGAAAGAAAAAGACAACAAAGACAACCTGCTTACGGAATTGGCCAAAGACCCCGATGCTCAAGTATTGATGAACGGCAGGCTTTCGGATTCCCTGCAAGGGGAGTACATCCAGCTGATTACCAAAGCCGACCGCAAATTCACCATCGTCAACGACTTTGTCGGCACTGACCCGGACAGTCTCGGGCTTTTGGTCGTCTCAAAAGAAGCGGTCAACGAACCGGTGATTGATATCGATCAGAAATATCCGGAAGAAACCGCTGAGACAGCTGACAAACCGGCCAAAAAAACCGGCTTTTTTGACCGCTTGTTCCACTCGAAGGACTGACCCGCTATCAGGACTGTTTTCAAGGTAATAAATCAGTTTATCGACAAGTTTCAGAAGACGGAAGAGACAGCAGTTGGAGCCGACCGTGCACCACGATGGTTGGCATGCCAGCTGGCTCTGAAGTCTTCGGATAAATTGCTCTGATTTCTGTCCGGATAGAACACTAGGGGGAAGTTTAAGGAGGCTGCGCTGCTTTGTTCAATTAAGGTTGGGCTGCGGCGATGTTTTCAGTCACACCCTAAGGCTCACGGAAAGTTTTACTACGAACGGCTTTATCAAAACAGAAAACTAATTTTCGACAGCTTGAAAGGGTCCGCTTTTTGCGGGATACGGTACTGCATTTTGCCGCCAGCCCTGTCAGACTGCCGACAAGGGGGAAAATACTTATGGCTACACCGGATTATCAAACGTTAAAAGATGAACTGCTGCTGGCATTGGATACTCACATCGACATCTTGAAAGATGCCTCTTATATCCAAGCTGAACATCTGGATGGAATCATGTTCATGATGCGCAGCTTCGGCTTTATGCTGGACCGGGCACCGAAAGTCCTGTCCGCTGAAGACCCGGAAGAGATGAATTATCAGATGTTCCAATACTACAGCCTGCTGACAGAGCTGAAATACAATCTGACATTGAACTTTCCTTACGCCAAGATCAACGATACCCCGCTTTTGGATATCGTCGACTCTTTTCCAACCACCTACGAAAAAGATATGAAAGCTTGGTGGGAAAAAACGACAGGGCTGCAGGTCTGCGAAACAAAACAAACAATCGAGATCAAAGAATTCGAATATTGATTGCCGACGGTGCTCCCGCCCTTTTCTTTTTTCGAGAACGGCGGAGCACTCTCTTTTTGTCTGCATCAGCGAAAAAAACGGCTGTCAACTCCGGATTTTTTTAATTTTTCCCTAAATTTACAGATAAATCAAAAAGTTGGTTAGCGTTTTGAGGTTTAAAGAGTAAACTTCAGAAAGAAATCTTTTTACGAGGTGACCTATGAGTAAAGTACAAAAAACCGTTCTGATCATCGTCGGGGTCGTGACTCTGGTGATTGCGGTCATCAGCGGCTTCGGCATGTATGCGGCCAATCAAGCCCGCAATGCTGCTGACAGAATGTATAAACCCCTGGACCACAACGGCAAGGCAATCGATACAGCTGCTGCCGAACCTTTTTCAATCCTGCTTTTGGGAATCGACTCCGGCGGGCTGGGACGGACGGATCAGGGGCGTTCGGATACGACGATGGTGGTGACCATCAATCCCCAGAAGAAAACCACAACCATCACCAGTGTCGACCGGGATTTTCTGATCAAAATCGTTGGTAAAGACCGGCACGACAAGCTGAATTCGGCATATGCCTATGGCGGCGTGGAAATGACCATTGATACGCTGGAGAATTTCCTGAATGTCCCGATTAACCACTACGCCACCATCAACTTGCAAGGGCTGGAAGATCTGATCGATGCAGTGGGCGGAATCGAAGTGGACAACAAGATCGACTTCACTTTGGACGGCATCCACGTACCTGCCGGCAAGATTACTCTGGACGGTGAAAAAGGTCTGGCCTATGCTCGGATGCGTAAAGACGACGGCACCGGCGATATGGGGCGTCAGGCTCGGCAGCGGGAAGTGCTGACCAAAGTCGTTGAAAAACTGGCCAGCGTCAATACCGTAAAATACTACACCAAAGTTTTGGATGCGTTGGGAGACAATGTCACCACCGATCTGACCTGGAACCAGATGCTGGACATGGCCACCAATTATCAGGCGGCACTCACTGATATCGAATCCATCCAGATTGGCGGCCAAGGCTATATGCTGAACGGCGGCTACTATCAGATTCCACCGTATTACGGGACCTTGGAAGCACAAAACCGGCTGCGGGAGCAATTAAACCTGGCACCGGAGGAAAGCCTGTCGCTGATCAGCGATCCCGATCAGCGGCTGTACGATGACAGCAACTTGGCTCCTGATGCCGGTTGGGATGAGCCGGAACGCACTGTCAACATCCAATTTGCCCCGAATTTTGAAGGCTATCCTGCCGAGCGACCGGAATCCTCTGCTTCCAGCGACTCCGAATCAGACGACAGCACTACAAACAACACCAGTGACGACTTCCAGTCCTCCGAAAATTTCGATTCAGAATAAATCTGAACGGCGGCAGGAAGGTCTGCGCTGTTTGCAACAGACATCTCCAGCTGCAAAAAAATCTGCTGCGACTTCAAAACGGTCGCAGCAGATTTTTTTATTCTTCTGTCGGTTGATCGTTCAGCTCAGCCAGCTCCGGATACAAAAAATTCAAGACAGCCATCGTCAAGCGCCGTCCTTGTCCTGCGTAAGGATAGACGTGCATGTGCATCGCCGGATTGAAGTTGGCTTCGATGATCCCGTAAGCACCCGGTTCTGCCGCCGGACGAGACTTGTCGGGAATGATCAGATCGATACCGCTGACAGCTGCCCCCAGCGCCGCGACCGCCTCAACTGCGACCTTTTTGTAATCCTCATTGAACTGATCTGTCATGTCGATGGAATCGCCACCGGTAGAAATATTGGAGTTTTCCCGCAGGTAAACGGTGATTCCCTCCTGTGGTATCGAATCCGGAGTATAGCCCTGCTCCTTTAGCATCAGCTTTTCGAGCTCCCCCAGTTGGATCAGTTCCAACGGCGAACGATGATGCGTCCCTCGCAGCGGATCGGCATTTTTGGCTGCGACCAGCTGGGTGATCGTCTGTTTTCCGTCACCGACGACATTGGCAGGCACGCGCAGCATGATAGCCCGCACCTCGCCTGCCAGCACGAAGAAACGGTATTCGGTCCCTGCCATGAACTCCTCCACCAGAATAGCGTCATCTTCTGCAAAGGCAATCGCTACCGCCGTTTCGTAATCTTCGGCTGCCGGTGGTTCTTTGAAAACAGAGATCCCCAGACCGTAGTTGGTACTCTTGGGCTTTACGACCACCGCTTGGCCGGCATAGCGGGGAAAGTCGGCAAGGGCTGCTGCCGGATCCGCGTATTCCCCACCTCCGGGCACTCGATAGCCGGCTTGTGCCAAGACTTTTTTGGTGACTGTTTTATTTGCCATCATCAACGGGACCACATAGGTATCTTTGGCAGTCATATTGGCATTTTTTACATACTCGACATGCTCACCCAAGCGCAGCTGCAAAAACTGATCTGTCTCATCCAGCACATTTACGCAGACCCCTTTTTGAATGGCATCGAACATAAAAATCTGAGTGGACAGCTCCATCCCGGTGAATCCCGCCAGTTGGTAGGGGCGGGCCCAGGCTTTTTGCTGGTTGCGGCGAGTCAAATCAGCAGCTACCTTGTGCTGAGAACGTCCATTCTCTTGTGACGCCAGCCACAGTTGGGCGGCCGGCGTCGTTTGGGGATCTGCCAGGCAAACCGCCAGATTACTGAGAAAATCAGCCGGCAGCGGCAACTCCAGGGCTGCAATCATCTGTTCCAATTGTGCCAGCAGCCATTCCCCTTCTGCCAGACAAGCGGGCGTTTCATCCGGCCGCTCCAAGGCCACTGCATCGTTCAAGCGATCCCCGACAGCTACCCATTCATCCGCTGGGGCTTCTTCCGGCAGCCACATCATCAGCAGCAGGAAAACCTGCAGGAAGCGGGCTTCTTCTTCGGTGAAGCCGTAGCGGTCAAAAGGCTGCAAATCGATGTTCCGCAGCTCGATATAACGAATCCCGGTTTCAGCCAGATCCTGTACCCGCTTGCCTCCCCGCAGCCGCAATGGCGAATAGAATTCTTTCTCCTCGGAAAGCCGCCCGATTTCTACCATGCGGGCGATATCAGCCAGATAGCGTTCCAGGCTTTCATAAGAAACCACGACATCTTCGTGATTGCGGTAGCCGTAAGCACTGTTGCGGATGCTGCGGACCGGCTCTTCCGGTCCCGCCTGTTCGACAAAGTAATTTTTTTCACTGGCAGGGGATGCGCCGTACAAATAGGTAATCAACCAACGATAGCGCAGATAGTTGCGGGTCACTTTCATATACAGCTCGGTCTTGAAGCGGCGCCGCTCACTAAACTCCTGCTGCTGCAAAAACAGCGCCTCAATCAGTTCTTCGCCGAATTCAAAATTAAAATGGATGCCGGAGACCATCTGCTTGCGGCGGCCGTATTGGCGCGCCAGATAGCGCCGGTAAAGAACATCCTCGAAATGATCCAACTGCGCCAGCTTGATCCCGCAGGTATTTTCCGGCAGCGCCGGCGGCATACTCAGCGGCCACAGCGCTTCTGTTTGCGGCAGCGATCGGTAAGTCACATCATGAATCGCTGCCAGCCATTTCAAAAGCTCGGCAGGTGAATACGTAACCGGTGTGATCAACTCCAGCTGGGTTTCAGCAAAGTCTGTCTGGATATAAGGATGGTAGCTGCGGTTTCCGACAGTTTGGGGATGAGGTGTCTCTGCCAGTTGTCCGTCACTCAGCTGAACCCGCTGTCCTTCCCGCTCAACACCGAAGCCGGCAGCGAGCATATTGGCCCGGGCTTTGGGGGCCTGCATCATTTTTTTCAGATCCATGTTGTCTTCCTCTTTTGTCTGTAGTTTCTTTGTCACAGATACTCTTTTTGTCCATTATAGAGGATTCACCGCCGAAACTGAACCGCTCCAGCTGTATTCAGCAGCCTTTTTTCACAGCTGCCGCCAGCGGTTCGCCAAGGCAGCTGATCGGCAGCCGTTATTTTTCTGAAATCCTCCTCAGATTCCCGGGGCGACGCGGTCATGAATACTCCACAACTAAAAAAGGCGCACCTGACTGAATCCATCAGGCGCGCCTTACGAGAGGTCATTCTTTGGGCAGCGGACCGTATTGTTCCCGCAAATTCTGCAGGAGCCGCTCCCGATTTTCCGGCGTTGCGTTCATAAACAGCAGCTCATCTCCGTCATAGGAAAAATCAAATTTTGTAAAGCCGGTCATGCGGGCTAATTTTTCCGGAGTCAGATCATGGGCAGTCACATAATACTGGAATTCTTTATGGAACTGGCGGGACTTGCGCAATCCCCGCAACCAAAAAATCAGCAAGGCAACAAACAACAGAACCCCGATGATTTTTCGCGGCCAGTTATCCGAATAGACCAGGTCTTTAACCGGCGCAAAGCCCAGGATGACTGTCAATAAAATTGCTGCCGCCAAGGTCGACAGCAGCAGGTTTTTCTTTTTCACTGATTTCCCTCCTTACAAAGTCGACCACATGGCCATAAAGGTGATCCCGTTATAGAGCATATGTGCAATCATACTGCAGCGGATATCCTTGGTTTTCAGATACAAAACCCCAAAACTGATACCGATCACCGTATAGACCACCAGAAACAAGGAAAGTCTGGGCTCATGCAGCAGACCGAAAAATAGCCCCGAAGTCACGACTGCCAGCACATCACTGGTGCGATCGTTGCGATTCCAGAAATAGTTCATAAAGATTCCACGGTACAACAGCTCCTCGATGATGGGCCCTAAAATAACGCCGTACAAGGTCAGACCCAATGCCTGGGAGCGAAACATGCTGTCGATCACCTGCTGGTTGTCTGACTCAGATGCCGGCAGTAAAGGCGTCATCACGATCAAAAAGCCATAGATAACAACTACAGTCAAAATGATCCATTTGATTTTCCCCCGCATAGAGAGGTCGTGGCCGAAGCTTCTCGGATTGTATTCCTGAAGCTGCCGCTGATAGCTGTGGATAAAAAAGGCCATGACTCCCACAAAGACCAGCGAGATGAGCAGCGCAAACAGCAGTGGCGCCATCTGCAGGCCATCTTGTGTCGACCCCAACGTGAGCACTACAGTCGACAGGTTTTGTACAAAAAAGAAGCCGATAAAAAACAGGATCCGCCAGAGCAGCGGTTGTCGTTTGGTCATAGTGCAGATTCCTCATTTCTTTCAGACAGTTGCTTTACCATAAACGAAAAAACTACAAGCGGGGCGGCCAGACTGTTGCAGCCGCTGTCCCGCAAGCCTGGCTATTCCTGGATCAGGCCCTTGAACAGGCCAATCACAAATTGATTCGGATCGAAAGGCTCCAGGTCATCGATCCCTTCTCCCAGACCGACCAGTTTTACCGGCAGGTGGAGCTCATTTCTGATGGCTAGGACGATCCCCCCTTTGGCGGTTCCGTCCAGCTTGGTCAAAACGATTCCGGAAACATCGGTGGTTTCTTTGAACTGTTTGGCTTGGACCATAGCATTTTGTCCGGTAGTGGCATCCACCACCAACAGCACTTCATGCGGGGCCTCTGGGAGCTCCCGCTGGATCACTCGTTTGATCTTGTCCAACTCTTTCATCAGATTGACTTTGTTCTGAAGACGACCGGCAGTATCTACCAACAGGATGTCATAGTGTTCATCTTTGGCTTTTTGAACCGCATCGAAAACGACTGCCGCCGGGTCACCGCCGGCTTTGTGCCGGACAACTTCCACACCGGCCCGTTCGCCCCAGACTACCAGCTGATCGATGGCTCCGGCTCGGAAGGTATCTGCTGCAGCCATCAGGACTTTTTTGCCGGCCATTCGATACTCGTAAGCCAGCTTGCCGATGCTGGTGGTCTTGCCGACACCGTTGACACCGACAAACAGCATCACTGTCGGACCGTTTGGCTGCAGGTTGAGGGCATGGTTCTCCCCTTCGCCGGCTTCGTCGTACAGATTCACCAGTTTCTCGATGATCACGTTCTGGACATCTTTAGGTTTTTTCACGTTTTGCAATTTGACTTCCTGGCGCATTTCGTCTGCGATCTGCATGGCTGCATCAAAGCCGACATCGGCACCAATCAGGGTTTCTTCCACTTCTTCAAAGAAGTCTTCATCAACACTGCGGAAATTGGCAAAAAGCTCATTCAAGCGTTGGCCAAAGGTTTTTCGACTCTTTTTCAGCCCCTTGTCATATTTTTCTTCAACGGTGGGCTGCGGCTGTGGATCAATCGGTGCTGCCGGCTGGGCAGACTCCGCTTCACGCATCAGACTTTCAGCAGTAGGTGCAGCATCAGCGGCTGACTGATTGTGATTAGGTTCAACTGCGGCTTCAGGTACTTCCACGGTTTTAAAGTCCGATCGCCACGAATCCTCTGTTTCAGCGACCGGTTGTACCTGAGCTGTCGCTTCTTCAGCTGCAGCGGGAGACTCCTCCAGCGGCTGCAGGGAGTCCAGCCCGGTCCCTTCAGCAGCAGTCGGCGAATCATCGTCTTGGACCTCAGGTAACACTTGGGCGGCAGATGTGTTACCAGCCCCGGTCTCAGCCGCTGTTTCAGCCGTTGACTCGGAAGTGATTGACGTCAATTGTTCGTCGGCCAGATCTTCCGGTTGCCGCGCTTCTTCTTGAAAAGAGGTCGCCGCTGTCGCTGCGGGAGCAACGGGACGGTGAGCCTTGGTTTCCCTTGTATCAGCAGCCGGCTCCTGTTCCGAGGTATCTTCCTGAGGTGTCTCAGTTGTGGCGGCAGTAGTCTTTTGCTGTTCACCTGCCGCTGTTTCGTCGGTCTCTTCTGCGGGTATTTCTTCCGGTACTACCGGTGACTGCTCTGGTTCTTCTTTGCCCATGAGCGCCTTTTTGATCTTATCGAAAAAGCCCATTGCTTTGCCCTCCTTGTGTGATAAATTAAAAATCAGTTGCCGGCGGTACCGGCTTGTAAAACGTATTTTTCAATGACTTTGGCTACGCCGTCTGCTTCATTGGAATCGGTGATGACATCAGCCGCAGCTTTGACAGGTGCTACAGCATTACTCATGGCAACCCCGACCCCGGCGTATTCGATCATCGGCAGATCATTTTCTTCGTCTCCGATCGCCATAACTTCGTCAGCAGTAATCCCCAGGTCTTTAGCCAACAGGGCGATCCCATAAGCTTTCGTAATCCCCTTTGGCATGAATTCCAACAAAACTTCGCGGGTCTTGATGACCTCGAACTGCTCTCTGACACGCTCAGGAATCAACGCAATCTGTTGATCCAGATAAACCTGTTCGTAGGCCACGACGGCTTTATTGTACAGTGCTTCCGGATCCAACTGCGAAAATTCCGCCGGCTGTACATCCAGCAGCGGATTCAGCTGTCCGTAAATCGAAGGATGAGCGGGAGCTGTCGGGAGCGACCAGACGATTTCATCAGATACGACATCCAACGGCAATGCCAGCTCTCCGGCAATCTGAATCAGCGCCTGCACTTCATCAAAAGACAGGGCCGCCTTTTCTATGACTTCACCGGTGTCATTTTTTTGTACCAGGCCACCGTTAAAAGTGATGGCATAGTCGCCGGGCTTTTTCAGATCCAGCTCCTCCAAATACGGACGGATCGCTCGCAGCGGCCGACCGGTACAGATTACGATTTTGACACCGACCTTTTGTGCCGCTGCCAGTACGCGTTTGTTCTCCGGCGTGATTTCTTTTTTACTGTTCAACAACGTACCATCCAAATCGATGGCGACAAGTTTAATCAAAGATTCTTCCTCCTGACAATAGTAAAAGGCTGTTTTCGCCGGGACCGGCAGAAAAAAGATTACCGACAACGGTGTTCGCTCCATTTCACCACAAACGCTCGCTTATGAATCATTTCAGCGACGCTTGACTCCCAGGACACGACAAACCTGTAACAATCCGAATCCTGTCGGCGCTTCCTTCTGCCCCTAACCCGCCTCCACTGATGATCCAACAGGCCCCGGTGAAGATGCGACAACGATACTGAGGGGCTTGCCGAGCAGCGATCAGACGCGGCTGTCTTGTTCCTCGGCGGCTACGATCCGGCCGCCCTCTTTGACATCCTCCAGGCGCACCGATACAATCTTGGACACGCCGGATTCCTGCATGGTCACGCCATAGAGGACATCAGCTGCTTCCATCGTTCCTTTGCGGTGAGTGACCACGATGAACTGGGTATCATTTTGGAAGCGGCTGAGGTATTGACCAAAACGAGTCACATTGGCCTCATCCAAAGCAGCTTCCACTTCATCCAGCACACAAAACGGTACCGGCCGTACTTGGATGATGGAAAACAGCAGGGCGATCGCCGTCAATGCCCGTTCCCCGCCGGAAAGCAGGCTCAAGCTCTGTAATTTTTTCCCGGGAGGTTGTGCTTCGATTTCGATGCCGGTGTTCAACAGATCAGTCGGATCCGTTAAGACCAGCTCGGCCCGACCGCCCCCGAACATGTTTGGGAAAACTTCTTTGAACTTGTCGCGGATTGCCTCGAAGACCTCACTGAAGCGGATCTTCACCTCTTCATCCATCTCGTTCATCGTCGTAAAGAGCTGATCTTTCGCCTGCAGCAAATCATCCCGCTGACCGGTCAAAAAGTCATAACGCTCTTTGACTTGTTCATATTGCTGAATGGCATTGAGGTTCACCGGACCCAGGCGCTCAATCTCCCGCTTCAGGGATTGGATCGTCCCCCGGGCAGCTTCCGGATCATCCACGACGCCATACGTCGCGGCAGCCAGTTCATATGACATTGCATATTCTTCCTGCAGGTGAGCCAGGAGATTGTCCAATTGGATATCCGCCCGGTTTTTCTCCACTTCGACTTTGGTCTTTTGTGAGAGCAGAAGCTTTTGCTGCTGATTTTTCTCACTCAAATCGGTATCGCCGGCTGTGATCTGTGTCTGCAGTTCCAAACGGTTTTGCCGCTTGGCCGTCAATTCTGCCTGCAGCTGTTCTCGTTTTGCGCTAAATTCAACGACTTGTTTTTGCAATGACTCTTCTGACAGTTCATGATGGGAAAAATCACTGTTCAAGGCAGCCAGCTGAATCTCGAGACTGCTGTGGCGGGCCTCTGCTGCTTCCAAATCACCCTGCTTGTCCTGGATCAACCCTTTAAGATGCAGAATCTGCTGGTTCAAGACCGCCAGTTCCGCCTGCTGACTCGCCAGTGCTTCGCTGACCTCAGCCCGCTTGGCTTCAATCAGATCTTCTGTTCGGTTGATCTCCTGGATTTCTTCGTTGATAGCCAGGCGATCCGCTTCAACTTCAGCCTGTGCTTTGAGATAGCCGGCTTTCTTTTCTTCGTATTCTTCCAAAAAAGCCTGGACTTCACGATTTTCAAAAGTAAAGATACGCTGCTCTTTTTCCAGCCGGTTCAAATCTGCCGCTGTGTTTTGCAGCTGATTTTCCAGCTCCTGCAGCTTCAGACGAGCACTTTCGCCTTCTTCCCGCAGCGTTTCCAGTCGGGCCTGTTTGTCACGGGTCTCACCTTCCAGCCGGGCCACCTGTTTTTCGGTATTCTGCAAGCGCTGATCCAGCTGCTGATGCTGTTCTTTCAAGGCCGCCAGCTCATTGCTCTGAGCAAACAGATTGCCCTGTCCGCCTTTTCTGGTGGCACCACCGGTCATGGACCCGCCGGCATTCATAACATCGCCCTCTAAGGAGACAACCCGATAACGGTAATTGACCGCCCGCGCGATTGCATTGGCACTCTGGAGATCTTGGGCCAGCAAGATTGCTCCCAGCAGATTCTCCATGATGTTCTGCAGTGCGGGATCAAAGCTGACGATCTCGGAAGCCACCCCTAAAAAGCCGGCCGTCTGTTTGGCCGCATTCAGCTGAACCGGAGCGACATTCCGGGCTTGGATTGTCGTCAAAGGCAGAAAGGTCGCCCGTCCTCCCCGCTGTTCTTTCAAGAAGGTGATGGCTTGGCGGGCATCTTTTTCCGTCTCAACAATAACATGCTGAGCACTGGCACCCAACGCCGTTTCAACAGCAACTGCGTACTCGGCCGGCACATCGATCAGTTCAGCAACCGCACCTACTACTCCTCGGAGGCGGTCTTTATGCTGCAGCACCATCCGTGGCCCCTGATAAAAGCCGGTGTAATTGTCTTGGATATCCTGCAGGCTTTTTTCTTTGGCCCGCACCTGCTGCACCTGGTTCATCAGGCTGTACATCTTCTTTTGTTCACTGTCAAAGCTGCTCTTAGCGGTTTTCAGCTGATCCTGCAGCAGCAGGTACTCTTTTCGCTGAGTCTCCAAACGACTTTTTGCCTGTCTCACGGCTTCATCCAGTGCGGTCTTTTGTTCCTGTCCGGAGCGGATGGCAGACGTAAGCTCTCCTTGTTTTTGGAGAGCTTTCTGATTTTTAACCACTTCCTGCGTATACTGCCGTTCCAAGTATTTCAGGTCATTGCCGATATTGGCGTGTTCCTGCATCCGGTCGACATATTGCCCCCGCAGTTCTTCCAAGACTTCTTTAGTCGATTTTTGATATTTCGCAAGCTCAGTCTGGGTCGTGCGGATGGTCTCTTCCAACTGCTGGTGCTGCCGATTTTTCTCCGACAATTGGCTGATCAGAGCCGCTTTGTCATCCTCCAGATCAGCGATTCGCTGCGCAGCCTCTTCGATGTTTTTCCGGTATTCCCGGGAGCTCTGCAACGTGTTCTTAGAACGTTCCTTCAGCAACTCCTGCTGTCCTTCCGCCTGTTTTAAGGCCTCGGTTACCGTCAGCAGCTGCTGGTTGCCCTCTTCCAGCCATTCATCCAGCTGAGTACGTTCCTGTCGTTTTTCCGCCAATCGAGCTTCACCGGCTGCAATTGTCTGCCCGGTCACCTTCAGTTCTTCGTCCAGTTGAGCCAGTCTTTGTTCCGCAGCATCCCAAATCTGTTTAGCTCTCTGGATCTCCGTCACCGCATACGCCGCATCCACCCGAGTCAATTTCTCTTTCAGACGCAGGTATGCTGCTGCTGTTTGACTCTGCTCTGCCAAGGGGGTCAGCTGGTCTTCCAGCTCATAAACAATATCCTGCACCCGGCTGAGATTATCTTCGGTTTCGAACAGCTTCTGTTCCGCTTTTTTCTTGCGCTGCTTGTACTTCAACACACCCGCCGCTTCTTCAAAAATCCCCCGACGGTCCTCCGGTTTGCTGGCAAAGATCGCCTCCACCTTCCCTTGGGAAATAATGGAGAAGGATTCTTTCCCCAATCCGGAATCCATGAACAGATCCGTGATATCTTTGAGACGACAAGCTTGTTTATTGATAAAAAAGTCGCTCTCACCGGTACGGCGATAGCGGCGGGTCACGCTGATTTCGGTGAAATCCAGCGGCAGGTAATGGTCGCTGTTATCCAACACCACGGTTACTTCGGCAATATTCAGTGCTTTTCGGGAATCGGAACCGGCAAAAATAATATCCGGCATCTTACCGCCCCGCAAACTCTTGGCGGACTGTTCCCCCAAGACCCAGCGGATCGCTTCGGTGATATTGCTTTTGCCGGAACCGTTCGGCCCGACTACAGCAGTCACGCTGTTTTCAAAATCGATCACCGTCCGGTCGGCAAAAGACTTGAAGCCGGCGATCTCGATTTTCTTCAAATACACAAATAGTTTCCCCTCTCAATAAACCTGCTGCAGCGGCTGCCATTGAAAAAACGCTGCTCAGTCACATGATCATTCGACCGATTCGCCCACAAAACACGGCATGACCAAGAGCTGCAATTGCAACCGGCTGGCGCAGGTCCGATAGAACCTGCCGCAACAGGTCCTGTAAAATGCATCTTTTTCAGCAGATCGCCGATTGCCTACGACAAGCGCTTCAATGCGTTGGCGGCGGCAGACTGCTCGGCATTTTTCTTGGACGTCCCCTGACCTTCACCGATCAGCTCGCCATCACAATAAACTTCTGTATGGAAGATTCGCTCATGGGCGGGGCCTTCCTCTCGCACCAGTCGATAATCGATCAACACATCACCGGAACGCTGCAGGACTTCCTGCAGACGGGTCTTATGATCCCGCTCATGTGAAAAAACACCGGCCTGCACTTGCGGATAAACTACTGTTTCCAAAAAGTGCAGAACTGCTTCCAGCCCCTGATCCAGATACAATGCCCCTAAAAAAGCTTCAAACAAGTCGCACAACAGTGCTGGACGAGTGCGTCCTCCGGAATTTTCTTCCCCTTTGCCCAGCTTCACGAACCGATCAAAGCCGCAATCCTTGGCAAACTGGGCCAAGCTTTCTTCACGGACGATTGCTGCACGGGTCTTGGTAAGTTTTCCTTCCGGCAGTTGCGGAAATTCCCGATACAGGTATTGGGATACCAATAATTCCAAAACAGCATCCCCCAAGAATTCCAAACGCTCGTTGTCTGACAGATGCAGGTTACGGTGCTCATTCACATAAGAAGAATGGGTGAAGGACTGATCAACGAGATTGATGTCGCTAAACACGATCCCGAATTTTTCTTTAAGCAGATTTGCCAACTGATTGTCCATTAGTCTTCAGTCCTTCTAATTTATTCAATACTGTTTCATTATACTGGTTTTCCGCCATAAATAAAATCTCAGAAGCGAAACCTTTAAAGATTTATCCACAGGTTTACAAGCATCCGCTACTTCCAGCATTGCGGAGGTTTTTCTGTTATTCTCAGCACGTCAGCCGGTCGGTTTCCAAACCGAATCAGCCAAGTGCTGAAAAGCTTCAGAAGACTCGGAGACTGATCCCAGCGTACAGCACAAAACAGGCAGGTACCGAAACGGTATCTGCCTGTTTTGCCTCTAAATAGTTTGGTACAGAAAGTGGTATGTGAATAGAGGCTGATTATTTCACAGCTTCTCGATACCCGGCGATTTCCTGTTCATTACCGTAAACGTAATGACCAGGGATGACTTCAACAAAGCTTGGTTTGTTGACGGAATAGTCGTGCATGTCAGGATCGTAGACATGCAGTTCTTTTTTACGGGCCAGGATCGGATCCGGCACCGGCACCGCAGAAAGCAGTGCTTTAGTATAAGGATGCAGCGGGTTGCGGAAAAGTTCTTCGGCTTCCGCCAATTCAACGATCCGACCGGAACGAATTACAGCAATCCGGTCTGAAATGAAGCGCACCACCGACAAGTCATGGGCGACAAAGAAGTAAGTCACACCCAGCTCCCGTTGGAATTCTTTCAGCAGGTTCAAGACCTGTGCCCGGATTGACACATCCAAGGCTGAAATCGGTTCGTCAGCGACCACCAATTCCGGTTCCATCACCAAGGCCCGGGCAATCCCGATCCGTTGGCGCTGACCACCGGAGAACTCATGGGGATAACGGTTCAAATGTTCCGGCAATAAACCGACTTCTTCGATGATCCGTTCGACCTTTTCACGACGATCTTCTTCCGATTTGAACAGATGGAAATTGTAGAGCCCTTCGGAAATGATATAGTCAACCGTCGCCCGTTCATTCAGAGAAGCGGATGGATCTTGGAAAATCATTTGAATCTTGCGGATCACATCATCCTGCTCTTTTTTACTCAGCTTTTTGTTGATCTTTTTTCCTTCAAAGATGATATCGCCGTTGGAGGTATCGTTCAAACCCAGCACAGCACGGCCGATAGTGGTCTTGCCGGAACCGGATTCGCCTACCAGCGAGAAGGTTTCCCCTTTGTAGATGTCGAAATTGGCATCCTGTACTGCCACAAAACGGTTTTTTCCTTCACCGAATGCGATTTCCAGGTCTTTGATGGACAGCAATACTTCTTTTTCGTTAGCCAACGGTCATACCTCCATCTGCCAAATCTTGTGCTTCGTAATCTTCCGGTGCGATCTCTTCTTGGAGGGCCACCAGTTTCTCATGCAGGTTTTGGATAGCCTGCGGTTTTTCCACTTGCGGTGCTCGCGGATCCATCAGCCAAGTCTTGGCAAAGTGGGTCTCACTGACTTGGAACATTGGCGGTTCTTTCTTAAAGTCGATCTCCATCGCAAACGGATTTCGCGGTGCAAAAGCATCCCCTGCAATATCTTTGTACAGAGAAGGCGGCGTGCCGGGAACTGAATACAGCTCTGCGCCTTTTTGGCTCAGCTGCGGCAATGAACTCAAGAGGGCCCAAGTGTAGGGATGTTTGGCGTTGTAGAAGATATCTTCCACTGTACCGGTCTCGATGATCTGACCGGAATACATAACAGCCACTTTATCAGCAATCGCTGCTACCACACCCAAATCATGGGTGATAAAGATTGTAGTAAACTTGTATTCCTTTTGCAGCTCCCGGATCAGGTCCAGGATCTGGGCTTGGATTGTGACATCCAATGCCGTAGTCGGTTCGTCACAGATTAAAATCTTCGGACGGCAGGCCAATGCAATCGCGATAACAATCCGTTGACGCATCCCACCGGAGTATTGGAACGGGTATTCATTGTAGCGGCTTTCCGCATTGGGAATACCGGTACGTTTCATCAGATCAATAGCCATATCTTTGGCTTCTTTGGCAGACTTGCCCTGATGCTTGATGATGACTTCGGAAATCTGGGAGCCGATCGTTTTGATCGGGTTCAGAGAAGTCATCGGATCTTGGAAAATGGTCGCGATCTCTTTACCGCGGATTCCTTCCCAATCTTTGTCTTTTTTCAGATCGCTCAGGATCTTGTCATGGTATTTGATCGTACCATTGGTGATTTTGCCGTTTTGTTCCAGCATTCCGGTGAAAGTCTTTGTCAAAACAGACTTGCCGGAGCCGGATTCTCCTACGATGGCCAGCGTTTCCTGCTCTTTGATTTCCAAAGAAACATTGCGGATCGCTTTTAACTCACGATTACGGACGGTAAAGCCGACGGAGAGATTTTCAACGGACAATACTGTTGCTTTTTCCATGTTGTCCCCTCCTCTTTACATGTGTGTCCGCGGATCAGCGGCATCAGCCAGTGTCTGCCCAACGATATACAGTGAAACTGATACCAAGGCCAAAACGGCTACCGGGATCCAGAACAGATACGGATAGTTGCTCATATTTGCAGTGTATTTTGAAATTAATTTCCCTAATGACGGCACATTGGCACTCAAACCAACACCCAAGAAGGACAGGAAGGTTTCGTAGGAAATAAATGCCGGCAAGGTCCGGGAAACATCTGTCACGATGACAGACGTCAGGTACGGCAGGATATTACGGAAAATCAACCGCAATGGTGGCGTACCCAATGTCCGGGAAGCCAGATTGTATTCCCGGTCGCGCATGATCATAACTTGGACACGAATGAAATAGGCCGTCCCCAACCAGCTGGTCAGACACATAGCAAAGATCAGGTTCCAAAAGCCGCTGCCGAATGAATAAGACAGGACCATGATGATCAGCAGTTGCGGTACGTTTGAGAAAATGTTGTAGACTTCGATCATGAAGCGGTCGATTTTCTTGGAGGTCCCCCAGATGGCACCTACGACAACACCGATTATGGTACATACCAATGTTGAGATCACAGAAATCGAGATTGAAGTTTTAGCACCGGCCCAAACTGCATCAAAGAGCGAGTGTCCGTTAGCATCGGTACCGAACCAATATTGGGCACTCGGTGGATTGTATCGCTTAGCAAAGTCATTGATCCCTTCAACACTCATATAGTCGTATCCGGAAACCATTGGCTGAATAAAGGACATCAGCAAGATGGCCACCATCAAGATCAGCATCGAGATTGCTACTTTACTGGAAAAGAACTTGCGACCGACCGCCCGCCAATAAGAATAGACCGGGGCGTCGATCCGTTCAGAAGCATGTTCGTCCATTTTAACGAAACTAAAGTCGCTTTGTTGGATATCGTCTTTTTGCACTTCCACCTTACTTGCCCCCTTTCTCTGACAGATTGATACGAGGGTCAACCATGGTCATGGCGATATCCCCTAACAGGATCGAGAAGATCGAAATTGTTGTAAAGATGAAGACCAGTCCGATAACAATCGGATTGTTGTGAGACTTGATTGCATCCGGCAGCATTTTACCCATACCAGGAGCCGCAAAGACGGTTTCAGTGATGGTGGCACCGGCGATAGTCCCGATAACTGCAGACGGAATCCCGTTCACCAATGGAATCGCAGCATTTTTGAAGATGTGCTTGCGGGTGATTTCTCCGGAGCTCAAGCCTTTTGCTTTGGCAAATTTGACGTAGTCGGCCGACTGCTGGTCGATCATGTAGCGGCGCAGCCAGATTACGATACCGGATACTGCCAAAAGCCCGAGAATCACCGTAGGCAGGATATACGACCGAATGTCGCTTGCTCCCAGAGTCGGGAACAGATCCGGCAGATTAAACAAGCTGGAGCCGATAAAACGGAAGAAGTAGATGAACGCCAATGACGGAACGGAAATCAAAACCGTCACCAATGCGATCCCGACTTTATCCGGCAGTTTGCCCTTGAAGCGGGACATCAGCATGGACATCGGCACAGCCAAGCCATAAGAGATGATTACCGCGATGATCCCCATACGCATGGAGTTGCCCACCATGGAAGGATCCTGGTAATTGTTGACAGTGATTGTGTAATTGTCTTTATACATATTTTTGTCACGAGAAGACAGGTTGGCTGTCATCTGATACTGGCGGGAATAAACATCCACTGCCGTTTTCGATGTACGTCCGGTCTCAAAAGTGACTTCTTGGGAATCGGCTTTCCCTTGGCCGCCACCGATCACCTGAGTCACCGGTTGGCCTGCGAAAGTTGGATACGAAGTGCCCAGATTCAATTTGAAGATATTCTGATGGATAAAAGGAAATTGGCTGTTGAAGTAGATCTGGTACTTGTATTGCGTACCGGAGCCCACCAACGCCCAGCCGGCCATCGGATCATTTTCAATTTTATAGCCCCGCTTCATGTCTTTGTTGTCAGGGTCGTTGATCTTCCATGGGTGGTCCACTTGGATCATGTTTTTGTAGAAGCGGAAAACACGGGTATACAAAGGCAGCTCTTTCACTGCATAATAGCCCTTGCTCACTGGATATTGTTCCAGTTCAAAGCCGTTTTTCTCTGCCCACTCTTTATAAATCTTCGTGTTGGCATCGCTCACTTCTGCGGTCACTTCGGGATGGTCTTTTTTGACTTCTGCTACTAATTCCTTGGAAGGAAAGTAGTCCAAGTAACCCATTTTGCTAAACGCCGTATTCTCATAGTCTTTCATATCGTCCGGTTTGGACTTCAATTTGCCATAAGTGACGTCGTTTTGAAAAATGGTCTTTCGAGGGATCAAGCTGTAGATCACGCCGTAAGTCAAGGTCGTTACTAAGAAGATACTTAGGATCGATCTCAGGATCCGGAAAAACAGGTATCTTTTCACGATAAATCTCCTACTTTCTATACTGCATCTATAAGTGAAGCAGTCCTCTAGCTGTAAACGGCTATCAAGACTCGGGAGCAATGATTGCCTTTGACGCAAAATTGAGCTTCATGGTCGTCAACAGCTAAAGTCCGCTTTACTTCGAACCAATTCGTACAGCTTCGGGAAGAGACCCGATGCCGTCAAGTAAAAAAGGCTTTGCAGCGATTGCCGGCAGCCTTTTGTACCAGTAGATCAACTATTTAGATGGAAAACAACGAGTCCCCCCGCAGGCTGAGCACCTGCGAGGGTGACAGAGTAATTCATTTAAAAATTATTTTGCTTCTTTGGCTGCTGCTTCACGCTTAGCAGACCATTCGTCATGAAGTTTGTTCCATTGCTCCGTTGTAACAGCGGAATCTTGGATCTCCATGTATTTGTAACGATAATCACCCAAACCGGCATAGGCATACGGTGCAGTGAACGGTACGATGTTGGAAACTGACGGAGTCGCCAAACTTGCAAAAATCGGGATTTGGATTACATTTTCCACCAACCATGCTTCTGCTTCAGCATAGGCTTCGTAACGTTTGTTCACATCATCATTGATAGCACCCGCTTTGTCAAGCAGTTGATCGTACTCTTCAAATTTCAATGCTTCTTTGGCTGCTTTACCAGGATCTTCTCCTTGAACAGTCGCATCAGCATCCAGACCCAAAGTCGTCAACATATCACCGGAGTGGGAGTTGTAGATATTCAGGTAAGAAGATGGATCAATATAGTCAGGACCCCAACCGGAAGCAGTAGAGATATCGTAGTCAGTAGCCGCGGAGGATGTTGCTTGATAAGTTGCTGCATAGTAAGCATCTTCATTAAGCAATTGGATATCGATCACAACATTGTCTTTGCCAAGAGAGGCTTCAACAGACTGCTTCATAGACTTGTCGGCATTTACAAGAACTTCTGCAGTTTCTTGTTCCGGCAGATCCAAATGAATCGGGAACTCAACGCCTTCAGCTTCCAGTTCTTTTTTAGCCAAGTCCATATATTTCTTAGCCAACTCGGGTTTGTACGTGCCATCTTGACCTTCTGCCAAGTTTACTTCGCCGAACGCTTCGGAATCAGCAGCGCGCACTTTTTCTTGCACGACTTCACCAAATGGTTTGCCGTCGATTTGTACGAAATCAGTTGGAACCAGTGTGTTACGCAATGCTTTTTCCGCACCGGCGTCACCGACATTTTGTGCACGGTAAGCTTTCTTGTCGAAGGCAAATTGGAAAGCTTTCCGGAAGTTCAGATTCATGATCGCTTTTTTAGTATCTTCTTTTTGCTTGTCAGTCGTTTTAGACGTATTTTCGTACGCTTGACGATTGAAGTTGAAGGTCATGTTGAAAGTCGAGGACCCTGGCAAAGAGAAGTTGATAGCGTCTTTGTATTTTGCTTCTACATCTTTATAACCGGCAGAGTTCGGATAAACACGGGCAGAAGTGAATTCCCCGCCATCGTATTGTTTGAACAACCAGTCCGGATCAGAGCCGTCAAAATAGATGAATTTCACATTTTTAACGTGAACATTATCTTGATCCCAGTAAGATTCGTTAGGACCGTATTCAATGGCAGATTTAGATGTGTTTTCAGTCAAGATGTAAGGACCATTATAAAGGATGGAATCCGGAGTCGGTTTCCCAAAATCGTCGCCTTTTTCTTTCAGGAATTCTTCATTGACCGGATACAAGATACCGTATGTCAATTTAGAGTTCCAATAAGATTCCGGCTTGTTCAATGTGTATTCCAAAGTATGATCGTCTACCGCTTTGACACCGACAGTAGAGAAGTCGTCAGTCTTACCTGCGACATAATCAGACAGGCCTTTGATACTGTCTGCAACGATATACAGTGTTTCTGATTTCTTTTCAACAGCGTGTTTCAGTCCGGCTACCCAGTCATTGGCTGTTACGTCGGCACCGTATTCGTTGCCTTCGCTGTCCACCCATGGCACACCTTCGCGGATCTTGTAGGTATAAGTCAAACCGTCGTCACTTACTTCATATGATTCAGCCAATGCCGGAACCAGTTGTCCTTCTGGATCCCATTCCATCAAGCCGTCTACAAAGTTACTATAATGTTGACTGTTTGTGTTCCGTTGGGAGAAAAGATAGTCCAACGTTTCGATATCCGTAGAAAAAACATAGCTGTAAGTATCTACAGAACCCTTTTCCCCTTCTGCAGAACCGCTTGATCCTGAACCGCTGCTAGAGTTTCCGCCGCCACCGCCACACGCGCCCAGCACGAATGTCGCTGCCAGCAATGATGCCAGCACTTTCTTCATTTTCATGTCCATACCTCCAATTTTCCTTTTTCATAACAAACCAATTTATGAAATTATTGAGATATTATCGAAATATCGTAGGTTTGTCAAATGGAAAAATCTATTATTTTTGAATTATCTGACAAATGAGCGATAAAAAAACTTCATGCGCTTTCACGGTTTCTCTGGAAGTTTTCATTCCTTTTTCTTGCAAAAGGAGTGATAAACCTTGATTTTATAATTATTAAAATCCGCTCGTGAAAAAAATAATCATGAAAAATTCTTAACTGTTCTGCCAAAAAATCTCCGAAAATAAATTTTCGCTAAAATTCCTTCATCAAAAAACAAGCAGTTTTCTAATAAAGGGATTTTATTTGAACAAACCAAATTTTCCGAAAATATCTAGGGCTTATTGTAATAAAAAAAAAGCAAACTGTCTATAAAAACAGTCATAATTTATCCTTGAAAAAGTCATGAGACGTCACTTTGCTACTGGATGTCATCACCGGGATGCCGTTATTTTCTGATAAGGACGGGGATTATTCCTTTCATCCGGGTCCCAGTAGCGGAAACTGTCATTTTTCTTCGCGTCATGAAATCTCACACAGATTGGCTGCAGAGCTGCGGCCGAAAACGGTAAATCCCTCCCCCTGCCGATGCAACAGCCTGCTTCTGGTGCGCTGCTCCGGTTATTCGGGTAAGCTTGCGCGGGAGTAAAAAAGAGCCGCATCGCTGCGGCTCCGGTGTGCTTACTTGTTCAAATGGCTGTAGATATAATCTACCGCGCCACCAACTGTCTGGATTTGTTCTGCATCTTCGTCAGAAATCTCCGTACCGAACTCGTCTTCAAGCTCCAATACAAATTCCATGACACTGATCGAATCAGCATTCAGATCGTCTTTGATACTCATCGGATCGGTCACTGTATCAGCATCCACCTCAAAGTGATTGGCGATCACATTTGCTACTTTTTTAAATACTTCTTCACGCGTCAATTGCATTCACCTCCACGCTTTTGACCAACAAAAGAAAAGATAGCTACAAAGCATTGTACTTTTTTTAAAATTGTTTGTCCAGTCTATTTTTGCAAAAATGTTACAAAAATTTCATTAAGATTGCTGATCATCAGCTGATTCTGCCGCCTCAAACTGCTTCACCAACTCATTTACTACATCTGTTTCAAGCATCGTGTGAATCTGTTTGATCGTGTGGGCCACAGCTTCCGGACCGGTCGCTCCGTGGGTTTTCACTACCGGCGCCTTCAAGCCGAAAAGGACCGCACCGCCGTATTGGGAATAATCCAACGCGTCTTTCAGCGTGTAGAGGCTGTCTTTCAAGAACAATGCACCCAATTTACCTTTAGCCCCGGATCCTTTGATAGCATCCTTCAAAAGGGCCATCAGATTCAATGCTGTTCCTTCGATGGATTTCAGCACCGCATTACCGGTAAAGCCGTCAGTCACGACGACATCAGCAGCACCGTTCAAAAGCTCGCGGGCTTCCACGTTGCCGATAAAATTGATTGCCGGTTCATTGGACAAAAGCTCAAAAGCTTTTTTAGTCAGCTCACTGCCCTTGGTTTCTTCGGTCCCGTTGTTCAACAGGCCGACGCGGGGATTTTGAACCTTGCGTACATTGCGGGCATAGAAGGAACCCAGAATCGCGTATTGATGCAGGTGCTCTGCCTTATTGTCGGCATTGGCACCCAGGTCCAGCATATCAAAGCCGGTGGACTTGCCCATCACCGGCAGCGTGGACATCAAACCGGGACGCTCGATTCCTTTGATCCGTCCGACGATAAAAAGGCCGGCTGCCAGCAGAGCGCCGGTGTTGCCGGCAGAAAAGACGGCATCCGCTTCACCGTTTTTGACCGCTTGGGCTGCCAAGACCATGGAAGCATTTTTCTTGCGGCGGATGGCTTTTACCGGCTCATCGTCACTGTTGATTTTTTCATCGGTATGGATAATTTTGATATTTTTCTCATCATCCAGGTATTTTTTGATTTCGGCTTCTTTGCCGTATAACTGGAACTCGATGTCCGGGAAGTTTTTCTTCGCCAGTACGACACCTTCCACGATGGCTTTTGGTGCATTGTCGCCGCCCATCGCGTCCACTGCGATTCTCATCATTGTCGTTTTCCTCCACTCATCCCGCAAACCGGGTGTACTTGCCACATAGACACAAGTACGATCTTATCACAACTTTACAATATCCCCTCTGAAAAAACAACCGAATTTCCCGCTGACAGCGGCTTGCACGCAACAGATAAATGACCTTTTTACAGGAGGCTTTCCTTCGACTTTCGGAATGTTTGCCGCTGCATTTAAGCATTCTCCTTAAATCAAATCAACGAAACATTCACAGTTTTTTGAGCCCGACCTTTCACCATTTGAAACCAAGCCCTCCCAAAAGCCGGTCTGCCTTTGGGAATAACTCCCCGCTGACAGGCCGGCTTTTCCAAATTTAGGGTGTGTCTGAAAACGTCGGAGGAATCCAGATTTTTGCGGGCTTTTTGCCGAAATCAAGGAGTAAAGCGCAGCTGATGTGGTGCAAAGTTGCACCTTTATGACGCCGATTGCGGTGAAAAGAATCAAAATAGCTGCCACTGGTGTTTTTAGACGCGCCTTAATCAAAAAATTGTTTCTCCGGTGCCGTCACCGCTTTAGCTAAGCCTCGGTACGCCGGCAACAGCTGCCAATTGTCCAGCTGCCAGACAGCTGCGGCTTCTTCTCGGGCGACTTCCAAGATGTTGGCGTCGGCGACCAGATCCCCCGCCACAAACTGAGGCAGCCCCGACTGACGGAAACCGAATACTTCTCCCGGCCCCCGCAGCTCCAGATCTTTTTCGCTCAGTAAAAAGCCGTTGTTAGTCTCTGTCATGATTTTCATCCGCTCCTGACCATACTCGTTTTTCGGATCAGCTACCAGAATACAATAAGACGCATCCGCCCCGCGGCCGACCCGCCCCCGCAACTGGTGGAGCTGGGCCAGTCCGAAGCGGTCGGCATCGATAATCAGCATCACCGTGGCATTCGGCACGTTGACCCCGACTTCGATTACTGTCGTTGAAACCAGAATCCGAGTTCCACCGTCTTTGAATTCTTCCATAATGGCATCTTTCTCGCCGTTTTTCATACGTCCATGCAGCAAGCCGACCCCGTAGCCTTCCGGAGCAAAAAAAGCCTGCAGGTGTTCATATACCTCGGTGGCATTTTTGACATCCAGCATCTCCGACTCCTCAATCAACGGGCAAATGACATACATCTGGTGACCGGCTTGCAACTCTCGCCGACTCCAGTCCAAAATACTGTCCAATTGGCTGGGGCGAACCCAGCGAGTTTCAATTGGAATTCGACCGGCAGGCAGCTCATCAATAACCGATACATCCATTTCCCCATAGGCGGTAATCGCCAATGTACGGGGGATTGGGGTCGCCGTCATAAAGAGCACGTCAGGTCGCCAGCCTTTTTCCCGCAGGACCCGCCGCTGGTTAACGCCGAAACGATGCTGCTCATCGGTAATCACCAATCCCAGATTACGAAAGTCCACACCGTCTTGGATCAATGCATGGGTCCCCACGACAATGTCGATTTCGCCGGCAGCAAGTTCCGCCAGTAAAGCTTTTCGCTCCTTGGCACTGGTCGACCCGGTCAGCAACGCCGTCCGGACTTCTAAAGGATCAAACAACCCATTCAAACTTTCCATGTGCTGCTGTGCCAAGATCTCCGTTGGTACCATCAGTGCCCCTTGAAAACCGGCTGTCACCGCTGCAAACAAGACGATGGCTGCTACCACGGTTTTGCCGCTCCCTACATCCCCCTGCAAAAGCCGCTGCATGTGCTGAGGACTTTTCATGTCACTGCAGATCTCATTGGTTACTCGCTTTTGCGCTGCCGTCAATTCAAAGGGCAGCGTGGCGATGAAACCCTTCAAACGTTCATTGTCGTAGGAGATTGCTAAGCCATTGGCGGCCGCTTTTTCCTGCTGTTTCAAGCCTTGAAGCTTCATCTGAAACAAGAAAAACTCCTCAAAAACAACCCGGCGTTTGGCTTGGTGATGTTGCGCAGGATCTACCGGAAAGTGCATGGCATACATCGCTTGCCGGCGATCCAACAGCCGAT
Organism: Enterococcaceae bacterium OF42-14pH9A; assembly: GCA_027692465.1. Classification (GTDB taxonomy): domain Bacteria; phylum Bacillota; class Bacilli; order Lactobacillales; family Enterococcaceae; genus Enterococcus_C. The sequence continues at coordinate 1,097,921 of JAQEYU010000001.1, read as the reverse complement.
ACTTTTCTTGTAAAGACAAGGGCAGATTTTCTTCGATCTCATCGCCGAAATCTTCGAAGGCTTGCCGGATCAACGGGATTAGTGTTTTTTGCTTCACTTTTTGGGAGACATGATAGATGGGCGCAAACTCTCCCTGCTGTCCGCTGCCCAGAATCTTCATTCCGGTCATGGCCTTTTTCTTGGCGTCCCACTTGCCATAGACAGCCAACTCTTCCCCCAATTCCACTTTATCTTTCAAATAGGGTTGGTTGAAAAAAGAAACGTTGAAAACCGCGTGTTCCTGCATCATACGAAATTTCAACATTGATTTTTTATATCCAAAACGGTTGACCACTGGCGGCGAGACGACGACCCCTTTTAAAGTCACTTTTTCCTGATCACCGATTTCTTCGATACTTCGTTCCTGGATATCTTCGTAGCGAAAGGGATAATAGCCCAACAGATCACCGATTGTCTCGATACCTAAACTAGCCAAGTCCTGGGCCCGTTTTTCTCCGACCCCTTTTAAATACTGGACTGATTGTTCCAAACCGCTCATGTAGTCACCTCCGTCAAATTCACTTTTGCAAGATACCTGGTCAGCACTATCAGCTGTATGTTGCCGTCAGATAAGGCGATGGCAGCTGCTGCAGCTTCTTTTATCCAAAAAACCGCTGAAAATCTCCTTTGGTGACGGAGACTATCAGCGGTCCACAAGCTTGCATTATTTCCCGTCCGGACCAATGCTATATCCAGACAGAAATCAAAACAATTTTTCCAAAGACTCCAGAGCCAGCCGGCATGCCAATCATCGTGGTGCACGGTCGGCTTCAACCTCAGCAAGCTGAGTTTTACGCCTAAATGTGTCAAACTCACTGTAAAGTTCGCTTACGCAAACTAACAGTGACTAATTCCACATCCCCCTTGAAGTGCACTACGATATTGCCATGCGCTGTCTCTTCCGTCTTCTCAGTGGATACATCCAGAAAAGTTTCAGAAGGCTCGGAGACTGACCCCGGCGTACAGATTTTACCGTTTGAGTGAATTACTGACAGTTCGCTGCTGATTTGAAAAATCAGTGGCGTTACTGTCAGTTTGAAGTCAATAGGCTCAAGACAATGAGAAATTTCCGCTGCCTTTCAAGTGGAATTTCTCGTTGGCTTCGGCCGGCGGCTGTACACCGGGGATCAGATCGGAGAGCCTTCTGAAACTTTTCGGCACTCGACCGATTACTTTAATTCCTGTCCAGATGAAATACCAGGCGTCTTCAACACACCTTGAAAGGCCCGACCGAATCATTCTTATTCAGCAGCAAACAGATACGGATACACCGGCTGATCCCCTTGATGGATCTCAACTTCCAGATCCGGATGAGCTGCAGTCAGCTGATCTGCGATGGCTTGCGCTTCTTTTTCTTTGGCTTCGTCGCCGAAGATGATGGTCACAATTTCAGTTTCTTCATTGAGCATCTTATTCAACGTGTCCACTGCAGTCTGTACCCGATCTTTTTCGGAAACGACGATTTTGCTGTCCACCATACCGATGAAGTCGCCTTCTGTGATCTCGATTCCGTCGATGGACGTATTGCGGATGGCATGGGTCACCGAACCGGAAACAACACTTTCCAGCGCTTCTGTCATGGCTTCTTTGTTAGTTTCCAAATCAGCCTGTTCATTGAAGGAAAGCATCGCTGTCATCCCTTGAGGAATCGTCTTAGCCGGTACGACAGCCACCGGGATCTCAGCTACTTCCGCTGCCTGATCTGCTGCCATAAAGATATTTTTATTGTTCGGCAAAAGGATGACTTTGTCGGCATTGACTTCTTCAATCGCCTTCAAAATATCCTCGGTACTCGGATTCATCGTCTGACCGCCGTTGATGATGTAGCTGGCTCCCAGGCTCTTGAACAGCTGGCCCACACCTTCACCGGCTGCGATTGCAATCACAGCATACGGTACCCGTGGCGCCGGTGCTGCATCAGCGGCAAAAGCTTCCACCTGTTGGTCATGTTCCAAAATCGTTTCATGCTGCAGGCGCATATTGTCGACCTTGACCTTGACCAGTGAGCCGAACTTCTGACCGTAGTTCATGACTTCTCCCGGATGTTCGGTGTGGACATGGACTTTGATAATCTCGTCATCATTGACCACCAGCAGGGAATCCCCCAGTTCATTCAGATAGTTACGGAACGTTTCATAATCGAAGGTATCGTCCACAGTCGGCCCTTCGCCGATATTCACCATGATCTCGGTACAATAACCGAATTTGATATCTTCGGTAGCCAGCTGACCTTGGATGCTGCGGTGATGTTCGGCATTCACCATTTCATCCATGGCTGCCGGGGTCGGCTCAAAGGTTTCATCTGCCTGATACTCACCGGTCAACGCTGCCAAAAAGCCTTCATAGACATACAGCAGTCCCTGACCGCCGCTGTCCACCACACCGACTTCCTTCAAGACCGGCAGCAGATCCGGTGTTTTAGCTAATGCCCGCTTGCCGCCGTTAACGACAGCTTTCATCACGTCGATGACATCATCGGTTTCGGCTGCTTTGCGCTCGCCGAATTCAGCCGCTACCCGGGCGACCGTCAAAATGGTCCCTTCGACCGGCTTCATAACAGCTTTATAGGCCGTTTCTACCCCGTGGGTAAAGGCTTGTGCCAGTTGTGCCGCATTCAGTTCATCAAAAGTCACGACCTGTTTGGAAAAGCCGCGGAACAATTGTGACAGGATTACGCCGGAATTTCCCCGCGCCCCCATCAAAAGACCCCGTGCCAGAACTTGAGCCAATTCGCCCACCTTTTCGGAAGGGGAATCAGACACCGCTTTGGCACCGGATTGCATCGACATATTCATATTGGTCCCGGTATCGCCGTCCGGCACCGGAAAAACGTTCAGCGAGTTGACATACTCGGCATTTGCTTGTAAGCGGTTTGCGCCCGCCTGCACCATTTCAGAAAACTGGCCGGCAGTGATATTCGTTTGATTCACAGTAATCCTCCTTCAAATCCACCGCCTCACTAACAGGCGGATCGCTGCCTCTCTAGTCAGGCAGTACACGTACCCCTTGGACAAAGACATTGACGGAATTAGCCGTCACGCCCAGCATTGTTTCCAAGTTGTATTTTACTTTTTCCTGCACGTTGCGAGAGACCTCGGAGATCTTCGTCCCGTAGCTGACGATCGTGTAGACATCGACTGCGATGCCGTTTTCCTCTTGTCGTACGACTACGCCGCGAGAGTAGTTTTCCCGTTTCAGGATTTCATTGATATTGTCTTTAATCTGCTTTTTACTGGCCATGCCGACGATCCCGAAAACATCTGTAGCCGCGCCGCCTACCACTGTAGCGATCACATCATTGGTGATTTCGATGGTCCCGGCCTGGGTCTTGATTTTTACAGCCATGAAATAGCCCCCTTGCTAAATTATTCTGATCAGTACCTGTTCAGGCGGGTCTGAAAATACCGTCAACGGAATTTCCGGACGTGTCCTGAAAATCAATTTACTGCAAAATGCGCCTTTTCGTTCCTCGAAAATGACAAAGTCACAAAAAGACCGTCATCAAAGGAAAAAGCGCCCGTTTCTTCTATAGTATTCTATCATAGGGATGTCTTAAATAAAAGCCGCGTCCCTTGTTATTCAAGGCCGCAACTGTCACAGGACGGACTTAAATTTACATGGTTTGTCGGTAAATGTCAATGTTTCACGGAAAATCCCCTTGCAAAACTTTGAGAATTGTGGTAAATTCTTTTGGTATGAGCGAAATTATGCGCTCTGACATCAAGGCAAAGGAGGAACAATTAACATGGCTAAAGTTTGTTACTTTACAGGACGTAAAACAACCAGCGGAAACAACCGCTCCCATGCGCTGAACGCTACAAAACGCACAGTTAAACCTAACTTGCAAAAAGTACGCGTATTGATCGATGGCAAACCTAAGAAAGTTTGGGTTTCAGCTCGTGCTTTGAAATCAGGAAAAGTTGAGCGCGTTTAATCTTACGACCTTCAAACCGTCTGCACTCTGCAGGCGGTTTTTTTGTTGCCCAGATAAGAAAAAACTGCCGCAGACTAAATGTCCCCGACAGTTTCAGTATATGTGCCGCCTCGCCAGCGCAAAATTAATATGTTTTTTTATACTCTTAAAATACAACATCAAAAATTAAATGTCAAGACATTCTTTAATCTAAAACACAGACAGTTGCCAGATATATTTCTGATTCCAAAAAATTAAATAACTAAAATACTTTATAAATCCATCGTCAGAGATAGTTTTATGTTTTTTGAAAAACAATCGTGCTGGCGCCGGAGTGCAGACAGTTTTTTCAAAATCCTTCTTTAGATATGGTACACTGAACAATGAATCCGGACGTTACGACAGCGGCTTACTGCCACGTGACTGCTGCCGGCAATCTTACACAAAGGGTGACGACATGTTCTCCAAACAACAACGTTTTATTAAAGAAAACCGCCGCTATCTGCTGGCCAGCTTTTTTATTCCTTTCGCTCTCATGGCGCTGGTCTATCTGACCATCGGGATTTATCCCGGCAGCGCCCGCAGCGTACTGGCCAGTGATGCCTTTTCCCAATTCTCCAACTTTCACGCCAGCTACCGCAATATGCTGTTGGGTCGCCAGGGAGCACTTTATACTTGGAACGCTTCTTTGGGACTGAACTACCTCTCCTTGGTCTCTTATTACCTGGGCGGGTTGTTCACTCCGTTGGTAATCTTCTTTCCCAACCGCCTGATGCCGGATGCTCTTTACTTTCTGACGCTGATCAAGATCGGCTCGGCGGGTTTGGCTTTCTGGTTTTACGCAAAGCACACCTTTAAGCTGCCTCGAGCCTACCATGTGATCCTGGCAGTCTTTTACAGCCTGATGTCCTTTGTCACTGCCCACTCGGAGTTGATCATGTGGCTGGATGCCTTCGTCTGGCTGCCGCTGATCATCTGGGGGATCGATCGGATTCTGGCGGGAAAAAGTGGGCGGCTGCTGTTTTGCAGCTACTTGCTGATGTTTGTCACCAGCTTTTACACCGGTTTTATGATTGCGATTTTTTCGGCCTTGTATTTTATCATCCGTTTCCTGATGGCCCCCAAGCGCAATCTTCGCTATGTACTGCCTTACGGGGCGACAGCACTTTTATCCGGCGGTGCTGCTATGGTCATGATCCTGCCGGCGGTCCTGGATCTGGCCGCAAACGGTGAGACGTTGACTCCCATTACCAAGCTGAAAACAGAAGCCACGGCGCCCCTCGATCTTTTGGTCAAAAATATGATCGGCGTTTACGACACCACCAAGTACGGCTCCATCCCCTTTGTTTATGTCGGCCTGCTGCCACTGGCTCTGTGCCTTTTTTACTTTGCCAGTCGCAAGATCCGCTTGTGGGACAAACTGCTGTATGCCCTCCTCTTCGCAGTCTTGATCACCAGTTTTTATCTGGCCCCGTTGAACCTGTTCTGGCACGGGATGCATGCGCCGAATATGTTTTTGTTCCGCTACGCCTTTCTCTTTTCCTTCCTGGTAGTGATGCTGGCAGGTTACGGTTGGGAACAGCTGCAGCTCAAGGACTGGCAGCTCTTTGCGGCGTTACTGCTGCTTTTGGCGGCAGCCTTTTGCCTGGTTTTTGGGATGCGTCCGGCCGGCAGTTACGAGTACCTGAAATTTTCTTCCTTCATTTTGACCCTCTGCTTTTTATTGTTATACCTGGCCTTGTTTACCTGCCAAAAAATCGGTGCAGTCAGCCAAAAAACCTTCACCATCCTGCTGCTGGTTGCAGTCTGCGGTGAAGTAGCGGTGAATACCGGCGGCATGGTACGGGGCATCCTGCAGGACTGGAATTACGCTTCTCGCAGTCTTTACACCGAGCCGTATCCCGAGATCAAGAAGCTGGTGGACAAAAACACCGCCGCCAATGACAGCTTTTTCCGCTTGGAAAATCTCGATGCGGTCTCTTCAAACGACGGCTTGAACTACGGCTACAGCGGCATCAGCATGTTCTCCTCCATCCGTAATCGCCATTCCTCCGGTTACCTGAACAAGCTGGGCTTTCGCTCCCGCGGCACCAATCTGAACATTCGCTACGCCAACAACACGTTGATCGGTGACAGCCTGCTGGGAATCAAATACAACCTGACCAAAGAAGCCCTCAGCAAATACGGCTTTACCCAAAACGGCGAGACAGAAAACTACCTGTCCTACGAAAATGCCAATGCACTGCCGCTGGGGATTCTGACCGACCCTGCTGCAGCTGCTGTCGTCCAGCCGGAAAACGATAATCTCACCTGCCAGACAAATCTCTTGAACGGTTTGGCGGGACTTGAGCTGCAGTATTTCACTTTCCAGCCGCTGGTTTTGAAGGAAACTGCCAATGCCGTCGTTACCAACAGTGGCATCTATACCAGCATCAAAGAAGAAAAGCCCAACGTCGCCAAAGATGTCACTTGGGAAGTCACAGTGCCGGCCCACAAGCAGGTTTACCTCAGCTTGTATCCGAAAGATTTCGGCCAACTGAAGAGCTCCAGTGCCACCATCTACGTCAACGGGACCCAACGTAAAAGCCAGATCAATATCACTGGTCAATATTACGATCTGGGCTACTACGACAAAGAGACAATCGTCACTTTCACCGCCAGCTTTTACGGCACCTCCGAAATCAGCTTCCAAAACCCACAAGCCCTCTTTTTGGACACCGGCGCTTACCAGCAGGCAATGGACAAGCTGAAGACACAGGGCGTGGCTCTGAAAGTCGGCAAAAGCGACGCCACCGGCACCGTTACGGCAGCTCACGAGCAGCTTTTAGTGACCACTATCCCTTACGAAAAAGGCTGGAGCGTGACCATCGACGGACAAACAGCGCCTGTTCAAGCCTTCCAGGATGCCTTTGTCTCCGTCAAGATTCCGGCCGGCAAGCATGAAGTCAAATTCAGCTATGCTCCGCAAGGCTTCAAAGCCGGTGTCAGCTTGTTCTTCGGTTGTACACTCCTGTTCGTTTTATTGGATTTCGGCTATGGCAAACGCCGCAAAAAGCTCGAAGCTGTCTCCAAATCAGCCCAACCGCATCATCCGGAGTGACATCTGCCGTCAAGCGTCCGTTTTAAAAAAACACTTCCCATAACCAAAGATCCCTCTGTCAATGCCTGCGTTTTGAGGCACAGCGACAGAGGGATCGTTTTATTTTATCTTTTCTCCGCAAGCTTCAGATGGTCGACACCTTTACTGCCGTCGTAGCGCACCTCCACCAGATACAGCCCTTCCGGATGGGCGGTGGGACCTGCCAGATTGCGATTTTTAGCGGCGATAATCGCTGGCAGACTGTCCGCTGCCAGACGGCCGTTACCGATCTTCAACAGCGTTCCTACCAGAATCCGGATCATTTTATACAAGAAGCCGTCTCCTCTGAAGGTGAAGGTCAACTGGTCGCCGGCCGGATTGACAGCCAGCGAAGCCTCATGAATCGTCCGGACTTTATCCTCGACAGAACTTCCGCTAGCACAAAACGAAGTAAAATCGTGAGTCCCCAACAAATCCGGCAACGCCTGTCGCATCAGCTCCAGGTCCAGTGGGTAAGGATAATAGTTGGCATAATTCCGTCGAAAAGGGCTTCGCGGTTTGCCGATATCGACCTTGAACTGATAAGTTTTTTCCGTCACCAGATAACGAGCATGAAAATTTTCGTCCACCAGCTCTACTTGCCGCACCGCGATATCTTCCGGTGACTGGGTATCCAACGCAAAACGCAGCCGCTCCAATGGCCGTTCATAAGGAAAATCAAAGTGGATCACCTGTCCCAACGCATGCACACCGGCATCCGTCCGACCGGAGCCGTGTACCTGAATTGGCGTGCCGTCTGCCATCTTCGTCAGCAGCTGCTCCAACTCCTCCTGCACGGTGCGACCGTTTGGCTGGCGCTGAAATCCGCTGAAATTTGTTCCATCATACATAATGACCGCTTTGTAGCGTACCATTTTTTTCGCTCCCTTCCAAAACTCTCTGCTCTGGCAGCCGCTCTGACAAAAATCATTTACTTGCCGCCGCTGCCGCTCTTTTGCCAAGCCGGGTCCAACGACCTTTTACTGCCGCTTTTGGACAGCTTTTGTTTCCTGCAAAAAACGCAGCCGGCCAAAAACCGACTGCGCCGTATCCGATTATTCAGGACTTAGGACATGTCCCGCGTGTCTGAAAATGCCAGCGGGCTTCAGATTCTTGAGTCCTTCTTTTGCCACAAGCCCGGACTAAAGCCCGCTCCTGTGGCGTTAAAACTGCTGATTGCAATAACAGGACCAAAAGATCTGCCGCTGCCGGTTTCAAACATATCCTAATTTCGTAAAAAGACCAGTCCGACTGTGAACGCGGCAAAGACTAAGATCGTCACCGTATCCCGCAGGTGCCAATCCAGCTTGCGGTATTTCGTTCGACCTTCGCCACCGTTGTATCCCCGGGCCTCCATCGCAGTTGCCAGGTCTTCTGCCCGGTTGAAACTGGAAACAAACAATGGAATCAAAAGCGGAATGACTGCCTTCATCTTCTGAATCAGATTGCCTTCCCCAAAGTCGACCCCGCGCGCTCGTTGCGCATTCATGATCTTTTCGGTCTCATCCATCAAGGTCGGTACGAAACGCAGTGCAATGGACAGCATCAAAGAGATTTCATGCACCGGAAAACGAATCACTTTCAGCGGCCGCAAGATGTACTCGATTGCATCTGATAGTTCCAAAGGTGCCGTCGTCAGGGTCAAAAGCGTAGACATAAAGATGATCAAAATAAAACGGCAGAAGATGAAGATCCCGTTTTTCAGACCGAATTCAGTCAAAGTAAAGATCCACCAGCTCCAATAGACCGTCCCACCGGTAGTAAAGAACATCTGCAGCGCTACCGTAAAAAGGATCAGCCAGATCAGTGGCCGCACGCCGCGGATAAAGAAGCCGAGACTGATCTTGGAACACAGTACACACCCCAGCGTAAAGGCTGCCGCAAACAGATAGGTCTGCCAGTTATTCGCCAAAAAGATTATTCCGATAAAATAGAAGCTGGCGATCAGCTTCGCCCGCGGATCCAGCTTGTGGATCAGTGAGTCGCCCGGAATATAGCGCCCGAAAATCAGTTTATTCATCATGGGACAACCCTCCCATCATGAGCAGCCGATCAGCCAGCTCCTCCGCTGTCAAAGGCAGATGATCGAAAGCCAGCCCTTTTGCCTGCAGCTTCTCAGCAAAGGCAGTCGCAGTCGGCACGCCAATCTGCTTTTCTTCCACCCAGCGGACATCCTCAAAGACTTCTTGCGGGGTACCGCACTTGGCGATTCGGCCTTTTTCCAGCACATAGACATAATCGGCATAATCCGCCACGTCGTCCATCAAATGGGTCACCAGCACGATGGTCATCTGCTTTTCTTTGTGCAGCCGCCAAAACATCTCCATCATTTCTTTACGTCCCTGAGGATCCAAACCGGCTGTCGGCTCGTCCAACACCAGGACTTCCGGCTCCATCGCCAACACACCGGCAATGGCTACCCGCCGCATCTGTCCGCCGGAAAGATCGAAAGGCGAACGCTCCATATAATCAGCATCCAAGCCTACCAACCCCAGATACTCCTCTGCCAGCTTAGTCGCCTCTTCCTCGGATATGCCGAAGTTTTTCGGACCAAAGGCAATATCTTTGGCGACTGTTTCTTCAAACAACTGAGCTTCGGGAAATTGGAAGACGATACCGACTTTTTTGCGGACCGGTTTCAGGTTTTTATTGTCGGTGTCCGGCTTGATAACCCGGTCACCGATCTTTACAACGCCGGAAGTAGGCTTTAAGAGCGCGTTGAGGTGCTGCAGCAGCGTTGACTTGCCGCTACCGGTATGTCCCACCAAAGCCGTGTAGGAGCCCTCCAGGACCGCCAGATCGATATCGAACAAGGCCCGCGTCTCAAAAGGTGTCCCGGGCTGATACGTATAGTCTACTTTTTCAAAACGGATGTCCATAGCCAGTCCACCATCCTTTCTTCCGTCAAGTATTCGCGGGGAACGTCAACTCCGCGAGCTTTCAATGCAGCTTTCAGTTTTTCAGGAAACGGCAAATCCAACCCCCGCTCGATCAGCTTCGGACCGGCTGAGAAAATCTTTTCCGGTGTTCCTTCGTCAATCAACTGCCCTTCCTTCATCACCAGTACCCGGCTGGCGTTTGCCGCCTCGTCGATGTCGTGGGTGATGGACAGGACCGTCAGATCATTTTGTTCTTTGATCTTCTGGATGGTCGCGATAACTTCTTCCCGCCCCTCCGGATCCAGCATACTTGTAGCCTCGTCCAAGATGATGATATCGGGACTCAAAGCAACCACACCGGCGATAGCCACCCGCTGTTTTTGACCACCGGACAGCCGTGCCGGTTCCCGTGTCTTAAAATCAGTCATCTTTACTTGTTCCAAGGCTTGTTGGACTCGCACCAGCATTTCTTCTCGAGGAATCCCTTGGTTTTCCATTCCGAAGGCCACATCATCTTCGACCGTCGAACCCACAAACTGGTTGTCAGGATTTTGGAAAACCATTCCCACCATTTTACGGATTTCCCAAATGTTTTCTTCATTGAGAGCCAGCCCGCCGACTTTGACGGTTCCCGCTTGCGGCAGCAGCAGACCGTTGATTGTTTTGGCCAGCGTCGATTTACCGGAACCGTTGTGGCCGATGATCGCCACCCATTCTCCCCGCTCAATCGTCAAGGACACACCGTTCAGCGCCGGTCGTGAATCTTCAGGGTCGTATTTAAATGTGATATCTGCTAACTCGATGATCGGATCCATAGTCATTCTCCTATATATGTGCACACACGAAATACGGCATTTTCGTAATCTTCCGCCGCTTTTTCACAACTACTTACATACTTCATCAATCTACCAAAAAAAGCCGCTCATTTCAAATATATCTGCCCTTTTCAAGCTCTCCGATGCAGGCTGCTTCCGGAATTTTAAAGAAACGGCGAACATCGGACAGCTCAAAACAAGCTATAACGAATAGAACTCCGCAAATGATCGATGCGGAGCAGCTGTCTTGACACAGATTCAGGGCAAAAAAAAAGCACTTTATGATGAGTGCATACATCCCGACAAAAGCCGGGATGCAGCGCTGAGCTAGACTCGGAAAGATATCAAGCCTTCCAACATCATAACACTCTGAAAGTTCATCCATAAAGTGATGTTAAGTGTGATTTTAAACCAGTTCCAAAATAACCATTGGTGCAGCATCGCCGCGACGTGGTTCAGTTTTCAGGATACGAGTGTATCCACCTTGGCGTTCTGCATAACGAGGGGCAACGTCATTGAACAGCTTTTGCAAAGCAGATTCGATAACGATTTCTTCGTTTTCTTCGCGAATGCTTGCGACTTCGTTACGTACGAAAGCAGCAGCTTGGCGACGTGCATGCAGATCTCCACGTTTCCCAAGAGTGATCATTTTTTCAGCAGTTGAGCGAACTTCTTTCGCGCGAGCTTCTGTCGTCACGATGCGTTCGTTGATGATTAAATCAGTAGTCAAATCACGCAACATCGCTTTACGTTGGCTGGATGTGCGTCCTAATTTGCGGTAACTCACGTGGGTTTCCTCCTATTCCAAATTACTTTCCTAGTCGTCTTTACGCAGACCAAGTCCCAAGTCATGGAGTTTTGCCTTGACTTCTTCAAGAGATTTGCGGCCCAGGTTACGTACTTTGATCATTTCCGGTTCAGACTTGTTGGTCAACTCTTGAACAGTATTGATGCCGGCACGTTTCAGACAGTTATAGGAACGAACGGACAAGTCCAGTTCTTCGATGGTCATCTCAAGCATTTTTTCTTTTTGTGTTTCTTCTTTTTCAATCATGATTTCAGCGTTTTTCGCTTCATCCGTCAGATTCACAAAAATATCCAAATGCTCAGTCATGATCTTCGCAGCCAGACTCATAGCTTCTAATGGCAAAATGGATCCGTCTGTCCAGATTTCCATCGTCAATTTATCGAAATCATCCCGACGTCCGACCCGTGTATTTTCAACTTGATAGTTGACACGATGAACGGGGGTATAGATTGAATCAACCGGAAGAACGCCGATTGGCATGTCTTCTTTTTTGTTTTCGTCAGCTTGAACATAGCCACGGCCCGGTTTAACGGTCAAACGAGCGTGGAAAGTCGCACCTTCGGAAACAGAGCAGATGTACATATCTTTATTCAAGATCTCTACATCACTGTCGACGATGATATCGCCGGCAGTTACGGTTGCCGGTCCGGTAATGTCGATTTCAAGGGTTTTTTCTTCTTGTGTGTACATCTTCAGGGCGAGGCCTTTGATGTTCAAGATGATCTGTGCCACGTCTTCCCGTACACCTTTGACAGTAGAGAATTCGTGTAAAACACCATCGATCTGGATGCTTGTGATTGCTGCACCTGGCAAAGAAGAAAGTAAAATACGACGCAGGGAATTGCCTAAAGTAGTCCCGTAGCCTCTTTCCAGAGGTTCTACAACGAACTTGCCATAATCTTTTTCTTCATCAATCTTAGCGATTCTTGGTTTTTCGAATTCAATCATTCTTATCTTTTACCCCTTTCAAAACGAAAAGTGTCCTGCTTAATGACGTTACTTTGTTGCACTCAAGATGAGCAGCACTCATTAAACACGACGGCGTTTTGGAGGGCGGCATCCATTATGAGGAACTGGAGTTACGTCACGGATAGCAGATACTTCCAAACCTGCTGCTTGTAAAGAACGAATTGCTGCTTCACGTCCTGAACCAGGTCCTTTAACGGTTACTTCTACAGTTCTCAAACCATGTTCCATTGCGGCTTTAGTAGCAGTTTCTGCTGCCATTTGTGCTGCGAAAGGAGTAGATTTTTTAGAACCTTTGAAGCCCAGAGAACCAGCTGATGACCATGCCAATGCATTTCCGTGAACATCAGTGATCATAACGATTGTATTGTTGAATGTTGAGTGGATATGCGCGATACCCGCTTCAATATTCTTTTTCACACGGCGTTTGCGACTCACTTTTTTTGCTGCCATGAAGTTTTAACCTCCTTCACTTAGGAATTATTTTTTCTTACCAGCCACTGTTTTAGAAGGGCCTTTGCGGGTACGTGCGTTGTTCTTGGTGTTTTGACCGCGAACAGGCAGGCCGCGACGGTGACGGATACCACGGTATGAACCGATTTCCATCAGTCGTTTGATGTTCAGGTTGACTTCACGACGAAGGTCACCTTCAACTTTTAATTTATCAATTTCAGCACGGATAGCGTCTGTTTGTTCGTTAGTCAAATCACGAACACGTACGTCTTCAGAAACACCAACATTAGCTAAAACTTGTTTCGCAGTAGTGTTACCAATACCGTAAATATAAGTAAGGGAAACGACTACGCGTTTATCACGAGGAATATCTACTCCTGCAATACGAGCCATACTTTGTTACACCTCCGATTATCCTTGACGTTGTTTATGTTTTGGATTTGCTGGGCAAATCACCATGACCCGACCTTTACGACGGATCACTTTACAATGTTCGCACATTGGTTTTACTGATGGTCTTACTTTCATGATAATACCTCCTGTAGTTTTACGGAGTACAATTATTTAAAGCGGTAAGTGATGCGGCCGCGGGAAAGATCATATGGAGACAACTCCACAGTCACTTTGTCACCAGGCAGAATGCGGATGTAGTGCATCCGAATCTTTCCGGAAACTGTAGCCAGCACTTGGTGTCCGTTTTCCAACTCCACTTTAAACATTGCATTCGGCAAAGTTTCGACGACTGTACCTTCGATTTCGATCACATCTTCTTTTGCCACGCACAGTACCTCCTTGTACTTGTGATTTTCACACGATAAAATGGCGGAAACACCGGGGTTCCCACCTGAGATTCTCAAAAAAGTTGCTTCTAACGAACGCTAGAAGTCGGACTGACATATTTTATCACACTATGTCAAACTTCGCAAGAGAAAGTTTTAGGGTTGCAAGTCGGCTGTGGCAGCATTCGTTACTCGATGATTTTTTTAACATCGTTAAATACAGCATCGATTTCACGATCGCCATCAATAGACTGCAATAAACCTTGGTCTTTATAGTAACTCAAGATCGGTTCACTACTTTTGATATTGACAGCGAGACGATTTTTGACCGTCTCAGGCTTATCATCTTCCCGTTGGTAAAATTCATGGCCACCGCAGCGATCGCAAGTGCCTTCGACCTTGGTTGGGTTGAAGATCTTGTGATAGGTAGCCCCGCAGTTGCGACAAATATAGCGTCCGGCTAAACGCTCAACGAGAATCTCTTCAGGGACATGAATCTCGATGACAGCGTCCAGTTTTTTGCCCAGGTCTGTGAGCATTTGATCCAGCGCCTGCGCCTGATCCAATGTCCGCGGAAACCCGTCCAGCAAAAATCCGTTTTCTGTATCCGGTTGTGCCAAGCGTTCTTTCACGATGCCGTTGGTGACATCATCCGGAACTAACTCGCCTTTATCCATGTATGATTTAGCTTCCATACCCAGCTTGGTTTCGTTGGCCATAGCCGCCCGAAACATATCGCCGGTGGAAATTTGGGGAATTTTAAATTCAGCAACGATCCGTTCTGCCTGAGTCCCTTTGCCAGCACCTGGCAGACCCATCAATACAAGGTTCATGCTAACTCCTCCTGTAGCGGTGTAACGGCGTTGAGGAAGATTCCTCAACCCGCTGCAACGTTAATTGATAAAACCAGTATATTTCCGTTTCAACATCAAGCCTTCCAACTGTTTAGCAGTTTCCAGCGCAACACCGATAACGATCAATAAACTTGTCCCCCCCAAGCCAATGGATTGAGGCAGATTCCATACCATTTGCGCCACGATTGGCAGCAAAGCTACTATACCGAGGAAAACAGCACCGACAGCGCTCAAGCGCATCAGCAGTCCGGAAACGTAATCTTCAGTTCCTTTACCCGGCCGCACACTTGGGATGTAGCTGCCTTGTTTCTGCAAGTTTTCCGCCAATTTCTCGGGGTTGACCTGCACAAACGCATAGAAGAAAGTAAAGGCAACGATCAGCACGGTGTAGATGATGGCACCGGGGACCGTATTGTAGCTGAAGATCTGAGTCATCACTTCATACCAGCCTTCGCCCTGATGGTTGGTCGCTACCGCTTGCAAAATAGCATTCGGCGTAGCAATGAAGGAGCTGGCAAAAATGACCGGGATAACGCCGGCAGCATTCACCTTGATTGGCAGATAGCTGCTGGTTGGCGCACCTTGCACCCGTTTTGTATATTGGATTGGGATCTTGCGTTCCGCTTGCTGCACATAGGTCACCAAGGTCACGATGATCAAGATCGCAATGATCAGCACTGCCATAAAGATAGCTGACTTCCAGATTTCAGAAGACTCGATATTGATGAAGTAATCCTCAATCAGAGTTTTGATATCGGTAGGCATCCGGGAAATGATCCCGGCAAAGATGATCATGGACACGCCGTTTCCGACGCCTTTTTCAGTGATCTGTTCTCCCAACCAGGTGACAAACATCGTCCCGGCTGTCAAAATCAGGCCAATCACAGCGAAGTTCGTGACTGTCGTATCTTTGACAAAGCCCAACTGGGTGAAAGAGTTGAAACCGAATGTAATCCCGATGGACTGAACAAAGCCCAGGATCAGGGTCAGAATCCGCGTCGCCTGATTCAACTTGCGACGGCCGACTTCCCCTTGTTTCGACCACTCTACAAACTTCGGAATGATATCCATCTGCAACAGCTGGATCACGATCGAAGCCGTAATGTAAGGCGAAACCCCCATGGCGAAAATCGAGAAGTTTTGCATTGCGCTACCACTTACGATATTCAACATGTTCAAAAAAGGCAGTTCTGAGATACTTTGCAGACGGCTGGCGTCTACGCCTGGTACCGTAACATGGGCACCAAGACGAAAGACGAACAAGGCAAAGATTGTAAAGAATATCTTTGAACGGATCTCTTTGACTTTAAAGGAGTCCCGCAACAGCTTAATCATCAGATCACCTCGATAGATCCGCCGGCAGCGACGATAGCTTCTTCAGCTGCTTTTGAGAATTTAGCTGCTTTCACAGTCAATTTCTTAGTCAATTCGCCGTTAGCAAGGACTTTAATCCCGGCTTTTTCGGATTTCACGATTCCAGCTTCTACCAAAGTAACAGGAGTCACTTCAGTTCCGTCTTCAAATCGATTCAAGACATCCAAGTTGATAACTGCGTATTCTTTACGGTTGATGTTGGTAAAGCCGCGTTTTGGCAAGCGACGGAACAATGGTGTTTGTCCCCCTTCAAAGCCTAAACGTACACCACCGCCTGAACGGGATTTTTGACCTTTTTGTCCGCGGCCGGAAGTTTTACCGTTACCGGATGAAGTTCCGCGACCGACACGATTACGTACTTGACGAGAACCTTCTGCAGGTTTCAATTCATGAAGTTTCATAGGTTGGCACCTCCTTAATCAAAATAGCGGGAAGCAAAGAATCAAACTTCTTCGACTTCTACCAAGTGGGAAATAGTGTTGACCATGCCTTTGATTGCTTCATTGGCAGGTTTCACTACAGTAGCGTTGATTTTGTTCAAGCCCAATGCTTTAGCGGTGTCCCGTTGGTTTTGAGGACGACCGATAATGCTGCGCTTCAAAGTGATTTTCAATTCAGCCATTATGCTTGTCCTCCTTATCCGATCAATTCTTCAACGGATTTGCCGCGAAGTTCTGCAACTTCTTCAGCCCGTTTCAATTGTTTCAAACCTTCAACAGTGGCACGTACTACGTTGATTGGGGTGTTGGAACCAAGTGATTTGGATGTGATATCCACGACACCGGCCAATTCCAAGACCGCACGAACTGGTCCGCCGGCTGCAACTCCGGAACCTTCTACTGCTGGTTTCATCAAGATGCGACCGCCGCCGAATACGCCGATGACTTCGTGAGGGATAGTAGAACCGACCATTGGCACTTCGACCAGGTTTTTCTTCGCAGCTTCGATAGCTTTGCGGATTGCTTCTGGTACTTCTTGTGCTTTACCGGTACCAAAGCCCACATGACCGTTTTTGTCACCAACGACTACCAGAGCCGCAAAACGCAGACGACGTCCACCTTTAACTACTTTAGTAACGCGGTTGATGGCAACAACGCGATCTTCCAATTCCAAATGCTTTGGATCAATGTAAGTCATGAATGGTGTTCCTCCTTCTCTTAAAATTCAAGTCCATTTTCGCGTGCAGCTTCAGCCAAAGCTTGCACACGGCCATGGTAAAGGTACCCACCACGGTCAAAGACAACGACTTTAACATTTTTGGCTGCAGCACGTTCTGCAACTAATTTCCCGACAGCTTGTGCTTGTTCGGTTTTTGTGCTACCTGAAATTTCTTTATCCAAGGTAGAGGCACTTGCTAGCGTCACACCCGCTACGTCATCAATTACTTGCGCGTAGATGTTTTTGTTAGAACGGAAAACGTTCAAGCGTGGGCACTCAGCAGTACCAGAGATTTTGTTACGTACACGACTATGGCGCTTTTGACGTGTTTTGTTTTTATCTGGTTTTGTAATCACAATTGTCACCTCTTTGTATTTGCTGGCCTAAGCCGCGATACGCTCACAACAAAAGTCCCCGTCTGCGACCAAACGGCCCTCAAACGCAATCGGACTTTTATGCAAACGATTATTTACCGGTTTTACCTTCTTTACGACGCACGAATTCGCCAACATAGCGGATCCCTTTGCCTTTGTAAGGTTCTGGCGGACGAACGCCACGGATGTTGGCAGCCAATTCGCCGACAACTTCTTTGTTGATCCCTTTCACGATGATTGAAGTATTGTTAGGTACTTCGATATCGATCCCGGCCGGTGCATCGATTTCTACCGGATGAGAGTAACCGACTGCCAATACAAGTTTTTTACCTTGCAATTGAGCACGATAACCGACACCTTGGAGTTCCAATGCTTTTTGGAAACCTTCGGAAACACCTACGACCATGTTGTTGAAGTTGGCACGAGTTGTTCCGTGGATTGTTTTCATTTCTTTGCTGTCGTTAGGACGAGTGAATGTTACTTCGTTTCCTTCGATATTCATTTTGATATCAGAAGAGAAAGGACGAGTCAATTCACCTTTAGGACCTTTGACAGTGATGTTGTTGCCGTCTTGCTTGACTTCGACGCCAGCAGGAAGCACAACGATTTTATTACCGATACGACTCACTTGAAGACACCTCCTTGTGTAATTATTGGATTACCATACGTAAGCGACAACTTCGCCGCCGATATTTTTCGCCCGAGCTTCTTTATCAGTGATAACACCTTCAGAAGTAGACAAGATCGCGATACCCAAACCGTTCAATACTTTTGGCACTTCGTCAGCTTTGACATAAGCCCGCAAGCCTGGTTTGGAGATACGTTTCAAGTTGGTGATGACGCGTTCGCCGTTTTTCCCGTATTTCAGGAAAACGCGGATCACGCCTTGTTTGTCATCTTCGATATACTCAACATCGCGAACAAATCCTTCTTTTTTCAGGATTTCAGCGATGTCACGTTTGATTTTTGATGCAGGCACTTCCAGGGATTCGTGTTTCACCATGTTGGCGTTACGAATACGCGTCAGAAAGTCTGCGATTGGATCTGTCATGACCATTGGATGATTTACCTCCTTTATGCGAGTTTTCTGTTTTACCAGCTAGCTTTCTTCACGCCGGGAATTTGACCTTTATAGGCAAGTTCGCGGAAGCAAATACGGCAAAGGTGAAATTTACGATAAACTGAATGTGGACGTCCGCAACGTTCGCAACGAGTGTATGCTTGAGTTGAGAACTTAGCAGGGCGTTTGTTTTTAGCAATCATTGATTTTTTAGCCACGTAGTTCGCCTCCTTTTATTATTTTGCAAATGGCATGCCGAGTTGAGTCAACAATTCACGGGATTCTTCGTCTGTTTGTGCAGTTGTCACAATTACGATATCCATCCCGCGGACTTTGTCTACCAAATCATAATCGACTTCAGGGAAGATCAATTGTTCTTTGATACCCAAAGTGTAGTTGCCGCGACCGTCAAAAGCCTTTTTGCTGACACCGTGGAAGTCACGGACACGAGGCAGTGAAACACTGACCAATTTATCAAGGAATTCGTACATGCGGTCGCCACGCAAAGTAACTTTGGCACCGATAGGCATTCCTTCACGCAGACGGAAACCTGCGATAGATTTTTTAGCTTTTGTGATCAATGGTTTTTGACCAGAAATCAAAGCCAATTCTTCAACTGCTTTATCCAAGTTTTTGGCATTGGATACTGCATCACCCACACCCATGTTGATTACGATCTTGTCAACTTTCGGTGCTTGCATAATAGAAGAATAGTTGAATTTTTCCATTAAAGCTGGAACAACTTCTTTAGAGTATTTTTCTTTCAGGCGGTTCATTCGTTTGCTCCTCCTTTCCTAGCTGATTATTTATCCAGAACTTCGCCGGTTTTTTTAGAAACGCGGACTTTCTTGCCGTCAACTTCTTTGTAACCGACACGGGTAGCTTGACCGTTTGAAGGATCGATCACCATCACGTTGGAAACATGAATCGGTGCTTCGATTTCAAGGATCCCGCCTTGAGGAGCAGCCTGTGAAGGTTTTTGGTGTTTCTTCACAACGTTGACACCTTCGACGATCACTTTGTCTTTTTTAGGGAAAGCTTCTAATACGACGCCTTCCTTGTTTTTGTCTTTACCAGTGATAACTTTAACTTTATCGCCTTTTTTAACAAACATTTCTGTTTCGCACCTCCTTTGGGAATAAGTGGCTGTTACAGTACTTCCGGTGCCAGGGAAACGATCTTCATGAAGTTGTTTTCACGCAACTCACGGGCAACTGGGCCAAAGATACGAGTACCACGAGGGCTCTTATCATCACGGATAATTACCGCAGCATTTTCATCGAATTTGATATATGAACCGTCAGCGCGACGAGCTCCTGTTTTTGTACGAACGATAACGGCTTTCACGACGTCACCTTTTTTGACAACCCCACCTGGCGTTGCTTGTTTAACCGAAGCAACGATCACATCACCGATGTTCGCAGTCTTACGGCCAGAGCCGCCAAGGACTTTGATCGTCAAGATTTCGCGGGCGCCTGAGTTGTCAGCAACTTTTAAGCGGCTTTCTTGTTGGATCACGATGTGTATCCTCCTTTCAGATTTTCAGTACCAATCTATATAGGAAAACCTCGTGTGATTAGATAATCACTGCTTTTTCAACGATTTCCAGCAAGCGGAAACGTTTAGTAGCTGATAATGGACGAGTTTCCATAATGCGCACGATATCGCCAACTTTTGCTTCGTTGTTTTCATCGTGGGCTTTGTATTTCTTAGAGTAGTTCATGCGTTTGCCGTAGATCGGGTGATTCTTTTTGGTTTCAACCACTACAGAGATGGTTTTGTCCATTTTGTCAGATACCACGCGTCCTTGGTAAACTTTGCGTTGATTTCTTTCTTCAGTCATACGCTTAATGGCCTCCTTCCAATATTAGTTCGCTTGTTCACGCAGCACAGTTTTGATGCGTGCAATCGATTTACGTACTTCTTTGATACGTGCAGTGTTTTCTAATTGACCGGTTGCAAGTTGGAATCGCAAGTTGAACAATTCTTCCTTCAATTGCTTTTCTTGATCAAGCATTTCGGCAGTGGTTAATTCTCGGATATCTTTAACCTTCATTCGATTCACCACCCATTTCTTCGCGTTTCACGATTTTAGTTTTCATGGGTAATTTATGAGAGGCAAGACGCAGTGCTTCGCGAGCCACGTCTTCAGGTACGCCGGCGATTTCAAACATGATCTTGCCGCGTTTAACTGGAGAAACCCAACCTTCAGGAGCCCCTTTACCTTTACCCATACGTACGCCGATGGCTTTAGATGTGTATGATTTGTGAGGGAAAATTTTGATCCATACTTTCCCGCCACGTTTCATGTAACGAGTCATGGCGATACGAGATGCTTCGATTTGGCGGTTGGTGATCCAATGAGATTCAACAGCTTGCAAACCGAATTCACCAAATGCGATTTCTTTACCGCCTTTGGCTTCGCCGCGCATTTTTCCGCGGAACTCACGACGGTGTTTAACACGTTTAGGTACTAACATGTTTATTTCCCTCCTTTCTCAGTGTTTTGAGCGTTCTTCTTCACAGGCAATACTTCGCCGCGATAGATCCACACTTTCACTCCCAATTTTCCGTAGGTAGTGTTTGCTTCTTCCCATGCGTAGTCGATGTCGGCACGCAAAGTATGAAGAGGAACAGTGCCTTCTGAATAGCCTTCAGAACGCGCGATATCAGCACCGTTCAAACGGCCGGATACCATTGTTTTGATTCCTTTAGCGCCGGAACGCATTGTGCGTTGGATCGCTTGTTTTTGGGCACGACGGAAAGCAACACGGCCTTCCAGCTGACGTGCGATCCCTTCGCCTACTAATTTAGCATCCAGATCCGGTTTTTTGATTTCCACGATGTTGATGTGGACACGTTTACCGGTCAGGTTGTTCAATTCTTTTCTCAGGTTTTCGACTTCAGATCCGCCTTTACCGATGACCATGCCAGGCTTAGCTGTGTGGATTGAAACGTTCACGCGGTTAGCCGCACGTTCGATCTCAACTTTAGACACAGCAGCATCAGCAAGTTTAGTCGCGATAAATTTACGGATTCTCAAATCTTCGTGCAGGAAGTCGGCATATTCTTTTTCAGCATACCACTTTGCATCCCAGTCGCGGATGATGCCTACACGCATTCCAATAGGATTTACTTTTTGACCCACTGATTGTCCCTCCTTATTTTTCTGATACGACTACAGTAATGTGACTTGTACGTTTGTTGATTGGTGAAGCTGACCCTTTCGCCCGTGGACGGAAACGTTTCATAGTAGGACCTTCGTTGATGAAGGCTTCAGAAACGAACAGGTTTTCAACATCTAAGTCAAAATTGTTTTCTGCATTCGCTACTGCTGACATCAAAACTTTTTCGATGATTCCGGCAGCTTTATTTGGTGTGAATTTCAAGATTGCAATTGCGTCAGCAACGCTTTTTCCTCGGATCAAATCGATCACTAGACGAGATTTGCGAGGAGACACGCGAACTGTTTTGGCAGTTGCTTTTGCTGATGTGATTTGTTCAGCCATTGTAAAATCCTCCTCTCAAGATTAGCGTCTTGTTTTCTTATCGTCGGCAGCGTGCCCACGGTAAGTTCTTGTTGGTGCGAATTCACCTAATTTATGTCCTACCATGTCTTCTTGGATGTAAACAGGAACATGTTTACGTCCATCATAGACAGCGATAGTAAAGCCGATGAAATTCGGGAAAATCGTGGAACGACGTGACCAAGTTTTGATCACTTTTTTCTTTTCTGCGCCTTGTTGTGCTTCGACCTTTTTCATCAAGTGCTCGTCAATGAAAGGTCCCTTCTTCAAACTACGACCCATGGTGAACCTCCTTTACAAAATGTTGACACATGGTCAATGAAATTATTTAGTTTTACGACGAACAATAAGTTTGTCAGATTTGGCTTTCTTGTTACGCGTCTTGTAACCCAATGCAGGTTGACCCCATGGAGATACAGGAGCTTTACGACCGATTGGCGCTTTACCTTCACCACCACCGTGTGGGTGATCGTTAGGGTTCATTACGCTACCGCGGACAGTAGGACGTTTGCGCATCCAACGAGAACGGCCGGCTTTACCAATGTTGATCAGTTCGTGTTGTTCGTTACCGACAGCACCAACTGTTGCACGGCAAGTTGCCAAGATCATCCGTACTTCACCGGAGTTCAAACGGATCAATACGTATTTACCTTCTTTACCCAATACTTGAGCAGAAGTACCGGCTGAACGGATCAATTGTCCGCCTTTACCAGGTTTCATTTCGATGTTGTGGATTACAGTACCTACTGGAATGTTTTCCAACGGCAATGCGTTCCCCACTTTGATATCAGCTTCCGGACCGGAAACGACAGTCATGCCGACTTCCAAGCCTTTAGGAGCCAAGATATAAGCTTTAACCCCGTCAGTATAATGTAATAACGCGATGTTAGCTGAACGGTTTGGATCGTATTCGATAGTTTTGACTACCGCTACAACGTTGTCTTTATTACGTTTGAAGTCGATCAAACGGTATTGACGTTTGTGACCGCCACCTTGATGACGAACAGTGATGCGTCCGTTGTTGTTACGACCGGCGTTGTTTTTCAATGGTGCCAACAATGTTTTCTCTGGCGTTGAAGTAGTAATTTCAGCGAAGTCAGAGCTTGTCATGTTACGACGACCATTTGAGGTAGGTTTGTACTTTTTAATCGCCACGTCTTTTTCCCTCCTATGGTATTGTTTCAAACAACTGCTTATTCAGCAGCGTCGAACAGTTGGATTTCTTTAGAGCCTTCAGTCAACGTCACAACAGCTTTGCGACGTTTTTTTGTATATCCTGCATATTTGCCCATGCGTTTGAATTTTGGACGCACGTTGATGATGTTCACGTTTGCTACCTTCACACCATCAAAAGCTGCTTCAACAGCTTGTTTTACCAATGTTTTGTTCGCTTTGGTGTCCACTTCGAAAGTATATTTCTTTTCGTCCATAGCAAGCATGGATTTTTCAGTGATCACTGGGCGTTTGATAACGTCTAGTAAGTTCATTATGCAAGCACCTCCTCGATCTGAGTAAGAGCAGTTTGAGTTGCTAACACTTTAGTTGCGGAAACGACGTCCAATACGCTGATGTTGTCAGCAGTAACTACGGAAACGTTTGGCAGGTTGCGGGCAGACAAAGCTGCAAAGTCGTTGCCGGCTTCTACAACTACCAATACTTTGGCATCGATATCCAAGTTAGCAAGCACTTGTTTGAATTCTTTTGTCTTCGGTGCGTCGAAGCTCAAAGCATCAACAGCTACCAAGTTGTTTGAAGCAACTTTTTCAGACAATACAGATTTCATTGCTAAGCGACGGACTTTCTTAGGCAGCTTGTAGCTGTAAGAACGTGGAGTTGGTCCGAAGACAACGCCACCTCCGCGCCATTGTGGTGAACGGATTGAACCTTGACGGGCACGACCAGTACCTTTTTGACGCCATGGTTTACGGCCACCGCCACGTACTGCACTGCGGTTTTTCACAGCGTGCGTACCTTGACGCAATGAAGCCCGTTGCATGATGATTGCATCATAGACAACTGATTCATTTGGTTCAATACCGAAAATTTCTTCGTTCAATGTGATTTCGCCATTTTGGCTACCATCTTGTTTGAATAATGCTACGTTTGGCATTCCTTAGTTCCTCCTTCCCTCTCGCGATTATTTTGCTTTAACAGCAGATTTGATCGTAATCAATGATTTTTTCGCGCCTGGTACGTTACCTTTGATCAAGATAACATTACGTTCAGCATCAACACGTACGATTTCAAGATTTTGCATCGTTACGCGGTTGCCGCCCATACGACCAGCCAAGTGTTTATTTTTGAAGACCCGGTTAGGTGCTACTGGACCCATTGAACCAGGACGACGGTGGTAACGAGAACCGTGTGCCATTGGGCCGCGGCTTTGTCCGTGACGTTTGATAACGCCTTGGAACCCTTTACCCTTCGAAGTACCCGTAACGTCGACAATATCGCCTGCAGCGAATGTGTCAACTTTGATTTCTGAACCGACTTCCAAGCCCTCAAGCTCTACATTCTTGAATTCGCGAATGAAGCGCTTAGGAGCCGTGTTTGCTTTTGCAACATGACCTTTCGCAGGTTTGTTAGACAAAACTTCACGCATATCTTGGTAACCGACTTGGACCGCTTCGTAACCGTCGTTTGCTACAGTTTTTACTTGCAGCACTACGTTTGGCGTAGCTTCAACAACAGTCACCGGGATCAATTCGCCAGATTCGGTGAAGATTTGAGTCATTCCCACTTTTTTCCCTAAGATTCCTTTGGTCATGATTACACCTCCATCTTTGTTTTAATGATTATAATTTGATTTCAATGTTTACACCGCTTGGCAAGTCAAGCTTCATCAAAGCATCAACTGTTTTTGGTGTAGGATTCACAATGTCGATCAGACGTTTGTGAGTACGCATTTCGAATTGTTCGCGTGAATCTTTGTATTTGTGAGTCGCGCGGATAACAGTGTACAAGCTGCGTTCAGTTGGCAACGGAATCGGACCTGACACAGAAGCCCCAGTTCTCTTTGCCGTTTCAACGATCTTGTCCGCGGATTGATCCAGAATACGATGTTCATACGCTTTTAATCGGATACGAATTTTTTGTTTTGCCATTATTTTCCCTCCTTCGCCTATTTTAAAAGTAGACATGGCTCCATGAAAATTTCCGTCGCGCCTTTCCGTGGCAAAGCGTCCGGGCGT
Organism: Enterococcaceae bacterium OF42-14pH9A; assembly: GCA_027692465.1. Classification (GTDB taxonomy): domain Bacteria; phylum Bacillota; class Bacilli; order Lactobacillales; family Enterococcaceae; genus Enterococcus_C. The sequence continues at coordinate 1,072,613 of JAQEYU010000001.1, read as the reverse complement.
GTCGCAACCTCTCATTTCACAGCCGGCAGAATAAAACCTTATCCCACCAGTGCTTTTCACATTTCCGTAAACAGCACCTTTCTGATTATAGTACATCCCAACCTTGATGGCAAGCATTTTTTGCTGGTTTTACAAGCTTTTCCGGGAGTTTTCAGAGTAATCGGTTTCATGATGCGACAGGTAAACTTTCCTTTAAGAACAGAAAAAATCCGCAAACACCGCTGCGGATTTTTTAGAGTCGGTCAACTGTCACTGTTCATTTTCAGGAAAGCCGCCGGTATCGCTCCCGGACGTCGTTACATTTTCCTGTTTTCTTTTCGACTTTGCCAGTCCGCCTCAGATAGTTCATAGGCGACCGCCGTACGCCAGCGCCCGGCAGGATCCTGCCAACAGTTGTCCCGGATCGCCGTCTTGCGAAAGCCGATACTTTCATAGACATGTTGCGCCCGTTCATTCTCTATCATCGTGTCCAACTGAATCAGCTGGTTGCCCACAATAAAGAGGTGATCAATCAATAACGTCAGAAACCGGCGTCCATAGCCTTTTTCCTGCCGATCGCTGCGGCAAATATTGATACCGATTTCTGCTGTGCGAGGAGCAATTATCCGATAATTCATCTCACCGATTGCTTCACCTTCTCGCAGCAGGATCAGACGCCGACCGGTTTCATCGCTGTCTTTTGCCAACTTGCCTGCGACTTCGGCAATTGTTGTGTTCACACCGTCGACAAAGCCGGCGTGAGCCATCACTGCTCCGTCATTCCACCAATTCGCCAGCAGATAGCTGTCTGCCTCAGTCGCGGGGCGCACCGCCAGTTCCCTATCCCGTAAGATCTCCAAATTTCCGTCACTCCTTTGCGCTGTATCTTCTTACAGTTTACTATACTTTCAGCAGTAGGCACAAAAATGCCCCAATCCCTTAAGCAGATTCCGCTCTTAGGATTCGGGCATAGATGGTGCATCTGAAAACTCCAGCGGCAGATATTTTGGTTCTTTTCACCGCAATCTGCGTCGCAAATACGCAACTTTGTCATATCAGCCGCGCCTCACGCCTTAATTTCGGCAGGTCCGCAAAAATCGCAAAAATCTGGATTCCCTCGGCGTTTTCAGACACATTCCGATTTTCTTTTCTGTTTCTTAGACAAATTCCCGCCGGAAGGTCCGGTGCATCGCTGCTTTCAACGGGAAGTACACCAGCGCGACAATAAGCACTGTCAAGCTGACATTGATCAGCGTTGCCGGCAGCTTGGCAAATGCTCCGGCAAAAGCCGGACCAAAGCTGGCACCGGCGATCAGGTTCATCACCGTGTTTTTGATCTGAGTCATGATGATCTTGGCGACTCCTGTACAAATACCGATAACAATCACCTGCCAAATATGCGTCGGCTTCTTTTTGAAGAAGTAAAAAGCCCCATAAGCAGCCGCACCCACGATGAAACTTTCCAAAATAAAGTAAGGCGCTTCGGTCGCATAGCCGTTCATGATGTCAAAGATGAAAAAGCCCAAGCCGCCTGCCAGCGACCCTTTGAAATAACCGAGCAGCAAAACGGACAGTAACAACACGGCATTCCCCAAATGCACGAAGGCTCCCGTCGGCAACGGAATCTTGATCGTGGTGCCGATCACTGTCAACGCAGTGAACAACGCCACCAATACGATACTTTGGATACTGATTTCTTTTTTCATTTTTACACTTCCTTCTATAATATATACCCACTCACAAAATGATGAAGCCGCATTTTCGGTAACCAGCCGAACACCCACTTCAAATGTATGATTGCAGCTATCCGAGTCAAACTCGGAACAGCAAATACCTTTTATTCCGGCGTGATGCGGTGTTCGGCCGCATTGTAAGCACCATGCCAGACGTGGCCGACATACGGATTGACTTCTACACCGCGCTTGATGGCAGCCGCAACAAACGCTTTAGCCAGTTTTACAGCGGCAGCTGCCGACAATCCTTTGGCCAATCCTGCGGTGATTGCCGCAGCAAAGGTGCAGCCGGCGCCGTGGTTGCGATCGGTTTGGTAAAGCTCGTTTTCCAACAAGATAAACTCCTGCCCGTCATACAACAAATCTACCGCCTTTTCAGAGCCCAACCGGTGACCGCCTTTGACGACAACATTTTTGGCCCCCTGCAGATGAATATTATGGGCTGCTTTTTTCATATCTTCTATCGATGTCAGATCGCCCAACTCTGAAAGGATCCCGGCCTCCACCAGATTCGGTGTCGTTACCAAAGCCAGCGGCAGCAAGTATTCTTTAATAGCAGCAACACTTTTCGGCTGCAGAATCTGCGCTGTCCCTTTACAAGCGATCACCGGATCGATCACTACCTTGGTTTCAGGATATTTACCGATGTATTCGCTGGCGAGGGCGATATTGGCTTCATTTCCCATCATGCCCGTCTTCAAAGCCGATACAGGACCACCGGCAAACACCGAGATCAGCTGCTTTTCCAACAGCGCCACCGGTATTTCCGTCACTTCATGGGACCAGCCGGAACCAGGGTCCATCGTCACTACCGAAGTCAAACTGGAAAATCCGAAGACACCGTATTCCTCAAATGTTTTCAAATCCGCCTGCAGACCGGCACCGCCGGTCGAGTCGGAGCCTGCGATGGTCAATACTTTCTTCATCACCCACACCCCTGTCTTTTTCGATCGCAGGTCTGCTCCAAAAGCCGACCCGCTTCGTTCTTCTACGAGTATAGTCCACTAAAGACTTGACGAAAACAACCAATTGGTTTATTTTGAAACCAACCAATTAAATTTTCTGACGACTTTAAAAAATAATGGCAACGCCGGCAAGACGCAGCTTTCGCTCTCATCGCCGTCTTCAAACAGACCCCAAGGAGGTTTCCCTATGTGGCAATTGGACCGCAGCGATAAAGCACCCCTGTTTCAACAGATCATCGGCCAGATCATCCGTTACATCCAGGAAGGACAGCTCAGCCCCGGGGACAAGCTGCCGCCGGAACGGAAATTGGCGGAATTGTACGGCGTCAACCGTTCAACAGTCAATCACGCGCTGGAGGAGTTGGTAAGCCTTGGCTGGATCACCCGCCGCCAGGGCAGCGGAACGGCAGTCGCCAAAGGCCGCTGGGGCAGCCGCCAAACGCCCCATTACCAGTGGCAGCAGCTGTTGCGGCAGACCCCTTTTACACCAGATCCCTTTCTGACAGAGGTGAACCTTTTGAAAGCGGACCCGGATGCCCTGGATTTGTATACCGGCGAGCTGCCGGCCTCACTGATTCCCGACTTCCGCTTTCCTGCGATGCGCTGGGAGAATATCCTAAATGCTGAGCGCCGTACCGGTCCCACCGGCTACGCGCCGCTTAAAGAGATTATACTCGCTCGCTTGCAGGACAATTACCGGATTGACCTTGCCGGGCAAGACCTGCTCATCACATCCGGGTCCTCTCAAGGGATTTCACTGATCCTGCAAACTCTGTTGACCCCGGGCGAGACCATCGCTACTGAGGAGCCGTCCTTTTTGTTTGCACTGCCTTTGTTCCAGCCGCTGGGTATCCACTTGGAAGGAATACGCTGCGACGAAGAAGGGATTTTGCCGGAAGCCTTGGAGAGCTGCATCATTCAAAAGAAGATCCGCTTTTTGTACCTCAACCCGACGTTTCAGAATCCTACCGGTCGTCTGATGAGCCTGGTCCGGCGTCAGGCCGTAATTGACGTCTGCCGCAAACACTACATTCCCATCATTGAAGATGACGTCTTCGGTGAATTGGATTTCGCTGCGCCATTACCGAAGCTGAAGGCACTGGCACCGGATCAGGTCATCTATCTGGGTTCACTTTCCAAGATCTTCGGGCCGTCGATCAAAATCGGCTGGCTTTTGGGTCCCCAGCATTTGATCACCAATCTGGCAGCCGCCAAACAACGCATGGATGCCGAAACCAATATCTTTCCGCAGCTGCTGGCAGACAGCGCTCTGCATTCTGCGGACTACCAAGGCAATCACACCCGCCTGATGACTCAATTACAGCAGCGGGCAGCCGTTTTTTCCAAGCAGCTGGCATTTGCCGCCCCAAATTGGCAGCTGCGCCAGATTAAAGGCGGTCTTTACACCTGGCTTACTTGGCGTCACCAGCCTCTGAGCCGCCGTGACTGGACGCTCTTTTTAGAGGAAAAGCTGCTGGTGGCGCCCTCGTTTCTCTTCAGTAATGATACAATGTCTGTGAGAGTCAACTATACCCGCATGACGGCCGATCAGCTGGCGGAATTCACCCGTCGCTTTGCCGCTGTCACGGAAAAACTAAAACAAAAGGAGTGACTCCTATGCCTGACGAAACAATCAGCTTAATGAAAAACCACCGCACCTATCGCCAATTCGACGAAGACTATCAGCTTTCCGATCAGGAGCTGCAACAGATCCTGGACAGTGCCCGCCAAGCACCCACCTGGATGAACGGCCAGCTGTACTCAATCCTGGTGATCAAAGATCCGCAGATCAGAGAGCAGCTGGTCGCTTGGAATCCCGGCAATCCCCATATGCGCCACAGCTCCGTCTTCCTGGTGTTTCTCGCCGATCTGAAACGCACGCAAAAAGTGGCCGAATACAAAAAAACCGACTACAATGTCGGCCAAAGTGTCGATCCTTTACTGGTGGCGGTGGCAGATGCAGCCTTTGCACTGCAAAATGCCGTCAACGCTGTCGAAGCATTGGGCCTGGGCAGCGTCGTCGTCGGCAGCATCCGCAACAACATTGACGAAGTGGCCGAACTTCTGCAGCTGCCGGATTACGTCTTCCCGGTCGCCGGTTTGAGCATCGGTAAACCAACTGTCCCAATGGCGGTCAAACCGCGACTGCCCCAAGCAGCCGTCGTCCATTTCGATACGTATCAGGATTACGACTACTCCCAGATTGAAGACTATGACGCCACAATGAAAAAATTCGGAGAACTGCGGGAAACCAAAGATTGGACGCAAAAATTCGCCGATGTCTTCAGCCGACCAGCCAGTCAAAAGGTTGATGACTATTTAAAATCTCACGGTCTCTTGAAATAGTTTTATCTCCGACAGAAACCGACTATCCGTCATTTTCTTTTCAGAGGCAGCCGGAAACAACTGTTCCAGACTAGAAAATAAAGAACTTCCTTCGAAGCTGCAAAGCCGGTTCGCAGGCTAAACGTTACCGTTCCCGGCCAGCGGGATCCGAGACTTCCCCGCCGAAATCTGTAAAGTGCAGCCTACGTGGTGCGGCAGCTGCTTCAGGAATTTTCGGAGATGTTCTAAAAACAGCAGCAAAAAGCAGGACCTGTCAGTCGTACAAACTGGCAGATCCTGCTTTTTGGGTTCCGTTTATTGCCGAGACTGTAACCGCTGATTAGGGGATGGCTGCAAATACCTGCAATCACTGTCTGCAGGGATCCGGTTAAAGATTTTGCTGAAAAACTTCCCACCTGCAAAAGAGGTCCAAATGATGCGCCAGCTGCCCGGCAGAACGATCCGTGCAGCGCTGCGCAGAGGCACCGCCAGTTGGTCCTACTCCCGCCAAAAATACTTGGAAAAAAGCAGCAGAACCGGAAAAATTTCTAAACGTCCCGTCAGCATCGTAACTGACAAGGTCACTTTCGACAAGTCCGTCAATCCGCTGAAATTCTGCATTGCCCCGACTTTGTTGAAGCCCGGTCCAACATTGTTGATGGTAGTTGCGACCGCAGAAAAAGTCGTATGAAAATCCAGATTTTCCAATGAAACGATCATCAACGCCGTCCCAAAAACGACCGCATACAGCACCAGATAGCTGTGGACATTGTTCAGAGTCCGGGCAGAAACAGCAGTCCCTTCAAAATCCACTGTCACGATTCCGTGAGGATGCAGCATCCGCTTGATTTCCTTGATACCGCTTTTAATGACCATCACCACGCGGGAAACTTTGATCCCGCCACCGGTCGACCCTGAGCTGGCTCCGATAAACATCAATAACAACAGAATATTTTGCGAAAACATCGGCCATTGATCATAATCAGCCGTCACAAAACCGGTAGTGGTGATGATGGAGGCAACCTGAAAGACCGCATAACGAAAAGCTGTGGCTACCGTATCATACATACCGGCGATATTCCAAGTCACCAGCAGGACCGCTGCCGCGATGATCCCCAAATACCAGCACAGCTCTTCGTTTCTTAAAACCGAAGCCATCTTTCGCACCAGCAAAAAATATAAAATATTGAAATTGATTCCGAACAAGATCATAAAAATCGTTAAGATTGCTTCGATATAAGAGCTGTGGTAACCGATGATTCCGGCATTTGACATGGTGAAGCCGCCGGTCCCCGCCGTCGCGAACGTATTCAGCAGGCTGTCAAACAAGGGCATGCCGCCAAAAAGCAGCAGGACCACCTCTGCCAGAGAAAGTACACCGTAAAGCAGATACAAGATCCGCGCCGAGATACGGGTTTTCGCTACCAGTTTGCCTACGGTGGGCCCCGGCATTTCCGCCTTCAGAATGTGCATCGTGCGCCCGGAAGCCACCGGCATGAAAGCCACGGTGAATACTAAAATCCCCATGCCCCCGACCCAATGTGTAAAGCTGCGCCAAAACAAGCTGGCACGGCTGAGGCTGTCGATATCTGTCAAAATCGTTGCACCAGTAGTGGTGAATCCGGAGACTGTCTCAAAAAAGGCATCGACATAAGACGGGATCTCACCGGAAAAACACAAGGGCAAACTGCCAAACAGCGACAACAAAAACCAACTGATCCCGACAATAAACAACCCTTCCTTTACAAAAAAGCGGCGGTCATCCGGCGCTTTTCGCCCGGCAAGCGTTCCCAAAAGCAGTAACCCGGCTGCTACAGCTGCATAGATTGCGGCCACGTTTTCCCGATAAAAAATCCCGACAATCGTCGGCAGCAAAAGCAGCAGCCCTTCCACCTGCAATAATTTTCCGATAATGTACACAATCATTTTTTTATTCATCGATTTAGTTACCTTTTGATAATATCTTCCAATGCTTGTATTTTATGGTTCTTGGCAATGATGATTACATGATCACCGTTTTTGATTACAGTCTCCCCACCGGGAACAATCGTCCGTTTCCCCCGCAAGATCGCCGCAATCAGCAGATTTTCTTTGGTTGCCAGCTGCTTTAGAGGGAGCTCCAAAAAGCCGAATTTGTTCGTTGCGATAAATTCCAAAGCCTCGATTTGATCATCCACCAATTTATATAACCGTTGAACACCGGTCGCTTCGTCTTTATTATTTTTTGCCCGAATGTAACTGAGGATCTGATCTGCAACGATCCGTTTCGGGGAGACAACACTGTCGATCGCCAATTGATCCAGTACCGTGGCAAAATCCATCCGAGTGACTTTCGAAATCGTCTTTTTCACCTGTTGTTGCTTTGCGTACAGCGCCATCATGATATTTTCTTCGTCCAGACCGGTGAGAGCAACAAAAGCATCGGTTTCCGATAAGCCTTCTTCTTCCAAAATTACCTCATCACTGCCATCTGACTGGATCACGGTTAGATGGGGAAACTTTCGGGAAAGCTCTTGCGCCCGTTCCATCTGATGTTCGATTATTTTGACCCGCAACCCCAGATCAGCCAACTGGCCGGCAAGATAAAAAGCAATCCTGCCGCCGCCAACGATCATTACCCGCCGGAGCTTCTGTTCAAAAAGACGGATATCCTGGCAGAATTTCACCAGTTTATCGTGCTGCCCGATCACATAGATGCGGTCCTCTTCTGCCAGAATGGTCTCCCCGTCAGGAATAAAAACTGTCTCGCCCCGTTTCACTGCACACAACAGTACCTTGGCTCGAGAAATTTTTGTCAGATCCCGCAACCGGACACCCTTCAAGCGACTGTTTTTTGTCAAACGAAAGCCCGCCAACTCAATCCTGCCATTGGCAAACGTCTCAACTTTGACTGCTGCCGGAAAAAGAATCATGCGGCGAATCGCATGGGCCGCTTCCAGTTCCGGGTTAACAATCATAGACAGTCCCATTGTCTCCCGCATGAAATCCCGCTGCTCAAGATATTCGGGATTTCTGACACGAACGATACAATTTGCGGCACCCAGTTGTTTTGCCAAAAGCCCCGCCAAAAGATTCAGTTCATCTGATTCAGTCACTGCAATAAAGACCTCGGTTTCACCAATCTCAGCAGCCGCCAGGACATCAAAGGTCGCTCCGTTACCGGTAATTCCCATCACATCGAAGCGATCCACCAACCGCTCCACTCTGTCCTCTTGTTGATCGATAATGACCAGGTCATGATCTTCTTCCACCAACTGAGCAGTCAAAGTCGCACCCACTTTTCCAGCCCCAAGTATTACGATCCGCATAGCACATACCGCCTTGTCTTTTCGATCCGAAACCTCCGCGTTCTCTCATGACTCCTGTCGATAACAGAACGGTTCCTTACCTTTTCATTTTATGTAAAAAACAGCAGCCGCAAATGCAGCTGCTGTTTTATTTTGTCGTCAGGCAAACTTTCCTTAAGCAGATTAAGCTTGGATAGTAGTTACAACGCCTGAACCAACAGTACGTCCGCCTTCACGGATAGAGAAACGAGTACCGTCTTCGATCGCGATTGGGTGGATCAATTCAACTTGCATAGTTACGTTATCGCCAGGCATTACCATTTCAGTACCTTCTGGCAATTCAACAACACCGGTTACGTCAGTTGTACGGAAGTAGAACTGAGGACGGTAGTTAGTGAAGAAAGGAGTATGACGTCCACCTTCTTCTTTAGTCAAAACGTAAACTTCTGCAGAGAATTTTGTATGTGGAGTAATTGAACCTGGTTTAGCCAATACTTGACCACGTTGGATGTCTTCACGAGCCACGCCACGCAGCAATGCGCCGATGTTGTCGCCTGCTTCAGCGTAATCCAACAATTTACGAAACATTTCCACACCAGTTACAGTAGTTTTAGCAGTTTCTTCAGCGATACCAACGATTTCTACTTCATCACCGACGCGGACTTGTCCACGTTCAACACGACCTGTAGCAACAGTACCACGGCCTGTGATTGAGAATACGTCTTCCACTGGCATCATGAATGGTTTGTCAGTATCACGAACCGGAGTTGGGATGTATTCGTCAACTGCAGCCATCAATTCCAAGATTTTTTCTTCGTAGACAGGATCGCCTTCCAAAGCTTTCAAAGCAGAACCAGCAACAACTGGAGTGTCATCGCCTGGGAAGTCGTATTCGCTCAACAAGTCGCGAACTTCCATTTCTACCAATTCCAGCAATTCTTCGTCGTCAACCATGTCCATTTTGTTCAAGAATACGACGATGTAAGGTACACCAACGTTACGAGACAACAGGATGTGTTCACGAGTTTGAGGCATAGGACCATCAGCAGCAGATACTACCAAGATCGCGCCGTCCATTTGGGCAGCACCAGTGATCATGTTTTTAACGTAGTCCGCGTGTCCTGGGCAGTCCACGTGAGCGTAGTGGCGAGCTTCTGTTTCGTATTCAACGTGAGCAGTTGAGATAGTGATCCCACGTTCACGTTCTTCAGGAGCGCCGTCGATTTGGTCGTAAGCAGATGCTTGAGCCAAACCTTTTTTAGACAAAACTGTAGTGATAGCAGCAGTCAAAGTTGTTTTACCATGGTCAACGTGTCCGATTGTACCAATGTTTACGTGTGGTTTCGAACGGTCAAATTTTTCTTTAGCCATTTTAGAATGTTCCTCCTAAAGTTCAGTTTAGTTTATTTTTTGATAGGTAGGAAGCCGTCAAAACGACTCCCAGCCCTTATCATCGAGTTTATTTTACACGAATCTCCGAAAAAAACCAGCCTTTTCAGAAGTCCGTGTGGAGCATCCTTAGAAGCCACAAGATTATTCAGCTTTACCGCCGTTTTTCTTGATGATTTCTTCTTGGATAGATTTCGGTACATCTTCGTAGTGGTCAAAGACCATCATGAAGGTACCGCGACCTTGTGTTGCAGAACGCAAAGTTGTTGCGTAACCGAACATTTCAGCCAATGGAACGATCGCATTAACGATCTGTGAGTTACCGTGAGCTTCCATACCTTCGACGCGTCCGCGACGAGCAGTAACATGGCCCATGATATCGCCAAGATAGTCTTCCGGAACAGTGATAGTCACTTTCATCATTGGTTCCAAGATTACCGGATTGGCTTTTTTCGCAGCAGCTTTCAAAGCCATGGAAGCTGCAACACGGAAGGCAGTTTCATTGGAATCGACATCGTGGTAAGAACCGTCATACAGTTTTGCCTTGATATCTACCAATGGATAGCCGGCCAAGACACCGTTATCCATAGATTCTGCCAAACCTTTTTCAACCGCAGGGATGTATTCACGAGGAACCACACCACCGACAATTGCGTTTTCGAATTCGAAGCCTTTACCTTCTTCGTTCGGAGTGAATTCCACCCAAACGTGACCGTATTGACCTTTACCACCGGACTGACGGACAAATTTACCTTCAGCTTGGGTTACAGGGGCACGGAATGTTTCACGGTAAGATACTTGAGGCGCACCAACGTTCGCTTCAACTTTGAATTCACGACGCATACGGTCAACCAGGACATCCAAGTGCAATTCACCCATACCGGAGATAACTGTTTCACCAGTTTCAACGTTGGTTTCAACACGGAATGACGGATCTTCTTCTGCAAGTTTTTGCAGTGCCACACCCATCTTATCTTGGTCAGCTTTTGATTTTGGTTCAACGGCTACTTGAATAACCGGATCAGGGAATTCAATGGATTCCAAAATAACCGGAGATTCCAGTGCACACAAGGTGTCACCGGTAGTCGTGTCTTTCAAACCGACAGCAGCAGCGATATCGCCGGAGTAAACCTTATCGATTTCAGTACGGCTGTTGGCGTGCATTTGCAGGATACGACCGATACGTTCCTTCTTGTCTTTAGAAGCGTTCAATACGTATGAACCACTTTCAAGGACACCGGAGTAAACACGGAAGAAAGTCAGACGACCAACAAACGGGTCAGTCATTACTTTGAAGGCCAAAGACGCAAATGGTGCTTCATCATCAGCCGGACGAGTTACTTCTTCGTCGGTTTTTGAGTCGATCCCTTTGATTGCTTCGATATCCAATGGTGAAGGCAGGTAGTCAAGGACTGCATCCAACATCAATTGAACACCTTTGTTTTTGAAGGCTGAACCAGCCAATACTGGGAAGAAGTCCACGCTGATGGTTGCTTGACGGATACCCGCTTTCAACTCATCTTGAGTGATTTCTTCGCCTTCCAGATATTTCATCATCAAGTCTTCATCGGTTTCAGCAACTGCTTCTACCAATTTGTCACGCCATTCTTCAGCGAGTTCTTGATAATCTTCAGGAATTTCAGTTTCTTGGATTTCTGTACCAAGGTCGTTGGTGTAGATTTCAGCTTTCATCGTTACCAAGTCAATGATACCGGTGAAGTCGTCTTCCGCACCGATCGGCAATTGGATCGGATGAGCATTAGCGCCCAAACGGTCGTGCAAAGTTTGTACTGAATACAAGAAGTCTGCACCGATCTTATCCATCTTGTTACAGAATACGATACGAGGAACACGGTATTCAGTTGCCTGACGCCAAACTGTTTCAGTTTGAGGTTCAACCCCTGATTGTGAGTCCAAAACCGTAACCGCACCATCCAACACCCGCAGAGAACGTTGTACTTCGATTGTGAAGTCCACGTGTCCTGGTGTGTCGATGATGTTTACGCGGTAGCCTTTCCACTGTGCAGTTGTTGCTGCAGAAGTGATGGTAATCCCACGTTCTTGTTCTTGTTCCATCCAGTCCATCTGTGAAGCACCTTCGTGGGTTTCACCGATTTTATGGATTTTACCGGTATAATACAGGATACGTTCGGTGGTGGTAGTTTTACCAGCATCGACGTGGGCCATGATACCGATATTACGAGTTTTTTCTAAGGAAAATTCTCTAGCCATGCTGCTTTGTACTCCTCTCTGTCGTAGGTCTATCCGGATCAGCAGACTGCCAGACAGTCATCAAAATGACTGCAGCAGCTCTTACCAACGATAGTGTGCGAATGCACGGTTGGCTTCCGCCATTTTGTGTGTGTCTTCGCGTTTTTTCACAGAGGCACCAGTGTTGTTGGCAGCATCCATGATTTCTTTAGCCAAACGTTGATCCATAGTGTGTTCGCCACGCAGACGAGCATAGTTCACCAACCAACGCAGACCCAAAGTCGTACGACGTTCAGGGCGCACTTCAACTGGAACTTGGTAGTTAGACCCACCGACACGGCGAGCTTTTACTTCCAATACAGGCATGATATTTTTCATTGCTTGTTCGAAAACTTCCAATGGATCATTCCCTGTAGATTCTTTAATATTTTCAAAAGCATCATAGATGATGCTTGCAGCGATTCCGCGTTTTCCGTCAACCATGACACGGTTGATCAAGCGAGTCACTAATTTTGAGTTATAAATAGGATCTGGTAAAACATCACGTTTTGCAACAGGACCTTTACGAGGCATCCGTAACTCCTCCTTTACGATATGTTAGTTTGTTAGTGTTCTTATCCTTTAGGACGTTTTGTACCGTATTTAGAACGAGATTGTTTACGGTCGTTCACACCGGCAGTATCCAACGCACCACGAACGATATGGTAACGTACCCCTGGCAAGTCTTTTACACGGCCCCCGCGCAGCAAGACAACACTGTGTTCTTGCAAGTTGTGGCCGATCCCTGGGATATAAGCTGTTACTTCGATCAAGTTCGACAAACGAACACGAGCAAATTTACGCAAAGCTGAGTTTGGTTTTTTCGGTGTCATTGTCCCCACACGAGTTGCAACCCCACGCTTTTGAGGTGAGTTCACGTTCGTTTGAGTCTTTTTGAAACTGTTATATCCTTTGTTCAATGCAGGTGAATTTGATTTTTCAACCTTGGATTTACGAGGTTTCCGTACTAATTGGTTAATTGTAGGCATCCCCTAATCTCCTCCTTCCTTGATTCGCTTTCTAGTTCCACACATCCAGGTGGTTCTTTTTTTGCGATAAAAAATAATGCATTACTGCATCCTTATCAGGTGTGCGATCTGTCAGTCAGCACGTCTCATCAGAGAGACCTGTACACAAAGCACCTTTGATAGAATATCACGGCTAAAAGCCAGTGTCAACCCTCAGCCCGGGTAAATTTTGTCGAATCGCCAAACACTTGCTTCTGGCCCAAGCCGTGGTGTCACCTTTGAAATAATTCCTTCCTTATAATATATCTAATCTCGATGCCATTGCTGTATGGTTGACTGGACGGCGCGGAACATGTATTTGGAAAGCAAGCCTTAATCCAAAAGCTGCCGAAACGGTCGACAGTATTAGATTGTCACGATTATCCCGCCATTTTCCCAGCGGAGCGGCAGTCTCGAAAGCCACGTCCTTGATGTACTCACTTTGCATATGCATAACGAGCAGACGGGTCCCAAAGCTTTCAGTTATCTATACTATAAATAGCGAAAGACTACCATTTCGCCGCAAAACCCATTACAATAAAGCCGACACGGCAACACGGAGTCTGTTTGCTGCCGCCGTACAGTCAAAACTAACGATGAGGTGACGAAGATGAATTTGAAACAAATGGTGGGTATCGAATCCGCTAAATTTATCAAAGACGATATGATCGTCGGACTGGGAACCGGCTCGACTGCTTATTATATGGTAGAAGAAGTGGCTCGCAGAATTCGAGAAGAGGGTCTGAAGATCACCGCCGTCACCACCTCCAACGCTACCGAAATTCACGCCCGTCAAGCCGGTATCCCGCTGCGTACCATCGATGAAGTTCCGGCTGTCGATTTGACGATCGATGGAGCCGATGAGATTAGCAAAGATTTCCAAGGCATCAAAGGCGGCGGTGCAGCGCTTCTCTATGAAAAAATCGTTGCGACCTATTCCAAGGAAGTCATCTGGATTGTGGACTCCTCCAAAATGGTTGGGACACTCGGAGCCTTTCCGCTTCCCGTTGAAGTTATCCGATTCGGCAGTCAGCAGGTTTTTAATATCTTCCAAGAGAAAGGATACCAACCTGTGATCCGCAAAAATGCCGACGGTGAATTTCTCCGCACCGACAGCAACAATCTGATCATCGATCTGCACTTGCAAACTATACCAAAACCCGAACAATTGGCCGATGAGCTCACAAAAATGGTGGGAGTCGTAGAACACGGCTTGTTTTTAAATATGGTCAAGCGTGTTATTGTAGGCTATGAAAAAGGGCCGATAATCCTTGAAAACCCTCAACTTTGATACTTTTTTCACATGTGCCAATTGTCGACTTTTGTTCATATTACATCAATTTAATAATTCCAAATGAAAAAACCTGTATCATTTCTGTACGTTTTGTGCTAAATTTTTGTTAACAACTTAGTGCGTGACTGAAAACACCGCTGCCAGCCTTTTTTGGTCCTTTTTACCACAATCAGCGCGCAATGCCTGCTTCAAGCTGCCGCTACTGTAAGATGCTCCTTATTTTTTGGTAATCTGAACGGCATTTTCACACACAAACTAAACGGACAGAGAGGGAAATCGATGAAAGAGATTGGATATGTACGGACGACGATTACGGACAATGATTACCTCTGCCAACAGGGACAGTTGACAGAATTTGGATGCGACGAAATTTTTTTGGACTCTTTCGACAAGAATGACTGCCCGCTGCAGCAGGCTGAATTAGACACTGTCGTAGCACAGATGCAGCCGGAGGACACGCTAGTGGTGACTGACCTGTCACGCTTGGGCCGCTCTACCCGTCAACTGACGGATCTGACCAGCTTGCTGGCTGCTCGCAACATCCACCTGGTGAGCTTGGCAGAAGGAATCGACACTCGGGAACCGTCAGGCAAGTGCTATTTCAAACTGATGGACGGTTTGGCGGAGATGGAAAGCGTCCTGATCAAGGAACGAACTCTGGTTGGCTTGAACAATGCCCGCAAAAAAGGCAAGATCGGCGGCCGCCCGAAGATTGATCCAAAAGTGGTTAGACGAATTCGCCAACTGTATTTCGAGAAAAAGGAAACCATCCAGTACATTTCTTCCAAATGCGGGGTTTCAGTCGGTACCTGCTACAAGTACATCAATCTGCCGGAAGAAGATGTCACCAAAATCTTAGCCAAATGATGATCCTGCCCCGGAGCACTGCGCTTCGGGGATTTTTTTGCTGCACGCTGCAAACCCCTCTGCAAATTTTTCTGCTCCAATTACAATCACCACTCCGCCCATCGGAATACCAGTAGAATCTGCCAGCTTTTTAAAGCAAATCAGCCGCAGCTCCAAACCACCTTGCTGTGTCAGATTTTCAAAGAGACACGCCCCCTTGCCCCGACTTTTTTCCCTGTAACAATGGAAAAATACCGGAAAACATTGTACAATAAACAGGGAATTGAAAATTTCAGAAATTTAAAACCACAAAGGAGAGTTTTACATGCCAAAATTAGTTTTCTCTCGTCACGGTTTGAGCGAATGGAACGCTTTGAACCAATTCACCGGTTGGGTCGACGTTGATCTGGCTCCAGAAGGTGTTGAAGAAGCCAAAGAAGGCGGCCGTAAAATCAAAGAAGCCGGTATCGAATTCGACGTTGCCTACACTTCTGTTTTGAAACGTGCCATCAAAACTTGTAACTACATCTTGGAAGAATCCGACCAATTGTGGGTACCGACTGTTAAATCTTGGCGCTTGAACGAACGTCATTACGGCGCTCTGCAAGGATTGAACAAAAAAGAAACTGCTGAAAAATACGGCGACGAACAAGTCCACATCTGGCGTCGTTCTTACGACACTTTGCCACCATTGTTGACTGCCGACGACGAAGGTTCTGCAGCAAAAGACCGTCGTTACGCTGACTTGGATCCTCGTGATATCCCTGGCGGTGAAAACCTGAAAGTAACTTTGGAACGGGCACTGCCTTTCTGGCAAGATGAAATCGCTCCGGCTTTGCGCGATAACAAAACTGTTCTGGTTGCTGCACACGGCAACTCACTGCGGGCATTGGCTAAACACATCGAAGGTATCTCCGACGACGATATCATGGACTTGGAAATTCCTACCGGCCAACCATTGGTCTACGAATTGAACGATGATTTGACTGTAGCTAAAAAATACTACTTGTAAGATCCGTCCACAATCAAACACAGTTATACCGAAACCAGTCATTGCGACTGGTTTCTTTTGACTACTTAAAGAAGGCGTTTACAAATTTCGTGAGGTGAAACAATGGAACTTCGTAAAAACGATCGAATCTTATTTTTGGGAGACAGTGTTACCGATTGCGATCGGGACCGCGACAACCCCATCGACCTGGGCAAAGGCTATGCCCTGATGACTGCCGGAACACTGGCGGCCCGCTGGCCTGAAGCGCAATTGACTTTTTTGAACCGCGGTATCGGCGGCAATAAAATACAAGATATCCTGGACCGCCTGGACGCTGACTGTCTGGCTCTGCAGCCAAATGTCCTGATCTTCATGATCGGCATCAACGACACCTGGCACAATGTTGGCAATCCCGACTTCGGAACGACTGCGGCAGCGCAAACCTTCGAAAAAAGTTACCGGGAATTCCTGCAGCGTGTAACCACTGCCGGAATCAAACGGATCCTGTTGTTGGAACCCTTCGTTCTGCCTTTTCCGGAGGATCGTCAGTTATGGCGTAACGACCTCGACCCTAAGATCCAGATTGTCCGCAAACTGGCGTCTACTTTCGGCTGCGAACTGGTCAGCCTGGACGGTCGCTTAAACGAAACCGCACTGATTACCGGCCCACAATATCTGACCAGCCTCGACGGTGTCCACCCCACCGCTGCCGGGCACGGCGTGATCACAAAAGCGGTCGTCGAGCATTTCTGTCATTCCTGCTAAAAGAAAATATTCTGTGTAAATACCAAATAAGACCTCTATAACTGCATGCACCCCGCAGTTGCAGAGGTCTTAGCTTTTCATGATTTAGGCAAACAACAATTTTATATTGCCGTTTGCCTAAATTTTATCGTTGCCGTTGATAATATTCATTGTCTTTCACCGCCAACCAACTGTTTTCTCCGCCATTTTGTAGGATTTGGCGGAGAAAATAATCGCCGCGAAATAAAAAAGCACCCCTCGAGCAATCGAGAAGTGCTTGGAATCGTTGATAGTACAACGATTAACGTTTTGAGAACTGTGAAGCTTTACGGTTTTTTTTAAGACCTAGTTAACCTAGCGCTCGCTAAATTATTTTAAACCATGGCAAAGAATCGGGCTTTTCGGCAATAGTTCCTTAGAAATAATGAAGTTAAATGAAACTATTGGAAAGGTATTGATTCCCAAAATATTACCTCGAGATACGGATAGCGGA
Source organism: Enterococcaceae bacterium OF42-14pH9A (assembly GCA_027692465.1). Taxonomy (GTDB): domain Bacteria; phylum Bacillota; class Bacilli; order Lactobacillales; family Enterococcaceae; genus Enterococcus_C. The sequence goes on along the minus strand of JAQEYU010000001.1, from coordinate 1,055,310 downwards.
CTCATCTTCAAATAACAGTGTAAAATCAGCGCCATTGATCATTTTTTTAGAGCATCCAGTCTGAAGTGAATATCCTTGTTTTTCACTGTCAGCCTTTTCCAGCGTATACGTTGGCCGTGTGAAGCTCAAATTTAACTGATGGAGCAGCTTAAGCATCCCACTATTGGAGTAAGTGACAGCGAATTGTTTTTGGACCCACTGGATTGCCAGGTCAGCCGTCCAATTGTCTACATCCGCCGCTTCATTTCTTGGATTTCCTGGTCAGAAAAGCTTTTCCGTTTTAGAACATTGCTCCCCATAAAATCGCCCGTTTCAGTATTTTAGACTATTCTAACACCAAAATCGGTTAATCAATATTATTTAACAGGAACCATATAGATAGGACTTTCTCAAACAGAGAGACACCATCTTGGTTTGTTCAGTCCTTCATAGCATGTCAGATTGACTACTATGACCTCAGCTGACTTTTCTTACCGCTTACCTTCATGTTAACATCAAGGTTGTGTTATCGACTCGTTATCATCCAACTCGCACAAACACCCTCGTAAGAACTCATCCGGTAAAGGCAATAACTTTTCTCCCATGTAACAGCTGTATCTACTGTATAGGTTTCGGGTAGTATTGAACTTTGTGTCTTGTTTGGTAGACTTATCCGCTCTAATTCAGCCTTATATCCAGTTTCTGTTCAGGAGTTTGCGTCCGGCTTCCTTCAGCTACAACCTCACAATTGCCACCTTGCCTTTCACTAACAGTTCCTACTGCCAAGCCTGTAGTGGACTTTCGCCACCAAGTTATTGCCCATGCAGGACGCAACAAAAAAGCCCGCACTCGCGATGGGTAGCGAGGGCGGAGCAAGCTTTTGTTGATAAATTGTCCGTTTCAGCGGGCAGTCTCGTTGTCTCTTACAAAGAAGAGTGATCGGTCCGGCTGATCACGTCACGGCGTTGTTCCGGTGTCAGATCGCGGAATTTCACGGCATAACCGGAGACGCGGATTGTGAAGTTGGCGTATTTCGGATTGTCGATGTCCCGGTCCATTTCTTCCAGCAACTCACGGCCGAAGACATTGACGTTCAAATGGTAACCGCCACGATCGAAGTAGCCGTCCAACACATTTTTCAGGTTGTTGATCTGCATCTCTTCGTCATCTGTCCGGCCCAGCGCACCCGGATTGATGGTTTGGGTATCAGAGATCCCGTCTTGGGCACAAGAGTAGTTCAGCTTGGCTGTCGAGTTCAAAGATGACAAGAGACCGTTCTTTTCCCCCAAGAATTTGCCGTCTTGGTAAGAAGGGTTTGCTCCTGGTGCCAACGGTTTGCCGGCACGGCGGCCATCCGGTGTGTTCCCGGTATTCTTGCCGTAAACCACGTTGGACGTGATCGTCAACAAGCTCAGCGTCGGAGTGGAATCACGGTAAGTGTGCTGACGTTTGATCTGGCCCATGAAGTACTCCAGGATCCAGTTCGCCATTTCATCGGCTTCGTCGTTGTCGTTGCCGTAAGTCGGGAATTCATTTTGCGGAATGTAGTCAACTGCCAGACCGTTTTCGTCCCGCACGACTTTCACATTGCCGTGTTTGATCGCCATGATGGAGTCGGTCGCATGAGAAATCCCGGCGATACCGGTAGCAAAGGTCCGTTTCAAATCAGTATCCATCAATGCCAACTGCGGCGCTTCGTAGGCATATTTGTCGTGCATGTAGTGGATCACGTTCAAGGTATTCACGTACAGCTCTGCCAACCAATCCAGCACATCCTTGTAGCTTTGCATAAAGGTGTCAAAATCAATCGTATCCCCTTCAAGCGGGCGGAAACGCGGACCGACTTGCGCTTTGGTCATTTCGTCAACACCGCCGTTGATGGCGTACAAGACCGCCTTCGCCAAGTTGGCGCGGGCACCGAAGAACTGCATGTCTTTACCGATCACAGTCGCCGATACGCAGCAAGCGATAGCACAATCGTCAGACCCCCAGTGCTTGCGCAGCAGATCATCGTTTTCCAACTGGATGGAAGAAGACAGTTTGGCAACTTTGGCAGCGTACGTGCGGAATCCTTCCGGCAAACGAGAAGAGTACAGCACAGTCAAGTTTGGTTCCGGTGAAGGCCCCATGTTAGTCAAGGTGTGGAGGATCCGGAAATCACTCTTAGTCACCATGGAAGAGCCGTCCATGTTCATCCCGGCAATCGACAAGGTCGCCCAGATTGGGTAACCGGAGAACAATTGGTTGTACTCAGGAGTACGAGCGTATTTCACCATCCGCAGCTTCATGATCAAGTGATCGATCAATTCCTGTGCTTCGTTTTCAGTGATCAGGCCCAGTTGCAGGTCCCGTTGGATGTAGATATCCAGGAATGCTGAAACCCGTCCGATCGACATCGCCGCACCGTTTTGTGATTTAATGGCAGCCAGATAGCCGAAGTACAGCCATTGGATTGCTTCTTGGGCATTGGCAGCCGGTTTGGAAATATCGCAGCCGTAGCCTTGTGCCATTTCTTTCATTTCCATCAATGCCCGGATCTGTTCCGAAACTTCTTCTCGCAGCTGAACAACGTCATTGGTCATGACTTTGTTGCCGACCAGTTTCAGGTCTTTTTTCTTTTCAGCAATCAAAAAGTCGATCCCATACAGTGCGATCCGGCGGTAGTCACCAATGATGCGGCCGCGGCCGTAAGCGTCCGGCAAGCCGGTGATGATCTTGTTTTTGCGGGCTGCCCGCATTTCATCGGTATAGACATCAAATACCCCTTGGTTGTGGGTTTTGCGCCATTTACTGAAGATGAAGCTCATGTCGTCATCGACTTCGTAGCCGTTTGATTTCAGGGCGTTGTTGGCCATGTTGATCCCGCCAAAAGGCATGAAAGCTTGTTTCAACGGCACATCTGTCTGCAGGCCGACGATCTTTTCTTCTTCCTTGATCAAGTAGCCCGGAGCGTGAGAAGTAATCCCCGCCGGAATATCGTTGTCCATGTCGTAAACACCGTTTTGTTTATGCTGGATCTCGAACAATTCCTGCAGCTTGTCCCACAGTTTTTCAGTAGAAGGAGCAGCCGGTGCTAAAAAGCTGTCATCACCGGTGTATTCCGTATAGTTGGCTTTGATGAAGTCCAGGGTGTTGACTTCTTTTTCCCAACGGCCGCCTTTGAAGCCTGCCCAGGGATTGGTTTGTGTGTCTGTTACAGGTTTTTCCATTGTTGTAGTAGGCACAATCATTTCTCCTTTAAAGTCATTCTAATTTGTTTACCGGTTTATTGTACGTTCTCGTTATTGAAAACGCAACCCCAAGCAGTGGTGGTTCATCATTTTCTTTGTTATGTAATCAGTTTTTCTCATAAACTTACCTATAACAGAAAATAATTTAGTTGATACAGAAAACGCTGACATTATAACAGAGGGGACGTCGACATTTGGCTGTTTTTCACTGTTTTATGCCGGATTTCCAGTTTTTGAACAATCCTGCACAAACGATTTCCATGAAACGAACCTTCTGGGACTTTGCGAAAAAAAACTTGTGATTTCTTTCGCTTTTAAATTCGTTGCGTTATCTTTACTCAGCGGAATCCCCCCTCTAAAAAAATTTGTAAGATTTTTTTAAGATCGTCCCCTCGAAAATCACTGAGAAAAGCTGCGCCCTTTAAAAAACGATTCCCGGCCCGATCGGCAGTCACCCTTGCAAAAAAATCCGCCGATTGGAAAAAATCGACAGCCGCCCGACTACTGAGGGTTTTCCATCGCTCCGACACCAGCTCTCGGCTATTCTCATCCCGACTTTTTCCCAAAGAACACGCTAGAATGAAGGTAATTGAAAAACAAAATAGGAGGCCTACCCGAATGACTGAACCGAAACTGATCGACCCCCGCAAGCTTTATCGTACGGAGAAATTTCCCGCTCAAGATCAAGAGACACCAGCATTACAGACTAAAATGAAGCCGCGTCCTGATTGCGGCGAAGACAGCTACACCGGCTCCGGCAAATTGCAGGACCGCCGCGTGCTGATCACCGGCGGCGACTCCGGCATCGGCCGGGCTGCAGCCATTGCCTACGCCCGTGAAGGCGCCGATGTAGCCATCCACTTCTTCCCCGGCGAAGAAAAGGACGCCAAAGAAGTAGCCACACTGATCGAAAAAGCCGGCCGCCAAGCCCTGCTGCTGCCGGGAGATCTGCGGGATGAAAGTATTCCCGCCCAATTAGTAGCAAAAACTGTCGCTGCATTCGGCGGGCTAGATACTCTGGTCCTGAATGCTGCCCAGCAAATCGCCCGGCCTTCCATTACGGAACTGCCGTTGCAGCAGGTGAAGGATACGTTCATGGTCAATATCATCTCCATGTTCGCACTGGTGCAGGCCGCCAAGCCCCACCTTCCTGCCGGCAGCGCCATCGTCACCACCACCAGTGTCCAGTCCTTTGATCCCAGCGACCACCTGATGGACTATGCAGCGACCAAATCTGCCATCACCAGCTTCACCATCAGCTTAGCCAAGCAACTGGCTAAAGACGGCATCCGGGTCAACGGTGTCGCCCCGGGACCCATCTGGACCGCTTTGCAGCTGGACGGCGGCCAATTCCCCGAAGAACTGCCTGAATTCGGTCAGGACAGCCTGCTGGAAAGAGCCGGCCAACCGGTAGAATTAGCCCCCGTCTACGTTTTTTTGGCCTCCAACGAAGCCAGCTATGTCACCGCCCAAATCTACGGTGTCACCGGCGGACAGAACATCAACCTGTAAGCAGAAAAAACAGCTAAAAGATAGCCAAAAAGCGCAGCCACCGAGTCCATGCGCAGGATTCGACAGCTGCGTATTCATTTGGCTGGTTCTAAAAAATAATGATTTCAATTCATCGCTACTGTTCCAAGTCAGACAAGTCCTCTTTCGTTTGGTATGAAATGTCTTTGCAGCAGGTTATATTGTAAATGAAAAGAGGCCCTGCGCGAACAGAGCCCCTTTGAGCCAAGCCGTTTTAAGAGCGGTGGCTAACCTACAATTAAATCATGAAAAAGAAATAACCGTCGCTGCTCAAAGCTAGACGGCTATTTCTTTTTGTTATTTCCACTTTATCATCAATCCTTGATTCAATGTAGGTAAGCAAAGAGATCAAAAATGATCCGCCTGCGAACAACAAAGCAAGGAGAGCTTCAATAGGCAGCAAGCCTTTGGGACTAATTTTGTGCCAAATTTTGAATTTCCCCCTACTTCCACCCCTAATGCCTTGTAATGCAGCCATAGAAACTTTTCATAAATTACAACCGTTTCCGTGCAATCACTCTTTCAATGCATACTTCACCTATTTTTCCAATTCACACATACACAAATCGCACGAATCGCGCTGTTACATTCTTGCGAAACGTGATACGTTGTTGCAACACAGCAATAAAGCCAAGCCCACTACGCGAATAGGTCTGGCTCTTTTTCATTCTGCGTCATAAAGTACAGCCTTAGATCACATAAGCTGCATTCATTCTCTGGATTTCGGCAGGTCCCCAAAATTTGGAGCCCTCCGATGTTTTCAGGCATACCATTTACTTACTACGAAAATAAAACGATTTGACAAGATTTATGAATAGATAATACAATTAATCACAATCAATGGTGTTATTTAGTCAATACATTATTGATGTGAAAAAAGGAGGAGTCGGACATGGCTTGATATAATGGATATGCCGAAGATTGAGGTCGATACGAAAGCTGTCTACCTAAACAATCAAACGGTCCGGTTTATCGTATCAGTAGGATATCCGGGAATGCTGTCGCATAGCCAACATTACTCGTTGACACAACAATCTCCCTCTATTTAGCGATAGGGGGTTTCTATTTGGAGGGCATATAAATGAAGCAGGCAACAGAAGCACTAAAACTATACTTCAAAAGCTTAAGTCTTTTTTGGCGAGCATCGCCTCTAATCGCAATTCTTTTGATTCTACTCATTCCGATACAAGCAGTGGTCCCATCGATACTGGTCTGGCTGGGACAATACCTGATTGATACGGTAACAAATGCCAAATTTATTACAGGCTATTTGATCTCCTGGGCCATTGTCTTTTTCCTTGGAAATCTTGTTACGCCGGTGATGACAACTGTTCAAGGTGTATTGACAGACCGCCTGATATCCACCATGAACATCTCTTTAATGGAAAAATCAAAGGATCTAAAAGGGCTAAGGGCATTCGAGAACAGCTCTTTTTATGATGACTTGCAAATCATCAGCTCTGAGGCCTCGTGGCGACCGGTAAATTTGATCGTCTTCGGGATTAATATTCTGCGCAATGTTATCACCTCTCTCTCAATGGCTTTTTTGCTGGCAAAATATAATCCCTTGATTGCTTTGTTGATTTTGGCCAGCGTGATTCCTCAATCAATCATCACCTACAAAATCCAGCAGGAATCCTTTGAAACGATGGTCACTTTAAGTCCGGATTCTCGTCGGATACAGTATTATAGCGACCTTTTACTAACGAAGTATGCTGCAAAAGAAATCCGAATTTTTAATCTGTTTGATTTTTTTATTGATAAATATCGACAAACCTTCCAAAGCATCCATGGCGATATCTCAAACAAAAGATACAAAAAGATGATTGCCTCAATTCTCTTTATCTCACTGGGCAGTATGGTAAGCATCGTCTCCCTTTTCTGGTTTATTCAATCCATCAGAAGTGGTCAGATTCAGATTGGCGCACTGTTAACCTTTACAACTTCCATCATTTATATTAACCAGTCCCTTTCTTCATTGGTTGAGGAATCCAGTATGTTGTATGACACACTCCTCTATATGAAGAAATATTTCACGTTTATGGATATGAAACCGGATGTTAGTAATCGTGGAAGTGAGGCGATAAAGGACCTTTCAGAAATCAGTTTTCATGATGTTTCCTTCACTTATCAAGGAAATGAAGAAAAAGCATTAGACGCAATTACCTTTCATGTCAACAGTGGGGAGAAAATTGCCATTGTTGGTGAAAATGGTGCAGGGAAAACAACTCTTATCAAGTTGCTCCTGCGGTTTTATGATATTGACAGCGGACGAATAGAATCCAACGGAAAAGATATTTTAACGTATGATATCCAGCAATGCCGATCTTCCTTCTCAGTAGTCTTCCAGGATTTCGCTCATTTTTCTCTCTCCATTAAAGATAACATTGTCATGTCCAATTTGAGTGAAAAGGACAACATAAAAAGGATGGTACACGCAGCTGAGGAAAGTGGCATTGACAAAGTAATGGCCCACAAAAATATCGACTATGACAAAATCCTGGGCAAAGAATATACGGAAGGAATCGAGCTCTCTGGAGGAGAATGGCAGAAGTTGGCGATAACTAAAGCCTATTTTTCCGGGAAAAAATTTCTGATTTTGGATGAACCGACAGCCGCCCTCGATCCAAGAAGTGAATATGAAATGTTTCGTAATTTCCTGAATCTGACAGAAGATAAGACGGTCTTGTTTATCACTCACCGTTTGGCCGCAGTTAAGCTGTCTGATAAAGTGCTGGTGTTAAAAGAAGGAAAAATCCATGGCTTTGACACCCACGAAAATCTGATGAAAGTAAATCAATACTATCGGGAACTCTATACTATGCAAACCAGCGGTTATTATGAGGGGGAAGCCATGCCACGGTCGACTGTGGAGGTGCAGGGATAAAGTTTATTGGCAAACTCTGAGGAAAGGCAACTTGCGCCATGCCCAATGTGTTCAACAAAATAGCATGTCTCCGAAACATTACTGTAAAAGATACTATTGATAAAAAATCGAGCGGTGAGGTCTTCTCATCGCTCGATTTTTTATATCTTGGATTTATAGGTAAAGTGATTCATTCAAACGGTAAAACCTGTACGCCGGGGTCAGTCTCCGAACCTTCGGAAACTTTTCGGCACTCGGCTGATTGCTTTAATTCCAGTTCGGATAAAACACTAGGCTGTGTCTGGACCCGCCGGTAGGATTCAAACACAGCCTGATTACATACCCCTCATTTTCCTTCTGGAGCTTACGCCGATTTTCGACCATTTTATCAAAGGAAGATTGGCTAGCCCACTTCTCCTGCCCCAACCATTCCCCTCACCCTGCGACACGCGCCAGCACTGCCCACACCAACAGCGTGATCCCACTGCCGAAGAGCCAGCCGCCTGTGACATCGGTCAGGAAATGGACCCCAAGATAGATGCGGGAAAAACCGATCAGCCCGGCGATTATCACCGCTGCCGCACTCAGCCAGAAGGCCAGCAGCGGATAAAGGGCTGCTCCGCCCAGTGCCAAGCTGAGGTACAGCGCCGCCGAACAGGTCGCGTGGAAGCTGGGAAAGCTGTGGTCCGTTTCCTCGGTCAGTCGTTGCCCCTCCGGTCGCGGTCGTTTCAGTACCCGCTTTAAGGCAAAGGCCACCCACCAACTCACTGTCAGGGCAATCCCCGCCGGCTGCACCACACCTCGCCAGAATCCCGGGATCAGCGCCAGTGCGATCATGACCACCACGACACCGGAAAAGCGCCCCAACTGGGTAAAAAAGAACATCACGGTATTGAGACCCGGTCGCCGCAGACCGACTACTTTTTCCGTCACGCGGGCATCCAAACGCTCCACTGCCGGCTGCCGAATACCGACTGCCAACCCCGCAAACAGTACCAGACAAACAATTCCTGCTATCGCCATCTTCATTGCCTCCTCTGCTTTTCTTTCATTATACAACGAAATGCCAAAGAGACAGCCACCTAAAGGGCAGCTGTCTCACGAAGGCTATTTACTTCCATCAAGTCAGAACACTTCGATTTTTTTGGCCGCCGGCAGACTGCGACTTATAAGGCGATAACCATGGAGATGGAGCGTCTTCTAAAAAGCCGGTCTGCCGCTCAGCCAATCCCTGCAACTTGCCGCAGATTTTCACACCCGCACTAGGCCTTCTTTCACGGCGCTTAAAAAAGCGGTGGTCATCGCCGATCGTTGGCGCCGATCGTTGAAAACGGCGATCAGCTGATGGTTCATCCCGCCGGCTAAGGGTCGCAGGCAGATATGCTCCTTCACAAAACCGTCGACGATTCCCAATCCGGAAGCATAGGCATCCGACTGGCACAGCAGGTTCATCAATGTGCCCCGATCGTTGGTATAAAGCGTCGGCAGCGGTCCGTCGGCAGCCGCGACAGCCGGATCAGCCAACGCTTTTGCCCCCAGATCTGCCACCGCACTGTCCGCAGCTGCACCGGACCCATCCAAAAGCTCGTCTGTTGCCAAACGGCTGCTGCGATCCCCGAAAACCTCGCGGGCGATCTCCAGCGGATCCTCCTCAAAGTAGCCGCTGCCCTGTTCCTCCTGACGAAAACGCACCTGCGGATATGCTGCCAGCTGCTCCCGAGTGATCACCTCGTTGTCCGCCAGCGGATGGTCTTTGCGCAAAAAGATACGGGTCGCAAACTGCCCCAGCACCTCGAAAGAAAAGCCCTCCTGCTGGAAACGGCGCTCCAGAATCTTGCGGTTGTTATCGTCCAGGTACATGATTCCCACGTCTCCTTCAAACTCCTGCAGGCCGTTTAAAATCTGTCTGGTCGTCGTCTCCACCAGCTGAAAATTCAGGCAGACCTGCTTGAACTCCTCCACCACCTGCAGAAACGGCGTCGACAAAAAGTCGTAGTGCTGACTCAAAACAGTAAAATCATGGGCCAGTCCTCTTTGAAAATGCCGCTGCAGCTGTTCGGTCTGGGCCAGAATTTGTTTGGCATATACCAGAAAATCCCGCCCGGCTTCCGTCAGCTGCGCACCGGACTTCGAGCGCACGAACAACTCCGCCTCCAGCTCAGCTTCCAGCTCCCGCACCGCCTGAGAAAGACTGGGCTGCGTCACATACAGCCGTTTCGCCGCCTCTGAAAAACTCCCGGCAGCGGCAATTTCCGCCACATAGCGGCATTGTTGCAGATTCATGAACATCCTCCTTGTCTTGCGACATTCTCTTACCCGGATCCACTTATCGAACCAATCCGCCGCAGCGACCTTCACCCCAAAAGCTGATCATCAGCCCCCCAGCAAAAAGTCCAGCACGTTCATCCCTGAGGAAGTTTTCTCTTTGTACAGCTCCGTATAGCCGCAGCGGGAGCAGGAAATCGTGATGAAGCGCTTGTTTTGCACATCGAAAAGCTTGGCAAAATTACCGCCGGTCGTCTGGATTCGATCTTGTTCATAGTGCTGATTGCCGCATTTCTCGCAGATATATTGCTTTTTCTCCATGATAAAGTCCCCTTTTCATTCAAATCAACGCCGGACCGCTCTTTTCTGCCCGCTGCCTCGTCAACGCTTAAAACCCCGGCGAGCCGCAGCGACTACCAAAAACCGTCTGCGCATTTGCCTAATCTTATCAAATCCGGCGGGTTCTGTACATGGATAGTCGGTATTGCTGTCGAAATACAAGCTCCCTGACCTCAGCCGGCCTGTCCCAAAAACGCCTTATCCACGCCGGTAATTTACGACCTCTAAGCGCATCCCCTCACTATCATTCAGAAAAAAAGCAAAGTAGTCGGCAGCGTATTGTGAAAAGAGTTGCGGGGAATCCACAATGTCAAATCCCAACGCGCGGCATTGGGCATGGGCCGCCAAAACTTCCGCCTGATCCTCCAGACGAAAAGCCAAATGATGAACCATCCCCGGCATCCTGCGATCCAGCACCTTGTCGGCAAACTTTCCCCGGGGCGCAACCAGAACAAAAGTCAGGTTTGGCGAATAATACTCAACAACTTTGTACTCTTTAGCGGGAAGCTCGTCATACGTCTTACAAGTGACATCAAAGCCGACTAACGGTAAAAACTGATCGTAAAAAGCTTCGGCCCTTTGCAGATCTCTGACACTGATACTGATATGATCAATCTGTGGTTTCATCTAATACTCTCCTTTTTGCAAGTGGGTCCTGCATCACCGGCACTTTTTGACCGGGGACGCTGTGGGACGGTTTAATTTCACCAGTATAGCAACCCGCCACGGCCCACAACACTGACAAAACAACTGATTTCGTGGAGATATCTTTGATTATGAGATCTTGAGGGGTTTTCCAGAAGCAGACCAGCCATTGCCGTTTTATTTTCTTCTGCAATATAAATACGTCTTTCAGGAGATATATGGTAAGATATTGCTTAAGGTGCGGTGGTGGTTAACGGCACCTGGAAACTATCAAAAATGAGGTGTAAAGATGAAAAAAAGGTTACTTGGTTTAGTGTTGGGATTGGCGATGGTTGCAAGTGTGCCTACAAATGTGAGCGCAAACACTTTGGAAATGAACGACACCGCTTCACCGACAGCATCCGTACAAAACAGCAGTGAAAGTGAGACAGCTTTTACAGACTCCACCAGTGACAGCAGCTCATTTGAAAACAATGCCCAAGAAACAACAACAGAACAGCAATTGCCGCAAGAGCCGGCCTCTCCGTCGATTCCGGACAGCTTGACAGATACGTCGGAAGTTCCAGCAGGTACTGAGGAAAATACGACAGCACCGACTGCCACTACCGAATCAGAAAATGCGCCTACAGAAGCAAAACCTGCGCAAACTCAGAAAGCCGCACGCTCTTCAGTGAAGCAAACACAACAAACCGCAACGCTCAAAACTGACGATCGCGCCCTCAACCAGTACGTGACTATCAAGGCCGGTACTAAACTTATCACTGATCTCGATATGTTGGACCAAGAAACCTCAGTGGCAAACATCCAAACACTGCAGATTTCCAAAATCTATGCTCACAGTAACGGCAAGGATTATTTCGCTTTGCAAAACAACAAGAAACAACTTGTAGGTTATATCGAAACGACCGGTGTGAAGTACAACGCCAGTGCGCAAGGTGACTGGCAAAAAGACAGCGCCTATGCTACGGTTTCAAAAAACTACAATTCCTACAGCAATTTCAGCTGGCAGGTCAAAAACAGCAGTGCTACTCTGTTGAACAAGACTTACAAGATCACCGGTAAATACATTCACTTCAACGGCAGCACCTACTATTCTATGGAAAATCACAAAGGAACTTGGATTGGCTATATCAACGCTGCCGCAGTCAAACGGACCACCGATGCACAAGGTGCTTGGCAAAAAGACAGCGCCTATGCTACAGTTTCAAAAAACTACAATTCCTACAGCAGTTTTAGTTGGCAGGTCAAAAACAGCGGTGCTACTCTGTTGAACAAGACTTACAAGATCACCGGTAAATACATTCACTCTAACGGCAGCACCTACTATTCTATGGAAAACAACAAAGGGACCTGGATTGGCTATATCAACGCTGCCGCAGTCAAACGGAGCACCGGCGCACAAGGTGCCTGGCAGGCAGAAAGCCGTTACGTTACCGTCATGAAAAATTATCAAAGCTACAAGAATTTCGACAAGTGGACTGTTTCAAAATCAGCTTCCGCTCTCAAACACCGCACCTACAAGGTCACCGGTAAATACAGCCACTTCAACGGCAGTACCTACTACTCTATGCAGGATAACAAGAAGAATTGGATCGGCTATATAAATGCCACTGCTACCTACAAAGGTAAAGGACCTCAAGGCTACTACATCTCCTGCAATAAAAACGTCAAAATAATCAGCAAGAACTATAACCTCTATTCTAATTTTGATTGGAAGGTCAAAGGCAACACCAAAAACCGTCTCAATCGTCCTTATGTTGCTAAAACTATGTACCGCCACTTCAACGGCAGCCTGTACTATTCCCTTTACACCCCCGGCGGCAGCTGGATCGGTTACTTGAATGCCACTGCCGTGAAATAAACCGACAAAAAAACACTCGAATCCCTCCTTAAGTCCCAGAGGAAATTCGAGTGTTTTTCGTATGCTCAACAACGCCGGCGCAAACTATTTCAGTTCTTTTTACTACAATTTGCATTCTGACTGTGCAGCCTCAGCCCCACATAATAGAACCGACGATAACCTGCAGCCCCTCTGTGTTTTTCGTTTCGCTGTCGGTTTAAAGCCCGGCTTCGATCAGATTCACAGCGTCTTTGATAAAGCCGTCTTTCGTTTCCTCCAAGACAACATAGCAATAAGGCTTATAGTGGCGGATGAGGTCCAGGATTTTCTGATACTCCATGACACCGGCGCCCAGATTTACCGGGACGATCTGATTGTCGGCCACGATGAAATCCTTCAAATGAAAGGCACAAATCTGCTCCCCGAAGCGGGCAAAGGCTTCGGCTACCAAGTCGACCTGCGTTTGATAATTTGCCGTAGTAATCAAATTCGTCGGATCCAAAATAATCTGCAAATGCTCCGATGCGACTTCCTGCAGCAGCTGTTCGATGCGATCCAGCGAATACAGGGGATGATTCAGCCCGGCCTCGATGGCTACCAGCGTATTGTGGCGCTCGCCGCACGCTACCAGTCGTTTGATCACTGCCGCCAGCTGGGAAAAGGCGTCATCGGTAAAATTGTCCTCCGTGTAACCGGCCACTGACAGACTGCCGGTTTCGCTGGCTACCATAGCGGCCCCGAAATAACGGGCATGCTGCAGATAAGCTTCAAACTTTGCGATGGCTTTTTCCCGCTCTGCCAGATCCGGATGCATCATCTGGACATAACAGCTCAAGATTCCCACCTGGACATTTGAAGCGGCCAAAGCCTGCGTGACGTGACGCCCTAGGCCGGGGTTGAGCTGCGAGGCTTCACTCATTTGCGAAAATGACATATTCAGTGCCAGCTGCAAATTATGGATACCGGCAGCGGCAGCTTTTTGCCCCAGGTCGTGAAAATCAGTCACACCGGAAAGATCGTGCCCGCGGATGGTCAATGTATACATGGTTTTCTCCTATCCTGCCAGATTCGGCAACCACATGACAATTTGCGGGAAGTAGGTGATCAACAGCAGCACCAATAAAATAACCGCATAAAAAGGAATCATCGGTTTCAGCATCTTTTCGGCCTTCACACCGCCGACGCTGGCACCGACATACAGTCCCGTTCCCACAGGCGGCGTGATGGAACCGACACACAGATTCATGATGGAAAACAAGCCATAGTGGACCGGATCGACACCGATGCTGGTAACGATCGGCAAAAAGATCGGCGTGAAGATCAAAATCGCCGGTGCCACGTCCATGAACATCCCCACTAACAGCAGCACAATATTGATCAGCAGCAAAATGATCAATTTGTTGTCTGTCACACCCATGATTGCTCCGCTGATAGCCTGCGGAATTCCCGTGAAGGCCATTGCAAAGGACATCATCGAAGAGGTGGCCAACAAGAACATGATCGTCCCGGTCATTTTAACAGCATTGACCAGCATCCCGGGAATATCCGCCACTTTGACGGTCTTATAATAGAACATTGAGATCAACAAGGAGTAGGCCACTGCGATTGCGGAGGCTTCGACAGCGGTAAAGAAACCGGACAAGATTCCGAAAATAATAATGAAAATCAACAAGATACTCGGCACCGCTTCTTTGACAATCTTCCACGCATCTTTAGCAGCAACCCGTGGCGCTGTCGGGTATTTGTTTTTCTTTGCCACGACGAAGGCCACGATCATGATCCCCAAAGCCCACAAGACACCCACGACGTAGCCGCCCATGAACAACGCCGAGATCGAAGCGCCCCCGGCCACTAAGGAATACATGATGAAGGCGGTACTCGGCGGCACCACCATGCCCGTTGGTGCCGAAGCGATATTCACGGCTGTCGCAAATTTGCGGTCATAGCCTTCTTCGACTTGTTGCGGGATCAAGACTCCGCCGATCGCCGTTGAAGCTGCAATCGCCGAGCTGGAGATGGAGCCGAACAGCAGATTGCCCAAAATATTCGTATGGGACAAGGCTCCGGGAATCCGCCCGACAAACAGCATGGCAAAATCCACCAGCTTTTTGGCGATCCCGCCGTGGTTCATGATGATCCCCGACAGGACGAAAAAGGGAATCGCCACCAGCGAGAAACTATTGACGGAACCGACCATTTTCTGCGCTGAGCTGAAGGCGGAAATATTGAAGGGAATCACCAACAGCAGCGTCATCATCGACGAACATGCAATACCAATCGCGATCGGCATGCCGATAAACAGCAAGATTGCAAAGGTGAAGAACAAGATCAAACCTGCTTCTAAAGCCATTAGACTGCCTCCTTACTTTTTTTCATGTCATCCAACAAATTCAATACGCTGTAACAAACGATCAGCACACCGCTGACCGGCACAGCCAAGTACACATATCCCATCGGAATTGAAAGTGACGGCGAAATCTGGTCCATCGTGACACCGACCGCATTGAAGCCGCCATAGATCATGATGATCACCGCAAACAGAATAAAGAGCAGCTGAACGATGATATCCAAGCGGGTTTTGGCTTTGCCCCGCAGCTTTTCACTTAAAACCGTCACCGCCAAATGGGTCCGTTCCCCGACGACATAGGCCGAGGCCAGCATCGCCAGCCACACCAGACCGAAACGCACCAGCTCTTCGGTAGCGGTATTGGGATTATTCAAGACCGACCGGGCAAATACCTGCCATAAAACGATCCAAACCATTACCGACAATAAGATACTGCAGAGGATTCCTAAAGCCGTATTCAACATTTTGCGCATGTTTATTCCCCACTTTCTGCAACTGAGCGGATTTCCTGATAGAGCTCGCCGTACTGCGGATCTTTGGCAAATTCATCATGAAGCGGTTTCACCAATTCGCGAAAAGGGGCATTGTCCACCGTGTTGAATTTGACGCCGAATTCTTTGGCGGCGATTGCCTTTTCTTCTTCCACCGCCTCTTTGAAAACGGTGATTTCATACTTGGTGGATTCCGCCGCCGCATCTTCAATCGCTTTGACTTGTTCTGAGGTCAGTTTCTTTTTGATGGCTTCGTTCATGATCACGATATCCGGCACCCGGGTATGCTCGTCATAGGAGTAATACTTGGCAACCCCGCCGTGTCCGGCAGTGTACAAAACAAATTCGTTGTTTTCGGCTCCTTGGATCAGGTTGGACTGCAGCGAGGTGTAGACTTCGTCAGAACCCATCGGCACAGCCGAGCCTCCCAACAGCTCCACCATTTTAATAGCGGTTTCACTTTGCATCACACGGATCTTTTTACCTTTCAGATCGGCCGGTGTTTCGATTGGCTGATTCACCATATAAAAGCTGCGCTGCCCGGAATCGTAATAGGTCAAGCCGGTGAAGCCCAGATCTTTGGTGGACTGGTAAACTGTGTCCATAATCTGTTGATCTTCCATCACCGCAAAAAAATGCGCTTCATCATCAAACAAGTAAGGTAGCGAGAAAATCGCATAGTCTTTGGAAAAACTTTCCAAAGCCGAAGCACTGACTTTAGTGAAGTCGATCGCTCCGGTCTGGGTCAGCTCGATCAATTCCCGCTCGCCCCCTAATTGGCCGTCAGGAAAATATTCGACTTTGACCGTGCCGTCGGTCTTTTCTTCCACCAGGCGGCCGAATTCCTTCATCGAATCGATGACCGGTTGGGAGTTGCTGGCATAGGCATAGCGCAAAACCAGCGTCTCTTCCCCCTGAGCCTGGGCCGTTTCCTTGCCGCAGCCTGACAGCAGGAGCCCCGCCGCCAGACAGAATACAAAAGGTATTGCTTTCAGTTTCATCTGAATCCCTCCATTTTTATGAGAATGAGACCAACAGCTCAGTCAATGCCAGAATCGTCAAGGATTGTCCATAAGGCATCGCCGTCATCCCAATATTCCGATAAAATTCCAAATCGTCCCCCATGCCGGTCCCGATCGACACATGCTGTACTTCACCGGTGGCATCGATTTCTTCCAACAGACCCGTCAACGCCTGATAAGCGACTTCTTCGTAGGATTTATCGATGTAGCGCTTGTGGACTGCCTTCAAAATACCATACGCAAAGCCTGCAGTAGCACTTGATTCCAGATAAGAATCCGGATCATCCAACAGCGTATGCCACAAACCGGAGTCGTCTTGCATCTCTTTCAGTGCCTTTACCTGGGCCTGCAGCGTTGCCAACAGAAACTCCCGGAAAGCATCGCCGGCCCGCAGATCCAAAATCTCGATGATCTCGGGAATTGCGATGGTAATCCAGCAATTGCCCCGAGCCCACAGTGCCTCGGCGTAGTTGTGATTGCCTTCAAAGGTCCAGCCGTGATACCAAAGACCGGTCTTCTTGTCCTTCAGGTACTCGATATGCAGCAGAAACTGGTAGCGGGCTTCTTCCAAATATTCCGGCCGATCCAGCAGCCGGCCGATCTTGGCCAATGGCAGAACCGTCATCATCAGCGTGTCGTCCCACAGCTGATCTTTATTTTCCGGCCCGTAAGTTGCGTGCTGCAGACCGTTTTCCTTGGTCCGCGGCATGTCATACATCACCCAGTTGGCCCATTGCTCCAGATACGGCACATAACGAGAATCGCCTGTGTCCTCGTACAGGTAAGCCATCGTCAAAAGCGGCGCCATCGTATTGACATTTTTCGGCGGTGCCCCTTCTGCCATCCGTGCTTCAAACCAATCCATCACGATCTGCAAGGCTTTCGGATCTTTGGTATTGCGGTAATTTTTATAAATCCCGTACAACCCCACCCCCTGCGGCCAATTCCAGATCGTCCAGCTCTTGTCATCGACTTTCAACCCGTCAAAATCCAACAGGAAATCGCCGTTGTCTTTGATAGTAGTCAGATTGTCCATCATCAGATCAATCTTTTTTTCCACCACTTCTTTTGGTACAAATAATTCTTCCTTGATAATCATCTCGCCACTCCTTAAACCGTTTTCAATGAAGTCAGTATAACAACAGTCACTTCACAAAAAAATAGCACTAATTGACTAAAAACTAGCAAAAATTGTTAAGAAGTGCACAAGCGGCCTTGCGATGCTCGCCAAAATCGGCTTATAATCAAGAAAAATCACGGAAGCGAAGTGATCCCATGAGCTTGGCACATCCTGAAGCAGCCAACACGATGATCTCCGAGACCTTTGAAGTGTTCCATGTCCAAGACCAGGTGAAAACCGAGAAAACCTTGTACCACTATCACGATTTTTATGAGATCCATTGTACTTTGGCAGGGTCCGGGGATTTCTTTTTGGATGGGCACGAGTATACGCTGACCCCGGGGACGATCCTGCTGGTCCATTACAATGATCTGCACCGGATCGTCAAACAGACCAGTGAAGTCTTCGAACGTACCTATATCTTTGTCACACCGAAATACCTAGCCTTGTTATCGACCCCCAAAAGCAATCTGCAAAACTGTTTCAAGTCCTTCAATCAAAAACACAGCCGCGTCCTGCAGACCGACACCGAAACCCTCCGCAGCTACTTGTCGCCGCTGGAAGAGCCGCCGAAGAACTGCTTTGGCGGGGATATTTTATACAATCAGGCTTTCCTCAACCTGATGATCTATCTGAGCAACCTGTGTCTCAGCGAAGAAGATCTGGTCCAGCCCAAAGAAACGACGACCTCCCCTTTGATCAGGGATTTGATGGACTATGCCAGCGAAAATCTGGCGCAGGACCTGTCTTTGGACCGAGTCTCCGAAGCCTTTTTTGCCGATAAATTCTACCTGTCTCGGGAATTCAAGCGGCAAACCGGCTTCACCTTCCACCAATACGTCTTAAAAAAACGCCTGCTCTACAGCAAAGAACTCCTGCGGCAAACCGGCTCCTCCAGCGAGATCTATCCCCAATGCGGCTTTGGCTCCTACACCCACTTTTTGCGCAGCTTCAAAAAGGAATTCAACATGACCCCGAAAGAATTCTTGAAAGCAGACAAGGAGCAAAAATTCGTGTACTTCGACCACCATTGAAGTCCGCTTGCCCACAAGTCGGTGGTTACAACGCGAAGAACACCCGCATTTTCCGGCAGAATCATGGAAAATGCGGGTGATTTTTTTCATCAAGAATTGGGGCGTGTCTGAAAACTATCCATAGCTGATAACTTAACTGTTCCTTGATATGATAAAAAAACTAAGGATCCGGTTGTAATGGCTATCAAACGTTATGAAATATCCGATGAACAGTAAGAATAACTCAAAGACTTATTTCCTTCTTGCGGTATAAAACCTATGTAAAGGAAAAGTAGCACATTTTGGCTGTCAAATATGGATGTCGCTGTTCGTTGACATTCATATTTAACACTTTGTCTGCCATGACAACTGATTGTTTCTTGGCTGTGACTTTGTTTTCTTTTATAGTTGAATTATGAGAGGTGAGGAGCAAGATGAGTATCGGAAAATCTTTACAACATTATCGCATGGACAGCGGTATGACGCAGGAACAGTTAGCAAAGCTGTTAAATGTTTCACGACAGACAATCTCAAAATGGGAAAATGACAGAAGCTTTCCTGATATCGAAAACCTAATCTGGCTTTGTGATCTTTATGATATTTCGCTGGATGAGTTGGTCGGACGAAAACAACTAGTGTATGAAACAAAAACGTTGCGCAAAAAAAATAAACGAAAGGATCTGATTAGTATGTTTCCCAGATACACCGGTGTCATTACCTCTCTCGTGTTGGCCCTGTTAGTCATCGTTGCGGGGGTGGGTTATTACCATGAAGCAAAGGAACTCAAAGAAATAGATGATCGAGGCGTGGTTATGAGAGTTTACAGCGTGAAAGAAGCCACGACCGATTCAAAGGGAATGTACGATCAACTGATTTTAGAAAATGGTGAAAAAATTCCGGCTACGGTCCAGAGCATCGAAGAATACGGTTTGAAAAGCCCGGTGAACAAAATTAAGCCAAACACTACAGAAAAGTCACTGATCCATACATTACTTGAGAAGAAGATGCTAAAAGATAAGTAGCGTGCGTCAACTTAAAGCAGCTCATGCAACTTCTAAGACAGCGTCAGCATTTTAAGGTTGACGCTGTCTTATTTTTGTCTTGTCGTTATCTAAGAATCATAGTGCGTCCATGCTGAATAGCTTGTGACAGTTTTGTCCTCTTCAATTACTTTCATGCAGAATCCTCAGACACCGCTTACTTCCCAAAGAGTTCCCGATACAGCTGCACCACCGGCAGATCCTGCCAGCGATCTACTACCAGCGAGGACTTGCTGAAGTTGTAGATTGTCCCCTCCAGCTTTGCCAAAAGCAGCGGCGAATGGGTCGCAATGACGAATTGGGTATTCATCCGGTAGGCGCACTGATTGATTTTGTCCGCCAGTTTCAGCTGATTTTCCGGCGACAAGGAGATCTCCGGCTCATCCAATAAAATCAGACTGTCACTGATCAGATAGTCCTCGAAAACCTGCAGTGATGTCTCCCCGTTGGAATATTTCTCCTGTGCAAAAGCCAACCGCTCAAGCTCCAGCCCGCTGCGAAAGGTGTCCAGGTGCGCTGCGACCTCCTCTGCTGTCATCCCCAGTCGGCGCCGCTCGTAGCGGTAGCCTTCTTTTAAGACGGCCTCCTGCTGCACCTTTTTGATCTCATACAAGATATCCTCGCTTTTGATATAGCGGCTATCAGCAGGCACCCGTCGGCTATGCCCGTCAGCATCGTCTTCATAAAATAGCAGCGATTCCCTCAGATAATCCTGCCAACGATTGCTGTGCCTGTCGAAGCTTCTCACGCTTTCCGCCCCGGGAAGCGCCAGTTTGTTGGCCAACAGATTCAAAAAAGTCGACTTTCCCGAACCGTTTTCCCCATACAGCATCGTAATTCCCTGGTCGAACACCAAAAGCTCGCCGGTCTTGTTTTTGAAAACATTGTAGGGATAAGTATTGGGATTGGCCACTGTTTCATTGGAAAATCGAAACCCTCTGATATAGCGCATCGGCTGTTCCTCCTGGCAATCTGTTTGCTTCATTATGGAAAGAATTCCGGTTGGCGTCAACTCCCGCTTCCCGGTTTAGGGTTTATCGGAAAACTTTTCCAGTGGAGCTTTTGGCATCTTTCACTGGGCATCTTACTTATGCAGCTTATGGGCTGGGCCTTACTCATTTCTTTTCGGCAGCCCCCGTGTTTTCCAATCCCCAGCTTGCCGGACATTGCTCTTCTGGACAGCCGCAACCGCCATCCCAACCTCACGACACCGCCGCCCCCTGACAAACGTGACAAGACGGGTGCACGCGCCCAGCTTTTTTGCTACACTAGGGGCACAACCTCACGAAGAATGGAGCTTATCATGGCAGTCAAAGATCAGGTTTTAGCATTGATGAAGCATACCGCCGCTGTTTATTCCGGCGAAAAATTGGCGCAGGCCCTCAACGTCTCTCGCACCGCCGTCTGGAAAGCCGTCCGGGAGCTGGAAAAAGAGGGTTGGCGCTTTGAACATACCGCCAGCGGTTACCGCTATCTGCCTTCAGATGTCCTGGATACCGCCGAGATTCTGGCTGTGCCGTCACCTTTTCCGGACAGCGGAGCCGCTATAAAAGCGGACCAATCCTTTGCACAAGCAGATGCCCCGGCACCGGATTTCCAGGTTGCAGCTGACGATCTGAAAATACCCGTCGCATCCGCATCTGCCGCTGTTTCCGAAGCTGGCACCACTGCCGGCAGCGCCGCAGATCCGCTGCTTTTTGGCGAGCTGCCGGTGGATCTGGCCGTTGAGATCACTGAAACCAGCGAGTCCACCATGTTGGAAGCCAAAAAAGCCGTGGCAGACGGTCGCAGTGCACCGCGACTGTTCATCACCGAGACTCAGACCGGCGGCCACGGCCGTTTCGGGCGGCCGTTTTTCTCCCCGAAAGGTCAGGGCATCTACATGACGCTGCTGCTGAATCCCAACCACCGCTTCGACGACCTGCCCCAATACACCCTGCTGGCAGCCGTAGCGGTCTGTGACGCCATCGCCGCGCTCACCGGCAAAGAATGCGAGATCAAGTGGGTCAACGACATCTATCTGGAAGGCCGCAAAGTGGTGGGAATCTTGTCGGAAGCCACCTCCGATATCGAATCCGGTACCATCAGCCACATCTCCATCGGTATGGGTATCAATTTTTCCACGCCGCAAACCAATTTCCCGCAAGAACTGCAGGCCAAGGCGACCTCCCTGTTTGCTGACGGAAACCGCCCGCCCATCACCCGCAACCAGCTGATCCGTGCGATCTGGCAGCGCTTCTTCACTCTTTTAGCCGGGCTGCCGGAAGACACCGCCTACCTGGAGGACTACCGCCGCCGCTCCTTTGTGCTGGGCCAGACAGTCCGCTTCCGCCGGCAGGGAGCGGTGATCAGCGGCACGGCCGTGGCCATCACCGATGAGGGCCAGCTGGTGGTCCGGACCCCTGAGGAAACCGTCACGTTGAATTCCGGCGAGATCAGCCTGGAATCCATTGGGGAAAGAAAACTGCGCTGACCTCATAAGGCTGACGAGAATCTGCTAAAAAATTTCATACGATGCCAAAAAGCCCCATCTGAACAGTACACCGTCTGCTTCAGGGGGCTTATTTCTTGTGAGGAGCCCTTCACTTTCTCTTGTGAAAGCTGTGGGGTGGGCACCTTCCGAACGACTACTCGGTACATATAGACATAATCTGGCAGCCGTTTGGAAGGGACCGTTCCTCACCCGCTGATACGGCTAAGGAAACGGCGGGTGCGTTCTTCTTTCGGAGTGGCAAAGAAACTTGCCGGCGGACCGCTTTCCACTACTTCGCCTTCATCCATGAAGACCACTTTACTGGCGACTTCCCGGGCAAAGCCCATCTCATGGGTCACAATAATCATCGTCACACCCTCATCAGCCAACTGCTTCATCACAGCCAAAACTTCTCCGATCAATTCTGGATCCAGCGCTGAGGTGGGCTCATCGAACAAGATCACTTCCGGTTTCAAAGCGATACCGCGAGCGATACCGACTCGTTGCTGCTGCCCACCGGAAAGCTCATGGGGATAATAATCAGCATACTCCGCCAGTCCCACCTTCGCCAATGCCTCTCTGCTGCTGCGGAGGGCTTCCTCTTTGGCGATACTCCGGCCGTAAATCAAACCTTCCGTGACATTTTCCAATGCCGTCTTATTGCGGAATAAATTGTAGTGTTGGAAAACAAAAGCCGTTTTCTGCCGCAGCTGATGAACTTCTTTTTTGGTAACAGCAGCCAAATTATACTGCTCTCCTGCCAGCTCCAGCTCGCCTTCATCTGCCGTTTCCAGATGGTTCAGACAGCGGAGAAATGTTGTCTTGCCGGAACCTGAGGGACCCAAGATCACTACCACATCACCTTTTTCCATCGTCAGATCAATGTTCTTCAAGACCGGTTGCTGGTGAAAACTCTTTTTGATATTTCGCGCCTGCAGCATTGGCGGTCACACTCCTTTCTTTTCTTTCATAAACAAAGTGCTTTTGCAGCAAGGAGAAAATCAATTGAATACCTCCGCACAGCAACAGGTAGACCACGAAAATCACCAGATACGCTTCCACATAATGATACTCGTAAGCCGCTTGAATCTTGGCGATGGCGGTGATGTCCTGTACCGTCATGACAAATACCAGTGAGGTTCCCTTCACCAGATTGATTGTCAGATTGCACAGGTTCGGCAGGGCATTAGCCAGGGCTTGGGGAAAAACCACACGGCGATAGACCACTGCATCCGTCATACCCAATGCCCGGCCAGCTTCCAACTGCCCTTTGTCCACCGTCAACAGTGCCGCCCGCAAGACTTCTGACAGCGAACCGGTGGCCAACAGGCTGAAAATCGCAAAAGCATACCAGATCGGATTCAGCTGAAAGACATCGATCCCGATACCCGCCGAAGTAAACAGCCGATTCAGCAGACTGGGAAATAAACTGTAAAAGAACAAGATCAATAAGATTGGCGGCGTCGCACGAATCACCGCCAGATAGACAACCGCAAAGCCAGTCACCCCTTTGACTTGATGAATCCGTCCCAACGCCAGGCCCAGCGCTGGTAAAAAAGCAACAATCAAGGAGACAGCCATGATGGCAACAGTCACTGGTACACCTTTTAAAGTAAGAAAGAATGTCTGAATGATGAATTGGGTATCCATTTATGCCACCTGCTTTCGTTTTGGTTGCGACCAGACTTCATAGCTTTGCAGCAGCAATGCGATACCGACTGCCAGCCCCCAGTAGATCAAGGCCGCAGCTGTGTAGGTCTCTAACGAATGATTCCCCAGATTGCGGCTGATAATCAGGTTGGCGCCCCCCAGCAAATCCAACAGGCCGATGGTGTAGGCCAGCGCAGCGTCTTTCAACAGATTCAGCAAACTGCCGGCGACGTTGGGAGCGCTGATACGCGCTGCTTGCGGTAACAAAATTCTGAAAAAAGCCTGTCGCTCTGTCAATCCTACTGTCAAGGCCGCTTCCTGCTGTCCAGCCGGTACTGACAAATAGGCGCTTTTGAATACTTCAGCGATAGGTGCAGCAACCAGAAGAGTCAATGCCACGACCGTATAAATACTGCGAGACCATCCGTCTGTCGCTAGTCCCAGCCACCACTCCAACACTTTAGGCAATCCGTAAAACACTAGAAACAGCAGGATAATCGGCGGGGTGCAACGAATCACAAAAATGTATCCTTTAGCTGCACCAGTCGCCATCGCCCCCCCGGACAATTCAGCGTAGGCTAATAAAGCGCCCAGCAAACTCCCGATGACGAAGGTCGCTGCCGTCACCGCCAATGTCAGCGGAACATACTGGAAAAGTTGCGGCAGTACCTGAAAGACATAAGAAAAATCGTATTGCACCATAGTATAGAACCCTCATTTCTGTTTGAAAACACCATAAATCGCAACCACGAAACAGAACTGCTCCGCATTGATCCGGCAGCTGACAGTCCACCCCAAATCGGGGCCATCAAGGAGCGCGGTATGAAAATCAGACCCCCTTGCCCTGTGAGCTTCACTGTGTTACCAGCATTGCTACCATCAATCATCTACAAAGTCAAAGACATTTTCCCCGAAGTATTTCTGAGAAAGTTTCGCCAACGTTCCATCTGCTTCCAAGTCTTTGATTGCTTTGTCATAGGCTTGGGCAAACTCTTTGTTCCCGTCATTTTTGTGAATTAGCGGATAAGTCGGAATCCCTTTATAAGCAAACCAGCTGAGCTTGTCGGCATATTGATGATAAGACCCATCTTTTTCCGTGACCGCCGTTTCAAAAGAAAGCTTGATATCGAAAAAGGCATCGTAGCGCCCTTCCAGCACCCAGGCATAGGCATCTGCCACCGCAAAGGATTCTGCTGGTTTCAAGTCGATGGCCTGATCTGGATGCGCATCGTTGTATTCGGTGATAACATTGTACTGTGCATTTTGCGGCGAGATGGGTACCAGTTTGCCTTTATCTTTCGCCAAGTCATCGATGGATTGGTATTTTTCTGCATCTTCTTTACGAATGGTAAAGCCGATGATGCTGGCGCCTACCGGTTCTTCGGGAATCAGAAATTTTTGTGCCCGTTCTTCCGTATACCAGGCCCCTTTAATACCCACATCGAACTTGCCGGATTCCAGGCCAATCAAAAGATCTTCGTCACTGGTACCGGTGAAATCCAGCTTGTAGTTCGCCAATTTCTTGTCCACCGCCTTTAACACTTGCACTTCATACCCGTCAGACTCGCCTTCCTCATTGATAAAATCGTAAGGAACATAACTTTGGGTGTGGGCAACTTTGATTGTAGTCACCTTAGTCTCTTCGGCTGCTTTGCCATTCAATTCCCGCACTGCGAAGGTTCCTGCCACTGCTAACACAGCCGCTCCCCCGATGAGCCAACCTTTTTTCATTTTCATCTTCTCCTTTATCCGGCTGATCTGCCGCTCGTCTTTTTCTAGTCAGTCATTTTCCTATGGTCATACCGAAAGCGGGGTGACCGTCTCATTCAAAGTAAAAGCTGCTGCCGCATTACGTACCCAGTCAAAGCGCTCCGCCGGTGTATCCAACGGAACGGTGCAATCCGCACCTAACAAAATACCGGTAGTGCCGGCAGCTGCCAACAAGCGCTGCGTCTCGGCTGTAATTTCTGCTTCAGAACCGCTGTACAGCACTCCCGCTGTCGTATTAGCAAACCCGCCGATTACTGATTTACCAAACAACTGCCGCCCTTCTTCCAAGCTGATGCCCTCCACTGTAACGGCCCAATTAACCGCGACTGCCGGGTACTCTTGATAGATTCTCAGATTGTTTTTGGCCCCCTCATAGCCGCAGATATGCAGAATATTTTTCCCACCAGCTTTTTCAGCCGCCGTCAACACCGCAATCTCTGCTGGTGCAAAAACTTCTTGATACAATTCTGGAGTCAGCCGAGAGTCCTGCAGGTTCTGGGCTGAGAAATAGATTCCATCGGCACCGCCTTCTTCAATTACCAGACGGGACAAACGAGCTACGTCGGCAGCAATCACCTGTAAAGCTTGGGCTACCACTGATTGGTCTGTCAAAATCAAGTCCACCAGCTGAGCCTCACCCCCTGGCAGCTGCCATTTCAATAACGTCACTGGCGAGAAGATATTGTAGAAAGAAACGATGTCCTCTACGAATTGCTCCCGCTGTCTGCGAACCAAGTTAGTTTGTTGAAGGTACCAAGGATGAACCGGGTTCAGACCTTTGATCTGAGCGAGATCGGCGATCACACCTACCTGTTCAATAGATTCTTCCGGGTAGCGGAAATAGCCATCACTCATTAATTTGATAAAATCCGGTTGAAAAGACCGGATAAATTGTCGGTGCCCTGCCACATTCTTGTCTGCCACTGTCGGATCTGCCAAAGCGTCTGCCGCTAGTTCGTCAGTCAGGAAATGGTGCCAAAAACCCACCGGCACCCGTTCTACTTTTTCTCCTGCCAATGCTGTAAATACCAAATCACGTTTACTCATATCTCCTTGCTCCTCTCTAATGGATAGCTGTCTACAGTGACGACTGCCTGATCTCAATCGTCCAAAATCAAAATGTTACAAATTTTCCAAAAATATATGCTTCAAAAAAAGACGAAACTACTTTACCGCTGTTTCGGAATACAAAAAAGGACCCGAGCCGTTCATACGGTCAAGTCCTTCGACGTTTTTATATCCCTAAGCTGAAGTGCCAGCTACTTCAAACAAGGATACGTCAAAGAACATGATGGGCCCATACACATCATGTTCTTTGGCATCATTTTATTTTCAACGACTGCTACAGCTGTGATGTCTACACCTTTGGTCATCATGTTCTCCTCCTCTGCGGGTTTGTTGTTTTCATCTTGGATACACTTTATCACGAACAGCTGCCGGTGAAAAATTGGAAGAAGTATTGGGTAGCTATAAATTTTGCTTATAGATACTCAGAAAGTCATCGTCGAATCTGCACAGAGGACCAGAGGAAGAGTGACTCGCGATCAGAAAAATGATCGGGGCCGCTGTTTTTTATTTTTTCTGACTGAGGGGCGGCGCCTGCCTTGCAGCAGCTCTCACTCCCCGAATCCAAACGACCGCCAGCAGCAGAGCCTCGACGGCGAGGTTCATTTGATAAAATAGCAGTGAAAACTCCTGATACCATCCCCACTTAACTGCGAGAACACCCAACAAGACCCCGGTCGGCAGTGCCAATAAGAAGATCGTCGACCAGCCGATGCGGATCACACTGCCGCCTTTGCCCCAAATACCGGCAGCCGCTGTCCAGCCCTGCCTCGTATGATAGCGGACCCGCTCCACTAAAATCAGTACCGCCGCACTTTTGACAAAAAGAAAGAGGAGCAGCTGGAAAAAGCCATCTGACGAAAAGCTGCCAGGCACCGCCGCAAAACACAGAAATAACAGCTCCGGAAACAATACCGGTAAAGCAACCAACGAATTCACCTGAAAGGTCTTTTTCATCTTTTTCCTCCCCAACTCTGGCCGGATCCTTTTATCATGCCCTGACACCGACTTTACCCAAAGCGATTGATTTCATCGCTATCATACGGCTGCTGACGGGGAAAAGCAAACGGTTACACAGCTCTGACAAAAAATCTGCGTTCGAAGTGCCTTTCGCCAAAAAAGGAGTCGACCTGAACAATCGGTCAACTCCTTCGTTTTTTGTACTTGCTCCGAAGCTTTGCATCCCTCAGCGCGACCGGTGACACACAGATTACCACTCGGTGTTTGTTCCAGCATTCACTTCACCCACTGCCACACTACCCCCAGCAAGAGCCCCACTGCGTAACTGCTGTTGAAGAGCACCATGTTTTTCAACGAGTACACAAAGCTGTGAGGGGCTGGCAGCTCCTGTCGGTGAGCAGCCAGCTGCTGGCGGATCTTGGGCAGGGTCAGCCAGGTGATCAGGATCGGCCACTCGTAAATGCCCGTCACCAGCCCCACCAGAATCACGCCGTAACAGGCATATACCAGCCAGCTGAACAGCTTGATTCCCTGCTCGCGCCCCAAATAATAGACCAGCGTGTAGCGGTGGTTCTTGATATCGGTTTCCAGATCCCGCAGATTGTTGGCCAGCATGATGTCGGCAATGGTAAAGACCAGAGGCAGCGAGGCCAGCAGCACCGCCGCCAGCTGCCACAGATTACCGGTGAGGGCAAAGGCCCCGCCGCCTGTCAGATCCAGTTCCAGATAAAAGGGACGCAGATCATAGGTATTGATATAGACCACCATGGCGAAGATTCCCAATCCCATGGTGAAGCCGCTGAAGATCTCCCCCAACGGCATGCGGGACAAGGGAATCGGTCCCGCCGTGTAAAAGACCCCGATGAAACAACAGATCAGCCCCATCACCAATAACAGCCAGCCCGTCTGCCAGCTGAGATAGCCGCCAATCAGAGCAGCGATTATCAGCATACCGATGATTAGACGGGACACGTTGCGGACATCCAGTTGCTCTACACCGATGACATTTTCCGTCTGCCGATACGTCTCGGACTTGGCCTTGCGATAATCCATAAAATTATTGATGGCGGTGGTGGTCATATCGAACACCAGCATCCCCACAAAAAAGATCAGCGTTAGATCCCAATGCACCTGTCCGAAGTAACTCAAAGAAAATAAAATACCGATGATAAAAGGAAACAGGCTGGCGATTTTCGTGCGAATCTCCACCAATTCCCAAAATGCAGATAATGACATGCAAAACGTCCTTTCTTTCGGTCAACAGCAGTTCCAAACCCGCTGAAGCCCGGTCTATTTAAAAGGGCAGCACCGAAAGCCGGCCTGCCCCATCATGCTTGTGCTTACAACGAAAAAATTCTCGCTGGTATTTCATCTGGGCTGGAATCAAAGTGATCGGTCGAGTGCCGAAAAGTTTCAGAAGGCTCTCCGATCTGACCTCCGGCGTACAGCCAGCCGCCGGCCGAAGCCAACGAGAAATTCCACTTGAAAGGCAGCGGAAATTTCTCATTGTCTTGGGCCTATTGACTTCAAACTGACAGTTCTGCTTAGAAGTAACTGTATGCGTAATGGTTCTGATAGCCATTCAAACGGTAAAAACTGTACGTCGGGATCAGTTTCCGAGCCTTCTGAAACTTTTCTGGATGTATCCACTGAGAAGACGGAAGAGACAGCGCATGGCAATATCGTAGTGCACTTTAAGGGGAATGTGAGAAGCCACCCTCCCTTTGGTCAGCTGGTACAGTTCAACTAAGGCAGAGTTCGCCAAGTTGAACTTGCAAATTAGTCACTGTTAAGTTTGCGTACGCGAACTTTACAGTGAGTTTGACACATTCAGGCGTAAAACTCAGCTTGCTGAGGTTGGAGCCGACCGTGCACCACGATGATTGGCATGCCAGCTGGCTCTGGAGTCTTTGGACAAATTATTTTGATCTCTGTCCAGGCATAGCACTGGTTATCCCGAAACTCCCCGCCAGATTGCCAATCTGTCAGGCGGCCCGAAGACCAGAATTTTTTCACTTAACGCAACTCTTTTCGTCAGCTTGTCAGACCGGCTCCCTCAATCCTTGTCCGTCAATTCCGAGCGGTCGCCCATCGTATAACCGGAGTCTTCGCCGATTACGAAGTTGCCCTCCAAGCCTTTGGTGATATATACTTTGTCATCTTTGGAAACGAAGATGGCTTGCGTGCCGTCATCCATTGCTTCCACGAATGCCAGCCCCTTTTTGGTACCCATGGCAAAGACCGACGTGGACAAGGCATC
Source organism: Enterococcaceae bacterium OF42-14pH9A (assembly GCA_027692465.1). Lineage (GTDB taxonomy): Bacteria > Bacillota > Bacilli > Lactobacillales > Enterococcaceae > Enterococcus_C. Next base: position 1,025,405 of record JAQEYU010000001.1, on the reverse strand, counting down.
GCCGTCGATGGATTTATTGGTGACGATAGAGACCCCGGCGATATCGTTGTCAAAAGGGTAACCGGTCTTGGAGTTGAACAGATGGTGATACTTCACGCCGTCGACTTCCAAAAAGCGCTCATAGATACCGGAAGTTACCACGGTTTTATTGGTTTCTTTGATGGTGCCGACGACGGTGCCCCGCGACTGGTTCGGATCCTGGATTCCCACATTCCACGGCTGTTTCTCACCGCGGAAGCTGTGGCCCAGCACGAAGACATTGCCCCCCAGATCCACGACAGCTGTCGTCACACCGTTTGCTTTCAGCACTTTGACAGCTTCATCGGTGATATACCCTTTGGCGATGGCCCCCAGGTCGATGATCATATCTTTGTCTTCCAAATAGACCGTCTTTTCCTGGTCGTCAAACTTCACCTTTTTGTAATCGATATGCTTCAAGGCTTCGTCGATCTCCGATTGTGCCGGTTTGCGGGCATCGTCAAAGCCGATCCGCCACAGCTGCGTGACAGCCCCAATCGTCATATTAAAGGCTTCGTTGGTTTCTTCGCTGTATTTGTAAGCCGTCTTCAACAGCGAATAGATATCATCCGTCACTTTCACCGGCTTGACTCCGGCCTCGGCATTGATCGCATCGATCTCCGAACCCTTTTGATTGATGGTGATCTTGTCTGCCAGCTCCTGAATCCGTTCAAAGGCCGGCTTCATAGCCGCTTCCTTCCCATCATCATAGATCCGAATTCGGACATAGGTCCCCATCAGGAATTTTTCCTGATAATACGGTTCCTCTCGCATCTTTACCGTCTCTTCTTTGGTACCGCTACTACAGCCGGTGGCCACCAAAAGCAGCAGGAGCGCTGCCATCAGCCCGCCGAGCCATCGTTTTCCTCTTACTTTCATGCAAATCCTCTTTTCTGTATAAACAGCAGCCGGCAAAAAGGCTGCCTTGCTTCTTTGTCGCCTGCAAACACCCGTCGCTGCCGCTTTTTTCCAGCAGCTTGCGCAGATTTTTCCAACACCGGATTTACTGCCGGCGACCGTTGTTATCATAGCATGAATTGCCCCTTTTTTGGTATTATTGCAGCTTTAATTGACAGTTTCTAAACAAATCTTCGGCGGAAAATACCGCTGACTGAAGTTTTCGGCCGAATACCTACTGAAAGGTTCGGCCGGCTTGCTCCGGAGCTTGTGAAAAAGTCCCATTTTAAAGCTGACGGCATACCAAACTGCCATCTTCAGTCGGACTCTGGACCAAAGCTCCTGAGCTGTCCTACCTGCCAATCTTCGCAGTTCAGGGGCGGACTCAATCTTCTCCCCTGTGACCGCGGCTTAAAAGAAAAACCCCTTGCCATCGCTGACAAGAGGTTTAGCTGGAGCTGGATTCACTGTTTATTCAGCTGCTTTTTTGGCAGCGTCGATGATCAATTGCAAGTAGCCTTTAGAGTCGGTGAAAGTCGCACCGGATACAACATCCGCTACATTTTTACCTTCTGAATCGATCTTGCCGGCTGCTTCTTCAATTTCAGCCACTGTTTTGCCTTTGACAAAAGCGTCGATGGCATCCACGTTTTCTTCCCAAGTTTGAGTAGCTTTGGCGTGGTCTTTCATCATGGCAGAGTAAGCTTCGTTGTTGGCCAATTTGGAAGCCAAAACCTGGCCGTCTTTGATGCCTTCGCCGAATGCGCCGTTGGAGTTTGGTACACCGCCGAAGTCAGCCGGATCGGTGAATTGGAATTCATCTACGAAGGTTGCTGCCACTTTATCGCCGTCCAATGCAACTGTTGCTACAGCGTAGGATTTATCGCCGTGGGGTGCCCCCAGGATCATGGCTTCTTTCAGGTCGCTGTTGTCCGTTTTTTCGCCAACTGAGACCAAACCTGAAGTCGCAGCGTCCGCGATTGCTTGCAAATAGCCGCGAGTATCACTGAAAGTCGCGCCGGAAACTACGTCAGCGACATTTTTACCGTCGTCTGCGATTTTAGCGATTTCTGTATCCAGATCCGCTGCTGTTTTCCCTTTGACAAAGTCAGTGATCGCGCTGATGTTTTCGCTCCAAGTCTTCGTTGCGCCACCGTTTTCTTTCATCATTTTCGAATAGGCATCGCTGTTTTCCACTTTGCCCACCAGGATGGTGCCGCTTGGGAATGATTCGCCGAATGCGCCGTCACCGTTCGGAACAGCTTTCCAGTCAGCGGATTTTTCTACGTATTGGAACTCATCGATCCGGGCTGACAAGATCTTGTCGCCGTTCATCGTCACGTTGACTACCGCAAAAGATTTGTCGCCGTGTGGTGCAGCGTACAGTTGACGCATATAGACAGTTCCTTCAGCCGGTACAGTCGCATCAGTCGTTTTGCCGTCTGCGATTTTCACATCGGCATTCGCTGCTGCCGATGAAGCAGTTGTTTCGGTTTGGCTGGAAGAAGCTGCCGTTGATGAGCTGGAACCTGAACCGGAGTTGCTGTCAGGAGCGCAGGCCCCCAGGATCACTGCTGAAAATGCCAGTGCCGTGAAAACTGTCACGAATTTCTTTGATTTCATTTTGATTTTCCCCTTTTCCACTTTTCGTGTGCTAGTGTTCCCATCTGTTTTGGACACTATGCTTTTATTTTAGTAGGTTTTGTGAATATGTCAACAAAAACGATAACAAACCGTTCGAAAAATAAACTTCCTAACAAACAGCGACATCCCTCTGTCCGTCAACAACTAAGCAGGAATTTCCAACTAGAAATCACCCTCTTAAAAAAACAAAAACCGATTTTTCATCACTTTCCAAAACTGTTCCCTGCAAAAATGACCACAAGCAATCGCAAAGCCGCAACCGACAAGCTTTCTCAGCCCCGAGGCCGGCCGCTCAGCCAATCCATCCCGCCGTGCCCGCCCACTGCCAGCAAAGAAAGCGCAAAAAAAGCCCCACCCACGTCCACCAATCAGCAGCAGATATGGGTGGGGCCTCAATTTCAGATAGCAGGTAACCACAGATTGGGCCTTTTTTGCCCGGCAGTCACCAACGATCAGCAGTGTTGACTCTTATTTAGCAGCTACAAAGTTGTCAACTGTGATTTCAGCGGTGTCGCCTTTTTCAGCAGCGTTGATCAATTGTTCTGCGTAGATCACGAAGCTGTGGAAGCTGTGAGTTGCACCGGTTACAACGTCCATGTTCGCAGGTGAGCCGTCTTCTTCGCCCATTGCTTTAACCAGATCTTCGTTGAATTGTGCGATATATTCTTTTGGTCCGATACCGGCTTTGTCTTTCATGCTGGTTTCGTAGTCAGTATCGTCTGCTTTTGATTTGCCGTCAGCGTTCACGTTGTCGTATTTAGATTCAGTGATTTTGCCGCCTGCAACCACGATTGAAAATTCAACGTGGTAACCGTTGGAATCATTTTTTTCTTTCAATGTGTAAGTGCCGTCTTTCAGTTCAGCACCATTGTCGATTTCGATGGTGTCGGTCTTGCCGGCTTGTGCAGCTTGGATCAATTGTTGTGCATAGTTTTGGAAAGATTCGAAAGAGTGAGTTGCACCCGTTACTACATCGATTGCTGTTGGGCTTTGTTTTGCCACCAATTCAGTGTTGAATTTTTCGATGTATTCTTTTGGTCCGATACCGGCTTTGTCTTTCATGTTCTTTTCGTAGTCGGCGTCATCAGCTTTTGATTTGCCTTCTTCGTTGATGTTGTCGTATTTAGATTCTGTGATTTTGCCGTCTTTAACTGTGATTTCGAAAGTCACACGGTAGCCGTTGGAATAGTTCTTTTCTTCCAATTTGTAAGTGCCGTCTTTCATCGGTTCGCCGGCTGCATACGTCACTTCTTCAGCAGCAGAAGAAGCCGCTGTTGATTCTGAAGTTACTGCAGAAGAGCTGGATGAAGCGGCAGAAGAATCGCCTGAGCCATTGTTGTCAGCGCCGCACGCACCTAAAACCAGCACTGAAAAGGCCAAGGCTGTGAATCCTGCGATGAATTTTTTTGATTTCATTTTTGTAGTTCCCCTTTTCCAAATTTAATGTCCGTCTGTTTGTGACACAATTAACATTTTAGTTTTTTTCCCCGGAATGTCAACAAAAACGATAACAAATGTTGAGGGCAGATAAATGGTCTACCCCTTTTCATTCAAAATTCTTCAAAAATTTCGGCAGACGTCGGTGAATAGCCTATTTAATCCCCTTTTCCTCCTACAGAATAGCAACCGTTCCTCTGCGCAAAGCCCCCGTTTTTTTTCTTAAAAAAATTCAACAGGCTTGCAATATCCTTTCATAAAATAACCACAAAGACCACTTTTCTTTGTGTTGCGCCTCAAATTTGTGTAATTTTTACTGATTTCCAAAGAGAAGACGTTTGCGGCCGTCATCTCTTTGTGAATAAATTTTCTGTCGCGATTAACGAGATGCCCACTTAAATCCTGACAGGTGTTTTTCTTCACATACCGATTTAATTTTTTCCGCCCACTACCCTTCACAAAGTTTGTTATTAATAACGTTTTCAAATCAGTTCTATCCCCCAATTTCCAGCAAAATTCCGCTGTTTTTAGCAAATCTAATGGTATAGATTATATTTAAAAAAACTTTTACATTCCGTTCATTTTTTCAGTCAGAGTGTTAGACAAATCCACCTTTTCTCTATATAATGATGTAGATTGTGTAATCATTATCAATCCGTTTTTTTATTCCATTATTTTTCGAGGCTGCTCCCGTTTCTTTTTGGTCTGTGCAAGTCAGCTGTTTCACTGGAGGGAAGATTGTGTATGTCCCTGCAGCCGGCGCAGTTGTCCGAGTGCCACCTTTTGGGCGAGACCCCTCACCACACTTATTTTGAAGGAGCGATTTTCAATGGCAACAAAGAACATTGTCGTTGTCGGTGCCGGGTATGCCGGAGTATCGGCTACCAAGTTCATGGCGAAAAAGTTGAAAAAGGACCAAGATGTCCAAATCACTTTGATCGATCGTCATTCTTACCACACCATGATGACAGAACTGCATGAAGTAGCGGGGGGCCGGGTTGAACCGACTGCCATCCAATACGACCTGCAACGTCTGTTTTCTCGTAAAAAGAACGTCAAACTGGTGACAGATACCGTGACCGGGATCGACAAAGAAAGCAAAAAAATCATCACAAAAGAAGGCACGTATGACTTTGACTACCTGGTATTGGGTATGGGTGGCGAACCGAATGATTTCGGCACACCGGGCGTCAAAGAACACGGCTTCACCCTCTGGTCATTTGAGGATTCTGTGCGTATCCGTGAACACATCGAGCGGACAGTTGCGCTGGCTGCCCTGGAACCGGATGCGGCCAAACGCAAAGCGATGCTGACCTTCGTTGTCTGTGGTTCCGGCTTTACCGGGATCGAAATGATCGGCGAACTCATCGAATGGAAGGACCGCCTGGCAGCTGATTACAAATTGGATCCGGCTGACTTCACTTTGAAAGTCGTTGAAGCTCTGCCAACGATTCTGAACATGTTGAACCGCAACGACGCTGACAAAGCTGTTCGTTACCTGGAAAAGAAAAATGTCGAACTGGTACTGAACTCACCAATCGTCGAAGTTGACGAAGACCACATCAAATTGAAAGACGGCAGCACGATTCCGACTTATACATTGATCTGGACTGCCGGTGTCAAAGCGACTTCCGATGCAGCTGACTTCGGTTTGGAAGCAGCCCGCGGCCAACGTCTGGTAGCCAATGAATACATGGAAGCAAAAGGCTACGAAGACAAAAACATCTACATCATCGGTGACCAAGTGTATTACGAAGAACAACCGAATACACCGACACCGCAAATCGTCCAAGCAGCTGAACAAACCGGCCACTGTGCCGCAGCCAATATCGTTTCTGCTGTCAAAGGCGATGGTGAAAAACACAAATTCAAATCCAACTACCAAGGGTTCATGGTTTCTGTCGGTTCCAAATGGGGCGTCGCAGAACTCTTCGGTAAGATCCACCTGAGCGGTTTCCTGGCAATGATCATGAAACACATCGTCAACTTGAAATACTTCTTTGACATCCGCTCCGGTTACTACATGTTCCAATACATGATGCACGAATTCTTCCACATCAAAGACGACCGCAATGTAGCGCGCGGCCATTCCTCTCGTTACGGCAACGTTTTATGGTCTGTACCATTGCGTATCTTCTACGGTCTGGTGTGGTTTATTGAAGCCTTCAAGAAAATCGTCGGTAACGGCGAAGTTCTGAAACCAAGCACTTGGTTTGGTGAAGGTTCTTGGTTTACTGGTAACTCTGTTTTCCCATGGACTTGGGATTATGCAGCCAGCGGAGCTGCGACTACCGGATCTTCTGCAGCCGATGCAGTCGGCGGTGCTTCTGCAACCGTGGCTTCCTCCACTGTTGATGCGGCTTCTGCTGCCAGTGGCGCAGGTGAAGCAGCTGCCAGCGGTGCCGGCGAAGCTGCCGCACATGCTGCCCACTTTGGTTTGAGCTATGCTTACGGTGAAGAACCGATGGCAGTTTTGGATAAAGCGCCGAACTGGTTCTCTTCCATCATGAAAGTCTTCATGCCAAACATGGATGTAGCGATGTTCTTCCAGAAATTCATGGTCTTTGTCGAAATCGGAATTGCCTTGTGTCTGATAGCCGGTCTCTTCACTTGGTTGATGAGCGGCACGACGATCATTCTGGTCGTGATGTTCTGTATGTCAGGGATGTTCTACTGGATCAACTTGTGGTTCATTCCGGTAGCCTTTGCTTTGATGAACGGTTCCGGACGGGCCATCGGTCTTGACCGCTGGGTAATTCCTTGGATCCAACGCAAACTTGGCGGTTGGTGGTACGGGAAGCCGAAAGCCCGCTACGGCCAAGACAGCTGAACCAACTAAATACTAAAATCCTAGGCCTGTGCCTAGGATTTTCTTTTGTTTTCCGAGGCTGTCTGCCGCTGTGAGAGACACTGATAACCACCGTCCTCACTTCGACCAGCTGTCTTTGGCGTCTGCGGCTACATTGCCCTGATTCCGGTCCAGCTAAATCCTCCGGCCATTTCACGAACCTTACTTTTTTTCGCAGCTGTGCTAGAATATGAGAGATTAGCACGGACTGATCGATAGCTGCGGCTGTCGTAAAGTGAGGCACGCCTGCACCGCAAAGAATACGATTTACTACTATAAATATAAGAGAGGGGTCAGTCGGCATGAAATTCAAAGAGTTCGCCAAAAAAAGCCGCCTGAAGCCATGGGATGTTCCCATCATTCTCCTGTTGGTACTGCTGAGCTTTCTCCCCTTGGTGATATTTGGTCTGACGCGGCCGGAGCCCATCGTCAAAGATGACGGCACTCCCGCCGAACAGCAAAAAATCGCCATCCTGCGAGTAGACGGCGTGGAACAAAAACGTTGGGTCCTAAAACAGGGAGCGGCCTCGACGACTTATCGTTACGAGGATCCAGACGGGGATTACAATCTATTAGAATTCAAAGACGGTGCCGTGCGCATCAAAGAGGCCAACTGCGGTGACCAGGTCTGTGTCCGCCAAGGCTGGATTTACAAGGACGGACAAACCATCGTCTGTCTCCCCCACAAACTCGTGGTGGAAATCAAAGATCAGACGGGAGGTGCCGATGACAATTTAATCTACTGATCACTGCTTTGTCTCGACAGATTTTTTTGAGACAGCGGATCAGCGGTTGTCATCAACAACCATGAACAAAAATCGACGTTTGATCTTCATTTCGCTACTAGTGGCTCAAGGGGTGGTTATTGGGCTGATTGAAAACATGATCCCCTATCCTTTCGGTTTTGCCCCCGGCGCCAAGCTGGGACTGCCGAACCTGATCACTATCATCGCCTTGTTCACCATGCCGAAAAAAGAAAGCTTTCTGCTGGTCTGGCTGCGTTTGATTCTGACCACCTTGCTGGGAGGAACGATTTCGACGTTTCTTTACAGTATGAGCGGTGCCATGCTCAGCTACTTCGGCATGCTGCTGATAAAAGCGCTGGGTCCCAAGCGGGTAAGCATTATCGGCATTAGTGCCGCCGGTGGTTTTCTGCATAACGTGGGACAATTAGTGACCGCCTCGGTGATCGCCGGCTCGGCTACCGTAATGCTATACCTGCCGATTTTGAGCTTTCTGGGCATCCTGTCAGGGATCGCCATCGGCATTGCCGCCAACTTTTTGCTGGTACGGGTAGACACTCTGCGCCGCTTCCGGCTGGACTATGAACAGCGGGACAAAAAAGAGCATTGGCACCTGAATTAACCTTGACTCCCCGTGAGCTGCCGGGACGCACCCTCTGAAAATGGCGGCGTCCCTTCGACTTTCTTTACAATAAAGGAGATTTCCTATGAAACTTCATCCCCTCTGGCAGGATTATCCTGATCTTGCACCGGAGTTGGCTCAAACGCTGACTCTGATGGAAGACAGTGTCAAATTGAAAAACAAACCCGTAGAAAAAGCCGTGATGGAAATGATCCACGCCGGCGGAAAACTGCTGCGGCCGGCTTATCAGCTGCTTTTCTCCCGCTTCGGCCCCGATCAGGACCGGCAAAAAGCCGTGGCATTGGCCGCTTCTATCGAGATGCTCCACACGGCTACCCTGATCCATGATGACATCGTGGACGAATCTGATCTGCGCCGCAACCTGCCCACCATCGCGGCTCGTTTCGGGAATGACGTGGCTGTTTATGCCGGAGACTATCTCTTTGTCTGCTGTTTCAAACTGCTGGCAGACTATGCCGGCTCCCTGCGCAGCCTGCAGTTGAACTCCCGCAGCATGGAAAAAATCCTAAACGGCGAGCTGGGGCAGATGGATCGCCGTTACGACATGGGTATGACGGTGGATCAGTATTTGGACAATATCTCCGGCAAGACCGCTGAACTCTTCGCTCTCAGCTGCACGGTTGGTCCTCTGGAAAGCGGTGCGTCTGAAAAATTCGCCAGAGACTGTGCCCAGATCGGTCTGAACATCGGCATCGCCTTTCAGATCATCGACGACATCCTCGACTACAGCCAGCCGGCAGAGCAGATCGGCAAGCCCGTCTTGGAGGATGTGCGCCAAGGGGTCTATTCCCTGCCGCTGTTACTGGCACTGGAGCACGGGTACAACCAGCTGGCTCCCCTGCTTGAGAAAAAAGAGCAGATGTCCGCAGCTGATACCCAAGAAGTCTATCGTTTGGTCCAACATTTCAAAGGGGTTGACCGGGCTCAGCAGATGGCCACCAGTTATACGAGCAAAGCCTTGAAAGCCATCGCTAAATTACCTGACGACCCTAAAAATACCCGCAGCGAATTGGATCGTCTGACGCGCGTGATTTTACAGCGAACCAATTAAGCTATATCTGAAACCGCCGGGGAAGCCAGATTTTTAGTCTGACTTTGGGGCACGGCAGATCTCTTCTGGGGCTTTTTCTGCAAAGAAGGCCACTTATTGCGGAACGATTCGGATTTGACCGGTTAGGCTCTACCATTCCGCACTAAAAAGAAAGTTTCCGCTCCTTTTGTCCTCTGCCCAGCAGCAGGGTAACTTTAAAACTGCCTTCAAAATATCAGTTGCTGATTTTCCTTTTAAAAACTATAGCCATTTTTTTAATAAGATTTTCTAATGATTATCTATGCTATAATTAATTTATAGATAACAAATCAAAAGGAGCATTGGATGAAAATTATCCCATTGGAAGCAAGCCATCCATTATGGTGGCCGACTGCCGAATATGCAGAGAACTGTTCATGGGGAGCAGGAAAACATTTAGCGCAGCGGATGCGTGAGGAACGTTTCGCCCCTGGAGAGCGGGTCTTTGTGGTGCTGGACCACGAGAGAATTTGCGGATACTGTACCTTTACAGAAAAAGACTGCCTCCCCGATGTAGACTATTCTCCCTATATCGGCTTTGTCTTTGTAGATGAAGCCTACCGGGGCCGCCGTTTAAGCGAAGCGTTATGCCAAACCGTCTGCGCTTATGCTACCGAAGCCGGCTTTTCACAAATCTACCTGGTAAGCGATCATCAGGGACTGTATGAAAAATACGGCTTTACCCCCCTTCAACAAAAACTTGCCCCTTGGGGAGAGCTGGAGACAATTTTCAGCTTTGACTTATCAAAAGTAGCCTCTACCCAGGATTTGGCCCTTGAGGAAACTGAATAAAGACCAAAAAAAGAGTGCCCTTCGCAAAAATTATTTGCCAGGGGCACTCTTTTTTGGTGACATTCTATCCAACTAATCCTCAGCCTATTTCTGATAAAACCTGAATCAAGGTTTCTATTTCAGCTTTCGTAGTTGCTGGTCCCAATGATATTCGCAAAAATTGCTGCGCGGTGAATTGATCCAGCCCCAACGGGAGCAGTGCCGGATCGACTTTGCGATGGGTATTGCAAGCCGAAGTGGTGGAACAGGCAATGCCCGCCGCCGATAACTCCATGACGACCGTCTCCCCTGTTAATCGCGGTGATAAAATCCCCCATACGCCGGGATAACATTTCTCAACGGCACCGGTGATGGTAGCCGCCGACTTTTCCACAGTTTTATTTCTCCCCCTCTGATCGGCAGCACCGGCACCTTTTCCACAAGCCTCACCAATAATCTGCCACTCCGGTAGACAGAACCGAAAAAGCTGACGATACGCCTGAAAGCTATTCTCCAGTTCTTGTTTCTGAGCAAAACTATCCACAGCCGCCTGGGTAAAAGCAGCGATTCCCGGCAGGTCTTCGGTGCCGCTGCGGAAGCCCTGTTCCTGATGAATGCCGGGAAGTAACGGTGTAAAACCGGCAGCTGCCGCTAAATATAACAACCCTGTACCCTTGGGCCCGCCGATCTTATGGCCGCTGGCACACCAGCTGGTCACCCCCGGCGGCTGCTCCCCGGCAAGCTTGCCAAAACTCTGAACCCGATCACTGTGGAAAAGCCACCCTTCAGCCAGTGCCAACTGGGCCAGTTTTTCCACAGGCTGGATGATCCCCATTAAGGAATTCACCTGTTGACAAATCACTAAACCGCTGCCGTTTTCCCCGGTTATTTCAGCTAAAAGTCGAGCTGTTTCAGGGATATCCACCCTTCCGGCAGCTGTCAGAGGGATTTTTTCCACAATCACTTCAGCTTCATAGCCTTTCAGCCATTGCCAAATACTGGCATGCTCCAGTGGATTTACCAACACCGGGATCTTGGCCGACTGCTCGGATCTGCGTATTTTTTGCAGGCTCAGTGCTAGGGCCAAATGATTGCCTTCGCTGCCGCCAGCGGTAAAGATCAATTCTTCTTCCCGACAACCGCATAGCTGAGCCAACTGTTGGCGACAATGCGCCAATAAGCCGGCAGCCTGCGTCCCGGCTGCATGAATGCTGCTGGGATTCGCAAAGTATTGCCGAGCTGTCTGGAGGTAGGTCTCTCCGGCGGCTTCTGTCATCGGTGCCGTTGCCGCATAGTCCAAATAAATCATAAAAAGCCGCTCCTTTGTTAGATTTTCTCGGCGCTAATCTGTGTTGTCAGATTGGCTATCCGGATTTAGCCTGAAAGTGATTGTTCTCGTGTCTATGATGTTAGAAAAATCCGTCAGCGCCAGATTGGCACTCCGGACTTAACACTGCTTTTCGCTTCGGGAAAGGTGCTTCTTCTTTAAGGCCAGCATATTTCTGAAAATATTTTGTATCATTTCACCAACAAATGACATTCTTCACTAGAGGTGTCTTGACAGTTATGGTAAAATAATCCTTGTTAGGTGTCAACAATGAAAAATGATTCACAAAGTTTTTTGCTTCCGTTACAGGTCAGCGGGCGTTTTCATCCCAGTACATACAGATTGAAGGACAGCTTATGAGACATATTCTGATCATCGGCAGCGGTCTGGCAGCTTGCCATCACCATCCTGACAAAAGGACAGCGGCACCAATGCAATTCCATGCTGGCACAAGGGGGCATCGCCGTCGCTCTGTCAGAAAATGACGACTGGCAGTCCCATTTTTCCGACACGCTGATGGCCGGCGTGGAACACAACCGCCGCGATACCACCGAGATTCTGGTAAAAGAAGGTCCGGCGGCCGTCAACGAGCTGATCCAAGACGGACTGCTTTTTGACCGCCGGGCTGACGATACCGATTTCCAATACGGACTGGAGGGTGCCCACAGCTTTCCCCGGATCCTCCACTGCCTAGGGGATCAAACCGGCAAAGTCATGACCAGCTTTTTGCAGGCGCAACTGGCCGAACAGCCCCAAGTCACTTGGATCGAAGAGGCGATGGTGACAGAACTGCTGCTGGAACCGACAGCCACAAAAAGGACCGACGAGCACGCTGACTTCCCTGCCGCAAACGCAACGACCCGCTGCATCGGACTGCGCTATCTGGAGGAACGAAGCGGACAACTCGGCACATTGACGGCAGATGCTGTTGTGCTGGCCACCGGCGGCTTGGGAGGCCTGTTCCCTTTGACCACCAACGATGCCACCATCACCGGTGACGGTATGGCACTGGCTTTGCGGGCCGGTCTGGCTTTGAAGGATATGGAATTCATCCAATTTCACCCCACCCTTTTGACTAAAAATAACCGTTGCTACGGCCTGATTTCTGAAGCTGTTCGTGGCGCCGGCGCCCGCTTGATCGATGAAACCGGCAGAGCCCTCATGGCCGGGCGACATCCACTGGGGGACTTGGCTCCCCGAGACATCGTCGCCCGCGAGCTGACTGCGGCTTACGATAACGGTCACCAAGTCTTTCTGGACATTCAACCGGTGCAGGATTTCGAGCAGCACTTTCCGCAGATCACCGCAAATCTCGATCGGCAGCAGATTCCCTTTCGCCAAACCCGGCGGATCCCGGTACGTCCCGGCGCTCACTTTATGATGGGCGGTATTGCCGTGGATACTTGGGGCCAGACCGCCTTGGCTGGGCTTTATGCCGTGGGAGAAACCGCCTGTACCGGGGTTCACGGTGCCAATCGTCTCGCTTCAAATTCCCTTTTGGAATGTGTCGTCTTTGGCAAACGGGTCGCAGAACAGCTCCTGCACACTGCGTCAGCTCAGGCAGCAGCAACTGAGCGGCCAGCGTCTGTTGCCCCGCCATTTATCCTGCCGCCGCGCCGGCTCCTGCAGCAAAAATGCTGGCAGCACCTGGGGATTCGCCGTTCCTCCGACTCTTTGCAGCACCTTTTGAGCTGGCTGGCCCAATTTCACTACCGGCAGCTGCCTGCCACTTATACTAAAAAACAACTGGAATGCGCCAACCTCTGCTTGGTTGCCGAAACTGCCGCCAAAGCTGCTCTCTTGCGCCAAGAAAGCCTGGGAGCCCATGCCATTAGCCAAGAAAAAATTCCCCTCTGAGTGGTAAATTTGTTGCAAGAGCGACCGTTTACCGCCGCCAGAATTGAAAGGAAAAGACTATGAATCAACTGCAACTAAGAGAACAACTGAAACAGTTTCTAATTGAAGATATCGGTCGCGGTGATCGCAGCGTGGAGACCATTTTTGGACCCGACGATCAGGACGAGGGCGTCTTTTTATTGAAAGAAACCGGCGTCGTCTGTGGACTGTGGCTGGCCCCTTTGATTTATGATCTGCTGGGAGGCGGCGTCAGCTTCCGGCCGCTGGTGGCGGAAGGCTCTGAGCAGCCCGCCGGCACCGCCATTGCCGAAGTCCGCGGGCCCATCACCGCCTTATTGACCGGCGAACGCCTGATTTTGAACCTCTGGCAACGAATGGGCGGCATCGCCACTGCCACCAAGCTGGCCATCGATACGCTGAATGATCCGGCGACGCGGGTTTGCGACACCCGCAAAACGGTGCCGGGTCTGCGGGAATTGGACAAATACGCCGTCACTCAAGGCGGCGGCTTCAATCACCGTTTTGGTCTGGACGACGGCATTATGCTCAAAGATAACCACATTGCCTACGCCGGCGGAATCACGCAAGCGGTGGCTAAAGTCCGCCGCACCACCGGTCATATGATCAAAATCGAAGTCGAGGTCGAGACCTTGGCGCAATTCAAAGAAGCTCACGACTGCGGGGTAGACATCATCATGCTGGACAACCGCACCCCGGAGGAGATCAAGCATTTTCTCCGCTTCAATGAAAAACAGCTCACCACCGAGATTTCCGGCGGTGTTACTCCGCAAAATATCCGCCAGTATGCCGGTTGCGGAGCAGACTACATTTCTCTGGGCTATTTGACCCACTCCGTCACCGCTTTGGATATCAGCTTCAACTCCAAAGGCAATGGCAAAATCTGAAACCAGCGAACCGCAACCGAGCGGCCAAATACACCGCTCTGCCCGAGAGAGCCACACACAACAAGCCGTAATTACCGAAAGGAAGCCCATCATGACCAGTCTATTGACCGCCTTTGAAAACCAAACGCTGCCTCAGTCTTATCTGGAGGCTGACGAACAGGAGCTTTGCGAACGCATCGCCCATGCTAAACAAGCGCTGGGCACCGATCTTTTGATGCTGGCCCACCATTACCAAAAAGATGAAGTCGTCGCCTTTGCTGATGAGACCGGTGATTCCCTGCAGCTGGCCCAGATCGCCTCCAAAAATAAAACCGCCAAATACATCGTTTTTTGCGGCGTCCATTTCATGGCGGAGACTGCCGATATGCTCACGGAGGATCACCAGCAGGTCCTGCTGCCGGATCTGTCCGCCGGTTGTTCGATGGCAGACATGGCCAATCAGCACCAGTTGACCACTGCCTGGACCCGGCTGCAGCAGCAGTGGCCGGAAGAGATCATCCCCATCACTTATGTCAATTCCAGCGCTGCCGTCAAAGCCTTCGTCGGCGATCACGGCGGCGCCATCGTGACCTCCGGCAATGCCGACACGATTCTGCGCTGGGCCTTTACTCAGAAAAAGCGGGTCTTCTTTTTACCGGATCAGCATCTGGGGCGTAATACCGCCTATCACATGGCTATTTCCTTGGATGAAATGGCACTGTGGGATCCTTTGACCGGTCAGCTGTTGGACAATGCCGGCAAAGAACCGCTGGCTGCCGATCAAGCACCGGCAACAAAGGTCATCCTCTGGAACGGCTGGTGCTCGGTGCACCAACAATTTTCCGTCCAACAGATCGATAGCCTCCGTCACCGCATCCCGGATCTGAAAGTCATCGTCCATCCGGAAGCGCCGCACGAGGTGGTGGAAGCCGCTGACGAATACGGCTCCACCAACAAGATCCTGCAAGTGGTCAAGGCATCCCCGGCCGGCACCAAATGGGCTGTCGGCACGGACCACAACCTGGTAGGCCGCATGGCAAAACAGCTGTGTCCGGACCACGAGATTCATTTCATCAACCCGATCGCCTGCGCCTGCCTCACCATGAACCGCATCAAGCTGCCTCATCTGGCTTGGTGTCTGGAAGAACTCGCAGCCGGCCGCAGCGTCAACCGGATCACAGTCGACGAAGCAACCACCGCCAGCGCGCTGAAAGCCTTGGAACGGATGCTGGCGTTAAGCTGAGGGCCGACAATAAAAAATACTTCACTGCCTGCTGCGTTGAGAACCCGCAGCCGCAATGAAGTATTTTTTATTTATTCCGTACCCGTCACGCTCCCGCGGGAAAAATGACGTCTGAAACCCTCACAGCAGGTAAAACCGATCCAACAGCCGCCGAAATTCAACAGGATATCGCTCACCGCAAAGGTTCCGATATAAAAAACATACTGAATAGTCTCGATCCCTAAGATGGTCGCAAGCGCAATCACGATGAATTCCCGCCGATCCGCTTTCATGCCGTATAGGACGCCTAGTGGGATGAAATACAAGACATTCATCAGTGCTTCAGCCCAGCTTTTGAAGCCCCCTTGCAGAAAATCAAACGGATCCAGAATCAGCGCCTGGTACGTCCGCGCTTTCGTGAATAACACGACAAACAACAGGAGAATATAGACACTGTAGACCAGGTAAACGTAGATCGTCCAGACCTCCCGCCGAACCCATTGCAGATAAAACAACCAGAGGGTCAGTGCAAAAAAGAGGATCAGCACCGCTTCAGTGTAGAAAAAGCGTTCGGTCACACGGGCAATTCGCGGGTATTCCATCAGAATCGGAAAGGCGACAAAATCGATCAGCCCCCAACTCAATCCCAAAGACACCAGCAATGCTGCGACAGCTTTCAGCCAGCTTATCATGACTTTTCCTCCTTTCTAAGAATGGCTATTGCGAGTCACCTCATTCTTTTTCAAGTCTATCAAAAAAACTGTCTCTGTATAACAGTCCCGCCTCTTGAGGGAAGTAGTTGCCTGAACCATTTGAAAAAGTCGGCTCCTCCTGAAATACAGCAGCAGCTCAAAAAGTAAATTGCCTGCTCACTGCATCGTCACAAATTCCTCTGCGCCGGTAGGATGGATCGCTACGGTATTGTCGAAATCGGCTTTTGTTGCCCCCATCTTGATTGCCACGGCAAAGCCTTGCAGCATCTCATCGACACCGATGCCGATGCCGTGGAGGCCGATGATCTTTTCCTCCTCATCCAGGCACACCAGCTTCATGACACAACGCTGGCGGTAGTCGTTCAGAGCAAAGTACATCGGCGTGAAACGGGAGTTATAGACTTTGATCCGCTCTGAACCGTATTTTTCGACGGCGGCCTCCTCGGAAAGACCGATGGTGGCGATAGGCGGATGGGTGAAGATAACCGTCGGAATCAAATCATAGTCCAGATAAAGATCCTGCTTGCCATTGAACAGCCGTTCAGACAGACGGCGGCCGGCAGCAATAGCCACCGGCGTCAGATCCACTTTACCGATGACATCTCCCACCGCATAGATTCCGGCAGCTGTCGTGTTCTGGAATTGATCCACTTTGACGAAGCCTTTTTCGTCCAATCCGACCCCGGCTGCTTCCAAGCCCAGATTTTCCGTACGGGGTCTGCGCCCGCCGGCAAACAGCACCAGATCTGCTCGCAACTGCTCTCCATTGGCAAACGTTACACAGAAGCCCGCCGCTTCCCGCTGGATCTTTTCAGCCACGTATTCCGGATACATTGCCACACCGTTTTCTTTGTAGAGTTCTACCAGGTTTTCACTGAGCATCTTATCGAAGGTCCGCAGCGGATGATCGCGGCGGTAAGCCCAGCTGGTGGCAATCTCCAATTGTTGGCACATGCCTGCCAGTTCGGCTGCGATATAGCCGGCTCCCAAAACGATGATGGAGGCCGGTTTTTCCTTCAAGGCAAAGAAACCGTCGGAATCGATGGCCATCTCGCCGCCGGGAATCGACATCAAAGACGGCTTGCCACCGGTCGCAATCAGGATGTGGGGTGCGGTGAACTGTTCACCGGCCACCTCCACCACATGCGGCGCGGTAAAATGGGCAAACCCCTGCAAGACGGTCACCCGATTGCTGTCCAGACCTCGCTGATAAGCTCCGTGAAGAAAGGTGATATAGTCTTCCCGCCGCCGTACCAGCTCGCTGAAATCAAACCCGGTCACCGGAGCAGTGATTCCGTAACCGGCAGTATCCCGCCGAATCAGCTCCAGCATTTCCGACGCCTGCCACATGACTTTTTTCGGCACGCAGCCCACGTTGACACAAGTTCCCCCCAGTGCCTGACCTTCAATCAGCAGCACCTTGGCCCCGTGCAGCCCCGCCCGATTGGCCGAAGCAATCCCGCCGGACCCGCCGCCGATGACGATGTAATCATATTCTTTCATGGTAAAACCTCCATCAAACTTTGCTTTTCGCATTAACTCCCTTCATTATACACGATCCCCGACCGAGAGGATTCCATGAAAATACCGCCCATGCCCCGAAAAAGCACCGACCTCTGCAAAATGCCATTTTCTTTTTCGCCTCTGAGCAAGCCATTTCCCATAACACCGGATTCCTCGTATACTTGACTTATCAAGAAAACGGAGGTCTGTCTTATGAAAATCACGATTACACCTGATGCTGTTGCGGCTTTGAAAAAACGCTTTGAGACCCGTTCTTTTATCCTGGCTTTGAATGACGGCACCAACCGCTTCTCCGATGTCGGCGGGTCCTGCGCTGTTGCCGATAAATTCCAAATCATCCCGGTCGAAATGACCGACACCCCCTTCACTGAAGTTCTGGAAAATCCGGAATTCACGGTCTACACTTCAAAAGAGGAGCTGCCTTATCTCGGCGAGGATGTGACCTTGGATATCGACCAACGCTTGAATGCCTTTCAGCTGAAAAACCGCTCCGGACGTCTGGATGCCAACGTGCCTGTCAAACCCTGACAGATAAAGGCGTATTATGCTGCGAATATTGCAAAAAAGGGACACGAACTGTAACGAAGTTCGTGTCCCTTTTACAATGAACGGCAGCGTCTCCTTAAGTACCCGCTGCTGCGTTTATTCGGAAACTGAATAAACTTCTCCCCAAAAAAAACGGTCAGAACAGGGTACATTACCGCCCTGCTCCGACCGTTTTGCTATTCTTTCTTCTTACGGATCATATCTCCGACGGCAACCGGCTGTGCTACCGGCATCGTCAGGATCATCATCGGATTGGGTGCCCGATCGATGGATTCGCCTTCTTCATTGTACATAACCGGTACGCTTTGATGGAAATGATGGAAGCCGGGACCGTAAAATTCAATCTCATCCCCTACGGAAAAATGATTGCGCTGACGGATGGTCGCCACACCGGTTTTTTCGTCATAGGCCATCACTTCACCGATAAAGGTATACTGCGGAATCTTGCGGCGGGCGCCGAAAAGCTGGTCCTCATCAGTCGGTGTCCCATAATAAAAGCCGGTAGACAGTTCCCGTTGCGCTACTTTCCAAAGCTCGTCGATCCATTCTTGTTTGCAGACCCAGTTCTCCGAATCCGCCATATAACTGTCCACTGCTGCTTTATAAACATTGGCCACCGTCGATACATAATGAATGGACTTCATTCGTCCCTCAATCTTGAAGCTGTCCACGCCGTTTTTGATCAGATCGGGAATATGCTGGATCATGGACATATCCACCGCACTCATACTGAAAGGCTCCGTCACCTGACCTTTGTCCAACAGACTCTGATGGGCTTCTGTCCCAAAAGGCATATCAAACAGATCGTATTTCCAACGACAGGATTGGGAACAGCCGCCACGATTGGCGTCCCGCATCGACATGTGATTAGATAACACGCAGCGGCCGGAATAAGAAATACACATTGCTCCGTGAATAAAGGCCTCGATCTCGATGTCCGTATTTTCCCGAATCGCAGCAACCTCTGCCATCGACACTTCCCGCGCCAAAACCACCCGCTCCAACCCTTCTTCCTTCCAAAATTCCAGCGTCTGCCAGTTGGTGGCTGAAGCCTGGGTGGATAAATGTACCGGCAAGCCGGGTGCTTCCGTTATGCAGATTTCAATCAACGCCGGATCTGAGACAATTACCGCCGAAATACCCACCTCTCTCAGTTCCCGGAAAAATTCTCCGGCCCCTTCCTGATTGCCTTCATGGGTGACCATGTTGGCTGCCACGTAGACTTTGGCGCCGTGTGCTTTGGCAAATGCCACACCTTCAGCCATCTGCTCATAAGTAAAATTGCCGGCGCGACTGCGCAAGCCATACGCATTGCCGCCGATATATACAGCATCCGCGCCATAATGGATCGCGGTCTTCAATTTTTCCAAGGTTCCCGCCGGCGCCAGAATTTCCGGACGCTTCAGGGCTTTTGTACTAGTGGTTGCCATCTTTTTTTCTCCTTTATTTCAGTGAAAGCAGGTGATCGGGCTCCCGCCAAACAGCGGAAGACTACTTTTGCCTGTTGCTTTCGCAAGTCGGAACTGTCAGCGGATCTTCTTGGGATCCACATAGTAAAAACCGGTATCCAATCCTCGATTTGCCGGGTGCAGTACCGCTAGCTGCGCTTCCAGCTCTGCCGCCGCCGTTGCGGTAAAAGTGCCGGCTTCAATTAGGTGGCGAGCTTTCACAAAAATCGCCGCTGCGGCCGCAAAATCGGCGCCCGGTGCAAAGATACCGTCCAACTTCCAAGTGGTAAACCCAGCCTGGGCCAAAGCCTGCGTCTCTTTCAGCAGGCAGACATCATTGGTGGCAAAAATATGGGTCCCGTGGCTGTCTTCGTAGATCGAATAATGGGTCGCCTCGTCCTGCGGGTCTGACAAAAACAGGTTTCGTCCTTTGTCTGCCGCTTCCTCCTGCTTAGTAAACCGGTAGTAGTTTTCCAAAAGCGGGCGCTTGGACTGGTGGATACAGGTAGCCCCGTAGACCAGAACTTCGGCCGGAATTTGCAGCTGCGGCGCCATTTCTGCCATTTCTGCAAAAGGTACTTCCCGCGCCAAAACCGCCCCGACCGCGCCTTTTTGGGCCCAAAAATTGATCTGACGAGCACTGGTCACCAGCGTTTCCGCATCGTAAACGTAGGGCAGCGCCAGCGCCGGGTCCTTTTTCATGATGTAAACAATCCCGGGGTCACCGATGATAATCCGGTCTGCACCGTTCTCTTTTAAAAAAGCCAGATATTCCGGCACCAGTTCCATCTTTTCCGGATGCATAATGCCGTTGACTGCCACCGCTGCCGTCTTGCCGGCACGATGAATCAGCTGTGTCAACGCGGCTTGCTCTTCACGGGAAAAATCCGCCGGCAGACGCAGTCCGAATGTCTCCTCGCCGAAAACCAGCGTATCCACCCCCGCAGCCAGCAGCTGCTGTGCCTGTTCCGGGGATTCACATGTTGCAACGATCTCGATCATCTTGTTCTCCTTTATCTCTAGCTGCCGCAGCGGAACGCCGTTTTAGTCCTATCCGCCGTCAATCAGCTCTGTGTCTGAAAACATCATTAGATAACGCGCTTTTTTCAACCAGACTATCGTATCACAACTCCGTGGCAAAAAACAGTCAGGGAGTTCTCTGAATCCGCTGGTCATCGTGACTCAAAATAGCACAAAAAAGCCTCCGCTGTCAGCAGCAGAAGCCGTTTTTTAAACAATTTGCAAGCAGTGGGCAACTAGGGCTGGGCTCAGACCGGAATTTCCGGACACCGCCCGGGAACTGTGTGCCAAGATGGCTGCTTTTCGCTTGACTGACTGAACAGGGATTTGTTCGGCAGCTGTTCAAATAAGCAGCAGCGGCTCACTCAATAGCGGGCTTTAATCACCCGCCAGCTGCGACCGCTGATTTTTTCTGCGGCCTGCTGCAGCGGGGCCACGGCAGCTTGGTTCTCAGTGGTCACCAAAATCGACGAGAATCCCTGCGGCCAGTCATACACCAGCTCATTCAAGGTCGTCTGTTGATCGCAGCAGGGGGTGGTCACCGTCAGATCGTAAAACCCCTGAATCCGGGCGTAGATCTGCTCCATCTCCTTATGCCACCACATGGGGGCGATTTCGCTGTCGCAAAACGGGCAGCGGATCTCGTGAAATTCCGCACCGGCATCCACGAACTGGACCCGTTCAGTTTCCACGAAGACCGCCTGCGGATCCTGCTCCGCTACAGCCTGCTGCAGTTGCGCTGTCTGTTGCTCCGTCAATTCCAAAAAAGGATCTTGCGGGATCAGTTTATAGATCAAATCCGCCATATTGCTTCCTCCCGTGTTTTTTGTCAGTATAGCATGTTTTCCCACGCTTCAAAAAGGCTGTCCGACAAAGAAATTCCCGCCGGACAGCCTTTTTACTTTTTTACACGCCGTTAAACTTTAGCCAGCTTCTTGCTCTGGTTTCCGTTTTCCGGGGTCTTCGGAGCTTCTTCTTTGACGGTCAGGGTGATCTTGCCTTTTTTGGCACCGATCGTCACCTGATCGCCCAAATGGATCTGGCCGCTGAGGAGGGCTTCGCTGAGGCGATCTTCCACTTCTTTTTGCAGCGCACGACGGATCGGACGGGCACCGTACTCCGGATCAAAGCCGGCTTTACCGATGACATCGTAAGCCGCCGGAGTGATCTTCAAGCGAATATCCTGTTCTGCCAGTCGTTTGATGACAGCTTTACTCATAATCTTGACGATCTCATGGATCTCGCTTTCGTTCAATGAGCGGAAGACGACCGTTTCGTCGATCCGGTTCAAAAACTCCGGTCGGAAGGCTTTTTTCAGCTCTTCCAAGATCCGCTTTTGCATCTTGTTGTGGTCTTTGGTGATATCAGTCACGTTAAAGCCGACATTTTTTTCTTCCCGAATCTGGGTCGCGCCGATATTGGAGGTCATAATCAGGATCGTATTGCGGAAATCGACTTTCCGACCTTTCGAATCTGTCAGATGACCATCATCCAACACCTGCAGCAGGATGTTGAAGACATCCGGATGGGCCTTTTCCACTTCATCCAGCAAGATGACGGAATACGGCTTGCTGCGGATTTTTTCCGTCAGCTGCCCGCCTTCTTCGTACCCCACGTAACCCGGAGGTGAACCAATCAAACGGCTGGTGCTGTATTTTTCCATGAACTCGGACATGTCCACACGGATCAAGGCATCCTCAGAACCAAACATCGCTTCTGCCAAGGTCTTAGCCAGCTCCGTCTTCCCGACCCCGGTTGGTCCCAAGAACATAAAGGAGCCAATCGGACGATCCGGATCTTTCAATCCGCTGCGGGCCCGGCGGATGGCCCGTGCTACGGCAGTCACCGCTTCCTCCTGCCCCACAACCCGCTGATGCAAGAGACTCTCCAATTCCAGCAGCCGTTCGGATTCTTTTTTCTCCATCTGCTGCAGCGGCACCCCGGTCCATTGGGAAACGACCGTCGCGACATCCTCAGCAGTCACCTGATTGGCGTAACCGGTAGCCTCTTTGGTTTCGGTGATTGCCAGTTCAGCCAGCCGCTGACTCAGTTTCTTCTCTTTTTGCCGCAGACGGGCGGCCAGTTCGAAGTCCTGGTCTTGGATCGCAGTTTCTTTTTCGTGCATCAACTGGGTGATTTCTTCCCGCAGACGGGCCAATTCGGTCGGCTCATCCGCCCGGTCCAGCCGAACTTTAGCAGCCGATTCGTCCATCAAATCGATGGCTTTGTCCGGCAATTGCCGGGAATTGATGTAGCGAACCGACAGCTGAACAGCGGCTGTCAACGCATCGTCAGTGATCTCGACGCCGTGATGGTCTTCGTAACGAGGACGCAGCCCCCGCAAGATTTCCACCGCTTCTTCGGCAGTCGGCTCATCTACCTGGACGCGGGCAAAACGGCGTTCCAAAGCCGAGTCTTTTTCAATATATTTCTGGTACTCGTCCAATGTCGTCGCCCCGATGGTCTGCAGTTCTCCCCGGGCCAGCGCCGGTTTCAAAATGTTGGAAGCGTCGATGGCCCCTTCTGCTCCGCCGGCTCCGATCAAAGTATGGAGTTCGTCGATGAACAAAATGATCTGGCCGTCGTTGTAAATTTCGTCAATAACTTTCTTCATGCGGTCTTCAAATTCCCCGCGATATTTGGTACCGGCCACCAATGCACCCATGTCCAGCATCATCAGCCGTTTTTCCAACATATCTTCCGGAACTTCTCCATTTACAATCCGCTGGGCCAGTCCTTCGGCAATCGCCGTCTTCCCGACCCCGGGTTCTCCCACCAGTACCGGATTGTTTTTGGTACGGCGGCTCAGAATCTGAATCAGGCGCTTGACCTCTTTGGTCCGGCCAACCACCGGATCCAACCGGTCTTCTCGAGCCAGCTTCGTCAAATCCCGCGCCAGATTGTCCAACGTCGGCGTCCCCGGTTGGACACCGGCTTGCCGCTGGGACTGCTGGTTTTGTTGCGGTGCACTGTTTTGACGGCGCCGCCCCATGCCGTTGTTGTTGCCGGCTTTCGGTTCATTGATGCCCATTTTTTTCTTCAGGAGCTGGCGCATTTTGGCCAGACTCATGCCCAGATTGATCATAATCCGGGAAGCCAGGATCTCGTCGTCTCGCAGCAGTCCCAAAAGCAGATGCTCAGTCCCAATCTGCGGTGCGCCCAAACGCTTGGCTTCATCACCGGCGTAGGCAAAAATCTGTTTGGCCCGCGGCGAATACGGCAGGTAAACCCCCGCCGGATAGCTTTTCACGGTGCCGTAGCCGGTCAGATGCTCGATTTCTTCCCGAATATCATTTTCCGTGATGCTCATCTCCCGCAAAGTCTTGCCGGCAATCCCATTTTGTTCGATCATCAGTGCCAGCAGCAGATGCTCTGAGCCGACCGACTGGTGCTTGAAAGTCTTCGCTTCTTCATGCGCAATGGCCAGTACCGCTTTGGCCCGTTCTGTAAACAATTCGTTCATACGTTCACTTCCTATCCCGCTTCATCACCGACAAAGCGTCCCCCTTATTCGTGGTGCTCCCGTCTACAAGCAGACGTCACTTCTCGTAACTCAGACGCTCCAACAGCGCATGCATCAGGCTGGCCCGGATCTTGTTGGCCTCCGGGTAGCTTGCCAGCGTGGTCTTTGCCATCGTCGCCAGCAGCAGATTGCCTTCGTTTTTAGTCAGCAGTTTTTCTTCATACAGCTTTTGAACGATCGCCAAGGCATCTTTTTCCGTCAACCGGTCGGCAAACAGTTCATCCACTTGTTCCAAAAAGCGGTGCTTGTCCGAGATCTTCACCTTCTCGATCCGGATATAGCCGCCACCGCCGCGTTTGCTGGCGACTGCATAACCCCGCTGAATGGTAAAGCGGGTGTTGATAACATAGTTGATCTGAGACGGCACGCAATTGAACAATTCCGCCATTTCCGTCCTTCTGATTTCAATTATCTCACTATCCTCCAGAATTTTCTTCAGATAGGCCTCGATCAGATCGGAAGTATTATGATGAGTCATCGCTTCATTCCTCCCTTATAAAATGTGCTGAAGCGGCCATAGTCAAGCGGCTTTCCGCGGCTGCGGTCACAGCTCACAGCTCGTGTAGCCATAGGATGGTCCCGCCACAGCGGCAGAGGCAAATCAAGCATCTGATACCCTCGCTGATCGGCTCTTACCGCCGGAAACTCCGCGCTGCCCTGCATTTCGGGTCCTCGTAGCCTTCCTTGACTAATACTG
This sequence comes from Enterococcaceae bacterium OF42-14pH9A, assembly GCA_027692465.1. GTDB lineage: Bacteria > Bacillota > Bacilli > Lactobacillales > Enterococcaceae > Enterococcus_C. Next base: position 1,000,574 of record JAQEYU010000001.1, on the reverse strand, counting down.
ACCTTAATTATACCGGACTTGCGAAAATAATTAAAGGCAGACGAATGTTTGGTTACGGAATGTTAAAGGGTCCCGGAGAAGACCGGTATCTGCTGAGAATCCGCCAAAACTTCGCGTTCCTCTGCAACAGAAACTATTCAACTGGGGCTTGCGACTCCCGATATTTAGCTCCTTCATTGTTCGTGGCAGCTGGAAAAGCCAAACATTTAAGCCAAGCAGAAAACGCCCCGCTTCGAAACCGGGGTCACAGTTTCAAGCAAGGCGCTCTCTATTTATAGGAGGTCAGGAGATCAATCCGTCCATGGGTGGGGGACGATCGATCATCTGAAAAAGAGGGAACAGTTTTATTGAGCAAACAACTCATCCATCGCTTCTTGATGATAAGTGTCGGCTTTTTCAGTCAATTCCGGTGCAACATCATGGGCATTGACTTTTCCTTCGATCACTGCTGACTCGACATTGCCGTATTCACCGTTGAAGTAGACTTCGTTGATCCAAGTCTCAAATCCCGGCAGAACGCGGCCGCCCAATGGAATCGGTTGACGGGCATGTTTCATGAAGTTGGTGTAGTACTCATTTTTAGGCAGCAATTCCAGCATTTGATCCCAGTATTTCTGTTCATTGGTCAATGGCAGTACCGGCGGCAAGTAGTTGGCATCGGCATCTTTCTGCCCTTTGTAGAATTCCATGCGGGCATCCCAGCCGTCCGCACCCCAGCCCATAAACTTCAGTAATTCGTAGGCTTCACGAGGATGCTCTGTTGCAGAGGAGATACCGGCCATGTCGATGTAGGCAGGTTTGTGTTCTTCTTTCCCATTGTCGCCTTTAGGAATCGTGTAAGGCACATAATTGATGCCTTTGTTCTTGTATTCATCTGTTTCAAAGGTATTTTTATCCCACCAAGCGCCCAATTTTACAGCTACTTGTCCGGTAGCCGGTCCCCAGGCATCCCGGTTGCCGTATGCCGCTTCGGCTTCATCCGTACCGCCGTCCGGTGCCCGCACGCCGCTGCGTTGGAATTCAGCCATTTGAGTCAATGCATCAGCCCAGTCCTTGGTCAGATCGTATTTCTTGCCGTCCCAACCAAACTCCCCGATAGCATCCTGTTCGATGATCGGAGCCATGGTCAGCCACTGGGAGCCGCCTTCATAACCGAAGATTTTTTTCTCAGGAATGGTCATCTTTTTCACCAGATCCACCAAATCAGAATAAGTGTAATCAGCTGATGGCATCGCCACATTTTCTTTTTTCAACAGGTTCTCATCAATGAATACTGCATACGGATAGTAATTGACTGCCGCAGCCATCATCCGTTCCCCATCGAAACGCCCCTGATTCTGCAAGGTATCCAGCATATTTGCGGCTTCCTTGTCGGCTCCCCACAGATCAGTGAAATCGTAAAACCAGCCGTTCAAAATCGGCAGATCACAGTTGGAATTGTACCCGAAGACATCCGGCAGTTTCTGATCAGCGGCCAAGTTGCTCAACCCGTCATTGTAGTTTTCCGCTTCACTGAGATCGATGAAATCGACTTTGATATTTGGATGTTTTTCCGTGAATTTTTGCGCCATGAATTCCATCCAGTCGCTTTCAAACCAGGAAGTCATAGTCAATGTGATCTCTTCGTCAGTCAGTTCCGCCAATTCTCTGTTGGTTTTCTTGTCTGCAGCGGCGCCTTCGTCTTTTTTACTGCCTCCACAACCTGCCAAGACCGTCGTCAACAGCAGCGCCGTACTGGCGGTTACCAAAAACTTATTCATTTTCATGTTGATTCCTCCGTATATTTGCTTTTTCTACCTGTCGGCAGTTGATACCATGAGTGTTATTCGCCGGTGATCCCTGAGCGGTCTACCGATTCTACAAAGTATTTCTGCAGGGCGAAATAAGTGATCAGCAACGGGATAATCGTGATCATCGTAGCCGCCATCGTGATTCCTTCGTTCAGTTTGTCCACAACGGCTCCTGTGGATGCAGAGCTGGCCATCGACGCATATTGCGCTTTGAAACTTTGCAGCTGCGTCAGGACCGTACTCCATTTGCTGCCTCCTTGGCTTCTGAGATACAGCGTCACCAGATAGGTTTCGTTCCAATACCAGACACAAGAAAACAAGAAGACGATGATGATTGCCGGTACCGCCATCGGGACACCGACTTTGATAAAGCAGGTCCACTCACTGGCCCCGTCGACTTCGGCCGCTTCATATAATGAGTTGGGAGTCTGACGAAAGAACTGGTAATAAATCAGGATGAAGATTGCACTTTTGATTCCATTGCCCAATGCCGCCGGGATAATGAAGGCGGACAATTTGCCTAACAGATCCAAATCACTGTACAAAACGTAAGTGGGCATCATCGTAATCTGGGGTGGCACGATAAAACTGAAAATCAAAAGGACGAACAAGGTCCGCTTGAAAGGAAATTCAAAGCGGGCAAAGCCGTAACCCACGATTCCGCAAACCACCACTTGAAATATCGTTGGGATAAAGGAAATCAGGATACTGCCCAGCAGGCTCTGCCGGATATCAAGGACCGCAAAGGCCTGCTTGTAATTTTGCAGATACAATTTTGAGGGCAGCCACTTGATTCCGGTATTCAGCAGATCATCCAACGATTTGAAGCTGGTCACCAGCATATAGATCAAGGGATACAAGAAGACAAAGCCCAAGGTGATCAGCAAAATGTATTTGATGATCTGAGGGATCCAGCCGGCTTTGTCGTTGCGGCCCATCAGCACTTTTTTCACCTTCAGCCAAAGCTGTGGCCATTGGATCTGCTTTTGTTTCAGCCGCGGCTCTCCGATCATTTCCGGACTAACTTTCATTCGATGCACCTGCTTTCTTCAGCGAAGGTTTTTTTACACCCCGAGAACGCGCTTTTTTCTTTTTGCGAGGTTGTTCGTCTTTGAAGGCCAGAAAGACAACGCCGACAATCAAGAAGATGATCACGGCATACATCCAGGCTTGGGCCGAAGCGAACCCGTAGCCGCGGGTCGCTGCGAACATATTGTTGTAGATCAGATTGATGATGTTATTCTGACCGTTGTTTGCCAACGTGACGATTGTGAAGACGGCATTTAAAAGGATCATCGGTTTCAACATTGGCCGTGTGATCTTCCAAAAACACTCCCAAGCCGATCCGCCGTCAATCTTGGCAGCTTCATACAAGCTCTTGTCGATCTTTTGCAGCCCGGCGATGAAAATCAGGATCTGCACCCCGGAATACCACAAGATGACAATGATCTGACCAAACAAATCAGCGATTGGCGTAGCCAGCCACACCGGTAAAACCGTCGTCAGTATTTCGTTAATGCTCCCCTGGTCCAACAAAGGTACGCTGGTGGCGCCTTGGTTTACCAGCTCGTTCATGACCGGACCGGAAGCGATGATTACCGGCAGAAAGAAAATCGTCCGAAAGGCTCCTTTAAAGCGCAGCCGTCCATTCAAAAGCATGGCGATCATCAACGCGAAGATGATGATGATGGGCACCCGCAACAGCGTACTCACCAGAAAACTCCCCAACTCCTGGACAAAGAGCATGTCTTTGAGCCAGACGTTTTGATAATTGGATGCGCCGGTAAAACGAAAGACCCTTCCTGTCGGTCGGATACGGACAGTATTCAAGCTATACCAGAAGGATTGGATCATCGGCCACAATACAAAGATGGCAAATCCGATAAACCAGGGCAGAATAAAGCAGAAACCGGCTCTGGCTTTACGCCCCAGAATATTGCTTTTCCGTTTTTTAGCGGCCGCTTTTCCAGTTTTAGTATTGCTTTTCTTACCTGTTACCGGCTGTCGGTCACGGCCCTGTTTGGCTTGTTTCTTTCTCATCCTACTTCACCACCTTATATGCGTAGGCTTCCAACTTGTGGCCGTCGAAGTCTACTGATTTGTTGCTGTAGTTCAATAACAATTTGACGCCATTTTCATAAGTGATCGCTACCTGGTCGCCGCTGCGGCGGTGGTCAGTGATCGCAGCATCCCCGATGACTGTTTCAACGCTCTCCACTTGCTGGTAGACTGCGATGATCTCGTCTTGGAAGGTACTGTATTTTGAGGTATAGATGGCTGAAGAATTGCTGTTGCGCAGGTCACGGGAATCTGCTTCCGTTACCAAAAACGACGGGTTGATCCCCGATTCCAAAACCTTCAGCAGGTACTCTTCACGATTGGCTTCAAAGTTGATATACGGAGCATACATCGGTACCAATCCCCGCAGAGCCAGCCCAAAGAAAGGAATCTCCTGTGTTTCAAAAATGTAGTTGGAGGAACGCAGCGGCACTTGAGTCAAAGCCGAGGCGTACTGCCAGTAGGCTTGCAGCGGAGTTTCCAGCTCCAGAGGATTTTTCTCGGCTGCTTCTGCCAACAACTTGCCGTAGACCTCCATACTGTGGGTCCGATCATAGTTTTTGCCATCTTTTGAATAAGAGAAGAGTTTCTCCGTGATCCCGGCGACAGTCACTCCGGTTTTATCCAATGAAGCGGCCGAATCCTGAAACTCGGCGAAAATCTTGCTGCTCTGCTCCGGTGTCAGATAGTTGACCTCCGGATAGACCGGACCGAACGTTGCTTCCGAGTATAGCTTCTTATTGAGACGGGTGAACAAATCAAATTTGGATTCGTTCTGGCTTTCAGGATTGAACAGCAGCAGATCATCATACAAATTGATAGTAAAATCATCCTGGTAATCTGCCAGCAGGGTTTCCAAGTCGCTGTTGCCGCCCAACCCCTTTTCTGCCTGCAGGCTGTTCTGGGCTGTTCCGGCCGCTGCGCCGCCTGCCTGCCAGGCCTTGATGCCGACTGTGACCCGGTCCAGCTGGGCTTTTTGCAGTTTGTCCAAGATGCCCCCCATCTGGGAGAAGGTGGTCATCAGCTGCATTTTTTTCGTGATGAGGGAATTTTCGTTGTCGGCCCCGAACAAATCTACTCGCAACAGACTGTCGTTTGTCGTTTGCTTGATGAGATCATTTGCCAACAGATACTCCCGATAATTTTGTGCCAGACCGTAATAGGAAGCTTGTTCCTGATTGACAAACCGGTAGGCCACTTGGGCATCTACCCGGTTGCGATTTTTTTGGCGAATCATCATCGAACCGGAGTCCCGGCTGGTAGCCTGGGCATAAACCGTCCGATAGGTGAACTTGGCTGTGATCCAGTTGTAAGGCAGAATGGCACCGTTGGGATAAGCTTCCAAAACGGCATTGGCGTCCCCTTTTTCGACGACTGCCAGATAGCCCAAGCCTTTTTTAGTGTGGACCATCCCGAAGATCGGCGCCGTCAGTTGATTGGCTTCATTACTCATGAGGCGGTCGTCGATGGTACTTTTGATGCGGGGAATCGCAACACCAAGGTCCTGTCCGTACCAAGGTTGACTGAAGGGCTGTTTAAACTGGCCGTTGTTGTCTTGCAACGAGATCAAAGAACCGCTGCCGTCCGGCAAAAACATGTACCCGTCTTCTTCACCCATCATGGAATAGCCCATGAAAGGATACAGATAGATTTCACCGATCTTGTATTTGTCCGATTTTTCTTCGATCGAATCATCGGAAACAGCTGCTGTGATCCCCTCGTCTGTAAGAGTCACCTTAAGATCAAAGGACAGTTGCTGTTCTTTCCAATTGACAGCCGCCGTAAAACCGTCAGCGGCTTTTTTGACTGAGACTTCCGGTGTTCCGCTGATCATGTCCAGCTGATTGAAGCCGGTATTGGCATCAGTGATATAGTTCACCACGACAGCGGAACGGATAAAGTTGCTCCAGCTGTCGTTGGCTCCCTGCGGTTTGTCTACGGTACTGTACATGACTGCGCCGGTTTGTTTGTCCCGCAGAATCAAAGACAGGTTGCTTTCTTTCAGATAAAGCTGATAGTTGGCGTTTTCCGTCAGCAGCTGGTGGCCGTCAATCTCTTGAGCAGCGGCAACTGTGGCAGGGCGTGCCTCGGTTTTCAGCTCACCGGTTTCAGCTTCGACCGGTGCCTCGGCTTCCGGGTCCTCCGTGCTCTCCTGAAGAGCGGCTTCTTCGCCGCTGGATTCCGCAGTGGCAGATGACTGTGTGGTCGTCGGCTGTTGCGTCGTGACTTTCTTGGTCTCCAGGTTCGTGGTGGCAAACAAATAAATCGCCAGAACCAGCACACCCCCGAAGAAAATCACCAGCCGCAGGTTTTTCTTTAACATATCAAGAGTTCCCAAAGCGTACTACCACCTCTCCGTATAGGGAAATAACAAACGAGATAACTTGTGAAAGCAATGAATAGAGGACAAACAAGGTCAGTGCCCCGATAAAGATTGCAAACATCGTCAACAAAATGACTTTGATCGTCATTCGCATCGTATAGCTGTTCAGCTCTTTGATCATGATGACAATTAACACGGCGACCCAGATCAAGCACACAGTATTACCGAATTCCAGTACAAAACTTTCATTTTGGGTCAAGAAATTGCTGGCGATGATCAAGAGCGGCTTGATAAGGAGATACGGTCCCAAACAATAGATAAAGCCTTGAGACATTTTGGAAAAATCGACCTCGGCATCTCGAATGGTTACGATCAGATAGGTACAGATCAGGACAGCGGCTACTGCCACGACAAATACCAGAAAATCCTGCCCCAATGTGTAGCGGCCGTCTTTGACCCGGCTGAAAATAAAGCCGGTCGCGTACTTGTCGCAGATATACACCAGCCCGGCAGCCAAAAAGATCAGAAAAGCAGCCGGCAAGCTGGTCCGCTTTTCTTTTTTTAAGCCGTACGCACCGTCGATGGGATGACGCATGACATAAAAGACATACAGCACTTGTTTTACCAATGGGATTCCCTTGATAAAGTCGCGGATCCTGCGCCAGGGTTTGAAAATTCCAAAACGCTTATCCACCCGTTTCAGCAGGCTCCACAAAACTATCAGCACGACCAGTCCGACGATGACTTTCACGATATGCTGTTTGATCCAGACGTTACGGATCTCCCAGAAGGAATCAGAATAGCCGGGTTTGTCCTGGGCTTTACGGAAGGCTCCTTCTGCCGCATGGTAATCGCCTTCTTCAAAATAGGCATAACCGATCCCCAGATTCGCCATATCAAATTGCGAATTCATATCCAGAATCCCCTGCCAGATAGGTTTGCTTTCTTTGTAGCGGCCGTTTTGATACAAGTCCAATGCGTGATGGAGCTCGTTGGCAAAAGTTGTGGGTTGGAATACTTGGATCTCATTTTTCTTTTCATCCAATGTGTAGAGGTTGTTGGCTTCATCAACGGCGATGGCCGCCCCTTTACCCAGCAGACCGTTACGCTGCTGGCCGTCATCCGTGCCGGCGAACAGGAACAAAAAATCCCCTTCTGCTGTGTATTCATAGATAAAGCCATCTTCTGAAAGTACGAAAATATTGCCTAAGGTTCCTACTGTGACACTGCGGGGCAGCAGTGCAAAGTTTGGTTTCAAAAGATTGGTACCGCCGATATTCAGTTTTTTCAGCGGCTCTTTGCCGTTTTCACTGGAGGTCACCGTGTAGATTAGACCTTTTTCGTCAATCCCCAGATTGTCCGCCGAATTGGGCGCAGTTTTGACCATCTTGTCCAGCTGTTCTTCTGAAAAGATCAGCTTCCGAAATTGTGTCATCAGGCTGACCTGTGACGTATTGGGGGCAAAATAGCCCAAAAATTCCCCGGGGGTCGTAGCGTTCAGCATGATGACCCCATTGTTGTTCCCACGAGAAAGTGCGTAGACATTTTCCCGATTATCAACGACGATCTTCGTCGGCTGGAAGGTATTTTTCTTCCCGAATGACGGATCGTCGGGTTTCTCAAAGGTATGAAGCAGCTCTCCTTTATCAGAAAGGATGAAAATCTTATTGGCTGAGTCGTCGGCCACAAAGATTTTTCCCGATGAATGAGCAAAGACGCCCACCGGCCGAACAAACGCTTCATTGGTGAATTCTGCAACGAAGCCGCCTTCTTTAGTGGTTACCAGGATGCGGCGGTTGCCGGTATCTGCGATGTACAAGTTACCATCCGGACCCAGCCGCATATCTCCGGGAGAATTCAGTCGGGTATCACCGATACGGTTGATGACTTTCACTGCAGAATAACCCGGCTGCGATTCTACCAGCCGATCGCCTCCATCCATCGTGTAGGTCTTGTAGGCATCTTGCGCAAAAACAGTTTTCAGAGGCAGCAGACCGGCACTCACTACCAACAAGCCGAGTAAAACCGTGCGTATGAACTTTTTCACTTGTTGTCTTCCCCCTCTATTTCAATCCGGAATGAGCCATCGTATTGATCACTTTGCTCTGCATAAAGACAAACAGCAGCAGGTTCGGTACAAAGATGATCAAAGATGCAGCAGCGGCTGCCCCTTGTCCAACGACAGTATTCGTATTGGAAGCAAATGTGTTTAAATAAAATGCCAACGTCCGCAACGATTCATTCGTTACAAACAGCTGCGAAGTCTCCAAGTTGTTCCAAACACTTTGGAAGACCAGTAAAGCCGACGTCGCCAATGCCGGACGGATCAGCGGCATGACTACCGACCAATAGATTCGAAATTCGCCGGCACCGTCGATAATTGCTGCTTCGATGAGGGAATCCGGCACCTGATCGATGAACTGTTTCAATAAGAAAACCGAGACCGGCAGCGCCAGCAGCGGCAGAATATGGGCCCAATAGGTGTTTTGGATATGGACGCCGTTGATGATCAGGTAGCGGGGGATTGTCACCGCCGTTGCTACAAACATCAATGCGGCATTGTTCAACTCCAAGCCGAATGACTTGCCTCGAAACTGTTTTTTCGACAAGGCGTAAGCTGCCATCGAGGAAAACAGCAATGAAAATGCGATCACGACTACCGTTACCACTACACTGTTGAAAATATAACGGCTGATCGGGATCGCTGAGGTCTGCGCCGTTTTCACCAGATTTTGGAAGTTTTCCAAGCTGGGCTGCTTGACAAAAAACGTAGGTGGAAAGGCAAAGAGCTCCTGCATCGGTTTAAACGCATGATTGATGATAAAAATCAAAGGCAGGATCATAAATGCTGCAAAAGGCAGCAAGATGAGATACAGCTTTATCTGACTCTTATCGAATCCTTTGGGGTTGATCCCCGTTTTTCTGACAGCCATTCAGACAATCCCTCTCAATCTGATAGTAGTTTTTTGAAAATGTAGCTGAAGCCATAGATCATCAACAATAAAACAACGGAAACTGCGGCTGCGTAGCCCATTTCATAGCGTAAAAAGCCGTAGTCGTCGATATGATTGGCAATCAGCTGCCCGGCATAAGAACCGGTGACCGGATTAGAACCGGTCAGCTGCTGCCCAATGGCCCCATTGGAAAACGCCCCGACGATCGCCATCACCGCCCCGAAGAGCATCTGTGGTTTCATAGAAGGGATCGTGATGTAGATCAACTCCTGAACCCGGTTGGAGACACCGTCGATGGCAGCTGCTTCATAGATTTCCTGGTCACCACCCAAAACACCGGCCATCATCGCCAGAAATCCGACGCCCATGCTCCCCCACAAACCAATCAGAACCATGATTGGCAGGATGTAGCGTTCATCCAAGGTCCAGACGATTGGATTGTTGATGAGTCCCAATTTCATCAGCAGCCCATTGATATAGCCGCTTTGATTACCGGAAAAGAGGATCCGCCAGACAACTGTCATCGCCACCCCGCTAGTCATAGACGGCAGATAAAAAATTAATGACAGTACGGTTCTAGGACCTTTTGGTAGCTGGGCCAGTGTCCATGCCAGAAGAAAGCCCAGTACATAGCCTCCCGGTCCCACGATCAATGCGTACACGAAGGTATTGGGTAATACTTTCTGCATGAAAACATCGTCTTGTGTCAAAAGATTGATGTAGTTCATGAAACCGACAAATGACGGCTTCTCGATGGTATTGAAATTAGTAAAGGACAGTGCAATCGCCAAGACGACCGGGATCACGATGAAGGTGAGAAACAGCAATCCGTACGGCAGGATAAACCAGTAGGCGGCGCGTCCTCGTTTGGTATCATTTTTGCGTTTCAGTGGAATCTCCTCCTACTTTTGGTAAGGCGGGATATGGGGTCACCATTTTTCCGTCTTTGTAATAACCGAACTCTTCCAGCTTGCGAATCGTTTCCCGATTGATGACTTTTGCCGAATTGTCTGTCAACCGGCGCAGGTTTTTACCGTCTACTACGACACCGTTGTAAATCGCAGAAACTTCCCGTTCTACCATATAACTGGAGACGGTTCGAGGAACTTCGGTGATCCACTCTGCCTGCTCCAAAATCACCTGTTTGTGTTTGGTGGACCAAGGCAGCTGTTTGAAGGCTTCCAAATTGGCCGTGTTCCAAATATATTCCTTGCCGTTTGAAGTCTGCAGTTCGATCCCGAAATCTGCCTGGACTTCAGTGGAGTGCCACCACTGCATAAAGGACCAGGCCTCTTGTTTCATCTCGCTGGATTTGAACATGATGGAGGTTTCCGCCCCGCCGGAAGAGTAGCGTTTGACTTCCCCGTTTTCATCAGGAACCCCTGGAATAACAGAGATATCCCAAAGATTGGCGATCTCCGGTGCGGCATTCAAGATCATATTGTAGGCATTGTAGTCGGACACGCCGATAGGGATCGTCCCATCACGAAATTGCTGGTAAAAGCTGGGAACTTCTTTGGGCATATTGTAGATTGTGAACATATCCGTCAGATTCCGCATTCCGGCGATAGTCTTATCACTAGAAACCCCGGTCTTCAGAATGTCATCGGTATAAAAATCTCCGCCGGATTGGTAAACCACCGGCATCGTCAGTGGAAAAGCTTTGTAGCCGCTGACAGCTGTCGGATAAAAGGCGCTCATCCCCTGCTGTTGCAAAGCCGGCAGCATATTCACCAGATCCTGCAGCGTATCCGGGATTTCCATTCCCAGTGAATCCAGAATATCTTTGCGGTAAAACATGACGTAAAAATTCATAGTTTCCGGTAGTGAGTACACACTGTCGCCAATGGTCGATGGAACCATCAGATCAGAGGCGACCGTTTTTTTCACATCATCGAAGCCTTCGTAGGTACTAAGATCTTCCAAGGCATTCCGAATCCCCATATCAAAGGGCAGTCCGTACCCGACACCTAGCGCAACGTCCGGAGAAGTTCCCGATGCATTGGCTAAAATCAGTTTGTTCTGGTCCGGCATGATGGAAATGTCCACGTTGATTCCGGTCTTCGCCGTGAATTGCTGATCCACCATCTTCTGCATAATTTCCACGTATTGCCGCGGACGGTTCACCCAAACTTGCAGGTTTTCAGAGCCCACCGCTACCTGATAGTCGTTGTTTGAAAATGAACCCAAAAAGCGATTGACGGAATTACCCAGACTCTGCAGCAAACTCCCTGATTTATTGGCAGTTGTCGACTGTTGGTGAAGAGTGAAAGAATCGATGGAGACGCCCATATTAATGACCTCCTGCAACAGTGTCGACAGATTGGAGGTGACGATTCCCGTCAACTCATCGTAACGGTTGGCAAAGTGCCGATAGTCTTCGGCCAGATCCCGCAGCTGCCGTTCGGCGATTCCCACCTGCGCGTAAGCCCCCGGTAAAGTATCGCTTCCTGCCAGTTTACCGGCTTCTTTTCCGATAGCTGACAGTTCGTCTGCCCAGCTAAGCAGTTGTTTTTTGGCATCCGGCAGGTAATCATCCAGATCGACGTCCCGATTACGATCGACAGTGCCTCCCAACAGGTCTTTGATCTGCAATGACAACTGTTGGACTTCCGCGATGATTTCCGATAATCGCTTGAAGCTGTCCCCCACCGGTTCACCGGTGATTGCAAAACTCAGCTTGTGACGACCTTTTTCCAGATGGAGAGAAACTTCTTGCCCTTTTTCATTTTGACAAGTATGGTTGTCGAATTTCGTCGAGTAGGGGATCGGTTGTCGCAAAAAGCTCTCAGAAGGAATCACGCCGTCAACCGCAATATTCATGAATACCGGAAAATCGATTCGTTTGTCCTGCCGGTAATGAAAGGTCAGGTAGTAATTACCGGTTTCCGGCACGTCTACTTCATATACCACTTCGTCTCCGGCTGTATAAAAGGAGGCGGCATCCAGGAAATTCAACACCCTTTTTTTGGCATCGTAAGGGGTCAGACTGCTGTCAAAAGCAGCTCCCGGACGAATGGAAGAGGCATTCTGTTCAACCGGAAACTCCCCTTGGACGGTCAGACTGGCGGTACCTGATACCGGTTGTTCCGAGTCTTTTTTTATGTTGAGGGCCGCGGCTGCTTTTTCAGGCTCCAAGGTCAGCTCCTGCAGCGACAATTCCCCTTCGACACTGATAAAGGTCAATTCGTTTTTGCCGGCTGCCAGTCGGATCCCCAACGGCAGGTCCAAAAATCCCTCACTGTCATACAGATAACTGTCTACCGCCGCCGAGTCTTTACTGACAGCTCCCACTACTTCATTGCCATAACGATCCTGCCCCGTCTCGTTGGAGCGCTTCCAATTACTGCGAAAAATCAGGTTGTCCAGTTGGCGATATTGAGTCTCCCCATTAACCTTAACCTGCACCTGGGTGGGAAGTACGTTTTCATTGCGGATCGTGTAGGTCAGTCGCGGGAAATAAATCCCCGCTTCCGGGACTTCCACAGTCAAAGTGACTGTCCCCTGATTGTCCAGATGGACCTCTCCATCCACCAGTGCCCCTTTTGCAGCAGCCTGATCCAGGTCGACCTTCAGCAACTCCTTTTTATAGATCTGATCTTTGTTTTCTTTCAAAAACAGGCCGTACTCGACAGAATCAGCGGTCGTTTCTGCTGAACCCTGCTGCGGCAGACCCAAAATCATCAAGGAGAGCAGTCCTGCACAGGCAAGCATTTTGATATTTTTTTTCACGATCCCGTAACCTCTCTTTCAACTTCGAGCTGATTGCGAAACATTCGGCATTCTCTTATTGTATAAAACGTTCAAAAAGAAACTAAACAAAATAAAATATCCGAATGATTACTTCCACGGATCATTTTACTGTAAGAGCTTTCATATTTTTATGCCAACATTTTTTGATTATAGCCACTGCTTTTTGATAATTGCAGCTGACCGGGAATGATTGGTAGATGTCTGGGGCTTCCGTGGGATTCAGACTTTCGAGGAATTTTCCCGAAAGCGGAGACGAGATATCATTGTTTGGTACGTATCCAGTATTTAGGATGGCATTCGTCCTGCCAGCGTGCACCATGAAAATTGGTCTGCAAGCCGAATCTGACGTTTCTGGAAAAATCGCTTTGTTCCTGTCCGGATGAAGCACGATTGTCTTTTGGTAAATACAATCGATTTAGTTATCAGAATAGAAAACTAATATATTCTGTACTCAGTTCTATCCAGGCAAAAATCAAATCAATTCACTCCAAAACTTCAGAGCCAGCTGGCATGCCAATCATCGTGGTGCACGGTCGGCTCCAACCTCAGCAAGCTGAGTTGCAAGTTCAGCTTGGCGAACTCTGCCTTAGTTGAACTGTACCAGCTGACCACCGCAGAGAGGGTAGCTTCTCACATTCCCTTAAAGCGCACTACGATATTGCCATGTGCTGTCTCTTCCGTTTTCTCGGCGGATACATCCAGAAAAGTTTCAGAAGGCTCGGAGACTGACCCCGGCGTACAGATTTTACCGTTTGAATGGCTATCAGGACCATTACGCATACAGTTGCTTCTAAGCAGAGCCCGCTAAGAAGAACTTGCAAACTACTGACAGTTCACCGCTGATTTGAAAAATCAGTGGTGTTACTGTCAGTTTGAAGTCAATAGGCCCAAGACAATGAGAAATTTCCGCTTCCTTTCAAGTGGAATTTCTCGTTGGCTTCGGCCGGCGGCTGTACGCCGGGGGTCAGATCGGAGAGCCTTCTGAAACTTTTCGACACTCGGCCATTTGCTTTAATTCCAGTCCGGATGAAATACTGCTATTAGCCGGAACAAACCGGCTGCTCCTTGGCGAACACTCGCACCTGGCGAGGCGCGAGTTGGAAGAGCACCTGCAAGACTGTTGCTTGCAAAAAACGACTGCAGACAATCACTGTTGTGGTCGTCTGCAGTCGGCTTTTCGGACTGTTAATTTTGCTGTTTTCGATACTGCTGCGGCGTCATGCCGTATTTTTTCTTAAATAAGGCGATAAAGTATTGAGCTTTGTTATAGCCCACCATTTCACTGATTACATTGACCTTCAGATCACTGGTTTGCAGCAGATGCGCCGCTTTTTGCAGCCGAATACGCAACAGCCAGCTCATCAGCGTTTCTCCCGTAGCGGTCTTGAAATAATGAGACAGGTAACTGGGATTCAGATGGACGATTCGGCTCAGCGTGTCCAATGACAACGGCTCGTCATAATGTTCATCGATATATCCTTTCACTCGGCTTACCACTTCATCTTCCTCGGAATTTACCACCTGAGAATCCGGCTCTGCCGGGTGCGATTCCTTTTTTTCCACCAGCGGGAGGATATTGCCCAAAGCTTGGATGAATTCATTTTTCAAAACCGGCTTTACCAAGTATTCCGTCACGCCGTAGCGCATTGCCTGTTGTGCATAGCCAAATTCGGAAAAGCCTGAAACAATCATGACTTTTGTTTTAAGCTGCTGGTCTTTGATCCATTTGGCCAACTCCAGTCCACTGATCTCCGGCATGCAAATATCGACGATCAACAAGTCCGGTTCCTCAGCCTTCAGGTAGGCTTCGGCTTTCACCGCATCATTGAACAGTGCAATCTGCCGGATACCGTATTCCTCCCAATCGATGATATGTTTGAGGTATTCTGTCATATGACGTTCATCATCTACTACCATGACTTTCATAAATGCTTCCACTTCCCTTTGTTGTTTCAGTCCGTATTGTCGGGGCGGTAAAAGAAGACTGTCAATCCGCCCAATTCATTTCCGGTAAATTGCAACCGTGCTCCTTTGCCGTAGCGATTGATCAAGCGCTGATTCACGTTCCACAAACCGATGGAAACCCCTTCTCCCCGTTCTGAACGGCTCAAGGCATCCAGCAGCTGCTTGATCTTCGTTTCATTCATGCCGTAACCGTCGTCCTCAACGGAAACCTTCAGTGCGGTCGCTGTTTTCTCTACACTGACACAAACCCAGTGAGCCCCGATTTTCCCTTCGATGCCGTGCTGGATCGCATTTTCAATCAAAGGCTGAATCAAAATCGGCAAAATCGGCTCTTCCCGCAATTCGGGGGCAACATCGATCAGATACTCCAGATCTTTGCGCAGCAGCATGATCTCCAAGTAATTTTCCGCGAAGTCCAGTTCTTTTCCCAAGGTCGTTTCCTGACTAACACGAGTACTGTACTGATAATAGTCCGCCAAATGGGCCGACATTGTCCTGACCGCCTCCTGATCGTGACTCACCGCCACCAGATACCCCAGACTATTGTATAAAAAGTGCGGATTGATCTGAAACTGCAGCTGCTTGATCTCTGCCTGATTGCGGGAAGCCTGCTCTTTTAACAGCGAGTTCAACAGATGACGGCTGCCTACCACCATTTGATTAAACTGCTCAAAAACGTACCCGAACTCATTACCCGGCCGTTTGTCAATCGACGTCTCCAGATCGCCATTTTCCACCTGTTTGAATTTTGCAGTCAAAAGGTTCAACTGCTGGACGATGCTCTTGTAAAACAACAGTAAAAAAAGCAGCGCCGATCCCAGAATCAAAAAAATACCGAAAACAGTAATCTTGGCGACCCGCTGAACCGGCTCCAACAGATTGGATACCGGCAGATAGGTCATCAGCTTGATGCCGCTCTTTTTATCCGTCTCCACAAAGTACAGGAATTTCTCTCCCGACAGACGGAACTCGCCTCTTGTTTTCGTGCCCTGCGTACCGCCATCTGCCACAATCTGCTCCAAAGCCGTGCTGTCCGTATCTGTCATCTGGGAAATACTCGTAAAATCCGGAAACAACAACAGGTTGCGGCTGTTTTCCGTATTGGAGATCAGATCCCTGACCTCCTCCAGATGGTAACGGCTGAACTCTGCTGTGACAAAATACTGAGGTTCCTGACGCTGAGCCGATTTCAAAAATGAATAAGGATAGGCCGCTGAAAAAAACAACCGATTCCCGTTGACGAACCAGCCGTTTTTGGGGATCGTTTCGTAAAATTCCACCGCTTCAAACACCGTGTCGTAGCTGGAGATCAACGCACCGCTCTTCAGCCAATATGCCGAAAGAGAGGCCAATGTCTCATCATTTTGGACGCGATCCACTAACAAGGAACGGGCCGTGCTGTTTTTTTCTACATAGTCTGGTGCTCCCTGGTTGATCAGACTGTTTTCCTGGATAAAACGGATCCGGGAATCAGACAATACCGAAAAAGTACTCAGCTCCGTCTTTTCGATATCAGATTTCAAAAGGTAAGCCGCATGAGCTACCTGCTTTTGTGTTGCTCGCTCGATAGTTTCCCGCAGATTTTCAGCACTGTAACTGTACAGCAAAAAAAAGAAAATCAAGACCATAAGCAAAAAACTGCCTATACATAAGAAAATCCATTTCATTGTCTTTGACATTCCTTTTCCTCCTTTACTGTCGATTGTCTGCTCATCACCGCTTTCAGGAAACTGCTTATGTATCCGGCTGCCGGTTCAAGTGACCATGGAACCGACAACCATTGTGAAATAACAACCAACTCAGGCCGCGGCGCTCGCCCACCGGTACACCAACAGCTTTTTCAGCGCTAAAAACTCCGCTGCAATTTTGACTTTTCCTTATTTTTCCACCGCAGCGTCACCGCCCCAGGGAATCAGCTGCTCGGCTGCCAACTGTTGGTACCATTCGTTGACTGCTGCTGTGATCGCCTGGCCGCCCTCCTTCTCCCAAGCAGTAACGAAGTCATCAAAAGCAGCCGGCGTCTTGTTCCCGTAAATGATATCGGTGTAAATCGTCGCTTCCAAATCCTGCAGCTGCTCAAACTTACTCTGCAGCTCATCAGACAGTTGTCCGCGAAACTTATTGACCACCAGCTCCTGACGATGATCATATGCCAGCGCACCGGCGATTACCTGCTCTTTGCGGACACTTTGATACTCCGCTGCGATTCGCAATTCCTGACCGGTTTCCGGTGGTTTGCCATGGTACACGTCGTAGGCTGGGCGCATCGTATCGATCTGCGGCTGATTTTTTGATATCCCGGCTTTTCCGGGGTCAAACATCCAATCATTTTTCGGTGGAACATAAGCTGCTTTTTCAAAAACCACCTGTCCATCGACGATATCGTAATCATAGTTTTCCAGATAACCGTAACGAAAAGCCCCTGTCCCGAATGCTGCGTCGTACAACCAGTCATAGTATTCAAAAAAGCGGTCCATCCGATCAAAATTACGATCAAATAAAAACCAACCGTCATTTTCCTCCGCCCGTTGATAAGTCGGCTCACCATTTGCTTGACGGATAGTCGGGTAAGCCTTGACGCGGTCCGCTCCGTCTGCATTCAAAATTCCGATGCTGTGGGCCATTATAGACGGGCGACCGACAAAGATCCCTGCTTCACCATTACTGAAGGCCAGCATCGCCGTCCAGTCGCTGGCTAATGCGGCATTAGGAGCCAACCAGCCGGCTTTATGCCATTCTGCCATTTTAGTCAGTGTTTCTTTGTTCCCAGGATCAACGGAGCCGTACCTCAACTGGCCGGTCCCGTCTTCCTCCCAATTGCCGGGGATGAACTTACCGGTATGCGCTGAAAACAACATCGCCGGATCAGCCACCCAGCCGGTGCTGTACAATCCGTCTCCCGAATAAGTAAAGCCGTACGTATCTTTGATCCCGTTACCATCCGGATCCTCTTCACTGAATGCTCGAATGACATTTTCAAATTCTGCCAGATTCGTGGGCGCCGCAAGCCCCAGTCTATCCAGCCAATCCTGCCTGATCACCATCACTTCGGTCTCGCCCAGCACTGGTGCGATTGCCAAGCCATAGGTTTTACCGTCCTTTTTCACCGGAGCGAAGGTTTCCGGGAAAGTTTCATAGATTTTTTTAAGCCGCGGCGGCAGATACTTTTCCAGATCATCATCGATTGCCTTGACCTCACCGGAATCGATCATCTGTCCCAACAGCGCCTGATCGTAGACCGAAATCACATCAGGTAAACTGTCGGGATCAGTCAATGCCAACTGCAGCCGATTGACATAGTCATCATAATCCGTCCCTAAAATCGTATACTGAATTTTGATCCCCAACTGCTCTTCTCCCAGCTGAATCATTGGATTATGGTTAACATCTTCTCCGGATTCATAGCGGCCATAATTTTCGTCCGCCTGCTTGCCCGCAGTGATCACCAACGATTCCCCAATCGTTTTTTCCTTTGGGCTGTCCAGTCCTTGCCGACAGCCGGAAAGACCTGCTGCCACAACGGTCGTCAATAAAAATAAATGGAGTATTCGTTTCATCCTGTTCTCCTTCTTCTCATTGGTCGCACCTTCCAAGCGGCGGGTTTCCCTTGGAAAAGAGCTCTGACCGGGAGGCTCACTGTTCAGCTGCTTTTTCCAACACCAAGGTCGCTACAGCTTTTTTCGGAAGCGCCACTGGCTGTTCTCCAGCTTCTGTTGCGGACTCCAGATCCTGCGTATCAGAGGTGACGTAGGCTGCCTTCAGCCGATAACCGGACGGTACCTGCAGCCTTTCTTCGGAAAAGCCTTTATTCAATGCCACGAGGACCGTATCTCCGGATTTCCCCGCATTTTCAAAAGCCACCGTTTCCACCAGCCCTTTTTCTATATCTGACTGGATACGAACTGCTCCCGGACGAATGAATTTGCTGAAATTTCCCATCGCCCAAAGACGCTTGCTGGGTTGAACCTCGTGAGACTCGGTATCTACATAAATCAACCCGTCGCGATAATCGTAACAGCTCACGGCGATCCAATACTGCCAATCACTGACATTGAGTATTGTCAGATCCTGCATGATCTGATCTGCCAGATTATATGCCGAATCCATCGTCAGATCTTTGCCGTTGACCATCTCAGTCCATTCACTCATTTTCACTTTGATGGGCGACTCTTGCGTTTTCAGCCAATCCGCCATCTGGTTCTTACTGAACTTGTCCGACCAGTAAGAATGAATATCCCAGACCGGATATTGCGCCATGAAGTCCTTGTCGGCAGTCATGGCTTCATAATAATCCAATGAAGTATTCTGCCACTCTCCCAGTTCCGGTACCGATAATTCCACATCCTGCAACTGTGGCCGCTGTTGTTTGGTAGCGTATGCAGCTTTAGCGAAAGCCACGACTTCTTCCGGCGAATAATGGCAGCCCTCCTGCCCGCCGGTCCAATCCCATTGCGGCTCGTTAATTGGTGAAAGGTACTTCACCGGAATTCCCTGCTCCAGAAAATGCTCCGTTACATCGAACAAATAGTCGCAAAACGCTTCGTAGTTTTCCGGGGCCAGATTACTCAGATCATCTGTTCCTTGCGTCCCATAGGCGCGCCCGTTTTTTGTCAGACGTTCCAACGGACTGTTGGAAAAAAGATAGATATCCTCCACCCCGTAACTGACAGCTTTTTTCAGCATATAACGCGCATTCTGATCTTTCTCCCAATCGTAAACGCCCGGTGCTTTCTCAAATGACTGTCCCCGACGCCAAGGATCAGTGATGGCCGGACTGTTACTGGTGTCGGCACTGCCGGCCCCCAGATTGTATCGATAAGAACTCAGGCCGATTCCTTGTTGCGGATCGAACAATAATTCGGCGATTTTATCCCGCTTGCTCTGCTCGGTCTGGCCTTCTTTTTCCTCCCAGCCTCCGACATCCTGCGCCCACCAGGCTCCACTGGCTCCAAAGCTTTCCAATTGTTGGTATTTTTGTGATGAATCAATCGTCAACTGCAGCATTTCCACATTCTCTTCCTCTTTTTTTATCTTTTCTCCCGCTCCTGCATCCTGTGTACAACCGGTCATCAGCAAGGCAGCAATGATCCCGGCAACTAAGCCTTTTCTCTGCATATTCCTCTCCCTTTGTTCTCAATTACTCCAATCATAACGAAAAGGCTTTCATTTGTTGATGACATTATTTTTAGATTATGCCCGATTCTTTGGATATCCTGACTGAGAGAGACGGTGGTCTTCTTATTTTGTGTCATTTAGGAGGGCGTACTTGGAAACGGCCGCTGCCCATCGATTTGTACTTCATAACAAACAGGTACAGGTTCTGTCAGTCAGCCAAGCAGCAACCGCAAGAAAGCCCAGGCAAGCGTTTCTCTGCCTGAGCTCGTTTTCTTTTTGAAGCGAATCTGCCGCAACTGCTGGGAAATTCCCTATTTTATTGGCCAATACATACTTTAGGCTATTTCAATAATGCTTCGCCTCAATCCCAAAAGCGGCCTTAAGTTCATCCGATGCTTTTTCTACCGGTGTCACTGCCTGCAGCTCCCCTTGCACGATGATCCGATTTTTTCCGCCAATCGCATCACAAGTGATCAATGTGATCAGTTTTTTGCCCGGAACCTCATCGATGTATTTCGTATCGGTAGGGACCACCTTGATATTCAGCGTGGCAGTGTAGGTATAGATGTTTTCCAGATCCGTCAAATAGATCGGATCTCCCGTCTGCGTCTGGTCCAACGGCTCAAACAGGTAGCCCTTGTCGTAGGCCCGATGACTGGCCAGTGAATAGTTTCCTTGACCCATCACCTGCTCTTCAAACATCGTCCCGGCACCCCAAAGCAGCGCTTCATTAGACAGCCCCTTGAAGATTGGCAGGTTAATGCCTACACTCGGCAAAGCAACACCGCCAATGACCGGCAGTTCCCGATTTTGCCACTGGGCCTTGAAAACTGCTTCTGAACTGGCAGGAACCACCGCATCAAAATCGAAGGTAGCTGCCTTTTCCTCGTTGGCAACGATTTCTTCTCGGGTAACCTTGGAAACGGCAAATTTTTCAGTGTTGCGGTCCATTATGTAATTTTTTATTTGATTGTTGAACACCAGCACCAGTCCGACTACCAGCAGCAGCAGTAAAAACAGGTTAAGGAGTACATTGCGTACCCGATGCTTCTTTTTCGTTGTCATCAGCTTCGTCTCCATCTCAGATTTCTGATTTGATTTTACCACAAATCCGTGGCTTATCGTGAATCATCAAACTTGGTCAGTTTACCTGGAAACAAATGAGATCTTGAAAAAAACGGGTGGAATTGATAAAACGATGTGAAAATTTTATGTTTTATTACAATCAATACGTATTGGCTTCAAAATCCGATTATTTCTGTAATGAAACTTTAAAGCAAACGAAACAGCATAAAATCAAGGTTTGTTGTATGATAACAGTATCGGGAAAAAAGGGGGCGATTTCACAATGACAAAAATGGTCTACGTACATATCGATACTACCAGCAACGCGGCATTATCCCGCGGAATCAGTCCCGTTGAATTTTACCACGGTATCATTCACCAGCCGAAAAACCTGCTGCTGCTGGACCCTTCCTCTGATTATGGTGAATTTGAAGCCCACACCGGCATGAAAGTCCTGCGCGGCAATGAGTCGGTCAAGCAGTATTTTGACGAGATCGCCCGCAGTCGGGTTACTGAAGACATCAAATGGATCGATTTCAATGACAGCGCTATGATCAAAGAGCTGACTCCGTTAGAGATCAGCGAACTGCTCTACTTCGGTCACATGAAGACCCACCTGCACTCCCCCTTCTTTTACAAATTGCAGAACAACTTTGTCTTTTTTGATCTGAAAGACGACCTGTCCCGCGTCTACTACCGTTATCTTGATGAATATTACCGGATTCTGGCGGACAAACTCACCCGGCTGGTACTGGAAAAAATCAACGACCGCAAATCCTTCTTTCGTAAATCGACGCCGGTAGATAAATTGGCGGTTGCGCTTTTGCGGGATCTGAAGCCGCTTTTTCAAGAGGGCGTGATCTTTTGTTTCCAGTCCTCTCGTTTGGAGGGACGGGAATATAAGATTCCAATCTACTTGGTAGAAGACGGCGGTCTGCGCAAAAATGAGCCGCTGGGCAAAGATGACCTGCTAGTCGCCTATCTAATCTACAATCTGGACAAACGCCAATGGCAGCTGGCTTATGAAGACAAAGACATGCTGTTTTTGTCGAATTAAAAAAATGTTTTCTCACGACAAGGCGGAGAAAACATTTTTTTATTTTGCAGTATCTTTGAAAACATTTTCTGTTCGCAGCAGCAAGTACCGTACAGCCGCTGCGAACAATCAGCACATCAGGACCGCTGACGGTGTGAGGCAACTTTCTCCGAGTGAATCTGAAGCGGCAGCTGCCGCTATTTTACCGGTTGCGTGTGGCGGGCATCTTTGGGCATGAATAACTGGGGTGCCATTTGGTAGATCAACAGTACGGCTACCATCGTTGCTGCACCGGTCAGAAAACCACTGGCACCGTTCATCACCAATGAATACAGAACCGGTGACATGCCCCATTGTGCATATGATCCCCAGAAAATCACACCAGCTACGAAATGCCAAAAATAGCGAGCGGCCGCACCGGCAAACGTCCCTTGAATCACAGCAATCCGGGCTTTTTTATCATTTCCTTCCTTGATAGCCTGGTGCAGTTTCACCGCCGTCACTCCGGCAAATCCCGCAAAAGCAAAAGCAATCGGGTATTCAATAAGCACCTGACTGACTGCTAAATAGTACACTTTGCCTGCCGGAAAGTGCAGCAGTCCCCAGATTGCCGCAGCAAACAGACCTGGTTTCCAGCCTCTTCTCAACGCGTAGACGGTAAGGGGGATCTGCCCCAGAGAGATACTCAGACTGGGTCCGAAATCAAGAGGAATAAACGACAGCACCATCGCCATCGCCGCAATGATCGTCCCTTCCACCCACACACGCAGATTTTTGTTCATAAAAAAACATCTCCTTCATAGATTACAGAACAGTCACAATCTACAAAGGAGAAGTAATATCTACTTCCAACTCGTCACAATTCCTACGCTCGCATTATCGAGACAGGTACAGAGGGTTTAGAGTTCACTCATTCTCAGCCGCGGACGGCTCCCCTTTGTGATCGTGTTCTATATCCAGTTATTTTAGTACGGCTTCATCATAGCATATTTCAAAAAAAATAAAAGCCCCCTGCTGTTTTTCGCTAAATTCTTTCACCGCTGAAAACACACGCCGCCTTCAGATAGGCTGAGGCAGCGGTCGTTTCGATAGGTGATATTGCAAAAAATGCAGGAATTTTGCTAGCATTTCATCCGGACTGAAATTAAGGCAATCGGCCGAGTGCCGAAAAGTTTCAGAAGGCTCTCCGATCTGACCCCGGCATACTGCCGCCGGCCGAAGCCAACGAGAAATTCCATTTGAAAGGCAGCGGAAATTTCTCATTGTCTTGGGCCTATTGACTTCAAACTGACAGTAACGCCACTGATTTTTCAAATCAGCGGTGAACTGTCAGTAATTTGCAAGTTCTTCTTAGCGGGTTCTGCTTAGAAGTAACTGTATGCGTAACGGGCCTGATAGCCATTCAAACGGTAAAATCTGTACGCCGGGGTCAGTCTCCGAGCCTTCTGAAACTTTTCTGGATGTATCCGCGGAGAAGACGGAAGAGACAGCGCATGGCAATATCGTAGTGCACTTCAAGGAGAAGCTGGTGCAGTTCAACTAAAACAGGAAACGCCAAGTTGACATAAAGCGGTGACCACCCTCACTACGGTCAGTTGGTACAGTTCAACTAGGGCAGAATTCGCCAAGTTGAACTTGCAACTCAGCTTGCTGAGATTTAAGCCGACCATGCACCACGATGATTGGCATGCCAGCTGGCTCTGAAGTTTTCGAGTAAATTGATTTGATTTCTGTCTGGATAGAACACTAGCCTCCTTCTTTATCAGTTTTGCTGCAGGTAATCAGCTTGGGCCAGCAGCTGATAGACCGCCGCAAAAGTCGGACAGACATCTGCCGGCACCTCGTAATTTTTTGTGATCTGTCGCAATTCCTCAAAGATCGGCCGTAAATCGGCTGAATCATTTTCTGCCAAAGTCGCGGCTAACTGCTCGTAATGCTTTTTGACTTCAAAGACTTCCGGATGATGGGCACCGTGGGCTCGGGTGATCGCCATTGTGTAAAGGCTCAGTTGCTCCTGATGGTTCTTCAAAAACTCGTTGGTATTCGTCATATTGCTGCTTCCTCCTTCTAAGATCCGTTGACAGCTTCAGTATAAAAGCACTGGGCCGGAAATAAATTGACAGCTGTCAAGAATTCTTCAGCAGTCGTAAAAAAAACCGCCGCCTCATTTTCACGAGACGACGGGTTTTCAGTAATCGGTTTAAAATAAGCCAGAAAACTTCAGGCTACTTGGCGTTGGTTTCAAACAGCGGGCTGACCGGTTTGTTTTCGTGGATCCGCTTGATGGCTTCACCCATCAACGCACCGACAGAGATTTCATCGATTTTGTCAATCTTGCGGTCTTCCGGCAGGTTGATAGAATCAGTGACAACACAGCGTTCGATAGCCGAGTCTTGGATCCGCTGCATAGCAGGACCGGACAATACCGGGTGGGTACAAGAAGCATAAACGCTCTTGGCACCGGCCTGTTTCAAAGCGTTGGCAGCCAAGGTAATCGTGCCGGCTGTATCGATCATGTCATCGATCAGGACACAGGTTTTGCCTTCGACGTGCCCGATGATGTTCATCACTTCGGCAACATTGGCTTTCGGACGGCGTTTGTCGATAATTGCAATCGGTGCCTTCAAAAATTCGGCCAATTTGCGGGCCCGAGTTACACCACCGTGGTCAGGAGATACGACTACCACATCGTCTCCTTGGATTCCCTTATCCAAAAAGTAGTTGGCGATCAGCGGCGCACCCATCAAATGATCCACCGGAATATCGAAGAACCCTTGGATCTGAGATGCATGCAGGTCCAGACATACCAGACGATTCGCTCCAGCTTTTTCGATCATGTTGGCTACCAGCTTGGCAGTGATCGGTTCCCGAGAACGGGCTTTACGGTCTTGGCGGGCGTAGCCGTAATAAGGCATCACCACATTGATCGTTTTGGCACTGGCGCGTTTCAATGCGTCAATCATGATCAGAAGTTCCATCAAATTGTCATTCACCGGGCTGGATGTCGATTGGATCACATAGACATGCGCCCCGCGGATACTTTCTTCGATGTTGACTTGGATTTCACCGTCGGAAAATTGATTGACGGAACATTTTCCTAGTTCGACACCGACAGCTTCAGCGATTTTTTCGGCGAGGGGACGATTGGAATTCAGGGCAAAAATCTTCAATCTTGGATCAAAATAATGGTTAGACATGGTTTCCTCCGCTTTCTTTCCTGCATGATGGGGCAGCGATACCGGCCTCGAAGCCTCCGATACTGTTGTCGACAACAGCTCTTCTACAGCCTCTCCGTGACTTTTGCAAGCCGTGAAAAGCACAAGAAAATCCGTAATTCGACGGTACAGCTCAGTGCACCGTGGACAGCCACAGCCAAAAAAGACTTGTCAAAATCCGTGTTGCTTCCTAGTAAATAGTAGTCATTTTCATGAAATAAATCAAGTGTTTTCGTGCACTCTGTGAAACAGCTTAGAAGAATCAGGCAGCCGGTCTCTCCGCCGATTTACGTTGAAAATCAGGTCACGTTTCACAAGGGATCCTGTCGCAGCAGCAGTTTGGCGAAAAGACCGGCAGCAGCCGGCGCTTTACGCTGCTTGGCTGCCCCACTGTAAGCTCCTCGCTGCTTCACAAGCATCCCCCCTCCTGTCAGTCCCTCGTAAAACAAAAAACACTGCCGCCTGCTTCCGGTCAGCGGCGGATCACAATCAGATCCGCCGCTCGCCTGAAGCCAGCCGGCAGTGTTCAGTTATTAATATCGTCAAATCGGCATTGCCTTACATCAGACAGGAAAATCCGAATCAGTCTTGAAAGAAGGGAAACTTTTTGGCAAAGTTTTCTTTGTTTTCCTGACGGGCGCGGGCGATACCCATGGCGCCTTCAGGAACGTCTTTGTTGATAGTGGAGCCGGCTGCAATCACTGTGTTGGCGGCGATTTCCACCGGTGCGATCAGATTGGCGTTGGAGCCCACGAAGCTGTGGTCTCCCACAGTAGTGTGGTGTTTGTTTTTGCCATCGTAGTTGACAAAGACGACGCCGCAGCCGACGTTGATATCTTTGCCCAAAGTCGCATCTCCCACATAGGTCAGGTGACCAACTTTGGTGCCTTCGCCGATAACGGCTTTTTTCACTTCCACAAAATTCCCGATATGGGCTTTTGGTCCGATCTCAGCTTTTGGACGCAGGTGCGCATACGGCCCGACATCGGCCCCGCTGCGAACCACACTTTCTTCCACTACCGACGTTTTGATTACGACATCGTCTTCAATCACGGAATCCACAATCTGGGAATTGGCGGTAATTAGACAATCGGCCCCGATTACGGTGGTGCCCTTCAGATAAACTCCGGGTTCGATGACTGTTTCAGCACCGATCTGCACGCCATCGTCCACATAAGTTGCTTTGGGATCGATGAAGCTGACACCATTGACCATGTGCTGATGATTGATGCGGGCCCGCATGATTTCGTTGGCTTTAGCCAAAGCGACCCGGTCATTGACCCCCAGCGATTCATCGAAGTCTTCTGTCATATAAGCGGCGACATTTTTGCCGTCGTTCTTCAGGATCTCGATAATGTCGGTCAGATAATATTCTCCTTGGGCATTATCGGTGTCCAACTTGCCCAGAGCATCAAATAACAGCTCGTTGTCAAAACAGTAGGTCCCGGTATTGATCTCTTGAATACGAGCTTCTTCCAGCGTGGCATCCTTTTGCTCCACGATTTTCTCCACAATCCCCACGTGATCCCGCAGAATACGGCCATAGCCGGTCGGATCCTCGGCTTTAGCCGTCAAGATCGTCGCACTGGCATTTTTCCCTTGATGGTATTCAAAGAGGTTTTGCAGAGTTGCCGCCGTCAGCAGCGGCGTATCACCGGAGATTACCAGAGTTGTACCTTTTTTGCCCTTCAAAAAAGACTCTGCCTGTAAAACGGCATGACCGGTCCCCAGCTGCTCTGCCTGCAAAGCGTACTCGGTCCGCGTCCCCAGCTGTTCTTTGACCCGGTCGGCACCGTGTCCGACAATGGTGATAATCTCAGCCGGTGCGGTCTCTTCCACCCGGTTGATGATATGCTCCACCATCGGCTTGCCGCAGACGGGATGCAGCACCTTGTATAATTTTGACTTCATGCGGGTTCCTTTCCCCGCTGCTAAAATGATCGCATAACGTTCTGTCATGATATTCCTCCAAATTGACGTCGCAACTGCCGGCGGTCTTTCCTTAGTCAGAACCGAATTTCCGGCGGTCAAACGACTGCTTGAACTGCCTGTTATTAAGTTTAGCCTACCTGCCGGCGGTTTTCAACATTGAGAAGATAGACCAATAGCAGACCGTTCGTGCTCCTTTACCGTTTTCCAAACTCCCCACCGGTTCACAGCGCTTGTTTAGCTGCATCAAACCACTGATAAAAAGCCGGTGCTAAAAAACAGCTCTTCTCTGCTAGCAAAATACTGGGGCCCGGGTAACCGGCAGCCGCAATTTTTTTCCGCAGACTGAAAATCAGACCCGACAAATCCGCCGTTTCTTCGCCGGACACAGCTTCGGCAGCCGGCCCGCACAAACAATCCTGCAATAACAACGGCCGCCCGCACTTGGCAAAAATCTGCTCCAGCAGGCGGGCTTCTGTCGCTGTCAGACTCTCTTGCAGCCGCTGCAAAAACCAGCGGATATCAAAAAATGAAACCGACACGCTCCCCGGCCCTGTCGGTGTTTTTTTGCTGAAGCAGGCGACGGTTCCGGTCTGCAGATGCGCCGGCGGTAATTGCTGTAAAGCAGTGGCAGAATTTGCGGCCAGACAAGCAGTGATGTCTGGCGGACATTCCTCCGGCAACGGCTCTTCTTTTACAAACCGATAGATGGGATGACAGACAGCGCCAGCTTCTTTGATCACCCGGACGGTCTCCCGGACTTCCGGATCACTCAGCTCCTCACTCAAAAGGATAATCTGAAAAAAATCAAAAAAGCCGGTGAGATCCTGTCCGCCAAGAATCTGTTTCAAAATCGTTTCCGAACACAGGACTTCATATCCGCTGGCCTGCAGCTGTACCTGGCGCTCTGTTTCCCGGCAGCAGGCTTTGGTGATCAGTAAGATTCGCTTCATAATTGCTCCCTCACTCTTTTGACCGGCAGATTTTCTGTCGGCCTTGTTTCTGAATTATCAAGTATATGTAGGGCATGTCTGAGAACGCCGACGATCGCCGCTCTTTTGGTCCTTTGTGCCGCAAGCAGCGGCGTAAATCCGCAACTTTTGCACCACATAAGCTGTTCTTTACTCTTGATGCCGACAGGTCCGCAAAAAAGCCGGCTCCCCCTGGCAGTTTCAGACACGCCTTAATTTCACCCTCGTATCTTTTAACTTTCGCAATTTTTTTAGCAACTGTCAAGACATAGACCAATAAAAAAAGACCGGTATCCGAAAACAGCGCCTGCTGCTTGGGATACCGGATCCGGATTAGGGAGATTTCGACTCAACGACTGAGGGTCTTACATTGGAAATAGGTTGCCGCATCCGCCTCTGCCAGCAGTTCGTAAAAGCTCTGACACAAGACATAGCCGACACCGCGACGGGTTCGGATACTTTCTCCGGTGAAACCCAAACCGGCGATTTTTTTCTTCATATTGCGGATGATGATGGAGATCTGGGCCAGCTTGTGCTCGACTTCAGCAGCTGGCCACAGCATGTCGCAGATTTCTTCTCTGGTCAAAGGGACATTTTGACGAACCAGCAGCGCATTGAACAAGGTCTGCTCCTGCTCACTGAACTCTCCCTTCAATTCCTCCAGAAAATTCGGCGGCAATTTGGTCTCAAAGCTCAACGTCCGCTGAAGGCTGCCGCTGTCGGCAACCCGCCGCCCGCTGCTCAAAGACGAAAATTCGATGATGTTGGTACCGGTTCTTTTTTGCGCCGTGGCCAATTTCTCACGGATATCTGCGATCGAATCGGCCTCCGCCAACCATTCGTCGATCCCCAGTTGTTTCCACTTTGCCTGCTTGGCCTCATCGGGGGCTTGGTGGTCTTTTCGCACGATTGCCACATCGTAAGTGTCCAGCTGAGGGACGATCACCGCCACCTCAGCTTCCGACAGACTCTCACTCAGAATAACGATTTTAAAGAAGCGGACCAGTTCTTTGATATCCAATTTATAGTTCAACAATTCCAAGACACTGCAAGAGCAGAACACCTCAAAGTTCAGTGTCTGCAGATCTTGTTGGAACTGCATATCTGCTAGACAGTTTTTGGTCAACAACAACACCTGGCTCATTCTTATTCCTCCGATCACAGTAGTATTTTTCGGGCATTCGCCGCAGACAGGCCGCAGCGCACCCGACAAAAAATGCCAGCAGGAACCTCCATATAAAAAGGGGCGTCGGCTCCGCTGTCCAAAGATTCAAAAGCAACCGTCATTTTCAAAAACAGCAAATGGATACGTTATAATAAAAAAATAATTAACGCATTTCACCGCAATAATCGCGTATGTAAAATGACTCTGTTTAAATAGTAGCCGCCATGTTTTTTTTAGTTAAGTTCAAATATTTTATGATTTTTAATGTATCTGATGGATTGCTTATTAAACGCTTATAAAACGATTTATTAAAAATGATTTATTACATCGGTCCTCCAATTTTATTCTTTATTTTATCCATACAAACGTTATATTTCCGATTCATAAAACAAGCGTTTCGAAAACGGATTCACGTTATTTTTTAACTGGAAACGCCGAGTGCAGCTACAAATTTATTTAATATTACATTTTCCTAAATTGGCCCTTTTTCATAAAAAATCTGGTGGAATTTGATAGTTTTCTTGGTGATTCCTGCCTTTTCTATTTTGCTGCTGCCAAAAAAATCGGCAAAACCGAGACAGCTGCTGCTGCTTAGTTTTGCCGATTCGGCTTTTTTATTTCTACGTCCTTCCACACGAAGCGCCCGCTGGTTCAGCCGTTACCTGATCAGTTCTTCTCTTCAGGCCTCGGAAAAATAATTGCCCGGTACCACTGAGATGGTTTTGGTACGGGTGTCGACATCTTCAACGAACAACAGCGACGTGTATTCGTTGATTGCCCGGACCCCCTTGAATTTCGCTTCGGCAAAGACCGTCACGCCTACCAATTCACACTCGAACTCTTCAATGAGGCTCTTCATGCCGTTGACGGTCCCGCCGCCTTTCATGAAGTCATCCACCACCAGCACTCGTGAGCCGCGAGCAAGACTGCGTTTGGAGAGTTCCATTTTCTCAATCCGTTCGGAGGAGCCGGACACGTAGTTAACGCTGACAGTGGAACCTTCCGTAATCTTGGAATCTCTTCGTACGATGACAAACGGCACATTCAAATAATAAGAAACGGCTTGTGCAATCGGCACCCCTTTTGTCGCAACCGTCATGACAGCATCGATTTTTTCACCCAGATACTGGGAAGCAATAATCCGTCCGACTTGCCGCAGCAGATCCGGTTGGCCCAGCAGATCGGAAAGATAGACATAGCCCCCCGGCAACAGGCGGTTTTGCTGGCTCATCTCACCACAGAGATCCTGGATATAGGCCAGGGCATCTTCTTTGGTAATTTCAGGAACGAACAAGACCCCGCCGGCTGCGCCTGGAATGGTCTCCAGGATACCGGTCCCCCGCATTTTAAAGGTTTTTTTCACGATAGCCAGGTCTTCTGAGATCGATGATTTGGCAGATTCGTAGCGTTTGGCAAAAAAAGTCAATGGAATCAATTCGTGGGGATGCTCCAACAGGTAATGGGTCATATCGATCAAGCGTTCACTGCGCCGAATTTTCAAAATTGTGTACCTCCCGTTATTTTCTCGCCTTATTATACTGGTTTGTTTGGAAAAAAGCTATCATTTTCTGATTTTAGAGGGAAATAGTTCGTAATTTGTCTTAAGAACCTACTCGGCCTGCTTTTTCCAAAAAGCAAGGTCCGACAGTTTTCTGCCGGACCTTGCTCTGATCTGTTTTCACCAACGACCTCTTCTCGGTTGATGCTGATTGACGTACCGTTTGGCGTCTTTTGGAATGCGCGTTGGCGAGTCGTCGGTGTCTGCTTCCCAGGGATAGAGTCCCTCGGCATTTTTTTCGTACTCGGGAAAGTTTTCCTCCTGTAGTCGTTTTCTGCGGGTCAGCCGTTGATAAATAAACGCTGTCGAAGTGAGCAGCAGAAACAAAATCAAGGCCGCACGCCGCAGATCGATACGGCTCAAGATATACAACAAAGTCTCCTTTACATCCGCCATGTCTGTCCCCCCCTTTACATGCTTTCTGTCACCGTCTCTGTGTCCAAAAGTCTCAGCAGGCGGCCGCTGACCCGGTGATAATCACTTCCCGAAACCGACCCTTTCATCAGGATCAGACTGTGGTCGCTGACTTCGTTTACGATCCCTGCGACATAGCTGTCCATATCCGAAAACCAGGCAGACGGGATCTTTGTTTCGGCAGCTACCTGTTTCATGGCATCTCCGTAAGCCAAAAGCAGATCAGCGCCCGAGGCATCGATGACCGGAATCAGTCGTTGATGCAGCTGGGCGGAATGTTCCCCAAGATCAGCTACCTGTCCCAAAACGAGGAGCTTCCTGCCGCTGTAATACACGGTTTTTCCGGCAAAAGCCCGAATGGCGTTAATCATGGAAGGAATCGCGGCATTGTGGGTATCATCGATGACTGTTACCGATCGCCCCGCCAGCCGACCGGTGTGCTGCTCCATGATCTTGGGCAGGCTCTTGAAATCCCGCAACCGTTCCATACAAGCCGGTGCATCCAAGCCTAGACTCATCAATACCAAAAACGCCGCCAAAGAATTCTCCACCATTCCATCTCCGGCAAGGGTCAGCTGATACGTGTAACGAACGCCCCGGTAGGCGACTGTCACTTCTGTCAGCTCTTTCAGGTTCAGTTTTTGGATCAGACGCAGATCGGCTCCCTCCTTGCCGGTCGTACTATAGGTAAGAACCGTTCCGGCCGTTTTTTTGGCAGCCGCAAGTGCAATCTCCAACAGCTGCGCCGGGATATCGCCATTTATGACGGCCGTCCCTCCCGGAGCCAGCCCGGTGAGCAGTCGGCTTTTGATGTGAGCGAGCATACTCAGATCCGGCACTCCGCTGACATGAGCAAAATCAACAGCCGTCAATACTGCAACAGTCGGCTTGGCAAGCAGGCTCTGCGGTCCGCGATCACGGCTGTTCAGCGCATTCAGCGAGATTTCCAGCACCGCAGCAGTCGGTGTCTGCGCCAGTTTCAACAAGTATAACGGGATTGCCAAGCGGGTATTGTGATTGCCGCGGTTGCTCAAGACCTTATATTCCGGTGTCAGCAGCTGCTCCAGCATCAAACGTACAGAACTTTTCCCGACAGAACCGGTGATCCCGATGACCGGGCCCTTGAAGGCATTTCTCAATAACGACGCTGCTTCATACATGAAGCCCCAGACATCCGGCACGATAAATTGCGGCAGCTGCTCCCGCAGGCTCTCCAACGGCCGCTCGGTTACCAATAAGCCGAAACGTTCGTGATTTTGGCGGATAAACTGTTCCCGATCCGGCCAGCTGACAGTCTTGCCGGTGATTCCTTTGATCCGCTCATCAGAAAGATCGAGAAAGGCCCGATTGGGATCTGTCCCTCTTACATCGTTAGGAAAATACTCGAAATCCGTGATTGCTGTGGCGATTGTCACTCCTTCATCCAGGAAATGACCGGTGAAGCCGGCAAAATCTGCTTTTGACAGACCCATCGCTGTAAAAGACGCGGGCAGCACTGTTTCAGCCGGTTGTGCTGTCTTTACTTCTGATGCAGCAGACAGCTTCTCGTTGTCTGTCGAACCCTGCCGCAATAAACTGTAATTGATCAGACCGGAAAGAAAGTGTTCTGCATCATCGATCCGCATTCGCATCCGATCGTGGCGGGCATAAAATCCGTAAGCAATCGTCTCGGGTCGAGCGAAATACATGGCATATTCCGGCCACATGACGCCCGTACGCATTTCGTGCAGCGCTCGTTTCTCCTGCACCTGAAGCAATCGGCGATACTCGTTCTCTGAAAACAGACGGTCGGCGAACTCAGTCTTCCGGATTCTGATAAACATCCGCTCTGCCGCACACAATAATTCCAGAAAAGTCGGATAAGCCGTATCCCGATTCTCCATAAATGTCAGATTTTCCAACGCATTTTTTACCCCGAAGCGGAAATATTCCTCCTTCGGCAAATAACGGGTCAATTCGTTCACCGAATAACTGAGCCAGTGATCGTGATACCGTTCATAGCCCGCCTTTACATATCGGTCCATCAATAATTCCCCCAACTGAAGCCAGCGGGGGTCGTCCGTCAGCGGATAGGCCCGCATGATGGCAAAGAGGGCTTCCCCATCATAATAGACGATCCGAAATTTCTCTTTGACTTGCAGGCTTTCTGTCAGCACATGAGTCGTCCGTCCCTCTTCATCGATGAAAGCTGCCAGTCCCTCCAAAAGATTTAGCATGATCTCATGATAAAAATCAGCGCCGGTCACACTTTCGTATTTCGCCAAGGCCAGGATCGCGATTGCCTGCGCACCCAATTTCAGCTCATAGCCTTCCTTTACCCGCTCTGCAACATACAAGATCCCGTTTTTTTCCAAGCACAGGTTTTGCAGTCCCCAATCCAGCGCACTTTCGATCTTAGCTGTTTTTTCCGGATCCAACTGGTTTTCAGAATTCGCTGCCGCATACTCGGCCGCCTCCAGCAAGGCATACAGGCTGGAAAAATGACGCACGCTGTTGTAGCCCGGCAGCTGTTTATCATACGCCGGATAATATCCGTAACAAAACGAGCCTTCCTCACGAATCTGGGCAAATAGATAGGCTGACCCCTGCTTGATGACGGTTTCCAGCTGCTCCTGTTGCACGTTTTCTGTAATTTTCCGCATCCCCCTGCCGAAAAATTCGGTCTCCAACGGCCGCCACTGCCCCGCTTCAATAAAGACCCCTGCCGTTTCAAAAAGTTCCCACGAGTCGTCAACGTATGCCAAAGGATCCGGGACGATTCGCTGATACCGCCGCTTAAGATAACCGCGAAGATTTCCCGAATTCAATTGTAAACGAGCCGGATTCTCACCAACTTTATGTTCTTTTACCGGCGTCAGCAGCGCATTCCCGCTGATCTCCTCCGGCAGAAAGCGGCAGCTGCCGTCTTTTTTTAAAGAAACTCCCAACGGAAAATAATTGTTGCGCTTGACTCTGGCAAAACGCCGGATTCCCTCTGAAGCCGGTACGATCTCGCCAGCTGTTTTGATGTCGATTTTCAACCAACGAGGCAGCTGCGGTTCCTTGTTCAAATAGCGCAATACCTTCTGCCAGGCACGATTGAAATCGGCCCCGCTGGTAGACCACACGGCTCCCCGCCGGTTTTGGCTGCAGCCGGTCACAAAAAAGACGGTTTCCTTGTCATCCGCCAGTTGCCGATCGCTTAAATACCCTTTGACTTCCTCCAGTAAATCCCGCTTGTTTTTCTCCATCTTTTTCACTCCTATGCTGCAGTCATTTGCCCACTTACCAAGCTTTCCGTCGCACTTCTTTCATTGAAACAAACTCTTGTCAACCAGCGTCTGATTGGTTCAGCAGAGACAGAAGGGTGACTGAAATGATCTCAGCCACCCTCACACCTCAGCATCGAAGCCGGTTATTTTTTCCTGTTACGTTTTTTGAATAATCCCAAACTGGTCAAGATGGCTCCCAGCCCCATCGCTCCCATACTCGGGTCAGCGACCGCGCCGGTTTTCGGCAGACTGGACTGACTGCCGGCCGCCGGTTTTCCGGTTCCCGATGGATTTGTCCCCGGTTTACCGTAATAATGGTTGCTGCTGTTGTCAACGTTAGTAGTGTTATTATTGACAGTCGTACTGTTATCGCTATTGTTGGTGATATCAGTAGTGTCATCGGAATCCGCATCTGAATCGGAATCAGCATCGGAATCTGAGTCTGAGTCCGCATCGGCGTCAGAATCAGAATCGGCATCTGAATCGGCATCCGCGTCAGAATCGGCGTCAGCATCAGCGTCGGCATCCGCATCAGAATCTGCATCCGCATCGGAATCCGCATCCGCATCGGAATCGGCGTCGGAATCGGCGTCGGCGTCGGAATCGGCATCGGCGTCGGCGTCAGCATCGGAATCGGCATCAGAATCGGAATCGGCGTCAGCATCCGCATCGGAATCCGAATCAGCGTCGGAATCCGCATCGGAATCCGCATCCGCATCGGCGTCGGAATCGGCGTCTGCGTCAGCATCCGCGTCAGCATCGGAATCGGAATCGGCGTCGGCGTCAGCATCGGAATCGGCATCAGAATCGGAATCGGCGTCAGCATCCGCATCGGAATCCGAATCAGCGTCGGAATCCGCATCGGAATCCGCATCCGCATCGGCGTCGGAATCGGCGTCTGCGTCAGCATCCGCGTCAGCATCGGAATCGGAATCGGCGTCGGCGTCAGCATCGGAATCGGCATCAGAATCGGCGTCTGAATCCGAATCAGCGTCGGAATCAGCGTCAGCATCAGCATCGGAATCCGCATCCGCATCGGAATCGGCGTCGGAATCGGCGTCTGAATCAGCGTCGGAATCGGCGTCAGCATCAGCATCGGAATCCGAATCAGCGTCGGAATCCGCATCGGAATCCGCATCCGCATCGGCGTCGGAATCGGCGTCTGCGTCTGCGTCAGCATCCGCGTCAGCATCGGAATCGGCATCAGAATCGGCGTCTGAATCCGAATCAGCGTCGGAATCAGCGTCAGCATCAGCATCGGAATCCGCATCCGCATCGGAATCGGCGTCGGAATCGGCGTCTGAATCAGCGTCGGAATCGGCGTCAGCATCAGCATCGGAATCCGAATCAGCGTCGGAATCCGCATCGGAATCCGCATCCGCATCGGCGTCGGAATCGGCGTCTGCGTCTGCGTCAGCATCCGCGTCAGCATCGGAATCGGCATCAGAATCGGCGTCTGAATCCGAATCAGCGTCGGAATCAGCGTCAGCATCAGCATCGGAATCCGCATCCGCATCGGAATCGGCGTCGGAATCGGCGTCTGAATCAGCGTCGGAATCGGCGTCAGCATCAGCATCGGAATCCGAATCAGCGTCTGAATCCGCATCGGAATCCGCATCCGCATCGGCGTCGGAATCGGCGTCGGCGTCAGCATCTGAATCAGCATCAGCGTCTGAATCCGAATCAGAATCGGCATCCGCATCGGCATCGGAATCCGCATCTGAATCGGCGTCTGCATCGGAATCAGAATCGGAATCTGAATCGGCGTCAGCGTCTGAATCGGAATCTGCATCAGAATCCGCATCTGAATCGGCATCAGCGTCTGCATCAGAATCAGAATCTGCATCCGCATCAGAATCGGCATCGGCATCCGCATCGGAATCTGCGTCAGCGTCGGAATCAGAATCGGCATCTGCATCAGCATCTCCATCCGGAATATCAATCACATTCGAATCACCATCATGGTTATAGACCAGATAGTTGTCAGTGGAGGTATTCTTCAATGCAAATTTCCCTTTTCCTAAAGCCAGGTCGATGTAAGAAGCGGCGTGAGTATTACTGATAGAAATATTCGTATCTTCATATCCATTATCATTGATGGTAATATATTGCCCGGTATACACATGGTCGACAACAATATTACTCAGTCCCGGATTCCATCTGACATGCAGGTATTGGCCAAAATGAGTATTCGTGACCTTGCAATCCACCAGCGATCCTGAACCGGCTGCCAGATAATTATCAAAATAAGAATCCTTGACTACCAGAGTCTGCAAAG
This sequence comes from Enterococcaceae bacterium OF42-14pH9A, assembly GCA_027692465.1. Lineage (GTDB taxonomy): Bacteria > Bacillota > Bacilli > Lactobacillales > Enterococcaceae > Enterococcus_C. Next base: position 963,734 of record JAQEYU010000001.1, on the reverse strand, counting down.
ACGTCAAGCCATTGACGTCAACCAGATTGGCTTGTACACCGTCATAAACAATACTTTGCGGTGCATCAACACTGATCAGGATCTGACCCACTGAATTATTTTCCCGCACGATCAGTCTATTTCCAGAAAACGAAGACCAGATCTTCTTGCCGGAGACATCATAATCGACACCATCCACCGTGATGATCCCTTTTTCAACAAAGGCACTCGGACCCACATCTACCGGTGTTTTGTCTTGACTGAAATGGGTCGTCCCCTGCCAGTTGTGGATCGTAGTATTTGCTCCCGGCACGTTGCTTCCGGCATAGCGGCATTCATTCAGATAAAGGTCAAAACCGCTTCTGTTTGAGTTGGCATGGACAGCATATTCGGTTCTGTTGTCTCGATTGACAAAGTCGCAATCACTGAAGTCTGCCTCAGAAAGAGCGGAATTGCCCACGATATCCACGATTCGATTGAATTCACATCCGGAAACCGCCAAAGTTGTCAGCTTCCTGTTATAACTGAAATCGACTTCACCCGCAAACGTACAATTAGTTACCTTGATTGTCTCTGCATTGTCCAGGTAATCCAAACTGGCCGTTCCGGTAATCGAAGCATTATTGATTTCAATCGTTGTGGCAGCTTCCAAACTGTAAGCCTGCCCATTGATTACAAGCTGGCGGTTTGCAGTGCTGCCGGTAAAAGTCACAGTCGTGCCGGCCGGAACGGGAATCGTAACCCCGTCCAATACGACATAGCCGTCAGCCTCTACATTCGCACCGTAAGCCGAAACCTGTGCGTGAGCTGTAATCCCTTGAGGCAGCGTCATCAAAAGCGGTGCTGCCAGCATCGTGCCGCATACCAGCATTTTCGCCTTTTTCTTCTGTTTTGCGCGTACTTGGATCATTTTTCGATAATCTTTTCTTTTCATTCGTCTCCTCCTTGTTTATGTCCGCTAACTGCTCCTTTGCCAACCAAAAGTACCAATAATATGACAACCGCCTAACCAAGACCGAAGTACATTGCCGCCATTACGGTACGAAAAAAACCGAGTACATCTGCTAGATACTTACTCGTTTTCATTTAAATTGTAGCATGCCGCCCTTGAACTTTACTCATTAAACAATATAAATAATATAATTATTGAATAATATTAAAAATAAATATTTTTAAATTAGCTGATTTAACAAAGACCAAGCAGTTTTAGCGATTGAGATTCCTCTCTTCAGATTGTCAAAAACAAACAATCTGATTCTGTTTTATGAATAGTTTATGACGAAGAAAAAAAGATTATATATCATTGTATTTTCATCAGCCTTTTCCCTTTAATCTCAGACTTACATAACGTTTTCCTTTTTTTAATTACACCGGATAAACGGGAAAATAGCACCGGCGAATAACACCAGCAGCGATTAATTAATTGTCATGATTTTTTTACCGACCGCACAAAAAAAGCTATTCGAAAGCCAGGCTTTCAAACAGCTTTTTACAGTTTTAAAATTTTGCAGACTCAGCCCAAGCGCCGCCCACGTTGCAGGCCGATCACTATCCGTTTGACCAGATTCACTACCAGAAACAAGGCGATGAAGACCAATGTGATAGTGGCAGCCGGCGGTGAATTCAGATAAAACGAGCTGATCAGCCCGCTGACCATGCCCACCAGGCCAACGATGATACTGATGACGATGACCGTATTGAAACTTTTGCCGATGCGCATGCTGATAGCAGCCGGCAAAACCATGATCGCTGAAATCAAGAGCGCTCCGGCGATGGGGATCATCACTGCGATAGCAACCCCTGTCAAAACGTTGAAGGCCATCGACATCCAACGCACCGGCAGACCGTCGACGTGAGCAGTGTCCTCATCGAAGGTCAGGACATACATCGGCCGCTTGAACAAAGCGAACAAAACCGCCGTCAACCCAAACAAAATACCCAAAGTCACTACCTGTTGGGTGGTGATGGTAACGATCGACCCGAAGAGATACGACTGGATGCTGGTGGCGGAGTTCCCCTTGGAAAGGTTCATCAGCACCAGTGCCAACGCCAACCCGCCGGCCATCAAGATCGCAATCGAGATCTCCGAATAGGTGCGGTACATCGAACGCAGATACTCCATCAGGATCGCCGCAATCACTACTACGATCAAAGTCGTCAGACTGGGATCAAGATTCAGGAAAAAGCCCAACGCAACCCCCGCCAATGAAACGTGGGACAGGGTATCAGCCATCAGCGATTGCCGCCGGATTACCAGAAAGACCCCCAGCATCGGAGCGATACCGGCAATGAATACCGCCGCCCACAAAGCTTTGATCATGAATTCATATGAAAACAACGCCATGGTGAATCCTCCTTTCGCACCAACCGGATCTGCCGGTCAGCGTACTCCTTAATATCCTCATGATCGTGGGTGATCATCAGGATGCCCTTGCCATGGTCATGGGCATTGTGCCGCAACAGACGGTAGAACTTCTTGCGGCTTTCCTCGTCCATCCCCGTCGTCGGCTCATCCAGAATGAACAGATCCGGATCAGTCGCAAAAATCCGCGCCAGGCTGATCCGCTGCTTCTGTCCGCCGGAAAGTTCACCGATGCGTTTATTCCGCATCTCCCACATTCCGACAGCATCCAGCGCCCGCTTCACATGCTCCTGGTCTTTTGCAGTCAGCCGCTTGAACCAACGATCCCGCGGGTAACGTCCCGATTGGACCAGCTCCAATACGGTACTGGGGAAACCGGCATTAAAGGAGGCGACTTGTTGGGGAATGTAGCCGATACTGATCTTTTCACCGGCGGTATTGGTCTTGGCCAGCGTCACCGCTCCTTTAGCCGGCTTCAGCAGGCCCAGCGTCGCCTTGATCAACGTCGATTTGGCTGCGCCGTTTTCACCGGTCAAGATGACGAACTCACCGGCATCCACCGTGTATGAAATATCCTCCAGGACCGGCTCGTCATCATAATAGAAGGTCAGGTCCGAAACTTCGATATATCGCAATGCATTGCCTCTTTTCTTTCAGATCGGCTGCGGAAATCCGCAACCTGGTTTACAGGCGGCAAGAAAGCTGCACCTAAACAACTTTTTAGAATTTTTCAGCAGGCGATCGCTGTAAGCACCGCTTGTCCAGTTCAACAAGCAGGCCTGCCGCCGACCCTCACCAAAAAGATCAAAACTGCTGCCATGGAATTTCTCCGCACACCTGTACTCATCAACAGTTTGTCGTAAACGTACCAAAGAACCAAGGCTCACAGGCCATGGTTCTTTGAGTGTATCATTATTCCGTCTCTTTGTGCAAAGTCCGGCTCACCGATCCATCGCACCGGACGCCAGCGTCAGTCAGACTCGGATTTAACTGTTAGTTGATACTTTCTTTCAAAGCTTCCAGATTATCCTCCATAACGGAAATGTAGTTTTCGCCGGCTTTCATCTGTTCGTTGGTCAAGCTTTCCAGCGGATTGAGCACTGACAATTTGACGCCTGTTTCATTGGAAAGGGTTTCCGCTACTTTAGAGTTGGCATTTTCTTCAAAATAAATCACCGAAACACCGTGGTCTTCTACGAAATGTTTCAGTTCCGCCAGCCGGGCCGGTGTCGGTTCCTGATCCGGAGAAATACCGGCAATGGATTCCTGCGTCAGACCGTATTGATGAGCCAGATAGCCGAAAGCAGCGTGCTGTACCAGGAAAGTTTTGTTTTTGGCATCTTTGAAGGCGGCCTGATACTCTTGGTCTAATTCCTGCAGCTTAGCGATATACGCAGCAGCATTTTTGTCGAAGGCGGCCTTTTTCTCAGGGTATCTTTCTCCCAATTCGTCAGCAATCTCCTGCACCTCTTTGATAGCCATCACCGGATCAGTCCAGACATGCGGGTCCTTGCCGCCGTGATCATGATCGTCTGCCTCCTCGTCATGATCATGGGCTTCCTCAGATTCGTGGTCGTGGTCATCTTCGCCTTCATGACTGTGATCATGACTGCTGCCGCTTGCCTCCAGAAGCTCGATGTCATCTGCCGCCTCGATTACCAGCGTCTTGTCCTCATTCAGATTGTCTTTGACATTGTCGATCCAGGTCTCGAACTCATCGACATTGTAAACCAGCACGTCCGCATCACTGATGGCCGCCATATCTTTGGCACTGGGCTCATAATCATGAGGCTCCGTCCCCGCCGGAATCAGCAGTGAGACTTCTCCTTCATCCCCCACGACCTCCTTGGCAAAGTCATACATGGGATAAAAAGTCGCCACCACTTTGATTTTCTCATCTTTGGCAGCCTCTTTGCCGGCACTGGACTCCGCAGTCCCGCCGTTGCTTCCGCAGGCTGCCAGTAACAAGCCGCCGCACAAAATTCCTGCACTCAGTAAAAATTTCTTCATTATAGTCATCCTCATCTCTGGTTCGTCGTTAGCAATCTCTGAAAACACAATGTTGACTGACTGGGGCTGTTGGGAAACCCGGCTGACTCAGATTTTTGAAGACTTTTTGCCGAATTCCGGCCGGACTTCAAAAAGCGGCAGCGCCCCGCAGCTTTCAGACACGCTCTAAGCAAATCGGAATTTTACGATTTGCTGCAGGACTCAATTTACCAGAGAAAAAATCACCCGTCAACAGAAATCGGAAAACTTCCGATTTAAAACGAAATTTTCACGCTAAATCGTAATAAACCGCGCCATGATAGGATTTTATGTTCATATGAACAGTTATCCAATTGTCTTTCAGATGCGTTTTCCGATCATAATCCTCCACAAGAAACGAACTCAGCCGCGCAAAATTTTTGGCGATCACCGCCTGCTTCACAGACTTCTTTGAGCCGGCTCTCACTGAAGCCTCCAGACATCCCTGGGCTTCAAACAACCCTGAGCTGTCGCATTTTCTCCCAGGACCTGGATAAAAAGGCAGCGGACGACTCCGCTTTACGCAAAAATCGGCCGCCGCCCCTGTCCTTATTTCAATGTCCGCACCAGATAGACCTCTTCACAAAAGCCTTTCAGGGCATTGTAGATGCGTTGAGCGCGGGAATGTTTGCGGGTCAGCGCGAAAACTGTCGGCCCGCTGCCGCTCATCAAAGCAGCATCGGCTCCGTATTTCATCATCCGGTCTTTGATCTGCTGGATCACCGGGTGCCGCTGGATGGTGATATCCTCCAGACTGTTGCCCATCTGCCGGATCATCTCTTCGTAATCATCGGCTTCAATGGCCCCCCGCAGCGCCGGAATATCCGGATGGCTGATCTTATCCACCTCCACCTCAGGAAACACCGTGCGGGTGGAAACACTGATCTTCGGCTTCACCAGAACCACCCAGCATTGGGGCATCGGATCAATCAACTGCACCCGCTCACCTTTGCCACCGATAAAGGCTGTATGTCCGTAAAGACAATAGGGCACATCCGTCCCGATCTCAACTCCGATGGCGATCAGCTCCTCCTCTGACAACCCCAGCTGCCAAAGTCGATTCAGCCCCCGTAATGCAGCTGCGGTATCAGAACTGCCGCCGCCCAGACCGGCTGCTACCGGAATGTTCTTCTGAATATCGATCTTAACGCCGGTGTTGATCCCGTAGCGCTTTTTCATCATCGCCACCGCCTGATAGACATTGTTGCGCTTATCCACCGGCAGGAAGGCTTTATTGGTCTCTAAAATGATCTTGTCATCCGGCATTTCCGTGATCGTCAGACGGTCGGCAAGATCCACACTGGACATGACCATCTCCAGCTCATGATACCCGTCTGCCCGCTTATGCAGCACATCCAGTCCCAGATTGATCTTGGCGGGTGCTTTTTCTATGATCTCCAACCTCTCACCTGCTTTCTTTCTCAGGGAAGTATCCGACGCCCGGCTCCAATCGCCGCAGCCGCCGTTCTTCCAACAAAAATCGTTGCCTCGATTCTATCATAAACCGCAGCATCTGGCATCTTTCGTGAAAAAAACTTAGTATTTTGTATCTAAATGATCTTCAGTAGTCAGAAAGCCGCAACCGGTCTCGCCATATCATTTGCTTTCACTGTCCTGTCAGTCTTACAATAAAGACGAAGCAAAACAAAAGAAACGAGGGATAGACGATGGCAAACTTGATTCCAAGAGATTTCGACGATTTGAATGCACTGCGCAGCAACAGTGAAGAACTGATGGGCAAACTCATGAACAATTTCTGGCAAGACCGGCAGATATCCACCGACATCAAAGAATACGACGACCGTTATGAAGTCGCCGCTGACCTGCCCGGCGTGGAAAAAGAAAACATCACTGTCCACTATGCCGATGATCAGCTGTCTATCGCGGCTACTCAGAAAAAAGAAAGTAACGATACCGACGAAAACGGTCGCTACCTGCGACGGGAGCGCTCCACATCCAGCTTCCAGCGGACCTTTACCATCCGCAATATCGCCGAAGACAAGATCACTGCCAAATTTGAAAACGGCGTCCTGAAGCTGACGCTGCCGAAAAAAGCACTGGCAGACCAACCGGGGAAGACCATTTCTATCGACTGACCTGAAAAAAAATACCTGCCTGCCATCACCTTTAAATGATGGCAGGCAGGTATTTTGTTGTCTTTGACAATTGCTGTTCAGCCACACCCCGCCAGAGCCCTCTAGTCTGCTTCACACAAAATCAAAATAACCGCTGCTGAGTTTGACGTAAGCGGCATGATTCTCAGCATTCCAAGACAGTGAGGCGGCGGGGAGTGTAGGCGGCTCCTGGTCTCCTGCTGCCAGCCAGGCATAAAGACCAAAGATTGGTTCGTTTTCTTCGGAAATAATCCCTTCGCAGCCCAGAACATCCAATGTCATCTGTGTGAGAGCCGCTGTTTTGAAAAAACCGCCGCTCAAAGTGACCTGCTCGGTGACTCCCGCCATCTCGGCCAGCGTTTTGACATTGAGTAGCAGTCCCTCGGTAATGCTGCGAATCAGCTGCTTTTGGGTGGTGTCGACGGTCAACCCGTGAAAGCCGGCTTTCACCGAAGTACTCCAATACGGGGCCCGTTCACCATTGGGAAAAGGGGCAAATCTGACACCGCCGGAACCGATAGGGATTTGTTCCAAGATTGTCGGCAGATCTTGATAGAAACGCTGCGGATCCTCGGGATGAAATAGTTTGGCACCCCATTCCAGCACGCAGCCGCCGTTATTGGAGGGCGCACCGGTGACGAACCAGTCTTGATTCAGAACATAGCAGAAATTCTGACGGACAGGATCCAGCTTTTGTTGCCGCCGCAGGACCCGGGCTGCCCCACTGGTCCCAATGGTAAGGCTGTTGGGAATACCGGTGTGGCAATAACCGGCGAAGGCTGCCAGACAACCGTCGCTGGCCCCGGCATAGACACGGGCTGCAGTTGGCAATCCCAACCCCGCGGCCAGTTCTTTTTTGATAGCAAAAGGCTGATCTCCGGCGGTGATCTGAGCGAGTTGCGCTGATTCAATCCCCAGAAAATCCAATATTCCTATATGCCAATTACCAGTATCCAAGCTGTACAATCCCGTGGCTGAAGCAGTGGAAACATCGATCACTGTTTCACCGGTAAACTCCGTCAGCAACAGCTCCTTCAATCCCAGCCAGCGGGTCGTTTGGGGATAGTCGCCAGTCTGCTCAAGAAAACAGATTTTAGCAAAGGTTGACATGGCATGGATTGGCGTACCGGTAGCCAGGTAAAATTCCCGCGCCTGTTGCGTTTTACGGAACGCTTCCATTAAAGCGCCCGCCTGCCGATCCGACCACAAAAAGATTTTACCTGAAGTCATCGTCTGCCCCGGCCTCTGGGGTAGCAGGCTGTGCATGGCAGTGCTGAAGGCGATAGCAGTGATCTGACTGCGGAAAGTTTTCGGGATTGCACCGATCAGCTCTTTGACTGTGTTCAATACTTCTCCGGCTTTTTGATACCGATCATCTCCATGATCGGAATAGGTCGTGAGGGCTGCCTGCCCGTGATGGCGCAAGCGGCCGCCTTCAATGACTCCCAATTTGACTGCGGTGGTGCCTACGTCGATTCCCAAGAACAATTCTTCCATTTCCAACCGCCTCTCTTTCTACGCAAAGAAAGTCTAGCCGAACTGCGGAAATTACGCAACCCGGCCAGACTTGCTCAGAAAATCTTATCAAAGAAGACGCCGCGGAAAAAGGACAGACTCAAAAAGACCAGAAACAAGAGAATCAGCTGGATCGGCAACCCTCGCAACGCCTTGGGGATAGGGGCAATCCGCAACCGCTCCTGGATTCCGGCTGCCAAGATGCCGCTGAGCAAAAAGAACAACAGACCCAAGCCTGCTTGATAAAGACTGCCGACCGCATCAGTCAAGTCCAGTCCGCTGGTGAAGGCCAAGACGATCAACACCGGTAGCAGTGCCACCAATTGCCGCTGCGACAAAAGTACCCAAGCCGTCCGCCCCAGCAATTTAGCGGCGGCTAAACTGAAACAGCCAGCGAACACCGCCGCCAAAAAAGGTGCCATGACCGGTTGATTACCGCTGCTGATTACAGCGGTGGGCAACAGTAGCAAGATCAGGAGGCCGACTGCTGCTGAAATCGTCACGGCGGTCGTCAGGATAATTGCCTGCAGCAGGCGACTGGCTTTGGCGGGCGCACCAATCTGGCGACCGTTCGCCTCCGTGACAAGTAAAATGGCGGTCAAACCGAGAAACATGACCATTCGAATCGCTAAGTTCATAGGTGTGTCCTCCTATCTGTCCAATTTCAGGTTCAACTTGCGGTTACCCGGTTCACCTAGAACGCGACGTCGCACCAGGCGATCGATCAACGGGACACAGCAGTTCATGATCAGAATCCCATAGCTGACGCCTTCATTGGTCGGTCCCCAAAAACGCAGGATGACTACCAGCAAACCGATGCCCACTGCATAAAGACACTCGCCGGCAGTGGTTGCCGGACTGGAGGAATAATCGGTGGCCATAAAAACGGCCCCTAAAAGCAGCCCGCCTCCCAAAACATGCCCTGATACCGTCTGCCAGGCTGCCAGGCCGCCGGGTTTAGCGAACAGCCAGGCTCCCAGTGCCACCACGCCGATCATTAACAGCGGAATGTGGGGCCGGATGATCTTCTGCCAGATCAGAAAGACCGCTGCCAAGAGGATCAACAGGGCTGAGGTTTCACCGATACGGCCGCCGGTATGGCCTACCAACATGTCCCAAAGCAGCTGCGTAGTCGGCAGCTCGCCGGCTTTCATTGCCGCCAGCGGAGTCGCATAAGTCGTGACATCCACTGTTGCCTGTTCGACAACTTCCGGCGGGATGCGGCCAAAAGGCGGAGCCGGCCAGCTGATACGAAACATTTCTTCAAAGAACAGTCCCACCAGCAATGCTCGTCCCCCCAGCGCCGGGTTCAAAAAATTATAGCCGATGCCGCCAAAGAATTCTTTGACGACGATGATCGCAAAGGCACTGCCGATCACTGGAAAATACCAGGGAGCAGATGGCGGCAGGTTCATGGTCAATAACAAACCCGTGACGACTGCACTGAGATTAAAAGTTGCTGTTTGCCCCCGGACCTTGAACCAGATCAGTTCCGCCACTTGGGCTGTCCCCACCGCCAAAAAATAAAGCAGGTAGACCCGCCAGCCAAACCAATAGCCGGACATTAAGGCGATGGGAAGCAGTGCCACTGTGACAGTACCCATAATACGGCGGCTGGCGATATCTGCCGTCAAATGAGGATTTGGCGCTGTCTGCAGTTGCTGACATGCTTGTTCCAATTCTGCGACTGATACCGACTGGTCTTCCGAAACTGCATGATTTTCTTCCTGGCTCATTTGGCCGCCGCCTCCTTTTTCAGTTGGCTGATCGTCTGCTTGGCCTCATTGATGGTGGCTGCCAAGCGCCGTCGTGATGGACAGACATAGCTGCAGCAGCCGCAATTGATACATTGCTCTGCCTGCAGTTGTTCACAGCGCCCCAGCTCGCCGGCCCGCATCGCCTGATCGATACTTTGCGGTTCCAGACGGATCGGACAGCTGATTACACAACGATTGCAGCGGATACAGGGGCTTTCGGCAAACAAACGGTCATGGGTCTGATTCAAGACCACCAGTCCATTGGAACCTTTCGTCAAAGGCGTCCGCAGCTCATGGAGGGTGCGACCCATCATCGGTCCACCGTGGATGATCCGGGAGGGCCGCCCACCGGTGAAACCGCCGCAAAAGGCAAGCAATTCGCCGGCACAGGTCCCCAACGGAAAATCCACCACCCGCGGAGCAGCCACATCCCCGGTGACCGTCACATAGCGCCTGGTCAACGGCCGGTAATCATCGACTGCTTCTGCCAGTGCTTTGGCGGTAGCAACATTCATCGTATAGGCCCCGGTCTCCACTGAGCGGCCGCCTAAAGGTGACTCGGCACCGATCAGAGTCTCCAAAAGCTGCTTTTCGCCGCCTTGGGGATAGCGCACCGGCAAAATACGAACCTCACAGTCTGCGACCCCGGCGCTGGCTTTTTTCATGGCTGCCACTGCCAGCGGCTTGTCAGCTTCGATTCCGATCAGAATCTTGTCAGCCTGCAAAAGTTCCCGGGCAATCTCACCGCCTCGGATGATCTTCACGGCTGCTCTTTGCATCAAATAATCGTCCGCATGGATAAAAGGTTCGCACTCGGCGCCGTTCAGCAGAATGAAACGAACATCCACATGATCGGCAGGATTGAGTTTGATGTGGGTCGGAAAGGTCGCTCCCCCCAAACCCACAACGCCGGCTTCCCGTACTCTGTCCGCAACGGTAGTCTCTTGTCTCAGCAGCTGCAGATCAGTCGGTGATGCTGTCAGATCACGGCGAATCACTACCGCTGTCTGGGTGCCTCCCGCCAGGTTCGGTACTTCTCGAATCGCCGTCACTTCGCCGGTGATGGAGGCATGGACATGACCGGAGACCTCGGCATCAGTCATAGCGATAATCTGTCCTGCCTGCACCCGATCACCGACTGCCACCTGGACTTCATTGGGAGCTCCGATATGCTGATCAAATGGGATCATCACCTCTTCCGGTTCATAAACATACAGCCGGGGATCCAACTGAAAAAGCTCTTTCAACTTCAGAGTCGACGGCGCAAAATCTACGCCGCCGGTAAATTTTCGGGTCTTCATACCTGTCCTCCTGATTTTCCGCCGCCATCGCCTCGTTGAATGCCCGCAGACGATCCCAGCCTCCTTCGCAGCACTTCCTTCACTTTAGGGAGTGTCTGAAAACACCGGGGGAATCCAGATTTTTGCGGACTTTTTACCGAAATCAAGGAGTAAAGCGCAGCTTATGTGGTGCAAAGTTGCGCATTTACGACACAGATTGCGGTGAAAAGGATCAAAATATCTGCCACTGGCGTTTTCAGACGCGCCCAAAATACAATCGTTCTTCTACTTTAATCGTAACAAATTTCACAAGCAGGGAAAAGAAATCCGCTGTTTCCCGGCAAAACTTTCATACCTGTCTTGGCTGTCTATCAACATTCTCGAGTAAACGTACTTTCCTGCGTAAGCACCTTAATCTTTTCTTAACATCAAAGGTAAACCCTTTCAATTAGAGGCTGCTTTTTCCTATAGAAAGTACATCAATTTTGAAACAGGCACATTCCTTGAATCATAAAAACCACGATTGTTATACTTTAATCAGATAGATTGATTTTTTTGATAACAGAGATTCGACAGACTTATAGTTGTTGATCTGCCGCAAGCTTCGCGTATTTTGCATACGCCAGCGAGTATTTAGGAGCACTCCTACAGTGAAGTGACCCGCACATCCTATTGCGGGATTTTTAAGACACCCCCTAATCAAAAAGGAGGAAACAAACATGGTTAAACCCCGTATCGACGAATTGTTGGACAAGGACTATTTGATGTACATCGACGGTGCCTGGACCGCCGGCACCAAAGGAAAGACCCTGATCACCACCAGCCCCGCCGACAAAACCGAGTTGGCCAGTTTCATCAGTGCTACCGATGAAGACGTGGATCTGGCCGTCGCCGCAGCAGCCCGTGCATTTCCCCAATGGAGCCAAACCGGGACCGAGGAGCGCAGCAAAGTTCTTTTGGATATTGCCGATGTTCTGGAAGAAAATTTGGAGCACTTGGCAATGGTGGAAACACTGGATAACGGTAAACCGATCCGAGAGACCCGTAATGCCGATATTCCGCTGGTGATCGATCACTTCCGCTACTTTGCTGCCTTGATCCGATCAGAAGAAGGGACTATCAAAGAACTCAACCACAATACATTGACAATGGTCTTAAAAGAACCCATCGGTGTCGTCGGCCAGATCGTCCCATGGAACTTTCCGGCATTGATGGCTGCTTGGAAACTTGCTCCGGCACTGGCTGCCGGTGATACCGTCGTAATCCACCCCTCTTCATCGACACCTCTCAGCCTGTTGGAGATGACTAAACTGATCGGTCCGCTTTTGCCAAAAGGTGTATTGAATGTCGTCACCGGCAAAGGGTCCGAATCGGGAAATTATATGCTGACCCATCCTGGCTTTGCCAAGATTGCCTTCACCGGATCCACTGAAGTTGGTTACAAAGTCGCAGAAGGTGCCGCTAAAAACCTGATCCCCGCCACCTTGGAGCTGGGAGGAAAATCCGCGCATATCATTTTTGCCGATGCCGATCGAGAACGCGCATTGGAATATGCTAAAAGCGGGATTCTGACCAATCAGGGTCAGGTCTGTTCGGCAGGGAGTCGGCTCCTGGTGGAAGCAAGTATTTACGATGAATTCATAGAAGCTCTGGCCGAATCCTTCAAGCCGGTAAAAGTCGGTATGCCATGGGAAGAAGCCACCGAGATGGGCGCTCAGATCAATGAAGGTCAGATGGATACGATCTTAGAATATATCGAAATCGGGAAAAATGAAGGCGCCCGTGTGCTGGTGGGCGGCGAACGTTTCACAGATGGCGAATTAGCTGACGGCGCCTTTATGAAGCCTACCATCCTCAGCGACGTTACCAACGATATGCGGGTCGCTCAGGAAGAAATCTTCGGCCCGGTCATTGTGGTCATCAAATTCAACGATGAAGCCGATGCCGTCAAAATTGCTAATGATTCGGAATACGGACTGGCCGGCGGAGTATTCACTACCGACATCAACAAAGCCTTCCGCGTTGCACGGGCAGTCCGCACCGGAACGATGTTCATCAATGTTTACGGTGAACTGCCGGCGGGAACTCCATTCGGCGGCTACAAGAAATCTGGGATTGGACGGGAAACTTACAAAACGATCCTCGATGCCTACACCCAGGACAAAAATATCTATATGTATATCGACAACGAGTGAAGACTGTCTCCGCAATAAGATTCTTACCGACAGCCCCACTATAGATCGAGTGCAACACCTGTACTAAAACAAACCTGATCCGTGATTGTTCGACGGAATCAGGCTTGTTTTTGCTGGCAAATATCTGCTGTTCTTTCTAAAAATCAGACATCATTTCGCAAATCGGATTAGACCGTTCTGGCAAAAGGTCTGATAGTTGGAGCCGCAGACTTTGCTGAAACACTAGGGCGTGTCTGAAAACGCCGGGGGAATCCTGATTTTTGCGGACTTTTTGCCGAAATCAAGGAGTAAAGCGCAGCTTATGTGGTGCATAATCGAGCATTTACGACGCAGATTGCGGTGAAAAGGACCAAAATATCTGCCACTGGAGTTTTCAGACACGCCCTATTGAGTCGAAACATTTTTCTCAATACCCCCTTGCAAAATGCTGCGGCTCTTGTTTTCCGGCAGAATTTCTGTTACTTTTCATCCATGGAAACTATAAAAGAAAAATTACGGCGCCTGCCGGAAGAGCCGGGAATCTATCTGATGAAAGATACCCATGGTGCGATTTTTTACGTCGGCAAGGCCAAAAATCTGAAAAATCGGGTCCGTTCTTATTTTCAGCATAATAATCAGCATTCCAAAAAAGTTCAGCGAATGGTCTGGAATATCGCCGATCTGGAATGGCGAACCGTGGATACTGAACTGGATGCGCTGCTTTTGGAATGTCAATTGATCCAAGCCCACCATCCTCTGTACAACCGGGTCATGAACAATCATCGCAACTATGCTTATATACAATTGACACCTGCCGGAGCCGTGATTGCGCAGGAAACCGCTGAGCAACCGGCAGAAACTGCCGGTTGGGTCGGCCCTTTCCGCCAGTACAAGCAGCTGCCGCAACTGCTGGAGGTTTTGCAGGACACCTATCTTTTGCCGGGTCTTAATCCCCTCACCGAGCTCACAGTCAAACGGCAGCTTCCGGAAATGGCACAACGCCCGCTTCACGACCGAGTCACGCAAGTCCACGCCTTTTTTCGGGGAGCTGCGACTGATTTCTTTTCTGACCTGCAGCAGCGGATCTCTGCCAGTGCCGATCAGCTGAATTTTGAAAATGCTGCCGAGCTGCAACACTTGTTGGAAATGGCCCAGCACTTTCATCGTTACCTGCAGCAGCGAGAAACGTTCCGAAAGCAGCAGGAAGTGCTTTTTACGCTCCCATTGCCGGATGGGCTTACGAAAAAACTTTATCTGATCAGCTGCGGTCAACTACTTGCGACCCGCCTGTTGCCCTTGGCTGCACCGGAAGTCTTCGACCACCCGCCGCTTTCCGCTGCACCTGCGTTGACCAAAGCAGGCGTTGATCCTGAAGATATCCTGATGAATTATATTGCGCGCCAATCTGCCAGTGCAAAAACAGTCTCTGAAACTGAAGAGGATACCTGATCAAACAGCAGCTTTTTATCCACTTGAGCAGCCGGACGCTATAAATCTCTTCGTTAAAAAATGCGCACGGAAGAAATCCGTGCGCATTTTTGCGATATTCTCTTTACGATTGTTGCACAGCACCTTTTCATCAGCTTGATTCTCACAAAAACAATTCCCAAACTGCCGGCAGTTCCGGACACACTTTATTCCCCCGCCAACCCCGCATAGATTTTCTCCAGGTTCCACTTCATCATATTGTAGTAGCTGTCACCGGGGTTGCCGGGCTCGGCGATGGAATCGGTGAAGATTTCGGCGTAAACCGGGATGCCGCTGTCTTTTGACACGCTTTGCATCGGCTTTTTGTTGACAGAGCTTTCCACGAACAAAGACTTGACATCGGACACTTTCAGGCGGTCCACCAGTTGCGTGATCTGTTCCGGCGTACCTTCTTCTTCAGTGTTGATCTCCCAGATGTAGGCCGAGGGGATCTGGTAAGCCTTTGAGAAATATTTGAAGCAGCCTTCACTGGTGACGATCAGCTTCTCTTTTTCAGGAATGGCGGCAAACTGCTGCTTGGCAGTCTCATCCAGCTGCCGCAGCTTGTCCCGATAAGCGGTGAACCGTTCCTCATAGATTGCCTGATTTTCCGGGTCTTTTTCCTTGAGGGTCTGATAGATATTTTGGGCATATAAAATTCCGTTTTCGATATTCAGCCAGGCATGGGGATCTTCCTTGCCGGCTGCGGCTGCGCCTTCCAAATAAATCACCTCGACACCGTCACTGACCGCAAAATAATCTTCGGCCGGCTTTTTCCCGGCATTGGCCATCAGCTTGGTGAACCAGCCGTTGCCGCCGGTCTCCAGGTTCAGACCATTGTAAAAAATGACATCGGCTTCGACAGTCTTGCGAACATCTTCTGCCAAGGGTTCGTACTCGTGAGGATTTTTCCCTACCGGTACGATACTGTGGAGCTGTATCTGATCGCCGGCGATCTCCTTCACCATATCTGCGACGATGGAATTGGCAGCCACCACCTGCAGTTTTTCTTCAGCTGCGGCCGGTGCCAGAAAACGCTGATATCCGAAGATGCCCAGTCCGACAACCGCCGCTGTCGCCACTGCGGCTACTTTCCACTGACGAGCTTTGGTCTGCTCGACTTTTTTCGGTGACAAAAAGAAGCCGATCAAAAAAATGGCTGCTGCGGTCAAAACGATACTGGAGCCTGCCGCCAGATTGAAGCTGTATCCGATAAACAGTCCCACCACTGAGGAAATGCCCCCGATTGCAGAAGACAGCAGAATCATATGTTTCAACTGCTTGGTGAAAAGATATGCTGTTGCCGCCGGTGTGATCAGCATGGCTACCACCAGGATCGTCCCGACACTCTGCATCGCTGTCACTGAGACCAGCGTCAGCATCAGCATCAGCAGATAATGATACCGGTTGACCTTCATTCCAAAGGCTTTGCCCATCATTGGATCAAAGGAGGTCAGCAAAAGCGGGCGGTAAAAAATTACCAGCAGCGCCAGCACTAAAATTGCAATCCCGATCGTGATCCACTTGTCACTGTCCTGAACCGCCAGAACATTCCCAAACAAAATATGGAACAGATCGGTGGAACTGTTGGCAACTCCGATCAGGATGACCCCCAGCGCCAAAAATGAACTGAAGGTGATCCCGATTGCTGTATCGCTTTTGACCGTACTGTTATTGGAAATATACGTAATCAAAACGCTGGCCAGGATTCCGAAAACCACCGCTCCCACGAAAAAGTTGATTCCTAAAATAAAAGACAGCGCCACCCCTGGCAATACGGCATGGGAGATCGCATCTCCCATCAATGACATCCCCCGCAGAATGATAAAACAGCCGATCGCACCGGCCACGATTCCGATGACAAGGGAAGTGATCAAAGCATTCTGCAAAAAATGATACGTCATCAAGCCTTCAATAAAGTGTGCAATCATTTCAGATCTCCTCCAATCAAAATAGCGTCCCCATAGGCTTTTTTCAAATTCTCCGGAGTGAAGACTGCGGCTGTTTCTCCGAATGCAAGCAATTCTTTATTCAAAATCAAAACCGAATCAAAATATTCCCGGACCTTGCCGAGATCGTGATGAACGATGAAAATCTGCCGTCCGTCATCCCGCAATTCACGTAACAGGGTCATGATAATCTGCTCACTGGCCGCGTCGATCCCCACAAAAGGCTCATCCAAGAAGATCAGTCGGGCATCCTGCACCAGGGTGCGCGCCAGCAGGACCCGCTGAAACTGGCCGCCGGAAAGTTCCCCGATCTGGCGCTTGGCAAAATCCTGCATAGCTACGGCTTCCAAAGCAGCCGTTACCTTGGGCCGAGCTTTTTTCAAAGACTGCCAGGGCCTCATCCGGGAATATAGTCCCAATGAAACCACTTCGGCAACTGTGATGGGAAAACTGTAATCGATCGCACTCTTTTGTTCTACATAGGCAATTTCTCGCTGCTGGTCCTTCAAGGGGTGACCATCGACAGTCACCTTCCCTTGTGCCGGAATCAATCCCAGCGCAGCTTTGATTAAAGTCGACTTTCCGGCCCCGTTTGGACCAATCAGGCCGACAATCTGGGGCCCCTCAACCGCAAAGCTTACTCCTTCAACGGCGATCTGGTGCGGTGTATAAGCCGCCGTAATATTTTCAAAACGAATCATCTACTTCACCTCGTTATTATTTTCGGTTAACCTAAAATAGGTGTTGTAGCCAGTATACCCGAGATATTATTTTTCGGCAAGCCTAAAAATCAGTAGGAAGTTCGTAACTCAAGCGCCATAGTGATGCAGCTAGCGTGCCATCGCCAGCGTGCCATCGCCAGCGTGCCAGACGCTCCCTGCTCCGGTTCGGGATCAGCTCTGCAGCTTATCGCTAATTTTTTGAGGGAATGAGTCACTTTCATTGACAATAATGTGTGACGTACAGTATATTGAATTCATAGATATACTGTACGTCACACATTATTTGAGTTTAGAAGCAGGTGGAGTTTATGGAAAAAAATCTGACCGCAAGCTTTGTCACTGAGATGCGCCGCGGCAGCCTGACATTACTGGTTCTTAGTGCTTTGCACACCCCCCATTACGGTTATGACCTGCTGGAAGTGCTGCAGGAAATCGGCGTAGAGATTGAAGCCAATACCCTTTACCCCCTCTTACGGCGGTTGGAAAAACAAGGTCTTTTGGACAGTAGTTGGGATACCAGCGAAAGCCGACCAAGAAAGTATTACCAAATCAATTCAGCCGGAACAGAGATCTATCGGCTGCTTTTGATCGAGTCGGACAAACTGCAGCAGAGCATCAAGCGCGTCCAACGCAGAAATAAGGAGGAACGACCATGAAACTTATCGAACGTTACATTCTGGCAGTCGTCGGGTATCTTCCCCAAAAGGACCGCCAGGAAGTTTCAAAAGAGCTCTACAGCAACCTACTGGATATGCTCCCTGAAAATCCCGATGACCACGAAATCCGCCAGCTCCTGACTGAATTGGGGGATCCGCGGGAAATGGCCAAACAGTATCAGAGCGGTCCCCAATACTTGATTGGGCCGGCCTATTATCATGAATATCTTCGCAGTCTTAAAATCGTGTTGGCCCTCGGTGCAGCCGTCGGAGCCGTCATCGGCCTCTTCCGTACTTTGACCGAGATCGGTATCTTTACGGCTCAAAACGACAGTTGGCAATACAGCTGGTCGGCAAGTGGCAACGACATCGGGTTCTTCATTTCAACGATGCTCTCTGCCATCATCGGCTGTCTGGTGATCGCGGCCTTTTGGACGACCGTCGGCTTTGTTATCGCTGAACGTTTCAACGGCAAACAACAAAACAGTAAAGAATGGCGACCGGAAGATCTGCCGGCACTGCCGCCAAAACAGCAGATTCCGCTCAGCGATACGATCGTCGAGCTGGTCATTCAAGCAGCCCTCGCAGTCTTTCTTGTCTGGGTCTGGCTGACAAAACGCCCACTGGCTTGGTGGGACCATGAACCCGTACGTATCTTCACAGAATCTTTTATGCAGACTGCGATACCACTGCTGCTCCTCAGCTGTTTCATCGGGATCATCGCCTCCATTTTAAAATTGATTTACCGCCGCTGGACTCCTTCAGTGCTGTTGGTAGAAGTATTGGACACATTGGTGGGATTCGGCGTGTTGTGGCTCATCTTGATCCAAAAAAATATCTTTCATACCGAATTCTTTTCACTGCTGCAAGCAGAACAGTGGGGCGATCACGATCTGCTGCGCTTCTTGACAGAACTTGCTCCGGGAGCAGGCCTGCCCGAGCCCTTCATCACCGGCTGTCTGGTGCTTGTCGGTCTGATCAGCGTGATCACCATTGCTGTCAAACTTTTCAAGTACTTCCGCTCCGGACCGTCTTTGGAAGCAAGTTGACTCATGGTGATCCGAACCGGACCGCAAACCCCTGCAAACCAAAAAAAGCCGTTGCACCCGCTACTCGGGTCCAACGGCTTTTTCAGCGTTGTTGTCAGCTTAAAACTTCTACATGGCCGATTGGGCTTTGCTCAGTCACTTCACCGGAATTATCCAATGTCAGACCGGCAATCTTTTCAGCATTGGTGAAAACTACCAGCACGTCGGTTTCTTTACCGGCGGCTTGCACGGCCGCCAGATCCATCACTGCCAGCAGGGTTTCCGGAGAGACCTGATCCCCTTCTTTAACTTTGACAGTAAAAGGAGCCCCCTTCAATTCGACAGTATCCAAGCCCATATGGACCAGGACTTCAGCGCCACCGGCTGTTTTGATCCCGATGGCATGTTTGGTTTCAAAAACGCTCATGACCTGACCGTAGACGGGCGCATAGATTTCCGGTGCTTTTGGTCGGACCGCGAATCCGTCACCCATCATTTTTTGGGAGAAGACCGGGTCATTCACCTGACCAATAGCGATGACCTGGCCTTCTACCGGGGCATAGATCACTTCTTCGGTCACTGTGTCCGGCGCAGCTCCGGCTACTTCCTCTTTGGCGGTATCGACTACCGTCACAGACGGACCGCTGCCGGCTGCACCGGCGCCAGCCAATGCCAGCCCGCCGTCGTCCATTATCGGCTCGACTTTGTTCAGGGCTTTGACATTCCGCAGAATATAGGTCATGGCAAACGTCACCGCCATCGTCAGCAGTATGGAAGCAAATACCCATGGATAGCTCTTAACAGGAAATGATAAGAAGCCCGGCAATCCGCCGACACCGATCCCCAATGCCCGAGAACCGGTCACTGTAATCAGTACTGCCCCAACAGCAGAGCCGATCATGGCTGCGACAAACGGATAAACATATTTCAAGTTGATCCCGAACATGGCCGGTTCTGTGACTCCTAAATAGGCAGAAATCGTGGAAGGTACCGAAACTTGTTCTTCTTTTTTATTGCCTTTGTGTTGGAAATAGATTGCCAAAACGGCAGTCCCCTGCGCGATATTCGAGAGCATGATCATCGGCCACAAGTTGGTGGTCCCAAAATCAGATACCAGCTGCTGGTCGATCGCCAAGGTGGTATGATGCAGTCCGGTGATTACCAGTGGTGCATACAAGCCGCCGAATACCAGACTGAACAGCCAGTTCAAGGAGGAGGACAAGCCGGCATTTACAACATAGGAGATGCCAGAGCCGATTTGCCAGCCGATCGGACCTAAGATCACATGAGCGGCGATGATCGTCGGCAGCAAAGAAAACAGCGGCACAAAGATCATCGACACCGCTTCCGGGATCCGTTTCCGGAAGAATCGTTCCAGATAAACCAGCAGGAAGCCTGCCAGCATCGCCGGGATGACTTGTGCCTGGTAACCGATCTTATCAATGGTGAAATAGCCGAAATCCCACGTCCAGTTGGCTGCGATATCGGCGGCACTGGTGCCATTTACCGCATAGGCATTCAACAGCTGCGGTGAAACCAGCGTGATCCCCAAAACGATCCCCAGAATTTGGGTGGTCCCCATCTTACGGGTGATCGACCAGGTGATCCCTACCGGCAGAAAATGAAAGATCGCCTCAGCCGGCAGCCACAAGAAGCCGTTGACGCCGTTCCAAAAAGTAGAGGCTTGGGTAATCGTCTGATCATTCAAAAAGCCCAAGGGAACTTGTTCAATAAAATTACGAAACCCGAGGATCAGACCCCCGATGATGATCGCCGGCAACAGCGGCGTAAAGATCTCCGCCAGGGTCCCGATCGCCCGTTGTACGAGATTTTGATTTTGTTTGGCAGCAGCTTTACTTTGTTCTTTGGATACGCCTTCAATTCCCGAGACAGCAGAGAAATCATTGTAAAAAGTCGGGACGTCATTGCCGATGATGACCTGGAACTGACCGGCATTGGTGAACATTCCTTTTACGCTGGGGATATCCTCGATGGCTTTTTCATTGGCTTTGCTTTGATCATTCAGAACAAAGCGCATTCGCGTGGCACAGTGGGTGACAGCGGAGATATTTTCTTTACCGCCGATCTCCTGTAACAGCTTTTCAGCATCTTCTTGGTACTTGCCCATAACAGTAGGCTCCTTTCTTTCGCACGACCGTCCGCTTATGCTGTTAGCAAAGCAGACAGCAGGCCTTCCACAACTAAACAACACTTGTATATATAAGTCCAACTACAAGACAATCATAACGGGAACAAAGAAATAATGCAAGCGTTTTAAACAAAAGAAAAATAGAAATCCGCAAAGTCAGGAGTATTGCTTTTCTCCCTTTCAAAAGGCTTACTATTAATGTTTCCATTTGTTGCATAAAAATTTCCAAGCAATTGCACGCCACTTGTTTGTAAAATCGTGAAAAACAGCGAATAACATTTGAAATCGCTGACAAAGTCGTCTATAATAAAATTGCATGTATAGACAAGTTGGCGAAGGCAGACTTTCAAACAGAAAGGAGTGTAGGAAGATGCCGAGCATCTTCTTCTACCGCATATGAAACTACACACGATTACCATCAACGATCGGGACTGGCTGGCCGAGGCTCCCGCTGGTCAGCAGCAGCGCTTCACCGGACCCCCAACTGAAGCCGCAACGAAACTGCTGGATTGGCTGCAGGACCATCCGGCTGCAGGCGGAATCTTGAACAGCCCGCAACCGGTCCTGATCTCATTTCCTGAAGGCCTGGTGGAGTTGTCCCAATGGTTGACGGAAAAACTGAACCACCCCTACGTTACCGGTACAGCCGCAGCAAACTTTACAGAAGCCGCTGCTGAGATTCCTTGGCGCCTGGATTACTATGGCTTCACTCCCGGCAAAGATGAATACTCCGTCGAATCCCTTTTGACAGTTGGCAACGGCTTTATGGGACTGCGGGGGACGACACCGGAAATGGAGATCACCGAAGAGACATATCCCGCTACTTATCTGGCCAGTTTTTACAACACCGCTTATTCCCAAGTCGCAGACCGCACCATCGCCAATGAGGATTTCGTCAATGGACCGAACCTGCAAAAGATCTATCCGGTCGTGGATGGTGAAAAGATCACTCTGACTGCCGAAAATGTCCACTCGCTGCATCGTTCGCTGGACCTGCGTACCGGCCTGATGACTGCGACCGGACTCATCGATTTGGGAGACGGCCGCCAGTTGGCCGTCGAGAGCCAAAAAATCGTCAGCATGGCTCAGCGGGAATTTTACAGTCTGCGTTACCGAATCACCCCGATTGGCTTTTCCGGTGAACTCCAGTTAGTGACTGAAGCAGACGGAACCGTCTACAACTACAACGTTGCCCGCTACCGCAGTTTGGAAAACCGCCATCTGGATATTCTGAAGACAGATGTCCTTGGTCCGCAGGCAATGTTGGCCGCCCGCACCAAGGATTCACAGATCACCCTGCTGCAGCAATCTTGTCTGGGGGGACCACTTTTGGAACAGGGCACCCTTACAACAGACGTTACCGCTGAAAAAGTCTTTCAGACAGTGACCTTTATCGCTCAGGAGGGCCAGTGGTATGAGATTGAAAAAACAGTTCGCGCCGCTCAGTTTCGCAAGGAAGAGCCGCAGCCTCAAATGAAGCTTGCGCCGGAAAAATTTCCGGGCTTTGCCGAGCTGTCCGCCGCCTCTGCTGCTGCTTGGCAAAAACTTTGGCAAAAAGCAGCCGTGACGGTAACTGGTGATTTGATGAGTCAGAAGCTGTTGAATATCCATACCTATCACCTGCTGGCCTCCGCTTCGCCGGCGGGCAACCGGAAGCTGGATGCCTCCGTTACAGCCCGGGGGCTTCACGGCGAAGCCTATCGCGGCCACATCTTCTGGGACGAACTGTTCATCCTGCCCTTTTACATCCTGCGCTTTCCGGAAACGGCCCGTCAGCTGCTGATGTATCGTTACCTGCGCTTACCGGCAGCCAAGACCGACGCTGCCAATGCCGGGTACCAGGGAGCAATGTTCCCGTGGCAGTCAGGGCTTGACGGGACCGAGCAGTCGCAGGAGCTGCATCTGAACCCGATCAGCGGCGAGTGGAAAGAAGACCACAGCCGCCGCCAACGCCACGTTTCATTGGCCATTGCTTACAACGTCTGGCAGTATTGGCACAATACCGGCGACCGGGCATTCATGGAAGATTATGGCTTGGAGCTGATCTTGGAAATCGCGCATTTTTGGCAGAGCATCGCCCGATTCGACAAAGCTTCCGGGCGTTATTCCATCGCCGGCGTCATGGGTCCCGATGAGTTCCACGAAGCCTATCCCGGAGCAGCAGAAGGCGGGCTCAAAGACAACGCCTATACGAATATGATGGTGGTCTGGCTGTTTGAAGAAGTAGCTGCTCTGAAAGAGGAATTGGGTACTGCGGCTTTTGCTGCAATCCAAGAAAAAACCGGTATTACCGACGAAGTCCTCACCGCTATGGAAACCATCCGCCATCAGCTGCGGCTGGTGATTGACGAGACCGGCATCATCGCCCAATTTGACGGTTACTTCGGATTGAAGGATCTGGACTGGGAGGCTTATCGGGAAAAATACGGCAACATCTATCGATTGGACCGGATTCTAAACGCTGAAGGCAAATCCGCCGACAGCTACAAGGTGGCCAAACAAGCCGACAGCCTGATGATTTATTACAACTTTTCTAAAGGTCAGGTCGACGAAATCTTGCAGGATCTGGGTTATCGGGACCAGCTTCCCGCAGCGTACGTCTCCGAAAACCTTCATTACTACTTGGCCCGCACATCTCACGGCTCCACCTTGTCTCGGGTGGTCCACGCCCAACTGGCTGCGATGGTAGGAGAAAACGACTTGGCTTGGCAGCTGTATCAGGAAGCCTTGTATTCCGATTACCGGGATATCCAGGGGGGGACGACTGCCGAAGGGATCCATGCCGGCGTGATGGCGGCAACCCTTTACATCCCCCTCACCACCTTTGCCGGGATGGACGTCAGAGAAGAGCTGCTGCACTTTGAGCCGAATCTGCCGCAAGCCTGGGACTCCGTAGCCTATCAGATTACCGTCAAAAATATCGACTATTCCGTGAAAGTCACCACCACAGAGGTCTGCTTGACCGCCAGCCGGCCAAGCCGTGTTATCATCAAAGGAGAGCCCGTCAACTTGACCGCCGGCGAACAGACAGTTATTCCTTATGCATGACCGTTTTGCAGGAAAACCAGCGCGGAGCTGAAACCACCGGTGAAATCCGGATTGCTGCGGACCTGCCGAAAGCAAGACACAAAGCGCAGCTTATATAGTGTTAAAGCTGGACATTTACGGCACAGCTCACGGTGAAACGGACCAAAATATCTGCCAGTAGCATGTTCAGTTATATCTTAAAGAGGGGTCTGCACTCGCCGGGTTCCCAACAGGATCCCGGATGAGGCTTTGCCCATTCAAAAGATACCGGGCCCAAAATCTCGGCAGCAAAAAAAAAACTGAATCGCTGCCGCTGCATTTTGGCTACCCGACTCTCAAACAAAAAAAGGAGCGATCATCTCATGAAAAAAGGTTTAGTATTCGATTTGGACGGTGTCATCACCGATACCGCAAAATTCCACTTTCTCGCTTGGCGGGATCTGGGAGCGGAGATTGGCATCGACGTCGACCTCAAATTCAATGAACAACTGAAAGGGATCAGCCGGATGGATTCTCTGGAACGAATCCTGGTCCACGGCGGCCGCCAGAACGATTTCACCACAGAAGAAAAAGAAGCCCTGGCAGCCAAAAAAAATACCCACTATGTCGAACTGCTCCAAGACCTGACTCCGACGGACCTGCTGCCGGGAGTCAAGACCTTTTTAACAGAAGCCAAGACTAAAAACGTGCCTTGTGCCATTGCCTCCGCTTCTAAAAACGCTCCCTTCATTTTGGAAAAATTGGAAGTCAGCGATATGTTCGCTGCAATCGTCGACCCGGCGACCCTCCACAAAGGCAAGCCGGATCCGGAAATCTTCGTCAAGGCCGCAGAGATGCTGGGCTTCAAGCCGGAAGAATGCGTCGGTTTCGAAGATGCACAAGCCGGTTTGGACGGCATCAAAGCCTGCGGGATGTATGCTGTCGGCGTCTTGTCCGGCGAGCCCCTTCATGGAGCCGATCAGACCGTCCATGAATTGACAGAACTGGATTTGGATCAGCTGTTGCAAAACTAATTCCAAGCTCAAAGAAGCGACCCGGGCAATATAGGGTCGCTTCTTTTTATTGAACAGTAAGTCCGGTGTAAACACGTCACTGCTGGTTCCGTCTTTTATTTCGATCTCTTTCATCAGTCTGCGACTTGCGACACAACGTCTGCTTACGAAGCTGCTCGGCTGGACATCACTTCCAAATTCCATCAGGTTCTCAATACTCCGGATTGTATTGACATCTCCACATAAACCGTAAGCCTTTACATTTTTTCATAAGAAAATTCTCAAACAACGAATCATGATTGTTTTTATCACTGGAAATCCCTATAATAAAAGGAGTTGACCAACTTGTCTAGGCAACTTGCTCCGTTTTCTTACATATTCGGCACCTGCAATCTGTCACACAGTGGCCGCGATCGATTGCTGCCGGTTTCATCACGCTTGACCACGACTATTACCCGAGGAGTTGTTTTGTATGAATAAATTCCGTGAGATCTTTTTGGATCTGGAACAAAAGATCATCAATAAAGAATATCCCCCCCAAACCCTGCTGCCTTCTGAAAATCAGCTGATCCAAATGTATGGTGTCTCGCGAGAAACGATCCGCAAAGCACTGAACCTGCTGAAAAATGCCGGCTACATCCAGAAGAAACAAGGAAAGGGTTCTATCGTGCTGGACATGAACCGTTTCGATTTCCCTATCAGCGGGCTCACCAGTTTTAAAGAGCTTCAAAACGCTCAGCATATCCCCAATGAGACCCATGTTGCCGAACTGAAAAAAATTGCTGTTTCCCCTAAGCTGCATCAGATCACAGACTGGCCGGTGGCTTCCGAAGCCTGGAAGCTGATCCGCCAGCGAAAGATTGATGGCGAAGTAGTGATCCTGGATCGGGATTATCTGAATGCTGCCATCATCCCCCAACTGCCGGAGAAAAAAGCCCAGGACTCGCTTTTCCAGTATTTTGAAAATGAATTGGGGCTGGAAATCTCTTACGCCCAAAAAGAAATCACCGTCGAACCCGTCAACAAGGAAATCCGGGATCTGATGACATTGACTCCCGAAGACCAGCACGTGGTGATCGTCCGCAGCCTGGTCTATCTGGAAGATACCCGTTGTTTCCAGTACAGTGAATCCATCCACCGCTTGGATAAATTCCGCTTCGTAGACTTTGCTCGTAGACGACGGGTTTGATTATTGCTTTCGCCACCTTTGAAACAGCTGCTGTTTCGAAGGTGGTATTTTTTTCAAGCAAAGTTCCTTGACGCCGACACAAACGCCTGCTATAATCCTAACGTTCAAATCGTAAAGATTCCGCTTTGCTCTCGATAAAACGAAATCGTTTCGACTACTGCGAATTCTGACGCTATTCAAGACTGCTGCGGCAGGAAAGGAGTGATCGCCATGAGACAAACTATTACTTTGGAGCACGCCCCTACCGGCGAACGCTTATATATCACGACTAAAAACAAACGCAACCATCCCGAGCGGCTGGAGTTGAAAAAATATTCACCCAAGCTGCGAAAACACGTAATTTTTAAGGAGACGAAATAAATGGCTAAAAAATCTAAAATCGCCAAAGCTCGCAAACAAGAAGCAATGATTGCTCATTATGCGCAGCTGCGGCAGGAATTAAAAGCTGCCAAAGACTATGAAGGTCTGGCAAAACTGCCCGTCGACAGCAATCCCAACCGTTTGAAAAATCGGGACCTGATCGACGGACGCCCGCGCGGCTACATGCGCAAATTCGGCATGTCCCGGGTCAACTTCCGCCAATTGGCCCACAAAGGTCAGATTCCCGGCGTCAAAAAAGCCAGCTGGTGAGCCTGACGTATCTGAAAAAGCACCGATAGCGGTTCGGGTTCTTTTGCCGTGAGCTGCGTAATCAGGCCTGCTTATGAAGCATCTGAGCTGGCATTTTTTCACCTGACAGTCGGCAAAAAATCCGCTAAGCTTCGAAGCTCACCGCTAGTGTCAGACACCCCAACAGATTCCGGAGCACTCCGGTAAACCAAGTAAAGGAGAGCCCTATGGAAAAACAAGACTTGAGCAGCGCATACCGCCGCCTGAAAAGCCCCAACATCAAGACCCGCAAGCGCGCCTTGAAGATCATCCACGAATACAAACGCGCCCGCAAAAAGGCCTATTATACCCAACTGGCTGCCCTTAACTGAGACGGCTGCTAGGCGGGACAATCCGGCGACAAAGCGGGTTGTCCCTTTATTTTACGGAGCACGAGAAACAAGTCCTCAACAGCTTGCTCTCACTGCTTACCCAATTTTAAAAGGAGGCGGCACTCATGGCAGTACCGGCACGAAAAACATCCAAAGCTAAAAAGCGCCTGCGTCGAGGGCACCATGCCCTGACCGCAACGGCGATCACCTTTGACGAGACCACCGGCGATTATCACCGCAGTCACCGGGTCTCTCTCAAAGGTTATTACAAAGGACGACAGGTCAGCAGTAAATGATTCGCTGCCTTTTCACTGAGTCAGTTCACGACGGGTGCAACCACTCTTTGTGACGTCATCTGTCCATACCGAAAAGGAGGCCTGCCGCATGCAGCTCATCTTTCCTCCCCTGGTGGAAGAAGGTTACCGTTATTGCCGCCAACAAGGCATCACGATCACTAAACAGGAAGTTTTTTTGGAGTTGGTGGCTAAAGGAATCCTGAAAGAAAACGGCGATCCCACTGCTGCTGCGTTGGCAGAAGGCTATGTAGCAGATTTTACCGAAGCGCCTCACCTGGCCTTTGAGGAATTCTTGGACCTGTATCCGGTTTTCCGCCGTTATCCCACGAAACATTTCATACAATTGGCAGGATTCTGGGAAGCCGATCGCCAGCTGCTTGAAAGGCTGCTGCAGGATCTGGAGACCGGCACACTGACCGACGAAGAGGAGTTGCAGTTGACCGCTTTTTTGGAAGACAGGCAGCTGACAACCTGAAAAAGCAGCTCTCACTGGGAGCTGCTTCTTTGCTTTTTACAGGTACCGCAGGACGTTTTGCAGCGGCCAAACAAACCATTACCCTTTTTTTCGCAACAGGACTATAATACTTACGAAAAGTTAGCTGGCGATTTTGACTGCCGTCACAGCCACGATTGCCTGATAGGGAAAGGAAATGGTAACAATGACCGTCACACTTACTGAAGATATGAAAAATATGATCGCTGCTCAACTGAGCTTTATCGCAACCGTCGATGAAGCCGGGCATCCCCAAATCGGACCCAAGGGCACGCTGCGGGTGCTGGATGACACTCATCTGATCTACAATGAACACACCGGCAAACAAGCCTGGCATAATGTAGAAGCCAATCACAAAGTCGTCGTGGCAACTGTTGATCATGCGGCCTTCAAAGGCTTCCGCTTCGAAGGAACTGCCGAAATCCACCAAAACGACGCCGTTTACGAAGACGCTGTGACCTTTGCAGCCGGCCATCATGTGCCCAAACCAGTAGCAGCAGTCGTCATCAATTTGGAACGCATCTACAAACTGGATGCCGGTCCTAATGCCGGTGACTTGTTGGAAGGACAGGCTTACTAAGGCCTTGAATTTAAAAACGTCAGGAATTGCTGCAGAGAGCTGCAACGATTCCTGACGTTTTTTTCGTACCCTTCTTTTTCGACAAAGTAATTGCCTTAAACTGACACCGGTTGAAAATGTTAGCGGATGATCCTCCAAAATACGAAGGTCACCGATGTTTCCAGGTACTCACTAAGCTTACAAGCTCCTCCGTTCCTCCAGCGCTTCTTCTACCAGAGTTGGTCCTTTGCTGCGGCCCCGGCCGATCAACAAGAGCAGCTGCCATGCTGCTAAATAAAAGCTGGATCCCTTGGCGTAGGCGAAGTAACAGCCTTCCCAAAAGCTGGCAAAGGGTTTCTTCCCCCGGAAATTTTCCTGGAACTCATAAAACGCATTGCCGTAGTTGTAGATTACATTCATCACGCGTTCTTGGAAGAAAGAAGACGGCGCATCCCCCACATGAGCCAGCGGTGCCATGCCGATGTCGCAATAATGATAGCCGTCCTTTTCCCACTGAAGCATCATATTCAACACCAGATAATTGGCCACGTCTTGATCCACCCCGCTGCCTAACCGCAACAGGTCGTAAGAAACCCATTCGTTGCAGATCGGCTGCTGGGTGGCAAAGCCCACGATCTTATTCTGCTGATTACGCACGAGTCCCACCGGTGTAGTCAAGATATAATCGACATCAAAGCGCCCGCTGGCAAAGAATTTCTCCCGTTGCCCCGCCAGCCATTCGTCACTGACCCGCTCCAATTCCTGCAAGAGTTCCACCGGCAACTGCCGATAATAGGTAAAATGATAGCCCTGGGTAGAGGCCTTGCGATAGCTGTCGGCCCGGGTGAAATCAGGCAGCGGTCGGGTGAAATCAACGGTTCCTGTCTCGCCGATCTTGGTAAATTCGAAGCCCAGATCGTGCAGCAGTACCACATAGGCTTCACTGATTCGATAGAAAGCCAACTGATAGCCCAACAGATCCGCATCCTTCAAAAAGGCCAGCGTTCCCTGCCGGAAATACGCTTTGTCGCCAATCGGATCGCCGAGAACAAAGCAGCGGTTGCCTTTGAATTGGAAGCCGAATGCTGCTTTGTCCTCACCCTCTTCCTGATAATAATACATCTGATAGCCCGCTAATCTCAGCTTGTGACTGGCACGGGTCCCCCCGTAACGACTGAGCAGATCATTAAAGCGCTGCACTTCAAACTCTTCACCCACCTGCAGATCCGTTTGCGAAAGATACTGTTGCAGCCCGAAAAGTACCAAAAGCGACAATGCCAAACCGATCAAACCGGCAAACCAGACATCTTCGGAAGGAAACAGGATAAAATTGCCCAGCATCTCAGTACTCCACCATTGCCCCCGATGGAAGCCTGCCACCGCATAAACGATCAGCAGCGTTCCGAACAAGAGACCGTCAAAGATCAATGCGCCCCAGGAGTAGACGAATTTTTCCCGATAAAACTCTTTGCGGGCCAGCCAAACCGCCAATAAAATCAGACAATACACAATGAACAGCCGGGCAGAACGAGTCCGCGTGATGGTATTCATAATCCCAAAAACCAGCACAGCAATCGTCGGCAGGTAAGCTTTTTTTACCTTGGCATAGAGGGCCCGTGCCAAGCCCAATAGCAGAAAACCCACCAAGAGGTTCAGCGTCTGATCCAAAAAGTCAAAGGAAAAGGGCAGCAGCACCTTGAAGATCTGGCTGACCGCCGACAAATTGCGCACTGTCGACAACAGCACCATCATGATTCCAGCGAAGTACACAGCCAGGACTACGACGAAATGAGCCGCTTTTTGCAGCATGATCCGCGGCAGATTGTCAAAAAAACGGTTCAGTCGGACACTGCTGCGGGTCAAAAAGAGCACCAGTCCCGAAATAAAAGGCACCAGATAATAAAATAGCCGGTAATACAGCAGCCAGACCACCGTCTGGTTTTGGGAGAAGCCCAGATTACTCATCCCCAAGATCATCATGACATCAAAGGTACCCATCCCACCGGGTACCATCGTCAGCATCCCGATCAAAGTAGCGATCAAAAACATCGGATAGACATCCGTCACCGCAAACTGCAGATCCATCAGGCGGCCAATCGCCAGAAAGACTGCCAGTGCACCGCTCCACTGACAAAAAGAAGTCAGGAGCAGCTGCAGCACACCCTTGGGAAACAGATCGGCAAACAACCGCCGACGCCGCAGATAAGCCAAGATCACTAGTCCCGGTGCCAAGACACTGCCTACTGCCAACCAGATCCAGTAGCTGCGAAACTCCGGATGCCACCCCAGACCATAGATCTGCACGGCTAAGATCAGCGCCCAGACCGACAAACCGCTTACCATGAACAGCGCTACTTTTGATACCGTCGCCAAGACCTGTTTACGATCACTGTCCTTTCCGTAGAAATTCGCCCGCAGGCTGGCGCCCACGATTCCGCCGAATCCTGCCAGATTATTGATGGTATTGGTGGTCCAGGCTGAAACAAAAAAGTCGCTCCTGCGCATCTTCGGTTTGCCCTTTTTTTCCAGCGTTCTCACCGCTACCCAGTCATAACCCAGCATCGGCAGCACACCCGCCAGCCCCAGCAGTGCCATCAGCACAAGGGTCGGCCGGGCCTGCTGGTCCATCGTTGCTTTGACCTCCTGCCAGCTCATGCCGTGGGCGATATTGATCACCTGATTGGCGACAAAGATCAGGATCGATCCGAAAAACAACAACCTCAACAGCAGGCTGTGTTTTTTGATCCAATCCGCGAATGTATGCAGCGTTGTTTTCATGGAGATCCCTCCGAAACTGTTATGTACGTATCTATGCTTTAAATGTTACTTGATATTACAGTATTTGCCAAACTAAAATCGTTTTAAGCAACGAAGAAACGAGAATTTTGCTTTTTTTAGAGGTCAGGTGTAGAGTATACCGATCAAAACAGGAGCAGAGCGCATAAACATCCTGTTGCTATCTGATTGGAGGAATTATCGATGTCATTGACTAAACAACAACAAACAGCTACGATTGCTGAATTCAGTGAGAATATTCGCCTCCTGGGTCAACCACTGACGACTATCGCCACCGCACTTCAGACCACACCTGAAACCATTACTGCCATCGCTCAGTTAAACGCCCGCCACATCGAAGATCCCTGGATCCTGCGCAACTATTTATTGCAGCAGCTGCAAGAGGCGGGCCTCCCGCACCAGCCTTTTACTGCACTGACCGGAGATTACCGTGATTATTGGTTTTTAGATACCGCACGGATCGCCAAGGGCCATCTATGATAGAATAGAGCTGACAACACCTCTGCCGGCTGTTTCACGCAATCCGGCTCATCGATTACGAAAAAAACAGCTGTCGTTGGCATACGTCCTAATCCCGCCGCTTCTATTGCGGTATGAATCGGAGGCTACCTTTTGGAAAAAGATTTCGACTATGAACAAATGCTCAAAGGTGAGCTCTATCTGGCTCGTGATATCCACCCCGAAAACGGCTCATTGAAAGGAAAAATGCTGGCACAAAAGATCAATCAGCACCCTATCGAAGACCGCGCCGGCATTGTTTCCTTGGAAAAACAACTCTTTGGGAAAACCGGTGAACATTTCTATGTAAATCCCCCCCTCTATGTCGATTATGGACGTCATATTGAGATTGGTGAGAATTTCTATGCCAACATGGACTGCATCTTTCTGGACGTCAACAAGATCCGCTTCGGCGACGATGTCATGGTCGGCCCTCGAGCGGCCTTCTACACCGCCGGCCACCCAATCGATGCTGAAGTCCGCATCAGCGATCTGGAATTCGGCCTGCCGATCACAGTCGGCAATAAAGTCTGGATCGGCGGCAGTGCCTCGATTCTCCCCGGCGTGACCATCGGCGAAGGAGCCATCATCGCTTCCGGTGCTGTCGTCACTAAAGACGTCCCGCCCTACACTATCGTCGGCGGCAACCCGGCCCGAGTGATCCGCGAAATCACAGAAGCCGACCGTCAAAAATGGCAGGCTCAAGCCGCACAATATCGGCAGGATAAAGCAGCACAGCATGCCGCTTCCAAAAACGCCGACTAAGCTGCGCAAATAAAGGTGTCAGCCCGATTTTCGCGGCTGACACCTTCTTTGGTGGATCTTCCCTCGCCTAAACCAGACAAGATCTACTGAAAACATACCACTGATAATCCCACTTGAGTTGCCACACCGCTCAAAAAAACTTGCGTAAAATAACTTTCCCCCTAACTCGCTATCCTGCCGCACTCAGTTTCTCCACCAATTCACAAATCTGCTGATAACAATGATGCTCCATTGGCGTCTTGAGCCTGTCAAAACTGATCTGAGGTAAATGCCATAACGAAAGCAGGCATTGGAACAGAATCTCTGCTTGCAGATCCTGCCGAAACTGCTCAAAATCGCAGCGTGTTTTAAGGACCGGAGACAGCTCTCGATAAAAAGCCTCAGCCGCCCTGTTTCCATCAGCAGAGGTCAGCGGATAGCCGCCTGCTGCTTCAGGAAAGCTGAATGCCAGAAAGCGCCCCAGATCAGACGTATAGCTTCCAGTTCGGCCATAACCCCAATCAATCAGGCAAACCTCATCCTGCCGCCACAATACATTGATAGGAAGCAGATCGTCATTCGTGAAGGTCAGCGGCATTTGTCGCCGGCGCTTTTTATAGATAGTCAAACCTTGCTCAGCGATGGAATTCGGCACCAGTTTTTTCTCCAGACGTGCAAAGGCAGACTCGATGGGATCCATCGGCAGCTCGCCCAGTGCCACTCCGACATTCACAATCTGGGCCAAAGCTGTACCGAAGACTTCAAATGTTTTGCCGGATGCACTTCGCATATCCTCACCTTCAAACCAGCTCAGTAAGATCCAGGCTTCACCTGCCGATTCGATGGTCCCAAGCAAGTTCGGAACTGTCAACTTCTTGTGATCAGTAAAACGAGCCATCTTTTGCAGCTGTTGATACGCATTGATTTCATCTGCCTCGGCTCGTTTGAAAATCTGTCGCTGACCGGCTTCATCAATCAGATAAACATCGTACTTCTTATTCAAAGTAACGTCAGAAAACTGTTTGATTTCTGCCTGTTCGCTGAATCCTCCCAATCTGCGGATTATTTGGAGTTGCTTCTCCTCTGCTGTTTCCATCGCTGATCCCCCTCTCACGGTCTTTTTTTATACAGTCGACAGTAGGCAGCTGTTAGATTCCTTTCTCAGTACCACTTTGACTCGCTGCAGACTCAGTAACTTCTGTAAAATAATTGCTTAACTTCATGATACCTTCAGACTGATGCCCATACGAATTTTATTATACTCTTTTGCCAGTCGTCAGACAGCACTAGCTCAAAACTCTTGCCACCTTTCTCATTTATTCCAAGACAGCATTTAAAACAAAGATTCCAAAAAAGCCCCCGACAACCGCAGCTGTCGGGGACTTCATCTTGCTTATTTGGCGTAGTCGACTGCCCGGGTTTCCCGAATAACAGTGACTTTGATGTGGCCCGGATAATCCAGATCGTCTTCGATCTTCTTGCGGATATCCCGAACCAGCCGGGCAGCATCCAAATCGGAAATTTGTTCCGGTTTGACCATGACCCGGACTTCGCGGCCCGCTTGGACAGCAAAGCTGGATTCGACGCCGGCAAAACTGTTGGAGATGTTCTCCAGGTTTTCCAGACGGCGGATATAGTTTTCCAAAGACTCGCTGCGGGCGCCCGGACGAGCGGCCGACAGTGCATCTGCGGCTGCCACCAGTACACTGATGACAGAGGTTGCTTCCACGTCGCCGTGGTGAGAAGCGATGGCATTGATGACCACCGGATTTTCTTTGTACTTGGCAGCCAATTCGGCGCCGATCTCCACGTGAGAGCCTTCGATTTCGTGATCCAAAGCCTTCCCGATGTCATGCAGGAGACCTGCTCGTTTGGCCAACTGGATGTCTTCACCCAGCTCGGCGGCCAGAACGCCGGTCAGTTTTGCGACTTCGATGGAGTGGTTCAATACGTTTTGACCGTAACTGGTTCTGAAACGCAGACGACCCAGGATTTTGATCAAATCCGGATGCAGCGTATGGGCACCGACTTCGAATGCGGCTTGTTCGCCGTATTCCCGGATGCGTTCGTCCATTTCCTTGCGGGATTTCTCCACCATCTCTTCGATGCGGGCCGGATGGATCCGACCGTCCTGGATCAATTTTTCCAAGGTCATGCGGGCGATTTCCCGACGGATCGGGTCAAACCCGGACAAGACGACTGCTTCCGGTGTATCGTCGATGATCAAATCAATACCGGTCAACGTTTCCAAGGTACGGATGTTGCGGCCTTCGCGACCGATGATCCGACCCTTCATTTCATCATTCGGCAAGGAGACAACAGATACCGTGTTTTCAGAGACCGAATCAGCAGCACAGCGCTGGATCGCCAGTGACAGCAGGTTTTTCGCCTTGCGGTCGGCTTCTTCCTTGGCCCGTTGCTCGGATTCTTTCACCATCAGCGTCAACTCATGGTTCAACTCTTCTTCCGTCGATTTCATGATGATCTCTTTTGCTTCATCGCGGGACAAGCCGGCTACACGTTGCAGTTCCTGCTGTTGTTCCCCAATCAGTTTTTCGACTTCTTTTTCTCGCTCGTCAATTAATTGCTGTTTAGAACTAAGTGTTCGCTCACGATCCTCCAGGGAGTGCTCGCGCTTTTCGATCGAATCGTCTTTACGATCCAACGTCTGCTCCCGCTGCAGTAAGCGATTCTCTTGTGATTTGATTTCGAGCTTGCTTTCCTTCAACTCACTTTCGATTTGCGCACGATACTTCTGGTTTTCTTCCTTAGCTTCCAACAATGCTTCTTTTTTCAGAGTTTCCGCATCTTTCTGTGCAGTTTGGATGATACCCTGCGCCGAATTCTGCGCGCCGGCCAATTCTGCAGCATGTTCTTTTTCATGCTTGTTCTTGGCAACGACGAAACCTGCTAAAAGACCAACAATTAAACCGATGATAGCGAGGAGAATATAAAGTCCCATTAAATCCACCTCCGTACTATCGTATTTAGTTATTCTTGTAGTTTTTTGATAAACTTTTTAAATGACATTATCAACATGCCTACATACGCATGCGTGCTAAGTGCACAACTTTATTCTAATGTTTGTAAGGGGGACTGTCAACTTTTTAAAGGGGAAAAGACGTTCTCCAAACCTCCGCAAAACCTTGTTATTTCAGATATTTTGCTGAAAATAAACACCCCTTTTTACAAGTGCTGCCGCAGCAGGTTTTCCGCTTTAAAAAAACCGATCAGCTGCTGGCTGACCGGTTTAACCTCGTATTATTCTTCGCCATCCAATGGAAGTTCTTCTTGTCCTTCGGCGTCTTCGACAACCGGAATGGCTTCACCGATTCCATAGGCTGCCCGAACCAGGTCATTGAGTTCTTCTTTGAGTTCAGGATGCTCTTTGATATAGTTTTTCGCATT
This sequence comes from Enterococcaceae bacterium OF42-14pH9A, assembly GCA_027692465.1. GTDB lineage: Bacteria > Bacillota > Bacilli > Lactobacillales > Enterococcaceae > Enterococcus_C. The sequence continues at coordinate 927,572 of JAQEYU010000001.1, read as the reverse complement.
GTCACGACCTTGACCGATACGATCGCCTTTGTAAGAATACCAGGCACCGCTCTTGTCCACGATGTCCTTTTCGACTGCCATATCCAGAAGTTCACCTTCTTGGGAGATCCCTTGACCGTACATGATATCCACTTCGGCAATTTTGAATGGCGGCGCAACCTTGTTTTTCACAACTTTGATCTTGGTACGGTTCCCGATGATATCAGTACCCGATTTCAACTGTTCCGCACGACGGACTTCCAAACGGATCGTCGCGTAGAATTTCAACGCACGGCCGCCGGGGGTCGTTTCCGGGTTACCGAACATGATCCCTACTTTTTCACGGATCTGGTTGATAAAGACGGCAATCGTCTTAGTCTTATTGATAGAACCGGAGAGCTTGCGCAGTGCTTGAGACATCAAACGAGCTTGCAAACCGACGTGGGTATCCCCCATCTCACCGTCGATCTCCGCCCGAGGAACCAAGGCAGCTACCGAGTCGATCACGACGATATCTACCGCACCACTGGATACCAGGGCATCTGCAATCTCCAGCCCCTGTTCACCGGTATCCGGTTGTGACAACAGCAATTCGTCGATATTGACTCCAAGTTTTTGAGCATACAAAGGATCAAGAGCATGCTCGGCATCGATAAAGGCTGCCGTGCCGCCTTCTTGTTGCACAGAGGCAATGGCATGCAGTGCCACGGTGGTTTTACCGGAACTTTCAGGACCGTAGACTTCGACGATCCGGCCACGGGGATAGCCGCCAACACCTAATGCCACGTCAAGAGCCAAAGAACCGCTGGGAATCGTCGAGATCCGTTGATCTACTTTTTCCCCTAATTTCATGACGGCGCCTTTGCCGTAGCTCTTCTCAATTTTTTTTAATGCAGCATCCAAGGCTGCTTTACGATCGTCTGCCAAATGATGATCCTCCTTAAAGTATCTGAGCGTGACTGAAAGCACCAACTTGCGAATCCCGCCGGAGCCTTCAGACACCCCTATCCTCAAAATAAAATTGGCCGCAAACTGCACCGAACCGTCTTTATTTCTGTCTGTCATTACGTTTAATGTACTCTTATGATAGCTTTTCCCATTTGAAATTGCAAGAAAAAGCGAACATATTTTCGCATTTCTTTAGAATCCTTTTTCTGCATCAGCTTCAGATTTCAGAAAGCAGTGCCCGCCGCAACAGATCCAATCCCGCCATCACTGCGCTGTGGCGGACATACGCTCGGTCCCGGGTAAAATGGTACAAGCGGCTTTCGACTTCCCCGTCTTGCGCCAATGCGATCCAGACTGTTCCTGCCGGTTGGCCTTCCAATTCATCGGGTCCGGCGACTCCGGTAAAGCTCAAACCAAAATCGGCGCCAGCTTTTTCACAAGCTGCCAATGCCATCGCTTCAGCGCATTCCCGACTGACGGTGCCATAAGTTGCTACCAGCTCCGGTGAGATCCCCAGAAAGCGCTCCTTGGTGTCCGCTCCGTAGGTCACAAACCCACCGGCAAAGACCGCAGAAACACCCGGTACATTCCCCAAAGTCGCCTGAAACTGCCCGCAAGTCAGGCTCTCGGCTGCTGTCACTGTCTTCTGCTTGTCTTTCAGTAGCGCCACCACCACCTTCTCCAGACTGTTTTCCTCCCCGTAACCGTAAAAATAGGCTCCCACCTTATCCATGATCTGGGCCTCGGTCTCGGCCAGCAGCTGCTCACCGGCCTGTTCGTCCCCTGTTTTGACTGTCAAACGCACTGTCACTTCATTTGGCTTGGCATAAGGGGCAATCGTCGGATTCGACTGGCTGTCGATCAGCTCTGCCAGTTCTGTCACCAGCTTGGATTCCCCGATACCGTAAAACCGCATCACCCGCGACAGCAGGCGCTCTGTGTGAGGCAGCCGCTGTGCCAAAAGCGGCTTGGCATGATGCAGGAACATCGGCTTCAATTCGCTGGGAGGTCCCGGTAAAAGAAGATACGCCGTTTGCTGCGGTTTTTGGTAAAAGATTCCTACCGCCAAGCCGGTCTCGTTGGGCAAAGCTTCCCCATGCTCAAAAACCAGCACCTGCCGCAGATTATTGGGCGTCATCTGCCGCTGTGCCTGTTCAAAAAAGGCTTCCAAATTCGCCAAACCAGCCGGATCCTCCACCAATGCTTCCCCGACAAATTCCGCCGTAACATCTTTGGTAAGATCATCTGTGGTCGGTCCCAGTCCGCCGCACAAAACGATCAGATCACTTCTGACAGCGGCCGTTTGCAAAAGCTCCGTCAAACGTTCCCGATTGTCCCCCACAACGCTGTGATGGTAGACTTCAAAACCCATTCCTGCCAACTCTTCGGATAAAAATGTCGCATTGGTGTTGATGATCTGTCCCAATAAGATTTCGGTCCCTACCGCAATAATCTCTGCTTTCAACTGTGTCAGCTCCTTATAGATTGTTTTATAGTTGCCATACAAACTCTGCGTATTCTTCCTGTGGCCTCATCTTTTCACCAAAGTACGTTGACTCTGTACTCGCTCTTTCAACAAGGGAATAAACCTCTTCATAGCCCTGTGCTGCCAGCCACTGATTTATTCCATTAAAAAAAATATCAAACGTCTCATTCGCTGCAATAATACAATGAAAAACCTCTAGTTGTTGCGGGTGAATCCGCAAGGTAAGCAAATTCCCTTCAGCTGAAAATACCAACCATTTTTCAAAATCTCTTGCCATTCTTTTGCTGGTCCAATAACCTTCCGAAAATTCAGTATCCAACCAACGGCCATTCTTTGACAACCAACCGATAGACTGAGGCGCAATACTTTTCCCTTTTCTGTGGTCCTCCGGGTGCCAGCGAAAAGCCACTGCTTGCCAATAAGCCGCTTTTCCTTTGTCTTCAAGCAGCTGGATCAGACCAATATTATGATCTCGTACGGATAAGATAAAGTGCCAGCCAGGATACTCTATTCGTAAAAATCCAAGTAACGCTTCAAAAAAACTATGCAGTCTCCCCTTGCCGAAAAATCCGGTAGTCAACTCGACTTGTTGAGCGTCTTCGAACACACTGAGAAGGCAACCTGCCTGCCAATTGCCGGCACTATCTGAAATCCCAACTAACCGTCGTTCTTTCATCTTGGGGGCTGCCATATAACGTTCTTTGATATTCGTCAAAGAATGATCCTTATTACTTACTTGTTCCGTAAAGGATACTTCCTCCAAAAGTCGAAGAAATCCGATAATATGAGCCTGATCGACATCGATAAATTTCATTTCGCCACATCCTTTGAAGTACGTATCATTTTATCCGATTAAACCAGAGGCTACAACAAAACCGCTGCACCTGAAGTGATACAGCGGTTTCGTTGTCATTTCTTACATCGACCCTTTAAAGACAGCAGTATTTTTCGCAAAGTAGTCGACGCCGGAGTAGATTGTAAAGATCAGGCAGGCATACAGCATGATCTGATCCAACGGCAGCCCCAGTAGACTGAATGGAATGTTGTTGATGAACAACAGGATGATGGCTACCATCTGTGTCGCCGTTTTGACCTTTCCGGGCCAGGCCGCTGCCATGACTTCTCCGTGTTCTACCAACAACAGGCGCAGACCGGTCACAGCCAGCTCGCGGCAGACGATGATTGCCACCACCCAGGCCGGTGCTTTTCCTAGTTCGACTAACATGATGAAGGCGGTCATCACCAGCATTTTGTCTGCCAAAGGATCGGCGAACTTGCCGAAGTTGGTTACTAGACCGCGGGACCGGGCGATTTTTCCGTCCAACCAGTCTGTGATACTGGCTACCGCAAAAATCACAGCTGCCACCAGATGAGTGACGGCAAGGCTGGTATCACCGACAGTCAAGGTGCCCCAATCCAGCGGCAAAGCCAAGATCAGGATAAAGACCGGGATCATACAGATGCGGAGCACAGTCAGTTTATTTGGAAGATTCAATGGGAGCTACCTCTTCTCTTTCTATTTTTCGAGTGATTAAACTACTGATATGGATTGTCTGTTTTCAAGATAACTCTTGAAAACTTGAGTACTTTCTGCAGCGCTTGGGTTGCTTGGACGCCTTGCTCTCAAAATCGATTTGTTTCAACAGCACAGAGAAGATACACTCTGCTTTTTCAAAAAGCCCTTCTGCTGCGAACTTGTTTTTCAATGATTTTGCTGCCGTCGGTTACTGTTGGCCGTTGGTTCCGGCTGCCGCTTGATAAGCCACCGTCAAATTGATGGTTTTTCGCAGCGCCTGCATACCGGCTTCAGTAAACAGCAGATCATGATCGTTGACTTTGATCGCGATATTGGCACTGGCACCCAAAACAATACTGGCTTCAGTCGTCCCCTCAGGAAGGGTCGTGGATTGGGCTTCATTGGCCTGCAGGGTGTATTGATACACATAGCCGCCATTGACGATCACACCCACCCAGCAAGGACCGGTTGGCTGACCTTGAAAATCTAATTTCAACGGTGCCTTGGCGTCATTGATCTGGACATTTGCCACTTCTTGGGTGTTACTGATCATCTGCATGCTCATGACCTTTTCAGCCGGCGCACTGGAGGATTGGGTCGTGCTTTCCTGTTCAGCTTTTGAAGAACTTTTTTCCGGTGCTTGCGACTCTTTGGTAGAGGATTCTTGCGGTTTGTCCACAACGACGGAAGCACCCGGATCAGTCAAGATTGGATCGGAATTGCGGTCTTGGATTGTCTGCCAGGCCACGACCCCGATGATCGTGATTGCTACCAAGCTGAAAAAAATCACCGGCAGCAGGCGTACCACCGGGCTTCCGGTTTTTTCCTCTACGTGGAGTGCTTTACGGGAACCTTGGACTGTTTCCGGTTGGGGCCGTTTCGGCGGTGGCGGTGTCAGGCTTTCCTTGCCGTCCAGCACATTTACCAGCCGATCCCCGTCTTCGCCTACCGCTTGAGCGTATTGGCGCACAAATGCCCGTACATAAAATGTACCGGGCAAAGAGTCGAAATCATCATTTTCGATTGCTTCCAGATAGCGGCGTTGGATCTTGGTGATCTGCTGCAGCTCATCCAGAGAAATATTTTTATTCAAACGGGCCTGCCGCAGTCGTTGTCCGACAGTCGTTGCAACGTTTTCCACGTAGTCATCTTCTCCAGTCTTATCATGACAGCCAGCCGCCGGTCACCGGTATCGTGACGCCTGTCGTATACTGGGCCTCCTCTTGGAAAAGGTAAGCGACAGCCGCTGCTATTTCGTTAGTCGCCGCCAGTCTGCCCAGCGGGATCTCATCAGTCAAAGCTTCCAGTTCACTATCAGTGAAGGAGCGGTTCATCTGCGTAGCCACCGCTCCCGGAGCCACACAATTGACAGTGATCCCCAGTGAAGCGACTTCTTTGGCATAAGCTTTGGCAAAACTTTGCTGTGCGCCTTTGACACCGCTGTAGACGGTCTCCATTGCACTGCCGGCCAAGCCGTAAACCGAACCGATGAACACCACTCGTCCCTGCCCGCTTCGTCGCAGCTTGGGCTCCAGTGCCGAAAGCAGCAGCATCGGCGTCTCCATGTGGATCTTCCACAAGTTTTCCATGTCGGTGCGACTGTGCTCGGACAACAGGCCGTATTTAGTGAATCCGGCGGCAAAAACCACCCCGTCCACTTGGAACAAACCTGCCAGAAACGGCGGTATTTCACGATAGTTCAACATATCTAAGCATACCATAAAAAAATCTTGGTGAGGATAGCTTTCAGACAGTTCACTAACAAATTTTAAGACTTTTCTTTCATTACTGTAACAATGACAATACAAGGACCAACCGGCTTGCGCCAAACGCCGACAGACGGCCTCCCCGATATCTCCGGAGGCCCCCATCACCAATGCCGTTTTCATGCCTGATCCGCTCCTTCTTCCGGAAACAGGAAATAGCGGCAGACAGCTTCTTCTTTGATCAGTGTTTTACCGGCGGCCAGCACATCCTTCAAGCGGATGGTCCGGATCAACTCCGGCACATCAAAAATCGTCAACTCGCCAAACTGGCTCTGGGTAAACTGATTGGCGATGTATTCCAACGAATTCAAAGATTGGAAGTATTTCCCCAGCAGTTTTTTCTTCAGCAGCTCCAAATTGGCTTCATTGACCTCGGGATCGTCGGCATAGCCCATCAGAATCTCCTGAACAGCGTCGATCATCGCTTCCGGCTGGTCGCTGTCGCCGTACAGACCGGCAAAGTGGAAGCCCCGGTCGAGATTGTATTCAAACCCGAAGGAATCGTCGATGATCCCTTCGTTGTAAAGCCGCAGATAGTTGCCGCTGGTATTGCCCAACAGCAGCGCCAAGAGCAGGTTCATGGCGTAACGAAAACGCAGCAGCTCGGTGGGATCCTCCGGCAGCTCCGACATCAGCCCGCGGATGCCCAGAGCGCCTTTGCCACGCGTCAAAGGCAGCTGACGACTGGCCGTCTTGCGGATCTGGGCCAGCGATTCTTCCGGCAAGCGCCGCTGGATCTCACCGGCTTCAACCGCCGGAAATTCTTTCCCGGACTGATTTTCTTTAATCCAGCTCATGGTCTCTTCCGGATCGATATTGCCTACCACTAGCAGTTTCATATTGCTGGGATGATAAAAGGTGTTGTAACACAGGTAGAGGTCATCTGCCGTAATCTGGTCGATGGTAGCGACTGTTCCGAGAATATCCACTGCCAGCGGATGTTCCGGATACAAGCTTTCCAGCAGGCCGGAAAACTGCACGAAATACGGATCATCCTGATACATCCCGATTTCTTGGCCGATGATCCCTTTTTCTTTATTGACACTTGCTTCCGTAAAATACGGTTCCTGAACGAAATCCAGCAGTGTCTCCAGGTTCAAGCGGATATTATCTGTTGCCGAAAACAGGTAGCTGGTTTTGGTGAAGCTGGTGAAGGCATTGGCACTGGCGCCTTGTTTGCCGAAGGTCTGGAAAATGTCACCCGCCTCTTTTTCGAACATCTTGTGCTCCAGAAAATGAGCGATACCGTCAGGAACCTGCACCGACTCCGTCTCTCCCAGCGGTACAAAGGCATTGTCAATGCTGCCGTAATTGGTGGAAAACAAGCCGTATGTCTTATGAAAGCCGGCTTTAGGCAGCAGGAAAACCGTCAAACCGTTGGGCAGGACCTCGGTATACAGGGTTTCGTTGATTTGTTCATATTGGATCTTACGCATCAGCTTTGACTCCTTCCAGGAAATAGACAGCTTTCAATTTGATATCACGGGCGACTGCCTGAACTTCGGAAACGGTGACTTCATCGATCATCCGCAGAAATTCTTCATCCGACAACGCCGCTTGCGGCAGCCAGTTATCCAGATAGGCCCCTTCAATCAGCGCCTGCGAATTATCCAACGACAGCAGGTAGGAGTTCTTCAACATCGCCTTGGTCTGTGCCAGCTCCTCGGCAGTGATCTCGCCCCGCTGGAGATTTTCCAGCTGCTGCGCTACCAGATGCAGTACTTTGTCGCGATTGGCAGCGTCGATCCCGGTCTGGACATTGACAAAACCTCGGAAGCTGTCGTAGCTGGAGGAAGCATAGTAAGCCATACTTTCCTTTTCCCGGACATTCATGAACAGGCGGGAATGAGGAAAGCCGCCGAACAAGCCGTTGAAGACCATCAGTGGAAAGCGGCGCAGATCTTCATAAGTGATATCCGTCCAGTAGCCGATGTTCAATTTGGATTGGGTCAAAGGCTCCTGCTCCTGCTTTTCTGTGATCACATTATCAGCAACAGCTTCAAAATAGATCTCCGGATGGACCCGCTCCGTCTGCGGAAACGGCAATACGGAAACCAATTGCTCAGCCTCAGACTCACTCAGATCCCCCACGATGAAGACATCCACCTGGTCATTTTCCAGCATTTTTTGGTAGGTACTCACCAAATCCGCTGCACTCAGCTCCTCAAGAGTGGCCAAGGTACCGAAGCTCGGCACCTGCTGATCGGCAGCTTCTTTAAAGAAAAGCTGCTGCAGCTGTAAAGACGCATAAGACTGCTTGTCCTCATCGATACTCTTGATATAAGCACTCAGATTCTCTTTTTCTACAGCGAAAGTTTCCTGATCAAAAGCCCCTTCTTTGATGTTCGGCGCAAAGAGGATCTCCTTTAGAAAATCCATTCCCTGTGCCAATAATTCATCATCAGCCACGTATTTACCATTGACTAAAGTCAGCCCGACATTGACTTGATGCAAGGCTCCTTTTTTGGCCATACTGACTCCGAAGCTTGCGCCGTACAGCTCTGCCAAACGGCTGCTCAGTGCCGTTTGGGTAGGATAATGCTTGCTGTTAGTCTCCAATAAGGAGGTCAACAATGTGCGGGCAGCCGCAGTCGCTTTTTGATGACGGGCCGAAAAGCGGATGAATACCCGCACCGTTTTGAATTTTTCCGTCGGGATCGTATGCAGAAAGATCCCCGGTTGGATCTGTTTGGTCATGATGTGTCCCCTCTCTTGAAAAAGGTCCCCTTTGAAACGGCGTCAGCTGGACTGATCTACGGTTCAAAAAGCGTACCTTGCCTGCTTTTGGTTTGGCAACGGCTGCTCCTTCACAGCCGCCGTCCAAAATAAGCCGCTGCCTGGGAAAAACCAGGCCGGTTTTTCAAAGCATTTTCACTAAATTATAGCATATTCCGGTTTTTTCTTAATTTTACGAGGCCCGCGACAGCTGTCGTATTATTTCAGTTTTTGCTTTTTCTCCGCTATACTTGTAAAAGAAAATAAGAAAGCCTGTATACGCGCTCCGTTAAAACGAAGCAGCGCAGGCAGCTCTTAAGGAAAAAAAGGAGGAATTATTTTATGATCAAAGAATTTAAAGAGTTTATTATGCGCGGCAGTGTCCTTGATCTGGCCGTCGGTGTCGTGATCGGATCTGCTTTTACCGCCATCGTCACAAAAGTGGTTGAAGGATTGATTACACCGCTAGTGGGATTGATTGTTTCACTGTTTACCGGCAGCAGTGATTTGGACGACACATTGAACATTCTGGATGTGAAATTCCGCGGGAACACCTTTAAATTCGGTGATGTTATCAGTGCCATCATTACATTTCTGATCACGGCCTTTGTCCTGTTTCTGATCATCAAGGCGGCTAATCACGCTAAAGACCTGGCTGCCCGTAAAGCTGCCAAAGAAGAGACCGTCGAAGAAACACCGGACACTACCGAAAGCCTGCTGAAAGACATCCGCGACCTGATGGAAGCCCAAGCTGCTGCTTCCAAGCCGACAGTCACCGGTCAGTCCAAAGAAGATCTGGACAACAACAGCAGCTACTGACAGCCGCTGCAGTGAAGCTCCCGGCAAGCGCCGGCATCAAACTAAAAAAGACCCCTGTCCCCCTCGAATTACCGATTTTTATCGGCTTCTGAGGCGTGTACAGGGGTCTTTTTATCTGACTACAAAGCTGCTCGTTAAAAAGAATCGGCTGGCCGCAGCATCTTCACATGAGGGATATCGTCTTCCAGATAAATCTCGGAAACCGGGCGGAATCCCGCTTTGCCGTAAAAGTTCTGCAGATGGGCCTGGGCACCGATTGTTACCGGTCGTCGGGGAAATTTCACCGCAGCGATCTGCAGCAGTTCCTGAAGCAGACGATCCCCCAAATGGTGCTTCCGCTGATCCTGACGCACCAGCACCCGCCCCAGATGACTGTTATCATCATCACCGTAGACACGGCCGTATGCAGCAATCTGACCTGCATCGTCGGTCAGCCAGACATGCCAGGCCTCGCGATCGGTGTCGTCGATTTCCTGATAGGGGCAGTGCTGTTCCACTACGAACACTGCTACCCGCAGCTTGGCAATTTCTAGAAATTCGACTGCCGTCAATTCATCAAAGTGCTTAATCCTTACTTCCATTGTACGCGCTCCTCGCAGATTTTTTGAAAAAGAAAAAGAGTTCAACCACAGCCGGTCAAACTCTCGCTTCTTCGTACTCATTGCCCCAGAAATTCGATCTCTACGGTGCGGGTCAACACGTCAGAATAACTGTAAGAAACCCGTTCGAAAGAGTTTTCTTCGGGATCCAGATCCACCACGAAAACTGACGGATAGGTTTCTGTCAACACGCCTTTGCGTTCTGTCTGACGCTTGCGGCCTGTTTGTGCGACTAACATGATCTCGCTACCGATACGACATTCCAAATCTTTCTTGATTGACGCTAAAGTTGTTGGCATCGCGTTCACCTCGATTGCCATGATACCACATCTTAACGAAAATTACAAGTTTATCATAACAAAAACCTTCTGACAATCAGTATTTTCGATATTTTTACATAAGGTGCAATTTTTTCCAAAAAACTGACCATCACAGGCTTCATCAGACTTCCTATCGGACCCCTCATCAAATCATAAAAGGGGTTTCATAACAAAGCAGGCCGAGATTACCGGGCTTGGCTCCTGCTCAGTGACTCGCTCCGGCTGCTTGTTTGTATTTAAGGTGTGTCTGAAAACTCCAGTGGCAGCTATTTGCAGGCTTTCCAGACACACCCTAATCTTCTGCAAAACGCAGGTGTTGATGCAATTTGCGCCGAGATCGTTCATAGGCATAGCGGATCTGCTGCACAGACAGCTGCTGCTTGACGGCGATCTCCTCCAGATCCAAGCCCTGCAGGTACTCGCCGAAGACGTCCTCTTCCAAGTCCGACAAGGTACCCTGAAAGACCATCAGCGCTTCTTCCGCCAGCAGCTGCTGATCAGCAGGCTGAGTCCACTGCCCGATATTCCCCTGAAAATCCGGCCCTTCTTCGGCGATCTTAGCTTCCAGCGACACAGCGCCCGCCAGACAGCGGCGCTTATAAGCGGCTTGTTTGCGCAGATGGGATTTGATCTTGTTCTCAAAATTGTTTTTGAAAAAGGCACCGATCGTTACCCCCATTGCCGGATCGTAGCGCTTCAGTGTTTCAAAGAAAACGATCCGCCCCTCTTGCAGCCAGTCATCGGAGTCAAAGTCTCTCAAGTAGTACATTCCCTGCAGGCGGTAAATGATTGGACGATAGCGGTCAAACAGCTCGATAAAAGACGCCTCACATCCCAGCTGTGCATTACGAATCAAAGACATACAAAAACCCTCCCCCAAAATTCTGCTTTCTGGGGCAAGGGTATCATGACAAATTCTAGATTTTTCTCATATAAGCTACCTTTTTTTCTTGCCGGAAAGTTCCTGCAGTTTTTCCGACAACTCTGCCAGCTGATCCGGGCTCCACGGTGAGTTGCGTCGGAAATCCGCGAACTTCAGGTCTTCCTGATGACCGGTGATCTGCTTTTCCGTCTTTTCGATGCTCTTGTACAGCTCTCTGGCAGACGTTCGGAGGGCTCCCTGCGAGAAGATCACCCATTGCTCCGCCAGATCACTGGTGGCGACTGTCACCTGTGTCAGACGGTTGTTCAACTCGCCGGCGACTCGTTCGATATAACTGTCAGCTGTCTCTCCTTCTTCGGTGAAGACTACTTCCAGCTGATATTTAGTAAAGCGGGTCGTAATGCCGGGCACAAACTGGGCATCGAAGACCACGATGATCTCGATCCCTTCGAACTTGGCATAGTTGGACAAACGGTTCAGCAGGGCATCCCGCGCATCTTCCATCTGGTCCTGTTTTTTCAGCAGAATCAGCTCCGGCCAGGCACCAATCATGTTGTAGCCGTCCACGATCAGCAGCTGCTTTTTCATGAGGCACCACCGCCGCGTTTGCGGAAAGCTTCGTAGATCAGCAGGCCGGCTGCAACACTGGCATTCAGACTCTGAACATGTCCAATCATCGGAATCGTCAGCAGTTCGTCGACTTCTTTGGCCAAACCGGCACTCATGCCCCGGCCTTCATTGCCGATGATCAAGGCAATCTTGCCGGCCGCATTCCAGTCTGTATAGGCGGTCCCGGACATCGCCGTCCCGAAGACCCAGAAACCGGCATCTTTCAACTGCTTGATTCCCTGGCTGAGATTGGTGACCCGCGCTACCGGTACGTGCTCGACTGCACCGGTAGACGTTTTGACGACTACCGGCGTGATTCCTACGGCCCGATGTTTGGGGATGATGATCCCGTCTACTCCGGCAGCATCCGCCGTCCGCAAAATCGACCCGAAATTGTGAGGATCTTCCAGATTGTCCAAGATCAAAAAGAAGGGCTCAGCCGTTTCAGTTCGTTCCAAGAGTTCCGGCAGAGACAAGTATTCATACGGAGTAATGGCCAGAACCATTCCCTGATGGACGCCATTATCACTCATGGTGTCCAATTTTTGTTTAGGCACCCATTTGACCGGTACACTGTGTTCTTGGGCCAGCTGCTTCAATTCTTCGATTTTTTCACCCCGGGCATCCTCCAGTATGAAAAGCTTGTTGCCACGGCCTTGCTTCAAGGCTTCAACTACCGCATGATGTCCGAAAACGAAATTCTCGTTTTCCGGTGCCGTCTGTTCACCAACCGCGGCTGCTTCGCCGGCTGCCGGTGAGAAACGGTCCCGCTTTTGACCGTTGTTTCTGTCAAATTTCCGCTTATCATCAAAGCGGCGGTTCTGCTCGCTTTTTTTATGCGCACCGGTACGTCGGCCTTCATTTTGGCGGCCATGATCGCCGCCTTTTACCGGACGTCGTTTATTTTCCTTCATTTTCTTCACCCACTTTCTCGATACACCAGTTCACCAGCTCATCCAGCCGCTCTTTTTGCTCGGTGAGGTGCAGATACCCCATCAGCGATTCGAAGCCGGTCGCGATCCGATAGGTGGTGATATCGGCATTTTTAGCGCTGGTATGGCTTTTGGCATTGCGGCCCCGCCGGTAGAAGAGTTCTTCTTCATCCGTCAGAACCGCTTCAGCCAGCATTTTTTCCATCAGCATCGCCTGCGCTTTAGCAGAAACATAGTGCGTTGCCATTTTGTGAAGGGTATTGGGCCGGGTCTGACCGCTCTCTACCAGAAAATCCCGGATGTACACTTCATAGACGGCATCCCCCACGTAAGCCAAGGCCAGGCCGTTCAATTGTTTGTGATCTCTCATGCGTCTCTTCTCCAACGGGTCCCCTGTGGTGTATCCTCCAGGATGATTCCTTGTGCTTTCAATGTGTCTCGGATCTCATCGCTGCGGGCGAAATTCTTGTCTTTGCGGACCTGGTTGCGCTCAGCAATCAATGCGTCGATCTGGGCATCCAACAGCTCCTCGTCAGCAAACTCGATTCCGAAAACCTGCAGCCAATCGGCAAACTGGGCCAAGGCAGCTGCTAAAACAGCTGCGGAAACTACCGGCTGCTCGCTGTAATTGTTCAGCCACTTCGCCAATTCATAAACGACAGTGATTCCGTTGGCCGCGTTGAAATCATCGTCCATCTCCGTAATGAAACGCTCTTCCAGCGCAGTCAATTGCGCCATGCGTTCCTGATCGTCCGACAGCCCGGCCGCCGCTTGCGGCAGTCGGAATTCTGCGTTTTCCTTGGCTGTCTTCAATCGTTGCAGATTGTTGGCAGCATCCTGCAAAGTCTTTTCGCTGTAACGAATCGGTCGGCGGTATTGCGTCGTCGCCATGAAGAAACGCAGCACTTGAGGTGCCACAACTTTGACAATATCATGGACTGTAACGAAATTACCGAGGGACTTGCTCATCTTTTCATCGTCATCACCGATTGTGACATAGCCGTTGTGCATCCAATAGTTGGCAAACTTTTTGCCGGTCTTGGATTCACTTTGGGCGATCTCGTTTTCATGATGCGGAAACTCCAGATCCTGACCGCCGCCGTGGATGTCGATGGTCTCCCCCAGGTGTTTAGTCGCCATCACCGAGCATTCGATATGCCAGCCGGGACGTCCCTGCCCCCAGGGTGCGCTCCAGAAGATCTCGCCGGGTTTGGCCGACTTCCACAAAGCAAAATCCAACGGGTCTTCTTTAATATCCTGTTCGCCGCCGGTCCGCTGGCTGGCACCGACTTCCAGTTCATCAATCGACTGGTCGGATAGTTTGCCGTAATCAGCGAATTTACGAGTCCGGTAATACACATCACCGTTGACCGCATAAGCATAACCTTTATCGATCAGCACTTGGATAAAATCGATAATATCCGGAATATGATCCATCACCCGCGGATTCAAGGTTGCCGCTTCGATGTTCAATGCACCGGCATCTTCTTTGAAAGCCGCAATAAAGCGATCAGCGACTTCCGGTGCCGTTATTTGCAGATCCTGAGCGGCCCGGATGATCTTATCGTCCACATCGGTAAAATTGGAAACATAGTCCACCTGATAGCCGCGGTATTCAAAGTAACGGCGGATGGTATCAAAGGCGATAGCACTTCTGGCATTGCCGATATGGATATAATTATAAACAGTCGGTCCGCAGACATACATTTTGACGCGGCCGGCCTCCAATGGTTTGAACTCTTCTTTTTCACGAGTCAACGTGTTATGAATTTTGATCATTTTTAACTCTCACTCCATTCATTCTGACGACACGGGCAGGCGCTCCTACCGCAGTCGCATTATCCGGGATATCATGCAAAACAACCGATCCGGCGCCGATCTTAGCATTGCGACCAATGGTGATCGGTCCCAAAATCTGTGAATGGGCTGCTACCATCGCTCCCGACAGTACGGTAGGATGGCGCTTGCCCTGGTCTTTTCCGGTCCCGCCAAGCGTTACTCCGTGGAATAAAACCACATTTTCTTCAACAACAGCTGTTTCACCAATCACGACACCCATCCCGTGATCGATGAAAACGCCTTGCGCGATCTGAGCCCCCGGATGGATCTCAATCCCCGTCAAAAAACGCCAAAACTGCGCATTCAGCTTAGCCAGTAAAAACAGCCGTTGTCGATACAAAAAATGCGACCAGCGATGCCAAAACAGCGCATGAAAGCCCGGATAGGTCAATACGACCTCCAATGTACTGCGGGCCGCCGGATCATTGGCTTTTGTGGTTGCGATTGCTCGTTTGAACCACCCCATAGCAGTTCCCCCTTTTCTTACTCCTTCTGCCCTCAAAACCATTCTGAAATCCCCCAAAAACGTGACCTCCGATAGCTATGACGGCCCCCCGACAAACGGAAAGCTCACTTAAAAAAAACACACAGGGGCGTATTTGCCGTAAGTTTCCTTACGTCAAAAGACGCCCCCGCGTGGTCCCACTTTTGTTTACAGAAACGATTGCAACAATCCTCCTCTCAGCTCACTGATTAGAGAAGCTGCCTTATACCTTTCTGCCTCAAAATGGGTAACGTCCATTCTACGTAGCCGGTCTTGGCCGACTCCACTCCCAGATGCATTTCCCGTCAGCCGTTTGACTGCCTTTCAGCAAGCAGCAGTCTCTCTGTGAAACGATAATGACGGTACTTCGTCTGTTCTTCGTGTTTTTGTATTTGACTGTTGCCCCGCAGTGCCGGTCGATACCCGCCGCTGGAACAAGCAGGCGTTTTTAGGATACGGATTACGCCAAGGCTTGGTCGAGATTAGCGATAGTAGCTTCTTTACCCATGATCTCGATCGTATTCGGCAGATCCGGACCGTGCATTTGGCCGGAAGTGGCAATTCGGATCGGCATGAACAGGTTTTTGCCCTTGATGCCAGTCTCTTTTTGGACAGCTTTGATAGAAGCCAAGATATTCTCCGGTGTGAAATCAGCCAAGCTTTCCAATTGGCCTTTGAAAGCTTGCAAGACTACTGGTGTCGTTTCTTGCGCCATGATCGTCTTGCCTTCTTCTTCCAATTCCGGATGTTCACCGAAGAACAGGCCGGAAAGCTCCACGATTTCGGCTGCAAAGCTCATTTGCGGTTGGTAAAGGGCAACAACTTTTTTAACCCAGGCTTTTTTGTCGGCAGCCGGATTTTCTTCGACACGACCGGCCTTCACCAGAAACGGCAGACACATGTCCGTCAATTTATCCAGATCCATCTCTTTGATGTAGTGGTTGTTGACCCACGCCAGTTTCTTGGCATCAAAGGCGGCCGGTGATTTGCTCAAACGTTTCGGATCGAACATTTCCACCAATTCAGCTTGTGAGAAGATTTCATCTTCTCCCACCGGTGACCAGCCCAACAGTGCGATAAAGTTGAACATCGCTTCCGGCAGGTAGCCCAATTCCCGGTATTGTTCGATAAACTGCAGAATCGATTCATCCCGTTTAGACAGTTTCTTGCCGGTTTCAGTATTGATGATCAAAGTCATATGACCGAATTGCGGCGGTGTCCAACCGAATGCTTCGTAGATCATCATCTGCTTCGGTGTGTTGGCGATATGGTCATCCCCCCGCAGAACGTGGGTAATTTTCATCAGATGGTCGTCCACTACCACGGCAAAGTTGTAGGTCGGCATGCCATCACGTTTTTGGATGACAAAATCGCCGCCGACATTGTCCGATTCAAAGTGGATATCCCCTTTGACCATGTCTTTGAAGGCATATTCAGTATTCTTCGGTACCCGGAAACGAATCACCGGTTCAAAGCCTTGTGCTTCTTTTTCAGCTTGTTCTTTTGGTGTCAGGTGGGCACATTTGCCGCCGTAATGAGGCATTTCGCCGCGGGCCCGCTGTGCTTCCCGTTCCGCTTCCAGTTCTTCTTCAGTGCAATAGCATTTGTACGCCCGATTGGAAACCAGCAGCTGATCGATCAGCGGTTGGTAGATCTCGCCGCGTTCTGACTGGCGATAAGGACCGTATGCACCCGGTTTTTCCGGTGATTCATCCCAATCAATCCCCAGCCAAGTCAGGTTTTCCAACTGTGATTTTTCACCGTCAGCGATATTACGCTTTTGGTCAGTGTCCTCGATGCGGATGATGAACTCGCCGTCATTATGACGAGCGAACAAATAATTAAACAGCGCCGTCCGGGCATTGCCGATATGCAGGTGTCCGGTCGGGCTCGGTGCGTAACGTACACGAATTTTACTCATTTTATCTCTTCCCTTTTGGTTGGAATTTTGGTAAGCCTATTCCTTGTAATTCTACAATCAAAGTCCTCATTAGTAAAGTGTGACCGCTAATTTGGGGCGGTATTTGCCTCTGCCAACAGAAAAAATAATTGATGCATGGATTAGGGCGCGTCTGTAAACTCCAGCGGCAGATATTTTGGTCCTTTTCACCGCAATCTACGTCGTAAATGCTCACTTATGCACCACATAAGCTGCGCTTTGCTCCTTGATTTCGGCAGGTCCGCAAAAATCTGGATCCCCCCAGAGTTTTAAGACACGCCCTAAGCCTATTTCGACTATGCTCTGTTAGCTTAGCCGGATTGTGCCAGATATTTCTTCGTACTGGATTTCCATCAGATCCAAGCAGTACTTTGGCTGACATCCAGTAGTTAAATCGGCACAGTTTCATTGCTTCTGTCAAAGAACCACCCTCGTTTCACTTGATAATCCAAGTAAAACAAGGGTGGTTCTGGTTGATATTTAATTGGGATGCTCACTGAAAATAGGGATTCGCTTATTCCAGAAGAAGAATCCTCAAGTTCTGTTTCTTCAGCCAAAGATTTGTTTAACTTTTGTTTGATTATAGCAATACCTGTGACGATTAACAGCAGGATGAACCCGTTGCTGTTGACTGCTACAAAAAATGTCACCAGACTTCCTGCTAAAGAACCCAGAATAATGAAGCCAACATAGTTTCCTTGATTTTTTGGTCAGATCGGTAACAAATCAGACTTCCTGGCGGTTGGTGTTCGGTTAAAGAATCAGCGGCTGTTGCGATTGTTCTTGTTACCGCCTTTGTTGTGATTGCCGGAATTATTTTCCGGTTTGTTGTCGATACCCCGACCCGAATGAGCCGGCTTGGCGAAGATCATCCGACCGGCAGCGGTTTGCAGCGCACTGGTGACAACAACGGTGATCCGTTCATTCATGTAGTGCTGACCGTCTTCTACCACGACCATCGTGCCGTCGTCCAAATAAGCGACTCCCTGCTGCCGTTCGGTACCGGCTTTCACCACCAAGACGTCCATGTCTTCCCCGGGAATCACCACCGGTTTCACCGCATTGGCCAATTGATTGATATTCAGCACGGGAACATTTTGAAATTCGGCGACCTTATTCAGATTGTAATCGTTAGTAACGACTGTCCCGTCCAACAGTTTCGCCAGCTTCAGCAGTTTGCTGTCAACTTCCTGGATGTCCTCAAAGTCTCCTTCATACATTTCAACCGAAATCCCGGCTTCTTTCTGCAAAGTGTTCAGGATATCCAAGCCGCGGCGCCCACGTACGCGTTTCAAACTGTCACCGGAATCAGCGATGTATTGCAGCTCATACAGCACAAAATTCGGGATCAAGATCGTTCCTTCGATAAAACCGGTCTTGGCGATATCATAGATCCGCCCGTCGATGATCACGCTGGTATCCAAGATCTTGTATTTGCGAAAATGATCGTCAGCTTTGCGATCCAGCATCTCCTGCTGGGTCTCGGCGGCTTCTTCCGTTTTCTTCTTGTTGGAGGTGAAAATCTTCTTCCACTCATCGATCCGGGTGGTGGAGATCTGAAAGCCCAGATAACCTAACAGGATCATAATCAGAAACGGTGCGACCCCTTTGGCAAAAGGAATGTCCCAGTTGTAAAAAGGCAGCGAGATGATGACCCCGATCAAAAGACCGATGATGGTGCCGATCGCTCCGAAAAGCAGGTAGGTGAGACTGAGCTCACTGAGTTTTTTCTCGATGTAGTTGAGGGCCGAAGAAATGTATCTCACCAGGAATAATGACAGTAAAAAGAAAATAAGTGCTCCGATGATTAAATTGGTGAATACATTGTTGAGCCATTGGTTGCCGCCTTGCTGGATCGCTTCCCACGCGACCGGCATAAAGGACACGCCCAGGCTTGCCCCCGCCACCACGAGTAAGATGGTGATGACGCGTTTTTGCATGTTTTTTCCTCCCTTAAATTGACAAATTAGTCGGGTACGGACCCTTCATTTGTGAAACGGTCCGCCTCCCTTACAACAAATCAGCCAAAAACTTTTTTCAAAGTCTCAGCGATCGTCGAGACCGGAACGATCGCGATTCCTTCCGGTGCCTCCCAGCCGCCGAGATTGTTTTTCGGCAGATAGACCTTGGTAAATCCCAGTTTCTGGACTTCTTTGACCCGCTGTTCGATGCTGTTGACGCGGCGGATCTCACCGGTCAGGCCGATCTCGCCGATAAAGCATTCAGTGGGATCCGTGCCTTTTTCCTTGTAGCTGGAAGCAATCGCCACCGCGACCGCCAAATCGATGGCGGGTTCATTCAACTTGACACCACCGGCAGCTTTCAAATAAGCATCCTGATTTTGCAGCAGCAGGCCGGCTCTTTTTTCCAGGACCGCCATAATCAGTGAAACCCGGTTGAAGTCCAATCCGGTAGTCGTCCGCTTGGCATTGCCGAACATGGTAGGTGTCACCAAAGCCTGAATCTCCACCAGGATTGGGCGGCTGCCTTCCATTGCTACCACGATCGCCGAACCGGTCGCTCCCGCCAAACGCTCCTCCAAAAATACCTGCGAAGGATTGGCAACTTCATGAAGTCCGTCTGCCCGCATTTCAAAGATGCCAATCTCGTTGGTGGAACCGAAACGATTTTTTACCGCCCGCAGAATCCGGAAACTGTGATGCTTTTCCCCTTCGAAGTACAACACGGTATCCACCATGTGCTCCAACATCCGAGGACCGGCGATCGCACCTTCTTTGGTCACGTGCCCGACGATGAAAATAGCGATGCCGTTGGTCTTGGCGATTTTCAACAGCTCAGCGGTGGTTTCCCGTACCTGACTGACCGATCCCGCGACACTGGTCACATCCGGTTGAGTCATAGTCTGGATGGAGTCGATGATCACATAATCCGGCTTCAGATCCTCGATAGCCTTGGCTATCTCGTGCATATCCGTTTCTGCGTATAGATAAAATTCCGTGTCGATGCTGCCCAGACGTTCGGCCCGCAGCTTGATCTGATCGGCACTCTCTTCGCCGGACACATAAAGGACCTTGCCGCCGACATCCGCCAACTGCTGCGACACTTGCAAAAGCAGTGTCGACTTGCCGATACCGGGATCGCCGCCAATCAGCACCAACGATCCGGGAACCACACCGCCTCCCAGCACCCGATTCAGCTCGGCTAATTTGGTAGCGACACGGGGTTCTTTTTTCGGAACGACTTCAGCAATCTTGGTCGGTCGCGTCTTTTCTCCTGTCAAAGAAGTTCGGACACGACGATCGCTGGTGTCCTGGATGATGACCTCCACCATCGAATTCCAGCTGCCGCAGTTGGGACATTTTCCCAGATACTTCGGTGAAATATACCCGCAATGCTGACATTCAAATTGTACTTTGGCTTTTTTTGCCATGATCTTTCAGGCACCTCCGTTATGCTTCATTTTACCATAGAAGGGACCTTT
This sequence comes from Enterococcaceae bacterium OF42-14pH9A, assembly GCA_027692465.1. GTDB lineage: Bacteria > Bacillota > Bacilli > Lactobacillales > Enterococcaceae > Enterococcus_C. The sequence continues at coordinate 907,296 of JAQEYU010000001.1, read as the reverse complement.
TTTAATAACCTCACTGCTGTCCCGTCGACCCGAAACCGCCGGTGCGTTCTCCGGCAGCGGCATCTTGATCGGCCTTCAAGAAAGGCAGAAAGATCCCTTGCCCGATGCGTTCCCCTTTTTTGATAGATACGTCAAAGGGACCAAAATTGATGAACTGGAACATAATATGCCCTTCATTGTCCGGATTGCCGTAATAATCACTGTCGATGACACCGACTCCGTTTGCCAAAATCAAAAAGCGCTTGTGGGAATTACTGGAACGATTGCACAGCTGCAAAAATTCGTCATCCCCCATATAGGCCTTCACACCGGTCGGCACCAGGACCGGTTTGACCTTCTTTTGAACTTCTGCCACGGCATCAGCACTCATCAGCGCCTTCACTGCGTCCATAATCCCTGATTTCCAGATGCTGGGTACCAGCACATCGGCCGCAGCTTCAAAGTCGTAACCGGCTGCCTGTTGCGTCGCTCGGATCGGCAGATTGATCTCTTTATCTTGATAGGCCGTAACGACCTCAAATCCCCTGTTTCTCATGTCTGAGTTCCCTTCCTTCGTGCATTATCAGCTTATTTTAGCATATGTCGCAAAGCAGACGGCGTATTTCATGAAGAAATCGGGAAAAATTCATAACTTGACTTGTCCTGTTGTTCTTTCACTGCCTTTGTTTTGCGAAACACTTCTTTGAAGAAAAATAGCCCTGCCAATAAGCGGCGGGGCTATCTTCACATCTTATTCAGTTTTGCAGCAAATGCCGGTGACTATTTTTTATTCTCTGGAACTAACTGTACCGGATCAAAACTGCGCAATTCTAATGTCAATGGTTTCTTGGCATCATATCCTGTGTAGGAAAAGATGGTCTCAATATAGATGCGCCCATCTTTTTCTTTGCTACTGTAGCCCGATTCATAAGTTTCGCCAGCTGAATCTCGTAACACCGGACTGAAGACCTCTTCCTGATGCTTTTTAGCGGAATCTGTCCCTGCCTGATAAGAAAAAGCTACCCGCATTCCGGTCGGTGTTGCCACGGCATTCTCCAGTCGTAAATCTTTCTGAGCTGCAGCAGCTTGATAGCGGATGGGTGCGAATTTTGCCACATCCTTCATAGGTACAGCAATCTGCCAATTGCCTTCAATTCGTTGAAATGGCGCACTACCATTTTCAATGAATAATGATTCAACGGTGAGCTTCAAATCAGTCAACGAGGGAGTCTTCTGACCGGCTCCCGGAATCCAAATTTCCTTGATAGTCACAGAACCTGCCTCCGCCTTCGAGAGCTCCTTGCTGCCAGAAGCAAACAGGTGGTTATCGCCATGCAACGGTTTATCATCGGAAATATTCTCCAACAAGTAAGTGCCGTCGCCGTTTTGCAAACGGTATTCAATTCCCTTGATTTTTTCGGCTACAGCCCCATCTTCCGTCTGAATATAAATTTCCAAACCTAAGCCGTTCTCATCACTATAAATCTGCTTGACGGAAATTCGAATTTTCTGGTCTTCGGCGTAGGCACTGTCAGGTTGCTGAACAAAGTTGGATTTCATGACCTGTTGAGAAGCAAATTCGCCGAAGCCCAGCATGTTTTTGACAGCATCCGTCACCGGAGTCTGCCACAAAACAGCCAATAAGGTGCCTGCTGCCAGTACCAATAGCGGACGCCGGAACCGAAATACCGAAGCTTTTTTTCCGGGTGCTTTCCGAATCTGTGTATACGCTGAATCGAATGCGGTTCTTGCATATTCAGGCAATTTTTGTGTGCCCATTTCATCTTGAAATTTATCATCCATGATGGTAAAGTCCTCCTTCATCGCTACAGTTGTTGCGCAATTTCCTTTTTCCTCGAGACAGACGTGCTTTGATGGTGCCCACCGGTTCTTCCAACAACTGGCTGATTTCTTTTATGGAATAGCCGCCATAATAATAGAGTGTTAGCGGGACTCGATAATGGGGCGCTAAATTACTGAGAAGCTCCGATATTTCCACCTGTTCCTCCGGGTGTTCGCTTGACAGCCGTGGTGTCTGTTCCGTCAGTTCTTCAAAGAAAACTTCTTTATTTAAAAACCGTTTACACTTGTTAATCAATATGCGGGTCAGCCACGTATGAAAATATTCCGGCTGCTTCAACTTGCGAATATTTTCATATGCAGAGATAGTGGTTTCTTGCAAGACATCCTTAATATCCTCTTCTTCCCGCAAAAAGCGGCGTGCCAGATTAAACAGCACCGTCTCATACTCCTGCATGATTTTGACAAAGGCTTCCGGATCGCCTTTTTGAGCTTTCCTTACGTAAAATGCCAAATCCTTCATCCCCTCGCCCCTTTCTTATTAAGTCAAATGGCAATCCCTCTGAAAGGTTCACCATCTTTATTCTTATTTTTCGTCCTCACTAGTATCAGACATCTATTAGAGTCAATAGTACACCAAAAGGTTGCAGCCATTCAAAATTTTTCGTTACTTTTTGCGATTATAGCACGGCCTTACTTTTCTACCCGTAAGCTAACAAATTTCCTTTTTGAGTTCAGAAGTTTTATACCGATGAATAGATGTTTCCCAATGTTTCACATGAAACATCCATTATTTTCAAGAAAATCTCTTTAAAATTATCTGACAATTATTCTTTTACGGATGAAATCCCCGGCGAAACCCTGTACAATGGTAAGAAATAAACAAATGGAGGAGATTGTTGTGCGGGAATCATTGCAAAATGCCAAACGGATCGTCATCAAAATCGGAACCAGCTCTCTGATTTATCCCAATGGCAATATCAATCTGTCGGGAATCGATCAGCTGGCTTTCGTACTGACAGACCTGGCCAATCGCGGCAAAGAAGTCATTCTGGTTTCATCCGGCGCTATCGGCGTAGGAATGAACAAATTGGGGCTCGACGCACGACCGACCTCGATTCCCCAGCAACAGGCGGTGGCAGCGGTTGGACAAGCAGAACTGATGAATATCTACAATCAGCGCTTCCTTACTTATAGTCAACAAACAGCCCAAGTCCTCTTAACCCGGGACATCGTGGAATTTCCCGCAAGCCGCAAAAATGTGATTAATACCTTGGATCAGCTGTTGGCGATGAAGATTATTCCCATCATCAATGAAAACGATACGGTAGCGGTGGAAGAATTGGATCACCAGACTAAATTTGGCGACAACGACCAGCTGTCGGCCATCGTCGCCCAGATCACTGCAGCCGATCTTTTGATCATGCTTTCGGATATCGACGGCTTTTATTCTGCCAATCCGGCCGTCGACCAGCAAGCGATCCTCTACTCCACCATCCATGAAATTACCGAGGAAACGATGGAACGAGCCGGCGACAAAGGCAGCCGTTTCGGGACTGGCGGCATGGTCAGCAAGCTGAAGGCTGCCCAACGGATTCTGGAAGCCGACAGTGCCATGGTCCTGGCGAACGGGCAAAAGCCACAGGTGATTTTTGAGATACTGAGCGGTGCGGAGATCGGCACTTTATTTTGCACTGACCATTCAAGAAAGGCGTGAAAACGATGGATTTGAATCAACTGGGACAACAAGCCCAAACTGCTGCCCGCCAACTGGCACTGGCGGATACACAAAAAAAGAACCACCTGCTGCTGCAGATGGCTGATGCACTGGAAGCTGCCACAGATCAGATTTTAGCTGCCAACAAAAAAGACCTGAACAAAGCCAAAGACAATGGTATTTCCGAAACGATGCAGGACCGCTTGCGGCTGACTGCTGCCCGGATCACCGATATGGCAAACGGCATTCGCGAAGTCGTTCAACTGCCGGATCCGATCGGCGAAGTTGAAAAAATGTGGAAAAATACCGACGGCCTGATGATTGGCCGGCAAAAAGTTCCGCTGGGCGTCATCGGCATCATTTATGAATCGCGACCAAATGTCACCACCGACGCAGCCAGTCTCTGCTTCAAAACCGGGAATGCAGTGATCTTGCGGGGCGGCAAAGAAGCCTTCAACTCCAATCTGATTCTGGTGGAAGTCCTCCAGAAAGCTCTCTCGGACAATGATTTCACCCCGAATGCGGTCCAGTTCGTGGAAGATACCAGTCATGAGGTTGCCAACCAGATGATGCGTCTCACCGAATTTCTCGATGTCCTGATTCCGCGGGGCGGAGCCGGGCTGATCCGTCGTGTGAAGGAAACGGCGACCGTTCCCGTCATCGAAACCGGTACCGGCAACAACCATATTTATGTCGATAAAGATGCCCAGCTGGAAATGGCCGTCAAAATCGTCGACAATGCCAAAACCCAGCGGCCGTCTGTCTGCAATGCGGCCGAAACATTGCTGATCCACCAAGACGTAGCAGCCGACTTCCTGCCGGCCGTCGCTGCCAAATTAGCGGAACACCAAGTCCAGCTGCGAGCGGATGAAAAATCACTGCCTTATCTGGAGGGTGCGATTCCCGCTGTCGAAGAAGACTGGTCCACTGAGTTTCTCGATTACATTATGGCTGTCAAAGTTGTCGCAGATATCGACGAAGCCATCGCCCATATCAACCGCTACAACACCAAGCACTCGGAAGCCATCGTCACTGATAATTACTTTGCTTCCCAGAAATTTCTGGCAGAAGTCGATGCGGCGGCCGTCTACGTCAATGCTTCAACCCGCTTTACCGACGGCTTCGTCTTCGGCTTTGGCGCAGAGATCGGCATTTCTACTCAAAAGCTCCACGCCCGCGGACCCATGGGCCTGGAAGAGCTGACCTCCTCGAAATACATTATTTACGGCGACGGCCAGATTCGAGAATAACTGGCTGAACGATGAAACCGCCCCTCGATTTTAAGATTGAGGAGCGGTTTTTGAGTGATAGAAGCTGGTCAAAGAGTGGATATGAAGACTGTCACCCTCTCCACGAATGAAGTCTGCTTCAACTTTTCTGTGTGACATCTTTTTTTGCTACCCCAAAGGTATCTCTGAACCCTCCGGTAAAGTTCGAATTTTTTGCCGGAATCAAAAAGCCTATGTGACGCTAAAGTTGTGCATTTGCGACGCAGCTTGCGGTGAAAAGGACCAAAGTAGCTGCCGTTGGTGTTTTCAGACATGCCCAATGCCAATAAAATTACAGCAAACCTTTAGAAAATATCGTCGACTTGGATCTTCTTCGTCGCGGCTATACGGTAGACATCGGCAGGATTGGCAACAAAGAAATTGATTTTATCGCTCGCAAGATTGATGAAACGACCTATTTCCAGGTTGCCTACGATTTCCCCGACAATCCCCATGAAACAGATAATCTGCTGAATATCAAAGACAATTACCGCAAGAATTGATCACCGGACGCTATACTCAAACACAGCAGATTGATGGAATCCCAGTCATCTATATCGTCGACTGGTTATTGCAGAAGGACAGTCAGCAGCTCGAATAGAGAGCAAATTTACAGCCATACACAAAACAGCGTCAAAGTCGGATAAGCTTGACTTTGACGCTGTTTTTTTAAATACAACTCTTTTCCTATTGCTGTAAAATTCCCCCAACAGATCCGCCTTAATTCACTGTCCCAAACTTATTCAAAGGCCAGAAGATGAACTTGGCATTGGAGGTGATGCTGCTTTTCTTGATGGCACCGAAAACGCGGCTGTCCTTTGAGACCGGTCGGTTATCTCCCAAGACGAAAAGCTGATCGGCCGAGACGGTAAAACTGAAATCAGCGGTGAACAGCTCACCTGCTGCCATTTGTTGTTTGTATTCGTCCAAATAGGGCTCCTTGTATTCTTTGCCGTCGATATACAGCTGATCGCTCTTGTATTCCACCGTTTCGCCGCCGAACGCAATGATCCGCTTGATGTATTCTTTATCAGCATCCGGAGCATGGAAGCTCACCACGTCGAAGCGTTTGGTATCCCCCACCTTCAAACCGATTAAGCGCTCAGAGTCCTGCAGATTGGGATCCATCGAAGCCCCGTGGACTTCCACCGGCGTGAAAATAAAGTGACGCAGCCCTACGACCATCAAGATCAAAGCCACAATCCAGATTAAATCTTTCCAGGTAAACCAGGCGGATTTTGCCTGAGTATGTCGCTCAATACGCATATAAATTCCTCATTTCATGCTGTCGCCAGCGATTTTTTCCTGTTCGACAGGCTTTCATTAAATATACCGTTTCCGACCGATCACTAACCTTTTTCAGAAGTTTTGACAATCGGTGCCTGCTGCCGCCGCAAAAACATCGTCTTCAGCAGACGGATTCCCAATACCAGTCCCAACGGAAAGCCGATTGCTCCCAGGATTCCCAGACGCAGCTGGTCATCAAAACGGGCGGACATAAAGCCCACCACAGTCGGTCCCAATGAGCAGCCCAGATCTCCTGCCAAAGCCATATAGGCGAACATAGCGGTGCCGCCGTTTTTGATGACACCGGTAGCCAGACTGAAGGTTCCCGGCCACATAATCCCGACAGCCAGTCCGCTCAATCCGCAGCCGATCAGCCCCAGAGCCGGAATACCGGTCAAGCCGATCAACAGATACGAACCGACCGCCAACAGAGCCGACAACATCATGAACCGGCGCAGATCGATACGCTCTCCGTACTTCCCGTAAAAGACCCGCGCTAATCCCATCATCAAGGCAAAAAACATCGGTCCGGCCAGATCGCCGACCGTCTTAGCAACTCCGAGGCCTTCTTCGGCAAATGTTGATGCCCATTGACCGACACTTTGTTCGCTGGCGCCGGCACAGACCATCATGGCCAAAAACAGCCAGAAGCTTTTCAGTGACAAAAGTTTTCTGATCGGCAGCCCTTCCTCGCCTTCAGCAATCAGTGAATTGATGGGCACTTTGGTAAAGACGAAGGCATTCACCAATGGAATCACTGCCCACAACAACGCCAGGATTGGCCAGTTACCGATTCCGAATACTGCAAAAAACAGAGTCGAGACCAGAACCACTCCTACGTAACCCCAGCAATAAAAGGAATGCAGCAGACTCATGGCTTTTTCCTTATTGTCAGTGGGACAAGCTTCCACGATGGGACTCACCAAGACCTCCAGCAAACCACCGCCGATCGCATAAATCAAGACCGCCAGCAGCAGACCGTAAAAGGGATCGGCGAACCACCCCGGAAACAGCGCCAACCCCGCCAGTCCCACTGCCGAAAACAGATGGGCGGCGATGATGCTGATACGGTAACCGATCTTGTCGACAAAAAAGATCGCCGCGAAATCCACCAGCAGCTGCAACAGAAAATTGAAGGTGACCAAAAGCGTGATCCGACTCAGAGGGATCTGATACTGCTCTTGAAACGTCAAAAACAGCAATGGTGCAAAATTGACGATGACCGCTTGGACGATATAGCCGGTAAAACAGGCATAGATCGTCGATTGATAATTTTTATTCACTTGTTTACCCTTGTACTTTCCATTTTTCTTTTTTTAGGGTGTATCCAAAAAATCCCGACGAAATTCGGCTTTTTGCGGACCTTTTGTCGAACTTCACGTGTAACGCACAGCTTATGTGGAACAGAAGCGGGCAGAAAGACACAGATTGCCCTAAAAAGGAACAAACAATCCGTCGTTGGTATTTTCAGACACCTTTAATTTTAGCAAATATACCGGCGCTTGACACGCAGAAGCCGGTTTTTTCGCTCTTTATTAAGATTTGGCAGCCGATTGCCCCAACGCTTTTAGTCATTTGCAGGCTGCTTTCTTGAGAACATCTAAAGAATACGTGCAGCTGCGGTTGATCGGTCACCGGCGAAGACTGCGCCTGGCATAGATCGGTAAAAGATAAGACGCTGCGCTTTGCGGTCATTGCCGAAAAAAGGTGACCTTGTCCTGACAGTCCTAATCGGAAATCCGCCCAAAGACCGATGTTTCCGAACAATACTCTTGGTATGATATTCCTGTAGAAAACAAGTGACCGGCACCAGCTGCCGGCAGGATTTTTGATAAAGCGGACAGCAGGATCTGGCTGAAAACGCCGGCGCTGATCGGATTTTTGCGGATCAGTCAGAAGCAAAGCATAAAGTACTGCTTACGGCATTCCATAAACAGCCCTTTGCGGCACAGCTTGCGACGAAAAGGTCCAAACCAGCTGTCGGCGGCCAGTTCAGACATTGCGAATTTCGAGGAGGAAACACACATGGAAAAACAATCGACTTTGGTCAAAGTATTGGCTTTTGTAGGATTCTTAGTTGTAGCAGGGTTTATTTTGAATATGTTGGGTGGTTTGATCGGTCTGGTCTTTCGTTTCGGGATCCCGATCCTGATCGCCGTCTGCTTGGTTCGTTGGCTGACCAATCGTACGCAGCCTCGACGCCGCTACTGATTATTTCGTAAACAGGAAAAAAATCGCCGGTACCCTTCGCTTGATTGCGACGGGCGCCGGCGGTTTTTTTAACCCAGAGCAACGTCCAGGATCATCATAATCATAAAGCCCAGCATCGTACCAAATACGGCAAAATGACGCTTGCTGGAACTCGTCTGCTGCGCTTCCGGAATCAATTCCTCCACCACCACGTAAATCATGGCGCCGGCGGCAAAGGCCAGTGCATAAGGCAATAGCGAAGTGACCTTGGTGACCAGCAGTGCCCCCAGAACCCCTGCGATCGGTTCCACAATCCCTGAAGCCTGCCCGTACAAAAAGGCTTTGCTTCGGCTCAATCCTTCCTGGCGCAACGGAATCGAAACTGCGGCCCCCTCCGGAAAATTTTGGATTCCGATCCCCAAAGCCACCGAAATTGCGGCAATCGAGGCTGCCACCGGATCAGCAGCTTCTGCAGCCGCTCCGAAAGCCACTCCGACGGCCAGACCCTCGGGAATATTATGCAGCGTGATGGAAAAGACCAGCAAAATCGTCCGTTTCAGATGGCTGGGCATCCCCTCCTGCTCATGATTGGGCCCAAAGTGCATGTGGGGGATTGTTTTATCAGCCAAATAAAGGAACAAGCCGCCAACACCGAATCCGATACTCACCACCAGCCAGGGGATATCGCCATTTTGCTCTGCCCAGGCAATCGCCGGATCCAAAAGCGACCAGAAACTGGCGGCGATCATCACCCCTGATGCAAAGCCCAGCATCAGATTCAAGACGTCTTTTTTGATCTCTTTGAAAAAGAAAACCAGCCCGGCCCCCAGTGCAGTCATCCCGTACGTAAACGCACACCCGACCAGCGCCTGCTGCCAAGGTGCCAATGTTGTGAACCAACCCATAACTCATTTTCCTCCTGCTCCAAAATCCCTTTCTCAAAAGGATGTAATCGTTTTGATTATACCATATGAAGAAATTTCGGGACACCAGAGGATCGTTAGTTGGGCGGACGGTTCAGATGGCAAAACTGAATATTTTCCAAAGACTCCCATTTGCGAGAATTCAACAAGTTATTAATAATTTCAACTTCTGGAAATAGAAGATGGCACCCCCATCCAAGTTACGCTCTTCGTTACTTCATTCACTGACAGCACATTTCAACAGTTAAACATGTGTGCTTTTTAAAGCAACAGAGGCAAAAAGAATTTCGACTTTCTTTATATCGTGCCCAAAAAAGAGAAGCTTACAACTTGAACGCTGTCAGCTTCTCTTTCTTGTCTTCCTATTTATCAGCTTTTCTCTGCTACTTTAACCCGTACCATGTTCCAAGACAATGGTTTTGTCCGGATATTCAAATAATTATTTTGAATTGAAATACCAGCCATTTCTTTCGGATAAACAGGTTGTGAATCAGGTCCATTCACAGCTTTGATGTCATATCCTGCCATTTCGGTTGCTTCAATCACGGATTCAATTATAAAATCCGTATCCAAGCCTACTTCGATTTCATCCATCTGATGCTTGTTAACTGTGAAGATTACCAACTCACAAGCTTCTCGGTTAAAAATTGTGATGCAGTCCAGATAAGGAACATTTTTAATGTCCTCGGTATCGTACGTCGGAACGTCTACTGTGGTTTGCAGAGCTTCACCGATTCCATACAACGAAGTTTGCTGGTATGGATAAAAAATTGTTTGTTTCCAAGCAGCACCGTCCCTCTCAGTCATAATCGGAGCAATAACATTTACTAATTGTGCAAGACAAGCGATTTTGACTCTGTCGGCATTTTTCAACAAAGTAATCAGCATGCTGCCTACCAAAAGAGCATCTTCAAAATTGTAGATATCTTCCAAAATATGAGGTGCCACTGTCCAAGGTTTTTGTGCCGCTGTTTCTTCATTAGAGTGATACCAGACATTCCATTCATCAAAAGAAAGCATCAATGTTTTATCACTGCGCTTCTTCGCTTTGACCGTATCACAAATTGCTGCTACTGATTTTATAAAACGATCCATATCTTCGGATTTCGCCAAAAATCCCGATAAATCATCGTTTTTATTGTCGTAATATTGGTGCAGCGACAAATAGTCCACATATTCATAGGTATGGTCAAGAACTGTCAGCTCCCAGTCAACGAACGTCGGTCGAGTGCTGCTGGAACTTCCACAGACCACCAACTCAATGGAATCATCTACCCATTTCATTGCTTTGGCTGTCTCTTCTGCCAATCGCCCGTATTCTTCCGCTGTCTTATGGCCTATCTGCCAATCCCCGTCCATCTCATTTCCCAGACACCACGTCTTGATTCCATAAGGTTTGTCTTGTCCATTTGCCTTTCTCAGGTCAGACCAGTACGTACCCCCTTCAAAGTTACAATATTCTACCAAGTTTCGTGCGGCATCAATCCCTCTAGTCCCCAAATTGACTGCCATATTGACTTCCGTGTTGCTCTTTTCAGCCCATTTCATATATTCGTGGAGTCCTACTTCGTTGGTTTCGATGCTGCGCCATGCCAGATCAAGTCGTTTCGGCCGCTCAGCTCTTGGGCCAATGCCATCTTCCCAGTTATACCCTGAAAGAAAATTTCCTCCAGGGTAACGGATGATTGGAACGTTCAACTCTTTCACCAGTTCCAGTACGTCTTGTCGGAAACCATCGGAATCACTGGTTTCATGGTCAGGTTGATAGATGCCTTCATAGACCGCTCGACCCATATGCTCGATAAACGACCCGTAGATACGACGATCGATTTCACCTATTATTTGTTTTTCGGAAATGCGGATAGCTGCCTTCATTATTTTCTGCTCCTTATCAGGTAATGTCCGTGATTTTCAAAGTAAAACTGTACTGATAATCTTTCAAGTAACAACGATATTCCGGTCGTACATCCGGACCGCAACTGCGGGAGCCGATACCGTGCTGGCGGTGATCCAAATAAAACCACCAATTGTCACTTGGGGTGATTTCATCGATGTGCTGTGCTGCATCAATGCTCTCCAATGCGGCGGTTTGTACGCTGAAATCAAAAAAGTCATTAGTCGTATAATCAAGGATATATTGTTCTTTCGAGTCAGCTAATTTTACCTGTTTTGTCTGATGATGATTGCCGCTCTCCTGGGGATATAAGTATGCGAAGCTCAGTTCACTGGTAGCAGCCGTAAATGTATCAAACCAGGTACCGTTGCCGGTATCGGCGTATGACTCCCGAGGACCCATTCCCAGCCATTTTGTTTTTGTGTATTTCGATGCAAGGGCCCATACCAGACCGATTCTCGGCAAATACTGGGGATAATGGTTCTGCGGACTGCCGCTGATCATATAGCTGATTTCCCCATCCGCTGTCACCGTTAAGATCTTTTCTTCATGTATATGCCAAAACTTTCCTGCCGCACCATGCTTTTCTGTTAATTTTAAGCAAATTTTCCGGCTATCAAACTCAAGTATTTCACAATCACATAAATTTGATATCACTCGATCAACACCGAATTCCCGCCACATCTTCGCAGAAACAAAATCGTTATCTGTTACCGGCCTCCAAAAAATACTTTTGGGTGAAGATAACAGCGCCGTGCCACTAGAATCGCATAATTCCCAGCTGCCAGTGCATAAATCAAGAGACAACTCCTGGTCATTAAAACGAATCTTCAGTCGATTACCATTACTTTCTATTATCGAAAAATCTCGAACAGTAATCGACGAAACAGTACTATCCAGATTGGAATGAAGTTCAGCAGTTTCGATGATCTCACTGCCACCCCAAAAATGTTCTGGAAGCTGCACACGAAGTTTTAGCAGTTCGGCTGTCGGTGGAATCGGCATTTTCAGCATTAAACGTGTCTGTCCACCGGCATTGATCCGCTCCACAAGCAAGGTTTCAGTTCCTAGAATAAGATCCTTCTTTTTGTATTCCACAATCATCGTCAATTTCTCAAAAGCAGAAAATACATTTCTGTTCTCCAGAAGCACCTCACCTTTGTTCGGCTCTAAGATCACAACAGAAATCGGCTCTTGTTGTCGTTGAATATCAAAATAACTTGGTGAAGGAGTCAGATTCGGCTGTACCAAGCCATCTAAGACAAAATTGTAATCATTCGGTTGATCCCCGAAATCCCCTCCGTAAAGATAAGTCAAACGTCCATTCCGTTCTGCTTTGATACCTTGATCTTTCCATTCCCATAAAAAACCGCCTTGCAGCTGCGGATATTTTCGGAACGTCTCCCAATATTCTTTTAAAGAACCCGGTCCGTTCCCCATTGCATGACCGTATTCACAAAGGATATACGGCTTCTTTATTGTCGAGTTGTGTACGACGTCCTCCAGCTCTTCCAATTCAGCATACATGCGGCTATTGATATCAGCGTATTCTACATCCCGGAAATAACGGCCGGTCTCAGGATCCACGCAATCTCGCGACTCCCCCTCGTGGTGAATTAGACGTGTCTGATCTCTTTGTCGGCACCAATGGATCATTGCTTGATGATTGCTGCCGTTACCGGACTCATTTCCCACAGACCACATAATGATTGACGTAAAATTTTTATAACGTTCAACTAACTGTATCATTCGATCCAGATAAGCCGGCTGCCACAAAGGATCACTACTCAAATAATTTTTGTTCTCTGTACTGCCAATACCATGACACTCAAGATCCGCCTCATCCATCACATATAATCCATAACGATCGCACAGCTCATAAAATTCCGGTACGTGAGGATAATGCGCCGCACGAATCGCATTGAAATGTGCCTGCTTTATTAATTTGATTTCCTCCTCAAGAAAACCTGCCGGCAAAGCTCGCCCGTGTCTTTCATGAAATTCATGGTGATTGATTCCTTGAAATATTACCGGCTTTCCATTGATACACATCAAGCCATCAATGATTGCAATTTCCCGAAACCCCAGTTGCTGACAAATGATTTCTTCCTGAGTAATCAGCGACAACTGGTACAAATTAGGAGTTTCGGCAGTCCAATGCAGCGGCGTAATGATTTCAAATGTAAAATCTTTCTGTTCACAGTCAATCATCACGTCCTCAGACAAAATCAACTCTCCGTCATTTTCCAATTGGATTCGACAGGCAAGACGACAATCTTTATTTTCTCTACTAAGGGATTCATTTCCGAAAGTTGTTATACTGATTTGAAGTTGTGCATTCCGATATTCTTTATCAAAGCGGGTCTCTGCCTTGTAGTCCCAAATCCCCGCAGCAGGTCGTTCTATCAGATTTACATCACGAAAGATACCTGAAAGCCACCACATATCCTGGTCTTCGATGTAAGAACTGTCCGACCATTGAAAGACTTGAACCATGATCTGATTTTTCCCTTGCTTCACATTCTGACTGATATCAAATTCAGCGGGATTTCGGCTACCTTTACTAAAGCCCACATATTTTCCATTCACGTAAAGCGAGAAGCAATTATCTACCCCCTCAAAACGTATGAATTGCAGAGGATTACATCCGGAATACGTAAATTCACGGAAATACAGACCTGTTGGAATCGCACTCTTCGTGTAGGGAGGATCGATCACAAAAGGATACTGAATATTTGTATACTGGTTGATACCATATCCTTCCATCTGCCAATTGCCGGGAACTGGAATTTCATCTGCATTACTCCAAGAATCTCGATCAAGATAATCTGAGATCACCACTTCTCTATGATCTTCAAAATAACGAAATTTCCAACTTCCATTCAACGAGAAAACTCGCGAAGAATCCCCCTCCGAACCGTCTTTCGGTCCGTGAGGAAGATAATGGCTTCGCGAGCTTACTCTGTTCTCATGAATGCAGGTCGGATCTGATAAATAAGTCGACGTAAACATGTGAACGTTCCTTTCTAAATAAGATCAGTCTTTCATGCCTGTCGTAGCACCTGAATCTAAAATATACCGTTGAAAGACGATAAATACTAATACTAATGGAATGATTGACAGTACCGAGGCAGCAATCAAAATAGTCCAATTGATATTTTCTGCTCCGACCAAGCTGCGAATAGCAACCTGAAAAGTATATTTTTTAGGATCATTCAATACGATCAATGGCCAGATATAGTCGTTCCACCGCCATTGGAAGGAGAAGATTCCCAAAGTCATGATAATCGGTTTAGCGATCGGCAGCATGATACTGGTAAAAATTCGACCATCAGAGGCGCCGTCGATACGAGCTGATTCGATCAAATCATCGGGAATCGATACGAAGAAGGTCCGGAACATGAAAATTCCTGTCGCTGTATTGATGGAAGGGATGATAATCCCTGCCAGGCTGTCATACAGACCCAACTTACGAATAACTGTAAATACCGGATTCATAATAACTTCTGTCGGCAACATCGTAGTTGCAATGATACAAGTAAAAAAGAATGTCAGCCACTTGGCATCGTACTTTGCAAAAGCGAAGCCGCATGTCGCACTGGCAATAATCGTCAATACCGTAGTGATTACTGCTGATTGCAACGTATTTGCGAAGTATTTAACAAAATCAAGACTGGTCCAAGCATCCACAAAATTTTGGAGCGTTGGATTCTCCGGAAAAATCTTTAACGGATAAGCAAAAAGTTCCGAACCGGGTTTGAAGGAGCTTAAAACGAACCAGACCAATGGGAATAAGTAGAGCAGAGCCACGAAAATCAACGCCGCGGTCAAAAGGACTGTTGCAGTTTTATCATGGAGTTTGTTTGTTTTAGTCATTTTTCCTTCCTCCGATTCGCATTTGGATCAAACCGAGAATCAACAAGATTGCAAAGAGAACCATCGAAGCAGCACTGGCATAGCCTACCTTCATCTTGTTAAAACCGGTATTGTAAATATACTGAACGATAAATGTATTGGACGTTCCGGGTCCTCCGTTAGTCAGAGACTGCACCAAGGCAAACTCTTTCATAGCACCAATACTCGCCAGCAGAATCACCATAAATGTGGTTGGTTTCAAAGACGGTAATGTAATATGAATGAACTTCTGGAAGGCAGATGCACCATCGATATCCGCCGCTTCATAGTAAGAGCGGGGGATATTTTTCAAGGCTGATAAAAACTGCAGCATGTTGAAAGCTGTTCCGCCCCAGATCCCTGCCATCAAAATAACTGCGAAAGCTGCATTGGCATGAGAGAACCATGGTACCGGCTGCCCCCCCAGCTGCGTAATGATGTAGTTGATGAATCCGAAGTTTTCACCAAAAAGCCATTTCCAGATAACCCCGGCGATAATACCCGAGATTGTCCAAGGCAGGAAAAAGACGATCTTACCGAAAAGTTTGCCTTTACTGTGTTTACTGTTCAGTAAAAGAGCAATTCCCAAAGAAACACAATACATCAAAGGCACCATGCAAATAGCATAGGTAAACGTTCGAAACAAGGCTTTATAAAAACTGGCATCTTTAAAAAGTTCAATATAGTTGTCAAATCCGACAAAATTTGCCGTCGCAAACCCTTTGTAATCGGTCAAAGAGTAATAAAATCCCAAAATAGCCGGTATTAAAAAGAAAGTAATGAACAAAATGATATTTGCTCCGGTAAAAATCAGCGGCCACTTATTCTTCTTAAGATTAGTCATGATCGGTTCCTTCTTTCTTGTGAACTACAGGTGCTACTCGATAATCGGCATCGTAGCGAATCTTTTCCCATTCAAGGACTCCCCATTGAGGATCTTCAAAGCAATTTTCAGTGACTGATGACCTCAGTAAAGCTTTCATAAATCCTCCAAAATTGCCAAACTCGGAAGTATTCCCGCATTTCACTAAAATTTGTTGATCACTTCCATTAGCGATGACTTCTCGGTTGCGGGTATCTCCGGTAATCACTACTTGATAGCCCTCTTCAAAACGGAATGCAGAAAAAGCAGCCCCTTTTCTGATAAACAGCCAGTGATCATCAGTAGTTACGATTTCATCCAGACACCAAAAAGGTAGATAGAGATGCACAAATGGTACATAAGACCGAGCCAGTTGATATTTTACTGCCATTGTATTCTTGTATTGACTGACACATGGAAGACAGCCATTTCCTGCCCAATAAGAAGGCCGATTTTCACCGCTGTGCATATACTCCCCGGGATTATTCAGCCATAACTGCGTTCCATCATCCCCCAAAGAAATATTCATCAAATGCTGTTGGTGACCTTTTTGGAAACAATGGTAACGCAGCCCTCCAGCAATCGAGTAGTCCCGACATTTATACAAATAAGTTTCGACTTTATTGATCCCCTGAAGATAGTTAGCAGTCAAATATTCGTCTTGATCCAAATGAAGATAGGTCAAATATTCGTCCGGCGGCAGGTAATCTGAGAGGCAGAACAAAGTCGAAGCTCTCAATGCATAGTTGAAATGACCGGCATCCCATGCAATCGCCAATAAGTTACTGATTTCTCCCAGGCGCATTGCCTTCAAATCATGTTCATAGGTCCGGCCGAATGTAGAAGACAACGTCCCGCCATGATGATTCACAGCAATGATTTTAAAAGTGAAATCCAGCGCTTTTGCTGCTCGTTTACGAATGTCTTCGTCCGGCGCAGCATTGTACAAACTGAAAAATCCAATCAAGTCGATCGGCAGATACGTGGTCGAATTCCATTCAGAAAAACCATACGACTCAAACTGATCAAACCATTCTTCCAAACGCTTCTTGCCGATCAGATACTGCTCAGCGCCTGTACGCCCACTAGTGATAAATATTTCTCCATCGTAAAGATGACCGGAAAAATACTGACATGCATGGAACAATAGTGAATGGTTTTCACTGAAATACCACATCACATCGTTGCCCGGCTCATCGATCCAATAGCGAAAAGCAAGTGCTAACTCACGGATTTTTTCGGCATAACGATTCGGTACTTGATCCTTATTCTGAATCAAAAAGCTTAACAGTGGTGCAAACATGAAATCGGTGCAATCTCCTCGATCAGTAATCATTTGAAACGCCGGCTGTAATTTCTGCCACGACCTCTCGGAGAGCTCCCCTTCCAACGCAATTGCAGCCAGAGCGCTGTTCATATCATCCAAATCCAAAGCGGCAAACAACTCCAAAGCCCGCTGTTTTCGTTGGCTCAAATCTGCCCCTAGTGAATGATCCAGCTTTTCTTCGTTGTAAACAGTGAAGACCAGCTTCTTAAAAAGATATGTTTCGTCCGGGAGTGGGTAACCAATATAGACATGCGTCAAGCCCGAAGTTGTGATTTCAGATACATCTCCCAAGGAAAATTTTCCTTCTGTCAGTGTTAGACAGCGATTTTGACGTTTGAAGTCAGTCAGGTTGCCACTGCCCTCTTCAGAGAAAGTTACCGAATCATAAGTCAAAAGCAGCATCTCTGCATCTTCTCGATCACTGTACAGCGCAATCTCACCTTTTCCGTAATAATCTTTATCAAAATACAATCCTTTCAATACAGCTATACCGGTCTCGAACACTGCTGCCTCATATGGGAGGTCTATTTCTGCTTCGATTGAGCAGTCAGAAAGAATTTTCAACTCAACAAAAAAATTAACATCGCGTTCTGCTAAATCATCCATGTACAATACCAGTTCATTTGTACCGGCTTCAAGAGGTAAAGATACCTTCGTTTCCGAGCCGTGATTGCGAGTATAAGGTGAAAAGTCGGTCAGTAACGTACCGTTGAGCCAAAGCACACTGCGTCCGCAAGTGATCAGCAAGCATTCCAACTGTTGAGCCGTGGAAGCGTTCAGCTTTACTTGCAGATATGTACTGAGTTTATGAGGCGTAGCTTGAAAGGTCGAAAAGTCGACTCGAGGATTTTCAAAACCGGCATACAGCTCATTAAACTTTTCATCTTCAGGATAAGAAACTGCGGCAAGTGAATCCAAGAATGCCTTTCTGACAGGATACTCTACCTCCTGATAGCCTTCTGTAAGATTTACTGGTGCATTAAATGTAGTGATTGCTGTATCTACTTTTGCTTTTTGCAATGCGCTGCGTTTCCAACAGTTAATCGATTTTCCTTGGAAAATACTGTAACGATATTGATCCATCACTCATCCATCCTTAAGACCCGCCAGGAACCGGCAAAATTACTACCGGTTCCCGGGTCTGTTTATACTTATTTTTTTGTATATCCGTCTGTGTAGTCCTTTTCAATAGCTTCCAACATTTCATCAAAAGTGATTTCATCATTCAAAGCTTTAACAACGGAATTTTTGTATTCTCCCGTCAGACCCGTATAGCCTGCCATAGTCATTTCTACTTGATCAGCGGTCTGTTTAGATGAGATTGGCTGTGCTGCCGCAGCAATTTCCTGGTTGTAAATATCATATGCCGCTTGATTGTCAGCATAATCGATTTCTACGCCTTCTTCTGCCGGCAGATAACCAGCATATTCACACAATTGAGCATAGTTTTCCGGAGTGTACAACCATTCGATAAATGCTTTTCCGCCTTCTTTGTTTTTGCTGTTTTCAAAACCGACCATGAAATTACCGCCCATATTAGTCGCACGAACTTTCTCATAAGGCATATAAACAGCCTGCCAGTTGAATCCAGTAATATTTTTAGAGAAATCTGTAATTTGCCAGCTGCCCGACATATAAGCAGGAATCATACCACTCTTAAACATAGAAGACGCATCTTCTCCTGAGGTCCAAACCGTTTTAGGGATCGTCCCGTCATTGTTGAGTTCGATAAATTTCTTCAAAGCTTTAACAGTATCGTCATCTGTCGTATATTTTCCGGTGCTCTCATCAAGGAAGAAGTCCTGCCCACCAAATTGATAAGTAAATGCCCGCAAACGATGATCGGATGGATCCATGACTAAGCCGTATTTTGCATCGGTTTTTTCCTGAATAGTTTTTACTGCGGCTAAAAATTCATCCCAAGTCCAAACATCGTCTTCAGAGGTCGGGTATTTAACACCTGCTGCATCGAACAAGTCAGTATTGATGAACATCCCAACTGCGGTGACATCAGTCGGCAGTGCTCTAACAACCCCTTTGTCATCTTTGATGGTCATAGAATCAAGGGTGTTGCCTTTTTCTGCTGCGTCACTCAAATCCATCAGCGCATCTCCCCAATCAGGCAGGACACCAGAAACTCGGGCTACATCCGGTGCATCGTTGGATTGAACAGCTTTGGAGATTTTTGTTTCCAAATCTGCGTAAGGAACATCCGTTACTTCAACTTTGATCCCCTTCTCTTCCTCATACTTCTCTGCCATTTTACTGTAGGCACTACCTTCAGACGTGTCCCCCGAAACAAACAGACGTACCGTTTTGGAATCTGCCGAATCAGAGTTTCCACAAGCTGCCAATCCCATCAGTAAACCTAAACATAAACCGGCTTTCAATAACTTTCTTTTCATTCTCTGTTCCTCCTAAATATTATTTAAATTGACTTAAACCCACGATTGATGCGAAAAACAATACAATGCCGACAGCCGTATTAATCAGTTCGCTTTTGGTCTTCCGCTCCCTTAAAAATACGATACCGCCTATAATTGAAACAATGATACAGAGCTGAGATATGGTGTAGCTCAATCCAACCCCCAGACGAGTAGAGGTATAGAAAATCGCTATATTGGCCATTGACCAGGAGGCGCCCGTCAGAAGGTTACGAGAAACAAGTATCGGTCGTGGTCGTTTCTTCTCCATTGCCGTTATAACCAGAGATGAAGCCAGCATAGCGGTTGCTTGTGGCAAAAAAATCTGCGATCCGGAAATACCTAAGAAGTTGGTGGAAGTGACATATCCTACCAAACACATAGAAGAGGCACAGATGAGTAGAATCGTCTTGTAATCAAGAGTTGTACCTTCAGCGATAGTTGTCGTTTTTTTGGTAATCATGACCATGGCAAAGACGATGACGAGCATGAGTATCAGAGTTATGGCCACTTGTTGCAAATTGCGCCATTCTCTTAAAAGCAGTCCGGAAGTAATACCGGTAAATACCAGCTGGGTACCGTTTGAAACAGGCATTACTTTTGAGACCGTGCCTTGCTTGAGTGCCTTGAATTGCAAAAACTGACCTCCTGCCCAGAAGATTCCAGAGATTAGTGACGCCACAATACCGGTCGTCGTGTAGTGAACCTCCATAAAGGCATTCAATAAAATTGCAACTAGGAAGGCTGCAACCGTCGTCCCCAGAATCTGCTCTACCGGATCACCACCGGCTTTTTTCGAGATTACCGGCATCAAGCCCCAACCAAGAGCAGGTAAACAATAAATCAAAACGCTCATACCACTGTCTCTACTTTCATAGATTGAGCAAGGGTCAAAGCCAAAAGCATCATTGCTTGTCCATATACCATCGGAGTTTGAATGATATGCTTATAGTCTTCTTTATTTGGTGAAATGGCCGTTCCTGCAGAAACACCGGTAACAGTTCCGTCTTCTGTGATCCGTTGTTCCAAAGCCGTAACTAGATCGGTCGCTTCGTTTTGTGAAACCGGATTGTCCAAAAGACCCCTTTGATTTCCCAATAAAATACCGGCAACGATCCCTGCAGATCCGGAAGTCTCTGTATAGCAATTTTCATCAGTAATGATTGTATGCCATAAACCGTCTTCTGCTCGTAGTTTTCTCAGTGTTTCCACTTGGCAATTGTAAATTTCCTTCAAATATTTCATAACTGCTTCGGGCAGCTTCCCTTCCATGATTTCCAGAAACAGCGGAATCCCCAGTGTCAGCCAACTATTCCCCCGACACCAGAAATTCCCCCCATAATTGGAGTTCTCAGTAAAGTTCCACCCATGGTAAAACAATCCGGTTTCCCGATCCAACAGATATTTGACATGGAGCAAAACCTGATACAACGCATCATCCTGCCACTTAGGATTGTCATATTTGACACCCATCTTTGCCATGAACAACACTGTCATAAAAATCGAATCGACCCAAATCTGTTGATCATTTTCTTTAACCGTAAATTTATCCGGGCCGGAAGTGATATGCTGCAGTCCATTTTCGTCTGTGCGGGGAAAATCCTTCTCAATCCAGTTCATCCATTCGAGAGCCAACTGTTCATATTCAGGATAGTCCATTAACGTCAGTAAGGGACAAACTGTATTGATATTTTTAGTTGGCAATCCCTTATTGATTTCTTCTGCTGCCCATTTTTTGATATAGTCATCATTTTGGGCTCCTTGCAGATGTAACCCGAAAATTCCGACACCTTGTGGCCAATCCCACTGCTTCATTCCAAAATCGCGAAGGAAAAAACCTTTTTTCTCTGCAGCCTCCTCAGTTACACCGATAAAGTCCTGTCGATTTACTGAAATATCATCAAAATGCTTCAAGCGTTGGGCAACCAACGTAATTAATTCATTCTTCACTAACATCATCCCTAACTTCTTCTATCGTTGATAATCTTCAATTGATATTGTTTCGGTGACTCCGATTGCAACTCTTTGAATTTCTTAATATAGCTGGACTCATCTTTGTAACCGACTTTTTCAGCCACCTGACGCACACTGTACCCCTGCTCGAGATATTCCCGAGACTTCATTATTCGGGTATAGATGACATACTGATTTGGTGTCATTCCCAAGACGCTCTTGAAGACTCGAGTAATTGTCGATTTACTGATAAAGAAATGATCGCTCAAATCTCCCAAAGTGATTTCATTCATATATTCTCGTTTGATGTAGCTGATAATATCTGAAATTGTTTGATGATGTTCATAGGAAATCGGCTTATGGGATTGCTCGTCATCATAAAATAATTCATTCAGAAAAACCAAAAGTTCCGTCAATGTTAATTTTAGACGTAACAAATTCAGTGGATTCTCCCGCTGCCGATTATAGGCAATCATTTTTTCATATAGGTCGATGACTTGAATCCGTTGTGCCGAAGTCAATTCAGTACAATCCCGCTTTCGCTGTTTTGAAAAGATATCCAGTAAAAATGGAAAATTTGCGGTGAACTCCTCGATAAAAGAAGGTCTGAACAATATAAAATAACGTTCATATAATTTACTTCGATCAATTGTTACCCTATGTAACTCTTCTGAACTGAATAGTGCAACCGAGCCTGCATCAGCAACAAATTTTCTTTCGTCAATCTGATAAGTCGTACCGTTCGTCAAGGTGAAATGAATTTCAAACCCATCGTGAAAATGCGGTTTATCCATAAAATGGACCTTATCAGCTTTATGCATCACGACAAGATCGTTTTCAATCAGCACTTTATCAACATTTTCCGTATCTACTCTCATGTTTACACCTCCCTGACACCCATATTGTAATCGGTTTCTGAAGATAAATGTATGATATTTTCGGCAATAAATCGGCCTAAAACGTCACAAAATGAATTTTATATCACTATTTTTTAGATTGAGTTGTTTTTTGAAAATGAAAAAAAATCGCTTAAAATCAGCATTTATTTGCATATATCTGCTGATTTCAAGTGATTATTTACTGTTTTTCTTTCTTTCGAAAAACAGTAAATTTATTTTGACCAACATCTACTGCCGTTGACGAACCCTGAAATTATAGTGTACTGTTTCATCAACAACTGATTCTCAATCTTTATTGAAACTAAAAAAATAACAAATCTATAAAAAGGGGACTGAAAGTAATGTACAATCTGGCAATTCGAGGTCATGATATCTCAAAAGCCGCTAGTGTAGAGGAGATGGCTCTCTTCATGAAAACGTCGGGTATTTCCAATATTCAATTTGCAATGAACGTATCTCTTCCAGGTATTGACACTTCCGGGCCAGCATTAAATCCTGGAATGGGAACCTACTTTAAAAACCTTTTTGCCCGAAATGGCATTCAAATCGGGATTTTAAGCTGCTATAACAACCTGATTCATCCTGATTTGAAAGAACGGGAATCGATTTTAAAAAAATTCGAAAGCTACCTTCGCCACGCACAATATTTTGGTGCCCCTATGGTTGCTTCAGAAACCGGTTCAGTTATTCCCGAATTAGGATATACTACAGCCAACTTTACGGATGAAGTCTTTCAAGACCTGGTACATGTCGTCAATCGCTTGGTAAAATCCGGTGAAAGATATAACACTATCGTTGCTATTGAAGCCGGTCTGAATCACCCGCTTTACTCAGTCGATCGTACTAAAGAACTAATCGATTCTGTCAACTCTGATTTTTTGGGTATTATTTTGGATCCTACTAATCTCGTCACAGCAGCTACCCATGAAAGCATGGTATCCTTAGTTACAGAGGCCTTTGAACTTTATGGCGATAAGATCGTCGCTCTCCACTTGAAAGATTATGTGATTGAAAATAACCAAATCCGTCCAGTTTGCTTCGGTGACGGAATCATTCGCTATCAGGAAATTCTTGATATTGTTTCCAAGAAGAAACCTTATTGCTATATAGTTTTGGAGGAAACAAAAGACGAAGGGATTTTAAAAGCCCGCAAAATTCTAAATGGATAAATGAATGGCGTATACCCGGAAATGCTCTGCAGTCTTTTGCTTGATAAGGACTTTTAAGTGAACACAAAATATTCTAAAAAAACCTTTCTACACAAACAAAAGCCCCTCTCCACCGGCAGTTTGGCCGCTGAAGAAGGGCTTTTAATAAACTATTTTTGATTAGTGCGTATTTGAAAACGCCAGTGGCAGCTATATTGATCCTTTTCACCGCAATCTGCGCCGTAAATGCTCACCTATGCACCATATAAGCTGCGCCTTACTTCTTGGTTTCGGTAAAAAGTCCGCAAAAATCCGGATTCCCCCAGAGTTTTTAGAAACACCCTAATTACGAAAAGCGTAGACGATGGCGCTGATTCCGAACATCATGAAGTAGAATCCTACCAAAAAACTCAGCGTCAATGCCGAGGACAGCGGATGGAACAGCAACATGATTCCCACGATGATTCCCAGAATATTGATGATCAAGGAGAACCAGTAATAGCCGGTGCTGTGGGCGCGTGCGACATCCAAACCGAACAATCCGAAGATCGAATCGATGATAAACCAGATAGCAAAAATAAACGGTAACGCCAGAATGCCGGCTTTCATGTTGAAAAGCAGGAAGACCCCGATCAGAATATCGATGATCCCCAAAATGATCGGCATCGTCGCCTTGTAACCGGTGAGCTCTTTCAGGCTGCGGCGCATGAACAGTTCGTAAACTCCCTTCAAGATCGAAAAAACTGCAAAGACGACGACGATTGCCACCAGATTGCCAACCGGATCATTGAAAGAAAAAAGGGCTGTAATTACAAATAAAATACCTAAAATCAACGATCCCCAGTCAAAACCTCTTTTTGTTTCCATAAAAATACTCCTCTCTTTCTCATTGTGTCATTGTCCAAAAGCCTGCTTCTCCAAACAATTGCGGCTCAGAGTGTGGCCTTTTATCAGCACTCCTACCAGCAGCTGAAGGTCACTTTTGTTATTTCCTATACTTCAACCTTACGCTTCCCTTTGAAAACCGTCAAAAGATAGGTCACAATTCCACAGTATCTTCTTTTTTTATGGATGTATTTTTGCGGTCAAAGTTTTTAGTTTTCCCTAAAAGGGCCGGACTGTCTTGCAAGTCCCCGTCAAACTGGCTATAATGCAAAGAGTTGAGCAAATTGCAAATAATGGTTCTTCCGGCGGGAAACCGGAGGAGCCTTTTTTAGAAAATGCGTCTCACCGGCAGCTGCTGCTTCTTGGGAGGCTCTGACCTCCGATAGGCTTCAACGGCCCGACCGAGAAATCACCACCGGTCCGTTGACGAGATTCTACCGAAGACGTCGCTTCCATTGGCTGCTTCATAGTCAAGGTGAAGTGGATGTCCAGCTGTCCAGCCACGAAAACATACAGAAACGAGGGAAAACAATTGATCACAGTCAGCGATGTCAGCTTACATTTTTCCGACCGTAAGCTTTTTGACGATGTCAATATCAAATTCACACCAGGAAATTGTTACGGCCTGATCGGTGCAAACGGTGCCGGCAAATCAACTTTTCTTAAAGTCCTTTCCGGCGAGATCCAACCTTCTACCGGTGTCATCTCTTTGGGTCCGGACGAACGGATGGCCGTCTTGAAACAGAACCACTTCGATTACGAAGACGTCCCAGTGATTGAAACAGTCATCATGGGCCACAAACGTCTTTATGATGTCATGAAAGAAAAAGACGCCATTTATATGAAAGAAGATTTCTCCGATGAAGACGGGATTAAAGCGGCCGAGTTGGAAGGAGAATTTGCCGAACTGAACGGTTGGGAAGCGGAACCGGAAGCGGCCGTTATGCTGCAAGGGTTGAATATTTCTGAAGACCTCCACTTTCTACCTATGAAAGAATTGACAGCCGGCCAAAAAGTCAAAGTCCTCTTGGCGCAAGCCTTGTTCGGCAAACCGGATGTTTTGCTTTTGGACGAACCGACCAACGGACTGGATATTCAGTCGATTAACTGGTTGGAAGAATTTTTGATCGAGTTTGAAAATACAGTTATCGTCGTCTCCCATGACCGCCATTTCCTGAACAAAGTCTGCACCCACATGGCCGACTTGGACTTCGGCAAAATCAAACTCTATGTCGGCAACTACGATTTCTGGTTGGAATCTTCCCAATTGGCCCAAAAGCTGCAATCACAGCAAAATGCTAAAAAAGAAGAACAGATCAAAGAACTCCAAGACTTTATCGCCCGCTTCTCCGCCAATGCCTCCAAGTCCAAACAAGCGACTTCTCGTAAAAAAATGTTGGACAAAATCACATTGGATGATATCCAGCCTTCTTCCCGCCGCTATCCTTTTGTCGGCTTCAAGCCGGAGCGGGAAATCGGTAATGACCTCCTGCAGGTCGAGGACGTCAGCGTGACGATTGATGGCAAAAAGATTCTGGATAAGATCAGCTTCACATTGAACAAAGATGATAAAGTCGCTTTCATCGCCAACAACGATATCGTAACCACGACTTTGTTCAAAGTCATCATGGGTGAAATCACGCCTGACAGCGGGACTGTCCGTTGGGGTGTCACTACCAGCCAGTCTTACATGCCAAAAGATACCACCAAAGATTTCGACAGCGATCTGACGATTTTGGATTGGCTGCGGCAGTTTGCTTCTAAAGAAGAAGACGATAACACCTTCTTGCGCAGTTTCCTGGGGCGGATGCTGTTTTCCGGTGACGAAGTCTTAAAACCGGTCCGCGTCTTGTCCGGTGGTGAAAAAGTTCGCTGTATGCTCTCAAAAATGATGCTGTCAAAAGCCAATGTACTGGTTCTCGATGATCCTACCAATCACTTGGATCTGGAATCCATCACGGCATTGAATGACGGTCTGATGTCATTTACCGGCTCATTGCTGTTTGCCAGCCATGACCATCAGTTTATCCAAACGTTGGCTAACCGGATCATCGCTGTTTCCGACAAAGGCGTCGTGGATCGAGCTGAAACCACCTATGACGAATTTTTGGAGAACAAAGACATCCAAAAACGGGTCAACGAGATTTTTGCATAAATATACAAAAAGCATCCTCTCGCAGCCGCTGAATCTGCGAGAGGATGTTTTTTTACTAAAATAAAAATAGAATTTTTCCTAAAATTGTGCTATAAAGAAAGCAGTACGGAAAGCCTTTTCAGTCAATTTCCGATCCCGGCTTTTCTAAAAAAGGAGACTTCAATATGACTACTCGTACCTATTGGCTGCAGAATATGGAGAAAATCGCCCGCCCCGTTTTGGAAGCCGCAGCCGAAAATCGTCTGCGGACGGAGATGCTGCGTTATTCGCCGAAACCAGCCGCAGCTTTGGAAGCGTTCGGACGCAGTCTGGCGGGGATTGCCCCCTGGCTGGAACTGGAGGCCGTTTTTGATGAGGAAGAACGCCGTCTGCAGGAAGAATTTCGAACCTTGGCATTGGCCGGGCTGCGGCAGGCCGCCGATCCGCAAAATCCGCAAAAGCTTTATTTCGGCAATAGCGGCGGTGCCGGCGATCAGCCCTTAGTAGATGCGGCGTTTCTCGCCCACGCCCTGATTCGAGCACCGAAACAGTTGATTGGGCGTTTGGAAGAAGCTGACAAAAATAATCTGATCCGAGCATTGCGCCAATCCCGTGACATCATCCACCACGACAACAACTGGATCTTATTTTCTGCTATGGTGGAAGCAGGCCTGCACCAATTGGGAGACACTGACTTTGATCTGATGCGGATCGACTATGCGTATACTTTAATGAACAGCTGGTATGTCGGAGACGGTCTCTATGGGGATGGCCGGGAGTTCACCAATGACTACTACAACAGCTTCGTGATCCAGCCGATGCTGGTGGATCTGGTGAAACGCTATCCCCTCATCGCTACCAATGCCAAACCTTATGACCTGGCCTTTGCCGATCAGGTTCTGGCACGAGCAGAGCGTTTCGCCCAATTTCAGGAGCTGCTGATCAATGCAGACGGCACCTATCCGGTTTACGGCCGCTCCATGTGCTATCGCTTTGGCTGTTTTCAACACTTGGCTCAAGCAGTCCTGCAAGGCTTTTTGCCGGAAGCAGTCACACCGGCCCAGGTCCGTTGCGGGCTGACCGCTGTCATGAAACGAGTCTTGGCAGCCGAGAGCACCTTTGACGAAACAGGCTTTTTGACGGTAGGCGTTTACGGTTTGCAACCGGAAATGGGAGAGCCTTATATCAATGTGGGGAGCTGTTATCTGTGTCTGGAAGTGATGCTGCCCCTGGGATTGTCGGAAAATACAGCTTTCTGGTCCGATCCCGCTGCCGATTGGAGCGCTAAAAAAATCTGGAGCGGCCAGCCGGTCAGACGGGATGAAGCCTACCACGAAGCAACACACTGATACGCCAGAAAAATTTTTGCGGTCTGTCCACCATTGATAAACCGGCAGTCGATAATCGACAGCTGTCCTGAGTTGCTTGTTTTGTCATAGCCGGAAATCACTGATTAAAACAGGCCACAGCCGGCCGGTTCCACACAAAAAGTCCTGCAAAGTGCGTGACAACGCATTTTTGCAGGACTTTTTTAGTAGTTCATCTGCGAATCATTCCGTACGTTCCTTGCCGAAAGTAAAGACTGCGACACACCCCAACCCGGTATGACTGGCAATCGTCGGCCCCAAAGGATAGATGGCACTTTCGGTCACAGTGATCTTTTCTTTCATCATGTCCAGAACTTTTTCAGCTGCCTCCCGGTCTTCGGAATAAGCCACGTAAACCAGCTGATCTTTTGTTGAAGTCAGATTGGCCACTGATTCGTCCACGATTTTCTGCAGGGCTTTGTTACGACCTCGGACTTTGCCGACGTTTTGCAGGGTACCCTTTTGATCGACATGGATAATCGGTTTGATATTCAGCAAACCGCCCATTGCCGCTTGAGAACGAGACAAACGTCCGCCGCGATACAAATGGCTGAGGTCGTCTACAGTTACCCAGGACTGGACTTTCAATTTATGGTCGTCTACCCAACGGCGCACCTGGTTTATATCGGCGCCAGCTTCCTGTTGCTGAGCAGCTCCCAAGACCAGAACTCCTTCACCAAGACTGGCATTCAAAGTATCCACCACTTCGATCTCAGCCTCCGGATAGTCTTCTTTCAGGATGCTGACAGCTTGCAGGGCACTATTGTAAGAACCGCTCATGCCTGACGTAAAGCACAAGTACAAGATTGGTTCCTGCTTTTCACAGTAAGGTTTGAAAAATTCGATATAGCGCCCCACGTTGATCTGAGATGTGCTGGGCTGCTGTTTGTCTCTGAGGTTTTGCAAAAACTTGTCATAGTCGAAGGTTTTGCCCAAATCATCATAGTATTCCTGACCGTCGATCTCCACGATCATGGGAATAAAAGCGATCTTGTGCGCCTCCAAAAGTTGATAAGGTAAATCACAACATGAATCGGTCACGATCTGAAACATCCCATAACCTCCTTCTTTTTCTGGTACAAGTGTACCATAAAGCACTCTGACAAACGATTAAAACTGACTTTTGTCGGCCTTTTCCTGTAATTTAATGATTGCTTTCGTCAATTCTGTCAAAACTTCCGGATCCGTCTCTTGTCGCTGCTTTTCTTTTAGTCGCGTCAACCAAAGTTCCGGTTGTTTCACGCCCAGCCGGCTGATGCTCCAAACGGCAGTACCTCGGATTACCGGTCGCGAATCCTCCTGCACCAGCTGCCACAATAACGGCAAAGACTCGCGATCGCCCCCGTTGGCCAATGCGATGACAGCATTTCTTTGGATCGGCTTTTTCCCCCGCCAGGAACCGGCCAGATGACCGAAACGTTCCTTGAACTTTTTATTGGTGATCGTCAACAGCGGCTGCAGTTTCGGATAGACTTCATCGACTGTCGGCTCCATTTCCGGATGGAAGTGAAAATCCTTGTCTTTGTTGTATGGGCACACCATCTGACAGATATCACAGCCATAAATTACATTGCGAATCTTCTTGCGGTATTCTTCCGGCATCATGCCTTTGGTTTGAGTCTGATAGGAAAGACAGCGCTTGGCATTCATACTGCCGTCCCCCAAAAGCGCCGTCGTCGGACAAGCCTTGATGCAGCGCGTGCACTCGCCGCAACCGAAGGGGACCGGTTCATCAGTCTCAAAATCAATGTTGGTGACGATTTCGCCTAAATAAACAAATGAACCGTATTCCTCGGTAATCAACAGACCATTACGCCCGATAAACCCCAGCCCGGCTCGTTGGGCAACCGCCACATCTACCAGTTCTCCGGTATCCACTTGCGGTGCAAAACGCCAACCGGAAGCTTCCTCCAACTGAGCTGCTTCAATCTTGATGAATGCAATCAGCTTATTCATCCGATCTTCCAAAATAAAGTGATAATCCGTCCCCCACGATGCTCGGGCAAACATCCCCCGCTTTTCATCTTTCGGGACTTCTTCATGGATCTTGGTAGGATAAGCCAAGGCTATAGCAATAATCGATTTCGGCCCCTCAAAAGTCAGCTCCGGATAGATTCGTTCGGGAATGTTCTGATGCTCAAAACCGGAATTGTACCCTTTCTCCCGCTGTTTTTGCAAAGGTTCTTCCAACTCATAAAAGGGCGCAGCCGAAGCAAAGCCGATCTTATCGATACCTAAACGACGGCTTTCAGCAATGATTTTTTGTTTCAAAGATGTCTTTGGCATATCCAAATCCTCCGAGTCTTTATCCCACATAGCACACTGCCGGTAAATCCGGCAACGGTGATTTTTCTGCCTCATTTTATCAGTTAATTAATAACAGAACCAGTTCTTTTTCTTGCTCGCCTCCTGCTGTCTCCTCATACTCGTCAGCAAACCATTCAAGTTCAATCTCCTCAAATTTCACAACATATTACCGCCATCTTTGGATGTATCGCCACCATACAGGCACTAACGACCTAACGATACTCCGCTTCAAGATTGTCCAAAAAAACCGTCGACAGTTTGCCGGCGGTTTCGTTACTTTACTTAGTAATTAGCGTGATCAGCTTAGATTTGTGCCCAGACGCTTTCCAAAATATTGGTTTGGTTCCGGTCAGGCCCTACTGAAAACGTCGAGATGCGTACGCCGACCAATTCAGACACACGGCGAACATAGTTGCGGGCATTTTCCGGCAATTCTGCCAAAGTTTTGCACTGGGTGATATCTTCTGTCCAGCCTGGAAGCTCTTCATAGACCGGTTTGCAGCGGTTTAATTCCTTCAAGCTAGCCGGGTAATGATAAATCAATTCACCGTCCAATTCGTAAGCGGTACAGATTTTGACTGTTTCCAAGCCGCTCAAAACGTCGATGGAGTTCAGACACAGATTGGTGATCCCGGAAACGCGTTTGGAATGACGCATTACTACCGTATCAAACCAGCCGACACGACGAGGCCGTCCCGTAGTTGTACCGTATTCCCGACCGACTTCACGAATCTGATTGCCCACTTCATCAAACAATTCTGTCGGAAAAGGACCATCCCCTACACGAGAAGTATAGGCTTTGCAGACACCCACAACTTTATTAATCTTGGAAGGTCCGACACCAGATCCGATGGTCACACCACCAGCTACCGGATTCGAAGAGGTTACAAATGGATAAGTGCCCTGATCGATATCCAACATGACCCCTTGTGCGCCTTCAAACAAGACCCGTTTGCCGGCATCCAAAGCATCATTCAAGATAACAGAGGTATCTGTTACATATTGTTTGATCTGTTGACCGTATGCATAATATTCTTCGAAAATATCGTCAAAGTCGATCGCTTCGGAATCGAACATCTTCACGAATTGACGGTTCTTTTCCTCCAGATTGATCTTCAGGCGTTCTTCAAAGATTTCTTTATCCAATAAATCGGCGATACGGATCCCCACACGAGCAGCTTTATCCATGTAAGCCGGGCCGATCCCTTTGATGGTAGTACCGATCTTGTTGTCGCCTTTTGCGTCTTCTTGCAGCTGATCCAGTTTGATATGGTAGGGCAGAATGACATGGGCCCGATCTGAGATTCGCAGATTGTCCGTATTGACATTGTGTTCTTTCAAATAAGCCAATTCCTGCACCAGTGATTTCGGATTGACTACCACGCCGTTTCCGATTACGCTGATTTTTTCTTTATAAAAGATACCGGATGGGATCAAATGCAGCTTGTAGGTCACGCCGTCGAATTTGATGGTGTGGCCGGCATTGTCTCCGCCTTGATAACGGGCAATCACTTCAGCATTTTCACTCAAAAAATCCGTGATTTTACCTTTTCCTTCATCGCCCCATTGTGTTCCAACAACTACTACTGATGACATATCAGCACCTCATTTAATTTTATTAAATCCAGAACTATTGTAACAGTCAAACGGCTTTTCTTCAATGAATTCTCGAATAATTCAAATTTCAAACAAGCTTAAAACAGTAAAACACGAACATTACTGGCGGTTTTTGCTTTCAATCAGTCATTTGGTGAACTTCAAAGACACCCTTACTTTTGTTCCCGTGTCCTCAAATAATGATTCACTACCAGATCCGTCAGACCGCCGTATGTCGCAATACCGGCCGACTGTCCCTGAGCCTTCAGATAACTGTCGTTGACCTGCTGATTCCAATCGGAGATGATTCCTTCATATTGCTGCCAAAACTCCGCATCAGCAGTAATATCTGCTTCGGCTTGCGGCACCAGTCGTGCCCGCTCTTGTTCGTAAGCTGTCGGATCGGCCCGCCGTAAACGGCTCATCGCATATTGCCAAGCTGTCAGATCGCCACTATAAGCAAACTCCCGATACGGCCCGTCGTGACAAGCCAGAAAGGCAATGAAATTGGCTTCGTCCTCCGACATGAAGCCCTGAAAATGAGCCAGCTCGTGGCAGGCAGTGAAGGGCAGATCATAAGCCGGCATGGCGCTGTTGACATTCGCCTCGGCGGTAAAAGGCGCATAAATCCCAGACAACTGCTGATAAGACAACAACTCCGGCACCAGCAGTCCTTTTGCTGCCGGGTACTTTCCTGCCAAAGCTTCATAACGCTTGCCGGCAGCCGTCATCGTTGCCGCCGCCAGCTCGCGGTAATCCCCGGAGATTTGCAGCAGCCCCTCTTCATCCCGTTGCACTCGAGCCGCCGTCTGATTGACCGCATCCGTCAGCCAACGACAAGTCTTTGCCAACTCTGCTTTCGTATAACTCTGCTGCGGCATTTCCGCCAAAGAAACGAAAGAGCGCCGCTGATAATTGATCCCGCAGCCCAAAGTATAGAAAAACAGCAGCAGCGCCCCCAGCAGCCAGACCCCGGCAAGCCAGGCAGAGACTGCTCCTCGTTCTCCTGTTTTGATACGGCATCGCAAACTTTGGACCAGCCGCCAGATCAAAGCCGCCAGACCGCCGTACAGACCGACTTCTGCCACTGAAAAGGGAAAAAGCCCACTCAGGCCGCCGACGATCCGCCGAAAATAAGGATAAAGATTTTGCGCATACCACTCGCCGCTGCCCGCCACCTGACGGGAGATCATCAGCAAACCAACGCTGATTGCCAGCAGCAGCGTCCCTGAAAGCAGCCGCTGTTTTCGCCGACGCCGGTTTTGCTCTGAGAAATGACCGGGGGCCGACTTTTTGTTTTTTTCTCTTCTCATAGTTGCCTCCTCTGGCTGTTCCGACAGCTAAAACACAAAAAGGCCACTTTCCGGTGGCCTTTTTGCAGCAAAGTCGGTCTGAATCCTCATTTTGCGGTTTCCGATCAGAACCCGTGTCTCCAGACCGTCAATTTCACTAACTGAATTGTGGAACCTCATCGTCCCGAAAGGAGATTGAGGTGAACTTGTTGTACTCTTTGATGAACATCAGCTCCACCGTTCCCCGGGCGCCGCTCCGGTTTTTTTCGATAATGACTTCGATGATATTCTCTCTGGAAGTATCCACCGGATTTTCATCAGGATCATCTGTCTCCCGCTGATAATAGTCATCCCGATACAAAAACGCCACGATATCGGCATCCTGCTCGATGGATCCGGATTCTCGAATATCACTCATCACCGGCCGTTTGTCCTGGCGCTGCTCCACACCACGGGAAAGCTGCGATAGTGCAATTACCGGTACTTTCAACTCTTTGGCCAGCTTTTTCAACTGACGGGAAATCTCGGAAACTTCCTGTTGGCGATTTTCCCGTCCCGTTCCTTCAATCAGCTGCAGGTAGTCAATCAGGATCAGGCCCAAATTGCGCTTTTCCTGTGCCAGACGGCGGCATTGCGCCCGAATCTCGGAAACCTTGATCCCCGGTGTATCATTGATGAAAACACTAGCCTTGGAGAGACTGCCCATTGCGATGACCAGATTGCTCCACTCTTCATCAGTCAGCTGACCGGTTTTCAAATGGCCGGCATCGATCAAGCCTTCCGCACACAGCATCCGCTTGACCAGTGATTCCGAATCCATTTCCAGACTGAATATAGCCACAGAAGAATCAGTTTTCGTACCGATATTTTGGGCAATATTCAGCGCAAAAGCTGTCTTCCCCACCGCCGGACGAGCTGCTAAGATGATCAGCTCCCCCGCCTGCAACCCGGCTGTCATCTTGTCCAATGCGGGATAACCGGTAGGAATCCCGGTAATGGTCTCATCTGACTGGGCCAACAAATCGATGTTTTTAAAGGTCTCCTGCAAGACATCTTCAATTGCCTGGAAACCACCGCTATTGCGATTTTCAGCCACTTCCAAAATCGTCCGCTCTGCGTTTTCCACGATTGCCGAGACATCCTCATCCTGCTGGAACCCGCTGGTGGCGATTTGGTTGGCTGCGTGGATCAGAGCCCGCAGTACGGATTTGTCTTTAACGATCTTCGCATAAAAGGACAGACTGCCGGCATACGGAGTGATCTGACTGAGCTCCACCAGATAACTGATCCCGCCGACATCTTCCAGTCCATTTGCTTTTTCCAATTCTGCCTTGAGAGTAACCACATCGATGGCTTCACCTCGATCAAATAACGCCACCATCGCTGAAAAAATCAGCTGATGCCGACGCTGATAAAAATCCGGTGCCTCAAGGACTTCCATCGCATTGTTGATCTCCTCGGGATCGAGGAAGATTGCCCCCAGCACTGCCTGCTCGGCCTGTATATCCTGAGGGGGCATGCGATCCTGCCAAACTTCATCCATGGTCTTTTTCCTCCTGATTCGTCTCCTTATTCTACAAGAATTCCTTCTCGAATACAACGCAGCAGATAGGCTTCAAAATGTAAGATTATGTAAAGTGGCGACCTTTTTCCGACCTCTTTTCCAGCCATTTTCTACCATTTTGATGGGCTGACAATAACAAAAAGCTTCATCTCCCTCATCGACATTTATTTCCTATTAAAGCGAGATCAAAAGTCCGGAGAGCCGGCAGGTATATCAACTTGAAACCCAAAATTTTTTCACGAAAAAACCGATCTCTAAAAAGAGATCGGTCTCGTCGTGTACAGGTAGCATTATTCTGCGACAACATGCACATTCAATGTCGCTGTGACATCGGTATGGAGCTTTGCAGGCACCTTGGTGTAGCCCAATGTCCGGATCGGATTTGGCAAGTCAAGTTTTCGTTTGTCGATCTTCACCTTGTATTGTTTTTGCAGCGCATCAGC
The DNA here is from genome assembly GCA_027692465.1 of Enterococcaceae bacterium OF42-14pH9A. Lineage (GTDB taxonomy): Bacteria > Bacillota > Bacilli > Lactobacillales > Enterococcaceae > Enterococcus_C. Next base: position 872,144 of record JAQEYU010000001.1, on the reverse strand, counting down.
AATCTGTTTGGAAGGAATCGATCCGAAAAGACGACCGTCTTCACCGGCTTTGGCTTTCAATTCAACAACCGTATCTTCTTTTTCCAAGACCTTCTTCAGCTCTTGTGCTTCTTTCAAAATCTCAGCATCATGTTTCTCTTGGGCTTTTTTCTGACCTTCGAGGACAGCGACATTTCCTTTATTCGCTTCTTTTGCTAAGTTATTTTTTAGTAAAAAATTTTGTGCATAACCAGTCGGGACTTCTTTGACTTCCCCTTTTTTACCTTTTCCTTTGACATCTTGTAAGAATATGACTTTCATGATTGTGCCCCCTCTTGTTTTAACACGTTCTGTACCTCATTATAAAGCATCTCTTTGACTTCGTGTAGTGTTTTATCCTTGATCTGAGTGGCCGCATTGGTGAAATGACCACCGCCGCCCATCGCCTCCATCACCAGCTGCACATTGATCTTACCGGAGCTGCGGGCGCTGATTGCCACCAAATGATCCTTCCTGGTGGTCAGCACAAAGGACGCCTCCACACCGTTCATAGACAGCAGGGTATCTGCCGTTTTGGCCGCAGTCACATTGTCATAGATCCTCCCCTCATCGCCGCAAGCCATCACGATGTTCGGTGTGATGAATTCGCTTTTGGCCACCAGCTCGCTGATCTCCAAAAAAGAAGTCAGATCAGAGCTGAGCAGGTATTGGATCAGATCGGTATTCGCACCGCTTGATTTCAAGTAGCTGGAAATATCGAAGGTCCGTGGACTGGTCCGTACCACAAAATTCTTCGTATCGACGAAGATTCCTGCCAAAAGCAGTGTAGCGGTGAATTTATCCAATTGCTTGTCAGCACGGCTTTCATACTGGATCAGCTCGGCTACCAGTTCCGAAGCCGAGGAGGCAGATGATTCGATGTAGGTCAGCAACGGTTTCGACGGAAATTCGTCTCCTCTGCGATGATGGTCGATGATTGCTACCTGCTCAAATTTGTCATAGAGTGCCTGTGAAATGGACATAGACGGCTTATGATAGTCCACCATTACCAGCAGACTGCCAGGCTGCACCAGCGCCATCGCATTTTCAACAGTGATCAACTTCTGCTCCATTTCCGGATGCTGATGAATCTCGCTGAGACAGCGTTCCACATCGGGAATCAACTCCCGCTCATTGATCACTACATAGCTTTCTTTCCCCTGAAAATCCGCCAGACAGGAAACACCAAACGCCGAACCAATCGCATCCATATCCGGAAAACGATGGCCCATCACGAAGATCTGATTCGTTTCTTGGAAGATTTTTTTCAGTGCAGTACTCATCGCCCGCGAGCGAACACGCGTTCTCTTTGCTGTGCTGGTGGTCGTTCCTCCGTAAAACTTCGGCTTGGCGGCTTCATCCACATCTTTTAATACCACCTGATCACCGCCTCGGACCAACGCAATATCCAGATTGTTTTGGGCGGTATCGCCGATTTTTTCAAGAGTATCGTCTCCATAAGCAATCCCCATACTGATGGTCAACGCAAAGTTCTGATCTTCAGCCGCTTTTCGCAAGCGTTCCACGATAGAAAAATTATCCTGCTCCATACGAATAATATCTTCCAGCCGCGCAGTGAAAAAATAACGCTCGGCATTTAATCGTTTGTAATAGATCTGATATTCGTCTCCCCAATCAGAAATAAACGTGGTCACAAAGGAATTCAGATAGGACACTTCTTTATCATCCATCTGATCGATAACATCATCGTAGTTGTCAATAGAGATAAATCCGATCGCTGCCTGCTGCTCCCGCTGCCGCTGAATTGCAGAAACTTCCTGAGAGATATTCTCGATGAAGATGATTCCTTTTTCAAAATCGATACGATAACGAAGAGTGGCATCCTTCATGGTGATCAGTCCGTTATCCTTCCGGGCTTCAATCGCCGGTCTTAATTGTGCTTCCCACAGTTGGTCGCCATACTTTTCCTGTAAGGCGATTGCTTTATCATTCAACCAGGTGATCTGTTTTTGCTCATCAAACATATATAACGGATAGGGGGCCTGCTTCGAAAGATATTCCGAATTTGTTTCTGCCAGAACGGCTGCCTGATTGAGCCGTTCCTTTTCACTCATCTGCAAAAAGCGTCGGACTTCCTGATACAACCCGTAGATACACACAGCTGCCGCCACCGCCAACACTACCAGCAGCCAGCGCCACGGAATCAACAAGATACACAGAATCTGAATCACCGTGATCAAGACCAGTATTTGAATAAAACGTTTCTGGTTCATCCGCTGCTCCTTTCCCAACAAAATAGTTCTCGAACTTCTGCAATCATACTGAAAGCACTTTAATTTCCACAGTATACAGCTCTGTCCGATACTTCCATTTTATCATAACAGCTGAATTTTAGCGATACAGCGCTGTTTGTATCACTTTCAGCGGAAACTCCAAATGTTTCACGTGAAACAAAAAAGCTTTCGATGAACTGCGAGTGCAGATCATCGAAAGCTTAATTACATCTTATTCTTCGCCTACGAACGGCAACAGACCCATGATCCGAGCCCGTTTGATAGCGATAGTCAATTTACGTTGGTTTTTCGCGCCGGTACCAGTTACACGACGTGGCAAGATTTTCCCACGTTCGCTGATGAAGCGTTTAAGCAATTCAACATCTTTGTAATCGATGTATTCGATATGGTTAGCTGCGATATAGTCAACTTTACGACGTTTACGTCCGCCTCTACGTTGTTGTGCCATTTAAATTCCCTCCTGTCAATTTACCTGTTAAAATGGTAGATCATCGTCGGAAATGTCGATAGACGTTCCGGAATTGCTGAATGGATCAGCAGTATCCCGATCGAAATTCGGCATCCCGTTGAATGGTTGAGAAGATTGGTTTTGATTTTGATCGAATGAGTTGCCAGTGGTTTGTCCGCCGCTGTAACTGTTGGATGAACCAAAGTTGCCAGCATTACTGTTGTTGTTATAACCACCACCGGATTGTTGACGCTGCTCAGATTGTTGACGAGACTCCAACAATTGGAAGTTATCGGCTACAACTTCAGTAACATAAACACGTTGACCTTGTTGATTTTCATAATTACGCGTTTGGATCCGCCCGGTCACACCCAGCAAAGTACCTTTTTTGGCATAATTTGCTAATGTTTCAGCGGGTTTGCGCCAAATCACACAATTGATGAAATCAGCTTCCCGATCACCGTTTTGGTTGGTGAAATTACGATTGACAGCCAATGTGAAAGTTGCAACAGCAGCTCCATTACCGGTAAATCGTAATTCGGGATCTTTGGTCAGACGACCGACTAAGACGACATTGTTAATCAAAACGTTCACGCTCCTCTCCTCATCGTCAAAAATGTTTCACGTGAAACATTTCGGATGAATTATGCTTCTTCCTTGATAATCATGTGACGAAGAATATCGTCGTTGATTTTTGCCAAACGGTCAAATTCGTTGATCGCAGCAGCATCTGATGGAGAAGTAACTTTGACGATGTGGTAGATACCTTCACGGAATCCGTTCATTTCATACGCTAAGCGGCGTTTTTCCCAATCTTTAGATTCAACGACTTCAGCACCGTTGTCTTTCAAGATTGCATCGAAACGTTCGATCAAAGCAGCTTTTGCTTCCTCATCAATGTTTGGACGAATGATGTACGTAACTTCATATTTCGTGTTTTCCATTGATTTTCACCTCCCTATGGACTTTGGCCCTCAGCTTGCCTGAGAGCAGAGAGAGCTGTCTTTTCAGACTACTCACAAAGTAAAAGTATACAGGAAATCTTCCGATAAATCAAGCTTTTTATTGACTGCTTCTAGAATAAAAGCTGCCAGGTAATTGACAGGAGGGCGGGTTCAACCATCCCGACTCCTCCAACAATAATTACGCAAACCGAGACGGGATTCCGCACGGGTGGCTTTCCGTTTCTAGAGAGATCTGTCAAAAAAAAGTCGATTTTCCGAACAGATAAATATCTTCTTACCAATCGTGCATTCTACGCACTACTGATTGTTTCGCTCCTCCACTTTAAGCGTATTTGCAAACTTCGGAGGAATCCAATTTTTTTGCGGACCTGCCGAAATCAAGGTGTAAAGGTGCAGCTTATGTGTACAAATTTGGTATTTACGACGCAGATTGCGCTGAAAGGACCAAAATATCTGCCACTGGCGTTTTTAACCACACTCTAACCTTTTGTAGAATTGTTACCCTCCGTAGTGCGCGCCTCTTTGAAATTGGGGCTTCGCATAAAGTTATCCACAGTGGAAAAGTTTCATCTCAACCACGATTTTTTCCACAATTCGTAGTTGCAAGATTTTTTCCTACACAAAAAGTTTTCCATAGCAGCTCTTTGACAAGAGGTAACAAATGGATCTCATTATGGTTTCTGATTATCTTGGCTGACTTTCCAAGAAAACCCCGTTACGTCACGCAGAGTTCGTTCCCAATCGTCATTTTTTCACTAGCTATTTCCGATAAAAAAGGCACTGACACCGTATCTGAAACGGTATCAGTGCCTTTTTAATTAATGATCTTATACATCTTGCTCTGGTGTTTCTGGTGTTTCAATCACTTCAGCCGCTTGTTCTTCGGCTTCTTCCGGTTCGATGACCGCCATGGTAACGACTTTTGCATCGTCTTCCATCCGCATTAAGCGAACTCCCAGCGTTGCTCGTCCGGTTTGTGAGACACCTTCCACGTTGAAGCGGATAATGACGCCTTTGTCAGTGATGACCATGATATCTTCAGTGCCATCCACCGTCGTTAAGCCCGCTAATGGCCCATTTTTGGCAGTGATGTTGGCTGTCTTGATCCCTTTACCGCCACGGCCCTTGATCGGATATTCCGCTCCGGAAGTCCGTTTACCGTAGCCGTTTTCGGTGATCACCAACACTTCTTTATCATCACTCAAGGTGGCAACACCGACGACATAATCTTCATCACGAAGACGGATCCCCCGTACACCGGCTGCCGTTCGCCCCATATCTCGAACAACTTCTTCTTTAAAGGTCACAGAATAGCCGCTGTGAGTCCCGATGATAATCGTCGAATCCCCCTCAGTTTCCAGAACGCTGACCAGTTCGTCACCGTCTTTGAGCCCGATTGCAATCAAACCGTTGCTGCGAATGTTAGAAAAGGCATCGACTGACGTCCGTTTGACAATTCCTAATCGAGTGGTGAAGAAGAGGTAACGACCGGATTCTGGGCCGCCATTGACAGCGATAATCGTTTGGATCTTCTCGTTGGAATCGATCCCCAACAGATTGATGACCGGGATCCCTTTGGCTGCACGGCCATACTCAGGAATCTCGTAGCCTTTTGCTTTGTAGACTTTCCCCATGTTGGTGAAGAAGAGGAGCGTATCGTGGGTCGAACAAGAGACCAATGTCTTCACGAAGTCTTCATCGTGGACACCCATCCCCTGAACACCACGGCCACCGCGGCGTTGCGCACGAAACTCGCTGTTGGCTACCCGTTTGATGTAGCCGTTGTTGGTCAATGTGATAACTACTTCGTCTTCTTCAATCAAATCTTCATCTTCCAAACTCAATACTTCGCCTACCAGAAGTTCTGTCCGACGATTGTCACCAAAGCGATTAGCGACGTCTTTCAGTTCAGTAATGATGATTTCTCGTACCCGTTCCGGACGCGCCAAGATATCTTTCAAGTCTTCAATGAGTTTCAATAATTCCTGATATTCGGCTTCGATCTTGTCCCGTTCCAACCCGGTCAGACGGCGCAAACGCATATCCAAAATGGCTTGTGCCTGGCGGTCAGAGAGTTTGAAGCGTTCCATCATGGTATTTTTCGCTTCATCATCGGTATTGGATCCGCGAATGATCGCGATGATCTCATCAATGTGATCCAAGGCGATCCGCAGACCTTCCAAAATGTGGGCCCGCGCTTCAGCCTTGTCTTTGTCAAATTGGGTTCGGCGAGTGATGACTTCTTCCTGATGCTCGATGTAGTTCACGAGAATCTGTTTCAAGCTGAGAATCTTCGGTACCCCTTTTTCGATAGCCAGCATGTTAAAGCCAAAAGATGTCTGCAATGCGGTCATTTTATATAAGTTATTTAAAATAACAGAGGCGCTGACGTCCCGCCGAACATCGATAACAATCCGCATGCCTTCGCGGGAAGATTCGTCCCGCAGGTCGGTAATCCCTTCGATCCGCTTGTCTCGGTGCAGCTCGGAGATTCGTTCGATCAGCTTGGCTTTATTCACCATATACGGCAGTTCGGTTACCAGGATCCGCTCTTTTCCGTTAGGCATTTCTGTGATTTCCACTTTTGCCCGTACAGTAATTGATCCTTTACCAGTTTCGTAAGCCCGGCGGATACCGGATTTACCCATGACTAAACCGCCGGTAGGAAAGTCCGGCCCCGGCAGAACCTCCATCAATTCATTGGTGGTCACCTCAGGATCAGCCATCATCATTTCAATAGCAGCAGTGACTTCCCGCAAATTATGAGGCGGGATATTGGTGGCCATACCGACGGCGATCCCGGTAGTCCCGTTCACCAGCAGGTTAGGAAAGCGCGCCGGCAAAACTTCTGGTTCTTTTTCAGAATCGTCATAGTTACTGACAAAATCAACCGTATTTTTATTGATATCCCGCAACATTTCCATAGCCAGTTTGCTCATGCGGGCTTCGGTATACCGCATCGCAGCGGCTCCGTCACCGTCCACTGAACCAAAGTTTCCGTGGCCGTCTACCAGCATATAGCGGTAGCTGAAAGGCTGCGCCATCCGCACCATTGACTCATAGATCGCACTGTCGCCGTGGGGGTGATATTTACCCATGACATCCCCGACAATCCGGGCAGATTTCTTATGGGGCTTGTCCGGGGTCACGCCCAATTCATTCATCCCGTACAGAATTCGGCGGTGAACCGGCTTCAGCCCGTCCCGCACATCCGGCAAGGCCCGCGCCACGATGACACTCATCGCATAATCGATGAAGGAGGTCTTCATTTCACTGGTCAGGTTGACGTTTTGGATATTTTCTTTATGATCTTCCACAGTTCATTCTCCCTCCTTAAATGTCTAAGTTCTTGACGTAATGGGCATTTTCTTCGATAAAGTTCCGGCGGGGTTCCACCCGGTCGCCCATCAGCATTTCAAAAATCTGATCCGCTTCGATGGCATCATCAACAGATACCCGCAGCATCAGACGGTTTTCCGGATCCATCGTGGTCTCCCACAATTGATGGTCGTCCATTTCACCCAACCCTTTGTAACGCTGAATACTTGGTTTCGGTGTAGCCGGCAGGGCATTCATAGTGGCCTGCAGACGTTCTTCGGCATCTTTGCCCGGTTGGATATACGTGATATTTTTTCCTTGTTTGACCCCATACAAAGGCGGCTGAGCGATATAAACGTAGCCGGCTTCGACGATTGGACGCATATAACGATAAAACAGAGTCAAAAGCAGGGTCCGAATATGGGCGCCATCGACATCGGCATCGGTCATGATAACCAGCTTATGATAGCGGGCTTTGGAAACATCAAAATCAGCACCGAAGCCGGTTCCCATTGCAGTGAACAAGGAACGGATTTCTTCATTGGCCAGAATCTTATCCATGCTCGCTTTTTCTACGTTCAAGATTTTCCCACGGATTGGCAGAATCGCCTGAAATTCACGGTTACGCCCTTGTTTAGCAGAACCGCCGGCTGAGTCTCCTTCGACGATGAACAATTCGCATTTTTCCGGATCGTTTGAAGAACAGTCCGCCAACTTTCCGGGCAGATTGCTGATCTCCAATGCTCCTTTGCGGCGAGTCATCTCACGGGCCCGTTTGGCGGCCATCCGAGCTTTGGAAGCGATGATCCCCTTGTCGATGATTTGACGACCGACTGTCGGATTTTCCATCAAGAATTTCATAAAGTGTTCTGAAAACAGACGATCGACGACTGTCCGCACTTCTGAATTTCCCAGTTTAGTCTTGGTTTGGCCTTCAAACTGCGGGTCCGGATGCTTGATGGAAATGACTGCTGTCAAACCTTCCCGCACATCCTCACCGGAGAGGTTCTCGTCGTTTTCTTTCATCAGCTTTTGACGACGGGCGTAGTCGTTGATTACCCGGGTCAGAGCGGTTTTAAAGCCGGATTCATGGGTCCCGCCTTCATAGGTATGGATATTGTTGGCAAAACTCAGGATATTGGTGTGGTAGCTGTTGGTGTATTGCATGGATACTTCCACAGCGATATCCTGCTGCTCGTCTTCTAAATAGATCGGTTCCGGAAAGAGTACCTCTTTGCTTTTGTTCAAATGCTCAACGTAGCTCTTGATCCCGCCTTCGTAATGGTATTCTCTCAGGACCGGCTCTTCACTGCGGCGATCTTCAATCGAGATTCGCAGGCCGCGATTCAAAAAGGCCAGCTCTCGTACCCGCGTCGACAATTTGTCAAAGTTGAATTCCACGGTCTCGGTAAAGATTTCCGGATCGGGAATAAAGTGAACGGTGGTCCCGTGAAGTTCTGTTTCACCGATGACTTTCAGATCATCGACGACTGCACCGCGGCGGTATTCCTGGTAATAGATTTTGCCGTCTTTGTAGACCTTGACATCTAAGCTGGTAGAAAGCGCATTAACAACAGATGAACCCACGCCATGCAGGCCCCCGGAAACTTTATATCCGCCACCGCCGAATTTACCACCGGCATGCAGAACCGTAAAAACCGTTTCAACCGCCGGCCGCCCGGTCTTGGCTTGGATATCTACCGGAATCCCCCGACCGTCATCGACGACTGTGATACTATTGTCCGGTTCCACGATCACTTCGATCTTGGTAGCAAAACCGGCCAATGCTTCATCGATCGAGTTGTCGACGATCTCCCAAACCAAATGATGGAGACCTTCGCCGCTGGTGGAACCGATATACATACCAGGACGCTTACGGACCGCTTCCAAGCCTTCCAAAACCTGGATCTGGCTGGCATCATAGGCCTTGGCAAGTTCCTGTTTGCTCTTTTCTTCTTCTGTCATTAACGAAAAGCTCCTTTCTGTCTGACGGGCAGCGACCAGACCACGAAAAGCGGGCTGGCGCTAGACAGGATCGGTTCTTGGTACACGAAACTGTCAAGCCTGGTGCCGAATCAGGAAAACCCGCGCAGCGCTCTTGCTGCCCAGGACGTTTTATCTACAATAAAGCCGGATCTCAAGCAGGATCCGTTGAGGCTGTTTCTTTGGTGATATGGCCTTGTGTCACATAATAGATGGCCGGTTCGACGGTCATCTTGTTTTTGACGTGCTCCAAGGTAGTGGTGGTCAAAAAGGTCTGGACCTTGCCTTCGATGGTCTCCAAAAGATGGAGCTGCCGGGAATCGTCCAGTTCACTCATGACATCATCCAAAAGCAGGATTGGAAACTCCCCGGTCTCTTCTTTCATCAGATCGATCTCTGCCAGCTTGACACTCAGTGCAGTGGTCCGCTGCTGGCCTTGGGAGCCGTACGTCTGGACATCCTTGCCATTGATGGCAAAACTGAGATCATCCCGATGCGGTCCAACTTGAGTGCTCATGCGAAAGCGTTCTTTGTCACGAGTTTTCAGCAGGGCCGCCGAAAAAGCATCACTGACCGTAGCCAGATCAGCTCCTTCTGCAAAAGGAATGGAAGAAACATAACTCAAAGTCAAATGTTCCTTCTCGCGGCTGATCTTCTGATGCAGAGCATTAGCCCAATATTCCAGCCGCTTTACAAAACGCTGCCGGGCAAATAAAACCTTGGCCCCGAAGGACACCAGCTGCTCATCCAAGATCTCCAGATAAACGGGATCCGGCTTCTTGTCGCCGGCTGTCTGCTTGAGGTATTGGTTACGCTGCTTCAAAACCCCTTGGTACTGCACCAGATCATACAGATAGATGGGATCAATCTGCCCAATCTCCATATCCAGAAATTTCCGCCGGATCTGAGGGGTTCCCTTTACCAGCGAGAGGTCTTCCGGAGCAAATAGGATCACATTCATCTGACCCACATAGCTGGAAAGTTTTTTTTGCTCGATGTGGTTCACCTTGGTCTTGCGGCCTTTTTTGGTTAATGTGATCTCCAAAGGCACTGTCCCGCCCCGCTTAGCCAGATTACCTTTGAGGTAGGCCTGATCCTGCTCAAACCGGATCAGCTCCTGCTCGTTGGCTGTACGGTGGCTGCGGGTCATGGCCAGCACATAGATGCTTTCCAGGACGTTGGTTTTTCCCTGGGCATTTTCTCCCAGAAAAATAGTGATGTTCTTGTCGAAGGTCAAAGACAACTCCTCGTAATTGCGGAAATTCCGCAGGTAGAGGTCATTCAGCCGCATCTTTTGGATCCTTTTTTGCCATAAAAAAAGTACCTTCATCAGGTATCTCGATCATCATCCCAGGATACAGCTTGCGGCCTCGCCGGTTTTCCGGCTCACCGTCCACCATCACCGTCGTCTCTGCCAAATACCACTTGGCTTGACCGCCACTGGAGATGACGTTGACCTCTTTTAGGACCTGCCCCAGTGTCATATATTCGCTGGTTTCATCCAGATAGATCTTTTCTTTCATTTTCAGCCCTCGTTTCACTCTAAACACCATAAAACAGATACCCTTATTATACCTTTTTTCAAGGGGAAAAACAAATTTCTCCTGATATTTTTCCCTCTCAGAAGACTTGCATATTTTCGATAAAAAATATCCTTTGACAAAAAAATCGCTGAAAATCGATTTTAAGGACCTTTTCGGCGAGATTCCGATTTTTTCCTATTTCCCGAATTCTATTTTAGACTTTCATGAAAACTGTCAGGGCGGGTAAAAGAAGGACAGTTTCTCGAGCTGTGTCAGAAGGTATCTGAAACCGGCAGCAACAGCTGTTTTAGCTCCTTACGGCGCAAGCTCTATCGGATACGTGCAGCTTTGTCATCACATCAGTTGTGCGTTACTTTTTGATTCCACCATGCCTAATCTGATCCCACCAGCTGATTTTCGCAGCAGATCACCATAAAAAACATACAAAAACGGCAGCCTCCGAGGAGTACTGCCGTTTTTTTGAGAGAATCCGAATCAAGATCCTTTGTTGTTATCTTTTTCCCGTAAAAATGAGCGGGTTCTTTTAGTTGGTACGCACTGGGGTGATCAGTTGGATGAACTCCCCTTGGCCTTCTGTCGGTTCCAGGGTGAACGGACGGATCGGAGAGATGAATTTGATGGTGATACTCATATCGCCAAATGCCCGCAGCGCCGCTTTCATATAGTCCGGGTTGAAAGAGATATTCAGTGGTTCGCCGGTGACTTTTTCATAGTTCAGAGCTTCTTCGACTTTCCCGACTTCCGGAGAATTACCGTACAACACCACACTGTCATCGGAAATGGACAGGCGGACGATGTTATTGCGGCCTTCATGGGACAACAAAGACGCGCGTTCGATTGCGGCCAGAAAATCCCGTACGCCAAATTCGATCTCAGTATTGAAGCTGGTAGGGATCAGCCGGTTTGTGTCCGGGTAATTTCCCTCCAATAAACGAGAATAAAACAGCATGTTCTTGGTTTTGAAGAGGACCTGATTTTCCATGATGCTGATTTCGACTTCTTCTTCATCATCTGCCAGTGAACGGGACAGCTCAATCAAGCTCTTACCGGGAATCACGATATTGAATTCGCTGGCTTCACTTTCGATAGGGATAACCCGCTGACTGAGTCGGTGGGAATCGGTCGCCACTGCCAGCAGCTTTTGATTTTCCAAAACGAAGTGGACACCGGTCAAAATCGGTCGACTTTCATGTGCGGAGACCGCAAAAACAGTCTCGTTAACCAGCTGATTCAGCATTTGGACCGAAAGTTTCATTTGGTTGCGCCGCTCTACGATGGGCAGATGCGGGTAATTATCGGGATCCAGACCGTTCACGATGAAGTTGGCTTTCCCGGAAGTAATGGCTACTTGATTATTTTCCATGACTTCCATGGTGAAGGTCTCTTCCGGCAGCTTACGAACGATTTCAGAAAAGAAGCGCGCCTGTAAAACGATCGCCCCGGTGGATTCGATCTGCATTTGAGCTTTTTCGTTACTGCTTTCCAAAAAGGTTTCGATAGAGATATCGGCGTTGCTGCCGGTCATGGTCAGCCCGCTGTCTTTCAGTTCGATTTTGACACCGGTCAAAATCGGAATGGTAGTCTTACTTGAAATGGCCCGCTGCACGGTTGCCAATTCTTGAATAAATATGGATCGGTTAAGGGTAACTTTCATGTTGGGGAACACTCCTTTGTTAGTAATGGTCAACGAATTTTTACTTAGTGTCTCAAATGTCAATAAGCAGGGGGGTGGGAAAATGAACTACCGACTTCCGAAGTAGCAGTCGGCTGCAAGCCTCCGCAGGAAAGTCTTATGCTTAATGACTTTAGTTGATTTAAAGATAAAAAGTAATAGAAGCAGTAGGCTCTGTTCAAACGGTGGATAACTCGGATAAAGCAGTGTTGCAACAAAGTTTTCCACTGTGGATAAGTTGTGGATGAATTTCGCATTTTCTGGAATGTTATCCACAGCCCTTTTTTGGTCCTTATATGCAGACGTTACTCCCTGCTTCCGGCAGGTCCGCAGAAATCTCAGCTGACCAGGGTTTTCAGATTCAATTCAAATTAATTGAAGAGGAGATTTTTGATCTCTGCCACTTCATTTTGGGTGGCAGCGTCTGTCTGCATCAACTGCTGGATCTTTTCATGGGCGTGGATCACGGTCGTGTGGTCTTTCCCTCCGAAATCCGCACCGATTTTAGGCAGTGAATTGTCCGTCAGTTCCCGTGACAGGTACATAGCAATCTGGCGAGGGACGACGATGCTTTTGACGCGTTTTTTGCCTTTGAGATCCTTAACGGAAATGTGGTAATACTTTGCCACTTCTTCCTGGATCTGGGCAATCGACAACTGGGCTGTTCCGCTGCCGCTCTTCAGGGCTTTCAGAGATTCAGCCGCCAGACTGGTGGTGATGTCGGCATTGTTCATGGTAGCGAAAGCTTGAACTCTTACCAAGGCACCTTCCAGCTCACGGATATTGGAATCGATTTGGCCGGCGATGTAACTGAGGGTATCGTCAGGGATCTCCAGCCGTTCAGCCTCAGCTTTTTTTCGCAGAATGGCGATCCGTGTCTCCAGATCCGGAGGTGTGATGTCGACAGATAACCCCCAGGCAAAGCGGGAAACCAGTCGTTCCGGCAATGTTGGGATCTCAGAAGGCAGCCGGTCACTGGTGAGCACGATCTGTTTGTTGTTTTTGTAGAGTTCTTCAAAGGTATAGAAGAACTCATTCTGGGTCTCGACTTTGTTTTCTAAAAACTGGATGTCGTCTACTAAAAGCAGATCAACACTGCGGTATTCCTGCCGAAACTTGTCCATCTCATTGTTTTTGATGGAAGTAATAAAGTCATTGGTGAAGTTTTCGCTGCTGACGTATTTGATCTTGGCTTTAGGGTTATTGGTTAACAGCTGATGACCGATAGCGTGCATCAAGTGAGTTTTCCCAAGTCCGACGCCGCCGTAAAAGAACAGCGGATTATAGATGGATCCGGGTTCTTCAGCCACAACCAGCGCTGCAGCATGGGCCATCTGGTTGCCTTTCCCGATAACAAAAGTGTCAAAGGTGTATTTGGGATTCAAAACCGAGTTTGTGGCATCCTCTTCGACAACTTCGGCAGCAGGCGGTTTGAGAGGCGCGGCTGCCAGCGATTCATCTCCTTCAACGACCAGTTCGGGGATGATCTCCCGCTCAAACAGCCGGTAGCTGTTTTCCAAAAACTTGGTCATGATATTGCGTTCCCAGTAGTTTTTATGGATCGGACTGGGGACCTGGATGAGAAGCTGATCGTTTTTCAGCGAAAGAGGGATCACCGGATGGACCCAAGTATTGTAACTGGTCTCGCTGAGGTCATGCTGCAACCCCTCCAGTATCTTCGGCCAAACCGTCTCAAGAGTCGACATGGCTGTCCTCCTTTATAGAAATAAAATAGTGGTTTCGGTGTTACATGTCTGCTGATCAAGTGTTTCAGCATGTTTTTCAACAAAAGAAAAACAGGAACTGCGAGTTTTGGCGGCACCAAAGCTCACGAGCCGACAGACTGGGGGAAGCACAGCTCCCGCAGCGTTCGGATCGAGTCCCTTAAGTCTTTTTTAAGTGTACCCCTAATTTAGCACGTTCGCCGAAAGTTTTCCACAGATTCAGCTAAAAAACCGGCGAAGAAAAAGTGAGAACAAAAGTTTCCACAAGAAAAAGGGTCTGTGGAAAAGAGCGTACACAAGAGCGTAAAAAGTTATCAACAACGCAAAAAAATCTGTGGATAGTAAAATGGAAAACAAAAGAAATCCACAATGGAGTGGGCGAAAATCTGGCTGATATATCGATGTTAAAAACAATTATCCACAAAAAAATATCATTCTGTTGATAAGTTATTTACAGTCTGGGTATTTGTGGAAAACACCGGAAAAACTCTGTGTGTTTTAAAAATTTCACAAAATCGTTATCCACAGATATGCACAGGCAGTAATTTGTAACATGTGGATAAGTTTTTGAGATTCACTAATCGCCGGCAGCACCTCAGCCAAGCTTATTTCTGTGGAAAACTCTCAAATGGGCTCAGGCTGTTTTTGTTCAGTTGGAAAAATTTATTGACAAATGTCCGGTAGACTCGTTATACTATCAAAGTATGTCTGTAGTGATAGAACAATGACTCTCTTGGAGGTGGACAATAATGAAAAGAACTTATCAACCAAACAAACGCAAACGCCAAAAAGTTCACGGTTTCCGTAAACGTATGAGCACTAAAAACGGACGTCGCGTGTTAGCTTCACGTCGTCTTAAAGGACGTAAAGTCTTATCTGCTTAAGCCACTGGGGTCCAGTGGTTTTTTTTTGCCCAAAATTTCCGTGGTCGCAAAAGTAGTACGTCTTGTATCGCTGATTTTCTGAACGCTGCTTAAGGATGCCTGAAAACGCCGCTGAAATTCAGCTTTATGAGTACCCGACCGTAATCAAGGAGTAAAACGCAGCTTATGTGAGGCGAAAGCTGCACCTTTGGGACATTGAGTGCGGTGAAAGGGAGCCGGAATAGCGGTTGTTGGAGTTTTCAGACAGTGCCTAAAGCCGGCGAGCGGCTACAGTACCGTAAGTGCCGCAGTTTTTTGACAAATGTCCGAGTAAGTTGCCTGTGCTTTGCAATTTTTGTGATGAGAGCCCAACTCCAGCCGGGATTTTTATTTTTAAGGTGAAGTTCGAGGCGCTTCTATGGTATTATTGGAAAGTGAGTAAACGATTTTAGAAGAAATGAAGGATCACCATGAGAAAGGCTTATCGCGTCAAATCAGAGCGGGATTTTCAAAAGGTATTCAAAAAAGGCGAATCCTGCGCCAACCGGAAGTTTGTGGTCTACCGCTTGGCAAAACCGGGACAAGCCCATTTTCGTGTGGGACTGTCTGTCGGTAAAAAGGTGGGAAACGCTGTGGAGCGCAACCGGGTCAAACGGATGCTGCGGGCCAGCCTGTTTGCATTGAAAGATCAGATCGATCCGGAAATCGACTTTATCGTGATTGCGCGACCATCTGTGAGAGATTGTGGCTCAAAAGAAGTCATGAGCAATCTGACCCACGTCTTGAAACTCGCAAAAATAATCGATTCAATTCATAAGTAGAAGGGATTTTTGTCCAGTGAAAAACAAAAAACGCATTCTTTTGCTGGCGGGAATGTTGGCTATGGTCTTCGTTTTGTCCGCCTGCGGAACCGGAGAGGTCAATGCAAACAGTACCGGATTTTGGGATCGGTACATCGTTTATAACTTTGCCCAGGCCATCAAAGCACTGTCATTCGGCAATGCCGGGATTGGGATCATCTTATTCACCTTGATTATCCGGATAATCCTGTTGCCGCTGATGCACTTTCAAAACAAGAGCATGCGCAAGACCCAGGAGCTCCAGCCGCAATTAAAAGAGCTGCAGCAGAAATATGCTTCCCGGGATGCAGAGACACAACAACGCCTGCGCGACGAACAACAACGGCTCTATGCTGAAAATGGTGTGAATCCTTACGCCGGCTGTCTGCCGATGCTGGTGCAGATGCCGATCCTGATGGCATTGTGGCAGTCCATTCAACGAACACCGGGTTTGACCAATGGGAAATTCCTGTGGTTGGAACTGGGGCATCCGGATCCGCTTTTCATTTTGCCGGTCTTGGCGGCGCTGTTCACTTTTGCCAGCACGTATCTGTCCAGCATGAGTCAACTGGAATCCAATGCCAGCATGAAGATCATGAACTTTGCGATGCCGATTATGATCTTACTGATGGGTATCAACCTGGCCAGCGGACTGTCCCTGTACTGGGTAATCTCCAATGCTTTCCAAGTTGTACAAACCTTGCTGATCAACAATCCTTTCAAGATTCGTCGCGAAAGAGAAGAAGTTGCCAGACAGCAACGGGAAAAGGAACGGGCTTTGCAAAAGGCACTGAATCCGAAGAAAAAACGCAACAAGAAACGCTAAATATACGATTCAGAAGATCCGCTGTCTGCGAGGATGGCGGATTTTCCCGCTTATCGGTGCTATTTTGGTCATTGTGGGTGCAAAAGCTGTTTTTACTCAGCGAAATTAAGCCAAAATCAGCGGGAAATGGTATCATGAAGTATCGAGTAATCTGGTTTTTCACTGAAAAATCATGAAGAGATATAGGAGGTTGTAAGTATGCCGATTTATGAAGGGGCAACAGTGCAAGAAGCGATCCAAAAAGGACTGTCGGCACTGAGTATCGCCAAAGATGAAGCTGTGATCGAAGTGATCGAAGAAGCCAAAAAAGGCTTTCTGGGGATGGGTAAGAAAAATGCCCGCGTGTCCGTCGAACCCAGCGTCGCAGAAGAAATCAGCGAAGCAGTGGAAGAAGTCGTAGCCGATGTTACTGCCGCAGACAAGGTGACGCCGGTCGTCGAACTGGAGGTCAATGAAGTCAAAGCAGCACCTGAAGAAGACATTCATCAGGTCTTGTCGGAATTGGACGACGAAGCGGCCTTGACGCAGCTGGCGCTGTATCTGACCAACATCAGCAATGAGCTGAACGCACCGGCATTGGTGAAAATGAAACGCGAAGACGGTTTGATCGTCTTCCAATTGGATACCCAAAAACAAGGGATCCTGATCGGCAAGCACGGTAAAATGCTGAATGCACTGCAATATCTGGCACAAGTCTTCATTCACCGAGTAGCCAAAAATAAATTATCTGTCGTAGTGAATGTCGGCGATTACCGCCAAAAACGCCAAGCCATCTTGGAACGTCTGGCTGAACGAACGGCTGAGAAAGTCAAACGGACCGGCCGCCCAGTCTTCTTGGAGCCGATGCCGGCCTTTGAACGCAAACAGATCCACTCGGTCTTGAGCAAAGACGATGCTGTCCAGACTCATTCCGAAGGGGACGAGCCTTACCGCTATTTGGTAGTGGAACCGGCAAAGAGGTATTATTAAGCAGCGAAAAAGACGCCTGTTGCGGGCGTCTTTTTTTGCTGTCTATTTTGTCATGAAATGTGAGAGTTTGCCAGTCAAAAAGTATAGTTAGTGGATGGGACCGCTTTTTGAGAAGGATCTTCAGCAGGCGCGGCTGTCGGAATGGCTCTTTGCAGCGGCTCTTAAACTCGGTTTTGCTGCGCTGCCGGTTTTGTGAAGCGGCAGAAATACCGTGTGATTAATTTCATTGAAAATGTTGATCTATCAATGTTTGAAAGCTTTAATAGCCGTTATTTCCCGCAAAAATACATTGACATCCGCTGGGAATCACAGTATATTCTAGTAGAAATCATTCTTATCGAAGGAAAGACGCCAGAGTAGTCGAAACTTTGATAGAGAGCCCTCTGTTGCCAGCCATACAACAGAGGGTTTTTTGTCGTTTCACGAGGCGCCGCTTTTGAGGGGGTCGCAGTGGGAAAGTCTTTTTGAGTTGATTCAGCTGAAAGACGCCGGTGAATTAGGATGCTGCTGAAAATTTATGGTTTCTTCGGCCATCTCCTAGTATTCTATCCAGACAGAAATCAAATCAATTCCCGCGAAGACTTCAAGGCCAGCTTGTATGCCAATCATCGTGGTGCATGGTCGGGTCCAATTTCAGCAGGCTGAGGTTGCAAGTTCAACTTGGCGCTTTCCGCTTTAATTGAACTGTACCAGCTAACCAAAGGGAGGGGGCTTCTCACATTCCACCTGAAGTGCACTACGATGTTGTCATGTTCCCACCACAAAAAAACTTCCCTAATCGCCATCAGGGAAGCTTTTTTGGCGGCGGAGAGGAATCAGCCGCCGATTGTGGATTGGATGAACTGGACGACGGTGCCGTAAGCGAAGATCTCAAGGTAGGTCTTGCCTTCATGTACGACATGATCGTGATCGAAGTGGCAGTTGATGACGGCTCCGGCCCCGTATGCGTGGGCTTTTTTCTGCAATTCCAGTTTGATTCCCGCCAGTGATTCATTGGGATCGACTTGTGGATCGAACAGGTCGGTCTCGAATTTTTCGGCTACGAAGACTACATCCCGCACGACATAGCTGCGGTTGATATTGCCGGTGGAAATGATGACCTCCTTGACGCGCTGCAGGTCTTCTTTGTTCTCGTCATACTTATCGTTGAAAATTCCCATGTGAACTGCTCCCTTCCGAATTATACTTATACTCGGGGCTATCCCACGAACCGCTGCCAGGCGATCGTCCGGCTGCCGCTCTTAAATGGTCCAGTGGGCAAAGTATGCGCTGAACCTCGTTTTTTTCCCCGTCTCACTTATGATTTTACCGTTTTTTGATTCTTTAAGTAAAGGTAAAACCTCTTAGCTCTGTAAAAAGCAGTCTTGCACCGCTTTTGAAATTGTGCTAAATTAATGAAGAATTTAATAGATGACAAGCAGTGAAAGTGCTAAGTCGAGCCGTTTGGCAGAAAGTTCTCAAAACCAGAACCTTTTGTCGTCTGCGTTCGGATTGGGCGCTTTTTTTATTGCAGTTTTGTCGGCAGGTCCGGTGAACAAATCGATCAAAAAGGAGCAGAGTCATGGCTGAAATCACACAAGAATTCGATACGATCGCGGCGATCTCAACACCGCCGGGAGAAGGGGCGATCTCCATCGTTCGTTTGAGCGGGGAAGATGCGGTAAAAATCGCGGATGAAATCTACCAAAGCGGTAGTAAATGCCTGTTGGAAGTACCGACTCATACGATCCACTACGGCCATATTGTGGATCCTGCCGACCAGGGGCTGATAGACGAAGTGATGGTGACTGTGTTGCGGGCGCCGAAGACATTTACCCGTGAAGATGTCGTGGAGATCAACTGTCACGGCGGGATGGTGGTTACCAATCGAATTCTTCAGCTGGCTTTGCGACAGGGAGCGCGTTTGGCAGAACCGGGTGAGTTTACCAAGCGGGCTTTTTTGAACGGTCGGGTCGATTTGTCTCAAGCAGAAGCTGTGATGGATCTCATCAGAGCCAAGACCGACAAAGCGATGAATGTTGCTTTGAACCAGTTGGACGGGAACCTTTCTGCTTTGATCCGTTCCTTGCGGCAAGAGATCCTGGAAACACTGGCTCAAGTGGAGGTTAATATCGACTATCCGGAATATGACGACGTTGAGGAGCTGACGACACGCCTGCTGCTGGAAAAAGCCCACCAGGTGCAAGGGCAGATCAATCAGCTGCTGTTGACAGCGCAGCAGGGCAAGATTTTGCGGGAAGGATTGAGTACTGCGATCATTGGGCGGCCCAACGTCGGCAAGTCCAGTCTGCTGAATTACCTGCTGGACGAGGAAAAAGCCATCGTGACCGATATCGCCGGGACGACGCGGGATGTCATTGAAGAATACGTCAACGTGCGGGGCGTGCCCTTGAAGCTGATCGACACTGCCGGCATTCGGGATACAGAGGACGTCGTGGAAAAAATCGGTGTCGAACGCAGTAAAAAGGCGTTGGCTGAAGCTGATCTGATCCTCCTTGTACTCAATCAAAACGAAGCACTGACTACTGCGGATCGGGAATTATTAGAGCTGACCCGCGGGAGTAAACGGATCCTCTTATTGAACAAGACAGATCTGCCGCAGGGATTGGATCTGATGGAAGTGGCCGACTTGGCCGGTGACAGTGCGGTCTTTGCTGTTTCCGTGCTGGAACAAGAGGGATTGGATCAGCTGGAAAAAGCGATTGCCCAGTTGTTTTTTGCCGGTGGAACGGCAGAGAAAGATGCTTCGTATGTGTCAAATACCCGCCACATCGCACTGTTGGAAAAAGCGGGGCAGTCGCTCGGGGATGTGATCGGTGGTATCGAAGCGGGAATGCCGGTGGATTTGGTGCAGATCGACATGACCCGTTGCTGGGACTACCTGGGTGAGATCGTCGGTGACAGTGTCCAAGACGAGCTGATTACCCAGCTCTTCAGCCAATTTTGTCTCGGTAAATAATAAATAACAAGATCCGATTGAGGTTTTTGTTATTTAATTTTTGCAGTCGTAACAGGTGCAAAATACTAAAGGAAAACAAGGAGCGAAAAAAATAAATGGAATTTCAAGCTGATTCTTATGATGTTGTTGTAGTCGGGGCCGGTCATGCCGGATCCGAAGCTGCATTGGCCAATGCCCGCATGGGAAACAAGACCCTGCTTTTGACCATCAATCTGGATATGGTAGCGTTCATGCCTTGCAACCCTTCAGTAGGCGGTCCGGCAAAAGGGGTAGTAGTCCGGGAGATCGATGCCCTGGGTGGAGAGATGGCCAAAAATATTGATAAGACCTATATCCAAATGCGCATGCTGAATACCGGGAAAGGGCCGGCTGTCCGGGCGTTGCGGGCTCAGGCGGATAAAAAAGCTTACGCCAACGAAATGAAACGAACCATTGAAAAAGAACCGAACTTGACGCTGCGTCAGGGATTGGTGGAAAAGCTGATCGTTGAAGACGGGGTCTGCCGTGGGGTGATTACCAACACCGGCGCCCGTTATGCAGCCAAAGCAGTAATCATCACTGCCGGAACCGCATTGCGAGGGGAGATCATCATCGGAGAATTGAAGTATTCTTCCGGTCCGAATAATTCCCAACCTTCAGTCGGTCTGGCTGACAACTTGAAGGAAAACGGTCTGGAAATCGCCCGCTTCAAGACCGGCACACCGCCGCGGGTAAAATCTTCTACTATTGATTACAGTGTGACCGAAATCCAGCCGGGAGACAGCGAACCCAATCATTTCAGCTATGGGACCCCGGACAGTGCCTATAAAACAGAACAGGAGCCCTGCTGGCTGACTTATACGAATTTGGGAACGCATCAGATCATTCAAGACAATCTTCATCGGGCGCCGATGTTCACCGGAATCGTTGAAGGAGTTGGTGCCCGCTACTGCCCATCCATCGAAGACAAGATCGTGCGTTTTTCTGACAAAGAGCGCCATCAGCTGTTTTTGGAACCGGAGGGATTGAATACAGAGGAAGTGTATGTACAAGGCTTGTCGACTTCGCTGCCGGAGGATGTTCAAGTGGACCTGCTGCGGTCGATTGCCGGACTGGAAAACGTCGAAATGATGCGCACCGGTTATGCCATCGAATATGACGTAGTCGTTCCCCATCAGCTGCGTCCGACTTTGGAAACCAAGTTGATCGAAAATCTGTACACTGCCGGTCAGACCAACGGCACCAGCGGATATGAAGAAGCTGCCGGTCAAGGGCTGATCGCCGGGATTAATGCCGGTCTGAAGATCCAAGGCAAGGAACCGTTAATTCTTAAGCGCAGTGACGGCTACATCGGTGTCATGATCGATGATCTTGTGACCAAGGGGACTCAGGAACCCTATCGCCTGCTGACCAGCCGTGCGGAATACCGGTTGATCTTGCGTCACGACAATGCCGACCTGCGTTTGACAGAATTAGGGCATCGGATCGGTCTGGTCAAAGAGGCACAATATGAAACGTATTTGGCTAAGAAAGCGGCAGTCGAAGGGGAAATCACCCGTTTGAACAAGCTGCGGATCAAACCGACCGCTGAAGTCCAAGCTTTTCTTGAAGAAAAAATGGCCGCTCCGTTGAAAGACGGGGTGTTGGCTGCCGAATTTCTCCGCCGTCCGGAAATCAGTTACCAAGAACTGCTGCAGTTCATTTCTGCTGATGATTCCTTGACGGCTAAGGAGATCGAGCAGGTAGAGATTCAAATCAAGTATGAAGGCTACATCAAAAAGGCATTGGAAAAAGTGGAAAAGCTTAAACGGATGGAAGAAAAACGGATTCCGGAAAACATCGATTATGAAGCAATCAACGGCTTGGCTACTGAAGCCCGTCAGAAGCTCATCAAGATCCAACCGGAAACCATTGCTCAAGCCAGCCGAATCAGCGGCGTCAATCCGGCAGACATCAGTATTTTGATGGTGTATGTGGAACAGGGGAGAATTGCGAAGGTTAGTGCAGATTGAGAAATCCGGGGGATCAAGGGGAGACCTCGTTTTGTAGCGACGGCAGATTCTTCTCACCAAAATGTTTCACATGAAACTTTTTGATAAGCGTATTCTTCAAAAATTAATGAACAAACTGCCCGCCGAAAGTCGAGAAATCCGACTGCCGGCGGGCGGTTTTTATTTTTTGGCAGGGCTGACAACACCAGTGGTCGTCCGTTTATCTTCCTTATTAGAATCCGTGACGCAACTGCAACTGTTCATCCCTGCAACGACAGGAGCTGCCTACGCCTCACTTCTGGATTTCAATGCAGCCTCCGCAATTGCAACAAAGGGGAATGTCACTGGCGAGTCTTTCTGTAGATTAGTTACTTGGCCAGGGTGCGTTTCAATTTTGGATAAATGAACAGACCGCCGACTGCTAAAGCCAAACTGACTGCCAGAAAAGTATTGCGGTAGCCTGTCAGCTGGATCAGCCAGCCGCACAAAGGGAAGAAAGGAATCATCATCACCGAGTAGCAGAGGCTGTCGATGCTGTTGATGGTGGCCCGCTGTTCGGAGGGAATCAGCTGGTTGATGAAATTGGAGCGGATCGGAGTCACTAACGCCGGTAAACAGTTTGCCAGAATATAACAGGGGATAACACCTGCGACCGGCAGAAATCCGGAGGCAGCCGTAGCAACGGTCAATAAAATCAAAACGATGATGAAGAGTCGTGGCAAGGAGACCGTCTCCCCGATGACAGCCGCCAGTCGAACGGCTACCAGTTGGAACAAGGTACTGGCTAAGATTACCAAACTGATACCGATCCCGTTGATTCCCAGTTGCTTGAAGAAGTTTTGAAAGTAAAAATAATAAGTAGCATTGAGGCTGTCAATAAAGGCAAAAGACAGCATCACCAGAAGAAGACCAGGTACTTTTACAGTAAAGCAAAAGGCGTTTTTGATCAGTTGAAAATAGCGCTGCTTCTGCTGTCTGGTCCGCACCGGTTCCTTGAAGCCCAGTGCCACGAAAATCGCCAGTAGATTCAGCAGAATCTGCAGCCAATAGACGCCGTCGAAAAACCAGTGACTGAACAAGCCGGCTACTACGATTCCCAGAGAGTTGCTGATTTCAAGGATCATATTGATATTGGCGGAGACTTTCAAGTAACGTTTTTCCTGATCAGCCGCCAAAAGAGATTCGAAGACCAGTGCTTCATTGGTGCCGGAAGCCAGATTATAACTGAGGGCACTGAAGACAAAACCGGCTGTCACTATCCAAAAGTTGCCGCTGAGGACTGTCAAAAGGCAACTGACTGTATTGATGATGCGGCTGGCGATCAGCGTATTTTTGTAGCCGAAGCGGTCCGCCAGACTGCCGGAAGGGACTTCGAAGATAAAACTGGTGACATGAAAGACGGCTTCCATGATCCCTACTTCCAAAGGAGAAAAGCCCTTTTGTGTCAAGTACAGCATCCAAAGTCCGGTTACGACAAACCATTGAAAAAAAGTGTAAAGGTAATTCCGTTTGATATTTTTCTGCATTGTTCTGCTCCTTATAGATCGTCATCGACACGGTCCGGTCCACAGCGTTCTGCAGAAAAAAAGCAGCGGGAAAGAGGCTCCCACTGCTCAGCGTTTGTTATTTTACAAATTCACTTAACGAGGACGGCCGGTGTGACGGATGAAATTTTGTGTGAAATCAGCTGTTTTTGGGCAGACTTGTCCCATCAGACGAAAATCATGGGTCATTTGTCGACATTCATATAAAAAAGCCAATTGGAATCTGTTATTATTCGGCCGTATATCCGCTGCTGTCATCCAGTCATCACCACCTTTTGGCACCTGTTCGGCAAGTACTTTGATGTTTATAGTATATCATGGATCACAGAAAGAATGCGGAAAGTGGAGTAAATGGGTGTCCGGAAAGGCCGGTGAGACCCGGATTTTTCGCGTTTTTTTACCGAAATCAAGGAGTAAAGCGCAGCATATATGGTACTAAGTTGCGTATTTACGACGCAGATTGCCGTAAAAAGAACCAAAAAATCAGTCGCTGGTATTTCCAGGCATACCCTAAAACAACAAAATGCGGGGCTTATTCAGGAAGAAAACGTTCGGGTATTGGCTGTCATTTTCCTGCCAAATTCTGCAGATTTCAGGATTTGTAACGAAATTGCAACAATAAATCTTTCTGTTCGGAAAAGCATTGGACAGCGCTTTCTTTATTAAAATATGTGTAAATTCACGTGGAATGATTATTTCAATGTCTGAAAAAGGTGTGTTTATAGTGATTTAACAATTTATTTGAAGAAAAATATAACGAGGGAAATGAAATGAATCTGTAACATTACTAATATCTGATTGATACATCCGAATGTTAGAATTTGGACTGTAGCAACAAAGCTATCTGAAAAATCAAATACAATCACTTAAGTATAAATTAGAAAAGAAACAGTCGGAGGAGAACAATCAATTGAAAAAGAGAGCACTCGCAGCATTATTGGTAAGTACATTGACCTTGGCTACTGCACCAGTCACTGTTTTCGCTGATACGTTCGACCAACAAATCCAACAAAAAAATGATAAGATCGCTGACCTGCAAAATCAACAGGCAGGTGCGCAATCACAAATCGAAGCAGCGGAAGCGGAAATCGATGCAGTCAACAGTAAGATTCAAGATTTGGAAGCAAAACAAACTAAATTGACCGATGAAACTTTGAAACTGCAAGATGAGATCGCACAATTGAAATTGCGCATCGCTAAACGTCAGGAAAAGATCAACAAGCAGGCCCGGGACACACAAGTCAACGGCTCTGCGACGACTTACCTGGATGCTGTCTTGGGTTCAAGCTCAATCACAGACATGGTCAATCGGGTACAAGCAATGTCTACCTTGGTGAACGCCAACCAAGATCTGCTGAAACAACAACAAGCAGACAAAGAAGCGGTTGAAGCCAATGTGAAAGAAAACGAAGCAAAAATCAAAGAATTAAATGAAAGCCAAACTGAATTGGCTGAACAAAAGAAAGATATCGCCAACAAACAGGCGGAATTGGAAGTCTTGAAAGCAACATTGGCAGCTGAAGAAGCCAAAACCGAACAAGACAAGAAAACTCTGCAAAAGAAAAAAGCTGAAGCCGAAGCTGAAGCAGCACGGATCAAAGCTGAACAAGAAAAGGCCGAAAAAGCTCGCAAGGCTGAAGAAGCACGTCAGCAAAAATTAGCCGCTCAAGCAGTTGCTGCAGCAAAAGAACAAGAAAAACAAGCACAAGAAAGCAAGCCGGTCCAAGAAACACCGGCAGCTTCTACTGAACCGGAAGGCAATGATTCCAGCAGTTCCGAAACACCGGCTCCAACGCCTGCACCAACTCCGGAACCGGAAACACCTGCCGTTCCTGAAGAACCTGAACAACCGCAACAACCGGAAAGTCCATCAACTGGTGCCGGTAACGGAATCGATCACTCCAATTCAGGAAATATGTATCCTTGGGGTCAATGTACCTACTATGTAAAAATGGTTGCACCTTGGGTTGGTACTTATTGGGGCAACGGCGCTGACTGGGGCTACTCTGCCGCAGCAGACGGTTACCGTGTAGACGGCACCCCGGAAGTCGGGTCGGTAGTCGTATTCGCAGCCGGACAACACGGCTTCAGCGCGCAATACGGACACGTAGGTTACGTGGAATCAGTCAATGGCGACGGCACATTTACCTTCTCACAAGGTGGGATGGGATTTGCCAGCCCGACCGGACCTAACTATCAAACGTTGAGTGCTTCTGGTCTGCGCTTCATCCATCGTTATTAAGAGTATCGACAGTTGAAAGCCGCCCGGCAGTCTTGAGAGACTTGCCGGGCGGCTTTTTTGCACTTTCTCAGGTACTTTCTCAGGTACTTTCTCAGGTACTTTCTCAGGTACTTTCTCAGGTACTTTCTCAGGTACTTTCTTGGCACTTTGTCAAAGCGGACTGATGGTGTCACCTTTGAGCATCGAAGTGTGGAGGATTCCGAATTTGATGTTTTATTGCTGCAATATCGATGGCAGCAGAGCACGTCTAATCCCCAGCTGCAGCGAGGGCGGCTTTATAGCGGTACAACATGATGTTCAAACGGTTGGCGTAGGTTTGATAGCCGCTGTCCAAAGCAAAAGTATCAATGATCCGCAGACACTGTTTTTCCCCCTGCGGATCCCCTTGATAAACCTTGATCAGTCCGTGGATGAAGCTGCCGTAGAGATCTTGGTGGATATAGCGGAGACTTCGATCTGGTGAGAAATGTGCCTGATAATCTTGCCAAAGCGTTTCGGCCAGATCCATTCGTTTTTGTGTGACCATCTGTGCGATAATATGAATATAAGCGTCATAGCGCCACATATTGGTTTCGTAGTCGCTATTGATCCCTTTCAGAATCTGACGAGCGTATAAAAGCGATTCTTCTATTTGCATGGCAGTCGCTAAATAAGCAATCAAAAAAAGTTCGAAGCGGCCCCAGGTCTCGGTTTCCCTCAAATAGGTCCGCACCGGCTGCAAATCGGCATTGTAACGGACCGACATCGACTGATCGTACATGAACATCCCCATGATGGCCACCAGCCGATAGCGCAGTTCGCCGGTGGTCTGATAACGATCATCGTTGGCAGTGATGAAGGTTTGCAATGCGAAGGAATTACCGGAAAGATAAGCCTGATCCAACTCATTTTCTACTTGGAACAACCAATGATCCAATGAATCTTCCATTTGACAGCTGAATTCTGTGACAGTCACGTTGATCCGATTCAGCAGTTCAAGCAACGTAGAGAAGCGAATATCGCTGTTGCCGGACTCAAACTTTCTGAGAAATTGCGGAGTTACGGAATTTCCGGCGGCTTCTTTGACAGACCAGCCTTTACCGGTACGAAATTCTTTGAATACTTTTCCCGGATGCTGCATCGTGATTCCTCCTGTAACTATTTAGTCCGAATGCAAGTATAGCTGAAAATGGCGGCTAAATTGCAGGCATGCCCCTGCAATCAGGAGCAGTGCACATCCTAGCATCCAGCGACGGGCATTCATACTGCAAAACGCGGCAAAAAGACCAAATCTGCTATCGCTGACATTTTCAGAAGCTAGTGTATTGTTGCTTTTGCAGCTAATTGTAGCAGAGAAGTGGCCGATTTGTAGCAATTAGCGGTGAATTTTTACCGAAACAAGGATTTTCTCGGAAGTATCAGCAAACTGTGGTGAGCTGTCAGAATCATAGTCGGCCTGCAAAGCGTTTTTTTTCCTGACATTGTGTAGCGAAAGGCACATCGATAGCGTTTACTGGCTTTTCCGGTACAGTCTTGGTACATTTAGGGTATCAAGACGAAATGAGGGATTTGAGATGGAATTATTCGGTAATCAAGCGGCTTTTTTGGAAGATTATCGCCGAATCGTAAAAGGTGCCGACCAGCGATCAGATGAAGATATTCTTGCCGAAGCCAATAAACTGCTGCCGACTGCTGCTAATTACCAGCTGATCGTCGAGGCCAATCAGACACAGTTTGGAGAAAGGATTTGTTTTCCTTTCAAGCAGGAAATCTGCTCGACTGATACAGACGGAACTGTCACCAGCCGCTTTGTCTACATCGGTTCACCTTTTCAACTGGATGCCAAGTTTGACGAGCAGCAATAAATGACGAGCAGTAATCAGTTATTTGGCTGCTTGGGTGTTACCTGTGGAACGATCTTTTTAAGAAGAGGAAGAAACTTTCGGATGTCTTGCTGTCCGAAAGTTTTTTTGTGGTAGAAAACTCTTGTACCAGATCTTATAAGTCAAAAAAATGGTATTCAAGCAATTTATTTTCTATCTGCTGCTTGATATAACCTGACTTCCCTTGTCAGGTTTTCCTCGGTATACTGAAAGAGACTTAATATACGCAATAAAGCAAGAGGAGTGTGGAGAATGACAAACAGCCGATTGTTACAGCTATTGTTGCGGCTGTTGGATCAAGGTAGGGCAACAGCGCCGGAGTTGGCGGAAAAATTCGAAGTTTCAGTCCGAACAATTTATCGAGATGTAGATGCCTTGAGTGCTGCCGGAGTTCCGATTTATATGACTCCGGGAAAAGGCGGGGGGATCTTCTTGCAAGAGGATTATGTTTTGGATCGCACTGTGATGACAGAAGATGAGCAAAGGCGAATCTTGATGGCTTTGCAAAGTTTGCAGGCAGTAGATGCTGAGGAAGATTCTGCGAAGCTATTGAATAAGTTGGGGGCGTTGTTTCAGAAGGCTGGTGGAGGGCGCCGCTGGATTCGGGTCGATTTCTCTGATTGGACTGGGCAACGATCTGCTTTGTTTTCACAATTGCAGGAGGCGATTTTAACACAACGGAAGGTGACTTTCACTTATCTGAGCTATAAAGGAGCCTTTGTTGATCGTGAGGCAGAGCCGTTGCAGCTAGTGTTCAAAAGTCGTGAATGGTATTTATGGGCTTTTTGCAATTTACGTCAGGGCTTTCGCCTGTTCAAATTAACACGGATGCAAACAGTCAATGTGACTCAAAACTCATTTGAACGAGTATGGAATGAGCTGGACTTTGAGACGAACGCACCAGAACCGCCAGCGGAACGGCGAGCGTTGGTCAAGGTGGAACTATTGTTTGAAGCTGAGCTGGCTTATCGCGTCTATGAAAGTTTCTCTGATGTACGTCAGCTTGCAGATGGGCGCTTTTTTGTGACCTGCTGGTTGCCGAATAATGTCACGACCTATGATTTCATTTTATCCTTTGGTGATCAAGGGGAAGTGGTGGCACCGGCAAGTTTTCGTGAGGCAATGAGACAGCGGATAGCGAACCTGAATCAGAAATATAGTATGGCTGTTGATGAGGCAATCTTCGAGGAGAAAACGATAAAGGAGGAGTTGTCGGATGAAGCATGAGTGGAAAAAAGCGGAAAAAAATACTATCTACCTGTCCGTAAACCGGCGCTGGTTACCCTACCTAAGCAGCAGTTTATCATGATCAGCGGTATTGGTGATCCCAATCAAGAAGATTTCAGTGAACGGGTGGGCATCCTGTATTCATTGGCTTATCCACTAAAAATGGACTCCAAGAAGCGCTGTCTGAATGATCCAGGGACGACTGGTACAGTAGGATTTACTGATTTTACCGTCTATCCGCTGGAGGGCATTTGGAGTACGTCTGATCCAGCAGACCCCTTGAATAAAGACAAGTTTGTCTATCAAATCATGATCCGTCAGCCGGCAGTGATTACAGCCGAGGATTTTGCAGAAACACTGGCATTGGTTAAACGAAAGAAGCCTCATCAACTGCTGGAAGAGGTGACCTTTGAAGAAGTCGAAGAGGGACTTTGTGTTCAAATGCTACATCAAGGAGCCTTTGACGAAGAGCAGGCCAGTTTTGAAAAAATGCAGGCCTTTGCAAATGCAGAGCAAGTGACACGAGTAGGCTGGCAGCATCGAGAAATCTATCTTACGGATCCTCGTAGAACAGCACCGGAAAACCGGCGGACAGTTCTGCGCTTTCAGGTGACAAAAGCAGAGCATTGATCTAAAAACTGTCTTAGACCATAGTGAACAATCAGGAGCTGGTATCAGTCTTGATGAGCAAGCTATCAAGATCATGAACATACTTTTAAAGAAGTCCGTTAATCATTGATGATTGGGGGACTTTTTTGGTGAATACTCAAGAATATTTTTCTAACGATCCTTTAAATCCCCCCGACAAACCATTGCACAAACCAGTGATTTGCGTTAAAGTAGTGGTTGTGAAACATTTTTGTGAAACACTCTAAACAAGGCGGTTTGGACCGCTTTTTAAGGAAAGGAACAACTATGCTGCCTGAAGAATTCCGATTGCGGCTGGCGTCTGACGGGATCCAACTGGATAACCGACAAATGGCCCAGTTTGCTGATTATTTCTGCCTGCTGGTGGAGTGGAACGAGAAGATGAATCTGACTGCTATCACTGAAGAAAAGGATGTTTATCTGAAGCATTTTTATGATTCTGTGATGCTGGCGTTGGCAGTACCGTTGGAACCGACTGCTTCCATCTGTGATGTCGGTGCCGGCGCGGGATTTCCCAGCATTCCGTTGAAGATTGTGTTTCCGGAGTTGCAGGTGACTATCGTAGATTCCCTGAACAAACGGATCACTTTTTTGACACATTTGACAGAGACTTTGGAGCTGACCGGTGTCCGCTTGTATCATGATCGGGCGGAGACGTTCGGTCAGAACAAGGCCTTTCGGGAGAGCTTTGACTATGTGACTGCTCGAGCGGTGGCACGGCTCAATGTTTTGGCGGAACTGTGTCTGCCGTTGGTGAAAAAAGACGGGTATTTCTTTGCTCTGAAGGCTGCCAAAAGCGACGAAGAGCTGGCGGAAGCCAAACCGGCAATCGCTGCGACCGGGGGCAAGTTCATCGAAGAAATCGCAATGCCGCTGCCGGTGGTGAGTGATGAACGGCATTTTCTGGTGATTCAAAAGAAAAAAGAGACGCCGAAAAAATATCCCCGCAAACCCGGTACGCCTAATAAACAGCCCATCAAATAAGTTCTTTAGGCTGTCACCAATAAAAATCGTTGGGGCAGCGATGCAACGAGTGCTTTTGACGAGTTGCACGCAGTCACCAAGAAGAATCACAAAATAGAGGAGGATCCCTACTTTATGGCACGAATCATATCTGTGGCAAACCAAAAAGGCGGCGTAGGGAAGACGACCACGACGGTTAATCTCGGCGCCTGCTTAGCATTTGAAGGGAAAAAAGTCCTGTTGGTGGACATCGATGCCCAGGGCAATGCCACCAGTGGCGTCGGCGTCCGCAAGCCGGATGTCAAAAAAGATATTTACGATGTATTGGTCAATGAAGAACCGATTGCCGAGGCGATTCTGCCCAGCAGTCGAGAAGGTCTGGATATCGTACCGGCCACAATCCAGCTGGCCGGTGCGGAGATTGAGTTGACCTCGATGATGGCGCGGGAATCCCGCCTGAAATCCGCTTTGGAAGAAATCCGTGACCGCTATGACTATATCTTGATCGATTGTCCGCCTTCTTTGGGACATTTGACCATCAATGCTTTTACTGCCAGTGACTCGATTTTGATCCCCGTTCAATGTGAGTATTATGCATTGGAAGGGTTGAGCCAACTGTTGAACACAGTACGCTTGGTCCAAAAACATTTCAATCCGGAATTGGAGATTGAAGGGGTGCTTTTGACCATGTACGATGCCCGCACTAATCTGGGGGCCGAAGTAGTGGAAGAAGTCCGTCGTTATTTCCAGGAAAAAGTCTATGATGCCATCATTCCCCGCAACGTTCGGTTGTCGGAAGCGCCAAGCCACGGCTTGTCCATCATTGATTATGATCCGGAATCCAAGGGTGCGAAGATGTATCTGGCACTGGCAAAGGAAGTGTTAGTCCGTGAAAAATAAGGGAAAAGGGTTAGGCCGAGGAATCGATGCGTTGTTCCAGGATTTCAAAGATCTGGAAGAAGTAGATGTGAAAACGGAGGAGGTCGTGGACATCCCCCTCAGCGAGCTGCGGCCGAATCCTTATCAGCCGCGTAAAACTTTCGATGAAGCTTCACTGCAGGAGTTGGCAACTTCAATCGCACAATCCGGTGTCTTTCAGCCAATCATCGTCCGCAAATCAGCGGTGAAAGGCTATGAGATCATCGCCGGCGAGCGTCGCTTCCGGGCATCAAAACTGGCAGACAAGGAAACAATCCCGGCAATCATCCGGGAATTCGATGAAGAATCCATGATGCAGATCGCCGTTTTGGAAAATCTGCAGCGGGAAGATTTGTCGCCGTTGGAAGAAGCTGAAGCCTATGAAATGCTCATGAAAAATCTTGAGCTGACACAAGCCCAAGTCGCTGAGCGTCTGGGAAAAAGCCGTCCGTACATTGCCAATTATCTGCGCCTGTTGACCTTGCCGGATCTGGTAAAAGAAATGCTTCAGGATGAACGTCTGTCTATGGGGCAGGCCCGGACACTTTTGGGACTGAAGGATAAAAACCAGATTCTGAAGCTGGCCAACCGTTGTGTTAAGGAAAATCTGACTGTTCGCCAATTGGAACAACTGGTGGCAGCCATGAATGATAAAAAAGAAGTTAAAAAAACACCCCGCATCGTGAAGGAAAAGCCGTATTATTTACGAGAAGGGGAAGAACGGCTGATGGATAAATTCGGCACCAATGTCGAAATTTTAGAAAAAGACGGCAAAGGCAAGATCGAGATTGAGTATCTGTCCCAAAGTGATCTGACCCGCATTCTGGATATTCTGGATATCCAGTTTGACGAAGCCTGAGTAGCGGACAAGCGGTGAGTCAACGTTTTGCTGCGACCGTATTTTGTAACTGCCGAAAGTCAACAAGAAGATCGGAGGGATCGACCATGTATGATCTGGGAGATATCGTGGAAATGAAAAAGCCCCATGCCTGTAAAGCCAATCGTTGGCAGATCATCCGCATGGGTGCCGACATCAAAATCAAGTGCACCAACTGCGGCCACATCGTGATGCTGACCCGTCGTGATTTTGAGAAAAAGATGAAGAAGATCCTGGAAAAAGCCCCGGCGGCTGAATGAGCCTTTGTCGCCCCTGCTTTTTTGCTGACAGCTGCCCGACCGCACGAGGCGGCCGGCTATTGAAATAAGAGCTTGTCGGCGACCGCCTTTTTGCGTGTTATTCAAAGAAGCGGCCGCCTGGTACCATCAATCCAAAAAGAGAGAGTGAAGTCACTATGGCATTAACTGCCGGAATCGTCGGCTTGCCAAATGTCGGCAAGTCCACCTTGTTCAATGCAATCACCAAAGCCGGAGCAGAAGCGGCCAACTATCCTTTTGCCACCATTGATCCAAACGTCGGGATGGTGGAAGTACCGGATTGGCGCCTGCAACGGTTGACCGAACTGGTTCAACCAAAGAAAACCGTACCAACAACTTTTGAATTCACCGATATTGCCGGGATCGTAAAAGGTGCCAGCAAGGGAGAAGGTTTGGGGAACCAGTTTCTGAGCCATATCCGTCAAGTAGATGCAATCTGTCATGTGGTCCGTTGTTTTGATGATGACAATATCACCCACGTGGAAGGCCGTGTCGATCCCTTGGAAGATATCGATACAATCAATTTAGAACTGGTCTTGGCGGACTTGGAGTCCATCAACAAACGCTACACTCGTGTTGCGAAAGTGGCTAAGACCAAAGATAAAGAAGCCGTTGCCGAACTGGCGATCTTGGACAAAATCAAACCGGTCTTGGAAGAAGGCAAGTCAGCCCGCAGTATCGAATTTTCCGACGATGAACAAAAAATCGTCAAGAGCCTGTTTCTGTTGACGACCAAACCCGTGCTCTATGTGGCCAATGTTTCTGAAGAGGACGTTGCCGATGCCGACAACAATCACTATGTGCAGGAAGTCCGCAATTTTGCTGCCTCGGAAAACGCAGAAGTCATCGTTGTCTGCGCTCGTGCAGAAGAAGAGATTGCCGAATTGGATGATGCTGACAAAGCGGAATTCTTGGAAGCGATGGGTATCGAAGAGTCCGGGTTGGATCAATTGATCCGGGCGGCTTACGACTTGCTGGGTCTGGCAACGTATTTCACTGCCGGCGTTCAAGAAGTGCGGGCCTGGACCTTCAAAAAAGGCATCAAAGCTCCTCAAGCGGCCGGGATTATCCATTCTGATTTTGAGCGGGGCTTCATTCGGGCTGAAACAGTCTCTTTTGAAGATTTGGACAAATACGGCAACATGCACGCCGCTAAAGAAGCCGGCCGCGTCCGTTTGGAAGGCAAGGACTACGTGGTTCAAGACGGCGATGTCATGTTGTTTAGATTCAACGTGTAAGCGGTCAAAAAAACTGTTTATCAGGTTGCGGATATGATAAAATGTTTTTTGGACGTAATTTTTAACGTTGTACGAAAGCAGGGTCTCATCCTGCGATCGGCAATACAATGAGGAGGAACTCTGCATGGAGCCAGAAGTTTTACGGCAATATGTTTCCGAAAATCGTGAGCTGGAACCGCAGCTGACCAAACGTAATCAACAATATATCTTTGATTTGAAAAAATCACTGCAGGCGGCCAATCTTTCTGAAGAAGAAATGGTAATCGCGCTGCATGATATTTTGCCGACCTTGGTGGAAGAACAAAAAAGCGGCAAGACTGCCCGTCAGTTGTTTGGAACGGTTGCTGAACGGACGGAATCTATCTTGAACAAACCGCAGCCGCAACCGGAAGCCAAGCCCCTCTTGATGTGGGTGGACAATACACTGTTCATTCTGGGTGTCTTTGGTTTGATGGTAGGGGTGATGGGCCTGTTTACCAACGGCAAAGCCCAAATGTACGGGGTCTTCAGTCTCTTGGTAGGCTCAGCTATCGGGGGCTTTGTCTTCTACCTGTTTTACAAATTCTTTTACCAATACGAACAGCCCGGAGCGGACAAGAGCAAGCGTCCGAAACTTTGGAAAGCCATGCTGTTGATGGTACCGATCTTCTTTCTGTGGATGCTCTTGTGGGGCGTTTCCAGTTTGCCGATGTTCGATATCATCAATCCGACCCTGCCGCCATTGGGAACCGTTGCAGTGGGTGCCGCAGCACTGGGTTTGCGTTGGTTCTTGAAGAAAAAATACAATATCCAAGGCAGCTTTGCCGTACCGCCACGGCAGCAATAACAGCGATCAGCGAAAACGTCTCGATTTTTCGAGGCGTTTTTTTGTCTTTAAAGAGGTCCCCGCCGTAAAGCAGCCGTGCCGCCTCGTACCCGTTACAGGGTGACGTACAGTCGTATCTTTGGTGAAAAAGACCGCTTCCCTCTATACTGAAAGAGGAGAAATTGCAGACAATCAGCAGAAAAATAGCCGTGTCGGTCATTTTCTGCTGCGAGTCGGAACTTTTCAGGCAGGGAAAGGACGAGGTTATGGGACAATTATGGACGACATTTTTATCACGTAAAGAGGAGCTGCTGCAGGCGACAATTGAGCATTTGACGATCTCGGTATTGGCGCTGGTGCTGGCAATGGCGATCGCTATCCCGCTGGCTATCTGGTTGACTGCCCATAAAAGAGCGGCAGAAGCTGTCTTACAGCTTACCAGTGTCCTGCAGACAATCCCGTCACTGGCATTATTGGGGCTGCTGATTCCCTTCGTGGGGATCGGAACGGCGCCGGCATTGATTGCCTTGGTGATCTACGCGCTTTTGCCGATTTTTCAAAATACGTATATCGGACTGACGGAGATCGATCCTTCTATCGAAGAAGCGGCGGTAGCCTTCGGGATGAGTCGTTGGCGGCGGCTGACAAAAGTGGAATTGCCGATGGCGCTCCCGGTGATTATTTCCGGGATCCGGACAGCGTTTGTGCTGATCATCGGGACGGCTACACTGGCGGCGCTGATCGGTGCCGGCGGGCTGGGAACGTTTATTTTATTGGGGATTGATCGGAATTCACCGGATCTGACCCTGATTGGCGCAGTAAGTGCGGCACTTTTGGCGATTTTTTTCGGCGCTCTGATTCGTTTTTTGCAACGGCAAAAGCCCCGCTACACGCTGGTCACATTGGTGATCTTGTTGTTGGGATTGGGGGGCTATGAAGTATATGCCAACCGTCTGCAGCCGCAAGCCCCGATTGTGATTGCAGGAAAGCTGGGAGCCGAACCGGATATTCTGATCAATATGTATCAGCAGCTGATTGAGGCTGAAGATCCCGAAGCCCAGGTGACTTTGAAGCCGAATTTCGGTAAGACCAGCTTTCTCTTCAGTGCACTGCAGCACGGACAGGTAGACATTTACCCGGAATTCAGCGGCACGGTTTTGGAAAGTCTCGTGACGCTGCCGGCAGATCAGCAAAATAAAAAGCGGGATCAAGAGGAGACCTATCAGGAGGCAGCGAAGTTATTGAAAGAGCAGTTCGATATGGCTTTTTTGCAACCGATGGCCTATGAAAATACCTATGCACTGGCCATGAAAAAAGACTTCGCCCAAGCCAACGGAATCACGAAAATTTCTGATTTGGCGCAGATCCAGCCGGAAATCAAGGCCGGCTTTACCTTGGAATTCATCGATCGTTCCGACGGGTATCGGGGGATTAAGAAGAGCTACGGACTGGATTTCCCTTCAGTTCAGAGTATGGAGCCGGCCTTGCGCTATCAGGCCATCAATAACGGCGACGTTAATTTAATTGACGCCTATTCCACAGACAGTGAGATCAAGCAATATGATCTGGTGACGCTGACCGATGATCGAGGCCTGTTTCCAGCCTATCAAGGGGCACCTTTAATGACAGCGGCTTTCAAAGACGAACACCCGCAAGTCGTGGAGGCATTGGCTAAATTGGCCGGGAAAATAACTGAAGATCAGATGGTGGAGCTGAATTATCAAGTGAATGTGGAGAAAAAAGAGCCGGCCGAAGTGGCAAAAAATTTCCTGATAGAAGCCGGATTGCTGAAGGAGGGGAGCCGATGAGTGCCCAAATCGTATTTGAGCAGGTCACGAAAGCCTATGATGACAAAGAAATCATCCGGGATCTGAGTTTCAGTATCGAAAAAGGGGAGATCTTTGTTTTGGTGGGACCTTCCGGAAGCGGCAAGACCAGTACCCTGAAAATGATTAACGGTCTGTCACAACCGACAAGAGGAATGATTTATTACAAGGACCGGCCACTGTCAGAGTATGACCTTCGTAAAGTTCGCTGGCAGATGGGCTATGTTCTGCAGCAGATCGCGTTGTTTCCTACGATGACTGTCGCTCAAAATATCATGGTGATTCCGGAGATGGTGGGCTGGCCCAAAGAAAAACAGCGGCAGGAAACGGATCGGTTGTTGGCCAGTGTCGGCTTGGATCCGGAACTTTACCGCAAGCGGCTGCCGGCGGAATTATCCGGTGGTGAGCAGCAGCGGATCGGTATTTTGCGGGCGATTGCCGCCGATCCTGAGGTCATTTTGATGGATGAACCCTTCAGTGCACTGGATCCCATTTCCCGAAATGATCTCCAGGAGCTGGTCTTGGATCTTCACGCCAAACTGGGCACGACGGTGGTTTTTGTGACTCATAATATGGAAGAAGCAGTAAAATTAGGTGATCGCATCGCCGTAATGAAAGAGGGCCGGCTTTTGCAGGTTGATACGCCGGAACAACTGCTGAGGGAGCCGGCGGAAGACTTTATCCGGGAATTCTTCCAAGAACGGAGCAGCGGATCGGAGAGTGGCAATCCGGATAGTCCGGCCGGAATTTATCAGACAAAGATCAGCTGTTTGGCAGATCGGTTACTGACGGAGCCTGCTGCCCTTCAGACCCGGGGCCTGCCTCATTGTCGGTTGACGGATAATTTGGCACAGGTCTTTTTACTGCTGGCGGAATTTGATCGGGTAGCTGTCGTGGAAGCTGTTCCCGACAGTACCAGTGAGCAGCAGCGCAACAGCCGGATCAAGGGGATTTTAACCCGTCAGGCAGTATTTGCTTATCTGGCAGAACAGGAATAAACCAAAAGGCAGAGTGGCTGCTCTTTCATATACGGAGACAGGAGGACTTAAAATGGAAAAATTTGATGTAATCGTGATCGGTTCCGGAGTCGGAGGGATGGCTTGTGCCGAGGCCCTGCAAAGTGCCGGCAAGAAAGTCGCAGTGGTAGAAATGGATTTGTGGGGCGGAACCTGCCCCAATCGCGGCTGTGATCCCAAAAAGGTATTGATCGGGGCGGTCGAGGCCAAGACCCAAATACGGCAGCTGCAGGGTAAAGGTTTCGCGGGACTGCCCAAAATAGATTGGCCGCAACTGATGGCCTTCAAAAAAACCTTCACTGATCCGGCGCCGAAAAGTTTTCAAGGAAGTCTCAATGCGGCCGGAATCGAAACGGTCAAAGGACAAGCGGCCTTTGTCAGTCAAGATACCCTGCAAGTCGGCTCAAGACAGCTGCAGGCAAAAGACATCGTGATCGCTACCGGCCAGCGTCCTAATCTGCCAGCGATACCCGGTGCCGAGTACCTTCATACGAGTACCGACTTTCTGTCTTTGCCAGAGCTGCCGCGAGAAATGATCTTTCTGGGAGCGGGGTATATCACCTTCGAACTGGCAACGATTGCAGCGACTTGCGGCAGCCAAGTCACGATCGTCCACCACAACAGCCGACCGTTGAGAGCCTTCGATGAGCAGTTGGTACAGGAAATGACAGCTCAGATGACAGCCCAGGGGATTACCTTTGTCTGGGATACGGCAATCACTGCTGCACGTGTTGTTGCTGAAAATCGCCTTCAGCTGCTGACGGCGGGCGAAAAAAGCTACACGGCCGATTATGTCGTGGCGGCTACTGGCCGAATCCCTAATTTGGAGGGGTTGGACTTGGAAAAAGCGGGGGTGGCAGTCAATCGCGGCGGTGTCGCAGTCGATGAATTTTTACAAACCAATGTGCCCCATATTTACGCTTGCGGGGACGTCGTGGCGAAGCACCGGCCGAAATTGACACCGGTTGCTACGTTTGAAGGCAGTTACGTGGCTTCCCGCATCTTAGGGAAGGCAGCCGCAATCGACTATCCTTTGATTCCGACCATCGTCTATGGCTCGCCTAAATTGGCGGAGACCAGCCAAATGATTGCCGACTCGAAAGCTGGGGAAACAGAAAAATATCTGGACCTTACCAATTGGTTCACCTATCGTCGCGTGAACGAGGCTGTTTCCAAAGCCAAGCTGGTCAAAAATGCCGAGGGAGTCCTTATCGGTGCCTCTGTCCTCAGCGAGCGGGCCGATGATATGATCAATTTCCTCACCTTGTGCATTCAACAAAAATTGACGGCAGCTGACTTTGAGAAAATGATCATGGGTTATCCCACGATTGCCAGTGATTTGAGCTATCTGGTATAAGATGTGAAAAAGCCACGACCGCAAGCAGTCGTAGCTTTTTTGTTAGTCCTGCTCTTATTGACTTCACAAGGGGCAAGAAGCTGCGGCTAACCGCGGTGTTCAACTTCTTTTGCCACAAAGTCGATGAGGGTGCATTTTCCTTCATGGGGAAAATTCCACAGCCCTTTGTCCAGTGTGATTTTCAGGATACAGGTGTTGGGATCTTCGTCGTTGTTGGCATCGTCGTACCATTCGGCAAAAATTTCCCGCAGTTTAGCGGCGAGAGCCTGATTTTTGCTGTCTTTGACCCAGCCGAGATTTTCCCCGTGACCATCTGCAGTGAAGCTGTCTACAACATAACAGATGGCCACAGCCGGATTTGCCATGATCTGTTGGACTTTTCTACTCGTTGCGCAGGTCACTGTATAAAAAGCACCCTCTTCATAATAGGCATCTACAAAACGGACGGCAGGATGCGGCCGGCCATCCGGAGTTGGCTCCAGACTGATGGTGGACAGCCCAATCAGATTATCCTTGTTTCCGAACTTTTCCTGCAGCTGGGCCAGTGCCTGATTGAATTCTTCCATTGCTTCAGTTCCTCCATTCATTAGTGAAATCGATTTCCCACTAAGATAATTCTAACAAAGGCTGGGTAGGATTCAAAATCTGGGCCGGTTTTTGGCAAAAAAAAATTGGTGGAGACGAGATACGGGTGCCGGATCAATTTTTGACAGGCGGCTATTTTTCTCGGATCTAGAGCTTGCAGTAAAAAAATACCCGCTGCCGATCCTCAGAGATCAGACAGTGGGTATGAAAGATATTAAGCTAGAATTCCCAATGCGCTCAGCAGGATTGACAAGACCAGAATGATCCAGATAACCCGCGTGGAGTTGAGTTTTTTCTGACCCAGCATCCAGTAAGTCAATGCCACCAGCAGGACCGGAACCAGTGCCGGCAAGATGGCATTCAACGTGTCCTGAATGACTAGCTCAACGCCGTCTTTTTTATAGACAAAAGGAACGGAAGCTTTGACAACAGATGGAATCAGCGCACCGATGACAGTAACCCCTAGGACGGTTGCGGCATTGGTGAAGGCTGACAGCTGGTTTTTCAAAGTTGTTACCAGTTTGACCCCTTGTGTGTACCCTAGAGGCAGCAGTGCCGCACGACCAAAGAGCAATGCGATGTTGGCTAAAATCCAGATGATACAGCCGATGGTAGAACCGCTTTGGGCCAAAGTACCGGCGATGGAACCGAAGATGGTCCCCCAGATTACGTGGAAAAGCGAATCACCAACCCCTGCCAAAGAACCCATCAAAGCCGTTTTCAATGCCGCTACGGTATCTTTGGCTTTGTAACCGTCTTGTTCTTCAATCGCAACATCGATCCCCATGATCAGGTTGCCGAAGATGGCATTGGTATTGAAGAATTGGTTATGCACCCGCATCATGTCTTGCAATTGGGCTTCGTCATCCCCGTAGAGTTTTTTCAAAACAGGCAGAATCCCGTAAAGGTAACCGGAGCTCATCATTCGTTCATAGTTCCAGTTCAACTGACTGCCCAGAATATAACGCCAGCTGATGTAATTCAGGTCTTTTTTAGTTATTTTTTTGTCATTCATCGCCGTCGATGCCTCCTTCAAAGCTTCCTGCAGTTGTGACAGTTTGAGTATTATTGTTATTCTTTTCTTTATCGTGGGAGAAGACGATCATTGCTGCTACGACACCAATGATGGAAACACCCAGCATTGGAACTTGCAGATAAGCCGCCAGGAAGAAACCTACCAGAAGATAGGGAATGTATTGTTTGGTCGGCAAGTAACGCAACAAAATACCGATACCAACGACCGGCATCACGCCACCGGCAGTTTTCAATCCGTTCATCAGCCATTCCGGCATGTTGTTGGTGAGGGTAGTGACCACTGCATCTCCGGCCAACAGCATCAAGAGAATTGGAATTGCTCGAGACAAGCCCCACAAGACGGATCCTGATAATACCAGTCGCGGGATGCGTTTGATCTGCATGTTTTCGATGGCTTTGTCTACCCGGTGCAGCAAGAAGACATTGGAGAAGCGAGCCACGACGTCCAGTTGCAGCATCAGCAGAGATACCGGTACTGCCAGTCCGATACCGTATTCAGCTCCTTTACCGGAGATGACGGCAAAGGCTGTACCTAAGACTGCGCCGGTAAAGTAATCCGGTACCGAAGCACCCCCGAATGCGGCAATCCCCAGGCGCATCAATTGCAGGGTCCCGCCCACCATCAGGCCGGTTTTTAAGTCTCCCATGATTAGACCGGAGATCATTCCGGCAATCGCCGGTTGGGTCAGTGTGTTGGAAATAAATGAATCGTTAATAGCAATAAAAGCATAGATGGTAATAAGAATGATTTGATAAGCAGCTAAATGCATACTCGTTTCCTCCTTAGTGATTCAATTTTTGCATGAAATCGACGACTGGGTCATTAGGAACTAATTGAGCGGTTATTTTGACGTTGCGCTGGTCGATAGACTTGAAAACTTCTTCTTCCGCTGCGGTCACCTGAATACTCTTGGTGACTTCTCTGGTACCGTCTTTGTAGCTCATGTTTCCGACATTGACTGTGGCCAAGGTCCCGCCGCTTTCCAGATAACGCAGCACGTCAGTTGGGTTTTTGAACAACAGGAAAATGCGTTGCTTGCCGTATTTGCCGCTTTCGACATTGCGGGCGGCAGTGGCTACCGGTAAGACGGACAAACGCATCGAAGAAGGGGCAGCCATGCGCAAGGACGACT
Organism: Enterococcaceae bacterium OF42-14pH9A; assembly: GCA_027692465.1. GTDB lineage: Bacteria > Bacillota > Bacilli > Lactobacillales > Enterococcaceae > Enterococcus_C. The sequence continues at coordinate 830,237 of JAQEYU010000001.1, read as the reverse complement.
TTTGCAGAGGATCAGCAGCCGCTTCGTCATTGATGACGATGATTCGCTGGGTGTTGAGGCTGGTGGACCAGATACCGGCTACTTGACCGTGGATCAAGCGCTCGTCGATACGGACATTGACGATATTGGCCTTCCCGGCATAGTCTGTGTATTGAGACAGGTCTTCCTCCGCATTTGCAGGAGCCGTTTCCGTATTTGTCGGCTCGACAGCAGTCAGTGCCTGTTTGAGATCAGAAATGCCGCTGCGTCCGGTGGCAATCAGTTCGCTCACCGTCGCATTCGGATTCAAAGCTGCTTCCATGACCAACGGCAGAGACAGCCCGCTGATGATCTGAACCTCTTCATTTTCCAAATATTGCTTCAACGAAACGTTTCCCGGCGTGCCGCCCAATAAATCGGCAAGGATCAATGTCGGCCCGTAAAGGGTTTTCATTTTCTCCTGCAGATCAGCAGCGAATTGCCGGTCATCTCCGTCAGGTCGCAATGAGACGACGTGAACCTGGTCTTGACGACCGACGATCATCTCAAGGCTGGCTTTGACACCGGCAGCCATATCACCATGACTCACCAATACGATGTTTTTCATCTTGTTCCCTCCAATAACGTATCAACTTAACATATCATCTTTCGAACGTGTTCACTATATCACATCTTTTATTCTAAGTAAACCTAACCTCTTAATATATTATATTTTTTCTGGAGAAATTTCTCTTACCCTGCTGCTGAATTGAAAAATTGACTTCCCGAGTCTCCTAAAGGCTTTTATATTTTAGGAATCGCTGTCATCGGTAGCGGGTCGCTTTTTAAAGCAACTGCTCTCTCCGGAAAAATTCTTACACTTGTGTTGTTCAATAAATTATGCGGTGACCCATGAGCGGGAAGGCTGCCGAAAAAAGGTTTCTGACTGTCGAGATTGACTGTCCAGACTTTCACAAGCTGAGAGGAGAGCGGCATTTAAAATTGCATGTGGTAACTTGACATGTTATCCTTGCTGTATGAGCAGTACAGAGGGAGGCCGTCATCGTGTTACCAAAATATGAGCAGATCAAGCAGGATCTGTTGGCAGAAATCAAAAATCACACTTTTACACCGGGGGATAAGTTTTATTCCGAAGCGGATATCAAACGTAAATATGCAGTCAGCTCGATTACCGCAGTCAAGGCCTTAAATGAGCTGACTGCAGCGGGTTATCTGTATCGCATCCAGGGCAAGGGGACCTTTGTTTCCAAGGCGAAAGTTTCCCAAAGCGTCAAATTTTCCGATATCGAACTCCATACAATCGACACGGAGCGCGTGGCGGTCTTATCGATCACTTTGGAACAAAAACCGGAGATTTTGGCGGAGCTGGGCTTGCCGGAAACGTCGGCTTATTATAAGATCGTGCGGGTCCGTTATTTCGAAGATACCCCGTTTCTGTTACACATCACCCACCTGCCGCGGACCCTTGTCAAAGAGCCGTTGAGCCAGGACCTGACTCATTATGCCAGTGTTTACGAGCGGATCAGAAAAGACTTTGGGATTGATTTGTTTTCGCTGGCATCGGTGGAAACCAATGAAATCGTCTTTCCGGATGAGCCGCAGATTTTGAATCTGCTGCATTTGAGCTTTCGGGAACCGGCTGTCAAGCAGGTCAAACACACGTTTTTGCCGGATCACAGTGTCGCAGAGTATATTGTCAGTTATAAGCATTGGAAATATTTCAAAACAAAAATAGAGGTGGAGGCTGAATAAGCCGCCACCTCTATTTTAGGGCGTGTCTGAAAACTCCAGTGGCAGATATTTTGGTCCTTTTCACCGCAATCTACGTCGTAAATGCTCGCTTATGCAACACATAAGCTGCGCTTTACTCCTTGATTTCGGCAAAAAGTCCGCAAAAATCTGGATTCCCCCAGAGTTTTCAGACACGCCCTAATGTTGAGAGGAATTTATTCTGTGTCGCAGATTGGTTGATCGGTAAAGCGCAGTTGGGTTAATTCAAGACCTTCTGTTTCGAAGACAATCACTTCATTGGCACCTTGGCGCAGAAATTCTTTGGGACAGTACAGGGAATAGATGGGACCTTGATTCCAGTAGCGGCCCAGATTGTGACCATTGACGATGACGACGCCCTTGCCGTAAGCGGAACAATCAATAAAGCTGTCACCGATGGCATCCAGCTCAAACGAAAAGCGGTAAAACGAAGGCTGTTGCGGGTCTTTTACAGCGCTGAAATCAACAGCAGCCAACTGTTCAGAAGAGAAGTCTAAAGGATAATGACGGTAGCCCTGGTGGAAATGAATGTCCTGCATCACACCGCCGCGAATACCTTTGCTTTGACCGGGATGGTTCAATTTATACCCGTAGTTGACCCGTCCTTGATTTTCCACCAAGAGGTCGAGGTTGAAGGTATCCCGAGGACTGTCGCCTGTCAATGTCATCTCCCTGAGCAATGGATCTGTCTGTTGCAGAGGAACTAAAGCGCCGTCTACGTAAGCTTGGATCCGATCGCCGGCATCGACGATCTTGACGCTGTTTTCGTGATGGTAGTTTTTCAACTCCAGAGAATACAACAGGTAGCCATAGCCGCTGCCGGCCTGCTCCATGGTCAAAGGGTAAGCAGTCGTGGTTGGCGTCATCAATTGGTCCTTCACTTTTAAGAGCGAGACACTGTCAGAGACCGGATGTGTGCCCAGAGCGGCCAGTTTTTTGACCCGCGGTTCGGCTTGCCAAACGTCGGGACAGACCGCTTTGATGGCCTGTTGTACGAGGTAATATTTTTCTGTTGGTTGGCCGGCTTCTGTCAGTAGGGCATCGTAATCATAGCTGGTGACTTGCGGCAGATCCTGTTGGCCTCGAGCCGAGCAGCCATTGTAAAAACCGAAATTGCTGCCCCCGTGAAACATGTAGAGATTAACTGACCCGATTTCCAGCATGTCTTGTATTTCGTTCGCCAAATCCTGGGGGTCCCGTTTAACAATCGGTTCGCCCCAGCGATTGAACCAGCCGTCCCAATATTCCATACACATCACGGGCCATTTTTTACCATGTGCCGCCATGAAGGCTTGTAAAACGGCAGCATTTTCTTTGGAACGACTGCCGAAATTGCCGGTGACAAAGACGTCTTCTTCGATTAAGGTTCCGGCATCCAGCACCTCCGGCCAAGCTCCGTCTGAGGTGAATAGCGGCACATCGATCCCGCCGTCTTCCAACAGTTTCTTGGTTTGTCTGAGATAATCTTTGTCCATTCCATATGAGCCGTATTCGTTTTCGATTTGGACCATCAGGACGGGGCCGCCGTGAGTAATCTGTAAAGGCAGTAAACGTGGCAGTAATTCTTGATAATAAGCGGCGACTTTGCTCATAAAGCGAGGGTCACCGGAACGCAGCCGGATGCCGGGTTCTTTCAGCAGCCAAGCGGGTAATCCGCCAAATTCCCATTCCGCACAAATATATGCCGAAGGGCGCAAGATGACCCACAAGCCCATTTTTTCCGCCAGTCGGACAAAGGCTTCCAGATTTTTGGAGCCGGAAAAATCAAAAATGCCTTCTTGTGCTTCGTGCAAGTTCCAGGGAATATAAGTTTCGACCGTATTGGCACCCAGCGCTTTTAAATTATAGAGGCTGTCTTCCCATTGCTGCGGCGTCATCCGAAAGTAATGGAGCGCCCCGCTGATGATTTTGAAGGGCTGATCATCTAATAAGAAATCTTCTTTGATTGCAAAAGTGGTCATATTGGTTGTCTCCTTACCAGTAGTTTTTCCAGTCGGGGTTTTGCAGGCGCATCAAGGCTTCTAAATAGAAGTAATCACCCCAGAGGTTGGGTTCATCGATGCCTTTGCCTTCACTATGGGCATACACGCCGTGAAGCAGCAGACCTTCATTTTGCGGGTCCGAATCCGTGTACAACGTTCCCAACTGATAGATCATGCCTTTAGCCAACTGTTTAGCCGCAGGAAAGGCTTTTTGCACATCGGCTTCCAACAGTCCGCAAGCAGCGATTGCCAAAGCCGAGCTGTCTTTGTCTGACGGTTTGTCGTCGGTAAAATCAAAATCCCAGTAAGGAACCAGATCCGCCGGCAGATGGTCGAGAAAAACAGTGACCAGTTGAGGATAGATCGCCGGATAAGCGGTAGCCAGATAATGCTGGTTCAAGGGGATCCCCAATACGCCCCAGCTTTGGCCTCGAGCCCAGATGGAATCGTCACTGTTGCCTTGATGGGTCGCGCCGTGTGTCGGTTCGCCAGTCTGAGGATCGAAGTAGTAGGTGTGATAAGTCGTTGCATCTGGTTTGATGACCGTGTGAAGCAGTGTCTGGTAATGTTTTTGGGCAACTTCTCGATAGCGGAAATCACCAGAAAGCTGCGACGCGCGGAACAACAGCGGGAGATTGATCAATGAATCGATAATCAAGCGGTACTCTTGCGGTTCCCCCATCTTCCCCCAAGCTTGAATAAAGTTGCCGCAGTTTTGAAAACGCGCCAACAGGACATCCGCCGCCTGCAAAACCTGTTTACGATAGGCCTCTTCGTGGGTCAGTTGGTAGCCGGCTACCGCCGATAAACTATAAAGAAAGCCGATATCGTGATGATCCAAGACGAAGTGCCGGTCTAAACGATCTTGAAAGCTCGCCAGATTGGTCTCCGCCAATTTTCGGAATTTCGATTTGCCGGTCCATTCGTAAGCTAACCACAGCATGCCGGTCCAAAAGCCGTTGGTCCAGTCATCGTTTGGTTTGAGGCGATAGATCCCGTTGGTAGCTGAGGCGGAAGGAAACTGTTCGCCAAAGCGGCTCATATTTTTTTCAATTTTAAGGATTGCGGAGTGGATCTGTTCTTCCAGCCAGGCAGGTGTTACCTGTTGCCCCAGAGCTGCCAACCGCTGTTCGTTTTGTGAATTCATTGTGCAGGACTCCTTAACTTGTTAACATATTAACTCGAAACCAGTATACTTCATTTTATTTAAAAAAGCGACCCCCGGAAATAAAAGTAGTAGCTGCTGGCGATTGCAGAGCTGGATCTTTTTATGGTTTAAATTTTTCTTGGCTTGGACAATCAGCGGCACTCGATACGCGGAATCAGATGAGCGGGGAGTCCATAGCAGAAAAAATCTACATTATTAGCACGATTAATGAAAAGAGCCGTCAAATGAAAACCGGCTGCTTTTCCGCTGTTGGTTTTCAAAGGAAAGAAGGTTTCCTAAGAATCCCTTCCGGTTGGTTGACTTGCAGCAATATTTCTGTTAAATTCATCAATAAAAATAAAATCGAGGAGTGGTAACGAAAATGTCCAACTGGGAAACGAAATTCGCGAAAAAAGGCTTGACCTTCGATGACGTGCTGCTGATTCCGGCAGAAAGCCATGTATTGCCAAATGATGTGGATATGAGCGTGCAGCTTGCCAAAAACATCAAACTCAATATCCCGATCCTTTCAGCAAGTATGGATACCGTCACCGACAGCAAAATGGCAATTGCCATGAGTCGTCAAGGCGGTTTGGGTGTCATTCACAAGAACATGACGATTGCCCAACAAGCGGATGAAGTTCGCAAAGTCAAACGCTCCGAAAGCGGCGTAATCATTGATCCGTTCTTTTTGACGCCGGATCATCTGGTGGCGGATGCCGAACATTTGATGGCCAAATACCGCATCAGTGGTGTCCCAATCGTTGAAACGATGGAAAACCGCAAGCTGGTAGGGATCATTACCAACCGGGACATGCGTTTTGTCACAGATTACAGTATCCCGATCAATGACGTCATGACCAAATCCGAACTCGTTACTGCTCCAGTTGGTACGAAATTGCAGGATGCCGAAAAGATCCTGCAAAAACACAAGATTGAAAAACTCCCGATTGTCGATGAAGAGGGCCGTCTCAGCGGTTTGATCACGATTAAAGACATTGAAAAAGTGATTGAATTCCCGAATGCGGCCAAAGATGAACATGGTCGTTTGCTGGTGGCTGCAGCTGTCGGCGTGACCAGCGATACCTTTGAGCGGGCGGGTGCCTTGTTGGAAGCCGGCGCCGATGCGATCGTTATTGATACGGCTCACGGACACAGTGCCGGTGTTATCCGGAAGATTAAAGAAATTCGTGAAACCTTCCCGGCAGCGACTCTGATTGCCGGCAATGTAGCCACGGCTGAAGCCACCAAAGCTTTGTATGATGTCGGTGTCGATGTAGTGAAAGTCGGTATCGGCCCAGGCTCCATTTGTACTACGCGGGTCGTAGCCGGTGTTGGTGTGCCGCAGTTGACTGCGATTTACGACGCTGCTTCCGTGGCTCGTCAATACGGCAAGGCAATCATTGCTGATGGCGGGATCAAATATTCCGGTGATATCGTGAAGGCTTTGGCAGCCGGTGGTCATGCAGTCATGCTGGGCTCCATGCTGGCCGGAACTGACGAATCTCCGGGTGAGTTCGAAATCTTCCAAGGCCGTCGCTTCAAAACCTATCGCGGCATGGGCTCGCTGGGTGCAATGGAAAAAGGCTCCAGCGACCGCTACTTCCAAGGCAGCGTCAACGAAGCCAACAAACTGGTTCCGGAAGGGATCGAAGGTCGGGTAGCCTACAAAGGCAGCGTATCCGATATTCTGTTCCAAATGATCGGTGGGTTGCGGGCCGGCATGGGTTATGTCGGTGCCGGGAATTTGAAACAGCTGCGCGACGATGCTCAGTTCGTCCAAATGAGCGGCAACGGATTGAAAGAATCCCACCCTCACGATGTTCAAATCACAAAAGAAGCACCGAACTACTCTGTCGAACAATAATCACAAAAATAAACCGGCGCCGCTTTTCTGGATTCCAGGAAGCGGCGCCGGTTTTTAAGTTCCTGCAGCAGCTTACACGGCGGTAATCCCGCTAGTGCCATATCCGGACAGAAATCAAAGCAATTTACTCGAAAACTTCAGGTCGCTGTGGTTGGATCTGACGACTGTGCCTCGCGCTGCTGGTTAGACAAGCTGTTTTTGAGGTTTCGGACAAGCAGATTTGTTTTCTGTCCGGCTAAAATACTACCTCAGCAGCAGCAAAATGTTTCACGTGAAAACTTTTATCTGCTGCTCCAAGGGTGGTAGAAGACTATTTCAGAGGCAGACATAGGACAGTGCCTTTCGAGGCGTAAAAAAATCCCAAAGCCGGCAACGATCGCTCGGCTTTGGGATTTTTTAGGATAATTAATTAAGGAACCATTCGGAAGTCTTTTTCTCCGAAGTAAGTGTAAAGAGGTTTTTGTGTTTGCTGCAGCAGCGTATCCACGGATACAAATTCGTAGCCCTCGCTGCGCATGTTGTCGATGATCTGCGGCAAGGCGTCGACGGTGGTTTGGTGGATATCGTGCATCAAGACGATCGAGCCTTCATACAGTGTGTTTTTGACGCGATCGACCGTTTTCGGTGCATTTTTCAATTCCCAGTCTTGAGAATCGACGCTCCAGTTAATCAGCGGTTTGCCGACGATATTGGCGACCCGTTGATCGGCTGCCCCATATGGTGCCCGAAAGTTTTTCGGCAACTGCCCGCAAGCTTCAAAGATCGCTTTGTCGGTTTTTTGCACTTCTTCTTTGACTTGTTCATCACTGAGGGTAGTCAATATCGGGTGGGAGTAGCTGTGACTGCCGACATCCATGCCTTCTTTGACCATTCGTTGAACCAGGTCGTGGTTTTCAGCTACGTTTTGTCCCAGCAGGAAGAAAGTTGCAGTGGCTTTTTTCTCCTTCAGGATATCCAGCACTTTGCCGGTAGTCGCAGCACTGGGACCATCATCAAAGGTCAGAGCCACATATTTCTTGTTGGGATCCAGGGTTATTTTGTCCGGATCCTGCAAAGCTTTGGCATCTACCAGTGACGTGTTGATAAAGGCAGCGATATCCTTGTACTCCAAGGTAATTTCGTTGGTTCCGGTATCGTTTTTCGGTAGCGTGACGGTCAGTTTTTCCGGTGAGTAGGAAATCTTGTCTTTCATACTGATTCGCGGCATATTCAAAACTTTGTCAAAAACAGCTTCCTTGTCATCAGCGGCATCCAGGATTTTTTGTTGGATTACTTGTTGGATTCCCAAAAGATCGGCTTCTTCAGGAATCAGCTCTTTGATGGTCACCGGCTTGCCGGTTTTATGGAAAATATACTGGGATTCTCCGGTCACCGGCTTACCGGTTACAAAGCTTTCCTTGGCATCATCCCAACTGTAAGGCTGTGCCACCAGCTGATAGATGTCCAGTTGGTCGGAAACCGTATCGACAGCCAGTTTACCGACGACAACGGCCTTATCATCGCCATCAAGCTTCTTTTTGGCTTTTGCTACCAGGTCGTCCAAGCTGGCTGCAGCATCTTTTACCGGCAGATTGCCATCCTTGTCTTCCGGAATATAGACGACGGTTTTCAGATCTTTGCCGTCTTTTTCAGTCTTCTTATCTGTGATGCCGCTTTGATTGCGTTCTTCCTGGACTTCAGCCAGTAGATTTTCAGCACCGTTTTCGAAGCGCTCCTGAGCCAAGGCCTCTTGTCGTTTCATATCATAAAACAGATAGGCCGCGCCGGCGATTGCTAAGACGACCAGCAGGCTGACCAGAGTAAAGACGTGTTTGCCCCAACGGCCTTTATTTTTCGGCTGTTCAGGTCGGCTGCTGCGAGAGGGCTCTTCGGTTGCAGGAGGCTCTTCCTGCAGTACCGGCTGCGTTTTTGATGTCGGCTCTTCTGTCAGCTCATCATTTGGCAGGGTATTTTCCTCAACCTTTTTGTCCGGTTGTTCGTTTTTCGGCCGCTTTTTTTGATGTCGGCTGGAGCGGCTCATTTCTTGATTGTCTTCCATTGAACATGTATCCCCCGTAAAGAGTGTCTTTTTTCAAATAGCGCAATCCCAATGTAACACCATTGAGAAATGCTTTCAAGTCAGATGGACGCCTGCCGGACTTTCATTTTTGTCAGGTCAGGCTTTGGTGATCTTGGTCAAACCGCCCATATAAGGGACCAACGCCTCAGGAATCATCACACTGCCGTCCTCATTCTGGTAGTTTTCCAGTACGGCTGCCACTGTCCGACCCACTGCCAGACCGGAGCCGTTCAAAGTATGGGCATAACGAATCTTGCCATCAGCATCCCGGTAACGAATCATCGCCCGGCGTGCTTGGAAATCCTCACAGTTGGAACAAGAGCTGATCTCCCGGTACATGTCTTGGGCCGGGATCCACACTTCCAGATCATAAGTTTTTGCAGCCGAGAAGCCCATGTCGCCGGTAGATAAAGCCATGACCCGATACGGCAGCCCTAATTTTTGCAGGATATCTTCGGCATTGTTGGTCATTTTTTCCAATTCATCATAAGAATGTTCAGCATCGGAGAATTTCACCATTTCGACCTTGTTGAATTGATGCAGGCGGATCAAACCACGGGTGTCCCGTCCGGCACTGCCGGCTTCCGAACGAAAAGAAGGGCTCAACGCTGTGAAATAAATCGGCAGGTCGGCACCTTCCAGAATTTCACCGTTGTAATAGTTGGTTAGAGGAACTTCGGCAGTCGGGATCAAAGTCAAATCTGTGTCTGCCAGTTGGAAGACATCTTCTTTAAACTTAGGAAACTGGCCGGTCCCGAACATCGCTTTGCTGTTGACGATATAAGGGGTGATCATCTCGGTATAGCCGTGTTCATAGACGTGCTGATCCAGCATAAAGTTGTAGAGGGCCCGTTCCAGCCGTGCGCCCAGTCCCTTGTAATAGACAAAGCGGGCACCGGAAACTTTGGCTCCCCGTTCAAAGTCCAAGATCCCCAGGTCTTCTGCGATATCCCAGTGGGCTTTGGCTGCAAAGTCAAAGGTACGCGGTTCATGCCAACGACGGACTTCGACATTATCCTCTTCATCTTTACCTACGGGAACGCTGTCGTTCGGCAGGTTTGGCAAAGTAGTGGAAATCGTCGTCAGCTGCGCGTCGATTTCGGCAATTTCGTTGTCATAAACTTTGATCTTTTCGCCGACTTCCTTCATTTCAGCAATCTTATCGGCGGCATCGGCCTTTTCCCGTTTTAATTTAGCAATCTCTCCGGATACGTCATTGCGGTATTTTTTCAGTTCTTCGGTCTTTACCAGCAGGCCGCGGCGTTGTTCATCCAACGTCGTAAACTCGTCGATGACGGTTCCCGGTACCCCGCGAGTAGCCAATTTGGCTTTGACCTCTTCGGTATTTTGACGGATCATTTTGACATCTAACATGTGTTTTCCCTCCATTAATTATTCAAGTGTTCGGCATCGTTGCAACATTCGGCAGTGCAGAACTGTTGTCGATTTCCTGCGACAAGACAAAATAAAAAACTATTCCGTCCTAAGCAGTTGCTTGGGACGAAATAGTTTATTCGCGGTACCACCCAAGTTCGACACCGGTGAGTGCCGCCCTTGTCGATCTTTATCGCAGATCAGACGGCCCTCCGTTACGAAGGCGACATCGAAAAGACTGGATTTCCAAAATGTTCTCCTGCTGATTTGCACCGGCCATCAGCTCTCTTGAAGGAGAAGCGATTCGTACTTGGTCTTTAAGTCCTGAGTATCAAGTTAGTGTTAGGATACTAGATTTCCTTCGTTTCGTCAACTTTGGCCAGTTCTTTAGGCTTGGGATTACGGGTCAAAGGCAGGTGGATGATAAAAGAGGTCCAATCCGGGTTGGACTTGGCATAGATGTAACCGCCGTGCAGCGCTACGATCCCTTGAGTGATTGCCAGTCCCAGTCCAGTCCCGCCGGTCGCCTGGTTTCGGGATTCTTCCACGCGGTAAAAGCGGTCGAAGAGAGAGTCCAAGGCGTATTTCGGAATCTCGGCACCATTGTTTTTGACGACGATCACCGCTTCAGTCCCGACTTTTTCCAATTGGATTACCAGCTTGGTGGCCCCTTTGCCGTATTTGAAGGCATTGGTAAACAGATTGTTGAAAACTCGCACCAGCTTTTCGGTGTCACCGTCCATCAGCAATTGTTTTTCCTTGGTGACGACTTCAATCTCGATACCTTTTTTGTCGGCCTCCAGCTCAAAATCCGCCGCCAGTTGTTCGATCAGCTGCACCATATCAAAGCTGATCATATTTATCGGGACAGTGGGCTGTCGTACTTTGGTGTATTCGAAGAGATCTTCCACCAACGACTTCATCTGTTTGGCTTTGACATAAGCCGTATGGGTATATTTCAAAATCTCCTCGTCTGTCTGATACTGACCGTCTTCAATCAGTCCCAGATAACCGATGATAGAAGTCAGCGGAGTGCGGATATCATGGCTGACATTGGTGATCAACTCATCTTTAGACTGCTCGATCCGCCGCTCGTCTTCGATAGCAGCGACTGTGCTGTCCACCAGCCCGTTGATACTGGTGACGACCCGGCTGAGATCCCCCCGTAGTTCAAAGGGAATCCGGTGATCATAATTTCCTTCCGCAATATAATGAAGCTCGCTGATAATGTGACGCAGCTGCATCTGACGGTAACGACGAATCAGCCGCCAGTACAAAACAGCAACATCGGCAATCAGAAACAAAGGAATGATCAGATTGCGGCCGCTGCGAAAGAAATTTGTCTGAAAGTTGTTGCGCAAGGATTCTTTTGTATCCCAGATCGCATCATTTAATGAAGGTGAATTTTCAATGACCGCAGACAAAACGACGATGATGGCGACGTTCAGCAAAAGCAGCAGGATCACTGTGACGATTCCTTCTGCCAAAAGCTCGCTGATCTCTTTTGACGTAAGGGTGATTCGTTTGCGCTTTTCTACTGAACGCTTTGGCCGGCTATTTTGCATCGATCTTATAGCCGACGCCCCAAACTGTTTGGATGATCTTTTCGCCGCCGGTCGCTTCTTCGATCTTGTCCCGCAGATGACTGACATGGACCATGACCGTTTTAGCGGAAACGACACTTTCCTGCTTCCAGACCCGTTCGAAGATCTCGTCGGCCGAAAAGACCCGGTTGGGGTGAGAAGCCAGCAGGTATAAGATTCCGAATTCCAACGCAGTCAGTTGGATATCTTTATCGTCGACGGTTTTGACTTCGTGGGAGTCTTTGTTGATAATCAGCGAGTTGACTTCCAAAACATCGGGCTGGTCCGGCTGCACAGTCATTTTGGTCCGCCGCAGCAGGGATTTTACGCGGGCCATTACTTCCAACGGATTGAAGGGCTTGGTGACATAGTCATCGGCGCCGGCCACCAGACCACGGATCTTATCCATATCGGTAGTTTTGGCCGTTAACATGATGATTGGGATCTGGGACTCTTTCCGCAGTTCCTTGACTACCTGCATCCCGTCTTTTTCCGGCATCATGATATCCAGGATCAGCAGTTCGATATCAGGATTTGTCCGAACCTTCGACAAAGCATCCTGGCCGTCATAGGCTTTGACCGGCTCATAACCTTCATTGTGAAGGTAGATACTCAGTAATTCGACGATTTCTTTGTCGTCATCTGCAACTAAAATTTTCATAGTGTGAATTCCTCCTACTATATAAATAGTGAAAAACCTGTTGACTGAAATGGTGCCAAGATGGGCGGCTGAGCTGTGCAGTGTAATCCACCGGGTGCAGTACCCAGCCAAGTTGTTGTGATTTGAAAAAATTTTTGTCAGTAGCAATAATCCCGAATACAGCAAGGGATTCGCCTTAATAGTAACAAATAAAATGATTTTCTACTATTTTTTTACCGTCGTTTCAGAAATGCTTGTAGGTGGGATCGTTAAAAATCATTGGAAATCTGATGAAACCCGTTTATAAATTCGAGCGCAAAGTTTATTTACGAACATTAAAAGCGGGTTTCAGCAAGATTGTAAAGAAACGCCGCAAACCTTGCTGGATCAACATTTTTCGTTGACATCCAAAGGTAAAGTTGGTATATTATATCTTGTCCTTGAGAGGACGGCAGCTGATCAGAAAGGCAAGAAAAAAATCTTGTTAAAATGATTGACAGCCGTAAGCTTTCTTGGTAAACTATCAAAGTCGCTTGCGAGAAGAGTGCTCTTGTCAAGAGACAAGCGAAAAAATTAACAAAAAGTAAAAACTTCTTGTTGACAAACATCTGCTTGTCTGATATGATTTGAGAGTTGCTGAAACAACTGGCGACAAGGATTTAGACCTTTGAAAACTGAACAACAAAGCAAACGAACCAATGTGTAGGGCATCTCAATTTCGGTTGAGAGAACAAAACATTGCAAGCAAAAGCTAGCAAATAATTAATGAGCTTAAATGGTCTTCGGATCATTTCAAACACTTTTTATGAGAGTTTGATCCTGGCTCAGGACGAACGCTGGCGGCGTGCCTAATACATGCAAGTCGAACGCTTTTGTTTCCACCGGAGCTTGCTCCACCGGAAACAAAAGAGTGGCGAACGGGTGAGTAACACGTGGGTAACCTGCCCTCAAGCGGGGGATAACACTTGGAAACAGGTGCTAATACCGCATAATAACAGAAGGAGCATTTCTTTTGTTTGAAAGTCGCAATTGCGACACTTGAGGATGGACCCGCGGTGCATTAGCTAGTTGGTGAGGTAACGGCTCACCAAGGCCACGATGCATAGCCGACCTGAGAGGGTGATCGGCCACACTGGGACTGAGACACGGCCCAGACTCCTACGGGAGGCAGCAGTAGGGAATCTTCGGCAATGGACGAAAGTCTGACCGAGCAACGCCGCGTGAGTGAAGAAGGTTTTCGGATCGTAAAACTCTGTTGTCAGAGAAGAACAAGGGTGAGAGTGGAAAGTTCACCCCTTGACGGTATCTGACCAGAAAGCCACGGCTAACTACGTGCCAGCAGCCGCGGTAATACGTAGGTGGCAAGCGTTGTCCGGATTTATTGGGCGTAAAGCGAGCGCAGGCGGTTCTTTAAGTCTGATGTGAAAGCCCCCGGCTCAACCGGGGAGGGTCATTGGAAACTGGAGGACTTGAGTGCAGAAGAGGAGAGTGGAATTCCATGTGTAGCGGTGAAATGCGTAGATATATGGAGGAACACCAGTGGCGAAGGCGGCTCTCTGGTCTGTAACTGACGCTGAGGCTCGAAAGCGTGGGGAGCAAACAGGATTAGATACCCTGGTAGTCCACGCCGTAAACGATGAGTGCTAAGTGTTGGAGGGTTTCCGCCCTTCAGTGCTGCAGCTAACGCATTAAGCACTCCGCCTGGGGAGTACGGCCGCAAGGCTGAAACTCAAAGGAATTGACGGGGGCCCGCACAAGCGGTGGAGCATGTGGTTTAATTCGAAGCAACGCGAAGAACCTTACCAGGTCTTGACATCCTTTGACCATTCTAGAGATAGAACTTTCCCTTCGGGGACAAAGTGACAGGTGGTGCATGGTTGTCGTCAGCTCGTGTCGTGAGATGTTGGGTTAAGTCCCGCAACGAGCGCAACCCTTATTGTTAGTTGCCATCATTCAGTTGGGCACTCTAGCGAGACTGCCGGTGACAAACCGGAGGAAGGTGGGGATGACGTCAAATCATCATGCCCCTTATGACCTGGGCTACACACGTGCTACAATGGGAAGTACAACGAGTTGCGAAGTCGCGAGGCTAAGCTAATCTCTTAAAGCTTCTCTCAGTTCGGATTGCAGGCTGCAACTCGCCTGCATGAAGCCGGAATCGCTAGTAATCGCGGATCAGCACGCCGCGGTGAATACGTTCCCGGGCCTTGTACACACCGCCCGTCACACCACGAGAGTTTGTAACACCCGAAGTCGGTGAGGTAACCTTTTGGAGCCAGCCGCCTAAGGTGGGATAGATGATTGGGGTGAAGTCGTAACAAGGTAGCCGTATCGGAAGGTGCGGCTGGATCACCTCCTTTCTAAGGAATTTTACGGAATACACAGGTCGTTTGTTGTTGTTCAGTTTTGAGAGGTCTAATTTCTCAATTAAAGAATTGTTGGGGCCTTAGCTCAGCTGGGAGAGCGCCTGCTTTGCACGCAGGAGGTCAGCGGTTCGAT
>JAQEYU010000001.1:0-810000 GCA_027692465.1 Enterococcaceae bacterium OF42-14pH9A | reverse complement strand
TTGGAGAGCGAGTTTCCATTGGAGCAATCTGTTCTTGATGATATTTTTATCACAGCAATGGAAAATCCCGACTATGATTTTGATCAGCAGACTTCTGAACGTTACCGGGTACTACTGGATCAGGAGCAGAGTCTGACGATTGGCGTTGGTGAGCAGGGACAGACCAGCCTGTTCATCGATTCCAATAACCGTCGTCGTTCATTGTTGGATTTTTTCACCGGCTATTCTTTTCTGGTGCCGCTGATGGTCCGTCAGGGGTGAAAGAAATCTTCAAAAAGGCTGTCTGGTATCCGATTTTCGAATCGACCGGCGGCTTTTTTTGCTAGCCTTTTTCTGAAAAATACCACTTAAGGATGAAGTATTTTCATGTGTTTTCTGGCATAATAAAGAAAATATAAAATGAAGAGAGTGTGTTGTAAATGATTATCGACTTTATTTGGCTAACCTTGTTGTTCGGTATCGGTATAATTGCCGTCACCTTTTTGACGATAATAATGGAAAAAGGTCATCCGTGGAAAGGCTTAACAGCGCTGGCATTAGTTGAACTTGTGCTGTTAGGAGTTTTTTTATACGCTGTTCTGCCCAGTAAAAACCTGAGTTCTCTTTTGTGGTACAACTTAGGAGGCGCTTTGGTGGCTGTGGTTTTAGCGGGGATCTACCTGAGTGTTGCAAAAGCCGGCAAAAAGATTCGCAAGAGCTTCACTCGATCCGGTGGCAAACGCACTGATGTCACTTTTGACGCTCAGTTTCAATCGGGAAATCTTGGCAAATTGTTTGGCGTAATTGCCGGTCTGATGGTGATTTTATTTCTCGTGTCAAAAATCACCGGGATCACAGCTATCGACGAAGTTTATTCTTCGATTCCCGCCAAGACAGAAGTCAAAGCTGAGGTGCTGACTTCTACAAAAGAGACACCTATCGCCATCGCACCGGATATGGCAAAGCGAAAAATGTTGCAAAAATTCTCCGTGATTCCAAATTCCAACATGTTCACACTTGACGGGATTACCGCACAAACTATCGATGGGGAATATGTTTATGTGGCGACGGTTGAATACAACGGGTTCTTTAAATGGCTTAAATTGGGCGAGATCCCGGGGTATTTCAAAATCAGTGCTACGGATATCAATGCGCAACCGGAATTTATCAAAGAGCCGCTGAAATATACACCATCGGCCTACTTTGGTCAGGATGCCGGCAGAAAGATTTACGCCGCGTTTCCCGGATATGCTTCATATGGCAAAATCAATTTGGAAATTGATGAAAAGGGGATTCCCTATTATATCCAGACCCTGTATAAAGAATACGGTGTGACGGGCTTGATGCATTATGATGACTTCAAAACGGCTGTCCTGAACGCTCAAACCGGTGATGTCAAACTCTACGACAGCAGCAAAGCGCCGAAATTTGTGGATGCACCGATTACTTCGGCAGCCGCCAACAGTATGAATGAATTCTTCGGGCGATATGGACAGGGGTGGTGGAACCAGTTCATCTTCGGTGCTAAAAAAGATGTCAAGCTGCCAACAGACAACGGTATCTACGCCTCCGGACAAATCACACCGATGCTTAACAAGGAGGGGCAGTTGAACTATTTTACTGACTTTACCAGCGGAGATGATGATCAGGATTCAGCGTTAGGGTACTCGTTGATCGACGCTCGCAGTGGTCAATTGACTTATTATCGGGACCCGGAAGTCGGAATCATGGACAGCGATGGTGCGATTTCCATTGCATCCAAGATCTATCCGGAAAAGAAATGGAAGTCGGAGATGCCGGTGTTGTATAATATTGACGGAGTTCCAACTTGGATCGTTTCTTTGATGGATACTAAAGGGATCTTTAAAAAATACGTTTATATCAATGCCGTGGATAACGATATCGTCGTGGATGCCGAGAATGCGCAAAATGCCTTGGATGCCTATCGAATCGAGCTTTCCACCAAGGGAAGCAACAATGCCAGCTCTGATGCAGCGTCGCTTTCGGAAAAAAGCGGGATCGTTCAGCGGGTAGTAGTCCTTACCGGCGGCAGTAATACAGTGGTGTCTTTCTTATTGGAAGGCGATGAAACAGTATACAGTGTGAATTCCAACAATAGTCCATACGCAGTTTTCATCAAGGAAGGGGACAAGGTCACTTTCAAGGCCAGTCTCACCGCTGACCAGACAGCGGCCAGCATCCAGGATTTGGCTGTTGCCGGTTTAGGTAAAGAGTAAAATGTATTTAGAAACCCTGCGTCGCTTTTTTTGTCGGAATCCCCAGGTATATCCTAAGCTTCAAGAAAGTTTCAGCTTTCAAAATCAGCAGCTGCCAAGGAGTTGAGCGATACGAGATGAAAAATAAGAAAACCGGGATTGCGGGTTCGATAATTTTGGTGCTGCTGGTTCTCTTGCAGATCGTCTTTTCCGGAGATCATAACGAAACCGGGTCGAAAAACAATGAAGATCCAGCACAAGATACGGTTCTTATCGAAAATGTCTCGGACGAATCGGACCAAGGTAAGAGTGAAAGTGCACATGAAAGTGTCGGCCTACCCTCCTTTGCCGAGTTGACAAGAGAGCAGGCTGTCCTGACGATCGATAAGGTAGATCTTGCTGACCCGCCCCGCTTTCAGAAGATTCTGCTTGCTGATGTTCGCAGTGTAGACGGGGATACCTTTGCTTTTTACGTGGGTGATACCGAATATCGGTTGCGGCTACTGATGGTGGATACACCGGAAAGCGTCAAAAAGGATCTGCCACCGCAGCCATATGGAAAAAAAGCGGCGACATTTACCAATGAACAACTGCAAAATAAAGCTGTCAGCATCGCTTTTGATAGAGGCAGCGTCAAAGACCACTATGATCGGTACTTGGCGTATGTCTTCATCGGTGAAGAGTCCCTGCAGCAGCAGCTTTTGGAAAAAGGCTACGGCATTGTGCGCTACGTCAATGCTGGCGGAGACAGTTACCATCAGGAATTTCTGTCCTTTCAGGAAGAGGCTAGAAAGAAGCAAGCGGCTGTCTGGAGTGAGCCGGATTATGTAAAAGCAACCAAACGCTATTACTACTTCAGTTATGAAGACCAGTGAGTAGTAATATCGATCTGAAAAATTCGGTGAGAGCCACATTTGGCAGCACTTCTGCCGAAAGCAAGTCGTAAAATGCAGCTTACGAGGAAGTATTAGCAAACAGTCATAATGAAGAGTGTGGTGAGGAAGATCGAATAGTTGCTGCTGGTGTTCTTAGATAGGCTACACTTTTAACGAGCGTAAAAAAGACCGATAGCGTGGGCATTGTCCGCCCAAGTTATCGGTCTTTTTGGTGTAAATAGAATACATGTTGAAAAGGTAAGGAGCCTGCCGGTCGTTTCCCATCTGCAAGCAGTGTCTGACAGCACTTGCTACTCAGTATGTGAGTCTTTGATTGGAGCTTCGCAACCTCGTCGTCCCTTTATTCTTCGCTGAGGATAATTTTTGTCACTTGTTCCAGGAATTCTTCTTCACTGAGCAGGTTTTCCGGGTCTTGATCATTGCGCAGTTTTTGATCTTTTTGCCCATCGGTGAATACGCTGGTTCCGTCGGTGTTCAGAAAAATGAAATAATCTTTTTCACCTTCCACGTACAGAACCTCTTTGCGATCAGGGTATTCCACGCTGACATCCATTACCGTGATCCCTGAAATCCTACCGGTGAGATAGTCTTCAGCTTGTTTTAATGTGAGAGCCATTTCTATCGCCTCTTTTCAAGGACTATTTTACCACTTATCAAAAAAAACTGTATCAAAAACGTTTTATCCTAACGAATATTTTTTTCAATAACAGAGTGTAATGAGTCTAAAAATGAAAGAATGAAAAAATTAAGAAAATCATAAGCAAAACACTTTCTTTTGATTTCGTTTTACACTACAATGATTCTAAATTGGTAATGAGCTGATTGCCGATTTATCAATCATTTTGTCTATCCTGTTTTCAATTAGGAAATAGAAAATCAACTTATCACGGAGGTATCATTTTATGTCATTGATTGGGAAACAAGTGGAAGAGTTTAAAACGCAAGCTTATCATAACAATGAGTTTGTGGAGGTAACCAACGAAAATTTCGTGGGCAAATGGAGCGTGCTGTGTTTTTATCCGGCCGATTTTACGTTTGTCTGCCCAACAGAATTAGAAGATCTGCAGGAACAGTATACGACATTGCAGGATCTGGGGGTCGAAGTCTATTCCTGCTCTACTGATACTCACTTCACTCATAAAGCCTGGCACGAAACTTCCGAAGCAATCGGCAAGATCAAGTATTACATGATTGGCGATCCATCCCACCAGATTGCCCGGATCTTTGATGTGCTGGATGAAGAAGCCGGTTTGGCGCAGCGGGGGACTTTTATCATCGATCCGGACGGTGTGGTTCAAACTGTTGAAATCAACGCAGACGGCATCGGCCGGGATGCCAGTGTGCTTGTGGACAAGATCCGTGCGGGACAATATGTGCGGAGTCATCCGGGCGAAGTTTGTCCGGCAAAATGGAAAGAGAGCGGCGAAACGCTGAAGCCAAGTTTTGACTTGGTAGGCAAGATCTGATACGAGTCGAAATGAAGCTTTCCGATTAAGAAGCTTTTCGGACCGTCAGCCGAACTAGGCGGCGGTCCTTTTTTGAGCAGCGCATCGGCCGAAAAAATCAATTGGTCAAGCCGAGGGGCAGTTTTGCTGCTCCTATTACCGACAAGGGGGAAAAGAAATGTTTGATAATGAAACAAAAGCGCAATTGGCACAATACTTGGAGTTGTTGGAAAAGCCCGTCATCCTGAATGCCAGCTTGGGAACAGATGAGAATTCCGCCAAAGTAAGTGAATTTTTAACAGCAGTCGCAGAAATGTCGCCAAAAATCTCAATCACTGCAGAAAATCTGCAACGAACACCCAGTTTTGAAATCAATCCGCAGCAAGGCAAAAGTGGGGTGGCCTTTGCCGGTTTGCCGATGGGACATGAATTTACTTCCTTTATTTTAGCCTTGCTGCAAGTTGGGGGCCGAGCACCGAAAGTTGCTGAGGATGTCGCACAGCGAATTAAAAAAATCAGCCAACCGCTGCATTTTGAAACCTTTGTCAGCCTGACTTGCCACAACTGTCCGGATGTTGTACAGGCATTGAACATTATGGCTGTTTTGAATCCGATGGTCAGCCATGTGATGATCGAAGGCGGCGCTTTTCAAGAAGAAGTAGCTGATCGGAAAATCATGGCAGTACCGACTGTCTTCTTGAACGAAGCAGAATTTTCGAGTGGACGGGCCACCATCGAGGAATTGTTGGAAAAGGCTGCCGGACCGCAAGCGGCGGATTCATTTGCCGAAAAGGAACCTTTTGATGTCCTGATAGTCGGCGGTGGGCCGGCGGGGGCCAGCGCCGCTGTTTATGCTGCGCGCAAAGGGATTCGTACCGGGATGATAGTGGATACTTTCGGCGGTCAAGTATTAGAAACGCTGGGTATCGAGAACGTGATCGGGACCCCTTATACTGAAGGACCACAACTGATGCGTCAGGTGGAAGAGCATGTCATGAAGTATCCGGTCGACATCATGAAAGGACAACGGGCTGCCGCCGTTTCCAAGGGTGAACTGATTGAGGTTACCTTGGAAAACGGTGCTGTATTGAAGAGCCGCACAGCCATCCTTGCTACCGGAGCGCGCTGGCGCAGCATCAATGTGCCAGGGGAAAAAGAGTTCAAAAATAAAGGGATCGCGTATTGCCCTCACTGTGATGGACCATTATTTGCCGGAAAAAATGTTGCAGTGATCGGCGGCGGCAACTCCGGTATTGAAGCGGCTATTGATTTGGCCGGTCTGGCCGCCCATGTCTATGTGTTGGAATTCTTACCGGAGTTGAAAGCTGATCGAGTGCTGCAGGAACGCTTGCGGGAACTGGACAATGTAACGGTGATCACCAATGCTGCAACCCAGGAAATCAGCGGTGGCGAGACGGTCGATGCGATCACCTACCAAAACCGTTTGACAAAAGAGGTCACCACGCTGGCAGTTGAAGGGGTCTTTATTTTGATCGGTTTGATGCCGAATACCGAGTGGCTTGTTGGTACAACAGATCTGAATCAAAGAGGAGAGATTCTGGTAGATAAACACGGAGCGACCTCTTTGGAAGGCGTTTTTGCGGCCGGTGATTGTACAGACAGTGCGTACAAGCAGATCATCATTTCCATGGGCTCGGGAGCAACAGCCGCTTTAGGGGCTTTTGACCACTTGATTCGCTCCGGCAGTCAGGCAAAAGCAGCAACAATCAAATGAGACAGCTGCTCAAACCAGCTGATCTGCTTGAGTTAAACGACAACAAAACAACATCCCGGCAAAAGTAAGCGGGGATGTTGTTTTTTCCTGCTCCGGCACAAATTTACGAGATTGCAATCGTATCAACAGGAGGCATGCTGTTTCTAAGCTGGCGGACTAAGAAAACTTTCGCTTGTTTTTTCCGTTATTGAGGTTAGGGCGTGTCTGAAAATTCCGGTGGTATCCAGATTTTTGCGGACCTTTTGCCGAAATCAAGGAGTAAAGCGCAGCTTATGTGGTGCATAAGTGAGCATTTACGACGTAGATTGCGGTGAAAAGGACCAAGATATCTGTCGCTGGAGTTTTCAGACGCGCCCTACTCATGAATGGTCGGGCAGAAGCTAACGGCCTTGTGTTTTATTGCCAGCTTCGGATTAGAAGCGGTACAAGAGTTTTCCGCAAAAATATCCGGAAGGTCTGGTAATTTTGATTTTCTTTTGTTATCATAAATCTACGAACAATTTTATTTGAATAGAAAAAAACGGTTGAGTGTAAGGCTTCAAGGATCGCGTTCTTCAAGGGGTGAGAAGAACATATTTGGAGTGCTTTTGATTTTGAAACGTACTTCGTCTTCGGAGTGCGTTTTTTTTTGTAGGATTTCCCAAAAGAAGATATCAGGACGTCCATACCTCAAACCGCAAAAGGGGGGAAAAGACATTGAAAGAAGCATTGGACCGGATCGCCCAGGCCGAAGCAGCCAATGAGCTGGCGCAGGCAGATCTTGAAAAAGAATTGACGAAACTTCGGCAAGACAAAGAACAGGCATTGACGGCGTTGACAGAAAAACTGAAAGCCGAACGATCACAGGCGCTTCGTGAAAAAGAGGAAGCCTTCAGTTTTGATTTGAAAAATGAACGGGAGGCCCTTTTGGCAGATGCACAAACAGATCGCCGCAGCTTTCAAGAAAACTATGATCGCACCCACGAAGCTATCGTGGCGGAGATTATTGAAAGGGTGAAGGGCACATATGGCAGTTAAACGAATGAAAAAGCTGTCAATCATTTGCCAAAAGACAGCTCAAGAACAGATCTTGCGGCTGGCACAGGAACTCCAGCAGATCGAAGTAGAGAATATTTTTGAAGATGAGGGAAATCAAGAATGGTTGGCGGAGTATTTTTCCGAGAGCAGGCAGCAGACTACCGACCGTTCGCCACTGGAAAACAGTGTGCGCCATATCCAGGAGGCAATCCGTTTTATCAGAGACAATGGTTCTGCCAAAGAGAAAATCACCGAGTTGAAGCGCAGAGATACCGGGCTGTCAGAATTTGAACAAAGCTTTGACCAGTCTCAGTTGGAAGCCGAACTCAGCCGGATTGATGATCTGAAAGCTCGTTGGGAAACCAATCTTTCAGCTACGCGACAATTTCAGGAGCAGGAGGACTGGGCCACTGATTGGCAAAGCCTTGATATCGCCACTGAAAGCCCCCGTTTGAAAACGACGGCCCTGCTGACGGGAACGGTACCCAATGAACAATGGGATGCTTTTTCAGAGAAAGTCAGTTCATATCCGGCGGTCTATTTGGAGTTTGTCGCAGCCAAGGCCAAGGAAACGGCCTTTGCACTGGCCTTTCTGCGATCTGAGGGCAATAAGATCCATCAGCTGCTGCAGGATTTTGGCGGCCGTGTGGAGAATCCTCCGTACCAAGGGAAACCGAAACAGATCTTGGCAGACGCCAAATCCCAGCTGGACTCACTGACAGCTGAACGCAAACAGCTGACTAAAGAGATCGGTGAAAAGAAACTGTTGGTTGCAGATCTGCAAAAAGCCGAAGAAATTCTTTTGACGCGTGTGGAGCGGGAAAATGCTCGTGCCGGTATCATCCAGTCACAATATCTGGCTGTGATCCGGGGCTGGATCGCGGAAAAGGACATCTCGTCGTTGGAAAAGCGAATGGCAAAGGCATTTCCCGATAATCAGGTATATCTGTCATTTGAGGATCCGACTGCAGAAGAGGTTGCAGCCAACAAGACACCTACCAAGCTGGAGAATGGGAAACTGGTCGCACCTTTTGAGATGTTGACAGAGATGTACAGCATTCCCCGCTATGACGAAATCGATCCGACACCGTGGATGATGCCGTTTTATCTGGTATTTTTCGGAATGATGGTAGCTGATCTTGGTTACGGGTTGCTGATGCTGCTTGTTACCACGGTTGCCTTGAAGGCGGTGGTGCTGCCGAAGGGAACCCGCAGATTTATGAAATTGTTCCAGTATCTGTCCGTTTCCACTATCGCGTGGGGATTGATCTACGGCAGCTGTTTCGGGGTCGAAATGCCCGTTTACTTGCTGAGTCCTTCCAAAGATTTTATGGCTATCTTCGGTTTGTCAATGGTCTTCGGCGGAATCCAGATTTTTACCGGTCTCTTCTTAGCCGGCAAAGAAAATCTGAAGAAAAAGGATTATCTGGCTGCGGTAAATCAGGGCTTTTCCTGGCAGGGAATCTTGGCAGGAATCTTGATCGCTGCCGCCGGTGCTCTGGTGTTGAAATCCGATACGGTAACCATTTTGGGAGCCATTTTGGCAATAGTCTGTGCGCTGGCTGTTTTAGCGACCTCGACATTGTCGGCTGAATCAAAAGTCGGCGGCTTCTTTATGGGACTGTATGATCTTTATGGGATCACCAGCTACATTGGGGACTTTGTCAGTTACAGCCGTTTGATGGCCTTGGGGATCTCCGGCGGGAGTATCGCTGCCGCTTTCAATATGCTGGTAGGCTATATGCCGCCGGCGGCCCGCTTCACAGCTGGTGTTGTTTTGATCGTCATCTTGCAGGGGCTGAACATCTTCTTGTCCCTTTTGAGTGCCTATGTTCATGCGGCCAGACTGCAGTATGTGGAATTTTTCGGCAAGTTTTACTCCGGCGGCGGACGGGCGTTTAAACCGTTAAAACCGGCGGAAAAATATATGAATTTTATTGATGAAAATGGAGGAAAAGAGTAATGACTAAGTTTTTAATCGAAAATGGCGGGATGTTTTTTGCGATTTGCGGGATGGCAGTAGCCACCATCTTTTCAGGAATCGGATCATCAAAAGGGGTAGGGATGACCGGTGAAGCTGCTGCGGCACTGACCACGAGTCAGCCGGAAAAGTTCGGTCAAGCCTTGATTCTGCAATTGCTGCCCGGAACTCAGGGGTTGTACGGTTTCGTTATTGCATTTATGATCTACGGGTCTTTGGCTGGAGACATGACGGCTATTAAAGGACTTGAATATTTGATGGCTGCGACGCCGGTGGCCTTTACCGGTCTGTTTTCCGGGATTGCCCAAGGGAAGGTTGCTTCTGCCGGGATCCAGATTTTGGCAAAAAAACCGGAACACTTTTTCAAAGGTGTAATGTATGCGGTCATGGTAGAAATGTACGCTATTTTGGGCTTCGTAATTTCTTTCCTGCTGTTGGGCCAAATCTGATAAAGGTGCCTGAAACCAAATAAGCGCCTCTGCTTATCGGAGTAATCTCTCCGGCAGAGCGCTTCAGAAGGAGGAAAGTTTGATGGATGCCATCCAAAAGATCATAGAAGAGATCGACAACAAGGCAAGCCAGGAACGGGAACAGTATCAAAAACAAGAAACTGCTGCCATCGAATCATGGTATGAAACCGAAGTTGAAAAGATCAACGAAACACATATCCAGCAACTGGGTAAGCAATCCCGGGATCTGGAACAGAAATATAAACAACAGCAGTCCCGCCAGCAGATGGAAATCAGACAGGAATCACTGGTGGAAAAACAAGGCTATTTAGACCGTCTGTTCGAAGAAGCCTATGAGAAAATGGCCGGCTGGGAGCAAGAGGCGATTCGCTCTTTTGCCAGAGAAAACCTGCGGACGCTGCCAATCACCGGTAAAGGCACACTGATGCCTGGCGGCGTGAATGCTGTATCCACATTGACGGAAAGCTTCGTTGCCGAAATGGACCAAGCACTGCCTTACAGCCTGGTTCTTGGAAAGCCGCTGACCGGGACCGGAGAAGGTTTCGTAGTGGATGTCGACGGAATCCAATTCAACTTTTTGTATCGAGATCTTTTAAAAGAACTTAGAAGTGAAACCGGCAGTGAGATGACCCGAAAACTGTTCGGATAAGGAGGAGAGCATTTCATGGCTAAACAGATGTACCACCAATTGAATCCTCTGATCCGTCTGAAAGAAAACGAGCTGCTGACGCCGGATGTCTTCCAACAACTGCTGGAGGCAAAAGACTTTAAAAAGATCGAAGGGGTTCTGGCTGCTACGGTCTATAACCGCTACCTGGATGACAATTTCCCAAAAGACTTTGAAAAAGCTCTGAATCAGGAGCTGCTAAGTACCTTTGAGGAATTGGCAGAAGCAGCACCGGATCGCTATCTGGTCTGGGTCTATACCATGCGTTACACGCTGCATAATCTGAAAGTCTTTACCAAAGCTTTTTATGTCGGGGAAAATTACGATCACTTGTATCTCCCGGATGGTCTGTTCAGCATGGAGGAATTGAAACATGCAGTGGAGACCGGGATCTCCAGTGAACTGCCGGAAAATATCCTGCGCAGTATTGCCAAGGTCAAAGCGTATATGGAAGAATCCCACATCCTGCAGGGAATCGATGTCATCTATGATCGACACTTCCTGAAAGAACAGCGACGATTAGGAGAAACACTGGGCTATCCGGAATTACTGGAAGAAATCATTGCCTTCATCGATTTGACGAATCTGGTTACGACGCTGCGTTGTTTGGAGCAGGGACGCAGTCAGGGCTTCATGTCCACGGTGCTTTCCAGTTCAGGCAGTATTGAAAAAAGCCAGTGGATGTCTTTTGCTGAGAAGAGTCTTTCCGAATTGACTGCGTTTATTTTGAGCTCAGCTTACGGGGATCTTTTAGCACCGGTGTTCGATGGCGATGCAATCGATTATGCCCGTTTGGACGTGATCAAAGACAACTACTTGACGGGAATGTACGAAAAAGCCCGAACGACCGCCTTTGGTCCCCTGCCTTTATTGGCATTTTTGAATGCCAAGGACATTGAAGTCAAAAATCTGCGACTGATCCTTGTGGGCAAACGCTCCGGCTTTACTAAAGAACAGCTGCAAGAAAGGATGCGGGTGACTTATGACGTATAAGATCGGTGTCATCGGGGACAAAGAATCGGTCCTGCCTTTCAAACTTTTCGGCTTTACGGTCTGCTTTGCCGATGAGGCGGAAGAAGCCAAAACCGCTTTGCGAAAATTAGCTGCGGATGAGTACGGTGTAATCTATGTCACCGAGACGTGTGCCGCAACTATCAAAGAGGAGATCGATCGTTTCAATTCGCAACCGCTGCCGGCTGTCGTTTTGATCCCGAATCACGGAGGCAGCTTGGGAATCGGCTTATCTGCGGTCCAGGAAAACGTTGAAAAAGCGGTAGGTCAGAATATTTTATAGCTGTCAGTAGCTTTGTTTGTGAAGGGCAGCTGCAAAAGAGCAAAGAAGCACAAAGAGTACTACAGATTACGCCTTAATACTGAGTTCCGGCTGATCGAATGCCTACGCAGATGAGGAAAAGAGCTGTTTTCTTTGTGTTTCACAACACATTCGGTAAGGAGCTGAAAACGTGGAAATCGGAAATATCATAAAAGTTTCAGGTCCATTGGTAATGGCTGAAAATATGGGACATGCCAGCATTCAAGATATCTGTTATGTCGGTGATCTGGGGGTTATCGGTGAGATTATCGAGATGCGGGGAGATGTCGCATCTATCCAGGTGTATGAAGAAACAGCGGGCATCGGGCCGGGAGAACCGGTTCGATCTACTGGTGAGGCCTTGTCTGTGGAGTTGGCCCCGGGGATCATCTCTCAGATGTTCGATGGGATCCAACGCCCTTTGGATCAATTTATCAAGCAAACTCAAAGTAACTTTCTGGCCAGAGGGGTTCAAATGCCTGCACTGGATCACGGAAAAAAATGGCAGTTTGATGCTTCTGCATCAGTCGGTGATGAGGTAACGGCCGGCGATATCGTCGGTACCGTACAAGAGACCAAAATCATTCAACACAAGATCATGGTGCCGAACGGGATCAACGGAACGATCAAAACGATTGCATCCGGTGAGTTCACTATTGATGAAATCGTCTATACGATTGCTACAGCTAAAGGTGACAGATCCTTCACGATGATGCAGAAATGGCCAGTACGCCGGCCGCGTCCGGTGAAAGAAAAACTTAATCCGGATGCGCCGATGATCACCGGCCAACGGGTTATCGATACTTTCTTTCCTGTTACAAAAGGCGGCGCAGCAGCTGTTCCTGGGCCGTTTGGTGCCGGTAAAACAGTTGTCCAGCATCAGATTGCCAAATGGGCCGATGTTGATTTGGTCGTTTATGTTGGTTGCGGAGAACGCGGGAACGAAATGACCGACGTTATGAATGAATTTCCGGAACTAATCGATCCCAATACCGGTGAATCCTTAATGGAAAGAACAATCCTGATTGCAAACACCTCCAATATGCCGGTAGCCGCTCGGGAAGCTTCCATCTATACCGGGATTACGATTGCGGAATATTTCCGTGATATGGGCTACTCGGTTGCGATAATGGCAGATTCTACATCTCGTTGGGCGGAAGCTTTGCGGGAAATGTCAGGACGCTTGGAAGAGATGCCCGGTGATGAAGGATATCCTGCTTACTTGGGTTCTCGTCTGGCAGAGTACTATGAACGTGCCGGTAAAGTGGTGTCCCTGGGGCAGGAAGGCCGTGGTGGGAGCATCACTGCCATTTCAGCCGTTTCTCCTTCCGGCGGGGATATCTCAGAACCGGTTACCCAAAATACATTGCGGGTCGTAAAAGTGTTCTGGGGACTGGATTCGACTTTGGCACAGCAACGGCATTTTCCTTCAATTGACTGGTTGCAGAGTTATTCTTTGTACTCCACCGAAGTCGGGCAATACCTGGACCAGCAGCTGCAAGTGGACTGGTCTGATTTGGTGACTGAGGCGATGCGGATGCTGCAAAAAGAATCAGAATTACAGGAGATTGTCCGATTGGTGGGGATCGATTCCCTGTCTGAAAAAGATCAGATGCTTTTGGAAGTCACTAAGTCGATTCGGGAAGATTATCTGCAGCAAAATGCCTTTGACGATGTCGATACCTTTACGTCCCGTGAAAAGCAGTTCCAAATGCTCAGCAATATCCTGACTTTCGGTAAGGAAGCGACTCGTGCGTTGGATCTGGGCTCTTATTTGAGTGAGATCATGCAGGGGACAACCGCGCTGCGGGATAAAATTGCCCGGATGAAATATGTACCGGAAGACCAGTTGGAGACTATCAATGCACTGGAACAAGAAATCAAAGCAACGATTAAAAACATCATCCAAAAAGGGGGCATGACCAATGATTAAAGAATATAAAACAATCGGCGAAGTCGTAGGCCCTCTGATGGCAGTGGACAAAGTATCCGGCGTTAAATATGAAGAGTTGATCGAAGTTCGACTGCAAAACGGAGAGCTCCGCAAAGGTCAGGTTTTGGAGATCCAAGAAGACAAAGCCTTGGTACAGATCTTCGAAGGAACGGCGGGGATTAATCTGCGGGATTCGGCAGTCCGCTTTTTGGGTCATCCCCTTGAATTAGGTGTTTCAGAGGACATGATTGGCCGGGTATTCGACGGCTTGGGTCGTCCCAAAGATAATGGTCCGGAGATTTTGGCTGAAAAAATGCTGGATATCAACGGGGAAGTTATCAATCCGATGGCGCGGGATTATCCGGATGAATTTATTCAGACCGGGATCAGTTCCATCGACCATCTGAACACGTTGGTACGTGGTCAAAAGCTGCCGGTCTTTTCCGGCTCTGGTTTGCCCCACAAGGAACTGGCTGCTCAGATCGCCCGTCAGGCAACTGTATTGAATGCCGATGATGATTTTGCGGTAGTTTTTGCCGGAATCGGGATCACTTTTGAAGAAGCGGAATATTTCATGGAAGACTTCCGCAAAACCGGTGCGATTGATCGTTCCGTGGTTTTCATGAACCTGGCCAATGACCCGGCCATCGAGCGGATTGCCACACCGCGCATGGCGTTGACTGCGGCTGAGTATCTGGCCTATGAAAAAGGGATGCACGTGCTGGTCATCATGACCGATATGACCAATTATTGTGAAGCACTGCGGGAAATCTCCGCAGCGCGTCGGGAAGTGCCGGGGCGCCGAGGTTATCCGGGTTACCTTTACACCAACTTGGCTACTTTGTACGAACGTGCCGGCCGGATCAAGGGACTGAAAGGTTCTGTAACTCAGATTCCGATCTTGACCATGCCGGAAGATGACAAGACCCATCCGATTCCCGATTTGACGGGCTATATCACGGAAGGTCAGATCATTTTGTCACGGGAACTCTATAAGAGCGGCATCAAGCCGCCAATCGATGTTTTGCCTTCGCTGTCTCGTTTGAAAGACAAAGGGACCGGTGCCGGTAAGACCAGAAAAGATCATGCTGCCACCATGAACCAGCTGTTTTCGGCTTATGCACAAGGCAAACAGGCCAAAGAACTGGCAGTAGTTCTAGGGGACTCCGCGTTGTCGGAAGTCGATAAGATCTATGCAAAATTTGCGGAGCGCTTTGAAGAAGAGTATATCGATCAGGGATACACTACCAACCGGGATATTTTCGAAACCTTGGATCTGGGCTGGAGGCTGCTGGATATCCTGCCGCGGACAGAATTGAAACGGATCAAAGATGACATGATCGATGAATACCTGCCGGATAAGAAGGTGTAGACGATGGCGAAACTGAATGTCAATCCGACCCGTATGGAATTGGCACGGCTGCAAAAGCAGTTGAAGACCGCCAAACGGGGACACAAGCTTTTAAAAGATAAGCAAGATGAGCTGATGCGGCAATTCATCTTGTTGGTAAAAAAGAACAATGAGATGCGAAAAGATGTGGAGGCGTCGATGGAAAGTGCAATGCGGGCTTTCCGTCTGGCCAGCGCCACGTTGAATTCTGCTTTCATCGAAGAATTGTTTATTCTGCCGGCTGCACGGGTAGAACTGGAGTTGGATCAAAAGAATATTATGAGTGTGGAAGTACCGGTGATGAATTTTCACTATGATGAATCCATCGCAGAAGCCCCTATCGAATATGGCTATCTGAATTCCAACGTGCCATTGGATAACTCTATTGATCGCTTCACCAATGTTTTGCCCCGGCTTTTAGAATTGACGGAGATTGAGAAAACGTGTCAGCTGATGGCCGGCGAAATTGAAAAGACGCGGCGACGTGTCAATGCGCTGGAATATATGACGATCCCGGAACTGGAAGAAACCATTTATTATATCAAGATGAAGTTGGAAGAAAATGAGCGGGCAGAAGTCACTCGGATGATCAAAGTTAAAAACATGAATCGTGCTTGATTCTGTACAAAACTCCTTTCGGTGAGTAAAGTCCCGGGAGGAGTTTTTGCGGTAGGGATTTTTCTTGCTTCTTTCGCCGGCATTCTTTATGATTGATATCAAAACCGCTACGATACTGAGGGATATTTGTAACACCGGTGATCTTCAGCATTTTGAGACCCTGATTGCGAAATCAAGGATTAACGTGCAGCATACGGGAGTTTGGGATACTAATTCTGCCCATTTATGCCGCAGATTACGGATTAAAAAAACAAGCTGTCGCCGATGTTTTCAAATGGCCTGAATGCGTGAGCTAAGGAGTAGGATATGAAAAAACGATACAGCCGGTACGATCTGAATGTACCGCAACTGATTACTTTTGGGTTTGCCGCTCTGATCTTGCTGGGGGCCCTGCTTTTGATGCTGCCAATCTCAAGCCAAAGCGGCGAGTGGACCCCTTTTATTGATGCGTTGTTTACGACGACTTCCGCAACCTGTGTGACCGGCTTGACCACCCTGACGACTGCTGAGCACTGGAATTTTTTCGGTCAGGCAGTGATCATTGTCCTGATTGAGATCGGAGGCTTGGGGTTCATGTCGATTCCCGTGGTTTTTTACTTTATTTCCCGCAAGAAGATCAGCCTCAGTACCCGAATGATCCTGAGGGATTCACTGAATATGGAGACCAGCGGGGAGGTCGGCTTGATGCGCTATATTTTGAAGACGGCTTTTTTGATCCAATTCATCGGTGTGCTTTGTTTTGCCGTCGATTTCGTTCCGCGATACGGGTGGGGCAAGGGGCTGTGGTTCAGCCTGTTTCATGCTATTTCCAGCTTCTGTAATGCCGGCTTTGACTTGTTCGGCGACAGTATGGTGGGTTTTCAGAGAAATCCGTGGGTTCTGTCAATCGTGATGGTGCTGATCATTGCCGGGGGCTTGGGCTTTCTGGTGTGGTATGACTTGATGGGCTTGAGGAAGAAACGGCGAATGAGCCTCCATTCAAAAATTGCCTTGACGACTACCGGCTTTCTGCTGCTGTTCGGGACCTTGGGCTTTGTTGTCACTGAAAGCTTTGGCAGCTCGCTTGTGGAGAGTGACAGTTTTGTGGATCGTTTGTTTAATACGCTGTTCATGGCGGTAACGCCGCGGACAGCCGGTTATTTTTCCATCGATTATTTCCAGATGACCCATGCCGGTCTCATTTTGACGATAGTGTTGATGTTTATCGGCGGTACGTCCGGTTCGACAGCAGGTGGCTTGAAGACGACGACATTCGGTGTGTTGATTTTGAAGGTGAAAAGTATCTTCAAGGGCAGAGAGCACGCAGAATTCGGTGATCGTACCATCCGTGACACTGCTGTCAATCGTGCCTTGACTTTGTTCTTCATTACTTTGACTTTGTGTATTTTGGCAACGATGATCCTGTCCGTCTCGGAAAGAATCCCCAATGTTGACCAGCTGGGCTTGGAATACATCGTCTTTGAAGTCGTCTCCGCTTTTGGAACAGTGGGACTGACGATGGGTATCACCCCTCACTTATCTGTTGTCGGTAAAGTCGTGATCATCCTCATGATGTTCATCGGTCGAGTGGGAATCATGACAGTGGTCTTCTCACTGATCAAAAAATCACGGCAGGGATCAAACTTCAAATACCCGGAAGAATCAGTGATGATTGGATAATCAGAGGGTGTCTGAAAAAGACGGAGACAGCTGCTTTGGTCTATCTACTTCGAGGCAATTTTTGCAAACACGCCCAAGTTAAACAAAAAAACAGCTGCAAGCAGCATCCGAAAATGAACCGACCCCCAGAAGTTAGACCAAAAATCTAACTTTTGGAGGTCGGTATTTTTATGGCTAAATATAGTTTTGAACTGAAGTTGAAAATCATTCATGAGCATCTGGAAGGTAAAGGCGGGTATGTGTATCTGGCAAAAAAATATTCTGTTAAGAGCAAGAAACAAGTAGAGGATTGGGTCAATTCCTACCAAGAATTCGGCGAAGAAGGTCTGCTCCGAAAACGACAAAATCAAAAATATTCTGTTCAATTCAAGATGGGTGCGATAGAGTTATATCAAACAACCGAGATGTCCTATCGCGAAGTCGCCAATCACTTGGAGATAAACAACCCTTCTTTAATCACAAATTGGATGCGGAAGTTTCGTGCAGAAGGGATCGAAGGACTCTCGAAGGCGAAAGGACGACCATCTGAAATGCCTAAGAAAGAAAAACAAAAGAAACGCATATCGCCAGAAAGAGACGCGCTTGAACAAGCCCGTATCAAGGAGTTGGAAAAACAAGTTCGCTCTCTTCAAATCGAGAATGCCTTTTTAAAAGAATTGAGGAAGCTGCGAAAACAGGAAGCCCAACAAAGACAAATGAATCAATCGCACGAATCATCCACAGCCTCCGAGGACAATTCAAATTAGTTGAGCTTCTTGAAACCTTGAAGTTTCCAAAAGCAACGTATATGTATTGGCAAAAGCGCTTGGATAGAAAAAATCCAGATCAAGAGATTGAGTTAGAGATGTTGGATATTCGCATGAAACACAAGGATTATGGCTGTCTGCGAATGACAAAAGAGTTGAGAAATCGCGGCTTTATCGCAAACAAAAAGAAAGTCCAACGGTTGATTCGAAAATTAGGAATCCAAGTAAAATCTTTTACACGCAAGTCACGTCGCTACAATTCCTATCGTGGAAAGATTGGTGCGATCGCAAAGAATCGTATCCGCCGCCGGTTCCATACGCATATTTTCCATCAAAAAATCACAACGGATACGACCGAAATGAAATACTTTGAAACGGATGGCAATGGCGTCATTCGTCAAAAGAAACTTTACCTTGATCCCTTTCTTGATATGTTTAATAGCGAGATCATTGCTTATCGTATATCAGAACACCCAAACCTGCTCGCTATTATGGAAGCCTTAGAAGAAACTATCGCTGCTTCTGCCGATTGCCTATACCGTCGTACATTAGAAGAAACTATCGCTGCTTCTGCCGATTGCCTATACCGTCGTACATTTCATTCTGATCAAGGCTGGGCTTACCAGTCAAAAGCTTATCAAGCTAAGCTCAAAGAACATGGAATCTTTCAAAGTATGTCCCGTAAAGGGAATTGCTTAGATAATTCTGTCATGGAGAATTTCTTTAGTTTATTGAAACAAGAGATTTATCATGGAGAAATCTATCATAGTTTTGAAGAATTGAAAGAAGCTATTGATCGCTACGTGCATTATTACAACCATGAACGCATGAAAAGTAAACTAAATTGGCAAAGTCCAGTTCAATTTAGAGAAGCCTCTTTGATGGCTGCTTAGAACATACAAAAACAGAGTGGATTTCTCCACTCTGATAAAAGTCTAACTTTTTGGGGTCACTACAAAAGACGGATGATTGCTTGCGGCTGTTTATTTTTTGGAAGGACTTTTTGACCTGACCGTTGAATTTCGATTGGCAACATGGGCAATCAGAATCCTTCGTCAAAGAGAGCTGGTTGAACGTAATCGTCAGCTGCTTTACCAGGCTGTTCAGTTGCTTGGATAAGTTCTTTTTTCAGCGCTGTGCGGTCTTCCTTGACTAAGAGCTGACGGGCCTTTTGGGGATCGGTCAGCCAGATTCTCACTTCTTCAGCAGACAAGAGCAGCGGCATTCGATCGTGAATCGGTGCAACCAGCTCATTGGGTGAGGTGGTCAGGATGACAGATTCGACCCCATCCCCATCTGCGCTCGATCGGTACAAACCGGCTGCGTAAAGCAGTTGATCGCCTGTCTCTGAAAAGAGATAGCGCCGTTTTCTCTCGTCCCATTCGTAAAAACCGGTCATGGGAAATACACACCGATGAGACTGGAAGTGAGGGGAGAAGGTGGGTTTTTCCAGCAATGTTTCGCTGCGGGCATTGATCAGCAGTTGTCTGGAACCCGAGCGGGAAAATCCCCAGCGAGTCAGTGCTGCTCGTATTCTCCCACCGGAACCCGCGGCATAGGTCAAAATACCTTCCGATGGCCGCTTTTCAGGGATGCCGGCATCATCTGTTTGTAACAGCATCCGGTAATACTTTAGTAATTCTTCACACTGTGGATCCAGCAGATCCAGCATGTAACGTCCACACATGAGCGTGTCCTCCTTTGCCTGATACATAAACTGTCTTTTGTCGCTAGTATTTCATCCGGACTGGAATTAAAGTAATCGGCCGAGCCGAGTGCCGAAAAGTTTCAGAAGGCTCTCCGATCTGACCCCGGCGTACAGCCGCCAGCCGAAGCCAACGAGAAATTCCACTTAAAAGGCAGCGGAAATTTCTCATTGTCTTGGGCCTATTGACTTCAAACTGACAGTAACACCACTGATTTTTCAAATCAGCGCCGAACTGTCAGTAGTTTGCAAGTTCTTCTTAGCGGGTTCTGCTTAGAAGCAACTGTATGCGTAATGGTCCTGGTAGCCATTCAAACGGTAAGATCTGTACGCCGGGGTCAGCCTCCGAGCCTACTGAAACTTTTCTGGATGTACTCGCGGAGAAGACGGAAGAGACAGCGCATGACAGCATCCGTAGTGCACTTTAAGGGGAATGTGGAATTAGTCACTGTTGAGTTTGCGTAAGCGAACTTTACAGTGAGTTTGACACATTTAGGCTCCAACCTCAGCTTGCTGAGGTTGGAGCCGACCGTGCACCACGATGATTGGCATGTCAGCTGACTCTGAAGTTTTCGAGTAAATTGATTTGATTCCTGTCTGGATAGAACACTAGTGGCTCCCAGATTGTTTACAATCGGAAATTTCGGCAGCTCTCCAAAGGCCTCTTCATTTTAACAGGTTTTCACCGTATAATGAATTGAGGTGTTTCAACTATGGAAATCAGAAGTTTGAAGGAGTTGTATGAGCAGTTACTGGCAGAACAGGGTCCCTCCGGCTGGTGGCCGGCTGACAGTAAAGAGGAGATCCTGCTGGGAGCAATTTTGGTCCAAAACACCAATTGGCAGAACGCTGCTTACTCATTAATGAATTTGAAGGCGTTGACGGACTTTTCCCGTGAAAAGCTGGTTTTGTTGGATCAGTCGACTATTTTGGACGCAATCCGTCCCAGCGGCTTTTACCAAAACAAGAGCCGTGCTATTTTTGAACTGCTGCAATGGTTGAAGCGATGGCATTTTGATTATGCTGCGGCAGCCGCAAGTTTTCATCAGGGTCTGCGTCAAGAACTGTTATCTCTTCACGGAATCGGCCGAGAAACAGCTGATGTTTTGCTGCTGTATGTGTTTGATCAGCCGGTGTTCGTCAGCGATACCTACGCCCGCCGCTTGTTCGAGAAAATGACTGTATCCCAAAGCTATCCAACTTATCAGAGCTTGTCCAAAACAATCTCGAATGAACAAATGGCCCATTTTTCTCTGGAAGAGGCACAGGATTTTCATGGTCAGATTGATGAATTCGGCAAGCGCTGGCTGCGGGGCGGGGACCGGTTTTCCGAGAGCTTTTTATATGATCAGAAAATAAAATTGGAGAAAAAGCAATGAGCAGATATCTGGAGATCACTCATATGGGTAAGGAGTTTCCTTTCCGTTCATTTTTAAATGACGGTTTGGCGATTACTTACCCTCATTTTCATAAAGAAATCGAGATCATCCACACCAAAAAAGGCAAGGTCAATATCGGTGTCGGAGAATCACTGATCGAATTGGCAGAGGGAGAAACCTATTTTTTCTCCAGCGGGGTCCCGCACTATTTTTTGGCTTCGCCGGACAGTGAACGTTACGTGTTCCAATTTGATCTGATGATGTTCGATGAAGTCAATTTGCGCCAAAAGGGTGAATGCAGTCTGTTCGACCTTTTCGAAAAAGGCGAGCCTTTGAGCCGAAATTGGCCGCTCGCCTTCTCCAAAAAGATCACTCGGCTGCTGCTTGATCTTTATCAGGCGGTAGAAGAAAGCCAAGCCGGTGACAAATACCGGATTGTGGCGTTGCTGCATCTTTTGGTGGCGGATTTTTACCGGGAATTGCCAAAGAAAAAGCAGGCGGTGACAGTCACGCAACCGGCAGCAGTGAAGTTTCAGGAAACGCTGGATCAGCTGAATCTGGTCTTTGACCTGGTAGAAAATCATTACCATGAAAGTTTGACCTTGGAGGATGCGGCCAATGCAGTTGGCTTTTCGCCATATTATTTCACCCGCTTTTTCAAGAAGAATACCGGTCAGACCTTTACGCAGTTTTTGACGGATTATCGTATCAATCAGGCCAAGTTTATTTTGGCCAATGAGAAAATCCCGATGGTGGAAGTAGCGGAAAAGGCCGGTTTTGCCAGTGTGAAGACGTTTCACCATGTGTTTAAAGACAACGTCGGCCTTTCCCCTTTGAAATACCAAAAAACAGTCCTCAACAGTTGAGGCGACAAAAACAAAGTGCTTTCGAACCCGATCAGCGGGTTCGTGGTGCTTTGTTTTTTTACTTGCGCAATATTCGGGAATAATGGTGATTTATCTGGGAAGAATTCCAGATCGGCTCTGACTATAATGAATGTATCAAAAGGAAAAAGCGTTTCCAAAAAAGGTCTTGTCTAACAGGAAAAAGACCGGTGAAATGCTGAAAAAGAAAGCGGACCTTTCAAAGCGACCGACTTTTCTGAAGCAAAATCGGTGCAAGTCGGGAATCCCCAGTCTGAAAAACTCCCGGGATTTTATGGCTTCAGTAAAGATTCGGCGCTTCGAAAAAATTTCAGGAGGTTATTTTATGACATTGAAAATTGGAATCATCGGCTGCGGCGGGATCGCCAACGGCAAACATATGCCGGCACTGAAAACAGTCAAAGAGGCGGAAATGGTCGCCTTTTGCGATTTGATCGAAGAACGGGCGGAAAAAGCCGCAGTTGAATACGGTGCTGCTGAAGCGGCGGTTTACACGGACTATAAAGAAATGCTGGCAAATGAAGAGTTGGATGTCATCCATGTGTGTACACCGAATTCTTCCCACAGCCCGATTACAATCGCGGCTTTGGAAGCGGACTGCCATGTCATGTGTGAAAAACCGATGGCGAAGACGACAGCCGAAGCCCAAGCCATGATCGATGCAGCCAAACGCACCGGTAAGAAATTGACGATTGGCTACCAAAATCGCTACCGTACGGATTCTATGTATCTTCATGAAGCTTGCCGGGACGGTGAATTGGGTGATATCTACTTTGCTAAAGCCCATGCCATTCGGCGCCGGGCAGTGCCGACCTGGGGTGTTTTCCTGGATGAAGAAGCGCAAGGAGGCGGCCCATTGATCGATATCGGTACCCATGCGTTGGATCTGACGTTATGGATGATGGACAATTACAAACCAAAATATGTTGTCGGTAACGCCTACCGCGAACTGGCAGAAACCAAAGATGCCGCCAATGCTTGGGGCCCTTGGGATCCTGAGAAATTTACCGTAGAAGATTCTGCTTTTGGGTATATCGTGATGGAAAACGGCGCCAGTATTTTCCTTGAGTCCAGTTGGGCCCTGAACACGTTGGATGTCAAAGAAGCCAAAACAACGCTGTGCGGGAATAAAGGCGGTGCCGATATGAACAATGGTCTGACGCTGAACGGAGAAAAACGCAGCCTGCTATATGCCAATGATATCGAATTGGAAACCGGCGGAGTGGACTTTTACGACGGTGCCGGCTCTGATCCTGCTCATGTAGAAGCGCAAATGTGGATCGATGCCATCATCAACGACAAAGAATTGGTGGTCAAACCGGAAGAAGCTATCGTGGTGACTCAGATTTTGGAAGCAATCTATGAATCCTCCAAAACCAACCAACCGGTATTTTTTAACTGATATCCCGCGTCTGAGGGCATTGTTTGAAGCTTTCGCAACGACAACGCCCCAGGATCGAAGAGGAGGAGTATTTACTGATGATGAAACCAAAAATCGCGTTGCAGCTGTGGACAATCAAAGAGGATCTGGCGGCTGATTTTACCGGCACACTGCAAAAAGTCAAGGAGAGCGGCTATGATGGTGTCGAATTTGCCGGCTACAATGATCTGTCAGCCGCAGAAGTTTCAACCATTTTGGCTGCGTCAGATTTGGAAGCAGCTGCCAGTCATATCCCCTTTGAAAAACTGGAAGAGGACCTGGAAGGGGTTATGGCTTTCGAAAAAACGATCGGCAATTCCCGGATCGTTTGTCCCTGGTTGAGTTTCGCAGATTATGCTCAATGGAAAGCAGCTTTTGCCAAGTTGGATGTGATCGGCAAGACCTTGCAGGAAAACGGCTTCAGCTTTTATTACCACAATCATGCCCATGAATTCCAGCAGGTTGCAGGGGTCGATATCCTGCATTATATGACCGCACATACTTCTTACGTGGATCTGGAAGTCGACTTGTATTGGTTGGCGCAAGCCGGAGTGGATGTCACTGAATGGCTGACAGACCATAAAGCACGGATCGGCTTGCTGCATTTCAAGGATTTGACGGCTGATCGCAGTGAAAGTACTGAGATTGGCAACGGCATCCTGCCTATGAAAGAATACTTGGCCTTTGCCAAAGAAAATGATCTTTCCTGGCTGATCGTCGAGCAGGAAGCTTTCCAAGCCTATTCCCCTTTGGAAGCTGTAAAAATCGACTGCCAAAAGCTGGCAGCATTGAGAGATGAGGTATATGCATGACAAAAGTAACTGTATGGAATGAATTCCGCCACGAAAAAACCGATGCGGCCGTTCAAGCCATGTATCCTGAAGGCATCCACGGACAGCTGGCCGCTTTTTTGACGGCGGCCGGCTTTGATACGACTACCGCTACCTTGGACGAACCGGAACACGGGTTGACCGCCAGTGTTTTGGCGGAAACTGATGTGTTGATCTGGTGGGGACACATGGCCCATGACGAAGTAGCTGATGGAATCGTCGATCGGGTCCAACAGCGAGTTTTGGAGGGGATGGGGCTGATTGTTCTTCACTCCGGCCATTTCTCCAAAATCTTTAAAAAACTGATGGGTACCAGCTGCGATCTGAAGTGGCGGGAAGACGATTCTCATGCCCGTATCTGGACTGTTAATCCAAGTCACCCCATTGCAGCAGGCATCGGGGAGTATATCGACTTGGAAAAAGAAGAGATGTATGGGGAGCACTTTGATATCCCGGCACCGGATGAGCTGATCTTTGTCAGCTGGTTTCCGGGAGGGGAAGTATTCCGCAGCGGTTGTACCTTCCGTCGCGGCAACGGCAAGATCTTCTACTTCCAGCCGGGACATGAAACTTACAACAGCTATTACAACGAAAAAGTGCAGCAGGTCATCATCAATGCTGTCAATTGGGCCAATGCGACTGAAAATGTCCGCCCGTATTACGGACATTTTGAGGCACTGGAAGGATAACTAAGCAAAATCTGCCATGACCTTTTATTTTCGCAAGACTTTCCAACACACACTTTCGACATCTTGTGAAAATAAAAGGTCGGGTCTGAAGACAAAAAAGGAGTGCAAAATCATGAAATTAGGTGTATTTACCCCGTTATTCAATCAACTGTCATTTGAAGAAATGATTGAAATGGTAGCAAGTAAAGGTTTGCAGACTGTGGAAATCGGTACCGGCGGCTCGCCCGGCGATGCCCATTTGAAGATCGATGAGTTACTGGCTTCCTCTGATGCCCGTAAAGAATACTTGGCTAAGCTGGCTGACAAAGGGTTGGAGATCTCTGCCCTCAGTTGTCACAACAATCCCATCTCCCCGCTGGCAGCAACTGCAAAAGAAGCCGATGAGTTGATTAAAAAGACGATCAAATTGGCCAGCCTGATGAATGTACCGGTTGTCAACGGGTTTTCCGGGATCTCCGGTGGGAATCCGACCGATACTCAGGTGAACTGGCCGACTTTGCCCTGGCCGACAGAGTATGAGGACAATTACAACTACCAATGGGAACAAAAGCTGATTCCTTACTGGAAAGGCATCAATACCGAAGCCGAAGCAGCCGGTGTCAAAATCGGGATCGAGCTTCACGGTGGTTTTTTGGCACATACCCCTTACACGATGCTGAAACTGCGGGATGCAGCCGGCAAAGCCATCGGTTGTAATCTGGATCCGAGTCACTTGTGGTGGCAGGGGATCGATCCGGTGGCGGCTGTCAAGATTTTGGGTGAGGCTGGAGCGATCCATCATTTCCATGCCAAAGATACCTATCTCGACCAAGACAACATCAATATGCACGGCTTGACCGATATGCAGCCATACAGCAATGTCAAAACCCGCGCATGGACGTTCCGTTCTGTCGGTTGCGGACACGATTTGAAAGTCTGGTCAGACATCATCAGTGCTTTGCGAATCTACGGCTACGACTATGTTTTGAGTATCGAACATGAGGATCCAATTATGTCAGTCGACGAAGGTTTGAATCGGGCGATTACCAACCTGCGTTCCGTGATGATCAATGACCAGCCTTCCGGTATGTGGTGGGCATAAACCGAAAACAGGCAAAGAAATCTATAAAGAAATCGAGTGGACAACTATGAATAAACTGAAATTGGCAGCCATCGGTTATGGCGGGATGGGTTCTTACCATTTGGAGCACCTGCTGCCGACAGAAAAAGAATTATTTGATATCGTAGGAATATATGATATCAAAGACGATCGCCGGACCTTGGCGACGGAAAAAGGCTTGCAGGCATATCAGGATCGGGAGGAATTATTGGCGGATCCCGGTATCGACTGTGTACTGATTGCAACACCTAATGACAGCCACAAGGAGATTGCTGTTGCGGCATTGTCAGCCGGCAAACATGTCGTCTGTGAAAAGCCGGTTGCTATGAATGCCGGCGAGCTGCGGGAGATCATGGCGGTTGCCGAAAAAACCGGCAAAACCTTTATGGTTCATCAAAACCGGCGTTGGGACCCGGACTTCTTGATCGTGAAAGAATTGTGGGATTCGGGTGCAATCGGCGACTTGTTCCAGATCGAATCACGAGTTCACGGTGCGAACGGGATCCCGGGAGACTGGCGGCGGCTGAAGCAACACGGCGGTGGCATGCTGCTTGACTGGGGCATCCATCTGTTGGATCAGATTATGTGGCTGGTGGATAGTCCCTTGAAAACTGTCGAAGCCGACTTCAGTTATATTCTTGGTGAAGAATGCGATGACGGCTATATCACTTATCTGACCTTTGAAAACGGACTGCGGGTGATCACTGAGGTAGGGACTTCTAATTACATCAAATTGCCCCGCTGGTACCTCAAAGGGACCAAAGGAACAGCGGAGATTACCGATTGGGATCTTTCCGGAAAAATGGTCGCAGCTACCAATGCAGCAGTTTCTGCTCCAAAACCGATCCAAGCCGGTGTCGGTCTGACCAAGACCATGGCACCGCCTTCTGAAGAAGCAACAACTGTATTGCCTCTGCCGCAGGGTGTCAAACTTCCCCAAAGTTTCTACCAAAACTTCTTTGATGTGGTAACCAACGATGCTGAGCCGATGGTGAAAAATGAGCAGGTCCTGAAAGTTATGGAGCTGATCGATCATATTTTTGAGAGCGTCGAAAACCGCTGACCAAAAAGCTGTTTGTCCTTAGGGCAGACAGCTTTTTTATCTTTCGGAAATCACAGGGGGCAATCTTTATCGTCTTTATCCCACTCAAAGATAAAACTGCGGCCATTATCCGAGGTCATTTTGGCTTTTTTGGCGAAAATGTGGCAGGATAGAGGCAACAGGAAAATTGTCCCTCCTTAGGAAACCCAAAATCTATCTGA
Source organism: Enterococcaceae bacterium OF42-14pH9A (assembly GCA_027692465.1). Classification (GTDB taxonomy): domain Bacteria; phylum Bacillota; class Bacilli; order Lactobacillales; family Enterococcaceae; genus Enterococcus_C. Next base: position 782,667 of record JAQEYU010000001.1, on the reverse strand, counting down.
AAATGACGGTGGCAACTGCTCCTGGAAGAACCGCCGGAATTCGAAAAAGAACGGTGCCTCCTCGTACAGGTTATATGTTGGCACGACTTATGGCAGCGTCTTGCAGCCGCCATGTGCAGTATTTATGAACAGATTTGTTATTGAGGCATTCAGGCATTTTCAGATCAGTGTGGAGGACGATTCAGAAAGGATGAGCAAAAGATGGATGAGTTTTATTCGCTTTTCACCAAACCGCAACAATTTTTACTCTTGCAGGCGTATGCCGATGAAATCATGTCAGAAGCCGAACTGATGAACTTTGTGATGCAGGAGACCACGGATCACCGTGTTGTTTTTGTTTCCGATCAGGCGGTCTATCTGGTGACCCCCAATGTCTCATTGGATGACTTTACGAAAGAAACCTTTACAAAAGATCAGGTACAGCTGCGTCATCACGGAGATGTCATCACCTTGCAGACACCTGACGAGAAGCTGACACTGCTTTTGGAAAACAAAGAGGATGCGGCCGGTGTGACAGCAGATATTCAATATTTGTTAAGTCGTTAATGAGCACTGGTCATATGCGAATGTTTGTTCTATTATAAGAATGACGCAGCACAACAACCGTTTCTGCCGAGAAACGGTTGTTTGCTGTCAGACGCTTCTTGATGCCAGCCAATGCCGGCCGGAGGAACAGCCCCGCTGGTCAACGCTTGGTATCATGATCGAGCAATGAAACGCAAAGAAAGGCGTGCTGTTATGAAGACACCGTTAACGATACAGATGGAAGAAACGTTGTATGCATATTGTCGGGAAAAAGGTGAAGCTGTCGTAGAAGAGGTGGGGATGCCGGATGATCTGGGGAACGTTGATACGTTGAGCTTGCGGATCTTGCCGGACCGGACCTTCGAGTGGCGCTGCTTTGAGTTGAAGGTTAGTAAGGGAGATTTTCGTTCCCATGCCAAGCTTTCTTTTGTAGGGCATTACAACTATTTTGTTTTGCCTCATGCCCTTTATCAGCAGGTAGCAGCAGAGATTCCGGTCGAAATTGGTGTATTAATCTACCACAGTTATGCAGATCCTGAAAATCACCAGGTTCCCGGTTACCTGGTTTCTGAAAAGAAAGCCCGCCGGCAAGAGCTGCAGGTAGATCAGCAGGATTTGATTTTTCGGCTGATTACTGCCCAGGCCCGCGAGGTTGGCAAAGCCAAGCAGACAGAGCGGGGGCTGCGGGTCTTCAGCACGGACCTGCTGTACAAAGAGTTGAAACGCCGCCAGCCGGAATATGATCTTTACGGAGGCGGGATCAACTACTATGACCGCTTTATCAAGGAAACGCAGGATCAGGCTGTGGAAGCCTTGAAAGAAGAGCTGGAGGCCCTGAAAGAAGCCTTCGAGACAGCGGCCGACCGCCAACAGCCGGGTGAGCGGCAATGAGCGCCCGGTACTATCCCTTTTTACGGGGCAAACAATTTGATCTGCTGGCTTTAAAAGAGCTCAGTCTCAACGGGCTATTGTCACCTTCTGTCATCCCCGTGATTGAACCGGCAAAGAGCTCCAAGACGCTTTTTCAGACCGTGGCCCTGATGGAGAAGCAGGGACAGCCGTTTTATCTGATCGACAACCCCCGAGCCGGGGACTTTTTGACAGAAACAGGATTGGAGGAGCTGGGTCGTCTTGCCAAAGGACATCGCAGTCATATTCTGAATGAACCTCTGTCTTTAGAGTCCCCCACAACTGCGCTCTCGTCAGAACCGCCCGTTCTCTGGATTGCGGATTCGGCGGCTCCCTTGAAAGAATCAGATCCGGAATCGATTCGTCAAAGCTGTTTTTTGGCAGCGCCTGAATTTCGTATCCTGCGGCTGTTGAAGCATTCGCAAAAGGTAGTAGTATCTCAGGATCCTTTCACCCGGCTGCCGCGAAACAGCTATTACCGGGAAGCGGCAGATGAGTTGTTCTATGGGGATCTCTGTGAGCAAAATGATTGGGAAATCAGTGATTTTTTGATGGACAGCCGCATCTATTACGAACAAAGCTATCCGGATCGGGACTTGTGTCTGCATTTGAGCTATCAGGAGGAGAAAAACCAACTGCGGGTTCGCCACTTTGTATCACCGCAAGATCCCGAGGCGGCAGTCAGGTCACAAAAAGAAAAATTCCTGCTGCTGATGACCGAAGTGCAAGAGTTTTTTTCACAGCGGCCAGCCACAGCAGGACTGCAGCTGCTGTTCAACGCGCATACCGAAGGGCGGTTTCCGGGGATGGGCGTCCTGAGAAAAGCGGCGGTTATGCATCATTTGCAAACTATGAGCCGGATTGTAGAGGACAACCAGTAGGCTGCAAGTTACTTAATTGAAAGCGAGTGTGTCGAAATGATGCATTCGCAATAGCGGTCTCGTGCTTTAAGCGAGGACAAGTTTACCCGACAAAGCCAATGATAAAAAAAGAACTGAACCCACCTTTAACAGCGGCGGTCAGTTCGGTTTTTTGATTACAATGGATTCGTTGTACGGGTCAGATGATATATTTCATTCTGCTGAGTGGGATCAGCGGGAATAACCGTCAGCCTGTTTTCGGAGCTGTCCATTATCAAAGCATAGAGGGCATTGCCTTGTGCATCTGTATATACGCAAGCCGATTGTGAAAAACTGATCTGATATTCCGGATTTAAAAGAGTTTTTTGTCCATCGACCAAAAGCGCATAGGGATTTCCTTGCGCCTGCAACCGGATCTTGCCGTCCGGACTCTGCCATTCACCGATGATTGCCGGTGCTAAACCGCTGGGGGACGGAGCGGCAGTTTCTGCCTCATAGGAGCGGATGAATTGTGCAGTACTGCCGTCTGTAGTCTGATAGCTGAACACCGCCAGATTTTCATTCGGCCAATCAATCTTGTATTGGCTGCCTATGGGATAGGTCAACTGCTGGACATCATTTGAAAAAAGCAGATAAGCATTTTCCTGGGCGGGGGCCGGAAGCAGCGCCTGTAATTGGGGCCACTGATAATAAAGATTGCGCTGATAGGCAGCAAAGCCTGTACGCTTGTCCTTTCGCAGCATGAACGTATTGCTTTTATGGGGACTGGAAGAAACTACTACTTGATGACGCATCCCCAAAAACAACGCACCACCTTGGAAAATCAACAGAAAACCTGCCAATACAATCAAGGGCCGCTTGTTTTTCGCATAAGGAGCAAAGCCTAAGAACGCCAGCAACAAGATCAGACAGTTGACTGCAAAGAACATTCCGTCATAAATATAATGGATCCCATAGTGCCGAGCAAAAAACAGATAGCCTCCTTGAGCAATCAGCAACAGGACCGCCATAACCAGACTAAGTGTTGCCAAAATTTTCGTTGTTTTTTTCATCCTGGCGCCACCTCCGGCTGTGATTCGACTTCTGCGACAAAATCAAAGGTTTGGCCGCCATCAGTGGATTCAAAGCGACCCTTCACCAGACCCCCGCGATAATCGCCGGCTTCTCCCTGGTTCATTAAAAGGGAAAGCTTGCCTTCCGCTTCTTTCACCGGAGCTTCCGGCCAAACGAAGATCTTTTCATACTTTGGCGGCACATTTATTTTTGCTTCCGCAAAACGCTGTCCCCCGTCGCTGGAGACCATCAGCTGGGTTTTGCGACTGACAAAGGCTGTCTGCTCGTCGGTAAACGTTGCAGCTGTCACTAAAGAGCCCAGCGCCAATCCGTCAGCCGCCGCTTTTTGCCAGGTGTGACCGCCATCGTGACTGAGAGCGATACTGCAGCCTTCTTGACCCATAACGCGACCGCCGGAAGCAAAAACCGCCACAAAATTATCTTCCAAAAACTGGATTTTGCGAAAACGGACACCGGCAGTCCGGGGCAACACAGAGTACTCCTGCCAGCTGTGGCCTTCGTCAGTAGTTTCCAGCCAGATAAGTGAAGTCTCGTTTTTAACCACCAACAACCCGGTCTTTTCCGGAGTGATCAAAAAGCTGTCTGGAAGCAAGTGATTCTGATTGGCGGTGGCATATTCACCACCGAAAAATTCATTCATTTCTGCGGGGACCTGCTGCCAATGTGTGCCTTTGTCATAGGTGATGAACATTTTTTTATTTTTGAAACTGTAGTCGTACATCTTGTCGGCAGCAGCCGTCTGGGGTGTTTCGGTCATTGGTCCGGTACCGTGAACTGCCGTTTGTACGGTTTCTGTATGCTGGGCGTCATTGAAGGTATTCCACGCATACCAGCCGCTGATTCCAACAGTGGCCGCTACAAGTCCGCCAAACGCCATTCCTCTAAGCAGATGTGCCATTCTTGTTCTCCTTTTTAGACAGTGTGGACTGTCAGATAGAGTGCTCTATTAGTTGCTGCAATGCAGCGTGTATCTGAAAACTTGAGTGACAGCTGTTTTCAGACATCCTTAATTTAACGATGAAATAACCGAATTTCAATGATTTTAAAGGAAAAGGCAGATTTATTTGATGAAATTTAAGACTTGTCAGAATGAAAGGAAGACTTGTCTGCTTCTATCGTGGGCTATGATTTTATCATTAAACTGGTATACTGATGGATAACAGCCTGCCGTTTTATATACCCGCAGGTGTCAGAGGGATCATATAGGGGGAATCGAGGATGAAAAGATTTTGGTTGACTATGATTCTGGCAGCCGGAGTTGGCGCGATAGGTGGTTTGGGGATTGGAGTATTTGCTCCGGACCTGGGACAGACAATCGATGCTGTTGGTGTGCCACAGTTGCTGATCATCGGTGGACTCTCACTGGTGGCATCACTTGTGCTGCACATCATCATCCACGAATGCGGTCACTTGGGGATGGGTTTACTCAGCGGTTATCGGTTCATCAGCTTCAGGATTTTCAATCTGATGGTGGTAAAAAATTCTCAAGGCGGCCTGGATTTCAAGCTTTTCAGCTTACCGGGAACCGCTGGCCAGTGTTTGTTAGCACCACCCAGCCGGGATTCGGAAAATTTTCCGTATAAAGGCTACCTTCTTGGGGGCATTCTTGCAAACGGGATGGCTTGTCTAATCTGTTGGCTATCCGGTAATATCTCTTCGATTTTCGGCGCAGTCTTTTTCTTTATCGGTCTGCTGATCATTGTGACAAACGGGATTCCCATGCAGTTTAACGACGGCAAAACACTGCAATTAGCGGCAAAGAGTCCTGAAAATCGTGAGTTGCTCTACAACAGTTTGGAAGTGAACGGGCTGTTGGCTCGTGGGATGAGCTATACCCAATTACCGGAGAAATTGTTCGATCCGGTTGCAGCAGTTCCTGAATACAGTTATTTCAATGCTCAGCATGATTTGATTCGCGTGAATCGCTGTTTGGAAGCGCAAGATTTTATCCGAGCAAAAATCCTTTTGGAAGAGCTTTGGCAAAAAAGAGAACAGATTGCAGTTCCGATTCTGGTAGCCGGTGTTGCCGGAGAATTATTGGCGGTTCTGTGTTTATTGACACCCGCTGATCCGCGGATTGCTGAGTTGTGGCAGGATAAAACGTTGCAACAGCTTTTGCGGCAGCCGTTGATGGGTAATTACCGGATCAAAGCACTCTACCAAAAGTCGATTATGCAGGATTCGGCAGCAGCAACGGGTTTGCTAACGACCGCCTTAAATGCCCAGGACAAAATGCCGACTGCCGGCGATGCTGAAATGGAAACTAAACTATGCAGTTATCTGCTGAAGCACTGGCAAAATGAAGCAGCTTAATCAAAAGAACAGGGTACGTCTGGAAATGTCAGCGACAGATATTTTAGCTGTTTTCATGCAAGCTGCGATGTAAAGGTACACTTTTTACCAGATAAAAGACAAGCACTCATTGGTGTTGTTGCTTGCAGTGAATGTCGCAGTATTTCGGCTCTCCTATTGCACCACGGGAAAAGTCAGTGAAGATACAAGAAAAGAGGGATTTGAGATGGGTTTGATCGTATTGATCGGCGGACAGGCAGTGGGGAAGATGACAGTAGGGAAAGAATTGGAAAAGATCGTCGACGGCAAGCTTTTGTTCAATCACCAGACGATCGATCTTTATGCCGAATTTTTAGGCTATACTTCTGAGACTTTCCAATTGTCGGATCAAACGCGGAAAATGTTGTTCCGTGCTTTTGCTGCCAACACGGAAACCAACCTGGTGCGCCATTTGATTTTCACGGTGATGATCGGCTTTGATGTTGCCGAAGATCGTGAATTTTTGCAGGAGATCGCAGCCATTTTTCGGGAACGGCAGCAGGAAGTGTATTTTGTGCAGCTGGTCACTGACTTGCAGACCCGCTTGGTACGAAATCAATTGCCGGATCGTTTGGCAGCCAAGCCCAGCAAACGTAACCTGATATTTTCCCACAATGAGCTGTTGGACAGCGCTCAAAAGCATCGTCTTTCTTTGGAGGCAGCTGAGTTTGCCGGGGCATTTCCGGACATTCCTACACTGACAATCGACAATACCTCGCTTCCGGCTGTGGATTGTGCGCAGAAGATCAAGGAGCATTTTCACTTGGACAGTCTGGGAAAATGATAACCGCTTTAGCATTTTGTAACATCATCAGAGATTTTAAATAAAAAATCATAGACGTGTCTGAAAACCCCGTTGATATCCGCTTTTTCCGGACTTTTTGTTGAAATCCAGCGGTAAAGGTGTTCAAGCCGCAAAGCTACAGCACAGATTGCAGATAGGACCAAAAGATCTATCAGTGACGGTTTTAGGCACGCCCTAATCAGAAAGGAGAGAAAAAATGTTAGACAAATCGCTTCCTTACATTGAGTTTGAAATGGAAAAGCAGCCGGCTGCCAAGCAGACATTGACGAATCCCCAGCTGCCTGCTGAATACCAGCTGGTCTTTTATGAGCAAGGGGATGAGCGGGCCTGGTGTGAAATCGAGACGGCCGTCGGGGAGTTTGCGGAACTTTCAGAAGCTGCAGATTATTTCCGCAAAACTTTTGCGCCATTTCCAGAGGAGTTGCGCCAGCGCATGGCATTTGTCAGCGATCACTCCGGGAAGAAAGTAGCCACCTGTACTGCCTGGTGGTCCAAAGAAAATGGTCCGCTGCTTCATTGGTTGGCGGTAAAACCGGAGGCGCAACACCAAGGGATCGCCGGCTTTCTGGCTGCGATCATTACAGAACGTTTGGAGGAGTTGTACCCGGGACAACCGGTGATCCTTCATACCCAGACCTGGAGCCATCCGGCAATCCGGCTTTACGAAAAGCTGGGTTATCAGCTGGTACCGGGAACAAAAGACTTTGAGAAGGGCGTGGCCGTTTTGCAGCAGCTGCGTCATGAGCAGGAGCGAAAAAAATGACGGAAATTTATGTAGAAAGTGAATTTGCACCTTTAAAGAGAGTCGTGTTGGCCCAATCCGAGTTTTGTTTTCCCGAAGCGACAGCAGACGAGCTGGATACTTCATTTTTAACTGCAGAAAATGCTGCTCTTTCGAAGCGCAGCGCCGGGCTTGATCTGCGGGAAGCGGATCCGGATCTGCAACAGCGCTGGGAACAAGAGAAAGTTGAAATGGCTGCTCTGCTGACATCCTATGGCGTGGAGGTGCTGCGGCCGCGACTTTTGACCGAGTGTGAGAAAGAGGAGGGACGCAGATCAAAAGTCGGTTACAGCAATTTCTTCTCGCGGGATCCATTTTTCACCATCGGACCGGTAATCATCGAAGGCAACCTGCAGTTTTCCCATCGTCGCAAAGAGATTCTGCCGCTTCGACCCTTGTTAAAAGAAGCAGTTTCAGCGGCAAAAGATTGCTGGTATCTGGCTGCTCCTCAACCTGATACCTCCACAGGTGAGCAGGGAGAAGCAGGTCCTTTCATCGAAGGAGGAGATGTTCTGGTGCTTGGAAAAACTGTTTTTGTCGGTTATTCCGGATTGGCTTCAAATTTGGAGGGAATCCACTGGTTGTCGCAGCTGATGTACCATTTCGGTTATGAGGTAGTGCCGGTTCGACTGCATCCTCATATTCTTCACTTAGATTGTGCGCTAAGCCTCATTCGACCCGGCTTGGCGATTATCTGTCGTGAGGCGTTTTTAGACGGAGTACCGGAACAACTGGCTGATTGGCAGCTAATCGAGGTATCCTTGGAGGAAGCTGCTCTTCTGATGACAAACGGACTACCTGTAGCAGAAGAGGTTTACATTACGGATTCCGCATTCTCCCGCATCGTCAACCAGCTGAAAGGCGAGGGGATTAAGGTGGAAACAATCGATTATCGTGTATCCAGGATCTTTGGCGGCTCATTTCGCTGCACGACGCAGCCCTTATTGCGTCAGTACTGAAAAAAGTCAGAAAACGCCAACAAAACCTTTTTGGTAAAGACTAGAAAAAGGCTGGCAGAATGGATTTATATTTCGTCCGTCCTGCCAGCCTTTTTTATTTGTAAATTTCTCGTCGGTGACCAATATTTAAAATCAGAATCGTAATCTTTTCATCGCAGATATTTGCGATAATCCGGTAAGCTCCTACACGGTAGCGCCAAAAGCCGGATTTATTACCGATAAGACCTTTTCCGTGAGCTCTTGGATCATGGCTGTCAATCAGATGCTCTTCGATCCATCGTAAAACAATCGCCGCTTCGTACTTGTCCATTTTTTTTAGGACCTTTTGTGCTTCTTTTTCATAGTGGACATGATAACTCATCAATCACAGCCCCAGTTCCTTCAGCATCTCGGTGCGGGAGATACTCTCGTCTTGCTGCCGATGACGTTCGGACATCTGTTTCTATATGTATAATTCATTCTTAAGGACATCTAAAAGATCAGTGTTTGTTTGGAACTTAGGTGTGGGGTTCCGATTTTTATGTGGTGTTTAAAAATCAAAGTGTCTGCCGCTGGAGTTTTCAGACACCTGAACTGAGCGCAAATTTTTTGAATACCTAACAAAATGTTGAGCGTTAAGTATTAGGTAAATGCATTGTCCCGCAGATTTTAGTTGAAAATCACCGAGAGATTTCGTCATTAAAGCTTCCGATATATTCTTATTTCCGAAAATAGAATGACTATAATAGCGGTTTATGCGAGATACTATTGGAAAATTGATCGATTTTCGACTGGGTTGACTGTTTTATCAAAAGAACGGGTAATTCGGCTGATGAAAAGAGAGGGAGGTGCATGGAAAGTTATAGGATTTAGGGAAGACAAAAAATTCAATATTTTAGTTTACATAATATATATTATATGAAGTTACATTCGAAATTATTCATGCCTGATTTTAGGATTTTCGCGTGGATTTTACCAAATTCAGGTCTTTCCATGGATTGCATCGGGTTAAATTCCCGAGTTGATTATTTAAGACGCAGATTTTCTTCAATTTCAGTTTTATTAAGCGTTCAACTGCTGATGTTTAACTTCTGATCAGATATTATTCGTCAAGCTATCTGAAATTTGAACTCCCAAAAACTAAAATTTGATGATATGATTTTTATTGTGACCATTACAGACAGTTTTTTTCAGACTATAAGCTATTGAATAAATCGTGATTTAATTGACAGCTTTTTCACGATTTGATAAGTTGGCTCAGCTAAAATTCAGACTGTCCAAGGCCAATCCAGTTTTCGGAAGTTGATTATTTCCGATATATCCGATATAGTGCGCCGACAGAAAAATCATTTTGGAAACGTTTTTATTGGAAAGGTCTTATTGATTTGACTCGCTCCCTCCTCCTGTTATCGAAAGAAAAACAGCAGCAGGCACTCTTACGGTGTCTGGCTGCTGTTTTTTATCTAGGGTCTGGCTGCAAAATCAAATAATCGTTGCTCTGACTTCATGCTATTGTTTCGTTCTCAGAAGTTTTTCCATAACTTGCATAACGCCGTATTCGTCGTTTGCAGGTGCGGTATGTTTGGCAAGATGAGCGATTTCGGGATTACCGTTAGCTACGATATAACTGTGACCTACTGCCTGGAGCATTCCAGCATCGTTATGGGTGTCGCCGAATGCCATCATGTCCTCCAAAGATATCTGCAGCTTTTCACTGATAATAGCTAAGGCTGTTCCTTTATCAATGCCTTGGTTCATGATGTCAATCCATTCGGGACCGCTGACCACGACGGAATACTGTTCGCCAAAGGCCGGTGCGAAAACTTCATCATATTTTTTGCTGCTGTTCTTGTTTGGGAAAAATAACGTAAACTTGTCTGCTGTTATGTCCAGTTTTTCGAGATCGTCCACATAGTTTATTTTTGTATAGAATGTTCGGTACGTTGCGTCATAAGTTTCATCTGCTTTGTTGATGTACGCGGCATCCATTCCGCACACAATCGGGATTCCGTCAGTTTCAGCCGCAAAAGCTGCCATCTTTCGATAATCCTCGTGAGGCAACTCACTGGTAAAGATCACTTCGCTGTGATGCATGATCAATCCCCCGTTATCACAGATGAAAGTCATATCATCTTTCAGTTCAGCGAAGGTGTCCAGTAAGGTGTACAACGGCCGTCCACTGGCAGCAGCAAATTCAATTCCCTCGTTTTTGAGTTTTTTTACCAGGGAAAAGAAATTAGGCGGTAACTCGCCTCTTGATGTCAATAAAGTGTTGTCCATGTCGGTTGCAATAAATTTGATGTTTTCCATAAGCTCTCCTATCTCATTGATTCGCAATTCAGGTCGTGTCTGAAAATATCAGCAACAAATCTTTTGGCTCTTTTTATCATAATCCGTGTTGTAAACCGTTATGTTGGCACCAACGTAAGCTGTGCCTTGCTTCTTAATGCCGATAAAAAGTCTGCGAAAATCTGTGTTCTACCGGAGTTTTCAGATAGACTTACTTTCCTAATTCTATCACACGATCGACGAAATCTTCATAAAAGCCATTCTCGTGAGAAACCACGATGACAGTACCGGCATATTTTGCCAATGTGTCCTGCAGATTTTCTTTGGATTCCTGATCGATATGGTTGGTGGGTTCGTCAAGGATCAAAAAATTACTTTTGTTCATGGTCATCTCTGCCAACTTCACTTTTGTCTGCTCTCCCCCACTTAACAATTTCAAGGATTCTTGAGCCAGCTGACTGTGCAGACCGGCACGGGACAGGTGACGCCGCAGGTCTTTGATCGTGGCTTTGGGATAGTTGTCACTGAGGTACTGTAATGGCGTCTGCAGCGGATTTTCCCAGGCGAGTTCTTGTGAAAAATAGCCGATCTGAGTTTTTTCCGGGAAATGAAAGCTGCCGCTAACCACTGGAATCTCATCGATTAAGGTCTTGATTAGTGTGGATTTTCCGATTCCGTTAAACCCACGGATAGCGATTTTCTCACCATAACGGATGGTGAGATTTACCGGAGCCAGCAGTGGTTTTTCGTAACCGATCACTAACTGATCAGTTTCCAATGCCAGCGTAGTCACGATCGGTGCATAAGGAAACTCCAGATGCGGTTTTGGAGCATCTGAAGGCGGTGTCAGGCGTTCAATTTTCGCCAGTTGTTTTTCACGGCTCTTTGCCATAGTTGAGCGAGAGCCTGCTTTGTATTTGCGAATATAGGCCTCGGTCTTTTTGATATGTTCCTGCTGGGCTTCATACTGACGCAGATAAGTCTCTTGGGACAGTTCCTTTTGCTTCAATGCACGTGTCAGATTGCCGGTATATTTAGTCAATTTACCGAACTCGATATCCAGAATGTGGGTAGTTATTTCATTAAGAAAATCCCGATCGTGAGACACTACCAGAAAGGTACCGTCGAACTCTTTTAGAAATTGCGTCAGCCAGGTTACGTGATTGTCATCCAGGTGATTGGTAGGTTCATCCAAAATCAGCATGTCCGGTTTCTCCAACAGCATTTTGGCCAAAATAATCTTAGAACGCTGTCCACCGCTAAGATTTTTCATGAGGGAACCCATCCCCAGTACATCGATCCCCAATCCGGTAGCCAGTTCATCGATGATCGTGCTCATCTGGTAAAAATTGCCTTGATCCAGCTCGTTTTGCAGCCGGCCGGCCTGTTCCAACAGCCGCTCATCGTAGTTTTCGGCATACTCGGCATACAACTCTCCGATACGACGCTCTTTTTCAAAATCATCGTTAAAGGCTGTTTCCAAAAATCCCTGGATCGTCAATTGATCATCAACATTGACGTATTGATCCAAATAGCCCAGTTTCAGATTTTTAGGGAAAAGAATATGACCGTCGTCCGGCAGGATCTCTCCGGTGATAATCTTGATGAGGGTACTCTTCCCTGCCCCGTTACGCCCAATCAACCCGACGTGCTCACCGCGGTTAATCTGAGCGTTAATCGCTTCATATAAAATTTTGTCCCCAAATTGCTGGGTGATATTTTCAATAGTTAACATGTTTTTTCCTCATTTCTTTTAAGTATATCTGAGAGCACCGGAGGATTCAGAGTGTTAAGGACTTCCTGCCGAAAGCAAGGCGTAAAACGCAACGTTTGTGATGCTGGGATCTTACGCAGATTGCGCTAAAAAAGTCCAAAAGACTTGTCGCCGTCGTTTTTAGACACGCTCGATCCTCGTTCTGTGATGAAAGTCGGCGTAATGCCACCCTTTTGTTCAAACAAATGATCAAGCAAAAAAGCTGCAGACGGCAACATCGTCTACAGCTTTACCATGACTTCTTTAGCTCGAAAAACAGCTGGCCAAGGCAAATAAACCTGCGACCGGCAGTTTTTCGATGAAGAATCGAGCGCTGGGCTCTATGGAATGCTCTTAACAATGCTTCATCTTCTCCATTTGTTAAGAGCTGTTTTCCTTACAAAATGAAAATAATATCCCTGAATCATCGTAACCGTCCCCTGTCAGCTACAGCTCAAAAATTTCTTGCGACTGCCTGCTTTAATCTATGAAATCATAGCATGGATTTTCAGCAAAGTCAAAATCCGGGGAGAACATTCGGAAATTGCGGAACAAAATCATAAAAATTTTCAGAAAAAAGCATAAAAAACAAACTGTCATGACAGGACTGTGTTAAGATAAAGCGCAAAAGTGAGTATTGATCATTTGGATAGTGTTTGAAAAGTGGATTGTTGTTCTTCTCGCTACTGAAAAGCCGGCAACAAGTATTTTTTTAACTGTGGTGTTCGTGTAAGTAGATGCTGCCGCTCTTTCTTATGATCACTTCAACATGCTTATGGAGGTGATTTCTTGATACGTATCGGTTTTATCGGAGCCGGCAAAGTCGGTACCTTGTTGGGCAGACATTTTGGACAGCGAGGATTTGAGGTTGTCGGGTATTACAGTCTGGCTGCGGAGGATAGCCGAGTGGCTGCAAAAGCAACAGGCGGAAGTGTATTTGATCAGCCGACCGCCCTTCTGCTTGCTTGTAATTGGATATTTTTGACCGTGACCGATGATCAGCTGGCAGCTGTTTGGCAAGCGGTCCGACCGTCTCTGGTTCCGGGTCAGGTGATTTTTCACTGCAGCGGAGCTAAATCTGTCGCAGTTTTTACGGATCTGCCCAGCGGTGTCGAAGCTTGCACACTGCATCCGTTACTGGCGGTGGCTGCCGGCGATCAGCCTCTGGATTCAATTGCAAGCACCTCATTCACTTTTGAAACGACTGCTGCTGAATCTGGCGTGTTATCAGCACTTATACCATTGAAAAATCCCATTGCCGTGATCGATGGCTCCCAAAAGAGCCGGTATCATGCTGCGTGTGTTTTTTTCAGTAATTTGGTGATCGGTTTGGCAGAAATCGGCACAGATCTTTTGGAACAATGCGGGCTGCCGCAAAAATTTGCTGCCGATGCATGGCGGGCGCTTTTTTTGGCTAATGCCCACTCATTGGTCGAAAAAGGCCCGGTTGCAGCGCTGACGGGTCCGGTGGAACGCAATGATCTGACCACAGTGGCAGCGCACTTGGACGCATTGACCGGCGAGCAACGGGAACTTTACCGTATGTTGTCCCGAGTCCTCATAGAAACTGCTGCACAGAAACATCCCGAGAAAGATTATTCAGAAATGGAAAGGGTTCTGCGAGATGAAAAAAACAGTTACGACTCTGCAAAAACAAAAAATCCAAGGCAATAAAATCAGCATGCTGACCGCCTATGATTATACAACTGCCAGATTGATGGATGCTGCCGGCGTGGATGCCCTGCTGGTGGGAGATTCACTTGGGATGGTCATGCTGGGGTATGAAGATACGCTGCAAGTCACGATGGACGATATGATCCACCATTCCCGAGCGGTACGTCGCGGTGCAAAAGAAGCGCTGGTCGTTACCGACATGCCCTTTCTCTCCTACCATGTGTCAGTCGAAGAAGCCGTCAGTAATGCCGGACGACTGGTGAAAGAAGGTCTGGCGGAAGCTGTAAAACTAGAGGGCGGTGCAGCATTCAGTGAAGTAATCCGGGCAATTACCCGGGCTCAGATCCCGGTAGTCGCCCACTTGGGATTGACCCCGCAATCAGTGAATGCTTTCGGCGGTTTCAAAGTTCAAGGAAAATCCCTTGCAGCAGCAGAAGAACTGATCTCAGATGCAGTGGCTGTGGAGGCTGCCGGTGCAGTAGCTGTTGTATTGGAAGGCATCCCTGCCCCGTTAGCTGCTGTTATCACCGAGCGCTTACAGATCCCGACAATCGGAATCGGCGCCGGGGCCGGAACTGACGGACAAGTGCTGGTCTATCAGGACATGCTGGGACTGTACGAGGAGCTGCAGCCGAAATTCGTCAAACGGTTTGCTGAAGCCGGGCAGCTGTTCCGAGAAGCTTTTGTTAATTATCGTGAAGAGATCCAACAAGGCCTGTTCCCAACTGAAAACCACAGCTATTCCCTCGCGCCTGAAGTTATAGCGGCTTTGAAAGAAAAAGGTGATGGCTATGCAAACAGAAACTAACATCCGGAATACCCAGGCATGCATCAAGCAATGGCAGCTGGCCGGATTAGCAATCGGATTCGTCCCGACGATGGGCTACCTTCATGAAGGGCATCGCAGTCTCATCGAAAAGGCGGCTGCGGAAAATGACAAAGTCGTCGTCAGTATTTTTGTGAACCCGCTGCAGTTTGGCCCGGACGAAGATTACGACAACTACCCCCGGAATCTTGAGCGGGATCAGAAAATTGCTGCTGCGGCCGGTGCGGATTTGATTTTTGCTCCCACCGTGTCAGAGATGTATCCGGAGGGTTTTGCTACGTTTGTGACCGCATACGGCGTTACGGAGAAGCTTGAAGGAGCCGCCCGTCCCGGTCATTTTCGCGGGGTAACAACAGTCGTCGCCAAGCTCTTTCATATCCTGCAGCCTCAAAAAGCCTACTTCGGTCAAAAAGATGCCCAGCAGGTGGCTGTCATCCGACAGATGGTGCGGGATTTGAATCTTCCCGTCACGATCATCCCCTGCCCGATCATAAGAGAACCTGACGGATTGGCCAAGAGCTCTCGCAACACCTATTTGTCACCGGCAGAACGCAAGGAGGCACTTTCGCTTTCCCGAAGCCTGCTGCTAGCGGAAAAACTGGTGCGTGCAGGCATGACGGATCCGCGCCTTTTGAAAGAACAGCTGACCGCTTGCTTTTCAGATATCGCCAGTGCCCGCATCGACTATATCAAGATTGTGGATCCTGTCAGTTTAGAAGAGTTGTCGCTGATCAATGGCAGTTGTCTGATCCTTTTAGCGGTTTATATCGGGAAGACCCGTTTGATCGACAACCGATTGATCGAAGCATGCCCTACTTAGAAAGGAAAATGAACCCTCATGGAATTGACTATGTTGAAATGCAAGATCCACCGGGCAGTCGTTACCGAAGCCCAGTTGGATTATGTCGGCAGTATCACTATCGATGAAAGCCTGATGAATGCTTGCGGACTGTTGGAATATGAAAAGGTCCAGATTGTCGACTGCAACAACGGCGAGCGCTTTGAAACCTATGTCATCGCCGGACCAACTGATACCGGGGTGATCTGTCTCAACGGCGCTGCCGCCCGCAAAGTCGCCGTCAATGACAAAATTATCATTATGGCCTATGTTCAGATAACTCCAGCAGAAGCCCTGCAGTTGAAACCCAAAGTCCTGCTGGTGGATGACAACAATCGAATCACAAAAATCACCAATTATGAAAAACACGGGGAGTTGGCGTGACTTTTTACACAATAAATCAGAGAAAGACTATAGGATTGAGTACTGGAGCTGTTCCTCCTCTGCTCTCCAATAAGGAATTGAGCCAATGGGATCTTTTTCGTGTCGGCTCAATCAGCGACTTTCCGTCTTGTTTGCGGAACAGACAGATTGAACTGTTGAGTATAATCAGGTGGCGCTGCAGATGATATGCGTGGCTGAAAAAGACGATTTTAGCGAGTACCGCTGCTGCTATCTGCTGCAGGTAATTAACGGCGGCGACTCGACTCTCCATTTATTAAAATGACGACGAAAAAAACAGGCTCCTTTCACAGGAAGGGCCTGTTTTTTTGCAGATTCAGCAATAGCATCGTCAGTCTTCGTTGGGATCGGTGATAATACTCTCCTCTTGTTTGCGCAGCAGATAAATCTTGCGTCCGTTGACGATCAATGTCTTGATCACAGCGTATACCGGAATACAGATCAGCATTCCAAAAATCCCGAAGACACTGCCGGCGCCCAACAAGACCAAGATGATGGTGATAGGGTGGATATTCAGCGATTTTCCGAACAACAACGGCTTGATGACATTGCCGTCCAGCTGTTGGATCACTAAAATGGATAGCGCCATATACAGCGCCTGCCACGGAGAAACGAACAGTCCCACGATCACTGCCGGAACTGCACCGATAAATGGTCCCACGTACGGAATAATATTTGTAAGTCCGCAGATGAAAGCCAACAGCAGACTGTAAGGTTGTTTGAAGATGGTCATAGCAATAAAGCTCATGACTCCGATGATGACAGCATCCAACATAGTACTGCTGATGTAAGCTGACAAAGTGTTGTTCAGGTCCTTGACTGTGGCCCGCAGTTCGCTGCGCAGATTATGCGGGAAAAAATTGTCCAGGCTGTCTAAAAAGCGGTGGCCGTCTTTGAACATGAAAATCAGGATGAAAGGAACAGTGAACAGCAGCACGAAAAAGCGGGTCAATGCCGAAACGATACGTGAAAGGCTGTTGGTGACACTGGTGATCAGCCAGTTGATCACGTTGTTTAGGGTCAGATTCATGTTTTGCAACTGCTCTTCGATGTTGAAGTTTTTAAATTCGTCTCTTTGGGCCAGATCAGAAAGCCAGGATGACGCTTCTTCTGCATAGTCGGGCAACGATTGCGTCAATTGGACGGCTTGTTCGACCAGCTGCGGGACCACATTCATGATCAGCAGGACCAGAAAAATCACCACCACAGCGAAGACGATCAGAAAACTGATCATGCGGGACAGTCCCCGTTTTTGGATCCAACGTACCAAAGGATCGAACATATAGTACAAAAAGCCTGCGACAAACAGCGGCAAAATGATTGTGGAAGCCATCGTCAGCACCGGACGCAGAAATTCCCGCATTTGGAGCAGGAAAAACGTTCCGATGATGATCAGGACCCACTCAGCAGTCCAGAAAAACAGTTTTGAATTTTTGAAACGTGATTGCATAGGTTCCTCCTGAAATTTCTTGATACTCTGATTGTAACATTTGCGGATCGTTCCCAGTAGTATTTAATCAAACTTCCTACTTCTTTTCTGCGGAGATGATCAGCATCATGGGCCGCCGCAGCTCATCTTTCATCCCCGGGAGTGAAAGAAGTTCTGCTGGAGGTGTCGGTTCTACGAGATGATTAAGAGAAAAGCTGTTTTGCAGCAGAGTTTCCAGGTAGGTGGTTAGCGTTCGGTGATACTTTGTGACGGTTTCTCCGAGAAAGTCCGCTTGTCGTACCCCTTCGCAAAAATACCGGTCCACCGGAAAATGTCGAATCTTTCCCCGCTCATCATACTCCCACTGCTGAGATCCTGCTGCTGTGAAAACCGGATGCTCGACAGAAAATAATAAAGTTCCACCAGGTTTCAAGTAGGAGGCGATTCGTTTTACCATTGCCGGCCAGTCCGGCAGATAATGAAAAGCCAGTGAACTGAAGACGATATCAAAGGTATCTTTGGGAAAAACGGCCGCCGAGATATCACCCTGGCGATAGTCGATTTTAGGATCAGCGTTTCTTTTGACGGCTTCGGCCAGCATTTTTTGGGAAAGATCGATACCGATTACTTTTGCGGCACCGTGATCAGCAGCATACTTGCAATGCCAGCCGTACCCGCAGCCGAGATCCAAAACGGTCTTTTCCTTGAAATTCGGCAGTAGGCGTTCCAATGTCTGCCATTCTCCGGCGCCGGTCAAGCCTTCCGTTGAGCGGCTCATCTGACTGTATTTTTCGAAAAAGGCTGTTTCGTCGTAGTGATTATCCATACACATCCTGCTTTCTGATTGTTATTAGGCGCTGTCTATTTGGATTACCCCGCAGTTCGGAGACTGTTCGCTGCAGGTTTTACCCCGTGGAATACTTGGCTCTGTGTTTTATTATACCTTGTTTTCAAGCAGGATTCGCTAAAAGCGTTGTCAAAATTTAACGGTCCTGCTATACTTGGATTTCTCGACTGAAACCTTTGTCCGGCGGTGTCTGTCCGACAAGTTGAAACTGGCGGGAAGAAAAGCCGCTGAATCGTTAATTGACGCCCAGTGTCTGCTTTTCATAACGAATCTGTTTGGCTGATGAACCGCTGCCGTTACCATGTTCATTTGGTCCATCTGTAAGAGTGTTTTTACAAACGCTCTATTTGTCGTGCAGTCAAAAAGGCTGTTCGTAAATCGTCATGCAGAAAGGAAGGATACCAAATGATCCAAGTGGAACACCTGAGCAAAAGTTTCCAAGTCTCCAAAAGAAAAGGCGGCTTCAAAAATGCCGCCAAAGCACTGATTAGGCGGGACAACGACCAACACTGTGCCCTGCAGGATGTCAGCTTTTCTATTGCTGACGGTGAGATGGTGGGTTATATCGGTCCGAACGGTGCCGGAAAAAGTACAACCATCAAGATATTGTGTGGGATATTGACACCTGACAGCGGCACCTGCCTCATCAACGGGCGGATTCCCTGGCAGGATCGGATTCGGCATGTCAAAGATATCGGAGTCGTCTTTGGTCAACGAAGCCAGCTTTGGTGGGATGTGCCGGTAATCGACAGTTTCGAACTGGTGCGGGATATTTACCAGATTCCCACTGCTCTTTACAAGCACAACCTTGATGAGCTGGTGACACTTTTGGATTTGAAAGAAATCATCAAGACCCCTACCCGCAGTCTGAGTCTCGGACAGCGGATGCGCTGTGAGATCGCCGCCTCTTTGCTTCACGATCCGAAAATCCTGTTTCTGGATGAACCGACGATCGGCCTTGATGCGGTTTCGAAGATTGCTGTGCGCCAGTTCATCAAAAAGCTGAATCAGGAGAAAAGGACCACCGTGATCCTGACGACCCATGATATGCAGGATATCGAAGCATTGACTCAGCGTATTCTCCTTATCGGCAAAGGGCAGATCTTGCTGGACGGCAGCCTGTCTGATCTGAAACAACGCTTTTCTCATCAAAAAACGCTGACAATCACCTACAACGGAAACGCTCCCCGGCTGCTTCCCCAGTTGCAACCGGAGAGTACTGAGAAGGGCCGGCTGGTGCTGCGGTTGGATCCGGTCCAGCTGTCGGTTGCAGAAGCAATCGCCTATTTGTCGGGACAAGTCGAGATAACTGATTTGGCGGTTTCCGGTATTTCCACTGATGAAATAGTGGCCAAGATGTATCAGGAGTATCGCATATGAAAAAATACTGTGCCGTTTTTCGAATCCGCTTCAGCAATACCCTGCAATATCGGACGGCAGCGCTTGCCGGAATGGTGACCCAATTTGTTTGGGGAATGATGACGATTCTGTCTTTTTATGCGTTTTATCAGACAGATCCGACATCGTTTCCCATGAGTTTCCAACAGACGGTTTCCTATCTCTGGCTGCAGCAGGCTTTTTTAGCGCTGTTTATGCTCTGGTTTTATGACAATGAGATCCTGACTGCGATCACTACCGGCAGTATCGCCTATGAATTGGTGCGGCCGATGGATCTGTACACTCGCTGGTTCTGCCAATCGGCGGCTAATCGTCTGGCCCGTTCCCTCTTAAGGTGTGCGCCGATCCTGTTGGCAGCTTTCTTTTTACCAGTGCCTTTTCGGCTGGTCCTGCCGGCAGATCCTTGGCGTCTGCTGTTGTTTTTGCTGGCGCTGATTTTGACGTTAGGTGTGGTAATTGCTGTCTCCATGCTGGTTTATGTCTCAACTTTTTATACCATCAATTCAGCCGGGCTGCGAGCGGTCCTGGCTACTTTTGCGGAATTTTTTGCAGGAGCGGTGATTCCACTGCCCTTCTTTCCACCGAGGTTTCGTCAAATCGCCGAGCTGCTGCCGTTTGCAGCAATGCAAAACATTCCCCTGAGGATCTATAACGGTGATCTGACGGGAAAAGCGCTTTGGCAGGGCATGGGCCTGCAAGTCTTCTGGCTCATTCTGTTAGTAGTTATTGGCAAGTTCTGGCTGCAACAAGCAGTGAAAAAAGTCATCGTTCAGGGAGGGTGAACCAATGCGTCTATATATGAAATATTTTAAGATTCATTTGGCCAGTCAAATGGCTTACAAGGTTTCCTTTGCTTTAACAGCACTGGGGCAGTTTTTGAATTCTTTGACGGCATTTTTTGGCGTGTGGTTCATGTTTCAGCGTTTCCATCAGGTCGACGGCTTCTCTTTTCAGGAGGTTTTACTGAGTTTTGCGGTGGTCTTGCTGGCCTTTTCACTAGCGGAATGTTTTGGACGAGGCTTTGACGTTTTTCCGCAAATGATTGCAAATGGGGAGTTCGATCGGATTTTGGTCCGTCCCCGCTCGCCGATCTTTCAAGTGTTGGCGGCTAAAATGGAGTTCACCCGAATCGGACGTGTGCTGCAGGCCTGCCTGATCTTCGTTTATGCCATTCCTGCCAGCCAAGTGGAGTGGACCGGACTGAAAATACTGACTTTGTTTTTGATGGTTCTCTGCGGCGCAATCCTCTTCTTCTTTTTATTCTTGATTTACGCCGGGATTACTTTTTTCACCCTTGAAGGTTTGGAAGTGATGAATATCTTCACTGACGGTGCCCGGGAATTCGGGCGTTACCCCTTCAGTATCTATGGTAAACGAGTTCTGCGATTTCTAACTTTCATAATCCCGATGGCCTGGTTCCAGTACTATCCGTTTTTATATCTGATTGGTCACGAAAATAAGCCACTTTTCGCCGTTGCACCGCTGTTATGCCTGCTTTTTGGGATCCCTGCCTACGGTTTTTGGCGACTGGGTCTGCATCACTACAAATCCACCGGATCATAAAGGACCATTAGCGAATTTTATGCTGTCACGGGGCAGTTTTGGGTGAAACTTGGGCTTTTGCCAGACAGCTGATACAATGAAACAAATCTGTTGAATTACGAGGAGGCATTTTTATGAGAGCTGCATCAGACCAGACAGCTGACAGCAACTATAAATTCAAAGACTTTATGGGCTTGATCAGCCGTGTAACCCGCAGGAAAGGTTTATTTTTGGCGGGGATCTTATTGAGTGTTCTCTCCAGCGGTGCGACCCTGCTTGTCCCCCAGCTGACAAAAGGCTTGATTGATACCAGTAAATTGGCCCAAATTGATAAAAAGATGCTGGGAATTCTGTTGGCAGCCTTTGCTGCTCAATTGGCATTGGGGACCTTAAGCAGCTTTCTTTTACGTTATGCGGGAGAAGCCACTGTCAAAGCCCTCAGAGAAGAGCTTTGGAATCATCTGCTGCTCTTGCCGGTAAACTATTATGACGAGCACAAATCCGGCGAGACCACCTCCCGTCTGGTAAATGATACCGGAGTTGTAACCAATCTTGTGGCGCAGCAGTTTCCTGCGACGGTTTCGGGGCTGTTGCAGCTGGTGGGAGCTTTGATTATCTTGTTTTTGATGGACTGGCAGATGGCGGCAATGATCTTTATCGGTGTACCGCTGGTAGTGATAATCATGATGCCCATCGGTAAGATCATGGCCAAATTGGGACGGCAATTGCAAAAAGCGACGGCCGACTTCAGCGGTGACGTGACAGAAAAACTCAGTGAGATCCGGTTGATCAAGGCCAGTAACGGCGAAGATTTTGAACGAAATCGGGGACAAGAACACCTGCAGCAGATCTTCGGAATCAGTATCAAGGATGCGAAAGTTTCTGCTTTTTTACAGCCGATTATGATGACAGCAATGCTGGGGATGTTTGTAGGACTTTTGGGCTACGGTGCCATCCGGGTCCAGGCAGGCACGATGACCAGCGGCTCGCTGGTAGCCTTCTTGTTGTATCTGGTAAATGTGATTTCTCCGGTAGCAACCTTTGCTATGTTGTTCGCACAGGTCCAGCGGGCGATGGGAGCAACAGAACGGATCGATCAGATTTTGAGAGAGCCGGTGGAAAATCAGGAATCCGGTGCGGAACTTGCCATCGACGGACTTCCTATCAAAGCTCGTAATCTCAGCTTCTCTTACGAAACCGGCCGTCCGGTTTTGACAGACGTTTCCTTTGAAGCGCTGCCTAATACAGTCGTTGCCTTTGCAGGACCTTCCGGCAGCGGGAAGTCCACGATCTTTAGTCTGTTGGAAGGTTTCTATCAACCCGATAACGGGGTGATCATGGTGGGCGATCAGCCCCTTACTTCGATCAGGTTATCCTCTTGGCGTTCGCAGATCGGTTACGTCTCCCAAGACAGTGCTGTTTTGGCCGGTACAATCCGAGACAATTTGAATTATGGTCTGCCCCGGGCCTTGCCGGATGAACGCCTGTGGGAAGGGCTGAGGATGGCATTTGCGGATCATTTCGTTCGGGAGTTTCCTGAACAATTGGATACGCAGATCGGCGAACGGGGCGTTAAGCTCTCCGGCGGGCAAAAACAGCGTCTGGCGATTGCCCGGGCATTTTTACGAAATCCGCGCATCCTGATGCTGGACGAGGCAACTGCCAGCCTGGATTCCCAATCAGAAGAACAGGTCCAGCGAGCATTGGAAGAGTTGATGAAAGATCGGACGACATTTGTGATCGCCCATCGGCTGGCAACAATCGTCAACGCTGACCGCATTTATTTTGTTGAACAGGGTCAAATCACCGGTGCCGGTACCCATCAAGAACTTCTGAGGGATCATCCGCTGTACCGAGAGTACGTTCAAGAACAGATTTTGGAAAACTGAGCGAATAAAAAGAACCCTCTGCAAAAGGGCTCTCCTTTTTTTGAAAAGCAGCTGACCTCACACTGCTTATGCAAAAAAAGGAGAGATTGCCGTTGCTGAGGGTTTTTATTTGCCTTTTTATTTGGATCGTTGGTGGTTGCATAATCTAAACCGTTGGCTGATCAAGCTGTTCTTTGGTGATGCGGTGATTTTTAATGGTCAGACGTCCTGAAGTGGCGATCTTGTTCAGAAAATAACGATCGTGCGAGACTACCAGCAACGTTTCATGATAGCCCTCCAAGAGCTCCTCTAGTTCTTCTTTGCCGTAGATATCCAGGTGATTGGTGGGTTCGTCCAGGATCAGCAGGTTGATCTTTTGCTGCAACAAGCCCAAAAGATACAGACGCATCTGTTCGCCACCGGATAAATCCCGGATACGCTTAGTGACATCATCCGCACAAAAACCGAAACGAGCCAGCAATTGCCGCGCCTTTTGTTCATCGGTCACCTGCTTTTTAACGTAATCTATTAAACGCAATTGCGGTTCGGCAAAAAACAGCTGCTGTGGCAGATAACCGATTTTCACACTGTTACCGATCCGAATGCGGC
Source organism: Enterococcaceae bacterium OF42-14pH9A (assembly GCA_027692465.1). Lineage (GTDB taxonomy): Bacteria > Bacillota > Bacilli > Lactobacillales > Enterococcaceae > Enterococcus_C. The sequence continues at coordinate 758,969 of JAQEYU010000001.1, read as the reverse complement.
CCTCGTCCAAGGGAATTTCTCCCAACAGGCAACGAATCAGGGTACTCTTCCCGCTGCCGTTTGCTCCTGTGAGGGCGATTTTTTCTTGTCGATAGCAGACAAAACTGCTGTCAGAAAAGAGCAGCTGTTCGTCAGTCAGTTTACCAATGTCTTCTGCCACCAATACCTCTTTTCCCGAACGAGATGCCTGAGAGATCTGCTGGAGTCGCTTTTTCGACTCTTGCGGCGGTCGGGTAAGGGCAGCTCGTAATTTTTCTGCTCGGCGTTCCAGTTCTTTGGCCTTGCGATAGAAATCTTCGTTATCTGCTTCATTGGCCCACTGCCGATAGCGGCGAATCATGGCTTCCAAGCGGCGGATCTCCTTTTGCTGGAGCTCAAAGCTCCTTTGCAGTGCTTTGCGCCGCTCCTTTTTCAGATCAGCATATTTGGTATAATTTCCCGGATAGCACACCAGTCTGCCGTCTTCAATCTCTGCGACAGCCGTGACGACGTTGTCTAAAAACTGCCGATCATGACTGATCACCAGAAAAGCCTGCTTCGTATGCACCAGCCAGCTCTCCAACCACTGGATCCCGGCCGTATCCAGATGATTGGTGGGTTCGTCCAGCAGCAGAACGTCGGCTTCTTCTGTCAGCACCCGCGCCAACTCCACTCTAACCCGTTGCCCCCCGCTCAGTTCAAGCAGCGGGCTGTCCAACTTGTCCGCCAGTCCCAACCCTTTCAAAGTACCGATCATGCGATCTTCCAATGTATATCCGCCGGCTGCTTCATAAGCTGCCTGTAATTGTCCATAGCGCTGCAGCAGCCGCTCGTAATCAGCATTCGGTGCAGCCATCATTGCGGCTGTTCGCTCCAAATCAATCCGCAACTCTCTAAGCATTTTAAAACTGTCAAGCAGATAGGCACGGACCGTCCGGGATGAGTTGGGCAATTTTTGCGGAATGCAGCCAATGTTCAGCCCCTTCTGCCTGGCCACAATGCCTGTATCTACTTTTTCTTCACCGGCTAAAATCTGCAGCAGCGATGTTTTCCCGCAGCCGTTCATTCCCACCAGTCCAATCTTGTTTCCCTGTTCAAGACTCAGAGAAAGTCCCTCGAATAAGGGGAGGGTTCCGTAACTTTTAGTGATATCATTTACTTGGATCAACATGTTTTCTGTCTCCTTTTCTTTGCAACTGCTTCTAAGCGAGGCGTTGATGGATCAATTATTGGAGACCGTGTTTGTTGTCTGGGATCTGCCGCTAGCAGCGGGCTGTCTGAGATTGCTCAGAGCACCAAAAAACACGGTCACGAAGGATCATGACCGTGTTATCTTTAAATGTTTCAGATGCTCAGGAAACAAGTCAGGGTCGATGATTCACTTCAAATTCAGCTGTTTTTGGGTAAACTTCCCCCTTGAAGGCTGTTTTGAAAGTGATTGTATGACAAAAACTGATATGCAACAGCTGACGTTCGTTATCCGCTGTTATTTTTGACATACACGCCATGAAAAGTTCCCTCCTCTTGTCCTCAGATTTTTACTCTACAATTATCTTACCACTAAATTTTTGATAAACCAAGAAGTCACCAATACATTCGCTATTTTTTGCTGTAAAAGTACGGTAAAATAAAAGCATCTTACTCATAAAAAATGTTATTTTCAGGAGGTTTTATGGAAACACGAAACACGCCCACCCCGTCCTTTGATCTGACGGGATGGAAAAAGAATATCGGTTTGTTTTTATCTGGACAGTTTCTTTCCGGAATCACCAGCATGGTGGTCCAATATGCCATTATCTGGTATTTGACAAAAGAGACCGGCTCGGCCACCGTTTTGAGTCTTGCCACTCTTTTGGGAATGATTCCGATGGTGCTGTTGAGCCCTTTTGTCGGTCCTTTCGTGGATCGTCTCGACAAGAAACGCTTATTGATCATTACTGACATCATCGTCGCCTTGTTTGCTTTGGCGCTGGCCATCGTCGGCACCGTCTCAGATCATTTTCCTCTCTGGCTGGTCTTTGTTTCATTATTCATGCGTTCGGTGGCACAGACGTTTCAAATGCCCACGATTCAGTCAATCCTGCCTCAGATGGTCCCGCCGACTGAATTGACCCGGGTCAATGGTCAGTTGGGGGTGGTCCAGTCGGCCAATATGATTATCGCACCGGCTCTGGGGGCCTTTTTGTTCGCAGTTGTGCCCATGAATTTTTTGATCCTGCTTGATGTACTGGGCGCATTCTTCGGTGTCGGTCTGATCCTTTTCGTTAAAATCCCGAAAACCCAGGCGCAAGGATCACCGGTCCATGTATTGACCGATACTAAAATGGGCTTCTCCCTGCTGATCAAAAACAAAGGACTCTGGTATATTACCTTGATTGGGGCAGCCTTCACTTTGATATTCATGCCGGCTGTCAGCATGTACCCGTTGATGACCATGGACTACTTTCGGGGGACTGTCGGGCAGGCCGGACTGATTGAGGTAATCTACTCGGTGGGGATGCTGGCAGGAGGGCTGGTCATCGGGGTTTTTGGTAAATGGAAAAATCGGATGGTTCCGGTGTTGATTGCCTACTTCATCATCGGTGGTGCCTTTGCCTTCAGTGGTCTCTTGCCGGGAAATCAGACCGGGTTCTTCTGGTTTATCCTCTTGAATGCTGTTGCAGGTCTGGCTACGCCTTTCTTCAATACCCTGCTGATGGCCATGATCCAACAGAGTTACGAACCGGTATATCTTGGTCGTGTGCTGGGGGTGCTGAATTCACTAATGAGTATCACAGGACCGGTCGGCTTGATTTTTGCCGGGCCTTTAGCTGACAAAATCGGTGTAGAAAAACTGTTTGTTATCGCCGGTATCGGCACCGTGATCTGCGGAGTTGTGAATTTCATGATCCCCGCCGCCAGAGATTATGATATCCAATCGCAAAAGCGGCTGGCGGAAGAAAAATCCGAACCACAATAAAGTGTAGCTGAAAACTTTAGTGAGATTTCGATTTTAAAGGTGTACAGCCCAGCTTGTGTAGTGTCAAAACGACAGATTTACGACATAGTTTGCGTTGAAAAGATCCAAAACAGCTGCCGTTGACGTTTCCAATACGACCAAAAAAGGTCACAACTCTTCTTTCCGTCAATCAGAGAGAAGTTGTGGCCTTTTCTTTTGTGGCTGCCGCAGTGTCACTCTTGGAGGTTTTGTTAATCCTCAGCCCCCGGGATTCACTGAAAAAGAGGATAGAAAAAACGATTGCCGCCATCACAAAGGTAAACCACAGATCAGTATGATTATTGAAATAAAAGCTTGCCACCGCATCTTTCCATGAAGCCAGGCGTCGGAAGTCATTTAGAAAACTGTTGGTGATTCCTGTACTCAAAAGGTGTGCTGTTATTCCCGCTCCCAAAAACCACCAGACTTCTGCCAACAAATCACTGCCTAAATTAAGGCGTTGCTTTTTTAATTGGACCCAGTTTTTAGCCGGTAATTGGGCAACGGGTACATTGGAACGTCGATATTCTCTGAGGCAGAAGAAAAGAACGGCGCCGCTCAATGCCAATGATAGAACAAAAGCGCCGCCCGCCAGCAGATCCATCAATAAAGAAAAGGGATTAAATTGATGTGTTCGAGCAAATAAGCTCAACGTATTCTCTAATTGGCGCCAGTTATTAAAGAAGAGGGTCACGCGGGTACTGAAAAACAACAGAGCAAGAAGACCGGTTAAAGCCAAATAATGCTTCCAGTAGCGTTTCTTCTGCCAACAACGATAAAAAGAACCAATCAGCATAGAAGCACCAAATTTAAAAAAATTCAAAAGACAATTCCCTCCCCCGTCACTTTTTGGCAGTCGTTTAGGCACGACCTAACGCTCTTTCTTGTTTTTCATTATACCGATAACCGCTCTTAAATCAAAGTCCGTCAGTTGGCACTGCTGGGCTGAATCAGCACCGCTTTACTTTTTGATTTCAGCAGGTCACAAAATTCTGGCTACCCCCGATGTTTTCAGACACACCTTAGCTTAAAACCCCCGCTTGCCAATCATTTGGCAAGCGGGGGTTCGACAATCATTTGGCAAGCGGGGGTTCGACAATCATTTGGCAAGCGGGGGTTCGACAATCAATCCAATTCGACTTTTCCGGTATAGAGTTGGTAGTAGAGTCCTTTTTCGGCAAGGAGCGAGTCATGATCGCCCCGTTCGATGATTCGGCCGTGATCTAAGACCATAATTACATCAGAGTTTTGAATAGTGGACAAACGGTGGGCGATTACAAAGACGGTTCGCCCTTTCATCAACTTGTCCATGCCTTCTTGGACGATTCGCTCGGTCCGCGTGTCGATACTGGAAGTCGCTTCATCCAAGATCATTACCGGCGGATCGGCGATAGCAGCCCGAGCAATCGCCAAAAGCTGCCGCTGGCCTTGTGAGATGCCTTCTCCATCGCCTGTGATGACGGTGTCGTAACCGTCGGGCAGATGGTGGATGAAAGTATCGGCATTGGCCAGCTTGGCTGCTGCCTCGACTTCATCGTCTGTCGCAGTCAGTTTACCGAATCGGATATTATCACGAACGGTTCCTGTAAACAGGTGGGTATCTTGAAGGACGATCCCTAATGAACGACGCAGGGAGTCTTTTTTGATCTTTTTGATATTGATACCATCGTAGCGGATTTTACCTTCTTGGATATCATAGAAGCGGTTGATCAGATTAGTAATCGTCGTTTTGCCGGCACCGGTTGCTCCGACAAAAGCGACCTTCTGACCGGGGTTGGCGTAGATATTGATATCATGAAGTACGATATTGTTGGGCACATAGCCGAAATCGACATCTTCGAAAACAACATCACCGGTCAGTTTAGTATAAGTGGTCGTCCCATCGGTGTGGGGATGTTTCCATGCCCACATGCCGGTTCGTTCCTTGGCTTCTGTAATGATGCCCTGCTCCTCTTTGGCGTTAACCAAAGTTACGTAACCTTCGTCGTCTTCTGATTTTTCATCCAAGAGGCCGAAGATTCGATCGGCACCGGCCAAAGCCATGATGACGAAGTTGATCTGTTGGGAGATCTGGCTGATTGGTCCGTTCAATGAGCGGCTCAACTGCAGGAAGGAAGCAATCATCCCGACAGTCAAACCACTGATCCCGTTGATAGCAAAGAGACCGCCGATAATAGCTACCAGAATATACTGCACATTCAACAGATTCATCATGATCGGCATCAACTGATTGGCATTCACATTGGCTTGGGTGGCACTGGCTTGCAACGCATCATTCAGTTCATCAAAATCAGCCATCGCCTTGTCTTCGTGATTGAAAACTTTCACGACTTTTTGACCATGCATCATTTCCTCGATATAACCATTCACCGCACCCAAGTCCCGTTGTTGGGCCCCAAAAAAGCGGCCGCTGCGTTTTGAAATGAAGCGGACTACATTGAGCATCAGGAAAACAGAAACGATGACAAACAGCGTCAAAGGGATACTGAGGGTGAACATCGCAATGAACACCGAGACAAAAGTCACCATTGCCATCATCAGATTTGGGATACTTTGAGAGATCATCTGCCGCAATGTATCGGTATCGTTGGTAAAGTGGCTCATGATGTCACCGTGGGAATTCTGGTCGAAATAGCGGATCGGCAGTGATTCCATATGAGTGAACATCTGATCCCGAATTTTCTTTTGGGTGCCTTCACTGATACGGACCATCATAAAGTTGTAAGTCAAACCAGCCAGGACCCCAACCACGTAGATTAGTGCCATCTGGGTGATTGCTTTCAGTAACCCGGAAAAGTCAGGATTGCTGGTTCCAATCAACGGCGTAATGTATTGGTCGATAACGGTCTGTAAAAAGAGTGCCCCACGAACATTGGCAAATGCCGAAAGCAGGATCATCACCAAAACGACGATCAGTTGCAATTTGTAGTCGCCGAACATGATCCCCAAGAGACGTTTCAGGGTTTTGATGGGCGAGGAGGCTGGTCTTTTTTGATTATTCGTCAACATGTTCCCCAAATCCTTTCTCTTGAGATTCGCTTACTTCCTGATAGATCTTATTGGTGGCCAACAGTTCTTCGTGAGTACCGATTCCATTGATACGCCCGTCTTCCATCACGATGATCCGATCGGCATCTTGAATCGAGGTGATCCGTTGGGCGATGATAATCGTAGTAGTTCCGGGGATCGCTTTTTTCAAGCCATCCCGGATCTCCCGGTCGGTCTTGGTGTCCACAGCACTGGTTGAATCATCCAGAATCAGGATTTTCGGCTTCTTCAAAAGTGCGCGGGCGATAGTTAACCGCTGCTTCTGACCACCGGAGACATTGTTTCCTCCCTGTGCGATCATCGTATCGTACTTGTCAGGAAACTCCTGGATAAAGGGATCTGCTTGAGCAATTTTGGCAGCTGCTATGACTTCCTCGTCAGTAGCCTGTTCATTGCCCCATTTTAGATTCTCTTTGATAGTACCGGAGAATAGAACATTGTTTTGCAGTACCATGGAAACCTGATCCCGCAACGTTACCATATCGTAATCCCGGACATCATGCCCCCCTACCATCACTGATCCCTGCGTGGCATCATAGAGCCGTGGAATCAGTTGAACCAAAGTCGATTTGGAGCTGCCGGTACCGCCGATGATACCGATGACTTCGCCAGAGTTGATTTTGAGATCGATATCGATCAGTGCCAGTTTGTTCATATCATCTGCATAACTGAAGCAGACGTCCTTGAACTGGATACTACCGTCGGAAATCTCTGTGAGGGGCTCAGCTTTGTTGGTGATGCTGCTTTTCTCATCAAAGACCTCGACGATTCGATCAGCAGAAGTCCGAGCAATCAAAATCTGGACGAATGCCATGGAAATCATCATCAGACTCATCAGGATCTGCATCGTATAGTTGAACATACTTACCAGTTCTCCGGTAGTCAAGGTCCCTTTGTCCACGATGAACTGGGCACCCAGCCATGACAAAAGCAGCATACACGTATAGACGGAAAACTGCAGCAGCGGCATATTGAAAGCGACGATCCGCTGAGCCAGGGTGAAGTTCTTATAAACCTTTTCGGAAACATCTCCAAAGAGGTCCTCTTGTTGTTTTTCCCGAACAAAGGATTTAACAACCCGGATCCCCTGCAGATTTTCCTGGACCACGTTGTTCAGGTGATCATAAGTATGAAATACCTTGATGAACAGCGGATGGGCAAAATGGATCACGATCGCCAGCCCGATGGCCAGAAATGGAACCACCGCCAAGTAGATCAACACCATTTGGGCATTGATGACAGAGACCATCGTCAAAGAAAAAATCAGGATCAGCGGACTGCGTACCAGCATCCGGATGATCATCTGATAGGCATTTTGCACATTGGTGACGTCAGTTGTCATCCGCGTAATCAAACCCGCTGTGGAAAAGCGGTCGATGTTGGCAAAAGAGAAGTTTTGAATACGGTCGAAGATATTGTGACGCAGATTGCGGGCAAAACCGGCAGAAGCCGTTGCTGCTGTTCTGGCACCCATCGTTCCGCAAACCAGTGCGAAAAGTCCGCAGAGAAACAACAAGCCGCCGTATTTCAAAATAGTGCCGCTGTCTCCTCGTTCGATCCCCTGGTCAATCATGGCTGCCATGATCAACGGCATCACCACATCCATAACAACTTCCCCTGCCACATAGATTGGGGTCAGGATCGTATCTTTTTTGTACTGCCCCACATTGGCTAAGAGTGTTTTTAGCATAGCGTCCTTCCTTTCTGATCAAAAAAACAAATGTATAAAGACATATTCCGTGATTGTCAAAAAAAGGACAAGCACGTAAATCCGATCTGTCAAAGACAACAGCAGATGCAGCAGATTGTCTTCAACAAGAAAGAGACGCGGAGACCAACATCGTCCCGAGTCTCTTTGCAACCGTTTCTACTATTAAATGTAGCTGAATAAAAAAACATTTGCAAGACTTGATTTTGATTAATTCGGCCATCCGGTTTACATAATCATTTTATGTTCTTCTTCGAGGGAAAATCAGCTGTTTAAATAGCGTGCCAGCAGCTTGACTAGTTCTTCCGGGAACTTACTTAAGTCGCTGATATCCAAAAAGCGATTTTCACCGTATATCTCACGGATCGTTTCTTGGTCTTCTCCGATAGCGGCAGCTAAATAGATGATCCCCTGCCGTTCATACTCCCGAATGACTTCCTGGATGTCCTCTTTGGCCTTATCACCGGTATAGTCCGGTAATGCTTTGGGTTGTCCATCCGAGATTGAGATCAGCAATCTGGTCGTTGCTGTTTCTTGAACCAGTGCCTCGCTCAGCAAGCGCAGCGGTACACCGTCACGATTGTTTTGTCGCGATTTCATTCCGGCCAACTTCCCCGACAGATCTGAAAAGCCATCAGAGAATTCTTTATAAGAGTAGATGGAAGTTTTCTCCCGTTGCGAAAGGTCGGCTGTGTCTCCGTAAATCATCAAAGGCAAAGACAATTGCTCAGCAAATTCTGCCACGGCGACAGCGGCTGCCCGGGCCGTTTCAATCCGGGCTTCCCGCACCATCGAGCCGGATTCATCGACTCGCAGGGCAATCGCCAAAGACGGGGAATCGTGAGGTGGTGTCTTTTTCTCAAAGGTCCGATAGTCGCCATATGCCACCCGGCTGGCATCAAACCGGGTGCCGGTGAATTTTCCCTTGCCATAACTTTCGCTTTGTTGATTTTCAAGGATCTCTTTCAGTTGTTTGATGACTTCCTCCACTTGCGGTCGGACAGCACGTGCCAGTATGCGCCCTTTTTCTCGATCAGCTTTTGTCGGCTGTGGTCGATGGATCAAAAGCCCTTCTTTGGCATGGATGGTAGTTTTAAGCAGTTCCCGGGCTTTGCGATTGAGGGTTTTCTTCAAGCGTTTTTCCTGTTCGGCAGGATCGGCTTCTGTTTCGGCAGTCGCCCCGGTCCGGATAACTTCTTCATCGTCAGGAGTAGCGGTCCCCTCTTCTGACTGGCTGACGGTATCGCTGGCTGCGGCTTCCGAAATATCCGGCAACTTTTCCGCCGGACGGTCTGCCGGATCGGAATGCTCTGCAGTATTTTCAGCTTTTTTTTCATTCTCGTCTGTTTCTGCCTGTTTTTTATCAGGAGCGGTCAAGGTTCCCCCTTCTGCTTCCTCGGTAATATTTCTTTCATCCGCTGCTTCTGAGGAAAGGCGGCGGCCTTCCCGTTGCTCGCGGTATTCCCGCAGTTGTCTGCCGGAGATGACTGCTATCAGTTCAGACAGCAAACCACTGGTATCCAAGGCATTTTCCAGGATTTGCAGCTCGTCAGGATCGGTCGTGAGCTTGTAGAGAACTTTGGGATAAATGGCTTCTTGGGGCGGCTGACCTTGTTTCAGGGTATTCACCCAATAAAAATAAGAACGCATGCCCGCCACGCCTTTGATGGCATTGGCTTTGGCTGTTTCCTCCAGTAAACGGATAATGCGGGCCATGATCGTCATAGCTGTGAGGTCCTCACAGCCGGTTTTGGCGATTCCCCGCTCCACCATCACTTCAAGTGGTGGCAGGTCCATCTTTTCTGCATGCTGCATCCGGTCCCGCAGCGATTCATTCAGCGGTCGATTGCCTTGATAATTTCGATTGGTGGTAACTACGATGACACAGTCGGGATGCCTTTGGATGATCCCGGTAGGAATATTCAACATACCGTTTGCTTCCAAGGCCGAGTTCAAAGCCACCAGAACGGAAGCATCTCGAATAACAGTCGGTTCCTGGATCTCCAACAGATAACCCTTCTCCAATGCCCGAACGATCTCTGAGGGGTAAAATTTGTACTGGACCGGAGTTGCCATCTCCGTTTCTTCTATGCGGCTCACCAGTTGGGCCAGCTTTTCTTTGGCAGCGGCCGCCGGGATCGAATAGTGCCGCTGAATCAGATGCAACACTGATTGCAGTGAATCTGTCTGATAGATTGCCTCCAGCAACTCGCTGTCTTCCTCATCATCGGCGGCTACGACCGGCAAAAGGGCACCGAAGACATCAGATTTATCCATATCCGCAAAACAGGTGACTTTGGTATAAGGCAGCTGCAGATGATAAGACAGCGCTTTGGCCATCTCTGTCTTACCGGAGCCGGCATCTCCTTCCAATAGAACGTTGAAAACTTTCAATTCGGGGTCGTCCCAATTATTTTTGATTTCCGAGGCCAGGCGCAGCTCGATCTCACCGGTTTGATGACTGGCCGTTTTTTGCCAAATCATCATTTTTTCAACTTTAGTGAAGAGCCGCTCGCGAGTCACGGAATAAGGTGTCTGCATAATGATTGCTCCTTCATTTTATTTTTCATCATTTTTCGAAAAAAGCTTGCCGACTGTCGAAACTTATTAGGGCGCGTCTGAAAACTTTGGGGGAATCCAGATTTTTGCGGACTTTTTGCTGAAATCAAGGAGAAAAGCGCAGCTTATGTGGTGCAAAGCTGCGCATTTACGAGCAGATTGCGGTGAAAAGGACCAAAATATCTGCCACTGGAGTTTTCAGACACGCCCTAGTAACCCGCTTCTTCCAACAGTCGTTTCAATGTCCGGAACCGTTCCCCCAGCAGTTCACCGTCTTTTTGCAGAGCATCGTGGAACATCAGGATGTCTTCATCAATTTTTGGGTTGTCGGTATCCACCTCCACAGTCATGCGGTTTCCCTGTAGACCGAGAATGTCAATCACCGGATTTTCCGGATCATAGAACTTCTCATAGCGGTAGGCATCCTGAAAATAAAGATTAGTGCGGGCAACCAGGATCGCCATGTCCAAGATCCGGGTCAAGGGCATCTCTTCTGATTGACGAGACCATTTTTCACCGGTGTAGCGCCAAACTTTTCCTGAAATGTCTACCTTTCCCCGATCATTCCATTGTGCCAGGCCTAAAGACAGACCTTTTGCTTCGCTTTCAAAGGCATTGCGGCCATCGATCCGGTCATAGTTTTCCACCACAATCACCGGTTTGTGTTTCAATGATGTCGGTATTTTCATTTCAATCAGTCCTTTAGTAAATTAGTAGTTTACTAAATTATAACGATGGTCACCCATTGCATCAAACGATTGGTCTTGGGCAATAAAAACAGTCTCTCGGTCGGTGGCTCAGCTCCTTTGGGAAAAGCCTTCTCGTCGTCCCGGTTGTTTTCAGCAAACGATGGGAACTTCACTGGTTACAGAGTACAGAAAAAACCGACCCTTTCAGGCCGGCTTGACTGTGATCAAATAGCGGAACAAGCGATGCCAATCGCCCGCTCTCCCAAATGGGTGCCGATCACTGGGCCAAAATGGCCGATAGTGATCTCAGCGTTGGGATATTTCACCTGTAACTTGTTTTTTTCTTCTTCGGCAGCAGGGAGATTGTTGGCGTGGATCACATAGAAATGGACCGGTCGGCCGATCTCCTGTGCCCGCAGACCGATCAGATCTTCAGCGCGATTGAAGGCTTTCTTCGAGGAACGGATTTTTTCGGACAAGACGATCTTGCCTTTATCGAAAGTCAAGATTGGTTTGATCTTCAACAGACCGCCGATCAAAGCTGCACCGTTTGTCAGGCGGCCACCCCGCACGAGATTATTCAGGTCATCTACGATCAGATACGCATAGGTGTTGTCCCGGATCATACGCAGGTGGTCTAAGATAGCAGTCAAGTCAGCACCGTTATCTTTCATGGTCAACGCAGCCTCCACCATGTTGCCCATGGGCATCGAGGTGATCTCCGAGTCAAAGGGAATCACTTCCAATTCCGAAAACTCATCTTTGATGCCGGCCAGGGTATGGACAAATCCGGAGATCCCACCGGAAAGATGGATACTCAAGATTGTGTCATAGCCGTCTTTTTTCAGACGTTCGTACAAATCCATCACTTCTCCGACAGCTGGCTGTGAAGTGGTGGGAAATTCTTTGCTGTTGTTGAGCATGTGGTAATATTCGTCGGCTTCGATATCGATGCCCTCGTTATATAACTTGCCGTCGATGATCACCGGGATCGCAACGACGTACAAATCAGGATGGTTCGCAACAGCTTCCGGCAGAATTGCCGTGCTGTCTGTTACAACTGCGAGTTTCATAACTGTCCTCATTTCAATGCAAAATAAATGCAAAAACTGCTGGTACGAAATAGTGAAAAAACATACTGACATAAATATAGCATAAAACCCGATTGATGAATATATCCAAAAGGTGCATATTTGAAATCCCCTCCGACAGCTGCAACGAGGTGCTTCCTTGCAGTCAAAAAGCCGCAAGTATTTCTGCGGCTCGGCGGATGCTGCTTAAAAGAAGCTGCAGACATGTTTGAAAATGCTCGCAACAGATGTTTTTTTACCGCAATCTGCGTCGTAAATGGCAGCTTTAATACCAGCTAAGTTGTGCTTTACCCCTCTTTTGATTTCGACAGGAGCTCAAAAATCCGAGTTCCACCGGAGTTTATCGACACAGCCTATTTTTCCCAGAAATTTCGGATGGCTTGCTGATTTTTTTCCTGATCGATGACCAGCACACTTCCGCCATTGGCATCATAGCCGTAATTCCATGAATTATCCACCGGCACAGACAAGCGGTCGATTCCGCCGGCACCTTTGGCGATGGAAATCGTATTCTTTACCAGGTAACTCATCGGCAGATCCGTAGCGGCTTCGCCCATTACCTGACCGGCAGCATAGGGAAGCTTCACTAAAGTCAAAGGATTTTTCATTCCGCCAAAAACAGCATTCATGACTTGTTGTTGGCGGCGCACTCGACCAAAATCCCCCTCTTCATCCATTCGAAAACGGGCATATTGCAAAAGCGTGTGGCCATCCATCTTTTGAGGGCCGGCCGTGATAGGGACATCGATGTAGGCACTCATATCTTTTTCGGCATCGATGGCAACACCTCCCGGAAACAGCGTATCAATCACCTGCTCAAAGGACTGAAAATCAACGATGGTGTAATAGCGGCAGTCAACATTGAAATTGTGATTCAGCGTTTTTCTGACCAGCTCGGCACCGCCGTAAGCATAAGAAGCATTCAGCTTCGTTTGACCGACACCGGGAATATCCACCAACGTGTCCCTCATAAAGGAAATTAGTTTCGGCTTTTTGGCCGGACCATCCAACTGCAGTACCATGATTGTATCGGCACGGGCTGCTTCTCCGTCGCGACTGTCACTGCCGATCAGCAGGATATTGCTGGAGCCGTCACTGTTTTTAAAGCCGTTGAACTCGATTTTTTCCTGCTTAGATAAGAAGTCCCCCTGCTTGGAAAACATCTTGCCGGCATAAAAGGAACCCAGACTGTAGACGAGAAGCAATACCACGAGTGTGACCAGAAAACGAAGGAAAGGATGCTTTCGGCGCTTTTTATTTTTTTTCGGCTTGGGTGCTTTTCCCTTGCCGTTTCGCGGGTCTTCAGGCGGCCGACCACCGCCATTGTAACGATCGTTTTGACTATATACTGTCTGCTCCGGTTCGTACCCGTTATCAGGTCTCCGAGGTTCATTTTCCAATGGTCTTCTGGCAAACAGCTTGCCTTTTTCGCGACCGCCTTCCAACTCCTCGTAAAGTTTTTTATTTCGGTCTTTACGACTGTCCAAGTGCTTCACTCCTGTCTTTTGTGCATATCATTAGGATACCCTACAGTTTTCAAAAAATCCGTCGTCTTACAAAATTTTACTCTTTTTTAGGAAAGGCGACAACGAACACTCTTGTCACGACGGGCCCTTTTTCCAAGCGTCCGTGTTTGCCGGCAGCCTCGAAGTCAGATTGTTCAAAAAGCTTTTCGCAGCAGATGCTGGACGGACAGAATTTCAGGTTGATCACACCAGACACAGCTGTATCATGGACATGGCAAAGAACCCGCTGCTTTAGCGGGCTCAAACCGATTATTTCGTTTCAGTGATGACCTTCACCGGATAGGCTCCCAGGTTACGGACAGTCACTCCCAGCAACCTGATCTCTTCCAGGGCATTTCTGATCAGTGCTTCCGGCTGTTCACATGCAAGGTCTACAACAAAGAAATATTCTCCCAGGCTGGTTTTCAATGGTCGGGATTCGATTTTTGACAGACCGATGTCCCGCCAACCGAATGCCGCCAGCGCTTTATGCAAGGCTCCCGGCAAGTTGGAGGGCAGCGTCAACAGCACAGTCATTTTAGCGGCTTTTTGAAAGAATGTTTCATCAGGGACATCTGCTTGCAAGGCTACCAACCAAAAGCGGGTTTGATTGAAATCATTGTCTTGAATGGCAGCAGCTGCGATCGTCAGGTCATATTGCTTGGCTGCCTGCACAGAAGCGATGGCTGCAATCTTTTCCTCCGGATGGCGACTGACGTACTCAGCTGCGTAAGTCGTCGAGGAGACCGCCTCAATCAATGCTTCCGGGAAATGCTTCTCCAAATAGGCCTGGCATTGCGCTAAGGCTTGCGGATGGCTCATGATTTTGTGAATCTCTTGAGTTGTAGTCGACGGTGCAGTCAGCAGCTGTTGTTTGATAGGAAGAATGATTTCCCGCACCACGGTCAATCCGCTTTTGTGAAAGAGATGATCGATGGTAGCGTGGACGGAGCCTTCCAGAGAATTTTCTACCGGAACCACTGCAAAGTCCACCTGCTTTTGTTCGGCGGCCTGCAGACACTTGGGAATCGAGGGGAAGGCGATCAATTCGGCGTCAGGTGCGACTTTTTGCGCCGCCTGGTGAGTGAAGGAACTTTTGGGGCCAAGATAACCGATTTTCATTTTTCCGCCAACCTTTCCAGAATTTCTGCTGCAATCTGTGTCGGCGTTTTGCCGGTTGTATCGACTTTGATCACCGCCGCTTCTTCATATAAAGGCAGTCGCGGTTGCAGGATTGCGCGGACCTCTGCGGCAGTTTTGTCATCTGCCAGCGGACGTTTGTTCACCTGGTCCTGCAGGATTCGCTGATAGAGGTGATCAGGATCGGCTTTTAAGTAGATGACTGTCGGGTGCTCTTTCAACATGTCCCGATTCAATTCTTTCAATACGATCCCGCCGCCACAAGCCACCACATCGTCTCCGGCCAGCGCTTTAGCCAATGCGGCAGTTTCAACTTCGCGAAAAGCGCCTTCTCCTGCTGTTGCAAAATATTCCGAGATAGACATCCCGATTTCGGTTTCGATGGCTTGATCCAAATCGACAAAAGAACGCGTCAGGATTTTTGCCAACTTGGCACCGACTGTACTTTTTCCGGCTCCCATAAAGCCGATCAGCAAAATCCCTGCCATCTTACTTCCCTCCGTTTGCTGTCAAGTTCTGGAGGTCGGCAAAAAAGTCAGGGTAAGAGACAGCTACGGCTTCGGATCGCTCCAAATGAGTCTCCCCTTCTGCAATCAGTGCAGCCACCGCCAACATCATTCCGATACGATGATCACCACGGGAATCAACGACGGCTCCTTTCAACGGTGTCGGGCCATTGATGATCAGTCCGTCTGCCGTCGGGATGATATCAGCGCCCATTTTTTGCAATTCCTCAGCAGTTGCATCGATCCGGTTCGTTTCTTTGACCTTTAATTCTTCGGCGTCTTTGATTATCGTCTGTCCAGCTGCCTGCGTCGCCAGAAGAGCAATAATCGGCAGCTCATCGATTAGACGCGGAATGATTTCACCGGAAATCGTCGTGGCCTGCAGCTGACTGGTTTTGATTTTGAGAGCGGCAGACTGATTTTCCTGATCGACAGTCAACATCGTCAAATCAGCCCCCATTGCTTCCATCACATCCAGGATCCCGGTGCGGGAAGGGTTGATGCCCACGTTCGTCAGCGTAATCACACTGTCATCAGTCACGGCACCGGCAACCAGGAAAAAGGCCGCTGATGAAATATCACCGGGCACGGTGACCTCCCGTCCGGTAAAGGTTTGCGGGCCGGCAACCGTGATTGTCTTCCCGTCGTTTGAACAGCTGATCGCTCCACCAAACTGCTTGATCATTTCTTCTGTATGATTGCGGGTCGGTTCTTTTTCGATAATGGTGGAAGTCCCTTCAGCCTGCAAGGCGGCAAAGATTACTGCCGATTTCACTTGCGCACTGGCCACCGGCAGCTGATAGCGAATCGGCTGCAGTCGGTCGGTTCCGGTCACTGTGATGGGGGGAAACTCACTGCCGGAAGCGCCGGTAAGGTCTGCGCCCATTTCCTGCAGCGGCAGCATCACGCGATTCATAGGGCGTTTTGCCAAAGAGTCATCGCCAAACAATGTAGTGGTGAAGGGTTGCCCTGCCAGTATTCCCATCATCAAACGGATGGTAGTACCTGAGTTGCCTACGTCGATGGCCTCTGATGCGGCTTTCAATCCCTTGAAACCGACACCTTCGACAATAATGGTTTCTCCATCGTCAGCAATGGGAACGCCCAACGCTCGAAAGGCATTTAGTGTGGAAAGACAATCCTCTCCGCGCAAAAAATTGTGAATAGTCGTCTTTCCTTCAGCCAATGCTCCGAACATGATGCTGCGGTGGGATATTGATTTGTCGGCAGGAATTTGGATCGTGCCTTGCAAACCGTTCACGGTAGGTCCTAATTTCATAATGTCCTCCTTTTTATAGCGCAGGTGAGACTGAGCATCGCAGCTCTTCATCTCCTCCTGCGTCTGTCTTTCCGCTATTTCAAGCGGCACGGATAGTCCGTATGGGTTTCCAAACACGCAACACCGGCTTTTAAGTCTCGTTCATTTTTGAAGGTGATTTGCAGGACGCCGTTGATATCTTCTCTGGTTTCCTGGATCTTCAGGTTGATGATGGAAAGAGCTGCTTCACCCAGTAAGCCGGTGACTTCTGCCACCACACCGGGAACGTCCGGTACATCGACATAGAGATCATAAAAAGCTGGAATTGCCCCGTTTTTGTGTACCGGCAACCGGTCACGGGTATCTCTGGCATGGTCAAAAAAGTCATAGATTCCATCATGATCACGATGGATCAACAAGCGCTGAATCTTAGACATCTGTTCTTGCCAGATGGTCAATTGCGACATCAAGGTTTCTCGATTACTCAACAGGATATCCGTCCACATCTGCGGATCCGACGAAGCAATCCGGGTGATGTCGCGAAAGCCGCCAGCTGCCAGCTGCTTGGCTCGCGGATGCTCCTGATTGAAGACATCAGCCTGTGTGACCAATCCGGCAGCAATAATATGGGGCAGATGGCTCAGCATGCCGGTGATCTCATCGTGTTCCTGCGCAGAGAGCTCAACATATTTTGCGCGGGTTCCTGAGAACAGCTCCTTCAGCGTTTCCAATGCTGCTTGATCGTTGTCTTCCGCTCCCGGCGTGAAGATATAGTAGGCATTTTCAAAAAGATCTTCATCAGCTGCATTGACTCCGGATTTATGAGAACCAGCCATCGGGTGTCCCCCGATAAAGGTAAAGGAGCAGGCAGCGGCGGCTTCACTGATGACCGTCTTGGTACTGCCGGCATCCGTTACGATGACTGAGGGCTTCAAAGGCAGCCGGCAAAGCTCCTTCAAGTACTCCAGTGTTACACTGACAGGAGTAGCAAAAACAATGATATCGGCTTCTGTCGCTGCAGTTTGAAAATCTGCGGCAGCTTTCTGGATAATGCCCTTTTCGATTGCGGTAGTGCGGGTGGTCTCGGATCGATCCCACCCGATAAGTGTGCATTGTGGGTGAGCCCGACGGATGCAACGGGCCAATGAAGCCCCGATCAATCCCAGTCCGGTGATCAAAACGTGCTGATCCACAGTTTCGCCCTCCTCAGTAATTTTTCAAGTATTCTCGGTAAGCAGCCACAGCATCTTTCAATTCGTCAAAGGAGTCACTGCCGAATTTTTCTAAAAAGGCTTCTGCCAGGACAGTAGCCGCCACATTTTCCGCAACTACGGAAGCAGCGGGAACGGCAGTGCTGTCGGAGCGTTCAACGCTGGCCTTGTAGGGCTCTTTTGTGTCGATATCGACAGTCTGCAGTGGTTTATACAAGGTCGGGATCGGCTTCATAACGCCTTTGACGACAATGGGCTCGCCATTTGTCATGCCGCCCTCAAAACCGCCGAGATTGTCATTTTTCCGCGTATATCCCTCTGTTTCGTTCCATTGAATCTCATCCATCACCAGAGATCCTGGTAGATTTCCGGCTTCAAAACCTACGCCGAATTCTACTCCTTTGAAGGCGTTGATGCTGACGATGGCTTGTGCCAGTTTGGCGTCCAGTTTTTTATCCCACTGTACATAGCTGCCCAAACCAGCCGGGACACCGCCGATGATGACTTCGACGACACCGCCGATGGTATCCCCTTTTTTCTTGGTCGCATCAATCAGTGCTTTGATCTCTTCTTCAACGCTTGGATCCACCACCCGTACTTCTGAGGCCTCGGAGCGTTCTTTGATTTCCTGAATAGACAATCCGTTGGGAATCTCGGCCTTAATACCGCCTAAAATCGTCACGTGACCGGCAACGATCACACCCAGCTCAGACAAAAGCTTTTTTGCTACCGCACCGACAGCCACCCGCATCGTTGTTTCTCTGGCAGAAGAACGTTCCAAGACGTTGCGCAGGTCCCGATGATGGTATTTCATCCCTCCCACCAGGTCTGCATGACCGGGGCGGGGACGAGTAACTTTTCTGACATCTTTTTCTGTTGCGGGAACATCTGCTGCCGACATGATCGTGGTCCAGTTCTTCCAGTCGCGATTTTCGACGACCAAAGTCACCGGCGCGCCGATAGTTTTCCCGTGACGAACCCCCGAAAGAATCTGAACCCGATCTTCTTCAATTTTCATACGACCGCCTCGGCCATAACCGGTTTGTCGTCGTGCCAGTTCGATATCGATATCTTCGGCAGTCAAAGGCAGTCCGGCCGGCAGTCCTTCAATGATGGCAGTCAGTTGCGGCCCGTGTGATTCTCCAGCTGTAATATAGCGCATTAGCTTGCATCCTCTCTGTTCAAGTATTGGCGTATTTCTTCGATAGGTACTGTTACAATCTTGGCCTCACCGATATTTTCCAACAAAATCAGCTTCAAGTTGGCTCCCCGGGCTTTTTTGTCATGGGTGATGGCGTCGAACAACTGCGCTTCATCCCAGGTTTCAGTACGAACCGGGAGCCGGAATTTTTCGATCATCCCCTGAAGCTGTGCAGTGCTGCCTTTTGGTGACAGTCCGATTTTCTCAGCGTGACTATTGATCTGCATCATGCCGATTGCAACGCCTTCTCCGTGGCTGACCACTCCGTAACCGGCTGTTTTTTCTACGGCATGGCCGATGGTATGCCCAAAATTCAAAATCAGCCGAATGCCGTTATCAAACTCATCTTCTTCTACGACCTTTTGCTTCACTTTCAACGTCTCAGTGATCACATATTCCGCATTACTCAACAGATCGGCTTCATCTGTCAAACTATTCAAATAATTCCAAAGAGCCGAATCCGCAATTGCCGCTGATTTGATGATCTCTGCAATTCCCTCCCGAACGCGGCGGATATCCAATGTACTGAGGACCTCTGGATCAATCAGTACCCCATCCGGCTGACTGAAGGTGCCTACCAGATTTTTGGCCTTTGTAGTGTTGACTGCTGTTTTGCCGCCGATACTGGAATCGACCTGCGCCAAAAGAGTTGTCGGGATCTGAATGAAGTGAATCCCCCGCATATAAGTCGAAGCCGCAAAAGCTGCCAGATCACCGATCACACCACCTCCTAGGGCAATGATTCCGTCAGAGCGGGTAAAGCCCTCATCTGCCAGAAAGCTGTAGATATTTTCCGCCTCTGCCAAAGATTTACTGGCTTCTCCATTGGGAATGACATGCATCACTGCGGAGAAACCGGCTTGGGCGACTTTTTCCCGGACTGCTTCTCCATAAAGCGGCGCTACGTTGTCATCGGTAATGATTGCGATCTTTTGCGGTTGCCACAATTCTTTCAAAAAGCTTCCTACCTCTTGCAAACAGCCTTTTTTGATCTGAATATCGTATTGATGGTCTTGCAAATGGACGGTCAGCATCCTGTTTCCCCCTTTGAATCCGGACGGGAGTCTCCCCGTCCGGATCGTTCTTTTTGAATGAACGACATCGTGCTGTTTCAGTTATCCATTTCCAGCGCTTTGATCTCGTTCATCGCTTTTTCCATGATTTTGACTTCCTGCATCATCTTCATGTAAGTTTTCTCATTCAAGGATTGTGGGCCGTCCGACCAGGCATTGGCCGGGTCCGGATGGATTTCGACGATCATCCCGTCAGCACCGGCTGCAACTCCGGCCCGGGCCATTGGCGGTACCAGATCCCAGATACCGGTCCCATGAGAAGGATCAACAATGATTGGAAAATGACTGAGCTTTTTGATCAGAGGAACTGCACTGAGGTCAAAGGTATTACGAGTGGCGGTTTCGTACGTCCGGATTCCCCGTTCGATAAAGATTACCGGTGATTTGTCGGAAATCGCAATGTATTCCGCGGCGTTCAGCCATTCGTCGATCGTCCCGGCGATGCCTCGTTTAAGTCCAATCGGTTTGCCTGTTTTACCGACCGCCTGCAGCAGCTTGTAGTTTTGCATGTTACGGGCGCCGATTTGGAGAATATCGCTGTATTCAGCCACCATATCGATGTGGCTTTCGTCCATGACTTCGGTAATGACTTTCATATCAAATTCGTCTGCGGCCTGCCGGATGTACTTCAAGCCTTCTTCTTCCAAACCTTGAAAAGCGTAAGGGGAAGTTCGCGGCTTGAAGGCGCCTCCCCGTAAAATCTCAGCACCGCCGGCTTTCGCAATGCGGGCACACTCGCGGATCTGCTCCAATCCTTCGATTGAACATGGTCCGGCCATCGTCACAAAATTACCGCCGCCGATCTTCACACCGTCCACATTGACGACTGTATCTCCGGGATGAAATTCCCGCGATGTCAGCTTGTAGGTATTGGAGATCCGCACGGCTTTTTCTACTCCGTCGTAGCTGTAAAATGCAACATCTTGTACGTTGCGGGTATCACCTTTTAAACCGATGACGATATGTTCCGATCCCTCATCGATATTGACATCCAAGCCTTCCTTTTTGATACGTTTAACCACATTTTCAACTTGTTCACGGGTAGCCCCGGGTTTCATAATTACGATCATTTTTCATTTCTCCTTTTTTGTTTGCAGTTTTTGTTTGCAGTTCTTTGTCAGCCACAAAAGATGTTCCTGTTTTTCATCTTTGCGTCTGTTTAGTTATTGCAAATGTTACTGTGCTTCGATCAGTGGTCTGATCTTAGTGATTGGCATTTTTTGGCCGGTCCACAATTCAAAGGCTGCCGCTCCTTGATACAAGAGCATCCCCAAGCCGTTTGCTGTTTTCAAACCCCGTTTCCGTGCCTCTTGTAAAAGCTTGGTTTCCCGGGGATCGTAAATCACATCATAGACGGCCAGATTCCCTTGCAAAAGTTCAAAATCCGGCAGTGCACTGACGTTGGTCAAGGGGGCCATGCCTACCCCGGTAGCATTCACCAGCAAGCAGCTGTTTGCAAGTGACTCCGGCAGCAGATCGGCTTCAGCCTCCAGCTCTAAAAGCCGGATCTGACAGTCGGTTTCTGCTGCAATTCGCTGCAGTTTTTCAGAACTTTCGGCAAAGAAGCGATCTTTACGGTTATAGACGTCGATCTTTTTGACACCGTCCAATGCAGCCTGTGCGATGATAGCTGTAGCTGCTCCGCCGGCTCCTAAAAGCGAGATCTGTCGTCCAATGGGATCAATCCCGATATCTGCCAAACTGCGCATGAATCCGGTACCGTCTGTATTATGGCCGGTCAATCTGCCGTCTTCAGCAACGATGGTATTTACTGCACCGATTAAGCGAGCTGCCGGTGACAAGTCATCCAGATAAGGCAGGACGGCGGCTTTATAAGGCATGGTTACGTTGGCCCCGATGAATGACAACGTTCGGATCGCCTGCAGTGCTGATTTTACTTCATCGGCTTCGATGTCAAAGGAAAGATAGACCGCATCGATTCCGCACTCTGCAAAAGCTGTCGTGTGCATCAGCGGTGAGATGCTGTGATGGGTTGGTTTGCCGATTAATCCCGCCAGACGGGTATGACCCGTAATCATTTCTTTCATAGGTTCCCTCCGATTTCTTCCTGCTGCTTCTTCATAAATAACTGTCCCTTGTGCTCATTTTCTGATTACAAGTTCTCAGAAGCGAGTGATTATGCAGGCTGTTGGTGACGACCGTCCCTTTCATTTGACAAAAAAAGGGCATCCACCGTGACGAATCTACAGTGAACACCCTCAAATGCCTTGTCCGGACAAAGCGTAAAAGAAAAGCCACTATAGATACTCTCTACGGTGGCGTGCAAGTCAAGTCAAAATCCCTTAGCCATCATAGATACAAACTGCTGCGTCTGTACCCATGGTTTCATGAATACAGCCTATCTAAAATAGCTAAAGTAATACTTATTCAGTTGTGGGGTCAATGTTCTTTTCATCAAGAATCGCTCCAAACTGGTTTAAGGTTGAGTTCAGTATAGACTCCCTGCAAATGTCTGTCAACTGTATTTGCAGGAAATATTCAAGTTTTCAGGAAAAAATCCAAAAAGTTTGCCGATTTTCCTCAGAATAGTCCATCTGTCACAGATCATCTTCGAAAAACAAAAGCAGCTCTGGTAAAGTCAGCTGTTTCTTCTGTTGGGCATCC
This sequence comes from Enterococcaceae bacterium OF42-14pH9A, assembly GCA_027692465.1. GTDB lineage: Bacteria > Bacillota > Bacilli > Lactobacillales > Enterococcaceae > Enterococcus_C. The sequence goes on along the minus strand of JAQEYU010000001.1, from coordinate 736,399 downwards.
AGATCTTTGGCGATCCGTCCTTTTTTCATCAGGATCAGGCGGTTGCCATACTCCAGGGCATCCTCCATATGGTGAGTGATCATCAGACAAGTTAAGTTTTGTACCGTCACCACTTCATTGGTGAGCTGCATCAGATTTTTTGAAGTTTTCGGATCCAAAGCGGCCGTATGCTCATCCAAAAGCAACAGCTCCGGCTCGGTCAATGTTGCCATCAAAAGGCTCAGTGCCTGGCGTTGCCCACCGGACAGATTGCCGGTAGGGGTATCTAAATGATTTTCCAAGCCGTTGCCAATCTTTTGACAGAGCCGGCCGTAGTGTGCTTTTCGGTCATTGATCTTTCGGGGAACCAGTAACCGGCGCGACCCCCGCTTTTCTGCCAGCAACAGATTTTCCGCAACTGTCATTCGAGGGGCCGTCCCCATCTTGGGGTCCTGAAAGACTCGTGCGATATATTTGGCGCGATCTTCCTCGGCTTTTCTGGTCACCTCCAGATCGTTGATTCGGATCTTGCCGGAAGTCAGCGGTAAAGTGCCGGCAATGCTGTTAAAGAGGGTACTTTTGCCGGCTCCGTTGCCCCCTACCACGGTTACGAATTCCCCCGGGTTGATTATCAAATCGATATGGTCCAGCAGGACACGAGTTTCATCGATTCCGTTTTTGACTGTTTTGTATCCTTTTTCAATCGTCAGCCGACTCATTGTCCCGCCTCCTCTTTTTCAAATCCGGTCTTCAGGTTCAGCGCTTGTTTCAACTGCGGAATCATCAGGCAGACAGCCAGGATAGCTGAGGAGATGATCTTCAGATAAGTGGTATCAAAACCGGCAAAAATAATCAGGAAGATGATCAGCTGGTAGATAATACTGCCTACTACAATCGCAATCATCCGTTCAGCAAAGGTCAGCTCGCCAAACAGCACTTCCCCGATGATGATAGCAGCCAATCCGATTACAATGACTCCGACACCCTTGGAAACATCGGCGTACCCGTCATTTTGAGAAATCAAGGCACCGGACAGAGCGATGACCCCATTTGACAGCGTCAGTCCCAGAATTTTCATGCGATCGGTCTTGATTCCCAGTGAGCGGGCCATAGTCTCATTGTCCCCGGTAGCGATGTAGGCCTGCCCAAGGTCCGTATTAAAGAAAAACAGCAGCAGACCAATCGTCAACAACACGAACAAGGCTCCCAGAATAACGATATCAAAATAGTCCGGCAGATTCAGTTGGGTAAAAAAATCCTGAATCTTGGGATACTGATGCCCCAATCCTTTGTTGGGACTTTTCATCACATAAAGGATGACCGAGTTAAGACCCGACATCACCAAGATCCCTGCGAGAATAACGGGAATCTTGCCCTTGGTATAAAGAATCCCCGTCACAAAGCCGGCACACATTCCGGCCAACACCCCCAAAAGAGTCGCCACCAGGGGATGGATTCCGCTGGTGATGGCAGTCACACAGACCGCCCCGCCTAAGGGAAATGTCCCTTCTGTGGTCATATCCGGAAAATTCAAGATCCGATAGGTCATAAAAATACCGATTGCCAAAAGTGACCATAACAGTCCCTGGCCAATTGTTGAAACGATCATCTGTTTTCTCCCCTTGTCTCCATTATGTAAATCCAGCTGTCACCGGATTGTGGTCCTGAATTGCTGCCGCGGGTATTTTCAAAGATACCTCGGCTCCGGCACAGCTGTAATTGGTTGAATCCCCTGACCTCTTTATTCAGTAAAACGAGCGCCTTTGGTCAATTCGTCCGTTAACTGGATACCAAGGGCCTCTGCCTGTGCTTTATTGATAATCGTTTCCCCTTCCGAGAAAGTGAAGATCGGTGTAGTTGCCGGTTCCGCTTCACCTTTGGCAATTTGAGCAGCCATTTTTCCGGTTTGCACACCCAGTTCTTTTTGACTGACACCGATTGTTGCGACCCCGCCTTGTTCCACCATGGTCTCAACAGACGGAAAGACCGGCAGTTTTTGTTTTTCGGCTTCCTGGGCAACGGTTTCCATGGCATTGGCGATCGTATTGTCCAAAGGAATAAAAACAAAATCCACCTCACCTGCTAAAATTTGGACTGTCTGCGCTACTTCATTGGTGGAAGCTACCGGTTTGTTGACGACTTCCAATCCCAGCTCCTTGGCTTTTGCAGCGGCCTTTTCGACTTGGTATTTCGAATTGGCTTCCGAAGAGGCATAAAGCATACCGACTTTTTTCGCATCCGGCAGCATTTTCTTCGCCAGTGCGATAATCTCTTCTACCGGCGGCTGATCGGAAACACCGGTGATGTTGGCCCCGGGTGCATCATTAGAGGCCACCAGTCCGGCACCTTCAGGATCGGTGACCGCACCCAAGACAATCGGAATATCTTTTTTCTTGACGTTGTTGTCCAGCGCTTGCGCCGCCGGGGTTGCAATCCCGATCAGCACTTCTGATTTATCTTGAACCAGCTGCTGACTCATGGTGTTCAGTTTGCTTTGGTCCCCTTGGCCGTTTTGAAAATTGATTGTCAGGTTCTTGCCTGCTTCCAAACCTTCTGCAGCCAGACCTTCTTTGATACCTTCATAAATCTGATCCAATGCCGGATGGCTCATCAATTGCAGGACGCCTACGGTATATTGTTTGTCTGCGCCGCTGTTTTCAGCAGTAGTTGCCGAAGAAGCCGTCTGTCCGTTTGATTTATCGTCTTTTTGTGTTCCCTGATAGATAGCAAAACCTGCCAATGCGACTACAATTACTGCTACGGCTGCTAAAAGTCCTTTGTTTTTCATAAATATTCATCCTTTCCTATTCCCTGTCGTTTAAACACTTTTTACTAAACTTGATTCGATGCTGCCCTTGGTACGGATCCGAGTATCTTCTTTTTGTGCCATCCCCCGATTTTGAAAAAGAAAAAACCGCATAGATAGCTTCTATGCGGTCAATAAATTCAGATCGTCCGACATAGATACAAGTTTTAGAAGGATACTCTAAAAAGTTGTATCTATGGAAAAAAGCTCCATCAATACAACTACCTGCGCCAGATACGCCATGCTTGGGATCGTCCTGAGTTGAAAACAGTTGTTGTCATGATGGTCACTCCTTTTAGTTGATAAGTTCTTCTTAAAAACAGGATACTCTATGAATAGTCCTCCGTCAACAAATTTGTGAAAAAATCTGAATAATCATACAGCAACAACCGCCGATCAGCTTGGAACCTGATCGGCGGTTGTCTGTGACGCTCCAGCGAAGCTTCCGTGAAAAAAGGACCAAAAGTTCTGCTGCTGACGAGTTCAAACATGCCCTAATTCTCTTCATCGAGGTTCTTGATATTCCACATAGGCAGGCGATTCAATTCAGGGATAAAGGCGCTTTCCTTATCTTCCAGCTTTGCAAACTCCAAGCGGTTTTTCTCAACACCTTTTTCAAAAAAGACGAAGGTGACTTTGGTGGGATCGATGTTGTAACGCTCCCCGATATTGACCGTGTCATAGACGAGAGGATAGTAGAAAAAGTCTCGATTGAGCTCCGCATGTTTTTGCTGCAGCAGCCGGTCAACCTGGTTGCGCTCGTCACCATGAGGCGGTGCAAACATCACGGATACCGCACTCTTGGTTTTGATCAGCTGATCTTCTTCACCGTAAGGAATTGTCTTCATGCGCTCTGAAACTAATTCGGGATAAATAATCTCATCGTACTCCGATTGCCGCACGCGGGCTTGCGCCATCACCATCGATACGGAAAATAAGGCAATACCAGCCAATATTGCTGCAAAAGTTAACAGGCCCTTGCGCTGATCGGCATAAAACCAATTCTCCAAATCTTCATAAAAATCTTGCGCGCCATTTTTGATAGCGGTAAAAGACGATTTTATTCGATCCATGGTAATCCTCCTGTTTGTTTGTCGACGCATTTTGAAAAAAAACGAAATAAATGACGCCGTCTCGCAAAATACTCCTTAATACTAGCATTTGCACCGGACACCGGCAAGGTCAAAGCAGAACGCTTCACACAAAATTCAAAAAGTCCGGCAGCGGGAAAAACTTTCTTTATCAGACGAGTTTGGTTATGATTGAAGCAGACAACAGAGCCGGTCTATTCTTTCTGCCGTAGACACGCCCTAGGCAGTCTTTTAACTGAGCAGATGAATTTCAGTCCGGTATGAGGAGGAGCAAAATGGCACATCTTTCCGATTTGATCATGGATTTCATGAGTCCGGTTTTCCACCTGATCGTGGCGGGACTCAACCTGCTCTCGATCCTGGTTTTGATCTGGGGGGTCGTGATCTCCGGCTATGACTTTATCAAGACTGAATGTACCCAGCCGGATCATGTAAGAGCAGCGCGGCACAACAACTTTATCCGCAATTTTCTGGGCAGCTACATCCTTTTGAGTTTGGAAATACTGATTGCGGCAGATATCATTGAATCTATTGTCAACCCTACTTTTGATGATATTCTGCGCCTGGCAGCAGTAGTCGTAATCCGGACGGTGATCTCTTTTTTCCTGCATCGGGAAATCCAAGATGCATTGAACGAAGAAGAGCACAGCCAAGAAGAGCAGGCGAAAATCAAACGGAAACTGCGATAAATACTTGGACCTGTCTGAAAACGTCCGCGGCCTTCTTTCGGAGGACCGTTCTTTTTATTTGGCGCCAATTCGACTATAATGAATGGGTGTATCTGCTAAAAAAGATACCGTCCACTTCCATTTTGTTGTGTGAAGGTGGCGACTTTGGACTTAGAAACAGAAATGAGGAATTTTGATGTCCTTTGATGGAATATTTACCCATGTAATGGTAGAAGAGCTGCAAGAGAATCTGTTGAGTGGAAGAGTGACTAAGATCCATCAGCCCTATCCAAACGAAGTAGTCTTGGTGATTCGCAGCCAAGGTAAAAATCGCAAGCTGCTTTTGTCGGCCCACCCGGCGTATGCTCGGGTCCAAATTACCGATATGGCTTACAGTAATCCTGATACCCCGCCGAATTTTGTAATGATGCTGCGGAAGTATCTGGAAGGCGCAATTCTGGAAGCCATTCAGCAGGTGGCCAATGACCGGGTGATCCACTTCACCTTCAGTCGCCGCGATGAATTGGGCGATCTTCAGAATATCGTCTTGGTGGTGGAATTGATGGGCCGCCACAGTACGATCCTGCTTTTAAATCAAGCGACCGGCAAAATTCTGGATGCTATCAAGCATATCGGTTCCAGCCAAAACAGCTACCGCTCCCTGCTCCCGGGCTTGGAGTATATCGCGCCGCCGCGACAGGAAAATGTGGACCCTTTCACCGCTTCGGATCACGATGTTTTTGAACGGCTGTCACGATTACCTGAGCTTAGCGGAAAAGCCCTACAGCAGCAGTTTCAAGGCTTGGGACGAGATACCGCCGACGAGTTGGCCTTCCGTCTTTTAAAAAGACCCAACGAAAAACTGCCGGTGTGGCAGGAGTTTTTTACAAGTCTTAAAGCTTCCCGCCAGCCTACCTTTTATCAAACAGATCAAAAAGAGTTTTTTACGCCGATTGCCTTTGAATCATTGGCAGCCGTCGCTCAAGATAGTCAGACGTATGCCAGTCTCAGCAGTCTTTTAGATGCCTTTTATCATGATAAGGCGGAAAGAGACCGGGTTAAACAACAAGGAGGCGAATTGATTCGCAAAGTTGAAAATGAATTGAAGCGCAACCGCAGTAAATTAGCTAAACGGGAACAGACCCTGAAAGACTCCGAGAACGCCGAAGAGTTTCGCCAAAAAGGTGAGCTTTTGACCACCTTCTTGTATCAAGTTCCCCGTGGTGCCAAGAAAGTCGAACTTGCCAATTACTATGAGGAAGATCGGCCGTTGACCATCCAACTGGATCCGGCACTGACGCCCAACCAGAATGCTCAGAAGTATTTTACCCGCTATCAAAAATTGAAAAATGCTGTCAAGCTGGTCCATCAGCAAATTGCTGAAACCAAGGCTGAAATCGCTTATCTGGAGTCGGTTTTGGCACAATTGGAGATTGCCGGGCCGATGGATTTGGCAGCAATCAGAGAAGAACTGACTGCCCAGGGCTATGTAAGGAATAAAAATCCTAAAAAGCGCAAAGAAAAGCCTTCGCAACCGGAAGTCTTTCATGCAAGCGACGGAACAGAAATTCTGGTAGGAAAAAACAATCTGCAAAATGATCAGTTGACTTTGCGGACTGCCCGCAAGACAGATATTTGGCTGCACGCAAAAGACATCCCCGGCTCTCACGTGATCATCCGGTCCGATGAGCCTTCTGATGAAACCTTGACAGAAGCAGCGATGCTGGCGGCCTATTTCTCCAAGTATCGTAATTCGGCGCAGGTCCCTGTTGACTGTGTCCAAGTCAAACACATCCGCAAACCCAATGGCGCCAAGCCCGGCTATGTGATCTATGAGAATCAAAAGACCCTCTATGTCACACCGGAGGAAGCGGTAGTTGAGAAATTGCGCGGGTAAACCGCTGTTAAAAGCAACAATCGCCAAAAAGACTCGAACACAGCTGTTCGAGTCTTTTTGGCGTGGACTATTTGGACTGTTCTCAAAGCAATACCAAGGATCAAAAAGATTTCAGAAGAAGCTCCAACTGAACACAGCCTAATGACTGCTGTCTTCGAAGTAGTAGATTTTCCGATTATTACAGTCCTGCAGCGGTCGATTGTTTCCCTGCAGGATTTCTTCTTGAAATTGCGACAGAAAAACTCTGGAAAGTTTGGCGGTCTCATCAAAGACAAACCAGTTGATCGGGCCTTTAGTAGGCGGCGTCGTCAGTGAGCCAACATAATGAAAATGGCTGCGTTTCTTCGGCAGAAAGACACTGGGATCGAATACTTCCAAGTGTTGATCCAAATCCCAAACCTCAGATTGCCGCAACGGACCGTCTTCCAGGATTTCCGGAACAATCTCACACAAGACCCCCACTACCAGATTGGTTCCGGCTTTATCCATATGCACCAAATGGATCTCTACCGGCTTTTGTTCTCCGTCGATCCAGTGTTCACTGGGCAGATGGTAATGGATGTCAGTCAGAGCATACGTCACTCCTTTGAAAACGACGTGGCTTTCGCATTCGAAGGGAATGAAGTGTATCGTGTTTTTAAATTCCTTTTCCGTAAAACGCTCGGTCCGATAACAAAAATGCAGACTCTCAAAAGCGATTTCTTCAGAGGGAATCGCTTTATTATGCTGAAGGTGTATCGGAGATTGATAGACAAATTCAGCCCCCTCCCGATACCAGTCACACAGGGTATGCCAGTACTCAGGACCGTTTTCTCCCTCATAACTCCAAGGGACATCCATATTTCGCTTGACCATCTGCTTCAATCCTTTCTGCGAAGTATTGTCTGCATTTTACCAAAAATCAGTCTCAGTTTGCCAACCAGCCGTTCGGATCTTCTTTGAATTTTTTCAAAAGTTCAAGATCAGCCTTATCGATATAATTGGTTTCCAGTGCCGCTTGGATCAACGTGGAGTAGTTGGTCAAGGTCAAAAGCGGAATACCGGCTTTGTCAAAGTTTTCTTTTCCTTTCGGCAGTTCGTAGGTAAAGATAGCAGCAACGGCCAAGACCTCAGCCCCTTCTCGCTTGGCAGCTTCAGCAGTTCCCAAAACGGAGCCGCCGGTTGAGATCAAGTCTTCGATAATGACCATCTTCTGACCTTTTTGAATACGGCCTTCGATTTGGTTGCCTTTGCCGTGATCTTTAGCTTTGGCGCGGATATAGACCATCGGCAAATCGAGAATGTCCGCCACCCAGGCAGCGTGGGGCACTCCGCCGGTTGCAGCGCCGGCGATCACTTCCACATCGGGGTATGCCGCTTTGATCTTAGCGGCTAAGCCTTGTGCAATCTGTTTGCGAACTTTCGGATAACTGATGGTGATCCGGTTGTCACAGTAGATTGGGCTTTTGATTCCTGAAGCCCAGGTAAAAGGCTCGTTAGGACTCAAAAAGACCGCTTCGATCTCTAAAAGGTCTTTTGCTACAGCAGTTTCAATAGTTATCATCAGGCTTCACCGTTCCATTCTTTTTTGATTTGGAGATATGCTTCATATGGATTCTCTGCTTGGGTGATAGGTCGGCCTACCACAATATAATCTGAGCCAATCTGACGGGCGGCTCCCGGAGTCATGACCCGTTTTTGGTCTCCTGCGGCAGCACCTGCCGGTCGGATTCCCGGTGTCAGACAGATAAAGTCGTTATCGGTTGCCTGCTTGATCGCGGCTACTTCCTGAGCTGAGCAAACCACGCCGTCCAGTCCGGCTTTTTGGCTACATTGGGCATAGTGGCGGACACTTTCTTCCAGGGGAACCTGAATCAGCTGGTCTTGATGCATCTGTTCTTCTGATGTGGAGGTCAACTGCGTGACAGCGATCAGCTTTGCCCGCTTTTGGCCGGACGGCTTGCCCGCTTCTAGCCCTCGCAGGGCAGCTTCCATCATTTCGACTCCGCCGGCTGCATGGACATTGGTGATTGCGACCCCCATCCCGGCGATTCGACGCATCCCGCTTTCTACTGTGTTGGGGATATCATGGAGCTTCAGATCCAAGAAAATATCGTGTCCTTGGCGCTTCAAATAGTGCACGACTTCCGGACCGTCCTCGTAAAACAATTCCATCCCGATTTTGACAAACAGTTTTTCACCGTTCGGAAAGTTTTTTAAAAACAGCTGGACACTTCCCAGATCAGGAAAGTCCAGGGCAATGATCGGACGTGTATTCATTATTTTTTGCGCTCCTCTCGAACTTCTTGAATCAGTTTTTCTAAAGACTCGATCCCAAGCTCCGCCATTCGCAGGGGCAGCTGGCTGATCAATTTTGGACAAATATAAGGATCAGTGAAATTGGCGGTCCCCACTGCCACCGCCGAAGCTCCGGCCATGAACATTTCCAAAACATCATCAACTGTCATCACGCCGCCCATCCCGATGATCGGCAGCTCGCTTACACCGGCGACTTGATGAATCAAGCGGATAGCTACCGGCTTGATTGCCGGTCCCGACAAACCGCCAGTCTGATTAGCTAAAATCGGCTTGCGGGTGTTGAGATCGATGCGCATGCCCAATAAGGTATTGATCATCGTAAACCCATCGGCTCCACCGGCTTCCACCGCCTTAGCGATCGGTACAATGTCGGTGACATTGGGAGAGAGCTTGACATATACCGGCACTTTTGCAACCTTCTTGACTGCGGCGGTCAGTGCACCGGCAACTTCCGGATCCGTACCGAATGCGATGCCGCCATGACGGACATTGGGACAGGAAATATTCAGTTCGATGGCTTTTACATTCGGAGCATCCCCGATTTTGGCACAGACTTCCACGTAATCCTCTTCGCAGGAGCCGGCGACATTAGCGATGATCGGCAATTCCGGATAACGTTGCGCCAGCTGAGGCAGATGATCCTCCATGACTACTTTCATACCGGGGTTTTGCAAGCCGATGGCATTCAGCATACCGCTGGGAGTTTCTGCTACTCGCGGGGTTTCGTTGCCGAAGCGGGCTTTCGGAGTGGTAGCTTTGATCATGATCGAACCCAACTCGTTCAGATCATAATATTCAGCATACTCTTTTCCAAAACCGAAACAACCGCTGGCAGGCATGATCGGATTTTTTAAATCCAATCCGGGAAGTTTGACACGTAAGTTTTCATTCATATCAGATGACCACCTTTCCGACCGGGAAGATTGGCCCTTGATCGCAGACCTTCACACTCTTTTGACCGGTTTCATCGTCTGCCACGTGACAGACACAAGCGTAACAGGCGCCAACACCGCAAGCCATCCGGGATTCCAAAGAGATCTGGGCATTGGGGTGATCGCTAAACAGCTGGTCCACTGTCTTCAGTAAGCCGTTATTCCCACAGGCGAAGACAGCGGCTGGAGGATTTTTTTGGTAATCCGCTTCTGCTAATGCGTTCAACAGCAGATTGCCAACATTTCCATGGAGGCCGAAACTGCCATCATCTGTTGCAAAGCGGCAGTCTCCCAAAGCTTTGAACTCTTCGGTGTAGTACATGACTTCGCTGTTGGCAAAGCCCAGAAAATGGATTGGAACAGCACCTAAAGCCAGTATCCGCCGAGACAGCTCATACAAAGGCGGAATGCCGATCCCGCCGCCGATAATATAAACCTGCTCCCCAGCTTGGATCCCCGTAAGGTCAAAGCCGTTGCCCAACGGTCCCAGAACATCCAATCGGTCTTCTGCTTGAAGCTCGGCAAAGATCCGGGTGCCTGCGCCTTCGGTCCGATAAATGATGCGGCAGGTGCCCGCTTTTTTATCGATAGCATTGATGCTGATTGGCCGTCGCAGCAGCATATCTGCGCGGGGGACTCGGATATGCAGGAACTGCCCGCTTTTGTCCATTTCCTGCACCAAATCTCCTGTCAGTGTCATTTCGTAGATCCGCGGAGCCAGGTGCCGCTGTTTCGTGATGGTCATCATTTCCTGTTTCAATGAAAACTCCCCTTTGGTTTGTCGCTTTTTGTTGCAGCAACAGTCATTATTCTCAGCGAAAGCTGTTTTCCCGCCGCTTTTCTTAGCAGGTATCTGGCAGATAGGTAGGACCTTTTCACCGCGATCAGCGTCGTAAATCCACGTAGATGCGGGACCTAAACGGGCTTTTATTCCTTGATTTTGGCAGGTACACAATAATCTGAACCAATCGGAATTTCCAGAGATCTCCTAAATCAGCGCAGGAAAACAGCTTTTATAAATTTATCGCAGCTGCTGCCCGTGAACAGTCGTGTCCACGGGCAGCCCTGAGGTGTTTTGCAATCAAATGGCTTGTGTCGAGAAGGCCCGATCTTCCATCACCTTCAAAATTGCATCGGCAGTATCCAATGAAGTGAACAGCGGAACACCGTGCTCGACTGCTTCCCGCCGGATGATAAAGCCGTCTTCGGATGCGCCCTGCCGATTTTTATCCATTGTATTGATTACCAGTTGCGTATTGCCGCTGCGAATGATATCGATGACGGTCTCTTCGCAATCAGTCTCGGAAATCTTACAGATGGTTTTGACAGTCAAACCCTGTTGTTCAAAATAGTCGGCAGTGCCTTTGGTTGCCAGCAGACTGAAACCGACTTCTTGGAAACGGCGGGCCAAAGCAACCGACTCCTCTTTGGCGTCGTCAGCGATGGTGAACAAAACCGCTCCGAATTCGGGAATCTTCAGACCAGCAGCCTCAAAAGCTTTGTACAGTGCTTTTTCCAAGCTGCGGTCAGAGCCCATGACTTCTCCGGTGGATTTCATTTCAGGCCCCAGATAAGTATCAACTTTCTGCAGCTTGGTAAATGAGAAGACCGGCGCTTTGATATGAACATTTTTATCTTCCGGATAAAGCCCGTTTTGATAGCCGAGATCCTTCAGCTTAGTACCCAGAATTGCTTTTGTAGCAATCTGCGCCATCGGGATACCGGTGACTTTGCTCAGAAACGGCACAGTTCGGCTGGCCCGCGGATTGACTTCGATCACATAAACCTTATTTTCGTGAATGACAAATTGGATGTTCATCATCCCGATGCAGTTCAAACCCAGTGCCAGTTTTTGTGTATAATCAGCGATGGTTTCCTTGATCTCGTCACTCATGAATTGTGGCGGATAAACGGCCATTGAATCACCGGAATGGACCCCAGCCCGCTCAATGTGTTCCATGATCCCCGGAATCAGGACCGTCTCGCCATCACAAATCGCATCAACTTCACATTCGGAACCTGTCAGATAGCTATCCACCAAAACCGGATGTTCCGGTGAGGCTTTGACAGCATTTTCCATGTAATCTTCCAGATCCGCCTGGTTTTCAACGATCTCCATTGCTCGGCCGCCGAGCACATAACTTGGCCGGACCAGAACCGGATAACCGATTCGATCAGCGATAGCAACTGCTTCTGCTTTATTGGTCGCTGTATCCCCCGGTGGTTGCGGGATATCCAGTGCGTTTAATGCCTGCTCGAAAAGATCACGGTTTTCGGCCCGATCCAAGTCTTCGATAGACGTACCCAAGATCTTCACCCCGGCTTTAACCAGCGGTTCTGCCAAATTGATCGCTGTCTGGCCGCCAAACTGCACGATGACTCCTTCCGGCTGTTCCAAATCGATCACGTTCATTACATCTTCCAAGGTCAGCGGTTCAAAATAGAGCTTGTCGGAGATGGAGAAATCGGTGGACACTGTTTCCGGATTGCTGTTCATGATGATAGCTTCATAACCGGCAGCCTGGATCGCCTTCACTGAGTGGACAGTGGCGTAATCAAACTCGACCCCTTGACCGATGCGGATCGGACCGGAACCCAATACCAGAACGGAAGGTGTTTTCGAGCGCTGACTTTCGTTTTCAAATTCATAGGTGCTGTAAAAATAAGGGGTTTCTGATTCAAATTCAGCCGCACAAGTGTCCACCATTTTATAGACCGGCAAAAGCTTTTCGGTTTGACGCAGGTCACGGACTTCATTTTCTGTCATATCCCACAGCTGAGCGATTTTGCGGTCGGCAAATCCGTTTTGTTTGGCTTGTTTCAATACCTCAAGATCATTCGGTGCTTTTGCCAATGCCTGTTCCAACTCGACGATGTGCAGCAGCTTGTCTAAAAAGAAGAGGTCGATCTTTGTTAATTCGGCAATTTCGTCGATACTGTAACCACGACGAATCGCTTCTGTTACATAAAAGAGGCGGTCATCTTGGGCCCGCACCATCTTTTTCGTCAACTCAGCATCGTTGACCTCAGTCAATTCGGTAATCTCTGCGTGGTAAGTACCGATTTCCAGGGAACGAACGGCTTTCAGCAGTGATTCTTCGATGTTACGGCCGATTGCCATGACTTCACCGGTCGCTTTCATCTGGGTACCCAGTACGCGTTCGCCACTTTCAAATTTGTCAAAAGGCCAACGAGGAATTTTTGCGACTACATAATCCAAAGCTGGTTCAAATTCTGCATAAGTTGTTTCTGTGACCGGATTTTTCATTTCATCTAATGTCAGACCGACAGCAATCTTGGCTGCCAATTTTGCGATGGGATAACCGGTAGCTTTGGAAGCCAATGCCGATGAGCGGGAAACTCGCGGATTGACTTCAATAACATAATAGTTGAAGCTGTGAGGGTCTAAAGCCAGCTGAACGTTACAGCCTCCCTCGATTTTCAATGCGCGGATGATCGACAGTGAGGCATCCCGCAACATCTGATATTCATAATCGCTCAACGTTTGGCTGGGCGCAAACACGATGGAGTCGCCGGTATGGATTCCCACCGGATCAAAGTTTTCCATGTTGCAGACGACGATGGCATTGTCGGCAGAATCCCGCATCACTTCGTATTCGATCTCTTTGAAGCCGGCGATCGATCTTTCAATCAAACATTGCGTCACCGGTGATAGTTTCAAACCGTTTTCGGCGATTGTCCGCAACTCATCTTCGTTGTCACACATCCCGCCGCCGGTCCCTCCAAGGGTAAATGCCGGACGAACGATGATAGGATAGCCGATCTGATCCGCAAAGGCCACAGCTTGTTCCACTGTCGAAACGATCTCGGATTCCGGGATTGGCTGGCCCAGGTCCTCCATCAGCTGTTTGAATAAGTCGCGATCTTCTGCTTGGTCAATGGCAGAAAGCTTGGTACCCAGTAGCTCGATGTCCAGCTCATCCAAAATCCCCGATGCCGCCAGCTCCATCGCCATGTTCAAGCCGGTCTGTCCGCCTAGTGTCGGCAGCAGGGCATCCGGATTTTCTTTGCGCAGAATGCGGGAGACAAATTCAAAGGTAATCGGTTCGATATAGACTTTATCGGCGATTTCTTTATCTGTCATGATTGTCGCCGGATTGGAGTTTACCAAAACGACTTCATAGCCTTCTTCCTTTAAAGCGAGACACGCCTGGGTACCGGCATAGTCAAACTCGGCAGCTTGACCGATAATGATGGGACCGGAACCAATCACCATGATTTTTTTGATATCTGTACGTTTTGGCATTATCTCTTCTCCTTTTCAGCATCCATCATTTCGATAAATTCATCGAACAAGTGCAGGGCATCATGAGGTCCCGGTGCCGCATCCGGATGAAATTGGACCGTGAAAGCCGGGTATTTCTTGTGGCGGACCCCTTCAACGGTGCCGTCATTAACTTCAACATGGGTGATCAGCAACTGCTCGGGATCAATTGAGTTCTCATCGACAGCGTACCCGTGGTTTTGCGAGGTGAAGTCGATCCGACCGGTTGCAATTTCCCGTACCGGATGATTCAGACCACGGTGGCCGAATTTCAGTTTGTACGTATCTGCACCATTGGCCAGGGCAAACAGCTGATGTCCCAGACAAATCCCGAAAATCGGGACCTTGCCTTGAATCTGTTGGATCATTTCGATGGCTTCCGGCACATCTTTCGGGTCTCCGGGGCCGTTTGTCAGCATCACACCGTCCGGAGCCAGCTCCAGGATTGTTTCAGCCGGTGTATTGTAAGGAAGGACAGTCAAATTGCAGTTGCGATTTGACAATTCCCGCAGGATAGAATGCTTCAGGCCGAAATCAATCACCACGACATTGTGGCCGATTCCCGGGCTCGGATACGGTTTGGAAGTGGAGACCTGCTCCACCTGATTAGTCGGCAGGACCACTGCCTTTAACTGATCATACGCGTGAGTGAAATCTTCCTCTGAAACGATTGAAGCTTTCATCGTTCCGTGTTGGCGGATCTTGCGGGTCAAAGCCCGCGTGTCGATGCCGGCAATCCCCGGGATGTCCTTACGTTTCAAAAACTCATCCAAACTGATCAGATTGCGCCAATTACTGGCTCTGCGGGCATGTTCTTTTACAACAACCCCTTTACAAGTCGGTGCGATGGATTCGTAGTCATCCCGGTTGATGCCGTAGTTTCCCACCATCGGATAGGTAAAGGTGATAATCTGACCATTAAAACTCTGGTCGGTGATGGTTTCTTGATAACCGGTCATACTGGTGGTGAAGACGATTTCGCCGTAGACATTTGTCTCTGCGCCGAAACCTTCTCCTTCAAAATAAGTGCCGTCTTCTAAAATCAACCAACGTTTCATTTATTTACTCCCCTTTTGCCAAACTGGTTTGCCGTTTACAAATGTGTACATCGTATCGCCGTAGTTTTTCCAACCAACAAAAGGTGTATTGACGGCTTGTGACTTGAAGGCTTTGTCATCAATCGTGTACTCTTCATCAATTGCGAACACCGCCAGATCTGCCGGTTGTCCGATTTCCAAGCGACCGGTCTTCAAACCGAAGATAGCGGCCGGTTTGACGGCCATCCATTCAATGACTTGCTCCAAGGTAAAGCGGCCGGTCTTTACGAAATGAGTATAAATCAGTTGAAAGGCGTACTCGGAACCGACGATGCCGAAAGGTGCTTTCAAAAAGCTCTGATTTTTTTCTTCAAATCCGTGGGGCGCGTGGTCTGTTGCGATACAGTCGATTGTGCCATCCAGCAGACCTTCAATCAGTGCTTCCCGATCTTTGATACCCCGCAAAGGCGGATTCATCTTCCAGTAGCCGAAATCTTCCGGAATATCCTGATCTGCCAAGATCAAATGATGCGGCGAGACTTCAGCCGTCACCTTTACGCCTGCTCGTTTCGCATCCCGGATTACCCGGACACTTTCTTTCGTAGAAACATGGCAGACATGGTAGTGGCAGCCGGTTTCTTCGGCTAAGATTAGGTCGCGGGCAATCTGAGAAGATTCGGTAGCACTCAAAATCCCCGGCAGTCCCAACTCTTCAGCCCGTTTGCCGGCGTGCATCACACCGCCGAAGAGCAAAGACTCATCTTCGGTGTGGGCAACCAGCGCCATCTCGTTGGCCGCCGCTTCCTTCATCGCCAGATACATCGTCCCTGCCGTTTGGACCCCGACGCCGTCATTGGTGAAGGCGAAGGCGCCGGCTGCTTTCAATGCGGGCATATCCGTCAAAACCTCGCTGCGAAGGTCCTCGGTGATGGGAGCATATTGCAGGACCTTGACAACCGCTTCTTTTTTGATGATGTCATAGACAGCTGTCAGCTTTTCGGCAGTATCCGGTACCGGATTGAGGTTCGGCATAGCACAGACCGTAGTGAAACCGCCGCGGGCAGCTGCTTCACTGCCGGATTTGATGGTTTCTTTATAAGTAAAACCGGGCTCCCGCAAATGGACGTGAACATCCACCAACCCTTGTGTGATCAATTGTCCTGCAGCATCATAGACCTCGTCGAAATCTGCTTCATCAAAACCGGTTCCGATAGCTTTGATCAGGCCGTCTTCGATCCAAATGGCACCGTCTGTCAATTCGTTTCCGAAAGTATTGAGCTTTCCGTTTTTGATCAATGTTTTCATGGTGGTGTTGTCCTCCGTTTTTTTAGTTTATATGGGTAACATTTATTAGGCACGACCCGCCAGAATCGCCTCCAAGATCGCCATGCGAACGTACACGCCGTTAGTCATTTGTTCTACAATCCGTGATTGGATCCCTTCGACCAGGGAATCTGCCAGTTCGACATCTCGATTCACCGGTGCCGGATGCATGATGATCGCGCCCTGCTTCATCTTGGCTGCCCGCTCTACCGTCAAGCCATACTGCTGATGGTAGCCTTCTTTAGTAAAGCCAGTGTCCTCGCCGTCGGAATGACGTTCGTGTTGGACCCGCAGCATCATCATGACATCGACTGCCCCTACCAGCTCATCTAACGGCAGGTAATGGCCGTAGACTTCAAAACTTTCATCGTACCACTCGGCCGGACCGGAGAAGAAGACTTCCGCTCCCAGTCGTTTGAGCATCTGCATGTTGGATTTTGCTACTCGTGAATGAGTGATATCTCCTACAATAGCGATTTTTAACCCCTCAAAGCGGCCGAATTCTTCATAGATGGTCATCAGGTCCAACAGACACTGTGAAGGATGTTGGCCGCTGCCGTCGCCGCCGTTGACAATCGCACACTGAATGGTCTTTGACTGAATCAGCTCATCGTAATAAGCTTCATCCCCGTGACGAATAACTGCAACATCCACCCCCAAAGCTGACATCGTCAAGACAGTATCATAAAGGGTCTCACCTTTTTGGACGGAGCTGTGACCGGCATCGAATTCGATGACTTCGATCCCCAGTTTTTTTTCAGCGACATCAAAGCTCTTATGGGTCCGGGTGCTGTTTTCAAAAAACAGGTTGGTAGCGAAGTACTGGTCTTTTTCCGGTGACCATTTGGCGCCTCTTTTAAATTCACGGCCGCGTCTGATCAGTCCCATGACTTCTTGATCGGTAAGAGCCTCGACACTGAGCAGATGTTTTAAACTGATACGTTCGGATTGGATGATCATTGTGGTTCCCCCTGTCGGATATGAAAATAACTCTTTACGGAAATAATTATGTCAGGCTTCTTCGCTGCGGGATGTCTCCGGTAATATTAGGTTCAAGATGATCCCGAGAACCGTTGCCAAAGCCATGGCAGATAAGGTGAAAGTACCGGCTTCGACATAAAGTCCGCCGATTCCGATCACCAAGATCACAGAAGCGATGATCAGATTTTTCTTTTTATCAAAGTTGATTTTGTTTTCAATCAGGATCTTCAAGCCGCTGGCAGCAATGACACCGAAGAGGATAAAGCTGATTCCTGAAATTACGGGGTTGGGAATGCTGAGGATCAATGCGCTGAGTTTGCCTACAAAGCCCAAAATAACAGCCAGAACGGCAGCCCCGGCAATGACGAAGACGCTGTGAACCCGAGTGATTGCCAGTACGCCGATATTTTCACCGTAACTGGTCACCGGCGGACCACCTACCAGACCCGCCACGATCTGTGCTAAGCCGTCTCCCATCAAGGTCCGATTTAATCCCGGATCTTGGAAAAAGTTGCGCTTGGTGAGTTTATTCAGGACCATCAAATGGCCGATATGTTCAGTCATCGTCACAAAAGCGATGGGTGCCATGGTGATGATGGCACTCAAGTAAAACTTCGGTTGGTAATTGACAAACGGGATCTCAAAGTTCGGCAGTGCAAACCAGGCTGCTTGCCGGATCGGTTCCGTGTCCACGATTCCCATAATCAAAGCGAAGAGGTAACCGCTGATGATTCCCAGAAGGATCGGGATCAGTCCCAGAAATCCTTTTAGAAACATATTGAAGAAAATCGTGATTCCCATCGTGACCAGCGCCACCAGAAGGAATTTGTAATCGTATTTACCGTCATTAAACATCGCATTGTTGGCGGCATTGGCAGCCAACCCCAAACCGATGACCATGATTACCGGTCCTACGACGATCGGTGGTAAGATCTTGTCCATCCAAGCAGCACCGATTTTTTTAACCACCAGCGCAACAATCAGGTAGACCAGACCGGTGGTGATCGCGCCTTGTGCGATGGCCGGATAGCCATCGGTGGACATCAAGAGCTTCATGGCAGCGATAAAGGCAAAACTGGATCCCAAGTAAGCCGGAATCTTGCCTTTGGTGACAAAGAGGTAAACGATTGTCCCCAATCCGGAACTGACCAGCGCGATTCCCGGGTCGATCCCGACTAGGATTGGTACCAGAACAGTCGCTCCGAACATGGTGAACAGGTGCTGGATAGACAATCCCAGCCAAGGCAGTGGTTTTGGTTTGTCATGGATGTCCAATACGACATCTTCATTATGAAATTCTTGTGACACAGGTTCCATCTCCTATTTTTCGATCAAGATCCGATCTTGGCCGTCAGTTTCTTCCATTTCTACGATGATTGCTTCGGCTTGTGCAGTCGGGATGTTTTTACCGACATAATCCGCCCGGATCGGCAATTCCCGATGGCCCCGATCTACCAGAACAGCCAGCTGGATCTTGTTGGGACGTCCGAAATCCATGATGGCATCTAAGGCTGCCCGAATCGTTCGACCGGTATATAAGACATCATCAACTACAATCACTTCTTTGCCTTCCAAGGCGACCGGAATTGTGGAAGAGTGGACTTCCGGATCTTCCAACTCTTTGCCTTTAACGTCGTCTCGGTACAAAGTGATATCCAGCTCTCCTACCGGAACTTGGATATCTTCCAACTGTTCCAAGCGGTCGGCAATCCGTTGGGCAATGTAGATCCCTCTGGTTTTGATTCCCACCAGAACCAAATCTTCCAATCCGCGGTTGCGCTCGATGATTTCATAAGCGATGCGGGTCAATGCTCGTTTCATAGTTACTGCATCTACAACTTCTTTTTGTGACATGTTGTCCCCTCCGAAATAATTATTTATTTTTTGACCATGCAAAAAACCTCCTGCCCACTTGGACAAGAGGTTTGTTTTCAGACTTGTTTAGAATGTACCCGGTCTTTTAGAGTACACATCGTCTTCAGGCTGCAATCTGCCTTGGCGCACCAAGCAATCGCTCACCCAATCCTTCTCAGCCTCACAGGACTAAATTAAAGGTTCTCGTATGTTGTTTTTCACTATGCTAACTGTACACTTTCGACTATGAAAAATCAATCTTTTTTTCGCAGGTCGGCCAATGTTTTTTTGAAAATATCCGGCAGCGGCGCTTCAAAGACCATCTGCTCTCCTGTTCGGGGATGAGTAAAGCCCAAAAGCTGTGCGTGAAGAAACTGTCCGTGGCCTTTCAAGGTCTTCTTCGGCCCATAAACGGGATCACCAGCCACCGGGTAGCCGATATACTGCATGTGAACACGAATCTGATGGGTCCGACCGGTCTCCAGCTGCAGTTTAATCAGTGTGTAGTCACCAAAGCGCTCTACCACTTCAAAGTGGGTTACAGCAGGTTTGCCGTCTTCAACTACGGCCTGCGTCTTGCGATCGGTTTTTGAGCGGCCGATTGGTGCTTCAATAACTCCCTTTTCATGGGGAATATTACCGTGGACCAATGCGACATAGCGCCGCAGTGAAGTTTTGTCCTTCAGCTGCCGGGCCAACGCCTCATGTGCAGCATCGTTTTTAGCAATCATCAACAAGCCTGAGGTATCTTTGTCAATCCGATGGACAATTCCTGGACGGATGACATCATTGATAGCAGAAAGATCCTTCAGGTGGAACAACAAGGCATTCACCAAAGTGCCATTGGGATGACCGGCGGAAGGATGTACCACCATCCCTTGAGGCTTATTCACCACGGCGACATCTTCATCTTGGTAGACAATTTCCAGCGGTAGATCCTCTGCTACTAATTCCAGTTCCTGCGGCTCCGGAACCGTGATCGTAATCAGATCGGCTTTTTTAACTTTATAGTTGGCCTTGACGGGCGTCCCGTTCACCATCACCAGGTTGTCCTTGAGCCAGCTTTGGACTTGTGAACGGCTGTAGGCAGCCAGACGACTTCCCAGCAGCTTGTCGATCCGCCCCAGATCCTCAGCGGCTTTAATTTCGATTTGTTCTTTCATTTCGGCTTCCTTTCAAAACGTTCTTCGAAAATGGCATAGATAAAGACGATCGCTACTCCGACAGTCAAACACATATCCGCCACATTGAAGATGGGAAAATTGATGAACTCCGTGCGAAACATGTCGACTACGTACCCCAGACGTACTCGGTCGATAAAATTCCCCAGAGCACCGGCGATGATCAGTCCTAATCCAAGAGAATAAAAGCGGCTGCCGTTACGATTTTTCCACAACAGCCACAGGCAGACCGGCACGGCAATAAAGGTCACAATGGCAAAAAACCACATTTGGCCTTCCAGAATACTCCAGGCAGCTCCGTTGTTCTGATAATAAGTCAAAGACAGAATCTTGGGAATAAAAGTTGTGCTCTCTCCAAGTCCCAGATTGGTGACAATCCACCACTTCACCAATTGATCGATCGCTATCATAATGAAGGCGATCACTAACGATACTATAAACACGTTCATTTCTCCTTTTACGACCGGCAACTACCCGGCCCATACGATTAATTGTTATTGTAAAGATCCCGTGGGCGGATGATTCCCAGCAGATTTCCGTTGGGATCGCCATTTTTTGTGATTAGGATCGCTTCCAGCATGGGTTCTTTTTCAAAAAGAGCTTTGACTTCTGTCACCGGCATCTCACCATTGACAAAGCGGTAATTGGTAAGCTTTCCATCTGACATGATCAGCTCATCGGCAGTCCGTCCCTGCAGTCGGATATCCCCTTGCAGACTTTCCTTGGCAAACCAATAGCCCAATGCCCGCAGCGTGATTAGTCCTTTGAAGTGTCCCTGTTGGTAAAGCGGGAACTGCGAATAGCGTTTTTCTGCAATGGTACGCAGAATTTCCGTAATCGGAAGCGTGATCTCAAAGCCGGTGACGCGCTTGCCGAAACGGGGCAGAACTTTTTCCGGCTTTAAAAGCTGTCCCTCGATTTCTGCCATCCGTCTGACCGCCCACTCATTAGGTTCGGCGATGACGAAATCTTCTCCCACCTGTTCGTGGACGATGGCATTGCGCAGTTGAGCCATCTGCAACAAGTCATCCGCGGCTTCCGTAATAGCCGGATTTCGCTGCTTGTCCAGACGTCGTACCATCTCACTGAAGCCCATATTTCGGGGATTACCCAGTTCGTCCCGCAGCCATTTTTCGATTCGATTGAAACTCGCAAGAAACTGTTCTGCCCGCTCGCCCACTTTGATCCCTCCGTTACTATTTTTTCTCTTCATTTTTATTGCTGATTTTGTATCAGGGTGTTTCGAAGACTCAGCTTAGCTTCACGTTTTAGCGGCTGGCGGAATCGAGCCGCCAAGCTTTCGCCTATCTGGTGTTAAACCTGCTTACTTTCAACCCAAATCCCAATAAAAACCAGCGAAATAACTGCCACAGTGTACTCAGCTGCTATTCCCATCATTCATTTCGCTACTTCCCTGATCAAAAAAGCCTGTTGCAGCATGAAAGCTAAAAAAATGGAGAATGCTGCCAATGCGGCAATCAGTAAAAGCAGATTCCAGGCTACAAAAATCAAGGCTGCAAACAAAAAAAGATAAATCAGAACCACTGCCGGATTCATGACTACTTCCAACTGCAGCTGAGGATTCTTTCGCAGATCATAATAGTAAGGTTTACTCTTCAGTAAAGAGAAACTGATTTGTAAACTCCCGGTCAATTGATCTTCCGGCACTTCATATTCTTTAGTCTCCTCATTTCTGATATTTCCTTGGGATTTGCCGTTGATGGTCACGCGAAAGCCGCTGCCCATACCGTAAAATCCGGTTTTTCTGGAAATCATCAACCCCATCAGGTATTCCTCGTTTCTTTTTTCAGATTGGACTGGTGCCAAACCTTACTTATTATCCCTGAACCGACCGCAAAACACAAGCGGCTTTTCCTTGCTTCCATGATAACACAAGTCCCGATTGGACCGTTCAAAAAAGGAAGTTTGTCGTTTCACTATTACCGGTCTTAAAAAATAGTGTATAAAAAATGCTGACGTACCTGCCGCCAGCATTTTTTTATTTATAAATAATCAGAACAAGCCCACTGCATTGCCGTTTTCATCGATATCCATGTTCAATGCTGCCGGTTTTTTCGGCAGTCCCGGCATTGTCATCACATCACCGGTCAGAGCGACCAAAAAGCCGGCACCCAGTTTAGGAACAAATTCACGGATGGTGACAGTGAATTCTTCCGGAGCCCCCAGCGCTGTCGGGTCGTCTGAGAAGGAATATTGGGTCTTAGCCATACAGATAGGCAGTTTGTCCCAGCCTTCTTTTGCAAAAGTCTTCAATTGTGCAGCTGCTTTTTTCTCAAAGATTACGTCACGACCATGATAGATTTTTTGCACGATGGCTGTGACTTTTTCGGGAACACTCAGTGAATCTTCGTACAAACGATGATAGTGCGCGGTATTATTTGCAACTGCGTCCACGACAGCTTCGGCCAGCTCAGTCCCGCCTGCTCCGCCTTTGGCCCAGACGGCGGCCCGCTTGACAGTGACACCGACTGCGCGGCACAAGCTTTCCAACTGTGCGAACTCGTCTTCGGTATCGGTAATGAATTCGTTGATTGCCACAACGACCGGCAAACCATAGCTTTGCATATTTTCAATGTGTCGTTTCAAGTTGGCAAAACCGGCTGCAACTGCCGGTACATTTTCTGCAGACAGTTGATCTTTGGCTACGCCGCCGTGCATCTTCAGCGCCCGAATCGTGGCTACGATCACCACCGCATCCGGTGCTTTTCCTAGGTGGGGAACTTTGATATCTAAAAATTTCTCAGCACCCAGGTCCGCGCCAAACCCGGCTTCGGTCACCGCATAGTCACCTAATTTCAAGGCCAGTTTCGAAGCCATGATAGAGTTGCAGCCGTGGGCGATATTAGCGAAGGGCCCGCCATGGACAAAAGCCGGTGTTCCCTCGATCGTTTGAACCAGGTTGGGCTTGATAGCATCTTTCAACAGCAATGCCAAAGCGCCTTCAATCTTGAGGTCCCGAACGTATACCGGCTCCCGCTGGTAAGTGTATCCGACAACGATATCGGCGAGACGTTCTTTCAAGTTCTCAATGTCAGTCGCCAGACATAAGATTGCCATGATTTCACTGGCCACTGTAATATCAAAACCGTCTTCGCGAGGGACCCCCTGAATAGGGCCGCCCAATCCGACTACCACATTGCGTAGTGAACGGTCGTTCAAGTCGATGACCCGCTTCCAAATGATTCGGCGGGGATCGATATTCAGTTCATTGCCTTGTTGGATATGGTTGTCCAACAGGGCAGACAGGGCATTGTTGGCAGTCGTGATGGCGTGCATATCACCTGTAAAGTGCAGATTGATGTCTTCCATCGGTAACACCTGGGCATGACCGCCGCCGGTTGCGCCTCCTTTGATTCCCATGACCGGCCCCAGTGACGGTTCCCTCAAAGCAATTACTGTCTTTTTACCGATCTTGTTCAAAGCATCGGCCAGTCCGATAGTGATCGTGGATTTCCCTTCTCCTGCCGGCGTTGGATTGATAGAGGTCACCAAGATCAGTTTTCCTTCAGGGGTATTTTCTAGTTCCCGAATCTTGCTCATTTCGATTTTCGCCTTGTATTTTCCGAATAGTTCCAAATCATCCGGTGTCAGTCCTACTTTAGCTGCAATTTCTGTGATTGGACGAATTTTTGCTTGTTGTGCGATCTCGATATCTGTCGTCATATTCTCGGCCCCTTTTTGGTTTTTCCGAACGATCATCTGATTATTCGTCATTTTGTTAAGTTATATCCATTATAGCGAAGCAGGAGAAAAAAAACACGACTTTTGGCGACTTTTTTCCAGATATAGTCGAATCGTTCGCTTTCTTTGCTGTTCTCCGCGCTTTTTCCGGTTCGAGATTTTGGATTTTGCTTGTCGGTAGCAAAAAAACTTGTGAGTGAACTTACAAGCAAAGCAGCGTGTATTTTTGGACTGCTGAAAATAAAAAAAGACCGGCAGCAAAAGCCGGTCAGCGCAATTCGATTTCATCAGTTATGGCGATCGCCTCTTCCGGGAAGTGCCGATACAGCTCTGATTTCAGTCGCTCCAATGTTTTTTTTCGGAAAAGAAAGGATTGCTCTTTGCCTTCGTAGTGAAATGAGATACCATTTGGATGGATGGTCAGGTGCTCAATCTTTGTCAGGCAAAGAGTCCTGGTTTTCCAAAAACGGGCATAGCGGATGATCAGCTGCGCTTGTGTAAAATACATGACCCGTCGACAGCCGATTACGGCAAAAAACAAAAAGATGCCCATGACGAGATTACTTTTCCAATAGGGACGGGTATTTTCCAAAGATAAGGTCAAGCTGTAAAATAAAACGATCAGGGTCAAGGACCAATAAATGATCGAAGCAGCCAGTTCAGGTTGCCAGTGGTAACGTTTTTCTTTCATACGTCATCCCTTCTGCCTTCTTGTGCAAAGTTTTCAGCAACCGCTGCTGCCGAATTCATTTGCCTAATCCACTATGAGAACGGCAACAAAATTATTTTCAGTTGTTGCCGAAAAAAACAAGCTATCAGATAGGACCTGTAAGAAGGCGCTCTCCAGTGGCTTTTTGCAAGTCCTGCAAAGTCTGGATTAGTTGATAATTTTAAAATATATTGGGTCTGGTAAAAATTCTATCACAGTCCCTATCAGAAAGGAAATCAAAATATGATCAAAGCGTATATCGATGCTTCTGTCAAAGGGGATCCCGGAGCAGCCGGGGCGGGGATTCTTCTGGTCAACAGCAAAGGGCAGCAGCAGCACGCCTTCCCGCTTATCGGACAGTACTCCAATCATCAAGCAGAGTTTGCCGCTTTTACCGCATTGCTGGAGCTGTTACTTCAAGAAGACTGCACCCAGGAGACCGTCATGGTTTATTCCGACAGCAAAGTGCTGGTGAGTACCGTCGATAAAAACTACACGGCAAATCCTGACTTTCTTTCCTATCTGCAGGAGATCCAAATTAAACTGCCACAGTTTAAGCTCCTGATTTTACAATGGATACCGGAAGCCAAAAACAAAGGTGCTGACAATCTCGCTCGGCAAGGTCTGAAAAAAGCTCTGCGGTTACAAGATCGGTGACAACAGCCGCGAAAAGTTCTGTTTGAAACGCAGCCAGTAACTTTGATTCTCGATCATCTCGTCAGTCAGCTCGTAACAATCTTCCATATCCTTCAAAAAAATCCGCTGCATCTCCAAGGTGGTCTGCTGATCATAAATGAAGGCACTGACTTCGAAATTCAATGAATAACTGCGGATATCCTGATTGGTCGAACCAACTGAACAGATGGTATCATCCATCACGATCGTTTTGGCATGCAGGAAGCCTTTGCCGTCTTTTTGATAGTGATAGATTTTTACGCCGTTTTTCTTGAAAAAATTGCAATAATACTGTGTTGCTCGATAAATAAAGGGATGATCCGGCATTGAAGGAACCATAATTCGAACATCGACCCCCGACTGCTGAGCAATCAGAATCGCGTTGGTCATCGTATCATCCGGAATCAGATAAGGCGTTTGGATCCAAAGTTTATCTTCTGCCGCCAGCAACATTTTCACGAAGGCACTTTTTAGAATATCAACGCCGTTTTCCGGTCCGTCAGAAACGATCTGCATCGCGACATTCCCCACTTCTCCACTCGGTTCAACAAAATAACGATCTTCGTAAGCCAATTGGTTCTCTTTTCCGGAGACTGAAGCATTCCAATCTTTGATAAAAATTTCCTGCAGCGTGAAGACAGCCGTCCCGACTATTCGCGCATGGGTATCCCGCCAATAACCGAAGCGGGGGTATTCCCCCAGGTACTGGTCTCCGACGTTAAAGCCGCCGGTCCAGCCGACCTGGCCGTCAATCACGACAATCTTTCGGTGAAGGTGATAATTGAGCCTGGTCTTGCGGATCAAATCCCGTGAAGTGATGAAACGGGTCACTCGACCACCGGCATCTGTAATCGGTTGGAAAAACTTGTGGTCTGACCCGCGGGCCCCCCACGGATCGTAAATGACTCGCACTTCCACACCTGCTTTGGCCTTTTCCACCAGCAGATCTCGAAAAGCCGTCCCGATCTTATCCGGGAAAAAGGCGTAATACTCAACGTGGACATTGTCTTTGGCCTTGCGGATATCTTCGAACAAAGCAGTAAACTTTTCCCGCCCATCGGTGTAAAGTTGGATATCATTGCCTTTTGACAGTGGGGATTCTTCCACATTTCGCAAATAGCGTTCCAACAGTTGAGAGCCGGAAGTTTTTACGCTGCGGTGGTATTCACGATTGTGCTCATGGATGCGGGTATTGATTTCTCCGATTTTTTTTCGATCTTCATTGTCGAATTTGTATACCGTCTCACCGTCGATCCCTCTTCCGCAAAACAAGTAAAAAATAAAGCCGACGATTGGCAGAAAGACCAGTGTCATCAGCCATGCTAAAATACTGGTGATGGACCGCGGTTTACGGAAAACCGTGATGATTGCACCGATCGTATTGATCAAAATCACCACATAAATAACCATGTTGATCATGCTGAAATCCATTTGAAGCTGCATATGTTTGTTCTCCTTTTATTTCTTGCAGATTATGACAAGTCAGGGTGTGTCTGAAAATGCCGGGTGAAGCCGAAATCAAGGAGTAAAGGGCAGCTTATGTGGTGCAAAGCTGCGTATTTACGAGCAGCTTGCGGTGAAAAAGACCGAAACAGCTGCCGCTGGAATTTTCAGACACGCCCTCAGCCGGATCAGCCGGCGTTTTATTCCAACAAATAGGTATGATCAAATGTGATCTCCAACTTTTGCGTCCCCAGCTGCTGTTGGATCTTGAACTTGATCGTTTCTTTAAGTTCCTGATCGCTCAATGAACAGCTTTTGGGAACGACAACATCAAAACTCATTCGTTGCGGACTGAGGATACGAAAATCATGCATCGTAAGACCGGGAGCCACATTCACGATGATTCCTTCAACGATGGCCCGCTGTCTTTGATAGGTATCGTTTTGCAAAGCGACCGGATCCAGATGGCAGACCAGCTCAACATCCAGTTGTTTGCGAAAGTCTTTTTCGATCCGATTGATAACATCGTGAGCTTGATTTAATGTCCAACGATCATCTACTTCGATGTGGACGGAGGCGAATTTTTTTTGCGGTCCGTAATTGTGCACCAGTAAATCATGATAGCCTAATATGTCCGGATACTCTTTCAACATGTTTTCCATGGCAGTCAGCTCTTCTTGAGTGGGTCTTGTCCCCATCAGCTCATCAATGAAGCTTTTGACCATGGTGATCCCACTGTAGATGATGTAACAGGCAATCAGAAACCCAATCCAGCCATCCACGTGCCAACCGGTCAGTCCTTCGACGGCAGCTGAAAGCAAAACTGCTACCGTTGTCAAGACATCATTCATCGCGTCCTGGGCAGTGGCCTTTAACGTCGTCGACTGAATTGTCTTTCCCAATGTCCGATACATTCTGCTCTGCCAAATCTTCATGGCAATTGAAAGAAACAACACGAGAAAGACTACCAAGTGGAGGTTGACACTCTGGGGGTGACGGATTTTGTCAAAGGAAGACAGCAGAAACTGAAAGCCGACAAAAGTCATTACCAGACTGATCAGAAAGCCGGAAATATACTCAAAGCGTTCATGACCAAAAGGATGCTCCTTGTCAGCCGGTTTAGCAGCAATTTGAAAACCCACCAGTGTCAGCACCGAACTGGCCGTATCTGTCAGTGAATTGATGGCATCAGCCATGATTGAAACCGATCCGGCAGTCAGACCGATCGTAAATTTTCCGACAAACAGCAATGCGTTGGAGATGAAGCCTAAGATCCCTGCCAGACGACCGATACCGGTCCTGCGTTTTTCCGGAGTTTCTCCACCGGCAAATTTTTGAACTAAAAAATGAATCATGGCCTGTACTCCTGTCAAGTTATCTTCGCCAATGCCAAAAATGGAAGCCAGCGAAAAATAGTCTTTAACCATTGTAACGCGAAAGACTGTTTTTTATCAAGGTTGATGGCGACAGATAGCTGAAATTATTCCTCAATCTGCCGGATCCCCAGATTCCTCAAAGAGATCATCGACAACCATACAAAAAAGTCCGATCAGCGTAGTAAGCTGCTGATCGGACTTTTTTGGTCTACTACTTTTTTTCGGTGCTGATTTTACCGCATACAATGTCGCCGATTTGGAAAAAGCAGCAACAGGGAGTTTAGGCGGCGTCTGAAAACTCCGGTGGCAGTTATTTTGGTCCTTCTCAAAAATCCGACCCCCACCGAAAGTTTCCCAATGCAGCTTATTTATTCAGCCAGTTTGCAACTTCAGCCAAGGCATCACTGATTCCGGCCGGATTTTTACCGCCGGCTTGGGCCATATCCGGTCGACCACCACCGCCACCGCCTACCAGAGGTGCGATCGCTTTGATGAGATCACCGGCTTTCAATCCCTGCTCATTGGCATTTTGACTCATAGCCGCCAACAAATTAACTTTTCCTTCAGCCGCTGTTGCCAAAACCAATACATCAGAAATCGCTTTTTGCTTCCACTGGTCAGCTAATTGCCGCAGCTGATTCATGTCTTTGACTTGGACTTGTGCCGCAATATAGCTGATGTCGCCGACTTTTTCGACATTGCCGAAGACGTCGCCTGCCTGTTGGTTGGCAAGTTTTGAGGACAAGGCTTCATTTTCTTTTTGCAGATCCCGCAATTGCTGCTGCAGCTGTTCGGTTTTTGCCACCACTTCTTTGATCTGTGGTGATTTCACGATTTGTGCGATTGCTTTGAGTTGTTTTTCTTCTTCGTGGAACAGCTCGTAAGCTTCTTTACTGGTCACAGCTTCAATGCGTCGGACACCGGCGCCGATTCCGGATTCGGCAACAATTTTGAAGATACCGATATCTTCGGTATTTTTGACGTGAGTTCCCCCACACAATTCGATGGACCAATCGCCGACATTTACCACTCTGACGTCGTGGCCGTATTTTTCACCGAACAAGGCCATCGCACCCATTTCTTTAGCAGTGTCGATATCGGTTTCAATGGTTACAACCGGAACAGCTTCCCAGATTTTACGATTGACGATTGCTTCCATTTCCTTCAGCTCATCAGCGGTGACTTGACCAAAATGAGTGAAGTCAAAACGCAAATGGCCTGGTGCAACTAAAGAACCGGCTTGATTGGCGTGGTTGCCCAAGACTTCCTTCAGTGCTTTGTGCAAAAGATGGGTCGCAGTGTGATTTTTCACGATACGGTTGCGGCGGGCAGCATTGACTTGTAAGAAATAACGTTCTCCTTCTTTAAGAACGTCCTTCAATGCTGCTTTGTGAAGGAATTGTCCGTTTGGTGCTTTTTGGACATCATAGACTTCTGCTACAAAGTTACCGTCAACATCCACTACCATACCGGTATCCGCTACTTGCCCACCCATTTCTGCATAGAAAGGTGTTTCTGCAAAAATCAACTGGACTTTTCCTTCAGAGGCTGCACTGACCAGCTCGTCGTCTTTGATGATTACCAATAGTTCGCTTTCCGCTTCTTCCTGGTCATAACCAACAAAACGGCTGTCGACTTTGATATCGGTCAAGAGAGCCGATTGAACACCCATGGAAAGCTCGGTGCTGCGTGCCGCGCGAGCCCGTTCACGTTGGGCATCCATTTCTTTTTCGAAACCTTCGTGGTCAACTTTCAATCCTTCGTCTTCGGCCACTTCTTCTGTCAACTCAACCGGGAAGCCGTAAGTATCGTACAATTTGAAAATATCGGCTCCTGAAAGAGTATCGCCATTCTCAGATTTGACTTTGGTGATGACTTCTGTCAGAATCTCCAAACCTTCATTGATGGTTTCGTGGAAACGTTCTTCTTCATTGCGGACAACTTTTTCGATGAACTCTTGCTGGTTTAAGACTTCCGGATAGTAACTTTCCATGATATGACCGACTACCGGTACCAATTGATACAGAAAGGCCGAATCAATTCCCAGTTTTTTGCCGTGCATCACTGCCCGACGCAATAGTCGGCGCAATACATAACCGCGACCTTCGTTTGACGGCAGTGCCCCGTCACCGATGGCAAATGCCAAGGCCCGGATATGGTCAGCAATTACTTTGAAGGAAATATCCGTCTGTGGCACATCGCCATATTGGAATTTTCCGCTGAGCTCTTCCACTTTTTTGATGATTGGCATGAACAGGTCGGTCTCAAAGTTTGTCGGGGCATCTTGGACGATAGAAACCATCCGTTCCAGACCCATCCCAGTATCGATATTTTTATGAGGCAAAGGTTCATAACTGCCGTCTGGTTGATGGTTGAATTCAGAGAAAACCAGATTCCAGATTTCCAAATAGCGTTCGTTTTCCCCGCCAGGATAATCTTCTGGATCGCCAGCCGGCAAGTCGTTGAATTCTTCGCCACGGTCATAAAAAATCTCAGAATCCGGTCCGCATGGTCCCGCACCGATATCCCAGAAATTATCTTCGACTTCCACGATATGATCAGCAGACAGGCCTACTTCTTCAGCCCAGATTCGCTTAGCTTCAACGTCTTTTGGATAAACGGTCACGTAAAGTTTTTTCGGATCAAAGGCCATCCATTCCGGGGCTGTCAAAAATTCCCAGGCCCAGTGAATGGCTTCTTTTTTGAAGTAATCGCCAATGGAAAAATTCCCCAGCATTTCAAACATCGTATGGTGGCGAGCGGTTTTACCGACGTTTTCGATATCATTGGTTCGAATTGATTTTTGGGCGTTGGTAATCCGGGGATTTTCCGGAACGACCGAACCGTCGAAGTATTTTTTCAAGGTAGCTACACCGGAGTTGATCCATAGCAGTGTCGGGTCATTGACCGGGACTAAAGAAGCACTGGGTTCTACTGAGTGGCCTTTTGATTTGAAGAAGTCCAAGAACATTTGGCGAACTTGTGCACTTGATAATTGTTTCATGATGTCAGATCCCTCTTTTTCTTTTATTAGGCAAAAAAAGACACCACTGCAAGCCGGGGACGTCTTCACGCGGTACCACCCCAGTTGCAATGCTGTCAAACATTACCTCTCAAACTCGTTAACGCGGAGTCAGCGTTGGTGTTTTCACCAAAATCTCATCCAAAGGGAGCAACCGCCGGCGATTCTGCTCTCTTCTCAGCATCGAGAGCTTTCTGTAAGAAACGACCCATAAGCCATGTCCTTTGTGATTCTCGTAAAGTATAGAAGACCAGCTGCTTTTTGTCAATGACTAAAAAGGCAGCTGGTCTTTACTACCGATAATCAAACCAACTGTTTTGTCAGCAATTGAAATTCAGGTACTGTCCCATAGGCTAAGTAAAACGGACGCCCTTGATAAGCCAAGTAACATTCAAAACGGGATTTGAAGGGCTCCGCCGTGATTTTCTCCTGGGCCTCTTCTAAAGCTACCCACGCGGTCTGACTGTTTTCAGATGACGGACGGGGAATACCGGAACGGTAACGACAGATAAAATCTGAAATCACCTTGGTAGGAACTCTTTTTACACCGTTGTATCCTGGATGACTGGTGACATTGGAAGACAGACAATACAACACTTCAACGTCAGCCAAGATGCCGGTTTCTTCCTTTATTTCTCGTTGAAGTCCTTCTAATAGAGTCTCGCCTTCTTCCACTATTCCTCCAGGCATCACCCAGCCATTTCGGTAAGTTTTCACTAAAAGCAGTTCGCCATGTTCATTTAAAACAATTCCAGCTGCCGCCTGGATATGAGTCGGTAGCAGGGGGACATTCGGGTCAGTCATACCGGGCCCCTCCTTTCCGTTATTTAGCAATAATGATACCACGACGATAGGAAAAATCTAAAACGGATACTATCTCAGTCTGTTCAAGCAGGCGAGGCGCACGATAATAGCTCGCCATTGGCAAAAAGTCCAGCAGCGTAATTCCAGTTTGTTCCCACTTGTCTAATTTCAAAACTGAATTTTCAGTGACTTCGTAACGATTCAGCCGATCATCTACATACAGACCAAACATATTCGGCGTTTTCAGATAACGGCGAACTTGTCGCCCCCAATAAGAGTCATCGTTGTCCAAATCATTACCCCAGCGAAATAATCTTCTGGTACCAGCACCGACAGCGTACTCCCACTGATCTTCATTCAATAGCTGAAAGCCGCCTTTTCTGATGCTCTTTTTCAGAGTTTGCTGATCAACCGCAAAACGCTTGAAAACATAATAACAATCCATCTCCTGGGAAAGCTCGATGTACCAGTTTTCATTTACTTCCAGGCGCTCCGGCAGCGTCTTACTTAGGCTTTCTTCAAAGGAGGTTGGCGGTAAAAAAAGTTCCCGTACTGAGGCTTCTACTGCCGAAAATTCGTCCACATCGCCAGAAAATTCACCGGTAATTGTGTCCAAAGAACCAATATAACGGCTACCAAACGGCAATGGGTATTTTTCCACCAGCATTGGCGGAATAGCGGCCTTGCGCAAAGGGGTTGTATGCAGGTCAATAAAATACCCCCATTCATCGGCGGTCTTTAAACCATATTCCTTGATCAGCTGTTGTGCTTTTAATGACAACTCTTCCGGAAAAGGTTTCGCCCAGACGGCAGTTGCCAGTCCTTGGACGCCAAGTTCCCAGCCTAAGATGGCTTCGGCATTTCCGGGAATAAAGACAAAGGGATCCCCATCGATTTCCAGTTCAAAGCTGCGACACTTGACGCCTGCCAGTTCAAAATCGCGTAACTGGATATTCGTGACCAATTTCAAGGGACTGACAAAATACATCAGAACTTTTCCTAATACCTGTTGCTTTGTTTCATCGGTAAGTTTTTTCCAATTGCTCCATTCCATCATTTCCAGTAAGTTCATGTCCTCTTCCCCTTTTGTCTACATGTTGAATCTGCTATCATTCAGTATAACACGAAGGAGGGAAATTTCGATGGAAAGGATTGCATTTGGAAATGAGGTGTACCTTAGAGCGGCGGCATTTTATCTACGGTATGAAGTCTTCGTCAAAGAACAGCAAATTCCTGCCGATTTGGAATTTGACTTGTTGGATACTGACCAGCAGGACTTCTTTGTCGTTTTCTCGGATCAAATTCCGCTTGCCACGATTCGCTACCAGCCCCACCCTACTCGAAAGAATTGTATCCAACCAGATCGCTTTTGTGTCTTAAAAGATTACCGCGGCCAAGGAATCGGTCGCCGGTTATTGCTGCATTTAGAAAAACGGGCGCGCCACGAGGGGTATCTTGAGAGTTGCCTGGCTGCAGAAGTTGCTGCTACAGCTTTTTACCGAAAGCTGGGCTATGTTGCCTTTGGTGATGTTTTTCAAGAAGACGGTCTGGCCTGCATCCAGATGAACAAACTGCTGCGTTAGCATCCCGCCGCGCAGGTTTCCACTCAGCGTAAAGTGACAGGACTTTTGGAAAATACTCAGGATACAACAGCCACCCCTCGTTCCTTAAAAAACGGGAAGCGATCAATGCTCATCACGGTGATACCGGGCTCCCAAAAAACGCTCAAAAAGACCTTGAAGCCGCCAAACGGCAATCAAGGTCTTTTCTTTGAAGGTAATGCTCAGCCTTTGTTTGAGCTTTTCTTGTGTTTTCTGGCAGAACGCTGCTCTTGGCGGCGCTCGACTTTCCTCTTTTGACGATTGCTGTCTTGTACAGCACGTTGAATTTTCTTCTTATAACCTGGTTTAATTTTCTTCTTTTTCTTTTTCACCAAACCAATCAAAGTCGGATCCAACTCATCACGGGATTTCTCACGTTTTTTCCGGCGGTTACGATCATAGCTGTCAACTATTTCGCCATCTTTGATTTCTTTCGGTTCAAAAGAAATTCCCAGCTTTTCCAATGAAATAATCGCCTGCTCATCAGCTGGATCATACAAAGTGATGGCTGTACCCGGTAAACCGTTACGACCGGTTCGTCCTACCCGATGGATAAAGAACTCCAGGTCTTCCGGCAGCTCCGCATTGATTACATGGGAGACCCCTTCGATATCGATTCCTCGGGCTGCCAAGTCAGTTGCTACGACATACTGGTAATCCATATTTTGAACTTGGCGCATCACCCGTTTGCGTTCCCGCGGCGAGATATCTCCGTGGATTTTCGCAACTTTCAAACCTTGGTTCTTCAAGTAATCTGTGATCTCATCGACTCGCTGCTTGGTGTTGGCAAAGACGATGGCCAGATACGGATGTCCGATCGTCAGCAGTTGGTAAATCTGCTGATCGGTTTTACGCCCTTTGGTGGAAATCAGCCAGTTTTCGATAGTTTCCGAAAGTATCGCTTTGGGCTTGATTTCCTCAATCACCGGATTTTGCAAATATTTTCTAAGGAAAGGACGCAGCTTTTCGGGAATTGTTGCCGAAAAGACCAGGATCTGCAAACGTTCCGGCAAGCGACCGGCAATCTGATCCACTTCAGCTAAAAAGCCCATGTCCAAAGTCATGTCGGCTTCATCGACTACAAAAGCCTGTGCCGTGTGGACATCCAACGCCTGTTCATTGATCATGTCCAGGATCCGTCCCGGTGTCCCGATGACAACATGGGGCTGTTGATTTTTCAAACGGCCCAGTTGACGCTGCTTATCGGTTCCGCCGACAAAGTTGGTGACCCGGATCTCCGGATCGGAAAAGGCCGCAATTTGACGGGCAGCTTGATAGATTTGTGTCGCCAATTCCCTACTTGGAGCGGTAATCACGACTTGCACTTCATTTTTTTGCGGGTCGATGCGATCCATCAACGGCAGTAAAAATGTGTGGGTCTTACCGGTCCCCGTCTGAGATTGTCCAACCACACTTTTGCCTTTTTGGATCAAAGGAATCAATCGTTCTTGGACTTCAGTCGGTTTTTGAAATCCCAGATCCGCCAGCGCTTGATTGATAAACGAGTTGAATTCAAATGCTTCAAAGGTCATTTGTTCCACCTTCTTTCTTTACGATCTTTGCGATTATAGCACACTTTCCGACGCTTTTCTAACTTTCTTTGGGTTTCACCGTACTGATGGTATAGGTTTTGCTGGAACGCTCATAAAAGAGTCGCCGTTTACGTTTGACAAAAGACCAAATAATGGTGGCCGCAAAGCCAGCCGACAAAAGCAGCCCTACTAGTGAAAGACCGGTACTGATAGCTGTTAAAAAATGATTGTCACTGCGAATCAAGGGCAGGATTTCTTGCAGCAGATGGCTGTAACCGCCATAGAAAAAGTACAAGATCCCGTAGCGTTTGAACAGTGCCCAAAAACTGATCTGTTCCCGATCAACTTCGGCAATCCTGATTTTCACCAATGCCTTTCCTGGGGTTTTTCCGTTGGTCAGTCTTGGCAGCAGCATAAAGTAACCGAACACTGTCACAAAATACCACCAGCCGGAATCCACAAAGTCTAATTTATAATTTCCCGTCACTAATCTGGCCAGGATCTCGATTATGACACTGCTGAAGGTGATGATCCCCCAGTCGATCAAAAAGGCAGCCAGACGCCGGATCAAAGTGACGTCATGCCCCTTTTCGTAAGCCTCTTCGTCCAATTCACTGCGACTGGGTAAAAGGAAGGTCAACAGCGGTTCAAGCCAAAAACCCAGCATTCCTCCCAACGTATTGTGAAACAAATCATTGACATCAAACAGACGATACGAACGAGGATAAATAAAGTAGAGTCCGGTCAGCTGTGTCAATTCAAAAAACAAAGACAACCCGAATGAAGCCAACAAGGTTTTAGTCCAGCTGAGATTGAAAAAATAACGCAGGTAGACTCCAAAAGGTATCAGCAACAAGATATTGAAGACCGGCTCTAAAAAAACGCTCTGTTTCATGGCCGGCAGATATGTTGCGGGGTCTTTGATGTTAAGGACTGTCTGTTGTAGAAAATGCTGCAGCGAGGCTCCAAATTGGAGTTCCATTGTCGGTCCGGTTAACTGCGCCACTTGGTCGATGGGCGGCAGCGGCAGGATTACCAGCAGATAGGCACACAACAGATAAAAAACAAAGGAATACATAATGATTCCCCGCACGACCAAAAAGCGCCCATACTTCCGGTATTCATGGATGAAGAAAAATGCTGAAATGAACAATGCCAAAAAAGGGAAAATCATCATGGCGGTCTTCAAGGGACCCAGATACGCCTGCATAGAATGTTGCCTCCAAACGCTAAGATATTTTTCATTTTATTGGAAATACAGTATCATAAAACAAAGGGGGTGCCAAAGAATACGATGTTGAATCCTTATTTTGCATTTGGCGTACCGTGCGGCTTATTAATTTTATACGGTATCTTCGCTGCAGTCCGCAAAAAAACTAAGATCCCGTATCTCGGGTTTGCTCTTTTTATCATTGCGGGTTTTATGGCGGCATTTTGTTTTCAAGTTGTCCAATACGCTTACCATGAAAGTACCCAAATTGGCCGTGCGACTTTGGAAGCCCGACTAAGCTATCCTCTATGGAGTCTGTTTGGCGGCCTGTTTCTTGGTCTGGTCTTAGCGGTGATCAATCTGGTTCGGGGCTATCGGCGCATCAAAGGCAGCAAAAGCAGATAACGTTCCAACTTTTTTACACTTTAATTCGCAGATCAGGTGAGCCGCAGTCTCCCTGATCTTTTTTGTGCCGGTCGGTTGCAGGTTTTGCGTCAAGCGGTCTTGGGTGAACTTATGCTCTGTCGGACTTTCTCAGACGCAGTCTCCAAAATAAAAAACTGTTTACGGAAAAGACTCTATTCCGTAAACAGTTTCAATCGATAAACTCATAATAATGGATGTCAATCACATTTTTGGCAGCCATTTTTGTCAGTATCCCCAACTCTAAAATCAGATAGTTTTTATCAATCAGTTGGTATTTGTTTTCTTCCAATGCTTCTTCGATATAAGGTAAAACGAGATTTTCATCCCCTTCTTGACTCCCCCGGGTACCCGAGATCTCTCTGAAGACACGATGATCCGTCAAAAGAAAATACTCATGGTCATATTTATAAACAGCTACCCGGTACTCTTTATTGACGAAATGTCCCTCAATCGTTATAAAGCATTCTGCCACATGGGGCAGAATCTGTGCCAGCTGATCCGGCTTCAGTGCCTGCTGATAAAACATCGGCCTCACTCCTTGTATAAGCTAATTATAAAAGAAGAATTGCTGGAATAAAAATATTTGAACTTTCCACTAATCTTTTCTTAATCATTCCACTCGTGATAAAACTCTGTCAGGAATTCTTCCATGAAAGCTTTCCTGCGCTGGGCTTCTCTGCGGCCATAGGGGGTTTTCATACTGTCGACGATCAAGAAAAGTTTTTCATAAAAATGATTGACGACTGTCGATTCTTCGCGATATTCCGCCTTTGAATGCAGTTCTCGCGGCTGGATAGCAGGATCATACAAGAGGTTGCCGTGGGCGCCGCCGAAATAAGCGGTCCGCATAATTCCGATGGCTCCCAACGCTTCCAGCCGATCGGCATCTTGTACGATCTGCCCGTTAATGGTCAGTTCCGAAGCGGTACCGAACTGTTCCTTTGAAAAAGAAAGGTTGTCAATAATAAACAAGATCTCCAGAATTTGAGCGGTTGAGATATTTTCGAATGTCAAAAACGCCCTCAACTCCTCCACAGCTTCTTCCGGAGCAGCAACAACTTTGTCATCGATGGTATCATGAAGATAAGCAGCAGCGGCTACGACAAAGGGGTCTACTGAGGGATCTGTGAGATCGGCTGAGATTTTTTCAGCCAGTTTGGCTACGCGGCTGGCATGATCGAAACCATGACCGCTCTGATCTTCTGATAAGCGTTCCTGCGCATAAGCGATGACTTTTGCCAGCTTTTCTTCCATCAGTTCTCCTCCACTTGATAAATATCAAAATACAGTTCTCGGAGATAATCCAGCAGATAGCGGGGATTCAGGCTTTCTCCGGTTGCAGCAAAAATAATCTCAGAAGGTGTCTTAGCCTGTCCGAAGCGGTGAACATTTTCAGTCAGCCAGTTGCGGATCGGTGAATAATCATCTGAAAGCAGCACTTGAGAGAAGTCGATGGTTTTTTTCATCGTATGATACAGTTGGGCCGCATACATATAACCCAGTGCATAAGAAGGAAAATAGCCGAACATACCTCCTGACCAATGAACGTCCTGCAAAACTCCTTCCAAGTCGTTTTCAGGACGGATTCCCAGATATTCTTCATACTTTTGATTCCAGACTTGCGGCAAGTCCTCCACCTTCAGTTCGCCGTTGAAGAGTGCTTTTTCGATTTCGTAGCGGATGATGATATGAAGCGGATAGGTCAAACTGTCTGCTTCAATTCGAATCAAGCTGGCTTTGGAATGTTTCAGGCCCCGATAAAATGTTTCAAATTCGATGTCATCAAACGTACCCTCTGCACATTCTTTAAAGAACGGATACTGCTTTTCCCAGAAATCCCGATTGCCGCCGATAATCAATTCGTTGAACAATGACTGGGATTCATGGATCCCCAGCGATGCGCCTTCATGGACGGATGTCCCTTCATATTTTTCAGCAATATTTTGTTCGTAGATCCCATGACCGCCTTCATGAATCACACCGAAGATTCCCATTGTAAAATCGGTTTCGTTCCAGCGCGTGGTGAGACGGACATCGTTGTGATTGATCCCGATCGCAAATGGATGAATCGTATCATCCAGCCGTCCGCGGGAGAAGTCATAGCCCAATTGGCGGATGATCTCTGTGACGAATTTTTTCTGCCCCTCTTGCGACATGTACCGATGGATGAAATGATTATCCGGTGCCGTCCCGTTTTTTGCCAAGCTGTGGCGGATACTCAGGATGCCTGCTCGCAACGTATCAAAAACAGCGTCCAGTTCTGCGGTTGTCATGCCCGGTTCATATTGATCCAGCAGAACATCGTAGGCATTGGCCTGCTCTTTTCTTTGGTAGCTGATCAGTTCTTTGGTCAGGCGAATGTTTTCAGCCAATGCTCCTTTGAACAAATCGAAGTTTCTGGCCTGGCGGGCTTTGGCCCAGGCACCGTGTGCTTTTGAGACTGCCTGAGCATAGGCCGCCATCACTTCTTTTGGCACAGCTCGGTTCAGCTCGTACTCCCGTTTGACGACTCGGTAAGCAGCTTGTCCAACTTTAGACAGTTCCTCTTGCCGATCTTTGAAATAAGTCAGTGCCTCGTCGATTTTGGGACCGGTAGCTTTTTCAAAATAGAGACCGCTGAGATAGCTGTCGACTTCACTTCGATAGTCCTGAGCAGCTTCCGGCATACCGGTTTGACTGTCCCAATCCAAAATAGCCAAGGATTGTTTCAAAAGATCCAGTTCTTTTAATTCTGCAAGAAATTCAGCCTCTTTCATGCTTGTTCCTCCTTGGGTTGACGTGGTGGCCGACTCCCCCAGTATTGGAAGAAATCGGTTCGCAGCGCCCCGTTGTATAATTTACGTTTTTTTGTTGCTTTGGCGCCGTAGAACTCTTCAAACTGCAGATCACTGGTCAGAATGTATTTGCTCCAAGTGGTCAGCGGTCGAAATGCGGCTCCCATCTGTTTGTACAGCTCCCGTACAGTCTCTTCTTCTCCAAGCCGTTCTCCGTATGGTGGGTTTGCCACGATCACACCGTATTCTTTATCTGTCGTGAAATCCTTGACAGCCTGCTGTTTGAAAACGATGGAGTCCCCCAAGCCGATCTCCTCAGCATTGGCGGTGGCAATAGCTACCATTTTACCGTTAATATCAAAGCCGGAAATATCCAAGGGGTAATCATAATCGGCTTGTTCATCTGCGTGGGCCCGCACACCTTCGAAAATTTCATCGGAGAACCAATCCCATTCCTCACAGGCAAAGCTGCGATTGAATCCCGGGGCGATATTGTGACCGATCAGTGCTGCTTCAATACACAGCGTACCGGAACCGCAGACCGGATCCACAAAAGGCCGGTCCTTCCGCCAATTGGTCAGCATCACCAAAGCTGCCGCCATATTTTCTTTTAGCGGTGCGCCCCCTTTTTCCAAGCGATACCCCCGCTTGAAGAGGCTCGGTCCGGTGGTATCCAAAGTTACCATCACGTGATCTTTCAATAAAGCCACTTCCAATTGGAATAAAGCGCCGGTTTCTGCCAGAGGAACGCTTGCCGGCCGGTGGTAGTATCCCCGTAGCCGCTCAACAATCGCTTTTTTAGTGATGGCTTGACAATCGGGCACGCTGTAAAGCTTGGACTTGATCGACTTGCCTGCCACCGGAAAGGCAGCATCCAACGGCAGGAAGTCCTCCCATGGCAACGCCTTGACTTTTTCAAAGAGTTCATCAAAAGTAACTGCATCAAATTCACCGACGACAATCTTAATCCGATCTGCTGTCCGCAGCCACAGATTGGCGGTTGCGATGGTTTCCATCGTACCGGAAAACCGGGCCCGGCCATTCTCCACCTGACATTCGATACCGAGGTCTCTCAATTCCTTGCCCACTAATGCTTCCAAGCCGCTGGCAGCCGTTGCCACCAGTGAGAATTCCTGTTTTTTTTCCATATTTCTGCTCCGATCTTTTTGAAATGCTTCCCGACTGCTCAGACCTGTCTGTTTGAAAATCTGCGGGCGCTTGTTTTATAATTCGAACGATACTACGAATCACTTGTTTGGTCCAGTGAATCGTAAGTTAAATATGCGCTAGTACTGTATCCGGGCAGAAATCAAAATAATTTGTCCGAAGACTCCAGAAACAGCTGGCATGCCAACCATCGTGGTGCCCGATGCTGTCATGCGCTGTCCCTTCCGTCTTTTCGGCACTCGACCGATCAATTTGATTCCAGTCCGGATGAAATACTAGTCTTGCCTGCGAAAAAGACAATCACCTGCTTTTCACAGTGCATTGCATTCTTTGTTCATAAAATTCGACAGGCTCACAATTGTTTCCCTGAAGAAACAATTGTGAGCCTGTCGCTATACCCTGAAAGACTGTGATTTTCTGTAAGCCATGTTCTGTCCAGCTGTTATTTCAGGGAAATGAACAGCTTGGGCAATCATCTATCTGCAATTGCTTGCCTTCTTGTATTCGTTTGATTCCGTCAAAGAAGCGCCCCTACCATTGTTTGGGTTGCTCGCTCGAGGGGTTTACCGC
Source organism: Enterococcaceae bacterium OF42-14pH9A (assembly GCA_027692465.1). Taxonomy (GTDB): domain Bacteria; phylum Bacillota; class Bacilli; order Lactobacillales; family Enterococcaceae; genus Enterococcus_C. The sequence goes on along the minus strand of JAQEYU010000001.1, from coordinate 695,056 downwards.
GTTCCACCGTTGCCGTTTCCAGTCAACGCTTCGTCACTGTGGCACTTTCAAGGATACTGTCCCATGGCCGAAGCTTTAGGGAGTTTTCCTGCCGTTACCGGTCTCCCGGTACCCTGACTTATGGTTTCGTCAGGCACGAACACTACCGGCATCTCAGCCGGTGCGAGCATGGACTTTCCTCAGCCCGGTCAAGCCGGACCGCGATTGCCTGAAAATCACAGCATTCTACCTAAATTAAAATTGACGTGTCCGTTCGTTATCTTCGGAGTTGTCGTCATTTGTGTAGTTGGCTGCATTCACAGAAGCCCTGGTTACGCCGCCAATGTCAGTAGCCGAAGAATCCTGATCCAGTTTTTTGCCGAAAACTTCTTTTTCCAAGTTGGACAAGCGCTTCAAAATATCGAAGTTTGTCACCGTCTGGCTCTTCGGTGCTTCCGGTGCGACCCGCGAAGTAACCGAATTACTCTTTTCCAACTGTGCTACTCGCGCAGTCAAGCGATCGTTTTCTTCCTGCAGAGCCAAGATCTCTTTGTTGTAGCTTTCATAATCTTTGATGATATTATCCAGAAATTCATCAACCTCGACGGGATCGTACCCGCGCATTTTGGTTTTGAATTCTTGCTGCAAAATGTCTTTTGGACTGTAATTCAAGTTTGCCATAGTTATCTACACCTCATCCACTTTTTAAAAAGATTGCTCTTTCTCGTTTATTCTATCAAAAAAACGCCATAAATCAAACACTATCCCTCAGATATCGCATTTTGCAGATCATCCATCGTGATTTTTTCTACACGGTACGGTGTCGTTTCGGAAAAAGACTGTGCATCTTTTAGAAACCATCGAGGCTTGCCGGGAAACTCATCATCATACAAAATCAATGTCCCCCCGGAATGCTCCAATAAAAACCGGGTGTGGTTTTTCAACTGCACCGGACTTTCATAAGGCCGATGACTGACCGCTTCCACAAAATCAGCCTGCCGCTTCACCTCCGCCAGCAGGGCAGCATTTTTCTCCTGCCATTGACCACCGAACTCAGCGAAAGGAAAAACGACTCCAATCTTAAATTCCGGATACTCTTTTCGCAGTGTGAAGGCGACCTGTGCTCCCCAGATTTCTACGCCGAGGTTGCCGCCAATCAACAGCCACTCCAGCCCCTCTTCCAGACAAGCAGTCAAACGATCTTTTAGGACTTTTTTAATAACTTCGATTTTGGGATCCTTGTCTTGAAAAACTCCCAGTTCATAGCTTCGGTAACCGGTGAGAACCAGCGTTTTGATACTTTCTTCCACAGTTTTTTTCCTTCTTATCAGCCTTTTTGGTATAATAATGCCGCAAGGAGCGTGAAACGATGGTTTTCAACTACCCTGACGGTCGCAGTTATTTAAATCCGACTGTCTCTAAGAATACCCATTCCGTTGCCAAAAAGCAACCGTCCCAGACAGCTGCTGAGAAAAAAACAGTTGCTAAAAACAGCTTCGGCAATCGCGGTATGCGCCTGGAAGAAGCGATCAACGAAAGCAACCGCTATTATCTCGACCGGCGCCTGGCTGTTGTCCACAAAAAACCGACACCGATTCAGATCGTCAATGTCGATTACCCCAAACGGAGTGCGGCAGTGATTAAAGAAGCCTATTTCAAAGAAGCTTCGACTACTGATTACAATGGGGTCTACAAGGGCTTTTATTTGGATTTTGAAGCAAAGGAAACCAAAAACAAAGCTTCTTTTCCCTTCAAAAATTTTCACGACCATCAGATCCGGCATATGGAAGCCTGCTTGGACCAGCGGGGGATCTGTTTTGTCCTGTTGTGGTTTTCCTCATTGGAACGTTGTTTTTTTCTGGACAGTCGCACGTTGATTCATTATTGGCAGCAGCAAAAGAATTCCGGTAAAAAATCCCTGCCGCTTGCAGTCATCGAAAAAGAAGGGATCGAAATCCCTCGTAAAATTGCACCACGTATTCCCTACTTGGATGCGGTAGATCGTTATTTGAAATCAAAGGAGGGCCTGTTTGATGGCCAATAAAAACGAAGAACATCTGTCACGAACGCAACGCCGGTCAAGTGCCGGAAAGAATAAATCCCCTAAGAAAAGCGGCACACAGAAGACGCCTAAGAAAAAATTGACAGTCGGAAAAGTCTTGCTGCGAACCCTGGTCACCCTGTTTATTCTGGGCTGTCTGGCTTTTCTTGGCGGTGTCGGTCTGTTCTGGTATTACGCTAAAGATGCCCCTAAAATCGAGGACAGTAAACTGGATGCAGCCTCCTCCTCTACTTTTTACGCGGGCGAAACGGCAATCGCCGACTTGGGTGCAGAGCGCAGAGAAAAAGTTGATGCCCAAGACATTCCACAACTGTTGGAAGATGCCATCGTTTCGGTGGAAGATCGTCGTTTCTACCAGCACATCGGCGTGGACCCCATCCGGATCGTCGGCTCAGCGTTGTCCAATGTCACTTCCGGCGGAATGCAGGGGGGCTCCACTTTGACCCAGCAGCTGATTAAGCTGTCCTTTTTCTCCACCAAAGCAAGCGACCAGACCTTAAAACGTAAAGCCCAGGAAGCTTGGATGGCGGTTCAGTTGGAAAAGGAAAAATCTAAAAAAGAGATCCTGACTTATTACATCAATAAAGTCTATATGTCTAACGGGATTTCCGGCATGCAGACTGCGTCCACTGCCTATTTTGGCAAACCTCTCAACGAACTAACCCTGGCGCAGACGGCTTTATTGGCGGGCATGCCCCAAGCACCGGAAAGCTATGATCCGTATCGCCACAGTGATCTGGCAAAAAAACGCCGAGATGTCGTCTTGTATACGATGCTGGAAAACAAAAAGATTACTCAAAAAGAATATGACGAAGCGGTTAAGACGCCGATTGCAGACGGTTTGATCGAGTTTGAAGATACCCGTCAGGACTGGGCCGAATATGACGGCTACATCAAGGAAGTGATCCAGCAAGTCAAGGAACTTACCGGCAAAGACGTCTATACTGATGGATTGCAGGTCTACACCAATCTGGATCTCGAAGCACAAAAACGGCTTTATGAGATTGTCAACAGTGATGATTATATCCAATATCCCGATCAAGAAATGCAGGTGGCTGCTACCTTGATGGATACTGCAGGCGGAAAAGTCATTGCACAAATCGGCGGCCGTCACATTGAAAAAGGTGTCGTTCTGGGGAACAACTTGGCAGTTAATACCGGCCGCGACTTTGGTTCTACTATGAAGCCTGTCACTGATTACGGCCCCGCTTTTGAGTATTTGAAGGACTCCACCGCCGTTCGGATCGACGATGAACCATATACCTATCCCGGTACGGATATCCAAGTACGAAACTGGGATGGCAGGTATTTCGGCAATATCAGTCTCCGTACTGCGCTGGCCTATTCTCGTAATGTTCCTGCAGTTAAAACACTGGATAAAGTCGGACGCGACAAAGCGAAGGAATTTCTTTCAGGCTTGGGAATCGAATATCAAACAATGGAATATTCCAACGCCATTTCCAGCAATACGAAACAAGACGGGACCAAATATGGTGCCTCCTCGGAAAAAATGGCGGCTGCATATGGGGCTTTTGCTAACGGCGGGACTTATTACAAACCGCTTTATATCTCTAAAATCGTTTATCAAGACGGTTCAGTGGATGAATTCAAACCTGAAGGCAAACGAGCCATGTCAAAAGGGACGGCTTATATGGTCACAGACATCCTGAAAGACGTCATTTCCGAAGGTACCGGAACCAATGCCCAGATCCCGGGGCTGATTCAGGCGGGGAAAACGGGAACGTCCAATTATACGGATGCGGATCTGGAGCGTTTGGGTACGACCAGCGGTGTTTATCCGGATATTCTATTCGCCGGTTACACGCCGGACTTCTCAATGGCAGTCTGGACCGGCTACAACGATCATCTGACGCCGGTGACCGATCAATCCAATATGATCGCCTCTGCAGTCTATCGAGAGCTGATGGCTTACGTGACCCGCAACAGTGAAGTCAAAGATTGGGAAATACCGGATGACTTGGTACGATCCGGTGGTGAGTTGTATTTCAAGGACAATTACGTGCCGCCGGTGAGTTCCGTAGCTCCTTCTTCTGTGTCCCAGTCAACGACAACTACGATCACCTCGGAATCATCAACTCAGTCCACTGCAGAGACCACTTCTTCTGTCTCTTCGGAACAGTCGGAGTCCTCAAGTAGTTCTGAAACACAGTCGTCCCAGCCGCCGGTAGAAAGTTCAGAGCCGTCGACAGAAAGTTCATCAGAAAGCTCTGCTACCTCGGAAACAGGTGAAAATGGCGGCCAACAACCGCCAGAAAGCTCGCAAGCGCCGGAAGAAGCTCCCGGCGGACCATAAGTCTTAGCGCTGTCCATGTTTCACCAGCGGAACCTGCTGTTGTTATTTCACAGCACAAAAAAGACGACAACTGACATTTCATCAGTTGCCGCCTTTTTTGTATCGGAAAACCTTCGCCAGGAATTTTGAGCAGAACGAATCTGCCGAGATTAAGGCGTGTCAGAAAGCACCGGGGAATCCAGATTTTTCAATCTGCCGAAATCAAGGAGTGAAGCACAGCTTACGTGGTGCAAAATTGCGCATTTACGACGCCAATTGCGGTGAAAAAGACCAAAGTATCTGCCCCTGGAATTTTCGGACACGCCCTAATCTTATTTGATTCCCAGACGCATTTGTCCGTCCTTACACATGAACAGGAGTGGACAGCCCTCGCATTTGGGTGACCGGGCCAAACAGTGATAGCGTCCGAAAAAGATCATCCGGTGATGGGCCGAAACCCAATGTTCTTTCGGCAGTTTCTTCATCAATGTTTCTTCGACTTCCAACACACTGGCTTTTTGTTTACAGATTCTCAGACGTTTTGATACCCGCTCGACGTGGGTATCAACTGCAATTGCCGGGATACCGAATGCATCGCCTAAAACGACATTGGCAGTCTTTCGTCCGACCCCCGGAAGCGATATCAGTTCCTCGCGTGTATGAGGCACCTCGCCGGCAAAGTCCGTCAGCAATTTTTCGGCGCAGGCTTTGATATTCTTTGCTTTATTGCGATAGAGGCCGATGGTTTTTATTTTTACGATAATATCCTCCAGCGGTGCTGCTGCCAAAGCTATCGGGTCCGGGTAAGCTGCAAACAATGCCGGAGTCGCCTTGTTTACCGAGACATCGGTGGCCTGAGCCGACAAGATTACCGCAATCAGTAATTGGAAAGAATTTTCATGATGCAACTCACCGTGAGCATCTGGGAACATCTCGCCCATGATAGCGATGGCTTCTTGCGTCTGCTGCTTGTTCAACATGATTTTAGTCCTCCTTGAAAGGATTATGAAGTGTGATTGGTGGCAGGCCCGCTGCTTTTTTGTTGGTATCCGGTGCTTCAGCCTCTTTTTGCAGCAAGGCCAGTTTGCGACGGGACTGTTCCGACAAGACTTCCTCTTTGGTAGTGATTTTTTTACTCTCCCAGCTTAGAAGGATACGATCGATATAATTAAGGCTGCGGGCTTGATGCGTGACAGCCTCTTTCAACGCGAGTCGGATCAGTTCGGGATCATAATGGTCTTCCTCCAGCCAACCAGCAATCTTTTCAAATTCCAAGGGCGATAAGGGGCGTCCGAATTCTTGTTCAAAAAGCTGATATAAGCGGCTGATTTGGTCTTCTTTGCTGTTTTCTTTCGCTTGTTTGCGGTTCTCCTCAATCAGTAGAGCCAATTTCCCGTAGAGCGGGCTAAAATCATACCGATCACTCTGACGGCCCTGTTCATCCTGTTGGGTAACGATCTGCAGACACCCTTTGGCGATCACCCGCTGTAGTAAGTCGAATACCCCTGCCTGTGAGATTCCCATCCGTCTGGCAATCAAATCCGGATCGGGAAAATTATTTCCCGCCTGCTGACAGCTGCTGAGTTCCAACCAGAATACCAGTTCATCGGCCGTTAGCCCCAATCGATGATAATATTCAAAAATCATCCGTGAGACAACGGTCTGCCCGGCATCAATAAATACTTGTGAAAAATCCATGATCTGTTTTATCCCTCTTCCTGAAGTTCGGATCCAGTGCTCGAAAAAGAAAGACAGAAGCCTTCACCTCTGTCTTTGTGTGGTCGATCAGCTGTTTACCGCTGCGATGATCTCGACTTCAATCAATACATCTTTAGGCAGACGAACCACTTCTACTGCCGAACGGGCCGGCAATTCATTGTTGAAAAATTCAGCATACACTTCATTGAAAGCCGCGAAGTCATCCATATTTTTCAAAAAACAGGTGGTCTTTACCACCGCATCTTTCTCGCTGCCTGCTGCCTTTAAAAGACCTTCAATATTCATAAAAACGCGGCGGGACTGCGAACGAATCTCGTCACCGACGATTTCCCCGGTTGCCGGATCCAACGGTATCTGTCCCGAAGCAAACAAGAAGCCGTTGACGATTTTCCCTTGTACATAGGGTCCAATGGCTTGTGGCGCATCAGTTGTCTGAATGATTTTCATCTAAAGTCTCCTCCAATTTTTGACAATCCGAACACAGTCCGTAAACTTCCAGGCGGTGCTCTGTGATTTGATAACCGGTCAACTGACCTGCCGCCATCTCCACATCTTCCAGTCCCGGATAATAAAAATCTTCTATACGGCCGCAATTTTTACAAATCGCATGATAGTGTGGTTTATTGGTGAAATCAAAACGGCTTGAAGCATCGCCGTACTTCATTTCGATCACCAAACCTTTATCGACTAAAAGCCGCAGGTTGTTATAGACCGTAGCCACACTCATTCCGGAAAAACGTCCCGCCATCTCCTGATAAATTTCATCAGCGGTGGGATGGCTTCTGTGATTGGCCAAGTATTCCATGATCGCATAGCGTTGAGGCGTGATTCGCACATTGTCTTCTTTCAGATGCTTGATCGCCTCTTCCACAGTCAGATGCTCCATCACCATGACCTCCTCTTCTTTTTCTTCATGATACTAAAAGATACGTAAAAATTCTAGCCGGATCAGGTAAATCTCACCTTTTCGTAAAAAAGGACGGCGACTTCCCAAAAAAATAGCTGTCGGCAGGACCAGCTTCCACTGAAAAAGACTTTCGAGAATCCTCTCGAAAGTCCAGTTTTTGATGATTTTGATTAACGGCTTTCAGCCTTGCCACTAGACGATTAATTCTTGTCCAACTACAATCAGATCGCGGGTGAGCCCGTTTTGTGCCATCAGCTGGTCGACCGTTGTCCCGTACGCACTGGCAATTTCCCAGAGTGTATCGCCGGAAACCACTGTATGAATGGTCGTCGTCGAACTGCTTTGATTCTGATCCGCCGTTACAGATTCTGTACCGGCAGTTTGTTCGGTATAGGTAACAGACTGGTCAGTGGCCGCATTCGTTGTTTCCACGCTATTTGTTCCGTAAGATGCTGGCGTGTCATAGTGTGTCAGGCCATAGGCAGAAATCAAATAGTTCAACTTGCCTCCATATCCCGGATCAGTGGCGTACCTTCCTGTCAGGTAGGCTGTAGCATCTAAGTAGCTTGCAGTATTGCTTTTGAAAGCTCCGGCATAATGGTATACCCCACTGGAAAAGCTGGTACTGCGAAGAACGTAAGCGTGATCTTGCATCGATTCCCAATAAGAGCTGTACTGACGAAACGGCTCATTAACAGTCACCCATTGCCCGTTCAGATACTCCGCTGTCGGCATATAGACCGCCATTCCATTATAAGTGCCCTTCACACCGAAGAGATTGTAATAAGGAGCCTGAGCCAGCGTCGAGCCGCCATTGCCGCTTTCCAGTAGGGCCTGTGCAATCATGACCGATGCATACAAATCGTTGGCAGCCGCAATCTGACTAGCGGCCGGTGCAATCTGAGAAATCAGGGCTGCCGCAGCATCAGGCTGTTGATAATTATATTCAGATGCCTGCACATGTTGGCTGTTACTGAAGCCAAAAGCCGGAACTGCAGCCAAGCCGGTACCCACGACGACAGCCGTTCGCTGCCTTTTTTTCTGTTTGGCCTGCTGCTCGGCGAGTCTTCGTTGACGACGGGTTTTGTAGATTTCCATGTTTTCCTCCTGGTAAAGTCTTTAAAAAGTCTTTGATAACACGATTCATTATTTCTGCGATGTTCTCATTATACGTGTCACGTAAAGAAAGAACAAGAAATATAACTTCCACTATTAAAGTGTCCGGAATTTCGGGAAAGGTGCTTTAAACATCGAAGATACAAAGTGAAATCAGGGCATATCTGAAACCGTCCATAACAGGAATTTTGGCCCTTATCATCACAATCCAAGTCGCAAATATCCAGCTTTAGCGCAATTGATCTGCCTTTATTCATTGATTTCGGCAGATCCGCAAAAATCTGGATTTCTCCGCAGTTTTCAAACATAATCTCCTGGTAAATTTTCATCATGACTGAGGATTGTGGTGATCAGAGGTCCGGCTATCAAAGGATTGCGGGCTCAGATATATTCGGAACTACTGTTTAGACAGCAGCTCTTTTCAAAAGAAAAAACTCCGCAGACGATTCCGCGGAGTTTTCTGTCAATCAAAGACTTTTAAAAGTTTCTACTACATTTTCAACCGTAAAACCAAATTCTGCCAGTACTTTATCTCCGGGAGCAGAAGCACCGAAATGGTCAATAGCAATGACTTTTCCGGCAGTACCGATATATTTCTCCCAACCGAAGGAAGCGGCTGCTTCAACAGCAACTCGCTTAGTCACCGCTTTTGGCAGAACGGCTTCTTTATAATCTTCCCCCTGTGCTTCAAACAAGTCGAAACTTGGGATTGAAACAACGGAAACATCAATTCCTTGTTCAGCCAAAGCTTTTTGTGCTTCAAAGGCCAATCCGACTTCAGAACCCGTAGCAATCAGGATTCCTTCCGGCGTTTCTCCATTTGCTGCCGACAAGATGTAACCACCTTTGGCAACATTTTCCTCCGCCTGCTCAGCTGTACCAGGAAGTACGGGCAGATTTTGGCGGCTCAGCACCAGGACAGTTGGTGCTTTTTCGGAAGTCATAGCGATTTTCCAAGCTGCCCGTGTTTCGTTGCCGTCAGCCGGACGGATTACATGGACATTCGGCATGCAACGCAGACTGGCCAATTGCTCGATTGGTTCGTGCGTCGGGCCGTCTTCTCCTACCGCAACGGAATCGTGGGTCAAAACGTAAGTAACCGGAACGTGCTGGATTGCTGATAAGCGCAATGCCGGACGCAGGTAATCGGTAAAGACAAAGAATGTACCGCCGTACACACGCGTCCCACCGTGAAGCTGAATACCGTTCATAGCAGCAGCCATCGCAAATTCGCGAACACCGAACCAGATATTGCGACCGTCGTAATTGCCGGGTTCAAAGGCTTTTTCAGCAGCCACCATCGTGTTGTTTGAAGAAGACAGGTCAGCAGAGCCGCCCCAGAAATTTGGTACTGCTTGTGAAATTGCTTGAATCATTTCCTTGCTGGACACGCGGCTCGCTTGACTTGAGCCTTCCTCATAAACCGGTAGTTGCGCATCCCAATTTTCAGGAAGCTTGCCGGCAAATGAATGTTTAAATTCAGCAGCCAATTCCGGATATTCCAGACTGTAGCGCTCGAACATTCCTTCCCATGCAGCTTGTGCTTTTGCACCGCGATCTAAGATAGTTTCCTTAAAGCGTTCGGCAGCCTCTTGTGGGACGGTAAAATCAGGATAGTCCCAACCATAAACTTTCTTAGCAGCCGCAAGTCCTTCTGCTCCCAGCGGTGCACCGTGAACTTTGTTAGTACCTTCATTTGGTGCGCCGAAACCGATCACTGTTTTTACTTCAATCAAAGTCGGTTTTCCGGTTTCTGCCTTCGCCGCTTCGATTGCTTTATTGACAGCTTCCATGTCGTTGCCGTCTTTGACCAAAATATGCTGCCAGCCGTACGCTTCAAATCGTTGTCCGACATTTTCTGTGAAGGCCATAGACGTAGGACCATCCAAAGAGATGTCATTTGAATCATACAAGACAATGAGTTTATCCAATTTCATGTGTCCGGCCATGGAACAAGCTTCTTGGGAAACACCCTCCATCAAGTCGCCGTCACCGCATAATGCATAGGTATAATGGTCAATCACGGGAAAATCAGTGCGATTGAACTTGGCAGCCAGATGTGCTTCTGCCATTGCCATACCGACTGCCATTGCGATCCCCTGGCCCAATGGACCGGTAGTGGCTTCTACACCGTCTGTATGGTCAACTTCCGGGTGTCCGGGAGTTTTGCTGCCCCATTGACGGAAGCCTTTAAGATCATCAATAGTGACTTGGTAACCTGCACAATGAAGCAGGCTGTACAACAATGCCGATCCGTGTCCGGCTGAAAGAACGAAACGGTCGCGGTCAGCCCAATTACGGGATGTAGCAGGATTGATTTTCAGATGGCGGGTCCATAAAGCGTAAGCCATTGGTGCTGCCCCCATCGGCAGGCCGGGATGCCCGGAATTCGCCTTTTGGATCGCCTCAATACTCAGTGTACGCAGGGTGTTGACGCCTAATTGATCGACTTTATCAAACAAATCAAATTCCTCCTGTATCTTTTTTAGGTATATTATACCTTTATACCTTCTTTAACGCAAAACAATCCTTCTGTGACGAGAAATTTATTCCCGACCATGGAGGCCTTTTTCCTTTTGAATCTGTTTCAGTTTGTCCGGGGTCACATCGTTACCCTCCGGATCAACGACCTTCATCCCTTCGATATGGTGACGCATTCCTGAACGAAACGCTTCCAAGTACTCTTGACGCAGCAGTATCTGCTCCTTCTCCTCGGCTGTAGTCAATGTGCCGGCCTTTTTCTTTCGACCTAATTCATTGATTCGCGCCATTTTTTCTTTTGACAGCATCTGTCCACCTCCTTGATTCAACCATAGATGTCTTGACAGCAGCGTATTTGCCCTATATTTTCTTGAACGAACTGCCTTGGTCCACCTTCTTTATCATAAACTAAGAACGTCAAAATTTACAGCATAATTAACGAGGAAGTTTCCTTTGCTGTCAAGTTTTTCTTTAGTTGCCCCCTGACAAAGAAAAGCTGACCGCGATAAAGACGGAGACTCTATCTGTGGGAACAAAAAGCGAACAAACTTGTCGAGAAGGCCGAACATTTGTTTGATTTCGTTTTTTTCCTATGGTACACTTGACTTAAATAAGAAAGTAGGTGCAGTCATGGCGAAACGAACCGACTCCCGCCAAGAGGAGATCTTGCGCTTCATTCATGAACGGGTAGCCAAAAAAGGATATCCTCCGACAGTCAGAGAGATCGGCGAAGCAGTAAATCTTTCTTCGACTTCTACGGTCCATGGTCATCTTTCCCGTTTGGAAAAAAAGGGGCTTTTACAGCGTGACCCTACCAAACCTCGAGCAATCGAGCTCACCCGCTCCGGATTGGATTTAATCGGAATCAAAGACGAATCGATCCCGATGTTGGGTGTGGTAACAGCCGGTGAACCAATTTTGGCTGTTGAAGAAGCATCTGACTTCTTCCCGATCCCGCCGAACCTCTCGAACGATATCGGCGGCTTGTTCATGTTGACTATCAAAGGTGAAAGCATGATCAATATCGGCATTCTGGACGGAGATCAGGTCATCGTGCGAAAACAGCCGGATGCACAGAACGGGGATATCGTTATTGCAATGACGGATGAAAATGAAGCGACCTGTAAACGATTTTTCCGGGAAAAAAATCAGATCCGACTGCAGCCGGAAAATGATTTTATGGATCCCATTATTCTGCCCAACGTTACCATTTTGGGACAAGTAGTTGGGCTCTACCGTGCACATATCGGCTAATTTTTGGAAATCTTCAAATTGATTTTGAGGATTTCTATTTTTTTACTTTACAAACCGAACAAACATTCGTATAATCAATATACAAACATTTGTTCGTATATTTTAAATGAGGTGACTGGAATGAACGGAATTCGTAATATTGCATTGGTGGGCTTGGGATTATTGATCAGTTTTGTAGTGGTGAATTATGGTGCGGCACTGGCTGCTCTGATTTTTGTACCACTGTTCTTCTTGTGGTTCACGCTTTGGGATGATAAAAAAGTCCGACAAGCAGAACGTCAGCAAAATCGAACCGTCAGCTACCCTCACGGCGGAAAGTTTTGATTGAAGCTTAGGGCGTGTCTGAAAACTCCAACAGCAGATATTTTGGTCCTTTTCACCGCAATCTACTCGTAAATGCGCAGCTTTGCACCACATAAGCTGCGCTTTACTCCTTGATTTCGGCAGGTCCGCAAAAATCTGGATCCCCCCAGAGTTTTCAGACACGGCCTAAATAAACGGTTAAATTGTTCATAAAACAGGAGGAATCCGCCAACTGCCTTTCTTTGTGTCGCAGTTGACGGATTTTTATTTTGTAGCTTTGACCGTATCCAAAAACGCCTGCGGAAGATATTATTGTCTTGTTCACCGCAAGCTGCGTCATAAACGCGGCTTATGTATATTGATAGCGGCTGTGAATTGAGGCGTAAAGCACGCAACACTACTGACATTTCCGGGCCCATCTTGCTCATTGAGAGCAATAGAAAGCAACTTGCCATTAAAGATCCGAATGAGCACATTTGATGAACTAGCCAAAAAAGCTGTCGCCACAGATCTGAAAAGATCCATGGAGGCAGCTTTTTTCATCAGCTAATACTCTTCTGCACGCTCAAATCAGCATAGCAGTCGACAACTTCACTCCTTAGTAGACGGTTTCAGGTGCAAAGATGCTAATCGATCAGGTTTGCACTCAAATTCAGAGCATTTCCCAAAATGCCAGCGACAGTGATGTTGGCTTTTTCACCGCAATCCGGATTGTAAGTGCGTAACTTTAGCATCAGATACACTGCGCTTCACGCCTTGCTTTTGGCAAAAAGTTCACTAAAATCTGAAGCTCACCGGTATTTCCAGACATATCCTAATAGTCCATCAATGTTTTGATTTCGTAATTCGCGATCTTGTCGCGGCCGTGAAGTTCTTTTAATTCAATCAGGAAGGCACAGCCGACAACGACCCCGCCGAGCTTTTCAACCAATTCAATAGTCGCTTTGACAGTTCCACCGGTGGCCAACAGATCATCGCAGACCAAAACTTTTTGGCCTGGCTTGATCGCATCGGCATGCAGGGTCAAGGTGTCGGTCCCGTACTCCAACTCATATGAGACTGAGATGGTCTCACGAGGAAGCTTTCCAGGTTTACGGACAGGTGCAAACCCGACCCCCAATTCATAAGCCACCGGACAGCCCACAATGAATCCTCGTGCTTCCGGTCCAACTACCATATCGATTCCTTTTTCCTTTGCATAGTCTACGATTTGTTTGGTAGCTTCCCGATAGGCCAAGCCATCCGCCATCAAAGGGGAAATATCCCGAAAAACAATTCCTTTTTGGGGATAGTCGGGAATGCTGGCAATATAATCTTTCAAATCCATGTTGTTTCCTCCTAATTTTCAGATGAGCGAAACGATATCCTTTATTGTGCTTCGAAGCACAATAAAGGATATTAATCCGTTAACCATGCTTTCAATACCGCAGGATCGCTCAACAGTAAAAATTCTTCACTTTTTATTTTCTTGAGTCTGCGCTGATAGATAGTACTGGAATCCAGCGGTTTTTTCGTCTCAACAGCTGCCGGCTCCAAAACACCATCGCTTATTGTAACAAATTCCAACTCGAAAAACACCTGGATCATAAAAATAAGCAGTTTTTGCGGAACCTGCAGATATTGTGCAATCTGCGGCAGTTTGTTGCGGACATCGATACGATTTTGAAGGGCGATCAGTTTGAACAACCGGGCATACTGTTCCCGAGTGCCGATTCCGTCAAGATATGCATCATCATCTGCCTGCAACAACAGCAGGATTCGTTTGATGTCTGTTATCCGGGTGATTTCTTTAATCACTGTCGGATCTTCCGGACAATCCAGAAAAGCAATCTCTGTGTATTGCATCTCTGAAATACTCGCCTGCAGATGCTCCGGATCCTGGTAGTAGTGAATGGATGCCGCATCCGACTGATTTTTTGTCGATACAGACTTTTCAAAAGAAATCAGCAATGTTTCGGTGGTCGGATTAAACAGACGTCGATTTTTTTTGGCCCGCAAGTCAAAGAGCTGAACGCCATTAACTTGAAAATCCAACAGCTGCATCTGCGGCTTCTTATTTCCGTTCCATTCGTTGATTGCTAATTCACCGACAATCGTGAAGTGCTCACCGCGAAATTCATCGATCTCATTACCGAAATCAAAACCGATCACATCCAAAGCTTCCGTTGTCGAAGCGTCTTGAACAGCCAACTTTAAATGCTGCTGATTGGCACCGATTTGCCGCAGCACAGTTGTCCCCTCGGCCTTGACAGCAAAACGGGGAACTGGATTATCTGTGCCGAAGGGGGCGATTTTCCGAAGCTCTTCAACAAAAGACAGAGTTGCTTCACTGACGGTCAGAACCTCGTCAATCACCAGTTCCTCCCCGGATTTGAGATCGATCTCATTGTCTGACAGATAATCAGTCATTCTTTTTTTCAACAACGAAAGGTTCTCTTCCGGGAGACTCAGCCCGACAGCTGCTTGATGTCCGCCAAAACTGGTGAACAAGTCCCGCATTCCATTCAACATTTCGTACAGATTCAATGCTTCGATACTGCGTCCGGAACCTTTTGCGATACCGTCTTCTTTTACGGTCATGACGATGGTTGGTTTTCCGGTATTACGCAAGAGCCTGCCGGCAACGATTCCAAGGACCCCTTCGTGCCAACCGGGAGCGGCGACCAGGTTGATCGGACTTGCAGGATCCAACAATTGCTGTGCTTCTTCGGTAATGGCAGCAACCAGCGTTTTTCGCTCTTCATTGATCTGATCCAGCTTTGCGGCCAACTGCTGTGCCTCGACTTCATCAAAAGTGGTCATCAAGGTGACCGCCGGATTCGGGTCTCCCAAACGGCCGACCGCATTCAAGCGGGGACTGATCGCAAACCCGATCATCGTTTCGTCAACTTCGGTAATCTTGCTTTG
Source organism: Enterococcaceae bacterium OF42-14pH9A (assembly GCA_027692465.1). Taxonomy (GTDB): domain Bacteria; phylum Bacillota; class Bacilli; order Lactobacillales; family Enterococcaceae; genus Enterococcus_C. Next base: position 680,035 of record JAQEYU010000001.1, on the reverse strand, counting down.
GGCCGCTTTGAAAAGCTCCTGCAAGCCGATTCGTTCGGTTTGTTTGATGATCTGTAAGCCAATGGTCACCAGCGCTCGATTTTCATCAGTCAAGGAAACCATATCGGCAATTGTCCCAATAGCAACCAGATCCAGAAATTCTAAAGGGACCTCATCCAAAAGAGCACAGGCGACTTTGAAGGCGACTCCGACTCCCGCCAAATCGCCAAAAGGATAGTTTCCCTTAGGATGACGTGGATGGATAATTCCGTACGCATCCGGCAGCTCAGCCGGCAGTTCGTGGTGATCTGTTACGATAACATCCACTCCCACGCTGTTGGCGTAAGTGATTGCCTCGTGACCGGAGACACCGTTGTCTACGGTCACAATCAGCTGAATACCGCTTTCGATCATCTCTTGATACACTTTTTGATTCGGGCCATAGCCGTCTGTAAAACGATTGGGCAGATAAACAGTTACATCCGCTCCTAACAGCTCCAAGGCTTCTTTCATAATCGTCGCACTGGTGATTCCGTCTGCATCATAATCACCGTAAACCAGGATTCGTTCACCGTTTTCAACGGCGTCTTGCAGCCGAGCGATGACTTTTTCCATGCCATAAAATAAAAAAGGATCATAAAGATCAGTCAATTGCGGATTCATAAAATGTTCCAACGCTTCCGCTGTGCGGATCTTTCGCTGCCACAAGATCGCAGCAACGGTTTCTGAAAATCCCTGTTGTTTGATTAATTCGTGAAATTCTGCCGAATAGGACGTTTCCAACGGCAGTTTCCATTTGTATCTTGCCTTGCGCACATGATCACTCCCAACTGGATAATTATAGCAAAGCTGCAACCTTCTGAAAAGAATCCAGTCGGTAAATCTTGCCCGGTGTGAAAAATTTAAGCAAAAGAACAGCTTTGCTCGCAAATGGAACAAAGCTGTTTCATTGGTTGCACAGGATCAAAACGATGAGCTGCTCTTTCCCGATAGCATCTGTCTTTAATTAGGGTGTGGCTGAAAACGCCAGCAGCAGCAATTCACGCGGCTATTTTTTATTGAACAACCCGCCTGCCAGCAAATCGCCCACTCTAGGAAACAGCGTATAAAATCTGGCTGCCGCTTCCATATATGCTGGTGCATTGATTTCTCTTTTTGGATGTTCAACCCCACGTAGGATTTTTCTTGCCAGTTTTTGGGGATCCAACACATGATTTCCCAATGTCTTCAAGTAATTTCCCGAAGGATCGGCTTTATCAAAAAATTCGGTTTTCACCGGCCCGGGATTGACGGTTGTGACCTCAATAGCTGCCGGTTTCAATTCCAAACGCAGCGCATTGGAAAAACCAAGCACTGCAAATTTCGTCGCTGAATAGACGCTGGATTTGGGCGTTGCCATTTTTCCTGCCATTGAAGCAATATTGACGATGTGTCCCGGACGCTGGTTTTCAATCATGTTGATTACAACTTTTTGGGTCAGGACCATCATCCCCAGAACATTGACTTCAAACATTTTAAAGATATCGGTCGGCTCAAATTCGGCGAAATTTTCAAAAATCCCAAAGCCGGCATTGTTAACCAATACATCCACCGGCCCTACTTCAGTCGCAACTTTTTCCATAAGACTGTCGACGCTGGTAGGATCAGCGACATCCAATTGAAATGCGTAGGCTTCTTTTCCGCTGAGTTCGGCACACCTTTCCTTGACCTGACCGATAAGATTGATGCGGCGGGCGCAAGTGACAACAATTGCCCCTTTTTCAGCTGCCGCGTAACAAATCTGTTCCCCCAGACCTGCCGAGCCGCCGGTCACTAACACAACTTTATCCTGTAAATCCATGTCAACATCCTCACTTTCTTCATGAAACTAGCTGAAGGGAACTTCTACGACGTCGAAATCTTTGACGACCCGACTGTTGTGAAAGACCGTCTGTGCTTCTTTTTCCAATTCTGCTGCGTCTTTAGCCAGATAGCGGGCCGAAATATGCGTCAACAACAGCTGTCGGACGCCGGCCTGTTCAGCCACTCGGGCCGCCTGTTCTGTCGTGGAATGATAATAGGCTTTGGCCATTTTGGCTTCGTTTTTGTTGAAGGTGCTTTCGTGGACCAAGATGTCAGCATGTTCTGCCAAGCGGACAGAAGCTCCACTGAAACGGGTATCTCCCAGGATAGTGACCACACGTCCCTGGCGTTTTTCACCCACGAAGTCCAGGCCGTTGATCACTCGACCATCCGGCAACGTGACGGACTCACCCTTTTTCAGACGCCCAAACAGCGGACCGGGCTTGACGCCGGCCGCAATCAGCTTGTCTGCCTGTAATTCACCTTCGTGGTCGGCTTCTTCCACTCGGTAGCCGAAGCTGGTGATCCCATGATCGAGTTTTTCGCAGACGACCTTGAACTGCTTGTCTTCAAAGATGACGCCGCCTTCAGTAATTTCATGAAACTTCAACACATAAGACAGACGGGTCTGAGAAACTCTGAGGGCCATCTGGACAAAATCCCGCACGCCTTTGGGACCGTATATTTCCAGGGCTTCGGTTCCGCCCTGAAACGAACGGCTCGAAATCAATCCCGGCAGTCCGAAAATATGATCGCCGTGCAGGTGAGTAATGAAGATCTTTTCAATTTTCCGAGGGCGGATCGTTGAACGAAGAATCTGCATCTGAGTACCCTCACCGCAATCAAACAACCAGACGGCATTGCGTTCATCCAATAATTTTAAAGCTATTCCGGTCACATTTCGATGCTTGGCCGGTACACCGGCCCCGGTTCCTAAAAATTCGATTTCCATGAGTGTTCTTCCTGACTTTCTGTTAAACTGGGCGCAGTTAATGGCAAGCCGACGGTAAAAAATCTGAGAGTATCTGAATCTTAGACTGATTTTTTGTCGCGCACTGCTGGAAAACTGCTTTTTGCCAGTCATCAGTATAGCATTCTTTTCCGGACTCTGTCAGTCCTTTACCGTGGGGTCTGCATCATTGCCATTTTCTTGTGATTCATCATGTTGTTTCTGCCAAGCTTTTTTAGCGTTGTTTCTCGTATCGGTTTCCACTTGTTGGGCTTTTTTGATTTCTGCTTCTACTTCGTCGTAATCAAAACGGCTGATCCCCCCTCGCAGCTGGTTAATGATGACTTCGTTGATTGGGCGATTGTCCTCTTCTTCAGCGATTAAAATCAGCCCGGTTTGCCCCTCGGCGATATCGGAAACCAGAAATTCAAAGATATTCCGAGCATTTTTGATCTCTTTGGCATCTTGGGTCGCCCCGATCATACTGCCTCCTACCCAGCCCAAAAGCATCGTCAACGGACCGACCAGAATTCCCACTAGCATGCCGATCAGCCCACCGGTAGAAGTTTTATTACTTCCTGTAAAATCAATAAAGTCTTCTACTTTGAATTTATGCTGACCATCATTTGAATGGGTCACTACTGCCATTTGCTCCCCTTTGATCTGTCCTTCAGCTGCCAGCTTTTTCAGCTCAGAAAAACCTTGATACGCTTGGGATTCCACCTCAAAGTTCATTACGATCACACGTTTGGTCATTTTTTCTTCCTCCGATATTTGTTTTTGATGATTCCATTTATTTCATTTTACCAATAACCGCCAGGATTGAAAAAGATTCGGGCTTTTGCGGGTTTCTTGCCAAATGCTCCGTTTCGTGCTCTCAATCATCCAGGTGGGTTCGCGGTTTTCAATCACATCTGAGGGCGTTAGGAAACTACGGCATGAATTCAGTTTACAATTGCCGGCAAAAGAAAAAGCACCTCTCAAGTCAACTTGAGAAGTGCTTTTTAGCTATTTGATGTTATTCCACAAACTCAAACTCGAAATTACCGATCCGTACGATGTCGCCGTCTTTGGCGCCCCGGGCCCGCAAAGCTTCGTCAACACCAAGTGAGCGCAGTTGCCGCGCAAAACGCATTACCGTTTCGTCGTGGGCAAAGTTGGTCATCTGGAACAGTTTCTCGATTTTCGGTCCACTCAATACCCAGGTAGCATCCGGTTCCCGATCAATAGCAAATTCCGGTTCGTCGGAAGTGAAGCCATAGTGTACTGCTTCTTCCTCCAGTTCCTCGTCTTCATATAATGGAAATTCCGGTGTTTTTTCCAACAGGTCAGCTGTAGCGTTCAACAAGTTGTCCAGGCCTTTTCTGGTCACTGCAGAAATCGCAAAAATCAGGGGCTCATCCGCAAATTCATCTGTTTGCTCTTTCGCCAGTTCCTCTTTGAAACGAGCGAGATTTTCTTCGGAATTCGGCATGTCCATCTTATTGGCTACGATGATCTGAGGGCGTTCCAACAAACGCAGGTTATGTTCTCCCAGCTCTTTGTTGATTGCCAGATAATCTTCGTAAGGATCACGCCCTTCCATTCCGCTCATGTCGATTACATGAAGAATGACTCTCGTACGCTCGATGTGCCGCAGAAACTGTGTCCCCAAACCGACACCTTGAGAGGCCCCTTCGATCAATCCCGGCAAATCTGCCACCACAAAGCTGCGGTTGTCAGAAGTACTCACCATCCCCAGATTTGGTACCAGAGTCGTAAAATGATAGGCACCGATTTTGGGACGGGCCGCGGAAATCACCGACAATAAAGTTGACTTGCCGACTGAAGGAAAGCCCACCAGACCGACATCAGCCAAAACTTTTAATTCCAATTCAATGCGCCGTTCTTGTCCCGGTTCGCCGTTTTCTGCGATTTCCGGCGCCGGATTTCGCGGCGAAGCAAAGCGGGTGTTGCCCCGTCCGCCACGGCCCCCTTTTGCTACCACCAGGGTCTGGCCATTTTCAATAAGATCGCCCAGTAATGCACCTGTATCTGCATCACGAACTGTCGTGCCGGGAGGAACTTTAACAAAAGTATCTTCCGAACCACGACCGTGCATCCCTTTGCTCATTCCGTTTTCACCGGGATGGGCACGAAAATGACGATTGTAACGAAAATCCATCAGTGTGCGCAGACCTTCTTCAACTACTAAAACGACATCTCCGCCGCGCCCGCCGTCACCGCCGGCCGGACCACCGTCGGGAACATATTTTTCCCGTCTGAAGGCTACCATCCCGTCGCCGCCCTTACCGGCTTTGACGTCGATGGTTACCTGATCTAAAAACATGGACATTGTTTGTCCTCCATTTCTTTTCACAAAACTCTGTAAAGCGTCCTTCCTATTGTACCTATCAAAACAGCGTTTGTCCATTGTCTAAGAATAGATAAATCTTTAAGAAAGAATTCAGGCGTGTCTGAAACCCGCAACAGCAGATTAATTGTTCAATTTCCCGCAATTCGCATTGCAAATACTCACTTATGTCCTGCATAAGTCACGTTTTACTCTTTGGTTTCAGCAGGTATTCAAAATAATTTAACCCACAGGAGCTTTCCAGTACACCCTATTTTCAACGAATTTTCTCAAGAGACCACATTTTGCGGGTTCCCTCTCAAAAAGGCTGTCAGATTCTGATAAGCGATCGCCATCAACCGCTCTCGCGTTTCGGTGGGAGCCCATGCGATATGAGGCGTGATCCAACAATTTTCAGCATGCAGCAGTGGATTATCTGCTCGAATCGGTTCTGTGCTCGCCACATCAACACCACAAGCTGCCAAACTGCCACTGGCCAATGCATTGGCAACTGCTTCTTCGTCCAAGAGACCGCCGCGGGATGTATTCAGGAGGATGCTGCCTTTTTTCATACGGGACAGTGCGGCCCCATCAATGATTTTTTCGGTTTCCGGAAACAAGGGCACATGCAGACTGATGATATCTGATTCTGCCAACAGTTCCGCCATCTCCACCTGGCGTATCCAGTCTGCCTGTGGTTCTTTTGGTCGATGATTCCAATAGACCACTTCCATTTTAAAGGCATGGGCAATTTCTGCTACTGCCTGAGCGATTGCTCCATACCCTACTAAACCCAATCGTTTTCCCCGAAGCTCTGTCAAAGGACGCAGCCAGTAAGTAAAGTCAGGTGAGTGCTGCCAATCGCCTTTATGGACCGAATCACTGTGAAGGCCGACCTGCGAACAGATCTCAAGCAAGAGCGCAAAAGTAAATTGTGCAACGGCATCTGTTCCGTAAGTTGGAATATTGGTAACAGTAATTTCGGCATTGCGGCATGCTTCCAAATCCACCACATTGTAGCCGGTTGCCAGGACACCAATGTATTTCAGCCGGGGGCAGGCAGAAACAATTGTAGCCGTTACCGGAACTTTGTTCAGGAGGATGACGTCGCTGTCGCCGATTCTTCGGATAATTTCTTCAGTATCTGTCGGTGGTGTACGGTCAAATAAAGTAAAGTCACCCAAAGCAGCAAATTCCTGCCAAGTGAGATCACCGGGATTCAAGGCATAGCCGTCTAAAACTGTTATCTTCAATTTACTTCATTCCTTATCATTAGTCTTAGTGTATCTCAGGTTTGTCTGAAACCGCCAGCAGTAGCTTTACCGCTCCTTTCCTCCGCGTAGGTGAACTCCTTCAGCACCAGGTAAACTGCACGTTTGGCTTGGATTTTTCGGAAGGTCTTCCCCACGATGCTCCAGATACAGCCTAAGGTTTCACAGGCATCTTTTTTTGCAGTTCATCAAATCTTTCCTGATGTGAATCTCGATACCAGGATGTTTTAACCTTGTTGATCAGCATCTGAATCAGCTCTTGGGTTTCTTTTGTCATGTTCGTTGCACCGGCTCCAAAGCGGACCTGTAATTCTTGAAGCTGATTGTCGATTATGCGATTTAAGTCCAACTGCTGTTCGACATTCTCAACGGCATTTTGAACAGCCCGCTTCCATTCATCCTCAGGGAGCGGGTCCAGTAATCGATTGATCTTCCGGATGCCACTGTCATCTGAGGTCATCAGGTTCAACGGTTTTTCAATATCCACCTTTGATCCCTTAAACACCGGACCGCTCTCGTAGTCATAAAGGCTGTTCACTGCACTTTGAATCAGGAGTTTTTCTTTCATTACAGACAGTTTTTTCAGCGGCGCTTCACCAAGTCGAGGTGCAGAAGAAGGCCGCTGTTTTCCTGTACTCAGCTCAGCTGCAGCAGTTTCGACCTGCTTGACTTCGGTCATTAATTTTTCAATGGCTTCCCGAGTGCAGTCAGGCGAGATAAAACCACCTTCCAACGACAATTCCGCGATCCGTGCACTGATTGTACCATTTTTCTGGAGCTGCTTTGTCAGAGCTGCCAGCTTTTTTGCTGCAGTAGCTTGTGCGCAGTCTTCCAGCTGCTTTTGAAGCTTTGGATAGCCGAAACCGACAGCGAAAATAAGTATAAAAACCAAGAGACCAGTCAGCCAGTTTCGTCTATTTCGGCGTTCATTCATTCCCGATACCTCATTTACATTTGATGCATTGCAAAATAATTTCCGAATCTGCTCATTTTTTTCTCTTACTTCCAAAAGAGCGCGAAGCTACGATGCCGTCCACTCCATATGAATAAAATTGACTAATCCCTCCCAGCTGAAGGCCAGCTGCTGATCAAAAGGCTTGAAGCCAGCGCTCTCATAGGTCCGTTGCGCCCGCTCATTGAAGTCGGCTACGCGCAGCCAGATCCGTCCTTTGTAAGAAAGATTTCGCCGAAGATAGTCGACAACGGCCAAAGTAAAGCGACGACCGTTATGTTTCCCACATTCCTCCGGCCGAATTCCCAACCCCAATTCAAGACCCGCTTTATCAAGCTTGAAACAGAAAATACCGTAATAAACTTTTTCCAAATAAACTGCGTAATAGTCTGTTCCACTGTCGGGATCCATGATTTCAGCAAGGCACTCCTCAAGAGCGGCAGCGGGTATATTATAAAATGTATACGGTTCCGGGTATTGCCAATTCAGATACTCCAGAGCTTCTGGTCGGGTCATTTTTTTGATCTGATAATTCATCGATTTCCCTCTATTCATAAGCTTTTAGGAAGGACTTGACTTTGTCGCTGTATTTTTTGGGATCAACGGAATAACTCTTTGCGTGTTCCGCTCCCGAGACTTCCCAGCGTTCTTTGGGGGCATCAGTTGCTGCATAGACTTCATCCAACATCGAGAAAGGAACAAAGGTATCCGCGGTCCCATGAATAAAGAGGATTGGTGTCTTGTTTTTTGCCAATTGTTGGCGGACATCACCGTCCGTAAAAAAGAAACCGGCTCGCAGCCTGGTGACCAGATTAGTCATTTGGATCACCGGAAATGTCGGCAGATCGAACAATTCCTTGTATTGATAGATCAACTCATCCTTGATACTGGCATAACCGCAGTCTTCTATGATGGCAAAAACATTGTCCGGAAGCTGCTCGCCGCTGGTATTCATCACGGTAGCCCCGCCCATGCTGATTCCATACAAAGTGACTTTCTCCTTCTGCCCCTTTTCAAGCAGCACCTTATCGATCCACTTTAAATAATCCTTACGCTCAGGCCAGCCGAAGCCAATATAATTTCCTTCACTTTCTCCGTGTCCGCGAGCATCCGGTACCAGCACATCATATCCTAATTCATGATACATATGAGCAAATTGCCACATAGTTTCCGCATTGCCCATGTATCCATGAGCCAGGATGGCCGTCTTTTGTTGCGGATCAGCAGCCGGCAGATAGATTGCCGATAAACGTAAGCCGTCATCAGAAGTGATCTGCCAGCGGCTCCTGGTCTCTCCGGTAAACCAGCTTTGTGCCGGATCGACTTTTCCGGAGTCGACAGGTTCTTCGTCTGCTAAAAAGTCTTTCGGCGCCGGCACAAAAGCATACTGATAAAAATAATTCCCGGCGAAAACGAGCCCGGCAGCTGCCAACACCAGGATCACCACTGCGCTTCGTATAAACCATTTCATTTACTTTTCTCCCTTATATCGATACTTTTTCGTTCGTCCCTCAATCACAAATCGTCGAAAACGGCGTATCGTGATAGTCAAATGCCATCCGGATATCTTTTAACGAATTGCGTGCCAACGACAAGTCTGTTTCCTTAATTTCATCAAAGTTAAAAAAGCGGGCGTCAGCGGTCTCAATTCCGGGAAGGGGTACTCCGCCTTCTGAACGGCAATAGATAAAAAACTTGTAGACGTAGGTCAGTCGATAGGGGTAGTCGTGTTTGGACATGTCCCGCACCGCCATGAGCTGTTGTGCCGTTACGTTAATTCCGGCTTCTTCCCGAGTCTCTTTTTCAGCAACCTCAAAAGGGGAATAACCGATATCTCCCCAGCCTCCGGGAAGGGCCCATTTCTCTTCACTTTTCTCTTTCACCAGCAGCAGTCGGTCCTGTTCATTAAAAACAACAGCTCGAATATCGACCTTGGGGGTGGCATATCCTTCATCTGCCGTCATAAAAACGCTGATTTGTGAATTGTCTAAGACAGTCAGTTGTCGGATCAGACTTTCGGTTACTTCGGTCAACTCCTGGTAGCGCTCTTGATCGTATATATCTTTGCCGTAAGTCTTACCGCTTTGAGCAATTCCTTGTAAACGGCTCAAATTTAATAAAATCTCCTTTTCATTCATCAGCTATACGATCCCGCCCCTCTTTTTCATTATTACTGTATATTGCCTCATCAAACAAAAGCTTGCCTGCTGCTGAGAGAGCTACCGGTTCCTTGCCTGCTGCCAAAGCAGTTTTAAAGGTGTGATCAAGAACCGGATCATCTTGACAGGCAGTCAGCAGCACCATCATTTCTTGACAGCGTCGGACCCACTTCTCCATGAACACCTCAGTTGGAACGATCCGTGCAGATAAATCATGGATATGAAAGAGATCTGATTTTTGACACCAGCGGACACAAGCCTCATATAGCGGCCGCATGATCGGTGTTTCGATCTCTTCGACAGGCGCAAAAGTCACATTAATCTTTTTAATCCCGGCTTCATGCAAAAGAAAACAGCGGCTGTTGCCATCCAAAATAGTCAGACGGCCGGGAAAAAGTTCATAGACCTCGATGGGAGGATATCCTTGAAAGTCAGAGGCCAACAGTAATTTTCTGTTTTTTTCAACTTTCCCCTGATCTAAATACAACTGATCCAAAGACAGCTCATCAATAGCTGCAAACACCATACCCCCCCCTTCTTTGAAAGTCTTGACAGGAACTCAAAAAAGAACTTCTTTCGTTATTGTATCACATCACCCCCTGCATTTTGCAGCTGTTTTTCAAGCTGCGAGGCCCCTGAAACCATAATTGCATTATGTAAACAATCCGCTTATCTCTTACTATTTTCTTCGGATCTTCTGAGAGGCAGCACCAAAAAACCGCTCCTCACGATGGAGAAGCGGCAGCAAGTCAACTTTTATTTGCTTTCTTTCAATTTGAAGCTGGACCATGGTTTCAAGAAGCCAAGCAGGAACAGTTCATCGTCGGAAATACGGCCAACCACATTGACGCGGCCGTCATTTTTCATTTCTTTCAACGCAATCTGGGTTTCGCCTTTGTATTGACCGTAAGCAACGTTATCGATCAAAACATCCCCGCGGGTGATCTCTCGGGTATTGTGAGCCGGAAACGGTTTGTCTTTGTAATAGACCCGCGTCATTGTGGACCGCAGGATATACTCGGAACGGTCCCCACGATAGCTGTGGAGATTGTCAAAGAGACAAATACGTTCGTCTTCGGTGATGTCTGCTTCCGGCACTACTTTCAAAGTCGGATATTCAGCGTTGAAGGCCTCTGCCATCGCAGCCAGCTCTGCTTCGGAAGCATAGGCATTGCCGATCGAAATATCATCGATCAAGCCGGTCAGTACCAAGTGTTTGACTTGTGTTGCCAACTCCAGATCGCGATGGTCTTCCAACGAGCAAAGTCCGTCTTGTGTCGGCCAAGGACCGAATGTCGCATCGTGCGAATTGACAAAAGCCATCGTGTTCAAGTTGTATTTGCGGAACTTTTCAGAACAGAAAACAAAATGGTCATAGCTCAAACCGGAATAACGATGCGGATAGAAGTTATGTGAACCCAGCAGATTGTTGGTATTCGGTGAATAGCTCATGATGTTATCCACATAATTGGTTCCGGAAGACATGTTGATTTCGATTTTGATTCCATACGGATTCCGAGTCATGCGGGCTTCTTCTGCACCGGTAAAACCAACATCCAGACGCACGCCGTAAGCCCCCATATTATCGAAGAATGACAAGTCATCATAGGAGATTTCCAGTTGCTCAAATAAAGCCGGATTGATGTCCACCATCACTTCCATAGCCAATGAATTCGCATAGTCAACAACTTTTTTAAAGTCTGCCAGGACTTGTTCTTTGTCGCCTGTGATCTGCAGCAAGCTGGTAAACACGCGTTTGAAGCCATACTTATGTGCCAGATCCAAGTAGGCTTTGTCCTTTTCGAATGTTGAACGTTCCGGATAGATGGAAATACCTAATTTACCCATGAAATGATCCTCCTGAATAGCGTTTCGAAAAAATCTGCCGCCCTTTTTTCTGCACTTTCGTCAGAATCTGCTCAGCGAAAGGAAATTTCGAAATCGATTTTAGTAGCAAATTCAGTATAGCACTGGCGCGTCAATTGGTCTACACCTTTACTCTAAAAATCAGAAAAGGTTTACAAAATGTTCACATTCGACTATAGTCATTCGGCTGTTTATTTGTTATTCTGTTATGGAAAGTACACGTATCGTGGGACTCGTATTCTGATTTTCGGCGAAGAACATGTTACGACAGAAAGGAATTCACTAATGAAACAACATCGATTGATCACAGGTTTTACTACTTTGGCAGCAGTGCTTTTTTTAGGCGCCTGCGGGAACAGCGGCAACTCCGCCGATTCGCAAAAGTCATCATCTGAAAGTACGCAACAAACCACCAGCTCTTCTTCTGTTGACCTGAACAGCTTGGAGCTGCCGCAGTTGTCTGATAAGGTCACAGCTGACGAAACAGTTGTTGAAATGGAAACGACTGCCGGCAATATCAAAATCAAGCTGTTTCCAAAAATTGCACCAAAAGCTGTTGAAAACTTTGTTACCCATGCAAAGGAAGGCTATTATAACGGGACCAAATTCCATCGTGCAGTTGAAGATTTCATGATCCAAGGCGGCGATCCCAATGGTGACGGCACCGGTGGCGAAAGTATCTGGGGCGAAGGATTTGAATTGGAAGCCAGCGATCAGCTTTACAACATCCGAGGTGCTCTGGCGATGGCCCGCAGCCAGGATCCAAACTCCAACGGCAGCCAGTTCTTCATTATCCAAAATGATGAGGATAAGTCAGACGGCCTTGCGAAACAATATTATCCGGAGGCGATCATCGAAGCTTACAAAAAAGGTGGTATGCCGGCACTGGACGGCCAATATACTGTTTTCGGCCAAGTGATCGACAACGGTATGGAAACCGTCGATAAAATCGCTACCGCTGAAAAAACAGATGAGCCCAACAGCCTTGGCGAATATGCCACGTTGAAAAAAGAGGTCAAGATCAATAAGATCAACATCATCCAAGAAGCTAAATAATTACAGCAGAAAAGCGGCGCCTGTCCCGAATGTATTTGGGAACAGGCGCCGTTTTTGATTGTCATAGTCTCATCATAGTGTCCTGTTGCTGTCGGCAGGCTTTTTCTTGGTGCAGCTTTCTGATCTTACCAACAGCTTTCTTCTCTCACTTGGCTCCCACGATAAAGGTAAAGCAGCAGTCCGCTCTGGTCTCCCCGGCTACGGAAGCTACAGCATCAGCACGGCCGACATTGCCCTTGATTTTCGTGATCGTAAACTGCAGGTGCAAAACATCACCGGCAGAGACTTTTTTGATGAAGTGGGCATTTTCAATCCCGCCGATATAAGCGGTTTGACCGGAAAATTGCGGCGATTTAAGAATTAGGATCGAGCCCGCCTGAGCCAGGGCTTCCAAGATCAAGGTACCCGGCATATGGGGATCGCCCGGTGTATTTCCCTGCATGAAATCCTCGTTGATGGTGACATTTTTAACTGCGGTGATCGTCTCACCCGGGATCAGGCGGATCACCTGGTCCATATAATAGATAGGAAAACGATTAGGAATCACTTTTTTGATTTCTTCGGTATTCATAATTTGCGTCATTTGGCAAACCCCTTTCTATAAAAAGATCATTGGACTGCCTGATTCATTGGGCAACCACTGATAAACTAATTCGTTATTTAGTTTGATTATCAAAATATCATAACTCGATTTTTACGGCAACTTTTACGCATTAAATAAAATTTTGTCAAAAAAATAGTTTGACAATCAAACCTTTTTATCTAATAATGGGAGAGGCAACAAAAAAACCTTTATTTTTTGAGCAGCAATTAGGAGCTGTCCGGAAACTCAGGTGGGATTCGTTTTTTTGCTTACGTACGAAAATCAAGGAGTATGACACAGCTTTTGCGGTGCATTTGCGACCAAGATTTCGGTAGAAAAACCAAACTATCCGCCACCGCCCTTTTCGGAAGTGCCTTATATTATTCTTAATTCAAGGAGTGTCAGCATGAGCTTATTACAGGAAAAAAAAGTTGTAGTTATGGGTGTCGCCAACAAACGCAGTATTGCATGGGGTTGCGCCAAAGCGCTGATGGAACAAGGCGCGGAAGTTATTTATACCTATCAGAACGAACGCATGAAAAAACAGCTGGATAAATTGGTTCCGGAAAATTCTTTTATGGTAGAGTGTGATGCTTCCTCAGATGAAAGTATTAACGACGCTTTCCAAAAAATCGGTGAATATGCCGGGGAAATCCACGGTATCGTCCACGCGATTGCATATGCCAACAAAGAAGATCTTTCCGGTGATATCCTGAACATCAGCCGAGAAGGCTTTGCCCTGGCTCAAGATATCAGTGCTTATTCCCTGATTGCGGTGACCAAATATGCTAAAGCTATTCTGGCACCCAACAGTGGTATTGTAACTATGAGTTATCTGGGGGCTGAGCGGGCCGTTCCCAACTACAATATGATGGGGATTGCCAAAGCGGCTTTGGAAGCCGAAGTTCGCTATCTGGCAGCAGAACTTTCTCCTCAAGGGATTCGGGTCAACGGTGTTTCTGCCGGTGCGATCAAAACATTGGCGGTGACCGGTGTCCAAGATTATCAAAAACTGATCCAGCTTTCAGAGGAACGAACACCTGACCACGTGGGCGTGACAATTGAAGAAGTCGGCCAAGCTGCTGCTTTCTTGATCAGTCCGGCATCCAGCGGGATAATCGGAGAAGTGATTTTTGTCGATAAAGGAGTCCATCTTTCCTGAGGCCGGATGATAACAGATCACGTTTGAAAGCTCCGAAGAACGCGGGGTTTTTGCGGGTGACCCTGCCGAAATCAAGAAGTAAAGCACAGCTTATGCGGTCCCAAAGCTGAGCCGTTACGACGCAAGTTGCAGTGAAAAAAAGACCAAACCAGCTGTTACCGGCGATCTTAGACACCACCTAATGCGGTACAGCCGGTTATCGTCTGCTTCGTCCTTTAGTAAAGCGGTATGGCGCCCTTAAAGTGGGCGTTATACCGCTTTTTCGTACCGCTTTTTAAATGACCTCGCCTCCCCTGTTTGCTGTCTGTTTTCCGACTGACCAGTCTTTTCCGACAACAGTTATCAAAAAAAGGCGGTTTTTCAAGGATAATGCTGTTTTTTTGCTTCCGTAAGCTGAAAATTACGTTTACAACTCAAGCTTTTTCCCGTATGCTATCGATGAATGCTGTAAAAAAGGACGCCTGTCCTAAATCAAACATATCCGGGGGTAAGAGATGTCTTATCAAGAAATGTTGTTCACTTTTTTAGGTGGTTTGGGGATCTTCTTGTATGGGATCAAGTTTATGGGAGACGGGCTGCAAAAAGCAGCGGGTGATCGTCTACGGGAGGTTTTAAACCGCTTCACCTCGACGCCGCTGCGAGCAGTTTTAGCGGGAATTATCGTTACCGGCCTGATTCAGTCCAGCTCAGGGACCACGGTCCTCGCTGTCGGCCTGGTTTCGGCGGGATTTATGACTTTGCGTCAAGCAATCGGCGTCATTATGGGTGCCAATGTGGGGACCACTGTTACAGCCTTTATCATCGGGTTCAATTTAAGTGCCTATGCCTTGCCGATTATCGGGATCGGTTCGTTGCTCCTTTTCTTTTTCAAGCGAAAATCCCTACAGAATATCGGTCAGATTTTATTCGGTTTCGGCTGTCTGTTTTTTGGTCTGACTTTGATGGGCAGTGCAATGGCACCTCTGAAAGAACTGCCGCAATTCAATCAGCTGATGATCGATGTCTCCCATCACCCGATTCTCGGGGTCGGGATTGGGACTTTGTTGACGATGGTCTTGCAGAGCTCTAGTGCCACAATTGGAATCTTGCAGCAGCTGTATGCCCAAGGAAGCGTGGAATTGGCCGCAGCGTTGCCGATCTTGTTCGGTGACAACATCGGTACGACGATTACTGCGGTGATCGCCGCTTTGGGGGCAAGTGTCGCTGCTAAACGGACGGCTGCCGCTCACGTCACTTTCAATTTGGTGGGTGCCGTGATCTTCACATTACTTTTGGGGCCTTTCACTCAGGTAGTGATCGCCGTCACAAGCGTACTGGGTCTGAATCCCAGCATGCAGATTGCCTTTGCTCACGGGATGTTCAATGTCACCAATTTGTGCATCCAGTTCTGGTTCATCCCGCAGATCGAACGCTTGGTGAAAAAGATCATCCCCGGAGAAGAAAAATCGTTGGAAATCCGCCCAGTGGAATTGAACGAAGATTTCCTGTACACCTCTCCTTCCATCGGGCTGCGTCAAGCTTCCTCGGAAGTGATCCAGATGGGTTCTTACGTCATCCGGGCATTGGATGCGGCCAAAAATTACTACATCGAGCCCAGCGATGAACTGAAAGATGATGTTTACCAGTATGAGGAAGCTATCGACAAGTTTGACGTTGAACTGACTGACTTTCTTGCCAAAGCAGCCACTTTTGAGCTCTCTGCGACTGAAAGTCAGGAGCAGGCAATGCTGTTGGAGTTTACCAAAGACTTCGAACGGATCGGGGACCACAGCAAAAATATTGTAAATTTTGTTGAAGAAGCCTGTGAAGTTGAGCAAAAACAGCGGGCGCGGGAAAAACGCAAGGGAATCGAGGCCAAGCCGCGAGAAAGTTTGCTGCTGTTTGACGAAGATCTGCTCTTATTGTTCGACAAAGTTCGTAAAAATGTCCGGGATGCATTGGAAGTATTGGAAAACGACGATATCGAGCTGGCCCAGAAAATGCTGGAGCGGGAGCAAGAGGTCAATCGTCTGGTAGAGCTTCTGCGCAACAAGTATATTCGCCTGATGAATCGCGGTGAAGGCCGAGCAGCAGACGGTATCCTGTTCATCGACATCAGTTCGAATCTGGAGCGTTCCAGTGATCGGACACTGCACATCGCCAAATATATTTTAGGAAATGAATACGGCTTTAAAACACCGGCTACTTATCACCAACAGACTGATCCGCAAGCTAAGCGGACGCTGACCTTGGTCAAGGCGGAAGAACAAATCGTGGATGATAACAACGCTGCTCAAAAATAAGCTGAAACCCGTACCAGTGTGCCCTTCGCTGTGCTTGAAAGCCTGCGACGGCAACGCTGGTACTTTTTTTTGCGTCCAAGACCTCATCTGAAAAAACTGAGATCAGTTGGCGGGCACTTTGCAGAGCAAATGCGAAGGACTCTGGACTACTTTGCGCATCTTTTCACTGCCGAATAACAGGTGATCTATGACAGCGAACCGGCTTTTTGATACAATTGAAACAATCGAAAAAAAGAGACAGTTGGCATCCTGCCGCCTCTTTTAGACTGATCATGGGAGGATATTTTTACTATGAACTCAATACGACTGCTGGTTGAAAACAGTACAACCGATTCAACCGGTTCAAAGATAACCGAACCTGCTGCCAAACAGCTAAATGCGCTGCAGCGTTGGTGGTCCAACATCGATTGGGAAGCTATTGCCGGCTCTGCTATCCAAAAAGGGATGATGTTCCTCTTTTTGCTTTTGCTGTTTGCTGTGCTGTTTAAAGTCGGCGATTTTCTAGTAGATCGCAGTTACCACTCCTATCAAAAGCGGGATCGTTCAAATGAAGGCCGGGTGCGCACGATTCACACTTTGCTGCGAAATGTAGTTCATTATACTTTAGGCTTTTTCTTCGTCTATTCTATCCTCTCGACACTAGGGGTTCCCGTGGGTTCACTTTTGGCCGGTGCCGGGATCGCCGGTCTGGCTATCGGGCTTGGGGCACAAGGTTTTATGAATGATATCATCACCGGTTTTTTCATTATCTTGGAACAGCAGGTAGACGTCGGTGATTATGTCGTGCTGCAGAATCTGGGGATCGAAGGCACCGTGATTGCTGTCGGGATTCGAACGCTGGAGCTGCGGTCTCTGAACGGCACCGTCCATTTCATTCCCAATCGCAATATCACGACAATCAGCAACAATTCTCGGGCAGATATGCAAGTAATCGTCGATGTCCGCATTCTGCCGGCGGAAGGCTTGGACAAAATTCGCGAAGTCGTCGAAAAAATCAATGGGCAACTAGCGGAGGCTGAGCAGCCGAAAATCACCACGCCCCCTGCTGTTTTCGGCTTGGTGGATATCGGTGGCGGCAATTATGTGATCCGCACGACCTTTTATGCGGTCAACGGCAGTCAAGGATCCTTGAAAGAAGAATTTTTGGCTGCTTCCATCGATGCACTGACACAAGCCGGATTTACGATTCCTACCGGTCCAATCACTGCTCCTGCTTAGCAAATATGAAACGGCAAGATCAAAAAAGGCTTCGGATCGTGACGGTCCGAAGCCTTTTTTCAGTTCAATTTGAATGTCATGACAATCGGATTGTGGTCCGAATTGGCAAACTGCTGATTATGGACCGCCACTTTCTCAACGGTCACATTGTCAGACACTAAAAACCCGTCAACCAAAGAAACAAAAGATTCCCCCTCTTTATAGGGCTCATTGTTTCTCCGGACAGAAGGCACTTTGACAGCGGCCAATCCGTCAGTTGCTACTCGAAAATGCGCCGGCAGCTGATCTGCCGGAAACGGATGTGTCCAGTTGAAAGGCTCTGTTTGAGTACCGAATACTTCGGGACTGTTGCCCAGCATATCATGATTGAAATCTCCACCGACAATCACATGATGACCATTTTCATATTCCTGCTTCATAAAACCGAATAATTTGTCCAGCTGTGCCTGGCGAACGTCACGGTTTTTGGTAAAAGCCGACATATGCAGATTGATTAAAGTCAGTGTGCGCCCGTCTGTTACCGGGATCGAAGTTGCGGAAAACGCTCGGTCTAAATCGAAAAATTTGTTGAAATCCGTATCAATTGGCAGCGAATAACGGGTACTCTCAGTAATTGCTGCTTTGGCAAAGGTCAGCAGTCCGGATTTTGCCTTTCCGATTGGATCAGTGATGGGATAAAAAAGATAGGCTGAATCATAGTTTTGCGCATAAACGTTGCTGTAATCCGCCAAGCCCTGCTGCAAGCCGGCAACTTCATCGACGTGCTGTGAACGATCCCCCTCTTGATCCACTTCCTGGAACAATGCCAGATCAGAATTGATCCCTTTGGCTGTCGCCAGGATTCCCGCCAGATTCTTTTCTACCGTTTTCTTGTCATAGGCTCGGGAATATTTCCCACCATCCATGAAAAAACTGTAATCAGCAGGATAGGCAGCGTAGCCGACATTATAGCTCATGATGTCGTAACTTTTATTCTTCTCCAAAGCGGATTGCTGATTCTCAGTTACCGGCAAAGTAATCTCATCCGGCAGTCGTTTGTAGCTCAAAAAAACATATCCGACATAACCAGCCACGACTACCAGCAAAAGAATGACCAATCCGGCTGCGATTTTCAAAACTCGTTTCATCTTGATTCCTCCAATTCACCCCATGATACCACAGGAAGAAAATCTGTTAAAAAGCTTTGTCTTATGCAGCGTTTCCATTAGTTCTCTTTTACCCGCTGACTATGCAAAACCCCTCGACAATAGGACTGTCGAGGGGTTTTAGACGCTTGTACTATCAAACGACTTTCAAGCCGGATTTTTTGGCCGGCCCTTGCTTTTTATCCGTTTTGGGCAGCAGCTGATAGCGTCGTTCCAATTCGTGGACCAGATGATTGGTACACTTGAGAATCTCTTTTCTGGTGATAATTCCTAAAAAGATCCGATCTTTATTGATCATCGGCAAGAATGGATTGTTCACCAGCAAATGCAGGATATCTTCCAGATCCGACTCATCCGTAAGGCAGTCGACCCCGATCTCCATCACATCCGCTACGGTCAAGCCGGCCAGATTATCGGTATCGATATTGGTGAGCGAAACCATTTTACGTACGATGTCATTCAATCCCAGCAAACCTACGAAACGGTCGTTTTTATCCAGTACCGGGATCTTGCTGTAGCCGACGTTGGCCAAAACCAGCAACGCGTGGTCCAGTGAATGGTTGTACATGACGGTTGCAACATTATCAGCAGGGATAAGAAAATTGTCCTGATTTTCCAAAAGCAGTGCTTGCGTATCTTTACCTATCAAAATGACAGCCTCCGTTTCCTAAAGCTCACGTTAATTGTAACAAAAAAAGAAGGGGAACAGTTTATCTTCTCCCCTTCCTTTATAAAATTCTTACGCAGTTTTCAGTGGTCGTTAAGGTTACCGAACTTCTTGACTGCAATCAAAATCAGCGATCAAAGGAAAACTTCAGATCCCCATAAGGCTGGAAATCGCGACCGTAATATTGAATGGTCCACTGCTCCGGTGAAGCATCGATGATGGCGAATGCTTTCTTTTGAATTGGCCCCCGCGGCTGGGAGATACTCCCGGGATTCAAATACAGACGGTGTTGCACGACCTCGCAGCCAATCTGGTGGGTATGCCCGAAAAGAGCAATCGTTGCGTCGTTTTCAGCTGCTTCATAGGAAATTTGGCTCAAACCGAAACGGACGTTGGACAAATGTCCATGAGTCACATAAATCCGATCCAATGGAGTCTGCAGAACCAGCCGTTCTTTGTAGCCGGCGTCAAAGTCACAATTCCCGCCAACCACCTGGAAAATCTCGAATAAGGGGTCATTTGCCGGCAATTCGGAATCGCCGCAGTGGATAAAAAGATCCACTTTGTTCTGAAACTGCCGGCTGATTTCTTCCAAGATTTGACGATCGCCGTGGCTGTCGGATACGACTAGATATTTCATAAGACATCCTTCCCTTCTGACTGCTGACTGTCATCGGCTTCCAACCATTCCTGCCACAACTTTTGCAGCTTGATCAGTGCCTGTCCCCGATGACTCAGGTGATTTTTGTCTGCCGGTGCCAACTCGGCAGCTGTTTTTGCCATTCCCTCGGGTACAAAAAGCGGGTCATAACCAAATCCCTGCTCGCCTCTTGGAATGCGCCCAATATGCCCCGGCCAATCCGCCTCGACGACCAGGCTGTCTTTGCCGGGAGCTGCAAAGACCAGGGTACAATGGAAGTGAGCGGTCCGCTTTTCATCCGGCACCTCAGTCAACTCGTGGAGTAATTTAGCGTTGTTGGCGGCATCGCTTTTGTGCTCTCCGGCAAAACGTGCTGAATAGATCCCCGGCATGCCGCCCAATGCATCGACTACCAGACCGCTGTCGTCTGCTAAAACCGGCCGCTTCAAGATTTGAGCGATGGTTTCGGCTTTTAAACGAGCATTTTCTTCGAAAGTCGTCCCAGTCTCTTCCACTTCCTGCAACTCGGGAAAATCTTTTAAGGTCTTGATCCGATAGCCGGCAGCAGCGAACAGCGCTTCAAATTCTTTGGCTTTACCGGGATTACCGGTGGCGATCACAATCGTCTTATCATCCGTTGTCGGAAGTTCGATCTCCAACAGCGCTTCTTTTTGAAAGGCGACCAGAGATTCGATAGCTGTTTTGCCATAAAGAATCATTTCATTGAGTTCTTCACCTGAAAAAGTTGCCTCTTCGCCGGTACCTTGGATTTCGACAAAGCGACCGCTTTCTGTCATCACGAGGTTCATGTCCACCAGCGCACTGCTGTCTTCTGCGAAATCCAGGTCTGCCACACAGTCGCCACTTGGAAGAATGCCGACACTGACAGCTGCCAGATGTTCCTTGATAGGGTCTTTTTTCAATAGGTTTTGTGCCAACAGCCTGTCTACTGCCAGACGCAGTGCAACAAAAGCGCCGGTGATGCTGGCCGTGCGGGTGCCTCCGTCTGCTTGTGTCACGTCACAGTCTATTACGATGCTGCGTTCGCCCAGTTTCTCCAGATCGACAACCGCCCTCAAGGAACGGGCGATTAAGCGCTGAATCTCCATTGTACGGCCACTGAGCTTTCCTTTGGCACTCTCTCTGCGATTGCGGGTATCTGTCGCCCGCGGTAACATGCTGTATTCTGCCGTCACCCAACCGTGCCCGCTATCTTTTAGAAAAGGCGGGATCCGCTCTTCAACAGTTGCCGAACAGACGATCTCTGTATCGCCAAAGCGGATGACACATGAGCCCTCGGGATTTTTGTAAACATTGGTTTTGATCGTAATCTTCCGCAAATCCTGCGGTGTTCTTCCATCATGTCTGATCATCTGTATCTCCTTTACTCTCCTTTTTACACTGCCCAATTGCGGTAACAACCGGCTCGGTTTGATATTGTCTGGAACACCAGCAGCTGTTTCGGTGCGCCCTAAGCAAAAAGCGGCTGTTTGCATCATCATCCAAGAGTTACGTGCTGGGAATGGACCTTTACCGGCAGCCAGTCATTGGCAATCTCATCAAAGAGCTTGGTGGAGCCGGTAGTGAAGAACCGGCAGTCGCCGTTTTTCGAGGGATCCGGATTGGCAATGTTGAAATAATCCAGCAATACACTGACCTCCCCTACAGTCTCGGCTCCTGAATCGATCAGCGTCACTCCACTGCCCATATAATTTTGAATGATAGGCCTTAGCAGCGGATAATGAGTACAGCCAAGGATCAGGGTATCAATCTTTTTCATCTGCATCGGTTTCAGGGTTTCTGCGACAATCTTTTTGGCGATTGGCGAATGGTATTCATTACTTTCAACAATCGGCACAAACTTCGGACAAGCGAGACCGAAGATTTTTGTGTTGGCTGTCTTTGATTCGATAGCTCGGCGATAAGAATGGCTCTTGATTGTCCCTTGCGTTCCGATCACACCAATCCTGCAGCTGCGAGTAGCTTTTACAGCAGCCCGGGTGCCCGGCAAAATCACACCTACTACCGGGATTGGCAGTTCCTCCCGGATGATATCCAGTGCGACAGCGGTAGCGGTATTGCAGGCGATCACCAGCAACTTGATCTCTTGTTCCATCAAAAATGCCGCCATTTGCCGCGTGAATGTGATCACTTGTTCCGCCGGCCGCGGACCATAAGGACAGCGGGCCGTATCTCCCAGATAAATAAAACGTTCATTGGGCAGCTGCCGCAATGCTTCTTTGACGACAGTCAGTCCTCCGACACCGGAATCGATAAAACCGATGGCGCGTTGATTTTTCATATGATTCAATCCTTTATCATTTAGGCGCTCTCTGTCCGTTTTAGGCGTGTCTGAAACCTCCAGTGGCAAATATAACGCAATCGCTGTCGTAAATGCGCAGCTTTGCCCCACATAAGTGATTTCCGCAAGAAGTCCATAAAATCCGGATTCCCCCAGCGTTTTCAGACACGCTCAAATTTCTACACCTGTTATTGGAAAAGCAGCAAGCAATTTTATCCGAGTTGAAAGAAGCCGGAAAACACCTTGGTAACGGTCAGACAGTCGAAAAAAACCGGATCATATACTCCCTTTACCGGCTGAAACAGTCCCTCTCGAACGTCTGGGTCAGCGGCGGCTCTATGCTATCAAAAACAGGCAAGCAACAAGCAGATAGCCCTATTTTCGCCTTTTTTCAGGAAGATTTCAAGTATCTCCCTTTGAATGAGTGTGGTCGTCTCATATAGAAGGTGACTGCATAGTAAAAAATCCGACCGCAGAAGACGGTCGGAACAGGTTCATCAATAATTGTACTGACGTTTTTCCAAATAGTTGGATAGCAGTGACAACACATAGCAGACGACAAAATACATAACTGTCATCGCCACAAACATCGGAATCACGTAACTCTCATTTTGCCCGTAGATGATCTTGGCGTTATGAGTCAGTTCCGGCAAACTGATAATGACCGCTAATGAAGTATCTTTGATCAATGAGATTAACTGACTGACCAACGCCGGGATCATCGACTTAAAGGCCTGTGGGACGACGATACTCATCATCGTTTCCGTATAAGTCAATCCGGTGGACAGACCGGCTTCCATCTGACCTTTAGGGACAGCATTCAACCCGGCTCGGAAAATTTCGGAAAGCATCGCAGATTCAAAAATCGTCAACGCGGCGACGGCTGCCCAAAAGATAGACAGCTTGATCCCAATCTGAGGCAATGCGAAATACGTGAAGAAAATAATCAATAACAGCGGCAGATTGCGGATGATATCTACGATCAAACCGATGATTTTTGATAAGAACGGAATATTGGCAAAACGCACCACGCCCAAGACTCCTCCAATAATAAAACTCAAGAAGATGGAAACCAAGGAGACCAAGATTGTCACCAGCAAACCGTCCATCAGAAAGCTTAAATTCGCATAGGAATATGCATCGATAAAGTTTTGCATAATAGGTCACGTCTCCTTTCTAGTCTGTCAGTGCCCAGCGTTTTTCCAAATGATTCATCAAGTACGACAACGGCAGTGTCAGCACCAAATAAAACAATGCGGCGATAATATAGGTATTGAAGGTATCAAAGGTAGTATTTGCCACCGAGTCGGCCTGATACATCAGATCCAGGCCGGCAACCATTGCCAATACCGAGGAGTTTTTGACCAGGTTGATGAATTGATTGCCCAATGGTGGGATCACGATTTTGAAAGCTTGCGGTAAAACGATGTAGCGCATCGTCTGCCAATAAGTAAAGCCGGAAGACATTCCCGCTTCCATCTGGCCTTTAGGTACCGTTTGAATCCCCGAACGAACGGTTTCTGCAATGAAAGCAGAAGTATAGATAATCAACGCAATCGTTCCTGCTTGAAAGCCGTCCAATGTTAGCCAATACATGGGAACCACCACTACAAAAAACATCGCGATGATTAATAAAGGAATATTACGAAAAAATTCCACATAGGCTTTGGCCAATCCGGCGACTACTTTATTTTGCGACAGTTGAAAGATCGCCATCAAGGTCCCGATCACCAGACTGAAGACCAGCGCAATAAGACTGGAGTAGATAGTTATTTTAAAGCCTTCAAAAAACAGGCTGTGGTATTCTTGAAATAATTGAATCATAAGCGCCACTCCTTTCCTATTCTTTTACCCGACCATCATCTGAATTCGGGAACCATTTATCATAGATGCGGTCATATGTGCCGTCTTTATGCATTTCATGCAGCGCCTGGTTGACCTCTGCCAAAAAGTTGTCCTGCCCTTTATTGATAGCTATCCCGTAAGGCTCCTTAGTAAAAGCACCGCCAGCCAATTCATAATCGGGATTTTGAGCGGCCATCCCCAAAAGGATCGCATTGTCCGTCGTCATGGCATCTCCTTGTCCGGATTGCAGAGCGGTAAAACATTCAGCGTAGTTTTCCCATTCCAGGACCTTGGCTTCAGGTGCTGCTTTTTTGATGTTGTCCACCGAGGTTGAGCCTTTTACCGCCAACACAGTTGTATCGGCACCGAGATCCTCAATTCCTTTGATTTTACTGCCTTTTTTTACCAGCAGTGACTGTCCGGCATCAAAATAGACATCTGAAAAATCTACCTGCTGCTTACGCTCTTCGGTAATCGTCATAGTCGCGATGATGGCGTCGATATTGCCATTTTTCAATAACGGAATTCTGGTTTTTGAGGTCACTTCCACAAAAACCGCAC
This sequence comes from Enterococcaceae bacterium OF42-14pH9A, assembly GCA_027692465.1. Lineage (GTDB taxonomy): Bacteria > Bacillota > Bacilli > Lactobacillales > Enterococcaceae > Enterococcus_C. Next base: position 655,224 of record JAQEYU010000001.1, on the reverse strand, counting down.
TGCCGTCTGCTCCCAAGATCTTCTCAGTGATTCCGCGGGCAATATCGATATCAAAGCCTTTGACTTCCTTGGTCTTAACATCCATCATCCCAAACAGACGGGTGTCATTTTTGACTCCCCAGGTAATCTGATTTTCTTCTTTACTGGTTTTTGCAATGTCCCGATCGGCTATTTTGCCGCCGCAAGCTGACAGTGTGACCGCCAACAGACCGAGGGACAGCAATGAAATCAATCTTCTTTTCATACCTTTCCCTCCAAATCAATGATTGATAACTTTACTAATGAATTGCTGCGCTCGATCAGACTGCGGATTTTCAAAGAATTCTTCCGGATTACGGCTTTCTTCGACAACTTCACCTTCTGCCATGAAAATCACCCGATCGGCAACCTCACGGGCAAAGCCCATTTCATGGGTGACCACGATCATCGTCATCCCGTCTTTGGCGATCTTTTTCATGACGTTCAATACATCACCAATCATCTCCGGGTCCAATGCCGAGGTCGGTTCATCAAATAACAGGACTTCCGGTTTCATTGCCAAGCCGCGAGCGATAGCGACCCGCTGCTGCTGCCCACCGGACAAAGTTGATGGATAGACATCTTTTTTATCCAGCATCCCTACTCGATCCAGCAGTTTTTCTGCTGATTTTGTCGCATTCTCTTGCGTCTCTTTCAGCACTTTCACCGGTGCCAGTGTGATATTTTCCAACACCGTCTTATTCGGATACAAATTAAAATGTTGGAAAACCATCCCGATATTTTTGCGGATCTCCGTCAGTTTCGTATTTTTATCATGCAGGTCTTTATCGTTGATCAACAACTGACCGGAGGAAATACTTTCCAAACCGTTGATACAACGCAACATGGTACTTTTACCGGAACCGGATGGGCCGATTACAACAACGACCTCTCCTTGTTCAAATTGTAAATTAATATTTTTTAATGCATGAAACTTTCCGTAAAATTTTTCTACATTCACAAATTCGATCATTGCCATGCAGTCATCCCCCTTATTTATAGTTCAATTTATCATTTACTCATCATTATAGCGGTATTTTTGAGAACTTGTAAAGGGAAAAATCTCTTTTATAATGTAATTTTCTGAATATTCCCGAAATATTTTGCAGAGAATCCGTAACAACATTCGTCATCTGATTCGCACATCTATTTCACCACAAATCTTTTTATCATTTTCGATTCACTGATTTTTCACTTGCAGAATCCCGCTGCATCAAAATGTGATCAGAACATAATTCCTGCCGACTGTTTGTTGTTTATTGATACAAAAAAAGGTACACTGAAAAAGAAATATCATTTAAGGAGCAGGTGAAAATATTGAGTAATACAATACTGACCGGTGATCGCCCGACCGGAAAACTCCACTTGGGTCATTATGTCGGTTCATTAAAAAAACGCGTGGAAATGCAAGCGGATCCTGACAATAAATTGTATATCATGATTGCTGATATGCAGGCATTGACAGATAACGCCAAAAATCCGGAGAAAGTTTCTGCCAACGTCTTGGAAGTCGCATTGGACTACCTGGCGATCGGACTGGATCCTTCAAAAACAACTATTTTTATCCAGTCTATGATTCCACAACTGGCAGAGCTGACGATGTACTATCTGAATCTGGTTTCTGTCGGACGTGTTCGGCGTAATCCCACGGTTAAAACCGAGATTGAGCAGAAAAATTTCGGTGAAGGCGTCCCTACCGGTTTCTTTATTTATCCGGTTTCTCAGGCGGCAGATATTACTGCCTTCAAAGCCAATCTGGTCCCAGTAGGTGAAGACCAGAAACCAATGTTGGAACAGACCCAAGAGATTGTCCATTCTTTCAATAACACCTATCAGGAAGTCCTGGTGGAACCAAAAGCTGTTCTGCCGCCGAAAGGTCAAGGACGGCTGCCGGGAATCGATGGCAATGGTAAAATGAGTAAATCTCTCGGAAATGGGATCTATCTCTCTGACCCTGCCGAAGTTCTGGCTAAAAAGGTAATGAGCATGTATACCGACCCTAACCATATCCATGTCGAGGATCCCGGTCAGGTGGAAGGCAATATGGTCTTCACCTACCTGGATGTCTTCGGTACCGACAAAGAGGCGATTGAGGAAATGAAAGCCCACTATCGTCGCGGCGGCCTCGGGGATGTCAAAATTAAACGCTATCTGATCGACGTTTTAGAAGCAGAATTCGGCCCGATCCGAGCCCGGCGCGAGGAATTTGCCAAAGATCCGGCGGCCGTTATGGAAATGCTCAAAAAGGGCAGTGCCGACGCTGAGCAGATTGCAGCTGCTACCTTGGCTGAGGTCAAATCAGCGATGGGAATCAATTACTTCGCCTAAGCCCAATTAAAAACAGTTGTCAGTGCGGCGTTAAAGCAAGCAAAAAAGGACCATCTCATCAACGAGATTGGTCCTTTTATTAACCATCTTTAGCATCTATTCACTTATTGCGGCTGAAAAAGAAGGATACCACTGCTACTACGATGACTGCGCCGGCGATGGAAGGGAAAACCGCCATGCCGCCGATGTTCAATCCCCAGTTGCCAAACAACGCCTGTCCGACTGCCGAGCCTACGAGACCCGCTGCGACATTAGCAATTAATCCCATGGACCCACCTTTATTTGTAATAGCACCGGCGATCACACCGATCACCCCTCCGACAATCAATGACCAGATAAATCCCATTGCAAATTCCTCCTTTTATCGTATAAACCCTGCTAAGAAATTCATTATTCAATACTTTTAACACCTATTATGATACACGCCGTCAGAAGAATAAGAAATATATCTGCTCAATTGCAATAGTCCCGCATCCGGCAGCAAATCTCAGAGGATAATAAACTGGGGTTTCATCTGGACAGTTTTCAAAGGAATAAGCCAAGTAACAAAAAGTTTCAGAAGACTCTCCGACCTAACCCCCGCTACTTTCAGTCACGTCAGCTATTGACTACACAGAATCGTGAAAAAGCGTGACAGTCGAAACTGCCACGCCCGCTGTTAATGATTTGCAATCGTCAATAAAAGTTCAGGAACAGTCGAAACTGCCTCGTAGTCTTTGATAAACAGCTCCTGCTTGAAGAAACTGCCTCCGGATGCCTTCTGATGACCGCCGCCGTTAAAGAAGCGTTTTGCGATAACTGACAGATCGACATCTTCTTTGATTCCTCGTAAGGAGACCCCCTCGCCTACGATTACCATTCCGAAATCAACCATTTCACCAGTTTCAGGGTCCTCCAAAGCTGCCAGTGCATTGCCTAAAGAGGATTGGTACTGCTCTCCGAAAACATAAGCAAACCGCAGTTGCGCCAGTGTCGCAAAGCGTGCCTGCTTCAGCTTTCCCTTGATGTAATCGGCTTCTTTTTCCTGCATGGCCGCCACGATGTCTTGGTAACGATCTAAATAGGCCAGTCCAGCGGCCATGACCGCCTCCATCAGCTGAATCCGTTTTTCAGAACTGAAGAAATAGAATAGATTGTTGAAATCTTTGGCTTCTTCCTTGTAAGCTGCTTCAGGATTTGCCTGCCAGTCCCAACAGTCATAGCAGCGAATGCAGTCGGCGATGCGCGCCAAGCGTTCCCATTTTTTATTTTCAAAGAGCTCTGTCGGCATCTTGCCAATCAGTTCTTTGAAAATCACGGTCGTCCCGGAATGTTTCAGTCCGGTAGTTTCGTCTTTTACTGCGATGCGACTGTTCTCGGGAAAGACTTCATTGATCGCAACCGAGGAGATATGGTGGTCGTAAATATGCCACTGGATATTCTTCTCTTTACAATAGGTTGCCAGCTTCTCAACGACCGGCAACGAGGGGCAAATATCCGTGATGAATAGATGGGTCACCGGCTCATCGTTGTTTTCAATAAAATTTTCCACATTTGGATCGATTGTTCCTTCATTTCCCGGTTCGCTGTAGGTGATTGGCAGATATTCAGCACCTTCATACTCCGGCAGCTCCTGCAAGACCCAAGGCAGTAGCAGCGCTGAGCCGACACCATCCAGATCCGTATGGGAAAAACGTTTGATAAGTGGTTTTGTCATAGTGATTTTCCTGCTTTCTTTCAAAAAGTCACAGCTGTTTCGTTTTAAAGCTTACAATGTGGCCAGAATCAGCAAAGGAAAACGTTCTTTTGCCTAAACCAAGGCATACCCCTCAGCAGCAGATTGCCAGTAAAGATTGTGGTGCAAAGCGCCGTCACTGAGCTTTCTGACATTTCCTGAATAAGTCCTCCACGAAAACAGCAAGAAGAGCCAGCGTTTCCCGCTCTTCCAAAACACTGTTTATTCTATCGTTTTCCTGCTGCGGGTGCAAATGATTCATCACAATCCTCCCTTTTATATTTCGCTGATCCAGAAGCTTCCGGTGTTTGTCATTTGTTAGCAGATGCTTTTTACTTTCCTTGTACATAAAGCGTAAAGACGCTAAAATAATAGCGTGTATCTATACACTAGCGGCAGAGCTTCGGGAGGATGTTTCACTACAATCAGCGGCATAAATCCCGCTGATTTCCCGCATAACCTACGCGCATTCTGGTGATTTGAGGGGAGCAGTCCTGAAATTTCAGCATTCCAGCGGCGTTTCCAAACACAATCTAAAACAAAGGAGCAAGACGATGGCCATTTTTTCCAGCAAGCCTCTACTGACTGATTCGGAAGCCGAATTTGTTGCTACTCTGAAAGCCTATCTCAACGCACAGCAAGGAGCGCTTTTGGACCTCTCAACTATAAACGAACTGGCCCGGGCCTCCAATTGTTGGGATTTCGCCTACTACGGAATCCAGGGCTTCAGTGAAGCAGATAAAAAAGCCGTGAACCACGCGCTACTGCGTGACAACAGCTCTCTTCTCTTAAAGGAGATATCCGATAAACAATGGGCAGAGGAACTGTCAGTCAAGACCGCAGCAAAATCACTTTTGAACAGTCTCGTCAGTTCAAAAGAACGCTACCTCAACCTTTATGTCAAGCCAACCGGGCTGCTGCTCAACCGACAGCAGGCAAATAAATTTTTGCCGGAAACTGCCGTCTATAAAAAAGATAAAAAAACCGGCGCCTTTGCTCTGGAAACGCTGGATCAGCTGCTTTTTTCGGCTTACCGTTTGGACTTGGCACAACACTACGATCTTGAGGAACTGAATCGAAAGCCAAACCAGATGGTGCCGCCTTCTCTGCTTTTTCCGCTGTCGGAACTGGTTTCCCGGATTGCCGCAGATGAGATTACAGACTTGGATCTGCAGTACATTTTTACCTGGCTGCTGCAATATGCCGCAACCATAACGGCTGTCAGCACCCTCTATGCCTCCTACAATACGGCTGCCTTACCCGCCGAGGTGACGGAACAGACAAGCAGCATCTTGGACAAATTGGTGCAGGAAGTATCAACTGTTGATCTGACAAAAATGACCGGGGTGAAAGATCCCTTGGCATTGTCCCAGCAGCTGCTGAAACAGATTCCAGTCTTATACGAAGACGCCAATAATAAAATGACAGCGCTCAATCAGCAACTGCTACCTCCTGATCCGCTCACCGGTGAGGCTAGCGATAATCTTCTCCCATGAATAACAGCCGAATTCTGTCATAAATGACCCGCTTTGCCGTCATTTCGTCACGCAAAAAACTTCCGAAAAGCCTCAATTTGAGAGGTTTTTCGGAAGTTTTTTCAATCAATCGGCTGCATTCATCTCAGCGATTTTCACGATAACATCAGTAGCCTTTTCCATTGCCTGCAAGGAAACAAACTCGAAACGGCCGTGCATGTTTTCACCGCCGGCAAAGATGTTCGGTGTCGGCAGTCCCATCTGCGACAGTTTGGAGCCGTCTGTTCCGCCTCGAACCGGTTCGATCACTGGTTGGATATCCAATGCCAGCATAGCATTTTTTGCCAGTTCCACAATTGTCATATCTTTTTCGATGACTTCCCGCATGTTGTAGTATTGATCATATTGGTGGACGTGAACGCGAGGATGCTCAAAGCGGCTGTTGATCTTTTCTGCGACCGCTGTGATCTGTTTCTTGCGGTTTTCAAAGGCCTCTCGATCATGGTCTCTGATAATATAGCTCATCTTGGCTTCTTCCGGAGAACCGGAGATTGCCATCAGATGGAAGAAGCCCTGTGCACCCTCGGTCTTTTCAGGTACTTCTTCTTGTGGCAGCATATTTTGAAAATCAACGGCCAATTGAATTGCGTTAATCATGGTGTCTTTGGCTGTGCCCGGGTGGACATTCTTACCTTCGATGGTGATTTCAGCCTGAGCAGCGTTGAACGTCTCGAATTGCAGCTCACCCACGGGGCCGCCGTCCATCGTATAAGCAAAATCGGCGCCAAACTCGGCAACATCAAACTTATCGGCTCCGACACCGATCTCTTCATCCGGACCAAAAGCCACCTTGATCGTTCCGTGTTTGAGCTCCGGATGGCTGATCAAAATTTCCATAGCCGTCATGATTTCGGCAATCCCGGACTTGTCATCAGCACCGAGCAGAGTGGTCCCGTCTGTTGTAATCAGTGTTTGTCCGGCGTAATTTTTCAAGTTGGGGAAGTCCTTGGTATTCAGTGTGTATTTCCCTTCTTTATCCAGACGGATCGTGGAGGTGCCATCATAGTTTTCAATGATTTGCGGATTGACATTTTCTGCATTGAAGTCGGCAGTATCCATGTGGGCAATAAAGCCGATAGTGCGCACATCTTTGTCGGTATTGGCCGGCAGTGTCCCCATCACAAATCCGTTTGTTTCGTTGTAAAAAACATCCTTCAAGCCCAGACCCTTCATTTCATTTTCCAGTTCATGGGCAAAGGCGATCTGAGTCGCAGTCGATGGTGTCGTGGTGCTCTCATGATCGGAGCGGGTTTCGGTTTTGACATAGTTCAAAAAGCGCGACAATAGATTTTCGTACATCGTGATTCCTCCAAATAATAGATTGCAATCGTTCTGTTTGAAGAGCCGCCTTTAGCAGCGGTCTTTTTATACAGACGATTGATTTCAGCGATACTGGAAAGGGTTCGTATTCGTTTCAGAAGCTACAAACGACACATCCCAGTTTTGTTCTTCTTTCCAGGCATTCATCTTTTCGATAAAGCGGGGAATGCAGACACGTTCAATGTTATGCCCCGGATCGATCACCGTCAAGCCATGTGCCTGCATATCATGGGCCGTATGATAGTAGACATCACCGGTTATATAAACGTCAGCCCGCTTGGCCAGTGCATCCAGATAAAAGTTCCCACCGCTGCCGCCACAGATAGCAATCCGCTGCACGGTTTTTTTGGCATTGCGGGGCGGTTCCACCAAGCGCAGGCCTTCCAATGCAAAGACTTCTTTCACCCGCTCACAAAAGGTTTCAATCGACATGGGCTCTGCCAGGTTTCCAACGCGGCCGATACCATAAGTCACAGGGTCATTCGCCAACGAAATCAAGTCATAAGCAGGCTCTTCGTACGGATGGGCCGCAAACATAGCCTGCAGGATCTGTCCCTGACGCTTTTCAGGAAAGATCACTTCGATCCGCGCTTCCGGCACGTTTTCGGGAACGTCGGGATGCCCAATCGCCGGCTGAGCTGCTGCAGTGGGGGTAAACCTGCCCTGCCCCTGCATCGTATAGGACGTATGGTGATAAGCTCCCTGCTGCCCTGCTCCAGCGTCGCCCAAAGCCTGCCGCATTTGTTCAGCAGCGTCTTCCGGAACATATACCACCAGTTTTTTCAAACCTTCCACATGGGTTCGAGTCATATAATCGTCTGCTTTGACCCCCAACATTTCGCAAAACCAGTCATTGAGTCCGTCATGAATGATATCCATGTTGGTATGGGCTGCGTACACTGCGATATCGTGCTTCACAAGCTCCATGTACATCGCAGTTTGCGGATCATCGGCTGTCAAGCGCTTGATTGGACGAAAGATCGGCGGATGCTTGGCAACGATCAGATCTACTTTTTTTGTGATTGCTTCTTGAACAACTTCCGGTCGAACATCCAGAGTCATCATAATGCGGTTTACCGGCTTGTCCAAGGTTCCGATATGAAAGCCGACAGGATCGCCTTCTTCAGCTAGCCAAAGGGGGCAAAATTCTTCGAAACGGCGAATAAATTCTCTTGCTTCGATACTCATCTACAATTAATTCCTCCTATCAATCATGGATCACTTGTCATCAGCACACATTTAAAACTCCGATGGACAAAGTAACCTGCTGTCGTCGGAGTTTTTTCTTATTCAGGGCGCATCCGAAATCTTCGGAAATTTTCCGCTGAAATCAAGACGTAAAGCGCAGCTTGTGTGGATACAACTAGCTTGCAGTGAAAAAAGCCAAGTAAACTGCTGCCGGTGTTTTCAGACACCTTCTAATATTTCATCAATCCAGGACAATTGCTCTTGAATCTCAGTGATTTTTTCTGTCTGAGGTGTTCCCGCCTGCTGCAGTTGTGTCAGAACTCGTTGGCGATTCTGCTTTTCCCGCTGCCACTTTTTCATAAATTCGGCCGGTTTTTTTTGTGATAGAAACGGACCAAAAAAAAGTTCCTGCTGTGTGTATTCCGAGAATCCGGGAACCGCAACGATAATCTCGTAGATTTTGTCGTTTTCTTCCAAGATATGTTCAGCTTCGATGCGATAATTATTGGTCATCAGCCAATAGCGGACATTTGGTTCACCCACATTGGGCTGTAGGACCAGCCGCTCGGTTTTCTTTAAATTTCCGTTTTGGACACCAGCTGCCAGAATATGAGCAATCAGTGTGCCCCCCATCCCGGCGATTGTAACAGTGTCGATATTGTCCGAGGGCAATACTGCTGCCAGCCCATCTGCCAAACGAACGTTTATTTTCTCACTCAAACCGTTTTTAGCTACCTGTTTTTGAGCAGATTCAAAAGGGCCCTTGACGACTTCTCCGGCAACTGCATGTTCGATTCTGCCCTCCAGCATCAGTGCAGTCGGTAAATAGGCATGATCTGAGCCGATATCGGCCAAACGCGCCCCGGCAGGCACTTCGTTTCCAACCATTGTCAGTCGTTTTGATAAACTGTGTTCATTCAAAAAAAACACTCCCAGTAAAATTCATTTTGCTGTATTGTTGCCCGCATTAAGGGTTTAAACCTCATCATAGAAATCAATCCTAACAACAGATCGACCCTGGAGCTGCGGTGGGATCGACATAGTCATGGCCGGCAGTTGGGCTAATGTAACTGCGAGCTGTCTCCCGGTCTTTAAACCCGGCTCTGTTGCGAGACTCTGTAACTGTGACGGAAGCACATGCAAAATAACGCCGTCCTGCTGGAAAGCTTTCACGATGCCTTGAGGATCACAAACAGCGGTGACCTTTTCCAACCATAAACGGACTGTGTCCCCCTCATCTGCTGCAGGCTCTTCTTTTACAGTCCCGTAAAAAATCGTTTCGATGACTATTCCTCCTCACCGGTCTTTATCACTTCAAATGCTGCTGATTCTGATAATTTCTATTCAAAAACCCGCTCCCTGCCAATCAGAAGACACTATGGATTTCTGAGATTCGGTCCTTGCAGGATCTCTTCTTTTGCTAAATAGCGGATTCGTTCCATCAGCCGTTTTGCCTTTAATGGTTCGTCCCCGTCCTTTGAGAAGGTCAAAAAGTCTTCCAAAGCAGCCATTGTCATGTTGGAGGTAAAGAAGGTCGGCAGCTGTTCCTGCATGCGATATTGCAGAATAACGCCGAAGATCTCATCTCGAGTCCATGCAGTAATCGCATCGGCCCCCACGTCATCCAACACCAGAATCGGTGCACGTCGGACCGGATCCATCTTCTCATTGACGGTATTGTCACCAATACTGCGCTTGATGTTATAAGAGAAGGTCGGATAGTGAACCAGCATCGTTTGAAAGCCTCTTTTCGCCAGTTCATTGGCCATCGCTCCCAGAAGATAAGTTTTTCCCCGCCCTACATCTCCTGCCAGGTAAAGGCCCTTGTGAAACTCATTGGGAGCTTTAGCATAGTCTTCCACGAATTCCAAGATCTGCAGGATGATTGCGACCCGCTCACTTGTCCGCTCGACAGTTTTCATGGTGGCGTTGCGGATATCTTTGGGAATATCATATGTCTGGATCCGTCGCTTGATCTCTTCTTGTTCTCGTTGCGCCATCAATTCATCTGTCGGAACATAAGCCACGTCCACGTAATGATAATTTAACGTCAGTCGCGGTTCGTAACCGGGGGCGATCATCGTTGGATCATTCAATCGGTATTTTCGCTTTTCTTTGACGAATTCATAAAGCTTCGAGTAGCTTTTTTCGATATCTTCCGGTGTTAGACGCGCCTTGTTTTCTTCCAGAAAAGTCTGCACATCCGGATCTTGCAGAACCGCTTCTACCATTTCCCGATAGCGTCCCTGATAATTGTTGCGGCGCATCATACCGCTGATTGTTTTACCGACATCTTCCATCACCGGTCACCTTCTTCCTTCAAAAATTCTTTCATACGCCGCTCCAGCTCCTCCTGCAGTTTTGGATCTGTCTGCGTCTCGTATTTGGACCAGTCTTCCATTTTTTCAGTCCGTTGTGGGCGATTGCCGCTGAAGCGTTTGGCATTTTCCTGCCGGCGAACTTCTTTTTTCTGTTTGTCTTCTTCAATCTCCAGTTTGCGCTGCCGCACGTAACGAATCGCATCTTCCGGTGTTTTCAGCTGCTTTTCCGACCAATCGGTAGCAATGGTATTTACCAGACGAGAATTAAGGTCGCTTTTATTTTGATCCACCAGAACATAACTCATCAGCTGGTTTATCACACTATTTGGCAACGGTGATTTCTCTACCAGATCTTTTAACAGCCATTCTTCGTTTTTGGTAACAAAACTCCGCTTCGCTTTTTTCAGTCCCTGCAGGTATTTAAGCGGCGGGTAATTCTCGGCAGCCTGGATTGCCTGCCAATCCTCCTCGGTAAATCCCTGCGCCAGCAGGGCATTTTTGCGGCGAATCAGTTGCTCCCCCTCATTAGCACTGCTACTTTTTTTAGCGACCGGCCGCTCATCGGTACGTGCTGCAGCGAGCCGATCCAATTTTTTCAGACTTAACTGCCCATTTTCCAGCGCCACGGTGTCGGCTAAAAGCTGGATCAGCTCCATTTCATTGTAACCGTAAAATTCATGGTAAAAAGCCAACTTTTCCCGCAGCTCATCGGTGAAACTTATCGCATCCAAATGCTCCTTGTCCGCCAGATCCTTCATGAAGGTCCAATCGAGATCTGCCAAAGTGACTTTCAAATAACCGGTATCAGCCAGCTCTCGATAAGATGCCGTCTGCATTTTGATATCCGCAGCCGCCGCCTGATCGATTGCTGCTCCTTCATTCTGTGGACCAAAGACTTCGGCAAAACGTTTGGTGACTTGGCGATAGCCCTCAGTGTCAGGTGTTTCCGGGGCAAAGCGCTTGGCCAACTGATTGAATTTATGCTGAGAAACCTTTTGCAAAAGCAATTGACAGTAACGGGCATCTTGAAAAAAAGCCGTCGGTGTCAAAGGTTCCAACAATTCATACAGGAATCTTCTGCCCAGCTCGCGGTCCTCTTTGGTGTAAACCCGCAGCAGGCCAATCCCTTCTAAACGCATTCGTGCAGCAGTAAAGCGTGGAATTCCCATATCCAGGGCGGTCAGGGCATCCATATGGACAAATTCTTCCTGCTCGCAATCTTCCGCATCTGTCAATAAAGACAGGTAGACAGCCACTGCATCGCTGCCGATGAAGGGCTGATAGAGGTGGTATAAAGCTTGTTCCCCATCTCTTTGCAGCGGACGGGCTTTGTGGGGGCGGTATATTTCTTTTGGCTTCAGTTGTTCCATTGTGTAGTCCAAGTTGACAGCTCCTTGATCTGGTTGAGGAAATTTTCAAGAGAGGAAAGATCACCTCTTGATTTGGGAATCCCTTCCTCAGCTTTCACCATTTTTGGCTTTTTCAACGATCTCCTGCAATTCCTTCAGAAAGACCGACATGTCCTTAAATTGACGATAAACACTGGCAAAGCGGATATAGGAAATCTCGTCTACATCTTTAAGATCCTCCATTACGTATTCACCGATTTTGATCGTCGATACTTCATTTTCTCCCAGACTGCGAACTCGTTCTTCCACGTGGTCAACAATCTGTTCCATCTGTTCCATTGCCACCGGACGTTTTTCGGCGGAACGGATTAATCCCCGCAATATTTTCTCACGGCTGAATTCTTCTCTTTTGCCGTCTTTTTTGATCACCAGCAGTGGTGTTTCTTCGATACGTTCAAAAGTCGTAAAGCGAAAGCCGCAGTTCTCACATTCCCGACGGCGGCGGATCGTACGGCCGTCATCTGTCTGGCGACTATCGATGACACGGCTCGAGTTATGATGACATTTTGGGCAACGCATAATTTCCACCTTCTCTTTTTGCAAAATTCCCAATAAATCGGCAGTACACCAATTATTGGATTTTGTTTATCTATAAACGAACCAGTAATACTCTGCTATCAAGGTTTGTAACAGCAAGGATTTATGAGCTTATCTGCTGCGTCAAAGAAGTACACAATTGTCGCAGATTGTTTCCGACACACCTTTTTTTAGCAACAGCTTTTTTGCTATGATTTCATTGTCTGTTTCTTTCATAATTATAACAGAAAAGCACTGTGAAGTAAGCAGGCGACGCCGAAAAACCGCGACTAGCCTCATCAGAAGCCGGTCGCGGCTGATACAGTATATGATTATTCTTCAACGAAGCCCCGCTCACGCAGCCAAGTCTCGATTTGCTGCCGAGTGTGAGCCGGAGCCAACTGGTTATCGATCAGCCAGTCAGCCTTTTTTGCCTTTTCCTCGATTGTCAACTGACTGTCGATTCGTTGGGTCGCTTCCTGCTCAGTAAGTCCGTCACGTGCCATCAGTCTGGTCAGCTGAAGAGCACGGGGAATATAGACCACTGCTACCTCATCCATGTACTGCTGATATCCCCGCTCAAACAACAAGGGGATATCAGCCACGACCAACGGTGACTGCGCAGCCTGTTCACGAATCTGGTGCAAGATTTCTTCTCTCAAATACCCGTCCAGCAGATCATCCAGACGGCGCCGTTTTTGGGGATCATTAAAGACGATGGCGCCCAATTTTTTCCGATCCAAGCATCCCTCCACAGTCAGCAGATCCGCTCCAAAAGAAGCAGCGATTGCCGCAAGCGCCGGTTTTCCGGGTTCTACGATCAGTCGGGCGACCTGATCGCCGTCCACCACAGGAATCCCAAACTCTCGAAAGACATTTACCGCTGTTGTTTTCCCGGTAGCGATCGATCCGGTAACCCCGAGTACAAAAGCCATATCAGCTTCCTCCTTTGCTATGCTTGATTTTTTTTCCGGCTCGTGGCTTGCGAACCTGAAGCTTTTGACAATTGGGGCACAGATGCGTGCCTCGTTGTGCGACTTTGGTTTTGATGATCGGCGTTTTGCAACGGGGGCAGGGCTTTCCGGTCTGTCCGTAGACGTTCAACGACAGCTGGAATTTTCCGGCTTCTCCCAACGCATTGAGATAAGTACGGATGGTAGTCCCACCGGCCGCAACCGCCCGTGCCAGGACATCGATGATTGCTGTACGTAAACGGATAATCTCCTTGTCGTTCAATGTATCTGCCGGCTGTTCAGGATGGATCTTAGCCTGCCAAAGAGCCTCATCGACATAAATATTTCCTAAGCCCGTCACCAGCCGCTGATCCAAAAGCAGCGGTTTGATCGCTTTTTTTGAGCGCAGCAAGCCGGTTTTGAAACTCTCTAAGGTGAATGTTTCCGCAAGCGGCTCCGGTCCTAATTGACGAATACCTTTATACTGAGGAGCGCCATCTTTTACCACCAATGCCATACGCCCAAATTTACGCACATCCCGATACTGTAATTGACTGCCATCAGTGAAAAGAAAAATAACATGAGTATGTTTTGTTACAGGCGCAGACCCGACCCTTTCCTGCCGAGTTCGCTCCTGATTTTCCTTTTCAGCCAATCCTTCTGACAAACGCACCCTATTATCAGGATCAGTCACTAAGAGAGAAGTATCGCCCAATTCAATTGCTGTTTTATTCGATTCGTATGGCGGAAAAAACTCGTATTTGCCTTCCATCCGCAAATGACTGATCAAGTCGTAATCTGTCATTTTGAAAATCAGAAACTTGCCTCGACGGTCGATTGCGTGAATCGTTTGTCCTTCCAAAAGTTTTCTAAACAACGGCACCTCGGGCATTTCAATAATCTTGGGCCAAAGAACCTCGACTTTGGCGATTGTCTTGCCCACCACCAGTTGTTCCAAGCCTTTTCGTACCGTTTCTACTTCCGGTAATTCCGGCATTTGTAACCACCCTTTCTATTTCTGATTCATATATAGTTTTCCACCGATTTCGAGAGGTTCTCAAAAAGCTGAAACTCAACGGCCTATTCAGCCGCACCTCAAATGCGGCAGCTGGTTTTCGATGCAGGATTTGGCTCCAGCAGCCTGTATCCAAAAAACGTCGAGTACTCGGAGGGACCGATTACCCGACGCCGTTTTTCTTATTTTGCTTCGTACCAGGTCTTGCCCCAAGATGAATCAGTAATGAGCGGAACACTTAGCTTCACAGCATTTTCCATGACTTCTTTTACCAGAGCATCCAGTTTCTCCAACTCTTCTTCCGGTACTTCAAAGACTAATTCATCATGGACCTGCAGCAGCATGACCGCATCCAGTTTTTCTTCTTTCAGGCGACGATCCAGATCGATCATAGCAATCTTCAGAATATCGGCAGCACTGCCTTGAATCGGAGTATTGATGGCTGTTCGTTCTGCAAAGCTTCGTAAGTTGAAATTGCGTGAGTTGATCTCCGGCAAGTAACGACGACGGTGATAGAGAGTTTCCACGTAGCCTTTGTCTTTGGCTTCTCGCACGATCTCCTCCATATACTTTTTCACACCGGGATATTTCTCAAAATACGTATCGATATACTGCTGCGCAGCTTTACGGGTGATACCGAGATTTTGGGACAGTCCATAGTCCGAGATGCCGTAGACGATCCCAAAATTGACCGCCTTTGCCTGTCGCCGCATATTCGGAGTCACATCTTCGGCTTTTTCGATACCGAAGACCCGCATCGCAGTAGACGCATGGATATCTTGTCCCTCCACAAAGGCCTCTTTCAAATGCTCATCATCGGAAATATGAGCCAAGACTCGCAATTCAATCTGGGAGTAGTCGGAAGAATAGATCAGCCAGTTTTTATCCCGGGGAACAAATGCCTGTCTGATTTTCCGACCTTCTTCCAAGCGGATCGGGATATTCTGCAGATTGGGATCAACGGAGCTCAAGCGTCCGGTTTGAGTGAGTGTCTGAACGTAACGGGTATGGATTTTGCCATCTTGTGCGATGACTTTCAATAAACCTTCCACATAGGTCGATTGGATTTTCGCGATCTGACGGTAGTTCAAAATATCTTCCACAATCGGGGCTTGTTCCCGAAGCTGCTCCAAAACATCGACTGCTGTCGAGTAGCCGGTCTTCGTTTTCTTGATTACCGGCAGCCCCATTTTTTCAAACAAAATCACTCCCAATTGTTTCGGAGAGTTGATGTTAAAGGTTTCGCCGGCCTCTTCGTAGATTTTCTTCTCGATTTCCTGAAGCCGAACAGAAAATTCGCCCTTCATCTTCTGTAAACGGGTAGGGTCGACAGTGATACCGGCAATTTCCATTTCCGCCAAAATAAAGGTCAGCGGCAGTTCCATATCATAAAAGAGCGCTGCCTGATCTTTTTCTTTCAAATCAGCATGCAAACGTTCGCTCAACCAGTGGATCGCCTGGATTTTGCGGGCCAAGTGGGCAAACATCGTTTCTTCGTCTTCCGGCAAGCCCCGCTTAGCTCCTTTGCCGTAGACAACTTCATCAGATTGAATTTCGTTGTAATCGTAATGACGGGCCACTCCGGCAATGTCATTGGAGTTGTCATTTGTGTCCAACAGATAGGCCGCCAGCAAGACATCGAAATCAATCCCCTGAACTGCTTTTCGGGTATAGCGTTTCAATGCGACATAAGTCCGCTTGGCATCATAGACCTTTTTTTGATTGGTATTTTCCAGCCAAGTGAGAAAATCGTCATTTTCAAAAAGCCCCGGATCAGTCGTTACATAGATCTGTTTAGGAGTTCCCCAGGCAACTGCGACGATATCTTCCGTATGATAATTGTCTCCCAGCATTTCTGCGTAAAGAGCCATTTCCGGCGCGAACATTTCTGCAGTGAAGTGGTCCACTACTTTGAAGGAAACCTCTTCCAGATCTTCGGTATTCTCGGTCACGTTCAATTTGTCCAAAAAGCTCTTAAAATTCATCTCCTGATAAAAGGGAATCAGTTTTTCCAAGTCTTTCCCCTCATAGGCTAGACTGTCGACATCGATTTCCACCGGCGCCTTGGTATTGATGGTGGCCAGTTTTTTTGAAAGAAAAGCCTGCTCCTTGTCATTGATCAGGTTTTCTTTCATTTTGCTCTTTTTCAGCTCGTCAATGTGTTCATAGATGCCTTCCACCGAACCATACTCTTTCAGAAGTTTGATGGCGGTTTTCTCACCAATTTTGGTTACACCAGGAATGTTATCGGAAGTGTCCCCTGCCAAGCCTTTCATATCAATGATTTGTGTCGGCGTCAATCCGTCGTATTTTTCTGCGATATGGGCAGGCGTATAGGTTTCGATCTCGGAGACTCCTTTGACGGTGATATCAACCTTGATCTCATCAGTAGCCAACTGCGTCAAGTCCCGATCCCCGGAAACAATCACGACATCGAATTCAGTTTTATCGACCCTGTTAGCCAAGGTCCCAATAATGTCGTCAGCTTCGTAATTCGGCAGTTCATAATACTGGACACCCAACCCGTTGATCAACTCACGAATATAAGGGAGCTGTTCACGAAATTCCCCCGGCGTTTTGGCCCGGCCTGCTTTGTAATCCTTGTACATTTCCGTCCGAAAAGTCGTCTTGCCGGCATCAAAAGCCACCAAAACATGGGTCGGTTTTTCTTTTGACATCACGTTGTCGAACATCGTGTTGAAAGCGTAGACTGCATTGGTATGCAGCCCGCTGTTATTCTTGAAACGCTCCAAAGAATTATGGAGTGCAAAAAAAGCTCTGAAGGCGACGCTGTTGCCGTCAATCAGCAATAATTTCTTTTTGGTCATGGTTTTACCCCTTTGTCATAGTTGAATACCCCGCTAAAAACAGGGTACTGTCCGCATATCCAGCCTCCGGGAGACCGGCTCTCATATCATTCCCTCTCATTCTAACAAAAAAACAGTACTAAAACATCGCTGAAGTGCTGAAAAAAACTGTCTGTGAAACGATGAAATGCTTTCTAAACAAAAACTTCCCAACTAACAGGATCGATAAAAGAAAACTTCCAGTGGTTCTCAGCGCAGGTCCGGATGCAGTCGAATAGGATTATCCTGCCAGTCGATGGCAGCAATCTGATACGGAAATGATCCCTGTAAGCTGTAAGTTCCCGGAGCCGGTATCGTGAGCCTGGACAGATGCGCTTCTCCTTTTGCCAAGTAGCCTTGCCCCAATTTCAGCATATCCTTCAATCCTAGATTGGTTTTAGTATGGGAATTAACGTTGCCGATGTTTTTAGTAATGGTAGAAAGCCGTGGCTTCAGCAGTTTCTTCTTCATCAGGCGAATCACATCCTCCTGCCGGGTAAAGGCCCCAAACCGGCCATCATCATCGATCTGCCAGCTGATATAAGCATCCACTTCCGCCAGCGTCAAAGCCAGGCGGCCGCTTTGGTATTGCTTGCTGTTTTTTAATGCTGTAAAAGCAGTCGGGTTTTCTACTTGAAAGAAGCCTGCTGCATCCAGCCCGGCTTCCCTAACGGCAGCCAAGCCCTCGCTTTTTTCCATCACCAGGTATTTTTCTACTCGGAGCTCAAAGGCCCCATTAAAATAGGCCAGAAATTTCTCTAAGGAATGCCCTGCATACAGTTGACCCAACGTCGACTCACGGATCACGGTATCCGGCGCAAAACGGACCAACCCGCTTTTGCCGGCGGCCAAATCGTACAGATAAAAGGTTGACGCCCGGCCGTCACCAAAAATAAACAATACTTTCATTCCTTCATACCTCTTTTCGTCTATTCAAAAAAAGCTGTTTCATCGACACCCAGTCGACAAAACAGCTTCTGCAGCTCTTAATTGTCATCGTAACCGAAGATTCGAAACAAGTACAAGAAGATATTGATGAAATCCAGATACAGCTGCAATGCTACAAAGGCGGCTATTCCGGTATTTTCCTGATTTTGGAATTGATAAAAATAAGTTCGGATCATCTGATTGTCATATGCCGTCAATCCGGTAAAGACTACGACCCCTACCACGGCCAGCGCGAGATCCAAACCGCTGCTGTGGAAAATAAAGACATTCAAAAGCATCGTGATGATCAGACCCCAGACCAGGATCAGGCTTATCCGACCGATGATGCTTAAATCCTTTTTAATGAACATCCCCACCAGAGCTGCGCCGGCGAAGGTGACTGCCGCAGTTACGAAAGCCTGTACAACCGTTGCCTGGCTGTAGGACATCAACGTGACAGTCAAAGTTACTCCCGTCAACAGGGAATAAACGATAAAGCCCGCCAATGTGAAGGAAGGATTTTTGGTCGCCTTTTTGCCCATCACCAACACCAAGATCAGCTGCGCAATCCACAAGCCCCAGAAGCCAAGCGGAAACCGGTCGATGAAATTCAGAAATTGCGTCTTAAAAATAGTTGATCCCAGCCAGGCGGTCAAGGCACTCATGCCTAGGCCGGCAGCGAAAATGCCGTACACTTTCCCGTAAAATTTGTTCAGCTCTCCGACATTCGTCTGATGAACGAACTGACCGGGATGTTGCATATTGTTTTGATTATCCAATTTGGTCACTCTCTTTCTTTGACGGCGGCTGCACCATTACCACCGCATCCAAGACACGGCTTTCTTCCGTATTTGTCGCCTCAACGGAAATAGTCACCACGTCTTTCATTTTGTCGACTTTAATCACTTCAAATTCAAAGGTCAGCGTTTCATAGTGGTAGACCGGCTCGATAAAATTCACTGAAAAATTAACAACATGTGAACCCGGTCCCGGCAGGTGCTTACTGATAGCTGAAGTGATGATTCCCATCAACATCACCGAAGGCACGATAGGCCGCTGATATTCGGTCTCCTGTGCATAATCATGCTGGATATAAAGGGGATTGGCATCGTTGGTCAGCCCCAGATAGATCAGCAGTTGGCTGTCTTCAATGGATTCTGTCAGCGACAGCGAATCGCCTTCCTCGATTTCATCGATAGTCTTACCTGTTTTCTTGCTTCTGTTTATCTGCAAAACGCATTCCTCCGAAAATGGTTGTCTTTAGGGCGTGAATGAAAATTTGACTCAGCAGTCTTGGGTTCTTTTTTTGCACCGCAGCAGCCAAACTTAGCTTCTTGATTGCGCCAAGGTCTAAAAAGAATCTCGACGGTATTTTCAGATACACCCTAAGTCAATTTAATTTTATCAAAACCCCCTAAAAGTGCAAGTTTTCTCTTTTCCGATCTTCAGCTGACCTTTCAAACAATGAATCAGAAGTTTGACAGCATATCCGGTATGTCTGAAAATTTCAGGGAAAGCCAGTTTTTTGCGGACCTGCCGGAAGAAATGAGAGAAACACGGCTTGTAGTGAGGTGAAAAGGATTAAAAGAACTGTCGTTAGGCCTTTCAGACTCATCCTAACATCTCCCGCTACTTCTGAAATCCGTCTCAAGCCTGAGGTTTTTTTCCGGCTCACATTTTGCTCAATGTCTAGGACGAAAAGAACACTCCTTCAGCTAAGCACTTTGGCTACGCAAAAAATCCACTGCAATCAAGGCAGAATACCTGATTGCAGTGGATTTTACTTTCAGTCATCAGTTTTCACCAATCAAGAGTTTCCTGTTTATCTCTTGAAGGATTAAACACGGCTGTAATTCTTGACTTCAGCAGCGATGGCATCAATGAAGAGATTTGCTTCCAGCACTTCTGTTTCTTTGCTGCCGTATTTCCGAACATTGACCGTAGCTTCTTTGACTTCTTGATCTCCAACTACGATTTGATATGGAATTTTCTGTGTTTGGGAAGCCCGAATCTTGTACCCCATTTTTTCGTTGCGATCGTCTACTTCCACCCGTAAGCCCAGCACTTGCATCCGTTCTTTCAATTCGTATGCATAGTCGCTGTGAGCTTCCACAGAAACCGGAATGATCGTGGCTTGTACCGGAGACAGCCAAGTTGGAAAAGCGCCCTTGTAAACTTCTGTCAGATAGGCAACAAAACGTTCCATCGTTGAAACAATCCCCCGGTGGATAACGACCGGACGATGGTTGTTTTCCCCGTCTTCCCCTACATAGGTCAGATCGAAACGTTCCGGCAGCAGGAAGTCCAGTTGGATCGTGGAAAGTGTTTCTTCCATGCCCAAAGCAGTTTTTACCTGTACGTCCAGTTTTGGTCCGTAGAACGCTGCTTCACCTTCTGCTTCAAAGTAGTCCAATTCCAATTCGTCCATCGCAGCCTTGAGCATCGCCTGTGCATTTTCCCACATGGCATCATCGTCGAAGTATTTATCGGTATTGTTTGGATCCCGATAGCTCAGACGGAAACGATAATCTGTGATGTTGAAATCGGCATAAACAGAGGTCATCAGATCCAACGTCCGCTTGAACTCATCTTTGATTTGATCTGGCCGTACAAATGTATGGCCATCGTTCAGCGTCATTTCCCGAACCCGTTGCAGACCGCTCAAAGCACCGGATTTTTCATAACGGTGCATCATCCCCAATTCAGCAATCCGAATCGGCAGTTCCCGGTAAGAGTGAATATGATTTTTGTAAACCATCATGTGGTGTGGGCAGTTCATCGGACGCAGGACCAGCATTTCACCATCGCCCATGTCCATTGGCGGGAACATATCTTCATGATAATGATCCCAATGGCCGGAAGTCTTGTACAAATTAACGTCTGCCATGATCGGCGTATAAACATGCTGATACCCAAGACTGACTTCCTTGTCAACAATGTAGCGTTCAATGATACGGCGGATCGTCGCACCTTTTGGCAACCAGAAAGGCAGTCCAGAACCGACTTCCGGAGAGATCATGAACAGATCCAACTCTTTGCCCAGCTTACGATGGTCCCGTTCTTTGGCTTCTTCCCGCAGACGGATGAATTCCTTCAGATCCTTTTTATCGAAGAAGGCTGTACCATAGACTCGTTGCATCATGTGGTTCTTGGAATCCCCCCGCCAGTAAGCACCGGCTACCGAAAGCAGGTGGAAGACTTGGATTCGACCGGTAGAAGGTACGTGGGGACCACGGCACAAGTCAACAAATTCTCCTTGACGATATGCGGTAATCACTTCATCTTCCGGCATTTCGCTGATCAATTCTTCCTTGTAAGGGTCGCCGGCAAAAAGCTCCAAGGCTTCAGCACGAGTCAGTACATGACGCTCGATAGGCAGATTTTCTTTGACGATCTTCATCATTTCCGCCTCAATGGCCGGCAGATCTTCAGCTGTGATTGGGTGTTCCCCATTATCGGTATCATAATAAAAGCCGCTCTCGATCGCCGGGCCGACACCAAAATGAATATTCGGGAACAAACGACGGGCAGCCTGAGCCATCAAATGAGCTGCTGAGTGACGTAAAAGCGGCAGAGCTTCCTCTGAATCCGGTGTAACGATCTCAATGCTGCCGTCTTCGTCGATTGCCCGGTCCAAATCAATAAGCTCCCCGTTGAACTTACCGGCAAGTGCCTTTTTCGCCAGACTGTTGGAAATACCGGATGCGATATCTTTTGTTGTGACACCGGCTGAAAATTCCTTTACAGCGCCGTCGGGAAATGTAATCTTGATTGACATGATAAATTCTCTCCTTCTTGTTTTTTGATCGATGGCAGCCAGCGTCAAAATAAAAAAGTCCCGGCATTTGTCGACAATATGCCGACAAATACCAGGACGTAACAGACGTGGTTCCACCTAATTTCAAACACGACTCCTCGTGTTCCTCATTGCGGTAACGGTGCAGGCCGCTTCTGCATTTGACAGAAGTCTTGAAAAAAAGTGGTCATTCCCTGGTTTTCTTTTGGGTCGCTTGCAGCCGCGGCGCCCCTCTCTGAAAAAAGACTCTCAGGTTCAGTTGGCTTTTTCATCGATCAAGTATGTTTTCATTTAAACACTCTTGAAAATTTTTTGCAAGAAAAATCTTCCTGTTGTCAAAGTCAAGCGATTAGGAAAAGTTATTTTGGTGAAATCACACTTTCCATTCTCCATTGACTGCATAGGTTCCTTTTTTCATTTCATTGATAATCACATGGATGTGTTCTTTGGGCGCACCGGTGTTTTTATGCACCGCTTCAGTGATTTCCTCCATCATTTTGGTGAGGGCCTCTTGGCTGCGCCCTTCTAATAATTCGATGTGAATAAACGGCATTTTATTTCCTCCTTAAACATAAATAAAACAGGCTGTGTCTGGAAACTCCGGGGAGTCAGATTTTTGACCTGCTACCGAAACCAAAGCATAAGGCCTGTCTGGATTCCCCGGTGTTTTCAGACATCCCCAAAGTTCAGCTCATACAATTCTTAAGCAGAGATTTGCGGCCGCCATCACCCTGAGACAGTCAAGCTAGTTGCTGGTATTTCCGCAAAAACTCAAAGTCGTTTTTCTATTCCGGCATTGCCGGGGTAAGGTTACGGAGCAGGGTATAATTTTCATGGCCCGGTTGAGACAATGTTCCTTCAGTTAAGGTCCATTCGGCATTATCAGTCACGCCGTCGTCATAGCTCATGCTCAGTTGCACCGCGCTTCCTTGTTGCGAATCAAGCTGCCAGTGCCCGCTGACCCATTCTCCGCGGTTTTCGGAGAATGATTCGAAGGTACCGTCAGGATTGAAATTGATCTGCTGATAATTGGCTGCATCCCGATCCGCAGTCTGCCATGTTCCCGGCAAGGAAGTCGCCAAATCGATCTCCTGTCGAATCGTTTTCGGCCAGTATGCAATCCCTTCCAGCGTTCCCTGCGGATCTCCTTGTCTTTCGAAAGTACCCAGTTCTCCGAAGCTCATTTTACTGTCGGCTGCATTATAGACACAAGTAAAGTAGATCCCTGTGTCCTGATTATTTCCGGCATAACTGTAAAGTTTAACCAGCTGTGTATTGCCGCTGTCCAACCCGACTTTCAAAATCCCGCTGCCATAGTTGCCGCCTTCGATTTTCCAGGCACCGGAAGCATCCACGGTCAGCGTCAAATCACCGGCAGGATTATACCAACTTCCCACCAGGTTTCGGACTTGTGAAACCTGACTTGCTGGCAAGTCAGAACCGGCAGTCGGTGTTTGTGAGGCTGCTGTCGATTCCGACTGCACTTCAGAAGCTGAATCAGCCGACGTCGTTTCGGCAGTGCCCTTCTGATCGACAATGCCAGTCGTGCTTTTTTCTGTTGTTTCAGTCGATCCGGCAGCATGCTCTCCTCCATCCTGCCTGTTTCCGGAACACCCGGTCAATGCTGCGATACAAATCAATCCAATAACCGCTCTTTTCATTTTTTTCGCCCCTTTCACGATTGAAGCTCCGACAACTCTAGCTTCATTGTCTAATGAAATCGTTTTAAAGTCAAAAAATATCAAAAACAATCAATTATCTGATTTATATAGCTGATTTCGATAAAATCTTAAACCAAAGAACGCCCAAGAAAGAACCGATGCCGGTAGGATTCAAAACGTCCTTGACACACCTGATCACTCGTCCAGCTCGGTTTTGAGCTGCTTTTGATCCTCGTACCATTTCGCAGTGTAGGCCATCACTTTTTCCGCCGTCATTATGTCATAGGCTATATCCATTTTTTCTGCCAGTTCAAGGGCCGTTCTATGAAAAAGCTCCTGCGTCGTCAGCAGGCTTTGCCAGACAGCACTCAGACTGGTAAAGTCCCGCATCTCAAATAACAACCGGTTGGTGTCCTCATCCAGATAATCCGGAAGATACTTATAGTTTTTGCCGAGGCTTTTATCCCAACCCGAAGCATTTCCTACCTGCCAACTAAGCATCCGCAGCAGTTCTTTTTGGCAGATTTCGTACAGATGATCGGCAGCATATAATGCTTCTTTGCGCCAGAGTCCCTTGACAACATAAGTGGATACCCACCAAAATTCATTGCAGCAGTCGGAAAATTCGGCTTGATGAGTCGGCTGCAGCCAAAATTTCTTGTCGCCCTCAGCTGAAGGGGCCAAAATGAGATTTTCAGGATCCCAAAGAACAGTTAAAAAAGGATCCTCTTGTGTCAAAACTGCCAATTCCGAATGTGGGCAAAGCATCAAATCGATACGATTTCCGTCTTCAAAAAGAGTCAAAAACGTGAATCGTTCTCCTAAAGTCGGCGCAAATAAGGTCATCTCTTCGGGCAACTGCTGAATCAAGACCTCTCCGAATACTTCCAGCCAACTGCGGTCTGCCAGTAAACTCTCCTGGTCATTGACCACATAGACCACATCGTAGTCTTGAAAAATATCCTTAGGTGCCCGTCTATTCATCCGTGAGCCTTCCATGGCGACTGCATCGACTTGCGGCAGCTTTTTGGCAGTCTCCAGAATCAAAGCAAGCATCGCTTCTTCTCCGCGCATCACTGTCCCTCCTACTTTTTTTCTGTTATTGTAGCACACCTGGAGCCTGCCTTCTCCCGGAACTTTTTTTGTGCTATAATTTTATGACGTATTTTTCCAAGAAATGGTCACAGCAAACCAAAGGAGCTTTTTTTCAATATGAACCCAGAACGCATCAAAGAACAACAACACGCTGACGAAACGGTCCGCTTGATCCATAATGAAGAACAACTTTTGCAAAAGCAGCAGCAGACGTTGGCCGGAGAACTGCATGAACAGCTCCAAGGCGTTGCCGAAAGAAGGATCCGAGGCGGCGATGATGAAGCCTTCTACGAATCCGTCCTGGAATACCGCCAGCATGAAGAAGAACTGCTGTTGAAATACCATTCCGCCGATGCCGTTGAAAAACGACTAAAAACCTTGTCCGCCATGTCCGGAAACCCTTATTTTGCCCGGATCGATTTTACAGAAGCTGCTGAATCCCGTGAAACGCTGTATCTCGGGATTGCCTCATTGCGCGACAATAAGGAAAATACCATTGTGATCGACTGGCGGGCTCCGATTGCCAACCTTTACTATGAAGGGGAGTTGGGACCAACCCATTACGAAACCGACCACGATCGTTACGAAGTCGAATTACTGCTGAAACGCCAGTTCAAGATCCAAGAAGGCACGATTTTATCGATGGTAGATACTTCCGAAGTAATCAACGATGAGTTTTTGCTGGAGATCCTGGATGAAGCTTCATCTTCGCAGATGAAAAATATCGTGTCCACCATTCAAAAAGCTCAGAATCGAATCATTCGCGATACTACCAGCAAGATCATGCTGATTGAAGGAATTGCCGGTTCCGGAAAAACTTCCGCACTGCTGCAGCGGATTGCCTTTTTATTGTATCGTCACCGCAAATGGCTGGCGGATGATCAAGTTTTGCTGTTTTCACCCAATCATTTGTTCTCCGACTATATTTCCATGGTCCTGCCTTCTTTGGGTGAAAGCACCGTGCCTACCCGGACCTTCCGCAGCTTCATCCAACAGCTGGTACCGCAGCTGGAGATTGAAAAAGAAGAGCAGCAGGAAGCAGTTTTTCTTTCCGGCGCGGAAAATGCTTCCGAACGGTTGAAGAGCGGCTTGTCACTGGTTCGATACAGCCGCCGCTACCTGCGGAAAATCACCGAACTGGGGCCTTTGTTCCGAGACTTGAAGATCAACGGTCTCACCTACATCACCGCCCGTCAAATGCGGCAATGGTATCAAGAGACCAATCCCAACCTGCCCTTGTATCAGAGGACACAGCTGCTGCAGACCAAGCTCCTGAAAAAAGCCGGCGGTCTGCAAAAAGACGAAGGCAAGAAGCCCTGGGTGAAAGAAGCGGTTGAAGACAAACTGCAAGAATACTACGATACCCACCCGGATGTGGAAGATACCGAATCGAACGAAAAAAAGATTCGCGCCCAGATCCGCAAAGCCGTCTTGAAACGGTATTTCAGGCCATTGGTAAGAGCCGTCGAAAACTTTCAATATATCAACTACTCCAAGCAGTATCTTCACTTTCTAAAGTCGGTTCCCAGTTCGATACTGACAGAAGCCGGTGTGTCTCTTGAAGAATGGGCCGCAGCTGTCGAAGCGGTACGGGAAAGTTTAAAAAAGCGTCGGATCAGTCAAGAAGATGCCGTTTTATTCTTTTTACTCAGTCGAGGTCTCTATCCGGCAGACATTCCTTTGAAAGCCCGCTTTATTTTCATTGATGAGATGCAGGACTTTCCTCCGGCACAGGTCGCATTGCTGCGGAGTCTTTACCCTAATGCAGGTATCACCTTATGTGGGGACTTGAATCAAAAAGTTTTCGGCAACGAGACGATTGTAGGAAATCTGCCGGAACTGTTTCCGGACGTTGAAGTCACCCGTTACCAATTGACCACCAGCTACCGGTCTACTAAGGAAATCACCGATTTTGCCAACCAATTCCTGACTCATGAAAATACAGTAGAAATGACCGCTCGCACCGGTGATCTTCCTCGTTTGGCAAGAGGTGCTTCAGATGCGGAAAATTTGTTGACGCTGATGCAGATCCTGGAGACAGAAAAAGCCACCGCCAAATATTGGCGGACGGCTATTATCTGTAAAACGACGGAAGAATGTCAGCTGCTTCATGACCAACTCTCGCTGTCTTTGAAAAAAGAGCTTCAGTTAATTGTCTCAGAAGACGATTTTATGAAACGGAATATTATGATCATTCCGGCATTTTTGGCGAAAGGCTTGGAATTTGACAGAGTTTTTGCCTGGAATATCGGCGAAAACTTCACTGATCAGCAGGATCGACTGGTATTATACACCATCTGTACCAGAGCTATGCATCAACTGACTCTGTTCACAACGCTTGACCAAAGCCCCCTGCTGCAGCAGGCAGATCCGTTGACGTATCAGCTGTTGTCCGGAAACTAGCATTGATTGTAAACGAGAGGGATCCTCTTCTCAAACCTATAAAAACAAGCGGTGGTCCCTTTTCATCAGAAAAAGGACTTTCCGCTTGTTTTTATGTCTTCAGCAAATTCCCGGCAAAATATCTTCCGACCGGGCAGTTAGTTCATACTGCTGCTTTCAACCAACAAAGGATAGTTGCTGGTTTTGGAAAAGATTAACATGTGGATATTTCAGACGGACGATATCAAAAATCATCCGAATCTCAGCCAACCGCTTCGGATCTTCAAGGTCCAAAATGCGGCTGTGACGTCCAATGGGTTGATCTGCTACCAATCGATGAACTCGATTCCAACTGACAAATTCCGCTTCGGATTGGAGATCCTTCAGCAAATATCCGGCACCATCGATGATTTCCGACAAACGAAAAGCTACCAGCGCACTGTCTACCACCTTTTTACCGGTAAACTGCTGCAATCTTCCCCGAGCGCGTTCATATCCGAACAGAACTTTTTCTGCCTCCTCGTCGTAACTAAGATACCAGTCCAACAGCTTGAAAAATGCCGGCAATCGCAGCGGATCGTTGACCAGAGCAACAGCAGCTTCTCCTCGCCTGAAGACCAAAGGAACTTCTACCTTATTTTTATAGATCAACATCGGGGCAAAAGGAATCGTGATCGGCAGATAGCGGTTCAAAAAGCCGGCACCGGAAAATACCCCGACGCGATAGCCCTCTACTCCCAGTTCACGACAACGCTCCACCAATTGAGAACATTGCCGGATAGGAACTGCTACTTCATTTGAAATCACTGAACAGGATACCGCCTGATTCACAGGCTCCAAAACGATTGCCATGCTCTTTCCTCCATTTTTCGCTGTTTCAGCTTCTAAAAAATTGATCCTTTGTGTTCTTTATCCACTGTATAGAAGCGTTTTCAATATTTAAAGTTAAACTGAGACTAAAAACTCCGGTGAGGTTCAAATTGTGAAGGCTTTTTAACCGCTATCACGCAGTAAACCGCGACTTATGCGATGCTAAACTTGCGCATCCAGGTCGCTGCTTAAGTGAAATGCACCAAAATAGCTGCCGCCGAAGTTTTAAAATACATCCTAATCCTATACACATCTTTTTGTAATTTTATTGTAGCATATTTCGGGAAAAATAGCAGAAAAAGCCATCGATTGCAGACACCTTTTTTAGGTCTCGGCTTGGGGCATGTCCCATCGTCTGCAGGACACATTGATAGACACCTTCACTCCTGTAAAAAACCGGCATCCACACAAAGTGATTGCCGGTCATGATCTATTCTCTTTTCAGCGACCGATGTTTGAATCCCATCGTCGCCTTGACGGCTTCCTGCCAGCCGGCGTACAAATTTTCCGAGACTGCTTGGGGCATCACGGGCTCAAAGACTTCACCGATTGTGACGAACTGCGCCAGTTCCTCTCTTGAGTGCCAAAAACCGACCGCCAGACCTGCTAAAAAGGCTACTCCCAGTGCGGTCGTTTCAGAGTAGGCGGCTCGCTCCACTTGGGTTTGCAGGATGTCGGCCTGAAACTGCATCAACAGGTCATTCTGTGAGGCGCCGCCGTCTACTCGCAACAGCTTGATAGGAACGCCGGCATCTTTACCCATCGTTTCCACGACATCTCTTGTCTGATAAGCCAGCGATTCCAAAGTTGCCCGGATAAAGTGCTCTTTGGTGGTTCCTCTGGTCAGTCCAAATACGGCACCTCGGGCTTCTTGATCCCAGTAGGGTGCCCCCAAACCGGCAAATGCCGGAACTACATAGACATTGTCGCTGTCGGGTACGCGAGCAGCATACGCTTCTGACTCTGGCGCCGAGGCAAACATTCGTAAGCCATCTCTAAGCCATTGGATAGAGGAACCGGCAACAAAAATGCTGCCTTCAAGGGCATAAGTGATTTTTCCCTCCAAGCCGTAGCCGATAGTGGTCAACAAGCCGCTCTCAGAAGGAATCGCCTCCTCACCAGTGTTCAGCACAATAAAAGCCCCGGTGCCGTAAGTGTTCTTCACCATGCCTTTTTCAAATGCCTGCTGGCCGAACAGAGCAGCCTGCTGATCACCGGCCATGCCGCTGATAGGAATCCGCTGGCCATAAAAGAGATAATCTTCAGTATAGCCGTAGATTTCCGAATTCGAGCAGACCTCCGGAAGCATTGCGACCGGAATCTCCAACAAGTCCAGAATCTCCTCATCCCACTTCAGTTGATGAATGTTGAAGAGCATGGTTCGCGAGGCATTGGTGTAATCTGTCTTGTGGGCTTTGCCATTTGTCAGTTTCCATAAAAGCCAAGTGTCAATAGTTCCAAAGAGCAGTTCCCCTTTGGCGGCTCGTTCACGACTCCCTTTGACTTTGTCCAAGATCCATTTCACCTTAGTGGCAGAAAAATAGGAGTCAATGATCAACCCGGTCTTCTCCTTGATCATTTTTTCATGGCCCGCCTGCTTCAACTGATCGGCAATCTCATTGGTTTGCTTGGATTGCCAGACAACGGCGTTATAGATGGGCTCTCCGGTAACCTTGTCCCAGATCACGGTGGTTTCCCGCTGATTAGTGATCCCGATGGCAGCAATTTCTTCCGGTCGGATATTGCCGTCAATCAGGACATCGGCCATCACGGACTGAGCTGAATTCCAGATTTCAACCGGATTGTGCTCCACCCAGCCTGCTTCGGGAAATAGCTGGGTGAATTCCCGCTGTGCACTGGCAGCGGCTTTCCCCTTGCGATCAAACAAAATCGCCCTGGTACTGGTCGTGCCCTGATCCAAGGATAAAATATATTTTTTTTCCACGTCATCAGACCTGCCTTTACTTTCAAAATACAGTTAAGTATATCATAGGGCTTGACTGGAAATACCAGTGAAACGCTTATTTCGTTCAGCTGTCGGAAGCAAGGCCAAAAACTTCACTTTAGATCTTGATACCGGTAAAAAGTCCGCAAAATTTATGCCCACCGGAGTTTTCAGAAACGCCCTAACTTCACGAAAATCTTTTTCAGCTTCAACTCGTTTGATTTCTCTTTTCTTTCAAAAATGCGTAAAATAAAAAGTGCAAGAAATATACTCTATAGGACTGATCTGATGATTGTCGCGAAACAAGGTTAGGATACTTTGACCATATTAAAGGAGCCACGTAGAGATTTTCAGTGGCTACATCGGTTACAGTCAAAAAATCAAATCCACTATTGTTGCTGTTATCAGTTATGCCCTAGGATTGAAGAAGGTAATCAGAGATGGAATTTTTAAAACGCTATGGCTTTTATTTTTTAGTCTTGGCAGTTGTCAGTGAATTGGCATTGCCGTTTATATTAGGACGCTGGCTGCCGGGATATAATCAGGTCGAGATGCTGATCTCAAACTTTGGTGAGACAGGCATGCCGACCAAGTGGGCCTTTAAAATATGGGAAGTCGTAAACGGCGTCCTGTTCATATTATCGGCTCCTGCCTTTTACGAGCGCTTCCGGGAAACTTCAAATCCGTTAGCCGGTTGGACAGCCTTATTAATCGCCGTCTTCGGTATCGGAGATTGTATTATCACTGGCTTGGTGGATCGTGCAGCAACAACCGAAGAAGTCGGATTTACCAGCCTTTTGCACAACTATGCTTCCGGAGCAGGCTTCGTCGCCCTTTTGATTGGTACTTTTCTGCTGATCAAATTGTATCATATGGAACAGAACACTTGGATGGTGGTATTGCTGCCGATAATCTTCGTGTTATCCTCATTCTTCATGTTTTTATTTGCGATGCCTAAGATCCCCTTTGTCAGTGAATTTCAAGTGACTCACCGCGGGCTATGGCAGCGTCTGAATCTCTTCTTTTTATATCTGCCTTTTTTGTTGGTAGCCATCGGAAATCTCAACGGCGGGAAAAAATGAGATCACAGTCCATTTGAGAAGCCACATCAGAATACAAAACAGGCCCGACTGACGATTTATTCAATCATCAGTCGGGCCTGTTTTTAACCGAAAAAGCTCAGATTCCGCTGCGTATTAATTTTTACAAGACGTTGCGGGTCGTGCTGGAGAGCAGTTTTTCATAAGCTTGTTCGAATTTTTGGACATCGCCGGCACCCATGAAAATGATCACAGCATTTTCAAAGTCCAACAGTGGTGATACATTGTCTTCTTTGATCACTTGACCACCTTTTTTGATCTTGTTGCCTAAGTCTTCGATTTTCACGTCCCCTTGTTTTTCCCGGGCAGAGCCGAAAATATCACACAAGAATACTTTGTCTGCCAAATCCAGGGCTTCCGCAAAATCATCCATCAAGGCAATGGTCCGGGTAAAGGTGTGGGGTTGGAAGACGGCAATGATTTCTTTTTTAGGATACTTTTGCCGAGCCGCATCGATCGTCGCTTTGATTTCAGCAGGATGGTGTGCGTAATCGTCAACGATCGTCATATCCGCCACCTTCTTCTCAGAAAAACGACGCTTGACACCGGCAAATGTTTTCATTTCTTCTGCTACTTCCGCCATCGGGATGCCTTCCAAATGAGCAATTCCGATCACACCCAGAGCGTTGAAAATATTATGTTTACCAAATGCAGGGAGCTCAAAATGACCGATTTTTTCACCCTTGACGAAAACATCGAACTCCGAGCCTTTTGTCGTACGGGTGATATTGCGTGCTTGAATATCGTCATCTTCATTGACGCCGTAATAATAAATCGGAACGTTCGCTTCGATCTTGCGCAGATATTTGTCATCCCCGAAAGCGAAGATTCCTTTTTTCACTTGTGCTGCCAGACTTTGGAAAGCAGTATAGACATCGTCGATACTATGGTAATAATCAGGATGATCAAAATCGATATTGGTCATAATAGCGTAATCCGGTGCGTAGGCCAAAAAATGGCGCCGGTATTCACAGGCCTCAAAAGCAAAGAAATCCGCATCCGGCACCCCATGACCGGTCCCATCGCCAATCAAGTAACTGGTAGGACTAACTCCACTGAACACATGGGCCAACAAACCGGTTGTACTGGTTTTGCCGTGAGAGCCGGTAACCGCAATACTGGTGTAATCCTGAATAAAATTACCGATAAAATCGTGGTAACGAACGACTTCATCCCCCAGCTCACGGGCGCGTTCGACCTCAGGATGGGTGTCCGGAAAGGCATTACCGGCAATTACGACCATGCCCTCTTTGATATTATCTGCATCAAAAGGCAGCAGCGTGATCCCGGCTTTTTCCAAATCCCGTTGAGTGAAAAAATACTCCTCCACATCGGAACCTTGTACTTGGTAGCCTTTTTCATGAAGCACCAGCGCCAATGAGCTCATTCCGGAGCCCTTGATACCGACGAAATGATAAATCTTGTTTTTATCTGTAGTAATCATGTTGGATATCCTCTTTTCTCAATCATAAAGCCGCCCCGATACATTCCGGCGGGCATCAGTGTCATTGGTCAGAAAGGGTCAGGCCCTTTTTCACGAAACATATTATCTAACAAATCCCCGCTTTGTGCAACAAAGTTTTCTCGCAGCACTTTTTTGGCATTGTTTTTGCTTTAGATTTTTTTCAGCAATCAGGCTTTCCCTGGCCCGAGCCGCTCCTGAAAATCATCCTATCGGGAAAGTCAATCAGCGGTCTGCTGCAAAGCCAGTTTGCCACGGCAGCGGCCGCAACGGTATTTGGTGATATCAATCCGCCGCTGCCTGGGATAGAGTTGACCGCAATCCCGGCAGCGATAGAGTAGTTTACGAAGGGAAGTTTTACGAGTACCTTCGATTCTGGGCGCATATCGCAAACCGCCGCAGCGCTTGAGGAGCTCTTTGAAATCCCGGTCTTGATGCCGATAACCTCTTCCCAAAAGATGCAGATGATAGTGGCACAACTCATGTTTAATGATGCCGAGGATCGTTTCCTGATCCGTTAATGAAAACAGAGTGGGGTTGAAATCCAGATGGTGATCTGCTAAATGATAGCGTCCGCCGGTAGTCTTCAGTCGCTTGTTGAAGACAGCTTGATGCCGAAACGGCCGCTGGAAGGCAGCTAATGAAACTTCTTCCACCAGCTGCTGCAGTTCCTCTTGCGTCATATCAGCTCCCCTGTCCCGGATCTTTCATGGTCAAACTGATCCGGCCTTTTTTGAGATCAACTTGTTCCACCCAAACCGTCACGACATCCCCAACGGCCACCACATCTTTGGGGTGCTTCACAAATTTCTGACTGAGTTTGGAAATGTGCACCAGGCCATCCTGTTTAACGCCGATGTCCACAAAAGCACCGAAATCAATCACGTTGCGAACGGTCCCCTTGAGCTCCATACCGGCTTTCAAGTCCTCCATTTTCAAAACATCCTTGCGCAGAAGCGGTGCCGGCAGCTCATCCCGCATGTCCCGCCCCGGTTGCAGCAGTGCTTTCAAAATATCGCTCGCCGTCTCTTTACCGATGCCAAGTTGGCGACTCAGTTCTTCTATTTTGAGTTTTTTTAAGGCATCTGAGGCTTCTGGTGAGCCCAGTTGTTTTTCAGTAATTGCGGCCAGGGAGAGAATCTCCTTCGCTGCCCCATAGCTTTCCGGATGGATGCCGGTATTGTCCAGAATATGTTTGCCTCCTGGGATTCGCAGAAAGCCGATTGCTTGTTCATATGCTTTTGGTCCCAAGCGGGGAACTTTTTTCAATTGGTTTCTGGCAGTGAAGGCACCATTTTCTTCCCGGTAAGCGAAGATGTTTTGCGCGGTAGTCTTGTTCAACCCAGCCACCCGCTGCAACAGCTGCGGACTGGCCGTGTTCACGTCCACCCCCACTTGGTTAACCACCGTTTCCACGACAAAATCCAACTGTTCCGCCAATCGCTTCTGCGAAACATCGTGCTGGTATTGCCCGACCCCTACTGCCTGCGGATCGATTTTCACCAGCTCTGCCAAGGGATCTTGCAGTCTGCGGCCAATGCTGATAGCACTGCGTTCTTCCACGGCCAGATCAGGAAACTCGGCCCGTGCCGTATCGCTGGCGGAATAGACAGACGCGCCGGCTTCGTTAACGATCACATAATAAACTTCCCGGGAAACCAGACGCAACTGTTCGGCGACGAATTGTTCCGATTCTCGGCTGGCGGTGCCGTTACCGATTGCCACCATATCCACCTGGTGTTTTTCAATCAGCTGGCGAAATGCCGGTCCGGCAGCGGAACGTTTTGCTTCATTTGCCGGCTTGTGGGGGTAAATCACTGCAATATCCAGTACCTTGCCGGTGGCATCCAGCACAGCCAATTTACAGCCGGTTCGATAAGCCGGGTCAAAGCCCAATACCACTTTGCCCTTCAAAGGCGGCTGCAACAGCAAATTACGAAGATTGTCCCCGAAGACACTGATTGCCTGTTCATCGGCTTCTTCGGTCAACTGATTCCGCAGCTCCCGTTCGATAGCCGGTCCGATAAACCGCTTGTAGGCATCCTCATACGCTTCAATGACAAAGGGGGCCGTCGGAGAAGCTTCGCCTGTGATTAATTTACGCTTGAAGTAAGCCATAATCTTAGTATCATCCACTTGAATCGCGACTTTCAGGACTGCTTCTTTTTCACCACGATTGGTAGCCAATATCCGGTGGGAGACCATTTTTTTCACCGGCTCGCTGAATTCGTAATACATTTCAAAGACAGCTTTTTCATCTTTGTCAGCGTCTTTGACCGTACTGGTATAGCTGCCGTGTTCAAAGGTGTAGTCACGAATCCACGCTCTGAATTCAGCGACATCCCCGAACTGCTCCGCCAGAATCTCGTGCGCTCCCGCCAGTGCTTCTTCCGGCGTCATGACTTCTTTTTCCGAATCCACAAAGCTTTCCGCCTGCTGATAGACATCCCCTTTTGCGGGAAACATCAAAAGCCATTGTGCCAAGGGCTCCAACCCACGTTCTTTGGCGATTGTCGCTTTGGTGCGGCGTTTTTGCTTGTAAGGACGGTAAAGATCCTCTACCTGCTGCATTTTCACAGCCGCTTTGATTGCTTGGGCCAGTTGTGGTGTCAACTTTTCCTGCTCTTGGATTAAACGCAAGACTTCCTCTTTGCGTTTCTCAAGATTGCTCAAGTATTGGTAGCGTTCCTCGATTTCCCGAATCTGCACCTCATCAAGATTGCCGGTGACTTCTTTTCGGTAACGTGCGATAAAAGGGACAGTATTGCCCTCTGATAATAATTCCAGCACCCGCTTCAACTGTCCCGGATGGTACTTCTTCAACTCTGCTTTTAAAAGATCTACTATTGCCTGATCCATTTGTGCCACACCTTTCTTGCGCAGGGCTGCCAAAAAAGCATGCGAAACAAAGTCTCACTCCCAACTTTGCTGCATGTCTGACCGCCCCGGACTGCATACCGGTTTATTTTATCATAATTTTATTGGAAAAAGAAAAGCTTCAGACACGCCCTAATATCTCGAGGAAGCGAAAAAAATAAGCAGACAGTCTGTTTTACAGCTGCCTGCTCATTTTTCTGATTATCTAAGGCGCCGTTCATCTGTCCGGCTGCCACGGTCTGTCAATATTTTGATATTCGATATCCTGTATGATCCCTTCTTCATTGAAAATCACCCCATGAACACTTCCACCGAAGACAGCCCCGCCGTCGATCCCAATCTTGTTGTCAGACAGCCATAAATCTGTGGTCTGCATATCTCCGTGCAGCATCGGTGTAATCGTATGACCGAACACGATGGTCTTGCCGGTATTGTTTTTCCCGGTGTGAAACGGTTCGCGAATCCAGATAAAGTCATGGGGCGCTGTTTTATGCCAGTCCCGCTTAGTCAGGTCTACCCCGGCATGCACAAAAACATAGGGTCCCCATTCATAATACAAAGGACGTTCCCTTAAAAAAGTGATGAGCTCTTTGTAGCGGCTGCGGATCATCATTGCAATCTCGGTGGGTGAATATTCGTCCCAAGCACCTTTATGCAGCAGACTCTCCACGGTTTCTTTACCGCCGTTATAGCGATACATCGGCGCAACATCTTCCGGCTGCTGTAAAAAATCCAACAGATATTCTTCGTGATTGCCCATCAAATAGACTGCTCCGGATTCCTCTACCAACTTTTTGCCTAAAAGAAGACTTTCTTTGCTCTTGGGACCCCGATCATTCAAATCACCGATTAAAACCAACTGATGCAATTTGGGATCATAATTGGTAACTTCTTTTTCAAACAGAGCAAACATCCCGTGAATATCACTGATAGCAAAAACAAATGGTTTCATCCTTATCCTCCTTTTGGGACCTTCCAATGCCTCTGCTTCAAGTGTACGCCATACACGAAAAAAATGCGAAAGGCAGAACTTTGACGGATTTTTTCGTTTACCGGAATAAGAAAAGCGATTACACTAACGATAGTGGTTAAAGTGTATCTGAAGCCGTCAGCGGCCGTAACATCCTATGAGTTGTGCACTATTTCCTGAATCCGGCAAAAAGTTCGCGAAAATCTGAATCCTGCCGGAGTTTCCAGACATTACCAAATCAAAAAGGTGGAATGTTCATGAAAAATAATGTTTGCCGGCGGATTCCTGCTGCTTCTTTTTTGCGGTTGGGCCCTTTTAAACTCTGATTTCACCCAGCCGGAACCTGCTCTATTCAATGGTAAAACTACTCTCGTGACGAGGGACACGATTGTCAAGAAAACTGTGGTTTCAGGTAAAGCAGAGCCCGCCACAGCACCGGTGACCACCACTTTGACATTTGACAGCACCAGTGAACCCAATAGAGGGTTGGTAAAAAGAATTCCTCCAAAAATCGGAGATATCCTGGAAGAAGAGGATTTGATTGTAGCCTACGAAAACGGAACGGAAATGACCGCTGCCAGCAGAGCTCAGCTGACCGATCTGAAATTCAGCGAACACTCAGATCCGAACAAACCGGCAGAACTGGTTTCTTTCACACTGCAGGGACTGGAAAAATTCCACGTTCGGCTCCTCGTACCGGAAAAAACGAGTGCCGCAGTCCAACCCGGTCACACAGTTCGCCTGACTGCGAATAATCGCGAGTACTCCGGTTTCGTCTCTGAAATCGATTCAAGCAGTCATTACGAGGATCAGGGGCAACAATCGGTCCGCACGGTTTATGTCTCGTTCAATCAACAGCCGTCTGACATCCAGCCGGGCCAGCCATTCAAGGCAGAGATCATTATTACCGGCATCGCCCGCAACGTGCTGTGTCTACCCAAAAAAGCTCTTTTACAAGACGAAAACAATGTTCCGTCTGTTTATACGATTTCAAGTACCGGCCAGCTTCAAAAGGTCGCCCCGGTTTTTGGACTCTCATCGCAATCGCAAATAGAAATCATTGAGGGCCTAACTGAAAATAATTTGGTCGTACTTGCTCCTGCAGAACAGCTCCAAGAAGGACTCATCGACAAAAATGAATAGGTCGGCTCTCTCAATGATTGCGATTCAACGTCTTGCGTAAACTTTCGATATCAAGGCCTGCTTTTCTACGGTGTAAACGAGACTTTACATTGATTTTGGCAGCTTCAAAAACTGTATTTCCTCAGTTTTCGGCTGCTGCCCAATGCCGCTGTCCGGCGATCATTTACAAAAAGGCAGGATCTGCTGTTTTCTTCTCTCGTGCTGACGAGAAGTAAAACAACAGATCCTGCCTTTTGCTAACTGATTCTAAACATGTCGACGGCAGCCCGTTTTTTGCAGACTGATTGCCGAAAGAAAAGAGGACCATACAGTTTATTCAATGCTCAAGTCACAGATTTATGACACAAAACGCTAAAATACCTGTCATTGGCGCTTTTTTAGATACGCCTTATTTTCAATCAGCTGACGGAACCTTACGATAAACGAAATGCCCTTGTTTTTCGTTTACTATTTCCCCGCCTTGAGCAACTTTTTCTCCCCGCAGATAGACGGCCGTCGCCCCGCCTTTGGTAGCAAAGCCGTCATAAGGAGTATAATCGACATTTTGCAGCTGAGTAGCGGCAGCGATCACTCCTCTCAATTCGGGATCCCAGACAACGATATCTGCGTCGGACCCTTCCTGCAGGATCCCTTTTTGCGGGAAGAGGTGGAATTGGCGGGCAATATTTTCCGATAACAAGGCCACCATCTTCTCCAAGCTCATTTTACCAGCGGCAACTCCTGCGGTATAAATCACTTCCGGTCGGGTCTCTACACCCGGCATGCCATTAGGAATCTTGCTGAAATCTTCGCGACCCAATGTTTTTTGACCTTCAAAGTTGAAACTGCAATGATCTGTCGAGATGGTGTTCACGGAACCGTCTGCAATCCCTTCCCATAACGCCTTTTGATCATCGACTTTGCGAATGGGCGGTGAACAGACGTATTTTGCTCCCAGAAAATTAGGCTGATCGTACACGCTGTCATCCAAAAGCAGATACTGCGGGCAGGTCTCCACGTAAAGCTTTTGCCCCCGCTGACGGGCACGGCGAACGGCATCAAGTGAACGGCGGGTGGACAAATGGACGATATTGACCGATAACTCGGCTTCATTAGCAATCATCAAATAGCGCTCGACGGCTTCGGCTTCGATGGCGTCCGGTCGGGATAACGGATGGTAATGGGGCGTCGCCTTACCTTCTGATACCAACTGACGGATTTTCTCGTTTACCAGATCCCCGTTTTCGCAATGGACCCCCAGCATGGCACCGTATTTTTTCAGTTCTCTCATAGCTTCGAACAGTTCACCGTCTGTGACTCGCAGATTGTCGTATGCCATATACATTTTGAACGAGGTAATCCCGGCAGCGATCATTTCCCCGATTTCTTGTTTGATCTCCTCGTTCCACTCGATGATGGACATATGATAAGTATAATCACAAGAACTTTTTCCTTCCGAGAAACCGTTCCAGACCGCCAGACAGTCCTTCAAACTCTGCCCTTTGGTGGGTGTGGCCATGTCGATGACTGTGGTCGTTCCTTTTGCTGCTGCGGCCCGGCTGCCGGTGTAAAAATTATCGGCACTGCCTTGACTGCCAGGTCCGTTGTTTAGTTCCAAATGGGTATGAGCATCGATGAACCCCGGCAGCAGATAGCAGCCGCTGACATCCTCTACTTCGGCACCCTCTGTTGACAGATTGGTACCGATCTCACTGATTTTTTCACCTTCAATACGAACATCGACTTGTCTCCGTCCGTGGGCAGTAACTACGATGCCGCCCTTTAATAATTTAGCCATTGTGCTTCCCCCTGAAATCTTTCATTTTCAGCGCTACGGTTGTATTCGGTGCATGGAATAGTTGGTGTAAAAGCATCGACATCTGTAAGCGTTTCACCTAATGATAGCACGATAGCTAAAAATTTTCAATTTCACCTAAAAAATATTTTGAAATCAAAAAACCGAGAGTCGGGAAACTCTCGGTCCGAATTGTTGTCGCTTATTCGGCATTGCCGCTGACAGCAAAATAATTTCCTTCTGGATCGGCAAAATTGAAGATCAGCCGTTCCCCTAGTTGGATCAACTCACCTAGTTGTACTTTTTGCGCCATCAGCTTTTTATACAGAGCGGTCACATCATCAGCGGTAAACATGATCGAAGGTGCTGCAACATTGACCTCGGGAGAATGGCTTTGAACGTATGTCAGATCATACAAAACAAAACTGAGATCGGCTGCCGCTGAAGGTGCAATCTCCGCCACCATCGTACCGTCCGCTTCCTGTGTGTCTAGTAAAACAAATCCCAAAGACTGCCAAAAAGTGACCGCCTTGGCTACATCTTCCAAGTACAGCATGACTTGGGTTTTCCCATTAAACATAATTACCCTTCCTCAGCTTGACTGGCATTTGATTGGAAATTCAACTTGAGTCCCGGTTCGTCGGTTGCGATTTCAGTCACTTCATAAGTGATTCGCTCGACAATATCAAACAGCGGCGCAACAATTTCGTCAATCTCTTCTTTTGTCAGATCTTCCTGCTTGTCTACCTTGCGATCCACCAGATGATTTACTTGGCTGATGCTCCCGGAAAGAACATATTCCTTAAAAATCAGATTGAATTCAAGACGAGCCCCCAAGATACTGTTTTCTTTCGGATAATCAGGATCACTTGTCTGCAGCGGGGCAAAGCCGACATTCAATTTAGTTTCATATTCCTGGTCAGGAATACGGTGATCATAGTGATAGCTTTCTACCAATGGTTTGTGGCGTTCGATTTTCATTATTTTCCTCCTGATAACCGTTTCCAGTGGACTCTGCTGAGACAAATATTTTCGGTATCCTTCTCCCGACCTCACTGATTTTCGGTTTTTTTGAGCTTATATGCATTTTTGCAGAATCAAGCCTACATCCCGGCATTTTCCGCTGTTATTGTTATAAAAAGATTATAGCACACCTGCAAAGTCGGCTTCCACCGAAACCTTGAATACTTGTTGTCCGGTCAGCTTGTAATCAGAACCGGACTGCAACCAAACAACTCGAAAAGATGTCTAAAAGTCCGGTGAATTGCATTTTTGCAATTTTGATGCGCTGCTCTATATTACACATACCTCGATGTTTTCGATCGCTGTTTCACTGGAACGAGCCGGTCGGCTGTTACCGGCAGTTCACAGATAATCATTCAGCCCAACTCATTTTCCAGGTAATCAACAGCTTCTTTCAAAGTCCCCACCGGAACGATTTTCATATCAGTGTCGAGTTTTTCAGCCGCCGCTTTGGCTTCTTGATAATTGGTGTCCTGCTTACTCTCACCTTTAGGGGCAAAAAAGATCTTGGCACCGCTGGCAGCTGCCGAAGCAACTTTTTTATCAATTCCGCCAATCTGGCCGACTGTTCCGTCTGCATTCATTGTCCCGGTCCCGGCAATCGCCAGCCCTTGGCGCAGATCTTTGGAGATCAACTGCTGGTAGATTTCTAGAGTAAACATCAGTCCGGCAGAAGGGCCCCCGATATTGTCCACATGAAAAGCGACTTTATCTTCAGACTTGATCTCTGTGTGACTGGTCAAGGTAATCCCAATCCCCGGTTTGCCTTTGTTCGGCTCAGGCAGAGAAATCAGCTTGCCGGCCGCTTCTTTTTCTTTACCGTCCTGTAAATAAGTCACCGTAACCTCTTGACCGACTGTTTGACTATGGACATATTTCACCAGGTCGTCGGCATTTTCAAAACGCTTGCCGTCTACTGCCGTTACCGTATCCCCCACAGAAATCTTGCCGTAGAAGCTTGAAGAAGGATCGATGGCCAGTACATATACACCTAAATAGCTCATCTCGTATTTTTTCCCGGCTAGTTTCAGCGCCTGCTCAATCGCCGCATTTTGCGAAGACTCCATGTAATAATTCTGAATACGGTCATATTCTTCATTTGTTGCATTGCCCATCAAATCCTGTTTGGTGATCAGATCCTGGAAATCCGACAGTTTTGCCTTCAATGCCGTAGCAGCTGTCGCCTGACGGATCCCTACCGAAGTCAGTGCAAAGGAACCGGAATGCTGATCTTTTTGATCATTGACTGTGATCAGCTCGTCCAACTTGATCGTTGCACCCGGTGCTTCGATGTAGTAAGGAATCGGAACCAGCAGACTGGCCAATACTGCCAGAGCTGCCAATAAAAGCAGCAGCTGAGGGATCGGAGCTTTATTTCGTTTTTTCATGGGCTTCCCGCTTTCTTAAAAAGGCTTCATAAACGACCGGCGGCAAATACCGGCTCACATCACCGTCAAAAAGCAGCACTTCCTTCAGCAGGCTCGAGCTGACGTGACTGTATTCCGCTTTTGCCAATAAAAAAACCGTCTCGATTTCCGGTGCCAGATGACTGTTCATCGTCATAATGTCTTTTTCGTATTCATAATCCTTTACGCTCCGTACTCCCCGCAACAGAAAATCAGCTCCAAGCTTTTTGGCAGCGGTCACTGTCAATTCAAAGTCTTGGGTCACCACGCGGACATTCGGCAGGTGGGCGACAGCAGCTTCAATTAACGTCACACGTTCTTCGGCTGAAAACCAGCCGGCTTTGGCTGTATTTACAAACACACCGATGATCACCTCATCGAAAAGTTTTGCCCCACGTTCCACTGTGTCCAGATGGCCGTTGGTAAAGGGATCAAAACTGCCGGGAAACAATGCTGTTTTCATTCGTTGGTCTCCTCTGTTTCAAAATGATAGATTGTTACTGCTGTAATGCCGTAAACCTGCCGCCGAACCTGCTTCAGCTTGCCGGCGATGCTTGCCGGCAGTTCAACTTGCTTGTCTGTCTCGCAAACGACTACCGCATTTTCTGCCAGCAGGCCACCTGCTGCTATTTCCGTCATTTGATCGACTAATTGCTGTTTTGCGTATGGGGGGTCCAGCAACACCAGATCAAAAGTCACGCCCGAGGCCAGTAGTTGTCGGATCGCAGCTTCTGCAGTCATTTTCCACAAGGTAAACTGCTCTTCTGCTTTAGTGATCGCGATATTTTCTTTGATCACCTTGGTCGCCGGATAACTGCGGTCCACCAGATACGCGTGAGCCATCCCTCGGGAGACCGCTTCAATGGCCAATCCGCCGCTGCCGGCAAACAGATCCAAACAGTTGCCCCCGTCGAAATAAGGCCCGATCATATTGAAAATCGATTCTTTTACTTTGT
Source organism: Enterococcaceae bacterium OF42-14pH9A (assembly GCA_027692465.1). Taxonomy (GTDB): domain Bacteria; phylum Bacillota; class Bacilli; order Lactobacillales; family Enterococcaceae; genus Enterococcus_C. The sequence goes on along the minus strand of JAQEYU010000001.1, from coordinate 612,674 downwards.
CGGTGGTCGGCCGGGTGTTGTCCCCTGTCAGACTTTTCAGCCGCCTACCGCGAAATTCACCGGAAATCACCCGCATAGTTTCTCCTGCTTTCTGTTTCGATTTACTTCACTGCCTTTGATCCTACCACCGGACTTTTAAGAGGGCAACGAATAAAGTTTGAAAAATCAATGTGCTTTTCGCTTGTCAGCAACGCACAAAAAAGGCGGGGATGATCCTGTTGGGATTCCCGCCTCCGATGATCCGAATATCCGATACGAATATCCGGACCCGTATCAAACATCTTCTGCCAAACGGATAGTTGTGGAAAGCTCCTCCACTTCAAAGCCGTCTTCATCCATTTGATAGGCTGCTCTGGTGCCGATCTTATCTGCAAAATTCATCTCGACATCCGGACGATAGGAAGGCTCCACGCTGCGAACAAAATGCAGTCGTTCGATTTTTTCGAGATTTTCGGCAAAGTGGTCCTCATCCAGATACAGGTATACATACTTCATTTTTCTGGAAACGTAGTGGACCAGCCCATAACGCTTCAGATTTTTCAATTGTTTCAGACTGTAGACCCATACCACCAGTCCCCGTCTTTGTTTGATCTCGAATCCTTCAGTTGTATCAACTTGCATGGCAATTTCCTCCGCAACCCTCGTGCTGCCCGCCGGTCTCAAAGAAAGGATTTCCGGCGTCGACTTTGATTTTTTCATCGATTTTGTGAGCAATCGTCTTCGTGATTTCGTCTAACAGAGTCTGTAACCGCGTTTCTCTCAAGCGGTACTCCGCGACTGTCGGCTGCAGATCTAACTGTCGTTTAGCAGCCATCACTGCCGAGCGGACCTCCATGAATCCCGGCGCATATTCACCATATGCAGTCACTGCTTCATACCTGTCTTTTTTTTCGGCGAATACTTGCCGCAAAATCAGAGCATCCGGATCATCTGTCAATTTTTTATGGGCGCTCTGATACTCCTCACAAATATCACTGTTGGCAATTGCTGAGACCAGCTGATCGATCTTTTGCTCAACTGCCAGCATCTTTTCATCATATATCATGATCATTCACTGTCCTCTGTTGCTGCTCTGTCTTCAAATAAGATTACCATATTCTGCTGAGAGATGCCAATAGCCACCGCCTGGGTCCCGTCTTTGATAAAACGTTCATGCATGTAGGGATCGCTGTACCAGGAAAGGATTTGAAACGTCAGGTCATAACAAGGGGTTTCGAAAAAGCCGTATACTCCTGAAACTTCAAGAGCAGCCGCCAGCTCCTCGAATTCCTTCCCTCCTACAATGAAGACTTCATTTCCGGAACCTTGCGTCACCCGCGTAAAACTGTCCAACCGGGATCCGCTCAGATAGTTCTCAGGCTTTTTCAAAAAGCGGGTCAAAAAATCCCGACTCTGACCCTGAAGTGTGTACGTTGTCTCGTAAGGAGTAAGAGCCTCGTTTCGCCGCAAAATATTCAACAGTCTGAAGCCTTGCGTTTCCTTTTGCTGATTCACACTCTCCCAATCATCAGCTGCAGGTGTCATTGCTGTGGCTGACCCATCAGTCAGATTGTACGGTGCCAATTCTAAGAGCATCTCTTTTGTCAAATACGCGACAGCAATCAGCTCGGAATTGTTGTTAAAAAATAAAATTCCGTAAGTACCGTTGTCGAAAGCTACCAATGGTCGATAGTTCAAATCTTCTTCCATCAGCTCGATCGTGACCTCTGCTTCACCGGTTTCAATCGTGAAATTAGGATAGAGCATCGTAATCTGTGCCAGATCTCCCATGCTCATCTGCAATTGAAAAGGTGCAATATCCGCTCCGTTGATGCCGGTGGTCTTAATAGCGGCAACTTTCCCTTTTTGGATGCTGACTTCCAGAAAAGAATTAGCCAGCTCGGTCTGATAGCGATTGATCGAAAAACCGTATCCTGAATCATAGCTGACAATAGGACTGCCATAAGTCCGTTCAAACTCTTTTTGGGACTTTCCGATCAATTTGGCAAAACCTTCTGCCGGGATCGGCTCCACTTGCAGGCTGGTATTTCCCCCTTCCCCGATGATCTGTGAATCGTGAGGACGAATCGTCTGCACTTGTCTGGGGAAAAAAATCGGCTGAAGATAAACGGCCGTCAAGGAAGCCAGCAGCAAAATCACAAAAATCAACCAGCGCTTTTTAAACAGACCTTTGTTCATCTCTGCCACGTCCTTCCTCATATATAAAGATTTTTAAAAGTTTTTTCAAAATCAGCCGATGCTCAACTATTCTTTATCATACTATACTCCTTTGTACTTGAGAACTGTCCTGCTAAAAAAACTATAAGAAAACGGAAGGAGAAAGATCACCCCGCTTCTTTAACAATTACCGCCCGCTTCTCAATTTGTACCAAACAAAAAGCCGAGACCGAAACGGCCACGACTTTTTGTCATTATTTTTCTACGACTTCGATCAAAAGGTCATCTTGTGCGATTGCTTCACCTTCTGCTACATAAATATGTTTGATCTCACCATCAAAGCGGGCCTCGATCGCTGTCTCCATTTTCATAGCTTCTGTGACCATCAAGGTATCGCCTTGTTTCACTCGATCCCCTTTTTTCACCAGAATCTGCAGAACCGAACCGGGCATCGTTGCTCCGATCTGCTCTTTATTGGTAGGTTCAGCTTTGCGCTTTGTTTGAACTGCACTCTTGATAGAGCTGTCTTTCACGACGATTTCCCGTCGCTGACCATTCAAGTTGAAGAACAGGGTGCGATTGCCTTCGATATCCGGCTCTCCAATTTCATCTAAACGGATAATCAACATTTTACCTTTTTCAATCTCAACATTGATTGTCTCACCCAAACGCATACCCTTGAAGAAGGTCGGCGTGTCCAGCATCGTAACATCGGCAAACATATTATAAGCATCCCGATAGTCCAAAAAGACTTGCGGGTACATCAAATAGCTGAGTACTTCATCTTGCTGCGGTTCATACCCGATTTTTTCAGCCAGTTCCTGCTTCACTTTATCAAAATCGACCGGTGCCGCCAAAACTCCGGGACGATCAGTAAAAGCAGGCCGTCCTTTCAAAATGATTTTCTGAAGTTTTTCCGGGAAACCGCCTACCGGTTGACCCAATTCACCTTGGAAGAAAGTCACAACCGATTCAGGAAAATTCAATTCCAAGCCCTTTTCGTAAACATCCGCTTCGGAAAGGTTATTTTGGACCATAAACAGAGCCATGTCGCCCACCACCTTAGAAGACGGTGTCACCTTGACGATATCTCCGAACATCATATTGACTGTATGATACATGTCTTTGATCTCATCCCACTTCTCACCAAGCCCGACTGCTTTTGCCTGAACCTGCAGATTAGAATATTGACCACCAGGCATTTCATGTTTGTAAACTTCTGTCTGAGGCGCGTTCAAGCCGTTTTCAAAAGGCTTATAATACATGCGGACGTCTTCCCAATAGTGGTTGATCTGCTGAGCATTATCAACATTAATCTGCGGCTGACGTTCATCATCGGCCAATGCATAATAGAGACCGCTGAGACTTGGCTGACTTGTTGAAGCACTCATTGCACTGATGGCAACGTCGACAATATCAACGCCGGCCTGTGTGGCAGCAGAATAAGTGATGACTCCATTGCCGGCAGTATCATGCGTATGCAGATGAATCGGCAAATCCACGGTCGCCTTCAGCTCACTGATCAGGCGATAAGCAGCACGCGGTTTCAAGAGACCGGCCATGTCTTTGATTGCAATGATATGGGCACCGCTGTTTTCCAGTTCCTTTGCCATGTTCTTGTAGTATTGGACGGTATATTTATCACGGGACGGATCGTTGATATCGCCGGTGTAACAAATGGCGGCCTCAGCAATTTTACCGGTATCCCGAACAGCTTGAATCGATTTTTCCATCTGCGGTACCCAGTTCAAACTGTCAAAGATTCGGAACACATCGATCCCTTGAGCGGCAGATTCTTTGATGAATTCAACCAGAACATTGTCCGGATAGTTTGAATAACCAACGGCATTCGAACCGCGGAAAAGCATCTGCAACAACGTATTCGGCATCAGCTCACGGATCATTCGCAGCCGTTTCCACGGATCTTCGTTCAGAAACCGGTAAGCTACATCAAAGGTAGCCCCGCCCCACATCTCTGCAGAGAACAACTGCGGCATCGCTTTTTCAGTCAAGTCAGCGATCTTGCTGAAATCCTTCGTACGCACCCGCGTCGCCAAAAGACTCTGATGGGCATCACGGAAAGTGGTATCGGTCAAAAGCAGCTCTTTGTGGTCTTTGATCCAGGCGGATAAAGCATCGGCCCCTTCTTCATCCAATACATTTTTAGCTGAGCGATAGTTCTCCAGTGTTTCAAGTTTTTTAGGGATACGAGGCGCATCGAAATATTTCTTTTTGGATTGCTCAATCCCCGGAAACCCGTTGATAGTAATTTCGCCGATATATTTCATCGTCTTATTGCCCCGGTCCCGCAATTTCGGAAACTCGAACAAGCCCGGAGTATTGTCAATAAAAGTCGTTTTAGCATTACCAGACTGGAACTCCGGATGATTGATGACATTTTGCATGAAAGGAATGTTGGTCTTCACACCGCGAATTCGAAATTCCCGCAAACAGCGCTGCATTTTTTGAATAGCCTGTTCGAAATTCGCACCAAATGTACAGACTTTTACCAAAAGTGAATCAAAGTATGGAGACACGACAGCTCCGGCATACGCATTGCCGACATCCAACCGTACGCCGAAACCACCTGGTGACCGATATGTGTCGATCTTACCGGTATCCGGCATAAAGTTGTTTAAAGGATCCTCGGTCGTGATCCGGCATTGAATTGCCGCACCCTTGATAGTGATTGCCTCTTGTTGCGGGATACCGATTTCACGATGCAGGTCTTTGCCTTGTGCAATCAAAATCTGTGAAGTCACAATATCCACATCCGTGATCATTTCCGTGATGGTATGTTCCACCTGGACCCGCGGATTCACCTCGATAAAGTAAAATTTGCTACCTTCCACCAGGAATTCGACGGTTCCGGCATTGATATAGCCGACATGCTTCATCAGCTGAACTGCAGCTTGACAGATCGTCTGACGCTGCTCATCATTCAGAGAAACACATGGAGCAACTTCTACAACTTTTTGATGGCGCCGCTGTACAGAACAATCCCGTTCGAAGAGATGCACCACATTGCCATGAGTATCCCCTAGAATTTGGACTTCAATATGTTTTGGATCACTAATGTATTTTTCAACATAGACTTCGTCCGACCCAAAGGCAGCTTTCGCTTCACTTTTCGCTCGTTCATAACCGTCTCGCGCTTCCTTTTCATCATGTGCTACCCGCATGCCGCGGCCGCCTCCCCCGAGAGCGGCTTTGATCATGACCGGATAGTCATGGGTTCGAGCGAATTCCAGCACATCATCGATCGAATCCACCGGACCGTCTGAGCCAGGGATTGACTGGATGCCGGCTGCAATCGCCGCTTCCTTGGCTTTGATCTTATCTCCGAAAATATCCAAGTGGTAAGTAGACGGACCGATGAAAATGATCCCTTCTTCCTCACAGCGCTGAGCGAATTCCAGATTTTCCGACAAGAAACCATAGCCCGGATGAATAGCTTCGGCACCGGAGTCTTTGGCGATCCGAATGATGTCATCAATATCCAGGTATGCATCAATCGGTTTTTTCCCTTTTCCTACCAGATAAGCTTCATCTGCTTTAAAACGATGCACCGAATACTCATCTTCTGCTGCATAGATCCCTACTGTCTTAATATGCAGCTCACTGCAGGCTCGAAAGACCCGAATAGCAATTTCTCCCCGATTGGCCACCAGAACTTTTTTCATTTTACCACTCCTCGTTCATATTAAAGTAATGATTTTCTCAAGCGAAAATCAGGCTTATCTTCTCTCCGTATATCATTCCACTAGACAACCTGTGAAAAGTGGAACTGACATCCTCGTTCATATTAAAGTAATGATTTTCTCAAGCGAAAATCAAGCTTATCTTCTCTCCGTATATCATTCCACTAGATAACCTGTAAAAAGTGGAACTGACATCCTCGTTCATATTAAAGTAATGATTTTCTCAAGCGAAAATCAAGCTTATCTTCTCTCCGTATATCATTCCACTAGATAACCTGTAAAAAGTGGAACTGACATCCTCGTTCATATTAATAATTTCATAATATCAGCTTTCCAAATCCCACTGGATAGCGTTGTCTTGCTGCCATGCGTCTTCTGTTGCAATATCAGACATGATTTTGAAAATTGTGACACTTCTCTTTTTAAAGACACGACATCTGAAACAGATGCCGTGAACTTATTTTTTAACTAATGGCGAGATCATTTACTAAGACTGATACCGTATTTTTTTCGCTTTTCTTCTGCACTGATATTCAATACAAAGCCGATGCAGATGGAAAGCATCAACAAACTCGAGCCACCTTGACTGAGAAACGGAAAAGTAACACCGGTCAATGGGATGATCCCCAGAACCCCGCCTAAATTGACAAAGACTTGGACCATGAACAAGGTTCCGATCCCGATGGACATCAGGGAATTGAAGGCATCTGTTGAACGGATTCCGACGATAAAAATACGAACGATCATATAGAAAACCAACGCCAAAATCAAAATTGCCACAATCAATCCCAACTCTTCGACTACTACTGCAAAGATATAGTCGGTATAAGGAAACTGCAGAAAGCCTTTTTTCTGTATGCTGTTACCTAACCCCCGACCAAACAGACCGCCGTTATAAAAGGCGTAATAACCATTTACCAGCTGATGCCCTTTATCATACAAGTACTTAAAGGGATCCTGAAAAACGATAAAGCGTTCGAACATGTGGCTAAAGGGAAGGGATTCGATTTTATCGCCCAGCGCAGTTCCCATCAGTGCAATTCCCTTGATGAGCCCCACAGAAGCAATAATTCCGGCTACGCCTACTACAACGCTGTACCAGAAGTTAATTCCGCTGGCTAAAAGCATTGCAATAGCTATCAGCATGATGATAGCAGCATTTCCCAAATCGGGCATCAATGCGATGATGATGATTCCTGAAAAAACATACAACAGCGGCATAGAGAGACGCTTTGGCGCTCCCGGCTCATTGATAATTTTTTGACGAGCAGCCAACTTCACCGCTAAAAACCAGATAACAATAATCTTAAAAAATTCTGCCGGTTGGATTGTCATACCAGGCAGCTTAATCCAGCCGTACGCGCCATTTACTTGATGGTTGTAGAAAAAACGCGTGAAGATCAACAGAAACAGCATTACGACGATAGCAATTGCCGACAGATTCCTGCGTTTCAAAAAATCTGTCTTCATTTTATAGATAATTCCGATCAAAATCAGGCTGATAATAAAGAAAGCTGCCTGCTTGATGACCGGTTCCATCGGATTGAGTCCTTTGACCAGCTGATCATAAGATGTCGAACTGTAAACCATCACCAACCCGAAAATGCACAAAATCAGATAGGGAATCAAGATTCCATAATCCATCAGGTGGCGTTTTTTTAACTTAGTCGGCAACGGCCTAGGCCTCCTTGCTGACGTCGGATTTTTGATCTTCGTAGACTTCTGTATAGAGGCGGTTGAGTTCTTTTTCCAATTCTGCCATCAATTGGTGGCCCATTTCGTTAGAGACCAGACCGAGACGGACGGCATAGGTCACCTGCCGGGAAAAACCGTACATTTGTGTATCGACCACTTCTTCAAAGGCTTTGCATTGCGAGATGCACTGACTGTTCTTTTGATTTTTGATGAGTTTTTTGATGCGGTCGGCATCTTGGACCAGTAATTCTAAAGCGAATTCCGGTGAAAATTCCATGATTATCCTTCCTTTCGGCCCGAACTCTTTACAATTGCACGTTGTAGAGTCCGGTATTCTTCAGTTTCATCATTATAGCATAATTCATCATTGATTTGGATACCCTCTCAAGAACCTTTCATAATATTTTCAAGAAAGAGTATGAAATCACGAACAAATCTGCTGCTGATTTTTTTAGCATTCGGATAAAAAAACATGTTCAAAAAAGAGCCCCCGTGAAACAAAACAACAATATGAAACAAAACACCTTGCCGACGTAGGATGGGTGTTTCTTTAGTCTATCCAGGAATACCTTTATGTCGCTAATCTAATGGCTGGGTAACAGATAGTTTTCCACACAGCTCCCAAGTCATCAAAACAAATACGTCAAAAGTCCGGAGCTGCAACTCAGATAACGAGCATATTTTATCCTGCCTCAAAAAAAGAAAATCCGTCTTTCTGAGATTGCGTTAAGAAATATCCGGCAATATTGAACAACGCCAGCATGCTTGCCCATTGCTGGGAAGATCACTCGAAATTTCAAATCACCTCATCCATAAAGGGGGCAACACACCATAAACTGCCAGTCCGTACCTTGAAATAGAAGCTCATTGATTGAACCAATCTTCAGACACAATCTCACTTGATTTATAAAAAAACACACCATCACCCTTTGGCAATGATGTGTTTCTCAAATTATTCAGCAGCGACTTTTTTCTTTTTGGCAGCTTTTTCCCGTTCATTCTTGTTCAAAATCTGTTTGCGCAAGCGGATACTTTCCGGCGTTACTTCACAGTATTCATCTTCATTCAAGAACTCTAAAGACTCTTCCAAAGTCAAAATCCGCGGTTTTTTGATGACAGAAGTCTGGTCTTTTGTTGCGGAACGGACGTTTGTCATCTGCTTAGCTTTAGTGATATTGACGGTCAGATCCTTGTCACGGGAATTTTCGCCGACAATCATACCTTCATATACTTCGGTACCCGGTTCAACAAAAACGGTTCCCCGTTCTTCAACCGACATAATTGAGTAAGTGGTGGCTTTCCCTTGATCGATGGAAACCAGCGCTCCTTGATGGCGGCCGCCAATTTGACCCGGAACCATTGGCAGGTAAGCATCAAAGGTATGGGCCATAATCCCATAGCCCCGTGTCATGGAAAGGAAATCAGTACTGAAACCGATCAACCCGCGAGCCGGCACCAGGAAAATAATCCGAACTTGACCGTTACCGGTATGGATCATGTCCTGCATTTCGCCTTTGCGCATTCCTAAAGCTTCGATTACCGAACCCATGTATTCTTCCGGTGTATCAATCTGCACCCGTTCAAAAGGTTCACATTTGACACCGTCGATTTCCCGTTCGATTACTTCAGGACGTGAAACCTGCAATTCGAATCCTTCGCGACGCATATTTTCGATCAAGATGGAAAGATGCAGCTCCCCACGACCGGAAACAATCCATGCATCAGGGGCAATGGAGTCCACTCGCAGCGAAACATCCGTCTGCAGTTGTGACATCAAACGTTCTTCAATCTTGCGGGCAGTGACAAATTTCCCTTCACGACCGGCAAATGGTGAGTTGTTTACCAAAAAAGTCATCTGCAACGTCGGCTCGTCAATGTGCAGAATCGGCAGTCCATCCTGATGATCGACAGGTGTGACCGTCTCGCCGACAAAGATATCTTCCATCCCGGACACAGCGATCAAATCGCCGGCTTTGGCTTCTTGGATCTCTTGACGTTTCAATCCAAAGAAACCAAACAGTTTGGTAACTCGGAATTTCTTGACTTCTCCGTCCAGTTTCATCAAGGCTACCTGGTCACCGACGCGAATCGTCCCACGGAAAACACGCCCGATCCCGATACGACCTACATATTCGTTATAATCCAAAAGAGAGACTTGGAATTGCAACGGTTCATCACTATTATCGACAGGAGCCGGAATATGTTCCAAAATAGTATCAAAGATTGGTGCCATCGTTGCTTCTTGATCAGCCGGATCATCCGACAAGCTGGAAGTTCCGTTCAACGCAGAAGCATAAATCACCGGAAAATCCAGTTGATCATCGTCTGCACCCAATTCAATGAATAATTCCAAAACTTCATCGACAACGTGTTCCGGACGAGCGGAAGGTTTGTCGATTTTGTTTACGACTACGATTGGGATCAGATGTTGTTCCAAGGCTTTTTTCAATACGAAACGAGTTTGCGGCATCGTCCCTTCATAGGCATCTACCACCAACAACACACCGTCGACCATTTTCATGATCCGTTCTACTTCGCCACCGAAGTCCGCGTGCCCAGGAGTGTCCATGATATTGATCTTATGATCCTTATACTCAACAGCGGTGTTTTTCGCCAAAATGGTGATGCCCCGCTCTTTTTCCAATGCATTGGAGTCCATCGCCCGCTCTGCCAATTGCGTATGGCTGTCCAGGGTATCGGACTGTTTCAATAATTCATCGACTAATGTGGTTTTCCCGTGGTCGACGTGGGCGATGATGGCCACGTTACGGATGTCTTCACGTAATTTCACTGTTGTAAACTCCTCTTTTCCTTAAAAAAACCAGCCCATTGCGGCCGGTTTCGATACACGATTGTTTCACTCGACGGCTTATTATATCAGAAACTCTTTCTGAAATATAGTGAAAATGTTTCATTTCTCCGAAAATCCAAGCTTTCTTAAAGATTGTTCCAAGCTGGCAAAGATCTTTCTGCTTATCCGTTCGCTAACTTCAGGCACTCAGCGTAAGCGTTGGGAGTCCCTGCCAAAAATACTTCGCGGCCTTCAAGTTGTAAGGCCGTACCGCTGATATTGGACATTTTCAACCCCAGCGCTTCAATCAAGACCCCGCCGGGAGCGTAATCCCACGGCGCCAGTCGTGAAATGTAGGCAACCCTGCGTCCCAGCGCCAAATCAATCAGCTCATAGCCGGCACAGCCGGACATTCGGACTCCCATAGCGATATCGCCGATTTCTTGGACATGATAATCATTTCTTTGATACATCACATGATTCATCCCAACCAAACCGGCAGCTAATGTCTTGTCTTCCGGTGCCGTCACGCGTTTGCCGTTGCAGAAAACCCCCGTCTTACTGCCGCCATACAAAAATTCATCTTTCATCACATCATAAACAAAGCCCAATTGGCCGATGCCTTCTTCGTAGACGGCCACCATGATGCAGAAGTTTTCCTGTTCCAGTACAAAATTCATCGTTCCGTCGATAGGATCAATGATAAAGACCCGACCGGACAGATCCGCCAGGTGGTCCTTCCCGTTTTCTTCACCCATGATTTTTGCATTTGGATCATAGGCCATGATTTTTTGTGACAAAAAATCTTGAGTGGCTTTATCCATCTCCGTCACCAAATCCGTTCGACCGGATTTGGTATCGACTACCAAATCAGCCTTTTGAAAGCTGTCTTTGATTTTTTCACCGGCTTCATAGATCCAGCCTTTGATTTCTTCTGTCAGTTGTTGTAGTTGTGTCATAGCTCTTTCCCTTCTGTTATTTACGGTAGGTTGCAGCATTTTTCAAGAAGCTGACATTTTAAAGCGGCCACAACCTTTTTCTCTTGCTCTCTGCAAAGTCCGGTACAACGAATAGCTCGACAGCTTCTCAAAGTCGCGCCCCAACCGTCGTTCTTCTCCAATCGAAGGAACGACCTTTTTAAATTCAGCGTATCCTTTCAAAAATACTTCTGCTGCAAGGCCTTCTTCATAAGCCTGTTCCAACAGTTCCCACATTTTCATCACTGTTACCATCTCATCGGTCGTCCAGTCCAAATCCAGTGGATATTGATAATCCCGCATGCTCTCACCTCGCACATTCTTCCCCAGTGTAACACAACTGCCCTTCTTCCAAAAGCAGACAAATCGCAGCTAATTTCAAAATTGATTCTCTGTCTCGCCCGCAAACAATCAACTGCCAAAATACAAACAAAAACAGCCGCCCCGCCCAGATTCAGGCAGACCGACTGTTTGACAGCAGGATTAAATGTGAATCGGCAAACCAAGTGCCAATTCGGCGGTATCCATCGTGATTTCACCCAAAGATGGATGTGGATGAATCGTAAGAGCGATATCTTCCGCGTTCATCCCGGACTCGATAGCCAGTGCCAACTCGGAAATCATATCAGAAGCTCCGACACCTGCGATTTGTGCACCGATGATGACATTATCATCCACAGTGGTTACCAGACGCAGGAACCCTTCCGTTTTATCCAAGGACAACGCCCGACCGTTACCTGAGAACGGGAACTTGAAGGCTTTGGCATCATAGCCTTTTTCCTTTGCTTCAGCGATCGTCAAGCCGACAGAGGCCAGTTCAGGATCGGTGAAAGCTACCGCCGGCATGGCTTTGTAATCCACGGCAACCTTTTTACCGGCAATTGCTTCAGCTGCAATTTTAGCTTCATAGCTGGCTTTGTGTGCCAAAGCAGCACCGGCTACGATGTCCCCAATCGCAAAGATATTCTTCACATTGGTCCGGCCTTGGGCATCTACCGGGATCAAACCACGTTCAGCAACTTCAACACCCGCTTGTTCCAAACCGAGGTCATCGGTATTGGCACGGCGTCCGACAGTTACCATTACATAGTCTGCAACTACCGATTGTTCTTTGCCGTCGACTTCGTACTTCACAGTTACACTCTCACCGTTATCGATTGCTTCTTTAGCCATCGCACCGGTTACAACAGTCACACCTTTTTTCTTGAAGTCGTCCTCTACCAGTTTTACCATATCCTTTTCATAGGTTGGCAAAATTTGCGGAGATCCTTCAAGAATCGTCACCTCTGCACCAAGGTTGGCATAAGCGCCACCCAGTTCAGCACCGATGACACCGCCACCGATAATGACAAATTTCTTAGGCACTTCTTTCAGATTCAACCCGCCGGTGGAATCCAGAACCCGGCCCCCGAACTTAAAGCCTTTGATTTCGATCGGTCGTGAACCGGTTGCCACGATTGCGTTATTGAAAGAATAAGTTTGCGCAGAGTCCGGATGCATCACCCGCAGCGTATGGTCATCCACAAAGAATGCTTCACCCATCAAAATTTCAACTTTATGCTTTTTCAAAAGAAATTCGACACCGCTGGTCAATTTATGAACAACGTTGTTATCTTTCCACGCTTGGGTCTTGGTGAAATCCAATTGAACATTTTCAGCAGAGACACCGAAGACACTGGAATCTTTAGACTCTTGCAGATGGTGTCCGGCTGCAATCAATGCTTTGGAAGGAATACAACCGACGTTCAGACAAACGCCGCCGATAAATTCCCGTTCAATAATGGCAACTTTTTGGCCCATTTCAGCGGCCCGGATAGCGGCCACGTAGCCGCCGGGTCCGGCACCGATTACAACTGTATCCAATTCGATAGCAAAATCTCCAACTACCATTTTCTTATCATCCTTCCATCAACATCAATTCAGGATCTGCCAACAGGCGTTTGATGTTGTTCATAGCTTTCTGAGCAGTCGCACCATCCACGATCCGATGATCGAAGCTCAGAGAAAGTTTCATGACGCGGCCGACAACGATTTCACCTTCAGCATTGACAATTGGTTGTTGTGAGATCGTTCCCACACCCAAGATCGCAACTTCCGGATAATTAATGACCGGTGTAAAGAAGCCGCCGCCAACTGAACCAATGTTGCTGATAGTAATCGTCCCGTTGCGCATATCTTCAGCTGAAAGCTTGCCGTCATGAGCCAAAGCAGCTTTTTCATTGATTTCATCGGCAATCGCAAACAGACCTTTTGTATCGGCATTTTTCACATTTGGTACATACAGACCGTGGTCAGTATCAGTAGCAATCCCGATATTATAGTAATGTTTGTAGACAATTTCCTGTTTGGCGTCATCGATGGATGCGTTCAACACCGGATATTTTTTGACAGTCGTTGTCAGAGCCTTCACCACATACGGCAGGAAAGTCAGCTTAGTATCTTGTTGGGCAGCCACTTCTTTGAAACGTTTGCGGTTATCCCATAACTTGGATACTTCAACTTCGTCATGCAGTGTTACGTGAGGTGCGGTATGTTTGCTGTTAACCATCGCTTTGGCAATTGCTTTACGTGTCGGAGTCAAAGCTTCACGAGTTTCCAAGTCTCCCAGATTAGAGACAAAGGCTTTCGGAGCGGCTGCTTTTGGTGCTTCTGCTTGAGGTGCAGCCGTTGTTTCGGTATTTGCTTCAGTCGCTGCGACCGGTGCTTGACTGCCGCCGGAAATAAACTGATCGATGTCTTCCTTGATTACACGTCCACCTTTTCCGGTAGCGGTAACTTGGGAAATATCGACATCTTTTTCACGAGCGTATTGACGAACAGAAGGCATAGCCAACACACGCTTATCAGGATTGGCTGCGGTCACAACAGTTGCAGTCGCAGCAGTTGTAGGAGCCGCAGCGGCTGCTTGAGGAGCTTCTGCTTTGGGAGCAGCTGTCGGAGCCGGCACATCATTGTGTCCCGGAGCATCGATTTCGACTAAGACATCTCCGACTTGTGCTACTGTTCCTTCTGGTACCAGGACATTTTTAACAGTCCCGGTGACCGGGGAAGGGATTTCTTCTACTGATTTATCGTTTTGGACTTCCAATAATGTGTCATCTTCATTGATGGTATCGCCGGGTTTAACGAACCACTTGACGATTTCACCTTCTGCGATCCCTTCGCCGATATCCGGCAATTTGAATTGGAACACACCGCCACTGGAAGCCGCCGGGGCTGCCGCCTCTGCTTTTGGCGCTTCAGCCACCGGGGCGGACGCTGCATCGTTTCCTTCGAAACCAGGTGCGTCAATTTCCACCAGTACATCACCGACATTTGCGACAGTCCCTTCAGGAATCAGGACATTTTTGACAGTCCCGGTGACTGGTGATGGGATTTCTTCTACCGATTTATCATTTTGGACTTCGAGCAAAGTATCGTCTTCTTTGATGGTATCGCCGGGTTTAACGAACCACTTAACGATTTCACCTTCCGCGATGCCTTCACCGATGTCCGGTAATTTGAATTGATAAGCCATTGTTCTACTTCCCTTCTGCTATACCTTAAAAGTTCACGATTTCTTTGACTTTGGCTTCAATATCCGCTGCATTAGGCAACCAGATATTTTCTGCTTGTCCGAATGGGAAAACTGTATCCGGAGCAGAAACTCGTCCAATTGGAGCCTGCAATGATAAAATTGCTCTTTCAGAAATTTCTGAAACGACTTGGGCGCCGACACCAGCTTGTTTTTGAGCTTCTTGAACAACGACAACACGCCCGGTTTTTTCAACAGAAGCGATAATCGTATTGACATCCAATGGCGCCACTGTCCGCAGGTCGATGATTTCAGCATCGATATTTTCTTTTGCCAGATTATCTGCAGCTTTAATCGCTTCTCGGACCATTGCACCATAGGTAATGATGGAAACATCTTTTCCTTCACGTGTTACGGCTGCTTTATCCAAGGGTACTTCATACGCTTCGTCCGGCACTTCCTCGCGGAAAGAACGGTACAATTTCATATGTTCCAAAAAGACCACCGGATCGTTGCTGCGGATAGAAGAGATCAAAAGTCCCTTGGCATCGTAAGGATTTGAAGGGATAACAACCCGCAGACCCGGTGATTGCGCCATCAAACCTTCCAAATTGTCAGAGTGGAGTTCCGGGGTGTGAACACCGCCACCAAATGGTGAACGGATAGTAATTGGCAGATTGCGGGTCCCACCCATACGGTAACGAGTACGAGCCATTTGACCGACGATTTCATCCATTACTTCAAATACAAATCCGAAGAACTGGATTTCCGGTACCGGACGATAGCCTTCTAAAGCCAAGCCGAACGCCAAACCGCCGATTCCTGACTCTGCCAACGGTGTATCGAATACCCGGTCTTCACCGAATTTATCCTGTAACCCTTCAGTAGCCCGGAAAACACCGCCGTTTTTACCGACGTCTTCCCCGAATACCAAAATATTTTCATCACGTTTCAATTCCAAAGCCAACGCATCGGTAATGGCTTGGATCATCGTTTTTTGCGCCATGATTATTTCGACTCCTTCGCTTCATAGAATGCAATTTGTTCGCGAATGTTTTGCGGCTGTACTTCATACATATTCTTCAAGAAGTCGGATACTTTTTGTTTTGGTACCCGGTCGGCTTCCGCGATAGCTGCTTTGATTTCTTCTTTTGTCGCTTCTATGACCTCTTCTTCTTTAGCTTCAGACCACAGACCTTTTTCAGTCAAGTAGTTACGCATCCGAATCAACGGATCTTTTTGCTGCCATTCATTGTCCAGATCTTTTGAACGATAACGAGTCGGATCATCACCGGACAAAGTATGGGGACCATAACGGTAAGTCAATGTTTCAATCAAAACTGGGCCGTTACCGTTAGCTGCCCATTCTCGAGCGGCTTTTGACACGGTATACATTGCCAAAGCATCCATCCCGTCTACTTGAATTCCGGGGATCCCAGCGGCAGCAGCTTTTTGTGCCAGTGTTTTGGCAGCCGTCTGCTTATCGCGAGGTGTAGAAATTGCAAAGCCGTTGTTTTGAATGAAGAAGACTGCATTTGCATGGTAAGCACCGGCAAAGTTGATTGCTTCATAGAAATCACCCTGAGAAGAGCCGCCGTCACCGGTGTAAACAAAGGCAACATTCTTGCTGTTGCGTTTTTTCAGCCCCAGCGCTACGCCGGCCGCTTGAACATATTGAGCACCGATGATGATTTGTGGCGGCATTGCATGCAGATCGTCGGCATAAAGGTTACCGGCCGCATGTCCACGTGACCACAAGAACGCTTCTTTTAAAGGCAGTCCGTGCTGCACCAATTGGGGTACATCCCGATAGCCGGGAAACAGACGGTCTTCTTTTTCAAATGCAAAATGGCTGGCCAACTGGCTGGCTTCCTGTCCGGCAGTTGGAGCGTAAAAGCCCAGACGACCTTGACGGTTCAGTGCAGTCGAACGTTGATCCAACACCCGGGACCAAACCATCTGACGCATCAATTCCACCAATTCATCATCTGATAAATCAGGAATCAAGTCTTTGTTTACCACCTTTCCATCCTTATCCAATGCTTGATAAGTCGGGAAGTCGGCATTGACCTGCTCTAATAGCTTGTTAAAATCAATTACTTCTTTAGCCATGTATCACACTTTCCTCTCTGGTTATCTTTCGGCTGCTGTAACAGGTTTGTATTCTGTACTAGTACCAAAAATATCTTACATCATTAAACTATCATTTCTTCTAAGAACTTACAAGCGAAGTGCTCACAGCTGAACTTAAATAAACCTTGATGAAATCATAACTTTCCAAACCATATTTGTGAGTCTAGTCACAAATATGAAACGCTTACTGATTTAATGAGCTTTTTACAAGGTATCAGAGGATCCAATAACACAGTATCAATCTCTATACCATTTGCAATGTAAAAACTGCGAAAGACATCACCTGTTTTTCGTCATTGAAATTCTGTAATACGCCCGAGCCTGCAACAATAAAAGCTGCGTTGCTGTTTCTAACAACTTTTCTGCCACAAGCAAGTCTCCTTTTAACAAACAAAAAGCAGCGCATCTGCGACTTTTAAAGTCGCGATGCACCGCTTAATACTTCGGTATTCATCAAACCCAGGATTTTGTGACCCGAATATAAATACGTTTAGCTATTTCGATCGTAATCAGATAACATACCACGATGCCGACAAACCAGAACCAGTAGTTGTGCGGCAGCTGCACAAATTCAAAGACCTCTCTGATAGGAGATAGCACAATTGCCAAACCGACAGCAATCGCTCCGATACTGGCCAAGAGAACCGGCGGAGAAGCAATGCTCTGAAAAAACGGAACTTTGCGGGTACGAACCATATGGACAACCAATGTTTGCGTCGTCAAACCGACAACAAACCATCCCGTCTGAAACAACTGCTGCGAAGCAACCGTATCTGCATGAAAGACAAACCACATCACCAGGAAAGTGAGAATATCGAAAATCGAACTGACTGGACCGATGGCAACAGTAAACTTGAACAAGTCACGGATTTCCCAGCGAACCGGCCGTGCCAGTTCTTCTTCATCGACATTGTCCCAAGGAATCGTCAGCTGCGCCATGTCGTAGATCAGATTCTGTACCAGCAGTTGAATCGAAACCATCGGCAGAAACGGAAGAAAAGCACTGGCAACCAGAATCGAAAACACATTTCCGAAATTCGACGAGATTGTAAATTTAATATATTTCATCATATTGCTGAAGACTTTGCGTCCTTCCAAGACACCTGACTCCAAAACATTCAGTGATTTCTCCAACAGAATAATCGAACTGGCATCCTTTGTGATATCCGCCGCAGTGTCCACGGAGATTCCGACATCAGCTTTTCTCAGAGCTGGCGCATCATTGATTCCGTCACCCATAAAGCCGACAGTGTGACCTTTACGTTGCAGAATATCGATGATCCGCGATTTCTGCAACGGATCAAGTTTAGCATAAAGATTGGTTTCATCGATAGTTGCGGTTAGTTCCTCGTCTGTCATCTTTTCGATATCGGTTCCCAACAAGATCGTTGTAACTTTGATTCCTACATCCTGACAGACCTTTTTAGCAACGATCTGATTGTCGCCGGTCAGCACTTTCACGGAAACGCCGTGTTCATGAAGCGATTTGATTGCCGTTACCGCGGATTCTTTAGCAGGATCCAAAAAACCCATAAACCCGATCAGAATCATTTCATTCTCATCTTCTACCGAATACGTCGCATCCGAATGTGCGTCACGACGGATTGCTACTGTGATTACCCGCATTCCCTGCTCGTTCATGCGACGATTTACCCGCCGCATTTCTTGTCGCAGCTCATCGGTCAGTTCCGTAATCTTGCCATTAATCTCTACATAGCGACAGACCCGTTCCATTTCTTCAACGGCCCCTTTAGTAATCATAATCTGATGTTCGTCCGCTTTGACCACTACCGTTAAGCGCCGACGGGAAAAATCAAAAGGGATCTCATCGATTTTCACAACCTCTTCAAAGGGCAGCTGTCGTTTCTTTTCGCCATAGTAGTTGATTACAGCGATATCCATCAGGTTTTTCCACCCGGTCTGGTAAAAAGAGTTCAAGTAAGCCATGTCCAACACTTGCTGGTTTTCACTCCCCAGCGGATCCAGATGCTGCACCAGCACCACCCGGTCTTCGGTTATCGTCCCTGTCTTATCTGTACACAGCACATCCATAGCACCCAGATTTTGAATTGACGGCAGCTCCTTGACGATCACTTTCTGCTTGGAAAGGGCCATCGCTCCTTTCGCCAGATTACTGGTAACAATCATCGGCAGCATCTCCGGTGTCAATCCGACAGCAACAGCAATTGCAAAGAAAAAGGCAGCACTCCAGTCACCTTTAGTCAAACCGTTGATCAGAAAAACAACCGGGAATAAAACGACGACCATCCGCAAAAGCAGCTGGCTGACTTTTTTCAAGCCGACATCAAAAGCTGTATTGCCTCTTTTGGTCGTCGCATTTTTGGCAATATCGCCAAAAAACGTTTCCTGACCGGTCTTTATGATAATGGCCTTCCCTTGACCACTCAGGACATCGGTTCCCATGAAAACCAGATCCTGAAATTCGATTGCTGAGGAGTTCAGCCCTGCAGAAACACGACTGCGAACAAATTTTTCCACCGGCATCGATTCGCCACTCAAAGAGGACTGATTGACAAACAAATCTTTTGTCCAGATGAGCACAGCATCTGCCGGTATCATATCGCCGGTTGCCAGTGTAATAATATCCCCGGGAACCACTTCATCCATTGGAATTTCGCGGGTCACTCCCCCGCGAGTGACAGCCGTCGTGTTTTCGATCAATTCTTTCAACGCCAGACTCGCTTTTTGCGAGCGATATTCCTGCACGAAGGTGATCACGACACTAGCCAAGATCATAATCCCCATCACGACAGCTGCTTCAAAATCTCCGGTAGCGGCCGATACGACCATCAAAAGTGCCAAAACCAAAACAAAGGGATCTTTGAAGGCACCTAAAAACAGCAGCCATGCTGGTGTCGGCTTTTGAGCATTTACTTCATTCGGACCGAATTCCTCCAAGCGCTCCTGCGCATCTTCTTCGGACAAACCCTTCAGCGAGGTCCGCAGCTCCATTAACAGCTCTCGCTCCGACAGTAAAGCCATTTTTTTCAGTTCTGTATCTTTGGATAATGTTTTTTTATTCAACATGTCATTTCCTCCTTCTCTTTGTCTCCGAGAACTCATTCATCTCGACGACGGCCGAAGAAGGCACCCCTTCCTCAGCTGTTGTTATTCAATTGCAACGGTTCGGGACTGGGTGCTTCCATGTTCATCATCCTTTCTGATTTTGACCGACTCCTTAGGTTATTTTTAATCTCCATTGGTAATTCATCAAAAACAGAAAATAAATAACAATTATCCGTTTGTTTATGATAAAATTACAAAATGAAAGAAATTAAAAAACGCGCACTCTACAATGAGCGCGCGAAAAAGAGATCGTCAGTTCATCGTAGAGCTTTAGCACTATAGGGCGTAGATAACAAAAAGCGTTATCAGCTGCATTATGGATGACCTTCACGACCATCCCTGTTCTACCAAACTAAGGGTCTCTCGATCCTTTCGCGGCAGCAGCCTGTGTCCTTATAGGAGCCTCACCTAACAATTATTTATTTACATACTCATCATAGACTCGTTCTGCAAAAGCGTCAACCCCTTTTCAGAAATTTCCAAAAGGAGAATGAATAACATGGATTTTCGTAAGATCTTAACCAAACAACATCAACGAGACCTAAAGCTGTTGGACTATTTTTATACAAATGATTTCGCCGTTGACGAAGTATTGCTGCAGCAACGTTTCAGCCTTTCCAATAACTTGCTGCAGAAAAATTTTTCCCGCCTTTCTGAATGCTGCCCGGGTCTGAATTTCTCGCGAAGCAACGGTCACTACTTGATGTCCCGGTTGGATGCTATCGGCTATGATGGTCTATGTTTGACTTATCTGTCAAAAACCAGCGAAGTCAAACTGTTGAGGCATCTGTTCTTAGAAGACTGCCAGACTCAAACGGATTGTGCCGATGCCGTGTTCATCAGTGTCTCCCATGCCAACCGCATCCTTCTGAAAATCCAGAAAATGTTTTCTGAATACGGTGTGACCCTCATGAACAAACCGATGCGTCTTGCCGGAAATGAATGCTTTCTTCGGCATTTTTATACCCGCTTTTTTTCTGAAACCGGCGGACTGAAAACTGAGCACTGCTTCGTTTCTCCTCAGGTGCTTTCTGAAATGGACAGTCTTTTGACAGACTTTTTACACCACCATAAGATTCCGGAAAATCACTACCGCCATAGCAAACTACTGCTTTCTATGGCAATCGGCTGGCAGCGGAATCACTGCGGACAGCAGCTCTTCAACGGTTCCTGGCAGCATCCGTACTTTGACGATCCGGCGCTATTTTTGAAAAAGAATCCGGAAAGAGCCTCGATGACTGCTTTCCAGCAACTGACATCCCAAAGTGCTGACCTGCTGTGGTTATGCTACTCCAACTGCTGCCTTTTGTCGCATGAACATTATCAAAAGGTGACAGAAACTGACCAAGAGTTGTCCGTTTTGAAAAAACAGATCACCGGCTTCCTCTCTCAAACAGTATCTCAACGAAAACTCGCTTACACCGACACGCATCTGGAAAAAATCACATACGGTTTTCTGCAGGAGAATACGGCTTTTCGCCCGCAAAGTGATCTGGTCAGGATCTTTCGTCATCCTACCGACAGTTTTTTGAGTCGCGCTGCCGCTTTTTATCCTCATGGAACAAACCAAATCCGCCGTGAACTGGAAAAATTTTTGAATAAAGAAAAACTGGCGGTTTCGCCCCAGTTGAAAGAGTATCTGCTGTTTTATCTTATGAAGGAGATTCCGGAAATCATCTGCGGGACACTCCCTCTCAAAATTCTCGTGATGAGTGATTTGACTGACGGTCACGACCGGCACATGGCAGTCCGACTGCAGGAATTGATGGGCCGCAACCTGAGCTTTGAGACCATTCCCGCCGCTTATTTTACAGATGAAAAATTGAATGTTTTTCTGGGAGATTTCGACTTGATTATCGCTACTTTTTCTCCGGAAGCCACTTTGATGCACCACCCTTTTTGGCTGATGGATCCTTTCTTGAATTATCACGACCTCGATCTCCTGCATCAAAAACTCCAACAAATGCGCCAAGAGAAAGTCCTGTGGCAGCTTGAAGATCCAAGCATTTCAGATTTTCCCGCGCCATTATAAAAAAATACCGGAACAACTGCCTCGTGCCCAGTACACCTTTGCACAATCAGTTGTTCCGGTATTTTAACTGTTGGATTTGCTGTCTATCAGATGGTATCTCCGTTGAAAATCGAATTTTTCACGATGACATAATCAACTTTACGGATTGCTTCCAGATCTTTGCCGCCCGCGTAGGAAATCGACGACTGCAAGTCCTGCTGCATTTCCACCAAAGTATCCCGCAAAGAACCCTTATAAGGAATCCAGATTTTTTTGCCTTCGACGTTTTTCTTTTCGCCTTTTTGGAATTCAGATGCCGAACCGAAGTATTCTTTGTAAACAACACCGTTTTCTACTTTGGTTTCACCAGGTGATTCTTCGTGGCCGGCAAATAAGGAGCCGATCATGACCATAGTGGCACCGAAACGGACAGATTTGGCAATGTCTCCGTGGGTCCGGATCCCACCATCGGCAATGATCGGTTTGCGGGCTGCCTTGGCACACCAGCGAACGGCTGCCAATTGCCAGCCGCCGGTCCCAAAACCGGTCTTGATTTTGGTAATACATACCTTACCTGGTCCAATGCCGACTTTTGTTGCATCGGCACCGGCATTTTCCAGCTCCCGCACCGCTTCCGGTGTCCCAACGTTACCGGCGATCACAAAGGTTTCCGGCAACTGCTTTTTAATGTGCTGGATCATATCAATAACACTGTTGGAATGACCATGGGCGATATCGATGGTGATATAATCCGGCACCAGATCCTGTTTTGCCATTTCATCGACAAAATCATACTCCGCCGGTTTTACGCCGACACTGATGGAGCTGATCAATCCACGTTCTTTCATACGTTTTACAAAGGGAATCCGGCCAGCCTCGTCGAAACGGTGCATGATATAAAAATAGTTGTTTTCCGCCAGAAACTCGGCGATCTTTTCGTCGATGATCGTCTGCATATTGGCTGGAACCACCGGCATCCGAAAAGTGTGTTTCCCGAGAGTCACACTCGTGTCACATTGCGAGCGGCTGGTCACAATACATTTATTCGGAATCAACTGGATATCTTCATAATCAAAAACTTTCATATCAAACATGCTGTCCATCCTCCATGAAAATACTCATATTAGGGCGTGGTCGTTTCCACTTCCGGCGCCCATAGTACTTTAGCGCAGAATATTTGGGAAAGCAACTGTATTCCCCCGAATCTTACCTTTACACAAAAAGAATGTTCGGATTTACCGAACATTCTTTGCAGTTCCCATTAAAAATCAAGGCAAATCATTTCCGGCAGCCAAGTAGATACCGTACCAATCTTCCCGAGAAAGGTGGACATCCGCGGCAGCGGCGATCTCTTTGATGCGACTTGGCGTCATGGTGCCGGCGATCACCTGCATGTTGGCAGGATGACGCAGGATCCATGCCGAGGCGATACCGGTAGGCGTGGTTTCATACTTTTCAGCCATTTCTGTTAACTTGCGATTCAGTTCCGGAAATTTCTCATTACCGATAAAAGCCCCTTCAAAAAAGCCGTATTGATAAGGTGACCAAGCCTGGATAGTCATGTCGTTCATCCGGGAAAACTCCAAAACGCCGTCATCATGGTCAACACTGCGGGAGTCCGTCATGTTGACATGCAGCCCGAAGTCCACCATTCCGGTATGCATGACACCGAACTGGAGTTGATTGATGATCAGTGGTTGGCGCACGTATTTTTTCAGCAGCTCGATTTGGCGGGAGTATTGGTTACTGACACCGAAGTATTTGACTTTACCTTGCGACTCCAATTGATCAAAGGCAGCAGCAACTTCCTCCGGCTCCATCAGAGTATCAGGACGATGCAAAAGCAGACTGTCCAGATAATCCACCTGCAGCCGTTTCAAGCTGCCTTCTACCGCCTCAATGATATGTGCTTTTGAAAAATCGAACATCACGCCGGGGACGATCCCGCACTTGGATTGGATGAACATATCTTCTCGTTTATAGCCGGTCTCTTTGAATGCCTTCGCAAAAATTGTTTCACATTCTCCTCCACCATAAATATCTGCATGGTCAAAAAAGTTGATGCCGTTTTCCACCGCCGTGCGGATAACCGCTGCCGGATCTTCTGCCTGCGTGATCCGCATACAGCCGAGAATAATGCTGGATGCTCCTACCTCATTTGGACCGAGATTGACTGTTTTCATAATGCCCCTCCTAAATTTTTTTCACACTCTTAGTGTACCACATCGCTAAGATAGCGCTAACAATATTATGTTGGAAATCTCCGGAATGCTGTCGCCTAAAGACAAAAAAGCCTGATTGCCCGGGAATGCTCATGTATCTAACAACAGCCGAAAAATCCTTCAGCTCCTGTAAAACACATAGGCAACCCGTCGATCAAGCCTGTGTTACCGGGTATCCGACAACTCCGGCGACAGATAGTCAGGGCGTGAAAGCACATATCCCGGAAAACTCCAGTGGCAGATATTCTGGTCCTTTTTACCACAATCTGCAATGTGACACGCAGCTTTAGTAGCACCTAGCTGCGCTTCAGCCCTCGCTTTCATCTGACACTCAAAATAAAAGTGCCTCTGGAAATTTCAGAGCCCTTTGAAAAGACAAACCCTATATCATCCTATTTATTTTCCAGCGCTTTGGCACCGATGTCTTTGCGGTAAAACATCCCCGTTGGTTTTGCCGCTGCCAAGGCCTGGTAAACTTTTTCTTTTGCTTCGGCCAGGTCAGTGCCTTCTGCTTCCACCAGAAAAATCCGCCCGCCGGCAGCAGTCAAGCTGCCTTCATTTTCTGCGACACCGGCATAGTAGACGGTGACTTCCGGATCATTGATCTCAGGCAATGGCATCCCTTTTTCATAGGTGCCGGGATAGCCGGCAGCAGCAACGACCACACCAAAGGCAGCTGTGTCTGACCACTCAAGGACTGGTTCTTCATCTGCCAATAACGCCGAGATGATTTCCGCCAAACTGCTCTTCAAGCGAGGCAGCACCACCTGTGTTTCAGGATCTCCGAAGCGGGCGTTGAATTCAATGACTTTCGGTCCTTTTTCAGTTGCGATTAAACCGGCATACAAAATTCCGGTGAAAGGGGTTTTGTTTGCAATCATCCCCTTGGCTGCGGGAACCAGAATTGTTGCCACTGCTTCATCCACCATGGACTGTGGAATTTGCGGCACCGGTGAATACGCACCCATTCCGCCGGTATTTGGCCCTTTGTCGCCATCGTATACCCGTTTATGATCTTGAGAAATCACCATCGGATAAACATTGTCATTGCGGACAAAAGCCAGCAGTGAAAATTCTTCCCCTGCCAAAAATTCTTCCACTACGACACGGGCGCCGCTCTCACCGAATTTATTGCCTTCCAGCATGTCTGATAAAGCCGTTATCGCCTGCTCCAGCGTCTCGGCTACCACCACACCTTTGCCGGCTGCCAAACCATCTGCCTTGATGACAATGGGTGCTCCCTGTGCTTCAACATAGGCCTTTGCTGCGGCAAAATCGGTAAAGGTTTGATAAGCGGCTGTCGGAATTCCGTTAGTTACCATCAGCTGTTTGGCGAAGTCTTTCGATCCTTCGATCATCGCGGCTGCTTTGGAAGGTCCGAACGCTTTGAGTCCGGCAGCTTCAAAAGTATCCACCAAGCCGGCAGCCAGCGGCGCTTCCGGTCCGACAAAGGTCCAATCGACTCCCTGTTCCTCGGCAAATGCAGTCAGTCCGGCTTGATCATTTTCCGTTAAAGCGACGGTTTCGATTCCGTCCTTTTTCATACCGGGATTGCCCGGCGCACAGAAGACTCGACTGACCTTAGGATCGTCTGCCAGTTTTTTAGCGATAGCATGCTCCCGTCCGCCTGAACCGATTACCAGCAATTTCATATGAAAAGCTCTCCTTTATTTTCTAAATTAAGCTAAAGCAACCGCAGAGACAGTTGCTTTAGCTTGAGTCAGGCTTTAAATGCCCTCAAAAGATCAGCCATTAAGCGAATTTTTTTCGAGATGGTTGACATGTTTTTGATTAGTGACGGAAATGACGGACGCCGGTGAATACCATAGCAATCCCTGCCGCATCGGCTGCATCGATGGACTGCTGATCTTTGATACTGCCCCCCGGCTGAACAATTGCTTTGATCCCATGGGCTGCTGCATACTCCACACTGTCACCCATTGGGAAAAATGCATCCGATGCCAAGACCGCACCATCCATCTTGCCGGCTTCTTCAGCCTGCTGGATAGCAATCTTCACTGATCCTACACGATTCATCTGACCGGCACCGATCCCTACAGTTTGCTGTCCGTTTGCAAGGACGATTGCATTGGATTTGACGTGTTTGACCGCTTTCCAAGCAAAACTCAAAGCTGCCAGCTCGTCCTCATCCGGTTGACGTTTCGTCACGACTTGCCAGGTAGTAGGATCTTCCGCCAAGACATCTTGGTCTTGAACCAGCAGTCCACCAAGGACCGAAACTTTTTCCGGTTCGTTGCTGGCCGCTTTCTCTGAAAAATCCAAAGTCATCAGCCGCAGATTTTTTTTGCTGCTTAACAGTTGAAAAGCTTCCGGCGCAAACCCAGGCGCAATGATGATCTCCAAAAACAGCTTATGCATTTTTTCGGCAGTCGCAAGGTCGATTTCCCGATTTGCCACCAAGATCCCGCCAAAGATCGAGACCGGGTCGGCATCATAAGCAAAATCGTAGGCTTTTTCAATCGTTTCACCAGTCCCGATACCGCACGGATTCATGTGCTTTAATGCCACCACAGTCGGCGCTTCGAACTCACGGGCAATACGAAGGGCAGCGTCGGCGTCTTTGATGTTGTTATAGGATAATTCTTTGCCGTGCAGCTGTTTTGCGGCGGCAATGGAATAAGCGACCGGCAGCGCCTCTTGATAAAAGGCCGCCTGCTGATGGTTGTTTTCACCGTAGCGCAGTGTTTGTTTCAAATCATAAGTCAACGTCAGTTTTTCCGGACGCTCCTCGCCTACCAGTTTACTCAGGTAACCAGCAATCAACGCATCGTATGCAGCGGTGTGGCGGAAAACTTTGGCTGCCAAGTATTTCCGAGTCGCAAGGGACGTTTCACCGGCAGTCTTCAATTCATCCAACACCTGCGCATAATCTTCAGGATCTGTGATCACGGTGACTGCGGCAAAATTTTTGGCTGCTGAACGCAACATGGAAGGCCCGCCGATATCGATGTTTTCGATCGCCTCTTCTTCCGTCACGCCTGCCTTTTGGATCGTTTCTTTGAAAGGATAAAGGTTGACCACGACCACATCGATGGGGGTTATTCCGTGGGCACTCATGGCATCCATATGACTTTGCAGGTCACGTCGTCCCAGCAGGCCGCCGTGGATCAAAGGATGCAGTGTTTTGACGCGCCCATCCATCATTTCCGGAAAGCCGGTGACCTCTTCAATTCCCATAGTTTCAATGCCGGCATCATCCAATGCTTTTTTAGTCCCACCGGTAGAAATGATCTCCAAACCGGATGCTAAAAGTCCTTTCGCCAATTCGACGATCCCGGTTTTATCAGAAACACTGATCAGCGCTCTTTTTTTCATGATGGTCTCCCCTTTTTGATTATTCGTTTTCCGTCTCAGTTATTTTTTACCTGCAAACAGCTTCTGCAGCACCCTTGGATAAAGCCCATGCTCTGCCTGATGAATCTTAAGCTCCAGACTTTCCAATGTATCGGAAGCTTCAATCTTAACAGCCTCTTGTGCAATAATCGGTCCCGTATCTACGCCGTTGTCGACAAAATGGACAGTGACACCGGTAATCTTTACGCCATATTCAAAAGCATCCTTGATCCCGTGCAGGCCGGGAAACGACGGCAAAAGAGAGGGATGGATATTGATGATCCGTTCAGGAAAAGCTGCAATCAGCTCCGCCCCCAAAATCCGCATATATCCCGCTAATACCAGGTAATCGATAGCTTCTTGCTGCAGCAGATCCAAAAGCGCAGCTTCATAAGCCGCCTTGCTGCCGTGCTCCTTGACGGTAAATGTTTTGTCAGGAATTTGATGAGCCTTTGCCCGTTGCAGCACAACCGCCTCCGGTTTGTCAGAAAAGACCAATGCCAACTCACCATCAATCTGTCCGGCTTCATATGCAGTGACGATTGCTTCAAAATTACTGCCGTTACCCGAAGCTAAGACCGCAAATCTCATAGCCCCTCACCTTTGATTGTAATGGCATGATTTTCAGCCGCTGCAACAATTCCCAGCTCGTAGCAGGGTTCTTCAATTTTCGCCAAAACCTCTTTGACAGCTGCAACTTTTTCAGGAGCTACTGCCAACACCATGCCGATCCCCATATTGAAGATTTCATACATCTCACTGTGAGGAATTTTGCCATAAGTTTCTAAAGCCTTAAAAATTGCAGGGACCGGCCAACTGCCAACGGTGATCTCTGCAGCAAGTCCTTCAGGCAGCATCCGAGGAATATTTTCGACAAAGCCGCCCCCCGTGATATGGGCGATCCCGTTCACCAGACCAGCTTTTACTAAAGGCAGCAGTTGTTTTACATAAATTCGCGTCGGTGTCAGCAGAACATCTCCGAGAAGCCCTTCATCAAGTTCAGGCAAGCGACTTGCCACTGTAAAATCGTTCATTTCAAAAAAGACTTTTCGGACCAATGAGTACCCGTTGGAGTGGATACCCGAAGAGGTCAGGCCCAAGAGAATATCCCCGTCTTTGATCTTTGCACCGGTGACCAGCTGGGATTTTTCAGCGATCCCCACAGCAAAGCCCGCCAGATCATAATCAGTATCGCTGTACATCCCCGGCATCTCTGCAGTTTCTCCACCGATCAAAGCGGCGCCTGCTTGAACACAGCCCTCTGCCACACCGGCAACCACTTGTTCCAATCGAGCAGGAACATTTTTCCCGGTTGCGATATAGTCGAGGAAATATAAAGGTTCCGCACCTTGAGCGACAATGTCGTTAACACACATGGCTACGCAGTCGACGCCGATGGTTTCGTGCTTATCGGCTTGAATGGCGACCATCAGTTTGGTACCGACACCGTCAGTTCCGGAAATCAGCACCGGCTCTTTTACCTTCAGAAGGCTCAGGTCAAAACAGCCGCCGAAACCGCCGATTGCACCCATGACTCCCAGACGTTCAGTTTTTTTCACGTGCTTTTTGATACGCTCTACTACTTCGTAACCGGCTTCGACATCGACGCCGGCCTTTTGATAGGCATTTGCCATAGATGAAAGACTCCTTTTTCGATCAGCGCTGAACACTGATCCGGATTTTGATAGTTCTACAGATCAAAGAAAGATACTTTTTCTTTTAACGATGCCTGATACTGTTCTTCGTAATCGTACAACGGCGTCGGGTAATCCCCGTTGAAGTAAGCCATACACAACCCGGAATACGGCGCAGCAAAATCCAGACCAATCGCATCGATCAGACCCTGCTCACTCAAGAAGCTGAGGGAATCCGCACCGATACATTCACAGATTTCAGCGACTGAATGGTTGGCAGCGATTAATTCTTTGCGCGTCTGAATATCGATTCCATAAAAACAAGGGTATTTCAGTGGCGGGGATGCGATCCGGACATGGACTTCTTTGGCTCCCGCTTCTTTCAACAGCTGGACAATCCGCCGACTGGTAGTGCCTCGCACAATGGAATCATCCACCATAATCACCTTTTTACCTTCCACCACCCCGCGAACGGCCGAAAGTTTCATACGCACCCCCTGCTCTCGCAGTTCCTGTGTCGGCTGGATAAAAGTCCGGGCGATGTACTGGTTTTTGACCAAGCCTAATTCATAAGGAATACCGGAAGCTTCCGCATACCCACTGGCAGCAGAAAGCGATGAATTTGGTACGCCGATGACCATATCTGCCTCGATTGGCGCTTCCTGAGAAAGGATGCGCCCCATGTTTTTGCGGGCGGTATGTACATTGACGCCGGCAATATTGGAATCCGGGCGGGCGAAATAGACATATTCCATGGAACAGATTGCATGTTGGGTATCTTCTGTAAACTTATCAACAGTGAAGCCCTCATCATTGACGATGATGATCTCTCCCGGTTGAACATCCCGTACAAACTCGGCACCGATAACTTCCAAAGCACAGGTTTCAGAAGCGATGACATAGGCCCCGTTCTTCATCTGACCGATTGCCAGCGGCCGGAAACCGTTAGGATCCAAAGCCGCTACCATGCAGTCCTCCCGCATGAGGATATAGGCAAATCCGCCTTTGACAGTATTCAGCGCCTCTTTCAGCTGATCCAGCCAATTGGCGGCTTTGCTGCGACGGATCAGGTGCATCAAGATCTCAGTATCGGAGTTGGAATGAAAAATCGCACCGTCTTGCTCCAATTGGGTCCGCAAGCTGCGGGCATTGGTCAGATTGCCGTTGTGGGCCAGACCGCAAGAGCAGTCGTAAAATTTAAACAGGAACGGCTGGATATTGTCGACACTGCCGTTACCGGCGGTCGCATAGCGCACGTGGCCGATAGCAGCGGAGCCTTTCAGATTTTCCAGGTCACGATCATCTTTGAACACTTCCGAAAGCAATCCCAAATCCCGGTAGCCGTGAAGCTTACCCTGGTCATTAGAGACAATACCTGCTCCTTCTTGGCCCCGATGCTGGAGACTATGCAAGCCAAAATAAGTGACACGTGCAGCGTCTGGGTGACCCCAGACGCCGAAAATGCCACATTCTTCGTTCAGACTTTTTACTTCATAAGACATGGAATGGCTTCCTCCCATAATTCCTTGGCAGTCGCCGTGGCGAGCTGCACCTGACCATCAACCGCAGTCATTTGTAATTGACCGTCAGCAGTGACTTTCCCGATATATTGCGCTTTTTCTCCGGCCACAGCTTCAAATTCAGCGCGTTTTTCCGGACGAACGGATACGACAAAACGGGATTGTGTTTCTGAAAACAGGTTTTCTTTCGGCAGGTCTGCTTTGACATCCACTCCCAAACCGTTTTTAAAGGCGCTCTCTGCAACGGCCACAGCCAAACCGCCTTCTGCACAGTCATGAGCACTTTGGAGCAAGCCGGCTTTGATGACTTGCAAAACCAGATCCTGATTGGCCTTTTCTGTTGCCAGATCAAAGGCCATCAATTTCCCTTCAATCCGGCCCAGCTGCATTTTTTGAATCTCGGAACCGTTGAAGTCCTCTTTGGTTTCACCTATCACATAAATCAAATCGTCTGCTTGTTTGAAATCTTGCGTCGTGATATGTTTCAGATTTTCTACTAAGCCCACCATCCCGATCATCGGTGTCGGGTAGATTGCTTTGCCGTCCGTTTCATTGTACAAGGACACGTTGCCGGAGATGACCGGTGTATCCAAGACACGACAGGCTTCAGCGATTCCGTCAGCAGAAGTCCAGAGCTCCCAGAAGCCCTCCGGTTTATCGGGCGAGCCGTAATTCAAACAGTCGGTGATGGCCAACGGTTGGCCTCCGGAAGCTACGATATTTCGCGCTGCTTCAGCGACTGCGATCTGTCCGCCTACTTCCGGATTCAAGTATAGGTAACGAGCATTGCAATCTGTGGTCATCGCCAGAGCTTTTTCCGTTCCCCGCACTCGCAAAACGGCTGCATCCGAACCCGGCAAAACAACCGTATTGGTCCGTACTTGTGCGTCATAAGTTTCATAAATCATTTTTTTCGATGCGACAGTCGGCTGTTGCAGCAGTTGCACCAGAGTCGCCGTTACATCAGCAACAGTCGGTACAAAATCAGCCATCTCCGCAAATTCCTTGATTCGCGCCGGTTCCTGATATTCTTTATAGTAAGTCGGCGCGTCCTCTGCCAAGGCATCGACAGGCAGATTGGCCACTTCTACTCCTTTGTGGTACAGGCGGTACAAGCCGTCATCAGTCACTTCGCCGATGGTTACCGCATCCAGATCGTATTTTTGGAACAACTCGACTACTTGAGCCTCCGAACCTTTTTCAACACAGATCAGCATGCGTTCTTGGGATTCTGAAAGCATCATTTCGTATGGTGTCATACCGGTTTCCCGTTGCGGTACATCATCCAGGAACAATTTCAATCCTGAACCGGCTTTTGAAGCCATTTCTGAACTGGAAGATACCAGCCCGGCAGCGCCCATATCCTGGATCCCCACCAGAATATCCGAATGATCCAAAATCAATTCCAAGCAGGCTTCCAACAGTAATTTTTCCATAAAAGGATCCCCGACTTGGACGGCTGAACGCTGTTGTTCTTCTCCTTCTGAAAATTCTTCAGAGGCAAAGGTCGCTCCGTGTATCCCATCACGACCAGTCTTGGCACCAACGTACATGATGGCATTGCCGACACCCTTGGCCTGACCTTTTTGGATGTCCTTGTGATCGATGAGTCCGACACACATAGCATTTACCAGCGGATTTCCCTCATAGCAGGGATCAAAAGCTACTTCTCCGCCAACTGTCGGGATACCGATACAGTTTCCATAACCGGAAATTCCGGCCACAACCTCTTCCAACAGATATTTTGTACGGGAATTGTCCAGTTCGCCGAAACGCAGGGAATCTAAGACAGCGATAGGACGGGCACCCATGGAAAAGATATCTCGGATGATCCCGCCGACACCGGTAGCAGCTCCTTCATAAGGTTCCACAGCAGAAGGGTGGTTATGGCTTTCCGCCTTGAAAACTACCGCCTGACCGTCGCCGATATCCACGATTCCGGCACCTTCACCGGGTCCTTGCAATACTTGGGGCCCGCTGGTAGGAAACTTGCGCAAGACCGGCTTTGAGTTTTTATAAGAGCAATGCTCACTCCACATTACCGAAAAAAGACCGGTTTCCGTGTAATTCGGCATCCGACCGAGAATATCCTCAGCGATCATGCGGTATTCTTCATCAGTCAGCCCCCATTGCGCATAGATTCTTTCGTCTTTGATCTGTTGGGGTGTTGGTTCAAAATTCGTCATTTGGTCACAGACACCTTTCCAAAGTTTTTCAGGATGGAAGCAAAAAAGCGTTTGCCGTCAGCAGAGCCCAAGAGCTCTTCCATCGCCCGTTCCGGATGGGGCATCATCCCCATGACATTGCCCGCTTTATTAATAATACCGGCAATATTTTCCAAACTGCCGTTAATGTCTTCTTCGTAAGTGAAAACAATTTGATTGTTGGCTTTCAGTTCAGCCAATGTTTCTTCATCACAAAAATAATTCCCTTCGCCGTGTGCAACCGGGATATGAATGATTTCGTCTTTTTGGTATTCACTGGTAAAGCCGGTCTGATCATTCACGACTTTCAGCGGTGTAGTCTTACAGATAAAGTGCAGCGATTTGTTGCGAATCAGAGCACCCGGGAGCAGACCGGCTTCAGTCAGCACCTGAAATCCATTACAAGTACCAAAAACCGGTTTTCCTTCTTCAGCAAACCGCACAACTTCTTTCATAATCGGAGAAAAACGGGCGATCGCCCCACAGCGCAGGTAATCGCCATATGAGAATCCTCCCGGCAAAAGAACACCGTCATATCCCGCCAATGATTCAGCATCGTGACGAACATATTCCGCATCAGCTTCCATAATATCTTTGATGGCCCACAGCATATCCATATCGCAGTTGGAACCGGGAAATACGATCACTGCAAATTTCATCAGGCTTCCTCCATCTCCGCGATTTCATAGCGGTAAGTTTCCATATTGACATTTGCCAATAATTTGTCGCAGACTTCTTCGATCATTTCGTCAACCGGGCGATCGGATTTGGCAACCTTGATCTCAAAATATTTTCCGATACGAATCTCTTGGATTTCTTCAAAACCCATTCGATGAACGGCCCCTTTCACCGCTTCTCCTTGAGGGTCCAATACAGATTCTTTATAGGTTACATAAACTTTTACGAAATACATGACAGATTTCCTTTCTTTTGTGGGGTTAGTCAGCCAAACGCTGTAATACTTCCTGATACACCGGAACCAGATCACCCAAGTCGCGGCGATAAATATCTTTGTCCAAATGTGCTTGTGTTTTCATATCCCAGAGGCGGCAAGTGTCCGGCGAAATTTCATCCGCCAGCAAGATAGCTCCCTCTTCATCACGACCGACTTCAATCTTGAAGTCGATCAGACGAATCTCGGCTTTTTGGAAAATTGTAAGCAAAGCTTCATTAACTTTTTGCGCCAACCGCTTGATTTCAGCGATTTCTTCTTCCGTAGCAATCTCTAACACACGGATGTGGTCTTCATTGATAAACGGATCATCCAGTCGATCTTCTTTGAAATAGAACTCAATGATCGGAAATGCCAATGCTGTGCCTTCCGGAATAGCCAATCTTTTCGAAAAACTGCCGGCAGCTACATTACGGACAACAACTTCTAAAGGAACGATACTGACAGACTTCACAGATTGTTCGGTTTCTGATAGTTTTTCGATGAAATGAGATGGGATCCCTTCGTCTTTTAAACGTTCAAAAATCAAGCTGGTGATTTGGTTGTTCAACGCACCTTTTCCGTTGACGGCATCTTTTCTGGCACCATTCAAAGCCGTCGCCTGATCAAGGTATGCTACCCACAGAACACCGGATTCATCCGTTTTGTAGAGCTTTTTTGCCTTGCCTTCATAGAGCAGTTCCTTCTTTTCCATCCTGCACCCCTCTAAATTAACGTTCTTTACATGAAGGCGTAAAAATGTTCGCCTTTTGTTGTGTTCATTTTAACAAGGACAACTTTGAGGGTCAACAGGATTCTTTATATTAAATCCTTCAAAAACATTTATTGTTCGTAATTTACCGGTTATTTGCTAAAAAACCACCTTTTTACAGTTTCAAAAACCGATTTCAGGATTTATTTGATCTCAAAGTGTATCTGAAAACTCCGACAGGATTCAGAAGTTCGAGGCTTTTCTGCCGAAATCAACGGCTGACACGCAGCGGCTATGGTGTAAAAGCTATGCATTCGAGAAGTAGACTGCAAAAAGGAAGCAAGACAGCTGCTGCTGGTAGTTTCCGACACACCCAGCAACAAACGCATAAAAATCAGCGGTTGCCGAAACATCTTTAGTAACCGTTTACACAAGCGCCTTTTTTTGATATATTAATCTCGTATCAGATGTGACTTGGGAGGCCTGTGTATGTCAGAGCAAGAATCAGCCATCGAACAATTTCTTTCCCCTCTTTCTCTGGAAGAAAAACGAGATTTGTTCAATGATTTATTAGCGATTGAAGCCGTCTACCGGCAAAACCGGAAAACTACCTTTTATACTTTTCGCAAGATTCGCCAAGCCAGCCGACGTCATGTGGAGTGTCGCAAGCGGACGCTGCAATTTCGCAACTTGAGAAATGACGAACTGGTAATTAGTCAGATCCACGAGCAGCACCTTTTTAAAAACCACTACCACTTTAAGGTCTTCTTCAACATGGAGGAACAGTCTTTTGAATTTGTCGAGCAGCTGCTGGACTCTCTGCGCAAAGAACAGCTGCGCTACTATACAAGTCAGACTGCTTATGCGTGAGCAGAGCCTTCAGTCAGTGTTGGCAACCACTTACAGACCAAACTAAACAAGCTCCCAAAACCACTCTCCCGAAGTGAAGAGTTGGTTTTAGGAGCTTGTTTTTTTGAAAGCAATCAAACATCTGCTTTCGTTTCAGAAATCAGTTTATTCGCCTAATCCGATTCGTTTGAAGATTTCATCGACGTTGCGCAGATGGTAATGGTAATCGAAGGCCTCGTCAAGATCTTCTTTAGTCAACACAGAGGTGACCTTGTCATCTTCTTCCAAGAGTGGTCGAAAGGCAGTTTGGTGATCCCAGGCAAAAGCCGTTTTCGGTTGCACCAGATCATAAGCCTGCTCTCTGGTCATTCCCTTGTCGATTAACTTCAGCATCACTCGTTGACTGTAAATCAGTCCAAATGTCGCATTCATATTGCGTTTCATGTTCTCCGGAAAGACAGTCAGGTTTTTCACGATATTGCCAAACCGGTTCAACATGTAGTTCAGCAGAATCGTCGTATCCGGAACAATAATCCGTTCAGCAGAAGAATGGGAAATGTCCCGTTCATGCCATAGCGGCACATCTTCATAAGCAGTTAACATATGACCACGCACCACGCGGGCCAAGCCGCACATATTTTCTGAACCGATGGGGTTGCGTTTGTGTGGCATTGCCGACGAGCCCTTCTGACCTTTGGCGAAGTATTCTTCCACTTCCCGCGTCTCCGATTTTTGCAGTCCCCGAATCTCAGTAGCAAAACGCTCAATAGAAGTTGCAATCAGTGCCAGGGCCGCAAAGTACTCGGCATGAAGGTCTCGTGGCAGTACTTGGGTTGAAATCTCTTGTGGGCGGATCCCCAGCTTATCGCAGACAAACTCTTCGATAAAAGGCGGAATGTTGGCAAATGTTCCCACTGCCCCGGAGATTTTACCGGCTTCCACTCCCTTGGCAGCATGTTCGAAGCGTTCAATGTTGCGTTTCATTTCCGAATACCAGGTAGCCAATTTCAATCCGAAGGTCGTCGGTTCTGCGTGAACTCCGTGGGTACGTCCCATGCAGACGGTGTATTTGTGTTCCTTGGCTTTGTTGCCGATGATCTCCAGAAAGTTTTGCAAATCAGTTCGCAAAATATCGTTGGCTTGCTTCAATAAATAGCCGTACGCAGTATCAACGACATCTGTACTGGTCAACCCGTAATGTACCCATTTGCGCTCTTCTCCCAATGATTCCGAAACTGCACGAGTAAAAGCAACAACATCGTGGCGGGTGCTTTCTTCGATCTCCAGAATCCGATCAATCGAAAATGTTGCTTTTTCACGGATTTTTGCTACATCCTCTTTAGGAATCTCTCCTAATTCGGCCCAGGCTTCATCGGCCAAAATTTCAACTTCCAACCAGGCCTGATAACGATTTTGATCAGTCCAGATAGCGCTCATTTCAGGTCGTGAATAACGTTCTAACATAAGTGAATGTACTCCTTTAGCGGATTAATTTTAAATTTAAAACAGCTGACAGCTGTTTGGGTTCCTGTCACTGTAAACGGCATCGTAAATGTCCGCCTATGAACCCCATAAAGAGGCCGGTGCTGCCTGCATACAACAAGTCTCCAAACTCTGAATCCCGTTGAGTTTCTCAGACCTGTCCTAATCCCAGATGTTTGTCTGGTAAACTTCCTCCAAAACCCCGTAGATATCTTCAGTAGTCACAGTAATATGTCCCATCTTGCGGCCTTTTTTCGCTTCGGCCTTGCCGTAATAATGAAACTGCCACTGCGGCTTGATATCAATCAGGTCATAGGTTTCCTCCAGGTGTTCTCCCAGTACGTTGATCATAACAGCTTCTGATAACAACTGAACCTCCCCTAAAGGCCAACCGCAGACCCCTCTGATATGGGCATCAAATTGGCTGAAATTACAAGCTTCAATCGTGTAGTGTCCGGAATTATGCGGTCGCGGAGCCAATTCATTGACATAGATACTGCCGGTTTTGGTCAGAAACATCTCAATCGCCAAACAACCGTGAAGATCCAGAGCCTGAGCGATTTCCTTAGCGATACGCGCGGCTTCTTCCGCAACTTCCGGTGCTACTCGAGCCGGTGCAATCGTCTCATGAAGAATATTGTTGCGGTGGATATTTTCTACCACCGGAAAAACCGAATACTCGCCACGGCCATTGCCGGCGACCATCACTGAAAGCTCCTTTTCAAATGGAATCCAGGCTTCCAACTCGCAGGTCCCCTGCCGCAGCAGGTTCATTGAGGGAGCCAGATCAGCAGTACTGTATAAAACATACTGTCCTTTTCCGTCATAGCCGCCCCGCGTTGTTTTCAACACACAAGGATAGCCGATTCGATCGATGGCGTCCTGAATGTCGGTGGGGCTGATGATCGTCTCATAAGGTGCAATTACAATATTATTGGCTTCCAAAAAGGATTTTTCCAACAAGCGGTCTTGAGTGATTGCTAAAAGATCGGTCCCCTGCGGCACATTGGCGTAAGGCAGGATTGTATTCAAAGCTTCCACACTGACGTTTTCAAATTCGTAAGTGATCACTTCACATCGTCGTGCCAGCTCCTCCAATGCAAAAATATCTTCATAACTGGCTACAATATGCCAATCTGCCACTTGTGATGCCGGGCAATCTTCTGTCGGGTCCAAGATACCTACTCGAAAACCCATTTCTTTTGCACTGATGGCCATCATCCGACCCAACTGCCCTCCACCTACGATGCCGATCACAGCACCTGGTCTTAACGGCTTACCCAAGTTGATCACTACTTTCCATAACAGTTTTACGCATTGTTTCCCGCTTGTCTGCCAAGCGTTGCGCGATATCTAAATCATACATGGAAAGCATTTGGGCTGCAAGTAAACCTGCATTGACAGCACCGGCTTTTCCGATAGCCGTCGTCGCGACCGGCACCCCGCCTGGCATCTGCACAATGGATAAAAGGGAATCCAACCCGTTTAACGTTCGGGATTGGACCGGCACACCAATGACCGGCAATGTCGTTTTGGCAGCTACCATGCCCGGCAGATGGGCCGCTCCGCCCGCTCCGGCAATAATCACCTTGATCCCGTTTTCGCGGGCTGTTTCAGCAAATTCAAACATCAGATCCGGTGTCCGGTGAGCCGACACGACCTTTTTCAAATAAGGTATTTGCAGCTCATCCAGACTTTCACAGGCAGCCTTCATCGTTTCCCAGTCCGACTGACTGCCCATGATCACGGCGACTTTTGCATCCATTTCTGTCTCTCCTTTTTTTCGATGTTTTTGAAACATCGCATCTTTTCGTTTTCAGTGTATCAATTCCAGCCAACACAGTCAAAGAAATATCGAATGATAATCTGCAAACAAGAATTTACGTTCGTGTTTATTTCAATTGACAAACTCTACTAAAATCACCTCTGCACAGAAAAAGCCGGACCGAAAGTATCGATCCGACCTTGAACGCCTCAAAAACAGCTGGAAACTGCAGGGCAGAAGACTCACACCACAGCTATATTCAAATCAGGTGCTTCACTACCGAAGACTGCCCGGTGTTCGCTTTTCCCGGGATATTTCGGCTGTTTTAACGGGAATATTCTTCAACCGTTTCAGCCAACGGTGTCTTTTCTTCCTTGATGCCATTAAAAAGCAGATTCAGTAGGATAGCACACAGAGAGCTCATCACAATCCCGTTACCGGTAAACATCTGCAAGGTTTCAGGAAGCTTGGCAAACAACTGGGGCATGATGTTGAACCCTAAGCCGAAACCAAGGGAGACTGCGATGACCAGCAGATTTTTATCGTTGGCAAAATCAACTTTTGAGAGCATCCGCATCCCCTGAACTGCGACCATACCGAACATCACCAGCATCCCGCCGCCTAATACGGGTTCAGGAATGATCTGAGCAATCGCCCCAATTTTTGGAAAGAGTCCCAATACAATCAGGAACAGCGCAGAAAAATAAATCGGTTTTTTGGTTTTGATTCCGGAAAGTTGTACCAGACCGACATTTTGTGAAAAACCGGTATACGGGAAGGTATTGAAGATCCCTCCCAGGATCACCGCCAAACCTTCCGCACGATAGCCGCGCTTCAAGTCGTCTTCATTGATGGCTTGACCGGTGATATCCCCCAAGGCGAAGTAAACTCCGGTAGATTCCACCATGCTGACAATCGAGATGATGATCATCAACAGGATCGACCAGATGTCAAAAGTAGGCTTACCAAAATAAAACGGCTGCGGTACGTGAAAGATCGGCGCATGTCCGATTGCGCTGAAGTCTACCATTCCCATAAAATAGGCCAAGAGCGTGCCGCCTACCAGTCCGATTAAAACAGAGATGGAGCGGATAAATCCTTTAGCAAAAATCTGGATCCCGATGATCAATGCAATGGTGACAAAAGCCAGGATCAGATTGTCTGTATCGCCGAAGCTTCCGGCGGTCGCATCGCCACCACCCATTTTAGTGATTGCAACCGGAATCAGCGTCAAGCCGATGACCGTGATGACTGTCCCTGTAACTAAAGGCGGGAATAATTTTTTGATTTTCGAAAATACACCGGCGATTAATACCACAAAAATCCCCGCTGCAATGATCGAACCGTAGATTGCACCGACTCCGGACTTGGTACCGATCAAAATCAACGGTGCCACTGCTTGGATCGCACATCCCAACACCACCGGCAGTCCGATCCCGAAGAACCGGTTGACAGTCAGCTGCAGCAGGGTCGCCACGCCACACATAAAAATATCAATAGAAATCAGATAGGTCATCTGTTGTTCATTAAAGCCCAGCCCGGTACCAATCAAAAGCGGAACAGCTACCGCACCGGCATACATCGCCAATAAATGTTGCAGCCCCAAAACGGCTGCTTTTCCTGTCTGTGTTTGCTTTTCCACTCAGGCATCCTCCTTCAAAAAGCTGACTTGCCCGTTTGAAAGAGACTCGATCCGCGCCAGCGAAACTACCTTCAGCCCCATATCTTCCAGCAGCTGGCGACCGTCTTGGAAGGATTTTTCGATTACGATTCCAATTCCTTCAACATGGGCACCTGCCTGTCGACACAATTCGATTAGTCCTTTTGCAGCTTGACCGTTTGCCAGGAAATCATCGATAATCAGCACATTATCGTCTGCCGACAAAAACTTTCGCGAGATAGAAATCGTGCTGGTTACCTGTTTTGTAAAGGAATAAACTTCAGAAGTCAGGAGCTCTTCATCCATCGTCAAGCTCTTGGATTTGCGGGCAAAAACCATCGGCACTCCCAAAAATTGAGCAGCATACAGAGCCGGCGCAATTCCTGATGCTTCGATAGTCACTACTTTTGTGATTTTGCTGTCGGCGAAACATTCGGCAAAGCGTCTGCCCAGCTGCTCCATCAATATCGGATCTACCTGGTGGGTCACAAAGCTGTCGACCTTCAAGACTCCTTCACCCAGGACACGGCCGTCAGCCTTGATGCGTTCGATCAATTCTTTCATCTTGCGAAAACTCCCCTTTAGTTATTATGATTTTAGCGGTTCAGCATTCGCCTGCCGTTGTTTGGCTTCTTGCACGTTTCTGAACAATAAGAAACAAAAGCGCAGACTCTTCCCCTGCATAAGCAAAAAAAGTGTCTGCGCACATTTTTTGCTTATAGTCCGATATTTACGGTATCGGGTAGAGACTGTCGACCGATTACGACGATATATAAGCGATAATTATTTTTACAGCTGAACCATTTATGTTGCCGAGTATAACACCGACTTTGTAAAGCCGCAACATCTTTTCATCATTTTTTCATACTCTTTCATTCCTGCTTCCGCTTTACAAAGCGAACATTTGTTTGTATAATTTAACTAGAGACTGGCCATCATTCATACAGAATCCAACTCTTGCGCCATCCAATCTCAGCAGCAGATGCAGCTGATATCAGACAATCCTCGCTCTGCTTTCTTATAAGGAGTTGATCCCTATGATCACCAAAAAAGGACAGCTGATCAAGACCCGACTGATTTCAACAGATCCGGTGTTGGTCTATTTTCAATTAAATAACGAACACTGCCTCATCGCCCGCCATGGATTGAATTTTTTTGCAGATGCAGTCCCGGGTATGACTATCACAGTCTCAGGAGATTACAACAAACGCGGCCAGTTCGTAGCAAGAGAGTACTGTGTACTGGGTAAGACCAGGCTGATGATCGATTTCGATCTGAGTCTCTACCCTTCACGACGAAAAGGCAGGGATTTTCATGCGAGCAAGTGAACTCTTGACAGCGCTGACCTTACCAAGTCAAGGTCAGGAGCTGCGTCAGATACAAATTTCAGTCGCCGGCTCCCTGCGCCCCTGCAGCCGTGTGGATTATCAGGCAGAGCAGTTGATCCTGGTTGCCGACAGCAGCCGACCGCCCCTGTCCATGACCAAGCTTGTCACTCTGTTGATGACTCACCGCCGCTATCAGCTATTTTATTCAGATGGAAAACACACAGCAGCTGTCTATGGTTTCAAGGAAGAAAAGAATAACCTGATTCTCTGAGTAGGCACTTTTCATTCCCCTCATCAAACGAATGAGACCACACCGCCCGCTAAACAGGCAAGAATTCAAGGAAACCAAGACTCGCAAAATAATCACAACACGCCGATAAGTTGCGGGTGTTTTAAAATATAGCAGCAACCAGCTTTTCTCTCAGACTTTTCCCAATTAAGGCTGTAAAAAACCAGAGTCAGTTGCGACATTTTCATGTCCCCTTGACTCTGGTTTTTCTTATTCATCGGCATCTTTTTCCTGTTCCCGGTAATGCTCCATTTTACGACGAAACAATTCCCCATTTGTCGGAGGGGTATACGTGATAGCATTGGCGCCGGCTTCAATGGTTTCTTTGATGCTGGCTTCGGTAGGACCACCGGTAGCCATGATTGCCAGATCCGGATACTGCTCACGAAAGTGTCGAACGGTTGCGGCTGTTTCTTTACCGGCACTGATGTTGATGATCTTAACCCCCACCGCCAACTTTTCATCAATGGGTGTATAAATCGAAGTCACTGTACTGACTACAGGGATATCTACAACTTGTGCCACCATTTTGACTGTCTCTACCGGAGTCGGTGCATTCAAGACGACCCCCAAAGACCCCTGTGCTTCGGCAAACATGCTCATATAAGAAGAGCGGTTGCCTTGCGTCAGTCCGCCACCGACGCCGGAAAAGACCGGAATGTCCGCAGCTTCGATAATGCTTTTGGTGATGGCCGGGTGCGGAGTAAAAGGATAAACCGCAATCACCGCATCCGCATCGGTATTACGAATGATTGCAATGTCTGTAGTAAAAATGATCGACTTGATCCGCTTTCCGAAAATCATGATACCACTGGACTCCCGGATCACAGCAGGTACTCGAACAATGTCTTTTCTCAGCTCGGTCATGATTTCCGGGGCTTTTTTATTTTTGGTCTGCTCCATCGGCTCACTCCTGTTCTTTCGATTAATTCTGCTCATCCGGCTGGTCGTACTGGTCCAGACGGTACTCTTCTATCATACCTATTATTTTATCAGCATAGGTGGGATCTGTCGCATATCCCGCCTGCTGCAGCGCATGTGCGGCTTCCTTGTAATCTTTGGCCAACAAGACCGGTTCATACTTTTTGGGATCCCAGTCGACACCATTGACAAAAAGCCGCGTGTGGGCATCCATGGATTCATCCCAAGATTCGTAAACGCGGAAATCCCCTTTGATCGTGACCCATTGACCATCGAGATATTCCTGGGTCTCGAGATTTACTTTCGGTTGATCTCCGAAAGCTTTGACACCGAATAAGTTATTGTACTTACTGGCCAGTGTTGCCTGACCAAAATTTGACTCCAATGCCGCCTGACCAATAATGATACTGGGCAGGACGCCATAACCCGCCTGCAACTCGCGGGCGTGGGGGACGAGACGGTCAATGAATTCCTGGCGAGACATACTACTTTCCTTAGTTGCAACCGGCTCTGATTCCCCGGAAAAATCGGCAAGGGTCGCCAATGAAAACACAAAGGCGACCCCGATTAGGAGCATGCCGAACAAGATCAACGGCAGATTTATTTTCTTTTTGGATCGATAACGTCTAATCGCCATATTGCTCCCACTTTTCTGCTTCTGCCACAAACTCTTCCAAACAAAGGCCATGTTCAGTCATATATCCGGCAACTTCTTTTCCGACATACCGTAAATGC
The DNA here is from genome assembly GCA_027692465.1 of Enterococcaceae bacterium OF42-14pH9A. GTDB lineage: Bacteria > Bacillota > Bacilli > Lactobacillales > Enterococcaceae > Enterococcus_C. The sequence goes on along the minus strand of JAQEYU010000001.1, from coordinate 569,002 downwards.
CAAGGTTCATAAGTGATCTTGGTGATGGCGGTTTTGTCAGCCGGGTAACGGATCACAAAGCCGTAATCGGCCACATGCTCCGCCAGCCAGCTGCCCCCTTTGGTTGTCCCATAGCGCTCATCAAGCGTCCAGTCGGGATCACTTGCCAGCCAGGCTTCGTCAACGACATCCACTGCCAGACCGGTATGGTGTTCGCTGTATCCGGGACGGGTCATGTTGGTCATGGTCTCCTGCTCGGCTTCTTCGTCTGTTTTCCCTTGTCGCTTCATCCGTTCAAACTTCTCGTTGAAGACTGCTGTTTGATCAGCAACCGAACGATAAGCCGACACGACATCAATGTTGACACCGGCCGCAGCGGCTCCTTGTAACAGCTCGTTAAAGGAAGCTGCTACTCGTGCATCCATTCGTTCACCGCCACCGATATCGATCAATCGGCTCTCATCAACCTCAGTCTGCAATTTATGATCCGGTCCTACCAGCTGCAACCGCCAATCAGCAGTTGCTACTTTGGGAAAATCTGCCGGGATTACAGACTGGGCTTTTTCTGCAGCAGGTGAGTCAGGAAATTCCAAAACCAGTCCCTCCAGCAGTTCATTTTTACCCTTCACAGCATGATTCGTATCGAACCCGCCCGCTTGCGTTGCATCTGCAACTGACTTTGAAAGTTCGTCCAGCAACGGGTCTGGCAGCTTTGCAGAAACAAAAGTCACCTGCTTTTCAGTCGCAAATCCTTCGATATTGAAAGCGGATCGGGAAAACGGCCAAAAAAGCACGATACTGATTCCCAGCAACGTAAGCAGCCCCAAAATGCCCGCCAAATGACCTGCATTTGCGGGTTTATTGCTTTTCAAGATAGGTTTCCTCCAGATTTTCGTTGACCCAGTCCAAGAGAGCCACCTGTTCACTTTCAATCTGTTGTTGGATCCGCGCCGGCAGTCGGAAGCTTAAAATGTCATCAAAGCCCCATTTGCCGTAGTCGACTACCACCAAAAGCTCCACCATCTGGGCATTGTGATTTTCCTCCCGCTGCTTCACGGAAACTTCAGCCGCTTCGGCTTTCAGCCATTTTTGTGCAATCCGGGTCTTCATTTGACGATAATCTGTGACTGCCGTCGTTCGCTTCTCCGGAAAAATGATGGTTTGTCGCAGGATTTTCTGCACCAGCATCCATTCATAGTCGCTGAAAAGATTCTTGATCTTTTGACTCTGTTCTCCCGGCAGATTGACGCTGCCCCGCTTCCAATTTTCCCAAGTATCTTCGGAAATGCTGAGAACTCCGTCGAAAAAGTTTTTTTCTGTCAAATACTGTTCTTTGATCGTAGAGACCAAAATTTCAATGTACACGTCATGCATAGTCGCTCATCCTTTTTTTATATATTCTGTCTGATCAAAACCCTCAGCTCGGATCACGGCTGTGACGAACAACCTGTTACAAAGCTTCTCAATCTATTTTACTGAAATTATCTGTAAATACCAGACTTTTGCAAAGAACTTCCCTTTTTTTTAAAGGATTGCTAAACTGTAGGTATGATGCGGCTTTGTTTTTTTTAACAATTTTCACCGTTTCGGTATCATCTGGGAACCCACTTCCGAATCCGCATCTGCGAAAACGTTTTTAACGAAGCGTTTCAAGTTATTTTGAGAGGAGTTTTCAATCATGACAAATTACAACTGGGCAATTGCCGGAACCGGGGATATCGCCCACCAACTGGCAATGGTTTTTGCCAATCCACAAAGTACACTTTATGCTGTCTGTTCCAGGAATCAGGCGACAGCCGACCGCTTCGCCGATGAGTATCAGATCCCGGCCCGCTACAGTTCTTACGATGCACTTTTAGCGGATGAAAAAGTCGATATCGTCTACGTGGCTGTACCTAATCGTTTCCACAAAGAGTATATCCTGAAAGCACTGCAGGCGGGTAAGCATGTTCTCTGTGAAAAGGCCATTACCATGGATCTTGCGGAATTGGAAGCAGTCATGGCTGTAGCCAAAGAACGAAAACTGATTTTGCAAGAAGCCATGACCATCTTCAATATGCCGCTGTTTACGGAACTCAAAAAGATTGCCGACTCCGGAAAGCTGGGGAAACTGAAAATGATCCAGGCACCCTTTGGCAGCTACAAAGAACCGGATCCCGGCAATCGCTTCTTCAATCCTGATCTGGCCGGTGGCGCCCTGTTGGATATCGGTACCTATGCAGTCAGCTTTGTCCGCCGCTTTATGAATGCTCGTCCGCAAGTGATGGCCAGCCAGATGCAACCTTTCTTCACGGGTGTGGATGAACAATCCGTTACCATTCTGAATAACGAGAAAGCCGAAATGGCAGCTGTCACCTTGACCTTCCAGGCAAAAATGCCGAAAATCGGGATCGCAGCCTACGAAAACGGATACATCACTGTTCCGGAGTATCCGCGGGCTCAAGCAGCTGAAATCATTTACAACGACGGGACTCGGGAATACATCGAAGTCGGTGAAACTTCTCAGGCTATGAACTATGAAGTCGCGAATATGATTGCCTGCATAAACGGAGCAGAGAACACTTCGTTGGCACTGACCTACGATACAATCTCCGTTCTGGACCAAATGCTTAAAGCCTGGAAAAAATAAACGTTGGCCACAAGCTTCAGCCAGGTTGGGATTTTTGTAAGACGTTTTACCGAAAATCAAGAGGAATGCACAGCTGATGCTGATTTGTTGACAAGATACAAAAAAACAAAGCAGCTGTCGTCGGCACTCGCAGACACAGGCTGTTCGAAAAAACCATCCCGGCAGAAATCGGCAACCGGGATGGTTTTTTTCTTTTGAAATTGAGGCAGACATTCAGCTTTTTTGATTGACCGCAGCAAACTCTGCTTTGATTTCGATAAAACTGGTAAAACTTTGCAGGAACTGAAACAAGAGGGCCCGGCTTTCGAATTCTTCCCGATCTTTGGGTAAGGGGGCCAGGCGATAGTTTTCATAAATCCTCATGATTTCATTCAGGATTTCGCGGCCATCGTTTTCCTCAGAAAAACCTGCTGCCGTTTCTGCCAGCAGTGCTCTGAGATCAGAAACCATGTCATCGGCTACACTGATTTGTCCAGTGAAGGCAATCATATCATTCAGCAGACGCAGTTGAGAGCGGCGCATGGAAAAATAAGCTTCAAAGTATTCCTCTTGGCTGCTCCAGCGGTTTTCTCGATGGCGAGCCGCTTTTTCTTGAGCTTCCCGCAAGAAAGCCAACAGATTTTGGCACCGCTGTTGCAATTGAACGGCTTTTTGCGGATGATTCAAACTCTCCGACAAAAGCAGCAACAGCCGCGCAAACATCGTCTCAGCCACCATTTGATCCTGTCGCAGTGATCTTTCAAGATCCGGCATGTACAGATTGGCAGCCAGAGCCAAGCCGGCACCGACAGCCATCAAGAGGAATTCATTGAGCAGCATCGCCGGTGCAAAAGAAGCCTCTGACATAAAATGAGTAATCAGCACAGAATTGACAACGATTCCGTCTCCCAAGCCAAATCTGGCCGACAAGGGAATGAAAAACAACAAATACACGCCGAATGCTACCGGATTGTAACCCACCAGGGAAAAAGCGGCAAAAGCGATTCCTGTGGCCATCACCAGGGACAACACACGGTTGCGGGCAATCAGCCAAGAGGACCGCTTGGTATTGCCGACACTTAATACCGCAATGATCCCGGCGGCCGGTGCATACAACAAGCCCAGCCATTGCGCGATGATCATCGCCAATACAGCACAGACAGCCGTTTTGACTGTGCGCAATCCGATTTTCACAAAGCATCCTCCTATTAACTCGTTTTTCTTTTCTATTGTAACGAAAATTGCCTAAAATTGGCAATCTCATGCTTTTTCAGCTATCATTGAATGTAAGCTAACGTCGTGCCTGACCATTAAGAAAGGAGTGGTTTGAATGCACTTGGGTCGCTTTCGGATCGGGATGCGGACGCTGAAAACAGCCATTGCCGTCATGATCTGTATCCTGCTTTTTCACTTCACAGACCGTGGTGAGCCCCTGATTGCCGCCTTAGCAGCTGTCTTTTCTTTGAGGCAGGACTTGACCACCACTGTTTCATTCGGCAAATCCCGGATCCTGGGAAACAGTCTGGGGGGTGCCTTTGCGATTTTTTACTTTTTTGTCAAGCAGTTCTTTAAAGAGGATTTCTTATTGGAAGTTTTCCTGCTGCCTCTTTTAGTCGCCCTCTTGATCATCGTTTCCGACGGCATCAACAATAACGCCGGAATCATCTCAGCCATCGCCACCATGTTGCTGATTACGTTGAGTGTCAGTAAAAACGAATCGATTTATTTCGCATTGCAGCGAGTGATTGACACCTTTATCGGAACCTTCGTGGCGATTGCTTTGAACTTTCTGATCCGACCGCCGGAACATGAAAAAGCTTCAGAAATCGAGGAAGATTTGGTGGTCCTCAAACGAAAGGAACAAAAACTGCAGCAGATGCTGTCAGATGTCCAAAACAAGATCGCCCACCAACAAGATGAGGATGATTCGAAATAAGACACGTCTGAATCCCCCGATGAGATCCAGATTTTTGCAGATCTGCCGGAATAATCAAGAAGTAAAGCTCACTTTATCGACTTTGTTGTGAAGTCTGCTTACATCCTTCACAAGATTACTCCAAGCGATATGGATCCAGATACAACCGATAAATCCGGTGCTGCCGGTTGCAGACAGACCCGAACAAATCTGCAGCTGCCGCTTACTGAATAACAACACAGAAAAATACCGCAATCGACGATGGCTTTTCCGTCGACTGCGGTATTTTCATTTTCAATCTTCCAAAGCTACGTTGTGATAGACAGACTGAACATCTTCCAAGTCTTCCAAAACGTCAATCATTTTTTCAAATTTTTCCAAGTCATCGCCGCTCAAAGTCACTTCGTTTTGCGGGATCATCTGCAATTCGGCTACCGAAAATTCACTGATACCCTTTTCTTTCAAAGCAGCATCGATAGCGCTGAAATCTTCCGGTTCGCCGTATACGATGATCTGACCTTCCTCTGCCTCTACATCGCGGACATCGATGTCTTTTTCCATCAAATATTCCAAAATATCATCGGCATCATCCCCGGCAAAGCCGAACAAAGCCGTGTTATCAAACATGTAGGCGACCGCACCGGAAACACCCATGTTCCCGCCGTTTTTACCGAATGCTGCCCGAACATCAGCTGCAGTCCGATTCACATTGTTAGTCAAGGCGTCAACGATCACCATCGAGCCATTGGGACCGAACCCTTCATAACGGAGTTCCTGGTAGTTTTCATCACCGGAGCCTTTTGCTTTTTCGATTGCTCGGTCGATGATATGACGAGGCACGTTGTATGTTTTCGCCCGTTCAATGACAAAACGCAATTTCTGGTTGGCATGGGGATCCGGATCACCTGATTTTGCGGCAGCGTAGATCTCGATACCGAATTTGGCATAGACCCGACTGTTCGCACCGTCCTTGGCTGTTTTCTTTGCAACGATGTTTGCCCATTTACGACCCATAATTACACTTCGCTTTCTGTAGTTGTTGTGATTTCAATAAAAAACGTCCTCGTCCATTATACTTGTCTGACAGCAATCTGTGAAGAGTTTTCTATCGATTCAGATGCGAATAGGGATTCGCCCGATGGCCTGCTCCGGGATGCGGGGATCCGTTAATCGGTAAATCTCATCTGCCCGCAATGTCAATTCCTGCTGCATGTCTTGGGCCTTGCCGACACGAGAGATCAAGGGCAGGACCAACTTTTTCTTCTGCTGACTGAGATACCTGCGTCCCGTCGCAGTAAATCCCAGCAGCCGCAGCTGATCTTGTTGCCAGGCTGTATGCATCTCTGTCTCTTTGATATTCAGCAGTACACAGCAAAACAGACGCTGCAGACGTGTCCAGGTATAACGTTTTGATTTCACCCGTTGCACAAACTGCTGATAATCAGCAGTTTGTTTGGCAACCTCCTTCAACCGGTGCTCCAGCCCTTCTGTCATCTGATAAAGACTGCCCAGTTCTTCTGTTCCCGCTGACAGCAGGCGGTACCGCAGATACGGCCACAGTTGAGACCAGTCCGCATATTCTCGCCTCAAAGCTTCCTGCGTCTCCTGAGGAACAAAGGCGGAAATATCCTGCCCCCGGGACACACCTTCACGGATGCCGGTACCGCTGGCAAGCATCCCCTGCGCCAAATTTCTTTCATTATAGCCGGCACCGATCCGCGGCAGCGGGATCAGTCTCATCGGATGAGCATAGGCGGCATTCTCCTTTGCATAAGCCAATCCGAGTATATGATTGGGCGTTTCTTCGGACAAGCCCAACTCAGGAAAAAACCGCGCATAAACTTGATTCATTTTCTGGGGATAGCTGAGTTTTTCGTCTTGCAGCAGTTGGTATTCTTTGTTGATCATTGCTTGATTTTCCTGCACAAAGCTGCCAAACTGCTGATAATCAAAAGCTTTATCGCTATCGGTCCCAAAGCACAGGCTGTCGCAGCCGATTGCCTGGAGCAGCTTGACCCCCCCCCGGGCAAAATAATCAGCGGCCTGCAGCGACCAGCAGATTGGTAGCTCCACCACGATATCTACCCCGTTTTTCAAAGCTGCTTCTGCTCGCAACCATTTATCGATAATCGCCGGCTCACCCCGTTGCAGAAAATTCCCGCTCATACAAGCGATCACCACGTCGGCTCCGGAACGCGCCCGAGCCTGCTGGACATGGTATTGATGCCCATTGTGAAACGGATTGTACTCAACAATCACTCCGCATGCTTTCATCTGCCCCACCTCTTCTTGGATTATAGCAGTTGCCATTGTCAGGGTACAGCTCAGCGACAGCAAAAAAAGGTAAAAAAACCGGACAGCGCCGGATTTTTACCCTTTTTTCGAATCATTACTCAGATCATCAACTGCGTTCCTGTTGCCGGATTAACTTACGACGGATCGCCAAAACACAGACTGCCGCCGCCCCGTTGGCTGCCACCAGCACAGCCGAAAGCAGCAGCCAACCGGCAAGATTACTTACTGGCAGGGCACTCAAAACCAGACCGCTGATTCCGACAGCAATCAAGGCATAGCTGCCATACCTGCGGCTTTCCTTGAGCATTGTATAACGAGTCAGGCTCCAGGTCGACTGATTTCGATTGACCTACGAAGGCAGCAGACTACCCAAAAGTACGAATAAGCCCGCAATCATTACGAACAGCAGATGATTTTTTCCGACAGCAAGCTGATATACGCCTTCGACTCCAGTACCAGCTGCATACACGGCCGTTGCATTCAATCCATTCAAAAAAAGCAGACTTACAAGTGTAAGGACAGCAGACTCACCCTGTCGTCGGACCTTTTTATCTGCAAAATCCAGTACAAATCCTGCTAAAAGGGTGACCAACGGCAGCAAAAAAAGTTCATATTTGCTGCCAAAAGCACCATCACTTGTCGGCAAACGATACTGCAAAAGCACCTGCGTTGGAAAAAACGCCACTGCACAACAACTGATAACCAGAGGTAGAACAGTCAGCAGCTTCATCATTTTACTCATATTCACGCACCACTTCCGTTTATTTTTATTCAAATTAAGAATATAACATCACTTAATTTGAATTATAAAGTGGTCGGACATTCCTTTCATTCGCCAAGTTTCAAAAAGCTGTTTTTTAAACAAAAATTTAACAGTCGTCAGTTTTCAGAAACTCTTCAGCGCCAATATCGAAAAGACTCAAAAAGCCCTTTCCTCCTGAGTAAGGCATCTGTCACCGGAAAATTCCCAGCAGCTGATACATCTCCCACACCAAAGCAAAAAAGCCGTTGACGTTTGAAATCCGCCAACGACTTTTCTTTTAATCCAAATCGGCACCATTAGAAGCAATTACCCGCTGATACCAGTAGTAACTGTCTTTCTTATAGCGCTTCAAGCTGCCTTCCTGAGTTTCATCCTGATCGACATAAACAAAGCCGTAGCGTTTCTGATAACCGTTCAGCCAGCTGAGGAGATCCGTGTATGACCAGGTGCAGTAACCCAAAACAGTACAGCCTTCAGCGATCGCATCACCGACAGCAGCTACGTGATCCTTCAGATACTTGATCCGATACTCATCATGGATCTCATTTTCCGAAGTGATCTTGTCGTATTCCCCCAAACCGTTCTCTGTGATCAGGATTGGCAGACGGTAGCGACTGGTGATCCGACGCAGCGCGATATGAATACCCATAGGATCAATCTCCCAATCCCAGTTGGTCCGATCCACATATGGATTTTGAACTTTTTTATAGAGCCCCGGGATTCCGGATTCTTCAGAACTGCCCTTCTTTCCGGTAGTGTTCATCTTCCCTTGTCCGACACCATCGATAGGATTGAACTTGTTGGTTGCAGTCTGATAATAGTTCATTCCCATAAAGTCCGGCTTAGCAGAACGCAGGAGTGCCATGTCCCCCTCCTCAATCGTAGGCGCGACACCCCGTTTTTTCAGCAGATCCATCACTGCAATCGGATATTCACCCCAAGCATAGATATCCATCCACCAGTGGGCCATCAAATCTTCGGCATTTTCTGCTGCCAGAACATTTTTCGGATCACTATCAAAGGCATAGTTTGGTGTATAAGCAAAGCTCGGTCCAATTTTACCAGGCATCTTCATCTCGTGGAATTTATTGATGACCGAGGCATTCACCAGATTGGCAATATGATTGGCTTCATACATTCGTTTTTCATCTGTCACACCCGGGGGATGCGCCGCCAGCATATAGCCCAATTGAATAAAGACGTTCTGTTCATTGAGACTCACCCAGAAATGAACTTTATCTCGGAAAGTTTCAAAAAGAACTGTTGCATAATTGACAAAATCGTCAATGATTTTGCGAGATTCCCAACCGCCGTATTCTTCTTGCAGTGCTTTCGGAAGATCCCAATGATACAACGTCAATACAGGTTCAATCCCATTTGCAATCAGCTCGTCCACCAATCGAATATAAAAATCCAGACCAGCTTGATTGACTTCTCCCCGACCTTCCGGGAAAATCCGCGTCCAGGCAACAGAAAAACGATACGCTTTCAGCCCTTGTTCCTTCATCAGCGCAACATCTTCTTTGTAACGGTGGTAATGATCAACCGCCAAATCACCATTGGTTGCCTTGAAGGTCTTTCCGGGAATCCGCACAAACTCATCCCACACAGACGGTCCTTTGCCGTCTTCGTTCCAGGCACCTTCTACTTGGTAGGCCGCAGATGCGGAACCCCAAAGAAAGTCCTTTGGAAAAACAGATTTTTCTGTCAAGTGTACCCCTCCTTATATGATTCCTCCGGCAGCCTTGGTTTCAGCTGCCATCATTCAAATTATAGCAAAAAAAAAGCCGTAAAGGCACCTAAAACCCTTCTGTTAGACTAGTGTAGTGTCGTGCTGACATTTCAAATTTTCGAAAAAGTTGTCATAGACCATAAAATACGATCTATTGCCAATATCCAGAGCGTGGGCTTCTTTACGAACTGGGTCAGCATTATCAAGCAGACGCTACACTAGGACGGCGTCTGAAAATCTCCTAATAAAAAACAGATTGCCGAAACATTTCGTTTTCAGCAACCTGTAAGCTTTTCATTTAAACAGTGATACATTCTTTGTCAGCCCTTTTTACGATCAGCAATTGCTCTTTCAATGGTACGATCCACTAAAATCGACTGGGCATCTACCACGTGATATGGATGTCCTGCAGCGAACTCTTCCATCAGGGATAATTCTGTACAGCCCAGCACAACACTGTCACACCCGTAAGTTTCTACCGTATCGAACAGGATTTCGTAATAAAGATCTTTGTTCAAGAAATCCCGCTCTTTGATGTCTCGATAGATCAGATCATTGACTTTTTTTTGCAGTTTCGCTTTCGGAATCATGACCTCGAAACCGGCAGCCGTCAGCTCACGCTCATAAACCCCTGCCTTGACACTGCCTTCAGTTCCCAAAAAGGCCACTTTGCCGCCTTTTTGCTGCCGTTTAAGCGCCAACGCGGCTTCTCTGGGCATGTGCAGGATCGGGATTGCGGTTGCCTTTTGCAGCGTATCAAAAAAATAATGAGCTGTGTTGCAGGTCAGCACGATAAAATTCGGCTGCAGAAGATTCTGCTTAGCGATATCATCCAACAAATAGGGCAGCGGATCTTCCGCATGCTGAGGATCAAGAATCGCTGCGGTCCGATCCGGAACCGTCGCATGGTTGAACAACACATAGTTCAAATAGTCCTGATCTTTATGGGTTACAGTCCGATGATTCAGAATCCGCACAAAGCTTTCGGTAGCAAGCGTTCCCATACCGCCTAAAATACTGAAGAAATTTTCCACCTGGTCTTCCTCTTTCCTGCCAAAATCTGAACGCTGCCGCTGCTGGCATCCCAGTCAGCAGCGGCACCATTTTTCAATAACGTTATCATACCACAGCAAAAGCGCAAAGCAAGGCTTTACGCTTTATACAGCAATGCAGCTTGCCGGATCTTAAGAAAATCTGCTCAGGGCAGATCTGAGAACTCCAGTGGCAGCTATTTTGATTCTTTTCGCCGCAATCTGCGTCGTAAAGGCGCAACTTCGCCCCCGCTTTACTCCTTGATTTCGACAAAAAGATCAGCAAAAATCCGGATTTCCTCGGCGTTTTCAGACACACCCCAAACTTATTTGGTCTTTTTCAAAACTCGTTTCAGGTATTGACCGGTATAACTTTCCGGCAGTTGGGCAATCGTTTCCGGCGTCCCGGTCCCAAGAATGGTTCCGCCGCCATCTCCGCCTTCCGGACCCAAATCAATCACCCAGTCGGCAGATTTGATGACATCCAGATTGTGTTCGATCACCAATACTGTATTACCGGCATCCGCCAAACGTTCCAACACTTTCAACAAGCGGGCGATATCATCGGTATGCAATCCGGTAGTCGGTTCGTCCAGGATATAAAAGCTCTTACCATTGGAATTTTTATGAAGTTCACTGGCCAGCTTCATCCGTTGGGCTTCTCCGCCGGACAAAGTCGTTGCCGGCTGCCCCAAAGTAACATAGCCGAGACCAACGTCCACAATCGTCTGCAGTTTCCGATGGATCTTAGGGATATGCTTGAAAAATGCCACCGCATCTTCGACAGTCATGTCTAAAATCTCTGAAATGTTCTTGCCTTTGTAGTGGACCTCCAGTGTTTCGGAGTTATAGCGTTTCCCATGACAAACTTCGCAGGGAACATAGACATCCGGTAGAAAATGCATCTCAATCTTGATGATCCCGTCACCTTTACAAGCTTCACAGCGACCACCTTTGACGTTGAAACTGAAACGGCCTTTTTTGTACCCCCGTACCTTGGCTTCATTGGTTTTGGCAAATAAGTCACGAATATCATCAAAGACACTGGTGTAGGTTGCCGGATTGCTTCGCGGCGTGCGCCCGATCGGACTTTGATCGATATCGATGATTTTTTCGATGCTCTCATAGCCGGTAATCTTTTTGAAGCGTCCCGGTTTGTTGGAATTACGGTTAATTTTTTGAGCCAGCGCTTTTTTTAGGATCTCATTGACCAGTGTGGATTTACCGGAACCGGAGACCCCAGTTACAGCTGTGAATTTTCCAAGAGGGAAATCAACATTGATATTCTTCAGATTATTCTCTGCTGCACCGATGATTGTCACTTTCTGACCGTTGCCTTTGCGCCGTTTCTTAGGAACAGGGATTTGTTTTTTTCCGGAGAGGTATTGGCCGGTGATGGAATCCGAGTTCTTTTCTACTTCTGAAGGTGTCCCGGCGGCCACAATCTCCCCGCCCTGAGCTCCGGCTCCCGGACCGACATCAATCAGATAATCAGCTGCCCGCATAGTATCCTCATCATGTTCCACAACAATCAGGGTATTGCCCAGATCCCGCATTTTTCTAAGGGAATCCAGCAAGCGATCATTGTCCCGCTGATGCAGCCCGATAGACGGCTCATCTAAGATATACAGGACGCCGGACAAGTTGGAACCGATCTGGGTCGCCAGCCGAATCCGCTGCGCTTCTCCCCCCGACAAAGTTCCTGCGGCCCGACTCAACGTCAGATAATCCAGCCCTACATTTCGCAGGAAGTTCAAACGGTCGTTGACCTCCTTAACGATCGGCGTAGCAATAGCCTGCTCTTGTTCCGTCAATTTCAAACCGCTGACGAATGACAACGAATGATCGATTGCCAGTTCACTGATTTCACCGATATTTTTGCCATTGATCTGGACTGACAGCGCCTGCGGATTCAAACGATAGCCGTGACAAGCCTGACAAGTCAGCTCCGTCATATATAAACGCATCTGTTCACGCGTAAAATCACTGTTGGTTTCATGATATCGGCGTTTGATATTAGTCAAGACCCCTTCAAAGGGAACCTCGACATCTCGTACCCCGCCAAAGTCATTTTCGTAATGAAAATGAAAAACATCGCCGTTAGAACCGTACAAAACGATCTCCCGTTGTTCTTCCGGAAGTTTTTCAAAAGGTGTGTCCATGTCGATTCCGAAGCTGTCGCAAGCCTGCCGCAGCAGTTCCGGATAATATTGGGAGCTGATAGGATTCCAAGGAACGATTGCCCCTTCACGTAAGCTCTTGGTTTGATCAGGAATCACCAAGTCCAGATCGACTTCCAATTTGACACCCAATCCGTCACATTCCGGGCAGGCTCCAAATGGTGCATTGAAGGAGAACAGTCGCGGTTCCAGCTCGCCGACAGTAAAGCCGCAATAAGGACAGGAATAGTGTTCACTGAAAAGCATCTCCTCTTGGCCGATTACATCAACTACAGCATAACCTTTTGCCAGGTGCAGTGCTGTTTCAAACGAGTCGAACAAGCGCGAACGAATGCCTTCTTTCACAACGATACGGTCGATTACAATCGAAATTTCGTGCTTGCGGTTTTTTTCCAATTCGGGAACTTCAGTGATCTCATAGATTTCACCGTCTACCCGCACACGAACGTAACCTTCCCGCTGGATCATTTCAAAAACTTTTTTATGCTGCCCCTTCTTCTGGTAAACGACCGGCGCCAAAATCTGGATTTTCGTGCGTTCCGGCAATGCCAGTACAGCGTCCACCATCTGCTCAACCGACTGGCTGGTGATCTCGATGTGGTCATTTGGACAGATTGGGTGACCAACGCGGGCATACAAGAGCCGCAGGTAATCGTTGATCTCCGTCACCGTTCCAACGGTGGAACGGGGGTTTTTACTGGTCGTCTTCTGATCAATAGAAATCGCCGGACTCAATCCGTCGATACTGTCCACATCCGGCTTGTCCATTTGCCCCAAAAACTGACGCGCATAGGCAGAGAGACTTTCAACATAGCGGCGTTGACCCTCGGCATACAAGGTATCAAATGCCAATGAACTCTTCCCCGAACCGGACAACCCGGTAACGACTACCAGTTGATCGCGGGGGATCGTTACGTCGATATTTTTCAAATTATGTGCTCTGGCACCATGGATTACTATTTTATCGTTTGCCATATGTTCCTCCTTTGAAAATTACTGTCGCAGCTTTTAAAACGGCTGTTGCTTGGACTGACGGCAGAAATCAGACTCGGTTTTTCAATAGCGCAACCTGTCACTACAAGCCGGCACGACTGAAAAACTGAGTCTGTTGTATTGGCTGTCGCTATGATTACAAGGCTGCCTTCAACTCAAGAATCGTATCCCGCAAAGTTGCAGCAGTCTCGAAGTCCAATGCTTTGGCAGCATCCTTCATTTCCTTCTCCAACTTCATGATCAACGTTTCCCGATCTTCTTTTGACATGTCCTCATAGTCTGCCAGCGTCATGTAATTCTCTTCGTCTTCCGCGACCTTGGTGATCGCAATCAAATCCCGAATTTCTTTGATGATGGTCTTCGGTACGATTCCGTGTTCTTCATTGTATTGCTGCTGAATACTACGCCGCCGTGCAGTTTCATCGATCGCCTGCTGCATGGAATCGGTGATTTTGTCGGCGTACATGATGACTTTACCTTCAGAGTTGCGGGCTGCCCGACCGATTGTCTGTACCAGCGAACGCTCGCTGCGCAAAAAGCCTTCTTTATCGGCATCCAGAATCGCCACCAGAGAAACTTCCGGAACATCAAGACCTTCTCGTAACAGATTGATTCCCACCAGCACATCGAATTCGCCAAGGCGCAGGTTGCGAATGATTTCAGTCCGCTCTAACGTTTTGATATCGCTGTGCAGGTATTTGACTTTGATTCCCAATTCTTTCAAATAGTCTGTCAGATCTTCTGACATCTTTTTAGTCAAAGTCGTAATGAAGACCCGCTGATCTTTCTCGGTCCGCTCATTGATTTCGCCTACCAGATCATCGATTTGCCCCATGATCGGTCGGACTTCGATTACCGGATCCAACAAGCCCGTCGGCCGAATGATCTGTTGCACAACCGTATCCGTCTGGGCTTCTTCATAAGGTCCCGGTGTGGCTGAAACGTAAACAATCTGGTTGACATGTTCTTCAAATTCTTCCAAACGAAGCGGCCGGTTGTCTAATGCAGAGGGCAGTCTGAAGCCGTAATCCACCAGCATTTGTTTACGGGCCCGGTCGCCATTGTACATTCCTCTGACCTGTGGCATCGTAACATGAGATTCATCGATCACGATCAGAAAATCTTCCGGAAAGAAATCGATCAGCGTATAAGGCGGTTCCCCTTCTTTTCGGCCATCCATATGGCGGGAATAATTTTCGATACCGGATGTATAGCCCATTTCCCGCAGCATTTCGATATCATAATTTGTTCGCTGTTCGAGGCGCTGAGCTTCCAACAGTTTGTTTTCACTTCGCAGTACTTCCAAGCGCAATGTCAGTTCCTTTTGGATGCTTTCGATGGCATGCTCCAGATGGTTTTCATCTGTCACAAAGTGGGTAGCCGGAAAGATCGAGACATGCTCAGTATCTGCCAGGATCTCACCGGTCAGCGCATCCACTTCCCGGATTCGATCGATTTCATCACCGAAAAATTCCACCCGCAGCGCCCGCTCATCCCGAGATGCCGGAAAGATTTCCACCACATCCCCGCGGACCCGAAAACGGCCCCGCTGAAAATCGATGTCATTTCTTTCGAACTGGACATCGATCAACTGGCGCAACAGCTGATCACGACTGATTTCCATTCCGACCCGCAGCGAAACAACCTGCTTTTGATATTCCATCGGCGATCCTAAACCGAAAATACACGAAACCGAGGCGACCACAATCACGTCGTTGCGCTCCAATAGGGCACTGGTGGCCGAGTGACGGAGCTTGTCGATCTCATCATTGATGCTGGAATCTTTTTCAATGTAGGTATCAGAGGACGGAACATAGGCTTCCGGCTGATAGTAATCGTAATAACTGACAAAATATTCGACAGCATTGTTCGGAAAAAATTCTTTGAACTCCCCGTAAAGCTGCCCGGCCAACGTCTTGTTATGTGCTATGATCAGCGTCGGTCGGTTGACTTCTTTGATTAAGTTGGAGATGGTGTAGGTTTTACCGGTCCCGGTAGCCCCTAAAAGAATCTGAGCCTTTTTGCCTGCCACTACTCCCTCTACCAGTTGGCGAATCGCTTCCGGCTGATCTCCGGCTGGCTGATACTTGGATACCAGATCAAACTGTCGAGTCGTGTCTCTTTCGATCATTCCAACACACTCCTTTGGTTTCATAAGATTCATCTTAAGTGTAAACTCTTCCTGCGGCAAAGCAAAACAAGAGCACTTCAACTTGAATATTTTACCATAGCGAACATATTTTCGCTATTTTTGTATTCCTTTCTTTTTCATCCTTTAGATATTTTTTAAACGAAACATTTTCGACACAAATCTGATCCAAATCTGATGTTAGATTTCTTAACATTTACAGTCAGGAATTTCGATTTTTCTTTTCCATTTGCTGTTCCTTTCTTGCGCTGCACCCGTCACAGAACCTATAATAACCAGTGGCATCTTTTTTCAAAAAGGATAACCTTTGTTTCAAGAGCCTTTTATTGATAGAAAAACGCTGAAACAAAGCCTCTTTTCAAAAAAGAACTGCAAATAAAACCACGGAGGTTGTGTTATGAAACCAAAGAAAGCCTTTCTGACAGCACTACTATTCTTGTCAGGAATCCTAACATTCGGCTGGCGAACGGATGCCGTCCAAGCAGAGGAAACTTACCAGATCGGCACGGACCTCACCTTCCCGCCCTTCGAGTTCCAAAATGAAAACAACGAATATGTCGGCATTGATGTCGATTTGTTGAAAGCTATCGCAGCCGATCAAGGCTTTGAAGTCAAGCTGCGGCCCTTGGGATTCGACAGTTCGATTCAAGGCGTCCAGTCCGGGCAATTAGACGGTATGATCGCCGGTATGAGCATCACGGAAGAGCGAAAAAACAACTTTGATTTTTCCGACTCTTACTTTGACAGCGGCATCCAGATGGCTGTCGCAAGAGACGAAACGACCATCAAATCTTATGCGGACCTTAAAGATAAGACGGTCGCCGCCAAAGTGGGTACGGAAAGTGCTGCTTTTTTGCAGGAAAATCAACAAAAATACGGATACACTATCAAGAATTACGACGCTGCCGACGCCTTGTACAACGCCCTTACCAGCAACAAAGTCCAGGCCATCTTTGACGATTATCCGGTGCTGGGCTATGCCATCAGCAACGGTCAGCCCCTCAAACTGATTGGTGATCCGCAAAAGGGAAATGCTTACGGCTTTGCGGTCAAAAAAGGAACCCACCAGGAATTGTTGAAAAAATTCAATATCGGCTTGGCAAAATTAAAAGCAGACGGAACCTATCAAAAGATCGTGGACAACTATATTTCAGCGGGCTCTTCTGATTCCAATCCGTCCCAAAAGAATGAATCGACATTTATGGGACTTTTGCAAAACAATTGGCAGTCCCTATTAAAAGGACTTGGAAGAACCGTTGCATTGGCCTTGATCTCTTTTGCACTGGCAACAATCGTCGGAATTATTTTCGGTTTGTTCAGCGTTGCTCCGATAAAAGCTCTGCGCACCTTTACCGGGCTATATGTAGACTTGATCCGCGGTATTCCGATGATGGTTTTGGCAATCTTTATTTTCTTCGGCCTGCCCTTTAACATCCCTGACTTTGCTGCCGGAATCATTACCCTGACCCTCAACGCCAGTGCCTATATTGCCGAGCTGGTTCGCGGCGGAATCAACGCTGTTCCGAAAGGCCAAATGGAAGCTTCACGCAGTTTGGGTCTATCTTACACGCGGACGATGCAGAAAATCATCCTACCGCAAGCTGTCAAAATCATGATCCCATCCTTCGTCAACCAGTTTGTGATTACCTTGAAGGATACGACCATCATTTCCGTTATCGGCGTAGCTGAATTGCTGCAGACCGGAAAAATCATCGTTGCCCGCACCTCCCAAAGCACCTATACGTATCTGATCATCGCTTTGATTTATCTGGTGGTTATCACCTGTCTGACCCGCTTGGCCAGAAAACTGGAGAAGAAAGGAGCTTGACCAATGACTGAAAAAATCACTGTTAAAAACCTTGTCAAAAAATACGGAAACAATACGGTTTTGAATGATATTTCCATCGATATCCACGAAGGTGAGGTCGTCTGTATTATCGGTCCTTCCGGTTCCGGTAAGAGCACTTTCCTCCGCTGTTTAAACCGCTTGGAAGAACCCAGCAGCGGTCAGATTGTCATCGACGGTGCCGACTTGATGGACAAACAGACAAATATCAACAAAATCCGCCAGCACATCGGGATGGTCTTCCAGCATTTCAATTTGTTTCCGCATTTGACAGTCCTGGAGAACATCACCCTTGCACCAACCGACCTTAACAAAATGAGTAAAGACGCAGCCGAACAAAAAGCGGTCGCTCTTTTGGAAACTGTCGGCTTGGCAGATAAAAAAGATGCTAAACCCAGCAGTCTATCCGGCGGCCAAAAACAACGGGTCGCCATTGCCCGGGCACTGGCAATGGATCCGGATATCATGCTGTTTGACGAACCAACTTCAGCCCTGGATCCGGAAATGGTCGGTGACGTGCTGAACGTGATGAAAAAACTGGCGCACAAAGGGATGACGATGGTAATCGTGACCCACGAAATGGGATTTGCCAAAGAAGTTGCCGACCGGGTGTTGTTCTGTGACGGTGGGGTCTTTTTAGAGGACGGCACACCTGACGAAGTTTTCAACACGCCAACAAATCCGCGCACACAAGACTTTCTGGATAAGGTCTTGAATATCTGACCTGCTCAAGTCTGCTCGCCGTTCATACCTTTTCATTTATTCAGAACGAAAAACGCTGTCGAAAAAAGATCGCAACCTCAAAAGGTGCGATCTTTTTTCGGCTATTATACTGTTTCCAAAGCTGCGATCAATTCGCTTGGACCTACCCCCAGCGGAATATGATTGCCGGCCTGCCCCGTCGCCAAGACGGCAGCAGCAAGTTGTTCCAGCGAAAGCTGCTGCCGATCAAGTCCCAACGCCGCCAAAGTTACCGGCATCCCGATTGCCGACAGCAGTTCGTGGTAGGCCGTAAACTCATCAGTTCTTCCTTCTGCCGCCAACTGAATAAGTAGGCCCACAGCAACGATCTCGCCATGTGCCGCTTTCACGGCATATTTTTGACTACCCATGATTACATTGTGGAAGCCATGAGCCAGGCTCAGGCCGCCATTTTCAAAGCCGAGGCCGCTCAACAGGATATTGGCTTCCACCACTGCTTCAAAATCAGCTGACAGGATTCCCTGCTTCTGATCAGTTAACGCCTGCCGGGCACTGTCAAAAAGCACATCTCGACACTTCTCGGCAATCGCCCACGACGCAAACGTTGGCTTACCCCCAGTAATATTGTTGCCGCCGTCATGCCAGACTGCCCGGGCTTCGATATAAGTCGCCAAACCGTCAGCAATCCCTTGTGCCAGCAGAATCCCGGGCGCCGCAAAAATAACTTCAGTATCCACCAGCAAGACTTCCGGATTGGTCGGGTAGTAATCATAGCGCTGAAATACACCCTGCTCGTCATAGATAACCGAAATTCGGGAAGTCGGTGCGTCCATCGAAGCAGAAGTAGGCAGAACCGCGATGGGCAGACCGGCAGCATCGGCCAGAGTTTTGGCGCTGTCAATGGCGCGACCGCCCCCCAATCCGATGACAAAGACCGCTTTTTCAGTAGCGGCAATTGTTTTTTTCAGGCTAGTCTTGAGCTCATCTTGCGCCTGCTTATCAACTAAAAAGAAAGCGCAGTCGATCTCTGTTTGTTTCAGATCAGCTGTCAGTTGGTCACCCAGCATATTTTTAACAAACTCGTCAGTCACAACAACAGCCTGCCCCCCTAAACGCTGCAATTGATTCAGCTGAGTTCGCAAAACCCCTGGACCCTGGATGTAGGTTTGCGGGCCGGAAAATGTTCGAATCACAAAATCGCCTCCTTGTTTTAGGGCATGCCTGAAAATACCGGGAATCCAGATTTTTGCGGACTTTTTACCGAAATCAAGAAGTAAAGCGCAGCTTATGTGGTACAAAGTTGCACAGTTACGACGCAGATTGCGGTGAAAAGGGTCAAAACATCTGCCACTGGAATTTTCAGACACGCCCCACTCAAGAATAGCAAAAAAAGACGGCAGACCCAAGAAAAACCGGGTTTGCCGTCATCCTTCATTTTTTCTTCCCGCTAAAAGCATCCTTCATTTTATCGAAAAAACCCTCGGAATGCTGCTCATCGATCTTGCTGCCGGACACTTCGGCAAACTGTCGCAACGCTGCTTTCTGCTCTTCACTCAAGTTTTTAGGGGTAATTAATTTCACTTTCACCTGCTGGTCGCCGTTACCGGTTCCTCGCAGTTTCGGTGCACCTTTCCCCCGCAAACGGAAGCTGGTGCCGGTTTGGGTACCTGCCGGGATCTTCAGCTTCACATCACCGTGAACAGTCGGCACATTGACTTCATCGCCCAATGCCGCCTGTACAAAGTTCAAAGGCAGCTCGTAATAAATCTCGGCCCCGTCACGATCGAAAATATCACTTTCTTCAACCCGGAAGACGACATAGAGATCACCGTAAGGACCGCCGTTCGTTCCGGCTTCACCTTGACCGGAAAGACGCATCTGCTGACCTTCTTCAACACCGGCCGGTACATTGACTTTGACTTCATGGGCTCGTTTTTCGTGACCGGTGCCATGACAAGTCTCACAAGGTTCCTTGATTTCTTTGCCGGTACCGTGACACACATCACAAGTCTGTCGGCTCATCACCCGGCCAAGAGGGGTTTGCCGCTCTACATTGATCTGCCCGGAACCGCCACATTTGGAACAAGTTACCGGCTGTGTGCCGGGTTTTGCACCGTTACCGCCACAGGTATGACAAGTTTCTTCCCGATTATACTTGACAGTTTTTTCCACGCCGAAGACAGCCTCTTCGAATTTCAGATTGACGGAATACTGAAGATCTGCTCCCTGCCGCGGCGCATTAGGATTTGCCGAACGGCCGCCACCGCCAAAGAAGGACTCGAAAATATCTTCGAACCCGCCAAAACCACCACCGGAAAAGCCGCCGAAATCTCCGTAACCGCCACCGAAGCCACCGCCTCCATAATTGGGGTCGGTACCGGCGTGACCATATTGATCATAAGCCGCGCGCTTTTGCGGATCACTAAGAATCTCATAAGCTTCAGAAATCTCTTTAAATTTAGCTTCAGCATCCGCTTCTTTATTGATATCCGGATGGTATTGTTTGGAAAGCTTGCGGTATGCTTTTTTTATTTCATCATCCGTTGCCCCTTTTGCGACTCCCAGGACTTCGTAATAATCTCGTTTCTCTGCCATTGGCTTTCCTCCTACTTTTTCACCGGTTTCCACTGCACACCAGCTGTATTTTCGTGACTTCCCATCACAAACAGATCGAAGTCATACGCAGCTGCTTCGTGGAAACTGATGACAGCTTTGATTCTGCACTCGTGTATTCTAACATATTCCATTGATATGCAGAACCCGTTTTGAAAAGTTTTAACGCTTCCTGCTGCGGAATTTCCCCTGCAAAAAAGCCAAAGTTAAAAAACTTTGGCTTTCTGGCTTTTCGGCAAAAGCCGTATGGAAATACTCCTTTGCCGCAATCCGGCGTACCGCTGCGGCAGAAATTACAATTTACTTACTTGTCGTCGCCGTCGACTTCTTCAAAATCAGCATCAACGACATCGTCTGCTCCGCCTTGTGCTTGTTGAGCAGCCTCAGGATTTTCCTGCGCTTGTTGCTGAGCAGCCTGTTCATAAAGTTTGACAGTCAGGTTTTGCACGATTTCATTCAATGCATCCCGTTTTGTCTTCATTTCTTCCAAGTTGTTGGCTTCAACAGCTGCCTTCAGTTCATCACGGGCAGCTTCTGCTTTCTTGACTTCCTCAGCGTCCACTTTACCTTCCAACTCTTTCAAGGTCTTGTCGATTGTGAAGAGCAGTGCATCTACATCATTGCGCAGATCGGCTTCTTCCTTGCGTTGTTTATCAGCTTCGGCATTGGATTCCGCATCTTTGACCATGCGCTCGATTTCTTCATCTGACAAACCTGAAGAAGATTTGATAGTAATTTTTTGTTCTTTTTGTGTGCCCAGATCTTTGGCAGAAACATTTACGATCCCGTTTTTATCGATATCAAAAGTAACTTCGATTTGTGGGATACCACGAGGTGCCGGCGGAATGTCCGTCAACTGGAAGCGGCCCAGTGTTTTATTATCGGCTGCCATCGGACGTTCACCTTGCAGCACATGGATATCCACTGCCGGTTGATTGTCAGCTGCAGTTGAGAAAACTTGTGATTTTGAAGTAGGAATCGTAGTATTGCGATCGATCAGTTTAGTGAAGACACTGCCCATCGTTTCAATCCCCAATGACAACGGGGTAACGTCCAACAGTACAACATCTTTAACATCACCGGTAATGACGCCGCCTTGGATGGCAGCACCCATTGCAACCACTTCATCCGGGTTCACAGATTTATTCGGTTCTTTGCCGGTTTCTTTGCGAACAGCATCCACAACTGCCGGAATACGAGTAGAACCACCGACCAAGATGACTTCGTCGATTTCTGATTGTGACAATCCGGCATCTTTCAATGCTTGACGAACAGGAACTTTGGTACGTTCAACCAAGTCGGCAGTAATTTCATCGAATTTGGCACGAGTCAATGTCATTTCCAGATGCAACGGTCCTGCTTCACCGGCTGTAATGAATGGCAGGCTGATTTGAGTAGAAGTAACTCCGGAAAGGTCTTTCTTCGCTTTTTCAGCAGCATCTTTCAAACGTTGCAAAGCCATTTTATCTTGCGACAAGTCGATGCCGTTTTCTTTCTTGAATTCAGCTACCATGTAATCGATGATCTTGTTGTCAAAGTCGTCACCGCCCAGATGGTTATCGCCGGCAGTAGACAATACATCAAAGACCCCGTCGCCTAATTCAAGGATTGAAACATCAAAAGTACCGCCGCCAAGGTCGAATACCAGGATTTTTTCGTCTTTGTCCGTTTTGTCCATCCCATATGCCAATGCAGCTGCTGTCGGTTCATTAACAATCCGTTCAACTTCCAGACCGGCAATCTTCCCGGCATCTTTTGTTGCTTGACGTTGTGCGTCGTTGAAATACGCCGGAACAGTAATAACTGCTTTTTCGACTTTTTCACCAAGGTAGTCTTCAGCGAATCCTTTCAAGTATTGCAGGATCATCGCAGAAATTTCTTGAGGTGTATAAGATTTACCTTCCACTTCTACCTTATATCCTGCTTCACCCATGTGACGTTTGATAGAAGCGACAGTATTCGGGTTGGTCACTGCTTGACGCTTAGCAACTTCCCCCACTTGGATTTCACCGTTTTTGAATGAAACAACAGAGGGTGTTGTTCGGTTGCCTTCCGGATTGGCAATAATTTTTGCTTCGCTGCCTTCCAAAACTGCAACTGCTGAGTTTGTTGTACCTAAGTCGATACCGATGATTTTGCTCATAGTAATGCTCTCCTTTGTAATAAAGTTTAAATTTGAAAAGTAATCAGATTACTTGGATCTGCTTTTATAAATCGAAGCTTATTGAGCCACGATCACCATCGCCGGTCGCAGGACCCGGTCATGGAGTTTATAGCCTTTTTGGAAAACTTCCACAATAGTGTCTGCCGGTGTTTCTTCAGTTGCCGCAACCGTTTGGACGCCATGATGGACATTCGGATCGTAGACAGTCCCTTTTTCTGCAGGCACTTCTTCGATTCCTTCTTCTTTCAGGGCACTCAAGAGGCTTTCCAGCACCATTTCGACACCTTTTTTCAGCCCGGCACCCTGCTCATCTGAAACCTCAGTAGCCAAAGCTCGTTCCAAATTGTCGATAGCGGGTAAAAGCTTCTTCGCTAAATCTTGGGAACGATACCGCTGCAGTGTTTCCCGTTCAAGACGGTTGCGCTTGGTCATATTGGCAATCTCTGCTTGCGCCCGCAAGTATTGATCCTCCAACGCCTCTTTTTCAGCCGTTACTTTTTCCAGCTCCGACTGTTCATCAGCAGCATCTGCTTCTTTGTTTTCCAAATCCTTCAGTTCCGCGACTTCTTCGCTGAACTCTTGCTCTTTTTCTGACACGTCGTTACTTCCCTTCTTAAGTCCTCATCAGCCTCGGTCGAAATCGCCTTCCAAAGAACGGTAATAATCGGCCAACTTTAAGGCTAACTCATGACGAAATGCGTCGATTAAACCAAACATGCGGGAATACTGCATACTGGTAGGACCCAATAAAGCGATTGTCCCCTGCCCATGTCCGTCAATCTCATAAGACGCTTGGATCAAACTCATGTTTTGGAACAACTGATTACCCAACTCGTTGCCGATACGAATCTGAATCCCTTGATTTTCGGGTATCAGCAGTTGATTCATCTCTTCCGGATCCTTCATTAAAGTGTACATCAATTTGAACTGATTGACATCGTTGGAGCCTTCAAAATCCAAAAGATTCATTCGACCGCCCACGAAGACCTTTTCTTCAAAAGCCTGTCCCAGCATCGTGTCAAACAACGCCAAGATGCCTTCAGTGGTTTGAAAGTACTTGTGAAGAATCATCGGAATCTCAGTACGCAACCGATGATAAACCGTGATCAGAGATTCTCCTATCAGCTTGTCATTGATGATACGCACCATTTTTTCCAGATCTTCTCCGGAAATAGAAGCCGGTATCCCAAAGACTTGACTTTCCACGTTTCCCTTATCGGTCACAATGATAGCGATCACTTGTCGATTATTGAGAGGAACGATCCGAAAGCCCGTCAACTTCCGCTCTTTGACATCCGGTCCCAGTGACAATGCAGTATAGCTGGTCAATTGGGAAAGAATATTCGCAGACTGTTGGATGATTTCATCGATTTCATGAAACTCTCCACCGAAAGATCGACGGATCGTCTGCATCTCCTGTTTATCGACTCTGCCCGGCTGCAACAGATGGTCCACATAAAATCGATACCCTTCAATAGAAGGAACCCGCCCCGAGGAAGAGTGGGTCTTTTGTAAAAGGCCTTGATCCTCCAATGTTTTCATTTCGTTACGGATCGTTGCGGAACTGGCATCAATGCCTTCTTCCATCAATTTTTTTGAACCCACCGGCTGTCCGGTCTGTGTGTAATGTTGGATGATGAGACGTAGAATATCTTGTTGCCTGTTTGTCAACATTTCTATCACCTCTCGTTAGCACTCATCTCTTTTAAGTGCTAACACGATTATAAATATACCATATCAACAGCAGATGTCAAGGATCAGGACTCAAAAATTAGCACTCGAACAGATAGAGTGCTAACAAGATTGAAAAGGATAAAACGGCACCGGAACAACGTCCATGCGACCTTCATTCCTTTTCTAAGCTCACACTTCAAGAAGAATTCACACTTTTTTTCAGGAAATTTCTTAGGTGGCTCCGGCAGTTCCATCGACAGCTCAGATTTTTGCGAATCTGTCACAATCAAGGAGCAGGGCCAACCTTAAAATTGTGTATTTCCAGCACAGATTGCAGCACAAAAGAGTACCGCCCCTATTAAAAAAAGCCTTTTCTGCTGTTCGAGGATGACTTCATCCAAGAAAAACAGAAAAGACTTTATCATTTTTCAGGATGGGCTGAAAAACCCGATGGGCGCCGTATTTTACGGACTTTTTTAAGGGTTTGCTCCGAATTTTAACGAGCTGGCGACATCAAAGTTCCCCACATTTCCTACCATAAACAAAACAGGTTGGCGACTTACAACCTGTCACCAGCCTATTTTGATTCCCGTAAAAAAGTCAAGGCCGGATACAATTGCAGGGGTGCGGTTCTTGTAGGAACTTCTAAATTTCCTGCCTTTGGATAGATAAAACTACACCTCAATCCCGTTTTCCCTATTCATACTGTGCTCGGGGTCCCCCGATCAGTTTTGGTCGAGAGGTCAAGGCAGTGACGTGGGCTGTTCCCAACGTTTTCTTAACAGGACGAAGCGGAATCTGGACATGTTTGATGTGCATGCCAATAGCCGTATCGCCGATATCGATGCCCGCTTTAGCTGTGATATGTTCGATTTCCACCGGGTCTTCAAACAGCTGGAAGGCTGCCACAGAGGCCGAACCGCCTGCATGCAGCGCCGGAACGACACTGACAATCTCAAAATCTTTTTTCTCTGCCAATTCCCGTTCCACCGCCAGAGCGCGGTTGATATGCTCACAGCCCTGAACAGCTAAGTAGATCCCCCGCTCTTTTAGCAGAGCGTATAAGGTCCCGACGATGACTTCACCGACTTCTTGACTGGAATTTTTTCCAATAACACCGCCGACGACCTCGCTGCTGGAACAACCCAAAACAAAGATTTCTCCTTTTTTGATACCGGATTTTTCTATAACATCCAAGGCAATTGTTGTTAAATCCTGTTGAAGCGTTTCTAAAAATGTCATGATATTCGATCCCTTCTTGTGTCTTGAAAACGCGCCAAACCCTTGACTACCGGAATGGTTACGATGATTCCGAACCCGTTCTGAATAATGTTTCCGATAATGGAAGCTATTCCGGAACCTAGGCCAAATAGCAGCCAACCGGCAAAAAAGTAGCCGACTACCATCACAATACTGCCCATAATCAAGCCGGATACGTCAGCACCTCTAAAAGTCCGCTCCGCTAATTTGCCAGCAATAAAGCCCTGCAGGCCATGAATAATGATGGAAAAAAGCGCCCATTCGGGATACCCGCTGATCAAATCAATCAAGCCGCCGCTGACTGCCCCGACAACCATTCCGGGCACACCGCCGAACAGCAATGAAGCGGTATAAATCCCGACTTCCGCCAAGGTAACAAAGCCCCGCGTCGGTGGAATCGGAATGATGAAAATAATTGAAAGTGTGACCGTTACGGCGATCAGCATCGCCAATAACGGTAACGAAGCTTTTTTCATAAACTTTCCTCCTCTTTTTTAAAACCATTGGGCCAGACATTTCCGAACCCCTCTGAAACGAAGTAACCTTGACGAATCGCTCCGTAAACGAATTTTTTTGCAAAAACAACTGCAGTTTTCGGCGTTGCCCCTTTGGCGATTTCTGCAGCAATCGCAGCTGCGAAGGTACAGCCGGCACCATTGACTGTCTTTTGCGGCAATTTCTCCTCCTCCAGGAAAGTAAACGTGCCGTCATAAATCAAGTCTATCGCTTGCTTGCCCGGCAGGCGATCACCGCCTTTAATGACTACAACCTCCGGACCTAAGTGGCGGATTTTGACCGCTGCCTTCTTCATATCTGCTGTCGAGGTAATTGACATCTCCGCCAGAATCTCTGCTTCTGCCAAATTCGGAGTCGTGATGGTGGTCAACGGCAGTAATTCAGTAACGATCGCTCGTGCCAAACCATCCTCCCGCCAATTTTTACTTTCTTTAAAGGCAAATACCGGATCCGTCACAATCGGTACCGATTTCGTTTCCAGAAATTTTTTGGTTTCCATAACGGTCTCTTCTGTCAACAACAAACCCAGCTTGATTGCTGCCAGATCCACTGCCGCCAGACTGGCAAGCTGCTCCCCCACTAAAGATGCAGCAATCGGATGCAGCTCAAATTGCTCCCTTACTGTTGTCAAACAGGTAACAGCTGCCAAGCCGGCTGTGTCAAGCTGTGAGAATGTCGCCAAATCCGCCTGCAATCCCCCACCGGCAAAAATATCCGAACCGGCAATCGTAAGTACTTTTTTCATCCGCACACCTCCTGCACATACTATAGCAAATCACAGCATAGAAAAAAAACAACCAATTGGATGTTTTTAACCCATCCAATTGGTTGCTGATCAGAATCTGAAGATTTCGGCAAATTGCACAGCTTCAGCACCCATAAACTATGCCTTATTTATTGATTCCGGCAGGTCTGCAAAAATCTGAATTCTACCGACGTTTTCAGACACACCCTAATCCAGTAAAAACCGTTCAAAAATATCATTGCCAATCAACAGGCCCGCTGCTGTCAGCCGGATTCGATCACCGGAAATCTCCAACAGCCCGGCTTTTGTTTCTTCCGCCAATACAGCCCCGTATATTTCCTCAATTGTATGGTGAAATTTGCGTTCAAAGCGCTCGGCGGAGACACCTTCTTTGAGCCGCAGCCCCAGAAACATTTCTTCTTCCATCTGGTTTTTCAACGTCAGAGACTCCGTATCGTAGACCGGCAGTTTGTTTTCTCGGAGGGGCTTCAAGTAATGCTGGATTGGACCGAAATTTTTATACCGCTCATTTCCCACATAACCGCTGGCACCGGCCCCAAATCCGAAATAGTGTTCATTGTGCCAATAAACTTTATTGTGCTCCGATTCTTTTCCCGCCAGAGCAAAATTGCTGATCTCATATTGTCGACGACCGGCTTTTTCCATCGCTAGAATTGTTTCTTCAAACATCTGTCCTTCCTCTTCCTGGTCCGGCAGCGTCAAGCGGCCTTGTCGCACCCAATTCATGAACATTGTTTTATTTTCCAGAATCAGCGAATACAATGAATAATGAGGCAGGTCCAATTCAATAGCCCGTTTCAGGGTATCCCGGAAGCCGGCCAAAGTTTGTCCGGGCAGTGCATAGATCAAATCGATGGAAACGTTGCGAAAATCCGCTTTTTCAAGAAAAGCCATGGTTTTGTAGACATCCGCAGCAGTATGTCGACGACCGATTTTTTTTAACAAACGGTCATCGAAGGTTTGCACCCCCATGGACAGCCGGTTGACGCCGTAATTACGCATCACGGAGAGTTTTTCCGCCGTCAGGTCGCCGGGATTTGCCTCGACAGTGAACTCTGCCACAGTCTCCATCGGAAAGCGAGCAGCAATCCCGGACAGCAGCCGATCCAATTGTTGGGCCGTCAACGAAGTAGGTGTTCCGCCTCCGACATACAAGGTAGGTGAGCTCTGGATTGGCGTCTTTTCCAACTGCAGGCTCATCTCCCGCAGCAGCATCTCAATATATTCGTCTACCGGCTGCCCCTCCAGAAAAACCTTGTTGAAGTCGCAATAGTAACAGATATGTTCACAAAAAGGGATGTGGATATACGCAGAAATATCCCGCCCTGCATCATTAATCATCGATTCTTTCCTCACAGTCCAAAAAGATTTGCAGTTTAGTCTAGCATTATCCCTGTCAAATAGCAATTTGCCCGGCTGACTCAGCAGACACTTAACCCAAAAAATTCCAAAAACGAAAAAAAGCCGGCTCCTTAAATCTGAATTGATGCTTTCGCGAAAAACAGCAATTCAGCATCAAAAGGATTCGGCTCAGCTTCATTTGAGTATGGATCAGGATGCACCTAAAAGTCTCAGTAGGAGTCAGGATCCGGCGGACTCTGTTGCAAAAGCAACACACCGCTTAGAGAGTTCAACTGATCAGGAGCATTTACGATCCAGATTACAGTTAAAAAGACCAAGGCAGCAGCCGCTGTCATTTTCGGACGCGATTATTCCAACACACCGAACTTGAAGCCTTTATCCCGATAAAACTGAATGATCTGAGGCAGTGCTTCGACAGTCAGCTGCTTATCAGCCGCATCGTGCATCAAAACAACCCGTAGTTTGACATCCGGATATTCGGTAATGGATTTTTCCTGATAAGCGACCATCTCGGCTGCCGTTTTCGGTCGTGAGCTTTCCGGCTCAGCATCCCCGCTCATAGCATTCCAATCCACCCAATGCAGTCCCTGAGCAGCCAGGGCAACATCACCGGCACTGATGTTGTGCCAAGACATATGTCCTCCGGGATAACGCCAAGCCTGTGTTCGAAAATCTTGCCCCAACAACTCTTGCAAAAGCTTTTGTGTCGCCTCGGCTTCTTGAGCAATACGATCAGGATCTGCTGCGCCTCCGGGATAAAGTTTTCCATAGTCATGATCGAAGCTGTGGATTGCAACGCTGTGTCCTTCAGCGATTTCCCGCTCAAGCAGGTCTTTTGTTTCTTTGCCAAGGGTTTTACCGACAACAAAAAACGTTGCCGGCACCTTTTCCTGCTTCAAAATATCCAGAATTTTCGGAGTCACTTCATGATTGACACCGTCATCAAAAGTCAGAATACAGATACGCTGTCCGTCATTGACCGCCCGCCCATCAATCACATCTTGGATCCATTTCGGATCATAGGCATATTCCTGTGCGGCTTGATTGTGATTTTTTCCCTTTGCCAAAAGAGTACCCTCCTGTTTGTCTGCTGAATCAGCCGTACTCTCAGTAGTTTCTGACGACGCCCCGGAACTTTGCTCGGTATTTGGCTCCTTGGATCCCCCAGTCTGCTGTGGATTTTTCTTGGCCTCTTTTGTCCTGACCTGGGCACTTCCTGTTTTATTTGCAGAAGCGCCGCCGTTTTTCATCTGCAAAACACCATACAACGAACCCGCTGCGATCAAAATTACTGCTGCTCCGATCAGAAACGGCACGACTTTTTGCAACGTACTTTGCTTTTTCCCATGCCTGGCACTGCGTCTTTTTTCGGACATTCTGTTCCCCCCGCCTTCACCCATCGTGAATTCATGTACTTCGAAACTACCATGGTAAAACATTCGGGTCAATGATAACGACCCGCTTTTTTCGCATCAGGGGGCAAAATCAGCTAACAGTTTTGAAAGGTTAGGGCATGCCTGGAAACGCGGAGGGCATCCTGCTTTTTGACGAATTTTTACCGGAGTCAAGGAGCAACCTCCCCTTAGATGACGCCGCTTGTGCCGAGAAAGACCAAAACAGCTGCCCGGGACGTTTTTTAGACACGCCCCGGGCAGCTCCTTCTCATTTATTAAATCGTTCAAACAATCTCGGTAAATCGTTTAGGAAACAATGGAAATTATTGCTGCCACGATCTGTGAAATCACCCCCACGAACTGTGGCATGAGGGCGACGTGCATCCGAATTTCGCAAAAAATTCGGATCTCAGCACCTTTTCAAAGCTGGCTTACCCTTCCTCGATGGGATTTTTTTCAAAATAACGGCGAGTCGCAGCTTCGTCATCCTGCAGCTGCTTGATCAGACCTTGAGCCCCGTCGAATTTGACTTGTCCTCTGATCAGATCCAGCCAGGAAACACTTACCTGTTCACCGTAGATATCCTGATTGAAATCCAGGATGTAGATCTCCATAGTCAGCTGGCGCCCTTCACCAAAGGTATCATTATGTCCGATGGAACCCATGGCAGGGTAGCTTTTTCCGGCAATTGTCATCTCGCAGACGTAGACTCCTTCCATCGGCAGCCGTGCATAGTGACTGAACTTGATATTGGCCGTAGGAAACCCCAGCGTCCGGCCCCGAGCCTCGCCATGAACCACGACGCCGTCAATA
The DNA here is from genome assembly GCA_027692465.1 of Enterococcaceae bacterium OF42-14pH9A. Taxonomy (GTDB): domain Bacteria; phylum Bacillota; class Bacilli; order Lactobacillales; family Enterococcaceae; genus Enterococcus_C. Next base: position 538,247 of record JAQEYU010000001.1, on the reverse strand, counting down.
CTGTAAGGATAGCCCAACAGCTGATTGACCTCTGCCATTGCACCTTTTTCCAACAGACTGCGGACTCTGGATGAACTGATTTTATCGCCTTCTTCAGTTTCTTTGGCGACCGTGAGGACTTCAAAGCGTCCCTTGGCATAACCCGGCAAATGAGAAACATCGGCAATAGCCTTTGGTCCGTAAGTGTAATCAAACCCGGAAACTGCCACCTGTGCGTGGAGTCCGACGATGTATTGATCGACAAAATCCTGGGGCGCCAGATGCGCAAAATCCGAAGTGAACTCGATTTCGTATAAATAGTCGACCCCCAGCCATTTCATCAATCGCTCTTTTTGAGCCAAACTGGTAAGATATTTCAAGTCTTCTTTCCCCAGTTTTTTGAAAACAACAGACGGATGATAGTTAAAGGTCATAACTGCCAGCTTCACGCCTAATTCGTCCGCTTTTTTTCGTCCTGTCTTGATAACTTTTTGGTGGCCGCGATGCACACCGTCAAAAAAGCCGAGTACCAGGACCACTTTTTCATCAGGGATCGTCTGTTTGTCATATGGATGTCGGATTTTGATGATTTCCATTAGTTGTTCTCCATCTCCGTTCGCAATACTTTCAAGGGTTTCAACCCATTTTTTTCTTTGGGATTTGCTTCATAGATACTGACCGCAGATTCGTTATAAAAGACGGCCACAGGACCCTCAGGCATCATCTTCAACTGCAGTTCGCAAGCTTTCAAGCGACTGCCGTTTTTGACCCGCTGCCACAATTCATCAGCTATATCGACTCGCGGCATATCCTTTAAAGCATATTCCAAAGGCAGCAGGATCTCAGACACCCGCTCATTTTCAACTGCTTGAGCCACTTCCTCCAAAGTGACGGCCTGCTGTTTATCAAACCCGCCGCTGGCCAATCGAGTCAGATCGGTCATGCAGGCGGCCACACCCAATTTAGTACCGGTATCCACCGCCAGCGTCCGCACGTAAGTCCCCTTGCCGCACTCCACGCGAAAACGCCAGGACTGCACCTGTTGTACTTCATCGTAATAGGGTTCGCTGGTCCTGACAAATGATGCAATGTTCACCTGCCGCTGCGGTCGTTCCACTGTTTCTCCGGCCCGTGCATATTCGTAAAGCTTGCGGCCGTTTACTTTTACTGCCGAATACATGGGCGGAATCTGAGTGATCTTTCCTACAAATCCAGCCATCGCTTCATCGATTTCCGCTGCGGAAAAAGGGCGGGTGATGGACGTTTTATCGATCACTTGACCATAGCGGTCCTCAGTATCCGTCGCATAACCTAACGTGATTTCGCCTTCGTAGACTTTGCCGCCATCCTGCAAAAATTCGATCACCTTGGTTCCTTTACCGACACAAATCGGCAATACCCCGTCCACCTCCGGATCGAGAGTTCCGCCGTGTCCGATTTTTTTCATATGTAATATTTTACGCAATTTGAAAACACAGTCATGACTGGTCATGCCGCGTTCTTTCCACAAAGCCAAGATACCGTCCATCGGTAGCACCTTCCTTTCAACTTTGCTATTATAACAGAAAAATCTAAAAAGAAACCGGCTTTCACCTCTGATAAACATCGATATTTAACTTTTTTCAAAAAACACTGCCGCCGTTCCGAAGACCAAAAACCTGTACATCCGCAAATGTACAGGTCATGGCCGTTTCTGATTTAATGAAATGCATTACTGAAAATAGGCCAGCAGTGTTCCGGCAGCAATCGCCGAGCCGATGATACCGGCAACGTTTGGTCCCATCGCATGCATCAGCAGGTAATTGGACGGATCATTTTTGAGGCCTTCTTTGTGGACCACCCGGGCCGCCATCGGAACCGCTGAGACCCCGGCGGCGCCGATCATCGGATTGATCTGTCCCTTGGTGAGTCGGCACATCAACTTACCGAACAAGACACCAGTGGCCGTTCCGATAGCAAATGCCGCCAATCCCAAGAAGATGATCTTCAAAGAAGTGACGGAGAGAAAAATATCTGCTTCCGCTTTTGCACCCACTGTCAGCCCCAGAATGATCGTAATGATATACATCATAGCATTTTGCAGCGTTTCGGTAATTTTGAGAACCACCTGGGACTCCCGCACCAGATTACCCAGCATCAGACAGCCAATCAATGTGGTGGCTGCCGGTACTACCAATGCAACAAAGATAGTGGTGAAGATTGGAAACAGGATTCGTTCTTTTTTTGTGACTGTCCGCTGCATCGTCATCTTGATTTTGCGTTCTGCCGGCGTTGTCAGCGCATTGATGATGGGCGGCTGAATGATTGGTACCAACGCCATATACGAATAGGCGGCGATTGCAATCACGCTCAATAAGTGCGGCGCTAAACGGGTGGTAAGATAAATTGCCGTCGGTCCGTCAGCACCACCGATGATCCCTACCGCCGCCGCTTCTAATCCGGTCATCCCCAGTGCAATCGCCCCGAAAAAGGCGGCAAAGATTCCGAATTGAGCCGCCGCACCTAAAAGCAGTGTCTTTGGATTGGCGATCAGCGGGCCGAAGTCTGTTGAAGCACCTAGACACAAGAAGATTAGCGGCGGGTAGATCCCCAAGTTGGTTCCCTGGTACAAATAATACAACAATCCGCCCGGTTCTGCGTTTGTCGGTCCGGCAAAAATACCCGTAAACGGCAAATTCACCAATAAAATTCCAAATGAAATCGGCAACAGCAGGTAAGGCTCATACTCTTTAAAAATAGCCAGATACATAAATATCAGTGCGATTGCGATCATGACCAGATGCCGCCAAGTCAGGCCGGCAAATCCCGAGGTCTCAATCATATTGGAAATGATATCACCCATCTGAAGACCCCCTTCCTGTCACCAGTTTGTGGATTAATTCCAGCGCTCCCCACAGTGCCATCAGTACCAGAAAGACGATCCCCATCGAGACGATCGTGACCATTCCGGCCTGCAGAATATCCATCTTCATCTTTCCTCACTCCCTCATTTTATTTTTAGCGGTCCTTTTAAGACAGGAAAAACTGTGGCTGTACTTGGAACTTGCAGCTCACGGCCCCTCCTGCAAAAAAATCAACTAAATTCCGTTTTACTCATTTGATTTCAAGGCCTCAATCATGTCAACTTTTTTCAGTTTAAAATAGACAACGATCCCCACGATCACAGTGAAAAAGACCGTGATCAGACTAGCATAAAGGTAACTAAGCGGATGGACATCCGGCGAAAACATCAGCATATCCAGCTCCACGGTTTGCAACACGTAGCGGTGTTCGAAAAAGCCTAAGAGCAGTCCCACCAAGATGCCCAGCAAGGTCAGGATAATATTTTCTCGGTAGATGTACATGGTCAATTCGTTGTTATAAAAGCCCAGTACTTTGATTGTAGAAAGCTCTCTGATTCGTTCTGAGATATTGATATTGTTCAGATTATACAACACGATCAAAGCCAACAATCCGGCTGAGACGATCAAAACCCAAACCACGATGGTTAACACACCTACCGTATCATCCAAGGCATCTGAAGAATCAGACAGAAAGGTCACATTCACCACCTTGGCATTTTCCATCAGTTCATTGGCGATCTCAGGCTCCTGTTTGGCAGTCGGCGCCTTGTCAAAGAGCAGAAATTCACTGTTGTATTCCGGATCCGCCTGAAAGACTGCTTTGAAATACTGCGGTGTCACATAGGCAAAATGCCCGACATAATTTTCGACGATGGCGGAAACCTTTAGCTGATACTCCTTATTTTCAGAAGATTTCAAGTTGATCGTATCACCTGTTTCGATAGCAAACAGGGCGGCTAATTTCTCGTCGATAACTGCACCTTCGTCGGTCAGTTGATACTTTTCACCGCTTTTGCGATCATTGAACAGTAGGAACTTGCCGGCTGCTTCCGGTTTTTTGGGTACATAAACAGAGACTTCCTGAGGGTTCTGCCCCTTGCCTGACATGGTCAGCGTCTGGGCCGAAATCGGCAAAGCTTCTTTGAAACCTGCCACTTTTTCCAGAGCTGCTTCGTATTGTTCGGTCTGCTGATCGGTGCTGTGATCATCGAAGGTCACGACGCTTTGATATTGCCAGAGTTTTTCAAACTGCAGCGGCACCATATCCCCGATGGAATCCCGCAAACCAAAGCCGGTAACGATCATAGAGGTGCAGCCGGCAATGCCGAAGATTGTCATCAACATCCGGGACTTGTAACGAAAGAGGTTTCGTACCGTCACTTTTTGGATGAAGCTCATATGATTCCAGAGGGGCTTGATCCTTTCCAACCAAACCCGGCGACCGGCTTTAGGCGCTTTGGGCCGCAAAAGGGTTGCTGCCGAACTGCGGAGGTCCAGCCGCAGTGTCAAAAGAGCAATCCCCACTGTACAGATCAATGCAACCAACGTCGCAATCGCGGCATACGACAGATACCACGGGGTCGAAAACTCCTTCATGTTGTACAGCTGACCATAAGCATTCACGATGATTGTCGGAAACAAGTAAAAACCCAGAACAAGTCCGGCAATCGTACCCAACAGTCCGGCTGTCAATGAATAAAAAATAAACTTGCGGGCAATTTCCCGATTTTTATACCCTAACGCTTTGAAAGTACCGATCTCGCTGCGCTTTTCTTCAATCATGCGGGTCATGGTCGTCAAGCTTATCAGTGCAGCAATCAAGAAAAAAATTACCGGAAAAACGGTCGCCAGACTGGAAATGCGATCGGCATTCTGCTTGTATTCGGTATAACCAGGATTTTTATCCCGATCAGAAAACATGTACTCGGCCGGCTTCATCTCGGCAAGCTGGCGAGATTGGTTTTTCAGCTGCAACTGTGCGTCCAAAAGTTTCGGCATATTTTGGGAAGTCTGCTCCTGGTAGGCAGCGACGTTTTTTTGATATTCGGCTTCACCGTCTGCCAATTTCTGCTCGGCGGCTGCTAATTGAGCTTCGGCGTCAGCCTTCTGCTCCTGCAGTGTCCGACGCTGCTGGCCCAACTGGTCTCTTCCTTGCTGAAGCTGTTGTTCAGCTGCTCCCAGCTGTTCTTCCACTTGTTTCAGCTGCTCACCTTTTTGCTTCAACTGCTCCGGATCCAGCTCAGCAGCTGCTTTAGCGTAAGCATCCGCTTCTTTTTGCCACTTTTCGATCTCAGCTGCAGTCGCTTTCGTATAAGCAGCTACTGCAGCTTCAAAGGCTGCCAGATTCGTCTTGCTGCCGGAGTCCTTCAACTTTGCCAATGAACCTTGTAAGACGGCGTTATCCGGGAGGCCGTTGATAAGCACCTCCCAACTCGCTTGTTTAGCCGTAAGCTCTGCTGCGAGGTCTGCTTCTGCGACAGCTTTAACCGCAGCAATCTCACGGGACAGATCTTGCAGCTGCGTCAGCTCTTGCTGCAGGTTTTGCAGCCCGTCATTGACTTTAGCGATATCTTCCTTTTCGTCTTCAAATTCCTGGGCTTGCTTGTTGGCCTGATCCAGCGCTTCCCACTGCCTGGTCAACGCCTCCTGACGACTTTTCAACTGCTCCTGCTGCTGGTTCAACTGGGCCTCAGCAGCTTCCAGCTGCTGTTGTCCCTGAGCCGACTGTTGGATCAGTTTTTGCTGATTGGCAGTCAGTTCAGCCTTGCCGTCATCCAATTGCCTGCGAGCTGTTTCCAACTGTTCAGCACCGGAATCCAACGCTTTCTCCCCTTCAGCGATCTGTTTTTGGACAGCGGTCAATTTTTCTTCGGCTGCCTGTTTGACCTCTGCCAAACGTGCTTCAGGACGGTCTTTGAGGGTCTCTTGCAAACTTTTGATGCCGTCATCGATCGTTTTCTGATAGGCATTAGAATAAGCAGAGGCCGCTGCCGTTTTCTTAAAGGAAACAAGCATCCGAGTGTAGGTTTCCAGGTCGATATCCGCAGCCTTTATCACCGCAAAATAATCCACTGTTCCGCTGCCGACAGTCGTGTTGCCCCGCTTCAAGTTCTCAATAAATTCAGGCGAATGCACAAAGCCGACGATTTTAAAAGAATGCTTCTTCAGCTGATTCGCCAAATCATCCGCTTTTTCGATCTCCAGTGTGTCACCGATCTGATAATCTCCTTGCAGTTGCGCCACCTGGTCCAGTACCGCCTCACCTGTTTTTTGCGGCAGACGTCCGGAAACAACTTTGTACTCATTCAGTCGGTCGCCGTCATCACGACCGAAAAAGCGGATGACTTTGTTCAGCTTAGACATATTCAAGTCCAACAGATATTGGGGCTGGACCTGCTCTACTTGCGGATCTTTTGCCAAAAGCTGGCGGTCTTTGTCTGTCAGACCCAAGGTAGACAGCACCGCAACATCTGCCAGCTGTTGCTGTTTGTAGTAATCATCGCCGGCTCCGATCATATCCGGTCCGGTAGCCCCGATACCGACAAAGAAGGCGACTCCTAAGAAGATGATTCCCATGATGGACAGAAAACGGGTAGGCGAGTTTCTGATCTCTCGGACAGCAGTCTTAAACAATGCCTTGTTTTTCATTTTGCCCCACCTACCATTCAATCGCCGAAATCGGCGTTGGCTCCGGGTTTTCTTTGATACTGCGAACTTTTGCGTCATTGATGCGGATGACTCGATCAGCCATCGGTGCGATTGCCGAATTATGAGTAATGATCACCACAGTGGTACCCATCTGACGGGAGGCATCTTCCAAAAGCTGCAGGATCTGCTTGCCTGTCTCATAATCCAATGCACCAGTGGGTTCGTCACACAGCAGCAGCTTCGGTTTTTTCGCCAAGGCACGGGCAATCGTGACCCGCTGCTGTTCCCCGCCGGATAATTGCGCCGGGAAATTGTTCATTCGCTTACCCAGACCGACTTTCAACAGAATCGTCTCAGCATCTTCAGCATCAGGAACAATCTGAGAAGCCAGTTCGACATTTTCTTTGGCGGTCAGATTCGGCACCAGATTGTAAAATTGGAACACGAAACCCACATCGTTACGGCGATATTCCGTCAGCTGCCGCTCATTGAAACCGGCGATATCCACTCCGTCGACAGCCACCACACCGGAATCGCAAGTATCCATGCCTCCCAGAATATTCAGGACGGTGGATTTTCCGGCACCGCTGGGACCCAGAATAACTGCGATTTCTCCTTTTTCAACACCAAAGGTCACCCGGTCGTTGGCCATGATCACCGTGTCACCCATTTGGTATTTTTTCACTTCGTCCACCACTTCGATATAACTCATTTGAATGACCCCTAATCAAATTATTCTTTCATTTACAAGTGTAACATAACCTTTTGTGATAGCGCTATCTTAGGGCATGTTTGAAAACTCCAGTGGCAGATATTTTGGTCCTTTTCACCGCAATCTGCGTCGTAAATGCTCGCTTATGCACCACATAAGCTGCGCTTTACTCCTTGATTTCGGCAAAAATTCCACAAAAATCCGGATTCCCCCAGAGTTTTCAGACACACCCTAAGCCTTTTTATCGTTATTTAATGACCCTTTTTCACTATAATCTACCTGATTGGAGAACTGTCTGAACCTTTTTGACAAGCCGCTGCCAGTCAAAAAATGCCGAAACTTTCCACCAGAACCTCTTATAAAAAGCCCACCTCCTGCAGATCGAGTAGGAGGATAACCATTACTTGATTATCCGTCCTCTAGACAGAAAAAAACCTCCCGAAGACTTTCGGAAGGTTCATCACGATCAAAAATATCAGGTACCCGCGAAAGTCTACCTTAGGCTTGGTACCGTTTTTCGCCGTCTAAATAGGTTTCTTTCAAGGTCATGTCCGGAGCCAACACGATAAAGTCAGCGTCACGGCCCTTTGTGATACTGCCGCAACGATCAGCAATTTTGCAGCTGACTGCCGGCACCCACGTAGCCATCATGATGGCTTGTTCAGGGGTTGCAATTCCCCAATCCACTACGTTTTTAACAGCTTCTTTCAAACGCAGGATCGAACCGGCTAAGTTTCCTTCCTGCAAACGGGCAGTCCCGTCTTTTACGACAACCGGAAATTCGCCCAGAATATAGTCACCGTCCGGCATACCGCCGGCCATCATACAATCAGTAATCAATGCCACATGGTCGTGCCCGGCTTTTTCCATCAGCACCTCAGCTGCTTGCGGATGCACGTGATGGCCATCACAGATTAATTCACTGAAAACGTGTTGTAAGGTCAAAAGAGCCCCTACCATGCCCGGTTCCCGATGGTTTAAGCCCCGCATACCGTTATAGGCATGAACGAAAACACTGGCACCGGCTTCAACAGCCTCGGTCGCTTCCTCCAGCGTAGCATTGCTGTGCCCCAAAGCGACAACAACCCCTTCATCTGTTACAGCTTTGACGAATTCTTTGACACCAGCTCTTTCAGGCGCCAGTGCAATCTTTTTGATGATCCCGCCGGAAGCCTGCTGCCATTCATGGAAAGTATCCAGATTCGGGTCTCCGAAATAAGAGGGATTTTGCGCCCCTTTGTGTTCTTCGGTGAAGAACGGCCCTTCAAAGTATATACCTTGAATCTTGGCGCCTGCTACATCAGCTTGAACCGCACCAATGGTAGCCGCTACATCTTTCAACCGTTCTTTTGTAGAGGTCAAAGTTGTAGGCAGAAATGAGGTCACACCACATTCCAGCAACCCTTCAGACATAACCTTCAATCCGTCCGCATCATTGTCCATCACGTCATGATTTTTGTAGCCGTGGATATGAGTATCTACCAGTCCCGGTGCGATCCAGTGCCCTGATTTGTCGATTACTTCACTGTCGTTATCGGGAAGCTCCTTGAAATAATCACCGAATTTTCCATCCACCAATTCCAAATAACCGGCTCCGCGAGTATCAGAACTCATAAAAAATTTGTCCGCATACACAAAACGTCTCATGATCAAACCGCTCCTTTATAAATGTGTTGAGAAGGCCTGCTGAAAATACTCCGTCTCACCAACCCATCCTTCTGCCTTAAAGTTACTCCTAATCGTTTTTTAAGTCAAGAAAGGTCTACACCATTTCCAAAATTTTAAATGCTTCGGATATAATGCACGTCTCCGGAAGCTTCGAAATACTTCTTCGCTTCGACATCTTTCCCCATCTTTTCATAGATCAGTCCAGTCAACAAAAAGAGTTCATCCAGATAATAGTAGCTTTTTTGTTTGCGGGCAACGGTAATCCCTTCCTTGGCGATTTCCAACGCTCGCGGATACACTTGTTGATTGTACAAAAAATGCGAATAGTTATAAAAAATCTTTGCTGCCATATTGGACATCCGTTCCGGCGGCAGCTCATAAAACAGCTGCAAACCATACTCAAGATTTTCTTTGGCGGCGTCTTCTTGCTTCAGCTCTTCATAAACACGACCAATGCAGCTGATCAATTGGATCTCCGTCGAAGAGACATTGGCTTTATCCAGACGAAAGGTATACGAAAGCCCCTGTTTCAGATCCTCTAATGCCGTTTCATGATCCTGGTCTTTGAAAAAACGGCAGCTGCCCAAATAATAGTAGTAAAGCTGCAGATCCGTATCCAGATACAAATGATTCAACAGCTGCGGCCGCTCCAACAGTGTCTGCAGTTTTTCATAATCTTTATGAAAAAAGTAATAGGCCATCTGTTCCAGAAGTTCATGAACGTGCTGAACTTCGCTGGAGTGCATCTGCATCACTTGATCGATGGTGACACCCATCCGTTGACACAGCTGGGCCATCACCAGAACATTGGGGATCTCGCCGTCGTTTTCAATCCGGCTCAGCACACTTTGTGAACAAATGTTTTGGGACAGCATCTTTTGGGTCAGCTTTCGTTGTTTACGGATCGTTTTGATCACTTCACCGAAAGAAAGTTTCTCCTTTTCCATACCTCTCGCCTCTTCTCAGAATATGCAGATTTGCATTCGACTTTTTGTTCATTCTATCACATAATATCGAAAAGTTGTTCTTTTTATCGAGGGATTTTCACTTGACAGCCAGCTGAAAAAATCCCCAAAACTTTTTTTGGACTGTCTGCCGCGATCCCAAATCAAGTCACCGGGCTAAAGTTTACGCACGACATTTAATAACATTGGTATGGCAAGTTTCGGCAGAGCAATTTCACAATCGGACCGGACGCTGCAAATTCGAGGAGGAGTTAGGATGGAGCAAAAAATCAACGTCAGCTTTAAATGGCACGACCAAACCTTCAAAGGACAGGTGGAACGGGAATATCAAAATGCTTTTTTGATCAACGTCATCGAACCTTATGACAAAGAGATCGTTGAAAAGTATGCCAATCGAGTAATCGTCAGTAAAAAAGTCTGCCGAAGTATCGAATGATTTTTATCCTTACATAAAAATCTGTTTTCAAAAAAAGCCGTTTTCTTTCAGATTTCCCGGACCAATGCCCGTAGAAATCCAAAGAAAGCGGCTTTTTTATCCAACTTTGGCGTGTGTATGGAAATTCTGGATAACACTCAGGTTTTTGAATATCTCCCGGAATCAAAGAGAGTAACGCCCACACAGAGGATGCGTAAGCAGCAGACGGCGATAAAAAGTCCTGATCTGCTCAGACTCGTCCTACTGCTGACGATAGTCCGTCAAAAAGGCCCGCATGCTGCGCGTGGTCTCTTTCAAATCTTCCATTTTCGGCAGATAAACAATCCGAAAATGATCCGGCTGCTGCCAGTTGAAGCCGCCGCCGTGGACCAGAAGAATATGGTATTCGTGAAGAAAATCTAAGACAAACTGCTCATCATTTTTGATATTGAACCGTTGGATGTCCAATTTCGGAAAAATGTAGAAGGCTGCTTTCGGCTTGACCGCCGAAAGTCCCGGGATATCATTGATAGCATTGTAAATATATTCCCGCTGCTCATAGATTCTGCCTCCCGGTAAAAGCAGTTCATCGACACTCTGATAGCCCCCCAGAGCAGTTTGAATGATTTGTTGGGACAATACGTTTGAACATAGCCGCATCGAAGACAACATATTCAATCCCTCGATATAATCTTTGGCACCGGACTTATCGCCTGAAAGCACCATCCAGCCCACACGAAAACCTGCTACACGGTGAGATTTCGACAAGCCGTTCAAGGTCACGACCATCCGATCCGGAGCCAATGTAGCGATTGGAATATGCACCAGCCCGTCCATCACCAGACGATCATAGATTTCATCGGAAAAAATCAGCAGATCGTGTTCACGGGCAACAGCTACGATTGCTTCCAAGATTTCTTTAGGATACAGTGCTCCGGTAGGATTGTTGGGATTAATCACCACAATTGCCTTGGTCTTGTCCGTCACTTTGCTGCGAATGTCCTCGATGTCCGGATACCATTCGCTTTGTTCATCGCAGATATAGTGAACCGGTTTTCCGCCGGCCAAGGACACAGAAGCTGTCCACAGAGGATAATCGGGGGCCGGCACCAGGATCTCATCGCCATTGTTGCAAAGCCCCTGCATGCACATGGTGATCAGCTCGCTGACCCCGTTTCCGGTATAGATGTCATTGATCCCGACATTGGGAAAACCTTTGAGCTGGCAGTACTGTTGGATCGCCTTGCGCGCAGCGAAGATCCCTTTTGATTCCGAGTAGCCTTCAGACTCCCGGACATTCATAATCAGATCCCGGACAATCTCATTGGGTGCTTCAAATCCAAAAGGTGCCGGGTTACCGGTATTCAGCTTCAGAATACTGATTCCCTCTTCCTGCATTCGTTCGGCTTCTTCCAACACCGGACCGCGAACATCATAACTAACGCCTTCCAGTTTGTTTGATTTTTCAAAATGTTTCAATGGAACCCCTCCTGACAGCTGCTTTTATTTCAAATAAACACTGATATACGTCTGGAAATTTCGTTAAAGTTCGTTTTTTTCAAACACACTGATCCTAATTTCAAATTACCAATAGCGGCTGCTCTGCGTTTTTTTGCTTTACCATCACCGCTACGGCATCTTACAACAACTTTAATCGAGCTGTCGCAAAATTGCAACAGCCTTTTTTGCAACGCGCTGCGACTTCTGTTCAAAAAGAAAACGACCTTACCCAAAAGGCAAAGTCGTTATCTGATCGCTATGCGGAAGATGGGACTCGAACCCACACGAGCTTGCGCCCACAAGATCCTTAGTCTTGCTTGTCTGCCAATTCCAACACTTCCGCAACACTATCGCTGTTATCTCAGCGACTTCATAATCTTACCAATGGAAAAGAGCTTTGTCAAGAACAACCGCAAAAAAGCTGTCTGCCTTTTGAAAACTTTCCGAGTAACGGCTGATTATTTAAAAAAACTGTATCATTGTCTCACTGACGATATGCTAAACTATACAAAACAGGGGCATCGGGACCACGTGACGCTCCTTACCGAACCGTAATTCTGAAAGTTGGTGTCATGATGAAAAGAAAACCATTTGATGGAGAGTTCAATTTCATCGGAATCATGGCCGGACTGGGGATCGGATTGATCCTGGAAAACTTGTTGTTCGGCCTACTCACAGGGATCATCATCGGCATTGCTCTGGATTGGCTGGCAAATATGATTCTCTTGTGGCTGGATCAAAAAAATGATGATCACCATTGAATAAAGTCGTGTCTCATATCTTAGTGGCCAGATTACTGAGAGCCGCTTGCTTCCGCTTATCCACCAAAAATAAAGGCAGGAAGATTCCCCTGATAAGGGAAATTCCTGCCTCTTTTTATAAGTCCCGGCCTTTTTCAATCACAGTACCGTCGGGTCGTAACGATAGGTGACTCCACCTTGGTGATGCGCTTCTCCAACGAAGTACTTGCGGTCCTCCCGTTTCAGCCAAGCTTCTCGAAACAGCATGAACTGCTCATGGGAAACCTCAATCTGGTCGAGTTCGCCGGCCTTCAGTTTATCCATTTGTGTCTCATAGGATTCCATCATGTTCCCTGCCTTACTTCAGATTTTCAGAGCGTGTCCCAAAAACCGACATCCTGCATTTCGAAAAATGTTTTTGAATTCTCGGCAGCTTCAAACGCACCCTGATAAAAGAGATCAGTATCACTGATCTTTTCTTTTAAAGTAGCTGTTTTTATCTGCAACTTCCGCTTCTTCTTCAATCATCCCCGACAAGCTGCGATCCAATACACTGCGCCGCCGTTCTGATCCGTTTGCGGCTGCCTGCTCCTCGTGAGCAGAATCAGCACTTATTTCTTCAGCGGGAAATTTGCTGACAGATGGTGTGTCCTCTTTTTTCTCCTGATAAGCCGCGGTTTCGTTATCAAAGGTTAAAAAACTGTCTTTTGGTTTCTCCATCGCAGCCAGCAGTTCTGCTTTGGAAATCGCTCCCGCTTTTTTGTCCGGGATCACCGAGGCGGGGATGTATTTCGGTACAAAATAGGAACGTCCGGAATACTGGCGCTTCAAAGAACCCTCTCCGGAAGCATGCTCACCCTTACCGGAAGGATTTCTCAGTGAAGAAGTGCGCGGCTCCTTGCCAAAAAGTGATGTGCGCCCGGCTGCATCAACTTCCACCGGCGTCTTTCTGCTGTAATCCGGCAGATTGTCCCGGTGTTTTTTCAGTTCCTTTTTCTGATTGATGGTCAGCCCCTGTTTTTCCAACGTTTCCCGTCGTGACCGCCGCAACGTACGCTCAGTGGCTTCCGTTCGTTTAGAAAAAGCACTCTCCCGCCGACGATCCACCGGTTCTGGCTGACGTTCACCGACTTTTTCTTCGGTGATCAGCCAGCTGCGGTCGTGGGCAAAAAGATTACGCTTTTCTTCCCGTTGGATCTTGACTCCTTCATCATCTTTATACGCCGGAAATCGATAATGCTTCCGGCTGATATCTGAATAGTTGCTCATGATCGTCATCCTTTGTTTCTGATTTCCCTCATTCTATCATAAAACTTCACGGTTGGCGGGCATTTCGTCCGATTCTCTACTTGAACTGACCTTTCACCACATAGGAATGGTTCGCCATAATAAATTGACCGTCCAGCAGTTCCTCCAATTGTTCCCGGCTTAATGGCAGCTGTCGATAGCTGGCAAATTCAGCGGCATTGACCACCACATCAACATCCAGCGGATTCAAAACGGCTAGAATGAACGATTCCTCATCATAACGCAAGATACCGAACAATTTCTCGCTGAAAATTAAATCGAATTCACCAGTCTGCAAAAGCGGATTTTCCCGCCGCAGCTGCAGCCATTTTCGACAAGCTTGATAACACGTCTCGTCAATCGTCTCCCAAGGAAAGAATTTGCGATTGTCCGGGTCTTTGCCGCCGGTGAGACCGGCTTCATCCCCGTAATACACACAGGGAACCCCGGGAAACAATACCAACAAACCAAAAGCCAACGAAAGCTTGTCACGATTGCCCCCCAATTGGGTCAAAATACGCTCAGTGTCGTGGGTACCGACATTATTCAAGCTGTTATAAAAGACATCTTTGGGGTAATTTTCCTGCAGCCGGGTAAAATCCAACGCCACACTTTCCGGCGAACAATTCTCAGTCAATAATGCGATCGTCGCTGTTCGCAGGGGATAATTCATTACTCCTTGCAGGTGATTTCCCAGGATGTACTGACGTCTGACGCCGTACGAAATCTTATTTGACGCGTCTTCCCATACTTCGCCCAGCAGCACTTGTTCTTCAAAGGAATCAAGATTTTTTCGAATGCCTGCGATAAAGCCATCCGGCAGTTCATCCGCAACATCCAAACGCCAGCCGTCCACTCCCAGAGTATTCCACTTACTCAAGACACCATCTTTTCCATAAATAAAATGCTGAAACTCTTCGTTGTGCTTATCCACCTCCGGCAAATCCTTCACTCCCCACCAGGAGCGGTACTCATTGGGGTAGGAAGTGAACGTGAACCAGGGAAAATAGCGGCTTTGAATATTGCGATAGGCCCCCACATTGTCTCCGTAAGCACCGTCATAGTTGAAATAGCGGCTGTTGCGCCCTACATGGCTGAAAACCCCATCCAAAATCACGTGAAAGCCTTCCCCATGCAGCAGCTCCAATAATTCGGCAAACTCTTCTTCAGTACCCAAAACGCTGTCCACTTTCATATAATCCGCCGTATCGTACCGATGATTGCTGCGGGCTTCGAAAATCGGATTCAGGTACAAGGCATTGACGCCCAGTTCTTTTAAATAGGGGATCTTTTCTTTGATACCGGCGAAATTACCACCGTAAAAGTCCCAGCGCAGGATTTCACCTTCACTGTCTTTTACATATAAAGGCTCATCCGTGGTTTTCCCGTATAAAAACGTATTTGGTTTTGGAGAGTTGATCCGTCCCTCCGGATTGCCGTTGTGAAAACGATCAGGGAAAATCTGATAAAAGACAGCCTGACGATACCAGTCCGGCGGTGTCTCAGCCTTTTCAAAACAAGTCACCTGATAATCTTTGATTTCCTCCAACTGATCTACCAAGTGGCCGTGACCATTTTCTCCGCTCCAACAGTAATAACGGATAAACCGCTGTTGGTTGTTAGCCATATATTCCAACTCAAAATGGTAGAAGTATAATCCTTTGCCGTCGTTGAAAAAGAATTCGAAGGCATAAAACCCATCTTCGCCAGGTTCCATTTGGATTCGGTGCGCATCCTCCCCTTCACGGGCGATGATCAAAAAGATCCGGGCAATTCCCGGGTCTTCTGCCTGGATGGCAAAGCGGACGAAGGCCCCTTCGACAACTGCGCCGAAGGGATCTTTGAATTCCGTCTGCCACGGATTGAAATAAATTTTACCCATTGCCTTACCTCTTTTTCTTTGAGAAGGTGGCCACCGGCTCGATCTGCCAGATATCATCTGCATAGCGCATAACCGTATCATCGGATGAAAAACGTCCGGCATTGGCAATATTGATCAGACTCATTTCCTGCCAGCGAGCTTTTTCCGAGTAGAGACGATCGATTTTTGCCTGTGCTTCTACATAAGACTGGAAATCCCGCAGTAGGAAGTATTCATCGTTGTACTTCAAAAGCGAATCATAAATTTCCTGTCCTTCAAAATGAATATTCGGGATCGTCCCATCGATGAAGGCATTCAGCACGCGTTGCAACACCGGCGACGCTTCGTAGAGCTTCAGAGCCGAATAGTCATTGTTTTCGTAATAGGCATATACTTCTTCTTCAGTCAGTCCAAAGATCACGATGTTCTCATCACCAACTGCATCACGGATCTCAACATTGGCACCGTCCAGTGTTGCAATCGTAATCGCACCGTTCAGCATCAATTTCATGTTACTGGTACCGGAAGCTTCTTTGGAGGCCAATGAGATCTGCTCACTGACGTCAGCTGCAGGAATGATGTGTTCCGCCAGCGTTACGTTGTAGTTTTCCATGAAGACGATTTTGAGTTTGCCGTTGATATCCGGATCGTTATTGATCAAGTTTGCGCATTCGTTGATTGCCTTAATGATGGACTTGGCATAGTTATAACTCGGCGCTGCCTTGGCACCGAAGATAAAGACCCGATCATTGATTTCCTTTTGCGGGTCATCCTTCAAATCAAAATACAGTTTCAAGACATGCAGCAGATTCAACAATTGTCGTTTATAAGCATGCAAACGTTTGATCTGGACATCGAAAATGGCATTCGGCGAGACTTCAATATCAGTCGTTTCCTTGATATAACGGGCCAACGCTGCTTTATTGGCATATTTTGCAGCTGCCAGCTTTTGCAAAACTGACGCATCCTCTGCGTAATTCTTCAACAGCTTCAAATCACCGCTGTCTTTGCGCCAACTAGTGCCGATCGTTTCGTCCAACACGTTGGATAATGCCGGATTGGACAATTGAGACCACCGCCGCTGTGCGATACCATTGGTCTTATTGTTGAAACGCTCAGGAAACAAGACGTAAAAATCGTGCAGGACGACTTCTTTCAACAGATCAGAGTGCAGCTTGGCAACGCCATTGGTACTGTGGCTGTAAATGATCGACAAGTGTGCCATATGGACTTGACCATTTTGGATAATCCGGGTGCGCTGGATCAAATCTTCATCATGGAAGCGACTGTACTCCTCGACGAAGCGCCGATCCAATTCCTCAATAATCTGATACATCCGCGGCAGTGAAGTCTTCATCAGTTCCACGGACCATTTCTCCAGAGCTTCAGCCATGATGGTGTGGTTGGTGTAGCTCATGACTTTGGTGGTAACAGAAACAGCTTTTTCCCACCTCATGTCATACTCATCCATCAAGATCCGCATCATTTCGGGAATACACAAAGCCGGATGAGTGTCATTGATATGGATCGCCACATACTCATTCAATAAATTCAGCGGCTTGTTGAGCTTTTTAAAATAGCGCATGATACTCTGCACACCTGCCGAAACGAAAAAGTACTCCTGTGCCAAACGGACCAGTCGCCCCCGTTCGTTGGAATCATCAGGATATAAAACGGCCGTCAGATCTTCAAATTGACGGCGGTCTTCAATACTGCGGTACTTATCCTCTTCGGATGCCGGGATTTCGACACTCCACAGACGCAGCGTATTGACGATTTGATTTTGATAGCCCAAAATCGCAGTGTCATAAGGAACTGCTCGCAATGTCCGCACATTTTCATAGACTGGTTTCAAACTGCCGTCTGCCATTTCTTTCATCCAAACGTTGCCTCCGAAACGGACATCGACTGCCTTGGAATCTTTTCGAACTTCCCAGATATTTCCCGTGCGCAGCCATTCATCCGGCAGTTCGACCTGATAGCCGTCAACAAAGCGCTGCTTGAACAAACCGTAATCGTAGCGGATGCCGTTACCGTTGCCGGGCAACCCGCAAGAAGCGATGGAATCCATAAAACAGGAGGCCAGTCGTCCCAATCCGCCATTGCCTAATGCCATGTCTTTTTCCACTGCAACCAGATCATCCAGATCGATTGCCAGTTCTTCCAATCCTTTAGTAACCGTATCCAGGATTCCCAGATTTAACAGATTGCTTTTCAGCATTTTCCCCGGCAGAAATTCAATGGAAAAATAATAAACCTGTTTTTGCTCCGCCGTCAGATAATCTTTCCAGGTATCTGTCCAGGCATTGGAATAATACTTTTTGACCACACTTCCCAATACATAAAACAATTCCTGCGGTGAGGCATCCTTGATGTCCATCGCATATTTTTCTTTCAACCGTTGTTTCAACTCTTTTTGAAACCCTTTTACCGTCATTGTCATTTTCATCACTCCAATTGTCCGAGGTTCGTCGCTTGCCTTTTCTGAAATCATACACGTCTTCAAAAAAATCGGCTGCTGTATTTTTAAACGTACAGGTTTTCGAAAAAATGGTGACGAATCTTTCCGACTACCCGCCAACAGACAGCTGAGACGGAACTCACTGGAAATAATCAGAGGCATTCAAAAAGAAGACCTCTTCTTATCTCTCGTTCCGTCCAAACCTGCCGTTGTTATGCTGCAGTCTAAAGACCCGTCGCCATTATTCGGTTCACTTATCTTATTTTAGTTCACGCAAGATTGCGGTAAAGTGTCAAATATTCGTCACTGGCAGTTTCCCAGCTGAAATCTGTCTCCATCGCTTGTTTCATAAGACGTTTCCAGGCAGTGTCGGACTCATGATACAACGAAATTGCCTTTTCCATCGCCTTCATACATTGATAACCGGAAAAATCATTGAAACCAAATCCGGTACCTGTACCCGTCACCGGATTGAAAGGAATCACCGTATCCTTCAGCCCGCCAATTTCGTGAACGACCGGCAATGTACCGTAGCGCATCGCCATCATTTGAGACAGTCCGCAAGGTTCAAAAGCTGACGGCATCAAGAAGATATCCGCCCCTGCGTACATCTGCTGCGCCAATTTGACATCAAAAGAAATACTTGCGGCCAACTTGTCAGGATGTTTTTCCGCAAAATAACGAAAACCTTGTTCAAAATCGGGGTCTCCGGTACCCAGCAGCACCAACTGTACATCCTGCAGCAAAAGATTCGGCAGCTCCTCTAAAAGCAGATGGAACCCTTTTTGACGAGTCAGGCGGCTGACAACCGCCATTAACGGCACCTCTACTTTCACCGGCAGCCCCATTTGTTTTTGTAATTCGGCTTTGTTCGCCGCTTTACCGCTGAGGTCATTGACAGAAAAATGATGCAAGATCAGCGGGTCGGTCTCCGGATCGTTCAAATCGTAATCAATCCCGTTTAAGATCCCTGAAAGTTTCCCGGCTTCCATCCGCAAAATGACATCCAGACCTGCGCCAAATTCCGGTGTTTTGATTTCCTCAGCATAGGAGGGGCTGACTGTATTCACACGATCGGCATATAAGATTCCCGCCTTCATGAAGTTCAAGCAGTTGTTCATCTGAACAGTACCGTCTTCATAGCGCTCCATGCCGACGCCGAACCAATCTGCCAGCTTGCCGCCATCATACCAGCCCTGAAATTCGATATTGTGGATCGTCAACACGGTTCGGATTTTCTTGTAGGCCTGGATCCAACGGTATTTTTCCTTCAAGAGAAACGGAATCATAGCCGTGTGGTAATCATTGGCATGCAGCACATCCGGAATAAATTCCAAACGCTCCATCGCCTCGATCAAAGCCAGTTGAAAGAAAGCATAGCGTTCGCCGTCATCTCCGTAACCATAGATCCCATCCCGACCAAAGTAATACTGATTGTCAATGAAATAATAGGTCACATCATTCAGAACCAGCCGTTTCAAGCCGCAATACTGGCTGCGCCAACCAACGCGAACCGTGAAGTCGAAAAGATCTTCACATTGTTTTTGATACGCTGCCGGCATTTTTTGATAGAAGGGCAGAATCACTCGACAATCTATTTTTTTCTTGACCAACTCTTTGGGTAGCGCAAAGGCTACATCTCCCAATCCGCCGGTTTTAAAGAAGGGTGCGCATTCTGCTGCCGCAAACAAGACTTTCACGTTATTCGCCTCCATAAATGTCCGAAATCACATGGCTGCCTTTTTTCAGAACAATCGGTTCTTCTTTGGTACCGATGATTTTCACGCCCGGCTCCACCACCACATTCTTATCCAAAATCGCATAACGGACGACTGCACCTTCACCAATTCGATTGTTTGCCATCAGGATCGCGGACTCCACCTGCGCTTCCGGTTCGATCTGCGTTTGACGGGAAACCAATGAATTTTTCACATGACCTTCGATGACACTACCGGAGGCAAACTGGCTGTTTTCCACATCGGAGGCTTCGGAATAGTAAGTTGGTACTTCATTTTTCAATTTGGTATAGATTTTTTGACTCGAGTACATGAGAGAATTGAATTTCTGCGTATCCAACATGTCCATGTTTGCCTGATAGTAAGTTTTCATGTCGTAAATATTACTCAGATAGCCTGTATACTCATAGCTGGAGCTGTTGACTTCGGTGATTTTTGAACGCAGGAAGGTCTCCATGTTGACAGATTCGCCTTCGTTTTGTCCTTTACGCAGCGCTTCAATCAAAGCTTGCGTTTGCACGATATAAATATCCGCACACAAGTTGTTGACTTCCCCCAGGATCGTTTCCCGGGCGGTAACAGCTTTTTGAATCTTGCCGTCTTCTGCCACTTCCAAAAGAACATCACTCGGATGGATGTTGTCTTTGCCAACACGTTTATATACGACTGTCATATCGTTGGCCTGCATCTGATGGATCTTCAGCAAGGCCCGCAAGTCGATATTGCACAGCATTTTACTGCCCATGTAGACCGTATATTCAGACTTGGATTTTTGCAGATAATCGATCACCGTATCGTAATAGTGCTTGTCTTCCGCTTTACGTTTGAGAAAATCCTGATAAACGTGGATGAAAAAGCGATTTTGAACACCGTCCAGATTCCACTCTTTACCGCCGCCGATATGATCGAATACCGACTGAGTCTCATCCTCGTTGAACACCATAAACACTGTATTGATATTGGCATTCACAATACTGGACAAATTAAAATCGATCAAACGATACTTGCAGTCAAAAGGCAGTGTCGCCAGCGGCCGTTTGTCGGTCAAAGGCAACAGCTCTTTAAAGCGGTTCAGATTACCCAGGATCGCACACATTTTATTAGTTCTCATCAACAGTCACTCCAATCACTTCTGAATAACCCACTACGGCGATCTCATCGGTCCCATCGATCACGGCGTTGTCACCGATGATGGCATTTTCCCCAACGATTGCCCGATGGATACGAACATTTTTACCAATCGTTGCACCCGGCATGATGACACTGTCGCTGATCTGCGAACCTTCTTTTACCTGCACATCTTCTGAGAGAATCGTGTGAGAGATTTCTCCGGCAATGTAGCAGCCGTCAGTGATCAGTGAATCTTTGACTGAGCCGGTAGCTGTCAAAAAATGCGGCGGAGAGATCGGATTTTTCGAGTACACCCGCCAGGATTTGTCACGAATATCCAGTTCCATGTCCTGCTCAATGAACTCCATATTGGCTTCCCAAAGCGAGTCGATAGTCCCGACATCTTTCCAATAACCTTGGAAGCGGTAGGCGATAACATTTTCGCCACTTTCCAAATAAGAAGGAATCACGTGCTTCCCGAAATCGATCATCTGCCCGTCTTTGCTGTAACTGTTCATCAGAACGTTGCGCAGACGGCCCCAGTTAAAGATATAGATCCCCATGGAAGCCAGATTGTTTTTCGGCTCTTCCGGTTTTTCTTCAAACTCGATGATCCGATCGTTTTCATCGGTATTCATGATTCCGAACCGGGAAGCTTCGTGAAGCGGCACTTCAATCACGGCAACAGACAACGACGCATTGTTTTTCTTATGATTTTCCAGCATTTCCTCGTAATCCATTTTATAAATATGGTCACCGGACAAAACCAGTACGTATTGAGAATCCATTTGATCGATATAAGCGATATTTTGGTAAATGGCATGGGCGGTCCCCTCAAACCACTTGCTGCCTTCCGAACTGGAGTACGGCTGTAAGATCGTGGCACCGGAATTAATTCCGTCCAACCCCCAGCTGGCGCCATTGCCGATATGATTATTCAGGGCTAATGGTTGGTACTGAGTGACAACTCCGACATTTTTGATACCGGAATTGGCACAATTGCTCAAGGTAAAATCAATGATTCGGTAACGTCCCCCAAACGGCACTGCCGGTTTGGCGATGTTTTTGGTGAGCTTTCCTAAACGGGTCCCTTGACCTCCCGCCAGGATCATGGCTAACATTTCTGTCTTCATTTCTTCGGTGAAAAATCTCACCTTTCCCCCTCTCGTATTAGTCGTTATCTGCTGCTTCAGCAGTCGTTTTTTTGCTTTTTGCGGTATTTCCCGAGGCCTTTTTCGCTGGTTTTCGGGTGTTGATCTCTTTTGGACGAATGATCAAAGCCCCTAGTGCCGGCAGAATCGTATTAATCTGATAATCGAACTGCTTGAAAGAAACAGCGCTAGTCTGGCTGTCAGGATTGTTTTTCGTCCAAGTTCCGCCGAATTCCGCCATCTCTGTGTTCAGTACCTCAGTATACGAGCCGGGATACGGAACCCCCACAGCGAAGTTTTGGCGCTCTACAGGTGCCAGATTCAACACCACCACCAGAAAGTCTTTTTTGGTTTTCCCTTTGCGGATAAAGGAGAGAACGCAATCGTCAGTATTGTCGGCATCGATGATTTCGATGGTCTCCCAACCGCCTTCCTGCTCCCAAAGGGCCTTTTCGGTTTTATAAAGCTCATTTAAGACGGCGGTAAAGTGCTGCATCTTATGATTAAAATCGTCATGCAGATCTACCCATTCGAGACCATGATCATACTTCCATTCCAGAAATTGACCCCATTCGCTTCCCATGAAGAGAAGCTTTTTGCCGGGGTGGGTAATCATATAGGTAAACAGATTCCGCAGTTGTGAAAACTGTTTGTAGCGATCGCCCCACATTTTGTGCATCAAGCTCTTTTTCCCGTGAACGACTTCATCATGGGACAGCGGCAGAATATAATTTTCGTTCAGCATATACATGAATGAAAATGTCAATAAGTTGAAATTATCCTTACGATAGATCGGATCCATCTCATAAAACCGCAGCACATCGTTCATCCAACCCATATTCCATTTATAATCAAAGCCCAGAGCTCCGGTTTCGATCATCCCGGTAACCTTGGTTTCCGAAGAGGATTCTTCAGCCACCATGATTGTTTCCGGATGAGCCAGTTTCACAACAGCATTTAGCTTCTGCAGGAAATAGTACCCTTCGAAATTACGGTTTCCGCCTTCGTGATTGGGCGTCCAAGGACCCTCATCATAATCCCGATATAACATACTTGAGACAGCATCCACCCGGATTCCGTCCAAATGGTACATCTCGATCCAAAATAAAGCACTGGAAATCAGAAAACTCTGGACTTGCGGCTTACCGAGATCAAAATTGATTGATCCCCAGCGAATATTCTTCGCTCGATCCGGGTCTTCATACTCAAACGTAGCCGTGCCGTCATAATAAGGCAAGGTATCATCGTTGATACAAAAGTGTCCCGGAACCCAGTCCACCAGTACACCGATGTTGTTCAGATGACAGGCCTCAACAAAATCCTGAAATTCTTCCGGCGTACCATAATAGGAGCTCAACGCAAAATAGCCGATCAGCTGATAGCCCCAACTCATTCCCAACGGATGCTCCATCAGAGGCATGAACTCGACATGGGTGTAACCCATTTCTTTCACGTAAGGAACCAACTCGCGAGTCAAGTCTGAAAAGGAATACGGGGTGCCATCCTCATGGTGTTTCCAAGAGCTGGCATGGACTTCATAAATGTTCAACGGCCGTTTAAACTGATTGGAGCGTTTTTTTCGCCCTGTCCACAGCCCATCTTTCCATTTTTTTTCAGCAACGTCGTAGACAACGGCTGCATCGTGCGGTCGTTTTTCAAAAAAAACAGCAAAGGGATCGATCTTGAAAATCTCGCGGCCATTTGCCTGCCGAACTTTAAATTTATACAACTGTCCCGTCGTCACGGCATCCGTAACAATTTCCCAAACTCCGGAGGCTTCCCGTCGCTTCATCGGCAGCGAATCATCCCAAGCGTTAAAATCTCCTACCAGCCATACTTGTTGGGCATTGGGCGCCCACACCCGAAAAACAAAGGCACCAGTTGCCAGCTTGTGACATCCCAAGAAATGCTGGGCGTAGAAATTTTCACCGGATAAAAACCTGGCTTCTGCTTCGAGTACCTGTCCTTCAATTTCCTCAACCATACCATTTCCCTTTCTTTCTACGTGTTTCTGTTCAAAACGAAAATCCCCCCGGAAAACCTTCACAGCCATCCTTATCAGCGGGAACCGACGTTTTCTAATATAATAATAACACAATCTTAATTGTTGAAAAGGATAAACCTCGAAAAAAGAAAAAATTGTTCTTTATCCGAAAATCCATTATTTATTCAGCATCTAAATCATTCGTAAATAAATCGCTTACATGCATGTGTAAAGGTTTTTTCGACTTTTAACAATTTTCAGAATGTTTCTTGTTGACGTTTTTTCAAACTTATGTTAATTGATTAAATTTTATGTAGCAAACGCCATATTTTATTAAGAAAATAACACAAAATGACTTCCCCATGATTTTAGCAGCAGTGGATTCTTCATTTTAAGGCACAAACAGCATTCTGACGGATTTTACAGGAATATCCATACCTATTTTCTGAAAAAGGCGCTTTGATTGTCATTAGCGGCCGCATAGAGTAATGTGAAAGAAAAGGAGTGTGACGATTTTGGATGTAAAAATGCTGCTTATGATCTTCGGGATCAATTTCGTATATGTCACTTTGAATACACTACGGTTTCTATTGACTATGAAAGGTTACCGGGTGATTGCCCCTTTGCTGAGTATGGTGGAAATCACCGTTTACATCTTGGGACTATCGCTGGTCCTGGATCGTTTGGATAATCCCCTTAACCTTTTAGTCTACGCATTGGGCTACGCTGTCGGCATCAGCGTCGGCATCAAAATTGAAGACCGGCTGGCACTGGGTTATATCATGGTAACTGTGATCCTGCCTTCCGACAGTGAAGCAGATCGACAGATGCCGGCCACCCTCCGCGCTCACGGTTATGGTGTCACCCAAAGTGCGGCCCACGGTTTAGAGGGGGAACGAATTTTGCTGGAAATCCTCTCCGCTCGCAAAAATGAACAGGAGCTCTATCGTTTGATTAAAGAAATCGAAGAACGAGCTTTTGTTATCTCATATGAACCCAAATATATCTCCGGCGGTTTTTGGACGAAGAAAGTACGCAATCGTGGAAAGGATTCTCTAAAATAACATATATGACAAGATAATAGTTAATTTTATACTGTTTTTCCAGCTTTCTTATTAGATGCTATCGACATTCGCTTATCGTTTTGTTATTATTTTAATATAAAATTCTCAGGAACTGAGGTCGTGAAATGAACCATCCGTCAACAACCGATAATCGCTTCGGACTACTCACAGTGACCAGTGGTTTTGCCGCTGTCGCTTTCTTTTTCCTTTACTTGCTGCTTGCTAACCGCTACGCTGTCGATTTTTTGGAAACCAGACTGTTGCAAACCGATTTTTTTGACGAAGGAGCACTGTCTCTGCTCTTCAACCATCTTTTCATCGTATTCGCCACAATTTTCAGCGGTTTTTTGTGGTGGTACTACAAGCGCATCGGCAACGATTCGTTCCGTGAAGCCTCCACCTTTTATTTTTTTGCCTACATCATATTACTGCTGCGCACTTTTCTGCTAGTTTTCGATCCGCAATCTTTCTTCTATATATTGGCGGCCGGTTTACAGATTTTGATCACACTCATCGCCATGCTGTTTTTTTTAATCACATTTTTGAATAATCGTAAATTCTATTTGCTGGCTTTCCTGATGGCTGTGAACATGTTGATGTATCTGGCCAGTGTGATCTACAGTGTTTTTATGGCAGAATTCATACTACCGAATTTCGGCAGTATCTTCGCAGCTGTTTTCAACATCGGCTTTTTGACTCTGTTCACTTGGGTACAGCTTCGCAAACAAGAAAAAACCTGATTTTTTTTAGGAGACTTCACTCTTTTGAGAATTACAGCCCGCTATCGGATCCACATTCAAAACGCCGCTGAACTTCTTGTTCCGGCGTTTTTTCGTTCAAGTAACTGAGCCGAGCCGGTCTCACGAGCATTCAACGACCGCTTTGCACAACTCAAACCTTCCTCCCTTCTCACCCCGAATATTAACAAACGAAAAAAAGGTCATTGAATCCCGCTGTGATCGCAGGGGATTCAATGACCTTTTTTGGTAACAATATCTCACAGGCAGCCGTTTTCACTTGCATTCGTGTCAGGCTTCGACTACCAGCTCTTTGATTTCTCCATTTGTATATACTTTGTAGATACATTCCATTTTTTTACGGGTACTGGAAGCAATCACCAGGTAGTAGTTGCCATTGCTGTCAAAATCCATTTCGCCGATGGTCTTGTATTGAAACCCTTCGACAGCGTATTTTCCGTTTTTTCGGATATAAGCTGCGGCCTGGGAACCGGAGACGATGAAATTGGCTTCCACCAGCCAATCTAAAATAATCGGCACCACGGTTGAAGCATTGACTTCTTTTTGCTTCTGGATCGCCAAAACAATCTCTGCATCAGAGAAATTCGCTTCATCGATTTGACTCAATTTCAATTCTCTGCGGGCTTTTTCAACTTCCACCATCGAGACAAAAGTGATCAAATCACCGTTTTCCCGTCTCGTTTCCTGCATCTTTGTTGTGTTATTCTGTAACTTTTCCAAAATAAATGCCTCCTTTGATTCGCGTCTGTTATCAACCGGTGAGCAAACGATCCTTTAACGATGAAGTCTTTCACGGCTTCCGGATAGGGGACGTTTTTCCTACGGGTTCACTTGCTAATTAAAGTTTATCATGCATTTATGAGATTAACAATAATAACACTTAATATTTTATCATTTTAGATACCAATATTTTTCAAAAGCTTACTTGATTTTGACAAACCATTGTTGCAAGCCGCCACAACAGTCTTTACAAAGTTCGCTATACAGGGACATCTCCTCAAAATGAGATTTCGCTGTGGTTTTGTCCGAAAGCGTAGACTGGCCTGTCACATCACCTTTTACCAAACAAGGGATTTCCATAGTAAAAAGTCCCTCCGCAGTCTTTGCGACGATTCCCGTTGACAGCAGTGTCTCAAGAAAAATCGTTTGTCGGGGCACCTTGCCGCGAGTGATCCGACTGACGATCCAGCCTATCTGCTGCATGAAATAGTCTTCATCAACATCCCCCAGCAAACGTCGCATTTTGGCAAATACCGACGGCTCAACCACTCTTCTGTTGGCAGCAAAATAGCCGGCCAGATCTTCGACTTGCAAGTCGCCGACACTGGCTGAAGCTAAAATCAACGCTTCATCCTCGACATGAGCAAAACGCAGCAGTTCGACGTCAGCTTCCAGATAGTACGGATCGAATCCTCTGGTTGCACGGCGCCGCGCAGCTTCAAAGAGAAGACTGAGTTCAGCGGCATTTTTAGTTTTACCGGACTGCAAAAACGCTTGCGCAGCCTCTGTCGACAGCAAAGTTGCCTGTTCTTTGCCGGAAAAAACCGGTAAGGCCAGCTGATACCGGCGATCCTTACGCAGGATCAACCCCGCCTCGATACATGATTCCAAATACTTGGCAAAACCGGCTTGCGGGAACTCCTTGACCAGCTCCCGCAAGATCACTTGCTGATTTCGGTATAAAAAATCCGTCAGCCTACCAAAGATCGGTTGTTGCGCCAAGCTGTTTCTTTTGCTATCTGATACATCACAAACCAATTTCATGACAAGAACTCCTTCATATGAATCTATTTCCGCAAAAAAAAACGAGCCGTTTTCGATCCTGCACTGCTCTCGATGTCTGATGGCCTGCAGGTTTTCTTTGAAAGAAACACAGGCCATCGACGAGAATTCACTGGTTGTCATTGAAGACAACAGCGGGCAACAGGATATGGAACGGCTCGGATATTTTCTCTATTAGGCAGGAATATGCCGGCAACGAAAATCAATGGATTCGGGAAACTTCGGCAGCGTTCAGATTTTAAGGGCCTTTTACCGGAGTCACAAAGCGAAGGCCTGCTTAATCAGTGCTGCCGCAGCGGAACATTCCCGACACCGATAACGGTAAAAAAAGACTAAAAAGCTATCGCCAACGCCGTTTTCAGACACGCCCTGATTCCAGCGGCTCTGACAACTGCAATAAGTCCACCGCCGGATACTTATCAGTTCTGTCCGACAATCTGTATCAGCTGTTAAAAGCTGCTGTCAGTTGCGGAACCACTTGCTTCTTGCGGGAAACGACTCCCGGCAGGAACGCGCGATTGTTTACCAATTTTGTATTGAAAGCTGCTTCGACTTTAGCAATTGGTTCACCGATTGCCAACAGTTCAGAGTCACTATCCAAAATATTGGTAGCAATCAGCAGGAACAGATCATATCCGTTCTTTTCGCTGTCTGCTTTCATCGCTGCTTCCAATTCCGCTTGACGGTCAAAGACCTCTTTCAGATCGACTGTGTTGACTTGTGCGATACGGACAGTTTCATCTCCCATCGGAAAGCTTTTTGCATCCAGATCTAACAGAACTTCAGCTGACTTATCGGCCAGATTGGTACCAGCCTTCAACATCGCCAGACCATAGCTTTCCAGATCCACTTCTGCGATTTCCGCCAGTTTTTCCGCCGCATTGACATCTTCCGGCGTGCAGGTAGGCGACTTGAACAAGAGCGTATCAGAAATGATGGCAGACAACATGATGCCGGCAACTTCTTTTTTAATCTCCGCTTCCATTTCTCGATACATCTTGTAAATAATTGTGCTGGTGCACCCTACTGGTTCGGCGCGATAGTACAACGGATTTGCTGTTTCAAAATTAGCGATCCGGTGATGGTCCACTACTGACAAAATGTTCAGCTCAGCAATATCTGAAACACTTTGCTGAAATTCATTATGATCCACCAGCATCACAGCTTCTGTTTCAGGTTTGACGGTTGTGATCACGCGCGGTGCGGCCAACCCAAAATGATCCAATGCATAGCGGGTTTCCTCTGAAGGCTCCCCTAAGGCAACCGCCTCGGCATCGACATCCATGGCTTTTTGCAGTTCAGCAAAAGCAATTGCTGCACCGATGGCATCTGTATCAGGGTTTTGGTGTCCAAAAATCAAAACTTTCGACATAATTTAAGTTCGCTCCTTTAGTTGAGTTCTTCATAATCATAAACAAAAAAAGGGAAAGAATCAAACCATTCTTTCCCTTTATCAGTAATTCCGTCAGCGGGTCAAATATCCGACATAATCTTCGGTATGAAGCAGTTTTTTAGCATTGTTCACTCGTTCTTCTGTCGGCGGCAAGATTCCTTCCAGCGGATAATCCAAATTAAGTTCTTCCCATTTGTATTTACCCATCGTATGGTACGGCAGGATCTCTACCTTATCCACATTATTCAGTGTTTGGATAAAGGTATTCAAGCGTACCAGATACTCGTCATAATCGCTGCGTTCAGGAACCAGTACGTGACGAATCCAGACCGGTTTGTTGATCTCAGAGAGGTACTGGGCCATATCCAGGATGCTTTTATTGGACTGACGTGTCAACATTTTATGGGCCTTTTCATCGATCTGCTTGATATCGAATAATAAGAGGTCGGTATATTCCATCAGTTCATTGAACTTGGAGAAGAAAGGCTCTTCCCTGGTAAAAGGCTGTCCACAAGTATCCAAGGTCGTGTTGATCCCTTGGGCTTTGGCCTTTTTGAAAAGATCGATCAGAAAGTCGATCTGCAAAAGAGGTTCGCCGCCGCTGACAGTGATGCCGCCTTTTTTGCCCCAGTAGCTTTGGTAGTGTAACGCTTCTTCCAAGACATCATCAGCTGTACGCTTGCGGGCCTTGGGATTTTGCAGCATCCAGGTATCCGGATTGTGACAGAACTGGCAGCGCATTTTACAGCCTTGTAAAAAGACGATAAAACGCACACCCGGGCCATCGACAGAGCCGAAACTTTCTGTAGAATGTACGATACCGTAGACCGCTTCTTGATTGGTTTTCTCAGACATCGATCTGATCCTCCTATATGATGATTCGAAGACAGTGGGCTGTTTTCGAAATTGAGCGATTAAGTGGTTGAGAAACTGGCTGCTGAGTCCGTCTTTTCAAAAAGACCTGTCGACAGCTCGTTCCTTCGCCTCTTGCTCCGGTTTGCAAAACTTCCGGATAAACAAATCTGAGGCGACAGCAGCTCCTATATGTGAACTTTCAAACAATAGCTGTAATAAAAGGCGGATGAACAATGTCCATCCGCCTTTTATGGGCTTGTTCGTTAAATCAGCTTACATGTGATCGTGGAATGTACGGCTGATAACATCCAATTGTTGTTCACGAGTCAAGTCAATGAACTTAACTGCGTAACCGGAAACCCGAATTGTGAAGTTTGCATATTCTTCTTTTTCCGGATGTTCCATAGCGTCAATCAGTTTTTCTTTACCGAAGACGTTCACGTTCAAGTGATGAGCGCCTTGATCGAAGTAACCGTCCAACACATGAGTCAAGTTTTCGATTTGCTCATCTTCGTCATGACCCAATGCATCAGGATTGATACTTTGTGTATTGGAAATACCGTCAAGTGCCAATTCATAAGGCAATTTAGTCAGAGAGTTCAATGAAGCCAGCAACCCGTGAGTTTCTGCTCCGTATGAAGGGTTTGCGCCTGGTGCCAATGGTTCGCCAGCAGGACGTCCGTCAGGCAATGCGCCAGTTGCTTTCCCGTAAACCACGTTTGAAGTGATTGTCAAAATCGAGGTTGTCGGTTCTGAGTTACGGTAAGTGTGGTAGTGTTCCAATTTTTCCATGAAGGTCTTCAGCAGCCAAACCGCCAAGTCGTCGGCACGGTTGTCATCGTTACCGTATTTAGGGAAGTCCCCTTCGATCTTGTAGTCGATAGCCAAGCCGTTTTCATCACGAACCGGGTAAACTTTTGCATATTTGATAGCAGCCAGAGAATCAACTACGTGAGAGAAGCCGGCGATACCAGTTGCAAAGGTCCGTTTCAAGTTGGTATCCATCAATGCCAATTCAGCAGCTTCATAGTAGTATTTGTCATGCATGTAATGGATACAGTTCAATGTATTGACATACATCCCTGCCAACCATTCCAACATGTCGTCATATTTTTCCATGACTTCGTTAAAGTCCAACGCATCGTCGCCAGTGATTCCGCGATATTTAGGACCGACTTGAGTTTTGCTCTTTTCATCCACACCACCGTTGATTGCGTACAACAGTGCTTTTGCCAAGTTGGCACGAGCACCGAAGAATTGCATTTCTTTACCGGTCTCGGTTGCAGATACACAGCAGCAGATTGCGTAGTCGTCACGCCATACCGGACGCATCACATCGTCGTTTTCGTATTGGATTGAAGAAGTTTCAATAGAGATCTTCGCAGCGTAGTCTTTGAATGCTTGTGGCAAACGTGAAGAATACAAAACTGTCATGTTTGGTTCTGGAGAAGGCCCCATGTTTTGCAGCGTGCGCAAGAAGCGGAAGTCATTTTTAGTTACCAATGTCCGTCCGTCCATACCCATACCGGCGATAGACAAGGTTGCCCAAACCGGGTCGCCTGAGAACAATTCGTTGTAGCTAGGGATACGAGCGAATTTCACCATACGCAGTTTCATTACCAAATGGTCAATCAGTTCTTGTGCTTCATCTTCATTCAACAATCCTCGTTGCAAGTCACGTTGGATGTAGATATCAAGGAAAGTAGAGATCCGGCCGATAGACATTGCCGCACCATTTTGTTCTTTAATGGCAGCCAAGTAACCAAAGTAAGTCCATTGAACAGCTTCACGAGCATTTTCAGCCGGACGGGAAATGTCACAACCGTATGCTGCAGCCATTTCTTTCATGCGTTTCAGCGCTTTGTATTGATCTGAAATTTCTTCACGAAGGCGGATATCGTCTTCGGTAAATTGGCCATGGCCGGTGTTGGCATGGTCATGTTGTTTTTGTTCCATCAGATAATCGATACCGTACAATGCCACACGACGGTAGTCACCGACGATCCGGCCACGGCCGTAAGTATCCGGCAGACCAGTAATGATTTTCGCACGACGAGCCGCACGAATTTCCGGAGTGTACACATCGAAAACACCTTGGTTATGTGTCTTGTGGTATTTATTGAAAATTTCAGTGTATTTAGGATTTACATCGTAGCCGTAGCTTTCCAATGCTTCTTCGGCCATCCGGATCCCACCGTAAGGCATGAAGGCCCGTTTCAGAGGTTTGTCAGTTTGCAAACCGACGATTTTTTCTTCGTCTTTTAAGCTTTCATCAATATAGCCGGCACCGTAAGCATTTGCTGCTGTAACGATATCTGCTTCCATGTCCAGAACGCCGCCATTTTCGCGCTCTTGTTTTTGCAAGCCTTGCAGTTTACCCCACAGTTCGTTCGTTGCAGCTGTCGGTTCTGCCAAAAAGTCAGCACTGCCTTCATAAGGTGTGTAGTTTTCTTGAATGAAATCGCGGGTGTCGATTCCTTCTTTCCAAAGTTTGCCTTTAAAACCGTCCCAGGCTGTTTTGTTCATTTCTTCAACGTTTGTTGCAGTTCCCATCAATGAACCCTCCTTAATTAACCGCTGTCAATTTATGTAACAGCTTTACGAAGATAGTATAACACATATCTTTTCCAATGCAAGTTTTTTCATGAAACTTGCTCAAAAAAACACGAAGGATCGTCATATAAACACAGGAAATAGCTTTACAATGCTATTAATCGCTTGTGCATCCTTTGTTTTTCTTTGACTTTTTTTAAGCTTTCCTTTGTTTTGTAATGAAACAAGAAATGCCACTCTGTAGTAACACAGAGCGGCAAATTCCACACAGATTGTATAACAGATTAGTTGTTCTTAACCGGTAAAGCAGGATCTCGCAGCTCATGCACTGCAATCAGTGTGCCGCCGACTTTTTCATCTACTGCAAAGGAACCGTTGGAAGTTCGCTCACCGATCGGATAACTTTCGGTTTGGATTTCAGTGAACTGACCTTTTTGATTCTGTAAAAGCAGCGTCCGCGCTTCTCCAATTCCCATATAAAGGACCCGATGAGGATTTTTCTTCAATTCACGCAGGACCATCAGCCCCCGTTTGGCGCGGCCCAGCTGATTGAGTTCTTGAGCAAGCATCCGTTTGACAGCTCCCCGCTGAGTGACGATAACAATCGGAGTATCCCCCTCTGAAAGCACCAGCAGGCCATTGACAATAAAGTCGCCTTCTTTTAAATTCATGGATTTGACCCCGGCAGCTTTCGGTCCGACTACCGGTACTTCAGCCAGCGGATAACGCAATCCGAAGCCCTGATGACTCACCAGAAAGACATCCTCTGCCCGGCCTGCTTCTACAAGATAGACAGCCAGCAGTTCATCCTCTGCGTCTTTGAACTTAATCATTGTCAACGGACGACTCTTATAGGTCCGCCAAGGCTCAAATTCCGTCATCTTCGTCTGCTTGATCAAACCGTTTTTGGTGATCAGCACAAAATTCTTACTTGGATCCAGTTCCTTGAAACTGAAGACCTGTAAAATCGATTCATCAATTCCAAAATTCATCATGGTTTGTGAAATATGTTCACCGATATCTTTCCATTTCAGATCCGGCAGTTCATGGACCGGTCGGTAGATGACATTCCCCTTGTCTGTGACGATTAACAGGTGATCCAAGGTATTGACTTCAGCGGTATACAAGACGAAGTCGCCGTCTTTCATCCCCAACTCTTCCGGTTTTGACGCCTGATAGCTGCGCAGACTGCTGCGTTTCAGATAACCTTCATGGGTCACCGATACCACAACATCTTCTTGAGCCACCAGGACTTCAGTTTCGATCTTAATTTCGGTAATCTCATCTTCAATTTTGGTGAGACGATCATTGCCGTATTGTTTTTTGATTTCCCGCAATTCCTGTTTGATGACTTTCTTGAGCTCGCCTTCGTCAGTCAGGATCTTGTTGAGCTCGGTAACAGTTTGCGCCAGCTCTTCAGCTTCGGCCCGCAAAGCCGTGATATCCGTATTGGTCAAACGATACAGCTGGAGGTTCACGATGGCCTCCGCCTGCTCTTCAGTAAAGCCGTGTTGCATGACCAAATTGTTTTTGGCATCTTTTTTGTCTTTACTGCCGCGGATCGTGGCAATCACTTCATCCAAAATCGAGAGGGCCTTGATCAGTCCTTCGACGATATGCTGCCTTTTTTGAGCTTTGTTGAGTTCGAAGCGGCTGCGTCGGAGTACGACATCTTCCCGGTGGCTGATGTAGCTATTCAAGATTCGCAGAAGTCCCACTTGTTCCGGCCGCAAGTCAGCAATTGCCACCATATTGAAATTATAATTGATCTGCAATTCAGTGTTCTTAAAGAGATAATTCAAAATCCCTTCGGCGTTGGCTTCTTTTTTCAGTTCGACAACGATCCGCAAGCCGGTACGATCTGTTTCGTCTCGAACCTCAGCGATTCCGTCGATTTTTTTGTTTAGTCGGATCTCATCCATCTTTTTCACCAGACTGGCTTTGTTTACTTCATAAGGGATCTCGGTGATCACAATCTGCTGTTTGCCACCTTTAAGCTCTTCGATGGTTGTTACAGAACGCAGAATGACTTTGCCTTTGCCGGACTCATACGCTTTGCGGATTTCATCTTTGCCTTGCAGGATACCACCGGTCGGAAAGTCCGGACCAGGGATGAACTCCATGATTTTTTCCAATTTGGCATTGGGATGATCGATGAGATAAATCGTCCCGTCGATGACTTCTGCCAGATTATGGGTGGGAATCTCAGTAGCGTATCCGGCTGAGATCCCGGTGGAGCCGTTCACCAGCAAATTCGGATATTTTGCCGGCAGAACAGTGGGCTCTTTTTCCGTGTCATCGAAATTCCAGACCAGATCCACTGTCTCTTTATCAATATCTGCTAAAAGTTCACCGCTGAGTTTGGACAAGCGGGCTTCCGTGTACCGCATCGCAGCCGGCGGATCACCATCCATACTCCCATTGTTGCCGTGCATTTCGATTAAGATTTGTCGCAGCTTCCAATCCTGGCTCATCCGCACCATGGCTTCGTAAATACTGCTGTCACCATGAGGATGGTAATTGCCCATGATGTTCCCTACGGATTTTGCAGACTTGCGGAATGCTTTTTCATATGTGTTGCCGTCTTTGTTCATCGCAAACAGAATCCGCCGCTGTACCGGTTTCAACCCGTCTCGGATATCCGGCAGCGCCCGCTCTTGAATGATATATTTTGAATAACGTCCGAAACGGTCACCCATGACCTCTTCCAACGTCAGTTCCTGGATGTTGTGTTTGTGTTCCAAAAAAAAGCCTCCGATCATAAGTGTGCTGAGAGTCGGGATTTGAAAAATACCGACTGGCAAATATCAGCGGACGCCCACCCCAGCGAAAAAAGGAGCGAGCTGTCACCAAGATACTTGTAAAGAAAAAGAGTCGTCAATCCAATTCGAACAAATTGATTTCCTGCGCTGCCGCTTCAGCAGCTGCCTCGGCGGTTTGCGACTCTTGGATCTCTTGTGTCCGCTCCTCATCATAAAGATCGGTAGCAGCAGAGTTCTCCTCTTTTTTATCCAGAATACTGCCGTCTTCTTCCAATGTGAATTGAACGTGACTTTCAATCCATTTGCGGCGGGGCTCCACCTTGTCTCCCATCAAAGTAGTCACACGTCGTTCTGCCTGGGCCGCATCTTCAATCCGCACCCGGATCAACGTCCGGGTCTCCGGATCCATCGTTGTTTCCCATAACTGCTCGGCGTTCATTTCCCCCAGCCCTTTATAGCGCTGCAGCATATAGCCTTTACCGACTTTTTTGATTACCGACTGCAGCTCCTCATCCGTCCAGGCATATTCAGTGACACTTTTGCGACCGACACCGCGGGAAACCTTATACAGTGGCGGCAGAGCAATGTAGACTTTACCAGCTTCAATCAAGGGTTTCATGTAGCGGTAAAAGAAGGTCAAAAGCAGCACCTGGATATGGGCGCCATCCGTATCCGCATCAGTCATGATGATGACTTTGTCGTAATTAGTGTCGGCAATATCGAATTCGGGACCGACACCGGCACCGATGGTATAGATCATAGTATTGATCTCTTCATTTTTCAGGATATCCTGCATCTTGGCTTTTTCTGTATTGATAACTTTCCCACGCAACGGCAGGATTGCTTGAAATTTGCGATCTCGGCCCTGCTTCGCTGAGCCGCCGGCAGAATCCCCCTCCACCAAAAACAGCTCATTACGTTTAGGATTGCGGGATTGAGCCGGGGTTAGTTTTCCTGAAAGCAGCGATTCACCTTTTTTGCGTTTTTTGCCGCTGCGGCTTTCTTCACGGGCTTTGCGGGCTGCTTCCCGGGCCTCTCGAGCTTTGACTGCTTTACGGACCAGCATTTGGCTCATTTCACTGTTTTCCTGCAAGAAGAAGCCCAACTGTTCACCTAAAACATTATCAACGGCATTACGAGCAATCGGTGTCCCCAATTTCTCCTTTGTCTGACCTTCAAATTGCAACAGGTTTTCCGGTACTCGAACAGATAAAACTGCCGCCAGTCCTTCACGGAAGTCAGAGCCTTCAAGGTTGCGGTCTTTTTCCTTCAAGAGGCCGACTTTGCGGGCGTATTCATTGAAGGCCTTCGTCATGGAAGCTTTCAGACCGGCTTCGTGGGTCCCGCCGTCTCTGGTACGGACATTATTGACAAAGGACAGGATGTTTTCGGAATAGCCGTCATTGTATTGAAAGGCAATCTCCACTTCGATCCCATCCCGCTCACCGTTAAAGTAGATCACCGGTGTCAGTGTATCTTTTTCTTCATTCAGGTAATCAACAAACTCTTTGATACCTTCTTCAAAGTGGAAGACTTCTTGTGTTGGTTCCCCGCTCCGCAGATCGGTCAATGTAATCTTGACACCCCGCAGTAAAAAAGCAGACTCCCGCAGCCGCTCAGCCAATACTTCATAGGAGAAGCGGATTGTGCTGAAAATAGTCTCATCCGGCAAAAAAGTCACCGTGGTCCCGTTCGGCTTTTTCGTCTTCCCGAGTTTTTTCAAGGTTCCGACGGCCTGTCCGCCGTTTTCGAAGCGTTCTTCATACTCGACCCCGTCACGAACGATGGTGACTGTCAGCCACTTTGAAAGAGCGTTGACAACACTGGCCCCTACTCCGTGCAGACCGCCGGAAGTTTTATAGCCTCCTTGGCCGAATTTTCCGCCGGCATGAAGGACAGTGAAAATGACTTCTACAGTCGGGATCCCGGAAGCGTGCATTCCCACTGGCATGCCGCGTCCGCTGTCGGAAACAGTCACACTGTTGTCTTCATTCAAAGTAACTTCGATATGATCCCCAAATCCGGACAACGCCTCATCTACGGCATTGTCAACAATTTCATAGACTAAATGGTGTAAGCCCCGGCTGTCGGTAGAGCCGATGTACATCCCCGGGCGCTTGCGTACCGCCTCCAGACCTTCCAGAACCTGGATGGAGGCGTCATTGTATTCATTATTGTTTTTCGCCAAAGAAAACTCTCCTTCACTTCGTTTGCGTTTAACGTATATCGAAAAATATCAGCGAGCAGTGCATCCGGAAGACCTGTCGGAATCCGCGAGGGCTCCACTGTCGCTGCAGTTCATAACTGTCCATTTATGCACAGATTGCGGTACAAAGGCTACCAACAGCTGTCATTGGCCATTTTCCGACACACCCTGATACACGCCAGATTTTATAATACTTCAAAACCGCTGCGAAAAAAAGAGAAAACCTGAAGTCGGTTGTCCGCCTTCCTCTTTCATGATAAAATTGCTTAGTTGTCGCTGAGCTTTTTGGTGCCTGTTCTAATTTCTGTTTTCTAACCACGGACTGCCGCAGCCTGTCATTTGCCATCCGGAAAACGAGGGCTAACTTGACTATTTGAGGACTTGCGTTAGTCTGAAAGCACCGCAACCATCTGGCCCGTAACTGAGTGTTTGCGGCCCAGATCGCAATGAAAAATGCGTTGGAGTCTGAACAGATATTTTGGTCCTTTTCACCGCAATCTGCGTTGTAATTGCACAGCTTTGCGCCACATATGCTGCGCTTTACTCCTTGCTTTCGGCAGGTCCGCAAAACTCTGGATTTCCCCAGAGTTTTCAGTCACGCACTAAGATCTGGCGCAATCCGGCTATTTAATCAATCAAATCAGAAAAGAGGCATTCTATGAAAATCGCTGTTTTGCTTTTGGCCGCCTATCTTCTCGGCTCTATCCCATCCGGAGTCTGGATCGGCAAACTCTTTTACAAAAAAGATATACGCAATTTCGGAAGCGGAAATTCCGGGACGACCAATACCTTTCGTGTCTTGGGCAAAACCGCCGGAATCATTGTCCTTTTGATGGATATTTTGAAAGGGACCTTGGCCACCTGCCTGCCATTACTCTTTGGTATCGACCAAATCAATCCCTTGTGGTTCGGTGTCTGTGCCATTCTTGGTCATACTTTCCCGGTTTTTGCCGGTTTCAAAGGCGGCAAGGCAGTTGCCACCAGCGCCGGGATGCTATTAGGCTATAACCCGCTTTTCTTTTTGTATTCCTGCGTAATCTTTGTCGTCTGTCTGTTTTTTACCAGCATGGTTTCGCTGTCCAGCATGATTGCAGCGGTATTGATTACACTGTCTACCGTAGTCCTGCCTTATCTCTGGCCCCAAGTCCTACCGGATCACAACTGGCTTTTGACTGCCATCGCCACCGGTGTCACATTGTTCATCTTCTATCGCCACCGGGAAAATATTCAGCGGATCAAACAGGGCACCGAAAGTCGCGTTCCCTTCGGATTGAACCGGAAATAGCAATAAAAGTCTTCCTGCCAGGACTCGCGGGAAGACTTATTTTTTACTCAGCCTTCCGGATAGCTTGCAGATTACTTTGCTGACTCATTCTGAAAAAACAATTGATTAGGATCTGCCTGAAAACGCCAGTGGCAGATATTTGGGTCCGTTTCATCGCAATCCGCGTCGTAAATGCGCAGCTTTGCCCCCCATAAGCTGCGCTTTACTCCTTGATTTCGGCAGGTCCGCAAAAACCTGGATTCCCCCGGTGTTTCCAGACACGCTCTACCTTCTTTTAAAACCACTGCATCTTTTAATTGCCAATAATTCTCAAACAGCTATCCAGACACAGCAAGAAGACTGCCGTTAATCCTGTACCCACAAGATCAGCAGCAGCCCGTTTTGCTCATTTTCAGCATCAAGTTTATTTGACTGTGATGGCATATTTGGTCACAAATGTTTCATGCGGCGCCAGTTTTTGGATTCCCAGCTTATCAGCCAATTCTCCAGTGGCATCGATCGTATCTGCAATGCCGGCCCAAGGTTCGATACAGATGAAAGGCGCTTCTTTGGGATACGGCGACCAGATCCCGAAATAAGGCATATTATTGAAGGAAACACTGACACTGTGAGGTGATTTGTCGCTGGCGATAGTAACCTTCGTCAAACCCTTCGACTCATAAATCAATGCGTCGTTCTCGAACATCTCGTGAGTCAGTTTCAAATTGGTGTTGGTTGCTCCCAGTGTTTTCTGCTGAGCATCAATAAAGCCTTCCTTCAAAGGGAGGGTAATACGGGATTTCATCGGTGAAAAAGACAGATAATAATCTTCAAAATCCAAATCGGCCGTCAACGGGACATTGAAGCCGGGATGCCCCCCGATGGAAAATAACAGTTCTTGGGCAGCCGGGTTTTTCACTTCATAGCGGACCTGCAGCCCCTCGCCCCCCAACTCGTAATGAACATAAAGTTCAAAATCAAAGGGGTAGACTTCCCGGGTCTGCTCATCAGCCTGCAAAAAAAACGTGACTGCTTCGGCACTTTGTTTCACCAGAGTAAATTCCCGATCCCGGGCAAAACCGTGCTGCGGCAGCTGATAGGTGTTGCCTTGATAGCGATAGCTGCCGTCTTTCAGACTGCCAACGATGGGAAAGAGGATCGGTGCATGACGGCCCCAATATGCCGGATCTGCCGTCCACAAATATTCCAATCCGGTAGCTTTACTTTTGATGCTGGTCAATTGCGCCCCATGCCGAGCGACGGTTGCGATCAATTGGCCGTTTTCGATGGTCACTGTCATTTGCCAGACCTCCCGTTAATCGGACGGCCTGCCTTGAAAGGCTCAGATAAAGCCAATCAAAAGCAAGCCGACATTTGATTAATAATTGTGTTTTTCCAATTCTTCTTTGAAACGATGATTCAATACCCGCAGATAGGTTCCCTTCATCCCCAACGAACGGGACTCGATGATACCTGCCGACTCCAGTTTTCGCAAAGCATTCACGATAACTGACCGGGTAATACCGATTTTATCAGCGATATTGGATGCCGTCAAACGGCCTTCATCACCATCCAAAGCTTCGAAAATCGCCTGCACTGCCTTCAGTTCACTGTAGGACAAGGTATTGATGGCCATCTGTACAGCAGTCGCACTGCGGACATCCTCTTCAATATTGCGGGATTTCTGATACAAAAACTGCATCCCGACAACCGTTGCACCATATTCTGCCAACACCAGATCCTCATCGGTGAAAGCTGCTTCCACACGGGCTAAAATGATTGTTCCTAATCGTTCACCGGCACCGAAGATCGGTACGACGGTCGTCAAACCATGGGGGTATTGTTCCCGTCGTTCCACTGGAAAAGCAGTCATGTCACTGTCGATGGCGATATTCGCTTCTGTCTTCCCGAGATGATCTACCATGTCAGTATAAGCTTTCGGAAACTGCTTTTCTACAAACATGTTCTTGACCCGATCATTGTTTACATCGTGTTTTTCATTGAACCCCAACAAAGTTCCCTCACTGGAAATGATGTAAGTATTTGCATCCAGGATATCTCCCAGCGTCATAGCCATTTTGTCGTAAGGCAGATCCGATTTCATATCAAAAGTGTTTTTTTGTTGCAGCAGTTCGTTGATCCGTCTGGTTTTCTCCAATAGTGATGTCATTTTTCTCCACTTCTCCTCTTACAAAATATAACGGCTGAGATCTTGATCAGACACGATCGCTGCCAATTTTTCATTTACATAGTTTTCAGTGATTGTGATCTCGCCCATCTGCATATCCGGTGCTTCAAACAACAGATCCTCCAAGAGCTTTTCAAGAATCGTATGCAGCCGGCGAGCTCCGATATTATCGGTGTCCCGGTTCACATCAAAAGCGATTTGAGCGATTTTTTCCAAAGATTCACGGGTGAACGTCACTCGGACATTTTCCGTATCCAACAAAGCGATATATTGCTTGATCAGTGCGTTGTTGGGCTCTGTCAAAATCTTGACGAAGTCTTCGGCTGTCAAATCTTCCAATTCCACCCGGATTGGAAAACGTCCCTGCAGTTCCGGAATCAAATCACTGGGTTTTGACAAGTGGAAAGCCCCCGATGCGATAAACAGGATATGATCGGTGTTGATGACTCCGTATTTGGTATTGACTTGCGAACCTTCCACGATTGGCAGAATATCCCGTTGGACTCCTTCACGTGAAACTTCGCCGGATTGTTGTGATTTGGAAGTGATCTTGTCGATTTCATCAATGAAGATGATCCCGCTGGA
Organism: Enterococcaceae bacterium OF42-14pH9A; assembly: GCA_027692465.1. Classification (GTDB taxonomy): domain Bacteria; phylum Bacillota; class Bacilli; order Lactobacillales; family Enterococcaceae; genus Enterococcus_C. The sequence goes on along the minus strand of JAQEYU010000001.1, from coordinate 496,777 downwards.
CTCTGCCAAACGGATCGCCTCGCTGTGAATATCGGCATCGTTTACCAGTTTGGAAGATTCTTCTTGTATTAGAAGTTCACGGGCTTCTTTGACCGTTACTGTCCGCTCCTGCTTCTTGCGAGGTTTCAAAGCATCAAGCGTCTCATTCAGGTCGATTCCCATCTGCTCCAAGCCGTTATTCATAGAGGGCCCTTGGACTTTGGGTTCTTCGATCTCGATTGTGACTTCCCGCTCGTCCAGTAGACCATTTTCCAACTGTTCAAAGATAGCCTGGCGATTGGTTTTGATTTCTTCGGTGAGCTCTTCTTTCGGCTCACTTTCCTGTTGGCCCATCGAAAACATCGTCATCATCTGTTCATAGGGATTTCCGGCTTTTTTCTGTTCTTTTTTGATCCCCGGCACTAAAACCTTCACCAAACGACGATTGGCCTTTTTCACAGCTCGACTGTAAACCCGGCTGTACTGTTCTTTACGGACAATCTGGATCCCGTTTTCCACCAAATCCCGCACCATGGATTCCACATCCCGACCGACATAGCCGACTTCGGTAAACTTAGTAGCTTCGACTTTGACAAAAGGCGCTTGGACGATCTTTGCCAGACGGCGGGCGATTTCTGTCTTACCGACACCGGTAGGCCCGATCATCAGCATATTTTTCGGGGTGACTTCTTGTTGCATCTCTTCTTCCAGCTGCAGGCGACGATAACGATTCCGTAAGGCCACGGCCACAGCCTTTTTGGCCTCCTGCTGGCCGATGATATATTGATCTAATTCAGAGACAATCTCTCTGGGTGTTTTATTGATTTCTGCCATAATACTCCCTCTACATTTCTTCTACGATAATATTGTGATTGGTAAAAATACAGATATCAGCGGCGATATTCAATGCATTCTCAGCGATTTCCCGAGCTGACATTTGCTCATTATGCTGCTTCATTGCCCGAGCCGCTGCCAATGCGTAATTGCCGCCGGATCCGATAGCAAGAATTCCGTCATCCGGTGTAATCACTTCGCCGGTCCCGGAAACCAGCAGCATTTCTTTGTCGTTCATTACGATAAGCATAGCTTCCAGCTTCTGCATCGCTTGTTGCGTGCGCCATTCCTGGGCCAACTCAACAGCGGCCCGCTGCAAGTTGCCGTTATATTCATTAAGCTTGCCTTCAAATTTTTCTTCAAGGGTAAAAGCATCGGCAACGCTGCCGGCAAAACCGACAACCACTTCGCCATTATAGATTCGGCGGACTTTACGAGCGGTCCCTTTCATGACGACTTGTTCGCCCATCGTTACTTGGCCATCTCCGGCCATAGCAAATTTTCCATCTTTTTCCACTGCACAAATGGTCGTGGAATGAAATTGTGATTCCATATTCTGCCTCCGTTGTTTCTTTGGCAGCAGGTAGCCTGCTGCTTATTTATTTTGTTTTGATTTATGTCAATAAAATCCGCCAGTTCTGACAGAATCCGCTTTTGGGATATTGCCGGAACCTGGAAGTACAGCTTGCCTTGCGGGAATCCCAAACACACAGCTGGAGTTTCGATTCCGGTAAAAAAACTAAAAATTATTTCCGAGTTTTCAGACACGCCCCAAGATTCTGAACTTTCATGCCGAAATCCTTATGGCGATGGCGAGATTATCATGCTCGCGGATGAAAGTGCCGATAGTTTTTCTGCAGGCTTTCCTTTGTCACATGAGCGTAGATCTGAGTCGATGACAAATTGACATGTCCCAATAGTTCCTGGACCGTCCGCATATCCGCACCGTTGTTCAGCAGATGCGTCGCGAAGGTATGTCGCAGCATATGAGGATGAATCTGACTGTCAAGGCTGCTTTTTTTGATGATCTGATCCAAAATATACTCGATACCGCGAGTAGTCAACGGCTTCCCCTGATTATTGACAAAAAGCTGCGGACACTCGTTTTCCTGCTTGGCAGTCAGCTGCCGGCGCCCGTCTGTCAAATAACGCTTCATCGCTTCTTCGGCATGTTCACTAAAAGGTACATAGCGCTCCTTGTTTCCTTTGCCCAAAACCAGCAGGACCCCGCCGGACCAATCGATATCCGTAAGTTTCAAACCGGCACATTCGGCCACCCGCAAACCGGAACCGTATAACACCTCCAACAGAGCACGATTGCGCTGTTGCAGCGGCTCATCGCCTGCGACCGCATCAAAAAGCGCCGCCATCTCCTTTTCATAGAAAAAGCGGGGCAGTTTGGCATTCTTTTTTTTTAGGTGGACATAAGTAAAAGGATTTTCAGCAATGACCTGTTCCCGCAGCAAAAACTGATAAAAGGCCCGCAGACTGGCAATTTTTCGACTGATAGTGTTGCGGCTGTATTCCCGCTCATTGAGAAAAGCAAGATATACTCTAACATCCCGGTGGTCCAATTTCAAGTAATCCCCGTTTCCCGATTCATTTAAAAACACTTGGAAATCATCGAAATCCCGTTGATAAGCAGTTATCGTCTTTTTTGAGTAACCCCTTTCAACCTCAAGGTAACGATAAAATTCACTGAGCCAATCCATGGGTGATACTCCTCTCATTTTTAGCACGGACTAAATGTAACATAACAAATTCAAAATGACAATTAAATTGTCAGAATTTAGGTAATATTTCAAAGTTCGTTCACAATTACCACAATTATCTTAAGAAATCTAAGAAAAAAAGTGCTGATTTCCGCTTTTTAGCGGATCTGTCTATTCCTCAGACACCCCCAAAAGGAAAGCTGCGACAAAAGGACTGTCGCAGCTTTTGGTCATTATTCTGTTGTCTGCGCCAAGGCACCAAGCGCCCGTTCGGCTAAGGCAGCATAACGCAGCTTTTTGTCTTTGATCCGTTCCGGCAACTCAGGGAGCAAACCGAAATTAGCGTTCATAGGTTGAAAATGTTTGCCCTCTGCATGGGTGATGTAATAAGCCATACTGCCGATAACTGTTTCCTGCGGGAAGACCCGTGGCGCTTTACCGAGAGCCAGATTGGCTGCGTTCAGTCCGGCTACTAAACCACTGGCCGCACTTTCCACATAACCTTCGACCCCGGTCATCTGGCCGGCAAAAAACAGATTCGGACGTTTTTTCGTAGCATAGGTCTGAGTGAGCAGTTCCGGTGAATTCATAAAGCTGTTCCGATGCATGACACCATAACGAACGAATTCGGCATTTTCCAAACCGGGGATCATGCGAAAGACCCGTTTTTGTTCGCCCCATTTCAAATGAGTCTGGAAGCCGACGATATTGTAAAGTGAGGCTGCTGCATTGTCTTGGCGCAGCTGAATCACAGCATGGGGACGTTTGCCGGTTTTAGGATCTTCCAAGCCCACTGGTTTCATTGGGCCAAACAGCATCGTCTTGGGACCACGACCCGCCATCACTTCGATGGGCATACACCCTTCGAAATACTTCTCTTTTTCAAACTCCTTCAGCTGAGCAACCTCAGCTGTCACCAGTGCGTCACGGAAAGCTTCAAACTCTTCTTTGCTCATAGGGCAGTTCAAGTAGGCTGCTTCACCTTTGTCATAACGGGATTTCAGATAGACTTTGTCCATATCAATGCTGCTCTTTTCCACGATGGGAGCAGCAGCATCGTAAAAATAAAAGCCGTCGGAACCATTGAACGACTGGATGGCTTTTGCCAGCGGCTCCGAAGTCAACGGACCGGAAGCCACAACCGTGATTCCTTCCGGCAGTTCAGTCACCTCTTCATGGATCACAGTGACCAGCGGATGTTCTTTGACCTTTTTGGTGACTAACTGGGAAAATGTGTCCCGATCTACAGCCAATGCGCCCCCGGCAGGGACAGCAGTTTCATCGGCAGAGGTCACCACTACCGAATCCAAGCGACGCATTTCTTCTTTCAACACACCGACTGCATTGGCGAGGCTGTTGCCCCGCAGCGAATTGGAACAGACCAGCTCTGCAAAATGTTCAGTATGATGTGCCTCGGTAGATTTGACCGGGCGCATTTCGTAAAGGCGGACCGGAACACCGGCTTGTGCGATCTGCCACGCGGCTTCACTACCTGCCAGACCGGCTCCGATAACGTTTATTGTTTCAGGCATAGATATCCTCTTTTCTGTCTGTTGGTTTAACTTTTTTCGATCAGTTCATTCAAAAACTCATGCAGCCGGCTTTACGCCGAATGCATGAGCCGTTAACGCTGTCTCTTTACAGAGCGTCTGAAAATGCCATTACCCGCAGTTTAGGCCATCTGTTCACTGCAAGCCGCTACGGGAACACCGGCCTTTTCAGACCACTTTATTTTTGAATGGCTTCCTCGTAGTCCCCATTGATGCAGACAACTTGTTTACCGCCTTTGACTTTCTTTTCCACTAAATACTTGCCACATTTCGGACAATCGCGGCCGACCGGTTTGTCCCACGAGGTAAAGTCGCAATCCGGGTAACGGGAGCAGCCGTAAAAGAGACGATTCTTCTTGGATTTGCGCTCAATTACCTGGCCTTCGTGACAAACCGGGCAGACGACACCGATTTCTTTTACGATGGGCTTGGTGTTGCGACAATCCGGGAAATTACTGCAGGCATAGAACTTGCCAAAGCGGCCCAGCTTGATGACCATCGGATGCCCGCAGACATCACAGTCGAAGCCCGCAGGTTCATCTTTGATCTGAATCTTTTCGATTTTTTCTTCGGCTTCGTTGAGTTCTTTTTCAAAAGGCCGATAGAAACGGTCAACCACTTTGACCCAATTTTCCTTGCCCTCTTCGACACTGTCCAGGTCGTTTTCCATTTGGGCCGTAAAATTGACATCCACGATTTGTGGGAAGAAGTCTTCCACCAATGTATTGACGATTTCGCCTAACTCGGTCGGTTCGAATCGTTTTTGCTGCAGCTTCACATAGTAACGCCGCTGAATAGTCTCCAAGGTTGGCGCGTAAGTTGACGGGCGGCCGACCCCTTTTTCTTCCAAGGTGCGGATCAGTGTTGCTTCGCTGAACCGAGCTGGTGGTTGCGTAAAGTGCTGCTTAGGTTCGATATTCACCGACTGTACGGTATCGCCTTCGATAAGTTCCGGCAGAATATTTTCTTTTTCTTCCTTGCCGTCATCGGTCCCTTCGATATAGACGGACATAAACCCTTTGAACTTGATCTTGGAACCATTAGCGATAAAAATCACGCCGTTTTGCTCTAAAGTGACTTTCATAGTATCCAAGACAGCCGGTGTCATCTGGCTGGCAACAAAGCGGGACCAGATCAGAGTATAGAGTTTCAGTTGATCTTTGTCCAGATACTGAGAAATCTCATCAGGGGTCCGCAATACACTGGTAGGACGGACAGCTTCATGGGCATCTTGGGCGCCCTGAGCATTCTTGACTTTCGCCTTGCCGTGAGCGGAATATTCTTTCCCGTAAGTTTCGGTAATGAAGTCAGCCGCTTCGGCTTTCGCTGAATCAGCGATCCGTTTTGAGTCGGTACGCATGTACGTAATCAGCCCGACTGTCCCCTGCTTGCCTAAAGGAATCCCTTCATACAGCTGCTGGGCGACCATCATGGTCTTGCGGGTCCGGAAATTCAACTTCCGCGCAGCTTCTTGCTGCAGGCTGGAAGTGGTAAACGGAGCTGCCGGATTGCGCTTGCGTTCTTTTTTCTCGACTTTGGTCACTTGATAGTCCTTGCCTGTCAAACGATTGGTAATCTCTTTGATACTTTCAGCATGCGGCAGTTTTTTCTTCTTCCCATCGACACCCCAGAAAGCAGCTTTGAATTTTTTCGTCTGCTTTTTGAAGTTGCCGTCAATGGTCCAGTACTCTTCCGGAATAAAGGCCCGAATCTCTTTTTCCCGATCGATGATCATTTTCACTGCGATGGATTGAACCCGACCGGCACTCAACCCTTTTTTGACTTTGCGCCAAAGGATCGGACTGATGGAATAACCGACCAGCCGATCAAGAACGCGGCGGGCCTGTTGTGCATCCACCAAATCGACATCGATTGATCGGGGCTCCTTGAAAGCCGCTTTGACTGCTTCCTTTGTGATTTCGTTGAAAACCACGCGATTTTTATCTTCCAGATCCAGATTCAGTAAATGGGCCAAATGCCAGGCAATGGCCTCCCCTTCCCGGTCCGGGTCACTTGCGAGATAGACTTTTTCGGCTTTTTTAGCAGCGCTGCGCAACCCTTTGATGACATCGCCTTTTCCTCGGATGGATATGTAATGGGGTTCGTAATTGTTTTCCACATCAATCCCCATTTTACTTTTCGGTAAGTCGCGAATGTGGCCGACGCTGGCCACTACTTTGTAATTGCGTCCTAAATATTTCTCGATTGTCTTGGCTTTTGCCGGTGATTCCACAATAACCAGATATTTGTATGCCATAAAAGAACCGGCTCCTTCCTGTTTCTACTATATTATTGTATCGAAAACGGTTGAACAAGAATCGGTTTCAACTATAGCGATTCAAAAATGGTTTGTCAAGGAAGGTCATTGAATATCTTTAAAAGTCCGGTAGTTCATCCAAAATATCCTGCTTAGTGTACACACACTTGGCACCGTCTTGAATCAGGCTGTGGCAGCCGCTGGAATGCCCGTTCAAGACATCTCCCGGAATTGCAAAAACTTCCCGGCCGTCCTCCAACGCTTGCTGAGCAGTGATCAAAGAACCGCTTCTGGCCTTGGCTTCCACCACACACAATCCCAGTGACAAGCCGGCGATGATCCGGTTGCGCATGGGAAAGTGATACTTCTGCGGTGTCGTTCCTCGAGGGTATTCACTGATGATCAACTGCTCTTTTTTCATTCGCTCGTACAGGTCGCGACTTTGAGCCGGATAACAGATATCGACGCCTGTACCGAGGACTCCAATCGTAAATCCGCCGCTTTCGACAGCTGCTTGGTGTGCACAGCTGTCGATACCCTTTGCCAGTCCTGAGACGATCACAAAATTAGCCCGAACAATCTCCGGGACAAAATCACGGATTACCCGCCGACCATAAGCGGTAGCTTCCCGCGCACCGACAAAAGCCACCAGTTTTTTTTGGAGCAGTTCTTTGCGTCCTTCATAAAACAACGCTAACGGGGGATAAGCAATCTCTTTCAGGTATTCCGGATAAAGCGGCGAATCAATCGTGATAAATTTTTGACCCGTCAGCTCTTTTGCAAGTTTCTCTGCTGTCAAAGACTGCCAGCTCACCCTGACAACTTCTGAAAAACGATCGTATCCTAAAAGTTTTGTCATCTCACTGTATGTCAGATCTTTTAATTGATGCATCCGAACGTATTTCCACAGCGCCCACTTCTTTTCAATTCCCATCCCTTTACACAAGACCAATTTCATCAAAAACTGTTCTTCCCACATAAAAAAACCTCCTTTGCGAATATCTAAAAGAAGATACCCGAAAAGAAGGTCCTTTCGCCTCGTCTAACACAAATTCGTTTTTTAGTCAGCCGTTTCTCTGATGACGCAACATACCGAGTCTTTTTAAAAACTTTTTGAAGAGGCACGAAGCTCTTGCACATCTTTCAACAAAAAAGTAAACCGGCGACAGACTCCCAGCAGCTGTCCCATATCCCCATAGAGCATCGTTTGCGAAAACCACAGCCGCTTATAGAATTCTTCCATCACAATCACTTGCTCTCATTGGAAATAGTTCGAAACCGGCTTGAAGGTCCGGCGATGGATCTCGCAAGGGCCATAAGCTGCCAAGCCCTCCAAATGTTCTTTCGTCCCGTAACCGGCGTTTTTATCAAAGCCGTAATGGGGAAAGACGCTGTGGTATTCCCGCATCAGATCATCTCTGAGTTCTTTGGCCACGATACTGGCTGCAGCGATGGAAACGGAACGGGCGTCGCCTTTGATGATTTTTTCCTGCGGCAGAGGTGAAGCGATAGTCATCGCATCTAAAAGCAGATGGGTCGGCGGAACGGCCAAATCCTCAACTGCTAAAAGCATCGCCTGGCGACTTGCTTGGTAAATGTTCACCCGATCGATCTCCTCATGCCCCACCACGCCGATTCCGATTGCCACGGCTTTCTCTTGGATTTCTTTAAAAAGTGCACTTCTTTTTTTGGCAGACAGCTTTTTCGAATCATCCAGACCGTAGATTGGATTCGACGGGGACAAAATCACCGCACACGATACGACAGGCCCTGCCAATGGCCCGCGACCGACTTCATCAATCCCGGCAATGAAACGGTGACCCTGCTCTAAAAGCGGCTTTTCAAACTGCATCATCTCGTGATATTTGCGGACAAGTTCGCGAGTTTTTGCCATCCGCCTGTCAAACTGCTCCAGCAGCTTGGCGACACCGGCTCTTTCATCTTGTCGCAGCGCCAGAATATAAGGATCATCCAGTGTTTGACATAGCGCCAGTTTTTGACGGATGGCAGTAATCGATTCATTCTTCACCCTCAGCAGCTCCCATTTCTTCATAACGATCTAAAGTAAAACTTCCCAACTTATTCTGACGGATCTCAATGACTACCAACTCGCTGCCTCGGTCATAATCATCCTTGTAGCCCCGCTTTTCCGTGATAGTCATCAAAAGCTCGGGAGTCGGCAAGGCTTCCTGCTCAGCCGTCAGCTTGTAGCGTTGGGCGATCCTGCCGGGGTAATGGTGGGCAAAAAAAGCTAGACCATAGATCGCAATATCATCCAAATGAAGCAGTTGATCTTTGATCGCACCAGTCAAGGCCAACTTTTTCCCTACCTGTGGATCTTCAAACTTCGGCCACAGAATCCCCGGAGTATCCAAAAGTTCCAACTCACTGCCGGAACGCAGCCACTGCTGGCCTTTGGTCACGCCGGGCTTGTTGCCGGTCTGGGCAATTTTTTTGCCCACCAAACGATTCATCAAGGTGGACTTGCCGACATTCGGGATTCCCACAACCATCGCACGAATGCTGCGGGGCTTCAGGCCTCTCGCTTTATCTCGGGCAATCTTATCTTTCAACGCTGTTTTAGCTGCAGTAATCACTTTTTTGGTGGTACTGGCATCATGGGCACTGACAGATACGGCAGAAAAACCGGCTTTTTCAAAATAGCTCTGCCATAACCGCGTCTGTTGCGGATCCGCCAAATCGGCTTTGTTCAAAATCACCAGGCGGGGCTTTTGCTGGAGGATCTGATCCAGCAACGGATTACGGGAAGACAACGGCAGACGGGCATCCACCAATTCAAATACGATGTCGACAAATTTCAACTTATCGCTGACTTCCCGTTTGGCCTTGGCCATATGCCCGGGAAACCATTGGATAGGTACACTCATGGGTAATTTCCTTTCGACTTGCTTTTCTAAGGTACACACAATTTTTTTGAAATGACCGGAGGAGGCATTGCCTTTCCTCGGCAACTTTTCATCAGGTGAACGGTTATGTTACGCATTTTACCATGAATTCAGCTGCTTTGGAATGTTCATCAGTATGATGCAGACATAAAATCTTGCTTAGGGCGTGTCTGAAAACTCTGGGGGGATCCAGAGTTTTGCGGACTTTTTGCCGAAATCAAGGAGTAAAGCGCAGCTTATGTGGTGCAAAGCTAAGCATTTACGACGCAGATTGCGGTGAAAAGGACCAAAATATCTGCCACTGGAGTCTTCAGACACGCCCTAATCCCGGGCTGTCCAAAAATATCGGTATGACCTCGTTTTTCTGAGGAGTTGCTGAAATCTACGAATGGCACTCTGCTCATGCGCTTCACAAGCAGCTGGCTTTCTATCCAGGCAGAAATCAAATCAATTTACTCGAAAACTTCAGAGCCAGCTGGCATGCCAATCAGCGGGGGGGGGGGGAATCCTTCCCCAAGTTCGCGTTTTCGAATATAACGGTCTGGGCCACGACAAAAAGACCCTGTTAGTTGCAGAGGGTCCCGATTCGTACTTGTTGCAAATTTCCTCGAAACACCTAAAAACTCAGTATTTCTTAAATCTGTCAGATCACACGCCAGTGCTTCACAGGATAATACACCAGTCGGGCCTTACCGATGATGTCTGCAGCAGTGATGGCACCAAAAGAACGGCTATCTTTTGAATTGCGGCGATTGTCACCCATCACAAAATAACTGTCAGGACCCAGCGCTGCTTCACCGGTCAAATCTGCCAAAGAGAAATCATTCGTAAAGTGATTTTTCATCTTGTCATTTTTCACAGTCTCTTTCAAAAACGGCTCAGAAATCGGCTGGTCATTAATATACAATTGATCGTCTTCATAACGAAGGGTATCTCCCGGCATGCCGATTACCCGTTTGATATAGGTCGTGCCGCTGGAAAGACGGAACACCACCACATCAAAGCGCTTGACTTCAGTAATCCGTTCCATCAACACCATATCATTTTGCGATAACGTCGTTTCCATCGAGTTGCCCACTACCGGTACCGGGATCAGCAGAAAGCCTCTGATCACGACAGCAGCAGCAACTGCTAAAATCAAATATTTAATTGTCAGCCAGAACAAGTCAATCACTTCTTTTTTGTTCATGCTACTGCTCCCTTTTCTAGGATTATTTGAAAACACCGCCCAAGAAGACTCTTTGACGATCCGGCGCCGTCAAATCAAAACAGCACCGACTGGCTGTTTGCGAGAGGTAGGATCTGCATTCAGGGCGCCGTTTACGGACAACTGTTGGGACGCTTCTCTGGGTCTGTTTCACAAATTAAAAGGTCCTGTTATCAGCTAATTTTCCAATGTTTTCAGGAGCTCGTCGATACCTTTTTGGTAGGCAAAATCTTGTCCCATCAACGTTTTAGTCACGGCTGCTTCTATGGCATCTGCGGTTTTTCCGTCAACTTTCCCGGTTTCTTTGAGTTTGTTTTCTTTTTGGATCGCTTTAACAGCTTTCACTGTTGCCTCATCAAAAGACTCTCCCTTGGTTTGCTGACCGATTGCTTTCAAAAATTGATTCAAATAATCAATCTGTTTACCACTGTCGCCTTTTTCGTACTCTTCACTGCGGGACAAAGGCGGCAGATAGGCATAATCAGGATAGTCCGCTTTAATGGTGGGTGTCAGGCCTTTTTCATTGAGCCACTCACCCTTTGGCGTCAACCATTTACCGACAGTCAGCTTCAGCTCGCTTTTAGAATCCAGCTCAGCTACCTGTTGCATAGTTCCTTTGCCAAAAGTTGTCGTACCGATTACCGGCACATCAGCAGATTCCTTCAATGCAGCAGCAAAGATCTCAGCGGCAGAGGCAGAATTGCCGTCGACCAAAACCACTGCCGGTTCCCGAACTTTGAAGCCTCCGTCCAAAGACTCTCCGGCAATTGTTTTACTCTTATGCTTCTGGCCGTCTTCAAATTGAACGATCGTCTGGCCATCCTCCAGAAACATGCTGGCCATCTCCTGAACCTTATCCAGCAGACCGCCGGGATTTTGACGCACATCTAAAATAAAAGCTTTCGCGCCTTCTTCCCGCAAGTTTTCAATGGTTCGCTGCAGTTCTTTTGCGGTCCCTTCACCAAATGTGGTGATCTGAATATAGCCGATTGTGGGTTCCTTTTTATCCAATTCGCCGTGAACTGTTTCAATCGGAATCGTGTCTCGAGTAACTGCCACCTCAAAACGGTCTTTCCCCCGCTGGATCGTCAAGTCGACCTTCGTTCCCTTTTGGCCGCGAATTTTTGCCACCACTTGGTCAAGGGGCAGTCCTTTGGTATCCGTACCGTCTACTTTACTGATGATGTCTTCGGCTTTGAGACCCGCTTTTTGTGCCGGCGTTCCTTTAATGGGAGTCTGCGCAATCACAGGTTGGTCTTCGGAAATACTCAGAGTCGCACCGATTCCTTCAAAAGAATCTGACAAAGACTGGCTCAGTGCATCAGCACCCGCTTTGTCCAAATAAGCCGAATACGGGTCCTCCAGCGCTTCGGTCATTCCTTTCAGAGCCCCTTCAATCAATTTATCTTTATCCACCTGCTGGTAGTAATTCTCACTGATAGTATTGTACAAACGATAGACCTGATCCAAATCGTTTTCTTTGGTGGTAATGGCCGATTGTCTGTCTCCGAAATCCACGAAAACATCTGGTCCCTCTTTGGCCAGCAGAAAACCGCCACCGCCAAATAATACTGCCGCACCAATGATTGTCCCGACATAGACCGGCAGGCTGATTTTTTTCTTCATTCAAAGACCTCCTTGCCTCTGAAAAATAGTACCATGGAATCAAAAAAAGGGGAAGGTTCAATCTTCCCCAAAGCTTCCTAAAAGCTGTTCTTCACTTTACAATGCCAACAGTCCTTCTAAAAACCGGTCAGTCCCCGATTTTCAAGCATAACCGTTGCCAATCATTTGTTGTTTTCTAAATATTTGTCCCACATCCGGTCAAAAATATCCATCGAAGGCAGGTAATCGGTGTTCATTTCCAAATAAGAAGAGATTTCATGATAGTCCTCGCTGTGCTTGGGAAACTGGATATCGTGACTGACATGGGTCGCGAAAATCTGTTCTTCATCCAAATGGCTGGGACCTTTAACAGCCATCAGATAATGGTAAAAACTACGCCGCATCAATGATTCCCCCAATGCATATTGATAAATGCTTCACGTCTGGCATGATTGCGGGCAAAATTACCGGGATTTTTGCGATAATAAGCCTGATGGTATTCTTCTGCCGGATAAAAGGTCTGTGCCGGCTCGATGGTCGTCACGATCGGATGGTCAAATCGACCGCTATCCTGCAACTGTTCCCGGCTTTTCTCTGCCGCTTCCCGCTGTGTTTCATCAAAATAGTAAATCACCGGACGATAATTGTCGCCCCGATCCTGAAATTGACCGAACGCATCTGTTGGGTCTGTCTGCTGCCAGTAAATCGCCAGCAGCTTTTCATAAGGCAGAATCGCCGGATCAAAAATGATCTCCACAGCTTCGGTATGACCGGTAGTATGACTGCATACTTCTTCATACGTCGGATTCTCGGTATGGCCGCCGGTATACCCTGACAGCACCGAGTACACTCCCGGCTGTTCGTCAAAAGGCTGTACCATACACCAGAAGCACCCGCCTGCAAATATTGCTCGTTCCATCTGTCATCACTCCTGAATAATCTTTTTATTGTTCCAAGGCTTCCGGGTCTCCCAGGTATGAACCCTGTGGACACAACCTCACTTCTCTGTCTCAGATGATGACCCGTTTTGATCGTTGCCCGTGTTATCTTTGGGCAAGTATAAACCGAACTGGATCTCATCGTCCAATAAATTGATACGATTGGCTTTGATAAAGAGCCCGTTCTGCATTTGAAATTGGTCAAGGCGGATCAGAATACTTTTATCCTCGGGGTCAACTTCGATCCACTCGGGGAATTTGAAGCTGCGTTTCACCATCTTCATCACTTCTTTGAGAGGCAGATTCAAAGTTCCGATGGAAAGATTGGTGGCCCGCAGTTGGACGTTGCCGTTTTCCATCACATAGGGATCAAAATAAAGATAGACAGTCACCGGAAAATTCAATACTTTGAATTCGCCGCTGAGCATCGCTTCATTTTCTAAAGCGAAGCTGTATTTGACCTCGGAGTCTTTAAGGTATTCCTCCAAATAAAAGTCGATGATCTGGTTGACTTGCTTTTTGTTGCTGTTGATCGTAAGGATCGGATCCCCTTGCCTGGTAGTTTCGGCCGCATTCTGATAGTGGGGTTCGCGAATAGCAAAAATTCGTGTTCCTAAAAAGATGCCGCTTCCCAACAGCAGGACCACCAGGGTCAAAAATGCCCACTTCCACGGATTCTGGCTGCCGCCTTTATTGAAAAGCGGTTTGCCGCTGCGATTTTCTTTGTTTGTTTTGTCGTCTGTCATTCTCATCATTCCTCTGTTTTCAGCCATTCATCCTGGCTTTTGATCAACTGGTCCCGCACAGCATTGGCCATCAACTGGTAGCCGATATTATTCGGATGAAATTTGTCATCCTCATACAAAACATTGTTGTCCACACGGTCGAGATCGTTTTCAGCAGAGGCAGCAGTGCCGGTATTGGCATTCGCTGAATCAGATGACTCTGAAGCAACCCCGACTTCCTGGTCCAACCCCTGGTATAAAAGGTCATTGATGGGGATGAAGTGGGACTTGGAAAACTGGGCGGTCGCACTTTCAGTCGCAGCATTCCAATCATCTACCACTTTTTGCATGTCGGTGATTTCAGGAAAATTCAAATAAAAAGGATTATAGATTCCCAGCACATAAACGGGAACACCGTCATTCAAAGCCCGAATTTCCTCAATGATCTCAGTCACCCGCTCCTGATACTTTTCTCGTGGTTTATCGAATTTCTTCATAGTCAGTGTAAAAAAGCTGTTTTGAATGACTTTCATCAAATCGTTGCCACCAACAGTTACTGTCACAAAATCTGCTGTTTTCAAATGGTCCCGCAGCTTTTTATCCTGCTTGAGACGCTTTAAGATCTGGTCACTGCGTTCCCCGGAGATACCATAGTTCTCCACTTCGACACCGGTCAGTTTGTAGCGAGACTGCAGATCTTCAGCAACGATTGGGACAAAGCCGCCCCGTTTGGTCTGATCACCGACACCTTCAGTCAAGGAATCGCCCACAGCAACATAACGGATCTGCTCTTTCAGACCACTTGTACCGGCATCGACTGCTACCGGCTTCAAAATCGGCTCCGCCGGCGGGAAGACATGATCCAAACCGATATAGACTGCCATGATACCAATCACCAGCAGCAGCCCCTGAATAATTCCTCGAAAAAGACGCTTGCCTTTTAATTTTGACAACAACGGCGCACCTCCTTATTAAGCACTTACTTAAAGTATGTTACAGACATTATTTTAACAGAATCCGGCCTGGTACGAAAACTTTTCACTGCATCTCTGAAAAAAATTACAGATTACCGAAAGCACGGATACTCTTCTCATTTTGACCGGATCCGACCGTTGGAGACGCGCGAAACGCCTCAAAAAGACCAGCCCGCAACGGACTGGTCTGAAGAACAAACACTTTACTCGGTATAGTAGGTAACAGCAAACGCACCTTTACCGGTATGCGTTGCAATAATCGGTGTCGTATGCAAAACAGGAATGTGCATTTGCGGATACAAAACCTGCAGTTGTTTTTTAAACTCCTCTGCCAGCTCTGCTCCTTCTGCATGGGAGATCCCGATCTGTTTGACATTTGGAAGTTTTTTCAGCTCCTCTTTGAAACTGTCGAACCATTTTGTAAAGGTCTTGCCACCCCGACCTTTGACCACTGGAATCAACTCGGAGTGGTCAAAATCCATCACGATCTTCATATTGAGAAGGCTGGATAGAATGCCGGTAGCCCGGCTGATACGACCACCTTTGACCAGATTGTCCAATGTGGAAAGGCCAATATAGAGTTTGGTGTTGTCGCGAATCTCATGAACTTTGGCGATCACCGTATCATAGTCCTCACCGGCTGCTGCCATCTCGGCCGCCCGGATCACCTGAAAAGAAAGGCCCTGATCCGTAGTATCACTGTCAATGATCGTTACATCGGTTTTACTCAAATTGCTGGCTTGACGGGCAGCCTCTACTGTTCCGCTAAGTCCGTGTGTCATATGAATCGAGAGCACTCGGCTGCCATCTTCACCTAATTTATCGTATAATTCTACAAATTCACCAATAGGGGGCTGGCTGGTTTTGGGAAGTTCTTTGGCGCTGGCCATCATCGACATGAACTTCTCCCCGGTCAGCGTATCATCATCCCGGTACAAAACTCCGTCGATCATCACCGACAGCGGGACCACATGGATATTCAAACGATCACGGACTGCTGGTTCCATCGTGCATGAAGAGTCCGTCACGATCTTGATAGTTGTCATTTAATTCACTCTTCCTTTAAAAACGTTGGGATTTCATGTTAGAATACAGATAACATTCGATTATCTCAAGTATAACAGAGAGAAATCGTTTTTTCATCAACTTTAATCCAAGGAGGTCGCTTTCATGCAAAATACCCGAAACTCCCGTAACTATCTGATCGTCAATGAGGTGTTGAACGCGGTCACACATGGCATCGGCTGCGGCTTGAGCATTGCCGGACTAGTCATTTTGCTGGTCAAGGGCGCCCGCCTCGGTTCACCCATCCACGTTGTCTCATATGCCGTATACGGCTCCATGATGATTCTGCTGTTCTTGTTTTCTACCTTGTTCCACAGTCTGATTTTCACAAAAGCTAAAACAGTCTTTCAAGTATTCGATCACGATTCCATTTTTTTGCTGATTGCCGGAAGCTATACGCCCTATTGTCTGTTAAGTGTCAAAGGCTGGCTGGGCTGGGCCTTGTTCGGGGCCATCTGGGCCATGGCAGTTGGCGGCATCGTCTATAAATCATTGACTCTTCACAAGAAAGAAACGGTCTCAAAGATCTCCACGGCCATCTACATTGTGATGGGCTGGTTATGTCTGATCGCCGGGCCAAGCCTTTATCATTCGTTGGGAACAGTGGGTTTTTGGCTTTTGGTTGCCGGTGGTATCTCTTATACGGTCGGCGCATTTGTATACAGTTTCAAAAAAATTCCTTTCAACCATGTGATTTGGCATTTGTTTGTCATGTTGGGAGCCGGTCTGATGTATTTCTCGATCTTATTTTACACCTGACCTGCCATGCAAAAAAAGCCTCTCGGAACTGCCCTGAAAGAGCAGATTCCGAGAGGCTTTTTCTGATAGAAAATTTTCAAATGATGGTACCGGACCTTTAATGCTTGTCACCATAACGCACACTGATCAGGCTAAGGGAAACATCACCAATACGGACGGACCGGCAGAAAACTGTAAAAAATTGCGGGGATCCTTAGGGTGTGTCTGAAAACACCGGGGGAATCCAGATTTTTGCGGACTTTTTACCGAAATCAAGGAGTAAAGCGCAGCTTATGTGGTGCATAAGCGAGCATTTGCGACACAGATTGCGGTGAAAAGGACCAAAATATCTGCCACTGGAGTTTTCAGACACGCCCTATTTTCTGATCCATTTCTCGAAATGATGGGGATATTTATTTTTCTCATCGACTATTCCGTCAGTTTGTTCCACTAGTTCGTAACTGGTGAAATCAAAGGGCGGAAAATAGGCATCCCCGGCGAAGTCACCTTCGATAACAGTCCGCAAAAGCAGGTCATAATAAGGCTCGAACAGCTGATAGATTTGGGCCCCGCCGGCAATAAAAACCGGTTGATCCAATTGCTCGGCCAACTGTCTGACTTCCTCAGGGGTATGCATCACCAATACGTCCGGATGATCAACACGATAGGAAATATCATGAGTCAACAGAATCGTACGACGTCCGGGCAGAGGCCGTCCTCCCATCCCTTCGAAGGTCTTGCGTCCCATCACCAGCGTATTCCCCAGTGTTTGTTGTTTAAAAAACTGCAGATCGGCCGGCAAGCGCCACGGCAGATGCCCTTTTCTACCAATCAATCCGTCTTCTGCTTGTGCCCAGATTGCAATCAGCATTGCGGCTTCCTCCTGTCAACTGTTTTTTTGCAATTTTATCAAACTGCGATTGGCGCTTTGATTCCCGGATAAGGGTCATAGCCCTCCAGCTTGATGTCTTCCATTTCAAAATCGAATACCGACTGCTTCTCCTGATTCAACACCAATTTTGGAAAAGGTCGCGGCGTGCGGGTCAACTGTTCTTTCATCTGTTCCACATGGTTATTATAAAGATGAGCATCTCCCAACGTATGGATGAATTCTCCCACCGCCAAGCCACACTCCTGAGCAATCAGATGCGTCAACAGTGCGTAGCTGGCAATATTGAAGGGAACTCCCAGAAACACGTCTCCGCTGCGTTGATAAAGCTGACAGGACAACTTGCCGTCATTGACATAAAACTGAAACATCGTGTGGCAGGGAGGCAGTGCCATTGAAGGGACATCTTCCGGATTCCACGCAGAGACGATCAGGCGACGGGAATCCGGCGTTTTTTTAATCATTTCGATGACATCCTTGATCTGATCGATGAAGCCCCCGTCTTTTTTCTCCCAATGCCGCCATTGGTAACCATAAATATGTCCGAGGTCACCGTACTTTTCAGCAAAATCCGCTTCCTCCAAGATTCGACGGCAAAAGATTTCCGATTCTTTTTGATACTGCTCATTGAAAGCCGCATCTGTCAAGGACCGGTGTCCGAAATCAGTCATATCCGGTCCATGGTAATCCGGGCTTTTAATGTAGCGCTCAAAAGCCCACTCATCCCAAATGTGATTATTGTGCTGCAGCAGGTAGCGGATATTGGTATCCCCTTTTAAAAACCACAGCAGCTCGCTTTTGATCAAACCAAAAGGCACTCGTTTTGTCGTAAGCAGCGGAAAACCCTGCGACAGATCAAAACGCATCTGATAGCCGAAAATACTTCTCGTTCCGGTGCCGGTACGATCCCCCTTTTCATGACCATCTGCCAACAGTTTTGCTCCCAGATCCAGATATGCTTGTTCCATTTTGCCACATCCTGTTCAGTAGTTTTTCAATCATTGACCGAGATCGTCTCTTTCCGGTTGTTTCGAAAAAGAATGATCTGTTGTCATTTTTACATAAAACGGCAGTTATTTCACGGATTATATCCTGACGATTATGTCCCGATTCTAATCGACAAAATCACTTAAATATTCCCAACGCGCCAGCTTTTCTTCCAAAAGTCTCTCGGTCTCAGCCAAACGCGTCTGCAACTCCTGCAGTTTTGTAAAATCCGAGCCCTGCCCATTCATTGCATCAGCCAGCAGAGCCGTTTCATCTTCCAAAGCGGCAATCTCGTCTTCAATCGTCGCCCATTCTTTTTGCTCCAAATAGCTGAGCTTCTTTTTTTCTTTAGGTGCTGAGACTGCTGTCTCCGATACTGTACTCGTTTCGGGAGCTTTAACGGGTTTGGTATTGTCGGCGTCTGCAGATGCCTGCAGATCGGTTTGCTCCAAATAGTCCGAGATTGATCCGTGATAGCGGTCGATCTGACCGGATCCCTTGAAGACCAGCAGTTTTTGGGCCGCCTTATCCAAAAAGTAGCGATCGTGAGAAACAGTGATCACAGCTCCCGGGAAACTTTGCAGATAGTCCTCCAAAACAGTCAGCGTAGCGATATCCAAATCATTTGTAGGTTCATCCAGCAGCAGTACATTGGGCTGAGAGATCAACAATTTCAGCAAAAACAAGCGGCGCTTCTCACCGCCTGACAATTTTGCAATCAGCGTTCCGTGGGTACTGCGTGGAAACAAAAAGCGCTCCAACAGCTCCGCCACTGAAATGCTGGTACCATCACTTTGGCGGGCCTCTTCAGCCACTTCCTGCAAATAAGCAATCACCCGTTTGTCTTCGGCTAACGCTTCATTCGTCTGCGTGTAATAAGCAATCCGGACAGTCTCACCGGTGATCAGTTCACCTTGATCCAGAGGCAGTCTTCCCGCGAGAATATTCAGCAGCGTGGACTTGCCGGCACCATTCTCACCGGTAATACCTAAACGTTCCCGGGATTGGATCAAAAGATCAAAATCTTTTAAGATCACCTTGTCTGAAAAGGCATAACTGCCGTCTTTGATTTCCAACACTTGCTTTCCCAGTCGTTTATTGGAAAGCTCAATGGCTACTTGACCATCGTTATTCACTTGATTCAAATTGTCTTTCAGCTCTTCAAAACGGTTGATCCGAGCTTGTTGCTTAGTAGTCCGAGCTTTAGCTCCGGCCCTCATCCACGCCAGTTCCTGTTTGTAAAGCTGTTGTCTTTTTTCTTCTTTTTGAACAGCTTGTCGTTCCCGCTCCGCTTTAGCGACGACATAATCTTCATAGTTGCCCTGATACTCGATCAAATCCCCGTGGGAAAGCTCGAAGATTCGATTGGTTACCCGATCCAAGAAATAACGGTCATGAGTCACCATCAATAAAGCACCCCGGTACTGCCGCAGGTAACTCTCCAACCATAAAATCGCTTGATAATCCAGATGGTTTGTCGGCTCGTCCAGCAAAAGCAGATCCGGTTCCTGAATTAGGACTTGCGCCATTCCTACCCGTTTTTTCTGACCACCGGACAATTCGCTGATTCTTTGATCCATTTTGGTGATCCCCAGCTTTTGCAGGATCGTTTTCGCATTGGTATCCACCAGCCAGGCATCTTGTTCGTTCATAGCTTCCTCTGCCTGCGTATAGCGCTTTTGGACATCAGGATCTCCGCCGGACCGGGCCAAGTCCATCAGCGCCTGCTCGTAGCGGCGCACCGTTCGAATCATCGGAGCTTCCCCTTGGAATACAGTTTCCAACACCGTCAATTCGTCATTGAAATCACTTTCTTGGGTCAAATAACCGATCTGGTAGTCACTAGGTTTTTGGATAGGATTCAAATCACCGTCACCTTGATCTTTCCCCGCCAAAATTCCTAAAAGACTGGTCTTTCCGGTTCCGTTGACACCGATCAAACCGATTCGGTCCTTTTCGTGAATCAAAAAAGAGATCTGTCGGAAGAGTGTTTTCTCTCCGTATGTTTTAGTCAAACCGGAAACCTTCATTTCCTTCATTCGGATCCCTCCTGAATAATCATCATTCTGCCAACAGTCGGATGACTTGTCCGCAATTTTACCGTCTTGTGTCCGGAGAAGTCTTCACTGTTATTTTGGCCGACTGTGGCCGACACATCACTTGGACCATTGTAACACACAAGCCCACCGGCTGAAACATCAGCTTCATCTTATTTGCCTGGCTGCTTAGCTTTCGGTCTTTCCTCACGCATGCACAAAAAACTGCCTTTCCCGGTTTTCAAAAAGTCGGGAAAGGCAGTTTTCTGATGCTGTAATCTCAGTGGCGATACTCGCCTGGAACTCATTGATTGGCAATGAAAATGTCGTAATAGGCATCCATGATTTCTTTGGCGATATCGGAGTTGATGTGCTGATCTTCACCGGAAAGAAACGGCAGTACTACACTGATCGCCACTTGCGGGTTTTCCACCGGTCCGTAAGCCACGATATTACTGTTGATGGTCGTTACCCCGTAAGCACTGGTTTCGGCAGTACCGGTTTTGGCAGCCAGATCCATTTTTGCAGATTTCAATTTGGTACCGGTAGTAAAAGGATCATTTCCGTGGACAGCGTCATAAAAACCACCCTGAATGATGGACATCTGCTCCGGTGTCAAATCGACTGTATCGGTCACAGTCGGCTCGATCTTCTTGACCAGCGAGCCTAAATTGCCCTCGGAATCATTGCCATAGATTCCGCTGACCACGTGAGGCTGGATCTTCTTCCCACCGTTTGCGATGGTAGAGACATATTGCGCCAACTGCATCGGTGTGTAAGTATCGAACTGACCAAAGGAAATATCCAAGATTTTCCCGCCGTCTTCAACCGGATCCAGATTACGGACAGCCGTTTGGATCCCACTAGCTTCGTTTGGCAGGTCGATGCCGGTTTTAACCCCCAGTCCGAATTCAGCCATGGCATTTCTCAGCTCATTGTATAGCGGTCCTTGTTTATTGACTCCCATAATTTCCATGTCTGGGGAATAGTTGAGACCCATCATTTTCAGTACGACCTGCACCATGTAGGAGTTGGAGGAAATCTCCAGAGCTTTACGGGCATCCAGATTGCGATTGGCTTCTCCCTGCTTGTTATAGATAGAAGCTTTTACCGGTGTTCCTTTGATCGAAAGAGGCTGATCGAACATGACTTCATTGCCGTTCAATGCCCCGCTTTGCCAACCCGCCGCCAGAGTACCTGCCTTAACGACGGAACCAGGAACAAATGAAGAAGTAATCGTGCCCAGCGCATGCTCCTGAAGTTCTTTGGCGTCCTTCTCATGAGCATAGCCTACCATTGCCAGCACGCCACCGGTATTCGGATTCATAGCTACTGCGTAAACTCCCGGGGAAACAGCCGCTTTTCCGTTATCAATCAAAATCTGATAGTTGCGTTTGACGATTTCTTCGACCTTCTTTTGAAATTCGCTGTTGATAGTCAAAATCAGATTATCACCTTTTTCACCGTCGAAGACCTGCTTTTGCGAGGAGATATTGCCGTTGCGATCCAGAGTGATCTCCGATTGTGACTTGGTTCCTTGAAGAACTTCCTCATATTGTTTCTCCAGATAGCTGGTACCCACTCGATCATTTCTGGCGTATCCTTTCGCCAAATAGGCTTCGGCATCCTCTTTTTGCAGTCCGGTGTTGGAGACCGTCCCGAGAATACTGCGGATCGAACCGTTTTCTTCGGCGTATTTGCGGGACCAGTCAGTTCCAGTAGAGATTCCCGGTAATTCTGCCGAACGCTCTGCGACAACTGCCAATTCCTGATCAGTCACATCCCGGTTTTTGATATAAACCGTGTTCAAGGCAGTCGCACTGTTCATCGTTGTGAAGATTGCTGTCGCCTGCAATGCTTTGTCATCAAAACTGATCTCGTCATCTTTGACTTTGGCAACCACCAGACTGTATTCTTTACTGCTGTCCTTGGTGATTTCAGCCTTGTCTTCTTTGGTCAAGCGCTTATATGCCTTTTGAAAATTATCTTCGTCAGCCAGCCAGAAATCGATTTTATCCCGTTTTCCCAGCTTGGCATCTTTCAGTTTATCAGGGATCGGCATCTCGATGAGTTCATTCAGTTTTTCCGCCAATGTCCTCAGATCAGCAGCAGTCATTTTATTGCCGCGGGTAAATGTGATTGCCGGGTTCGCCTGATTTTCTACCAACGGTTTACCGGTAGCATCATAAATCACTCCACGGGGACTTGAACCGGCCACTTTGACCACAGAAAATTCCTTCAATTGTTTCGTAATATTTTCACCATTGACGATTTGCAGATAGCCCAATTGGACGATCAATGCGATGAATAAGCCAAAAATGATAAAAAATAAAAAATTCAGCCGAAATGGGATATGGGAGCGACGCCCACCACCGCTGGGCTTGGGTTCGCTCGGTTTATCTTTTTTTTGCCAAAATTTTGCGTGTTTGTTTTCCATATGCCAAATCCTTCCAGACAGTTGTTCGTTCCGTACTATTCTACCAAAAAACCGACATGACCGCAGTAAAAACAACGAACTAAAGAAATCCTTTAAGCTTTCGTCAAAATTGTTTCACGTTTTCGGTGAACATTTTAATGTTTCACCAAAAAATAACCGGTACATCAACACTCGCCATCTCCTCTCTCTAATCTATCGTGAAACATCCTTTCCAAAAAACCTTTTTGTGGAAAACTTCCTGTGGAGAACCAATTTCCTCAAAAGCTCCGTATTTTAATAAGTCCAGAGCTGACTGAAAAGACTCAAAGTCGTAATTCAGTCCCTTTTCACCGTTGCCAGCAGCATAAATGTACGTTTTTGATCCGCTTAAATTACGTTTTTTATTCCTTAATTCTGCCAACCACTCAAAAATCCGGATTTCACCACTGCTAACAGATACCCGCTGGTCCCCTGTTTTCACAGAAAAGACTCCGAAAACAGCCGTTTCCGAAGTCTTTTGCTCAATAATTCGATTGCTGATCTGCCGCAGGTTCCTGATACCCGGTGCTGTTCTCTTGATTGCTGTCATATTGATAGTCGGCATCTCCATACGTATCATCGTAGCCGCCGTCTGTCTCATTGCCGATTGTGCCATTAGCCTGGATCGTGGTGCTGTAATCATGGACACCAGCGTCCATCGTGCCATCTTCATCGTTATAGAAACGATAGTCGGCATAGCCTTCGGTGTATTGGTCCTGTTGAGGAAGGACTTCGCTGACAGGTATCCCCAGCTGTTCTTTCAGTGTATTTTGAGTCTCTAGCAGGCTCTTCGCTCCGAGAAACTGATAATAGATCCCGTTATAAAGTTCACCTTCCCCCTGCAGCTGCAGAGGATCGATCTTGCTGAGAGCCGGCCGATAGTGGTTGGCAATATCCAACATGTCGTCCCAAGTCAAATCTGTTTTGGTATTCTTTTCTACTGCTTTTAGGATTTTCTGATAGTTAGTAACACTATCCAAAGACAGCACTTTTTTTACGATCTTATCAATAACTTCCCGTTGACGTTTCTGGCGCCCAATATCACCTTCCGGATCACCCATTCCGGTATCCGGATCATACTTCCGATAACGAGCATACGACAGGCCCATCGTCCCGTCCAAGTGATAATCGGTATCTTTTTGCAATTCAACACCATCCAACTCGAAATGATATTGATTGTGGACATCGATTCCGCCTACTGCATCGATCAAATCACTCATCCCCTGCATATTGATCGTCACATAATGATCAATGGGAATATCCAGCAGATTTTCTACCGAATCCATTGCCATCTCCACGCCGCCAAATGCGTAGGCATGATTCAGTTTATCCATGGTGCCGTGACCGACGATTTTCGTATAAATGTCCCGATCAAGACTGACGATTGTCGATTTTTTCTTTTGGGGATTGACAGTCACCACCATCATCGTATCCGAGCGTCCCTGCTCGGTGCGTCCCAAAGCACCGGTATCGACGCCCAGCAGTAATACAGAGAAAGCCTCCTGGTTATCAATGTTAACAACGGTTTCCCGTTTCTTAGTTTTCCGATCGACCTTTTCAACGATGCTGTCGAAAGTGGAATTGGCATCAAAGTATACTTTTAAGCCGTATGCAGTCGCTGCCGCCACCATAACTGTAAATACACCCATGATGCCGATAATGACTTTTTGCCATGTACGCATAGGACACCTCATCTGTAATTTGTGTTTTTTCAGTATAACGTATAAATTCTGCCACAACGCCACCTGATCAGCAACGGCAGATGACATTTATTACAGAATTTTAACAGCCTTGCAACACGATTGAAACACAACGAAATATCTGCAATCTCCATTTGCATTTCCAGCTATCGGTCCACCAATTAGAAAATTACTGTCAATTTGAAGTCATTTGACCAAGGATAACAAGAATTTTACGCTGCTTTTCAAGTAGAATTCCCATCAACTTCAACCAGCGGCTGTAAGCTGAGTCGAAATTGGCGCGCCGGCTGAAACTTTTCGACACCCGACTTATCAAAACTGTCCGGATACTATCCTGCCATCGGTCACGAGCAGCTTCTAAAGGTATGATCGGTCATTTTTCATTGCAAAAAAGAGGAGACATTATGTCCCCTCCTCGCTGGCTTGTCATTGCAAACGACTGCAGTGATTAAAATTTAGTCACTTCAGCAGCTTGTGGTCCCCGTTCACCTTCAACGATGGTGAATTCAACTTCTTGGCCTTCTTCAAGTGATTTGAAACCGTCTCCTTGAATCGCTGAGAAGTGTACGAAAACATCGTCGCCACCGTCAGTTGTGATGAAACCAAACCCTTTTTCGTTGTTGAACCATTTCACTTTTCCGTGTTCCATGTTTTGTGTAGCCTCCAAAAATTTAATGACCGATTCTCACCGGTATATCAATTATAACGAACCTTGGAAGCGATGACAAATTATTTTTCGAAAATATAATCCTTCATGACAAAACCCGCACCAATGTCTACCTGCTGTTCTTTTACCAATGAAAATCCCCGATGTCGATAGACACTCATGGCATGCTGATTGTCCTGGTTGACTTTCAATTGCTGCTTACGTCTCAAAGAAACGGCCAATTTTTCATACCAGTCAAAGATCTCCTTCATATAGCCTTTTCCGCGGAAATCTTTCCTGATATAGAGTTTACTGAGGTATAATACCTCGTCACCTTTCAACTCATAAGCTGTATAGCCCACCGTTTCCCCTTCTGATACGAGCGCAAAATAATGCACCCCTTCGTCGATCTCCGCCAAAATAACCGGTACCGACTGATAGTGTTCCATCATATAATCAACTTGCGCTTTTCCGATCATGGGGGTAAAGACTTCCCGCCAGATCTCTTCAACTACTGGAAACAACGCTTCTGCTTCCGCTTGTGTCTCTACAGGTACCCGCTTTAACATATCCATCAACTCCACAAAAAAAGATGAAGAAAAACAATTGTTTTTCTCCACCTTATTGTAAACTACTTATTTCGCATTTTCAAAGTGTTCATTGACTTTGTCCCAGTTCACTACATTCCAGAAAGCGGCAATATAATCAGGACGAACATTTTTATATTTCAAATAATAGGCATGTTCCCAGACATCCAAGCCCAAAACGGGGATTTTGCCATCCATCAGCGGAGAATCTTGATTTGGAGTTGATGTGATTGCCAATTTGCCCCCGTCAACGATCAGCCATGCCCAGCCGGAGCCAAAGCGCCCGGTTGCAGCTGTTTTGAATTCTTCTTTCATTTTATCAAAGCTGCCGAATGCTTCGTCGATGGCCGCTTTGATTGCTCCAGTTGGTTCACCGCCGGCATTAGGTGCCATGATTTCCCAGAAGAAGCTGTGGTTGGCATGTCCGCCACCGTTATTGCGAACTGCTGTACGAATATCTTCAGGAATGACATCCATATCAGAAATCAATTCTTCAACAGATTTCTCACCCAATTCGGGATGCTTTTCAATTGCTCCATTCAGGTTTGTAACATAGGTGTTGTGGTGTTTGTCGTGATGCAAGTGCATTGTTTCTGCATCAATGTAAGGTTCCAATGCATCATAAGCGTAAGGCAAATCCGGTAAAGTGTAAGTCATAGTGTTAATCCCTCCGTAGTTTGTAATTAATCGATCTCACATGTAAACACTATCAAATAAACGGCCGTTGTACAAAAGATATGCTCCTCGACTCGCTTCTGGATTTGCCCCGGAATGACTGTTGATCCGAACGGCTGAAAACTCCGGTGGAATCCAGCCTGCAGCAAAAAGAACCGAACTAGCTGTCACTGAACTTTTAAGCTCCTTATTTCCCGGAACACCTGTTTTGTTTTCCAAGACCAGGAGCCCTTCTCTTGATTTCAGTCTACTGTCTAAGATCCGCTGCCTTCATCTCGGCAGCCCTTGTATTTCCAAAGCTTCTCGGCTAGAATTGTACTTAACGCCGCCTAGACGGATCGGCCGTATTCGTTTTTTTGAAGGAGTTATTGCCATGACTGTTCGTGAATTGTTTTTTGCATCCTTTTATCGCTTCAAAGATCTTAAAAATGCGCGTTTTCTGGGCTTTGGCAAAGCTGTCTTGTACCTGTTGGTATTGAGTCTGTTTTTAGCCGTTCCCATCACTGCAAATGTATTGCAAGTCTTCAGAGATGTCCAAGCTGATGGACAAAAAATCGCGCAAAAAATTCCTGACTTTACGATTAAAAACGGGAAATTAGCCCCTGTCGACCAAACGGAAGGCTTTATCTATCAAACAAATTCCATCATCTTTACGTTTGACCCGGAAGGAAAGCGAACGACCACTGATATTTCCGGGGATATGATAGGGAATTTTTTAAGTGTCGGTCTTCTGCCGGATGAACTAGTAGTCGCACTGCCTTCTTCCGGAATCACCGATCAGCTGTTGGGCAGCAACTTGTTGGAAGTACCTTATAGTCAAGGTCTGGAAAACCTGGATGGTGCGCATATCCGTCAGTATCTCGATCAAGAAAGCGTCCCGTGGTGGATGATCCTCATCACTTTGCTGGTCTCTATCTACCCTTCTTTCATTAATCTAGTGATGACGATTTTAATCACCTGTATCGGCGCCTCGTTGATGGCTGCTCTCCGCAGACTGCAAGTGACCTTCTTTGAAAACCTGAAAATCCTGATTTTTTGTGCCACGCTCCCAGTCGTCCTATCCGCCGCGATTGGTTTCTTTTCAGTGAATTTTGACAGTTCACTGTTTATCATTTTGGCCACGATCTTCATCTATAGCCAAGCCAGCAAAGGACTTCCCCGGCGCCCATCGCAAGTCCAGTAATCGGTAAGCAAAAAGACATTTTCTTCTGAATCGAGGAAAATGTCTTTTTCTCTGTCATCTGTTACACTGACAATGACGACAGCAGGTTATCAGAAGCTGCCGGAGAAAAAGGAGTGAAGAAAATGCCGGATATCATTCTTTCCGACCGGGATTTCAAAGACGAATGGCGCGCAAAAATCGCTGCAACAGCTCCCGGCTATCAGTTTGCTACCGTAACGGAGGATTTGGACTGGTCATCAGTAACGATCACGATCGGCTGGTCAAAGGCTTGGACAGAAAAGCTTTTGCAGCCTGACAGCCGACTGAAATGGGTCCAATCGATTTCTGCCGGTGTCGATACGCTGCCTCTGGATCTTTTTCGCGAAAAACAGATCCTCTTATCCAATACCAGCGGCATCCACGCCCGTTCCATCGCCGAGCACGTCTTGGCTGCGATTCTGATGGAGACTCGGGGATTTACCCGTGCAATAAAGAATCAACAGCAGGAACAATGGTCCAGTAAAAACCTTTCTTTCAGCTACCTGAACGAGCGCAAGATTTTGATCGTAGGCACCGGTCATATTGGTCGAAAACTGGCTGCTTTGCTGCAAGCCCTGGGCGTAGAACCTTGGGGGATCAACACTTCCGGTCACCCGGCGGCAGGTTTTACAAAAACCTACAGCTTGGATCAGTTGCCGGAAATCAGCGGTCAGGCTGATTTCGTAATCAATATCTTACCTCTGACAAAAGAAACCAGCCATCTTTATGACAGCCGCTTTTTTGAGGCGATGAATCCGGCCGGGACCTTTATTAATGTCGGTCGCGGTGCCAGCGTAGACACTCAAGCATTGATTACCGCTTTGCAAGCCGGTCAGATTCGTCAAGGAATTTTGGATGTATTCGAAGAAGAACCGCTGCCGCAGGGAAATCCGCTGTGGCAGATGGAAAATTGCATTATTACCCCGCACATTTCCGGAATGACACCACATTTTCAAAAAGCCTTTATGGAAATCTTTTTGAAGAACCTGACTCACTTTACGGCAAGCGGTCAACTGGCACAAAATCAGGTTTCTCTGACAGCCGGCTATTGAAATCCGAAAAAAGCAGCAGCAACTCTTCAAAATGAAGAGTCGCTGCTGCATTTTTGCTGCGGATTTATTTGAAAACTTCACGAAGATCTTAAGTTTTGAGTACCTGCTGAAATCGTAAAACCAAACATGTCTTATATTATTTCAGACCAATTCGATGCAGGAGCTTCCGGTGAAAAAAAGCTGGGAAGTTCCTCAGCTACCCGCTTGAACCTTCTGTACTATTTTGTTTCATCCATATCTGCCTCGGTCTCTTTTACCAGATAAATAGGCCGGCGCTTTGTTTCCATAAAAATTTTTCCAATATATTTCCCGATGATCCCGATGCATAGCAGCTGCAGCCCACCGACAAACAATACAATTGAGACCAGAGAAGGCCAACCGGCTGTTGGATCACCGAAAAGCAGCGCCCGAATCACAATAAACAGCAGCGCAATCACCGAA
Source organism: Enterococcaceae bacterium OF42-14pH9A (assembly GCA_027692465.1). GTDB lineage: Bacteria > Bacillota > Bacilli > Lactobacillales > Enterococcaceae > Enterococcus_C. The sequence continues at coordinate 467,618 of JAQEYU010000001.1, read as the reverse complement.
CCGAGACAAGCAATCCCGCCGATAACTGATGCGATAGTCAAAGGGGCTTCGGAAAAATTGACAATTCCGTCGATAGAATATTTAAAAAGACTCCAAAACGACCAGGAGGTTTCCCCGGCAGCACGCTCTCGGTTTTCATAGGTGAGATATTTGGTCTTAAACCCTACCCAGCTGAAAATCCCTTTGGAAAAACGGTTATACTCCGTCAGCTCCAACACCGCATCCACCATTTGTCGAGTCATCATACGGAAGTCCCGCGCACCATCCACCATCTCTGTCTGTCCGATTCGATTGACCAGTCGGTAAAAAAACTTGGCAAAAAAACTGCGAATCCTTGGCTCTCCTTCACGATCACCGCGCCGTGTGCCGATACAATCATATTCCTCTTGACGAATCAGACGCAGCATCTCCGGCAGCAGTTCTGGGGGATCCTGCAGGTCGGCATCCATCACCGTAACAAGTTCACCACCAGCAGTTCGCAACCCGGCATATAACGCTGCCTCCTTGCCAAAATTACGGGAAAAAGACAAAAAGCGAACTTTTCCCGGATTTTTCCGATACAGTTCTTTAATCACCTGCAATGTTTTGTCTGTTGATCCGTCATTGACAAAAATATATTCCAACGACTCCTGCATGGTCTCGTTGACCCTCTCAACCGCAGCAAGAAACAGCGGCAAAGTCGCCTCTTCGTTATAACAAGGTACGATAATCGATAACATGAACTCCAGCCTCCAATGCGTTAATTATAGCACAGGCAGCAGAGTAAACCAGCTTCTCGAACGTTCTTTGGGCAGTAGTTGAACACTTATTCGCCTTGGCTTTTTTATGACTTTCTGCCGGAAAATTACGATTAAAACATTGACTTATCCAACGATCCGACTGCAGTTAAAAAAACTACAAATTTACGTTCGCTTTCCGGATACTGTTCATCATTACAGGCATTCACCGTCAAGGGGACTAGGCAGAAGTATAAAGTTGCGCCTGCGCCTCCCAGAGTACCTTGTATTTTCCGGATTGCGCGCTCAAATTCTCATGTGTCCCTTGTTGAACGACCTGTCCTTTTTCAAACACCAGAATATCATGACAAAAAAGACAGCTTGAAAGTCTGTGTGATACATAAATAGCCGTTTTATCAGCAATTATCTTATCAAAACTTTCATATATCTTGGCTTCAGCTTGTGGATCGAGTGCAGCTGTGGGTTCATCCAAAATCATAAAAGGGGCATCCTTATAAATTGCCCGTGATAGGGCTATTTTTTGAGCTTCACCACCTGATACCTCTATCCCATTGGCATCATAATCACGATAAATACATCTTTCCTCCAGATATGTGCTTTTTTCTTGCGGCGAAGCGAATCCTGATGCCGCTAACACCGTGCTTACGCTATTGCGACTATACTGTTGTGAACAAGCGACATTTTCCGACAGCTTAAGTGGAAACAATGAAAAATCTTGGAAAACAATGCTGAGCAGTTGGCGATATTGATTTAAATTGTACTCTTTAATATCTTTTCCGTTGAGCGTGATTCGTCCTTCTTGGGGTTCATATAACCGACACAAAAGTTTAATCGCGGTACTTTTTCCCGAGCCGTTTTCTCCAACCAGCGCCACCCTTTTACCTGGTTGTAGGACGAAATTAACATTCTTCAGCGATTGCTTCTTTGATCCTGAATACGTAAAAGAAACGTTTTCAAAAGAAATCTCTTATGGACCCTCCGGTATTGGCAGCCCATCGTCAAGTGCTTCTTCTTTCATAGCGAGAAGTCTTGGGTAAGCAGCTAATAATTCTCCATAGCCCATTAATTTTCCAAAAGATATCAGCAGTCCCATAATAGCCTGGGAGAAGATTTTGATACTTTCTACGTACAAAATCACTGATCCTGCCGTTAGCCCACCTACCATTGCTTTCATCACTGCAATAAAGTAAATACAGATCTCTAAACAACCATTACTAAGCGAAGCTAAACAAGGGACAACAGCGTTACTCCTGCCAAGCTTGATTGACAGCTTGTACCCGATAGAAGACGACCATAACCGACTAAACTCCTTACATAGAAATGATTTTAAGTTATAGATACGGATATCCTTTCCGAAATGATAATCGGAAATCAATTGCATATACAAGAAGGCGCCACCATTTGCTTGATTCACTTGATTGCTTAAAGTCACCACTTTTTCATTTTGTTTCACCTGAAATCTGGCTAATATCGCTACTTGCAAAAGTGCCAACACCAGCAAAAGCTGAAGGGGCCACATGCCATTCCATATACTTTTGTCTGAAACACCTTGATGCATTCTAAAAATGCGAATAAAAGAAAAGAACGCCAAAATCAAATCAAAGATATTTCGTAAAACCGACTCCATCGCTGGTACGGTTGCTTCCAATCCGCCATCACGCATTTTTGTCTGCTCAATGCTGCGCAGCAATTCATTAAATTGCGCTGACTCAATGTCCGAAAAAGGCAGCTTGGTTTTGTGAAAATTAAGCTCTTTTTGAAACAGCAGCTCAAATTCAGCTTCGGCATGTTTCCGCTTACGAGATAAAATTCCACAAAGCAGCATGATCAGTCCATTAAGTAATATCGCAAAAGTCGCATAAATCAGCAGGTTATTCACTTCTATACGATTTAGCAATCCGTCTAAAAATCAGCTGTAAAAAAATAATATTCACAAACGGTTGCGCCGAACTTAAGAAAGTAAAAAGCAAGACAATCACAGGTAATTTGGGGGTCACTCGAAAAACAATAACCAGTAGGCGGGCAATGGAACGCAAATTGTCTTTTATGATTCCCATGCTATGTCCTCCGTCTCTTCCGCAACACCAACTGCTTTACTTTCTGGCTGATAATAACGACTTTGTACAGAAAAAAGTTCATAATAGCGCCCCTGTAAACCAATCAAAACATCGTGACTACCTTCTTCGATGATCCTGCCGGCTTCCAATACGATGATCCGATCACAAAAAAGTGTAGAAGCAAGTCGATGGGAAATAAACAAGGTGGTGATATCTTCAGATAAACTGCTGTATCTTTGGTAGAATTCTTTTTCAGCCAGCGGATCCAGGGCAGCTGTTGGTTCATCAAGAATTAAAATAGGTGCCTTTTGGAACAATATCTTGTATGCGGCACGTGCGAACATCAGTTTCTGCTCCGGTCCGCCCGATAAAACCAGGCCATCCTGATAAATCATTTTTGTCAGTGGGGCACCCATATCAGGGAGCACCTCAAAAAGCCCCGCCAACTGAAGACATTTCTTGATCTGCTCTTTTTCCTGTGCATTTTCAAAAGCGATATTTTCCGCAATACTCATCGGCAGCACATGAATATCTTGAAATACTGTCGCATATAGTTTTGTGATGTCAGCCTGTGACAGCTCATTGAGATCTTGTCCTCCTATTAGTATCTTCCCGGTTGTCGGACGATATAGGCCACAGATCAGCTTTACAAGAGTTGTTTTTCCTGCCCCATTTTCACCGACTAATGCCAAACGTTCACCTTTTTCGATTCGCAGGTTGATATTTTGGAGGATCGGAAAATCACTTTCAGGGGCATGATACGAGACATCAATTAGTTCGATACTCAAGCCGGCCGATACATCACTAAAAATATTTATGTTTTGGCTCTCGCCAGCATGATCACCCGCTCTCGACTGATCAATAGGATCATAGGGTTGTTCCATATATCCTCTATATGCACTGACTTCTCTATTGATTTGAGCAATTTGTGCCAAATTTCCTGTCAAACTTTTAAGCAACATCGAAAAGCTCGTAATCAGACCAAAATAAAAGACGAATTGCGGAACTGCCAGTTGGCCATTTAGGACGCTAAAAAAAAGAAACCCATAAGCAATACTATCCCGTAAAACCATAAGAACGATATCTAACACAACGATATAGAAATTATAAGCAGATAGTTTTTTGATCCACGACAATCTTTCTCCGATCAGAGAATTCACTATTTCCGAAAGCCAGTTCTGCATCGAAAACAGCTTGATATCTTTATTACCCATTCCATCTGAAAGATGGGCGTACAATGTAGAAAGTTTCTTATCCAGATCTACCCAATTTTCCTTATGCGAGTCTTGAAGAAACAATATTCTTTTCAGCAAGATGAAATGAATCAACGAAAGTAGTGTAATCACTGCCACCAACCAAATATTCAATTGTGCGACGATCCCCATGTATAATAAGATGCTGCATAGATTCTGCAGCAGACGCCCAACGATTTTTAACATCGCAGAAATTCCTTGATTATCATTCAGCAATGTCATCAAAACATACTGATAATCATTTTGTCCTTCAGTACTTTCAATGTCTGCATAGGGATGGTCCATCTTTTGGGCAAATAAATCGGTTAAGAAGTGTATCTTATTGTTGAGTAAATACGTCTCATTCACTGAAGTTAGATAGATATTTCCACAGTTGATGGCGCATAGAACAATCAATAAGAAAAATAATTTCCAAAACATATATGTACTATCAGTTGTTTTTGCAAGAACTGCTAAGAGCATACTTGGAAGTAAGACCGCTATCAATGGAACGAGCATTTCGATGATCACTTGCAGCAAAATAATCAATAAAGGGCGGCGCCCATGCTTCCATGTTTTATACAGAACGAACCAAATGTTGTTAAAAATATTCTTCATTATATCTCCCCTTATGACAATCAAATCATTAGTTCAAATTTTCACAGTCAACAATCTACTTCACGATACTCAAAAATACTTTATTAATTACAACGTACAGCAATCACCTCCGATTACTTACGTTCCCCATCATTACCAAAATTTGCGTGCGCTTTTTGGATTTCACGAATATCAAATCGAATAATCTGCCTTAATTAAAGATTATCAACTCTATTAACCGCTTTCATTAATGAACTGTATTCTTTTTATTAAATAACACAAATTTTAAATTCGATATTCCAAATCGAATCCTCACTAACCGAGATATACCCAAAAATACAGGCGGAATTCAGACTTTTTGGGATTCTTTCTGCAGCCCAGGGTAAGCAAAGCTTGTACAGTGTATAAAGAAGTTTATTTTATTAGGGCGTGTCTGAAAACTCTGGGGGAATCCAGATTTTTGCGGACTTTTTGCCGAAATCAAAGAGAAAAGCGCAGCTTATGTGGTGCATAAGCGAGCATTTACGACGCAGATTGCGGTGAAAAAGACCAAAATATCTGCCGCTAGAGTTTTCAGACACGCCCTACAGCCAAAACTAAAAAGTACCGATGAAAATCACGAATGATTTTCATCGGTACTTTTTTCATACAAGAGAATTTATGCTCCGAATCCGCTCCCATAAGTCCCGACAAGCCAGACCCGCATGACGCGAACAGGCAGCGCTCTTTCCAATTGCAAGGAGCAGTTGATTTGAAGTCACCGGCGAAAGCAAGCTTTTTGAGGACAATATACCGAAAAAAATGAACCAGAACTTACATGGTATATAGTTTTCCTTGCGCGCAGGTTGCGATGCAAAAGATCAAAAATAACTCCCGCCAGTATTTCCAGACATTTCCGTTGTTTAGTAATCAGTTTGTCTCGGTAAACTCGTATTTCGGCTCTTTAAGCTGTTCATCATAGGCTACGATCAAATCGTATCCTTTAAAGAACCACTCATCCGCTTCGTCTGCGAAAAACAAAATCCCCTCTGCCGTAGTTTCTGCGATAGGCTGATCCGGACTGTCCACGTTCATGCCAACGGAAAACCCATCATGGACATCAGTTTTCCCATAGACTTTCCCGAAAAAACGGACCCCCTGACCTTCGGGAATCTCCAGCTCTTTTTTGAACCAACTCAAAGCTTCCGGTTTAATTGTAATTTTCATCTATGCCACACTCCTAGTCATTCATTTTATTATCCAAAACATCCACATCGTCGGTCTCACCGATCACCAAGAGATTATCATTTTGTTGAACGATCTCATCAGCAGTCGGTGATACGACTACTTTCCCATTTACCCGGCGGATACCGACAACCGTCAGGCCGAATCGTTGTCTGAAATTCAATTCCAGCAACGTTTTATTGAAAAATTTCGGATTAGAGACCCGGATCTCCGCTAAAGAATAGTCATCTGACAATTCCACATAATCCAATATATTTTTTGAAACCAGATTATGAGCGATGCGAATCCCCATATCCCGTTCCGGATGGACGACACGATCTGCTCCGATTTTTTCCAATACCCGCGCATGGTATTCGTTCTGGGCTTTGGCCAAGACATTGGGGACGCCCATTTCTTTAACCATCAAGGTAACCAGAATGGAGGCCTGGATATCTTCTCCGATAGCAACGATCACATGATCAAAATTGCGGATTCCCAATGATTTCAAAGTCATTTCGTCCTGGGCATTGCCTACTACTGCATGAGTTGCGATATTCATATACTCGTTGACCCGATCTTCGTTACTGTCGATTGCCAGTACTTCTTGGCCGGACTCGATGAGGGTACGGCAGATACTGCCGCCAAAACGCCCCAAACCGATAATTGCATAGTTTTGCTTCATATTTTATACTCCTTTTGATTTCCTGTTCGGACCGTGACAGCCGACAAGAACCGCATGCATTAAAACGCGTTTGCCACGCCCTTCTTCATCTGTTTCAGTATAACAAAGACCTCGTCAAAAAACTATTGACGAGGTCTGCTTTTATTTTATCATACCGTGTTTGAATGCGTAGATGGCTGCTTGCGTACGATCTTCCACTTCCAGTTTGGACAAAATATTGGAAACGTGGGTCTTGACGGTTTTCAATGTAATAAACAACTCATCGGCAATTTCCTGATTGCTTTTTCCCTGGGCGATCAGCATCAGAATTTCCAGTTCGCGGTTTGTCAAATCGTCGTGCAAAATCTGATACCGGCCGGTCATCTTGTCCATCATTTTAGAGGTCACTTCCGGTTCCAGGACCCGCTCGCCTCTTTGCGTCGCTCGGATCGCATCGGCAATTTCATGAGCCGTCGAGGTCTTCAACAAATACCCTGCCGCTCCGGCTTCGATGGCCGGGTAGACTTTCTCATCATCGATAAAGCTGGTGACAATCAAGATCTTCGCTTGGGGCCACTCTTTAAGAATCAATTTGGTGGACTCGATTCCATCCATTTCTTCCATCACCAAATCCATCAAAATCACATCCGGACGCAAAGCCAGTGCTTTTTCGTAGCCGATCCGACCATTCTCAGCTTCTCCGATCACCTCGATATCATCTTGAATAGACAGATAAGATGATACCCCCAACCTGACCATTTCGTGGTCGTCAACAAGCAATACACGAATCATCGTGAAAATCCTCCTTTTTCCCTGCGGCTATTGCCGTTTATTCTCTGACATCACTTCCATCCGGCAAATTCACCAGCGGAACTTTGATCTCAATACTGGTACCTTGTCCCTTGAAACTGATGATCTTGACTGTTCCCCCGATACCGGCAATTCGTTCCCGGATATTCATCAACCCGTAACTACCGGCTTTTTGCTGGGTGGTATCAAAGCCGACACCGTCATCAATAACTCGCAACAAAACATTCTGCTCAATCGTATGCAGATAGACCTCGAGCTCCTGAGCTTTCGCGTGCCGCAAGGTGTTCGACAAAAGCTCCTGTACAACCCGAAACAACTGGTCTTCGATTCCTGTGGGCAGCGAAACATCCTCCACATCCCACTTAAGGTCGATCTTGATCTTGGACTGCAGTTCCTTTAAGAGTTGTTCGATCCCCTGACGCAAGCTTTTACCTTCCAAACTGATCGGACGCAGATGCAATAATAACGCCCGCATTTCTGATTGAGAGGCATTGATAATATCGGTCACCATCTCCAATTGTTTCTGCTGTGCCTCGGGAACCTGATCTTTCTTTGCTTTTTCAGTGATTGCAGCCAGCATCATCATCGCAGCAAACAACTGCTGTGAAACCGAATCATGCAGTTCTCGTGCCAGCCGATGCCTTTCAATCTCCAAGATCTCCTCTTTTGTTTGACCTGCAACCAGCTGAGGGCGACTGTTCAATTGTTGTAATTCACCGGATATGTCCTGCATTTTTCTGGCGATTTCCTGGATGTCTTTATCAATCGCTGTGATATAGTGATTTTCCTTTGAATGAGGAATTGCCTCAGTCACCAGCGGATTTTCATAGTTTCCGGCAGCCATGATTCGCAGCTTCTCCTCAATCTCCCCATACAAGCTTTTACGGAAAACCGAGATGAAAAAATAAGCCAACAATCCGAATCCGACAGAAATCACCATGATATAGATGATCATGGGAATGAAAAAAATCCGACTTTCAAACAGGACTTTCCACCAACGAGAAATATCATTGGCATGTAAAAAAGAAAACAATACCAGGATCATCGTCAAAAAAGCAGTGACCCCGACATAAAAAGCTACCATTCCTTTCGAAACTTTTGCCATCATACCCGGATCACCTCGACATCCCCGAACAAGGTATTGGTGATTACTTTGATTCGTCGCTGATTGTCGTCGTAATCCTCACTGTAGATTTTGAGAGCCTCATTGCGCAGCGTGGTTCGTTCACCCTCAAAGACTAAATCCCCCGCAAAGGTCGCATGTTCTACCATGACCCCGACTCCCAGCGGCACCAGAATTCTGGTGCGACCAAAGCCTTTACGCACAATCACTACATTGTCTTTTTTGGGCAGAATCGTATTTCCCAAATCAATGATCGTATCGCCGGAGACCACATTCAAATTGATGTCATCCCATTCATAGACCTGGTTACCGATCCGCTCATTGCCGAACATCGGCTGCTTGACTCTGGTCCCGGAGTGAGAAGCAGGTTCCTCCGTTTCCACCATCACCATCTGCTTTTTCTTCCAAAAAGCATTTTGTGACGGATCGATGCCGGAAACCTCGACTCCCTTCAAACCGACAAACAAGATACCAAATGCCAGCATCAACCATAATGCCGGACTCGATACCAAACTGATAAAAATACAAACACCGCCGACAACATACCAAAAACTGCTTTTTTTCCGATTGCGTTTCAAGCCGAAACAGATAGACAGAATTCCACAGATCAGTAGGATCAAGAGCTGCGGACTACTGATGATCTGCCAAACCGCGAATAATAACAGCAGAGCCTCTACAATAAAAAAGAAGCGCCAAGGACTTTTCATAAAGGTCACCTCCGATACCGTTTGATAATTTGGATAATCCAAACTCTGTCAGCCCACAGAGTTTGGGACTTTTTTGTAATCGAGGAGTAAGGCACGCCTTGCCCAATTCATAGACAAGCATTGGCAACAGCGATTACGACAGAGTTTTCAAGGCTGGGTAAAAGCTGTTCACCGGATCTGCATAATTGGAAATGCTCTTTCTCAACGAAGTACTCCCTGCGCAATTTCGCCAAAATCCACTGAATATATCATACCCTGAAAGGAAATAAAACGTATCAGTCTTAGGAATGATTTGTGCATTTTATTGAAATCTGCCTAGGGCGTGTCTGAAAACTCTGGGGGAATCCAGATTTTTGAGGACTTTTTGCTGAAATCAAGGAGTAAAGCGCAGCTTATGTGGTACAAAGCTGCGCATTTACGAGTAGATTGCGGTGAAAAGGACCAAAATATCTGCCACTGGAGTTTTCAGACACGCCCTAATAAAAGCACTCTCAATCGGAGTGTGCCACAGCAGATTCTACTGGTAAACAAGGAAATATCCGAACGACCCCGCTGCTGGCCGAAATTTGCCGGTCCTCATCGGAACCTCACAAAAGGCACAGCACTTTGACAGCTGTCGTTCGGATATTCTGCTTAGACGCTGATTGAAAAAATCAGTTCTGTTCTACTTTGGTGATTTTAACCTGCATGTCGCCACCTGGTGTCGCAATGGCCACCTGATCACCGACTTTTTTACCGATTAATGCTTGAGCAATCGGAGAATCATTGGAGATCTTACCGGAAAAAGGATCAGATTCGGCACTTCCCACGATCGTATACTCTTCTTCGTCACCATCCGGTAATTCAATAAAGGTAACTGTCTTACCGATCGATACCTCATCGGAATCCACGCCATCATTATCGATAATCTGTGCAAAACGGATCATATTTTCCAAAGTCGTGATCCGGCCCTCAACAAAAGCCTGTTCATCCTTAGCAGATTCGTACTCGGAGTTTTCCGATAAATCGCCGAAACCACGGGCAATCTTGATCCGTTCGATGATTTCGCCGCGTTTCACAGTCTTGAGTTCTTCCAATTCCTGTTCCAGCTTTTCTTTTCCTTCAACTGTCATAGGGTAAACTTTTTCCACCATAATCTCATATCTCCTTCAGCAATTATCAGCAAAGTTTTTTTCGGGCCCGCTCTTAATTTGTAAGCAACTCTGCCCGTCGATCTCTGCTGTTCTTTTTTTGATAGTATAACAAAAGGCAATCTTTCAGTGTTTCCCAGAACCGCGATACCCTTTACGATGCCTGTTGTTACAGCAAATGAAAGTGGTTTCTATAGCTTTCGGGGAATAACACTGAAAAGATTACCACGCTTTGTTCAAAATGTAAATCCATTTCAATACTTTTATTGCTATTGCGTTCCGTCGCCATCTGTGGTGTCGGTATTATTAACATACTGTTCTACCAATGCATTGTGCTCCTCAAAGGTTCGAGCATAATACACCTGTCCGGTCTTGATGTCAGCAACAAAGTAATAGTAGTCGTTTTGTTGCGGATTCAACACCGCTTTGATCGACTGTTCACTCGGATTATCAAACGGTCCTGGTCCGTAACCACGATTCACATAAAGGTTGTACGGTGAATCTACCTGAGTATCTGCATTGGTCACGAGTTCTTTGTGTTCCCCCAGAGCGTAGAGAATCGAGATATCCGATTGTAACGGCATGTCTATAGCCAAGCGGTTGAAAAAGACTTGTGCGATCTTGCGCCGGTCGCTTTCATTGTTCCCTTCTTTTTCCACCAACGAGGCTAAAGTCAGGACTTCTTGGACATTCAGCTGCTTGTCTTTAATCGTTTGATAGTATTGAGCCATCACACTGTTGGTTTTTTCTACCATCTGCGTGACAAACTCCTTCAGGTCAGTTCCGTTATAATAATCATAGGTTGCCGGGAACAAATAGCCTTCCAACCGATAACGAACACCCTCGGCCTTTGCCGCAGCATCTAATAATTCCGGATACTTTTTATGCAGCTCATTAAAGAAGTTTTCATCTTTCATGAGATCGATAAAATCTTTTTTCTTGAGTTTCAGGTTCTTCTCAACAGCATCTCCGATTTGATCGATCGTGTAGCCTTCCGGAATAGTCAGTTTCATGTCCGCCGTACCGGTCCCGGTACCGCCCATCAATTCCTTGCTGATCTCATCCAGTGTCATATTTGGGGAGAAACTATACTTGCCGGCTTGAAAGCCTGTCAGATTGTTGAACTTGGTGTAGTAATTGAAAACCATACCGCTTTTGATAACTTTTTCATTTTCCAGGATTTCACCGATGGCTTTGTTCGAGGAACCGCGTGGAATCTCGACAGTGACCTTTTCAGTTTGAGCAGAATTAAGAGGTTTTAAGCCGGCAGAAATATAGCGATAGACATAAAAGCCCAAGATGCCGCCAACAAATAATAGCGTGATCACAACGATCGTCACGATTCTGTTCACTACACGATTTTCTCTGTCCCTTGAAGATTTTCGCAAACGCTCTTCCTGTTTTTTTTCTGAGAGCTCTTTTTGTGGTGGCTTCTTACTTTTAACACTGTCAGCTTGATTAACAACCGTGTTTTTTTTCTTGGCGGTAGTACTACCGGTTTTTGATGACTTATAATCCGATTTATTCGAGGTGTTTTTTGGAGATTCGGTTGTTTTTGACTTCTTACCGGCCGCCTGGCTGCGACGAGAACCCACTGCATCTTGAGATATTTGCAACCGCTCATGAGAAGGCGGTACTTTATTTTTTTGATTGGTCGAAAAATCCGCTGTTTCCCCAGAGTTATTAAGGGAATTCAGAATTTTATCCTTGAAGGATTCCTCTTCCGGATGTTGTTTAGACAAAACAACTCCTCCTAACTTCGTATACTGGCTTGTACCATTATACACGAAAGTCAGAAGGAGTAAAAGAACGATTTGTGATTGCAGAGTCAGCTCAAACTATACCGCTATCGTTTGAACATTTTACGAACTCGTTTTATTTCCGGCAATAAATTTACACGTTGTCGCAAATTATCCAAAAAGAAACAAATTGTATCAATGAGGTGTGTCTGCAAACTCATGTGAGACGCAAATTTTGAGGACTTTTCCCCGAACTCAAGGGGGCGAATCACCGCTTAAACCGCGACAGTTCCATACTCAGACCTGCTTTACTCCGCTGCTTTCGATATAACCCAACCATTGCTGTTTGCTGTCATACACTGAGTAGTAAGTTTTTCCATTGTAGTGCTCATATTTGCCGGTCACCGAAAGTTGTTGATTTTTGAAAGCAGAAGCTTTATTTTTGACAGTTTTAGTGAAGTCACTGCCGTATAGGTTTTTGGTTCCAGTCAAGGCAACAGTCATTTTGCAGCTACTCCACGTGCCGCCGGAATTTGTCCCCAACTCTCCCCCACTGAGATTAATGTACCCGATCCACATCTCGTTATTATCATAAAGTGTCAGATATGTGCTGCCGTTCAGATGCTGGTATTGCCCCTTTGCCAAGTAGGTTTTCCCCAACAGATCAGAGGCATTCAGGCGTAGTTTCCAATCAAAATTGCTCCAAATCTTATAGTTCTTCCCTGTAATGGTGAAATATTTCCCCAAATTTAAGTAGGGGCCTTGGTCGCCAGCAACTTTGACACCAGCTTCTTCCACATAACCTAACCAGATGTTGTTTTCATAAACAGAGTAATAGGTTTTACCATTAAAGTGTTCATACTTGCCGGTGGCTAATAGTGTCTTTCCCTTATATACTGAGGCTTTATTTTTGATAGTTTTGGTAAAATCACCGGCATACAAATGCTTACTACCAGTGATAGTCAGATACTTTTTATAGCTGCTCCAAGTTCCTCCAGCGCTAGTCGTCAACTTCCCACCAGAGACATTAATATAACCTACCCACTTATTCTGATTATCATATAAGGTTAGATAGGTACTGCCATTTAAGTGTTTGTATTGTCCTTTTGCCAAATAGGTTTTTCCAAGGTAGCTCTTTGCATCACTACGCTTTATCCAATTGAAATTTGACCAAATTGTATGATTTTTCCCAGTTATCGTAAAATATTTTCCAAGCGCTAGGTACGGGCCTTGGTCGCCAGCTAGAGTGATACCACTCTTTTCGACGTACCCCAGCCAAGTCTTACCATCGGCCGTGTACACTGAATAGTAGGTTTTACCATTGAAATGCTCATACTTCCCTGTGACCAACAATTGCTTGTTTTTGTAGGTTAATGCGTTATTCTTGATTTTAGAAGTAAAGTCGCTGTACAGATCCTTTGTCTGATTTAAGGTGACATATTTTTTATAGCTTGCCCACTTACCGCCAGGGCCATCGGTTAAAGTGCCAAAAGCTGCGTTTACATAACCAACCCATTTGTCATTGTTGTCATACAAACTAAGGTAGGTGCCACCATTGACGTGTTTATACATTCCCTTGGCATAGTAGGTCTTGTTTAGATGATTGTCGGTCCGATCTTTTTGTGCCCATTTAAAACTACTCCAGATGGCGTTATTTTTGGCAGTTATTGTGAAATATTTACCCAAACTGATGTATGGTCCCTGCTCACCATAGGGCAAAGTGATTGTTTTACTATAATCTGAAGACATATCAAAAGGAAAGTTTTTCCCTGGAATATACACTTGGGAGGTCCATTGCCAAGCGCCGTACTGAGTATTCCGCTGTTCTTTTACAGTCGGAATTGGGTATTCAGCAATCCAGCATTTATTATAGCCCAACTTAGCAGGATCCAATTTTCCTGCTCGTACCCACCATTGACCAATGTAATGCTGACTGTTGTTATAGCCCAGTTTTTTCAGTGCATCTGCAAAATAAATCGAGTTCTGTGTATGATTGATATCTTTAGCATAAAGTTGTGGATCTTCAATATCATTGAACATAATGGCATTGTTGCCCAATTTCAATTCATCGGCATACTTCGCAAAATATTCGGCTTCCTTTTCAGCGGTACTTTTGGAAGTAAACCAGCTGTAATGGTATCCGTGGACCACCAATCCAGCCGCTTTGGCATTATTAATCTGACTTTCAGCATAGGGATTACGATAGGTCGTGTACTCTGTCAACTTAACGATAACCGCCTTGACGCCATATTTTTTTAGCGTCTTATATTGATCCACACTGATTTCGCCATTATGAGAGGAAACGTCGACAAAATCCATTGTTGGTGTGTCTTTGTCAGAATCCGCATAAATATTTTCCAACCGAGCAGCCGCGGCGGCAGCGATTTGTTCCTGTGGTTCAACAGTCAATGCCGCAGCCCGAGCTTTAGGTCTGGGAGTGTCCGAATCAATGGGTGCTTCTGCTAGATCAGAACGATCTTTTAGATATGGAAAAACATCATTTAAAATTTCCATTTCTGCTATCGCTTTTTCCACTGCCGCTCGGGAAAGATCCTCGTTGGCTTGTTCTGCATCTGCCAAACTACTGTCAGATTCATCCGTTTCAGCGGTAGTGTTCTCTTCTGAAGAGTTTTGCGTCACTTCAGTAGCAGATATTGACGAGCTTTCACTTGCGGAAATTTCTGAGCTGTTTTCAGAAGACACCTTTTTTTCAGATTCTTCTGATGAAAAGCTGTCTTCTACCGCTGAAGTACTCGTCACATCACTGGTGACAGGGCTGCCGCTTAATGGCAATTCTTCTGTTACAGTTGGCGACTGAGTTTTTGCCGTTGTTTCAGCCAAGCCCGTAATCGGACCTACCGCGCTTACAACCACTGTTGATACCAGCACCATTATTTTCTTGATTTTTTTCATAATTTAACCTCGCTTTTTCAATCCTCTCTTTTATTATACCGAATTCCCTCTCTTTATAAAAAGCATAGTTTTCGTTATATTTTTATAAAAAACGACCATTCCTTAATAATACAACTCCAAAAGTTGAACGAATAGACTGTTCGTCATAATCATTATAAAACCGACCCAGAACCATTGTATAATTTTGTTAAAACAATTGTATTTTTTCTGAATATGCATTTCTACATATCAGTCGTCAATATTACAGCTGAAATGTTATAATTACTATGAGGAAATAAAAATAAAAAGGAGAATATTATGAAAAAGTTGTCTTGGAAAAAAATCACTACTTTGTTGTCGGTTACTGCCTTATTATCTGGCGCCATACCAGTATCGGTTGAGGCAACCACAAATCAAAATACTCCTAGTTCAAAACTCGTTGCACCGGACATACAGTCCATTGAAGCAATTGCTCGAGGAACAGATATTGACGATGGAACTGGATATTCCAATGTCGAAGAAAAAAATGACGTTTCCGGCACTGAAAGCATTCACGCAGATCTAAATTCTACATCAGATTCAAACAGTAAGCAAAGTGACTCAGAAGATTCGCCTTCAGAGAGTACTTCCAACACAGAACAGGTCGTTTCTTCCGACGATGCATCAAGCTCAAACGTTTTACAGGAAACTGAAAACAGCAACTCATTCTCTGATTCCTCCCAACACGCACAACAAACAACTGAGGATACCGCGTCTTCGGACATATTGTCTACTAATGAAATTGCATCCCCTGAATTTAGCTATTTTACAATCACAGATGAAAATCCTACGATCTATACAGATGAAACATTTGAAAATAAACTTGAAATGACCAGTCACCTCTCCGGCATGACCTTCCGAGTAGAAGGAACAACTATAGACAAAGACGGGAAGACTTTTTTCAAATTAGTTGACAAAACTGAAAATTTAGTAGGTTTTATAAATGCTGCATCAGGGATACCAGTAAATACCCCTCTCGGAGCAGAACTAAAGGCTGAAGGATTCGCATCACTTTTGCAAGAATCTTTTAAAATATGGACATCAACCGACCTTAGCCAAGAAATCGAAGACGTTTCTCCCTTCAAAAAGAAAACTTATACAATAATAAAGAAATATCATCATCTCAATGGTGAAACCTACTATGCAATCGCAGACGGCTCCAATAATTTTATTGGAATCATTAATGAATCGGAAGTAAGCCTCACCGCTAATCCGCAAGGCCTCTACCAGACATTCAACAAATATGTCTCCTTATCCAACCAAAGTTACGTCATTTGGCGCAATTTTGAATGGGGCGTACAAAGTAATACAAGTAATTTATTTAGAAAAACTTTTCTTGCCAAAGGTCTGTATAATCATTCTGACGGTTCCACCTATTTCTCTATCTATGACAGCTCAGACAAATGGGTCGGATATGCCAAAGCACTTGACTTTACTGTGGCACCAAATCAAGGCGGAATTTGGCATAAAGAAAATCTATATGTGAATAAAACTGCATCTTCCTATCCATTATGGGGAGACTTTAATTTTCAAAATAAAAAGGGCAATAGTCTCAATTTAGGAAACAAGACTGTCCGAGTTACAGGTAAGTACTATCATTTCGATGGAAAGACTTATTATTCTCTTTATGATAATAAAAATCAATGGTTGGGGTATATCGACTCAAAAGGAGTCACGGGAAATACCAATCAAGGCGGAGCTTGGCACAAAGAAAATCTCTACATTAATAAAAAAGGCTCTACTTACCCGCTATGGAATGACTTGAATTTCTCGAAACAAAAAGGCGATAGTAACAAGTTACAAAACAAAACGGTAAAAGCAACAGGAAAATACCTGCATTTCAACGGTAGTACCTACTATTCTCTCTATGATAACAAGAATACTTGGCTAGGTTACATCAACGCCTCAGGGGTATCCGCATCAACAAATGCACAAGGAAATTTTCACTCCTTCCAAAAGTACGTCAGTATCACAAAATCAGCTTATCCGACTTGGACAAGTTTTGCCTTTCAAAATAAATCCAAACTACCGGCACAGTATCTATGGACATATAAAGTCAACGGCGTTTACTACCATTATAACGGTAGTACTTATTTCAGTTTGTACGACCACAACAACAAGTGGCGGGGATATGTCAATTCCGATGCAACAACAATCACAAACGATAGTGGCGGAATTTGGCAATCAGAAAACCTGAAGAGAAAAATAATTAAAAAAGATTACCCAATTTGGCAGGATCTCTCATTTAAAACTAAGCGCAGTAACACCAACGATCACTACGGAAAACAATACACTGTAAAAGGCAAATACCGACATTTTAACGGTTCCTTATATTATTCCCTATATGCCGGCAGTAAATGGATTGGTTACGTTAATTCCGGTGCAACCGGATCACCGTTTACCATCTATTCAACTAAAAATATCAGTAAGTATCAGATTATCAACAACAGCAGCGGAAATTTCTACAGCAGTGCTGATCCCAGCAGCAGTAAAAAGAGCGTGAAATCCAAATATTACAAATACATGGTTCGCGCCATCAAAGAAGCAAATACCAGTGACGGAACCTATTATCTCGTCGAATTAGCCGGTTCGGGTACGGATTTGGGATGGATCAAAGCCAACCAAACCTATAGTGTTCAGGACAGTTTCTACATGTATCAGACGGGGGGGCCTTTCCCATCCTTGAACGTCAAAGACTTGAACATCAGAGTTTCAATCAGCAATCAACGGGTCTATATTCGTTCCGGTTCCAATACTATTTATACGATGATGTGTTCGACCGGTTTGCCGGGTACCCCGACTCCTCTGGGCAGCTTCAAAATTCAAGCAGAACGCGGTCCTTGGTTCTGGGGGGCTAGTGGTGGCGCTGCTTATTACCGTTCGTTCCATGGACATGGCATCTATCTTTTCCATACGGTAACCATCACCGGCCCGGGCCAAGTAGGTTCCTATTATCATCCGGAAGCCATCAAGCTGGGCAAACGCGCTTCACACGGATGTATTCGATTGGCTGTAGCAGATGCCATCTGGTTTTACAATAATATCCCGAATAACACACCAGTCAATATCGTCAACTGATGTTTGACTGCCAAAAAAGCGTCTGGCCATTTGATAAAAATCAAATGGTCAGACGCTTTTAGTTGTTTTTCAATTGTGATTAAAGCGGCGTTTGAACCAGGCAACTCCATGGTTCGTAAACTGACGCACGCGTTTTTCGGTTCTGGTCAAGCGGCTTTTTGCTTCATTCAGCGTTAAAACTTCAGCCAAATGACGCAGAGTTTTTGGCTGCGGCGACCGTTCTATCGCCAAGACTTCTACCAATTCCTGATAGACCCGCTCCGGCTGATATTTTTCAAAAGCCGTTGCTGCAAAGGCCTCAGCCTCTCGCTGGACTGCAGAAAAATCCAACAGACTTTGTTCAATCGATTCTCTCAAGGCATTCACGTCACCGGAAGCATACAGCTGTCCACCACCGAAATAGTCAAATGCAGAGCGATGCCCGGGATTGTCAGACAAGATTACCGGCACCCCTTTCAAAAGGGCCTCAGCATAAACCAATCCGAACGTCTCCATCGCAGAAGGCAGCACACAGAGATCTCGATCTGTCACTTCTGCCCAGGGATCTGCCTTCTTGCCGGTGAAAGTGACGGTAGATAAGTCGTATTCCTTAATCAAGTGATCAGCTTTTCGCTTGTAATCCTCATCCCAGGCACCGATCAAAAGTAATTCCGGTCGCGGATCTTTCAACTGGCGGTATGCCTGTAAAAGCTCCAGTTGATTTTTTCGTTCAGTCAAACGACCGATAGAGACAATCCGCTGCTGATCTCCGCTTTTCAGAGGCTGAGTAGTGACCTCGGTGAAAGGAACAAAACCTCTGACAGTTTTGTCCGACGGTAAGAGAGTTGTCAGTTTTTTTTGTAATTCACCTCTGACAGCAAAGAGTTCATCACTATTTTCAGCTACGAAATCCAGTTTTTCCAAATAATAAGCAAACTCGTTTTCCGGAAATTCGTGGATCAACCAGAAATGACTGATTCCCTCACAGGCAGCTGCCACAGCGCCTTGAAACATGTTGACCGTATTTGTGACCACCAGCTGAATATTCTTTTCCTGAATCAATTGCCGCAGCACTTGAATGTTCTCGCGGTAAGAATCAGCTCGTTCTCCGGCAGTTCCGGACTGCAGACCGGGCGCTTCCTCCCACCACCACTTATTTCGCGGAACAAAAGTCACCGGCACGCCGATTTTCTCAAAATGTTCGGCATAGCTTTTTTCCAAATGGGAAAAAGAAGCAGGCGCAGCATTGTAAACCTCATGCCCATTATTCTTTAACAGCTTCATAAGATGATAAATCGAGATCTCTGCGCCATTGTCAAACGTGCCGCTGGGTGAAACAAACAAAATCTGAGTCATCGGGCTGCCTCCTTTTCAGGTATAAACCATTGCTTGATATAGTCTGTTAATTCGTCGCGATGGTCAATGGTGACACAGTATGCTTCAACCTCTGTCGCTGCCGCTTCTGCCAAACGCTGACGCAATTTTCGATTGCAGATCAGCATTTCCAGACAGTCTTCCCATTCATCAGCGGCTGCCAGTAAGCCGGTTTGGCCGTCTTTGATCATCTCTTCAAAAGATCCTATCCGGCTGGCTACCGTCGGAACTTTCACCAAGGCTGCCTCCAACCACTTGATCTCTGACTTGGCCCGATTGAAGACCGTATCTGTCAGTGGTGCTAAATTGATGTCTACCCGACTGATTAATTCGGGTAGCTGATGCCACTCCACATAGTCATGGATTACAATGCGTGTTTTAAAAGGCTGCAGCTCTTGCGGCAGTTCCAAATACCCCACCACATGAAGCTCTACTTGTGGATAGCGCTCCATCAAGTGAATCAAGGCTGCCTTCACCAACTCGAAGTTTTCGTTATGGGTGATGGATCCGGAAAAATAGCCGATTTTCACAACGTTGTCTTCCGAGGCAGAATATTCTTTTACAAACCTATGACTGATGTCAACCAACTCCTTGGAGGCCAGGTTGCGATTCATCAGCACAAAAGGCCGATAGTGGGCTAATTCATTTTTTAACTGGGCCGTGGTCGTTACTGCTCCGTCACAAAGTTCCAGCATCTTGCCATAGCCCATCACCCCGGCATCGTAATCCCCTTTGGCACCAACGGACAGACCTTGCGTATAGGCCAACTGGTCGGTGTATTTGGTATCGATTACCAGGTCATCGATATCGTACAAGACGCCTTTATTGAATCGTTTTGCCAAAGCTACCAGCTGCCCCAAGAGGTCACGATAACCGCACCGATAAATGATGATCAAAAAGGCCCGCTCCGCATCTGCCAACCGAAATTTAGAGTTGTCCACGACTTTTACCGGATATCCCAAAGAGCGCAATTGCTCGGCTTTGTTCAATACACGGTAACGGGTACATTGCGGAATCTGATTTTCCACTCCGTCAATGATCAGGATGTATTGCTGTTGGTCTTTTTTCCGGATATCTTCTTGAATTTTTTGGATCACCGGCATTGGGTAATTCGTGTGGCCTTCAAGATAACTGACCAGCTCCGGTATCTCCGTCTTACGTACCAGTCCCTGCCACAAGAATTTTTCATCGGAATAATTATTAAAAGCGCTGTATTTCACCAGTGGTATGCCTTTTTTGAGCATTGTCAATGGATGGATATACATTGCACTGTCGGTATTGTGATCCAGTAAAGCGTCTCCTTTGAAGCCCAGATCAGTAAAGTGACGGGTAAAGACTGTCTCATGACGCCCGATTGCTTTTTCCCGTGAGTCGGTATCAGTCAAGTTTTCCCAGTAACTCCAGAACTCTTGGTTGGTCAAAAGTGAATGTTCTACCGCCAAAAAGTACGACTGCAGATGCAAAGGGATATAGCCGTATTTGTTATACCCGGTGATATCCTGCTGCTCTTCCCCATAAGAGATCCCCCAAAAGTCCAGTCGGCGTCCTGCCATCTCTGAAAAAATATTTTGCAAATCACCGAATGGGCCAACATTGGTATCATTTACTAACAGCAATTCATCGCAAGCTGCTAACTGTTCTTTTCCCAAGAATAGGATTCCGTCGCGAAAGGCAGCCGTATCATACCCCTTATTTTCCCGACAACGAACTTGTCCGTATTTTGCCAACAGTGCCAAGTCAGCTTGAGAAAGCTCACCGTTGACAACAATCAGGATATCTCGACAATAGCTTGCCAGACCTTCAAGAAAAAGCAGCTTATAGCGCTGCAGCCGTGGCTGCTCCTCATAGATCACATAGATCAGCTGACGTTTCGGATCAGAATAGTTGTTTTTTCTTCTTCTAAAGCTGCGATACGGACGATAAATATAACGCTTCGGTGAAGAAATTTTTCGAGCCTTCAGTTGCAAACGCGTCAAAACTCGTTTGACAAGAGGCTTTGCCGCACGAGGATTTCTCAGGACTTTTGCGGCATATTTTGCCGGGCGGATGACAGTATTCCCAATACGATAGGAATGGGATTGTAAAATTGCAACTTGTTCATTTTGCAGACGTTCGATTTCTGATTTTAAGCGACTATTCTCGGCTTCTGCTGAAGAATCTGACAGATCTCCCGTCAGTTTTCCTTCAAGAGATCTGACATAACCAGTGACCTCCTCCAGATGATCCGTAAGCTCACGCAGGCGATCCTCCAATATCATGGTATTGTTCGCCAAAGCGGTAAAAATCTCGTCTTTCCAGCCCAACACATGTTTTTTTAACAGATAAAAGTAAACATCATAAAAGTTTTTCCGCTCCGTGTGCCCTTCCCGTCTGGAGATCGAATCCGGCAAGATTCGGTAGTTCAATTTAGCCTCGGAAGCGTAAACCGATTTAGCCTTTTTTTCCAGAATCAGCGCCATCAAAAAATCCCAATCTTCCAGAAACTGACGGTTCAAGACCATGTCATAGCGGATATCGCCGATCGTACTTCTCTTTAGCAGGGAGGAATTATTGATATAGTTTCCCTGCAAGAAAGAAATCAATTCAAATTCATGACTTTTGACGTGAAATGCATCAGCCTTGAAATCCCAAAGATTGCCATAGATAATATCGCCATTGGTTTCGTCGGCTTTTGCCACCAGAATTTGAACATAATCTGCCGGCAGATAGTCATCACTGTCGACAAAAAGCACGAAATCTCCCTCTGCCTTATCCAACCCACGATTTCGCACAGCACAAACACCGGCATTCGCCTGCTGCAAAAAGACAGTATCGGAAAAAGGCGACCGGCCAAGAACTTCTTGGATGATCGCCGCAGAAGCGTCAGTTGAACCGTCATCGATCACCAACAATCGAATAGCCGAGTAAGTTTGTTTGAAGATACTGGTCAGACATTGTCTAATGTATTTCTCGTGGTTGTAACAAGTCACAATTACTGAAACCTGCTTCATAATTTCCCTCTTATCTGTTTCGATTTTTAAATATGTTTTGAGTGGCTCTGAAAACGTCCATGTCAAAAATTTCGGTGCTTTTCACCGTAATCGATATCGTAAATGCTCGCCTGTACATCATACAAGCGAGCATTTATCTGTGAATCCGGAAGGCACTCAAAAAATCTGGTTGCGACGGAATTTTCAGATATTCCAAAATTCTTTGGCTCAATCGATTTCCCAAACACCATCAGCAGTCAGTACACCGCTAGCTGCATCTCTACGGCTGGTATTCAGATTTTCATCCGGAGCGACCATAATTACAGGAGAATTATCGGGACGATTGAAAGCCAATGGCCGTTGCGCATCATCCCGTACAGAAACGGTCAATGCCAATTTGCAGGGATTGACTGACTTCAGATCACAGCGGTAACGCAGTATTTTATGGCCGGTACCTTTTAGCATATGCTCCTGAGAATTGTCGTTATACATCCAGAAACTGCGATCGATATCTGTCAATGAGAAAGCCAGATAAGTATCGATAGCCCGTGTCACATCATAGCTCACTTCAAACTCAACGGTTCGATTTTCTCCCGTCAGTATTTCCGGAGACAAAAGGCGTACTGTCAGATTTTCGATACTGGAGAGTTCACGATCAGATTCACTCTTGGTGGCAGCCAACGCATCATTGCCCGCCTGGACGACATTATCCAGTGAATACTGATTGGCCACCTCATCAGGGGTACCCAGGACTTTGATCTTTCCCTGATCGATCATGACAGCCCGATTGCAATACTTACGGACAGCTTCCATCGAGTGGGTTACCAAAATGATTGTTTTCTTATCCGCCCGCGCCTGCATGAAGTAGTCATTGCATTTACGCTGAAAAGCTTCATCGCCGACTGCCAAGACTTCATCCAACACCAGGATGTCACTTTTTGCCTGGATTGCAACGGAAAAAGCCAGACGTACCTGCATCCCACTGGAGTAGTTTTTCAGCTTCTGATTCATAAAATCAGAAAGCTCGGAAAAACTGACGATGTCTTCGTACATGGCATCAATTTCTTTTTCCGAAAAACCCAGCATAGCACCGTTCAGATAGACATTTTCCCGTCCGGTCAATTCCGGATTAAAGCCGACACCCAACTCGATAAAGGAAACCAGACGACCATCAATCTCAACAGTTCCTGATTCCGGCCAATAGATTTGGCTGATGATTTTGAGCAGTGTGGATTTCCCGCTGCCGTTTCGACCGACAACTCCAAAAAAGTCTCCTTTATAGACATCAAAGGAGATTTCCTTGAGGACCTGTTGCTCCCGGTATCCCTTGATTCCCTTCACAGCATTGATAATCAAGCGTTTGAGACTGTTGGTGCTTTCAGTTGGTAATTTGAAAGACTTGCTTACATTTTTGATACTTACTGCTGTTTCTTTCATCAGATAATCTCCGCAAATTTTTTGGCATTTTTCTTAAAGTAACGATAGCCCAACAGTAAAATCACAAAGGGCAGCAGATACGGTATGATTGCCAACCACTTTTGATCCACCAACTGCCAGATCGTCAAGTTGGCCGGGCTGGTCAGCAGATGGCGCATATCTTGAATGATCTGAGCCATCGGATTGAAAAGCAGCAGCTGTCCGATCAACCGGCTCTCTTTCAGGACCATCGTGACGGGATAAATCAACGGGGTTGCGTACATGCCAATCTGCAGGATGACTTCCCAGATCGGACCGATATCCCGAAACCGGACATAGACTGTCGCCAAGATAAAAGCCACTCCCAGTGCTAAAGCGTAGAGCTCCACCAGTAAAAGTGGTGCAGTAACAGCCAAAGGTGAAATAGATACACCATTGATCAAGCCGAAGAAAAAGACAATCGCCAAGCTGATCAAAAGATTAATCAGTGCATTCAAAGATACCGAAAGGACGATAATCTCAGTGGGAAAGCTGAGTTTCCGAATCAGGTCACCCCGATTCACGATGGCCATCATTCCCAGATTGGTCGTCTCCACAAAAAAATTCCACAACACCATCCCCAATAGCAATGCGACCGCAAAATGCGGCACATCAGAGCCAAAACGCAGGAACTTGATGAAGACCACGTACATGACTGCAAACAACATCAAAGGTTTTAACACCGACCAGATATAGCCGATGACACTGCCTTGATACCGCAGCTTGAAATCGGTTTTGACCAATTCTTTGAGTAAAATCAGATTTTTTCGTTCAAACATGCTTTTCTCCTGTAGATCCGGCAATTAGTAAATCGCCTTGCCGGATTATTATGAAAAGATTATACCGGACATCCGGCTGTTACTCAACCTTTGCAGAGTCGGCTTTACCTTCTGCCAACATTTTTGCCAATGCTGTCTGCCAGTCAGGAATCTCAAATCCCAATGCTTCCGCCTTTCTCAAATCCATGACGGAGTATTGAGGACGGCGGGCTTTTTGCGGATATTCGGCTGAAGTTACCGGTGCGACTTCAACCTTTTTATCCTTTAAGATTTCTTTAGCAAACTCGTACCAGCTGCAGGAGCCTTCGTTGGATAAATGGTAAATACCAAAGGGTGCCGCTTCACGAATCAAAAATGTCATAAACTCTGCCAAAGTCCGCGTCCAAGTAGGACGGCCGAACTGATCATTGACTACGGTCAGTTGCGGATGACTTTCCGCCAGACGCTGCATGGTAAAGACAAAGTTGTGTCCGTAATTCCCGAAAACCCATGACGTCCGAATAATGTAGTAATCATCCATGATGGCTGCGACGGCCTGCTCACCTAAAAGCTTGGTCCGCCCATATTCATTCAACGGTGCCGTATCATCAGTTTCTTTATACATCCCGTCTTTGCGGGTACCGTCAAAGACATAATCTGTACTGATATAAACCAGGATTGCCCCTACTGCTTGGGCGGCCTCCGCTACATTGCGGGTACCGTCCACATTAATGGCTTCATCCAACACCTTGCCCTCATCTTCAGCTTTATCAACAGCTGTGTAGGCCGCACAGTGATAAATGATATCCGGTTTCAGTTTTGTGATGAATTCCCGTGTCTTTGAAGCATCGGTGATATCCATTTCGGAAGCATCCGTCGAAACGTATGCCTGTTTTTGTTCATCCAGCAACTTTCTCAACTCTGTACCCAATTGGCCATTTCCGCCGGTAATCAAAATCATTTTAATTCCTCCGTTCTTTTGCTGTGACGAAAGTTTTTGTCTCCATGACATAACGTCCGCTCTTTTCACCCTCTGAAAAAGGCAGGTCCGCACCTGCCTTTGCCGTTTGTATAAATAAGTCGGTGATGTTTACTGTCCGCTTTTTGCGTATTTGGCTTCAACTGCAGCTTTTTCAGCCTGCCACCATTCCCGGTTTTCTGTATACCACTTAATTGTATCTGCCAAGCCTTCTTCAAAATCAGTGAACTGCGGCTGCCAGCCCAATTCATCTTTCAGTTTGGTGGCGTCGATTGCATAACGCAGATCATGTCCGGGACGATCGTTGACATGATCGTAATCTTTAGGATCTTTACCCATCAGCTGCAAGATCAGCTCCAAAACAGTTTTATTGTCCTTTTCACCATCCGCACCGATCAGATAGGTTTCGCCAATCTGCCCTTTTGTCAGGATCCGCCAAACTGCAGCGGAATGGTCCTCGGTATGGATCCAATCTCGAACATTCTTACCGTCTCCGTAGAGCTTCGGCCGCTCACCGCTCAAAATATTAGTAATCTGGCGGGGAATGAATTTTTCAATATGCTGGTAAGGACCATAATTATTTGAGCAATTTGAAATCGTAGCCTGCAGTCCAAAAGAACGCACCCAAGCCCGCACCAGCAAATCTGATCCGGCTTTCGAAGCTGAATAAGGACTGGAAGGATTATACGGTGTGTGATCGGTAAATTTCTCCCCCGGACCTTCTCCGTGTCCCGGAAGATCTTCTCTTAACGGCAGATCCCCATAAACTTCATCGGTGGAAACATGGTGGAAACGTACACCATTCAAACGGCAGGCTTCCAGCAAAGTGAATGTGCCTACCAGATTTGTCTGTATAAAAGGAGACGGATCTTGCAGAGAATTGTCGTTATGGGATTCTGCAGCGTAGTGGACAACAGCATCCGCCTTTGCTACCAGACGATTGACCAATTGAGCATCTGCGATATCGCCAACAATCAGTTCGACACGATCAGTCGGCAAGCCTGCCAGATTTTCCCGATTTCCTGCATAAGTCAGTTTATCCAAAACGGTCACATGGACTTCCGGATGATGTTTTACTACATAATGAACAAAATTGGAACCGATAAAACCGGCACCGCCAGTCACAATGATATTTTTCATAGATCAAACTCCTCTACTTGGTATTAGTCACGAGGACAGCTGTTCATCAGCTTAATTGCTTTTTTACAATATACGAAGCATCGTCAGATTTCTCCGTAAACAAAAGGATTGCTCTTTTCGAATTCTTTAAAAGTGAGATGATTGCGATCCTTTTCCGACAAGATGGCTTTTTCAGTATCCAACGGCCAGTCAATTGCCAAAGTCGGATCATCAAATGCGATGCCGGCATCTGCCTTTGCATCATAGTAACGGTCACATTTGTACAAGAAGTTGACATTGTCTGTCAGAGTCACAAAGCCGTGAGCAAAACCTCTGGGCACCAATAATTGCCGCTGGTTTGCTTCTGAAAGAATGAAACTTTCCCACTTTCCGTAAGTGGGGCTGCCTTTTCGCAGGTCAACGATCACATCCAGCAAAGCACCGGTGACTACTCTGACCAATTTTGTTTGGGAAGCTTCTCCTAACTGGAAATGTAACCCCCGAATCACTCCTGCTTGTGCGGACAATGAGTGATTATCTTGTACAAAGACCTGCTCAATCCCAGCCTTTTTAAAGTCTGCTGCTGAATAGCTTTCCATGAAGAATCCTCGATGATCGCCAAAGAGCTGAGGTTCTACGATTAAGGCATCCTGTAATGTTGTTTTAGTTATTTTCAAGTTTCCCATTTGATTTATTCACCTGCTAGCCGGAGCATATACTGCCCGTATTGATTTTTCTTCAAGGGTTGTGCCAATTGGATTAGCTTTTCCCGATTGATATAACCCATGCGGTAGGCAATTTCTTCCAGACATGCGACTTTCAGGTTTTGCCGCCCCTCGATTGTGGCAATGAAACTGGAAGCTTCCAACAATGATTCATGGGTACCGGTATCCAACCAGGCAAAGCCCCGACCCATGATTTCAACGGACAGTTTCCCTTTTTCCAAATAGGCTTGATTGACATCCGTGATTTCCAGCTCACCTCTGCTCGAAGGCTTGATATTTTTGGCGATTTCTATCACGTCGTTATCATAAAAATACAAACCCGTCACTGCATAATTGGATTTTGGTTTTTCAGGTTTCTCTTCAATGGTTACCGCCTGCATCTGATCATCGAATTCGACTACCCCGAAACGTTCCGGATCATTGACATGATAGCCGAAAACCGTTGCCCCGTCTGCTTTAGCTGCCGAGCGTTGCAACAGTTTGGACAGTCCGCCGCCATAATAGATATTGTCCCCCAAGATCAGGCAGACAGAATCTTTGCCGATAAATTCCTCACCAATCAAAAAGGCTTGCGCCAGACCATCCGGGCTTGGTTGAACTGCGTATTGGATCGACAGCCCCAATTCATTGCCGTCTCCAAACAGATCCTCAAAGCGCGGAGTATCCTGTGGTGTAGAGATGATCAAGATTTCACGGATCCCGGCCAGCATCAAGACCGACATAGGGTAATAGATCATCGGTTTATCATAGACGGGCATCAATTGCTTGGAAGTTGCCTTGGTCAACGGATACAAACGAGTCCCTGAACCACCGGCTAAAATAATCCCTTTCATTACAGCTCCCTCTTTTCTATCATTAAGTAATGCAAAATGACTGTCGATAAAACATTCAACTTTATTTCTGAAAATCCTGCAACTACTATTATCGCATAAAAGAATAGTCAAAAAAACAGAAAATCAGCTTTTGTGCTTTTTCTTACGCTGTCTGCCTAACGCAACAAGCAGATGGATTCGCCAAATCAGTTTTTGACAAAAACTCGTACTGGTATTCAACTCACTGGAATTGCCGTCATGGCGGCGATACAGCGTCAATGGTTCCGGCAACAGCTGCAAATTTTCTCCGGCAGTCAATCCGATCCACATATCATGCATCGGAATTTTTTCTGGAAACGGCAGGATTTGTGCCTTCATCCTGCTGCGAAATGCCATTCCCGCACCGATGTAGCCGTTACGCCAAACATTATGCCAAAAACCGCTCTTGACTTGCTTCAGCTGAAAATAAGACGGTGCAACTACCTTGAGCGCTGAATCCGTAACCGCCAAATCCGAAATCACGACTTCAACATTTGGGTTTTCCGCAAAAACTGCCTTGGTCTTTGCAACCTTGTTCGGCAGCCAGACATCGTCTTGATCAGCCAGAAAAATCAGTTGTCCTTTTGACTGACTGATTCCATATTCGAAATTCTTGATCAAGCCTCTGCCCGGCCCCTTCAAAATTTTGATGCGGGGATCAGCAGCATACTCAGATAGGATTGCCAGCGTGCCATCGGTCGATCCATCGTCAGAAATAATCAGCTCATCGGCATTCGTCAACTGGACCAAAATCGAATCCACCTGGTCTTTCACATAAGCTGCACCATTATAAGTGGCCATACATACAGATATCAATCGGGCGACCTCCTCAGCTTCAGATAGGCCTGTTGCGTTAGTTTCCAAATGCGGCGATCTTTCACGGTGATAAATTGTTTGATCATGCGCAAGAAAAGTTGCTTCTGATGACGCTTGCTGCAGGCACTATCGTATTTCGTGTAAAACAGATATTCCCCTGAGAGGATTGACTGATAACGTTGCGGAGTAACATTTCGATAGTCTAATACGGAAAGCTCATGCTGCATCGCTTTTTGGGATACCCGAACCCCCTTGCCGGCCGTGAAAAGCCGGAAGAAAAACCAGTGATCCAAAAAATCCAGCGGGAAGGATTCATTGAATCCGCCAGTTTCTTTCAAATAAGCTAAGGAAACGCCACAACCGGAATTGACTGCCATCAGTCGTTCATAATAGACCCCCGGAGTTACCGGCAATGAGTTTCTGCCGATGTATTCAGCAGCCATCAGGGGAGATACCTGCCGGTCACCGGCAAAAAGACGGGGGACGATTACAGGAACATCTTCGCTGATATTCCAGCAGATTACCTCGTCCAGGTAGGCTTTTGACAATAAAGTATCTTGATCCAACAGCAGCAGCCGATCGTGCGTAGTTCCGGCCAATTGAATGGCTTTATTGTAGGCCGTAGCCAAACCCGGGTTCTTATCATTATGAAGATAGTAAACACCCTCTGTCAAAAAAAAAGGATCCTCTTGAGCTGCCGGACTATTGTCATAGACCAGCAAGCTGCCTTGACCATTTTTGCAAAAATCTTCTAAGACAGGCAAAAGTGGTGACTCCTGCCACCGTTGCCGATACAGGACCACCACTACGAACAGCCGATTCATCAATTAGAAAAACCTCCATCCCCACTTACTGAAAAACTTGCCCATAGATGACATGAAGATCCGGAACAGACGAAAACTTTTGTGTGCACCTTTTCCGTACAAATGCGTCACAACTGCTTTGGGCGTGTACAAGATCTTGTCGCCGTTTTTCCCGAAGCGCAAGCAAAGATCATTGTCTTCAAAATACATGAAGAAACGTTCATCAAACCCGCCGATTTCTTTAAATTTCTCGAGGTCCACCAGCATGAAGCAGCCGGAGCCCATCTTGATATAGCTGTCGCGATCATCCGGCAGATTGCGGCATTCAAAATCGGCTAAACGTTTATCGAAGAGGCGGTTCAAAAAGCCAATCGAAACAAAGCGCAGAAAGTAATCGAACACGGCCAACCGATGCCGCACCAAAAACTGAGTGCTGCCGTCACTGTTCAAGACTTTGGGGCAAACTGCGACAGGCTGCTGCTCTTTGATCTTGTCCACCATAAGGGAGACATCCTTATCTCTGACTAGAATATCCGGATTACAGATGATGGCATAGCGGTTTTCAGCTTTGAGCAAAACGCGGTTATGGCCGTACCCGAAGCCTCGGTTCTCACCAGACTCGACAAGTCTGACAAAGGGATACGCCGCCAGTTTTTTACGATAGTCGGCTTCGGAACCGTTGTCGTAAACCACTACCTCGTACCCGCCGCCTGAAATCAGTTCTTCCTGCAGCCTATCCAAAGTTAAAAAGATATCTTTACTGTTATATGTCACAATGCTAATAAGTATTTTATCCATCACTACAGTCCTAAACTCTGATTTGGCGGCTGCCGTCAGATCATTGTTCTTTTTTCTTGGCAGAAGCTGCTGCAAATCCCAAGTAACTGAACATGACCGGCACCCATTGGATCACCATCAGACTGTCCTCCATAAAACAGTAGCCCAACACCAGGAAAAAGGCGATTAGACAGCTGATTTGACAGTCGGTAAGCGATACTGCTTTATTCTTCAACTTTAAAATATAATAACTCAATCCGGAATTCAAGAAGAGGTAACCGATAACTCCGAAATTACACAGCAGATAAAGATAGCTGTTATGAGTACTCAATAGCTGAGGCCCGTAAAGAAACGGCTTTTGCCCGGCCAAAACAGCTCGGGGTTCAGACAGCCACTGATTGTAAAAGGCCCGCCAGATATTTTCACGACCGGTAAAAATATTGATCGTTTCCGAGTCAGCAATCAGGTAGGTAATGACCGGGGCCAACAAGAAGATCAGCAGGAATCCCCACAACCAAAAACGATGCTCGGACAACCTTTTTTTTGGCAAAACGGCATTTAAAATCATAAATGCCAGCAGGATCAAAAATGAAGTCCGGGATTGACAGCCCCATGTGCCCAGCAAGCCCAGAAAATAGATGATACCGGTAAAGACGGCTCCGTACTTTATGCCTAAAGACTTAATCAGGATAGCCGACGTGATGGAGCAAAACAGTAATACTGCTCCAATGACATTCACATTAATCCAAATCACTTTCAAACTGTTATCCATCGTGAAAAATTTCTGAAGCAGACCTGAATAATATAAGTGCTTGAACAAACGGTACAAATTCAACCCCATGATACTAACAGAAATAAATAACAATAAGCTTTGATCTAATTTATCAAAAGGGGTCACGCGACAAGCCATAACAAACAGCAAAATCACGCTGGGGATAATGGACATATCCAGCGTCGTTGCCTGCCGGTAACCAGCGGTGTAGAGATTCAATAAAACATTTGCCGCAGCCAGTGCCAGCAAAATCCAGTCACCTCTTTGAAGCTTTTTGAGGTTTAACAAAACGACGGCCAGCATCATGCCGCCAAGCCAATACGCCGAATCACTAAATACCGGTTGTACCAATCTGTGATTGATTCCCAATAACCAAAAGCTGTAAGAAACTCCGATAGTAAACAAGATCAACAACGAGCTGATCCGATGAACGACTTTTTCCATAACCCTGCTTCACTCCTGCACTACTCATCTTTTCAATACAACCTAGTATACAATAAAAGTCGCTGCCTGTCCGGCAACTTTAAGAAAACATTGATTTTTACCGACGGCTGCTTGTAGTTCTCTTCATAAACGGCTGCATATTTTGTCCTTCACGAACCTGCTGGGCTTCTGAAAATAAAAAGAAAGATTACAGGTGCATCGTCTTTTTCTTTTTTGGAAAAACTATGCGTGAAAACTTTGAGCCTCTCACCCTATCGATATCATAAATACCCCTCACACCCCTATATGACGCGCTGTATTAAGGGACTACAGCTCTGGATACAGTCCAAAATTTCCGGAACTCGCCTTGATCGCGGCCAAGCAAAAGCGTCTTCTGGTAAGCGGTTAGCGAATGAATCAGAAATAGCAAAACAGCGACAGGAAGAGAACCTGCCGCTGCCAAAATTTATGATTTTATTAAGGATAGATCCGGTTCAAGAGTCTTGGGAACGGAATCGCTTCTCTGACGTGTTCGATAAGTACTGATACACCAATGATTTAGCACATATAAAACAAAAAGTGTTTAGAAAAGTGTTTAGATTCATCTAATTGTGGGGCGGCCGTTCACTTTGTGGGCGGTTTTTTCATTAAATAGTTCACTCTGTGGAGTTATTCCAAGTTTTGTCTTTCTAAAAAATTTTTCAACTTCTTCACAAGTTTCTTTTCTTCTTCTTCATCTGATTTTATAGTTTGAAAATATTCAAATCTAGATTCCAAATCTCTTTTGAAAAGCAAGGAGTAGTACAAAAAAATTTCAATTAAGGATCCAAATATCAATATGAAATCTACAAATAGAAAAATAATATAGTAATGGCCAAGAACCTTGAAAAGTTCATCGTTTAGAAATGAAAGTAATACCAAAATCATGCTAGAAGCAAAACCAATATTTATCATTCTGACTAGTCTATAAAATTCGTTTTTATCTCGTATTTTCGCTAAAAATGAATTTGAATCAGCACTAAGTAAATAAGTGTATAAAGAAAAGTAAATTCCAATTAAGACTGTAACAATGGTGACAAGGTTACTATTATCAGTGTAAGAGACCTCTCTAAACCAATAGTATAGATTATAAAGACCCATCATACCTTTTATACCCAAAAGCAAAGCAAATAATAGGAGTAGACCACAAAAAAGTATTTTCCAAAAATGACTACTAAAAAAGTCTATGACTTTTAGCAACGCAATCCCTCCTTAAAAATATCCTAATTATCTTCTTGATCTAACCCAAAGTCATCTTCTGGGTAAACTAAAGTAAACTCACCCTCATCAATAGACTCTATCCCCTCATCCAAATAGCGATGATAATACTGATCCTTATTTCTATGATTATCATCGTAATAATGTGAAGTCATCAAATCCGCTAATATCTCAAATCCAGTGTAAGTTTCAGAATTCTTAAAGCCTGTGTACAAGCCATCGTGCTTTAAATCGAATTTATCCGGCATGTTAGTTCTTGGATTGATAAAATCAACCACAGCCGACACCAAATTTTCTGAATTAATATTTACCAAATTAAGGATTGAACCAATTTCCCCAATATCCATTTCTCTCCTTCTACGACCTTTTCTCAAAACGATAGTGGTTTGGTTCACTTCCATCTCATTTGATGCCTCTATTGGTCCACTGAAAAGTCTAGAGAGTAAGCTATTATCTTCTGTATGATCTGTGAAAAGATTACCAAGCTCAAAACCTTCATTATTAACAGTGATAGTTACAGACTTTATGCTATCTGATCTAGGAACTAACTCTAACATTCTCTCTTTCCTTACTTCAACTAACTTAATTTCAAATCTATTTTCTTCAGAATTACTGGAGATATAGCTTGTCAAAAACTTCTCTATTTGTCTACGACTTGGACCTAAAAAATTATACTCCATTAAAAAAAGATAGTTATCCGGAATCGCTAGGCAGACATTCGGCTGATATAAGTCTCCTACTATTTGCTCAATATCATCACTTCCAATTACACCAGTATATGGTCTGTCAGAATTAAACTTCCCAACCCACACGGTTCTATTGTCTGCGATATATTCATACCCCGCTCTAGTTAGACTACCATTCCTTTCCATATTAGGAAGCCTTCTTCTTGACAAAAAAATAACTTTATTATCATCAAGCCGTTTTGTTCTTTGTATAGCTGTGCCTCTTGAGACAAAGTCTATTAATCTGTTCATTGGATAATCTGTCTTTCTGCCATTTTTACATAGAAAAGCATTAAAATATAAAACTTTCATAGTAACCCTTCTTTCAAATCTATCTGCTATACCAATTAAAACAAAAGAAAGCCCGGAAAACAAGTGTTTTCCAAAGCTTTCCTAGCAGATATAATCATAAGGATTATGACAACATTATACCAAATCCATCGATAAAAAGCGAACGTAATTTCGTAAAAACAGCACTCAATCACTGACTTGTGACTGGGTGCTATTCAATGATTTCAATTGATTCAATTTCCTCTTCTCCAACTTCATTTAAGCCACCATACTTTGTACCAGTCAGAGCAATTTCATCATAAAGCTCTTCCTCAGTGTCAATTGCAGGAGTATAAGTCTTCACAAATCCGGTAATTACCTCACCATCTTTATAAACAATTCGTACATTCTTTTCAAAATATAGCCTAAGATTCATTCTACTGTCCTCCTTTCTAGAATAGCAGAAAACGGAAGCACAAAGCCTCCGCAACCTCCAACCGCTGGAAATATTTCGACAACTCATTATATCAAGCCACGGCAACCTATTCCAGAATCCCCAGCGACTGACAAAAAGCAACCTGGGCGACTTCAGTTATCACTTCACATCTTAGAAAACTGTGTTTGTTTTGAAATGGCAAGCAATTTGAAACGCTCCGAATGGTTACAAAAGGTTTGCACACAAACCCAACCAATATTAACAGCTTCATAACGCCCTTTTTAGTAGCTCGCTTATAGCATTGAATCTACAACCAATTGTGTTTTGTTTTGTAATTTCAATCGTAACGCTCCGATTGAAAAAGTATCCCTATACATACTTTTATAATACTGGCACTTTGGTGAATCCGAACTGTACAAGTGACAAAAGATCTTCCTTATTTTCATCATCCTGATAAAATACCTTTGCCTGTGAAACATCACCAAGCAAAAACTGATTATCTCCACTTTCGCTCTTTTTATATTCAATGAGATAAAGGAAAGGATTCACTCGATACATAAAGACCGTTTCAATATTTTGAATTACTTTTTGCATCTCTAATTTCAAATAGTATTGAGCCCGTCTTCTTTTACCAGCGAACCGCTCTACTGAAATACCATACTGATTACATAATTCTTTATCTTGTACAGGCTTAACCGTAACGTATAATTCTCTCCTAGTATCAAAATTTGTGGGATTCGGTGACTTATGATAAACATCAGCTAAAATCTGTTTATCCTCCTCAGATAGATGCTGCATTGCATTGAAAAAAATCTTTGCATCTTGTAGCTCATTATCCTTCAACTGATATCGTGCCTTTTCATAGAATTGCCACCTAACCAAGAAATAAAATGGGCGAATATTATCATATTGCAAAGAAATCACACAACCTTTCCAGGTTCTCTTCAACATCCTCATTCAAATCAACAGCAATTTTTTCTGGATCAGGCTCAACGCCAGTACGAAAACAAAGCGCCGTTTCTATTTCGTCAATTTCCTCCAGAAGACTAGCTAAGAGTTCATTTGAAATTTCAACCTCGTTTCCGTCAATATATTTCGATTCTAGCCGTTCTAAATCCTCCATGGGTAAATCTGCCAGATAGTCTTCAAAGCTTTGTTTTCTGAACCTATTTCGCTCAATGCGGCGGTCTATCATCTCTAAACAGGTATAAAGCTTCTCCACTTCCTTATCTGGCCGAAAACCTCTTGTAATCATTTCGTACTTAGTTTCTGATATCCGTATGAAGTCGATATGTGAGGACATTGTTTGCATATAAAATTCACGGTGATATTGTTCTTTATACCTCATCAGGACAGCAATCCGATTAGATAGAGCAAAATAATTTTGGATAACAATTTCATCAAACGGATCCAGCACCTTCAACAACCCCTTTTTTATCTATGTAAGAAAGAGACTGCACATTAATATGCAGCCCCTAACAATCAAATTACAATGCGCTCTCTTTGTCCTCTAAGTCGAACACGTTCACCGCTTGCGGGCCCTTCTCAGTGTCTTCAGTGTCAAATCCTACTCGTTGGCCTTCATTCAAAGTTCGGTAGCCATCCCCTACGATATTAGACCAATGAACAAACACATCCGTCCCACTATCTGAAGCAATAAAACCAAATCCTTTTTCAGCATTGAACCATTTCACAGTACCTTTATACATTTGCTACGCCCTCCAATTTGCTAAACTCTTTCTCAGCACTCTCTGCAGAATTATCTACAGTGTTTATGCACACATCCACAATAATCTGGTCATATTCACCGAATCGTAACGGATTTATATGCTCAATCTCTGCTAAGGACTGATCACAACTGCTTTCAAAGTCCGAGTAAATGGATTGATAATAATCATAGTCTTGTAGATTGCCGGATATTGCCTCTGCTAATGCGCTGTTGTGGATTGCAACATCATTTTCTGTTGCGATAGTCTGCAATCGGCGTAAAGCCAGGGGATGATTTCTGTACTTCTCGTAATGAAGACGCATCTCGCTTTCACTAAGCTTAATCTTGCTTAGATTGTTCAACGTTGCCTCATCTTCCGGCGATAGTGTCATGGTGAATTTACCAGACAAGTATTCTGCAGTAAGGTTTCTAGCCGCCTTCTTACTATCTAAGAACACCTCCTTAAGGTGATAAAGCTGGGTAACACGATTCTGTTCGGCCTGATCTAATTTATCGTTCTTAGTTACTGCATTGTATGCTTGGGCCTCTTCACATTCTTTTCGATAAACCTCGTTTGCTGCCAACAATTCTTTGATGAACCGTTTTGATGAATCTGCCAACATTTTGATTGATTTCATTGTTTTTCCACCTTTTTTAATTTTGTACAAAAAAGAGGACACAAGACCCATCCCCGTTTGTCGGTTCAAGATCTCGCATCCTCCAGTTTTCTGGTCAGATACTGCTTATTTATTTACTTAATTGTATCATTTTCAGGTAAGAAAATCATTCCCTGCGAGGTGCTATATACAATTTAAACATTAGCATTTCTTAGCATTTCTAAGCATTTTACTGCTTCACGATGTCAACAATTGTCAACATTTTTAAAGGTTAACATTCGTTAACATGTTCATACTTCTTCATACCTCCTCTAGATATTGTTAGCGTTTATACCTCAAATGTCAGGTTTTTCTATATCCCTCGCTTCTCCCATTTGTTAGTTTTTTACACTCCCTAATGATTCCAAGTACTATTTATCTTGTACTTTTTGAGAGCTAAGTGTCTCTGTTCGGACTACTTTCCCGCCCTGAATGATCAACCGAATTTCCCCATATTCAGGAAGTTCAACTGTGATTGCTCGATTATTATTGTCAATGTATAGCTTGTCTTTTTCCATGAAGTAATACCTTCTTTCAATATTTTACCTTGCCAAAACCTTACCTAATTTTGATTTTTAACCTCCCCAAAATCTCCCCTAACTAACTATGGTAAGATTTAGCCTGTTTCCTACAACTAGCCTGGGAAACGTTAAAAGACCAATTCAAACTATCAGGATTTTCAATACTAAATCCGGCCACAATCATCGCTCCTTTAAACTGGCCATTCGTTATATAGAACCCGTCCTCACTATGTTCAAACCAGTGTTTCATCCCGTATGAAGTATGTCGAGAATTCGGCCGCTTAATTTTCTCAAAACCACTGCACCAGCTAAGAAGTGTCTCTTGTTTTTCAGAAGAAAGCTCATAAAACGTGCGGGGATGATCTAAGATTTCAATTTCGTTCCGAGCATCCTGACCAGCGTATAAAGTCCAGTCAGAATTATCGAGATTTTGCTCAATCGTTACTTTTTTCATCGTCTTCATTCCTCACATTTTTTCCAATCCATTTTCCATCACTAAATTTCAAAATGATTCCGTTCAAATCCAACACGAGAAATAACCATTCATACACTTTTCTCTTAGTCATGAGAAACGCTAAGACTTGGCTCTTTTCACAAGAAAAATCTGATTTAGGAAGCTTATGAAAACAAGGGGCCATTCTATCAATGCCATCTTCTAGAATAGCTCTACAAAAATCTCGGCCAAGAATGCTTCCAGGCTTTGAAGGATCAAACACTTGGTTCTCTTTACTATAATTTGACCCTTGCCATAGGTGGACACCTTCACTAATCCGAGTGCTCATAATTGCCTTATAATCAGATAAGGTTTGTTTCAAGTAATTAGCCGCTGAAAAATTTGATTTAAGCCACTCAATTACCGCATCTTCATTTTTCATTACTGGCATATTACCAAGGGATAAAAAGTCCTGATTATTAATCCCTTTAAAAAATTTCTTCTTCATCATTTACCGCTCACCACCTTCAAGATGTTTTTTGCCTATCCAACTTCCATCCTCATTTCTAATAATATGGCCATTATATGCAGCAGTGACAAAAGCAAGATTTAAGATATTCTTTTTTGTTTTTAAATATTCGATTACTTCGCTATTCTGTCTATAGTACGGTTCTTTAAAATAGCGATGAATAAGGAGTGGCATCAAGTCTATTTCATCTTTTATTAGTGCATCTAAAACTTTTCGTCCATAAGATGTTTTTGCTTCCTGATGAAAATTCCTCTTTCCTTCTATACAATTGATCCCCTGCCATCCGTGATCCCCATCTTCAAACTGAACAGAAACAACAAATCCCCAATTTCTTACCTGATGAAAAATATACTCTATTACATCACTATTTTTAGTCCATTCAATAGCTTGCTTTCTATCTTGCATTAAAGGCATATCAGCAATGGTTAAAAAATCTTTATCTCGTACATACCGATATGGTTTCTTTTTCCTTACCATCTCAATCAATCCTCCATCTTGTTTTGTTATCAGGTCACAATCGAATTTGTAACTTTAACCTTCAACCCCCTTTCTCTTGTGTATAGCTAGGTGGTGGTACACCAGCTATACACAAGAGTAAAGAAAGGTTGGTATATCAACGTTTTTCTTGTGATGTAACTAGCATCAATTTGTAAACCTCTTACGTAAGTTGTAACTTGTAACTAACTGTGACATA
This sequence comes from Enterococcaceae bacterium OF42-14pH9A, assembly GCA_027692465.1. Lineage (GTDB taxonomy): Bacteria > Bacillota > Bacilli > Lactobacillales > Enterococcaceae > Enterococcus_C. The sequence continues at coordinate 428,584 of JAQEYU010000001.1, read as the reverse complement.
TCACAAAAACATTACATGTAACGTACTGTGACGGGTTACAAAATCATCACAAATTACACTTGTTCATGGTTATTTATTCTTTCAACTATACCGACGTTCACTTGAAATGTGTTGCTATTTTTTATCTTTTTATATACTGTTTCCCTGGCTATTTTTAGATAAGCTGCCAGAGCATTGACATGTACTGCATCTCCTTGAGAACTCAATTCGTTAAATGCTTTATCCAGTTCGTAATTTGCTTTCTGATGCCTAATCTTATTAGTAAGATCAAGTGATCTATTGTAAAGGCCGCGGTATTCTATAGATGGATAATGATAATCAATAATTTTATCCGCTGTTGGCGCCTGGAATGAATTAGAGACAATAGCAATCCGAAAACTATCCTTGCTACTCTCCGATGGAATCACTCTAACTACACTTTCACTGAGACTAGACAGCTTTGTCTCTTGTTGATGATCTGAATGGACAAGCACCGTACAGATTTTCGTTTTATTCACAAAGCGATCAATTGCCTGGTTCAATCGAATGGCAGTTCCTGAACTCCCTATATCGAAAAGATAATCAATAGAATCAATAATAATCATCCTGTATGGAAAGCCATTTACTAATGTTAGAACTTGATTGATAAAATCATCTTCATTCTCTGCTGTCATTTCTCCTTTAAGGTTCATTATGGTAATATTTGATATTTCCTTTGGCTCAATCCTCAAGGCTTGATAAGTATCAAAAAAACGGCTATAAATGGTTACTATCGACTCATCAAAATTTAGATATAGTACGTTCCCTTTCGCACATTCATTTTCTAGCCATGATGTTCCTTCTGCTACGGCAATGGCTAACTGGACGGCTAAGGCTGTCTTACATGATTTACTAGGGCCGGTAATCATCATCTTCTGGTAACGCTGCAATGTATTCTGGATCAATACAGGCTCACGTATGGGAAGCTGATTCCAGACTGTTGATAAAGATGGTTGACCACTATCCGGTTGAGGCGTTTCATGGTTCACGCTGGGAATTTGACCAAGGGTTTCCACCTCCCCATTAGTTTGATTAAAATTTTCATTCATAAACTATCCACTTCCTCACTACTCAGATTTTTTCAAATTAATCACTTCATCTTTGAAAAGTTCATCATCAAAATATTTTGTTGCTATTTCTTCATGACGCTGGGTAAATACCAATACAGCATCTAGCAACCCATGAAAAGCACTAAGATCTTCACGTTTGACTTCTACGCTATTAATACGGTCATTTGCGAAAGCATCAAGACCGGCAATTGCACCAGATAGGCTTACTGCACTTGTAGCCAAATCGTAGCTAGTAATTTTTTCACTCATGCCTGGCCACCCCGCTTCAAAGAAAACTCATCCCAGCGATTCCAAAGCATGACAGCAACTGGCACAATCACAAATATCTGTGCCTCTGGTGGTAAGTAGCTGACAGCAAAGCCAATCAGTACACCTAACATTATTGAATTAATAGCTTTTTTCATGGTAATTCCTCCAATTCTTTGATAGAATGGGGCAAAGAGAACGGGGATGCTTCCCCAAACGTGTTGCCTTCATCCTGTCCGCCAAGACATTTAGGGATGAGGCTTTTTCTTTGCTTTCATTCATGTTCCTATACTCCTGTCGTTGCCGTTTTCGGCAGTTTTAGCGTTGTTTGATAGATTACACCTTGACGGGTTACAAGCTCCTTAACAGCCTGATAGTCCACATCTAGGCGGATAAGCATGGCAATCTGTTGCTCTCGTTCATTCACGGCTGCTAATTCCTCAGCAGTAAGAAAATCCAACGGGGATGCTTTCTTTTTGATTCCTCGTGCATCTCGCAACTGTTTAGCTGTGAAGCCCAGGGCTGATTTATACGCCAATTCCGTATAATGACGGTAGAAATGTGGTGAAAGTCCTTTTTCTTTGATGGCATCTGTCATGCTCAATCGGATAGCTTTACCATTCTGGCGTTCCAGACGTCTAGCATAGAGTTCTGATTCCATTGAAAAGAACTGCCGGACTAACTCTTTCTTGAACTTTCGAACCGGTGCTGTATTATCCAGATAGGTAATAAGTAAAGTGGCTTGTTCTTTGTTGAGGTGGTAATTTTTAGCTTTTTGTCCGCTTGGCATAGCCCGGATCTCAAATCTGACCTTGCCAAACTCTTGTAAATCTTGAGTGTACTTTCGAATCAATCGCATAATGCTTTCTCGACTGTTCTTTGAAAATTCCGCTACAATATCCGACGTGGTAAACGGCACGGCATCAATACTCTCATTCTCAATGAAAACTAATTCATCCATGGCTAGCCCTCCAGTTCAATTCCAAGCATATCCGCCAACAAATCCACTTTCTGAAAAATCATATCCTGATACTCAATCAAATTGATTTGCTTCCCTGTCTCACTATCCTTGATTTCCGTTGCCTGAGACAAGTCGCATAGATCTTGTAAAACTGATGCCACTGTTACGGGTTCTTCTAGCCCAAATTTCAAGGCCTTGAATTCTTCAAATTGTGTGATAATCTCCCGTAAATCTGCCTCAGTGCCGCTTTCTAAAGCATTGCGCAATTCATATTCGATTCGCCCTTTTTTGCGATCCAAATATAGATAATCTGTTTCTTCTTGGTTCATTGTTCATTCCTCCTAAATTTCATCAAATAGCGACTGACAATTGACTTTTGCAACGTTCCGACTATGTGCATCCCCGTTAAGGGCTCCGTTCCCAACGCCCCACGTTAGAAAAAATTTTGTTGGTTGCATTCAAATTCAACTTAGCTCTAAAACACGCATTAGATTATTTTTTGTGTTTTTCATAAAATGCATCGCAATCCCGCTGATCGATTTTTTCTTCACCATCAATCAAAATCACACGCAACCCCATCGGAATATATTTTCTTGTCAGGGTTACGAAGCTAGTGTGCATATACTTACACGTCTGTTTCTTGTTCATGAAACGAGGGAGTTCATTTTTTTCTTTGTAGCCATCAATGAACTCCTGTGCCTGTCGCTGACCTTCTTCAGCTGCAATCTGGCGAATGACAATCTGGAGACTTGGTGATAGGTCTAATTCATCAATCTGTAGTGTAGCCATTTATTTCACCTCCAGTTTTTTAGGTTCATATTCAATTAACGCACTGAGCGGAATCTGTAAGTAATCACAGATTTTTTGCAAGGTTTCTAATTGAATGTTAGTAGCTCGCTGATAATAAATTTCCGTTAGTGTAGAACGACTAATGCCCGTTGCTTTATAAATATCAGAAATCTTTAGCAGTCGCTCTCCAAGTATCCGAGACAGATTGTTTCGCATACGGTTCCTCCTTTCGAAGTGCCAGGACATTATTTTTTAGTGCTAACACTTCATTTATGAGTGTATATTATCATCGACATTGTAGCGTGTCAAATAATTTTTGATTATTTATGGAATTTTTTTAGCGTCCATGCTACAATTCGAATATAAAAATGATTGGCGGTGTTCTCTATGATCAGAAATAAATTATCAGTTCTCTTAGCGGAAAGAGGGATAAAAGCAACGAAAGTATCAAATGATACAGGCATTGCCAGATCTACTCTATCCAAAATTACAAACAATTCTAGTGAAAAAATTGACTATTCCACAATAAACACACTCTGTCGTTACTTAAAAATCACCCCTTGTGATTTCTTCGAATATGCTCCAATTGACATCACTAAGATTTTTGTAAGTATTGACGAAAAACTCATTAGTGATCCTTCAATAGGTGAACCGAATACATGGGAAATTGAAGCTTATATAAACATGGATAGTTTAGAAGGGAGTCAGACTTTTGAATACTCTGGAATTTTAGAGGACTTTGGTAAAGGACCTAATGAAAATAACGTTTTAGGTGTGTATGTAGAACCTGCATCGGAGGAGGAAGTAATATCAGTAGATCTATATTTAGGAGATTTATCACAGACATTCATTACTGATATAACTGAACGTTTTAAAAATGAAATTGCTAATGCAGTTACTAAGTTTGGTCTGCAAGGAGATGATGATTTTATCAAAATAAACTTAATGGATAGAAGAAAAAAAGCTTAAAGTAGCTATCCCTCCCCTACATACCAACGCCCCACGTTAGGTACTGGAGGAAAATAATATGGCAATATTTAAGCAATACACAAAGAAGAACGGGTCTACAGGCTGGCAAGTAAGCGCCTATCTAGGAATTGACCCAGCAACAAATAAACAAGTAAACGTCAAAAAAAGAGGCTTCTCCACAAAGAAAGAAGCCCAACTGTATCTAAATAGGTTGATAGTTGAGATTGAACAAAATGGCTTTAATAAAGCACGATCAACAAAATTCGAGGATGTTTATCTCTTGTGGTTAGAAACCTACAAACTGACTGTAAAAGAATCTTCCCTCGTCAAAATGAGAGAACGCATAAACAAGAACTTTATTCCCGTTTTTGGCCACCGGAAAATGGATGATATCACTGTTCATGAGGTACAGCGTTTCGCAAACTCTTTGTGCGACATAATGAAAAATTATCGTGAGTATATGGGGACATTATCCCGAATTTTTGAGTTTGCCATCAAGCAAGGCTTAGCAAAGAAGAATCCGGTGAAACTCATCACCATGCCAAAAAGAAAAACTGACATCTCCGAAAAGAAGGTCAAGTATTTTACAAAAGAGCAGCTCAAAGTATTGCTAGAAGATGCCAAACAAAATGAACCATTTAAATTCTATGTATTCTTTTATTTGCTAGCTCATACAGGATGCCGTAAGGGAGAAATTCTGGGGCTACAGTGGCATGGAATCGATTTTGACAACCAAATACTCACAGTTAAGCAAACTCTCGCCAGAGGGGAAAATAGACGGCTTTATCTCGAAGAACCAAAAACAACGGGATCTAATAGAGTTGTCCCTCTCGATAAACAGACTATCCAACTTCTAAGACAATGGCGTAAAGTGCAACGGTCTGAGATGCTGCAACTTGGAATTAATACCATGAGTGCAGAGCAATTAGTTTTTCCAGATACAGATAACGGCTTTATCCAATTAGACAGACCTAACAACTGGTTACAGCGTATCTGCAAGCGTACCGGTATTCCTGTTCTAACTTGTCACGCCTTACGCCATACCTTTGCGACAATCTTAATAGGTCAAGGGGTAAACTTTAAGACAGTTTCAGAGCTACTAGGACACACAACAGTAGCAATGACTTTAGACACTTATACCGGTGTCTATCAGAAAGACAAAGAAGAAACAATTGAGCTCCTTGCCTCAGTCTTGAAGTAAAAAGTGTTTAGAAAAGTGTTTAGATTTAGCTTAGATTCTATGTGATTCTGTACAATCCAAAAGTAATTTATGTAAAAGGAAAAGACACTTAAAACCCTGATACAGCAAGGTTTTAAGTGTCGATAGTTGATTAAGGATAAATCCGGTTCAACAAGCGTGGGAATGGAATCGCTTCACGAACGTGTTCGATACCGGCAAGCCAGGTGACCGTCCGTTCCAATCCCAGTCCAAAGCCGGCATGCGGTACGGAACCATATCTCCGCAGATCAAGGTACCAGGAATACTCGTTTTCATCTAAGCCGTGTTTTTTGATCTCTTCCAGCAGGTACTCATAATCCGTTGCCCGTTCGCTCCCGCCGATAATCTCCCCATAACCTTCAGGAGCGATCATATCCGCACAGATCACGACATCCTCTCTGGTTGGATGTGGTTTCATGTAAAAAGGCTTGATTGCTTTCGGATAGTTCAAAATGAAGACCGGTTGATCAAAAGAGTTCGCGATGAATGTCTCATGAGGAGAACCGAAATCATCGCCCCACTCGATATCATCAAAACCATTTTTCTTCAGCAGTTCCACAGCGTCATCATAAGAAATCCGCGGATAAGGCAGTTTGGTGTATTTTTCCAAAATTTCCCGATCACGACCCAAGACGTGCAGTGCATAATCACAATTATCCAGAACGTTTTGAACCAGATAAGCAACGTATTGTTCTTGGACTTCCAAACTTTCTTCCTGATGAGTAAAGGCCATTTCCGGTTCAATCATCCAAAATTCAATCAAATGACGACGTGTCTTAGATTTTTCAGCCCGGAAAGTCGGACCGAAAGAAAAGACTTTTCCAAAAGCCATCGCAGCGGCTTCCATGTACAGCTGACCGGATTGCGACAAATAGGCTTTCTGATCAAAATAGTTGGTCTCGAACAGATCTGTCGTTCCCTCCGGTGCAGATCCAGTCAAGATCGGCGGATCGATTTTAATAAAACCGTGGTTGTTGAAAAATTCATACGTGGCACGGATCAATTCATTGCGGATCTGCATGATAGCATGCTGTTTCGATGAGCGCAGCCACAGGTGGCGATGATCCATCAAAAAGTCCGTTCCGTGTTCTTTCGGCGTGATTGGATAATCGTGACTTTCTCCTACGACTTCGATCCCGCTGATCCCGATTTCGTAACCGAATTTAGAGCGGGTATCTTCCCGAATCTCTCCAGTGATCAGAACAGCGGTCTCCTGATTTAGATTTTTAGCCAGCTGAAACACTTCTTCAGGAACCTCGCTTTTTACAACGACTCCTTGAAAATAAGCCGTACCGTCTCGCAATTGCAAGAAGGCGATTTTGCCGCTTGAACGTTTGTTAGCGACCCAGGCACCGATCTGAACGGTTTGCCCTACGTGGTTTTTCGAATCAATAATTTGAATTTGCTCCACAGTTGTCTCTCCTGTCTTTTTGTTATCAAAACTGATTTTAAGCTTTTGTTGTTGATTTTTCAACAACCAACCGTTTTATTTGTTGCCCTTTGAATGACATTCATAGTTTCATCTGCTGAAAACTACTGCCAAAACAGCTCTTATCAGCCGCCAGAATCCCACCCACAAAAATTTATCAGTTAGGAAATTGAAAGCGGCTTTCACTGCGTTATTTTCCGTTGAAAAAAGCGGCTCCTGTTGTTGGTGTTCTCCCGATAGACATTCTAAATACTTTTATGCAACAAAACAAGCCTTGAAAAAAACCGGCGACAGTTTTTTTCAAGGCTTGTTTTGTTATTCAATTTTCTCTTGAAGATTTGTTCAATGAAGCTTTTTTTTCTCAACAAAGGCCACGATTCGCTTAACTGCTTCTTCCAAAGTTTCCCAGTCGGCTGCGTAACTGATACGCAAATTTTCCGGTGCTCCAAAGCCGGCTCCGGTAACAGTGGCAACATGGGCTTCTTCCAGCAAGTCATTGACAAATGCTGTCACATTGCTGTAACCGCACATCGTCATCGTTTCCTTGACATTCGGGAACAGATAAAAAGCGCCCTGTGGTTTGGTCAGTTTCACTCCCGGGATGGCCGCAACCAGCGGGTATAATTTATTCAATCGTTCCTCAAACGCGACCCGCATTTCTTCTACAGAATCCTGCTCGCCCGTCAGTGCTTCAAGTGCAGCATATTGACTGGCTGCAGTCGGATTACTGGTAGATTGGGACGTAATCTTCGCCATGGCGGCAATGATTTCTTTATTTCCGATGGCAAAACCGATCCGCCAACCAGTCATAGAGTAGGTTTTTGAGACACCGTTGATCACCAGTGTATTTTTCCGGATTGCCTTGCTGATTGAGGCGATTGGGGTGAAGGTGTTGCCGTTGTATACCAAGCGACCGTAAATATCATCAGCAATGATCAAAATACCGTTTTCCACGGCCCATTCTCCGATAGCCCGCAATTCTTCTTTGGTATAAATCATTCCGGTTGGATTAGAGGGAGAATTCAGCAGCATTGCAACTGTTTTTTCCGTCCGGGCCGCTTCCAATTGTTCAACCGTGACCTTAAAGTCGTTTTCCATTGCACCGTCCACAAAAACCGGTATGCCTTCTGCCAATTTGATCTGCTCGGCATAACTCACCCAATACGGGACTGGAATGATCACTTCATCGCCGGCATCCAGAATCGTTTGGAACAATGCGTAAAGCGCAAATTTTGCACCATCTGTCACGATTGTCTCTTCAATTTTATAATCGATACCATAGTATTTTTTCATATAGTCTACGACAGCCCGCCGCAACTCGGGGATCCCGGCAGCTTGCGTGTAATAGCTGGCTTCACCGCTGCGAATCGAGGTGATCGCCGCCTCCTGGATATTGACCGGTGTTGGAAAATCCGGTTCCCCGACAGTCAGACTCAAGACATCATAGCCTTCAGACTTCAATTGCTTGGCCTTGGCAGCGGCTGCCAAGGTAACAGATGGTTCCAGCTTTTGTGCTCGTTGCGATAATTTCATAAACATACCCGCTTCCTTTTTTATTTGTCCAAAAAATGATCACATCGCTGCAATCAGATGTTACTGATTTTTTTAACCTCTTTGCCGTCTGAATAAGACAGCAACACAAAATTCACTCCACCATCAGCAGATTCACTGGTGACTTCCCAGACAGGTTGATCCTCAAACAGACCCAAATCGGCTTTTATGACCCGTTCTTTGGGATAGGCTTGTGCTGCTGTTTGCAGTGCCTGACTTTCGGAAATACCGTCCTTTTGGTTCAAAACTTTGATCGTCTCACCCTCTTTTGGCATAATCACAGCAATCTTGGTTCCTTTTTTATCTTCTCCTAAAAGACTGAAATAGGTTTTCTCCCGGGTAAAACGATAAAAGTCGTCTACTGTTTGAAGATCGGTATACTTTCTGGCCATCGTCGTTGCCTCTTCTTTCGCTTGTGCCAACGGACGGCTGCTGCGATAAAACAAGGAGATAATACCGATGATCACAAAGACTAAAACCAGTGTCACTATTAAAAGGATCCATTCCAATCGATGCTCTTTTTTGCTGCTTGATTCCATGATGTCACTCCTGACTCTGCTAACCACTGCGCAGAAGACGAACATTTTCTGATAATTTTATGTCTTCAAACGTTTTTATCTGGTTTTAACATTATAGCAGATTTTTTTGTATATTTAATCATCTTTTCCATCCTGCAATGGATTCTTTAAAAACTCCGTCAGCTCTCGTGTGGTTTCTTCTGCAGAAAGCTCCTGCAAGGCGACTTTTTTAGGGAAAGTTTTCGCTAATCTGCGGCCATACTTGGTCGTCACCAATCGGCGATCCAAAATCACCATAATCCCGCGATCCTCCTGACTTCGTACCAGCCGTCCGTATGCCTGACGCAACTTCAAAGCCGCCCTGGGAATCGCCTCCTCAATAAAAGGATCGACACCCTTAGTTTGCAGATAATGGTTGCGGGCAGCTGTCAAAGGTCGTTTCGGATTGGCAAAAGGCAACCGGGTAACGATCAAAATTTCCAGCCGTTCACCGGGAAGATCGACCCCCTCCCAAAAACTGTCCGCCCCCAGCAAGACACTGTTTTTCGAGAGACTAAAACGCCGCAGCAGTTTTTCACGACTGCCGCCGATCCCCTGGGCCAGTATCTCCCGCCCTTCAGCCAAGAATTTCATATGGAGTCGCTCATACACCCGTTGCAAGCTGTCATGGGAGGTAAACAGGACCAATACCGGTTTGTCCACCGAACGCAGAATCTCCTCTACTGCCTTGGCCAGGTAATTTCCATATTCCTGAGGCGTCAGCTGCTTGACTGAGACCCCTTTGTCAGGAAGGATCACCCGTGTCTGTTTCTGATAATCAAATGGCGCTTGAATAATTTTTACCGGTGCAGGCGCAATCCCTAAGCGCTCCGGAAAATACTGCCGATTGCCGCTGACATTCAGGGTGCCGCCGATGTAGATGATCCGTTCGTAGCGTTCGTACCATTTTGTCCTCGGTAAAAGCGGAGCGGAAAAATCCGTCAATTGAAAGTCAGCGCTGATTTGATTGCTGTTAAGACGCAGCCAATGGACGAGTTCTCCGGACCACTCACTGAACCAGCGGGTCATGATTTCGCCTTGTTTTGCCACTTCTTGCAGCAGTTCCAATAATTCAGTCAGCATTTTTTTCTCTGATTCCACAAGTGCCTGATCAAGGATGCCTACCTGGCGGCGCAGTTTATCCGCAAGCAGCTCTGTTTCCTGATAATACAGCAACAACCGCTTCTGAGCCTTTTGTCCGGCTAAGGAAAGCTGACCGAGATCTTCAAAACTCACCACCAACTCATCTGCTGCTGCGGAGCTTTTCAGTTGAAGCAGTTGGGTAACAAGCTCCTCCTGACACTCGACGATGGCCTCCAATTCCTGCTGATACAGTGCCAGATCTGCTCTTTGTTCCGATTCCCGGGCAAAAAGAAGGTTTAAGCGCACAAACAAGCCGCTTTCTGCAGTCAAACTGCCGACCTGTCTGCGAAAAGCCAATGTCGCTACCTGCTGTCGTTCGGCTTTTTCGCAGTTGTCCGGCAGGTGATGGGCCTCATCAATCAGTAGAAAGCGGCTTTTAGGCAGCTGAAATTCCGAACGCAGCGATTCTCTGGCCAAAAACGCATGATTGACGATCAACAAATTACTCTCTTTCATGCGTTTATGTAAAAAGCGCAGAAAGTCGTGGGGATAAAACGGGTCTTCCCGATCCAAAAATTCGGTTCCCCGATGCCCTGTCTCCTTAAAAAACGGATGATCCAACCGTATCAAGTTCAATTCATCCAAGTCCCCGGTCTCTGTCCGGGTCAGCCATACCAAAACAGCCATCTGATAAAGCAGGTATTGTTTTTGTGTCGGCGGCTGCTGCAAAGTCGCAGCAAATCGCGCCAGATCCAGATAATGCCGTTGTCCTTTGATAACAGTAGCGACAAACGGCTGCGGCAGCACATTGTTAACCAGTGGAAGATCTTTTTTGACCAGTTGATCCTGTAGTAAAAGAGACGCAGTACTGACCACCAGCGGATTTTCTGGCGTTGCTAAAAAACCGGCAGGAAACAGATAGCCGATGGTCTTTCCCATTCCTGTCGCTGCTTCGATGAAAAGATCTTTAGACTCAGTTTTTGTTTCGACAGCTTCTGCCTCGCCGCTGAAATGTCGGTAAACCAGATTCATAAGCCGGGCCTGCTCCTTGTAAAAATGCAGCTGCTCGCCAAAGAGCTGTTCCTTGCCCCTTTTTTTAGCGGGATATTCGGTTTCAAATAATTGTGACTCATATAGCGGAGCCTGTTTATTTTTGACAGCGATTCCTGATACAATGATCAGATCTTCCGGCAGCGGCCGTGTTTGTTTGCGCATCTTGGCAACCGTCTTTTGAATAAACTGTCCGGTCTGCATTCCGGTTTGTCCCGAAAGCAGTGCGATTTGTTCCATCGTGACCAGCGGCAGCTCCAGCATGATTTGTTGGATGTATAACAAGAGGGCACCGGTAACCTCGGCGTCGCTGTCAGCTTGGTGGGGATTGTCATGGCTGAGCCCGAGACTGTCGGCCAGGTCTGTCAGACGAAAACTGGCTGCAGTCGGCAGAAAAATCTGGGCCAGCTCCACTGTATCGATTCCCGGGATTGTCATTTCAGGGACACCGCATCTGGCAAATTCATGATTCAAAAATTGATAATCAAAATAAATATTATGGGCCACAAAGACCGTATCTGCCAGCAAATTAGCAATCGTAAAAGCGATATCTTCAAAATAAGGCGCCTTTTGGACACGAGTATTGGTGATCTTAGTCAAATTTTGGATCTGCTTTGAAATCCGCTTGCCCGGATTGACGTCTGTCGCAAAACGATTGATGATCCGACCTTCTTTGATCAAAACACAACCGAATTGAATGATCCGATCAGTTTTCGGATCCGTTCCGGTAGTCTCGATGTCCACCACCGCATAAATTTCTTCGCTTTGCATTCTCGTCATCCTCTCAAGTGTATCGAGAAAAATTATACTACACCCTTCCGACATGGGGCAACTGTCGCCTGCAAATCCTCGAATAAGGAGCCGAATCTGCCGGTAGTCAGCGAACTGTCATTTTCAAACCAGCTTGGGCTGATCTTCTTTTGAGACGCCAAAAAGGCGGAGTCAACTGCTCCGCCTCGTGTTTTCCTTTAGTCCAGTCCAATCTCGTCTCGAACGACTTTAGCGATTTTTTCTACATAATAAGCTACTTTTTCATCGGTCGGCGCTTCTGCCATGACCCGCAACAGAGGTTCTGTACCGGATGGTCGGACAAGAATCCGGCCTTCGCCATTCATCTCCGCTTCTGCTTCATCGATAACAGCTTTGATTGCAGGAACTTCCATTGCACCGTTTTTGTTTGTGACACGAATGTTGACCAGTTTTTGGGGATAAATAGTAACTTCTTCTGCCAGTTCCGACAATTTTTTACCGGTCTGCTTCATGATATTTAACAATTGGATTCCGGAAAGCATGCCGTCACCGGTTGTATTGAAATCCAAAAAGATCATGTGTCCTGACTGTTCGCCGCCGAAATTGTAGTCATTCTTCCGCATTTCTTCCACGACATAGCGGTCACCTACTTGAGTGATGACATCTTTCAAGCCGATACTTTCCACCGCTTTGTGAAAGCCCAGATTACTCATGACAGTCGTCACAATCGTATCCTGTTTCAAACGCTTTTTGGATGAGAGATATTTGGCACAAATATACATGATCTTATCGCCATCGACAATATTCCCCAACTCATCGACTGCGATGACCCGATCGCCGTCACCGTCAAAAGCCAAGCCGACATCGGCTCCTTTTTCCAAAACAAAGGCCGCCAGCTTTTCCGGATGGGTCGAGCCGACACCGTCATTGATGTTCAAACCGTTGGGACTCGTCCCGATGGTAAAGAACTCGGTCTCTAAATCGGCAAACAAGCGGTTTACTGAAGTAGCCGTTGCCCCATTGGCCGCGTCCAAACAAACCTTAATCCCGGCCAGATCGCCTGGGATTGTCTGTTCAAGAAATTGTGAGTATTTCAACAGACCCTCAGGAAATTCTTCAACTGAACCCAGACCTTCAGCCGATGGACGCGGAAGCAGGTCTTCTTCGGCATCCAACAATGCCTCAATCTCCAATTCCTGATCGTCTACCAGTTTAAAACCGTCGCCGCCGAAAAACTTGATTCCGTTGTCTTGCGCCGGATTGTGGGAAGCAGAGATCATCACCCCTGCGCTGGCTTTTTGCAGCCGAGTCAAGTATGCGACCCCCGGTGTTGAGATAACACCCAATTGAAAGACCTCGATCCCTACGGAAAGCAGCCCGGCGATCAACGCATTTTCCAGCATCTGACCGGAAATCCGGGTATCTCGACCGACCAGCACCCGCGGTCGTTGATCGCCACTTTCATGCTGACTCAACACATAGCCGCCGCAACGGCCTAATTTAAATGCCAATTCCGGAGTCAGTTCGACGTTTGCTTCGCCTCTGACACCGTCAGTTCCAAAATATTTTCCCATGTTGATACTCCTCGCTCTTTTAAGATCAAAATTTGCCTACCGGATGAACTGAAGTTGCTGTTTTCTGCCTGCGATAAAAATCGAGGCTGTCGCAATTATCAGTCACCCACTGAAAATTTTATAATTTATCAGGATCGGACGATTGGACAAACCGACTTCAATTCCCGATTGCTCTGCTACTTAAAAGTCTGTCATCTTTGACGACTTGCTTTTTACCATTCTGAAGATTTTCCCGAGAAAAATCAAGATAAATTTGCAGATTTCCTCATGCATTAATAGTCAGCGGCTACCAGATAGGTCTGCTCCGTCACAGCTTCAGTATCGACAGTCATCCCCTCAAGCTCATTCGGGTCTCCGGCTGCTTCATTCTTTTCCGAAGAATCGGCGGACGGTTGTGAGCTGGAATTATCTGTCGACTGCTCTTCATCCGATGGAGCGGTTGTGCCACTGTCAACCGACTCGCTGCTGCCGGATGCTTTCTCTTCAGATGAAGCAGGCGGTTGTGCCGATCCGGCCGGCTGCGTGTTTTCGGAAGAAGGCTGAGAATTGCTGTTTTCGGAAGTCCCGGCAGTCATTTGTGGAATGATAGTCACCGTGACTTCTGTGGGTTCCACGGCAATGCCATCAGGAGACGGAATATGAACGCGCCGGGTGGTTCGTTGGCTGATTCCCGAAATATCTACGGGAACAGGCAAATTTTCCAATTCATCGAGAGCACTTTGTTTCCCGCTGAGAATTGCCGAGTTACTGGCCAATTCCAATCGATACCCGGCTACACCTGATCCCGGGGTGCCGGTTTGCTCCGGATAAAGCCCTACTTGTTTTTGCGGCGCAGTTAGTGTTACTTTGACGGTTACTTCCGCCGGTTCAATTTCAGCACTCAATACGTTACCATCCTGATCCAATGCCTGCACGCGTGCTTTTTCTTCAGTATTGTGATCTGTTATCTTTGCCGGATCCACGGTGGCCACCAGCCGATGGATATCCGACAGCGTCTGGCTGCCGGTCGTGACGGTGACTTCTTCAGGATCGACGGTCACTTTATCGACAGTGAAGCCTTCTGCCAGATTCGTTGTAGAGACACCGGGATCAACTTTCATTTTAGCGGATGTTCGGCTCTCAATTGTTACTGTGATGGTGGTCGGCTCGATGGTGCCTTCTACTGCCGAGCTCATGTCCTGCAATCGTAATTTCACTTCATGATTACCTTCCCCCAAACCGGTCAGATCCGCGATCACACGGAAACCACGGGTATCGGCATTGGCTTCGGTATTCAGCTGGATCCGGTTGACACTCTTCAATTTCACGGAAACGGTCGGATTAAAGCCGTGGATGTAGTATTTGGTATTGTCGTAAACAGGCTCAATACGGACATTGCTGACTGTTTCCTCATAGGCTTCCGGCGTCGAATTGCCGGCCAAAGGAGAGCGCAGGCCACGTCCGTTGGCATTGAAAAATAAAATCAAGGCAAAGACCAGCGCAATCAAGCCGTACAGCAGATTGCTGCGGAGTTTCGGTCTGATCATTTTTTACCTCCTTTGGTTACGCCGTCAATGAAGGACTGGAGGATACTGCGTTTGCTGTCGGTCTTTTCTTCGGTAATCAACTCACGGTGGAGGGTGTCCAAAAATTCTTCTTGCGACAGCCCGGGACGCAGTTCGTTGTTCAAGGTCACACTGACATCGCCGGTCTCTTCGGACACAACCACCGTCAAGGCATCACTGACCTCACTGACGCCCACTGCCGCCCGATGCCGGGTACCGAATTCTTTAGGGATCAGCATACTTTCAGACAACGGCAGATACGCACAAGCCACAGCGATCTTATCTTGTCTTACGATGACAGCGCCGTCATGCAGCGGTGTATTCGGAATGAAAATATTGATGAACAGCTCACCGGAAATATCTGCATCCAAAGGAATCCCGGTCTCGATATATTCTTCCAGACCGGTGTTGCGCTCGATGGTGATCAAGGCACCGATCCGCCGTTTGGACATATACTGAACGGCTTTATCCAGCGCCTTGATCAGCTTCTCTTCTTCCCGCTGCTCCTGTTTAGTTGTCCGAAACAGCGTACTTCGCCCCAAGTGCTCCAGCCCCCGCCGAATCTCCGGCTGGAAAATAACGATGGCGGCGATGACTCCATAGGTAATCACCTGATCCATCAACCAAGACAGCGTATGCAGACCAATCAGCTCTGCACCGAAACGAATAGCGATAAAAATCGCCACCCCTTTGAAGAGCTGAATCGCTTTTGTGCCCCGCACCAGTTGAATCAGTTTATAAATGATGTACCAAACTACCAGGATATCCAAAACATTGATCAAAAAACCGACTGAGAACACATCGGTGGTAAACAGTTGTTTCCAATAATCAAAATCTAAGAATTCCGTTAGATTAAAAGACATAGGCAGACGCCCTTTCTGCTGGTTATTCCTTAAACAGTATACCATAACCTTGAAATTTTGACGGTGTTTTCATTTAAAAAGCTTTAAGACTGCAATATCTTTCATTTTTTTCAGGCAGCTTCCTTTTCAAGCACAACATGTTTGTTTAGACTGAAGTTGTAAACTTAATTCAAAGAAAAGAGGAATTGTTGATGGACATCTCACTTATCGATCCCGCCCAAACCTCCGCTGAGTACGGCATCAGAATCGGCGATCCCGGTGCCCGCCATGTCTTATTGGAATTCATCAATCTGCGCTGCCCCTACTGCCGTCAATGGTACCAGTCAGCTGCCAAAACATTGGACAAAGCAGTTGCTGACAAACGTGTCATGCGAGTCATCAAGCTCTATGATAAAGACAAAGAAAGTCTACAGCGGGGAAATATCATGCATCGTTTCGTACCAAAATCAGATGCAAAGGCGGCCTTGGCTGCAATTGAAGCTATTTTTGCCACACAAGATGACTGGGGTGACCTTTCTTTAGCGGAGACGGCTGAATTTGCCCGGACACGCTTAGGATTGCAAGAAACCCCTGATTCCTATACCACCGATGCAATCAAAGCCGAAGCCCAGGCTGCCAACATCCAATTTGTTCCGACTCTGATTCTGGGGGAGCATATATTTGATGAAAGCATTTCGCTTGCGGAGCTGACCGATTTTCTCGCCTGACTTTTTATGAAACAGCAAAAAACCAGCCCCATCTGCTATTCAAACAGGCGGGGCTGGTTTTTCATTTGGATGAATCATTTCAGATTATTTCTCAACTGATCGGCAAACTCGTTGATCTTGCGGATTCGATGATTGATACCGGATTTCGAGATTGCACCGGAAGGAATCATTTCCCCCAGTTCTTTCAAACTGATTTCCGGATGCTCCAAACGCAGTTCAGCAATCTCCTGAAGCTTTTCCGGGAGCGCCTGCAGACCAACATGATTTTCAATAAACCGGATGTTATCGATCTGTTTAGAAGCCGCATCGATGGTTTTATTCATATTGGCTGTTTCGCAGTTGACCAGCCGATTTACCGAATTGCGCATATCCCGGACGATCCGGACATCCTCAAATTTCAGCATGGAGTTGGTCGCACCGATCAGCGTCAGAAAGTCGGCGATTTTTTCGGCACCTTTCAGATAGGCGATATAGCCGTTGCGCCGTTCCAAGGTACGGGCATTCAAATCATAGTAATTCAGCATGTCACAGATATCCTGATTGTGCTCTTCATAAATAGAATAAATCTCCAGATGATAACGGCTGGTCTCGGGATTGTTCACCGAACCGGAAGCCATGAATGCCCCCCGCAAATAAGAACGCATCTTTTGCGCATTCCCCATGATCTCATTGGACACATGGCTGTGGAACATCATCCCATCCATGATATCCAATTCTGTCAGCACCCGTTCAGTATCCTGCTTCAAACGAACGATATAGACATTATTTTTTTTCAGTTTCATTTTTCGCCGTACCAACAGCTCACTGCGGACAGCAAAATGATCCTTCAACAGTGTATAGATTCGGCGGGCAATTGCCGCATTTTCCGTCTGGACATTCAAAACAAACTGATGATTGGTCAAGCTTAGGGATCCGTTCATTCGGATCAATGCTGCCAGTTCGGCCTTGGCATGTTCCCGGTGAACCTCCAAAGTCGTCAGCTCTTTTTTAACATCGGCAGCAAATGACATTTTCCCCGCCCCCTTTCTTTTAATAAATGTCGGGTATGTTTCTGAGCCGCTCAAAACAACCTTCATCCGTCAAGTCTGAACTCAAACAGATATTGCCGGCTATCAACCTGACAAGACGTCAAAACAGACCCGCGACACAGATAAGAATACCTGGTCTGTCGTCACTGCAAATGACCTCAATAAGGATTTTTAGCACCGTACAAGATAGTCAGTAATTCCTCCACTACTTTGTCACCATCGTGGAAGACCCCGCCGTCTCTCAGCTTTAGAAAATCAGTAGATACCACGCGGCAGTTTTGGGCCCGCAATCCTTTAAAGTCATGCTTTACCTGCACCAGGTATTCGTCGTAGACCTCAAAGTCCATATAGCCGTCAGGAACTTTTTCCGTATTCACCAACACAGTATCAATAAACTTGTCTTGAAGATGCTCATTCAGGACCTCCACGTGATTGGCGTCGGTAAAGTGTTCTGTTTCACCTTTTTGGGTCATAATATTGCAGATGTACACCGTCTCCGCTCCACTTTGACGGACTGCTTCCCCGATTTCGGAGATCATCAGATTCGGCAGAATACTGGTAAACAAACTTCCGGGACCCAAAACAATCATATCCGCTTCCATGATGGAGGTCACAACTTTACGGGCAGCTTTTGGCTCGTGCTTCCCATCTTGATTGCGAACAAAAACCCGATCGATCGTTTTGCGGTCACGGGCAATTTTTGATTCGCCCACGGCCTCGGTACCGTCCTTAAAAACGGCGTGAAGCACCAGCGGTTTTTCACTGCTGGGATAAACATGACCATCAACGTGCATCATTTTGGTCAAAAGCTGTACGGCATCATACGTGCTGCCGCGCATTTCAGCGATGGCTGCGATAATCAGATTGCCCAGCGCATGATTTGCCAAAAATTTGTCTTCTTTTTTGAAACGGTACTGAAAGATATCCGAATACAGCTTTGGCATATCCGACATCGCCACCAGCACGTTGCGCAGATCACCCGGCGGTGCCATTGAAATCGATTCTCTGATTTCACCGCTGGAACCCCCATCATCTGCAACGGTCACCACCGCCGTGATTTCGACACTTTCACGGCGTAGGCTGTTCAAAATGACCGGCAGACCGGTCCCGCCGCCGATTACGACGACTTTCGGTTTTCTGATCCGATACGTTTTCATCTTCATGAACGATTCACCGTCTCTTTTCGTTTATCTTTGTCCCGGTGGGTAATATTCACCTTGTAGTCTTTTTCCAAGGCATGCCCTACCCGCTCCGTCAAAGCCACAGAGCGATGCTGTCCGCCGGTACAGCCGATTGCTACTGTCAGGCTGCTTTTGCCTTCTTTGACATAACCGGGCATGATTGTCTGCAGCAGTCCCAAAAATCGTTGATAGAATTCCTCAGTTTCCGGAAATGACATCACATAGTCGTACACCGGCTGATCCATCCCGGTCAACGGCCGCAGATCCTGGATATAGTGAGGATTGGGTAAAAAGCGAACGTCCATCACAATGTCGGCATCGATAGGCAGCCCATACTTGAAACCGAACGAAACCAGCTCAATACGAAAGCCCTGTGTCTCAGAGGTTTTAAATGCAGCAATGATCTTTTCCCGTAACTGTCGCGGTGTCAGCGTCGTTGTGTCGATCACCATTGTCGCTTTGGTTTTCAGATCTTCCAAGATAGCCCGCTCTTTGCGGATACCCTCTGTTACCAAACCATCCATCGCCATCGGATGCGTCCGCCGGGTCTCTTTGTAGCGGGAAACCAGCTCTTCATCCGAGGCATCCAAAAACAACACCTGTGTATCGATAAAATTGGTGTTCTCAATGTCGATCAGCATGTTCTGGATCTCCTCAAAAAACGAGCGGGAACGCAGATCCACTACCAATGCAATTTTGGTGATTTTCCCCGATTCTTTGATCAGTTCCCAGAATTTCGGGATCAAAGACGGCGGCATATTATCGATACAAAAGAACCCCATATCTTCAAAACTTTGGATAGCGACCGTTTTACCGGCCCCGCTCATTCCTGTAATGATCACTAATTTTAAATTTTCCTGCATCAGATTATGCTCCTTTCCTGATGAACCGAAAGCCACCAGCATCAGCTACTTCGCTGTTTATTGTGATACAGCGCGACTGCCATTGATCCTCTCTGCCGGTACAGCTTACAGCCAACTTCTTGAACATTATATCATTCCGGGCGTGTCCTTACTATCTTTTTACTGAAAACTTACAAAAGCACGTCATTTTCCGGCAGCTAACCTGCTTTCGAACACGACGAGCATCAGAACATTCCAGTGAAACAGTCTGGCCTTGCTAGAGACCTGCATTTCAATATCTTAGGGAAAATAAAAAACACCCGACAGAAAAGCTCCGTCGGGTGTCGTGATTTTAAATGGATTAGCCTTTAACAACGTTTGTTGCTTGAGGGCCGCGTTGGCCGTCTTCAACGTCGAAAGAAACTGCTTGACCTTCTTCCAAAGTTTTGAAGCCGTCGCCTTGGATTGCTGAGAAGTGAACGAATACGTCGTTACCGTCTTCTGCAGTGATGAAACCAAAACCTTTGTCAGCGTTGAACCATTTTACAGTACCTGTTTGCATGTTAAATATCCTCCTGTGTGGGGTCTGCCCACGATTTGTTTTGCAATTTCATGTGTCGGGTGTTAATGGGAATGATGTTTAACAATGGAAACAAACTACCATAAAAGCCCTTAACTAAAACTACAAGATGTATTGTATCACACAATTGCAACATTGCCTAATTTTTTCGGAAAAAGGTTAAAAAAGACGCCCTTTCCGCTCAAAAATGCGGTAGGACGCCCTTTCAATTCTTAAATTTTAATAACGCAAGATAGCAATCAGGCTCTTTTCATCCGGTGCATCCTTTTGATCCAGGACAAAAACATCCCCGCCGTTGGCAATCACATGATCTGCCATCGTGTTTAATACCTGCCGGCGATCGTATTCGGTATCCGGATCTTCACCAAACCCGTCCACTAAATTAGAAGTCGCAATGAACAGCTGGGAAATTCGGCCTTCTTTTGCCGCCGGAACGATATCTACCAGCTGATCCATAAATTTTTTATCCATTAATTTCTGATAACCGATGATCTCCTTTTCAGACAATTGTTTACTGATTTCATCGGTTTGGTTTGCGATTTCTTTGTCGCTCAGCGCTGCCGGCGAAGCACTGATGGCTGCAACCGTACTGAAATACGAAGTCTTGGCATATTTTTTGAACATCGTCTGGTTTTCCGGAAGAGCAAACAGATACAACGGATAATTTTCAGGATTGTCAAATTTGTCCCGCAGGAAGGTATCTACCGCTTGATAGTAGTTTTTCCAATCGATTTCCACTTCTTCATCCTTGGCGCTGACACCATGATAGGAGACCCCTTCTTTGGAGCCGGCTTGGCTGCCTTGGGAGGTATAATTCAGATTGCCGCCGGTCAGTTCATCACCCAGTGCAGTCGGTACATCGACAGGTGCATCTTCGGGAAGTTCAACTGCAGTCACTTGCTGATTATCAACAAAGTACAGTTTCATCGAGTCACGATTCAAACCAAGCAGATAGTAGGTATAGTTAAATTGGGCATTTTTAATGACCGCTAACAGATAAGGCGTATCTCCTACATAATACTGATCATCGATACGAATATTCAGGCGATGGATCAGCGTCTGTTCTTCTGTCAGGAACACCGCCACACTGGTTTTACCGCTGCGCCAAAATGACTGATCCGCCAGCAGTGTATCAATTTTCTCCTGATAAGTACTCCAATCTGCGTCGGGATATTTCTTTTCAAAGCGCTTTTTGGCTTCCTTGGCAAAATTTTTGAATTTGATCTGATCTTTTTCAACATCCTGGTGTGCTACATGGGTGTTGAGCATGATGGAAACAAATGGACCTTTTGCGCCGGTACCAGTCAGTTCCGCCAATAGTTCTTTGCCTGCTTTTGTCATAAACGATTCCCTCCTATTGTTGGTGCCGAAATCGATAAAACCCAGACGATTCGGCTCATTTCCGGATTTAAATACAGCTGCTATGCTGTATTTAAAGTGTAACACGCTTACATTTTTCGATAAAGCAAAACGATTAGCCGGACTTTGCTGTGTTTTTTCTATCAATTGCCGAAGAACACAAAAATACGCCAATCAGAACTTTTATCGTTTGTTCGCTTTACAAAAGCAAACACACGTTCGTATAATAGTGTAGAGGCAATAACTCTCAGCCAACTATTTACAAGCAGAAAGGAGATGCGTCAAAATGGATCGCGGATTTGACTATCAGTCCGAGCCATTGCGGGACATTCTGTTTATTGATGTCAAATCTTTCTATGCCAGTGTGGAATGTGCCCTCCGAGGCTGGGACCCCTTGACAACGATGCTGGTAGTCATGAGCACGGCTGACAATACCGGCAACGGACTGATCCTGGCCTCTTCCCCGATGGCAAAGGCCAAGCTCGGGATTACCAATGTGACACGGGCAGATAATCTACCCAATCACCCTAAATTAAAAAAAGTTCCTCCACGCATGAACCTCTACATCAAAGAGAATGTCAAATTCAACAATATCTTTCGTGAATATGTGGCAGATGAAGACCTGCTCATCTATTCCATTGATGAATCGATTTTGGATGTGACAGCTTCCATGAATCTCTTCTTTCCGGATCCGACCCTCGACCGCAGCCAAAAGCGACGGTTGTTTGCTGCCCGGATCCAAAATGAAGTCAAACAAAAACTGGGGCTGGTATTGACAGTAGGGATTGGAGACAACCCGCTCTTGGCCAAGCTGGCATTGGACAACGGAGCCAAACACAACCGCAATTTTACAGCCGAATGGAGGTATGACAACGTTTCTGAGACCATCTGGAAGATTGCTCACATGCGGGATTTTTGGGGGATTGGCCGGCGCATGGAACGGAATTTTTACAACCTGGGGATCGATACTGTCTACCAGCTTGCCCATACGGATCCCGAACTATTGCGGCAGCGTTTCGGAGTTTTGGGTCAGCAGTACTATTACCACGCAAACGGAATTGATCGGACGATTTTATCGGAACAAGGATCGGCTATCAAAGAAAAATCTTACGGCAACAGCCAGGTTCTGCCCAAAAATTACGTCAAGCAACAGGAAATCGAAATCGTCGTCAGGGAAATGGCCGAGCAAGTTGCTGCCCGGATAAGACGTCACGGTTGTCTCACCCAGTGCATTAATTTATTCATCGGTACAGCACAAGGAGAAAATAAGAGCGGCTTTTCCCATCAAATGAAGATTCCGGCAACCGACAATACCAAACAATTGGCGGATTACTGCCTGCAGTTGTTTCGCAAGTATTACCGCGGACAAGTGGTCCGACATGTAGGGATCACCTATTCCAAGCTGTTGTTTACCGACAGTCGGCAATTGAGCTTGTTTGACTCTCCCGAAAAGCTTGAAGCTGAACAACGATTAGACCAGATCATCGACCGGATCCGTGCAAAATACGGTTTCACAGCAATCGTACATGCAACCAGCAAATTAGAAGGTGCCCGCAGTATCGCCCGCAGTCACTTGGTAGGCGGACATGACGGCGGCCAAGGAGGATTGGATGGCTTATGACAAATGAACTGCATCCCTATCATGACAGAAAAAAGCTGAAGTGGAACGGCTTTTACTTATCCGAACACACCCGCCAGTTAGCTGCGGAGAAAGAGGAACGCCGCCACACTTGGCCGGCAAAACCACTTATGACCACCGAGGAGATCGGTCAGTTGCTCACTGAGTCGCTGATAAAAGGCCGCTCCATTGCCCTTCAAAGGGAAGAAATGGACGCACAAGGTCAATACCCGCCGGATGCGGTCGGCAAAATTGAAGGCTATGACGAACTGGGAATCTATGTCGCCGGGGAAAAGATCCATTACGATGAGATCCGCAGCGTTGAATTCCATGACGACAAAAAATGGAGTGACCTGAGCGATGAAGCTTAGGGTCTGTCTGAAAGCTTCGATATGAGCCGGGTGAGCCGGATTTTTGAGGACTTTTTTCCGAAATCAAGAAGTAAGCACAGCTTATGTAATGCTAAAGCTGCGTATTTACAACGCAGCTTGCGATGAAACGGGCCAAAACATCTGCCGCTGAAGTTTTCAACCACGCCTTGCCCAACACTTTTTTTAAATGCTGTCAGCTTTTAAAACCAGAACATGCAAAAAGGAGCGGCATTTTTCGCCGCTCCTTTTGGGATATGTCTGAAAGCATCTGCCAGTTTCGACCTTTTAACCTAAGCCGCAGTGAAAGGCTCGTCTATAAATTGCACGAGCGGCACTTTACATCTGGATTCGCAAATCCACAAGCCTCTAAATTCTTCCGGAATTTTCAGATATTCCCTTGCTCTTATTCAGTTTGTATTCCTCACCGATTGACAGATTGGGCACAACGATACAACGTATGACGCATGCCACGGATTGCGATGGACATCTCGAAAATATTTTCTGCCGGTGCCAAGCCGCCGTATCCGGCATCGCCGATATGTTGGATATCAACGCCGCATGTTTTACAGGTCAGAGCAATCTGACGAAGTGTCTCCGGCCGTGCACTTTCCTGACTGGTTCCGATAGCGGTCATTGTCAGAAGATCGCGAGTTTTCGCAAATTTTACTGCATCGATCAAATCCTGTTCCAAAAAGCCCTGAATCGTTCCGACTGCCGGCAGCAAAAGAATGTCTGCACCGGCTTCGGCATAAGCGGTGATTGCTTCTTTCGTTACAACCGGCTCATCTGAACCGGCACTGTGCATCTTACCGGCGATGATCATGCCTGAAAAATGTTTCTTTGCGATTTTAACAGCGCCGGCAATCGCTTCATTAGTCACACCGGTACCCGGATTTCCTGTGAAACAAATGAAATCTACGCCAAGCTCGTCAGCACGCTGGATTGTTTCTGCCGAACTGGTCCGCCCTTTGGAGATTACCACCTGCTCACTCATCAAGTCGAGCGCTTCAGGAATCGGCTCCAAATTGATACCGATTGGTCGCCCTGTCAGCTTCTTCAAAACAGGAATCGGGTTTTCGATCTCAACTGTCGGGTCCATCACCGCATCAAAAGATAAGCCGGGTACTCCCAGCACTACCGGATGGAAGCAATCGAAGCCGTTCAACAAGATCAAGTCTGCACCGAAAGCTTTTGCAACTTCGGCATTTGTCAGATCTCCGACTTGCGGCATCGTGCCGACAACGTTTTCCACACAAATTGTGCGCCCTTCACTGGCCTTAATAGACTGTTTTAATTCAGAACCGCTCATTTTTGCAACTTCACCAGGAGTCGCACTGATCAATCGTTTTACCATTTTCTTTCCTCCAATCGTCGTTGACCACTTGAATCTGTGGGCCAACAACGTTAAAATAGACAATGCTTCAAACAAACACAAAAGTTCCCTTAGTTAAATGGATATAACAAATCCCTCCTAAGGATTAGTTGCTGGTTCGATTCCGGCAGGGAACGTTTTTTTACCAAAACTGCTTAAACCAGCAGCCTATTCAAAGTAGGACGACGAGCACTCGGGTCCTGCTTTTTTCTGTACAGTCAATTCGATAGAAAACGAGCCCCGCAAATCACTTATTGTTAAGGATTCCACAAGCGCCCCCTTAGAATTAAACGCTTTCACGTGGTAGAATAACCTAAAGATAGACGTATTTTATAACAAGTTATGAGGGGGATCAACAATGAAACAACGAAAAGAAGAAATCTTAGCACGCCGGATGGATCAATACAAAAAATCACGTGAACAAGTCGTCAAAGCCGCTTTGAAAGACCGCAAAGAGTTGTCTTATGATACAGGGAAACCGACAAAGACGATCCACTTCAAATTTGTTCGGTCAAATGTAAACAGCTGAGCACCTTCCAAGACCGTTGTTGCCCCATACTAGGGACAACGGTCTTTTTTCGAGCTTTCCTGAAGCGGGTCAGAAATAGTCTTCTAAAACCGGCTTCTGTTCAGGAACAATTTCTTCTAAAACTTTTAAAAGTCTTTCATCAGTCGCCAGAAACCCGTGGAAATAGAGCGTCCGTGGTGATAAGTACCCCATAAACAACTGTGTGAACCGCTGGATAGATAGTTGGATTACCGGTAATTCGGTCGATTCCACCTGTCTGACCTCAACTCCCGTCGCTGTTTTTCTCAACTCGAAAATTCCTTCATTCCAAGGCGCATATGGATCATTTGTCACCCTGATTGCCACGCTTTCCGAAAGTTTTTGAATCTTTTTAGTATCGTTTAAAAATCTTTTAACATCGACTACCCGCGCCATCATTTCCGGGCGTATAGTAAGACTGTTCATAGGCGTGGTGGTAAGAAACTGCAGCGTCTGTCCATCAAAGCCTGTATCATAGATGATCTTGGCAACCGATCCGTTATGAGAGGCAACAAAGCGATTGAGTCCCCGGAAGGCGTCCCCCGTCAACC
Source organism: Enterococcaceae bacterium OF42-14pH9A (assembly GCA_027692465.1). Taxonomy (GTDB): domain Bacteria; phylum Bacillota; class Bacilli; order Lactobacillales; family Enterococcaceae; genus Enterococcus_C. The sequence goes on along the minus strand of JAQEYU010000001.1, from coordinate 402,755 downwards.
AGGTCCACTCAGCGATGGTCAACTTGCCCGGCTCCAGTAAATAGACCAGGTAGCCCTGAGGTATATTTTGTTCATCAAAATATACGGCATACGTATAGTTTTTACGCAGCAGAAATTTGAAGGACAGCCACCACTCCTCCCGTACCACTCCTCCTCGATGATGGCGCTCAGCTGCCGCAAAAAGCTCCCCAATCAAAGGTTCAGCCTGCCTCCATGACAAACGTTCCACCCTTCCGGATACCTTCGGCGAGTCCGGCCATTGTGAAGCCGGCACATCATACACAGCCCGCTCAAACGTCAGCTCATAACCGTAGCGGCGATAAAACGGATAGGAGAACGGTGCCAAATATGACAAGTTGACTCCTTTTTCTCGTGATACAGCCAACAGTTCGGTCATGATCCGATCGATTCTCCCCTGGCTGCGATATTCCGGATAGCTGGCAACAAATCCGATTCCGGCCATCAAATGCTGATCGCCGAAAAGATCAACTTTAAAAGGTGTCGCCATCACTTGGCTGGCTAAGCGATTCTCCTCGTCAAAAGAACCAAAATTCCACGAATTCTCCGCCAACATCCCAAAGCGCTTGCGATTGTTTTCTGACAGTTCCCACTGAAATGCATAGGCAACTAAAGACAGCATCTCATCAATATGTTCTGCTGTCATCTCCTTGACATCAGTCATCTTTTTCATTCCCCTTTGCCACGTTGTTATAAAAAAACACAAAGCGAACCGGAATACTTACGCCTGACAGCAGTAAATATTCCGGTCTGAGATTACACGGATTTTTCAATCATTTCCATCATCTTTTTAAAATTGCGTTTTTTAAAGAAACTCATCGGGATCCCGATCACAGCATCATTCATCTGCTGCAGGAAACCATAGGACTTCATGGTCTCTTCATAGTGGATCTTACAGCGATTTTCACCCAATGCTTCGATTTCATAACGAACTGTAAAGTCATTCTTGGTAGTTGCTGTTCTGAACTGATAGACCTGATTAGGTACAACGTCTTCGATCAGAATCTTCGCGCGGTTGATCTTGGAAAATTCTTTGATGTATTCAAAATTCTTCAACTGGCTTCTTTTTACATCTTTACCGGTTGCTTTGCGGATATCGAACACCACCGAGTCGATGATCTTGTCATAGAAATTTTTAGCAGAAATATTAAGTTCTTTTTCGATGATCACTCTTGGCGTCTCCTTCCTTTGCTTTATTGTTCTTGATACCTTTTCTGAAAAGCAGCAGACCGACCACAATCAACGTAACCGCGGTAGAGATTGCTTCCCAGTTCCAATTAACATTGTTGGGATTCATACTGTAAACCAAAACCAGCAATCCGATGGCAATCAAACTGAGCCCATATTTATCCATTACTTAACCCCTTCTCATGATACTTGGGTGTAGTGATCCAGCATCAAAGTGCTGCTGCCTGCAGGTACAATACTGCACCCCAAGGTTGAGCCTTAATCATCTTTTTAGCTGCTGCTGCTGCTTCAGCTGGATCTCCTGTGACATCAAAAATCAGTTTGATCCCTTGTTTTTCTTTGAAAGTATAGGTAAATTCGCCACCTGTATAATTGTTCAGTAATTCTTTGATTTCATCTTGTTGCATCGCACTTGCAATTGAGATCATTTTTATTCCTCCTCGTTTTATAAATTTTGATCATAGTCTGCTCAAAAAAATGATATACCCCGAGCAGTGGGTGGATATTTCTGAATCCGCCAAGCTTGGACAACTGAGCTTTTTTCACCGCAATCCCGCTGCAAATGCACACTTATAAATCCCATAAACTTGCATTGCACCGATTCCGAAAAGCCCTCCAAATCCAAATTCTAAATAGCATTTCCAGCCACACCTTCTACTATGTACAGTGTATAGTAAATCTTCTATGAATTCCAATACCGTGGATTTTCATTTAAAAAGAAACTACCACCGCCTCTTTGGAAGCGACGGTAGTTCCCGATTATACGAATGAATTTTATTTGTCTTCGCCCAAAGCCGGATCCAATTTGTTCGCAGAAATTACAAATGGCAGCCAGATGAAGAAGGCAACGATCATACATACCAAGGTCACGATAGGGGCTTTCCAGTCCATCGTAGCCAAGAATGACATCAAGATTGGTGGAACTACCCAGACAACTTGTTGAGATACCGGCGCAACAAACCCGGAAACAGTTGCCAAGTAACCGATACCAGTTGTTACGATTGGAGCGATGATGAACGGGATGAAGAAGATCGCGTTCAATACGATTGGCATACCGAACATAACCGGTTCATTGATGTTGAAGATACCAGGTCCGATAGACAGTTTTGCTACTGTCAGATAGTCTGCACGTTTTGAGAACAGGAAGATCGCGATCAGTAATACGATAGTACCGCCGGAACCGCCGAACATCGTGTAAACGTCAAATGAACCACGTACCCAGTTGTATGCTTTGCCGTCTTTAACAGCGTCAACAACTGCTTCAACACCTTTTTTACCGTTGTAACCTTCTTGGAAGATGTTGATGTTTTTCAGCTGAGCAACACCCCAGATACCTTCCAGTACCGGAGACATTACGTTCGTACCGTGGATACCGAAGAACCACAGAATTTGAATCAGCAATTGAACGACTACCAAGATACCGAACCCTTGAGAAGCTCCCAAGAATGGTTCTGCGATGTATTTTTGGATCAAGTCGATCAACAGTTGACCATTTGTCACTTTACCAACGATGAAGTTGATGATTGCTACAGTGTACAAACCGATCGCAGCCGGCAAGATCGCAGCAAAAGCGTTGGATACTGCTGGCGGTACTGAATCAGGCAATTTGATAGTGATGTTCTTTTGCATCAATTTTGCATAGATGATAACAGCGATAGCACCCATGATCATGATCGTGAAGTACCCGTTGGCATTCAAGTGATCCAGTTTCAACCAGCCCCACGCATTGTTGGTGATGGTATCAAAGTGACTCACATTACCGGTAACAGCATCTGTTACGTCGGCAGTACCAACAACAGAACCCGCGTCACCCAATGTTTTCAAAGCGTCGGCAGTCAATTTGCCTTGTTCAACTTGAACAGTTGCAGGAGCAGAGAATTGTACCCCTTGCAAGTATGCGGCAATCGCTACGACACCACCGGCCAAGTCATTTACCTTATAAGCACGAGCCAAGTTGAAGCCCCATGAAAAGGCAAAGACGATACCGGCGACAGCCAAAGTACCATTCCATACATAACCGTTGACACCGATAATTTCGCGAATAACCGGAATTGTATTCCCGTCATATCCCTTGATAAACTGTGTCGGCAAATCTCGAATAATAGCGTTGATCATTACGGCGACCGCACCGGCCATTGTTGCTGGCATTGTTCCGATAAAGGCGTCACGAAGAGCAACCAAGTGGCGTTGCGCACCGATTTTCGCAGCTATCGGGAGGATGTGTTTTTCCATCCAAGCTGTTAATCCGTTCATTTTTTTCCCTCCTAATTATGAAAAACCATTTTTATATGAAAGAATCGCTTCTTCATATCACAGGTCATGAAAATACGATAACCAACAATCGCACTTTCCATTAGGTGAGCATAGAGACGGCACATATTCTTTTTTAAAGATCTGCGGCTCTAAGCCACCCAGTACGGAACAATCGCTTATTCCGCGTCGATACGACGGTACAAATCAATGATCTCTTTTGCCAAGTCTGTAAAGGCGATGGCAGTCATCAAGTGGTCTTGGCTGTGTACAGTCAAAAGAGTTACTTGCACATGGTTGCCTTGTGCTTCCTGTGTCAACATACCTGTTTGGGCATGATGGGCTTCAGTCAAAGATTTTTCAGCATCGGCGACCTTTTGATCAGCCAGTTCGAAATCTCCTTGTTTTGCGGCTTGGATAGCCTCCATCGCGTCACTTTTTGCGTTACCGCCATACATGATCAAGCCCATGATGGCTTCCAAGTTTGGTTGATCTTCCACGTGAAATTCCTCCTAAATAATTTTGCCGGATCGTAGAACTTGCCTCCGACCCCTGTGAACGATACTATTCGCCCATCAGTTTTTCAGCTTGTTCCAAAACTTTTTCGCCGTTCATCATCCCGTAGTCTGCCATGTTGATGACATCCAATGGAATGCCTTTCGGCGCCAGTTTTTGTTCAAACTGAGATTTCATGAAACGGACTTGAGGACCCAAAAGCAGTACATTGACGTCTTTTTCCTCCAAGCTGTTGTCCGCATCAGAAGCAGAAACTGCAAAAATATCTGCATCCACACCTTTTGCTTCGGCAGCCTTCTGCATTTTAGTTACCAAAAGACTGGTGCTCATTCCAGCAGAACAAACCAACATGATTGTTTTCTTCGCCATTCATCTCACTCCTTTCTAAGATTACTTACACTTATTTATAATGCAAAAAGCGTGCCAACTTTAGAATTCCTTAAAAAAAGAGCGAAACCTTGCTAAATCAAGGTTTCGCTCTAGACCATTACGTTACACACTGCGCATTTTTCACTTACACACTGATATTCTGTGTAAAGGTAAAGGGAGATTGCAATTTGTTTTCCAACAACATCTGGGTCAAAAAGGCAATTTCGTCTTCCGGTAATTGAAAATCGAATTCCTTTTCCAGCGGCATCAGATTGGTAGTCACCAAATCGTTCTCCAACCGGTATTTCTTGACGAAAGCTGGCAGGTCTTTAAAACGGCGGGTGGGTTCTCCTTTCATCAGACCGTCAATCAGAAAAGCCACATGCACCAAAATCCCGGCTTCAACACTGGGTTCAACGACTGCGTGCATCTGTTCTTGGATTGAACGCAAGGTCCGCTGCAGTTTCTTCATCAAACCGGCGACATCAGCGATCTCAGTCAATGTATTTTGCAGTGAAGCGACAATTTTTTTCATCGGTACTTCATCAGAGATCACCCGCTGAAGTACTTTGATCCGTTCGTTATCAAAGACTTCATAAGCTGAAAAGAAGGGAATGTTCTGATACTCAATCTCGACGGTACCACAGATCGCTTTGATCTCATATTCTTCCAAGAGAGAGTCGATATGCTGGATAAATACTTCCCGCTCGATAAACTGCATCTGAATGATCTCAACCGCCCGCTGATCAACAATAGGCTCAATTCGTTTATACAGTTTATTGGCGACACCTTCTCCGGTAAAACAGGTCACTACCACCGCTTTTTTAAGTTTTGCATCATTAATCGGCAAATGACTGTTTTCTCGAATGATGGAACGGAAAGACTGCATGATGTTTTGGTAGATGTCTTCCAGGCTGCGGCCGATATCCGACATCCGCAGAGCTTCTACCACGATCATCGTACTGGTCATGGAGATCGCTTTGGTACGGATACCGGTTTCTTTATAGATCAAATCCGCAAACGAATTCAAAGAACCCATATCCGTCAGCAGCAGCAGGCCGTTGTTCAGTCGCTCTTTGTTTTCCGAAACGTGCTCCAGCAGCTGACGATACATTTCTTGGACTTCCATATCCAAACGCATATTCATTCCATGCCCGTTTTTTGATCCCAACAGCTCTTGGGCCGCTTCTAACATACTGGTCGCTGTTGCTTTGCCGTGCATCAGAACTACCACCTCGACGCCCTGCTCGATGGACTTTCCGGTATCGCAAACTTGGATCGACAAAAACATGCTGATGAAGCCGATCTCATCAAAAGGGATCTCGATTTGACACTCTTCTTCTATTATAGAAGAAAGATCCAACGCCACCTGGAATTCTTTTTTCAGATGTTTGCGGACATTGTTGAGGTCGGGATGTACGATCGGATGACCATCATGCAGCCGCTCGATCGTGCTTTGCAAGTGCAGAGCAAAAGCAAAGCGGGCTTTTTCATTGAATTGTCTATCTAAGCGCTTTTGGGCAATATCATATAACTTATTGGTGAGCCGCCACAGCTCAGGGGGCAGCAGGTCTTTATGGATAGAATGTTCCGCTAATTGTTCCACGTAAGTTTCAAAATAGGCATCTACATCCTTCATGATCAGCTTTTCCAGATCAATGGTAGCCACACCGGTCTCCGTCAAATCGGACACTTTTTCTTCGATGGCATTATAAACCTGCATGTTTCGCTCGGGATCTTGCGACCAGACGACTTCTGCTTCTCCCGGCTCAAAACTCAGGTATTCTCCTTTACCTTCTAAAAACTTATCCAGACGGTCCGCCAATTCCTTGACCTTCAACAGCCCTTTTTGTACCTGCAGGGAACAGTCTTCTTTGCGGATCAGCAGACTCTGCTGATTGTGTGTGCGGTAATGGAGAAAAGCTTTGGCACAAACCAGCTTCAAATCCCGCTTCACCTGACCGATATTGCCCTCTGCCTCGTAAAGCATAAAGGCCAGGATCGCCTCTTTTTCCACCTCGATACGCTGAATCAGACGGTTGGCTTCTTGTTTGATGAACAAGGTGATGATCTCATAACGCTCATCCAGCGAACGCTCGGTCAGGCTCGGCATCGTGATGGAGACTGGGATCCGCCGGTTGAATGTAGTCAGAAAATTATCCGAGGACTCAGTAGTAGCGCCGATGATCTGCACGGAAGCATCATAAGTCTGAGAGCTCTCACCCAACGGCCGATAAATCCCCTTGTCAATAAACGTAAAAAGCATCTCTTGCCCTTCCGGCGGCAATCGATGGATCTCATCCAGAAATAAAATCCCTCCGTCAGCCTTGGCGATCAGACCGGGACTGTTATTTTCGGCGCCGGTATAGGCCCCTTTTTTGATCCCGAAGATATGGCCGAACAGCAGCTGTGGATTTTGTGCATAATCTGCACAGTTAAATGACACAAAAGGGGCATCTGGCTCGACAGAATGGGACTTCAGGGCAAATTGATACATGCATTCGGCAAAAAGCGATTTCCCGGTACCGGTCTCCCCGAAAACAATCGTGTGCAGGCCTCTTGGGGGATATAAAATGGCCGCCTTGGCCTGTTGAACAGCCACTTTTAACGAGCCTTCCACTCCTACCAGAGTATCAAAGGAGACTGTCGACGAGGTATCTACATGGACTTCTTCTTCGGTCAATGGTTCATAGATCACTGGTCGGCCGGTGGTTTTTCGGACCCGTTTTTCTTTTGCCAATTCGTTCAGATAGCGGCTGATATTGCTGCGATCGATATGTAAAAGCTCCGCCATTTGAACCGCTGTCATCCCCTGTTTGCGCATCTCCAGCGTCCGCAGGATTTCTTCTTTCCTTGAATTCATGGTTATCTCCTTCATGGAACCGTCTCATTACACAGTAATTTTAACACAGCTGGACTGTGTGTGGAAGAATGCACTCTTTTTGTTCTTTACAGAAATGAAACAGCCATCGGCAAAGAAAAAGCATCGATTGTATCACCGGATAATTGTTTTTTTCAACTGAAAAAGGCGCATCAGCTGCGCCTTTTTCCTTTGTTTTTTTGCTTTCGTTTTCGATCCTTTTCCCGCTTTACCGATCGTTTGACAGGTTCAGTGTGTAACACAGAGGACTCGGAGGCTGTTTGTTTTGACACTTTCTTTGGTTTAGGGGCTGCGACAGCTCCGTCCGTTTCTTTTTCCGGACGTTCCGTTTGGAAACGGCCGCTGTGAAGATAGATTTCATTGAGTTGAATAGCCGTCCCTTTGACCGTTTTCTGCAGTTCCCTCAACTGGTGTTCACCAATGACCGTAACGACCCGGCCACTGCGACCCATACGGCCCACACGTCCGGAGCGATGCAGATAAGAAGCGCCATCTGGCGGAACATCAAAATTGACTACCAAGTCCAGTCCTTCAATATCCAACCCTCGGGCGGCCACGTCTGTGCTGAGCAATCCCACCAGTTTTCCTTCCCGAAAAGCTGTCAATGCTTGTTTACGCAAGATTTTCCCCTGATCAGAGGCCAGAGAAGCCACCGGTAAGCCGTGGAACAACAGTTTTTCTTCTGCCGCCCCCAGATCGGCCACTTGATTGAAAAAAATCAGGCAGCGCTGCTCCGGCTGATTCAAAATTCGTCGCAGGGCATCGACTTTCTTTCGCGACGGCCACAAAAGGTAACTGTGTTCAATGGTGCCCTTGCTGCGATCTTCTGCGGTCACATCGATCACCTTCAACGCAGCCGGTGCGATCTCCTGAATCTCGGTCAGTGCCTGATCAGCAGTCGCCGAAAAAAAGCTCAGTTGACAGTCTCGATTCAAATGCTTCAGCAGGCGCAGCAGCAATGGTTTTGCTCCCTGACTGAGAAGCTGGTCTGCTTCATCCATGACACAGCTTTTGATTTGATGGGCCTTTAATTTGCGGCTGTCCATCAATTCCACCAGCCGTCCCGGAGTTCCGACAATGATCTCCGGACGGGCTTTCAATTTTTCCAATTGTCTTTTCAGATTGGCACCGCCGATCAGCGAAATGGTCGAAAGCTCCAAGTCTTTACCCCAGATACGGGCCACTTCGGTTACCTGCATGGCCAGCTCCTGAGATGAAGTAACGATTAACAGCTGCGTACCTGCTCCTGCGACTACGTTATTCAGTAACGGCAGCAGATAGGCAATGGTCTTGCCGCTACCTGTCGGCGAGATGCCCACGAGATTTTCACCCGCCGCTAAGGGTGCAAAAACCTGTTCCTGAATAGCCGTTGCCTCTGAAAATTCCTGCTGCCAGCGATTCTGCCAGACTTCAGGGAGTTTAGTTTGAACCATGTCTTTCCTCATTTTCTATAGTTTGATCCAAGTCGGCATCAAATACGACACCGGCTTGCTGTCGCAAACGGTAGATCACCTGATTGACGTTGCGAGACAGCTCCACCCATTCCTCATACTGTATCCCCCGATCACGGTCAGACGGGTGGCGCATAATCTCAGCAAACGCTCCTGCTTCTTCCACCATCGGATTATCACGGGTAACAATCGGCAGCTCTTTACGTGCACCGCTGGCCCGCTCGTAGTATTCGGCAAATTCAAAAGCATTGATGCCGCTCAGAATCAGCGTTCCTTCATCCAGATAAATCTCAGAAGGCAGGAAGGAGTCGGCAATCTTTCCTTGCTGAATTGTTACATCAAACAAGTCATAGCGCAAGATGATTGTTCCCAAACCGTCAACACCGGTATCGATTCGCCGAGCAAAGTAATGGACTTCACTAGGCATCCCGAACCAGCCCAACGCCGCATATAAAGGATAAATCCCCAAATCCTGAAGGGAACCGCCGGAAAAATGCGGCGAAAAGATATTCGGCTCCGCTCCGTCCAAGACAGCATCATAGCGGGATGAATACTTCATATAAGTAAAGTTGGCACCCAGAATATGATCTTTTACCGGCAGAAAGTCGGCAATTGTATCGAAAGCTTTTTCGTGCAGGTTGCGGGCTGCTTCAAAATAAAAGACCCGCTTTTCATTTGCACACTCGATGATATCTGCCATCTCGGTGGGATTGGAAAAAGCCGGTTTTTCAACGATGACATGCTTGCCTTTTAGCATCGCCGCTTTTGCCTGCGAGTAGTGCAGACTGTTCGGCGATGCGATATAAACGACAGTCAGCTCCGCCTCTGTCAAAAAGCGGTCCAAATCGGTCCAATAAGTGACATCCTCAGCATATTGCTCCCCGAATTTCCGAGCGGTGGCTTCTTTACGGGAATACACTGCAGCCAACTGATATTGGCCGCTTTCGATTGCCGCTTGTACAAACTGGTGACTAATCCAATTGGTGCCGATTACTCCAAGTTTCAACATTTTGTTTCCTCCTTTTTTACGGGACATTCACGATATCCCGACAGCTCAATGATTTTAACCAAATTCTTATGCGCTTTAGTATTTGTATGAAAACCACTTCGGAAAGATCCGAATGGGTGCCTACCTGCCGAAAGCAAAGAATAAAATACAGTTATGCGGTGTAAGCAGAACGGATTGGACAGATTGAGCCGGGTTGTCATTGTATTTAAAGCAAGTTCTAAACCCATGCCACCCTGTTGACTCAAGCTGTCAGCTCCGAGCAAAAGCTGTTGTTAACACCCTTTTTGTGTCGTACCAAAAAAATCACAGATTAGGATCACTAAAAGCATAATCCGCTTCAAAAGGAACTGCTTCTTTCACGGTCACCTCCGAGGGACGAACCCGGCAATTGTAAGCCAAGACCTGTACACCGACTGCTTCTGATCGTTTGAGCTCCTCTAATAATGCCGGTTGCATCCCGGTATGAATCGTTGCAAGACGAATCTCTTCAAATTGAACGATAAATAAAACATAACTGTGGTAACCGGCTTTTTGGGCATCTGCCAGCTCCCTGACGTGTTTTTGGCCGCGGAGCGTGGGGGCGTCGGGAAAAGCACCGATTCCGTGATTTTCCAAAGTCAGTCCTTTGACTTCAATAAATCCATGTTCCTGTTCATCTGTTTCAAAATACAGATCGAACTTCGAATGCTCGAACCGTACTTCCGGTTTCAACAGAGTCAATTGCCCCCGAAGACCCGGCAGCAGGATCTTTCCCTCCTGCAGCCCTTCTTTTGCCAGTTTATTCGGCAGTTGACTATCAATGTTGATCCAAAAAGCACCTTTTTTGACCGCTAGAAGATCATAACTTGTCTTTCGTTTGGGACTTGGACAATATTGCAGTGCCACCAAAGCCTCCGGTAACAACACTTCTTTTCCTCGTCCGGTATTTTTCACATGGACCACTACCTCGCTGCCGTCTTCCAAACGACAACGGGCGATAAATCGATTTTCTCTTATAATGAAGCGGGCTGTCAATGTATTTTCGTATTTCATTTTCCTCACCTGCCAAAATAGTACCATAAATATCTTAAAGACTTGCTAAAGTCCACCTTAAGACCGAGGAAGCAGATCGAGTCCTATGCTATACTTTAACAAATATCCTACCACAAAGCCTGTGATCTCCATTGGCTTTTGGAAAAACTCGAGGTGATTCCATGAAAAAACGTTTTCCGATCTTGGTCGGCGTTTCTATCGTAACCGGTCTCATTGGATCATTGGCCGTCAAACGCCGCCAGGCACCGTTGCGCAACTATTATCAGGAGTATATCGGAAAATGGCGCTATCAAAAAGATCGACAACATCCTGAAGTGATCGTTTCTGTCACTCCTGATTACCAAGTATTGTTTCAGGATCGGCCCGAACCGGTCTCCATCGTCGAGCTTTCTCCGAATCGACTGGTTTTCCTGGATAAGATGGGCTATCATATTATTTTTGAAAGAAACGGCGATAAACTGACTTTCTATGATGAAACAGAAGGTCACAGCTATCCTCTGGAGCCTTACGACGAATAGTCAAGTCAGCCGCCAGCAACTGCTTGCGACACTGCTGGCTCCTTTGCTGACAATTACCCGTTTTTACGGCTCTGTTTTGAAGCATTTTTCTCGTTGAAACTGAAAATAACTGTTATAATTGATTTGTAAAGAAATTTAAAGCTACTGTAAATAAACTGCTATCTATCGAAGTTTCTGTAAAGGAGGTCTTTTCTATGTTTATGACATTGATCACATTGTTTTCACTGCTGTCTCTGATCTTGATTTTGGGAGTTTCTGCTTATGCGGTCTTCCAATACATCACGATGGAAAACCGAATGGAAAAGGTGCCTGTCCGCGTCAAAGACGACTACCGCCGCTGATTTTGCCCATACACTTACTAACTGCCGCCATGTTGCGACAGTTTTTTATTTTGGCTACATAAACCGCTGCGCTTATTCCCTGCATAGCTGAATAGGCAGTGTTGACTACTAGAGCAGTATTTGCTGCGCCTGTCCTGTGAGCAGCTGCAAAGTCCGCTTCATTTATTTAGCGGCAAACCGGGCAGCCGCTTTTGGTCTTTCATCGTTTATTCGGCGATTGAAATAGTTCGACTTCTCCTAGCTTTCACCTGAAAAAACATTAAAGTCTTGCGGCAAGCGTTGAATCTGCAGGAAATCTTTGTTAGAATTTGGATTTGATATGACAAATACCTTTTATCGAATAGGAGTCTCATTATGACAAAACGCATTCGCTGCATTTTCCTGCCCTTTTTGGCCCTTTTTCTGACTGTTGCTGCTATCTGCCTTCCAAGAGAAGTAAATGCAGCTGAGAGCAGCTTTTCTGTTGCTTCCAAAGCGGCACTGTCGGTCGACTTTGAAACCGGCAAAGTTTTTTATGCACAAGATGCCGACAAACCGATGGGGATCGCCTCGGTAACAAAAATCATCGGTTTGTACCTGATTGAAGAGCAGGTAAAAGAAGGCAAGCTGAGCTGGGAAGATCCTGTGACCATCTCTGAAGACGTTGCCAGCCTGAGTGTCGCTCCCGACCTTTCCAATGTCGCTTTGAATGCCGGAGAACAATACTCCGTCAAGGAACTTTTCGAAGCCAGCTTCATCGCATCCGGAAATGCTGCGATTGTGGCGTTGGCAGAAAAGATCGCCGGCAGTGAGCCTGAATTTGTCGACATGATGCGAAAAAAAGTCGAGTCATGGGGGATCAAAGATGCGACCCTTGTGAATGCTTCTGGTCTGAACAACAGCTACCTGGGTGAGAATATCTATCCAGGCACGGACAAAGACGATGAGAATCTGATGTCGGCCAAAGATGTTGCGATCGTTGCTCGTCACCTGCTTCAAGACTTCCCGGAAGCCTTGGAAACAGCCAAGACACCGACGAAAATTTTTGCTGAGGGCACTACTTCAGAAGTCGAAATGGTCAATTGGAACTGGATGCTGCCCGGCTTTTTGAATTACAAAGAAGGCGTGGATGGTTTGAAGACCGGGACAACGGATCTGGCTGGTGCGTGTTTTGTCGGTACCATGATCAAAGACGGTCAGCGGATCATCACTGTTGTCCTGAATGCCACCAATCATGAGCAGGATCCCAGCGCCCGCTTCATCGAGACCGCAAAATTGATGGATTACACCTACGCCAACTGGAAAAAAGAAGAGGTCCTCCCTGCAGAGAGCCGCCTACCGGAGATGGCTACTGTCAAGGTCAAAGACGGTGAAGAATTGACGACTAAAGTTGCTTTAAAAAGCGCTGTTTCGCTGTGGGTTCGTAACGATATGGACAAGACACAGCTGAAAGTTACACCTCATTTGAATAAGGCTGCCAGCAGCGGTGAACTGCAGGCCCCCGTCATGAAAGGTGACAAACTGGGAACCGCTGTCGTTACGCTTGAACAAGATGATTTGGGTTACCTCGACGATACGACCCATGAATCAGAAATCATCGTGGATCAAAGTGTGGCGAAAGCCAACTTCTTTGTTCTCCTGGGACGTAATATCAAAGATTTCTTTTCAAATCTATTTTAAAAACCCTGGATCCGGCACAAGCAGTTAGCAACAACTGATTCGTTTGCCAATGATCTGCCTATCGAAAAAAGCGAAGGAGCAGCCGCTCCTCCGCTTTTTTTGCAGCTGTCTCCCCAGCAATGGCACACTGGAACCGGCAAAAGACCGTTACCGCCAGGCACCGCCTGTTTTCTCTTCCCCTTCTTGTATTCAGCGATCATTCATTGATGATTTTGGTTGGGAAATACAGCACAACTTCCCCCGGCTCGAATTCGGGATCATAAAATTCCTGAATCGCAGCGGCCAGTGTCGCTTCTTGCTGCGCCATAATCTCTGTCAGCATCTTCTCTGTCATGGAAGAAAGCTCACGAGTATTGGTTTTAACGATCAAGTATTCCATCGCCAGCATGTTCCAGCGAATCCAATCAGGGGGCGTCGGTGTATCGGCAGGAACTTCCATACCCGCCAGATAGCAGCCAACATCCTGCCAGGGAAGCAGCCAAGCAGAAGAATCACTCATTAAGCCCCACATCCTGATTCCGGTCAGCGCCTCTTGGTCCACCACCGAACCCAGCTCCTCAAAATGCTCATTTGCCGCTTCCCATAACGGCGGTACCCAGGAAGAGCCGTCTTCTGCCAGCCCGGATCCCAGTTTTCCAATGACTGTAAACGCCGGCAGCCGCACTTTTTGCACCTCTCCAATCTCCATCTTATTTCCTCCTCAAAATATAGCCTTTGTTCTCACTGCGTCGTCTGATAAATAATCAACAGAATTTCTCCTACTCTTTGGACCGACGCAACGTTCGTCATTCGAGTCCTTTGACGCACATTTCTGACTTCATTGTACCGCAAAACTGCAAAACACTGAACTTACGGGCATGATTTAATGCGTGTCAGAAAATGCCAATAGCAGATATTTTGCTTTTTTGACCGCAAGCTGCGTCAGAAATGCGCAACTTTAACACCGCAGAAACCTAGCGACAGCTTTACTCCTTGATTTCGGGAAAAGTCCGTAAAAAGCTTGATTCCCCAGAGGTTTTCAGACACGCCCTAAGTTTTTATCCTGGATTTCCAATAACTTCCAGGACTTTTTTCAAACAATCATTGGGAAATTTGCTATACTGAATATGATCAATCAGCTGTTATGAAGGCACGGGGAAAAATCTTTTTACGATGGTTGTCGTAATCACGACCAGCAGTGCGGTCCACCTGCTGCCTCCAAAAAAGAGCCCCAATAACAGCTGTCAACTTTGCCGGATGACCGGATAACGAATAGAATAACTTATAGTGCCCACAAGCAGGTAGTAACACACCGGGACTCTGCCGGCACTGTACATCAGTTTTATCGAGGAGGCTTTTTTATGACAACAATTTTGCCGGAGATCATCTTTGCAGTGATCTTCTTTTTGGGCAATGCAGCAATGGTCTTTTGGCGGCGGCGCCAGGATGATCCGGATACCTTCTTTTTTTGCTGTATCTGGTCGTTGACTGCCCTTTTTATCTATTTAACGATCAACGAACTGCGCATCGGCAGCTTTTTTGTCTTGATCCCGCTGCTTTTTTTCGGAATTTTTCTGTGGTCCTATTTTAGAGAAAAAGCTCGGCTGATCAACGGTCTGCTCTTCAATCTTTTCCTGATCGTCTTCGGTGCCTATCTGGTCTACAATCTGTTTTCTACCAGCAGCCTGATCGTCGGGGGTCTGTTAGCGGTCGCACTGGTGGCGCTGGTACTGGTAGCGGCTTTCGGGATCGTGACCCTGGTGATCTTCCTTTATTGGAACGCAGCAGTGGTAATCAAAAAGGAATCTCATTCTCTGGCCAACCTGCTGACCCTGTTGCTGGCCTTGTTTTTGACCTTCTTTTTAATCTACGATTATTTCATTGCTCAGCAGCTTCCCGGTTGGCTCACAAGTTTTCTCAGCTGCTTGCCGTTGATCATGTTGTATTTTTTCGTTGTATTTTACAATTTTTTGACCGTCTCGGTCCTCTATCAATTCAATCATCCCCGTTATAATCAGGACTATATCATCGTTTTGGGGGCCGGCCTCTTGGGTGGAGAACGGGTTTCGCCTCTTTTGGCTCGTCGCATCGACAAGGCGATTGCCTTTTACCGACTGCAGCTAAAAGCCAAAAAGAAGCAGGCAAAACTGGTGATGTCCGGTGGTCAAGGACCAGATGAAAAGATTTCGGAGGCGGCGGCCATGGCGGCTTACGCTTTGGAGCAAGGCGTGCCGCAAGAGGCTATTCTTCTGGAAGACCGTTCAACCACCACCTTGGAAAACATGGGCTTTTCCAAAAAGATAATGGATCAACACTCTCCGGAAGGCTATAAGGCTATCTTCAGCTCCAACAATTACCACATCTTCCGGGGCGGGATGTTCGCCCGACAAGCCGGTTTGAAAGCTGATGGGATTGGTGCTAAAACTGCCCTTTATTACCTGCCGAATGCCTTTTTGCGGGAATACATCGCAATTTTGATGATGAACAAACGGCGCCATCTGCTGGTAGTTGCAACAATTTTGGTGATCACTGTCCTGGGAGCCCTGCTCAGGTTTTTCTTTAATTAACACAATCTCGCTGTTTATTGCGAGACCCCCGTCTGACCACAATCGGAAAATGACGCTTTGATCCCGGCGCCTGAAAATGCCGGGCAAATCCAGCTTTTTTGGGATTTGCTGAAATCAAGAAGTAAGGCGCAGCTTATGGATAAAGTTGTACATTTACGATACAGATTGCGGGGAAAGGATCAAAATAGCCGCCGCTGGAGTTTTCAGAGACACCTTAGACATACGCAAAAAAACGCCCTCTCCAGACTCGGAGGGGGCGTTGTTAATTACTGGTTTAGATAGATTGTTTTTTAGGGAACCATTGACGCCATCTGCGACGCATGTTTTCGGTCACAGGTTCAGAAGCTTCTTTGATGGCGCAGTATTTATCCACCATCGTAACGATATAACTTTCTTTGTATTTCGGCGGTGCGATGGTCGCTCCCCACATATGTTTCAAGATGATATCTCGCTCCAGATCGGAAAGCTCCGTGATTTTTTCAGCATTTTTCACAGCAATCCGCGGATGCATATAGGCATGACTGCCCTCGTCAAACTTGGTGGTACGCCAGTCATAGTAAAACAGATCGTGGAGCAAACCCGCACGAGCTGTGGCACGGGCATCCCCGCCCCATTTTTTTGCCAATTTATAACTGTAATAAGAAACGCTCAGCGAATGTTCCAAGCGGGTAGAGTTTACGTGTTGGGTGTAGTTTGCCAGTTTTTGGACCGCTTCGGTTGCCAGTAAGTCCTCGATATATCCTACGTATTCCGGATCATCTTGCCATTTTTCGGTCATAGATTTGCAGTCCCCTTTAAGTTAAATGTACTCTTTTTGCAACTGGATACAGTATAGCACCATTCAACTTACAGAAGTGTAAGGAGCAACTAAGCTTAACACATCTTTAAAAACTGCCGGAAAAGTGATACATCAAGATTCCCGCGGCAACGCCAACATTCAGCGATTCTGCTTTGCCATAAATCGGGATATAGAGATTTAAATCCGTCATTTTTAACAAATCCTCGGCTACCCCCTGCCCTTCATTACCCATCACTAGTGCCACATCCGCTTGGTCGGTCACGGTTTGGAAAGCGCGGGCCTCTTCATTCAGCTCCGTTCCGTAAACCGGCAGACCGGCTGCCTTCAATTCCGGAATAAGTAATTCCAGGTCACGATTCAAAATCGGCAGGTGAAAATTACTACCCTGCATACTGCGCAAAACTTTGGTACTGTAAGGATCCGCGCAGCCTTTGCCGAGGATCACCCCCGCAAAGCCGGCCGCATCGGCAGTCCGTACCATCGTTCCAACGTTGCCCGGGTCTTGAACACGATCCAATAGCAGCCAGCGCCCGCCTGATATTTTCGGCTCCTGATTTTTTTTGACCACCACCGCGACGATTCCCTGCGGTGCAGGCAGATCCGACAATCCTTCCATGACTTCATCGGAAACCAGATATTGCTCCTTCTGCTGATTTTCCTGCAACCACTCCCGCCATTCCTGCAATCCCCGTTGATTGACCAGGACTGCGTTTATTTCAGCGCCATTTGCGGCGGCTTCTTCCACCAGATGGAAACCTTCCAACAAGTAGCGGCCCTGTTCATCGCGATACTTCTTTTTATGCAGCTTCCGCAAATCCTTGATCAGCGGATTTTTGACAGCTTGGATCTCTTTCATGGTCTTCCTCCGTTTCTTTGCCTGAATTATAGCATACTTGCCGGCGCATCTCTTGTTGCTCACGAAAAAAAACGTTATCATAAAGACAGCGAAAGAATTCCAAGAAGGAGGTTTTCCAATGCGAAAGGTTCATATGAATGTTACCGGACGGGTCCAAGGCGTCGGCTTCCGGTATACAACTAAAATGGTCGCTGATCAACTGGGCGTCACTGGTGCCGTCTGGAATGAAGCGGACGGGTCTGTCGGAATCGAAGCGGTGGCCGATGACGAGACGATGACGGCTTTTATTGCTGCCGTTCGCAAGTCCCCTTCTCCGGCTGGACAGGTCGCCCGCCTGACCATCACCGATGACCCTCGAATCAAGGAGCGAAAGACTTTCGACGTTTCCTATGCTTTTCATTAAGTAAGCAGATGACTACCGGTAAGACAGCCGTTGCCGTTTAGGGGGTAGCAGAAAACTCCGTCGGCAGCTATTTTGGTCCTTTGCCCGTGATCTGCAGCGTAACTGTGTCGCTTTCGTCCTCCAAAAGCGGCACTTTTCTCCTTGCTTTTGGCAAAAGGCCCGGATTCGCCAGAGATTTTCAGTCCCACTCTATGACTTTTTCATGAAGCCGTTGAAATCAACGGCTTTTTTTAGTATGATTATTCTTGTGCAATTTAGCTGTAGCGCTCCACTTTCAATCCCGTAAGACCGGCTTTTTGAGGAGGGATCCATCACTGATCTGAGTCTGTCTGTACGTAAGAAAGTGTATGACGAAAGGAAGAAATCAATGAAAAAAATCAAAAATTGGCTGCTGGGTTCCGGTATGCTGATGCTCCTCGTATTTTTATCCGGCTGTGTCAAGATGACCACAGACGCAGCAGGAAAGGCGATTCCGGACACTTCCAGTTTTATGTATAAGATCCTGGTCTCTCCATTGGATGCCTTATTGAAAATGCTGGCTAACCTGGTGGGCGGGGACAATCGCTGGGGCTGGGCTATCATCTTCGTAACACTGATCGTCCGCTTCATTATTTTGCCGTTGGGGATCCATCAATCTCGCCAAACAATGGTGCAGTCAGAAAAAATGCAGTACATCAAACCGCAGCTGGATGCCGTACAAGCCAAATTGAAGGCTGCAACGACTCAGCAGGAACAGATGGAAGCCCAACAGGAAATGAGCGCTGTTTACAAAGAGAACGGCGTCAGCATGCTGGGGGGCATGGGATGTTTGCCGCTGTTGATCCAAATGCCGATCTTCTCGGCTTTGTATACGACAGCCCGTTACTCGGAAAACCTCCAAAATGCTGTCTTCTTCGGTATCGATCTGAGCAAGCCGAACCTGATCTTCGTGATTATCGCCGGTGTTTTCTATGCCTTGCAAAGTGTCATCAGTCTGATCGGCATCCCGGAAGAGCAGAAAAAACAAATGCGGACCATGTCCATCGTTTCGCCGTTAATGATCATCATGTTCTCCTTCGGTGCGCCGGCGGGTGTGACACTTTACTGGGTAGTCGGCGGATTTATCGCCTGTCTTCAAACCTATATCACCAACGTCATCATGAAACCACGGATTAAAGCGCAGATCCAGCAGGAAATGAAAAACAATCCTCCAAAAGTTGTGGTGACACCGCCGAAACAACAAGTGGAACCCAAGAAAGCCGAAAAAGCTTCCGACAGTAAGAACCGGAATCAAAAGCTGAATCAGCCTCAAGGAAAAGGCCGCAATGCCGGTAAACAGCAACATAAAAAATAATCTTTGACCAGGGCGTGACGGAATCGATTTCGTCACGCTTTTTTAAATTCTTCGTAAAGAGGTGTTTGATATGTTCCAAGCCTACCTGAATATTTTTGCTATTTTTGCGTTGATGTTTCTCGGCTATTACCTTTCTTTCAAACAGTGGTTTTCCAATCGAACCGCCGATGTTTTTTCAAAAGTCGTCTTGAACCTGGCCCTGCCCTTCAACATGTTTCTGAACATCACTGCTAATTTTTCCCGCTCTGAATTTCTTTCTTTGTTTTCCGGCATGATCATTCCCTTGCTGTCGATGGCCGCCACCTTTGCAATCAGTCTGATCTACCGCAAGTTTGCCAAAGTCGCACCGGGTCGTCGCGGCACTTTTACGACGATGTTCACCTGTTCCAATACGATCTTCATCGGACTGCCTATCAACCTGGCGATCTTCGGTGAAAAGGCGATTCCTTACGTCCTGTTGTATTATATCGTCAACACCACGTTTTTTTGGACGATCGGGATCTATGAGATAGCTCAGGACAATCCGGATATCCAAGCGGCCCACGTTTCCTTTCATCCGCTGGTGCTGCTGAAAAAAATTTTTACCCCTGGTCTTTTAGGCTTCTTAATCGGTCTGATCTGGGTTATGACCACGCTGCCTGTCCCCTCCTTCATCGCAAATTTTGGCGGTTATCTGGCTGATCTGACGACACCGCTATCAATGTTCATCATCGGTATCATCGTTTACTTCAGCGGCTTGAAGAATCTTAGAATGAACAGAGATATCATCGGTGTACTGATTGGCCGGTTCGTGATTTCACCATTGATCGTCTGGGGGCTGGGCTTTCTTTTTCCGGTACCGCCTTTGATGCTCAGTGTCTTCATCATTCAATCATCGATGCCGGTGCAAAATTCCGTTCCGATTCTGGCCCGCAATTATCATGCCGATGAGGAGTTCGGCGCCTCCAGTTTAGGCTACTCTGTCTTATTGTATATGCTTTATATCCCACTGCTCCTGAAACTGATTTTGTGACTGCCGCATCCTAATCAGCCAATCTATGATTAAGGGGCAGCAGCAAATTTCTGATTTTGATCAAGGAGCACAACTTAACTGAGGCAGTTCGTAAACAAATAGTTAGCGCCCTGTCCTCAGTGAAGAAAAGATACACACTGACCAGCTCAAAAACGCCGATCCACAGTGAGGATCGGCGTTTTTTTATCTTTATTTTGTGGTATGTCCGACAATACCGGTACTTTCAGACACACATGGATACTTTCTGTATGCTTGCCTGCCTTTGTTTATTTGGTGATCAAAGAATCCAGACTGGCGACTGCCAAAGCCATCTTGGAAATGATCTTCAGCTGTGCCAAACGATTGCGACGCACTTTTTCATCGTCAGCCATGACCATCGTCGCTTCAAAATAGTTCTCAATGTATGGTCGTAAAGCTGTCAGTCCGTTGTAGTTTTCTTCCATCGTTTGCCGTGGGAATTTCTGTTCCAGGTCGGCAACGACTTCGAACAAAGCTTTTTCTGAATCATTTTCAAAAAGATTCGGATCGACATGATCGCTAACAGCTTCAGCTTTTTTCGCCAGATTAATCGCCCGGGTCAAGGCTTCGACAGACGGTTTGAAATCCGCATCGGTCACATGCTTACGCAGGATTGCAGCAGAGGCAAAGAGTTGTGTCAGGTCCTCCTGGTCGGCATTGATGACCGCGTCGATCACATCATGACGGACATTTTCCGAGGTCAGGCGCTGGCGCAGACGGGCTTTGATGAAGTCCAAAACTTCCTGCTGACCGCTCGTCAACTTGATACCAAAGCGGGCTTCGTCGCTGTTGACCTTTTCATCAATCGCTTTTTGCAACTGCTTCAACGGGAAGTACCAGCCTTTTTCTTCTACGATGCGAACGATTCCGTAAGACTGACGTCGCAGCGCATAGGGGTCATTTGAGCCCGAAGGTACCATTCCGACAGCAAAGAAGGACAAGACACTGTCCAATTTATCGGCAATAGCCAAGACAGCACCGATTTCTGATTGAGGCAGCTCCCCTTCAGCTGAGATCGGCAGATAATGCTCCCGGATGGCTTGGGCCACTGCCGGCTTTTCTCCCTGCAGCAGAGCATATTTTTCTCCCATGATCCCCTGCAGTTCCGGAAATTCGCCCACCATGTTGGTCACAAGGTCAAATTTATAGATCTCGGCAGCTCGTTTCAAGTCTTCCAGCTGGTCAGCAGCCAGACCGACTGTTTCACCGATGATTTGTGCGGCAGCTGCAACCCGCTGCATTTTTTCATAGATGCTGCCGATTTTTTCGTGGAAGGTGACGTGCTTCAGTTTGTTGACCAAGTCTTCGATACTGAGTTTTTTGTCTTCGTTATAAAAGAACTCCGCATCTTCCAGGCGGGCGGTCAAGACTTTCTCGTTACCCTTTGCTACATTTTCCAATTTCACGTTGTTCCCGTTACGAACAGAGATAAAGTGCGGCAGCAGAAGTCCTTCCTGATTGCGGACATCGAAGTAGCGCTGATGTTCTTTCATGGAAGTCACCAATACTTCTTCCGGTACTGCCAGGTACTTGTCTTCGAAATTTCCCACAAACGCAGTGGGATATTCCACGAGGTTGCTGACTTCTTCTAACAGGTCTTCGTCCAATTCAACTTTAAATTCATTTTTAACAGCCAATTCATTGATTTGATCCACAATCAGTTGTTTGCGTTTCAGAGGATCAACAATGACAAATTGTTCAGTCAGCTTCGTTTCATACTCAGATGGATTGGTAAAGGCCACATCTTCACCTAAGAAACGATGGCCACGAGATTGACGGCCGGTTTTGACATCCAGGATCTCAAAGGGTAGGACCTCATCTTCCAATAAAGCCACGATCCAATGAATCGGACGGATGTACTCGAAGTCGAAATTGCTCCAATGCATCGTTACCGGGAAGGTCAGCCCGGTGATGACGTCTTTCAAACCGATCAGAACTTTTTCAGCCGCTTCCCCTTTGACATATTTCGTAACATAGACATACTCGACACCCTTCAACTCCCGGAAAGTGATGGCATCGGTGGATACTCCCTGTCCTCGAACAAATCCCTGTGCTGCTTTTGACCAATTGCCTTCAGCGTCCAAAGCGATTTTTTTCGCCGGGCCTTTAACTTCCTCTTGGATATCTTCTTGTCTGTCTGCGATTTTTTCAATCAGCACTGCTAAACGACGAGGAGTCGAAAACGCTTTGATAGATTCAAAACTCAGTCGGTTTTCATCCAGAAAAGCAGTAACTTTATTTTCCAGCTGCTTCATGCTGGGAGTGACCACATGTGCGGGCATTTCTTCCAAGCCGATTTCAAGTAACAGGTCTTTTGCCATCTTATTTCTCCTCCTCTAATAACGCTGCTGCCTGTGCCGGATCCAAAAGCGGATAACCCAGTTTTGCCCGTTCTGCCACAAAGATTTTGGCAACTGCCCGAGCCATATTCCGAATCCGCGCCAGATAGCCGGCCCGTTCAGTTACTGAGACTGCACCGCGGGCATCCAACAAATTGAAGGTATGGCTGCATTTCAGAATATAATCATATGCCGGATGCACCAGACTTTCGTCGATACAGCGTTTGGCTTCAGCTTCGAAGCGGTCGAAATTACCCAGCAGCAGTTCTTGATCACTGATCTCAAAGGAATATTTTGAATGTTCATATTCCGGCTGACGGAAGATCTCGCCATATTTGACTCCTTCTGTCCATTCCAGATCATAAACACTTTCGACCTCCTGGATATAAGAAGCCAGGCGCTCCAAACCATATGTGATCTCTGAGGTCACCGGTTTACAAGGCAGGCCGCCGACTTGTTGAAAGTAAGTAAATTGGGTGATTTCCATGCCATCCAACCAGACTTCCCAACCCAATCCGGCACAGCCCATCGAAGGATTTTCCCAGTTGTCTTCTACAAAACGGATATCGTGTTCCAACGGTTCAATCCCCAAAAGTTTCAAGCTTTCCAAATATAACTCCTGGATATTGGCCGGAGAAGGCTTCATCACCACTTGAAATTGGTGATGCTGGTACAAACGGTTCGGGTTTTCGCCGTAACGGCCGTCTGCAGGACGTCTGGAGGGTTCGACATAAGCCGCATTCCACGGCTCCGGTCCGATCGCCCGCAAGAAGGTGTAAGGACTCATGGTACCGGCTCCTTTTTCGGTATCATAAGCCTGCATCAACATGCAGCCGTTGTCTGACCAGAATTTCTGCAAGGTCAGGATAATGTTTTGAACGGTCATTTTTGTCATTGTGACGCTCCTTTCAAATTTACAGCAGAGTTCGTTGAACAGATCAAAAAGCGCTGGCAGCAGCAAATCGGCAAAGCTTTCTTGGAAAAAAAGACAGAGATACAAAAAGCCCTGTGTTTGTCTGTATACCAACAGACAAACACAGGGACGAAAATTTCGCGGTTCCACCCTGCTTCCGATTTCTCGGCAGCTTCATTTTGCCGATGCTCCCAAACGCCTGCGGAAAAATGTCTTCATATCCGGCTTCCACCCTCCCGGAATCGCTTTGATGTCTGGCACATTTCCAAATTTGATCAACGCATCTCTTCAATTACCTTATATAATAGCGACTCCGGTCCGTCTTTGTCAACCAAAAACTGGCGACTTGCTGAAAACTCCTGTGAAAATCCGCTTTAAGAAGTTTTTTGCCGAAACTTAGGAAGATCGCACAGTTCAGGGGTACTAACGCGGGGCATTCGGACACAAATTACGGTGAAAACGGTCAAAAGAGCTGACACCGTCTTTTTCAGACATAGCCATTTTCATCTGCGAAAAACTGCCCCAGAAACCACGAACAATTATCAGAATATTTTTGTTTATTGGCGATTTTTGCTGGTACACCTGGTTATTTTTTGCTAGACTGACAAAAATCGACTGGCTTTCTGTTATTTCGCAAATTTCATGGAATTCTGCAAAGTCTGTTTACAACATTTACGGGAGGAACAAAGATGAACAAATGGCTGACGACACTCAACGACCTGATCTGGGGCGCACCGATGATCCTGATGATTTTGGGAATCGGCATTCTGCTGACTGCCGGATTGCGGCTAATCCAGCTGCGGCGCCTGCCGCTGGCTCTGCGCTATATGCTCAAAGACGAGGAGGACGGCGTCGGGGATGTCTCCAGCTTCCAAGCCCTGTGTACTGCTCTTTCCGCTACTATCGGGACCGGCAATATCGTCGGGGTGGCTACTGCGATTGTTGCCGGCGGACCCGGTGCCCTGTTCTGGCTGGAGCTGGCCGGTCTGTTGGGAATGGCTACAAAATACGCAGAAGGACTGTTGGCGGTGAAATACCGTACCTTCGATGAAAACGGCCGGGCATTAGGCGGACCGTTTTATTATATTGAAAACGGCCTGGGTAAAAAGTGGCGCTGGCTCGGCAAACTGTTTGCTATTTTCGGAATCATGGCGGGCCTGCTGGGGATCGGAACGCTGACCCAAATCAACGGCATTACGTCAGCTGCTCAAACCTTCTTTGACCCGAACAAAGTCAACACTGTCCAACTTTTCGGCAACAGCTATTCCTGGTCAGTCGTGATCGTCGGCCTGCTGGTCACTGTTTCCGTTGCTGTCGTTCTCATTGGCGGTGTCAAACGGATCGCCCGGGTCTCTGAAATCATTGTTCCTGCTATGGTGGTCATGTATGTCAGCCTGTGCCTGGCCATGATTTTGTTGAATCTGGGTAGACTGCCGGGTGTCATCACTGAAATCTTTCAAAGTGCCTTCGGATTGCGAGCAGCTTCCGGCGGTGCTGTGGGAGCGATGATTATCGCCATGCAAAAAGGTATCGCACGCGGGATCTTTTCCAATGAATCCGGCCTGGGCAGCGCCCCCATCGCTGCGGCGGCCGCACGGACAAAAGAGCCGGTTCGACAAGGACTGGTTTCGATGACCGGAACGTTTATCGACACAATCATCGTCTGCAATATGACCGGTATGGCGATCATCATGACCGGTGCTTGGCAGACCGGCAAAGAGGGCGCGGCTGTGACAATTCATGCTTTCTCGCAGGCGCTGCCCATCTCATCTCAAACAGCTTCTTTTCTGCTGATGGTCTGTTTGGTTTTCTTCGCCTTTACTACGATTCTTGGCTGGAATTATTATTCTGAACGCTGTCTAGCCTATCTGCTGAACACGGACCGTTATGCTAAAATTTTTCGACTAATTTATGTCGGTGCAGTCTTTATCGGTCCTTATCTGACGGTTTCGGCAGTTTGGACATTGGCAGATATCAGCAACGGTTTGATGGCCTTTCCGAATATCGTTGCCTTGGCGCTTTTGACTCCGGTCGTTTTCAAAGAAACCAAAAATTATTTTGCCCGGCAAAATGCGGCCGCCTCTTTAGCCGAAGAACAAACGATTCTACCGGCAGAAGACTAAACCACTCCTTATCACTGATAAAAAAGACACCCTTCTGACGCAGCCTTTTTAAGGCTCACTCGTCGGCGGGGTGTCTTCTTTTATATTATTACCTTCAGGAGCCCTCTGCGGCTTGAGAAGCAGCTGTGACCAATTCTGCATCTGATCGATAAAACGCTTGCTCTTCAGGTGCAGCCCGACATATTCCTCATAAAGCTGATCGATGAACTGCCTGAGACCCTGTTTGGTCTCGACTTTCAGTTGAATGGAGTTGATCTGCTCATAGGAAATATTCATGAACAAACGGGCAAAATGCAGCGCCCGGGGATCGGCATGATAGCGGTGCGGATCGTGATCAAAATGCCGTTCACAAAGCAGGCCGCCATATTTGGAGGAATAATCAAAGGGGCCCTTTTGATCCCCACAGACTGCACAGTGATCCAATTGCGGAGTCACACCGAAACGCTGCAGGATCTGCAATTCAAAAATATTGGTGATAATCTCAGGATCCGCCCCTTTGTCCAGCTGTGTCAGTGCCTGATGAGTAAAGCCGTACAGATGAGGATCATACAAACGATCTTCGATAGCCGCATCCACAAGATTCAGGATATAAGTGCCGTACGCCGTCACAAAAATATCTTCTTGGATATGACGAAAAGGCGTGATCTCTTTGGCACCGTTTAAAAAAGAGAGGCCTTCCGAGCGAATCGTTCCAAAATAGACTCCTTCGGTAAAGTTCAACAAAGCCGCAGTCAGAGGATTATTTTTCCGATGTGCCCCTTTGACATAGAACATCTGCTTGCCATAACTTTCCGTAAAGATCTTCACCAGCTTGTCTTTTTCTTTATGGTCACGGGAAAATAAAATAATCCCCCGGGTTTCAGTGACGTCCATTTTTTCACCTCTTTTTCAAAAAGGGCCTGCAACCTGTTTGCGGTTGCAGGCCTGTTGTTCATGTAGACTTCTTTACCGGTCAGGCTGACAAGGGGACGCCAGCTTGTTTCACACAGGCTACGTATTCTCAGCAGCTCGCACGCCGTTCACCATCTGTAGCGGTTATCAAATCGCTGCAGCAGCTGTTTTTTTATTTGACCTGATACTTTGAAAACCTGTGGCAGTGTATGTCAGTAGTCTTCTTTTTTATAGCCGTAATCCGTCAGGTAGGTTTGTTTGTCCCGCCAATCTTTCTGAACTTTCACCCACAACTCCAAAAAGACTTTGTCTCCCAAAAGAAGCTCGATTTCGCGGCGGGCTTTGGTTCCGATGTCTTTTAACATCTTCCCGCCTTTACCGATGATGATGCCTTTTTGGCTGTCTCTTTCTACGATGATCGTAGCCTGAATATGGACTTTGTCATTTTCATTTCGTTTCATGGAATCCACTACCACGGCCACCGAATGGGGAACTTCGTCTCTGGTCAACAGCAGGACCTTTTCTCTAATCAGCTCCGAGACGATGAAGTATTCCGGATGGTCGGTGATCTGGTCATCCGGAAAATATTGCGGTCCTTCAGGCATTTGTTCTACCAAAGTCGTCATCAGCGTTTCAAAATTGTTGCCTTCCGTTGCAGAAATCGGGATGATCTCCTTGAAGTCCAGCTGCTGACGATAGTCATCGATGATCCCAAAGAGTTCATCAGGATGGACTTTATCAATCTTGTTGATGATCAGATAGACAGGACTATCAACATTTTTCAGCCGTTCGATGATATAATCGTCCCCTCTGCCTCTTTTTTCATCAGCGGCGATCATAAACAAGACGGCATCGACTTCCCGCAGTGCGCTGTAGGCAGTCTCCACCATGAAATCCCCAAGACGGTGTTTCGGCTTATGGATCCCCGGGGTATCGATGAAAATCAGCTGCGCTTGGTCAGTCGTGTAGACCCCTTGAATCTTATTGCGGGTAGTTTGTGCTTTGTCACTCATAATTGCGATTTTCTGACCAACGATGCGGTTTAACAAAGTAGATTTTCCAACGTTTGGTCGTCCGACA
Source organism: Enterococcaceae bacterium OF42-14pH9A (assembly GCA_027692465.1). Classification (GTDB taxonomy): domain Bacteria; phylum Bacillota; class Bacilli; order Lactobacillales; family Enterococcaceae; genus Enterococcus_C. The sequence goes on along the minus strand of JAQEYU010000001.1, from coordinate 375,210 downwards.
ATAGCGACAAATCCGGATTTATGTTCAGTCATATGTCTCTCCTTTAGTTGTTGTGTGCGCAGGGTATCAAGGTGCGTCTGAAAATGCAACGGCAGCTCTGTTGATCCTTGTCATCGCAAATGGCGGCGTAGCGTGATACGCAGCTTTAAACTGCATAAGTCGCGCTTTACTCCTTGCTTCCAGCAAAAAACAGCGGCCTTCGAAGGTTTCCAAGCGTCCCCTGGAAATCGTATCCGGTACCGGCTAAAAAAACCAGGACCAGAGTTTCGGCAAAAAGAGAATCAGTCCTACAACCAATGCGAATCCGGAAGTAAGCAGGACTGCCCCGGCTGCCATATCTTTGACTTTTTTTCCGATGGGATGAAAATGGCATTCCGTGACCATGTCCACCACATTCTCAAAAACTGTGTTGATGACTTCTACGATCCAGACCAGAAAAACAGCCAGCAGCAGCCATAACCATTCCATTCGCTCCAATCGGAAGACCAGGCCCGCCAAAACTGCCAGAATTCCGATCACAACATGTTTGCGCATGTTCCGCTCTTCTTTAAAAACCGTTTTGACACCCGTTACGGCAAACTCCACCGAAGTGATGAAATTTTTATTCTTCTTGACGTTTCTATCTTTTGAGTCCATAGGCATCCAAGATTTCCTTTTGCAATGTGAACATCTCTTTTTCGTCTTCCGGTGTCATATGGTCGTAACCGTTGATATGCAGGAAGCCATGCAACGCTAAAAAGCCAAGCTCCCGATCATAGGAATGTCCGTATTCTTCTGCCTGCTCTTTGGCCCGCTCAACAGAAATCATCAGATCCCCCAACTCTCTGGGCAGCGGTTCATCCTCGTCGTCAAACACAATGGGAATCTCACCGTCGCCTTCTTCCTCCAACGCAAAACTAATCACATCAGTCGGTGCATCTTTGCCGCGGTAATCCCGGTTGATTTCCCGAATTGCGGCATTATCCATGAAGGTCACGGACATCTCCGCATTTTCAGGCAGCTTCAAATGATCTGCTGCGAACTGCAGCAGATCGTCGATTTCCCGGATTTTCTCTTCAGGAACCGATTGTGTTTCATCGATAAAGGTGATCTCCATTATTTTTCGCTTCTTTCTTGTTCTTCTTTCATCTTTTCGGCCTCTGATTTCATTTTCGGATATTTGATCCGGGAATGGAAAGTACTGCACAGACCATTTACCAGTGATTTTTCTACCAGACGGATCTCTTTCATGGTCAAACCGCTGTCATCCAACTGACCGTCGATGATCCGGTCAATGATCAGGTTGTGAACGAACTGCTGGATTTTTTCGTTATCAGGGTGATCCATTGCCCGTACCGCGGCTTCACAACTGTCAGCAATACTCACCACACCCGCCTCTCGGGTCTGCGGCTTCGGACCGGGATAACGGAAATCAGCTTCAGTCGTTTCGGGATTACGCTCTTTGGCTTTGGCATAGAAAAACTTCATCATCGTCGTGCCGTGGTGCTGCCGGCAGATATCGATGACCATCTGAGGCATCTTATAGTCTTCCAACACTTTGGCCCCATCAGTCACATGACCGAAAATAATCTGCTTGCTGTCTTCCGGCAACAGAAAATTATGGGGATTTTCAGCTCCCTGCGGCAGGTTCTCAACAAAAAAGTTCGCGTGTTTCAGCTTGCCGATATCATGGTAATAGCAAGCGACGCGGGTCAACAAAGATCGGCCGCCAATCTCGGCTACCGCATTGGCACTGAGATTGGCTACCATCATGGAATGGTGGTAAGTCCCCGGCGCTTCTTCCAACAGCTGTTTTAACAAAGGATGATTGGGATTGCTCAGTTCATTCAACACAATAGCCGAATCATCCGTTACCAAAAGCTCAATATATTGATGCAACCCCATCGTCAGCATGAAAGACAACAGACTACCGGCAAAGCCGCAGACGATGGTCAACCAAGTGGCACTGCTGGTAAAGCTGAGTCCCTGAAAGACCATCAGCACAAAATTCAGCAGGGTCGGAAAGACGATCACCCATATCACCGCCGGCCACCCTTGACGACCGATCCGCTCCCGCTTGACGATAGTCCCCATCAAACCGGAAAACAGATAGGTGATCAGAATCGTCGTCAACAGGTTTGTCCCAATCGCATCATAGTAGACAAAGATTGCCGCCACTACTTGGAACATAGCCGCAATGATTCCCGCCCGGCGATTCATGAACAGGTTCAACACCAGTGGCACAAAAGCAGCGGGATAAAACAGCGGGATATACAGTGTCTGTTCCGTTTGAAAGATCTGGAAAAATTTCATCAAAAATACACTGAAGACCATCGCCATCGTATAAAACGTCAAAAATTCCTGCTGATGATCTTTGGAATGAAACTGGCGACCAAAATAGAGCAGAACCGCAATCTGCAGCAAAATTCCCAAGACCATTGCTACTACCGGGAAAATCGAGCTGCTTTGACTGGTCAGCCCTAAAAGTTTCAATTTTTCAATGGCATTGGCATCGATCTGGGAGCCTTCGCGAACAATGACTTCTCCTTGGTAGATCATGACCGGTTGAACCGCATTGCGCGCGGCTTCCCGGTTTTCTTCGGTGGCCTTTTCGTTCGGAAACTCATTGACGACGATTCCTTTATCCAAAAGCTCATCGATGACCGCTAAGGCCGTCTGTTGAATTCCCAGTGTTTCGGCTTGATTTTTAGCATTGTCCTTGATGTCTGTCAAGTTGCTTTCTCGGACATGTTGGGCCATCTCTTCACTGATAATGGTCAACGACTGGTTGCGCACGATCACCAACTCATTTTCGGAAAGCTGGAATAACGACTGATAAAAATCCGTGGAAAGGCTTTGATAAAAATCGACATCCTCTTGATCGATGGCCTCGAATTTCTTTTTCAGAGCTGCCGTATGGTCGTCCACACTCGGGACCGGCACGCTTTCCTTTTTCGCTTTTTTCTTATCGTCCTCGTATTGCTTGTTCAGCTCATCGTTGACTTCACCCACAAGATCGAACAAGCGCTTGACACGGTCAAACTGAGTGGTAGCGATCTCTTCTTGATAGTTATACTCGGTTGTGACCGCTTCGGCAGCCAACTTGCGTTTTTGTTCTGTTGCAAAGGTGTTTTCGATAGTTTTATTAGCACGGATATTTTCTGCTGCCACCTGTCCTTCACTATAATTCATCTGTTTTTGCTGCACACTGGTAAATAACACTGCAAAAACAGCCGCAAAGAACACAATCAGAACCAGTGGGGTATAAAACCGCCCAAATTTCTTTCGTATTCTGTACAAGGGTTGGATGATCATCCTGTTACCTCCGAAAAGATTCTGAGCCGGGGGACCTTCTGCGGGTACCGGTCTGCAGGATCAACTTATGCATCGTTTTTCAAACTGGCTTTGTCGTATGCTTCAATGATCTCCGCCACGACAGGATGGCGTACGACGTCGCTGGACTCGAAATTGACGAATGCGATCTGCTTGATATTTTTTAAAGTGCGCTCCGCATGAACCAAGCCGCTGACGACCCCTTTTGGCAGGTCGATCTGGCTGGTGTCACCGTTGACGATCATTTTTGAGTTGAATCCCAAGCGGGTCAAAAACATCTTCATTTGGGCAATGGTGGTATTTTGCGCTTCGTCCAAGATCACAAAGGCATCTTCCAATGTACGTCCCCGCATGTATGCCAGCGGTGCAATCTCAATCACTCCCCGCTCCATCAGACGGTTGGTATGATCAGTTCCGAAGATCTGGTACAAGGCATCGTAGACCGGTCGCAAATACGGATCGACTTTTTCTTTCAGATCCCCCGGCAAAAAGCCCAGGTTTTCGCCGGCTTCCACTGCCGGCCGCGTCAGGATGATTTTTTGGACTTGTCCTTTTTTCAGGGCAGCGATTGCCATCACCACCGCCAGAAATGTTTTCCCGGTCCCCGCCGGTCCGATACCGAAAACAACATCATGGGCTTTGACACTCTCCACGTAATGCTTTTGGCCGGCATTCTTAACCCGGATTGGATTGCCGTTGCGGTCTTTGACGATTTCTTCTTCATACATATCCACAAAAAAGGCCAGACGATCGCTCTTGGCCATTTTCAATGCCGAGACCACGTCCGGTGTACTGATATTGATTCCCCGCTTGATCAACTCCTGAATTGCTTCGATAACCCCTTTAGCCACAGCAATTGCTGTCGGAGTGCCCTCAATTTGGATTACTTCTCCGCGGGCACGGATCACAGTTTGGGTGTTTTCTTCAATCAGCTTCAGATTTTTATCATGAGAACCCAACAACATCGCAATGTCGTCGGATTCGCTCAGTTTGATTTGCAAAGATTGGCGTTCTTCTGTCAAAAGTGCATCTCCTTTGTCCTTCATTCCCACCTATTTTACCATATCGCCCCACAAAATAAAAAACTATGGAATGCTTTCTTATTCTTTTATTGAGAATCCTTTAGCTGAAAAGCGATAACAAAAAGCGTTTCATTTCCTGAGCGTGAGACAAAGTGGGGCGGAAAACTCCGGTGAGAATCGGAGTTTGGAAGTCTTTTACAAAAATTAAGGAGTCAAGCACAGCGGATATAGCTTTGAAGTTGCGCTTATACTACACCGTTTTCAGTAATCTGCCATGCCGCTCCCGATTTCAGACACGTCCTATGTTAAGACAGAACAATAAAAAAATCGCGGACAGGATATCCGCGATTTTTGTGCACTCATTGTAATAATTCTTTGACGATCGCATTGACTTGGTTGCCGTCTGCTTTGCCTTTGACTTGCGGCATCACGACGCCCATGACCTTGCCGAATTCCTTTGCGGAAGCCGCGCCGGTTTTAGCGATTGCCTGCTTGACGATTTCCCGAATTTCTTCGTCCGTCAGTTGTGCAGGAAGATATTCTTCAACAATTGCGATTTCGACTTTGACTTTTTCAGCGAGATCGTCACGACCGGCGTTTTCGAATTCCGTTAACGAATCGCGACGTTGTTTCATCTCCCTGGACAAAATCGTCAGTTCTTCGTCAGCGTTCAATTCGTGTCCGACTTTGATCTCTTCGTTCTGAAGCGATGCTTTCAACATACGGATCACCGCCAGACGTTCTTTGTCTTTGGCTTTCATCGCTGTCTTCATATCATCGTTCAGTGTACTTAGTAGTGTCACACTACCAGCTCCAATCCTTGTGAGCCAAAATTAGAATTTCTTGCGTTTTCTGGCTGCTTCAGATTTCTTCTTGCGTTTCACGCTTGGTTTTTCATAGAATTCACGCTTGCGAGATTCTTGCAGAGTACCGGCTTTTGACACGGAACGTTTGAAGCGACGAAGAGCATCGTCAAGAGATTCATTTTTACGAACCACTGTTTTTGACATGTAAATTCCCTCCCTCCGAGCTTAAAAAGTAACCGTTTTTGCCTTTTGAACCGAAATCCAAAAAACAAGACTGTCCTTAAAAAATTATAAAGGAGGTTTAAAACGGTGTCAAGAAGTTCCTTGAAAAAATAAATATCTCCTTTGTCTGTGTTTCCTCCGTTAAAAAAATAAAATAACTACTGACAATCCTCGCAGCGACCCAGAATCTCAAACCGGTGGCCTTCGATCACGCATCCCGGCAATTGCTCGGCAAAGTAATCCATCGGACAAAGATCCAGTTCTTTGGTTTTGCCGCAGACAGTACAAATAAAATGGTGGTGATGATGGTGAGCATCCTGGCAGCAGTGAAAGCGGAATTTCATTTCACCGTTGAGATCCGTCTCTTCCAACAGACCGATCTGCGCAAAGTCGTGCAGATTGCGATAAATCGTATCATAACTGACTCCCGGAAAATTTTCGTTCATGAACTGATGGACCTCCTTGGCAGCGATATAACGATTTCGTTTAGCCAAAAAAGTCAGCAGCGCTTCTCTTTTCTTGGTATGTTTGAAACCATTGTCTTTCAATGTGGTCATCGCCTGTTGGATCCGTGTCGTTTGCATGATTTATTTCCTCCTTGCCTTCTGCTGCCGCAGTGTCTTTCATCCTGGTGATGGAAGAAAAACGACGGTGAGCTTTTTTGCAAATCATAATGATTCCGAATTAAAATCAGACATCCGTATGGTATAATAAAGCTGATAAAAAGACAAGAGGGGTTGCTGCTTTTATGAACGATGAAAACAATATCTTAACCATTTTTGTGATTTCCGATTCTGCCGGCGAAACCGCCACCAAATTAGCCCAGGCAACGATGGCTCAGTTTCCGACCGTCGAGTTCAACTTGTATCGTAAAACCTTCGTCAACGACAAAGAAAGTCTGATTAAAGCCTTGACCGACGCCAAAAAACATGACGCAATGATCCTCTTTACTATGATCAACGAAGATTTGTTGGCTTTATTGCAAAACTTTTGCGCCGAAAGTGATCTGTACAGCTTTGACGTTCTCTCTTCCACCATCAACGAGATTGAAGCCCGCAGCGGTATCAAACCTAGTCGTGAACAAGGGGCGCTGCATCACCTCAACAAGAATTATTTCAAACGGATTAAAGCCATGGAATTTGCCGTTAAGTATGACGATGGCAAAGATCCGCGGGGTTTTTTAGAAGCGGATGTCGTTTTGTTGGGCGTCTCCCGGACCTCAAAAACGCCCTTGAGCCTCTTTTTAGCGAACAAAAATCTCAAAGTCGCCAACCTGCCTTTAGTGCCGCAAGCCCATATTCCCAAGCAGTTGTGGGAAGTCGACCCGAAAAAGATTGTCGGCCTGACCAATGATCCCGATGTCCTCAACAGCATTCGCAAGGAGCGAATGCGGGCTTACGGCTTAAATCCTGATACCGCCTATTCGGATATCGACAAGATCCGCGCTGAATTGGAATTTGCCGGCGATCTTTACGAAAAACTCGGCTGTGTCGTGATCAACGTCGCTTCTCTTTCTATCGAGGAAACTGCCTCGATGATCATGAATGCATTGAATTTGGAAGATCACAGTTATTACGCAACCGAAGAAGAATAAACCAACTCTAAAACTCCAGTCGGCTGACTGGAGTTTTTATTTACCTTTCAACCAAAGCAAGTCCGAAAATATCGGTGACACGATTGAAAATCTATTCCTCACTAGCGTCATAGCAAATGCATACTTATGAACCAAATAAGCAGTATTTTGCTTATTTTCCAGCAGTTGTATAAAAATCCCGCCCCCCACCGGCTCCACAGAAATTTGCGGATAGCCCGATTTTTTTACAAATAACTCTCCACCAATAGTTAGTTTATTGTATAATCTATATAAAACAAATTATCCCAGGAGGAAAGTTTATGTGTACAATCCAGCAACCGCCGGTATTGAAAAACGGTGCCGGCTATTTATGGGCCTATTTTACCGGTGAAGGGGCAGGTGCCGAGGCCGTCAGCTTTGCACTCTCAGACGGCAACGATGCGTTACGCTGGCTGAGCTTGAACAAAGGACAGCCAGTAATTTTTTCAAAGTATGGTGAAAAAGGGTTGCGGGACCCTTTTATTCTCCGCAGCCATGACGGTAGCCGTTTTTATCTATTGGCCACCGATTTGAATGTTCACGAGCGACCGGGCGGCTTTCATACCGGCCAACTGAGCGGCTCCCGTTATCTGGAGATTTTCGAATCGACTGACCTTATCCATTGGAGCCATCAGCGCCATGTGCAGGTCGCTGATGTGAATGCCGGCAACACCTGGGCTCCCAAGGCCATCTGGGATGCCGAGCAGCAGCTTTACGTCGTCTATTGGGCAGCAAATCTTTACGATGAATCGGATCCTCAAAAACGTACGAGTATCACGTATAACCGCATGATGTACTCCCTCACCCCTGATTTTATCACTTTCACCCCACCCCGGATCTGGGTAGATGTTGATCGCGGGCCGGGTAAAGGAACCATCGATGCAACGGTGGCCAAGGTCGACGGCCGCTACTACCGGTTCATGAAGGAAGAAGAAACGATGACCATTCGTTTGGATACCGCGACAAATCTGCTGGCAACCGTGGCGGGGACCGATTACGCCGCTGACAAAGAGGTCCCGTCAGATCAATGGCTCACATTAGGCCGCAAGATCGGCAATGGGCTGCCGAACGGTGAAGGCCGGGAGTTTACCGGTGGAGAAGGTCCCTGCCTCTTTCCGGCAAATCCCGATGACACAAACGGCTTCAAGTGGTTCTTGTTTATCGATCAGCCGGGGTACCATGACGGACCGAACCATTACATCGGGTTTGCCGGCAATGATTTGGCTGATCCTCGCAGTTGGCAGCCGGTTTCGCAAAAACTGCGGCAGCAGCTTCCTGAAAACAGTAAAGGCGAAAAACCACGGCACGGTTCGGTTATTTCTCTAACTCCGGAGGAATATCAGCGGATTTGGCAGCATTATTTCCAATCTGAATAATTGTTCTTTGCAGCAATCTACCGAACGCAACGGCAACCACAGCCGATCCCCCCTTGGATTCTGATTTGTCGGCTCTGTGACTGGCAAAAAACTGCAGGATTCCTAAGCTTTTCCAAGCAAGTGGTTTGTCGTCTCCGACACTTTCAGCTGCAAAAAGACCTTGTCATCACTGCATAAACAGTGGCGACAAGGTCTTTTCAGTGCTTGATTCGTTTTGCCTGACGTCTGGGGATTTCTTCAAGATCATAAGGTGTCAATTGATACACATCATTGAGCCAGTTGTGATAGAGCAGGTGGGCGTGGGCCCGCCAGCGGTTCAGCACCCCTTTTTCCGGATCATCTTCCACGTAGTAGTTTTCCGGCGGCGCTGTCAGCACACCCCGCTCCTGATCCCGCAAGTACTCTTTTTCCAAAGTATCCGAGTCATATTCAAAATGCCCCAACAGAAAAATGTCATGATCGTCTTTTGAAATCAGGATATTCGGTCCCACCTGTTCATCCCGAGCAATCACCCGCAGCACCTCAGGATCAATTTGTTCTTCGGCAATCCCGGTGTAGCGGGATTGCGGGCCCCAGAATTCGTCGTCAAAGCCGCGACAGAAACGGTGAGGGGCCACCATTTTTTGCGGGTAGACCCCAAACAGCTTCTCCGGGTAAGCAACTTTATCGACGCCGTAATGATAGTACAGCCCCGCCTGTGCTCCCCAGCAGATGTGTACCACACTGGTGACCTGCTTTTGAGACCAATCCATGATCTGTTTCAGTTCGTCCCAGTAGTCGACTTCTTCAAAGGGCAGGGTTTCCACCGGTGCTCCGGTAATAATCATCCCATCGTAACAAGTATCGGCAATCTGCGGAAAGGTCAGATAATACTTTTGCAGGTGGGCCATACTGGTATTTTTGTGCTGATGACCGGCAATCTGCAGGAAATCGACATCGATCTGCAGCGGACTTTGGCTGATCAGCCGCAGCAGCTGCGTTTCTGTTGCGATTTTATCCGGCATCAGATTCAAAATAATCAGCTTCAGCGGCCGGATGTCCTGATGAATCGCCCGTTCATTATCGATCGCAAAAATATCTTCGGCCAAAAGTACTCTTTTTGCCGGAAAGTCTTCAGCCAGTTTGATGGGCATTGTTATCCCTCCAGTTGCTCGAAGGCCTGTTTCAGGTCCGCCAAAATATCCGCAATATTTTCAATCCCGACTGAAATCCGGATCAAGCCCGGTGAAATACCGGCAGCCCGTAGTTGTTCGTCAGACATTTGCCGATGGGTGGAAGTCGCCGGATGCAGCGCACAAGTTCGGATATCGGCGACATGGACTTCGCGGGAAACCATCTGCAGAGCATCCAGCCATTTGGCAGCTGCTTTACGACCGGCACCAATCTCAAATGAAATCACCCCACACAGTCCGTTAGGCAGGTATTTCTCCTTCAGTTGATAACTTTGGTCGCCCGGCAGTCCGGGATAAGTCACCGCAGCTACTGCCGGCTGGTCCTTGATGAATTCTGCTGTCTTCAGCGCGTTTTCATAATGACGGTCCATCCGTACCGGCAGCGTCTCCATCCCCAGATTCAAATAAAAAGAGTTCTGCGGTGACGGTGTCGAGCCGAGGTCCCGCATCAACTGTACGCGTGCCTTGGTGATATAAGCCGCCTGACCAAACGTTTCAGTATAGATGATCCCGTGATAGGTGTCATCCGGCGTTGCCAGCTGTGGAAATTTGCCGTTTCCCCAGTTGAATCGGCCGCTGTCTACAATCACACCACCGGTCGCCACCGCATGGCCGTCCAGATATTTGGTCGTGGAATGGATCACGATGTCGGCACCGAATTCTATTGGCCGGCAAAAATACGGTGTGGCAAACGTATTGTCGATCAGAAACGGCAGATCATGCTTATGTGCCAATTGAGCAAACTTCTCGATATCCAGAACATGCATAGCCGGGTTGGCGATTGTCTCTGCAAAAACAGCCTTTGTATTCGGACGGATCGCCTGTTCCAATTCGTCCAACGGAGCAAATTGATCGACAAAAGTGACTTCAATCCCCATCTTTTTCAGAGTGTGCGCCAACAGATTATATGTTCCGCCATAGACATAAGACGAAGAAACCAAGTGGTCGCCGCTCTCCAAAATATTCATGATCGCCAAAAAAGTGGCCGCCTGACCGGAAGAAGTACATAAAGCGCCCACGCCTCCCTCCAGAGCAGCGATTTTTTCTTCAACAGCTCCGGTGGTCGGATTCGCCAGACGGGTATAAAAATAACCGGCCTCCTCCAGATCGAACAATTTGCCGATTGCCTCTGTTGAATCATAAGTGAACGTTGTGCTTTGAGTGATCGGCAATACTCGCGGCTCACCGTTTTTCGGGGTATAACCGGCATGCAGACATTTTGTTTCGAATTCCATAAATCAAATCCTCCCTTTCTTACTCCTGCTATGTGCATCTTGGTCTGTGATGATGCGTGATTGGTGGCAGCAGATGCCCGCTGCCACCCTTCGTTTTACCAAAAAGGATGAGACCAAGAAAAATCAGTCCCATCCTCGTACTTCCTCATTTCTGCTAGAAGACCTGAACTCCTTCTCTGTCGACATTCATTAATTCGACTTTAGCCGGCTGTTCCAGTGCCTTCAACAGTTGCAGAATCTTTTTACTGCGATCCTCTGGCGACAGAATCAAGACGGTGGGTCCGGCCCCGCTTAAAAAGCAGCCGTATGCGCCTTCTTCATGAGCCAATTCCCGAATCACCTGCAGATGCGGCACCAGCGGTCCACGATAATTTTCGTGGAAGCGGTCTTTTTCCATCAACTTGCCGGCTGCCGGCAGATTACCGGTCACAAGCGCCGCTACCATCACATTGGCAACGGAACTGGCGGCGACCGCTTCTTTAAAGCTCAACTGTGACGGCAGGGCACCGCGGGCTTTTTCGGTACTCAAAGGAGCATCAGGAATGAAAGCGATGATATCGCAGGGAGGAAAATAATGACGCACGTAATCCACCTGCTCGTCTACGGCACTGGCAATGACCAGATCCCCGCAGACGGCCGGTGCTACATTGTCAGGATGTCCCTCAAGCTTTGTCGCATAGGCGATTTTCTGCGCATCGGACAGATTGAGATTTCCCAGGCGATTGGCCAGCTCGATCCCGGCGACGATTACCGAAGAACTGCTGCCCAGGCCGCGGGTCACCGGAATATCAGAGGTCATTTTCAAATGTTTTGGCGCAAGCTCCGGCGCAAGCTGCAGAGCCGTCGCTACCAGCAGATTTTTCTCATCCTTTGGAATATCTGCTCCCAGTTCATGAGAAACCAGCCAAGTCTCGCTGTCTTCGATGACTTCTACGAACAAATAGCGGTCCAGCGCCACCCCGCAGGAATCAAAGCCCGGGCCCAGATTGGCGCTGGTAGCCGGTACTCGGATCTTCATAGTTTTGCCACGCCCTCCCGCAAGTGTTTGCGCATTTCTTCGACATCGCTCATTTTGTGGATGTCAGCGGTTGCTTCCTGGATTGCAGTATCAGGATCTTTCAAGCCGTTCCCGGTAAAGATGGTCACCACAGTTTCTCCTGGTTTGATCTTGCCGGACTTCACGTGCTGGATGACACCGGCCAGTGAAGCAGCCGATCCCGGTTCAACAAAGACACCGTCCATTGCCGCAACTTTGCGGTAGGCGTTCAAGATTTCTTCATCAGTGACCGCATCAATATGACCGTTTGATTCGTCACGGGCCGCTTCTGCTAATTTCCAGCTGGCAGGATTGCCGATCCGGATTGCAGTCGCTACGGTTTCCGGCTGTTCGATGACTTCTCCTCGCACGATAGCAGCTGCACCTTCTGCTTCAAAGCCGTGCATCCGCGGGAGCGCTGTTCCTTTGACTTCATGCCATTCTTTGAAACCTTTCCAGTAAGCCGAGATATTGCCGGCATTTCCGACCGGAATCGCCAGTACATCCGGCGCCTGCCCTAATTGCTCGCAGACTTCAAAAGCAGCAGTCTTTTGCCCTTCCAAACGATACGGATTGACAGAATTCACCAGGGCTACCGCTTCAGTTTCCGCAATGTCACGAACGGCTTTCAGTGCTTCATCGAAATTACCGGGAATCGAAATGATATCCGCACCGTACGCAATCGCCTGTGCCAGTTTCCCCATCGCAATCTTGCCGTCAGGAATGACTACATAAGCTTTGACACCGGCACGGGTCGCATAGGCCGCAGCAGCAGCGCTGGTATTTCCGGTGGAGGCACAGACGATGGCTTTGGCTCCGTCTTCCACTGCTTTGGCTACTGCCATCACCATTCCGCGGTCCTTGAATGAACCGGTGGGATTGAGCCCTTCATATTTGCCGTACAATGTGATCCCCAGCTCTTTTGATAAGTTGTTCAGAGGGATTAGCGGGGTGTTGCCTTCACACAGACTGATCATCGGCGTTTTGTCAGTGATGGGTAAATACTCCTTGTATTGCTTCAACAAACCTTCATACATAATTTACTCCTCCATTACTTTCATGATTTGGGTGATTTCCGTATCCTCGATCTTGGTAACAGCTGATACGAATTGATGTTTTTGGACTTCATTCAGCGTGTCCGTCAACCAGACGATTCGCCGCTTACCGCTAGTTGTCGCAGTATTTTCGATATCTTCGTAAACTACACCAAAGTCGGCTGCCGCCTGCTGAACTTCCTGCCAAACCTGGGCATCGTCCACCGCTTCCATAGCGATAAAATAGCGGCTGATGACTGCTTTGGGATCGGCAAACTGTTTTTCTTCGTCGTAGTGGATAAACTGGGGCGCCGGCTTATTGTCCGCCTGATTTTCAGCAATGACTGCCAAATCCGTCACCACACTGGTAGCAGTCGGCAGCGATCCTGCACCCGGTCCAAAATACATCGACTGGCCAATCCCGGTACTGCGGACGAAGACACCGTTGAACTCATTGCGGATAGCGGCCAGCGGATGATGCTGTGGTACCAAAGCCGGTGCGACCTCAGCGAAGATACCGTCGCCGACTTTTTTTGTCATCCCGATCAATTTGACCTCGTAACCTTTGGCTTTTGCCAGCTCAATGTCGGCGATGGCGATGCCCCGGATACCCCGGACTACGAAATCCTCCAAAGCAATATCCGTACCGTAAGCAAAACGAGTCAGAATCACAGTTTTATAGGCAGCATCAATCCCGTCGACATCATTTGTCGGATCAGATTCGGCAAAGCCCAGTTCTTGCGCCCGTTTCAAGGCGTCCTCATAAGCCATGCCGTTTTCCACCATCTGGGTCAGCATATAGTTGGTGGTCCCGTTGATGATTCCCAGAACCTCAGTGATCTCATCAGCGATAAAGGAATTGGCCAACGTACGCAGGATAGGAATCCCACCGGCGACACTGGCCTCATAGTACAAGGAAACATGATTTTTTTCAGCGATTTGCAGCAGTTCTGTCCCCTGCTGCGCCAGGAGATCTTTGTTGGCGGTCACCACATGTTTGCCGCCGGACAAGGCTGCAGTGACAAACTCTTTGGCCGGGTGGATCTTACCCATGACTTCCACGACAACATCGATCTGATCGTCTTCTGTGATCTCTTTTACATCATAGACCAATTTCAGATCATGGGCCTCAGCCAGTGCCGCTTTGTCTTCACCTTCACGGATCAGAGCTTTAGTAATGACCAGTTCCACGCCAGTCTTTCCCTTGATCTTTTGTCGCTCTTTGGCCAGGATCTCAACGACGCCGGTTCCGACGACGCCCAGACCCAAAATGCCGATCTGCAATCGTTTCTCCATACATTTCCCACCAATTCCCTGATTATTGTTTGAGTTCTCCACGTTATTGCTTTTAGCATACCAAAAATAGCTTAAAAAAAAAAGAACTTTCCGAAAAATTGGAAAGTTCTTACATTCATGTTCAGCGATGCTGGATGTGTTCGAAAGTCTCCTGCAAAATATCGATCACATGATCATCATCCAGACTGTACAAGATCGTTTTGCCTTCGCGGCGAGACTTGACCACCCGATTTTCCCGCAGCAGTTTCAGTTGGTGGGAAACTGCCGACTGCTCCATCGCTACGGCCTGGGCGATAGCGGTCACATTGCGTTCCCCTTCTTTCAAAGACAGAAGGATCTTCAAGCGGGTCGGGTCCCCCAGCACTTTGAACAGCTGGCTGACTTTTTCGATTTCCGTTGGTGTTTGCGACATCTGTAAGCTCCTTCCTGCTGAGAATTTTTTCTGAAAAACTTGGGAATCCAGCTTCGATCTCACGGCGTAATGCCCATCTGCAAGTCTTTTCATCAGAGGTTCCTGACCAAAAACCTGCAGACAGAGGACAAGCTTGGTCCTTCAGGCGCCGGTCACTTCATTGATTGCCTTTTCAAGCTCGGCGATGCGGGCGTCCGCCGCTTTCTGGTCTGCTCCTTTGACCCCGATATAAAACTTGATTTTCGGTTCAGTACCGGAAGGACGTACCGCAATCCAGCTTTCATCTTCCATTACGTACTTCAGAACATCTGAAGGCGGCGTTGTCAATTTTTCCAACTGTCCGTCCAGCCCAACCCGAGTCAGTTGTTTGAAGTCTTCTGTTTGGACGATAGTTACACCGCCTAAAGTTGAAGGGGCTTCGCTACGGAATTTATCCATGATGGCTTTGATCTTGGCCGGACCTTCCAAACCGCTCAATGTCACACTGATAGTTTTCTCGCTGTAATAGCCGTATTCGGCAAAGATATCCTGCAAAGCATCATACAGGTTTTTGCCTTGCTTCTTGTAATAGGCAGCTACTTCTGCCAGCATCACCAGCGCTTGGATTGCATCTTTGTCACGCACAAAAGGTTTCACGAGATACCCGTAGCTTTCTTCAAAACCGAACATAAAGGTATGGCTGTGGTCTTCTTCAAACTGCTGGATTTTTTCAGCGATAAATTTAAAACCGGTCAAAACGTTGAACATCGTCGCACCATATGCTTTGGCGATGGCAGTGGGCAGCTCACTGGAAACGATAGACTTCAAGACTGCGGCATTTTCCGGCAATGTCCCGGCTGTTTTGTGAGCTTCCAAAATGTATTGTACCAAAAGCGCCCCAATCTGATTGCCGGAAAGTACTTGATAGCTTCCATCAGGCAGACGGACAGCCGCCCCCAAACGGTCGGCATCCGGATCGGTTGCAATTAACAGATCCGCATCTTCTTGTTCACCCAGGCGAATTGCATATTCAAATGCGGAATGTTCTTCCGGATTCGGTGACTTGACTGTGCTGAAGTCAGGATCGGCAACAGCCTGCTCCGGTACCAGCATGAATTTTTCAAAACCGGCCTGTTTCAGCGCTTTTTCACCCAACATTTTCCCGGTCCCATGCAGCGGAGTATAAACCAATTTCAAATCTTTACCCATTTCATTGATCAGTGCTTGGTTAATGGTAACGGTCTTCACATTTTCCAAATACGGGAGGTCCACTTCTTCACCAATGATATTGATCAAACCGCTATGCTCGACTTCTTCGTCAGACAGCACTTCGATTTCCATCGGGTTATCGATCGCCCGGACATAAGTCGTCAAAGCATCGGCATCCACCGGCGGCATTTGGCCCCCGTCTTGGCCGTAGATTTTGTAGCCGTTGTAGGCTGCCGGATTATGAGAAGCGGTAATCATGATCCCGGTAAAAGTTTTTAAATAACGAACTGCAAATGAAAGCTCCGGTGTTGGACGCAGGCTTTCAAAGACATAAGAAGGAATGTCGTGTTTAGCCAGCGTTTTGGCTGCCTCCATGGCAAATTCCGGCGACATATGCCGCGAATCATAAGCGATGGCCACGCCGCGTCGACGGGTTTCATCATCTTGTTCATCCATAAAGCGGGCCAGCCCTTCTGTTGCTTGGCGGACCGTATAGATATTCATGCGATTGATCCCTGGTCCCAAGATTCCCCGCATTCCCGCTGTTCCGAATTCAAGGGGTGCATAGAAGGCATCTTCCAGTTTTTCCGGATCCTCTTCAAGATCGGCCAGTTGTTTTTTCAGATTTCCTTCTAAATCGGTATTGTTTTTCCATTGTTCATAGACTTGTTCCCAAGACATGAAATAACACCTCTTTCACATTTGTTTGTGGTCCTATTCAAGTATAACACTCCCTTTTGAGACCGCCAACAAACAAGCAGGAAAAAAGCAGGCGGCCTCCGTAATTTTTCGGAATCTGCCGCCTGCTTTTTCAAGATTTTTGCTCCAGCCCACTGGCTCCGGTTCAGAAACTCCGGTGAACGATCCGAGTTTTCACCCCCACGCCGAGAGTGCAGTAGTTCATAAACGCCATTTGTACCGCAAGATCACAGTATAAGGATCGAAAACAGTCGACTTTGAGATTTTCTTATTCCCCTTGAGGGACGACTTTATTTTCTTCAAGATACTGGAAGACCTGTTGGCCGGCGATCCCACCTTCCCCTACTGCTGTGGTGATTTGACGCAAGGTCTTTTCCCGACCGTCGCCGATTGCAAAGACACCCGGTACAGCAGTCCGCATCTGATCATCCGTCACGATCCAGCCGGCTTCATTGGTGACACCCAATTCTTTCACCGGTTCAGACAATGGTTCCAACCCGACATAAATGAAGATGCCGTTGCAGTCTTCTACATGGGTTTCACCGGTCTTGAGATTTTTCACCTTGGCACCGGTGACGACCATCTCATTGCCCTGGATCTCTTCGACTGCTGAATCCCAGATAAAGCTGATTTTATCATTGGCAAATGCTCGATCCTGGATGACTTTTTGTGCCCGCAGCGCATCCCGCCGATGAACGATCACCACTTCAGAAGCAAATTGAGTCAGGTAAATGGCCTCTTCGACTGCGGAATCGCCGCCGCCGACTACCAACAGCTTCTTATTGCGGAAAAATGCCCCGTCACACACAGCACAGTAGCTGACTCCTCGACCGGCGAAGGTTTCTTCACCAGGCACACCCAATTTACGGTGAACACAGCCGGTAGCCAAGATCACTGTTTTGCCTTGATACGTTTTTTCTTCAGTCAGGACTTCTTTATATTCCCCATGATCCACGACGTTTTGAACAATCCCGTATTCGTTTTTAGCACCAAAACGGCTGACTCCTTCATACATCTTCATAGCCAGTTCAGGCCCCATTATGGAATCAAAGCCCGGATAGTTTTCGATCTCCGCCGTGTTGTTCATCTGACCCCCGGGAGCTCCCCGTTCGATCAACAAGACAGACAAATTCGATCTGGAGGCATAAAGCGCAGCGGTCATTCCTGCCGGCCCGGCCCCGATCACGATTACATCATACATTTTGCTTCCCCCTGCTTGCGGCGGCTGCCGCTTTTCTTATTAATTGTAAGTCAATCCTAGTTGATAAATCTTTTCCTGTCGAATACTTTGCTTGTGTTACTTTTCGGTAACATTTTCAAAAACAGATTGCTTTTTTTCTCACGATTTGTAAAAATCATTGAAGCGTGAACAAAGCGTTCAACGTCACTTATTATAGTAGAAAGAAGGCGTACATACAATTGTCCAAGAAAAAAATCCTGACACTTTCTGATCGGGAACTGTTATTTTTGAGCTGGCCTATTTTCATTGAATTGTTCTTGCGGGTGGTAATTGGTAATATCAACGTGTGGATGATTGGCCACTACTCCGAGCCGGCTGTCGCAGCTGTCGGGGCAGCCAATCAACTCCTGAATTTGACAGTGTTCATCTACGGCTTTGTCACAGTCGGCACTCAGATCATTATCGCCCAGCTGATCGGCGCAAAAAAACGCGCGGAAATCCCCACAGTAATCAACACCGCATTGATTGGTTCTTTGAGTATCGGCGCATTGATCAGCCTGGCTTTTGTTTTCTTTGCCGATCCGTTGCTGCATTTCATGAATCTGGAACAGGAGCTGATCGTTATCGGACGCAGCTATCTGCAGATTTACGGCGGTAGTTTGTTCATCTCTTCTTTGACGGCGGTCATTATCGCTGTCATGCGCAGCCATGGATTTACTCAGCCGGCGCTGCTGGTCCCAATGACTGCCAGTATCCTGGCAGTCATTGGGAACTATTTCGCTCTGTATAGCCCCTTCGGCTTGCCGAATTTCGGCGTGACCGGACTGGCTGTCTCCAGTGTTTTCGGTAACAGTATCGGTCTTTTGATCGCAGTCCGGTTGCTGAAAAGATACGTCGGCTTTTCCGTGCTTTCGGTTCGCCTGCGGCATCTTTCCAAAAATTACCTGAAAAAGATTCTGACCTATGGCATGCCCTCTTCCGGTGAATCCCTTTCCTACCAGGGGGCCCAAGTCGTGGTAACGATGATTGTAGCTTCTCTTGGCTCCAGTGTCCTGATAGCCAAGTCTTATATCACTGCCATCACGCAATTCGTTTATCTCGTGGCCAATGCACTGGGCCAGGGCAACCAGATTATGATTGGTCGTCATGTGGGTGCCGGTGAGTTTGACAAAGCATATAAACGAGGGATGCGGACGATGGTCATCGGTGTGGCTGCTTCTGTCACCATCTGTCTGTTGACTTTCCTGTTCATCGAACCGATCATGGGCATCTTTACCAGCAATCAAGAAGTCATTGAAATCGCACGAGGAGTCTTTCTGGTCGAGATCGTTTTGGAAACCGTGCGGGCTGTCAATATCATCCTGGTGGGTTCTCTGAATGCTTCCGGCGATGTAAAATTCCCACTTCTCTGCAGTCTGCTGGTTCTTTGGGTGGTCAGCCTGCCTTTCTCTTATGCAATGGCCATTCCGGCTCATCTGGGCCTGATCGGCGTCTGGATTGCCTACGCTATCGATGAAGCCCTGCGCAGCATCCTGATGATCTATCGCTGGCATTCGGGAATCTGGAAAAGCAAGGCCGTAGTCACCAGTGCTCCCACGGATTTCGAAAAAGAAGAGCTCCCGGCTGCCTGATCACAACTTTGTCCCCAAAAAGAGACAGGCCGGTACTAAGGAATAAGACGCGCCTAGTGTAGTGTGATACTGACATTTGAAACTTTTTGACAAAATCGCCATAGACCATAGAATAGGATCTATTACCAATACACAGCTGAATATGGTAAACGAACAGACGGGAAAGGTGGCTGTTTGTATGAAAAAGTAATTTCAGTTTACGTATTGATAATAGTGATACGAAATTAGGGCGTGTCTGAAAATTTGCTGAGTATATGTACGCGGAGGTATAACGTGGAGTCTATACGTGTTGATAAAGTGGACAAGAATTTTGAGCGAGCGGAAGAGCTTCTTGATTTTGTGAGAGGCTGCTCATGGGTCGAAGTTAGGGATCACCTTGCGTCAATGATTGAACACTGGGTCTTTACCGATTGGGAAACCATGTTTATGGCAACTATTCGTGGAAAAATTGTAGGAATTTGTACGATTATGAAAACAGATTATTATCCTCTGCCTGAGATTTTTCCATGGATATCCAGTGTGTATGTTTTGGAAGAATACCGTGGAAAACGAGTTAGTGAAAAGCTAATTGGCTTTGCGAATGGCTATGCTGTAGCGATTGGGTTTGAGAGAACTTATATTCCAACAGAGTATATTGGACTATATGAAAAATATGGATACCGTTTTCTTCGGGAGATTGAAAATTATGGAGGGGGAAAAGAACGTTTATTGGTTAAGGAACTTGACTAAACAAACTTCAATTTTCAGCTGGCAATTTACAGAAGGACATGCACAACATATCAAGCTCAAAAAGTTGTATCCAAGCTATGAAATTGGATAATGTATAAGTTAACCTCTTCAAGCAGACACTACACTAGATAGTTCTTCTGCCAGCTTTTTCAACAGCTCCCTGTGAAAAGTCCAAAATATCTGCCACCGGAGTTTTCAGACACACTCTATTCAAATATGCCCAATAAAAGAACCCTGCACGGCTGACAATTCAGTCGTGCAGGGCCTTTTTGAGCAGCAAATAATGGGCAGGTCCACCTCGGTCCAACTTTCAAAAATCCGGGACCCACCAGCGATTCAAAAGCTATCTACCCGGAAATACACGGTCAATTTCCATTACAACAAGCAGCTCGGAATATCAGGTAACTCACTTCCAAGATAAGAAACCAATAAATCCGCTCCGAACAGTCATGTATTTTTAGTGACTGACGATGAATACTCCTATCTGGTTTTTCCTTCCAAGGCTTCGTAACCGGAGTCATATTGATCACGAAATTCTTTCGGAGTGATCCCGTTAAGCTTTTTGAACATTTTAGAAAAATAATTGGTATTGTTGTAGCCGATATCCTCGGCAATTTCACTGATGGTTTTAGAGGAATGCAACAACAGCTGTTGGGCTTTTTTAATTCGTATCTGATTCAGGTATTGTGAGAAGCTGCGGTTGGTTTCTTTTTTGAACAGCTGCCCCAAGTAGACGACATTCAAGTGCAGCGCTTCGGCGATTGTTTTTAAGTTCAGCTCTTCTTTGTAGTCTTCATCCACCATGCCAATGACCTGACTGACCGCATCGGAATAAACTGCTGGGCGGTCGGTGTCCCGCACATTGTCCAAAACTTCTGTCAACATTGTTTTGATAGCATCAATGGTATGACTTTTGCGAATTCCGGAAACCGTCTCGTCGTAGATTCCCTGAGTTGCTGTCGGAAACTGTCGTGAAATATCCGCAAACAGCAAAAAAGCAACATAACGGACATATTCCGGCGAATAGTGCCTGACAGCAAGCTCTCGGAAGATCTGATCCAGCTCTCCCCGCACAGTCTTCTCATCACCGATCATCAGTGCCTTATTAAAAGACAGAAAAGACATGTCATAGTCCGGCTCCTGAACGAAATCCGAACTGCTCAACATCTCCGGCAGCAATTCGGGATAAAATTCCTGCAGACGCCGGATCTGGCGCACCCGCTCATAACTTTCGTAGATGTTTTCCCATTCCGCCACCGTTTCCCCCACGATGAAATGCAGCCGATCGACAGCCAGACGCTCCAAATGATGCAAAAGAACATACAACGACTGCCGCTGTCCCATATACAGCCACAACAGCTGCCCCGACTGATGAATCCAGCCTTCAATCAGCAACTTCTGGCCTTGTGCCCGCAGATAATCAGCGGCCTCTTGCAGACAGGCATTGTCGCCTTCTAATAAAACGGCGGTGAAAGGTGACTGCGGCTCCAGATGAAAGTGCTGCAGCATCTCGACAAATTCGCTGTCATTCATTTCATCGTTGATCCAGCGAACCAGATTGTTCTCCAAAAACAGCTGTTGCTGACGGTCAAATTGTTTTTCTTCATCCAAAAGCGTTTTTATCTGTTTTACACTTCGCAGTAATTCCTCTTTATCGACCGGCTTCAACAGGTAATTTTTGACTCCCAGATCGATCCCCCGCTTCACATATTCGAACTCCTGATACCCCGACAAGATCAGGCTTAAAAAGTGACGGCCTTCGTTTTGGGCAGTTTCGATCAGTTGAATGCCGCTGATTTCCGGCATATTGATGTCAGTGATCAACAAATCGATCTCATGGGCTTCAAAATACGCCAGGGCTTCTTTGGCATTTCGCGCAGTTTTCACGATTTCAAATCCCAGCTCATGCCAGGGAAGGATCTGTTTCAACCCTTCCAAGATCATGTATTCATCGTCTACCAGCATTACCTTATACATGCATCAACTCTCCCTCATTTTTCACTGTAATCGTAATGACAGTCCCTTCCCCAACCGTTGAATCAATCTGCATTTGATAGGCGTCTCCGAAAAAGCTCTTCAACCGTTCATGAACATTTCTCAGACCGATGGAGGTGGTCATCTCGACTTCCGGCGCCGATAATTTTTGTCGTACTTCAGTCAAACGCTGCGGTGTCATGCCTTTGCCGTTGTCTCTTACCAGAATCACCAACGAATCCTCATCAACCTGCGTCTTCACACTGATGGCATTGTCATAACGAGTATAGTCGATTCCGTGGACAAAGTAGTTCTCAATCAGCGGCTGAATAATAAATTTCGGAATCTCGATTTTCTGGGTACCTGCCGCCAACTCGAAATGATAAGCAATCTGGTCCGGGTAGCGCATCTGGTACAGATAAACATATTTTTCGCAAAAGGACAGCTCCTTTTCGATACTGGTGGTCTTTTCTTGGGTGGTGTTGTTGCGCAAAAGCGCCGAAAAGGCATAGACAACATCTGCCAGCTCCTCTTGTTGCCGGCTGAGTGCGTACATGCGGATATATTCCAAAGTGTTGTAAAGAAAATGGGGGTTGATCTGAGACTGCAGTGCTCGCATATTGGCATCCCGCTGTTTGACTTCCAGCGTATAGATGTCCTCTACA
This sequence comes from Enterococcaceae bacterium OF42-14pH9A, assembly GCA_027692465.1. GTDB lineage: Bacteria > Bacillota > Bacilli > Lactobacillales > Enterococcaceae > Enterococcus_C. The sequence goes on along the minus strand of JAQEYU010000001.1, from coordinate 352,609 downwards.
TAACGATCCATACTCTCGATCATAAAATTGATTGCTCCTGCCAACTCATACAACTCGTCTTGTACTTGATTGGTGTCAATTCGGTCTTTGAGATTCCCTTGGGAAACATTTTCTGTAACAGTGACGATTTTAGCTACCTGCCGGGAATAACGCTTGAAGGTTCGTTGTAAGGTGATCAGCAGGATCGCCGCCAATAAAACACCGATTACGATAATCACACTGAAGGTCATCAGATTTCGCTGCCAGAAACGACTCTTGCTGGTCAAAAGCAGGATCCTGTTTTGACTGATCGTAGTCTGCTGGGAAACAAAAAAATCCTTTTCGGCAAATCCCGGTAGTGGTTTTTGATCCTTCACCGCTTTTTCCAATGCCTGGACCTGCTTTTTGCTGAGATTACCGGTGCTTTCATAGATCGCATCATCATTAATATCAAACACCAAAGTTGACATCCCCAATTGATCGGCATCCTGCGCCAGATCCCCCAAAACTCCCGCTTCCGAAAAAACAGCCCAGATCATCCCAATTGATTTACCGGAATAATAATCCTGCAGACTGCGCTTTAAAACCAAACCGCTATCCTCAGCCAAAACCCGTTGAATCTTGCGACCGGCCGGATGGGAGCGATCAGCCCGCAACACCTCGTCAACATCGGTCATCTGAATATAGAGTGTCTCCAGATCAGGATAGGTACCGAACATGGTAGACAGCGTCGAGACAAAATTGACATCCGTCCGATACATCGCATAGGAATCAATCGTGTATTGAAGATAATCTGAAAGGGGCATGCTGAGATAATTCCGCATATTCTCTACTTTAGAATTGTTTCCTGCAAGATCCGTATAGAGATTCAGCATCGCATCGTTTTTATTGACAGTGAAACTCCGGATCTGACTTTCGATTGCTGTCGTCTGGGTGTTCAACTGAGTCTTATTGGAAAAATTGGTGTAAACGCACAAAGCAGCCACCGTCAGCAGGATGATTCCTGCCAACAGTAGGCTGTAGATCTGCATCAATTGATTGATTAAATATCCTTTTTTAAAGGTCTTTTTCAATTTTTGTATCATCGCTCTCCAACTTTCCGTCCACCAGTCGGCGAATGTCTTTGGTGGCATAACCGCTCCATACTAAAAACAGACTGAAAGTGGCCACCAAAAGCAGCCCCTTGAAAAACCAGGTGACTACCAGAATACTTGCGACACCAAACAGCACTTTCAAGAATGTACCGAAGTTCAAGAAAACACTGATAAAAGCCAGTTTGATCAGATTCCCGATACTTATCTCATAAGCCGTTTCATACTGAACGATATATAAGTAGACCACCATCAATAAAATCAAGGCAAAAACCAGCACAAACGACAGCACAAACCACAAAAGACCCTTGATCTGACTAGCCAAGTACAAGTTGTAACCCAAAATGAAGAAAATGACAGCATAAATCCAGAAAAGGATATTGCCCCGTTTGAAATTTTGCTTGAATCGCTCCCACATGCCGGTAAATGTGATCCGCTGATAATCCATCCCTGATTCCATCAGCATGTCGTTAGCACTTTGGAAAGCCGGTCCTGCACCCAGCACTACTGCTCCAGCCAAAGTGAAAACCAGAATATACAAATTTAATTTGACGATCGCCCAGATGATATAAAACAAACGTTGGATCCCGGTGCTTTCCATAAAGTCGCTCCTTTTCGTCTTTTCTTACCAAGACTCTTTCTCTACTATGTATACCGCAGAGAAGCCGACCTGTCAAAGGTCGGCTTCTCCTTGGGTCTGGACATGTTTGAAAAATCAGTTGCTGGATTTCACAAATTCATCCAATTGTTTTTGCATTTCATCCATAACTTCTTTGATACCGGCTTTTTCCAGTTCTTTGTTCAATTCCGGAACATTCTTTTCAGGATCGACAGTACCGGTGTTCAAGCTGGCAGCATAACGGTTCATCACGTTGATCACGTTGGTCATTTGTGTTTTCACGTTGTCTGTCACGAATTGGAAACCAAGAATCGGCGAAGTTTTTGAATTTTCGATACTTTCGTCACGTTCTTTGATTTGGTCATCGGTGATGGATTCTTGGGTGTACAGGATCATGTTGTTCCCAGTATTCCATGCAGCCATGTGGGTATTTGGTTTGTAGCCGTCCAACAATTTCAGTTTGTCGTCGCCGACTTTTTCCCATTGTTCCCCTTCGACACCGTATACCAGGCCGTTCAACAGCTCAGCATCCGTATTCAACAGGTTCAGGAATTCAACAGCTTTTTCTTTGTGTTTGGAGGCATTTCCGACAACAAAGTTTGCCATTTGTGCTTGACCGGTAGATTTCAATTGTTCAGTCAATGGTTTAGATACCAGTGGTTGGCCGGCAGCATTCGTCAAAATCGTATCGCCGTAGTCAACCGGACCTTGTGTTTCTTCACGCATGAACCAAGTATTACTTTCCAACGGATAACCGGTAGTGTTCGTTGCAGCATCTGTCGGAATCAAGCCTTCGTTGTACCATTCATGCATTGTTTTCAAAACTTTCATGAATTCAGGGTCTTCGTAACGGTTGATGATCTTAGGATTTTTTTCGTCATCCAGTTTGACTGCAAATGGATAATCTTTACCTAATGGATAATCATAGTTGTAAGAAGCTTTGAAACTTTGACCGATTGCAAAAGCCGCAATATTTGGTTCTTTTTCATGGAATTGTTTCAAAACTTCAGTAGCTGATTCATAAGAACCGTCTACTTTTGAAATATCGATATTGTATTTATCCAAATATTGTTTATTGAAAGTCAGCATTTGTTGTGCCCATGCGTTCCCATAAACCGGAATCGCATACAATTTGCCGTTGATTTCATTCCCTTTGATATACATGTCAGGAAGTTGTTCCATGTATTCTTTTGCATATTTCTGAGAAAGTTCGCTCAAATCGGCAAACGCACCTTTTTGCGCATTTGGAACATATTGGAAGGCAAATGATACATCATACGCTTCACCGGATGCAATAACCGCAGCCATTTTTTTATCCCAATCGCCCCAACCAACGTATTGGATATCAACAGTGGCATTGATTTTGTCTTTGATCCGCTTGTTGGCGATCTCCATCAATTTGTCATAGTTTTCCGGCTTGTCACCGACTTGGTACATTTTCAGTGTAACAGTACCATTGTCAGAACCGCCTTTGTCTGAGTCTTTGGCGTCATTGTTTGAATTGCCGCAAGCCGCCAATCCCAAAGTCATGGCGCTGACTGCAGCGATTCCCAGTGCTTTTTTCCACGTTTTCATTGAAATTCCTCCTATTTATTTTGCTTAAAAGGGTGATGTGAAAGAACGCGGCCGCCTCCGATGAAGAAATGACCTCACCTGGAGCACAGCTTTGTCCTGACACACGCCTTCAGCTGTTAAATTGATAAAATTACTCTTTGACACCACCGATAGTCAATCCGCCGACAAAGTATTTTTGGAAGAACGGATAGGTCAGAGCAATCGGCAAAGTAGCGACAACCGTAATTGCCATTCGAGCAGATTCACTCGGAAGGGCTGCCAAGCCACCTTGGATCTGTGCGCTGGCACCGGCATTTTTCGCCAGATAATCCAAGTTGTTCATGATTCGCATCAACAGATACTGCAGCGGAACCAGCTCATCTTTTTGGATATACAGCAAGGCATTGAACCAGTCGTTCCAATAACCAAGAGCGGCAAACAAACTGATCGTTGCAATACCCGGTACCGCCAAGGGTAATACGATACTCGTAAAGATTTTTATCTCAGTAGCACCATCAATTTTAGCAGATTCGATGATACTGTCTGGAATCGTCTTTTTAAAGAAGGTGCGCATCACCAAAATATTGAATGGTCCCAACGCCAGCGGCAAAATCAAAGCCAAGACGGTATCCTGCATGTTCAGCAGATTGGTCACTACCAAATAGTTGGCTACCATCCCCGGAGTAAACAGCATCGTAATCAATGCGAAGACGGTAAAAAATTTACGGAAGGGAAAGTTGGAACGTGAAATCGCATAGGCATAAAGCGAAGTCATCGTCGCATTAACAAAGGTCCCGACAACTGTGATAAAAACAGTAATCCCAAACGATTGGAATATTTTACGGCTCATGTCGCCGGCAAAAATATACTTGTAGGCGGCTAATGAGAATTCTTCCGGCCAGAATGAATAGCCGTTAGCTGCCAGTGACTGTTCGTTTGTCAGTGAAATCATCACAACAAAGAAGAAAGGCAGCACACAAGAAAGTGCAAAGATCGCAATCACAATATTGAAGAACAGATTCACTCCCGGACTGAAGGAGCGAACTTGGACGTTGTAAACTTTTTTCTTTTTCAAGTTCATTTCCTCCTTAGAATAATGCGGAATCCGGTTCGATCTTGCGGGCCACCAAATTCGCCAATAACAAGAGTACCGCACCGACTGCTGATTGATACAAACCGGCAGCTGCTGTCATCCCGATATCACCGGTAGCGGTCAAGCCGTTGTAAATGTATGTGTCCAATACAGTGGTGACTTGATACAGCGCCCCTGAATTTCTCGGAACCGTATAGAACATCCCAAAATCAGCTCGGAAAATCCCACCAATATTCATAATTAAGAGTACTGTCATCATCGGCAAAATTTGCGGAATCGTGACGTTTTTGATCTGCTGCCATTTGCTGGCGCCGTCTACCATCGCTGCTTCGTAGTATGTCGGGTCGATTCCCATTACGGAAGCATAATAGATGATACTGTTGTAGCCCAACCCCTTCCAGACATTCAGGAAGACGAAGATGAACGGCCACCATTTTGGATCAGCATACCAGTTAATCTGTTCATGTCCACCAGAGGTCAACCATTGATTGACAATCCCTTTGTCAGGACTCAAGAAAGCATAAACAAAGGCGCTGATTACAACCCATGATAAGAAGTACGGCAGAAGTGACATGGTGTGATACACCTTCACCAGTCGTTTGTTCCGCAATTCACTCATAACGATTGCAAATGAAATAGCAAAGAATAAATTGAATGCTAAAAATACAATATTGTATACCAGCGTATTACGGGTGATCAGCCAAGCATCACTGGAAGAGAACAGGAATTTAAAGTTGTCAAATCCTACCCACTTACTTGTCATCAAGGCGTCGATAAACCCGTTCGGCGAATAGTGGAAATCTTTAAAGGCCACCACGTTTGCCAATACAGGGATGTAGAAGAAGAAGATAAACCAGATAAATCCCGGCAGTGCCATCAGGATCAATGCCTTGTAGCGCCAGACATTCTCCAGAAAACCGCCTTTTTTCTTCTTTTTCATTATTTCAGCTCCTTTCCGATTGTCGAGTGGCTTCGGATGAAAACCCTCTCACTCGATCCATAGACAGTTTACCGCTTCCATCAGTCGGAAAGAAGAAACAAACTAAAGGTCTTCTTGAACAAACTAAAGAACTTTTTTATAAGGAATTATGACTTTTTTGTGAAGCAGTTTATCTCTGACTTTCACAAATGACAAGGTTTCTGTCGGAAAATCACGATTTCTTCACAAAGAACAACGGCTGAAAAAGCACTCTCCCCGCCATAAAACCACTAAAAAAACTCTGCCCCGGCAATGGGAGGCAGAGTCATGATTATTGTCTGTTAATAATATAGTAGGTTCCGGATCCTGCTACTTAATTGCTCAGATCCTCTCCATTACTTGCAATCACTTTTTTGTACCAATGGAAAGATTTTTTACGGCTGCGGTCCAAGGTGCCATTACCTTCATCATCCAGATCCACGTAGATAAAGCCGTAGCGTTTCTTCATTTCGCCAGTGCCGGCTGATACCAAATCGATGCAGCCCCATGGGGTATAGCCCATCAAATCGACACCGTCCAGTTCCACTGCATCCTTCATCGCTTTTATATGATCATGAAAATACTGGATCCGGTAATCGTCATCGATGCTGCCGTCAGATTCCACCACATCCACTGCGCCAAAACCATTTTCCACGATGAACAGCGGCACATTGTAACGATCATAAAGCTTACACAAGGAGATCCGCAGACCCAGCGGATCCACTGCCCAGCCCCAGTCGGATTCTGTCAGATACGGATTTTTGACCGCCGGCATCTGGTTGCCTCCGACATATTTCACTTTATCCGGATCTGCCGTCGAGGCGGTAGACATGTAGTAACTGAAGCCGATATAATCAACAGTTCCCTTGGCAATCAGTTCGTCATCGCCGGTCTGTTTTTCAATGACGATATTTTCCCGTTCAAATTCTTTGATGCGATGGGCCGGATAATAGCCCTTGACCTGCACATCGATAAAGGATTCCTGATCCCGATTGAACTGCAGTGCTGCAAATACATCTTTAGGATCAGCTGTCATCGGATAGCTTGGGATATAGGCGACCATCATCCCAATCTTGTTCTCAGGATCGATCGCGTGCCCTTTCAAAACCGCTTTGGCACTGGCAACAAAAAGATGGTGCATCGCCTGCCAACGTTTTGGCTTACTGTTGTCATGAATTCCGATCTGGGTCCAGCTGCGCAAAAAGTTGATTTCATTGAAGGTCATCCAGTACTTGACCTTGCCTTTGTAGCGGTTGAAGACCGTCTCACAGAAAAAGACGAAATAATCCACGACCCGCCGATCCATCCAACCATCGTATTCATCAGCCAAGTACATGGGAATATCAAAGTGATTGATAGTGACTACCGGCTCAATTCCATATTTGTTCAACTCATCAAAAATCCGATCATAAAAGGCCAGACCCTCTTCATTGATTTCTTCGTTGCCTTTTGGACAAATACGAGCCCAGGAAATAGACATTCGGAAACATTTGTAGCCCATTTCGGCGAACAAAGCGATGTCTTCTTTCCAATGATGATAAAAATCAGTTGCAACATGGCTTGGATAATATTGTTCCGGATCTACATAGCCGAGCGCACCTTCCGGCAAGCTCTGCTCTCTGGTCACTCGTTCAATCTTGCCCTCTTTGGTTTTGAAAGTAATCATCCGCGGCTGATCCTGGTTGCCACCGGTAATCGCATCTAACGTGCTGAGCCCTTTCCCACCTGAAAGATAGCCGCCTTCATATTGATTGGCGGCCGTTGCACCGCCCCATAAAAAGTCTTTTGAAAATGCCATTGTTTTTCCTCCCTTTGCTGATTTCAGCGTCCTGCTTCATTTTTATCGCGGATTCACCTTGGTTCACGGATCAAAAAGACAGCAGGAATTGCTGCTGTCTTTCGTCTTTTTAAAAACTTTTAATCGTCTTATTTGTTGCTCAAGTCTTCGCCGTTTGAAGCTATTACTTGTTTGTACCAATCAAAGGATTTTTTCTTGCTGCGGGCCAAAGTACCGTTGCCTTCGTTGTCGCGATCCACGTAGATAAAGCCATACCGTTTTTTCATTTCGCCGGTTCCGGCAGAAACCAAATCAATACAACCCCAGGTGGTGTATCCCAGCAGGTCGACACCGTCTTCGTCAACAGCATCCTTCATCGCAGCAATATGAGCTGCCAGGTAATCAATCCGATAGTCGTCTGCCACATAGCCTTCAGCATCAGGCGTATCTACTGCTCCCAAGCCGTTTTCTACGATAAACAGCGGTTTTTGATAACGGTCATAAATATCATTCAAGGTGATCCGCAAACCCAGCGGATCGATCTGCCAACCCCATTCACTAGCTTTCAGATACGGATTTTTGACTGAAGCAAAAATATTGCCGGCCGTTTGATCCAACAATTCCGGATCAGTCGTTGATACGCGGGAGGAATAATACGAGAAGGAAATGAAATCAACCGTGTGAGCCTTCAGAAGTTCTCGATCACCCTCTTCCATCTTGATCTCGATGCCTTTGCGGGCCATTTCTTTTAAAGCATATGCTGGATATTCTCCGCGCGATTGAACATCGATGAAGAAATAGTTTTCCCGATCATCCTGCCGCGAAGCCCAGACATCTTCCGGCTTGCAGCTGTACGGGTAATATGCCCCCGCAGCTAACATACAGCCGACTTTATTTTCCGGATCCACTTCATGAGCGATTTTCGTTGCGATCGCTGAAGCCAACAGTTCATGATGAGCTGCTTGGAATTTGACCTGTTCCTTGTCATCGCCTTCTTCAAAGTACAACCCCGCACCCATGAATGGTGCATGGAGAATCATGTTGATCTCGTTGAAAGTCAGCCAATATTTGACCAATCCTTTGTAGCGGTTGAAGATCACCTGGCAGAGATTTTCGTAAAAGCCCACCAATTCGCGACTGCGCCATGCACCATACTCTTTGATCAAATGCATCGGACAGTCAAAGTGAGTGATGGTCACCAACGGTTCGATATCGTATTTGCGGCACTCTTTGAAAATATCTTCATAGAATTTCAAGCCTTCTTCGTTCGGCTCTTTTTCATCACCTTTTGGAAAGATCCGCGACCAGGCGATGGACAAACGGTAAGTTTTGAAGCCCATCTCCGCAAAAAGTGCGATGTCTTCTTTCCAATGATGATACATATCGATTGCGGTTTTGGCAGGATAAAAATGTTCATCATCAAAATCAAACATCTTCATTTCGCCGGCAATCACCGGGAAGCGATCCTTGCCAATCGGGACCACATCCACATTGGCTAGGCCACGACCGCCTTCATTGTATCCCCCTTCACATTGATTGGCAGCGGTTGCGCCACCCCACAAAAAATCTTTACGAAATCCCATTTTCGTTACCTCTTTCCTGCTTCTTTTATGATTTCGGGTCGCCCCGTTTTTACTACATCAAATCAAAATGCTTAAATGCTTGCCATAGACCGTTATCATCCACTGAGGCGGTGATATAATCCGCCGTTTCTTTGATCTCGGGTCCGCCATTGCCCATGGCGATCCCGGTTCCGCAATGTTCCAGCATCGGGATATCAACTTTGGCGTCTCCAAAGGCATAGCTGTCTGCAACCGGAATCTCGAGATAAGTCAGCAGTTCATCTACGGCAACAGCTTTGTCGATATTTCCCAGCGCAATATCACCGAATAGCGCCTTTTCACCAACGCCGCCCCAAGTTCCTAATTTATAATCCGGGAATTCTGCTTGCGCATCCAAGTAATCCTGATAGTCGTCCAAAATAAAACTGATTTTGTTGATGTCTTCCCGATACAAAGGGGCATCAAAGATCATTTCCGGGAAAACTTGGCGAACCGTCGTATCCCGACCCTTGCCTTTTCGATCGGAATATTCCTGAATCGTTCCCTGGCCCCGCTCTTCGAAATTGCGGCTGGCATACAGGCCGCTGTTGGCTTCCAAGTAAAATTCCAGTCCCCGATCCTGCAACCAGTCCACGATGCGGCGGGTATCCGCTTCCGAAAGCGTGACTTCTTTGATCACTTGTTTCCCGGCCTCGATATAGCTGCCGTTGCCGCCGATATAACCGTCAAAACCGATGTCCAGAATTTCTTGATACATTTCAGCTTTGCTGCGGCCGGTCACGGTGAAAACCAGATTGCCTTTTGCCTGCGCGGCATGGACCGCCTCGACTGCAGAAGATGGCAGCTGATTCTCGTAATTTACCAACGTGCCGTCCACGTCTAAGAAGATGATTTTTCCGGTCATAATTGTCACACCTTTACAGCATCCAGGTTGCGGGCAACTTCGTCCTGCACCTCGATTCCTTCTTTTTCCAAGCGTTCAATGGTTTCCTTGAAATTCGGCAGGTATTGTTTATGGGCGATGAACAATTCATCCATGACCCGTTTGGCAGTCGTACCGGAAGTCACCAGTGGATTCAACGTGAAGGCTTGCAGTGCCGTTCCGTAATCACCAGTCACAGCTGCTTCAATCGTCAACAATTCCATAGCCTTCATCACCTGCAACCAGCCGCGTTCTGCTGTCGGAAGCTCCCCAAAGGCCACATTACGGGCACCTTGACCACCAACATAGGCTGTCACTTCGACAACACAGTCAGCCGGCAGATCCGGCACAGCTCCGTTGTTTTTGGTGGACACAACGATCTGGGTCTGTTTATTGGCGTAGATTGAAGCAATGGTTTCACAGGCTGCATCTGAATAATAGGCGCCGCCTCGCTGCTCCAACTGTTCCGGTTTGTGAGCCAGATGCGGATCTTTATACAGCTCGAATAATTCCTGCTCGGTCTTTTTCACCTGTTGGGCGCGCGTGCCGATTGTTTGGTATTCTTCCAGCGCGTGGTTCAGCATTTCTTCTTCTTGGTAATAATAGCGGTGGTATGCGCAAGGGATCATTTTCATCTGTTCCAGCAATTCCCGCTGAAACGGGATATCGTAAATATTTTTCGGCAGACCATTGTCTTCTTGGTACATTTTATCAATTAGTTCCATTGTGACATCATTGCCGTGAGAATCTGCGACTTTGTGCCAGTGGAAATGATTCAACCCGGCAAACTTATAGATCAGCTCATCCGTCTCTTTGCCGATTAGTCCCGGCTCCAACATAGTCGCCATCACCGGCACATTGCACAATCCGATGACTTTGTCCCATTTTCCGTAGCGGACCACTGCTTCTGTCACCATGCCGCTTGGATTGGCAAAATTCACCAGCCAGGCATTCGGGCACAGCTCTTTCATATCTTCAACAATATCGAGGATCACCGGAACCGTCCGAAAGGCCTTGAACATCCCGCCGGCGCCGTTAGTCTCTTGGCCAATCATTCCGTAATACGCCGGAATCCGCTCATCTTTGACTCGTGCATCCAAGAGACCGACACGAAACTGGGTCGTTACAAAATCGGCATCCTTCAGTGCCTCCCGGCGATCCAATGTCAAATGAACTTTTACATCATATGGTGAGGCATCCCACATCCGCTGAGCCATTTTCCCGACGATTTCCAATTTTTCACGCCCAGCCTCGATATCAACCAGCCAGATCTCACGGATCGGCAGTTCGTCATAGCGTTTGATAAAGCCTTCCATCAATTCCGGTGTATAACTGGAACCCCCACCGATTGTTGCGATTTTTACACCATTAGCCATCTGTTTCTCTCCTTTTCTGCTCTTTTATTGTATTTTCTTATTGTTATTTGGATTGAATGCTGCCGAACCGGCGGACCACTGGACCACCAGGCGACTGCCTGTCCTTGTTGCGACAGTTTCTTTTTACATATTCATTATCTCCTATGTAAATTACTCCCACCAGATTTCGAACATAAATTGCAATGGTATTTACAATTTTCTTGGGAACCACCCGCTAATTTGTAAATAATCGTGAATGCCATTACCTTTTTCCCTGTAAATGTTAGATTTTGCCTATTAAAAAATTCTCAAATCATCTATAATTATCGTAAATAAACGAGGTGATCATGTGCTGATACGTGAAAAAATGATGAATACTTCCTTTTCACCTGCCGAACAGCAGCTGGTGAACTTTGTACTAAGCCAAACGCAGCGTCTGTCATCGATGACTGTGCAACAGCTGGCGGATGAAAATTTTGTTCATCCATCGACTTTGATCCGTGTAGCCAAAAAACTCGGCTATAGCGGCTGGGTCCAGTTGAAAGAAGACTACCTGAAAGAAGAAGATTATCTGAGCGGCCACTTCCAAGAGGTGGACGCCAATCTGCCTTTTTCGGTAACCGACGGGATCATGACAATCGCTAAAAAGATGGCAGCCCTGGAGCTGTCGACCATTGAAGATACCCTCGCATTGGTGGATCATGATCAGCTGAACACGGCGAAGCAACTGCTGCTGCAGGCCGAACACATCAAAATTTTCGGCAGCAATGCCAACCGTCTGATTTCTCAGGATTTCGCACTGAAGATGAACCGGATCGGCAAAATGGTGACCCACAACGCCTCAGGAGAAGGTTCTTACGAAGCCTATAATCTCCCTGACAACAGTTGCGGCCTTTTGATTTCTTACACCGGTGAAAATACCGGCTTGGTTCAGGTCGCCCGCATCCTCAAACAACGGCAGATCCCTGTGATCGTCATCACCAGCATCGGAGAAAATACCCTTGCTGATATCGGTGATTCCTGCCTGCGATTGACAACTCGCGAGCGTTTGTATTCCAAGATCGGCAATTTCTCCATCAATAAGTCTGTCTGTTATCTTTTGGACCTCTTGTACAGTTGTGTATTTGCCGACAATTACCCTCATAACCTCAATCATCTCATCGAAATGGGTGAGCAGATTGACAAGCGCAAAACTTCTTCGGCCGTCATGACAGAAGGCCCTGTGGAAAAAGTCGTCCAATTCAAGGACTCTTTTCGTCCCAATTGAGAGTAAAAGCGGCGAAAAATTAGAGGCCAGCACAGCTGGTCCTCTAATTTTTTTTGCTTTTTTCGTTACTTATGCCAACGCAGTGATCAGCTCATCGTCACCGTTAACGGCGGTTTTATCGCTTTCGATGATATCCAGATAATCTCCCGCATTGGTAACAATAACCGGCGTTTCAACACTGTAACCGGCTTGTTGAATAGCCGCGATATCAAAGGTCACCAATTTTTGGCCACGTTTCACGTGATCCCCTTGTTTCACATATGCAGTGAAGTGTTCCCCGTTCAATTGAACCGTATCCAAGCCGATGTGAATCAATAGTTCCAAGCCGTTATCAGATACGAGTCCAATCGCATGCTTGGTCGGGAACAAGGTCATGACGGTCCCGTCAAATGGCGCTACGACTTCACCTTTTTCCGGATGAATCACTACACCTTTACCCAAAACACCTTGTGCAAAAGCTTCATCTTTTGAAGTAGACAATGGCATGATTGCGCCTTGAACCGGTGCCGTCACGATTTCTTTACGGACCTGCATTTGCGGTTCGGTTTCTGCTGCTTCAACATAGTCATCTTTCCAGAAGACAAAAGTCAATGTGAAACTGATCGCCATAGCAACCAGTAAAGCAATGATTGCAGTCCATGCGTACTGAGCGTTGCCATCTGGTGCAATATAGCTGACGATCCCAAAGACGCCCAAGCCGCCCATTTGATAAGAAGTTGCGCCGTTCATCATCATGATCATACCGCCGACAGCCGCACCGATCATGGACATGATGAATGGTTTTTTCTTCGGCAGGGACAAACCGTAGATAGCCGGTTCAGTCACCCCGCAGATACCGGAAATGATCGCCGGAATCGCCAAAGTTTTGAGTTTTTTATCTTTCAGTTTGAAGAACATCGCAATGATAACTGCAGTTTGTGCGAAGCTGGCAGCAAATGATCCTGCCAACACCTGGCTCATACCGGTTTCGGTGATCTGCATGATCGCCATCGGTACCACGGCCCAGTGAAGCCCAAAGATAACCAAGACCTGCCACAAAGCCCCCAAGACCAACCCGTACAACGCCGGTGAGAAGTTCATCAAGCTGTTGAAGCCCAGACTCAGCAAATCAGTTGCACCGGAGATGATCGGCCCAATCACTAAAAATCCGATTGGCAAAGCAATCAACAATACGAAAAACGGAACAAAGAACGTTTGTACAAGTTCCGGAATCACCCGCTTGGCGATTTTTTGGATTTGAGCTGCAAAAGCTACGATAAAGATAACGGGCATCACGGAACTGGTGTAGTTCCCGGCAACCCATGGAATACCCAAGAAAGTTTCATAAGCAGGCAGTCCGAACAGGCTGTGGGCTGCGCCGTCAGGATACATACCAGCCAAAGCACCGGCCTGGATCCCCGGATAACATAAAGCTGCCCCGATAACCATCCCAACCATCGTGTTCAAACCAAACTTGCGTGAAGCAGTGTAACCGACAATCACCGGCATAAAGAAGAAGATTGCATCACCGATAGCATTGAGCATCATGTAAGTCCCACCGGTCGTCGTGTATTCAAACCAGCCGCTTTGAGTCGAAATAAACACCAGCAGAGCATTCAGACCTTTTACCATACCCGCTGCTGACAGCGCTCCCAAAAATGGTTGGAAACAGCCGCTCAAAATGTCGATGATCCGGTTGAAGATATTGCCTCCGGAGGCCTCACCGCCACTGTCGGCCGAGATTCCTGCCACATCGATTACATCTTCGTAAACTGCCGGCACATGATTACCGATAACCACTTGGTATTGTCCGCCGGATTTCATAACAGTCACGACACCATCCATATTCTTCAGGACATCATCATTGGCTTTTCCTTCATCTTTCAATTTGAAACGCAGTCGGGTGATACAATGAGTCAAACTGTTGATATTCTCCTTGCCCCCAACATTTGCAACGATTTTTTCAGCTAAATCTCGATATTTTCCCACAATTTTCCCTCCTTATTGGTATGTAGAAAATAAATAAATGCAGACAACCTTTTCCTGCGGGTGAACCTCTGCCCTCCTCCCGATAATATGATTATCACTGATTCGCCTTCTGGACCAGTCTGGCCAGATGGATTGTCAGGTATAATTTTTCGTCATTACTCATCACGTAATGGTACTTTTCAGTGATGAACTGCTGAATCTTCAAAACGCAATGGTAAGCATTGCGGTATTTCCGCTGAATGATAAGCAGCAATTCTTCATCTGTCTCATCCCGGTACTGCTTGCCGCTCATAATCCGAGAAGCAAAAAATCGTAAGTGGGTGGTAAAACGATAAAAGTAGACTGATTCTTCATCGAAGCGGGTTTTGAAATAATAGCTGGCAATCTGGATGATTTCCTGCATCAACTCAGTCATTTCATAAACGTCCTGATGTTCTGTTTCGGTTTGGGCGTTGACCAGGTGCAAAGCGATATTACCGGCTTCATCTTCACCAAGGTCCAAACGGTATCTTTTTTTGATCATGGCTACGGCTTTTTGGCCGATTGCAAATTCATCCGGGAAAAACCGCTTGATATCCCACAACAACAGGTTGCGCAGGCGAATCCCTTTTTTTACCCGCTGAATCGCGGTATACAAATGATCGGTGATGGAGATATAGACCGAATCGTTCAACGGGGCGGACAACTCTGCTTTGGCTTCGTCAATGATTTTTGTTGCCAGTTCCAGATACGTAACCGGGACATCCATCAACAACTCCTGAAATCGCTGGGAAGCACTCGAATCACTCAGTCGATAACGTTTGTCGATCTTCTCTTCTTCAATGAAATCGCCGCACTTTTTTTGAAAGGCCAATCCGCGACCGGACACGATGATTTCGTTATCTTTTTCATCCTTCGTCAAAACTACATTGTTATTTAGAATCTTGACGATTTTCATTTTTTAGCCCCCGACCGTTCATTTTAGAACGATTATTATAATAATTTTCTAATTACTATCACATCTAAATGATAAACAATCTAACTCTTAGTGTCAACGCTTACACTATGTTATTTTTAAAATTTTTTTCTGCCGAAAAAGCAGCGGCAGCATAGAAAAAAAACCCAATGAATGCGCACGAAATAAGTGGCTTCATCAGGTTTAGCTTGTTCTTCACAATCACTATCCGGATTTAAAAACGTCTATTTAATTCATGTATATCGTAACAAATGAAGAAAACGCTGTCAACGCTTTTTCGAAATAAAGTAAAAAAGACTTTAAATTAGATTTCCCTCGGTATTTTATTCAGGTAAATAAGACCCCTCATTGTATTTTTAATGATTTCAAAAGCGGCCTTTCATTTCTACGAGGTCATCGATTTGCTATGATGTGGTCGGAGGGATCACAATGAACGAACATTTTTCAAAAAAAGTCCGACACGCACTGGCTTCACCGCCAGGCATTGATGGCCTTGAACGCTGGTTTCACGCTGCCGTCTTTCTGCCCTTGATTGCATACGAAACAGACAGCTGGCAGCTGCTTTTCGAAAAAAGAACAGCAGCCATTCGTCAAGGCGGCGAAATCTGCTTTCCCGGCGGTCAGGTAGATCCGCAAGATACTTCTCCCTGCAGCGGGGCCCTAAGAGAAACCTTTGAAGAGCTGGGTATCGTTGTTCCTGCTGAAAACGTCTGGGGAGAGCTGGATACACTGCTGATTTCCAGCGGCACCCGGATTTCTGCCTTTGTCGGAGAAATTCCGGAAAAAGACCTCGCTAATCTTGTACCGGCACCGGCTGAAGTTGCCGAGGTGTTCACACTCCCGCTTGCCTATTTCATCGAAAATCCGCCCAAGCGCTATCTGTGTCCGATTTTGATTCATCCGTACAGGGAGGATCCGGACACTCATGAAAAAACATGGTATCTGCCGGCTGATAAATTGGAGCTGCCATTGCATTACCACGAGCCCTGGGGCAATGCCTTCGAAGAAATTTATGTCTTTGAAAGTCAATACGGTCCGATTTGGGGGTTGACGGCAAAGCTGATCATCCAACTGCTCAGAAAACTCGACCTGGTGGATTTTTAGCACACCTATCACCTCAAAACCAGCCCAAATACACCCGAGAGCAACCATTGCCGAAACCAAAGAACGCCGCCACTCTTGACAAAAGCCAAGAGTGGCGGCGTTCAGCTGTTTTCGACGGTTTTTGAAGCTGAAGTTTTTAGACACGCCCTAATCTTCTGCTGATTGCAGCTTATACATATCTGCGTACAATCCCTCTTGCGCCAGCAAAGTCTCATGATTTCCCCGTTCAACTACCCGTCCTTTATCCAGGACCAGGATTGTATCGGCATCTCTGATTGTTGACAGCCGATGGGCGATGGCAATCGTAGTCCGGCCACGGCGCATTTTCGCCAAACCTTCCTGAATCAGCCCTTCCGTTTCGGTATCGATATTGGCGGTTGCCTCGTCCAACACCAGAATCTTCGGGTTCGTGACCATCGTCCGGGCAAATGAAATCAACTGCCGCTGCCCACTGGAATAACCGGCACCTCGTTCAATCACTTTGGCGTGATATGCGCCGGGCAGTCCTTCAATAAACTTATCAGCTTGCACAAAACGAGCGGCTTCCCGCACCTGTTCATCCGTGATTGCCGGGTTCAGCAGACGGATATTATCGGAAATATCGCCATAAAACATGAAAGCATCCTGCAAGACCAAACCCATTTTTTGCCGCAGCTCTTCAATCGAGTACTCCCGAATGTCCCGGTCATCAATCAGGATCTGTCCTTCCGTGAATTCGTAAAAACGCATCAACACATTGATGATCGAGCTTTTACCGCTGCCGGTATGCCCCACCAATGCTACCGTTTCTCCGGGATTTGCGACAAAGGAGATGTTTTTTAAGACGTTCTGCTGCCCGTCGTAGGAAAAGCTGACATTTCGAAATTCAATCTTGCCTTCTTTAATGATCTGATCCGCCCCGGGATTTTGTCGGGGGGTGAACTCTTCATCGTCCATGATCCGCAAGATCCGGCTGGAGGCTACGATCCCGTCAGTAAAGACAGAAAGATAATCCATCATCTGACTCATCGGATTGAAGAAAGCTTGGACATAAGTTGTAAACGCATAGATCAGGCCAACTTCCACCGGAGAATGCAACGCGTCGATCCCAAAGAGGCTTAGCGACAAAGCAATGGCAATCGCATATAAGAAGTTGATGATCGGCGACAAAAGCAACGAGTTGGTTTTAATCATGGCAAATCGAGTCTTCAAGTAATCATCATTGATGGTCTCGAACTCCTCATTCAACCGGGCTTCCTGACGAAACTGCTGAATGATCTGCATTCCTGAAATTGATTCGTTCAATTTGGTGTTCAATTGACTGAGTTTTTCCCGCATCCGTCGATAGATCCGCGAACTGTATTTTTGATAATACCAGATCACTACCAGGAGAATCGGCAAAAAAACCAGATTTGCCAGTGCGATCTTCGGCGAAATCTGAAACATCGCAATAAAAGATGAAACAACCGCAAACACTCCGGTCAGTAACATTAAAAAGACGTACCAGAATTCATACAGTGTTTCCGTATCATTGGATACCCGCGAAACGATGGAACCCGCCGGCGTCTGATCAAAATAGCGCATCCCCAGCGTATGGAGTTTTTCAAATAATTTCGTCCGGACATATTGATAAGTTCGCAGTGACGCCATGGAATACATGAACCACTGATAAAACCAAATGACCGCCTTCATGAGGACACCGAAAAAATATAAAGCCGCAAAAAACCAGATGACCTTGGTTGTTGCTGTTTTAGGAGTCAGGTAATCATCCATGAAGGTTTGGATGATCCGCGGTAACAACACGTTGACCACCGAAAGCAGCAGCGCAAAACAGACTGCCGCAAAAAAAGTCTTACGGAAGGGTTTCGCAAATTTAAACATGCGCTTAATAATCACTTTTTGTTCCGAAAAGGGAATCGATTTGGACCAGGCTGATTGATTTTCTTCCATTATTCTGTGACCCCTCCTTCGATTTTAGCCTCCAGTTGCTGACGTTCCCACATTCGATGATACCAGCCGCCTAATGCCAGCAACTCCTCGTGGCTGCCTCTTTCGATGATCTGCCCTTCATCCAAGACAATGATCTCCTTGGCATGCATCACCGAACTCAGTCGATGAGCAGCGATGATGGTGGTCTTATCCTTACGATAACGCTTCAATCCCGACAAGATTGCTTCCTCGGTTTTGGCATCCACCGCCGACAAAGCATCGTCCAAGATCAAGAGTTCAGGATCAACCACCAGCGCACGGGCAATGGAGATCCGCTGCTTTTGCCCACCGGAAAGGGAAACGCCCCGTTCGCCTACCATCGTATCATACCCTTGCGGCAGCGTTTTGATGTCTTCATCGATCGCAGCCAGTGCCGCCGCGGCTTCGACTTTGTCTTGCGTAAGCTTAGGCTCGGCAAAGCGGATATTGTCCCGGATTGTCATGGAGAACAAAAAATGATCCTGCGGTACATACCCGATGGCCGGCAAAAGGGCATCCAATGCGTAATCTTTGATGTCGATATCGCCGAAAGTGATCTTTCCCGAGTAGTCGTCGTATTCCCGCATCAAAAGCTTCAAGACCGTTGTTTTTCCGGCACCGGTTTTGCCTACGATGCCCAAGGTCTCGCCTTCAGAAATCGCAAACTTGATCTGCTGCAAGGTGGCTTTCTCAGGCTCATCCGGATAAGTGAACGCTGCAATCGCTACATTGATATCGCCTTTGGCAGGAGTAGTGACGGCGTCGGCTTTTTCAATGATGTGGGTCGTCTTTTGCAGCAGTTCCGCCACTCGATCATAGCTGGCATTGCCCCGCTCCAGTACGTTGAAGAGACGTCCGATCGCAAACATCGGCCAAACCAGCATCCCGATATAGCTGATAAATGAAACCATCTGACCGATCGTAATCGTTCCAGCCATGATAAAATGACCACCGACGATGATGGTGATGACGTAACTGATCCCGATGATCACAGTGATAAAAGGGTCGAACAAGGCATCCAGAAAATTGACCCGGCGGTTTTTAACAATCGCATTATCAATCTTCTTTTGAAAATCCGCCAGGTCTTCTCGCTCTTGACCAAATGTCTTGATGACTTTGATGCCGGTAATGCTCTCCTGCGTCTTGTCATTGATATCGGAAAACGCTTCTTGAGAATCCCGAAAGGCGTCATGCAGCTTGGAGCCCAGGACTCGTGAGGTTACTGCCAACAAAGGCAGCGGCAATAAGGCAATCAAGGTCAGACGCCAATCCACGAAGATGACCATCGCAATGATTGTTGCGCCACCGGTGATAAAGGAATCGGCAAAAGTCAGAATACCGGCCCCGGCAACGTTTTGGATCGCATTCAGGTCATTGGTGGCGTGGGCCATCAAATCCCCGGTACGATGTTCCTGGTAAAAAACATGATCCATCTTGGTAAAATGATCAAAGAGCTGGCGCCGCAGATCCTTTTCCAGACGAGCTGCTCCGCCCCAGATATTCATCCGCCACACATAACGAAACAGATACTGCCCCAAAGCTGCCAAAAGCAAGATTACAATCCAAAAAATAATCACCCGCATCTGGATATTGCGGTCAGCAATCTCATCAATGATGACCCCGATGACCTTTGGCGGAATCAACTGGACCAAGGCCACCAGTACCAGAGCGGTGACTCCGATGATATAAGCCTTTCGTTCTTTTTTAAAGAACCAGTCCAATTTGCGAAAAATCGACATACTCAACCTTCTTTCTGATTGGGAAATATCCGAAACCACAAGCGGCCGAAAAGTGAGTCCTTTTCACCACAATCTGCGATAAAAACTGTCCTCGTGCCCTCATAAGCACAGATTTCCGCATTGATTCCCACCGGCATCAAAAATCCGGATCCCACCGACGTTTCCAGACATTCCCTAAAAATAATTGCAAAAGTGCTCCGACAGGAAAAGATTGTCGCCGTTGTCAGAGTTTTGGTACAATTTTTGGCAGAAAAACGCGCGCTGCGGTTTTACGCCTGCCTGCTGAGCATAAGTGACAGTTATACTTAGCGGGCGGCAAAAAAAAGACAGCGAGCCGAAAATCAGCCCGCTGGTAAACAATGCAAAAGAACGTTCTGCCTATTTTTTCTTGTTGGCAGCTTGTTGTCCCTTCATTTGCGCCATCATTTGACGAATCTTTTTCTCAGAAGGCTTTTGCCCCATCGACATCATCATAGAACGCAGCATGTCCTCATTAATGGGAGGATTTTGTTCAAGATAGTTTTGCATATATTTACGGGCCAAAAAGAAACCGCCCACAGCACCCAATAACAGTGCGATGACTACCAATAACACGACTACCGGTGTTTGCATCATAATTCCTCCTTTCTCTTTAGTCTTGCCCAGACGAAAGCTGCGCAGTCTTCTCAATGAGATATTTTACTAGATATCCCCACAAAAGAAAAGGCGTTTCCCGAAATTCCTCGCATTTTCGGAAAACGCCTCTTTGACTTAAGGTATGTCTGGAAACACCGGTAGAACATAGTTTTACCGGAAGCTGAGAGTACAGTATCGCTCATACACGCATACGCTGTCCCTTTACGACAGCTTCTAATGAAAAGAACCAAAACGTCTGACGTACGATTCATAAGTATACAATCATGACACGAAGCGCAGGGAAACCCACAACAATCGGTGTCGTTGACGTTTTGACAGCTCTTTTACAAAATCAGCTCAGGGCCACGTCGCGAGCGCTGAAAATCCAGTTGGCAAAGCCATACAACAGAATACCGTAGACACCGATTGCCCCTAAAGACTGCCAAAAATCAAGAGTCAGGTAAGCGTCTAACTTCACTCCTGCCAGTTGCGGGATCGTTTCTTTGATATTGACGGAGTTAAAAATATTCCACTTCAGCCACGGATACTTTTGCTGCCCCATCATCAGCATGCTGTTGAGAATCGGAGCTCCAAAAAGCATCCCAATACCCAAACCGACGGACATCGCCTGCGAACGCATCGCTGCTGAAATAAACATTGTCAATGCCAGGTAGAACAAGATCAAGATCAGATTGACAGCTGCTGTCACTAAGGCGACTTTCATAGCAGACCAATCTCCGAAACCTCCCGCCTTCAAGAAGGGGGACTCAGCTTTCATGAAGAGATTGGCAGTCCCTAAACAGGTAACAAAGAGAAGTGCGGTACCCAAGAGAGCAAAAAGCAGAGCGTTGATAAACTTCGCTGCAAAAATCTGCGTCCGAGAGTAAGGTCGAATCAGCAAGAATTTGATCGTGCCGCGGGAAAATTCCTCAGCAATCGATGAAGCTGCGATGATTACCACGAACAAGTTCAAAAAAGAAGTCATTTGTGAAAGAGAGGAAAACATCGAATTGGCGCCGGCTTTATGGGCAGAGATCATCCCCGTCAGAAAGTTCAAGCCACCGGTCAAAAGGACCAGGATCCCCAGCATGATCCAAGTTGAATTCTTTTTGGTCAGTTTGATCCATTCATTTTTTACGAGTGTCAACATCTTATAAGCCTCCTTCTTCAGTCCATTCCAGGAAGACTTCTTCCAGGGAGTTGACCTTTTGATTCAATTGCAGCAGACCGATCCCGTGATTGACCAGCAGCGCCGCAAGCTCGACACGCGTATCTGTTGCAGTAGTCACGAACAACTTCTCGCCGTCTATCCGCAGATTGGTAAATCCGGAAGCTGTCAACAGTTTTTCTGCTGCGGTGTTATCGGTGGTGACAAGTTCGACGACATTGTCCGTCCCTTTTTGGATTTCCGCCATCGAGACCCGATGCGTCACTTCGCCTTTTTGGATGATTACCAGATGATCGGCGATCTGTTCGATGTCACTCAGCTGATGGCTGGAGACCAGGACCGAAATCCCCTGGTCCCGCAACGTCAGCATCATGTCGCGAAATTCCCGCATGCCTTTGGGATCCAGACCGTTCATCGGCTCATCCAGCACCAGGAGTGCCGGCTTGTGCAGCAGTGCCTGAGCGACACCGAGGCGCTGACGCATCCCCAAAGAGTAAGTTTTCACCTTTTGATCGATATTGTTTTCCAAATGAACCGCTTTGATCACTTCGTCCAGTTCTGCTTTGGTGATTTTTTTCCGCGCCATGCGAACATACTGCATCAGGTTGTCGTAGCCGGTCATGTAATTGTAAAACTCGGGATTTTCAATGATGGCTCCCACCTGTGCGATAGCGTCCTTATATTCTTTGGACAAAGAAACACCGTTGATCATGATATTTCCCTGATCCAGTTGCATCAAGGCTACGATCACCCGGATCAAAGTCGTCTTGCCGGCACCGTTTGGACCCAGCAAGCCGACGATTTGGCCCTTTTCGACCGTAAATGCGACGTTTTTGATGATCATTTTTTTGCCGATCCGCTTCCAGATATTCGACAATTCCAATACGTTAGACATGTTCATTCCTTCTTTCTGCCTCGGCAAAATGTTTCAAAACATAGATCCCCAAAATGATTTCCAATGCCAATCCGAGTATCGAACCGAGGCCTTCCAGTGGTCCTCTTCCAAGGAAGGAGTAGAGACTGACCTTGGTGACATCACCGAAAAGCAAACCATCCACGAATTCTCCTAAACCGCTAATTCCAGCATCGACAAGTGTCAACAAAAGAAAGACGATAATCCCCATCAAAGGCCGCAGTTTGGAAAAGAAGTTCTGAGCGATCGTTGTGGTAATCAATCCGGCTGCCTGCCAGATCACCGAAAAGGAAACAGAGAAGACAAAAACATTTCGAATAATGTCAAAATAGTCACCCATATTCGGCCAATTAATTTCTGTTAATAAAGAATTAGCAATCCCCAGCCAGGAAAGTGCCAAAAAGCCGAAATACAATACCTGGTTGAATACTGCAAAGCCGACAACTGCAAAATATAATTTGGCAGAAGTTACTGGCAGCAGGCGATACCGGGGATTTTGCCAGACTTTCATGGCAGATATGTTTTCCATCACACAGAAGAAGAACATAAATATCATCAAGAAGCCAAGAAAAATTGTTGCGGATACAGTCAATCCCTTTTGCGAGTCTCCCAGAGAAGAAGCTAATTGATAAGCCAAGATCATTTCCATAATCACAATGATCGGAAACCCGATCAAATATTGCTTCAAATGTTCATGAAAAAGCTGGCGAAAAATTTTGAATCCCATCCTTTGTTCCCCCTTTATCTCGTCAACACCCGACGATAGATCCCTTCCAGGCCGGTCTGTTGTTTCTCACGAATCGTTTCCAGGTCCGCCTGCAAGGCCAGCTGACCGTTTTTCAGGATCATCACTTCATCGGTGATGTTTTCAATCTCAGCGATTTGGTGAGTCGTGATCAATAACAGACTATCCTCTTCGAACCAGCGCAGCATGGATTCGATGATTTTCTCCCGCGCCATCAGATCAATCCCGCTGAGAGGTTCATCCAATAGATAGACTTTTGCTTTTCGACTCAAGGTAGCCACTAATGCCAGCTTTTCACGATTACCCCGGGACAGTCCCTTCAACTTATCAGTGGGTTCCAAGTTCATAAAACCCAACAACTGCTGCGCTTTGCCGATATCAAAATTCTCATAGAAATCAGCGTAAAAATTTAAGACCTGTTGAATCTGAAAATCAGATGCAAAATCACCAGGATCCGCCAAATAAGAGACCGACTCTTTGGTAGCGGGTCCGACCGGGATTCCGTCGATGGTAATGCTCCCTTTCCAGTTCAATGCCAGCCCTCCCAACAGCCGCATGATCGTCGTTTTCCCTGAACCGTTTTCGCCCAAGAGAGCAACAATCTTTCCTCCTTCAAGAGAAAAATCCAGGTTTTCGATGATTGTTTTACGCCCCTTGCGGTAAGAGACATTTTTCACTTCGATTAGACTCATTTCTGCTCCTCCTTCAGGAAATCCGTCAGTTTCGCCAATGCCTGTTGGGGGGGCGCACCGATCCCCTGCATTTTTTGTAAAAATTCTTCTATGATCCGACGCGTGCGGTCTGCGCCCAATTCTGCCAAGACCTGTTCGTCAGTGGTCACAAAGCGTCCCCGACCTCTTTGGGTATAAAGGATCTGCTCCCGCTCCAACTCCTGCAAGGCTCTTTGGACCGTATTGGGATTGGTGGCCAGCTCCAAGGCAAGCTCCCGTACAGCCGGAACTTTGGCCCCCGGCGCCAGCTCATGTGAAACGATCTGTTGAATGATCAGATCCATGATTTGCATATAAATCGGTCGTTCATCTGAAAATTCCATCGTCAGTCCCCTTTCTTGCGGACAATCGCAGCTTTTTATACCAACAATTCCATCAAAATTCCTGAAACTTCCATCGACAAACGATAAATTCATTTTGTACTTGTGTCCTAGATGAATAATACACAAGTACATCTTTAAAGTCAACAGGCGCACTCCCAAAACTACTATTCGAATACCCATAAATTCTACAAACTAATTATTTTTTATGAAAGCTAACTTTTTTTCTGTTTTCGTCTCTGTATGCGTTTTCATATTCAGGTAAAAGTGCTATCATAAAACTACAGGATAAATGAAAGGGTGTTGTGTTATGGAACAAACTTTAGTAATCATCAAACCGGATGGTGTCCGGAGAAAATTGGCAGGTCGAATCATTCAACGTTTCGAAGACCGCCAATTGACGATCAAGGCTCTGCAAATAGGCGTGATGCCGCGTGAAACAGCAAAAGTTCATTATGCCCACTTGCAGGACAAAGTGTTTTTCGAAGACTTGCTGGACTATATGACTTCCGGCCCGGTGATCTATCTGGTTTTAGAAGCCGAAAATGCTGTTGAACTGGTACGGGGGATGGTCGGTTTCACGGATGGGTTGAAGGCGGCACCGGGAACGATTCGGGGCGACTTTGCTATCAACAAAGATGAAAATGTCATCCACGCTTCCGATTGTACAGAAGCTGCTGCTGCTGAAATCAAGCGCTTCTTCGGTGAAGTTCCCGAGACAGCAGCAACCGCTTGAATCAGGCATAATTCTAAAAAAATCCAAAAACAGACGGCTCTGGTTGGAGTCGTCTGTTTTTCATTCCTGCCGGTCCACTGTCTCGGGTGCTTTTGATCAAATATTTCTACTGACTCAGGCGAACTCTTTTATCAGGTGAAATACCACAACCAACGTGTCACGGGCACAAATATCCGGCGCAGTTTCTTTCTGACAGGCTTGTGGCCACGTTTGAAAACTCCGGCGGCAACTATTTTAGTCCTTTTCACCGCAACCTGTGTCGTAAATGCGTAACTTTGTACCACACAAGCTGCGCTTTACTCCTTGATTTCGGCAGGCCTGCAACAAGCCGGATTCCTCCAGTGTTTTTAGACACACTCTGATAAAGCCGCAATAACTCAAAAGGGAGGCCTCAGCCTCCCTTTTGAGTTATTGCGCCATGATTTTTTCCAACAAATCCGGATCAAAAACCTGTGCCTTCAGCATCGCAATTTCAAAGCCATATGGTGCTTTTTTTGTTTTCTTATCCTCTCCAACGTAGGGGGTCTCCAGGATCTTCGGCAGTTTTTCCAGCTGAGGATGGTGGACAACCCGATTCAAGGCCTCAAATCCGATGGTTCCAAAACCGATATTGGCATGGCGGTCCTTGTGGGAGCCTTGAGGATTTTTTGAATCGTTGACATGGACCACCTTCAGACGGTCCAGCCCGATTACTTTGTCAAACTCGTTGAGAACACCGTCAAAATCTTCCTTGATGTTGTAACCGGCATCATTGGTATGACAAGTATCCAGCGTTACCGACAGTTTTTCATTCAAAGTGACACCATCGATGATTGCGGCCAATTCTTCGAAGGTCCGGCCCAATTCGGTTCCCTTTCCGGCCATTGTTTCCAATGCAATCTGAGGGATCTGGTCTTTATCCAGTACTTCATTCAGCCCCTTTATAATTTGCTTGATTCCGGCTTCGACGCCGGCACCTACATGGGCACCTGGATGAAGTGTGATCTGTTTTGCCCCTAATGCTTGCGCACGCCGGATCTCCTCTCGCAGAAATTCGACAGCAAAGCCGAAATTCTCCGGCTTAATCGTATTACCCAGATTGATGATATAAGGCGCATGCACAACAATATCAGACAGCCCATGTTCTTCCATGAACTGTTGACCGGCCTCGATATTCAACTCCTCAATCGGCTTTCTGCGGGTATTTTGCGGGGCGCCGGTATAGATCATAAAAGTCGAAGCGCCGTATCCGGCCGCCTCTTCTGCTGCGCCCAGCAACATCTTTTTCCCACTCATGGAAACATGAGATCCCAGTAATAACATAATCAATAACTCCTTTTCAATAATATCCGGCTGAAATTTTCAACGACAACTGTTTTGCTTCTTTCTTTGCTCTGCGTCGGACATACCCACGATTCAGACGCCGAATACACCGACGATAATCGTCATCAACAAAAGGCTCAATAAAAAACTGACAGAAGAAGAAAAGCCTACGATTTCTTCTTTGACCCCGGCCGCAACAGAATTGATCACACTGAACAAGGGAATCGGCGTAACAGCCAGCAGACACAAGATCATTTTCAGCGAGCGGGGAATCGGCAACAGCAAAACAGCAAGCAAGAGTCCGCCACCGATGATGTAACGGGTCAGCAATACTTTCAGCACCAATCCCAGCGAACTTCGCGGCAGTCGCAACTCCAAATACAAGCCGATCATAAACATGGACAAAAACGTGTTGGCTCCGGCGACGGGTGCCAGCACGCTGAGAAAGCCCTCCGGCAATGCCACCTGCAGTAAACGAAACAGCAGCATCAGTAAATAACAGGTGAAAGGCGGCGTCCGCAACAGTTTTTTCAAAATTACCAAAACACTGACCCGTTCTGATCTTCCCGTCAGTCCGTCGATGGCCACTGTCGTCCCGCCTGCCAGCATAATGGAATTGCCAATGTCAAAGACAGACAGGAGCGGGATACCGGCACTGAAAAAGCTTTGTACAAACGGTAGTGTAAAATTGCCGATATTAAAACCGGAAACTCCGTACATCAAAAAAAGCTGATCCTGCACAGGATTTTTCGCCGCTGCCAGTTTTCCCAGCAAAATTTGCAGAAAAGTCACCAACACCGCACCCGGGATAAGGAGCAGCAGCGTTCCGGAAAATTCCAGCCGGGAAAGATTAACGATGATGACCGCCGGCAGAGTCACGTTGACGATGATCTGTGACAACGTTCCCCCGTCTGCTTTTGATAAAAGGCCGATCCGCTTGACGAACCAGCCTGAAAAGATGATAACAAATAACGTCAACGCATTGATAATAATATGCCCCATCCTGTTTCTCCTTCTTATTTCATGAAACTGCCGAACAAGAACTCTGATATGTAAAAAAGATCGGCCGCAGACAGACCGATCCGAGAAGTTTCTCTTTCAGACCTCGGGACAGCGCAAACAGCTGTTGCAGGATTGTCAGCAAACAGCTGCTGCAGTCGACTCGTAACGAGCCGGTACTGTCATCCAAGAGGTGTATATGATCCGGATCATCATCTGTCGGTTTCTGCGTGCCGATCTTGTTAGTTGGTTCGAGGGAATAGCTGAAAATTTGGCGGAATCCGCTCTTTGCGAAAGCAAGGAGTACAACTTATTCGTTACATAAGTGTGCCTGTACGAAGCCGCTTGCGCTATAGAGGACCAAAGCTGCCAACAACATTTCCAGACAGACCTTGGCTTAAAATTCCAATAAGAAGTATTTCTTCTTCCCGCGACGAATCACGATATAACGGCCTTCCAGTTTGTCACTGTCAGACAATACCGCAGCCGGTTCTTGGCGGCGTTCGCCATTGACGTAGATGGCACCGTTTTGAATGTCTTCCCGAGCCTGGCGTTTGGAAGGTTCAATACCGGCAGTCAGCAGCAATTCCACCAATGCCAGATCATCATCAGCTTTTACCTTGTAGCTGGGTACGCCTTTGAAGCCTTGTTTGATCTCGGCTGCCGAGAGCTCTTTCACATCACCGGAAAACAAGGCCGCTGAAATATGCAGCGCCTGTTGGTAAGCTGATTCGCCGTGGACCAGCGTCGTCACTTCTTTTGCCAGAGCCTTCTGGGCAACCCGTGATTCCGGGGCTGCTACGAATTCTTTTTCAATTGCAGCGATTTCCTCCAGACTTAAGAAGGTGAAGTATTTTAAGAACTTAACAGCGTCCCGATCATCTGTATTGATCCAAAATTGGTAAAACTCGTAAGGAGTCGTTTTTTCCGGATCCAGCCAGACAGCATTGCCTTCAGTCTTACCAAATTTGGTACCGTCTGCTTTTGTGATCAACGGCATCGTTAATCCAAAGCCCTGGACTTCCCGCTCGCGGCGTAGTAATTCTATCCCGGATGTGATATTGCCCCATTGATCTGAACCGCCTAATTGCAGCAGACAGCCCTGAGTATCGTATAATTTCAAAAAGTCGTAAGCTTGCAGCAGTTGGTAGGCAAATTCCGTGTAAGAAATACCGGTCTCAATCCGACGTTTAACGCTTTCTTTTGACATCATGTAGTTGATAGTGAAATTTTTACCGACATCCCGCAAGAAATCGATCAGCTTCATTTCTCCCAACCAATCATAGTTATTGGCAACGATCGCCGGATTGGTATCGTCTTCAAAATCGATAAAGCGGGCAAGCTGGTTCTTGATACTTTGGGACCAATCTTTGACGGTATCCAGTGTATTCAGCTGACGCTCCTGGTCTTTGAAAGAAGGGTCTCCGATCATACCGGTCCCGCCGCCCACCAAAGCAATCGGCACATGACCGTTTTGTTGGAAACGCCGCAGCATCAAGATCGGCAGCAGATGGCCGATATGAAGACTGTCTGCGGTAGGATCAAAGCCGATATACAACTTCACAGACTCTTCGTTTAATTGTTTTTCCAGCGCCGCTTCGTCGGTGACTTGATGCACCAGACCGCGACCTTTCAGTTCTTCAAAAAATGCAGAACCCATGGTGTAGCCTCCTTATTCATTATCCGGGCGCTTTAGCAAAAAAAGCCGACGTCCGGTTGGATCACAGAGTCCGCCACAAAAGCACCCGTACTCAATGATTTTCCTTTTCTTTACCTGTTCATCTTAACTGAATTACCTAGTAAATAAAAGGGTTACGGACAGAATTGTTTGCGATTTTATTAGTATTCAGACAGTCGTTTTCAGTGCACTGTCCATTTGCTGTCTTTTTTGCTATAATACAACGGTAATTGTCCAATTTCTGAGCGCAAGGCTGCTCAGCTTTATTCTATGACTGAGGTGAAAAACGTGCCCCAAAGAAAAAAACGCCAACACCGCGATGAGCCAGAGGCAAAATCGAAGGGTTGGTTTTATTTTAATGTCACGCTGCGGACATTTCATGCACTGCTTTTAGTGATCGTATCTTTTTTGATCATCGGCGGTGCGTTGGCGGCCGGTATCGGTGCCGGCTACTTCGCTTACCTGGTAGAAGATACCAAGACCCCGACAAAAAAAGAAATGCAAAAAACGCTGGGAGAATATTCCGAGACGTCGAAGCTGGTCTACGCCGACAACAGCAATATTTCTACGATTCGCTCCGATCTGATGCGGACAGCAGTCAAATCCGACAAGATCTCCAAATTGTTGAAACAAGCGATCATCGACACGGAAGACGAGTATTTCAACGAGCATAACGGCGTCGTTCCGAAATCTGTCGTGCGGGCCCTCTTATCTGAAGCCACCGGTTTTGGTGGCGGTGGCGGCGGCTCCACACTAACCCAGCAGTTGGTGAAACAGCAGGTCCTGACCAATGAGACCACCTTTAAGCGCAAGGCCAACGAGATCCTGTTGGCGATGGAAGTCGAAAAATACTTCTCCAAAGATGAGATCGTAACCATGTACCTGAACGTTTCACCTTTTGGCCGGAACAATCGGGGCCAAAATATCGCCGGCGTGCAGGAAGCAGCCAAAGGAATCTTTGGGAAAAATGCCGACGAAGTCAATTTAGCGCAAGCTGCCTTTATTGCCGGACTGCCGCAAAGCCCAATCATTTACAGCCCTTACGACAACACCGGACAGATCAAAGAAAACCTTTCTGCCGGTCTGAAGCGAAAAGATTTTGTTCTTTTCAGTATGTACCGCAACCACAGCATCACTAAAAAAGAGTACGAGGAAGCTAAAAAATACGACCTCACCAAAGATTTTCTCCCGCGACAAGAACGGGACAACAACGACCACGGCTATCTTTACTATACAGTTTTGGGTGAAGCACAGGAACTGATGGCCGACAAGCTCCGTAAAGATGACAAGATTTCCGATAAGGAGTACCAAAAAGAAAAAGTTAAGGCCGACTATCTGGAAAAGGCTTCTACTGAGTTGGTCTCCGGCGGTTACACCGTCAAGTCCACCATTGACAAAACGATCTATGATGCCATGCAGGCAGCCGTGGCCGAATACGGCTACAAGCTGGACGGTGAAAATACCGGCACAGTCCAAGTGGGTAACATCCTCATGGACAATCATACCGGTCGTATCCTGGGCTTTGTGGGCGGACGCGACTTCAATGATACACAATTGAATCACGCTTTCAACATCGCCCGACCAGCCGGCTCTTCCATCAAGCCTTTGTTAGTGTACGGACCGGCTATCGATCAAGGTCTGATCGGTACCGAGACCAAGCTCTCCGATTTTGAAACGACTTGGCAAAAAGGCGAAGACGAAGGCAAACCGATCATCAATGCCACCAATACCGGTTCGAATACTTTTCAATCCGTCAGAGAAGCCCTCGTGCAGTCCAGCAACATCCCGGCGACTCACGTTTATCGGGACTTTCAGGAAAAAGTCGGCGAAAAGGCGGCCTATGATGAATATTTGAAGAAAATGAATTTCACTGCCAGTGACGACTGGTTCGTTGAATCTGCGCCACTGGGTCCGAATAACGTTACACCGCTCAATCAGGCGAACGGTTTTCAAACATTGGCCAATGGCGGAGTTTATCAAGCCGGCTACATGATCGAGTCCATCACCGACAATGCCGGTAACATAATCTATCAGCACAAAGAGAATCCTGTGCAGGTTTACTCCAAACAGACAGCCTCTATCATGAATGATCTGATGCGAGGAATCATGGATGCCGGCTATACGACACAATTTAAGAACGATGTATCCAACTTGAACTGGTATCTGGGTCAGGGAGATTGGGTCGGTAAGACCGGATCCTCCGATGAGTACCGGGACTCCTGGCTGATCGTCTCGACACCTTCCATCACCATCAGCAGCTGGTCCGGAGTGGAAAACAACTCAATCAAAAATGACCGCAACGCCTCCCTTCGAACGGCCGATTACATGGCTTATCTGGTAAATCGAATCTACATGGCCAATCCGGATGTCTTCGGTTTGGATCAGCGGTTCCAATTGGCAGAAGGCGTCAAATCCTACGAAGTTGCCAAAGTGACCGGTGAACTGCCGGGGAAAGTAACCGTCAATAAAAAAGAGCAAACCGTACCGTTGGAGACAGTGACCTCCCTTTATGCTAAAGGTGAACCGGCCAACAGCAGCTTCCACTTCGGTATCGGCGGGACAGACGCCAACTACCAAACTTATTGGGAAACGATCTACGGCAAAGAAGAAGAAAAGAAAAAAGCCGCCGAAAAAGACAAAAACAAGACCGGCACTTCCGGCTCAAGTTCATCGGCAGCTGCTGACAAAAATGAGACGACGCCCTCCTCCGAATCTGGGACCGATAAAGAGGAAAGTCAACCATCTGATTCAAAAGACGACCAGAAAACCGAAGAGTCCAAGGAACCTGAGAAAAATGATGCCGCCAACGAACCACAGAAAAACTGATTGCTTTTATGTACCACCGCAACATTTTTCCAGGAGATGGTGGCAATAACCTGTCAGCCTTTTTTAACCCGAACAAAACCAAACGTCAGACGCAAACAAAAGACAAGCAGCTTCCTTAAAGATCATTGGAAGCTGCTTGTCTTTTCATTTTAACAGGATGTATCCGGTAACTCCGGCAGGGTTCAGATTTTTAAAGGCTTTGTAACGGAATTATGGAGTAAAATACCGCAGCTGCAGCGCTAAAGGCTGCATATCTACGGCCTGTATTGCAGTGAACCGAACCAAAACGGTTGCTGCTGAAACCTGAGACACGCCTAAATCAAAAAGGCCCTATCATCGCCGCAGGACAATGATAGGGCCGGATTATTTTTAGCCAAGTAGACGGAACGCTCGAATCATTTGATTGTATAAATGATACCTACACCCTGTCTACAAGAAAAGTTTCTTTAAATCACTGGCATCACTGGCTCAGAGATCCGTTTTCAAAGGCAAGGCTATTATTTGGTTGAACCTTTTTCATCAATACCGTATGGCAAGACGATGGTTTTTTCTTCTACATCTTCTTTGTTCATCATTTTTGTCAACAGACGCATCGATACCGCACCCAAGTCGTACAGCGGTTGGGTGATGGAAGAAAGCCGGGGACGAGCAACATCTGTCAAGAGCGAGTTGTTGCTGGTGATGATTTCGAAATCTTCAGGAACTTTCTTACCGGCATCAATCAGACCGTCCAAAATTCCGATAGCCAATTCGTCATCGGTCACATAGGCAGCAGTCGCACCGCTGTTCAGAATCCGATCTACCAGGCCTAAACCGTCTTTAAAGCTGTATTTTGCTTCGAAGATCAGCCCTTCATTGTAGTCCAATCCGTTATCCTTCAAAGCAGACTTATAGCCCTTCAAACGATTTTGACCATTGATTGGATCGATCAGCGCACCGCTGACAAACGCAATCTTTTGGTTGCCGTTTTTCGCCAACAGATTGACAGCGTCTTTGGTAGCTTCAGTGTAATCGATATTGACCGAGCCCACTTGTTCGTCCGGATCAATGGAACCTGCCAAAACTACCGGTGTCTTGGAACGAGAGAATTCTCCCCGTACTTCGTCAGTGATCCGATGACCCATGAAAATGACACCGTCGACTTGTTTTGCCAACAAATTGTTCAACACGTTGACTTCTTTCTGACTGTCTCCGTCAGAGTTTGCCAAAATGATGTTGTATTTGTACATGGTCGCTACATCGTCGATCCCACGGGCCAAAGATGCGAAGAACATGTTACTGACATCGGGAATGATAACACCGACAGTTGTTGTTTTTTTGCTGGCCAATCCACGAGCTACCGCATTGGGACGGTAATCCAGACGGTCGATGACCTCCAGAACTTTTTTACGGGTCGCCGGTTTGACATTAGGATTGCCATTGACAACTCGGGAAACGGTTGCCATCGAAACGTTGGCTTCCCGTGCAACATCATAGATTGTAATCGTTTGTTTATCCATATTTATGCTCCTTTTTTTCGTTTTCAGAAAATCTTATTTACATTTCTAGGTAAGAATATCATGTTATTTCAAAGAATGCAACCGTTTTATTACTGTTTTCATGAAAACTAACTGTTTCTTTCAATTATTCTTTTGAACTTATCATGTTATAATGGAGTAGACTTGTGAAATGATCCCTCTGCCGCCTTTTGATCCTTTCAAAAAAGCAGAGTCGATCCACCCAAAGAAAAGAGGCTGTTTTATGAATCAGGAAAAAATTGCACAATTACGCACTGTTCTGTCCGGAAATGGCGCTGATCTGGCCTATATCACTGACCCGGGCCATATTGCTTATTTGAGCGGCTATGCCAGCGACCCTCACGAACGGATCTTAGCGTTGTTCATTCCCGTCACAGGCGAGCCGCTATTGTTCACGCCGGCTTTGGAAGTGGAAGATGCTCAAAACAGCGGCTGGCCTTATGATGTTGCTGGTTATCTGGACAGCGAAAATCCCTGGCAGAAAATCAAGACTGCTCTCAGCGACCGTTATGGTTCTCCTCACAAAATGGCACTGGAAAAAAATGCATTGACCGTCGATCGTCTCGAACAGCTGCAGAAAATGTTTCCAAAATGCGACTACTCTTTTGATTTAACACCTACCCTGCAAAAACTGATGCTTATCAAAACCCAAGCAGAAATCGCAACGATGCTGGAAGCCGGCAGCTGGGCAGATGTCGCTTTTGAGATCGGCTTTGCAGCGGTCAAAGAAGGAGCGGCTGAAGCTGAGATTGTAGCCGAAATCGAGTATCAGCTGAAACGCCGCGGCGTCTCTCATATGAGCTTTGATACGATGGTACTGGCCGGCACCAACGCCGCCAGCCCCCACGGCGAACCCGGCCAAAACAGAGTGAAACCTCACGAGCTTGTTTTGTTTGACCTGGGTACCATCTGGAACGGTTATTGCAGTGATGCCACACGGACGGTTGCTTATAAAGAGCCCACTGATTTCCAACGGGAGATTTACCAACTGACCTTAAATGCCCAACTGGCAGCAGAAAAAGCTGTCCGACCCGGTGTAACGGCGGCCCAACTGGATCAGATTGCCCGAGACATAATCACTGAAGCCGGCTATGGTGATTACTTCAATCATCGCCTGGGCCATGGTATCGGTACAACAGTCCACGAATTTCCTTCTCTGGTAGCCGGCAATGACTTGGTGATCGAAGAAGGCATGTGCTTTTCACTGGAACCCGGTATCTATATTCCCGGGAAAGTCGGTGTGCGGATTGAAGACTGTGTCTACGTCACCAAAGATGGCTGTGTCCCATTTACTAAAACCGATAAACAGCTGCTCGTCTTGGATTGAGACGGCACCCTCCGCTAAAGAAAGTTCGGCGCTCCGCCATGTGGAAATACGGAGCGCCTTTTTTCATTCAGTCGCTTGCTAATGAAAATCCCCTGCCCATCAAACCGGCAGGGGATTTATCATTATAGCCTGTTTCTCAGGATTCACCTTGGTCAGGATTATTTTCTTCCATCACTTCTTTCAAATCGGCGGCCGCTTCTTCAAAAGTTTCTTTTGCATCGTCGGTACCGTCTGCGACTGTTTCTTTGACAGCAGCTGCGGTATCCTTGGTTGCTTCTTGCAATTCGTCTGCTTCGGGTTTGGCTTCTGCGACTGCATCAGCCGCTGTTTCTTTGAAGTCCCCAGCAGCATCTTTGACATCGATCACGATATCTTCAGCTGCGTCTTGCGCTTCATCGGCCAAATCGCCGCCTTCTTCTTTCAGCTCATCGGCTGACTTTTTGAAGCGCTGGGAAAGATCACCGGTCTGTTTTTTCAAACTTTCCAACAGATCCCCGGAGCCTTCTTGAAGATTATCCAATGAATCCGCCGTCTTGTCTTTGAGATTGCCCGCCAGATCCTCAGCCTGACGACTGAATTTCACTGCCGTATCTTTGGCAACATCTGAGAAATCCCCGCTTTTTTCTTTAACGACATCAGTATAGTCGCTGACTGTATCCAACAGATCATCTGCCTTGGCTGCCAGCTTTTCCCGCAGCTCTTTGCCAGATTCCGGAGCCAACAATAACGCTGCTGCCGCTGCTGCACTGGCACCGATCACTGCACCTAATAAAAATCCGCCTTTTTTACTCATTTCCTATCCCTCCGTATGTTTGATTTTAATGGCTTGGAGCCTGACCATAAGCCTGGAGCATGTCTGAAAACGCCAGCGGCAGCTTTTTTGATCCTTTTCACCGCAAGCTGCGCTTACGTCTTGCTTTTGGGTCCGGCCCGCAAAAACTGAATCCCACTGAATTTTTTTGTCACACCCTCAGGTCAGTCTCAGCCCTTTTTACTGTTTCGCTCTTTAAAAAATTTCAGCGCCGTCTGGCCGACTTTTCCGGCAACTGTCGCCTGTGCCGTTGTCTTAGTGACCGCTCCCAATTTTGAAATGGCCTGTTTGCCGGAATTATTCAATTCCGAAACACTTTCGCTGAGATCAGCGACCGCGGTAAATAATGGGTCGATAGTGGCAACCTTACCGTTGACATCATTCAGTAACGTATTGGTTTTCACCAGCAATCCTTCGACTTCACTGGATAATACATCGACATCTTTGGTCAGCACCCGAATCGTGGTATTGGCCTCCTCGACGGTTTGGGTCACCTTTCCGACCGTTTTTGACACCTGCATCAGTACTCGAACAAGAAATACCACCAGTACTGCAAATGCAACAGCGGCAATCAGCGCCGCGATCTCTCCTCCGCTCATAGCTTCGACTTCCTTTCTGCTTCTACATAGTTAAAGAATAACATTCCCGCAAAGCCAGCACAAATAAAAGCCCCGTCAAATACTGATTTTACAGACACTACTTGTTGATTGTCGTTCCATTCTTTTTAGCGCGTGTCTGGAAACTCTGGGAAAATCCGGATTTTTGAGGACTTTTCACTGAAATCAAAGAGGAAAGCACAGCTTATGTGGTGCAAAGCTGCGCATTTCCGAGCAGCTTACGGTGAAAGGGGCCAAATAGCTGACACTGGCGTTTTCAGACACGCCCTGAGCATCACAGAATCAGCAAGCCGCAAACTGATAGCCCTGATAGCCGAACCCCGAAAAAAAGAAATAGCCGCTGTCAAAAAAAGCCGTCACGCACAGACGGCGTAACGGCAGAAACAGCTATTTCTTTTCTGTTTTTTCAGAGTCAGACTTCAAATCACCGTCTGCCTTTGCTAACTGGACACCCAGCTCTTTGATGTAGCGGCGCAGATCTTCTTTGACTTCAGGGTGCTTCAAACCATATTCGATGCTGGTCTTCATAAAGCCGAATTTGTCACCGACATCATAGCGGGTTCCTTTGAATTCCTGAGCGAAAACCCGTTGCGTTTTGTTCAAGGTATCGATCGCATCCGTCAGTTGGATCTCATTGCCGGCACCGGGAGCTTGATTTTCCAAAATATTGAAGATTTCCGGCGTCAGGAGATAACGGCCGATGATAGCCAAGTCGCTGGGGGCATTTTCAGGTGCCGGTTTTTCGACAAAGTTCCGGACATTGAAAAGTCCCGGTTCCACCTCAGCTTCCGGGTCGATAATCCCGTACTTCGAAGTCTCCTCGTGGGGTACTTTCATGACCGCAATGGTTGAGGCATGAGTTTTTTCGTAGTCGTTAATCAGTTGCTTGGTCAA
This sequence comes from Enterococcaceae bacterium OF42-14pH9A, assembly GCA_027692465.1. Taxonomy (GTDB): domain Bacteria; phylum Bacillota; class Bacilli; order Lactobacillales; family Enterococcaceae; genus Enterococcus_C. Next base: position 315,520 of record JAQEYU010000001.1, on the reverse strand, counting down.
TGGCACCTGATCTTCCATTAAATCATCCCCCAGCATAACCACAAAAGGCTCGTTACCGACGAATGCTTTAGCCTGCAATACAGCGTGACCCAAGCCGCGCGGGTGTGACTGTCGGATAAAGTGCAGATTGACATCTGTGGTTTCTTCAACCAGTTTCAACAAATCAGTCTTCCCTTTTTCCTTCAGGTTTGTCTCCAATTCGATATTGGCATCAAAATGGTCTTCAATCGGACGCTTTGCTTTGCCGGTGACGATCAGAATATCTTCGATCCCGGATTTTAACGCTTCTTCAACGATAAACTGAATCGTCGGTTTATCTACGATTGGCAGCATTTCTTTGGCCATCGCCTTGGTCGCCGGTAAAAAGCGGGTCCCCAACCCGGCGGCTGGAATTACGGCTTTTTTAACTTTCATTTCTTTACCCCTCCAATTGTCTGCAGTGATTTATTATTCCAACGAAAATTCGTTTTCCTCTTTACCGTCCCGCAGCATGATATTTTTTGCTGCCAGGCGCACATCTTCTCCTTCGTACAACACGCCGTAGATTGTTTCCGTTATCGGCATTTCGACATTCAGCTGTTGTGCCAGCTCCATCGCAGCTTTCGTAGTCGAAACCCCTTCGACGATCATCCCCATGTTATCCAGGACCTCCTCTAACTTGTGGCCTTTGCCGAGAAGGTTCCCAGCCCGCCAGTTACGGGAATGGACACTGGTACAGGTAACAATCAAATCACCAACTCCGGATAAGCCGATAAAAGTCAATGGATTGGCCCCCATTGCCACACCAAGACGGCTGATTTCGGCCAGACCGCGAGTCATAATGGCAGCTTTGGCATCATCACCGAAGCCCAGTCCGGCGATTGCACCGGCACCGATGGCAATGATGTTTTTCAAAGCTGCTCCGGTTTCCACGCCGATTACATCGTCATTGGTATAAATGCGGAAATAATCATTCATAAACAGATCCTGCACATATTTGGCAGCCGCCTCATCGCTGCTTGCAGCGGTAATGGTAGTGATGTCGTGTTTCACGACTTCTTCTGCATGGCTGGGTCCAGAGAGTACAACGACTGCTTTGCGTTTAGCGGCCGGGATCTCCTCCACCAGGATCTCGGAAATGCGTTTGTGGGACCCTTGTTCCAAGCCTTTGGAGGCGTGGATGATCACGGGAGTATTTTCCGCCTTTTGGGCAAACTCCTGTGCCACCACCCGAACAGCCTTGGTAGGAACGACGAACAGCACAGCATCACAATCCGCAATTGCCTCTGACAGTTCTTTATGAGCGGTGATACTTTCCGGAATCTTGATATCCGGCAGGTAATGGCGATTGGTATGATAAGTATTAATCTCATCGATTTGTGCCGGCAAGTTGCCCCAGATCCGGACATCGTGGCCATTTTCGGCCAAAACTTGTGCCAATGCGGTCCCCCAGGAACCTGGTCCTAAAACTGCGATTTTTTGTTTCAAATTACTTCCTCCTCGATAGTCTTGTTTGAACTTCTGCTCACAACAAGTACTCGTTTGTCCCGTGACTACGGTCATAACGAGGCAGCTGCGGTTCTGTTTTGCGGCGATATATCAGCAGTAGCAGTGCGCCGAAGAATAAAATCAGCGACAACACTTGTGAAACGCGGATCGGTCCGAACAGATAGAGACTGTCTTCCCGCAGTCCTTCGATCCAAAAGCGGCCAAAGCTGTACCAGATCACATAAGCCAGAAAAACTTCCCCCTGCTTGAAAATCTTTTGTTTGCGTAAAACGATCAGGATCAAAAATCCGATCACATTCCAGACGGACTCATATAAGAAAGTCGGCTGTCGGTAAGCACCGTTGATATACATATTGTCGATAATAAAGCCCGGCAGATGAAGCTTTTCCAAAAATGCCAGATCCGTCACCGGACCATAAGCCTCGTGGTTCATGAAATTGCCCCAACGTCCGATCCCCTGCGCCAAAATGACGGTCGGCGCTGCGATATCAAGAAAGGTCCACATATCGATCTGTTTCTTGCGACAGAAGAAATACAGCCAGATGACCGCTGCGATCAGTCCTCCATAGATGGCCAAGCCACCGGAACGGACATTGAAAATCTGGATGGGATCTTCCAGATACGGCTGTAAATCAAACAAAATGAAATACAACCGGGCGCCGATCAACGCCAAGGGCAGCCCCACCAGCATAAAGTCTGTCACGTCGTCAGGACCAAGCCCGACCCGGACAGCTTCCCGCGATGCCAGCCACATCGCCAGCACGACAGCTGAAACGATAATGACCGCATACCAGTAGATGGCAATCCCGAAAAACTCGAACGCCACCCGATCAACTACACTCAAAAACATATTGTGCCTCCTCAAAAACGGCGGAGCACTCACAAAAACGATCGTTAGTCAGTGACGATCGCCTTTTTTGTCCCCGCCAATTATCCTTGCTGTTTCAGGGTATCTCAGAAAAAATTCAGCAAAATCCGTTTTTTTCAAGGTTCGGCCGCAAGCCCATCGTAAGGCATCGCTTATGAGGCTCATAAACGAATTTTACGCGGCAATTTACGGCTAAAACTCAAAAAATTGTCAGCACCGGTTTCAGACACGGCTTATTTCTGTTCGTCGGAATTTTGGGCAATCAATTGCGTCAAGCGCTCCTCGAAAGTCTTCGTGGCATCATAGCCCATCGCCTTGGCACGGAAATTCATCGCAGCCACTTCAATGATGATAGCCACGTTACGACCGGTTTTGACCGGAATTTTAATCTGGGGCACATCCACTTCTGCGATCTGAATCGACGTGTCTGCCGAACCCAGACGGTCATATTTTTTATCTTTGGCCCACGCTTCCAAATAGACACACAGTTGGACCTGCATACTGCCGCGAACTGCGGAAGCCCCAAACAGATTCATGACATCGATGATCCCAATACCGCGGATCTCGATCAGATGCTGCAAAATCGCCGGCGGTTCCCCCACCAAGGTCAGTTCATCCTGCTGGTAGACATCCACCCGGTCATCTGCAATCAGGCGGTGGCCCCGTTTGATGAGCTCCAAAGCAGTTTCACTTTTCCCGATGCCGCTGTCCCCTTGAATCAGCACCCCCAGCCCGTAAACATCTACCAATACCCCATGGACGCTGGTCCTTGGTGCCAGATAGGCGCTGAGATAGCTGGACATTTCTCCCAGCAGTCGCGAGGTGCTGATAGGCGAGCGCAAGATGGCGATGTCATGTTCGGCACAAGCTTCGATCATTTCCTCCGGTACTGCCAAGCCCCGGGAGACGATGAAGGCCGGCGTATCCTCGGTACACATCCGCCGCAGCACCATCAGCCGTTCTTCCGGCATCATCCGTTGGGCAAAGGTGATTTCCTTTGAGCCGAACAGCTGGATTCGATCATGGGAATAATAGTTGAAGTAACCCGTCAGCTCCAAACCGGGACGGGAAATATCCGCAATCTTGACACTGCGTTCCAAAGCTGCTTCCGAACCGGAAACAACTTCCAAATTCAATTTTTGGACCATTTGGCTCACTGTTACAAATTCCGCCATTGGTTTCCCTCATTTCTTGTCATTTAATTTTTCTCACTGAGCCTATTCTACCCTAATTGAACGGAAAATACACCCATAACAGGCGGATTTGCCGGAGAAGCGCTGTGGTTTTCCATATCGAAATAGGAACCTTTATGCTATTATTTGAAAAGAAAGCAGCGTTGCTTGGGCTCTTGTTACCAAGACACGTTGTGAGGCCGCGGTCTCAAACAATCCAAGGAGGTTTTTCGATGAAATTTTCCGAGTATCCTTACACCCGTCCCGATTTTGACAGCTACAAAAAGTCTTACCTTGCAAGTGTCGCCCAACTCACGCAGGCAGCTTCACTACCGGAGGCCAAAGCAGCGCTGGATCAGCTGAACACGTACCGTTCCGCCGTGGACACTGCCATGAATTTGGCCAGCATCCGCTACTCTATTGATACCAATGACAGCTTTTATGAAAAAGAAGACGAGTGGTGGAATGAGTACCTGCCTCACTTTGAATCACTTGATTTTCAATTTTACCAAGCTCTTTTGAATTCCCCGGTTGTCGACGAACTGAAAGCTGCTTATCCGGAGACTCTGTTTCTGTTTGCAGAAAGTCGGGTCAAACTCTTCGACGAGAAATTGATTCCTCTCTTCCAGAAAGAAAATCAGCTGGCTTCTGATTACAGCAAGCTCATCGCTTCGGCACAGATCGAATTTGCCGGAGAAATCCGCAATCTGCCCCAGATGACACCTTTTGCCCAGTCGACAGATCGTGACACGCGTAAAAAGGCGGCTCAGGCAACGACAGCATTTTTCACAGAAAATGAAGAAAAATTCGATGCGATCTACGACGAGATGGTAAAAGTCAGAGATGAAATTGCTAAAGGGCTGGGCTTTGATAACTACGTCCAGTTTGCCGACGTGAAAATGAATCGCTGGGATTATGACCGCCCAATGATCGAAACCTACCGCAAAGAGATCTTGGAAAAAGTCGTACCGCAAGCCCAAAAACTTTATGCCCGCCAACAAGAACGCAACCAGTTGGAGCATATGTACAACTACGATCTCAGTCTGGTGTATCCTTCCGGCAACGCCAAACCGCAAGGCACACCGGCGGAATTGGTCGACCATGCCCAAACCATGTATCATGAGCTGTCACCGGAAACCGGCGCCTTTTTCGACTTTATGAAAGAACACGAGCTCTTGGACCTGTTGAGTAAAAAAGGCAAGCAATCCGGCGGCTACTGCACCTATATCGCCGACTGCCAATCACCTTATATTTTTGCCAACTTCAACGGTACTTCCGGTGATGTCGATGTCTTGACCCATGAAGCCGGTCATGCCTTCCAATGTTTTGAGTCCCGCTGGATCAAAGAACCGGAAATCGTCTTTCCGAATTTCGAATCCTGCGAGATCCATTCCATGTCAATGGAATTCATTGCCTGGCCATGGATGGACCGTTTCTTTAAGGAACAGACGGCTAAATACAAATTTGCCCATCTAGGGGATGCACTGGAATTTCTGCCCTACGGTGTTCTGGTAGACCACTTCCAACAAGAAGTCTACGAGCATCCACAATGGACCCCTGCAGAACGTAAAGCCTGCTGGCGCAGATTGGAAAAACAATACTGTCCGGAACGAGATTACAGTGAGATCCCGGATCTGGATCGCGGCTTGTTCTGGTTCCGCCAAGGGCATATTTTCCAAAGTCCTTTTTACTATATCGACTATACGCTGGCGCAAGTCTGTGCCTTCCAATTCTGGAAGAGATTCCAGGTGGATCACGATGAAACAGCCTGGGCTGATTATCTGACGATCTGCCAAGTGGGCGGTACCAAAACCTTCCTGGAGATCCTGGATATTGCCAATCTCCGTTCGCCTTTTGAAGCCGGAGCTTTGGATGACACCATTGCAGCTGTCTCCGACTATCTGGCCGCCGTGCCTGAAGCCCAACTTCATTGACCAACAAGGGCGTGTCTGAAAACGCCAGTGGCAGCTATTTTGGTCCTTTTCACCGCAATCTACTCGTAAATGCGCAGCTTTGCACCACATAAGCTGCGCTTTACTCCTTGATTTCGGCAAAAAGTCCACAAAAATCTGGATCCCCCCCAGAGTTTTCAGACACACCCTAATCCGTCGAGGTTTCGGCGGATTTTTTTTGAGGTTTCCCAAATGTAAGAAAAGGGTTACAATTGGTAACGGACAGGTTCCAAGTCCAATCTCTCCCATGATCGATAAAGGCAGAAGTTCTCTGTTTTATCGGCAGGAATTCAGGAGGCAGCTTATGACAGTACACTTTTTTTCTACCCTGCACCAGCAGATCAAACAACAGGTCATCGGCAATGAACAGGAACAGCGCCTGTTACTTACCGCTCTTTTGGCAGAAGGTCACGTTCTTCTGGAAGATGATCCCGGCAGTGGAAAAACGGCTCTGAGCCGTGCTCTGGCTGAGAGTCTCGGACTGGCCTTCAATCGGGTTCAGGCCACACCGGATCTTTTACCGACTGATCTGACCGGTGTCAATATTTATCGCCCTGACAAAAATACTTTTGACTTTCACCCGGGTCCGGTCTTCACCGAGATCCTGCTGGTTGACGAGATCAACCGGGCCACTCCTCGCACCCAGTCGGCTCTTTTGGAAGCAATGGCGGAGCGGCAGGTTACCGCTGACGGTGAGACCCGTCAGCTTTCGCAGCTGTTCTTTGTCATCGCTACTCAGAATCCACTGGAAACCGCCGGTACATTTCCACTGCCGGAAGCCCAGCTGGACCGCTTCATGTTTCAGCTTTCGTTGGAGAAACTGAACCGGGAAGCTAAAGAGCAGATGGTCACCGCAGCCTTAAAAGAAGGCCTGCTGGGAGCCCCACTGACCGCCGTCACTGATGCCGAGACGATCCTCGCCTTGCGCCGGCAGGTCCGTGAAATCTACTTTCATCCGGTCTTGCTGGATTATCTGGTGGCAATTTGCGAACAGATTTCCACTTTGGACGGGGTCGTCGCCGGTGTCAGTCACCGCTGTTTGATCCAGTTTGCCAAGGCCTGTCAGGCACTGGCATTTTTACAGGAGCGACAGTTCGTTCTGCCGGATGATGTCCAACAGTTGGCAATTCCGGTTTTGGCTCACCGCCTCTTTTTCCAAAATACTCTCACCGCTACTGCCAGAAAAGAAGAGTTGATTAAGGAGCTGCTCAACAAGGTTCCGGTACCGACGGAAAACTGGGAGCGGTGAGCAGATGATTCTCTTATTTTCAGCACTGCTGCTCTTGTTTCTCTATGGCTTGCGCCGCTACTGGCTGGCAAATTGGCAGCAGGGCTTGTCGGTAGCTGTCGAAATGAAACAAACGCAGGTCTTTCCCGGCGAGACCTTTACGATCCGCCAGGTTGTTTATAATGAAAAGGCGTTTGGACTGCCATTTCTGCGACTTTTGATTCCTTTTGCAGGCAGTTTTTATCTGGAGGAAGCGGGCAAAGAAAAACCCGTGAACGATTTGTTTCAAGTCTTTTCTTTGGCAGGCTGGTCCCGCTCTGAAAAAGTCTTCCGTATCAGCGGAACCAAGCGGGGTGTCTTCCGGTTGTCGGAGATCGAGCTTCACTGCCGCAGCCTGCTCTTTTCTGAAGCGGTCACTCAAAGCTACCCATTGAACAAAGAAATCACTGTCTTTCCCCAGCCGGTTGCAGCTCAGGAAGTTTTTCGTATCTTTCAGCAGTCATTGGGAGAGCAGCTGGCCAGTCAGGGCCTGTTGCCGGACCCGCTAAGCTTTCGCGGCATCCGAGAATACCGCAGCGGCGATCCCGTCAAACAGTTGGATCACAAAAAAAGCGCCCAAATGAATCAATGGATGATTCGGGAATATGACCCGACTGCAAACAAAGAACTCACCTTGATTTTGGACCTGCCGGAGACCTCCGACTGGAAAAATGATCCTCTGGCAGAGGCCGCCATTTCCCTGTTTGCGACGATTGCTATGGAGTGTCAGCAACTGGGCTTTCTGACCCGCTGCCGTTCAAATGCCCGCGATCAGGCAGCCCAGCCACTGTTCAATGATACCGTATTGTCAGCCACAGCTGCGCTGCAGAGTACCAGCCGCATCGAGTTGAAACATTCAGCAGCTGCGACGAGCCACTTGGAGCGCCCGGCTGTCGGAAAAAGCAGCAGCCTCATTTTCACTTCCGACGCTGCCTGGAGTACTTCAAAAGCTGCCTTGGCAGAAAAAGCCATCGGGGCTGGCGGAACCGTTCTGATTGCTACTCGTTTGCCGCAAACGGCGGCAGCTTCGGGGCTGTTGACCGTCAGAGAGTGGGTGATTCCATGAAAGGTGCCAAAAGACTGAAATATCTGTTGGATATGCTCTTTCGCAGCTTGCTGATTTTGGAATTGTTCTGGAGCGGCTGGCTGGCAATTACTACGGCTCCGCTGACCTATCGTTATACCCTGATGATTGCAATCGGCAGCCTGGTATCGGTTCCTCTGATCAACCGTTTGCAGCAAAAATGGCCGCCGGTTTACCAATTGATTGCCCTCCTCCTGTTATTTTCCGGTATCTGGGCGCTTTCCGGCTTCAACCTTTCCTTGGCAGCGTTTCTGGTTTTGATCGGCGCTATGGGCAGCATCCCACAGGGAGAGTACAACCGACTGATGATGCTGCTCCCGGCAGTTCTTTACGGAATCGGCTATTTACAAAACAGTCTGCAGCAGCGTTTTTTGGCCTTTGCAATGTTTGTGACACTGCTTTTGATCCTGCTGCTGCAGGAATATCTCAAAGAAATCGGTGCTGCACTGGACCTCAGTCGCGCAGTGGACGGCACACCTCAGGGCAGTTTTCTGGTTGTCAGCCGCCGACAATTGAAATTACTGGCCGGCACGATTACCGGCTTGGGTCTCCTGCTGATCGGTATTTTCGCCTGGCTGCGCCCTTTTGCTGCCTTCGTTTATCGTCCGAAAGAATTGAAACCGCCTGAGCAGCCCCTCACTGATGGATCTCGTGAAGTCTTCCAGCCACAGCCAAACGGTTTCGATCCGGGACAATTGGCCGATGATCACGAACCGAATCTGATGCTGCTGCAGTTTTGGGCGTTGCTGGAAAATATTATGAAGTTGTTGCTGATAGTCGCAGTCGTCCTGTTATTGTTGTTCACCTGTTATCAGATGTTTCGCTACCTGAAGGTTAAGCGGGCTCCTGTCGAGGAAGACACGCTGCCGGTCGAAGCTGATTTCGTACTGTTGGAAAAGCGGTCCAGCCCGCAACGGCGAGTCTTGCTCAGCCCCGGTGACTACAATCAACGGGTCCGCCGCTTATTCAAAAAAGAGGTGGGAAAACACTTCCGCAAAGAGGCGACCCCCAGCCAACTGCTGTCCACTCTGTCTCTGACACCCTCGTATGCAAAACGCCTAGCTGAACTTTACGAAAAAGCCCGCTATGATCAAGAGGCTATTTCTAAAGAAGAGTGGCAGCAGCTCAAAGAATTGCGCAAAGGAAAATAAAAACTGCTGCAAGCAGCTGTACTCTCATGAGTCGGCACTTGCAGCAGTTTTTTTTATTTTTTCTCTTTTTTTATCGGAAACAGTTTGCTCAGAGCCTTCGAAGCCAGATAAATAATGAACAGGACCAGAAAAACGCCGCCCCATCCCAATACCAGCAGCTCAAAAGACTGTCTCAGATCTTCCATATTCACAGCCATCGTTTCTCACCCTCTCATCAAGTCAGCAGCGCCAGCAACAAACCCCCGGCAATCACCGAAGCGATCTGGCCGGATACATTTGCCCCTGCTGCGTGCATCAAAATAAAGTTTTGCGGATCTTCTTCCGTAGCCATTTTCTGGATTACCCGACTGGACATGGGAAAAGCTGAGATCCCTGCTGCGCCGATCATCGGATTGATTTTTTCTTTGCGGAAGAGGTTCAGGAATTTGGCAAAGAGGACTCCCCCCACCGAATCCATGATAAAGGCGATCAGACCCAAAAAGATGACCATCAGCGTATCCAACTTCAGGAAATCCTCATAGTGCATGCTCACCGAAATCGACAGCCCTAATAAGATGCTGACAATATTGACCAGTTCATTTTGCGCGGTGACAGACAAGCGATCCAGCACACCGCACTCCCGTAAAAGATTTCCGAACATCAAAAAACCTACCAGCGGAAGTGAAACCGGTGCAATCAGACCAGCCACCATACAAATCACTACCGGGAACAAGATCTTAGCCGTCTTTGAAACTTCTCCGGCCCGGTAGGTCATCCGGATTTGGCGTTCCTGCTTGGTGGTAACAGCTTTGATAGCTACCGGCTGGATGATGGGTACCAACGACATGTAGGAGTAGGCCGCCACCATAATTGCTCCCATGTACTTGGAATTCAGCGTATTGGCTACAAAAATTGATGTTGGCCCGTCTGCGGCACCGATAATTCCGATTGATGCTGCATCATTCATATCAAAGCCCAGCAGCACTGCTACAATGATGGTAAAAAAGATCCCAAACTGGGCTGCCGCGCCGAACAACAGCATGAAGGGGTTTTGCAGCAGCGGACCGAAATCAATCATTGCACCGATCCCAATGAACAGTAAAAGCGGAAAGAGTTCCGTTTTGATCCCCATGTCAAACAGTACTTGAAACGGCCCCGCTTCTCCGCCGGCCGACAGTACCCCGGAGTTGGGGAAGTTCACCAAAATCGTCCCCAGCCCCATCGGTACCAATAAAGTCGGTTCGTATTCTTTTTTGATGCCTAAGTACATCAGCAATCCGCCGATCAGCATCATGACGATCCGGCCGGGTTCCTGCCCCATGCCGATCACGCCTTCCAGCAATGTTTCCATCCACGTCACTTCCTCAATTGAATAATGGCAATTCTGTTTTTGTGTCAGTAAACCGCCTCTGTGTTATCGGCAAGACCGCCGAAACAGTCGCAGCCGATTTTTTGACAGCGTCTTCAAATCGATCGACCGAATAGCGGAAAAGCGGCTTTCAAAGACTGCGGCTCGCCGGTTTCAAAAGCTCCAAAAACAGCATATGTAAGACTTGAATCCATTGTATCATGTTTTTTATTCGGCGGCTTCCTTCAATCGAACCCTTCTGAGAATTCTCGTTCTTTTTCGCAACGAGACAGCTTCAACGAACAGCGCACAAGTGCAAAAAAACACCTGATTGCCGTCTAAGCAATCAGGTATTTCATGGACTGATCAAGGTTTGTCTGAAAACGCCCTAATCATCGGTATATTTCTGCAGAGCATGCTCGGTCACGATCAGGTTCACCACTGACATCACGACTGCCACAAAGATTGCTGAACCGAAAGAGGAAAAGCCGAAATGAGCGGCTCCTACCAGGTTCGATGTGATTACCAGCATCCCGGCGTTGATTACAAAGGTGAACAGGCCCAAAGACAACAAGGTCAGGGGCAATGACAGCACCAACAGAATCGGTCGCAAAAAGCCGTTTAGAAACGACAAGATGAAGGCGGCCAACAGAGCTGTCCACAGACTGGAAACATGCAGCATATTGGGGAAGATCACCGTTAAGCCGATGAAAGTCAGGGTATTGACGATCAAACGCTGGAAATAAGTCATTAGAAATCACTCCAGTCGTCGTCATCGATCTTTTCAGCTTCTTTGCGTTTTTGCGGTCCCTGTTTGAACTGCTTGTAATCCCGATTAGTTCGCGGATCATGGTTCTGGTAATAAGGGTTACGCCCGGTGTTGCCGGTACGACTGCCCCGACCGGAAGGGATGATCAGCGCCATAATGATGTACAGTGTGATGCCGGGAAAGCCAGCTGTCACTAAAGACAAGAAGACGTAGATTACACGGATAATCGTGGCATCAATGCCCAAAAACTCGGCGATACCGCCCAAAGTACCGGTAAATACGACATTGTCGGTCGATTTAGTCAATCTGTTTCTCATATTTTTTCACCTCTATCCCTTCGATTTTACCGTATTTTTCAGAGGATTTCACCCCTGTTGCTCATTTTTACTGCCTGTCTCCCGCTGTTGGAAGACCAGGCAGTCGACAGGTCTTAGTTGTCTGTGTCTTTCAATAAGATATTACCCGTTGTCGTTGACAGATCCAGCTGAGCCAGACTGTCTTCTTTTACGCGCCGGATTTGCAACAGCTGATTAAGCTTTTCTTTTTTCTCCCGGACTGTTTCTACTTCGCTCAAGCGGGAGTTGATCTTCCCGAGGTTGGTCTTGGCAGTACCTTCAATCCCCAGATCAGCCGGTAGTGCGACTTTGACATTACCGTTGACGGAGCTGGCATCGACTTTCTTTAAGCCATTGCCCTTGAAAGTCAGCTTGATGTCCCCATTGACCAATGAAGCGCCGATGGTTTGCGGTGTCGTCTGTACGGTGATTCCGCCGTTGACATTTTCGATGATGGTATCCATGATCTCCCCGTCAGCGATTTTGATATTGCCGTTGACGCCGGCAACTTCCAGCATCGTAGCCGCGATTTTTTCAAATTCAATGTTGCCGTTGGTAGATTGAGTATAGACGTCTTTTGCTTCCAGATCCTTGATCAGCACGTTCCCGTTCAGTAACTTGATTGCTACATGATCGTACGTCCGTTGCGGCAGGAAGAAGGTCAAATCTGCCCGCACCCGTTTGTTTGGAACATGGAACAAGACATGATCATCATCGACTTCAATTCGACTGCGCTCGCTGAAAGCATCAAAAGGTGTTGCTGCATCCATCTTACCGTATAACGTAATCTTGGCATCGACTTTCACATGGTCTTCTTCCCACAGTTCAAAGACCACATTTCCATTGGCCGCTTTGACATCAAGGATAGTTGCTGCTGAGGTCGGAAATTCGAAAGTATGGTCGAATTTCGTATTGGCAACACCCGGTACGCGAATACTGATATCTTTCCATTCCACATTGTCGTTGAAGGATTGAGAAACAGAATTAAAGGTTTGTTTGAAGAAACGCCCCAACTGACTGCCGGCTTCTGCCATTTTTTCACCGGCTTGATTGAAGGCTTCGGTCGCTTGATCTTTCCACTCGTCATTGAACTTGTTGCGCAAATCATCTTTCATTTGGGACCATTGATCTTTTTTCAAGCCTTTCAGACGGTCTTCCAACTCAGCTTTTTCAGCTTCCAGATCATCGGCTGCGACTTCCAATTCCTTGAGTTCCGCTTCCAATTCGCGGCGTTCAGCCAACTCTTCATCAGAAAGGATATCCAGCTCTTCTTTGGTGTTCAGCTCCATCAGTTTTGTCTGAAGCTCTTCTTTTTGCGTGTTCAGTCCGGCAGCTTCCACGTTCAATTCGTCCAATTCCGCAGAGGCTTGATTGGCTTCGGTCGCCAGATCATCCAGGATTGATTCCAGTTGTTTGCGATCTGCGGCTTCCTTGTCCTGCATCGCCTGATCAAAGTCTTTTTCTTCCGGATCTTCCAATAATGTTTCAACAGTTTCCTGTTTTTCAGCAGTTACTTCGTCATTTGCTTTTTTGATTTGTTTTTCGTCTTTTTCCTTGGCCATGCTTTCCAGCAGATCTAAGGCTTCCTCTGTTGAAAGCACACCTTTTTTCACTAAGTCCAGTACACGTTCTCGTTCATTCATGGCTTAGGAGCCTCCTTGAGTGTTTCATATTTGCAGGTATCTGTCATACCTTACATTGCTATTATGCCAAGAATGCTTCCGTTTGTCATAGGACTAAAGACCGAACTTTTCCCCAACCATCGACGTAGAAACTCATGGGCAGCCATTCTGCTCTCAACCGGCTGCTTTTTTGTAATTACAACATTTTTCTGACAGAGCGGCTTCCTGCTGTGGGATTGAATAGCTACTACAATTAAAAAACACTCATTTCCTACCATTTTCTACTGGATTGATCAATAATAACCTTACCTTTATCGAAATGAGTAGATGTTATGGAAAAAATCAGCGGATTAATTTTTTGGATACCGGTGGCCTTGTTTTTTTCGGTCTTTCTGTTTTTTGTGCGCTGGAACATGGATCGAATCCGGTTGAGCGCCTTGGCACTGGTTTTGTTTTTCTTCATTTATCAGGTCCTTAACCACCGTCACTTCGAGCCACCGCTGCTTTTAGCAGTTCGAATCTTAGGTGTATTCGTTTCAATGCTTCTGCTGATCTTGTTTTTGAAAAAGCAAAGCCGCTGACGGTGATCAGTTAAAGTCTGGCCCGCATTTCCCGAGATCTCAAATCGCAAAAAGACGGCTGCTCCCAATTCCGGGAGTGCCGTCTTTTTTGATCAGAATTCTTCGTCGTGGTTGGAGTTCAATTCCGTGATTTTCCCGGTGGCCAGATAAACAATCCATTCGCAGATATTGGTCACATAGTCTCCTATTCGTTCCAGATACTGGGCCACTGATAAATAATCGGTGCCGCTGATCACGGTTTCCGGATTTTCTTTCATGGCATCAATTGTCTTATAGTAGATCTGACTGTAAAAATCATTGATTCGCTTATCCATATCGGCGATCAGTCGGGCGTCTTCTTCATTGGTCTTGACATAGGCCACCAAGACATTATCAACCATTTTTTTGACATAGTCGGACATGTCGGAAATCTTTTTCTCGATTTCCGGGATCCGAGTCTCACCTTTGACACGGATTGTCGATTTGGCAATGGAGACCGCATGATCTGCCATTCGTTCCAAGTCGGAGCTGGCTTTCATAACAGTGATGATCATCCGCAGATCGGTGGTCACCGGCTGCTGCAAAGCGATCATCTCAAAACTTTTTTTCTCCAGCTTGACCTCCATATCATTGATCTGCACATCGTTGGTGATGACCTCCTGAGCCAATCCTTTGTCATGCTTGATGTAAGCTTTTACCGATTTATGAACGGCATTACTCACCATCATCCCCATCTCGTAAAACTGATTGTGGAGATTCAATAATTCTTCTTCAAATTGTGTCCGCAACATTTTGTTCTTTCCTCACTTTCGTCTCGCCAAAGTCCGGTTGTCAGCCGAAGCGTCCGGAAATGTAATCTTCGGTTTCTTTTTTCCCGGGATCCAGGAAGATCTTTTTAGTATTATCGTACTCGATCAGATTGCCGTCTAAAAAGAAAGCCGTTTTATCAGAGATCCGGGAAGCTTGTGACATATTATGGGTCACGATGATCATCGTATAGCGCTCTTTCAACTGAAACAGCGTATTTTCGATTTTCCCGGAAGAAATCGGATCCAGCGCACTGGTGGGCTCATCCAATAAAATGATGTCCGGATCCACCGCCAACACCCGCGCGATACACACCCGTTGCTGTTGTCCCCCTGACAGAGAAAGAGCGCTGGAATGCAGTTTGTCTTTGACATCTTCCCAGACTGAGGCGGCCTTTAAACTTTCTTCTACCACTTGATCCAACTTGGCTTTATCTTTTTCACCTTTTAATTTTAACCCATAGATGACGTTTTCGTAAATGGAAAACGGAAACGGATTCGGCTGCTGGAAGACCATGCCGATCTCTTTGCGCAGCTCAACGATGTCTTGCCGGGGACTGTAGATATCCTGCCCCTTATATTGTACATTCCCGGTGATGGTGACTCCGGGGATCAGGTCGTTCATGCGGTTCAATGTTCGCAAATACGTCGATTTCCCACAACCGGAAGGACCGATCATTGCGGTGATTTCATTGCGATTGAAGCCCATCGTGATGCCCTTCAAGGCTTCCTTTTTTCCGTAATACAAGTGCAGATCCTGCGATGATATCAACTGTTCAGACATAGTTTTCCTCCTGAAAAAGCAGGCTGCCGAAACAAAGCTTTCTTCGGCGGCCGCAGCCTTTCTTTTTAACCGAAATGGCCCGAAACATAATCCTCGGTCGCTTTGATCTTCGGTCGGGTAAAGATTTTGCGGGTCTCATCATATTCCAAGGCATGGCCCAGATAGAAAAAGGCAGTGTAATCACTGATACGGGCGGCCTGCTGCATATTATGAGTCACGATGATGATGGTGTAATTTTCCTTCAGGTTCACCAGCGTCTCTTCGACCGTCCCGGTAGAGATCGGGTCCAGTGCCGAAGCCGGTTCATCCAACAGCAGGATATCCGGTTTCATGGCAATAGCACGAGCGATACAAAGTCGCTGCTGCTGGCCTCCTGACAGAGCCAGGGCACTCTTGTTCAGACTGTCTTTAACCTGATCCCAAAGTGCGGCTTGCTTCAAGCTGGTTTCTACAATCTCGTCCAACTTGTGCTTGTCCTTTTCGCCGTGACGCTTCAAGGCAAAAGTGATATTTTCATAGATCGACTTACTGAAAGGATTCGGCCGTTGGAAGACCATACCGATTCGCTTACGCATTTCGTAAACATCGATGTCCGGCCGATTTACATCGACACCCTTGTACATGATGGATCCGGTGACTTTGGTTCCTGAAATCCCGTCGTTCATCCGGTTCAGGGAACGCAGGTAGGTGGATTTTCCTGATCCGGAAGGGCCGATCAGCGCTGTGATGCAATTTTTTTCAAATTGCAGATCGACACCATGGATTGCTTCATTGTCACCATACCAGACCTTCAAATCTTCAGTATGCAAAGCAACAGCATCCGCTTGGTCAAAGGTGATGATATTGCGTTCATTGATATCGTAGCTCATGATTTTGCTCCAATCTTATGCGGAAGTCATTTTCTTATAAAGGCGCTTGCCGGCAGCCCGGGCACCAAAGTTGAACAGCAGCACGGCAATGATCAGAACTGCCGAAGCGCCGGCGGAAACAGCCGCACCATCCGGCATAGTCCCTTCCGTGTTGATTTTCCAAATATGCACAGCCAATGTTTCAGCCTGCCGGAAGATACTGATGGGACTGGAAACACTTAACGGGTTCCAGTTGGAGAAATCCAATGCCGGTGCACTTTGCCCGGCCGTGTAGATCAAAGCAGCGGCTTCCCCGAAAATCCGCCCGGAACTCAAGATTACACCGGTCAAAATACCCGGCGTAGCTTCCGGGACCACAATCCGCAAAACGGTCTCCCACCGGGAAAGCCCTAGTGCCAGCCCCGCCTCTCGTTGGGTATAATGAACGGCCTGCAAAGATTCTTCGACATTACGAGTCAACAACGGCAGGTTGAAAAAGGTCAATGCCAAAGCCCCCGAAATGATCGAAAAACCATAACCGAATTGGATAACAAAAACCAAAAATCCGAACAACCCTACCACAACAGACGGCAATGAGCTCAAAATTTCAATGGAGGTGCGAATGACATCCGTCAGCCAGTTCTTTTTGGCGTATTCGGAAAGATAGATCCCCGCTCCCAAAGAAATCGGAAAACTGATCAGCATAGTGATGAACAACAAGTAAAAAGAATTGAACAACTGAATGCCGATGCCACCGCCTTCTTGATAGGCTTTTGACGGCTTGGTCAAAAAGTCCCAGGAAATATGGGGCACTCCCCGAACCAGGATATACAGCAGCAACGCCGCCAGGATCAAAACGATGGTAGCAGAAATGCCGTACAAGACCCCGGTTGCAATCTTATCTGAGCGTTTTGCGTTCATTTGCTGAAGGCCCCTTTCTTACCGATCAAACGGATGATGATATTGAAGATCAGTGACATCAATAACAGAATCAGCGCCAAAGACCACAGGACATTGTTTTCCACTGTACCCATGATGGTGTTTCCGATCCCCATCGTCAAGATCGACGTCAATGTTGAAGCCGGTGTCACCAAGGACGTCGGCATCAAAGCCGCATTCCCGATCACCATCTGAATGGCCAGCGCTTCACCAAAGGCCCGGGCCATACCGAAAACGACTGCTGTCAGAATACCCGGGACAGCTGCCCGTAAAACAACTTTATAAATCGTCTGCCAGCGAGTTGCCCCCAATGCCAGAGAAGCTTCCCGGTAATGCCGCGGAACAGCCTTCAGCGCATCGACAGTCATAGTCGTGACTGTCGGCAGGATCATGACAAACAACACGAAGGTTCCCGCCAGGATACCAAAACCGGTCCCGCCAAAAACAGAACGGACAGCCGGTACAATCACCGACAAGCCGATAAACCCGTAGACAACTGAAGGGATCCCTACCAAAAGTTCGATTACCGGCTGCAGGATCTTTTGCCCCTGCTTAGGTGAGATTTCCACCATAAAAACCGCTGCCCCGATTGCAAAAGGAGTCGCTACGATTGCTGACAGAAAAGTGACGATAAAAGAACCGGCAATCATCGGCAACGCCCCGACTTGCGGCTTGCCGTCAGGACCCAACTGACTGGGATTCCAATCGGTACCGAACAAAAAACTCATGACATTGATCTTATCTTTGAAAAACGTCGCCAGACCTTTACTTGCTACAAAGTAAAAGATCGAGACCACGACGGCTACAATCAATGCGATACATAGAAAACTGATGAATTTCCCCCGCTGTTCCATCCGCGCCCGCTTGGACTTGGTGGTCAGCGCTTTTTTTACATCTTCTTCCAAAATGATTCCTCCTGCTCAGTCGGTTTGATCTCGTTGATATCAGGGCGTGTCTGAAAACGTCCTAGACATCCTGTTCCGCACAAAAAGACAACTGCCCTGCGCCACCGCCAAAAAGTGGGAAGCAGGGGTTGTCTGCCTGCACAGAATACCTTTTTATTTTAGGCGACCAACATCAATTTTGGATAAACTTATTGTAAATTTTGTGTAAAGATCCCCGGCAACACTGCGAAACCCGCTCAACATCCGTAAATCAAAGAGCAGCAAGTGCAGCAAAAAGACCAACAACTGCTGTCATTGGTCTTTTCAGCTATTTTATCCACTTATTTTTTATGTCTTGCCGCCCGCTCTCACCATCGGGTCGAACGGAAAGAACAGTCTTTTGCTCTTTTTTAAAGTCCTTTTACAGTAACTCAGTCGATCAGATTACCCTGCCAGTCCCGTTCCACCTGCATCTTGGAAACTGGGATATACCCCAATTTTCCGACAATCTCCTCTTGGACATCTGCAGACAATACGTAATTCAAAAAGTCTTGAGTCAAGGCATCCGGTTTACCTTTCGTATACATGTGCTCATAGGCCCAGATCTTCCAATCGTTGGTGGTGACATTTTCATCCGTCGGAGTCACTCCGTCGATCTTCAATGTGGCAACATCCTTTGACACGTAGGAAAAAGCAACGTAACTGACGGCTCCCGGCGTATCGGCTACGATCTGGCGGACCATCCCGCTGGAATCCTGTTCCTGAGCCCGGACGGCAGTCTTGCCATCCAACACCCATTTTTCAAAAGTCCCTCGGGTCCCGGAACCAGCTGCCCGGTTTAAGATCACGATTGCTTGATCTGCGCCGCCGACTTCTTTCCAGTTTTTGATTTCGCCGAGGAAAATTCCCCGCAGCTGTGCCATCGTAAGATCTGTGACGCCGACTTTTTTATTGACGATCGGTGTGATTCCTACGGCGGCGACTTTATGATCGATCAATTTTGCCGCATCGATACCGCTTTTTTCTTCGGCAAACAGATCCGAATTACCGATCTCGACTGCTCCCGATTGTACCTGACTCAACCCGGTACCGCTCCCGCCACCTTGAACATTGATGAATTTACCGGGAAACTTGGTTTGGTACTCTTCTGCAACAGTTTCCACCAGCGGCTGCAGTGCCGATGAGCCCACTGCGGTAATGGATTCGCCGCGGTCGATCCATTTGGCGCACCCGGTCAAAAGTACACAGGCTCCCAAAGCCAGCGTAAGAAAAATTCGTTTTTTCATAATTCAGCAATCTCCTTTTTATGCGTCCGATTAGTCGGTATTGTCTTTTCAAGTATATTTTGCACGTGTCGCCGAAATGCGGTCCCCAAAACACTTTTTTAGGATTCGAAAGCTGGACAGTGGCGGCCGTTCCTTTGTCTTGAAAGACTGGCGTGGTTTAAGACACACCGGAACCGCTCACTATTGTAACAGCCCGCAAAGCGACAGTAAAGCAGCAGTCATAAGAAAAATCCGCTGCCCGACTGTCGTTTTCTGAAATTTCTTCCGTCCAGCAGATATAAACACATTTATTCTACCATTATCCCTCCTGCTTGAAAATCGTAAATCGAGCAACGGTTTCGGTCGCTGTCTTTTTTCAAAAAAAAGACTAGGATGCAGCTTTGCAATATGCTATACTGTCCATTGAAAAACGTCCCTAAAAAGAACGAACGTACTTTCTTGCTTCCCCAAACGAGAAAATCCCTTTACCCCCGTTGTTCTAGACGTTTTCAATCATCGCTGCATCCCCCATATGCACGGTGGTTTCGAAAAGAGAGCCTACCCCGGCTCCTCTTTTCGGTCATACATAAAACAACAGACGATCAGAGCATGGCCAGCCTGCTTTTGATCGTCTGTTTTTTAGAGCAGTGGCGAGATTAAGCGTGCCAGCCCCTCCTTGACCTTGATGACCAGACCACGGTTCTGATAAAGCTCTTTGGTCAAAGACTTTGAATCCCGGCTGTCCTGAAAGAAGGCATTTCTGACAGTCTGTGCCATCTGTTCATCGTACAGCACACAGTTCACCTCGAAATCCAATCGGAAGGAGCGAACGTCGATATTGGCGGACCCGACTGAGACGATGCCGTTGTCGATAATCATGGTTTTCGCATGCATAAAGCCTTTTTCATAGGTTTCCACCACTGCCCCGTATTGCAACAGCTCAGCTGCAAAGGAGTAGGTCGCCCAATAAACAAAGGGGTGATCCGGCTTATTAGGAATCTGCAGATGGACGGAAACGCCGGAAAGCAGGGCCAGTTTCAAGGCCTCATGAATCGATTCATCCGGAATATAATAAGGCGTTTGAATCAGAATCTCACTTTTAGCCATACTGATCATTTTCAAATACGTCATTTTGATCTGTTCAAATTCCGAATCCGGTCCGCTGGTAACCACTTGGATCGCAACGTGCCCGGTACTGGTGATCTCCGGGAAAAACGCTTTGGCGTATTGGACTTCATCGGTATGTTGGGAATTCCAGTCCATCAAAAAGCGGTTTTGCAGTGAATAGATTGCTTCTCCTTGGATCCGCAGATGATTATCCCGCCAATAGCCGAACTTTTTGACTAAACCCAGATACTCATACCCTACGTTGAAGCCGCCGGTATACCCGATACAGCCGTCGATGACGACAATTTTTCGATGATTCCGATAATTGATCCTGGGATTGATATACGGCACAAAAAGCGGGAAGAACAAGGCGACCTGCCCGCCGGCTGCTTTTAATTCGGCAAAGAAATTCATCGACACCTGCGTGGATCCCCAAGCATCCAGCAGCACCCGAACTGTCACCCCTCTTTTGGCTGCTCTTACCAAGGCATCTCTGAGCTCGACACCCAGTGTATCACTGCGGTAAATATAGTATTGCATATGAATATGATTTTCCGCCTGTTCGATATCCGCCAACAGGGCATCGAATTTTTCCCGCCCATCAGTATACAACCTGACTTCGTTGGTTGTGGTGTACAAAGAACGCTCAAAAACCGTCAGCATGTATACCAGCTGCCGCACATCGACTTGGGCCGTGGGCGGATGCGGGAACAGATCCCGCTGCAGCGCCTGCCGCTGCTCTTCAATCTCCACATTCATCCCCAGCTTGCTCTGCATTTTCAGATCGAAAATCCGATCCTGGGAGATTCCCCGTCCGAAGAAAATATACAGTACAAATCCCAGCACTGGTATGAAGGTCAAGACCAGCAGCCAAGCCCAAGTCTGTGCGGTTTCACGTCGCTTCCGGAAAACGATGACCACAGACAACAAAATATTTGCAATGGCGATGACCGTAAAAATATTTTCAGTAATAAACTGCATAGTGTTTTCTCCAACCTGGACACTTTTCTTTCAGGATAACGGAACAAAATCCACTTGTAAAGCTGCAGGTCTGTCTTTTATACCTCACAGACTGTTCTCCCCCAAAAATCGCAGTAGCGATCACGCTCCCGCTTTGATCCTCTTAGCTGACAGCATCAATCCGATTTGACAAAGTGCCCGATTTGGCAAGCCACTTTTTTGCAAAAGAAAAACGATCCGGCTGAAACAGCCGGATCGCTTAGTGATCAGATTTTTAAGAAACGACGCATCGATAAGACTGAGCCCAGAGAACCGATCAAAAAACCAACCAGTATCATCATCAGTGAAATCTGCCAGCTTAAAGCGTCCGGTGTCACCATACTGTAGTTGGAGCGCAGCAGGATCGGATTCATAATCTGATAGACCTTGCCATAGCCGAAGACCACCAGCAGCACAGGAATCGCTGCACCGATCAGTCCGATCCAGCCGCCTTCAAGGAAGAACGGCCAACGGATATACCCGTTTTTCGCCCCTACCAGCCGCATGATCTGAATTTCCCGTTGTCGGGAAATAATCGTAATCCGGATCGTATTGGAGATTAAAAACATCGCAACGAACAGCAATAAAGCAGCAGCAGCCAGTCCCCATGTTTTCACCAAGTCGGCGATCCTGAAGATTTTTTCTGATTCCAAGCCGCCGTAATCGGCCTTGTAAACATTGGCCAATTTCCCTGCTTCCTCAGCAACGGTTTTGGTCAGCTTGGGCTCGGCCGTACTGACGATGAAAACATCGTACAAGGGATTACTGTCTTCATCGAAGAGATCCCATTCCGGGCCCATAGTTTTTTTGATTTTGTCCAATTCGGCATCAGCACTGGAAAATTTGACATCTTTTACATTGCTCAACTGCTCCAGTTCAGTTTCTAATTTATCGATTTCCGGTTTTTTGGTCCCGTATTCGATGAAAACCGAAACATCCACATTGCTTTCGATATCTTCGGCCAGTTTGGTAGCATTCAAAATGACCGCCATGAAGATTCCTACCAATGACAAGGTGATGGTCACCGCACTGACTGAAGCCACAGTCATCCACCCGTTACGCTTCAGACTTTTGATACTCTCAAGTAAATGACGGAAAAAAGTTCTAATCATCGTATCCGTATTCCCCTTCCGCTTGGTCTCGAATGATCCGACCGTTTTCAATGGCGATCACTCGGTGACGAATCGTATTTACGATGGTGGAGTTGTGGGTCGCCATCACGATCGTCGTGCCTTGGGCGTTGATACGATCCAAGAGCTTCATGATTTCCCAAGAGTTTTCCGGGTCAAGGTTACCCGTAGGTTCGTCACAGATCAATACTTTCGGGGTATTGACGATGGCCCGGGCAATGGATACCCGCTGTTGTTCCCCCCCGGAGAGCTCACTCGGGAAAACTCGGACTTTGTGTTTCAAACCTACCAGGTCCAAGACCTCCATCACTCGTTTTTTAATATCACGAGGTTTGCGGCCGATGACCTGCATCGCATAAGCGACATTTTCATAAACCGTTTTTTTCGGCAGCAGTTTATAATCCTGGAAGACGACGCCGATCTCCCGGCGCATCAACGGGATCTCACTGTTCTTGATGCCTACCAGGTCGTGTCCGGCAACATTCAAGGTCCCTTTTGTTGCCTTTTCTTCACGATACATCAATTTGATAAAGGTGGACTTACCCGCCCCAGAAGGACCTACCACGTATACAAACTCACCTTGATCGATATTGATGGTGATATTGCGGATGGCAGTCGTACCGTTGGAGTACTTTTTCATTACATCCTTCATTTCAATCATGGCTATCTCTCCATCTTGCTAGATTTCAATACTCACGTAGTATAGCACACGAATATTGCAACTTTCTTTCATTAGGTTACATTTATGTGTCAAATAATCACATGCCCCACATTTCAAAAAACATCAGCTTGCAAAAGAACATCGAAAAAAGCGGCAATCGCCGCTTTTCTCGATGATTGGGTACCCGATTAAATTTAGATTCGGATGAAAATTTCGCCGGATCCGAAGTTTTTAAAAGCTCTGGGATCCTTACAGACATAAATTTCTCCACAACTTGCGGTGAGAAACCAAAATACCCGTCGCAACTGTTTGCAGGGACACCATTACTCCCGATTAAGTTTCAGCTTCAAATAAGCATCAATGAAGCCGTCAATGTCGCCATCCATGACCGCTTGGACATTTCCGGTCTCAAAATTAGTGCGATGATCTTTGACCATTGAGTAAGGATGGAACACATAAGAACGGATCTGAGAACCCCAGCCGATCTCCAATTGTTCGCCCCGCAGCGCAGCAGCTTCCTGCTCCTGCTTTTCAATCTCTAATTGATACAGTTTTGCCTTCAACATTCCCATAGCGGTATCCCGGTTTTGGAACTGGGAGCGCTGAGCTTGGCTGGCAACCACGATTCCGGTGGGAATATGGGTGATCCGAACTGCTGAAGAGGTCTTATTAATGTGCTGCCCGCCGGCCCCGCTGGCACGGAAAACATCCACACGGATATCGTCGGGATTGACTTCGATGTCGATATTGGCATCCAATTCCGGCATCACATCACAGGAACAAAATGAAGTGTGGCGGCGTTTTGCTGAGTCAAACGGCGAAATACGAACCAGCCGATGAACCCCTTTTTCCGATTTCAGATAGCCGTATGCGTTATATCCTTTGATCAACAGTGTGACACTCTTGATACCCGCTTCATCGCCGGCTTGGTAATCCAAAGTTTCTACCTGATATCCATGTTGTTCAGCCCATCTGGTATACATACGCAGCAGCATACTGCCCCAGTCCTGAGATTCGGTCCCACCGGCGCCGGGGTGCAGTTCAACAATCGCATTGTTATGATCATAAGGCTCGTCCAGCAGCATGGAAAGTTCATAAGAATTCATCTGTTCGCCGACCTGTCCCAGCCGTTCTTCAAGCTCCTGTTGCAGCTCTTCATCCGGCTCTTCAGCGATCATTTCTTCCATCATAACCAATTCTTCGACTTCGCCGGCCAAGTGCTGGAAAGAATCATAGGCGGCCTTGTTGGCATTGTTTTCATTGATAACCAGTTGTGCGGCTTCGGTATCGTCCCAAAAACCCGGTTCGGCCATCTTGTGTTCTGCTTCAGCGATGTCTTCTTCCAACTGATCTAAGTCAAAGAGACCCCCTAAAACTTGTGATTTTGGTCTGCATTTCGTCAAGGGTGTTGCGGATTTCTGCTAATTCCATCTTGATCGCTCCTCTGTTTTCGCTAATTTTTCTCCGCTGCTTGTCGGAAAAACAACTGCGCCCGGCAGCTGCGGATTTTACCAAAACAGGCTGGGCAATTGCGCCAGCCTGTCTGTAACCTTCAATAGAGTGACAGCTTTTTAACGATTTGTCAAAAAACAGCCGTCTTACAAGCCTTTACCATGGCAGTTTTTGAACTTTTTGCCGCTGCCGCACGGACAAGGATCATTACGGCCGACCTTTTCCACATGGACCGGACGCTGTGCCGGTGCCTGTTCTTCTGGTTCTTCCGGCTGACCCTGAGCAACTTGTTCTCGTTGAACATTTTGACGAATCTCGGCTTTCATGAACAGACGGGTTACTTCGAACTCGATAGCACCGATCATGTTCTCAAACATATTGTAGCCTTCTGTTTGGTACTCCACCAATGGATTGTTCTGCCCGTATGAGCGCAAACCGATTGACTGGCGCAACTGGTCCATTTCATCGATATGGTCCGTCCATTTGGAGTCGACCACCCGCAAGATCACGACTTTTTCAAATTCCAGCAATTGTTCCGGAGAATTCAGCTGTTCTTGTTTCTGATTGAAAATTTCTTCGGCCCGACTGTAAAGGTAGTCTTTGATCTGTTGGGCATCTTTGCCTTTCAGATCTTCAACGGAAATGCTGTCTTCATGGACCAGCGTATTGCCGGCAAAATCCACGATGGCATTCAGGTTCCATTCCGGTTGTTCCAACTGGGTATGGGCGTCTACTGCCCGCTCAATCGTCCGTTTCACCATGTTCATCAGCGTCCGATTGAGGTCTTTTTCTTCCATGATGACCTCTTGGCGTTGACCATACATCACTTCCCGCTGTTCCCGCATCACATCATCGTATTGCAGGACATTTTTACGAGTATCATAGTTGTTGCCTTCCACGCGTTTTTGCGCGCCTTCCACCTGTTTGGTGATCATTTTGGATTGAATCACCTGGTCTTCTTCGGCAACGTTCAGACGCTCCATAAATGCTTTGATTCGATCAGAGCCGAACCGTTTCATCAAATCATCTTCCAATGACAGATAGAACTGAGAAACCCCCGGATCTCCTTGACGACCAGAACGTCCCCGCAGCTGATTATCAATACGACGAGATTCATGGCGTTCGGTACCGATTACGGCCAAACCGCCCAGTTCTGCCACTTCCAGGCCCAACTTGATATCCGTACCACGACCGGCCATGTTGGTTGCAATCGTAACTGCACCTTTTTGCCCGGCGTTCAAAATGATTTCGGCTTCTTTAAAGTGGTTTTTCGCATTCAGCACTTCATGAGGCACCTGTTCTTTATCCAATAAATTAGAAAGCAGCTCGGAAGTTTCTACTGCAACCGTACCTACCAGAACCGGCTGACCTTTGCGGTGACGGTCTTTGATATCCTGTACTACGGCTTTGAATTTACTGTCCAAAGACGGATACAAGAGATCTGAACGGTCATCACGAATCACCGGCCGGTTGGTCGGAATCTGAATAACCTGCATATTGTAGATTTCACGGAACTCTTCTTCTTCGGTTTTGGCGGTACCGGTCATCCCGGCCAGCTTTTTGTACATCCGGAAGTAGTTCTGGAATGTAATGGTCGCCATCGTTTTGGTTTCGTCTTCGATCTCAACGCCTTCTTTGGCTTCAATCGCCTGGTGCAAACCGTCAGAATAACGGCGGCCGTCCATGATACGACCGGTAAATTGGTCGACGATCATAACTTTGCCGTCAGTCACCACATAATCAATGTCTCGCAACATGATATAGTTGGCCCGCAAAGCCTGATCCATATGGTGGGTCAATGCGGTATTTTCGATATCGTACAAGTTGTTCAAACCGAATGTTTCTTCGGCCTTCTCGATACCGGCTTCTGTCAGACCGATTGTCTTGGACTGAACATCAATCTTATAGTCTTCTTCATTTTTCAGACGTTTGACGAAGTTGTCGGTACGGGTATAAAGTGCGGTTGATTTTTCCGCTTGACCGGAAATGATCAGCGGCGTCCGCGCTTCATCGATCAAAATCGAGTCCACTTCATCCACCAGAGCAAAATTCAGCGGGCGTTGTACCATTTGGTTACGATAAACCACCATGTTGTCCCGCAGGTAATCAAACCCCAGCTCGTTGTTGGTACTGTATGTGATGTCGCAGGCATAAGCTGCCCGTTTTTCTTCAGCAGACATCGCATTCGTATTCAAACCGACTGTCAGTCCCAGGAAGTTATAAAGTTCGCCCATTTCAGTGGAGTCACGAGTCGCCAAATATTCATTGACTGTGACCACGTGGACCCCTTCGCCGCTCAGCGCATTCAAATAAACCGGCATCGTCGCCGTCAAAGTCTTCCCTTCACCGGTACGCATTTCAGAGATATTCCCATCATGCAGAACGACCCCACCCATGATCTGTACATGGTACGGATACAGGCCCAGCACACGACGGGCCCCTTCACGGACAACCGCGAAAGCTTCCGGCAGAATGTCATCCAGTGTTTTGCCGCTTTGCAATTGGCCGCGGAATTCTTCCGCTTTGTCCCGCAGTTGTTCGTCCGTCAAAGCTGCCATTTGATCAGCAAAACTTTCGACTTTATTGGCGATAGCGTCTAAGCGCTTCAATTCTTTTTTATCATTTTCAATAATCTTACGTAGGAAATTGGCCATGTAGTGATGATTCTCCTTTAAGTCAAATTGTTTCAATGCAGAAACTCTCCAGACTATTTTAGCATTACTTTTCTACAAATGAAACAGTTAGAAGAAGGTTAGAAGAACTAAAGTACAAATTCTTAACACTCTTTCGTGATCACAGCTGCGACTTCGCATATCCCCGCTACGTTCTGTGATTTATCCTCGGCAAATCATGGCAAAGACAGCCCGCTTCAGACACTTCTTGATATCTATGATAACTCAGGCAGTTATCCAATAACCTGGACACAAAAAACGGAGGCGCTGTGCGCCTCCGGATGGTGTTTTGATCAATCGGTTTCAATCAAACCGTATTTGCCGTCTTTACGACGATAAACGATGCTGGTGCCGTTGGTTTCTGCATCTTCAAAGATGAAGAAGTTATGTCCCAACATGTTCATTTGCAATACCGCTTCTTCACTGTCCATCGGTTTCAAAGACAGACGTTTGGTCCGGACGATATCCAAGTCCGTTCCGTTTTCTTCTTCAGTCGGTTCGTTGTTGAAGAGAACTTGTGCTTCGCTGTCCGGAACACCGGTTTCACGAGATTTACGGTTGATTTTTGTTTTGAACTTGCGAATCTGACGTTCCAGCTTGTCGACAACCAGGTCGATACTTGCATACAGATCCGGTGAAGTTTCTTCAGCGCGCAATACCAGATATGGTAGTGGGATAGTTACTTCCACTTTCGCAGTTTTTTCGGTATATACTTTCAGATTCACATGAGCAGTTGCATTTGGTACGTCATTGAAGTAGCGTTCCAATTTCCCAACTTTTTTCTCCACGTAATCACGAATAGCATCTGTAACCTCGACATTTTCTCCGCGTACATTGTATCTAAACATAACAATTGCCCCTTTCGTCTACCACTAAAGAAAGAACGAGGACCACTCCCGCTCCCTCTTCTTACTTTTATTATAGCGGACTCTCACTGTTTTGCAAACTTAAACGCTACCAATTTCAGTATATTCTTAGCCGCCAGCAAGCGGGCGTATCTGAAAACTTCACCGGCAAATCGTTTGGACTCTGCATCATACATGCGCAGCTTCATTCCCACATAAGCAGCCGTCTACTCCTTGATTTCGGCGGCCCCTCAAAAAGCTGAATTGTCGGTGCTGCTGGATAACTCCTAGTTACCGTGCCAATGAAAAACTGCCGATTGCAGCCGGTCCTTGGGTCCACAACAGATCAGCAGCGTGACGCAGCGTCCGGCCGGTAGTATAGACATCATCGATCAACAAGATTTTGCGTCCGGCGATCAAATGGCTGTTATCTGAAAGGGCGTATGGCTGTTGCAATGCCAACCGTGCCTGCCGATCTTTTTTGGACTGAGGCTCACTGTGGCAAGAGCGGATCAAGAGCTCCGTAGTCCTGATCCCGGCTGCTTGCAAAAATGCTGTGGTTTGATTGAAGCCCCGTTCAGCAAACCGCTCCTGCGACAGGGGTATTGGACAGATCAGATTCTTTCGATAGTTTCGCATCTGTTGTCGCACTTCTGTAGCAAACGTATGGCGCAGCCGATAATCACCGTAAAATTTGTAACGGCCCAGCCATTCAGCAAACGACTCGTCATAACAGAATAAAGCGTTGTGCATCAACGGATGTTCAGGGTACTGTTCATTCCATATTCGACAATCTCCGCAGAGCTCTTTTACCCCCGACCTGCTGCATTGGGGACAGCTGTCAGCGGGATCGATAGCGGCAAAAAGGACGCGACAGCTGTCGCAGAGTTCAAAATCAGCGAGCAGCCAGGGAAACACGATCTCTTTTACTGCCAGATTACGAATGATCTTCCTTTGACAATACCCGCAGATCATAAGTCACAGCCCTCCTGCGCCAAACGATTCATTTGCCGGATCTCTTTTATCCCCTTACGGATCGCTGAAGTTTGTTCTTGGAAACAGAAAACCACCCGGCCGTTTTGCCGATTCCCCTTTCGATCCACCCGACCGGCAATCTGCACCAGAACCGACTTAGTGAAAACATCATGCTCGGCTCCCAAAACGATGACGGAAACATTTGCAAAAGTCACGCCCCGTTCCAAAACAGTCGTACACAATAAAATGTCCCAGTGATTATTGCGCATCTGCAGAATCTTTTCTTCCCGCAGCGGATCTTTGGCAGATACAGAGGTGATCTTACGGCCCGAAAGTTTTACCTGCAGCATTTTTTCCAGTACCAGCATATAAGAAATATCCGGACAAAAAATCAACACCCGACTTTCTTTGAGAAGCTGCTGACAGATCCGGAGAAATCTCAATTGCGGCAGCGGTTTTTCCGCAAGTTTGCGCCATCCCTCCAGAAAAACCAGCTCCGGTAATACCAGCGGACGCCGGTGGTAGCGCTGTGGCAGACGCAGAATCTGCCAGCCTTCTTGCTCAGCTGTCCGTACCAGCCTTTCTGTCGGTGTTGCCGATAAGCAGACCCGGATTCCTTCGGGTTTCAATGATTGCAGCGTGCCAAATTCCAAAAGCGGATCGCCTTCATATGGAAAAGCGTCACTTTCATCCACTATCAAAAGATCGAATGACTGATAAAAATGCAGCAGTTGATGGGTCGTACAGACCAGCAGATCAAATTTTCGCCACTGATCCTCCGAGCCACCATAGCGCAGCAGCAACTCGGCTTTTGTAAAAGCGGCTGCAATTCGAGGATACAGTTCTCGACAGACATCGATCCGAGGCGTAGCCAAGGCAATCTTGCGCCCGTCATTCAAGGCTCTCTCCAACAAAGGAAACAGCATTTCTGTTTTTCCGGATCCTGTAACTGCCCATAACAAAGCATTTTGCCGGTCTGCCCAACACTTGACCAGTTCATCTGCCAGTCGTTGCTGCGGGTTTGTCAAACGGCCCGGCCATTGACAAGAAATCTGATCCTTCGCCGGTCTTTCATCGGATTCTTCACGATGGATTGAAACCAGCTGATCCCGATCTGTCAGACGTCCGTATAACACACACTGCGGGCAATAGAGATTTCCCGAAGGAAGACGGACCTCCCGCAGAGAAAAGCGACTGCCGCAACGGTTGCAGTGCAGCTTGCTCTTTTCCGTCTCCAGCGCCTTTCGGGAAATCACAAATTCCCCTTCCGCAATGGCAATCTTTTCGCCGGCTGGAATAATTTCCTGCTTTCCGTATATCGTCATCTCGCACCTCCTCAAGCTTTCACAAAAAGATACGCATTGACGAAAGATGACAGCGAAGTTGGTCTTCTCCTATGCAATCCAAAAGTCGAGAGAACCGTACCGATGCCGGGAAAGGCCGGGTCCCCCGTTTTTTCTATCGACACAGCTGTACCCGGCAGATTGGGAAAAAGCAAAAAAACGGCCTTCCAGCGGAAGACCGTTTTTTTTGATCCGACCAGTGTCGAAAAAAAGCTTAGATTGATTATTCTTTGATGAGGGACAGTGCTTGTTTCAACACATTTTCACCGTTCATCATACCGTAATCGGCCATGTTGATGATATCCAAAGGAATACCTTTACCATCCAGGCGTTTTTCAAAATCGCCTTTCATGAAGCGGACTTGTGGGCCTAAGAGCAAAACATCTACCGGTTTTGCTTCCAAGTTGTTATCAGCATCGGATGCGGAAACAGCAAAGATATCTGCGTCGACTCCTTGCGCTTCAGCCGCTTTTTGCATTTTTGTTACCAAAAGACTGGTACTCATTCCAGCAGAACATACTAACATGATGGTTTTTTTAGCCATGATTATCGCCCCTTCGATTTTGTAGGAATGCACTTACATCCCTACTTCCTATTATAGTTTTTCTGTTATGTTTGTCAATGTTCTAACCTTTTGTAAGCAGGCAGGCCTTCTGTAAAACAAGGTCGAAAACAGCGAGTGAAAGTCATCAGACAACATAGCAAGTGCTCGCTTCAAAACAGCCAGCTGCTTTTGAGAAGTTTGTTGAAGACGGCATATTCCTTCTCCAGATTGACATGAACAACCTCATAGCCGGCATTAAGCCAGGCGTAAGCTCCTTTTTCGGGATGGTTGTAGTCATTGGCCCACCAGTCGGTTTGAGTTCGAGCCGTTTTCGGCAATCCGGTCGCCGGAAACAGCAGCTCGTCAAACTGGGTGAAAGTCAGCGTCACTTGAGAGCCGCCGTTTGTTTTTAAATAATGGGTGATGATGTCATATTTCTTTTTGCGCGTCGTCATAAGTTCTCCCATCCCTGTCAAAACAGCAACTGATCTGCCTGCGACTCCTCAAATCCATTATCACTGTTTTCACAAAAGTTGACAAGCATTCCAATCGTCATTTGCATTGGCAGATGCTTTTTTCTATACTGAAAGAAAATCAGAAAACAGGGGCAGCGCCGGGATCACCGGTGTTTTCAGATGCATCCCTGATCAGAGGTGCTTAAGATGCGTGATTCTTATAAAACGATCCGTTGCGACGGACAAGCAGAAAGTGAGATCAAAAAATCCCGCTTCATCACAAGCTTGAAGCGGGTCTATTCTGAAGAAGAGGCAAAGACTTTCATTGCCGGGTTGAAGAAGGAACATTGGAAAGCCAATCACAACTGCAGTGCCTATGTGATTGGCGAAAACAGTGAGATCCAGCGTTCCTCAGATGATGGTGAGCCCAGTGGAACAGCCGGTGTCCCGATGTTGGAGGTATTGAAAAAAAATGACTTAATCAACGTCTGCGTCGTAGTGACCCGCTACTTCGGCGGAACCAAATTAGGGGCCGGCGGGCTGATACGAGCTTATTCTCACGCTGTCTCCCACGGGTTACAGGAAGTTGGGCTGGTAATCGGCAAACTGCAACAAGAAATCTCTCTGACCATCGATTACAGTCTGTTGGGAAAATTGCAGAATTTCCTGGAAAACGACTGGTTCACAAAAGACACCGTGTTTGCTGAGAAGGTAACGGTCCTCTGCCTGGTTGATGAGGACCAGACAGACAGCTTCGAAGCGGCCGTAATCGATTTGCTGAACGGACAGGTCACTATAGCGGAAGGGACTACCAGTTATCAGGAACTGCCCCTTCAAGGCGTCAGCGAAGAGGACTTTTTGGACGAATGAATACAAACAAGCCGATCTTCCCCTCGAAAGGAGCAGAAGATCGACTTGTTTTTCCTTGTATAACGGAGCGGTTTGCATTGAGGTTTCCAGACACGTCCTATTTTTCCAAATAAAATTCAAAGCGATTGCCGACATATTGAGTCCGCACATATTCGAAAGGACGTCCGTCTTCAAAAAAGGAAACCTGCCGCATCCGCAAGATGGCATCTCCCCGTTTGATCTGCAGGTATTCGGCAATCTGCTCGGCTGCCAGCATGGCAGAAATCGTCTGATTGGCCCCACCGATCTTGTGACCGCCCTTTTCTTCAAGGGTCTTGTACAAAGAAGAAGTGACCTCTCCTTTGCTGAAATTTTTGATTAAGCTTTCCGGAATGCTGGCGACTTCAAAACAAATCGGTACATCGTCTGCATAGCGAACCCGTTCCATTCGCAGGATCTGTTCATTTTCCTGCAGCTGCAGCTTCTCCATTTCAGAAGAGCTGGGTGCTGTGTAAAAGTAAGACACGACTTTACTGGAAGGCACGCGTCCTTGTGAAAGCATGATATCGGTAAAACTGGTGGTTCCGGACATTTTTTCCTGCACTTTTTGTCGAGCGACATAAGTCCCGGAACCAATCTTACGTTCCAAGATTCCTTCATCTGCCAAAGTCTGAATTGCCTGACGCAAGGTCATCCGACTGACGCCGAACTGCACGGACAAGTCCCGTTCAGAGGGCAGTCGATCACCGATTTTCCAGAATCCGCTTTCGATTTTCGTTTTGATCTGGTCGTGAATCTGGATATATACTGGTAAATTATCTGACACCATTAACACTCTCCCTGAGTTTTATCATGGATTTATTATAACTGGTATATACCTCATTAGCAAATGTTATTCCGCCATCTTAAAAAAGCCGCAACAAAGGCACAGACACACCCGAGATACAAAACTAACCGAATGTACTTGGCGTTCACCTAAATAGTTTGCCCCCTCCAATCCAAGTATCTGCAAAATTTACGAAGACTCAAAAATTGCCCCCGGCGGCTATACGCTGGGGGCAGTTTCAAGCGCCTTCCGGAACTTTTTTGCAGCTGATTTGGATTTACAAACTGAGCAAATTGAAGGATGACTGTATTTTAACTCACCTTCAGACCTTGAGCTGCTGCTCTTCTTTCAACGTCTTGTTGGCAGTGGCCATCATCAGACGGATCCGGTTCAACTGGTTCACCAGTGAAACCCCCGGGTCATAGTCGATGGCGGCGATGTTGGCTTTAGGATACTGATGGCGCAGTTCCTTGATAACACCTTTACCGACCACGTGATTCGGCAGGCATCCAAACGGCTGCATGCAGACAATATTGTGGACATCGGATTTCAGCAAATCGATCATTTCCCCGGTCAAAAACCAGCCTTCGCCGGTGTGATTGCCGATTGAGAGAATCTTACTGGCATCATCGGCCAGCTGATAAATGGAATGCAGACCGTCGAAGCGCTGGGAGGCCCGCAAGGCTTTGTCCATTGGTTTTTCTACGACTTCGATTACTTTGATTGCCAGCTCTGCTAAAACCTTGCTACGTTTGGCCATCCCCAGATTTTCG
Organism: Enterococcaceae bacterium OF42-14pH9A; assembly: GCA_027692465.1. Taxonomy (GTDB): domain Bacteria; phylum Bacillota; class Bacilli; order Lactobacillales; family Enterococcaceae; genus Enterococcus_C. Next base: position 281,768 of record JAQEYU010000001.1, on the reverse strand, counting down.
TATTTCCAGATCTGATTGTACAGGGAGTAATTCATGAAACCGATGATATCCGGTACTACGGCTTCTGCGCCTTCTTCCTCCAGCAAACGCACAATATCGTTGTTAGCGGTGGGCGAATATTTGACCAGAATCTCACCGACAACACCGACTCGCGGTTTGACTGCGTCTGTCAGCGGAACCGTATCGAAATCCCGAATGATTTTTTTCATATTCCGGTTAAACTGGGTCAAAGAACCGTTGCGGACATTTTTTGCCACTTTTTTCAGCCATTCTTCATGGAGCTGATCGATCTGACCTTTTTGCAGTTCATAAGGGCGTGTCCGGTAAACGACCCGTTCAAACAGATCCCCGTAAAGAAAAGCAACGATGATCCGCTTGAGCATCGGCAGTGTAAATTTGAAGCCTGGGTTTTGTTCCACCCCTTTGTTGCCCATTGATACGGAAACAACCGGAACCTGCGGGAAACCGGCATCATTCAGGGCTTTTCGCAACAATGGGATGTAGTTGGTTGCACGACAGCCGCCGCCGGTCTGGGTCATCATAACGCTGGTATTGTTCAGATCATATTTACCGCTTTGCAACGCTTCGACCAGTTGCCCAATAGAAATGATGGCCGGGTAACAAGCGTCATTATTTACAAACTTCAAGCCGACATTGATGGCTTCTTTGTCTTCTGCCGGCAGACAGACAACATCATAACCGGAGGCCTGCAGTGCCAGATCGACCAGACCTTCCTGATGAATCGGTGAGAGCATCGGCATCAAGAGCGTATGACGTTTGGCCATGTCGCTGGTAAAGATGATTTTTTCCGGTTCTTCATAACGCTTGGTCGGAACAAAGTCCATCTTGTCCCGCTCGTTGACCGCTGCCTTCAAGGAACGCAGCCGGATCCGAATCGCGCCGAGGTTTGACCCTTCATCGATCTTCAAGACTGTATAGATCTTGCCGTACTGATCCATGATTTCTTCTACCTGATCGGTTGTCACCGCATCCAGACCACAACCAAAGGAGTTCAGCTGAACCAATTCCAACTGCTTGGATTTGGCTACGACGCGCGCTGCTGCATACAGTCGGGAATGGTAGACCCACTGATTGACTACTCGCAGATTTCCCACGTCTCCCAGATGAGAGATACTGTCTTCAGTCAACACGTGGAAGCCTTCTTGGGTGATGACTTCTGCGATGCCGTGATTGATCTCCGGATCCAAATGGTATGGACGGCCGGATACCACCACGCCCCGCTGATTTTTAGCTGTCAGCATCGCCAGCGTCTCTTCCCCTTTACGGCGGATATCTTCTTTGAATTTCTCCAATTCCTCATAGCCGTGATGCAATGCCTGCCGAATCTCGGCTTCTGTGATACCCAGATCAGCGAAATTCTTTGTCAACACATCGGCCACGGAGGCTTCATCAGACAAGTTGATAAACGGATTGCGGTAATCGACTTTCCCCTCGCGGATATCATCCACATTGTTGCGGATCACATCCGGGTAGCTTTGCACGATAGGACAGTTGAAATGATTGTCGGCATTTGCCGATTCCTGACGTTCAAAGACGACGCCGGGATAAAAAATCAGCGGTACGCCCCCATCAATCAGCGCCTGAATATGACCGTGAGCGATTTTTGCCGGATAACAGGCGGTATCGCTGGGAATCGTCTCCATCCCCTGCTCGTACAGTTCTTTGTTGGAACGTGGAGACAGTTGGACGCGAAAACCCAGATCACTGAAAAAAGTATGCCACAGAGGATAGTTTTCATACATGTTCAAGACCCGCGGAATCCCGACAATCCCGCGAGGTGCGTCTTTTTCTTTCAAAGGGCGATATTTGAACAGCCGCTTGTATTTATAATCCACCAAATTGACCTTCCGCTGGCTGCGGTCAATCTTGATGCGAGCCCCTCGTTCACAGCGGTTGCCGGTGATAAACTGCCGACCGTCGGAAAAGATTGTAACGGTCATCATACAGTTGTTTTCACACAGACCGCAGTGAGTGAATTCTTTTTCAGCAGTGAAGCTGCGCAGCTCCCCTTGATCCAGAATCGTACTTTCAGATCCGACCTCGGCATTTTCCAAAGCGATAATAGCGGCCCCGTATGCACCCATCAAACCGGCGATAGAGGGACGTACAACTTGGCGGCCGCTGATTTCTTCAAAAGCCCGCAGCACGGCTTCATTATAGAACGTCCCGCCTTGGCAAACGATCTTGTCGCCCAATTCTTCCGGTCGTCGGATCTTAATGACTTTGTAGATGGCATTTTTAATTACAGAATAAGACAGTCCGGCGGAAATATCTGCCACCGTCGCCCCTTCTTTTTGGACCTGCTTCACCTTGGAATTCATGAAGACCGTACAACGGGAACCCAGATCCACCGGCGCTTTGGACTTGCAGGCTTCCACTGCAAAATCTTTGACATCGTAGTTCAGTGATTTGGCGAAAGTTTCGATGAATGAGCCGCACCCGGAGGAACAAGCTTCGTTCAATTGGATTGAAGACAAGACGCCTTCTTTGATGGTCATAGCTTTCATATCCTGACCGCCGATATCGAGAATGAAATCGACTCCCGGCTGAAAGTGGTTGGCCGCTTTGTAATGGGCCATTGTCTCCACTTCACCAATATCCACCTTCAAAGCATTTTTAATCAGATGCTCTCCGTAACCGGTGATAGCCGCTTTGGCGATGTAGACATCAGTCGGCATTTTAGCGTACATGTCTGCCAAGACTTCGATCGTCGTCTCCAACGGCTGACCTTCATTGTTGCCGTAATGAGAAAACAAGATTCGGCAGGCATCATCAATCAAGATCACCTTGGTCGTCGTCGAACCGGCATCGATTCCCAGATAAGCAGCCCCGGAATGAGTTGCCAGCTCCTTTTCTTCAGCTGTCGCTTGTGCATGCCGGGCACGAAACTCCGCCAACTCTTCTTCACTGGAAAACAGCGGCTGCAGCGTATCGCTGGGTTTCAGTTGACTCTGATCACCGGAGTCCAAAGCATCCAAAAGTTCGGAAAGGGTCGTTTCAACGGCAGTTTCGGCATAAAAGGCTGCCCCCATCGCGACAAATAATTGGGGATTTTCCGGAAAAACAACATTTTCCGGTTGGATAGCCAGCGTTTCAATAAACCGTTGGCGCAGTTCCGACATAAAGTACAACGGACCGCCCAAAAAAGCGACATTGCCCTTGATTTTTCGGCCGGCTGCCAATCCGGCAATCGTCTGATTGACCACTGCTTGGAAAATACTCGCGGCGATGTCCTCTTTAGCAGCCCCCTCGTTGATCAGCGGCTGAACATCTGTTTTGGCAAAAACACCGCAGCGAGAAGCAATCGGATACAGCTGTTTGTAATTTTTTGCCAGCTCGTTGACCCCGTTGGCATCGGTCTTCAGCAACACAGCCATCTGATCGATAAACGCACCGGTCCCGCCAGCACAACTCCCATTCATCCGCTGTTCCAGAGCCCCTTCAAAAAAGGTGATCTTGGCATCTTCCCCTCCCAGTTCGATCACAACATCCGTCTGGGGAATCACTTCTTCTACCGTTCGGGTACAGGCGATTACTTCTTGCACAAAGTCGATATCCAAGACGTCTGCCAGACCCATCCCGCCGGAACCGGTGATATTCATGGCAATCGGGACGTCCCCCATCAAGTCCCGCGCTTCATTCAAGATTTTTTTTGTGGCAGTTTTCACATCGGAAAAGTGCCGTTCGTATTTTGCAAATACTGATTGATTCTGCTCGTCCAAAATTACCAGCTTCACCGTGGTGGAACCCACGTCGATCCCCGCTCGTAGTTTCATGTATACATACCCTCTTACTTTTTAATTGACAGTGTGTTGAATATCTTACATTGTGTTTGATATAATACTCATGTATATTTTATAGACTTGTGAAAAAAATGACAATACACAATAAACAGCAATCTGTGAGTTAAGCAACACATTGTCGGAATTTGTCGGAAAAGAAAGGAATTTCATGAAAAAAACCGATTTGCGCGTCAAGCGTACCAATAAGATGATCATCGAGGCTTTCATTCGTCTAGTGGAAGAGAAAGGATTTGAGCAGGTCACAGTCCAAGACATCGCCGAAGAGGCCATGATCAATCGTGCAACCTTCTACGCCCACTATAAGGACAAACAGGATTTGTACGAAAGAATCTTTGACCTGGCGATTGATGCCTTCACCTCCGTTTTGTCACCGACCGATCTGTTGCAGGGCAATCGTCTGCGGGTCAAGCAGATCGAGTTTCTCATGACGCATATCTATGAGAACATCCAAAAAAACAACAAGTTCTACTTGACCATCATGGATGGCGCTTCAATGGAAATCCTGCGCAAAAAAATCGCCGACATCTTATATGAACAATACGCCCATATCTTTGATCGCCTGAAGATCACCGAAAATGACATCGAAGTACCAATGGATTTCATTATTGAGTATATGACTTCGATTTTCATCGGTACCCTTCATTGGTGGCTGACGACGGATTCGGACATGACGCCGAACCACTTAGCAAAACTGGTGATCAAACTGGTAGGTAACGGTCATTTGACTGTCTTGGGAATCGAGATTGAGCGTTGACTTCGTATCAGTTGCCTGAAAAGGCAAGTTGGGCTACGATTGAAGGAGAAGTCACCAATGATTTTGCAACAAGAGGAGGATGCAGGATGAAAATCAAAGATGTCGTCAGTGACACGGCGGAACGGCTCCGCTATATGCTGAAAAACAATGATTATATTGTAAACATCGACAAAAAAGGAGTCGACGTCAAAAAGACCCGCCCCACAAAACACACCATCAAATGGCGTTCCAAAAATCACTGACAGCTAAAAACTGCAGGAGCAAAAGTGCCCCTGCAGTTTTTTTAGATCGGATAATCAGATCTGTCGAAATCAAACGATGATCCGGGTTCCGATAAGTTTCAGCATTTTGCGAGCCTGATACAAACCGGAGAGCCTTCTGAAACTTTTCGACACTCGCTGATTGCTTTAATTCCAATCCGGATGAAATAGCAGTACATAAACTTTCAGTTAGACCGCTGCTTATAGTGAACCAACCCCGACGCAGCTGCCGCTTGAATTTTCAGCGTTCTTCACTCAAGCTTAAGAATCTGCCAATAACTCCTCGGCTCTAAAGCAGATTTCGCCTATTGTTTCACTCGCAGGCAGCGCATAGCATTCAAAACGGCCAACAAGGTGACTCCCACATCAGCAAAAACCGCGACTGCCATCGAGGTATAGCCCAATGCCCCCAACACAAGGACAACAGCTTTTACACCCAAGGCAAAAACAATGTTCTCTTTGACGATTTTCAGTGTCTTGCGGGAAATCTTGATCCCCTGTATCAATTTGGAAGGTTGGTCATTCATGATTACAACATCGGCAGCCTCAATCGCCGCATCACTGCCCAGGCCGCCCATCGCCACGCCCAGATCAGCTGTCACCAGGACCGGTGCATCATTGATACCGTCCCCCACAAAAGCGACTTTCCCCGCGGCAGCCGCCATGATTTCTTTCAAGTGGCTGACCTTATCTTCCGGCAGTAACCCGGCAAAAAAGCGGGTCAATCCAAGTTTCTTGGCAACAGCCCTTGCTACTTTAGGGCTGTCGCCTGTCAGCATAACCGTCTCCTTGACGCCGTTTTTTTGCAGACCGTTGATTGCAGCAGCAGCGTCGGCTTTAAGCTGATCATTAATCACCAGCGTACCGGCATAGGTTCCGGCAAGGGCCAAATACAATACAGTCCCCACCGTATCGGTTTCAGAACAGAAGATCCCAAGAGCCGTCATCAGTTTCTGATTACCGATGGCAGCTTGTTTTCCATTGATGACACCGGTAATTCCGTGACCCGCTTGCTCTTTGAGGTCGGCTACAGCCGGCAGATTTTCTGCCGATGCTGCCTGCAGGATCGACTGTGCAATCGGATGAGTGGAATACTGTTCCAGTGCTGCCGCATAATTTAAGATCTCTTGGGCAGGCAATGCTCCGGAGACTGATTCGACTGCAAATTTACCGGCCGTCAGCGTTCCCGTCTTATCAAAAACAACCGTATCGACTTGCGCCAGTGTTTCCAAATGATTGGAGCCTTTTACCAGGATCCCCGCCTTGCCGGCCCCGCCGATTCCGGCAAAAAAACTCAGAGGAACTGAGATCACCAACGCGCAAGGACAGGAAATCACCAAAAAGGTCAGTGCCCGATACAACCATTCTTTAAAGTCACCACCTAAAAACAGTGTCGGAATGGCCACCAAAAGAACGGCCAAACCAACCACAGCCGGCGTATAGTACCGGGCAAACTTCGTGATAAATTTTTCTGCCGGGGCTTTTTGACTACTGGCATTTTCCACCAGCTCCAGGATTTTAGCAACCGTCGATTGTCCATAGCTGCGGCTGGTCTTAATTACCAGTCGCCCCTCTTGATTGATCATTCCACTCAAAATTTCATCGCCGACTGACAGCTGCCGCGGCAGCGATTCTCCGGTCAAAGCAGAAGTATCGGCGCTGCTACGGCCTTTAGTTATCACACCATCCAACGGCACCTTCTCTCCCGGATTGACTACAATCAGACTGCCAACCGCTACTTCTGACGGAGCTATTTCTTGTTCTGTACCTTCTACCAGAACCCGAGCAAAGTCCGGCCTGACATCCATCAATTCCCGAATATTTTTCCGGGAACGATCCACAGCGTAGTCTTGGAAATACTCCCCAATCTGATACAAGAACATGACCGCCACAGCTTCCGGAAATTCACCGATTGCCAAGGCTCCCAGCGTTGCGACAGTCATCAGGAAGTTTTCATCGAAAACTTCCCCGTGAAGAATATTCATAAAAGCATTTTTGACGATGTCTCCACCGATCAGTACATAGACAGCCACATAGGCTACAACCCGGGGCAGCCCTGCAGGATCGAGCCACAAAAGCAGTGCCAATGCGATTCCCGTAACCAGGATTCTCCACAAGCTGTCATTTTCGCCGCCGCTGTGCTCATGGCCGTGGGTATGTCCGTGACTGTGATTTTTTTCTGTTCTAAATGCTTCATCATCAGCTGGAATCACGGCAACATCCGGCTCAAGCTGTCCGACCAGTTTATACGTTTGTGCTTCCACTGCTGCCAGATCTTCGCTTTCACATGTGATGGACATTTTCTGACTCATAAAATCTACGTCGGCTTTTTCGACACCCTTTACCTTGGTGACTGCCCGCTCGATTTTGGCAGCACAATTGGCACAATCCAAACCTTTTAAATAATAACTTTTTTCCATGCATAGTTCCCCCTTTCTGCAGGTCCGCTTTTCATAAAACAATCGGATCCTGCTCGCAATTAAGCGAATACATGAATATCTGTTCATTTGTATTATAAATGAACAACCAATCATATGTCAATCGAATTTTTCCATTTTTCGACAGCAAAAAAACTGCCCCTTGAGTAAAAGCAGACAGTTTCCAAGCATCTTCAAGTATTTTGCCGTTTTTTCAGCTGTGGCGCCACCGCATCACACCGGCAGCCAACACATCCAACAGGACAAACAAAATCAGCCCCAACAGACTCAGCAGTAAAATACCGCCGTACATCGCCGGATAATCCATCCGCATCCAGGCATCCATAATGAAATAACCCATGCCGTATTCGGTCCCGTAGTTTTCCGTGAAAAACAGAATAGAAATCGCAGTCCCCAACGATACCCGGGAAGTGCTGAAGACTGCCGGCAGACAAGCAGGCAATGTGATCTTGTAGAAGAGTTTCATCTTTTGTGCTCCGATACAGCGGTAAACATCATAATAATATGCCGGAATCTCCAAGACCGCATCCCGAACAGCTACCAGAACCTGCGGAGTAACAATCAAAATAATCATGATTATCTTTGACAGGTCCCCCAGCCCCCCCAGAAGCATCACAATCGGCAGCAGCGCCATTTTCGGGATCGGATAAGTCAGATAGATCAAGGGTGAGAAAAAGCTCTGCCACTGAGGAAGACTCCCCATCAACAAGCCCAACAAAAAACCCAGTAAAACCGCTGCTCCCATTCCGACGGCAATCCGATACAGACTGGCGGTCACATGCTGCAGCATCCCCTTTGAAAACAACAGCGGCAGCTTTTCAAAAACTGTGACCGGTGACGGCAATACCGTTTTTTGTACCCATACACTGGCGATCAGCCAGATTCCCAATAAAAATACTACCGCGCAAGCAAAGCCTAATGACGTGCGATAACGCTCCTTGATTCTCATAGCAGCTGCCCCCTTAAATATGCCGCAGCAGAAAAAAGCTCTTGGGTTTGCCGCACGGTTTCCAAGTCCCCTTTTTCCTCCACAGGCGAAGTCAAAACTTCTTTAATCCGTCCAGGCTCCTTGGCCATCACGATGACCTTGTGCCCCACCAATAACGCTTCAGTGACGTCATGGGTGATGAAAAGGGTACGAGTTGGGCGCTTGAGCCAATTTTTAATGAACAGATTCTGGGCCTTGTCTCTCGTCAAAGCATCCAAGGCCGAAAAAGGCTCATCCATCAAAAGCAGTTGGCTGTCACAGGCAAACGCCCGTGCGATCGCAACCCGCTGTTTTTGGCCGCCGCTCAGCTGCCTTGGGTAACGACTGGTTTCGTCGTTCAATTCCATATCCCGGAACAGTTGGCGAATCTCTTCCTCCTGGTCTTCCGTGAGTTTTTTCAATTGACGACTGATCTTCGCCGCTTCTGTCACTGCCTGCCAGGCAGTCTGCCAAGGCAGCAGACCGTAATCCTGAGGCACCAATGCAATCCGATGTTCTCGCGGGACATACGCTGCTCTGTCGCTAGTCATAGTGCCGGCTGTCGGCTGCAGCAAACCGGCCAACAGGCGCAGCAAAGTGGTCTTTCCGGCCCCCGAAGGACCGATCAGAGTGTAGATTTCTCCGGCCGCCAGTCCCAGCGAAACATCCGCCAAGATCTGCTTTGCTTCACTCTCGTAACTGATATTCTCCAAAACGAGGTCAGTCTGTGTACTTTCCAATGCTGATTCCTCCCATTCCATTGACAGATTCGCAATTTTTTCCAGGCGGAAACAACCGCCGCACTCTGTCAAACCAGTAGCTATTGTACCATTCTCTGCCAAAAAAAGGAGCGGAAAATGAAGATTTCCCTTTTGACAGCCGCCTCTACAGCAGCTGGCCCAGAAACAACGGGTCGCTTTTGATGAGAAGATCTTCGAGTTCGCTCAGGTTCAAAAACAGAAAGGTTTGACCCGAAAAAGCGGAGCAAGAACTGATAGCTCAGTCCTTGCTCCGCTTGTGAAATTCTGTTTTCAGCACTTCATAACTTTCATTGGTTGTACCTCAGTTTTATGCTGTTTTTGACGACTCCGGCAGCTTCCCGCACTCTGTTACTGCTCATCTGAATCCCGGTGATCATCAGCTGCCGAATGAGACTGCGGTGAAACAGGATCAGACGCATCAGATTCAGAATCGTCGCTTTTTTTCTCGTCATCCGGGAGATCGTCTTCCCGATGCATCACAGTTTGGCGATAGCTGCGATTCCCCAGAAATTTCAGTGCCCTCATCAGCGGCTGCCGGTTCTCCCCTACCAGACCAATCAGTTCAATGAACAACTCGAGTCCGATCGCCGTACAAATGATCAACAGGATCATGGCTTGCGTACTCGCATAATTCATCAACAGTGCAATAAAAGAAAAGACCAGCGCCAACGCATAAATCGTTAAAACCGCACCACGATGCGTAAAGCCCAATGAAATCAAGCGGTGATGCAGGTGCATCTTATCGGCCGAAGAGATCTTTTGTTTGTTGAACTTGCGACGGATCATGGCATAGACCGTATCGGTTATCGGCACGCCCAAAATCAGCATCGGCGTCATGATTGAAATAAAGGTCGCATTTTTCAGTCCCGACATGGAAACAATCGAAATCATATATCCCAGAAAAAGCGCGCCGGTATCCCCCAGATAAATCGTCGCCGGATAAAAGTTATAAGGGAAAAAGCCCAAGATCGCGGCCACCAGAGTAAAGATGATAATCGTAGTCACCAAACTGGCATCCGGCAGCAGGAAGAAGAAGGAAATAATACCGATGGTCGACAAGCCGATGATGGAAACCCCCGCCGCCAGTCCGTCCAGGCCATCGATCAGGTTGACCGCATTGGTGAGTGCCAAAATCCAGATGATTGTTACTGGCAGGCTCAACCAACCCAGCTCGAATTTACCGAAAAATGGGAAACTGATACTGTCCATCTGGATACCGGCAACAAAATAGGCCTCTAACGCTGCCAAGGTAATCCCCAGCGTTTTCTGCCAGGGCTTGAGCTCCCGCATATCATCGATCAGCCCTGTCAGTACTACAATCGCCGCACCCAATACGATAGGACCGGTAACCTTGTACAACTGAATGTCCCGAAAACCGAAAAGCATCGAAATCGAAAAAGCTAAGAAGATGCTGAGTCCGCCGGCAGAAGGCATCGGTTTTTTATTGATTCGCCGAGCATTCGGCATGTCCACAGCTCCGATTTTAAACGCCAAAAGCTTGATCAACGGCGTGAAGATCAGTGACAAGATCATCGTAATAAACATTTGAATGATGAATTTAAAAGCAAAATGAGGCACGTTGGTTTCTCTCTTTCTGTAAATAGATAGTCCACAAGCTCGTTGCAGCCGCAGAGCGGTAAACCAGGGGATAACTGAAAACTACGAGTCTGTTCAAACAGCTCGTCATGCAATTGGCTTCATCCCTTAGTGTCGGTATCGTCCTCTTCCCGCTCGCCAAACCGGTCACTGATTTTCGAGGTGAGTTTTGACACCGGCCCCTTGCGTTCTGCCACTTCTCCGCCGGAACGATAGGCTTCAATCACGGCATTCAAAATGCCGCCTGCCAAAATGATGGTTGCCGCTAGATTGAGCCAAAGCATCAAGACAATAAAACTCCCGATGATCTGATAACCGCTGACTTTAGCGGCAAAAAAACGAGTATACAAACCGAAAAGCTGACCCAGCAGCATCCAGCCCACCGTCGCCACCACCGCACCGGGAAAAGCCGAGCGAAACGTGACTTTGGCGTTGGGGACCAGCCAATAGATGATGGTCATGATCGCCAGCAAGGCAATGATGGTCACTGGCCATTTCACCGTTTGAAAGAGGCTGATGATCTCTTCTGAAAAACCGAAGATTGGCTGCAGCGCATCCAATACGGCTTTGCCTACGCCCAGGATCAGCGTCACACCGATGATACCCACGAACAAGAAAACGATGATGATCACCGAAACGATCCGAGTGACGACAAAATTGTCCCGGCCTTCAACACCATAGGCTTTGTTCAACGCTCCCTGCAGAGCGTTGATACTCTGACTGGCCGACCACAAAGCAGCCAGTGCCGAAATAGACAAGAGCCCCCCGGAACCTTGGGTGAGTAAACTGGTGATCGCCGGTCCCAAAAAACTGTAGATCTCTTCGGGAATGATGTTCTTGATGTAAGGCAGCACATCATTGGGATCGATATGTAAAAACGGCAGGACATTTCCTACCGCAATCAAAAGCGGAAACAGCGACAACAGCAGATAGTAGGAAACTACTACCCCGCTGTTGCCCAGTTCCGCCTCCGAAAAACGCTCTTTGCTGATCTTCAGCAAAGTCATCAGTTGTTTGTTATCTTTGATCTTATCCACCAGTTTCATAGCTTTCCTCCAAAGTGTTTTCAGCGCTTTGCGAGGAGCTGAAACCTCAGTATGTTCCTTCTTCGCCTTGGGAAGTCAGAATCAGCGGCCCCTCTTTTGTGATCGCAATGGTGTGCTCATATTGACAGCTCAAGCCGCCGTCCAAAGTATAGGCTGTCCAGCCATTCGGATCCATCTTCATTTTCCACGTACCGGTATTAACCATTGGCTCGATCGTGATGACCATGCCTTCTTTTAAGCGCAGTCCCTTGCCGGCTTCACCGTAATGAGGAACAGCCGGTTCTTCGTGAATCGTCGGCCCTACACCATGTCCAATGAAATCCCGGACGACTGACAATCCCTGGTCTTCCACATACGTCTGGATTGCATGACCGATGTCGCCGATGCGGTTGCCTACCTGGGCTTGTTCGATTCCCAAATACAGCGATTTTTTAGTGACCGCCATCAGATGGTCCAAGTCCGGGTTACTTTCGCCGACCACATAGGCCCAGCAGGAGTCGGAAATGCCGCCTTTTAAGTCGATACACATGTCGACTTTGATCAAATCACCGCTTTTTAACACTTTTTTGCGGGGAAAACCGTGACAAATTTCGGTATTGATACTGCAGCAGGTGGCATATTCATAGCCTTCAAAACCAATCTGAGCTGCGATCCCGCCGTGCGACTCGATATAATTGCGGACAAAAACTTCAATATCCCAGCTGGTGATTCCCGGTTTGATAAAACTGCGCAGCTGTTTGTGGACATCAGCCAAAAGCGCACCGGATTCTTTCATTGTTTCGATTTCTCGTGGTGACTTCAATGTTATCATATTCTGCTCAGACTCCTCTTATAAAATCGTTCTTATTCTATCATAGGAAAGAATTTTGCGCCAATTCAAGACAGAAATCTCCCGACTGACGATTTTTTTGGCCTGCTCAGCCGATTGTTTCCATGAACTAATGCACTATCCGGGCAGAAATCAAAATAATTTACCCGAAGACTCCAGAGCCAGTTTGCATGCCAATCATCGCAGTGCATGGTCGGGACCAATTCAGCAGGCTGAGGTTGTAAGTTCAACTTGGCGCTTTCCGCTCTAGTTGAACTGTACCAGCTGATCAAAGGGAGGGTAGCTTCTCACATTCCCCTTGATGTGCACTACGATGTTGCTATGTGCTGTCTCTGCCGTCTTCTCAGCGGATACATCGAGAAAAGTTTCAGAAGGCTCGGAGACTGACCCCGGCGTACAGATTTTACCGTTTGAGTGAACTACTGACAGTTCGCTGCTGATTTGAAAAATCAGTGGCGTTACTGTCAGTTTGAAGTCAATAGGCCCAAGACAATGAGAAATTTCCGCTGCCTCTCAAGTGGAATTTCTCGTTGGCTTCGGCCGGCGGCTGTACGCCGGGGTCAGATCGGAGAGCCTTCTGAAACTTTTCGGCACCCGGCCGATTGCTTTAATTCCAATCCGGATGAAATACTAGTGCACTATCCAAGCAGGAATCCAAGCAATTTGTCCGAAGGCTCCAGAGACAGCCAACCTATCCAATTAATCCCTGTGAACCTGAAAAAAAGCCGGCAGCCCTCAAGCTGCCGACTCATTTTTGGATCAGGACATATCAATTGCTTCTTTTCGCGCCAAGATTCCCTGAATACTTTCCTGCATCAGACGAATAATCTGATCTTCGGAAGGATTGATGATCCCGGAAGACATCAACGCTGCGATCCCCGTTGCAACGATCCAAGTCCCTGTGTGGAGCGATTCGATCTCTTCGTCGGAAAGGTCTTTGAAATCCGGATCAGTGCGGACCAGATTCTTATAAAATGCATAAGAAAACTCCTGCATTTCGCGGCCGCCGCCGTACTCTTCCAAATACATCGCCCGATACAAGCGGCGTTCTTTAGTTGCAAAGCCGATGTAATTTAACGCCAAGTCGACGATCTTTTCACCTGTGTGTTCCACCGGAAATACGTCCGTTGCCAGATAGTCGTGAACTTTTTTGATCAGCGCTCGTTTCAAGTCTTCCATGTTTTTGAATTCCAAGTAGATCGGCTGGGTGGAGCAGTTCATTTTTGCTGCGATATTGCGAGCAGTAAAGCGGGAAAAACCCTCAGTTGAAACAACGGCATAGGCCGCATCCAAAATCTGCTCTCTTGTTATTGTCTTTTTTCTAGCCATTCTTTTTCTCCCCTACAAGTTATGTACATCGCTTACATTTCATCTGTCTTTATTGTATCATGTTTTTTTTTCAAACTCAAAACCAGTTTCAACTTTTCGTCATTTAATCGTTAAATAATTCGTTATTGACACAGCGCTTACCAATTTTTTGACAAAAACTCCCGCAGCGCCCTTTATTGTTGTTCCATGGGCGTCTGAATGTTATCATAATTTTGTTTATAATAATTTATTCGGAGGGATTCCATGACTGACCAAACCTTTATGAAAAATTTAGAAAAATATGCACAACTGATCGTCGAAGTCGGTGTCAACGTTCAAAAAGGACATACGATTGTGTTATCGATTGCCGTTGACCAGGCACCGTTGGCTCGCCTGATTACCAAAAAAGCCTATCAGCTGGGAGCAGCCGAAGTCGTTTTGCAATGGACGGACGACAAGATCAACAAAGAATTCTTCCTGCATGCTGCAGAAGACCGTCTGACTGACATTCCCCAATACATCGTGGACCGCGGCGACGACTGGATTTCCAAGGGTGCCAGCCGCATCAGCGTAGTTTCTTCCAGTCCTGATGCGCTGGCCGGCACCGATACCGATCGTGTAGCCAAGTATCAAGCCGCTTCCGGAAAAGCCCTGAAAAACATCCGCCAGGCTACCCAAGCCAACAAGATCAGCTGGACCGTCGTGGCAGCAGCCGGCCAGGATTGGGCACAAAAAGTCTTTCCTGAGCTTTCACCGGAAGACGCGCAGGCAAAATTGTGGGATGAGATCTTCAAAACCACTCGTATTTACAGCGAAGATCCGGTAGCTGCCTGGAAGTCCCACGATGAGAAACTGGCTTCCAAAGCTGCTGAGTTGAACAAAGAGCAGTTTACCGCACTGCATTATACCGCGCCGGGGACCGACATCACGATCGGCTTGCCGAAAAACCACCTGTGGGAAGGTGCCGGCAGTTTCAATAGCCGGAATGAAAAATTCATGGCCAACATGCCTACTGAAGAAGTCTTCACTGCACCGGACAGCCGCCGAGTCGACGGTGTCATCTCCAGCACAAAGCCTTTGAGCTATGCCGGCAATATCATTTCCGGTATGAAATTTACATTTAAAGATGGTAAAGTCAGCGAATTCTCAGCCGAAGAAGGCCAAGATGTTCTGGCAAAACTGTTGGATACCGATGAAGGCGCAAAACATCTGGGTGAAGTCGCACTGGTTCCCGACCCATCCCCGATTTCTCAGTCCGGGATCATCTTCTTCAATACCTTGTTTGACGAAAATGCCTCCAATCACCTGGCCTTCGGTTCCGCATATGCCTTCAACCTGCAGGGAGGCACTGAAATGACGGAAGAAGAACTGGATGCAGCCGGCCTGAACCGCAGTCATACCCATGTGGACTTTATGGTAGGTTCGGACAAAATGAACATCGACGGGATCAAAGCAGACGGCACCCGAGTTCCGGTTTTCCGTAACGGAGATTGGGCTTAATTTGATCGGTAGGACCGCTGCAGCTGAGCTGGCATTCAGATCCTGCTCCGATACAAACTGATGCACTGCCACACCGAAGAGACGGCCTCCGCACAAAATACTAAAACACAGTATTTTGTGAGCCGAGTCCGTTTCTTCGGTTTTTTATGCCTGTTATCCGATGATTTCCGCAATATTCGTAATCTGCTGAAAAAAGCTCGCTATCTTGGCAACGCTGAAAGGGAAAAATAGCAACTGTCCGGATTTTTTGGTAGAATTGACGAGAACAGTTCTCAATTGCTGTATCACTTCCCGCTATTATCACTGTATTTAAGGCACTTTTGAAAATGCCGGTGGTGTTTTCGATACACCGGCCTAAGTATTCAATGAAAGGAATGAGGCCTGTGACCCCCAATCGCGAAGATTATTTAAAACTTATCCTGGAGCTGGGAGGCGACCGTCAAAAAGTCAGCAATAAACAGATCGTTGCCGGCTTGTCAGTGGCACCGGCTTCGGTCAGCGAGATGCTTTCCAAGCTGGTCAAAGAAGAACTGGTCTCCCACACCGCCTATCAAGGCGTTCAGCTGACCGCTTCCGGATTGCAGACAGCCAGTACCTTGATCCGCAAACACCGTTTATGGGAAGTTTTCCTGGTGGAGCATCTGGATTATTCCTGGAATGAAGTCCACGACGATGCCGAAGTTTTGGAGCATGTCACCTCCGAAAAACTGGCGGAACGGTTGTCGGAATATTTGCATGAGCCCCGCTTTTGTCCTCACGGAGGAATGATCCCGGAAGCCAATGAAACCGTCCACGAACAGGATCGGAAAACACTGGCGGATTATCAAGTTGGTGATACGATTCGGATCGCTCGCGTCCTGGACGAACGGGAACTGCTGGATTATCTGGTGTCATTGGATATCAAGATCGGTGATGTCTGTCACATCTCGGCGATTGCTGCTTATGAAGGCCCAGTCACAATCACAGGTCAGGATGGCCGTGACCGGGCAGTCAGCTATAAGGCTGCCAGCACGATTTTTGTCGATCAACTATAAAGGAGATGTCTTCTGTTATGTCTGAAAACCGCCCTGTTTTATTCACTATCTTCGGCGCCACCGGAGATCTGGCTTTTCGTAAACTCTACCCTTCCCTTTTTCGTTTATTTCGCAAGGGCGACCTGCAGGAAAATTTTGCCGTGATCGGTACTGCTCGACGGGAATGGAGCAACGAGCATTATCGGGAGATCGTCCGCAAAGCAATTGCCGATTTGGAACCGACTTCCGGTGAAGCTCAGAGTTTTGCCAGCCACTTTTACTACCAGGCCCATGATGTTCAGGATGCTGCCCACTACGATACCTTGAAACAGCTGACGGATCAATTGGATGAAAAATACCGGTTAGCAGGCAATCGTTTGTATTATCTGGCCATGTCACCGAACTTTTTCGGAACGATCGTTACTCACTTGAAGGAGCACGGAATGAAAGATTCCGCCGGCTTCCATCGGGTGATCATTGAAAAGCCTTTCGGGTCCGACTTGGATTCGGCAACCCGCCTGAACAGCGAGATCGGCGAAGTTTTCGAAGAAGATGAAATCTACCGGATTGATCACTACCTGGGCAAAGAAATGATCCAAAACATCTCAGCGATCCGCTTTGCCAACAATATCTTTGAATCCCTCTGGAACAACCGTTACATCGACAATGTCCAAATCACCTTATCAGAAAGCCTCGGTGTCGAAGACCGTGGCGGTTATTACGATAAGAGTGGTGCGTTGAAAGATATGGTGCAAAATCACATCCTGCAGATCCTTTCATTATTGCTGATGGAACCGCCGGCCGCTTTTTCCGACAGTGAGATCCGGGCCGAAAAGATCAAAGCTCTGAACGCGGTCCGCATCTACAATGAAGAAGAAGTCAAAGCCAATTTCGTTCGCGGTCAGTATCAAGCCGGCCGCATCAACGGCAGCGACTTTGTCGGTTACCGGGAGGAACCCAACGTCGCAGCGGATTCTGCTACTGAAACCTTCGTTGCCGGCAAATTTACAGTCGATAACTTCCGCTGGTCGGGAGTGCCGTTTTACATTCGCACCGGCAAACGCCTGACTGAAAAGGGCACTCGGATCAATATCGTCTTTAAACAAGTACCTCTGAATCTTTTTAAGGCCGAAATTAATGCCGATTGCAAAGAACGTCAGCTGCCGCCGAATATCCTGACGATCTATATCCAACCAACCGAGGGCTTCAGTTTGACCCTGAACGGAAAAGAAATCGGACAAGGCTTCGATACGCAGCCGGTGAAGCTGGACTACCGTAACAGCTCCGATGCGGTAGAAAACAGTCCTGAAGCTTATGAACGCCTGATCCTGGATGCCTTGAAAGGTGATTCCACCAACTTCACTCATTGGGACGAAGTGGCGCAATCGTGGCGAATCGTGGATGCTATCCGTCACGTCTGGGATCAAAGTGAGCCAAACTTTCCCAACTATGCTGCCGGGACAATGGGACCAAAGGCGGCCTTTGACCTGGTGGAAAAAGACGGCTTCCACTGGATCTGGGAACCTGACGACTGGTACCGGGAACGCGGACTGCTGTAATCTTTCAACAGCTTTGTCATAGCCCTGCAGGCTTCTTTTGCAGGGCTGTTTTTTTTCGGGTCACGGCGCATTCTTCGGTCAGCTGCTACAGTGAGCTTGACACTCGTAAGTACGCGGAATCCACACCCAACAAAAAGCAGTTGCGCCGCCTGAAAATCAGGCCCTCAGCGCAACTGCTTTTTGAATTGTCTTATTGATAGATCAATGCCCGTAACGATGCATCGACTTTTTCTGCGGCTTTGCGGCCTTCTCGGATCCCCCAGATTACGAGACTCGGACCCCGTTTGGCATCTCCGGCCACCAGCACCCGTTCATTATTGGTGGTGTAATCGTCATAAATCTCCTTGACGGCAAAGGCATCGAACAGTGCTTGTTCCGCACCGGTAAAGCCCATCGCCAACAAAACCAGATCGGCCTTGAGGATCTGTTCGGTGCCCGGCAGCGACTGAAAATCAGGCCCTACCTGAACCGTTTCGACACCGATCACCTGGCCGCGTTCCGCACCGATAAATCCGGTAGTGGAAGTGCTGTAGCGGGAAACTGCTTCACCAGTGATAAACTCAGCTTCTTCCTGGCCATAGCCCAGTTTGGCCGTGAATGGATATTCCGGCCAGGGATTTGTTGTCGGACGTTGTTCGGGTAAAGCCGGCGTGATCTCCAATTGTTTGACCGAGCGGGCCCCTTGCCGAATAGCGGCACCGACACAGTCATTTCCGGTATCACCACCACCGATAACCACGACATTTTTGCCCGCCAATTTCATGGAGGTCGCATCCTTACCGTGTTTCAAGACATCCTTTGTCGCTTCCGTCAGGTAATCTACAGCAAACTGGATCCCCTGCAGGTGCCGCCCGGCCACCGCCAGATCCCGCGGGACACCGGCACCGGTACACAAGATGATCCGATCGAAGGTTTCTGAGAGTTCCTTGACGGTGACATCGCTTCCTACCTCAGTATCAGCCACAAATTCGACCCCTAATTCCGCCATCAGATCGATTCGTCGTTGAACGATGTCCTTGTCCAACTTCATATTGGGAATCCCGTACATCAGCAGACCGCCGAAACGATCGCTGCGTTCATAAACAGTCACAAAATGCCCCAGCTGATTCAAGCGCCAGGCAGCCGATAAGCCGGCCGGACCGGAACCGATCACTGCAACTTTGAATCCGGTCCGTTCCACCGGCTCACCGCTGGCCTTGACCCAACCATTTTCAAAAGCGGTGTCGATGATATAGCGTTCATTATCATGGATGGTGACCCCATCACCGTTCAATGACTCGGTACAGCCCTTTTCGCAAGGGGCCGGACAGACCCGGCCAGTCATCTCCGGCAAAGGATTGGTACGGGCCAGCCGTTCAAAAGCCGCCTGTTCCAAGCCCTGATACAAAAGATCATTCCATTCCGGGATCAGATTGTCATTGGGACAGCCGGATGCTGCCCGCTGTCCGCCGTAAAACGTGCCGGCGTGACAAAAGGGGATCCCGCAATTCATACAGCGGGCCGCCTGCTTGCGGCGTTCTTCGGCCGCCAAAGGTATCTGGAGTTCCTGCCAGTCTGTGATTCGTTCTGCTACGTCCCGATAAGGATTATCCTTACGGGGATACTTCATAAAGCCGAATGGATCAGCCATTCAGACCCCCTCCTTTCCCATTGCCGTGACTACCGGAACCGCCTGCTGGCCCACGACTTTTTCAAAAGCCCGGGTCACAAGCTCGGCACCGGCGACACCTTCAGCTGCAAATTCTGCCATGGCGTCACTTACCGCATGATATTCTGTCGGATACACTTTGACAAAGTGATCGACTTCGGTCTCCCACTCCGCCAAAAGCTGCTGGGCTTTGACTGAACCGGTGAACGCCGCGTGGTTTGCCACCAGCTCTTTTAAGATACTGTCATCACCGCACTCGCCGATTCGGTAAAGGTCCACCATCTCCGGGTTGCATTTACTTGGAAAAACACCTTCCGGATCATAAACATAAGCCACACCACCGCTCATACCGGCAGCAAAGTTGCGCCCGGTCCTGCCGAGGATTACAGCAACACCACCGGTCATATATTCGCAGCCGTTGTCCCCGACACCTTCGACAACGACTTTGGCACCGCTGTTTCGTACGCAGAATCGTTCCCCTGCCAAACCGCGGAAATAGCCTTCTCCTTGGTTGGCCCCAAAGCAGGCAACATTGCCGACAATTGGTGAATGTTCCACGTCGTAAGCGGCATCCTCCGGCGGCACGATAATCAGCCGACCGCCGCTCAAACCTTTCGCCACGTAATCATTGGCTTCACCGATCAGCTTCAGCTCCATCCCTTGGGTCGTGAAAGCCCCGAAGCTCTGCCCGGCGATCCCGGTATAGGTGTAATTCAACAAGCCGGGTGTCAACTCATAGTTGCCGAAGCGCTCAGCGATCCAACCACCCATGCGGGCACCGACCGAGCGTTTGACATTATTGATCGTTTCCGTGACAGTCACCGGCTGATCATTTTCAATGGCTGCCTGGGCATAGTTGTCCAGCAACGGCCATTGCCGTTTTTCCAGGAAAGGATCGACGGTTTTGCGTTGGATGCCGATCGTCGTTCCGAGCATCTTGGAAAAATCCAGCGACTTGGCCTTGCCCTTAGCAACAAACCGGGTGGTCAGGACTTCCGTATGTCCCACCATTTCATCGATGGTTTTGAAGCCCAGCTCAGCCATAATCTCCCGCAGATCTTCTGCCAAAAACATCATCATATTCACCACATGCTCCGGTTTGCCGACAAAAAACTTCCGCAGCTCCGGATTTTGTGTGGCTACACCAACCGGGCAGGTGTTCAGACTGCAGACCCGCATCATAACACAACCGATCGCCACCAGTGCTAACGAAGCAAAACTGTACTCTTCTGCTCCCAGCAGAGTTGCAATTGCGATGTCGCGGCCAGTCATCAGCTTGCCGTCGGTCTCCAGAATCATCCGCTGCCGCAGGTCATTGAGGGCCAGTGTCTGATGGGCTTCTGCCAACCCCATTTCAAGGGGCAGACCGGCATCACGAACCGAGTTGCGGGGGGAAGCACCGGTCCCGCCGTCATAGCCTGAGATCACGACTACGTCTGCTCCGGCCTTGACAACGCCGGTAGCAATTGTACCGACCCCGGTTGAAGAAACCAGCTTCACATTAATCCGTGCATAAGGATTAATCGCTTTTAAATCATAGATCAGCTGCGCCAGATCCTCAATCGAATAAATATCGTGATGAGGCGGCGGTGAAATCAGACGGACCCCCGGAGTTGACCCCCGGATTTCCGCAACCCAAGGAAAGACCTTGTTTCCCGGCAGCTGTCCACCTTCTCCGGGCTTGGCTCCCTGGGCGACTTTGATCTGCAGTTCTTCAGCGCTCATCAGGTATTCGGCATTGACGCCGAAACGACCGGATGCCACCTGTTTGATCTTGCTGTTGAAATTGCGGCCGTCAGCTGTCGGTTTGAACCGGTCACGGTTTTCGCCGCCTTCACCGGAGTTGGATTTTGCTCCGATTGAGTTCATCGCTTCCGCCAGACATTTATGGGCTTCTTCACTGAGAGAGCCGTAAGACATGGCACCGACTTTGAAACGTTTTACGATCCGTTCGGCAGGTTCGACTTCATCCAAAGGAATAGACGGCCGTTCGCCGGTAAATTCCCACATCGCCCGCAATGTCGTCGGTGTCGCCAGCGCTTCCTGATCCATAGCAGCGGCATATTCTTTATAAAGAGCGTAATCACCGGCACGAACTGCTTTTTGGAAATTGTAGATCGTCTTCGGATTGAACAGGTGGTGTTCGCCGTCCGCTTTGTACTGGAAGCTGCCCCCGGACGGCAGGTAATCCCTGCTGTGAGCACCATATGCTTCTTGATAACGAGCAGCATACTCAGCTTCAATCTGCTGCAGGTTCAAGCCGCCGATTCGAGAAGCTGTCCCGGTGAAATACTGGTCGACTACGGCAGCTGCAATCCCGACTGCTTCAAACAACTGTGCCCCGTGATAACCGGCAACCGTGGAGATCCCCATCCGGCTCATGACCTTCACGAGGCCCTTTTCACAGGCTTTCCGATAATTTTCGGCTTTGGCTTCCAGACCATAGGCCGCCAGCGAGGCATATGCCAGATACGGATGAATTCCGCTGGCGCCATAGCCGATCAGCATTGCACAATGATGAACTTCACAGACTTCCGCCGAATCTGCAACGATGGAAGCCAACGAGCCCTTGCCTTGTTTCACCAGATAATTGTGCAGACCGCTGACTGCCAACAGGATCGGGATCGCCAACTGTCCTTCCTGCCGTTCACGATCCGTCAAGACCAGAATCGTAGCACCGCTGTCCACTTTGGCTTCGGCTTCCTTGAAGAGTCTTTCCAATGCCTGCTGCAGCGTATTGGGATTGTCAGAATCCATCTGATACAGCAGCGATTGGCAGACGGTCTTTTGTTTTCCGTGATCCAACGCCAGCAGTTTTTCAAAATCTGCGGTAGACAAGATCGGATTGTCGACTTTCAATTTGCAGCAGTTATCCGGTGCATCTTTACGAACATCCCCGTCACGTCCCAGAAACAGTTCGGTCCCGATGACCATCTTTTCGCGAATCGCATCAATCGGTGGATTGGTGACCTGGGCAAACTGTTGTTTGAAATACGTGAACAACGATTGCGGCTTGTCACTGAGGACCGCCAAAGGAGAGTCGTAGCCCATGGAAATCACCGGCTCCTCACCCTTTTCCGCCATTGGTGCAATGACTGTTCGCAAAATTTCATCCGTGTAGCCGTTCAGCTTCCACAGCCGACTGCGTTCTGCTTCATCAAAGGACTGCGCCACCGGAACCGTTTCTGTCAATGCATGGAGCTCCAGACGGTTTTTGCCCAGCCATTTTTCGTAAGGTTTGGCTTTGGCATATTTATGTTTGATTTCATCGTTGCGCAAGATCTTGCCACTGCGGGTATCCACGAGGAAGATATTGGCCGGCCCCAAGACGCCTTTTTCAATCACTTGTGCCGGTTCCAAATCTACAACCCCTGATTCGGAGGCCACAATAACAAAGCCGTCCTTGGTGATGGAATAGCGGGAAGGGCGCAGCCCGTTGCGGTCCAAAGCCGCTCCGACGATCTCGCCATCGGTAAAACACAAGGCCGCCGGACCGTCCCATGGCGTCATAAAGCTGGCATTGTACTCATTGAAGGCCTTCAGCTCATCCGAAAGATTTGCTTCTGCCGACCAGGCTTCCGGTACCAGCATCATCAAAGCATGGGGTATATCCCGACCGTTTCTGTACAGGTATTCCAAGCAGTTTTCCAGTTTGGCAGAATCGGAATTGTCTTCATTGTAGATTTCGATCTTGTGACTGTGCATCCAGTTTTCCGCACCCCGTAACGTGTTGATCTCCCCGTTGTGAGCCAAAAAGCGAAAAGGTTGTGCCCGATCCCAGCTGGGAAAAGTATTGGTGGAAAAACGGGAGTGGGTCAAAGCGATACTGGTGGTCATTGCCGGATCTTGCAGGTCGGGGAAAAACTGACCGACCTGATACGCATGGAGCATCCCCTTGTAAACGATAGTCTTGGAAGACAGGCTGCAAATGGAAACTTCACTGGCATCATATGATTTTTCCAGCTTGCGCCGTAACTGGAAGAGCCGGTCTTCGAATTCCCGACCTTTTTTGATATCCAGCGGCTTTTCTACAAAAATCTGCAAAAAACTCGGCATCACTGCTTGAGCACCGGGTCCGCAGTTGTAAAAATTGTACGGTACCTCCCGTGTCCAAACCACGTCAAAGCCGGCTGCAAAAATGTCATGCACCAATGATTTGGTCAGCTGCTCTTTCTTTTTCTCTTCTTTAGGCAAAAACAGCATACCTACGCCGTAATCGCCTTTGTTTGGTAAAAAAACACCCGCTTCGGCTGCTTTTTGACGAAAGAAGTTATCTGACAATGCCATCAGGATCCCTGCACCATCACCGGTATCCGGTTCGGCACCGGTTCCCCCGCGATGGTTCATCCGCTCCAGCATTGTCAGTGCCCGCTCCACTAAAAGATGGGAGGCGACTCCGTCCTTTTGCGCGATAAAACCCATTCCACAGGCATCTTTTTCAAAAGAAGGGTCATACATCAAGTTTTCTTCTGACAGTTTTTGATTCATCCTCACACCTCTTTGTAGTAATAGTCTGAAAATTCTAATTTCCAATAGTTTACATTGTTTTGTAAAACATGTAAATAACTTTCAGTCGCTTTCAGAATAAAAACTGCGGAATCGTTCGGATTTGTTTCGATTTTATGCAAATCTTATGCCCAATCACCTGCAGTTTACTAACAATCCATGTCAGAAAAAGTTTTTCGTTCCGAAATCATCCCATTCAGCGAAAACATTTCTCATTTACAGGAAACAGACCATTTAGCGGCAACATAAATTCACTCGTCATTATGGAATCACAGATAACATAACAATAAAAATAGATACTCCAGCAGCCGGCCTTCCCTGAACCTGACTCTTAAACTCAGTCAGACGTGACTGCCGGATATTTCGGCCAAAAAAAGACAAGCGAGCCGCCTCTCCTCTTGGGAAAAGCAGTGCTTGTCTTTTCGATAGCACTCCGGCAGCAGACAGCTGTGAAGAGCTGCTCAGCTGCCGGAGTGTTTGAAACCAGCCGCGCCGGTCCATGCTCAGCAGCACACCCCCAGCAGATAATGCCAGTCGTAATGTACCGATTCCGGTAAGTTCACGAAAGCCCGGCTTCTCGCCGTTTTCAAATGCAGCTGATTATTTCGTTTCGAAACTTGTTGCTACAGCTTCAGGATAGTTTTCTTCAACGATATGGGCACAACGACCGCACAGTGTCGGCAGTTTTTCATCAGAACCGACATCTTCCCGGACCTGACGACAACGTTCGCAGACTTCTCCCTCCGCTTTTTCAACCAAGAAAGCCACATCTTCAAAGACTTGGGCTTGAGCTGGCACCTGGGTACCGGCTGCTTTGATCTCCAAGTAATCCGGAGAAACAATCAACAACTGAGCCAAATCACTGTCGACAGCTTTCAGCAAAGTCGCTGTTTGCTCATTTGGATAGACCGTCAGTTTAGCTTCCAAAGATTTCCCGATCAATTTGGCATTACGGGCTTCTTCCAGTGCTTTCAATACTTTATCACGGAAGTCCATGAAGGCCGACCAAGTGTCCAACAACTCCCCTTGATTAGGATATTCTTCATATCCCGGGAATTCTGCCAATTGAACATAGGCTTCGTCTTCTTTCAAGTATTTCCAGATCTCCTCGGCCGTATGCGGGATGATCGGGGTCAGCAGTTTGGTCAGTGCCACCGCTGTTTGATAGAAGACAGTCTGCATGCAGCGGCGTTGCGGATCATTTTCAGCTTCGATATAGACCACATCTTTGGCAAAATCCAAGTAGAACGAGGACAGATCCACCGTCATGAAGTTCATTACCGTTTTATAGATTGTCAGGAAGTCGTATTTGTCATAACCATTTTCCCGGATCTCTTTAATGGTCTCATTCAAGCGCACCATCATGTATTTATCCACCGAACGCAGCTCTTCAAAAGCCACTGTATCTTCAGTCGGATCAAAATCGCTGGTGTTAGCCAGCAAGAAGCGCATCGTATTACGAATCTTCCGGTAAACTTCAGATACTTGGTTCAAAATGTCCATGGAAACCCGCACGTCGGATTCCGTATCGACACTGGCTACCCACAAGCGCAGGATATCAGCCCCCATTTGTTTGATAACCTTCTCCGGAGCAATAGTGTTGCCCAACGACTTACTCATCTTGCGTCCTTCACCGTCCAAGGTAAAGCCTTGAGACAACACGGCTTTGTAAGGAGCAACACCGTTGATGGCCACGCTGGTAGTGATGGAAGAATTAAACCAGCCGCGGTATTGATCGGAACCTTCCAAATACATGTCAGCCGGGAAACTGAGTTCCGGCCGTTGCCGCAAAACAGCTTCATGTGAAGAACCGGAATCAAACCAAACGTCCATGATGTCGGTTTCTTTCGTAAATTCTCCATTCGGTGAACCCGGATGAGTGAAGCCAGCCGGCAGCAGGTCTTTGGCTTCCCGTTCAAACCAGATATTTGAGCCGTGTTTGGCAAACAATTCAGCCACATGTTCGGTGGTTTCCGGAGTCAGAATGGCTTCGCCGTTTTCTGCATAAAAGATCGGCAGTGGTACACCCCAGGCACGCTGGCGGGAAATTACCCAGTCCCCGCGGTCTCGGATCATGTTGTAAAGACGAGTCTTGCCCCAAGGAATAATCCAATCAACTTTTTCAACTTCATCCAGGATATCTTGACGGAATTTGTCAATTGACGCAAACCATTGCGGTGTTGCACGGTAGATGACCGGTTTTTTCGTCCGCCAATCATGCGGGTAGCTGTGGGTGAAGAAATCCAATTTCAGTAATGCGCCTTTTTCTTCCAACAGTTGGGTGATCATCGGATTGGCTTTATCATAGAAGATTCCTTCAAACCCCGGTGCTTCAGCCGTGAACATCCCGCGGGAATCAACCGGAGACAAGATATCCAGTCCGTATTTTTTACCGGCGATGTAGTCATCTTCCCCGTGTCCGGGAGCCGTATGAACCAAACCGGTACCGGCATCCAAAGTGACATGATCCCCTAAGATCACCAGTGAAGTCCGATCATAGAAAGGATGTTTCGCCGTCATGTATTCCAAGGCACTGCCGGGAAATTCTTGCAGTACTTCCACATTTTCCCAGCCGATTGTCGCTTTTACGGTTTCCAACAGATCTTTGGCAACAACAAACTTGCGGCCATCCGCTGCGACTTGGACATAAACAAAATCAGGATTCGCTGCAATCCCCATGTTGGCTGGCAGCGTCCACGGCGTCGTCGTCCAGATCACAAACGCTGTCTCAGAATCCAGCAGTTCTTTGCCGTCTGCCACTTGGAAAGCCACATAGATGGAAGGCGACTTCACATCTTTGTATTCGATTTCTGCTTCCGCCAAAGAGGATTCAGAAGAAGGTGACCAATAGATCGGTTTCAGCCCTTTATAGATATAACCCTTTTCCGCCATTTTACCGAAGACACGGATCTCTGCTGCTTCATATTCCGGCTCCAATGTGATGTAAGGATGCTCCCAGTCACCGGCGACACCCAAACGTTTGAAATCATTACGCTGTGTATCGACTTGTGACAAGGCATATTCTTTACATTTTTCGCGATATTCCGCCATCGTCATTTCTTTTCGCTTGATTCCTTTGTTAGTCAAGACCTGCTCGATTGGCAGCCCGTGAGTATCCCAACCGGGAACATAAGGCGCCCGAAAACCGGACATCGATTTTGAACGAACGATGATATCCTTGGAGACTTTATTCAATGCGTGACCGATATGGATATTCCCGTTGGCATAAGGAGGTCCGTCATGGAGAATAAATGACGGTTTCCCCTCATTCAGCACTTGCCGCTGTTCATAGATTTTGGCATCTTCCCATTCCTTCTGCCAATCCGCTTCCCGTGTCGGCAGATTGCCGCGCATCGGAAATTCAGTTTTCCCCAAATGCAGGGTTTCCTTCATTTTCATGTATGGTCGCTCCTTTTTATTTTTTGCTGTTTAGAGGCCGGCTGAACCCTCCAGCGGCCGAACTGCAGTCCTTTTTACCACAATTGGTGCCGCAAATGCACAGCTTTAACATCGCGCAAGCAGCACGTTGCCCTTTAATTCCGGCAGCTGCCTCTCTCTCCGAAGTTTTCAGAGACACTCTGCAACAGCAGTATTGACTAAATAGCATTAGAAAACAAAATCTGATAATAAAAAAAGACACGTTTGTTCCCAAAAGGGACGAACGTGTCGTGGTACCACCCGAATTCAGACTGCTAAAAACAGTCTCTCGTTGATGGATAACGTCATCACCCGGTGCCGCTTACTGTCTGCTTCAGCCACACAAAAGAGTAAAGGATCTTTCTGCAGACAGCGCTTTGCCGGACTCTCACCACTTTCCGGCTCGCTTGAAAGGTATCTGCAGCTTTTCTGTTTTACTCTAGTTTTTTTCTTCAATCTTATTCAGTAATTCTTTGGCATCGTCCAAAGTATTGACTTTAATTGGCTCTTTTTCTTCCGGCTTGGGAACTGCTACCATTTTTTCGGAAGCTTCCACTACCTCGATCCCGCTGTTCGCCAACTCTGAATCCGAGTTTACTTCAGGTTCGCCGCTATTGTCAAGGTCTTTTGCCACCAATTCCTTGAATACTTCGTGGCCGTCCTGCACATAACTGGAAAATGGTTTCAAGATCTCATCCCATTCCGGACTCTTCACTTGTTCCAACTGAGATTGCAGCATCAAAGACAGATTTTGGTGGAAGACGCGGGTTTTGGTCTTCAAATCATTGGTTTCTGTCGCCAGCTGACGGGCATTGACAGTCGCATCATTCAAGATTTCTTTGGCTTTGGCTTCAGCCGCAGTTGTCAATTCATGGGCGCGTTTTTCAGCGGTTGCTACCATTTCATCTGCTTTGTTCTGAGCGGAGGTAATAATCACTTCGGACTCTTTGCTGGCAGACGTTTTGACCTTGTCGGCTGTGTCTTGCGCGACAATGATTGATTGGTTTAAGGCATCTTTCAGCTCATTGAAATATTCCAACTTTTCTTCGGCGTGTTTCAGAGCTTTTTCCAGTTCCCGATTTTTTTGGACAGCCGTTTCATAATCGCGACCCACCAAATCCAAAAAATCATCCACTTCATCTTGATTGTAACCCCGCATTTTGACGGAGAAGCTCTTATTATTGATATCTAATGGAGTTAATGCCATTGTTGTTACCACCTTTATCGTTAGTTAGTCGTTTTTCATTATTTTCGTAAAACCCCCAAGGAGAGGCGGATTTTTTCTTTCTTGGTCACACCTTCGATATCCTGGATCTGGATTCTGCCAAAGCCCCGAATCGAGACGATATCCAACAGATCCAACAGAAAGTCCGGTCGGGTCTCTTCCGTCCAGTTGACTTTAATCTTTCCCGACTCGATCAGCTGTTTTGAGCGCTGACGGGAAATATTGTAAACACTGGAAATCACGGTATCCAAACGAAGAGAGCTGACCGTCTCTTTTTCTGTCGTCCAAGCATCCAAAGGTCGGATAATCGCCGTATAAGGTCGTTCTTCCAAACGCACCGCAATCTTTCCGATCTTGTCCACTTGCAGTTGCACATAGGAAGCCACTTCTTTAGCCACAAAAAACTGCCAGGCTTCCCCGTCACTGATGATATCTCCGAAATACTCCCGTTTAACACCGGTCCCCATCAAAGTTCCCAATACCCGACCATGTCCCAATGTAGCAAACTTGGTAGGATAATTAATCTCAAAAAGCTGAATATCGAATTCTTCTTTGTTCGGCTCATAATAATCCGGATAGATCAAACAGCGTACTCGTTCGGCAGCTTCGTAACCGCCGTAAAACATCAGCTTAAGGTCGCTTTCCTGACGAATCAGTGTTTCTGTGATGTAAGCTTGTCTGGGATCCAAAAAATCGGTTAAATAAGGGGCGTATTGCATCTGGACCTGCTCCGCCCAATCGGCGACCAGATCAATAAAAGGGCGCTCCTCATTGCGGAAATGCTGATAGACATTTGCGTTCAAAGAAAATCCCTCCTTTATCACTTTTCATGATCAGACGCCATACAACAGACGAACAGCCAGACTCCACAGCAACTGATAAATCAGTCGGCCGCCTAAATTTAGTGCCAATACTGCCGCCATGATACTAAAATCCACCGGTCCAAACGACAAGGGCAGTTTGCGGAACAAATTCAAAAACGGTTCACAGATCTTAGCCAGAAACCGTCCGATACCGGACTCGTAACCGCCTGGCATCCATGAAAGCAGTGCATAGACCACAAGAATCATCGAATACAGATCCACGGCCCGAATAAATAAGTTCAACAGATTGAATATGATGGTCAATTCCTCCCAGATCAGACTTCAAAGACATCGGCTGTTTCGCCGTAAACAGAAGCAGCTCCCTCGATTTCGACACCTTTCGGAGTGCACAGAAAAATTTCGTCTCCCACCCGTTTGATATCACCGTCTTGAGCATAAACAGCTCCTGTCAGAAAATCCACGATTCGCCGTGCCTGATCTTCATCCACTTGATGGAAATTGATCAAGACCGCTTCCCCGTTCAACAAACGTTTGGCGATTGTCTGGATCTCATTGTAGTTACGGGGTTCCAGAATAGTGATCTTCCCGGAAGTGTCCAAACTTTCACTGCGGCTTCGGCCAGGCGTCCGCTTGACAGTTTGTGAGCGGACGGGCTGATGGATCGGCACGACTTTCTCTTCCTGTACGAGTGCAGCATTTTCAACCGGTGCCTGAAACTGATAATTTTCACTGACTTTGACTTTCTTTTGCGGTGCCGACTGGATTGGCTCGGAGACAACCTCGTCTGTTGCTTCGACAGCAGCCGATACGACTTCGTATTCAACGGCTTCATCGTCAGAAAGACCAAAAAAATCAGCAGCTTTGCGTAAAAAATTCATTTTGGTTTCCTCCTTTTAAGTTCATCGTATCCCAACATGATACGACACTGGTTTGAAAAAAAGTCCGGCAACCATACCGGCCTTAGATGAAGCTACTCTTTGAATAAGGCTGTCCCGACCCTTACGAAGGTGGCTCCTTCTTGGATCGCCGCTTGATAGTCATTGGTCATCCCCATACTGAGCTCAGTACAAGGTGCCCAAGAGAGCTCCCTGTTTTGGATTTCATCCCGCAACTTTCGCAGCTTTGCAAACAGTTCATGCTGCTGAGCTGTTGTTGCTGCAGCAGGTGCCATGGTCATCAAGCCCACCACCGTGATCTTGTCATACGCTGCCAGCCCATCGATGAAATCCATCAGATCTCCCGGAGCGATTCCCTGCTTTGAATCTTCTCCTGAGACATTGACTTCCACAAAACACTTCAGGGGATTAATCGCCCTTTTTTGAATCTCTGCAGCCAACTTTAAGTTATCTAAAGAATGCAGAAAGTCAATTTCATTTACTATAGATTTTACCTTTCTCCGCTGTAAATTACCAATAAAATGCCATTGGACAGCCGGATAATCCGTAAAAAGTTGTTTTTTTAATAAGAATTTGTCCGTTCGATTCTCAGCCAGGTGGCAGACACCGGCATCAATGACGGCCTTTGTTGTCGCAGCATCCACCATTTTTGTTACCGCCACCAATGTGACCTCAGCTGCCGAACGAGAAACAAGAGCACAGGACTTCTGTATCTCTTGTCGGACCTCCCGCAAGTTCTCAGAAATCATGTGCTCTGCCTCCATTTTATCGTTTGCGACGGAAGAACGGCGGTGTGCTCAATTCATCATCGTCATTTGATTTTACTTCGTCACGATTGAACGTGTCAAAATCCTTCTTTTCGATGGTTTCAAATTGGGTGTCATCCACTTTAGGACGAACGGTCTGTTCTTTGCGGATATCCCAGTCACCGAAAGCATTGTCATCTTCAGCTTGGCTCGGCTTTGCCTGTTCCATATCCAGTACCGGTTTTTGCGGGATACTGTGGATTTGGCTTTGACGTGTCGTGCGGGTTTTATTTTCCTTTTTTGTCGGATCGATCCCGGTAGCAATTACAGTAACGCGGATCTCATCACCCAGTTCTTCATTGATAGAAGTACCCAAGATGATGTTCACATCACCGGTAGCAGCATTGGCAACGATGTCAGAAGCATCTTGTGCTTCAAACAATGTCATGTCCAATCCGCCGGTAATATTCAGCAATACTTGTTCGGCACCATCGATGGAAGTTTCCAACAATGGTGAAGAGATGGCTTTCTTCGTTGCTTCGATGACCCGATCTTCTCCGGAAGCGACCCCGATACCCATCAAAGCAGTGCCTTGATTTTCCATGACGGTCTTCACATCGGCGAAGTCCAAGTTCACGTAGCCCGGTGCAGTAATCAAATCGGAAATGCCTTGAACACCTTGACGCAAAACGTTGTCGGCTTCGCGGAAAGCTTCCAGCATCGGAGTTTTCTTGTCAACGACTTCCAACAAGCGGTTGTTGGAGATGATCAGCAGTGTATCGACGTTTTCTTTTAATTTTGCGATCCCTTCGGCAGCAAAACGCCCCCGCTTCGGTCCTTCAAAAGTAAATGGCCGAGTCACAACACCGACAGTTAATGCGCCAAGATCTTTTGCAATTTTAGCAACGATTGGAGCAGCACCGGTACCAGTACCGCCGCCCATGCCGGCAGTGATAAAAATCATATCTGCACCGTCAAGTGACTCACGGATGGCTTCTTCGGATTCTTCAGCCGCTTTTTCACCGACTTCCGGTTGGGAACCGGCACCCAAACCACGAGTGTATTTAGGTCCTAATTGAATCACAGTTTCAGCTTTTGAGTTTTTCAATGCTTGTACGTCGGTGTTGGCTGCGATGAACTCAACACCTTTGACGTTTTCTTCGATCATACGATTGATGGCATTGCCGCCACCACCACCGACACCGATGACTTTGATCACGGCGCCTTCATTAATGTTATTATCGATTGAGAATTCCATAATGTCTGTTTCCTCCCGGATAGATTAGTCAAAAATATTTGAAAAGAAGTCTTTTACTTTGTCTTTTACGCTCTCACCGGATTTTTCTTCCGGTTCAGTGTAATCTTCTTCCACTGCATCTTCATAGTCTTCATAACGCACTTCTTGTGGAACAACAGCCTCTTGTTTGACTTGTGGTGTTGTTTTTTCACCGGTAACGGCTGATTTGGCAAGATGATAAACTTCACTCAAGTTAGCTGAGTAATCCACGATACTGATTACATTGGTAAAGACCGGATTGCGCAAGCCCATGTGATTAGGCACATACAATTTTACATTGGTATCAAAAATCTCTTGTGCCAGATCCACGACACCCGGCAGACTGGCTGCACCACCGGTAAGAACTACGCCTCCCGGAAGGCTCAAGGCATCGATTTCATCCAGAACTTCTTTTGATTTGTTGAAAATCTGTTCCATGCGGGCTTCGATGATTTCAGACAGGTAACGTTCGTCGATTTTCACCGGTTCAGACTTGCCGATCACATCTACCGGGAATTCTT
The DNA here is from genome assembly GCA_027692465.1 of Enterococcaceae bacterium OF42-14pH9A. GTDB lineage: Bacteria > Bacillota > Bacilli > Lactobacillales > Enterococcaceae > Enterococcus_C. The sequence continues at coordinate 248,854 of JAQEYU010000001.1, read as the reverse complement.
CACTGGCAGAAGTCCGTTCAGGATAAGCATCGCCATAATTAATCTTCAAAGCCTCAGCGTTGTTGAATGAAGTATTCAGAACAGTCGATACGTCTTTGGTAACGTACTCGCCGCCTTCTTGATTGACATGGGTGAATTTCAGCTGTTTGTCATGCATCACAGCAGTTGTGGTCTGCCCACCGCCGATGTCGATCACGATCGTACCGAAGTCTTTTTCACCGTCAGACAAAATACTTTCAGTCAAGGCCAGCGGTGTAATCACCATTTCATTGATGGTTAAGCCGGCTTTTTCAACACATTTGCGGATATTGTGCAGGATGGTCTTCGGTCCGGTAAAGACAACACCGAACATTTCCAGCCGTACCCCAATCATGCCGCGGGGATCTTTGATGCCTTCAAATCCGTCCACCGTAAATTCCTGCGGCAGGATACCGATAATCTGCCGTTCAGGAGGTACAGAACGAACTAGCGCCGCTGAAGAAACATTGCGGACATCGTCGTCGGTGATTTCTTTGGAATCATTGTTGACGGCGATCATTCCTTGGCAGCTTTCCACTTCCAGCAGGTTGGCAGGGACTCCCACACTCACGCTGCGAATCTGGATGCCGGCCTTCTCTTCTGCTTGGCGTACTGCCCGTTGGATCGCTTGGACCGTCTTTTCGATGTCGACGATGATGCCGCGGTTGATCCCTTCAGACTTGGCGTTCCCGACACCAATAATGTTCATTTGGTTTTCTACATACTCGGCGACGACGACTTTCACCGATGTCGTACCGATATCAAGGCCTACATACATTCCCGTTTTTGCCATGAATGGGATTCCCTCCTACAAAATAAATCCATATACGAAACAGGGCATTGAGCCCCTTGCGCTATATCATTTACATATTTGTTCACTGCTATCAATGATACCATAAATCAATGGAATTTAGAAATACGTATTGAAAATTATTTGATTTTTTTACTGCTGCGACTGCGGCTCTGCCAAAGGTTCCTCCTCGGACGATCCGGTGGTCTCAGCCGTGGAATCCACCGTTTTTTCATTGCCATAAGGATAGGAAAAAATCCCTACTTCCATATCGATGATGCCTTTTTTCTCCATATCTTTGGCCACTTGGGAATAATATTTCATTTGATCCGCCAAATTGGAGATATTGACAATCACTTGATTGCCGTCATTCATGAACAACTGCAAAAGTTCTTGATTGCCAGCGGTGGGGGCATATTTGATCTGTGAGACAGCCTCCTGCAACTGTTGAGACAAGCCTTGATAGGCCTTCAATACCTGCAGAATCAGCTGCTGATCTTTGAAGTTTTCCAGAATCGGCATCTTCTCAGTCGGATTTTTCATATTTTCTGTTAAGACTACGCCATTTTCCAGAATTGGTGAATAAAGGTTATTATGTGCCAACACGGCAACTTCCTGATACTCCTTGACATCGATCACAAAATGATTGAAGTCTTTGATTGCAACCGAAACGGATTTGACTCGGGGTTCGGCTTGTTTGACCGCAGCCAAATGCTGATTTCGTTTGATAAACTGTGGCCAGATATCGTTGTCAGCAGTAAAATCGGCTTCTTTGGCCACTGTTGCTGCTGAGACTTTTTGGGTACCGGTAACCGTTACTCCGGCTAATTTTGCCAGTGGCGAAACATAATAAATGACACCGGCCAAGGGGATACTCAGCAAGAGAATGATGATTGCCATTCGCCGATACAACAGGGTATTCCGCTGGTATTTTACTTTTGGCAGACGATCGGCAAAAGACTCTGCTGTGCCGCTGTCAGGACGCGTGCCCAATTCAGCCGTTTCTTCAGTTGGTTCAGGATCGTCGGTCTCGTCAGGCTCTGTTTTCCCCTCGATGATCGTCGGAGACCAGCCGGTATCCTCCCCCTTTTGCCGCTTGTATTCTAAATTGGCCTGCTGCCAGGGTGTCAGGTGGCTGAGATCCTCCCCCGAACCCGGTTGTTTGCCATCTTTATCCTTGTTCGGTTCATTGGTTTTTTTACTGATCATCATCACCGCCTTTTCTTGAAGATAGTCTGGTGTATCTGAAAACTCCAGCGAGCTCTCGTATTTTTCTGAGGTGTTATCATCCCAGTGCAACATTTATGAGAGCCATAAAGTACGGCCCATAAAGCAAAGCTCCACCTCAGATTATCGGTAACACCTGTCTCGCCGGCATTTTCAGATACGCCGGTTTATTTGACGATTTCTTTGACCAGCTTTTGCAGACGCTCGGCCGCATCAGGGATCCCTTCTTTTCGGGAAGCCGCTGCCATCTGTTGTCTGAGAGCTTCATTTGACATGATCTCATCAATCGTCTCCACCAGCAGACTGCCGGTTAATTCGTCATCGGTCAACATTTTGACTGCGCCGGCTTTCACCAGACTGACAGCATTTTTTGTCTGCTGATCATTCGTCACATGGGGACTGGGGATCAAGATCGCCGGCAGCCCCAAAGCGGTGAATTCAGCAATCGACGTAGCACCGGCCCGACCAATCAAAAGCTGACAGTTGACCATGACTTCAGCCATCTTATCAATATAGGGGCGGACGCTGACATTTGTCAATTGCTGCCAGTCGATTTTAGGGTTTTCTTGGATTTCTTCAAAATAACGGTCGCCAGAGGCATAGAGTACCTGATAATGCTTTCCGGCAAACAACGGAATCGCTTCAGCCATCGCCTGGTTCAATTTATAAGCCCCTTGACTGCCGCCGAAAATCAACACTGTCGCAAGATCCGACGATAAGTCATATTCGGTCAAGATCCCTGATGGTGCCACATCGGCAACTTCACTCGCACGAGGATTTCCCACCACTACTGTTTTTTCTTGCGGGAAAAAAGCAGCTGCATCCGGAAAAGCAACCGCAATCCGGTCGGCATAACGGCTCAAAAACTTGTTAGTAATCCCGGGCACGCTGTTTTGTTCATGGATGATGGTGGGAATCTTCAATTTAGCAGCCGCATAAACCACCGCACCGGAAGCGTACCCGCCGGTTCCAATCACAACATCCGGAGCAAAATCGCGGAGAATCGTTTTGGCTTCCTTGATACTTTTCAAAAAAAGCTGGATCGTTTTGAAGTTGGCCGGACTCAAACTGCGCTTGAATCCTTGGATTTCCAAGGTTTTGAAAGGAATATCCGTTTTCGGCAAGATCTTGTTTTCCAATCCCCGCTTAGCGCCGACATACATGAATTCAGCAGTCGGATCAATCTTTTTGACGTGTTCCACATAAGCCAGCGCAGGATAAATATGTCCGCCTGTCCCGCCGCCGGTCACTAAAATTTTCACTTATTATTCGCTCATTTCTGTATTAAGATGTCGCAGCTTCAGCTCACTGCTGAGAAGCTGCCAGTTCATGGATGGCTGCCATGTATTTGTCGCCGCGGATTTCGAAGTTCTTGTATTGGTCCCAGGAAGCGTTAGCCGGTGATAGCAAGATCGTATCCCCTGCATCACTGGCCTCATATGCCACCGGCACGGCTGCTTCGGCATTTTCCGCGAACAAGATGGTTTTTATCCCTGCCGTCGCGGCCGCCGCGGCTAATTTGTCTTTGGTTTCACCGAACAAAACGACAGCTTTGACTCCTGTCAACGAAGGGACAAGTTCATCAAACCCGTTGCCTCGATCTAATCCGCCGGCCAACAGGATCAGCTTGCTGTGATCAAAGCCCCCCAGCGCCATCTCGGTAGCCAGGATATTCGTAGCCTTGGAATCATTGAAAAAGCTCCGGTCGTTGAAGCGGGTGACAAACTGTGTGCGGTGGGGGACGCCGGTAAAGCTTGACAATGCCGCAACGATAGCAGCGGTAGGGATGCCTCTGGTTTTACCTACGGCGATTGCTGCAAGAGCATTCTCGATATTGTGGTTACCGGGAACGCCTAAGCGGTTCGCCGGCATGATTATCTCATCTTTGAAATAAAGAACCCCGTCTGACAGGTAGGCGCCGTCGACTTTTCCAGCAGAAGAAAACGGCAGAACAGCAGCCTGTGTGTCGTCAGCCAGCTGCCGCAGCTCGCTTTGCCGCCAATTCAAGATCAACGTATCGGCTGCGGTCATATTCTGCTGGATATGCCACTTGGCTTTGACATACTCTTCCCGACTGCCATGATAGTCCAGATGAGCCGAAAAAAGATTGGTGATAACCGCAATCTCCGGGTGAAATTTCGTAATGCCCAACAATTGAAAACTGGAAAGTTCCATGACCAAGATGTCTTCTTTTGCCGCAGATTGTGCCACACTGCTGGCCGGAAAGCCGATATTACCGGACAGCCGAGCGGTTCCTGCAGTCATTCCCTGATTGAGAATATCGGCGATCATGGTCGTCGTCGTCGTTTTCCCATTGGTACCGGTGATGCCGATGATTGGACACTCGCTGATTTCATAAGCCAGCTCGACTTCCGTGATGACCGGTATCCCCTTTTCGATTGCTCGTTGTACCAGCGGCTGGGTATAGGGGATGCCGGGATTTTTCACCATCAGTGAGAAGTCTTCATCCAGCAATTCGATCGGATGGCTGCCGGTGATCACTTTGATCCCCAACGCCAAAAGATCTTGTGCTTCCGGATTCTCGTCGAATGGTTTACCGTCGTTAACGGTAACAAGTGCGCCCAAATCATGAAGCAATTTGGCCGCACTGAATCCACTCTTGGCTAATCCCAGCACAAGAACTTTTTTATTTTGATAGTCTGTGATTTGTTTCATTTCAATTCAGCTCCTACAAGACGATTAAGAGTGTGATGGCAGACATAACGACTGCGATCCCCCAAAAGATGATATCGATCTTCCACTCGCTCCAGCCGCTCATCTCGAGATGATGATGGTAAGGAGCCATCTTGAAGAGACGTTTACGAGTCTTTTTGAAGTAGGTAACCTGCAGCATCACACTGGCAGTTTCTACTACATAGACGAGGCCGATCAACAGCAGAGTCCATTCCTGGTGCAGCAGAATCGAGATTGCTGCCAAAAGTCCGCCCAAAGCCAAAGAACCCACATCACCCATGAAAATCTTTGCCGGTTTGCGATTATATGGGAAAAAGCCCACCAATCCGCCAATCACACTCAAGCAAATCAATAATACGTCAATTTGCTGTTGATGAAAAGCAATAATTCCATAGGCGCCAAAGGAAATGATCCCCAGGCCGCTTAAAAGTCCGTCGATCCCGTCGGTCAGATTGGTGGCATTTGAGAAGCCCACTAGCCAGAACAAAACAAAGAGACCGTAGACGTAAGAAAGGTTCAGGTCAAAGCCGAAGACATTCAGCACATTAGCATTTCCGTCCAAAAGATAGACCACATAAAAGACCACCGCACCGGCGATCTGTCCGATGAGTTTTTGTTTTGACGTCAGCCCTTCGTTGCGTTTTTTAAAAATCTTGATGAAATCATCAAGAAAACCCAACAATCCATAAAGCACCATGATGAACAACAAAATGAACAAGTTCGGCGTCAGGACATTTCGCCAGGCAGCTACCCAAACGGCAGTCAGCAGGATCCCAATCAAAAAGACAAAACCGCCCATCGTAGGGGTGCCGGCCTTGGCCTGATGCCAGTTGGGTCCTTCTTTTCTGATCTCCTGGCCATAGCGTTTCATTTGAAAATAGCCGATAAACAACGGCATCACTGAAAATGTCATCGCAAAACTGCTGACGACGGGTATGATCATTTGGGTCCATTCCATGATTCAACTACTCCTCAATTTACTGCTCGTTTTATTTCAAGGTAAAAGTCAGCGTCTTGCCTTCAATCCGTTCATACGGCTTGATACTCTGGGCAACACAATACCCTTCACCTTCAAATTTTACTTCAATATCAAAAAGTTTTCCGATTTTCATCAGATCGGCTTTTGACCAGCCGGTGGTATCAGGCATATAAAAATCGCTGCCGTCAGTCTTCAGGATCAATTTCTCGGAAGGCAGCAATTCCGTTCCTTGAGGTGTGGATTGTGCCGCCACCTCCTTGCCGGTACCGATAACTACCGGTACCAGTCCGGAACGACTAACATCTGCCGCTGCGGTATCGACAGCCAGTTTGCGGTAGTCCGCCACGGCAATCTTTTCTTCTTCTTTTTCCGAAGGCTGCGGCTCTTCGCTTTCTTTGAAGTCCATTGCTCGTTTTAAAAGCGGATTGCCGATGTGTCCCAGTGCCTTTTGCGACCATTTTTCCGGTTTCTTGATTGTCATGTACAAAATGTACTCCGGTTCTTCAGCCGGAATCATTTCAACGATTGAATACAGGTAGTTGCTGCCGGTATCATAATACGTTCCGGTCTCAGCATTGTAGATCTGAGCTGTCCCGGTTTTCCCGCCAATGTTGTATCCCGGCACGTCATAGACGCCGTACGCCGAACCGTAGTCAGCGCTTTGGGTCACATCAACCATATACTCACGAACTTTTTTGGCTGCGTCGGCAGAAACAGGATTTCCTACGACTTCTGTTTGAAAAACTTTTTCTTTGTTGGTTTCGGGATTAACGATTTTGGAGATATATTGGGGCTTCAGCATCTTACCATCATTGGCAATGGCTGTAAAAGCTCGCATCATCTGAAAGTTGGTAACGTTGATTGCTTGACCAAACGAACTCATGGCTTTGTCGACGACATTGTCCGTTGGCAGCGTGCCGGCGTTTTCCGAAGGCAGGCCGGAATAAGTACTGGTACCAAAACCGAAGTATTTCAAATGCTGCTGCAATGCATCACTCATTCGCTCTTCCAAGGTCACCATCCCCACGTTTGAGGACCAGGATAACGCCTGACGCATGGTCAGGATCCCTTTGGCTCCTAAATCGTGGTCACGGATCGTAGTATCGGCAACTTTGATCTCACCAGACAAAAAGGTCTCATTTTCGTTGAACACGCCCTGATCGATTGCTGTTGCGACCGTCATGAGCTTCATCGTAGAGCCGGGCTCGTAATGGTCTTCAACCAGAAGATTCATCCAGTTAAAGCCCTCTTTTTCGGTCCCTGCCTTGGTTTCAGGATTGAAGGTCGGTCGCTGCGTCAAAGAAACGATTTGTCCGGTCTTCGCTTCCACCAGCATAGCCGTCATATTTTCCGGCTTGTATTCGGCGAAAGTTTCATCCACCAGGCTTTCCAGGTAAAGCTGCAGCCGACTGTCCAAAGTCGTGTAGATATCCTGGCCATCTTTGGCAGGCTTTTCTTCAGCAACCGTTCCCGGCAACGGGTTCTGATAATTGTCCTGTTGGTAGACGATTTTACCGTCAGTTCCCTTCAGGATATCGTCATAGGCCTTTTCAATTCCCATACGCCCCACGACATTTTCCTGATTATCTTTTACCTCAGTATCCGTGTAGCCGATCAAATGCGAGGCAAAAATGCCGTTAGGATAGATGCGATTGGGATGATCTTTGAAATAGACACCGGCGATATCATCTTTATCATCATCAGGATCACCCTTCAACGCTTCTTCAATCTTTTTCTTTTTTTCGAGAGTCAGATTCTTCGTTTCAGTGCCCAATTCGATCTGATAAGCATTGTTTTTCTTGCCGTTTTCCAAAGCGGTGAGCACATCCGCTTTTTTGGAGCCCAGCTGTTCTTGCAGCACATCGGCGATTTTATCGAAGTTTTTTTCCTCGGCATATAATTTCGTTTTTCCGGAAACGTAGGTATCCCATAAGACGATATAAATCGAATACGAGGTCGCATCTTCCGCAATCACGACACCGTTGCGATCATAGATGGTCCCTCGTTTGGCTTTGACGACTCGCGAACCCTGATACAGGTTGGCCGTCATTTCTTTTAATGAATGTCCTGCTACATCACCCACCACTACCACATAAGTCAAGCGGGCGGCAAACAAAAAGAACAATCCAATACTCGTAGCAAACAACAGGATACCTACTTTTTTGCGATTGTTCCGCGGGGTTGAATTCTTTTTTTTGAAAAAATTTCTGATTCGCTTAAAACGCATTTACTTCACTGTCCTCAAATTATCGTCGTTGATCTTCAAACCGGCTTCTTCGGCAACTTCTTTGATCCGCTCTGTCTTGGAAAGCTCAGCTTTTTCCTGCTCCAGGCGCAGCTTTTCCTGTCCTTTCAGATTGGTTTGTGCCTCGATTTGAGAGATTTCGTGTTCCAATTGGCTGATATCCGTACGAACATAAACGGTCAGGATCGCCAATCCCACCACTGAAAACAACAAGAAGATTCCAATCAGCTTTTCAAACTTGCTGATCCGTTTCAGCCGACGAGCCGGCGAAGCAGGAATCTTGATGATATCCGGGCGTTTAGGCGGTGTTTGCACAGGCTGCTGCGGCGAAGGGGTTTCTTGATATTCGTATTCAAATTCCGGCAGCTTTTTGACTTCAGCCATGTGCGATACTCCTCTCCAGTTAGTACATGTATTTGTTCCGTGATCGAAATACTCCCGGCAGCAGAATTCCAATCCTCAGTCTTTGACTTTTTCAGCGATCCGTAGTTTGGCACTGCGGGAGCGATTGTTTTCTGACAGCTCTTCTGCACCGGCAACAATCGGCTTGCGGGTGATCACCTTGAGTTCCGGTTGAAATTCTTCCGGCACTACCGGCAGGCCCGGTGGCAAATCTTTTGGCGTGCTGTGTTCTTTAAAAATCGTTTTGACGATCCGGTCCTCCAGCGAATGGAAGGTAATGACCGATACGCGACCGTCTTTGCTCAGCAGATCAATTGCGTCCTCCAACGAATCCTCCACAGCTCCCAGTTCATCGTTGACCGCGATCCGCACAGCTTGAAAAACCCGCTTGGCAGGATGACCGCCTTTTCTGCGGGCCGGCGCCGGGATTGCTTCTTTGATCAGGTCCACCAGTTCACCGGTAGTTTCAATAGGAGCGTGGGTCCGGGCCTCTTCGATTTTGCGGGCAATCTGTTTGGAAAACTTCTCCTCACCGTAGCGGAAGAAGATTTTGACCAATTGATGGTAGTCGTATTCATTGATTACATTGTAGGCAGAAAAATCAGCACTCTGATCCATACGCATGTCCAAAGGAGCGTCCTGATGGTAGCTGAAGCCGCGTTCTGCTTCATCCAACTGGGGAGAAGAAACCCCCAGATCATACAGAATACCGTCAACTTTGAAGACCTCATGATTCAGCAGCGCTTCTTTTAAATAGCGGAAATTACTCTTGATAAAAGTCACCTGACCGTCTGTAACATACTTGGCCAAGCGGACTTTGGCATGGTCCAGCGCTTTTTGATCCTGGTCAAAACAATAAAGATGCCCTGCCGGTCCCAACAGACTGAGGAGGTATTCACTGTGTCCGGCTCCGCCCAACGTACAATCGACATAGACGCCGTCAGGTTTGATGTTCAATCCGTCCACGGTTTCTTTTTTCATAACAGTATAATGTTGAAAATCCTCACTCATGGGGCTCCTCTTTCTGTTTTACAGTCCGAAATCAATCATCGTTTCGGCAATCTCATCAAAGCTGGCTTCCGCTTCTTCAGAAAATGCCTGCCACTTTTCTTCGTCCCAGATCTCGATACGGTTGGCCACTCCGGTAATGACACAATTCTTGGTCAACCCGGCATGGTTACGTAACGTCTGGGGAATATTGATCCGGCCTTGTTTATCGATCTCGCATTCGGTGGCAGCGGAGTAAAAAAAGCGGACAAAAGTACGGGCATCCTTTTTCGCTAATGGCATTTCGTTGAGCTTTTCCTCCAGCTTTTCCCATTCTGTCAGTGGATAACCGAATAAACAGCCATCCAAGCCCCGAGTCACAATGAATTTCTCACCCAGTTGTTCCCGGAGTTTTGACGGGACGATCAGGCGGCCTTTGGTATCTATCGTATGCTGAAATTCGCCCATAAACATCGACAAATAACCCCCTGTCTCCACTCGATATACACAGTCTACCACAATCCCCCACTTCCTACCACTTTTTATACAAAAGTGTCTGGAAAGTTGTCTGACTTTTTTTAACCAAATTGGAAACAAGCGTTTTTCAAGGCCTGAGAGACTTCTAAAAGTCTTGAATTATTTATAAATAATGTACGATATCCACTACAACCAGCAGCAGATAAGACAACAGCGTAAAGAGAAAAATAAGGCGCCAGAGCATCTTAAAGTAACGCTTATAAGTGATCTCTCCGTAATAGTAAGCTTGAAATATCACCAACAAGATGCCTAAAACCAGCACTGAAATCACGAAATAAGGTAAAATGGAAATTGAAAAGCTGTTCACGGAGATCTGGTGCAGCCCCAGCCACAGAAAAGGAACGGCCAGATCGGCACCTTTGATCTGCCATCTTTTTTTCAGTGACAACGCCGAGGTCAGATAACTGGCAGCCAATAAGACGATCACAGGAAATACGTACCATAAAATCATGATCGGGTGAAAAGTTGTATTCATAAGCACTCCTTTGCAGCAGATCCCGCTACCGCAGCTCGCTAAAGATCACTCGTCTTTTAAAACACTGTTGCCAAAGACGAGGCTGAAAATCAGCTTTTAACAATGCGGTTCGGCTCTTTTTTCGGACAGGACCAGCCTTTTCTTTTTGCGGCGGCCAGGAAAATCCTGCCATAACAGGCTAACTATACTTCATTTTCATTACATGAATGTTTCAGTTCTTTTAAAAATTCATACCGTTGACCGGTCTTTGTTCGGTCGCTGACGAGCTGAAGAGTTATTTTCACATTATTTTCAATAAACGATTCAAGAAGGACGGATGACAATGATCACTCACTATGCGGTGGCAGACAATGCCATCACAAAAGTACAACAAAACGCTGCCGACGTTTCATGGCTCCATGCCGAAAATCCAACCAAAGAGGAAATCACTGAGTTGTGTCGCCAATTCCAGCTGCCCTCAGATTACCTGACGGCTGTATTGGACGACGTGGAAAACGCCCGGACGGAAGGCTTGGAGCAAGAGACTTTTAAACGGCCGGTTCTGCTGGTGATGGAATTCCCCTTTGTCACTACCAGTCCCAGCGGCTATCTGCAATACCAGACCTACCCCCTCTCGCTGATCATTACACCGGATAAACACCTGATCAGTGTCGCCAAGCATCGACCGCCTTTTTTCGATCAGGTGTTGAACAGTCCAATCCTGCAAAATGACATGAGTCCTCGGATGAATATTTTGCTGATGATCCTATGGGAGCTGGTCCTCAGTTTCAATCAGCATTTGGAAGAGATCGATCACCAGCTGAATCATCTGGAATCACAAATCCAGATTTCCACAGAAAACAAGCGCCTGTATCAGATCATGGATATTCAAAAAAGCCTGGTCTTTTTTGAATCTGCCACCTCTGCCAATTATGAGGCATTGAAAAAATTATGGTGCACACCTGAGTTCAATGCTCATCATGCCTATCACAATCATCTCCACGACATTTTGGTGGAGACCAAGCAATCTGTGACCACCTCACGGATTTATATGAAACTGGTCAATCAAATGACGGATACCTTCTCTGCCATTGTTTCCAACAATCTCAACAATATCATGAAGATCCTGACCTCCTTGACTCTCGTCTTGACGATTCCGACGATCATTGGCGGAATCTACGGCATGAACGTCAAACTGCCCTTTGCCGACAGTGATGGCGCCTTTTTGCTGATTATGGCAGGTACGGTGGCTTTGTGTATCTGGGCCGTCCGATTTTTAAGAAAAAAGAATCTTTTGTGATTTTTGACTGACCTGTCTTGAAGTATCTGCCAATAGCGGTTACACTGTTCATTGCAAAGACCCGTAAAGGATGGATAAAAAATGAACGAAAAAAAGACGAGTACTTTCTCCAAGATCACAAAAATCGTGATTTGGATGATGCTGATCCTGACCGTAGGCGGCGTCGTTTTGACCGCATTGATGAGCTTTATGTAAGCAAAAAAGAAGCACCTGCCCGACTGAGCTGCCAGTTGGACAGGTGCTTCTTTTTGGTATTTCGATCATTTACCCAAACAGCGGGCACTGCAGCTCCTGAGTTCTTAATCCAGCCTCCAGTTGCCTGCTTCGGCAATAGGGTGTGTCTGAAAACTCTGGGGGGATCCAGATTTTTGCGGACTTTTTTCCGAAATCAAGGAGTAAAGCGCAGCTTATGTGGTGCAAAACTGCGCATTTACGAGTAGATCGCGGTGAAAAGGACCAAAACATCTGCCACGGGAGTTTTCAGACACGCCCTAATTCTCGGTTGTGCTTTTTACTCAACGATGACCGGCCAGCGTCAAAAGCTCCTTGGCATGCTCCAAGGTCAACGGCGTCACCTCGGCGCCGGAAAGCATGCGGGCAATCTCCGCCACTCTGGCTTTTGCGTCCAGCTGAGTCACGGCCGTTTGGGTCCGTCCCTGACTGACTCCTTTGGCGATGGCATACTGATAGTCGGCAACAGCTGCCACCTGAGGCAGATGAGTGATACACAAGACTTGCGAATTGCGGGCGATCTTGGCGATTTTTTCGGCGATTGCCTGAGCTACCCGGCCGCTCACGCCGGTATCCACTTCATCAAAAATAATACTGGTGATGCCTTGATTTTGGGAAAAGATCGTCTTTAAAGCCAACAGAATTCGCGACAACTCACCACCGGAAGCCACCTTCACCAACGGCTTCAAGGGCTCACCGGGATTGGTGGTCAAGTAAAAGGCCGCTTCGTCAAATCCGTTTTCCGTCAGCTCTTTGGCCTTTTCAAATTTGACTGCAAATTGGGTATTTTCCATATAGAGTTCTTTGAGCTCCTGCATGATGGCTTTTTCCAAGCGATGGCTGATTTCTTTGCGCTGCTGATGGAGCTGTTCTGCTGCTGTCCACAACGCAGCTTCGTCGGCTTTCAGTTTCTTTTGGAGTTCCTCCAACTGATTGTCGGAATCATCATAGGCAGCCAATTCACGGCTGATCTCCTCAAAATACCGCAGAATCACCGGGATGGAGTCCCCGTATTTTCGCTTCAGCTGACGGATCAGCTCCAAGCGCTGCGTGACTTCCTCCAGACGTTCCTCGTCCAATTCCAGAAAATCCAACTGCCGGGAAATATCCCCCGCCGCATCCTGCAACAGATAATAAGCGCTTTGCAGATTTTCAGCTATCGCATTGTATTCGTTATCCAAATGAGCGACCTCCTGCAGCTCGCTCAAAACACCGCCGACACTGTCTACCGGACTCATTTCTGCTGCGGTCAGGATCTGGTAGCTCTGGCCCAGGGCATCCACGATTTTTTGGTAATTGGACAACTTTTCCCGTTCTTCCGTCAATTTGGCTTCTTCGTCTTGCTGCAGGTCCGCTTGGCTGATCTCCTCTTGTTGGAAGCGCAGCATGTCCAAACGCTGGACGAAGGACTGTTCATTGGTCTGGATCTTTTGGACCCGCTTTTCCAACTGTCGGTAGGCGCGGTAATCCTCGCGATACGCCGCCAGCCGTTTACGGAAGCCGCTGTCTCCGAATTCATCCACCAGATGCAGGTGCCGCTCCTGCTGCAGCAGCTCCTGATGCTCGTTTTGTCCTTGGATATCCACCAGAAAATTCCCGATCCGCCTGAGATTGGCCAGATTCATAGTCCGACCGTTGACACGGCAGACATTCTTCCCGGCAATCGTCATGTCCCGCTGGATAATCAAGGGATCACCAGCCTCCGTTTCTACGCCCAATTCCTGCAGCAGCATAGCAAATTCCGACTGTTCCGGCATGTCAAAAACACCCTCCAGACGGCACTTGTCAGCCCCTTGGCGGATGTAATCGGCTGATCCTCGACTGCCAGCCAATAAGCCCATCGCATCGCTGATGATCGACTTGCCGGCACCGGTCTCACCGGTGAGTGCGGTCATCCCCTCATGAAAGGCCAACCGCAGTTTTGAGATAATGGCAAAATTTTCAATCGCTAATTCCAGCAGCATCTTGATGCCCCCTGTCAAAATTACACCACATCTGTTCTCTTGCAACAGACTGTCAAATAAATTCCAGAAATTCCGTCTTCATGTCGGCCGCCGCCGCTTCAGTCTTAGCGATCATCAGCACAGAGTCGTCATCATTCAAAATCGCAAACAAACGAGCCTTGTGGAGCCGATCAATAAGATTGGCGATAGCCGAAGCATTCCCCGGCAATGTCTTCAAGATTACGAATTTCTCCATCTGATCCACCGAAACAAAGGCATCTCGTAATAGTTTAGCCAGCTTTTCACCGATATCTTCAGCCGTTTCTGCCGGCAAACTGTAGCGGTAACCTCCTTCAAAAGGAATCTTAATCAGCTTCAGTTCCTTGATATCTCGAGAAATCGTGGCCTGAGTCACCATTACTCCTCGGTCCTGCAGCAAACCGACAAAGTCTTCCTGCTTTTGGATATTGTGTTCATTCAACAATCGGGTGATCAACCGATGACGATCTTTTTTTCGCATATTCTGCTCCCTTCAAAAACGGCGCATCACAGAGATCCCGCCCTCAGAAAAATAAACGCTTGCGGCCTGCTCTCAGCGACGGATAGCCGGCTCCGTCCAAAATGACGCCGGCAACGCTTTTCAACTTCCCTATCATACCTTATTTTTATGCAAAAAGAAAGAAAGGCTCCAGAGGAAGATCACTCTTTTACCTTTCTTTAACGGCGTGCTACCAACTTATGTCAGCGTTTCATGGGCACTCTTTACAACCTCGGAAATATTCACTTTTTCCGAAAGTATACCCTCACCGGCACTTTTTCGCAGCAGCAGCAGAAATTCGATATTCCCTTCGCCCCCCGTGATGGGAGAGAATGCCAGATCCAACACATCAAACCCGGTTTTTCGGGAAAAGTCGCAGATCTCTGTCACTACCCGCTCATGGGTCTTTGGATCACGGACAATTCCGTTTTTACCTACCGCCTCTTTACCGGCTTCAAACTGCGGTTTGACCAGCGCCATGACCAAACCTCCCGGAACGAGGATTTCGTGTAGCGGCGGCAAGATCAGCTTCAAGGAAATAAATGAAACATCGATTGTTGCCACCTCCGGCAGTCCATCCAGAAAATCAGCGGGTTTGCTGTAGCGGAAATTGGTCCGTTCCATGACGATTACCCGAGGGTCTTGCCGCAGCTTCCAAGCCAGCTGGTTATAGCCGACATCCAATGCATAGCTGAGTTTGGCACCATTTTGCAAGGCAGCATCTGTAAACCCACCGGTAGACGAACCGATATCCAGTAAAATTTTATCTTTTACTTCAAAGTCGAATTGCTTCAAAGCTTTTTCCAGCTTCAAACCGCCTCGGGAAACATAAGGCATGACTTCTCCTTTGACTCGCAGCGAGGTATCCTGGGGAATTTTTTCCCCCGGTTTATCCAGGCGCAGATTGTTTTTTTCCATCACTACCAGGCCGGCCATCACCGCTCGTTTGGCTTTTTCCCGAGTCTCAAACAGACCTTGTTGGACTGCCAGGACATCTACTCGTTCTTTTTTCATGGTCTCTCCTCACAATCGGAATTTCTGCAAGATCTCCCGCAACAGTTCTCCGGAAAAGGGCAATTGTACAGTCATCACATCAATCAGCTGTTCAGCAGCAGCCAATTCTTCAGCGAGCGCCGCTTTGGCCCGTGGCAATCCCAGGAGTTCCGGATAGGTATTTTTGCCGGCAGCCGCGTCTTTATGGGCAGCTTTTCCCAGTTCGGCAGTCGTTGAAGTGACATCCAACAGATCGTCTCTGATCTGGAAAGCCAAGCCGATGTGTTCAGCCAACTGCGTCAGTTGTTCCAACACTTCTGCCGGCTGTTGTGCCAGAATCCCACCGGCAACTAGTGCGCAGGTCAACAAATCGCCGGTCTTGCGGCGGTGAATTCCCGCAAGCTCCGCCAATGACAGCTTGCGGTTTTCTCCTTGGATATCTGCTGCCTGACCGGCTACCATCCCGGAACTGCCGGCTTTTGCTGCCAACAGCTGAATCAACAGCAACTTTTCGGAAGCCGGCAGCATCGCCGTACTCAGCAAATGAAAAGCTTCCGTCAACAAACCGTCTCCGGCGAGAATCGCTATCGCCTCGCCGTATACAACGTGATTGGTAGGCAGTCCCCGCCGTAACGGATCATCATCCATCGCCGGCAGATCGTCATGGATCAATGAATAGGTGTGGATCATCTCTAAAGCTGCCGCCGTTTGATAAACACCTGTGTCCAGCCGCTTGCCAAAGCCCGCGACTACCGCCAGCAGCAGCTGCGGTCGGATCCGCTTGCCCCCGGCTTTGATGGAATAAAGCATGCTTTCCAACAGCTTTTCATCGGTGGTCACAGCCGTCAAAAAGGCGCGCATTTCTTCTTCTACACGAGGCAGATGAGTCGTTTGTAGTTCTTCGGTATTCATCATGCATCACGCTCTTCGAAGTCTGTCTCCTGACCGTTATCCTGCATCATCTTTGTCAAGGTTTCCTCTGCCTTAGTCAACGTTTCCTGACATTGTTTGCTGAGAACCATCCCCTTTTGGAATGCTTCCAAGGCTTCTTCCAGCGGAACATCCCCTTTTTCCAGCCGCGTCACGATCTGTTCCAATTCCTGCAATGATTCTTCAAATGTCGCTTGTGCCATGTCTTTTACTCCTTTATCTCATCATTTCCAAAGTATTGCCAGTGCTGCTTTTCTTTAGAATCTTTTCAGCCGCTGTTTTCTTGTCATTCCGGCTCTTTTACCTGCTCTGTGATCACAGCTTTGACCGCCCCGTCGTGAAAATGGATCGTTACGGTGTCGTCCGGGTGAAGGGCCCCAGCTGTTTTGACTACCTGCTCATCTTTGGTGGTGTACGTGTACCCCCGCCCCATGATCTTCAAGGGACTCAACAGGTCCAGGGCCTGAACCGTATTTGCAAAAGCAGTCTGCTTATTTTCCATCAGACGCAGGATCTGCTGCTGCAAACGAGCCCTCAGGAACTCGTTTTGCTGTTTGCCCGTCTGTACTCTGGCCAAAGGATAAACCTGGCGCAAACGATGATCAATCTGCTGATAGCCCCGCTCTCTGGTATAAAGCAGCTGCTGCAGACCTTGCCCCAGCCGTTGGTTCAGCTGATCCACTTTGAGCGTCTGAGCTTCGTATAGTCGCTCCGGCTGCCGAAAAACATATGAGCCGAAGACCCGCTGGTAGCGTTCATTTTTGCGCTGCAGCTGCATCCGAAAGGCCTGCTCCAAGCGAGCCTGCTGTTGTTTAAGCTTTAAAAGCTCATCAGAAAGCACCGGTACTGCCAATTCGGCAGCAGCCGTCGGAGTGGCCGCCCGTACATCTGCCACCAGATCGGCGATTGTCGTATCTGTTTCATGGCCCACCGAAGAAATCACCGGTGTCTGAGCCGCAAAAATCGCTCGGGCCACCCGCTCTTCATTGAAAGGCCACAGATCCTCAATCGATCCGCCGCCGCGGCCGATGATCATCGTATCAAAATCCCCGGCCGCCTCGACGCGTGCAATGTTCGCCACCACATCACCAGCAGCTTTGTCACCTTGAACAATTGTCGGAAACAAAACTAGCTGGGCAATCGGATACCGGCGCTTAACAGTTGTGATGATATCTCTGATCACCGCACCGGAAGGACTGGTCAAAATCGCAATCCGCTTGGGAAAACGGGGCAGCGGTTTTTTTGGTGCTGCAAAGAGACCTTCTTTAGTCAGCTGAGCCTTCAACTGTTCATAAGCCTGATAGAGAGCACCGATCCCATCCGGCTGCATCTGCTCCACGTAAATCTGATAGTTTCCACTGGCTTCATACAAAGAGATCCGTCCCACTATCAGGACCTTCATCCCTTCTTCCGGACGAAATTTCACTTTGTCAAAAGCACTTTTGAACATGACCGCCGAGATTTTAGCGCCATCATCTTTCAGACTGAAATATTGATGGTTGGGACGCAGGCGGAAATTGGAGATTTCGCCGGTCAAAAAGACCCGCTCCAAATAAGGATCCGCATCGAATTTTCGTTTGAGGTAACGGGTCAGCGCCGTCACGGTCAAATACTGCTGGGACAACTTTTCCACCTGATTTCTTTAAGAGTGCGCCTGATGCCGCTTGGCGCTTTCAATGGTTTGATACATGAGCATCGTAATGGTCATCGGACCCACGCCACCGGGAACCGGTGTGATAAAACTTGCATGGGGTGCGACTTCGTCAAAGGCCACGTCACCGATCAGTTTGCCGGCCTCATTGCGATTCATGCCGACATCAACAACTACTGCCCCCTCCTTGATGAAGTCTTCCGTAACAAAATGCCCTCGCCCGATAGCTACCACCAGGATATCTGCTTGGCGACAAAGCGCGGGCAGATCTTTGGTTTTCGAGTGGGCAATAGTGACTGTCGCATTTTTTTGCAGCAGCAGATGGGCCATTGGTTTGCCTACGATATTACTGCGGCCAATGACAACCGCATTCTTGCCTGCCAGATCAATGTCGTAGTATTCGAACATCTTGATGATACCAAAAGGCGTGCAAGGAATCATGACCGGATTCCCTGCAAAAAGCGCCCCCAGGTTCAACGGATGAAAGCCGTCAACATCTTTTTTCGGATCGATAGCCAACAGCACTTTGTTTTCATCGATATGTGCCGGCAGTGGCAGTTGTACTAAAATTCCGTGAAACAGCGGATCGTGGTTGTATTTGTCAATTTCTGCCAACAATTCCGCTTCGGTGATGGTTGCCGGATAGCGTTCCACTTTCGAACGGATACCGATTCGCTCAGCTGCC
The DNA here is from genome assembly GCA_027692465.1 of Enterococcaceae bacterium OF42-14pH9A. Taxonomy (GTDB): domain Bacteria; phylum Bacillota; class Bacilli; order Lactobacillales; family Enterococcaceae; genus Enterococcus_C. The sequence continues at coordinate 230,250 of JAQEYU010000001.1, read as the reverse complement.
AGATCCTTATTGCGCACATATACTTGGCTGGCCTGGTTTTCTCCCACCAGAAGAACCACCAGCCCTGGAGTCAGCCCTTCTTCTTTCAACAGTGAGACTTCTTCTTTCATCTGTTCCTGCATCAAAGCAGCTAATTTTTTGCCATCGATCAATTCTCCCACAACCAGCACCCCTTCAAATCCGTTTTTCTTTATATTCTAGCACAGGCACTGCCTTTACGAAACTTTTCTTACGATTTTCAGACAGCGGCTAATTTCCCAACTCTGCATCAGACCACGGCAGGCTGGTTGAAAGAGTTGCGGCAAACACCTTGTAGTCCTCACGTTCTGCCAGACGCACCTGACGACGCTTTTGATACCCGGCACAGACGTTTTTTTCTTCTGACGTGCCCGGCACTACCTGCGGCACCGTGAACTGCGTTTCCGAATTCATATGAGAAGGGATGGCTACGAAGGTTGTAAAGCACGTCGCTGCCAAATAACGTTCCCCTGTGACCAGATTTTCACCGATAATTTTCACAAAAACTTCCATCGACTTGTTATGAGCTCCCGAGACATAGGATTCCACACAAACAGAATGGTTCTCATGCAGCGGCTGCAAAAAATTCAAGCTGTCCAACGATGCTGTCACCGCTCCTCTGCGACAATGGCGGGTTACCGAGATCGATGCCGCATCATCGATCATCGTCATCAGTGTCCCGCCGAACAAAAAGCCGAAGGGATTCAAATCAAAAGGAAAGATCCGGTGTGTTTGGATCACCCGGGATTCCCGACAATATTTTACCTCTTCCACAAAAATTACCTCCTTCATATCTCATTGAGTAGTGTAACAAATCTTACAGCAAATGACCCCCTTCTCTGTTTTGATTAGGGCGTGACCGAAAGCCACACCGGAATACCGCTTTTTGAGGACCGCTGTGAATTTCCAGGCACGTTTGCAAGCCGCAGCGCTTCTCCTGCTCCACGCTCGGCTGACCGCAAAACAAAAAAAACTCCGACCCTTATCAGATAAGAGTCGGAGCGATTGATTATGCTTCTTGCGCTACTGGGTAAACGGAAACTTGTTTTTTATCGCGGCCTTTACGTTCGAAACGTACGACGCCGTCAACTTTAGCAAACAATGTATCGTCACCGCCGATACCAACGTTCACACCTGGATAAATCTTAGTGCCCCGTTGGCGGTAAAGGATAGAACCACCAGTAACGGTTTGACCGTCCGCACGTTTAGCACCTAAACGTTTGGATTCTGAGTCACGGCCGTTGGAAGTAGAACCGCCCCCTTTTTTGTGGGCGAAGAATTGCAAGTTCATTTTCATCAACATGGAAAAGCACCTCCTGTGATAGTTTTTTATTTCGTGATGGTTTTCAGTTGCAGATATTCGCTATATTCCGTCTGAACAGCTTGCAGACCCAGCAAAAGGTTTTCCAACAAAATCTGGGTAATGTTGGTCTGCTCCTGAGTAGAATCGCGGGGAATCTCAACGTAGAGATAACCGCCGTCTTCCTCATTGGCATCTACGAGAGGCGTACTGCCTGCCAATGCATCGATTCCGTTGACTGCGCTGATGGCTAATGCCGACACCGCGGCACAGACGAGATCTTTGCCGTATTCACCTGATTGCGCATGGCCTGTCAGTTCAAAGGAAATGATCCGACCAGAGTCATTGCGTTTGAATGTCCCGATGATCATAGTTCGACCTGCTTTTCTAAGAATTATGCGTTGATGGCATCAATGACAACTTTAGTGTAAGGTTGACGATGGCCTTGTTTGCGGTGTGAATGTTTTTTAGGTTTGTATTTGAAAGTCACGACTTTCTTTTGTTTGCCGTGTTTTTCAACAGTTCCTTCAACAGTTGCACCTGCGACAGTTGGCGCACCAACTTTCGTAGATTCACCACCGACCAAGATTACTTCATCAAAAGTAACCTTCTCGCCAGCTTCTACGTTCAATTTTTCAACGTAGATTGCTTGACCGACTTCCACTTTGACTTGTTTGCCACCAGTTTTAATGATTGCGTACATACTCAAAAGCACCTCCTTATTTAGACTTAGACTCGCCATCCCAAGTGAACGCTGGTAAGCCACGCTGCTTAATACTTGTTCTGTGCGGTTGTAGCTGTGGTGCCCACAATTACAACAAGAATACTTTATCAAAAAAAGCCTTCGCCGTCAACTGTAAGTTTCGTTGGTTTTCGTGAAACTTTTCAAACAATCTCTTTCCTACTATAATCAGGGTATAGCTGAAAATATCAGTGGGATTCAGCTTTTTGATTACCTGCCGGAAGAAACCGAGCGCTTGCGTGGTATATAAGCGGGCAGTTACGGCGCCAGATGGCAGCGACTGAGAAAGCTGCTATCCGTGTTTTCAAACAGACCCTAAGTCAACAGCAGAAACGAGGGATTATTGTGGACTATCCGCAAGAATTGATCGAAAACGTCTTGCAGCGTTCGACGGGAATGCGCCTGGAAGGCTTTGTTGCCGGCCAAGGACCGCTGCAGCCGAAACTGATGATTGTCGGAGAAGCTCCCGGCAGAAATGAGATTGCCAATCACATTCCCTTCAGCGGACAGGCTGGCGTGGAATTAATGAACTGTCTGGCAGTCGCCGGACTTACCAGAGACGAGGTTTACATTACCAGTGCTGTGCGTAGCCGCCCTTTCAGCATCAAAGAACGGCTGAACAAGCGTACCGGCCAAATCGAGACTATCCGCCCCAACCGCACCCCGACCAAAAAAGAAGTTCTGGCCCATGCCCCAATCCTGGATTATGAGATTCGCCAGGTGAAGCCGCCTTTAATTGTCACGGTCGGCAATATCGGCCTGCAGCGGCTGTTAGGCCCCAATCATTCGATTACAGAAGAACACGGTCAGCTCTTCAGCGGTCCAATTCAGGAATTGACAGCGGACAAAACCGGCTATCGTTGGACGAAGACGAGCTATCAGGTGATCCCGCTTTTTCATCCGGCCGCTGTTTTTTACAACCGCAAACTGGCAGCTGCAATTAAAGCCGACTGGCAGCAAATCGGGCGGCTGTTACAATAAAAAAAGCCCGTATCCAAGCAGGCACCCGTATTTTGCGGAGTCACAACCGCTCCGTTGTGATTCTGCCATGCACAAAAGCACTGACCGAAGATACGTATCAGGACAGTTCGATGCAAAAACCAATTCAAATAAACAGTAACCCCGGGACAACTGCCTCACATCGACAGAGTGTTCCGGGGTTACTGTTTCAGGGCCTTACTTCCCGATTGACAGGATCGAGCTCCGGGTTGCGTCCGGCCGCCAATTCGGTATAAAAACGATGCCAAATCTTGGCAACATTGTCTTCTGAATAGTGCTGAGCTGCTTTTTCCGAAAGTTCGCTGAAATGCTTCAGCTGTTCAGGATCTTTGGCCAGCTGATTGAGCCTGTCTGACATCTCACTTCGATCTTTAGTACCAATATAATAGCCGGAGATTACTGATTCATAAAGCTCCAACTCCCGCAGCATCACCGGCGTCTGACAACTGAAAGCTTCCAAGATACTCATAGGAAACAACTCATTGTAAGAAGGCAGCAGGAACACATCGGCTGCATTGTAGTAATCCACCAACTCGTTTCGTTCCACGATCCCGGTAAACATCAGATTGGCGGGCGGGTTCTCGTAGACTTCCTTATAATCTTCGTAGCCGTCAGTGATTTTGCCAAAAGAAAAGCCCCCCGCCCAGACAAAACGAATATGGGGATTGTCTTTAGCCAGCTGGATAAAATCGTCGACGCCCTTGCGTTTTTGGATCTGGCCTACACCCAGAACGACGAAATCTTCTTGAAAAAAGCCCAACCGCTCTCGATCAGCCTGCTTCTCTGATAATGTTTTAGGATAAAAATCCGTCCTTGAAACAAAGTTCGGAATATAACAGACTTTTTCTTCCGGGATCCCGGCTGCAGTCAGTTGCGGAATGAAGCTGGGATTGACTACCACCAGAATATCCATCCGCTTGTAAAAGGACATCACGTACCAGTCGAAGATCTTCTGGATCGGCCAAAACAGCTCGATGCTCCCTTTCAGTGTCTCCGGCAGAAAATGGACATAGCCCACTCGCACCCCACGACTCTTCGGGGTCAAAGTCGACAGATAAAATTCGGGATTGATTGTATGGTAGTGAGAAATATCGGCTTTTTTAGCAGAATTGATCTCAATCTGAAATTCATCGGCAAAACGTTCCTGGAGCATCCGCACCAGTTCGTTATAGGCACTGCCGACCCCTTGGCCTTTGACAGTGTCCGCCCGGGAAAGCATTGTGATTCTGATCATGGAATTTCCTTTCGAAACTGAAATTTAAGAGGCGTCCGAAGCAGCTGTTTTGATTGTTTTTACTGCAGTTACCCGTCAAGTTCGGCCACTAACAGCTCTCTCCAGTCGTTTGGCTTGCGACGAGAGCAGCAGGATTGTCAAAAAGAACAGCTTTGCTTTTTCAGAACGCTTCTAATCATTGTTTTTCATTATAACATATTGTTCGGAAACTAAACATCAGACTGCCGCCGTATCTTGCGCGAAGCAGTCTGGCTGAGGATTAAAGCCGTCGCCGATCCTCAGCCGTTGAAAATACAATCGGTTTTTACCTTATCAGTTAGCCCTGCTCTTGGGTTATGGTAAAATCGAGAGTATGAAGGGAGTTGTCTACATGAACAATCAACAAAAAATCCAGCGGGCCTTCACCGTATTCGGGATCCTGGTCTTTTTATTCAATATTTACGAATACATTACGGTTCGGCTGCCTCGTCCGGAAATGACAGTCATTTTATTGGAGTGTCTGGCAGGACTTGTACTGATCTATCTGCCCCAGATTGCTCGTAAGCTGCTGAAAATTGAGATTCCGCAGCCTATCGTCTATTTCTATTGGTTCTTTTTATGGCTGTCAGTCTTTATGGGAACCTGTCTGCATCTGATCCGCTTCATCAACGGTTGGGACAAAGTGCTGCACACGGTCAGCCCGATGCTTTTGACTGCTTTGGGCTACGGTATCTGCGCCATGTTATTGAAGAAAACTGCAGCAAAAGAGGTCTCTCCCTGGCTGTTTTTAGTCTTCGGCTTTGCTTTTGCCGGCGTCTGCGGTGTCTTTTGGGAATTTTGGGAATTTCTCTGCGATTCGCTGGCCAACATGAATCTGCAGCGCTACTTGGATTCTCCTGACAGCAGCGGACCGCCGCTGGTGGGCCGGGCCGCCTTAATGGACACGATGGGTGACTTGTTCACGAATACGGCCGGCGCGCTTTTGATGGGCTTTTATGCCGGATTCAAGAGCCGTAAAGAGCTTGGTTATTTTGAAACCTACCGCATCAAAAAGCGCTCTCGTTGACCGCTGCCCCTGATTCACTTGCCGTTTTAACATCGAAAAAGCCGTGATCCTGATTCGGATCACGGCTTTTTTAGCATCGCAGGAGGGGTTCGAACCCCCGACCGTCCGCTTAGAAGGCGGATGCTCTATCCAGCTGAGCTACTGCGACGTAGCGGCAACATGTTTTATTATAGAAAACGCAGCAATTCTTGTCAAACTTTTTTTAAAGGCTTTCGGCGCAAATACAGCACCGACTCATCTTTCAATTTCTCCGGCAGCCGTTATTTTACTCGGTTTTAGGTCCAAATTCGCCAAGGAGCAGCTCGATTACTATGGGATGCGTCACCAATTGGCTGTGGGCTGCGCCTTCAGTTACTGTAATCAGCCGACTGCTGCGGGTACCCTTATAGATTTGAAGCCCGGTCGCCACACTGTTCACCGGTACGATTCCATCAGAAAAACTGTCTTGCAGATTCCCAGCAATCAGCGTTACTGCGATCTCTTCAGGAATGCGGTGACGTTTGTCCCTGTAACTGCTCAAATATTGCGGGATTGACTTGTCATTGGCATCTGCTGCACCGCCAAACGGAGTCCCTGTCAGGAGCAACCGCTGCAAGCGGGGATCGATGGACAAGCGCTGGTTTTCCAGATATTCCGTAATCACCAAGCCGCCGTTAGAATGTCCGAAATAGTCATATTCCGCCACCTGATAGTATTCTTCCAGAAACATCAGCGCCGTCCGCAACCAGTCCGCCTGCTGTAACAGGGCGGCTTCTGAAGCATCGGCAAAGGCGATGACAACAACCGGAAAACGGCTGCTTGCAAACAGGCGGCCGCTGATCCTCAGCTGGTGGTCCACGTTTACCGTAATTTTCAAAACTGACAGATCCGGCCGCTGTTTCTTCAAGAGCCGGATCAGCTTGTCAAAACGATCCGCCGTGCCGCCGGTTCCCGGAACCAGGAGCAGTGGTGGGACCGGCAGCGGGAAAGCGACTGCCTCCTGTCGTTTACGCTCCCATTTTGCTTTCAGCTCAGCAAAAAAACTGTCCAACCGCCTCATTTTCCCACCACTTTCTTCTTTATAAATTCCACCGGACCAAACCGCCAAGCCATCTGTCCCTTCTAAAAAAAACTGCTGCGATCAGAGGTGAATTTCTTCCTCATCCTTTGTGATCAACAGCACTCCGTCTCCCAATGGAACCAGCGTAGAGGTCAGTTGGGGATGCTCGGTGACGACGTCCAAAAACGCATTGAGCTTGCGATGGATGGCTCGGTTTTTTCGCGGGATTGCTTCGACCGGATCAAGGATCGTCCCCCCTTGGAAGATATCATCCACCATCAGAACTCCACCCTTTTTCAAAAGCCGCAGACACTCCGGCAGAAACTCGATGTATTTCGACTTGGCGCTGTCCATAAAGATAAAGTCGTACGGGCCAGTCAATGTCGGCAGAATCTCCTGCGCCTGTCCTTCCAGCAATGTCACCTTGTCTTCCAGACCCAGCCGGGCATAATTTTCCTTGGCTTCTTTGATCATCACATCATAGCGGTCGATAGTCGTCACATGCCCTTTTTCACCGACATATTGTGACATCAAACTGGAAGAAAAGCCGATTGCTGCTCCAATCTCCAAAATTTCCTGCGGCTGCAGCTGCCCCAGGAGGAACTGCAAAAAGACCACAGTTTCGTGGGGAATGACCGGTACCCCCCGTTGATTGGCCTCCCGCTCCAACTCGCCTATTTTTCCCGACAGCGGCTTTTGTTTGGTACGCATATAGTCCACCAGTTCTTTTTTCACCACTGGTCGGTGCATCATTTCATTTTGCATCGTCTTGTCAGAACCCTCTCTTCTTTGGGATCACAGCAGCCTTGAAACGGCGCTGACCCTTTTCCTTTAAAGTACCAGGGGCCGCATCTGTTCATGCAAAAAAAGCCGCCCGGTCGGACAGCTTCATTATAATCAATCCCTTCAGTCGGTGCAAACGACGACTAAAGCTTATTTTTCTGTTTTCCACAGCGTTTGCTTTTCCGGTTTCGGACGGACTTGTTTCAAAAATGCGCTAATGGTGGTCAGTGTCAAGAAAGCTGCTGCCAGCCAAAACAGCCCCTGAGCCAGGCGGATAAAGCTCCCGGTCGCCACCAATCCCAAATAAGGCAGATGAAAAACCGGTTGTCCGATAAGATTGCGGCGGGAAACAGTTCCCACCTCTGCTTGATCTTCGTTATCTCCCTTGGTATAAAAAATCTTTTCAGGAGAATCCTTGGCAACCACACGGCGGGTTTTGATGTCTTCGCCCTGATTAACATAATACGTGATCAAATCGCCAACGTGAATTTCTTCAATGCCCCCCTGCTTCACAAAGACCAGACTGCCTTTTGGAAAAACGTTCTGCATGCTGTTGTCCCGGATCACCGCGATGCTCAACCCCAACAGATGGGGCAGCAAGGTCACCGCCAGCGCCAGGGCCATGAAAAATATCAACGCAAAGGAACTGATGCTGTTGAACTGTTTCAAACGTTTCATAAATGACTTCCCTTCTCTTGGCTGACTCAACCAGCCGCTTTGCCGGTCTCTTTGTTCAGCGGACACAAATGCGCAAAAACGCTTGCCGAATTTCGAGGATCAGCTGTCACGCGATCTTCAACGTTTATTATATTATAATTAAAATAAAATAATATCAATCGTAACTCGAGTTATTTTTTAAGACCTCTATCCCATCACGACGATGACAAAACAGAACGCTTGTTAATTTATTACCATATTGACTTACAAATGAAAACAAAATAAACTGAATTAAGAAAGGATGTGCTTTTATTTTATGGAGTTATTAAATAACTATTATAAACGAAATTCAAAAAAAGGTTGGCGCTGGTTTTTCTTTCTGTTGGTCATCTCTTTATTTCTGGCAGTCTTCGGCTTCTTTTGCCACGCATTGACCCATCCTTTCAATCAGTCCCAGTTTTCGGAAATCAAAGATACTTGGCTCTATTTTCCCAAAGACGATCCCGTCACCACCTTCAAAAGCCGCTACATAAAACGTCTCCCGGGAATTGAACCCGGCGAGACGATGATTATGCAACGAAAAATGGTTCGGAAAGTCGACAATCCGATGCTCCTGGTACAGGGAAATCACCAGTGGCTCAAAGTTCGGATCGATGATGAACTGATTTATGAGTACAGCCCGCTTTCTACGGAGAGTCAGGCGACAGACAATCCGGGAAAATCACTGCAAGAAATTCACCTGCCGCGAAATTATGCCGGCCGCACCTTGGAAGTGGAAGTTGCCAGTCCGTATAAGAACTATTCCGGTTTGCCGGCACGGGTCTTCGTTGGGGAAGCCAATTCTGTTTTGGCTTATGTCTTCAGCGTCTCGATGCCGCAGATCCTGATGGTGATTATTGCCCTTTCGATCTGTATCATGTTGTTGTTTTTTGTCGGCCGAACCCTCTTGAAAAAGCAGACCTTGGAGATCGAAATGCTGCTGCTGGCATGTTTTGCGATGACTATCGGCTTGGAGGCTGCCGCCGGCGATGTTTTTTCGGGCCTGATGTTTAGTCCCACTGTCAATTCGACTATGGCTACTCTGTTGGCGATACTGACGCCGCTTTTTTTAATTTCCTATTATTGTCTGAAAATGACCCATGTCAGAAAATACTACAAATTCTGGGTGGTGCCCCACATCTGTTTCAGTGTGACGATGTTGGCTGTTGCGATTGTGACCAAAACCGATCTGCCGGAAATCAAGCCCTGGGTGGACACGATGAATATGTTCGGCACCCTGGTGGCGACAATCGCCGCAATCCGGGAAAGTCATTACAAAAATCGCTTTTACGTCATCTGTACCCCATGGATTGTTTTAGTAGCGCTGGCTCATTGTTTTTTGTACATCATGGGTCTGCTGGGAACCGAATACACCCAGATCAACTTCAGTGGGTTGTTCTTCGGCGCAATCCTGTTAGTCCTTTTCGGGTATACAGTTACCGATTTTATGGCCAGTGAGGAGCGGAACCGACGCCAAGTCAATTTTTTGGAAGTCAAAACGACACTGCTGGAAGAAAGCCGCCAGGAAATGCAGCATCATATGGCGGAGTTGGACCAGATGAAGAACACCTTCCGCCAAAACCTGCAAATGATGCAGCTTTTAACAGAAGACGGCAATCTGGAAGGCACGAAAGAATACTTAGTCAAGCTCATGCAGGACACCCGCTTGATGGACGGCCTCACCCGTTATACCGACCATACGTTAGCCAACCTGATCTTATCCCGCTATCAGAAGCTGGCCCAAAAACGCAGTATCGCCATTGATTTTCAAGTGCTGCTGCCGGAGGATCTGGCGGTCTCCGACGATGACTTGACAAAGTTGTTGGCACATCTGTTGGAGCATGCTGCCAGAGAAACCTATGCCATTGCTGATCCCAAACAGCGTAAGATCCGCTTGCAGGTAACCTGCGATCAAGGTCAGCTCTATCTTTACTGCGAACACACAGCCAACTATCATGAGAATATCTTTGATCGGGGAATCGACAGTCAGTTGCCGGAAAAAGAAGAATTTGACTTGTGGGTATTGGAGTCGATCTCCAAAAAATACGCCGGTCATCTGAAAAAAGCCATCACCGATAAGACCGACAGCATCGAGATCCGCATGACAGTCTGAGTTTTTCAGTAAAATCGGTCTGCAACCCTATTTTACACTTGCAATTTCAAGCGTTTGCCGGTAGCATATAAACAGTTGGATCAGTATTCTGACAAGGTCACAGAGAGTCGTTCCCCGGTTGAAAGAACGATACCCGCTGGTAAGAAGAACCTGCCGACAAGACAGATCGCCAGAAACGATCGGGCCGGAGTCCCTTAACACTCCAGCGAGGGGATCGATATTCACAGCATATCGATCAACAAAGGTGGTACCGCGAATGTCAAACGCATTTCGTCCTTTTTACAGGATGAGATGCGTTTTTTTGTATTTGACTGCTTTCCCTCACCGGGGCGCGTCTGAAAACGCCGTTGACAACTGTTTGAACCTTTCATCGCAATCCGTGTCATCATTGCATACTTATGAACCGCATAAGCTGCGTGTCAGACCGAGTTGCGGCGGGTGCTTAAAAAGCTGTATCATTGAAAGTTACAGGCCCCCCGATCAAAAAGAAATCCAAGGAGGAAACAACATGGCTGAAAAGCAAACCAACGACTTTACCGAATGGTATGTCCAAACCATCCAACAAGCAGAATTGATGGCCTATTCGCCGGTGAAAGGTTCCATCATCTTTCGTCCCGACGGCTTTGAATTATGGGAACACATCCAGGAAGAATTCAATAAGTTCCTGCGTTCCGAAGATATCCGCAACGCCTACTTCCCGATGCTGATCCCGAAAAGCTTCTTTATGAAAGAAGCCGATCACATCGAAGGTTTCGCACCGGAGCTGCCTTGGGTTACAGAGGTCGGCAACGACAAGCTGGAAGAACCGCTGGCATTGCGTCCGACTTCAGAAACCATGATTGGCTCGGCCTTTTCCGATTGGATCAACTCCTATCGCGATCTGCCTTACGAAATCAATCAGTGGGCCAATGTCTTCCGCTGGGAAAAGAAAACACTGCCCTTCTTGCGGACTTCTGAATTTTTGTGGCAGGAAGGTCATACTGCTCATGCCAACGAAGAAGATGCCCGTCGCCGAACCATGAGTATCCTGGATGAATACGCCCGCCTGGCGGAAGAATTTTTGGCGATTCCGGTCTACAAAGGACAAAAAACGCCTTCTGAACGGTTTGCCGGTGCGGTGGATACCTATTCGATCGAAGCGATGATGAAAGATGGCAAGGCAGTCCAAGCCGGGACTTCTCACTACCTGGGAACAAAATTTGCCGAAGCCTTCGACATCACTTATCTGACCAAAGAAAACCAGCACACCCATGTCCATACCACTTCCTGGGGCGTCTCCACCCGCCTGCTGGGTTCATTGATCATGACTCACGGCGATGACAATGGCCTGGTCTTCCCGCCGACTGTGGCACCGACTCAGATCGTCATGATGCCGGTAGGGCCATGGAAGAAAAATCCGGCCATCATGGAAAAACTGGATGAGTTGTTCAAGGAATTCAAAGCAGCCGGCTATCGGGTACGCATGGATGACAGTGACAACTCACCGGGCTACAAGTTCAACGAATGGGAACTGAAAGGTGCCTGCCTGCGCATCGAATGCGGTCCCCGGGATCTGGAGAACGGCCATGTGATGGTGAAAATTCGCGACCTTAGCGACAAGACCGCGGTACCTTTCGACGAATTGGCAGACTACGTCAAAGAACAGCTGGCTATTATGCCGCACCGTTTATTGGAAGCTGCTCGTGCCCGCAATAAAGAAAATGAACACTTCGATATCGACACACTGGCTCAGTTAAAAGCCCATATCGAAACCTGTAAACAAGACGGACGACCAACCGGCTTTGTCTTGATTGGCTGGGACGGCAGCGAGGAAACCGAAGCCAAGATCAAAGAAGAGATCGGCTTTACCACGCGTAATATTCCTTTTGAAGCCCCGATGGAAAAAACCGTCGATATCATCAGTGGGAAACCGGCTAAACATACCGTCTGGATTGCCCGCGCCTACTGAGATCACCCACAAATGCTCACTTTTGAACCAAATACAAAAACCGGCCTTTTCGAAAACATTCGCTGAGGCCGGTTTTCTTTTGGTTCAGATTGCGACAAAAAGGCGTAAGCTTGCCGCCACCGGAGTTTCCAGACAGCCCACCCCGTCATTTGACAAAGAACCCCCAAAAAAAGAGCGGCACCGGCAGTTTCTGCGGTGTCGCTCTTTAAAATCAATTTGTTTCCGGCGTTTGTTCGGTCTTTGCGGCTTTTTCCAACTCGCTGTTGATGTTTGACAGCAGACCGTTGACGAATTTCCGAGACTGATCGTCACTGAAGGTTTTCGCCAACTCGATGGCTTCGTTAAGCGCCACTTTGTTAGGAACCTTTTTTTCGTAAACCATTTCGTAAATACCGATACGCAGGATGGTCAAATCCATTTTCGGCAAACGTTTCAAATTCCAACCTTTTTTCAGATGTTTTTCAATCATCTCGTCCAGTTGGGCTTTATGGTCACAAACACCCGCTACCAACTCATCCAGATATTGCGGCACAAAGTTTTCCTGCTCGTCATCCAACATTTCTTGGTGTTCCAGTTCGATGGCATGATAAATAGCATCTTTTTTCGACAAATCCGCATTGAAATCCAGCGGAAACAGGGCTTGCAGCGCCATTTGCCGGATCATATGCCGTGAGATTTCTTTACTACTCATTCTCTTCCTCTTCGCTTCCAAATAATTCTTCCAAATCAGGGGTATCAATTTTTTCCGGAACAACCGCCACAACATGGATATTGACTTCTGACAAAGCCACGTCAGTCATGAACAGCACCTGTTCTTTGACCCGTTCCTGGATCGCCATCGCGACTTTCGGTACTGACATACCGTATTTAATGTAACAGTAGATGTCCACTTTGAGCCCGGCTTCTTCGATACTCAGATAAACACCCTTGCCATGAGCAGAGCCGCCCAATAGTTCTGTTACATTGTTGGCGAACGTTCCCTGCATGTCGTATACACCATCGACTTTAGAAGCGGCAATCCCGATGATGACTTCGATCACTTCCGGTGCAATGACGATCTCTCCTAATTCCTGATTGCTGTTCAATACCAGATTTTTTTCATCTGCCACAACAACTTCCTCCGTTTCTAAGCGCGGGAAACATACGTCCCGTCTGTTGTATTGATGATCAATTTATCTCCCGGGTTGACAAAGAACGGGACATTGACCGTCAGGCCGGTTTCCATGACGGCCGGTTTCGAGCCACCGGATGAGGTATCCCCTTTGATATTCGGGTCGGTGGTTTCTACCGTCAGCGTCACTGTATTCGGCAGATCAACACCTAAGATCTCCGAGCCGTACATGATAATGTTGACTTCCATGTTTTCCAACATATACTTCAACTCGTCAACAATCTGCTCTTCCGGAATCTCGATTTGTTCATACGTTTCCAGATCCATGAAGACGTGGCTGCCGCCGCTTTCATATAAGTACTGCATCTTTCGATTATCGATCTGGGCTTTGGCGACTTTTTCACCGGCACGGAAGGTTTTCTCCTGTACGCCGCCGGTCCGCAGATTTTTCAGTTTCGAGCGGACAAAAGCAGCTCCTTTACCGGGTTTTACGTGTTGAAAATCGACTACCCGCCAGATATCGCCATCAACTTCGATGGTCAAGCCGGTTTTGAAATCATTTACTGAAATCATGGCCATCCTCCTTTTAAATTCCTCGCAAATGGACCTTTTAAAGGGACATTCTTCCTTCCTAGTTTATCATTCTTTCCACGGTTAGGCTATACAAAACCATCAAGGATCAGCGTAAGAGCGCCTACCGAAATCATTTTTCCTAACTCCCTCCGCTTTTTTCCCGCCAACTCCGGCAGTAAAAAAAGCAGCCGCCCCCAAAAGGTACTGCCGCTTTGTCTTTGCCCGAGTTTCAGCTGAAGACTGCTGCCGAAAACGAACTTACAAAATAATCAATTCTTTCGGTGAATGAGTCAACACTCGATTGCCGTCAGCGGTAATCAGCAGATCATCTTCGATACGAACGCCGCCGATCCCCGGCAGATAGATTCCGGGTTCATCAGTGATGATATTGCCGGGAACGAACTGCTTGTCAGCGCGGAAAGAAACATTGGGGCCTTCGTGAATCTCCAAGCCGATCCCGTGACCGGTAGAATGTCCGAAAGCCTCGCCATAGCCGGCAGCGGCGATATGATCTCTGGCCACTGCATCCAATTGAATTCCTGTCAGTCCCGGTTTGGCAGCTGCTAAGACTTTCAATTGTGCTTCCAAAACAACCTGATAGATCTCCCGCAGTTTGTCTCCGGGATCACCAATCGCAAAGGTCCGGGTCATGTCGGAAACATAACCTTGATAATAACAGCCGAAGTCCAATGTAATCAGGTCTCCCTGTTGGATGATTTTTTCCGAGGCAACACCGTGAGGCATAGCCGAGCGGACTCCGGAGGCTACGATGGTCTCAAAGGAAACTCCGCTGGCTCCCAGTGAACGCATGTAAAAGTCCAGCTGATTGGCCACTTCGATCTCGGTCATCCCAGGTTTGATTGTCTTCAAAACATAGTCGAATCCTTGATCTGCGATAGCACAGGCTTTTTCAGTAATGGCAATCTCTTCGTCATCTTTGATTTCCCGCAGGTTCTCGATCATGCCTGCGATCGGAATCAGCGGCGTCTCTTCAATGATTTCTTCCAGTACCGAGTATTCGGCAAAGCTGACATAGTTTTCTTCAAAAGCCAAAGCGTTGAGTTCTTCCTGCTCACAAAGTTTAGCCACCTCTTCAAAGATCGGGCCGACATTCTTAATGATTTCAAAGCCTTGCGCCTGAGCAGCGGCCTGCTCGGTGTAACGGAAATCCGTCACAAAAAAGGCTTTATCCAGTGTAATGACCGCCAGACCGGTCGTCCCGGTGAAATTAGTTAAATATCGCAAATTGTAAGGACTGGTCACCAGAAAACCGTCTACTTGCTCTTTTTTCATCGCTTTGCGCAGATTTTCAACACGTAACATCATGATACGATTCCTTCTTTCTGTTTTCGTCATGTCCCATTATAGCAAAGACTCGTGCTTTTGCTAGCCTGATACATTTTTGGGAGCTTAGGGCGTGTCTGAAAACTCCAGTGGCAGATATTTTGGTCCTTTTCACTGCGATCTACGTCGTAAAGGCTCGCTTGTGCACCACATAAGCTGCGCTTTACTCCTTGATTCCGGCAGGTCCGCAAAAATCTGGATTCCCCCAGAGTTTTCAGACACGCCTAGTTTCAGTGGCTTCTTCCAAAAAACAGCGTGATCACAGCGGTAAAGATCACCGCTCCCAGGATCGCCGGCACGATCGCCATATCTGCCAACTGCGGCCCCATCTCGCCAAACAGCCGCTCTCCGATATAAGAGCCGATCAAGCCAGCGACAATATTGTACAAACAGCCCCGCTTTTCACCGGTAATCATTCCGGCGATTGCCCCGATCAGCGCTCCGATGATCAATGTCCAAATCATCAAACTTCCTCCATTTCATCGCCACAGGCTTTTTTGCCGCCTGGCAGCGTCTTTTTCCTCACACTATCAGCATACCACAACAAAAAGCCCCTTCGAAGTACAAACCACTGACTCAAGCTGACGCCTTCCGGTCTTCTTGCCATAGCAAAAACAGGGACCCTAAAGCCGCCTCCTGCCCACTGGACTATCTTATCCGTTTTTTTGGCAGAGCTTGCAGAGGATTTGCTTTTCATCGGGATTGATTCCCTCACTGTTAAAAATGCGGTAGTTGCCTTGAAGGTCTGAAACAATCAGAAAGTCGGCATTTTTCCCGACAAACCCGAAACCTTTTGAACTGCAAAAAAACCGGCAAAGTTTCAGACTGCAACTGCGCAGAGCCCACCGTTTGCCGGCAAATAAATATTCGATTGCTGAAAAAGGACTGTCAGGGCACCTTAAGACTGCGCCCTTATGCTTTCTTTTTCTTTGAAGTGAAGGCCCGTTTGATGACATCAAAAAAGCTCAGAGAACGTACCAGGCGCTCTTCGGGTACATATTCCCGGATCGCCCGCAAGACTTTTTTCGGTTCTTTTGAAGAAAACGTGAAGGTCCCGTTCCTTTTGGTCTGGATGGCATACCGGGGGATCCATCTGCCCTTAAACATGACCGAAGCGATCACATAGTCTACCTCTTCCCACGGAATCTGGATAAACTTGTTTTTGTCCCGGTCGTTGTAAAATTCGAAGGCATTATCCCCCACCATTACTTGACCGTATTCGTTGATCCCCATAAAAGAAGTGGCGGCGATGGCCAGATCCACTTTCGTATTCAATGATTGTACCATAATGAACGCTCCTTTTTGATAGAATTGCGCTTTAGCGGCTATCCGCCGAGACTGGATTCAAGAGTTTTCAACACCTGATCTGCCGCTTTAAAACAGCAACCGTAAAACACTGAGTTGCAGCTCCGGCAAAAAAGCACCCCGAGCAGCGAATATGTTCAGTATACTCAAAATTCAGCGGTCTGTCCTGCAGCAAGCCGGCCGCCTATGTAAAAGGAGACCGCAAAACCGGTCTCCTTCTTTGATAAAAGCTTACATCACACCGAGTACGTGGAACACGATACCCACAACGAACAAGCCCAAAATGATGATGATTGGAGAAACTTTTTTCTTCAACAACCACATGCACAGCAATGTCAACAGCAGTGCTGCCAGACCAGGAATCAGTGAATCCAAGTTGTCTTGCAGGGTAGTGACCTTGATATTGCTCAACGCTTTACCGGAAGCCACTTCTTCAAAGGCTTTCTTGATTCCTTCAGCACCGCCGGGAAGCTTGTCCCATTCAATATAGGCACCCTCAGACAATTCGATCTCAGAAACAGTCGGTGTAAATTTCACACTAACCCAGCGTTGGACCAGCGAGCCCAAGACGAACATCCCCAAGATCGAAGCACCTTTAGTTACATCCTGCAACAAACCGCCGGACAAATCGTCGGTAATCTTGGAACCGGCTTTGTAGCCGAATTCCTGGGTATACCACATAAATGCCCAACGAATGATATTCCAAGCAACGAAGAAGATGATTGGACCCAAGATGCTTCCGGTCAAGGCTAAAGACGCACCCAAGGCACCCAACATCGGACGTACAGTAAACCAGAATACCGGGTCACCGACACCGGCCAAAGGACCCATCATACCGACTTTTACCCCTTGGATCGCTACATCATCCACCGGTGCGCCATTGGCACGTTCTTCTTCCAGCGCCAAAGTTACCCCGAGAATTGGTGAAGCGATATATGGGTGGGTATTGAAGAACTCCAAGTGACGTTTCAACGCTGCGGATTGTTCTTCTTTTGTTTTATACAATTTACGAATAGCCGGGATCATTGCGAAACACCAGCCGCCGTTTTGCATCCGTTCATAGTTCCAAGAGCCTTGAATGAAGGTAGAGCGCCATGCAACGGCCAAACGGTCTTTTTTCGTTAATTCAATCTTTTCTGCCATTTTCTTTCTCCTCCTTCAAGATTAATAATCGTTCAAAATATCGCCCAACGGATCACCGCTGCCGCTTTGGCTGCCACCGTTGCTTGAGCCGCCCATTTTAGACAGGTTCAAGTAGATCAGTGCAAACGACACAGCAATGGCACCCAATGCGATCAGTGTCAACTGAGAAATCGCTGCAATAGCAAAACCGATAATGAAGAAAGGCCAAACTTCTTTAGTCGCCATCATGTTGATTACCATTGCGTAACCAACCGCAACGACCATCCCGCCGCCGATCGCCATACCGTCTGTCAACCAAGCCGGCATCATGTGCAACAGATCTTGGACACTTTTTGCCGGAATGATCAGCAAGAGCGCTGCTGGCAATGCAATCCGGACCCCTTGCATCAGGATAGCGATGATATGCCACAATTCAACTTTACGGATGTTTCCTTCTTCAGCAGCCCCATCCATGATGTGAACGATTGGCACAGCCAAAGTCCGTACGAACATGGTCAATACCAAACCGGCTACTGCCAATGGAATCGCGATTGCAATCGCTGACGGGATACCCGCCTTGCCTTCGCCGCCCAAAACTAAAATAATTGAAGATGCAACGGCAGCCAAGGCCGCATCCGGCGCTACTGCAGCACCGATGTTGGCCCACCCCAGGGCGATCATTTGCAGTGACCCGCCAAGCATGATCCCTGCTTCCAAGTTACCGGTCACCAGACCGATCAATGTACACGCAACTAACGGTTGGTGGAATTGGAATTCATCGAGGATCCCTTCCATCCCAGCCAGAAAAGCCACGAGTACGACTAAAATCATCTGAATAATATTCAAATCACTCATGATTTCTTAACCTCCTATTTCTCTGATTAACCGTTTTGAGCTTTCAACTCAGACTCGGCTTTTTTCAAGATTTCATCCATATTGTCTTTGGAATCGTTCGGCACTTTACGAACATCGAAAGTGATCCCGCGGGACTTCATGTCTTCAAAGGCTTTGACATCATCCGGACCCATTGACAATACTTTACTTACAACAACTTTTCCGACAGAATGGGCCATCGAACCGACATTGACTTCCTTGATGTCAACCCCGCCGTCCAATGCGCGGACCACGTCTTGCGGATTTTCAAACAACAACAAGGCTTTCGTGTCGCCAAAGCGCGGATCGTTTGCCACTTCGATCATTTTTTGAACCGGAATCACATTGGCTTTGACCCCTGGAGGAGCTGCTTGTTCGATCAGTTTCTTACGCAGGTCGTCTTTGGCAACCGCATCTGAAACAACGATGATGCGACTAGGTTGTACCGATTTAGTCCAGGCCGTTGCGACTTGTCCATGAAGCAGGCGGGAGTCGATACGAGCCAGTACATATTTGATGTGGCCGTCTCCGAGAACTGTACCCGGCGGCAGTGCCCCTTTTGGTTCGTTGCCGGCAGCGACAGCCGCAGTTGGTGCTGCTGGTTCCAGCTCTTCCGGTTTGATCCGGACACCTTCTTTTGCAGTCTCCAGAATGTGGGCTGCGATTTCTTGGGCTTTGTTCATGGAGAAGCGGGATGCGTATGCTTCGATTACCATCGGCAAGTTCATGCCGGCAACAATCGCCCAAGTCTCCTTGTGTTCTTCAAACAAGCTGTTGGCTTGGTTGAAAGGCGTGCCGCCCCACAGATCCACTAAGAACAAAACTTCTTGTTGATCGTCGAAAGAGGCAATTGCTTCTTTCATTTTGGCTTTGATGTCATCGGGACCTTCTGAAGGCATCAATGTAACTGCTTTGACATTTTCCTGCTCACCGAAGATCATCGATCCCGACTGCAGGATACCTTCAGCGAATTCTCCGTGACTCGCTAGGATAATTCCTACCATTTCTCTACCTCCTATTTCATTTTTGCGTCGGACCAAGGCATATTTTGCTGCTCTGAACCGACAGTCGAAAACAGCTCGACCGGTGATGCTATTCATTGACAACAGTCTCCGAAAAAATAATTGCAGCTGACAGGTGACTATTGCAACGACGATTTGGCGTCATCCTTGTCCAAAAGTTCGATCAAATCCAGTTTGCGGTCACTGGGCACTTTGCGAACCTCCAATGTGATGCCTTTTTGGGCCAGGACTCTGAAACAGCGGATGTCTTCAGTATCGACTGAGATAAAATTGGTGATCATTCGTTTTCCCACGATGTAACGCATGCCGCCGATATTGACCGTTTCCAAACCGACACCGGCTTCCACCAGCCGCAAAACATCTTGCGGATTAGTAAACAAGAGCATCAGTTTTTCACCTGTCAACAGCTCCGAAAAATACAAACGAATCATTTTTTCGGTATCAATGACATTGACTTTGATCCCCGGTGGTGCAGCTTCCCGCAGCAAAAAGCGCCGCAACGAATCATCGGCTGCCTCATCACTGACAACGATAATCCGATTGACTCCGGTCTGTTTGGACCAAGCTGTCGCCACTTGACCATGGATCAGACGATCATCGATCCGTGCTAAACGAATATCCGCTCCCATCTCACTCCCTCCTATCACAACAAGCTCTCATCAAACAAAATCATAAGAGAACCGGACAGATGACTGACACGGATGTTCCGTATCACTTTTATATAAGCAAGTAGCGTGCCAACTAAAAAAAGATACACTGTTGTTAAATCAACCTTAACAAAGGATAAAAAAAGACACACTATAAATACACTAAAAGAAAGTGTATCGTAGTGTGTCAAACAGACTGTGTTTTCCTCAAATAGCATCTTCTTCCAGAAAATCCTCCAGCTCGCTTGCAACAGGGGAATCGCTGCTTTTCAATTTCAGGATCTCCATCAAATAATATTCCTCACTTAAAGGAACAGTCAATCGCAACAGCCGCTCAAAGGATTGCAGGTGCAGGTGCAGCCGCGAATAAAAAGCTTCCGCTAAGAGGGCCTTTTGCTGTTCCTCTGTCACCGTCAAGGGCTCGTTCACCAGGACCCTTTCGATGATGCCGGCAGTGTGCATCGCTAAATTGATCTTCAGTCCCTGCTGTTCGCCTTTAAGACCGTACGCCGTCACCAGTTCTTCCACGAAGTTTTCGATCACCGGAAACAGCTTGACGACATTCAAAAAGGTAAAGTTTTCTTCCATAAAAGCCATCACTTTCTGCCGGACTTCATCCGGTGGCAGCACAGCTTGCGGTTTTGCCAACGTCCCCTGCTCCAGCAGCAGGCGATTGACCAGATCCCCGACATCCGAATCGATGAATTGATCCAGCGGAATAAAAGGCGCGGCCAATTTCGGATCCATGATTCCGGTGGAGGCAATGATATGGTAGTTGTCCTTCAATGTCGGCAGTTGCGCTTTAAGCTCCACTACCGACTGTGTCAAAACAGTCAGTTCTTTTTTCTGCTCGGGAGCCAAGGCCCGTTGGATCAATTCCTTAACCCGCATGGCAGTTCCTTCACCGGAGGCACAAATTGCCAGGATTGCCGGTTGTCTATGGGGAGGTGGTGCGATCTGCGCCAGGTCGCCATTGCCGTAACCGTTGAAGGCCCGTAAGCTGTCGTAAATGGAATCCAAATCGCTGCCCAATACAGAAGCTTTACGAACCGCTTCCAGGACCAATGCGGTTGTCACCATGTCGATGGTCCGGACTTCGATTCCCGTATCTCTCGTGATCGTCTCGCCAAAAGTAGCCAACGAGCCCATATCTACCAGAAGCAGGGCACCATTGTCTTCGGAGACCTGCTGAACTGCTTGTTTGATTTTTTCCAATGCAATCTGAGGCGGCATATCCAACGGCATGTCTACTGCCTGAACATGGTCAGCTCCCAAAAGCTGGGTCACCACTTTCACCATGCTGCTGGCAGTCGTATCCCCGTGAGCTGCCACGACTACGCCGATCTTGCCGTCTTTCTGGTTGGCTGCCAGCGAGATCAGCAGCACGGCCAGATAATAATCCTCACTGTCCGGGATTTGAACTTGGAAGACCTGTGACAAGTATTCCCGGATTGAACGGGCAATCTGAAACTCTTCGGGATAAGCTGCTACCATCTGACGGATATTGTCATTGGTATGACGCTCTTCTCCGGTGGCCAGTTTTTTTAGAAATGAGCTGATATGCAGACTCATGGCGTACAAGAAGTTCTGCTGCAATTCGTAGCCCAACCGTTCCTTGAGCATATCGTAAATATGGTTGGTGGTCTCGATGATCTTTTCATCCACGAACTCTGCCAGTTTGTTGTCGGCGTGGAAAGTAAAGCCATGATCCTTGTAAAAAGATTTCAGATGAATATTGATATCCGTGGAAATAAATTGATTGATGGCCGCCTGATCCAAGCCGTCTGCTGCCAAAAGTGCGGCTTTGTCACCAATGATGTCATACAGATTGTAAGGCAGTTCGTAGGAATCGGTTTTGATTTCTATCATATTTTCATGAGGATCGATCACCAGTCGGGGTTCCAATATCTTGGAAAGATCGGCACTCTTCACTCGTTCGTTGGTCAGAGTCACGATACCTGAGCGGATCCCTTCCGGCAGATCTTCCATCGTAATAGCGATTTCTTCATGCTGCATATGATTCAAAAACCCGCGGGCACAAACCAGCTGAATATTGGATTTCAGCTGACCGATATTACCGTAGCTGACACTACCGATCAATGCCTTCACCACATCTTCAGTAACAGAGATCCGCCGCTGGATGCGGCCGGCTTCTTGGGCGATCATTAATTTGACCAGTTCTACCTGTTCTGCTGCCGGACGCTGATTGAAAGCCGGCAGAGTGATATTGATCGGGATCCGCCGAACAAAGGTTGCCAAGAGGCTGGATCCCGGATCTTCTGTGGTGGCCCCGATGATTCGCACATCTGCCTGGTGGGTTTTGGTGCTTTCTCCCAAGCGGCTATACGTGCCATGGTCCATAAAATAAAAGACCATTTCCTGTCCTTCCGGCGGCAGCCGATGGATCTCGTCCAAAAACAGCATACCACCGTCTGCCTGGTCGATAATCCCCTCTTTGTCCTGATCTGCACCGGTAAACGCCCCTTTGATATAGCCGAAGAGATGACTCATAAGCAGTTCAGGGTTGTTTGCATAGTCGGCACAGTTGAAAACGATCAGTTCTTTTTCCTGTCCGATCACACCGCTGTTGACAGCAAAGCGGAACATCGCATGAGCAAAATAGGTCTTCCCGGATCCGGTGGGGCCTGTGATCAGACAGTTCAGCCCTTTCGGCGGGTAAAGAATCGCCGCTTTCGCCTGCTCGATGGCATTGCGCATACTGCCGCCGGTACCGATCAGGCGGGCAAAAATATCCTGAACTTCCGGCACCGCCGCAAAATGCTGCTCACCTGCCGGTCGCATATAGGGGCTGTCAGGAGATTCCTTGTAGCTGGGAACATACTTTTTTTCTGCCCGGTGATTGGAAAAACTGTCACTTCCTGACGGCACCGCTGCGGCCGTTTCAAGGGAAAGATAGCGAACCGGTCGTCCTTCACTCTTTCCGATCCGCCCTTGCCGCACCAGCTCGTTTAAATCCTTGCTGGCATTCGGCCGCTGGATCTGCAGACATTCCGCTACGTCCCGGGTGGTCACTCCCGCTGCCGCACTTTCGCCGGCAACCGTCTGCTGCAGTACAAATCGATAGACCCGCTCGATACGTTTCATAGGCTGCTTCCTTTCTGCGTCTTCTTCGTTGACTACCGGTAAACCGGATTTGAAAATTCGGGGACGCCGTTTGCTCTTTTCAGCGCAAAGGTCATCAGACTACTGCTCCTGAAACATATCAGCTGTGCCTTTGTCCCGAACTCGGCAGATCCGCAAAAATAAAAGGCTCACGGCATCTCCGAACACGTCTGTACTCTGCTGCGGAAAACCCGTTGCATCGACAGCGAACGCTAGTGTATCATTTGTATCTATTATACTGGTTTTCCCTGAGAAACAAAGTGATTTACTTTCCACCTGAATTCTCCGCTGAAACAAGCAAGCATCCCTTTGACGGCAGACAACGCGGTTTTTTTGCAGAAATCCCAATAAAAAAAGCGATACACCAGCACCAAAGCTTAGTGTATCGCCTCTTGAAAGTCAATAGCCTGTACGGGATTCGAACCCGTGCCTCCACGCTGAGAACGACTCCAAAGCATAGAAGTTGACCTAAGTTCCCCGTAGTTACTGTGTTTATATTACTATTATAGTGTATCAAAATGCAACTTATTTAGACTTCTGCCCACTTTTCTGCCCAGTATATTCGTGTTTTACTGTTATTTATAAATTATATGTCGCTTGCCAATTTCTATATATTAACTCTTGTTCTCTTTACAAATCAAACATACGTTCGTATAATTTGAACTATAATTCCAGTGAGGTGATTAAAAATGGTGCCTTCTCTTGCTTATAACGCACCCGAAACAGAACAATTTAGGCAGGACTATCAATTGCTAGTAAATTCTGATGTCCCCCTATTATTCTTAGAAGAAGCGATAGCTAAATATATGTATGGGTCTGGTCGAAAGCATTTTCGAGTTCCTGCAATATTGACAAAATACAATAAGGATTTATTTTTTGTTTTTGATGTTGATCCAGAGTATGCTCCAAAATCTATCATCTACCGTTACAATCGCGTCACGACTAGAGATATTGTACTTCGTCGGTACGAGCCTGCCGACGGCGTTTCTAGTTTTAAACAGCCGCCGATGTCTCAAATACAAGATGCGATTAAGGATCTTTAGATTAGTGCGTATCTCCTACTAAAGGAGTGAGCCAGATGATTTATCAGTATAAAAACTCGATTGGAGAAGTTCGAACCGCAACTGGTTACGTGATTCTAAGAATGGATGCAGCCGTTAAGTTTTGGAAAATCAAAGATAATGTTCGACGCTTGCAGATTTATCAAATGGTCGCTCTCGATTTAATGGATCTTGAAGAATACGGGGGCTTGCTAATTTAGTGAACTTTTCCATTCCCTATTCGGTTCAATATGCTACACTTTAATTATAAAACTGAATTGGGGTGTCTCTATGAAAAAGTGGTTAGGATTTATAATGGTTGGCTTTATGTTTCTACTTTCTGGGTGTGGCTCTGCCGTCTCCGTGAGCGATTTGAAAGCAAACGACTGGCTCGTGGATACGAAAGATGATGAAACACCGAATATGATTGTATCTTTTTCGGATCACATCATGTCCTTCAAGGTAGATATGTCAAGTATTGGGTCATCTGCTGAAGATGAGTGGGAAGCTTTAGGTGAAGAACTGGCCAAACAAATTTTTGATCAAATGAATTTTAAGCTTGAGTATGAGCTGAATAAAGATGAGCTAAAAGTTCAAGATGCTGATGATAATAAAGAATACGTTTATTACAAAGTAACCAAAGAAGACAAAAATATCGTTTTGACACCAGATAAAGAAAAGAACTCCGACGATGATCAGGAAAAACTAGTCCTTGAACCTTATAATGCTCCAAAAGAAAAGGATTCATCTACAGCTCAATCTAGTGCTATAACTGATGCTTCTACTGATGATAGTTTGGATTTCGAAAGTTTTGATACCTCTGATGACGTGGACGAAAGTGATTTTCAGACTTCAGTAACATATTCCGAAAATACTTTGACCACTCCAGATGGAATTATTACCTTCACTGGGGCTACAGAGGACAGATCAATTGACGACGAAAAAGCAATCACTATTTTATTTGATTATCAAAATACAACTGATGAAACTCAAAATGTTGAATATATCCTTTGGGACTATCTCCAGCCTAAGCAAGTGCTGGACTCTACCACAGAAAGCCTATCAACCTTAATGCACGATGAAGATTCTTCAAATTATGAAGAATATCATAATACACAAGTTGAAATTAATCCTGGTGCTACTGTTTCATGTGCATACTCGTATGTACTGGTTGATGAAAGCAAAGCATTAACTATTGATTTAATGGATGATGATTTTGAAGTAATTGGCACTCGGGAATATGAATAAAAAATTCTGTTTCGATATGTACTGCCCCGGAAGACCGGGGCTATTTTTTTATAATTTATTAGCGTTGAGACGTTTTTGCATCTCTCTAACAACATCAGATGGCGCACTAATCACGCCGTCTTGAGTGGTTCCCATACGTTTTTGCAATGCGCGA
The DNA here is from genome assembly GCA_027692465.1 of Enterococcaceae bacterium OF42-14pH9A. Taxonomy (GTDB): domain Bacteria; phylum Bacillota; class Bacilli; order Lactobacillales; family Enterococcaceae; genus Enterococcus_C. Next base: position 204,771 of record JAQEYU010000001.1, on the reverse strand, counting down.
ATCGTGCCAGGTCCCATGTTGCCATCTGCGGTAACCCCTAACCATTTTTGCATGGCTCTAATCAGATTGGAGCCACCAGTACCGAACTCAATGGATGGAATACGCCGGCTCCAGTCACCTTTGACTTGCCCACTAATAACGCCATCACGCACAGCACATCCAAAGTATTCTTGCAGCCGCTGGGTGGTAGCTGGCCCCCAATAACCGTCAATAGCAAGCTTAACCATCTGTGCCCCACCGGTACCATTAGAAACGACACCTTTCAAACAATAACAGTACACTGGTAAGCCAGAATAATCTCCCATCCAGTTTTTGGCTGGGGTCACAGCAATATTCGCGCTACCTTTTGAATAGGTGCAATGAATAATAGTGTCGTTCGATAGGAAAATTCCAGTATGACCAGCACTCCCATCAGACGCCCCTTTTCTTCCTGATACAAAAATATCCCCCCGTTGAGCCTTATTTCGAGCAATCGGAATCAAGGTCTTACCCTCCATACCGAAAAGAGTCTCAGTGTTTCCGGGATATGAAAACTCAACAAATCCCCCGGCTTTCATAGCATTTAAGACTGCACTAGAACAATCATAGCTATTTGGCCCCGTACGCTGAGCCATTGAATAAAATACTTTCCCTTTTCGTGCTTCCATCCAGCCAATCATCTTATTAATGTCGCCCATTGATATTCTCCTCCTTATCTATTCTCCAGATAAACTATCCATAAACCGAGTGAAAGCTTGGTGTAACCCTGTAGACGCAAGCCCACTAATTGCCCCAGCAATGACCGTCTCCACATAAAAACCATTCAGTAAGCCGCCGATAATTGCGCCGGATAATGCTAGAATAGTTGGAATGTAGTCATTAATTTTTAAAGCCTCAATTCGTTTCAGACAGTAGCCAATTACCAAACAGCCAACTACTACTCCTGGTACTAAAAACTGCGAAAAATCCATATTATTTTCCACCTTTCAAAATCTGGTTTTCTTCCCTTAATTGCTTGTTTTCCATTTTCAACAATCGGTTGTCTTCTTCCAGCTCTCGGTTGATTTTCTGGACCTTCTCCACTAGGGCTTGAAGCTTTTCTTTTTCAGCTTTCAATGCTTCTCGCTCTTTCTGGTAATCTTCAATGATTTTCCGCATTTCAGAGATATACACAGACTCTACGGAAGACCTAGACGCATCTACATCAGCTTTCCCTTTTACTTTAGTCGCAAAATAAGTCCCAATCGCACCTATCACTGCTCCTCCAAGGGTAATTGCCCATTGATATTCACCCATCGACATCACCCCACAAAGCCAAGAAAAAAATTGCGGCATTGATGCATAACGTCATAATCCAAGTAGAGTTTGGGAAACCGTTAAGTGCCCGCCATACATAAGCTAAAAGAAGAATCATCCAGACAAATTGATAAAAGACTAAAAAGACCGCTCTGAAGCGCCTTTTCCCCCAAACAAACAAAAAGACACCGACTCCTCCGCCGATGACAATCGGCACTGAGAAAACAGCGTCATCTAACACGTTGACAATAAAGGCATAAGCACTATGATCTTCTAACAATCCTGGGTGCGCCAAGAAATTGAGACCAACGGCTGCCGTGGTCACCGCAACGATTAAGAACTGCCAATCGGTACGGATCCGTTGAATTAAATCTTTCATATCTCACCAACTTTCAAAAAAAGAGAGAGGCAAAAGCCCCTCCCACTATTCCCCAGCTAACTCTGGTAATTCCATGTCAATCAAGATTTCTTTGACTTGATCACGAATCACTGCTGGTACATCACCAATGACTTTCTTGCCTTTGATGATTAAGGTTGCGTATACGACTGCCATAGTTCTCACCTCCCTTCGTAGTAAATAAAAAGCAATCCTAAACCGCAGTTTCTGCAGCCAAGATTGCTTCCACTTCTTTTCTAATTTCCTCCGGCACGTCCTCAATAGACTTCGCCCCTTTTTTGATTAAGTTCACATACACTTTAACCAACTTCAACCATTCCTTTCTATTTTGGCAATACGATTGCTTCTAATTCTGCTACACGGTTTTCTAACAATAATTTTTGTTCGTACAATTCAGCAATCGCCATCATGGCATCAGTCAGCTGTTGATCCTGATTCTGCACATCTTCAGGTGTAGCCACTTCCATATATTGCCAGGTCTGAGTGTTGAAATTAAATCCAGTCACCTTGATATTGGCATCAGATGGCGGGTCCACCTCAGTATAAGGATTAAAGACCTGCTTCCTTTCTGGCCAAAGCATTGGCTGTAAATTGGTTAAATCTCGTGTGTCATACACATTTTTAAATCCATCCATGTTAGTTTCCTCCTGTTACTTGGCTAGCCAAATCATTCAACTCAGCTTTAGTGGCAAATAAGTAATTCATGTATTCGTTCGTCATTGACCAAACGTAGTCCGTTGGATTGTCCGAGTCTAGTACGGCCAATCCACGATACTTAAACATAGTCTCCAATGGATCTGTAGCCTCGACTGGATTTGGTGTATAAATTTCAGTATCTCCTACAGCCATCTTCACCTTTTCAACAGTCACTGTAGCACCAATTGGTACACTATCAAGACGAATGTCAATGTATAAATTTTCCATCCAATTCGCATTCACGTATGTGTGAACGCGAACTTGAATTACCTCTTCATTGGTAAACGCAATTTTAGTTCCATTCGGCATTAATGTCTGCCAAGCCTTACTCCCTAAACGAATGTGAAATTCTCCGCCAATAGTCCCAGCAATAGAAACATCCGCCATAAATGAAATTTCTGTACCAACTGGGATACCCAATGTTGAAAACGGGCTTCTGTCAGCTGCAAAATAAGACAAGGTGTAGAGCTGATTGCTAGTATTTGCTCCTTGAATCTTCTTTGGATTTTTAGTAGTTACAAGCAAATTTTGAGCATTACTTTTCCCAAAATCATCTGCTCCATCCACAGAATTAGACCACGCCTGCTTCAGCTTCGCCACATCGTTTCTCAAATTTGAAATATCGGCATGCGTTGCAACTGCCGCGGGATCTACGGTCAAATCGACCTTTGTCGCATTTCCCACTTCGGTATAGATTTTGAACTCAAAACCAGATTTACTAACACCAGTATCTGGTGGCATATAGCCATTAACTGAAGCGCTGGACACCGAATAAAGGATTTCACCTTTGTCTGGATCCACGGCATACAGTCCAACCGTGTTGATGTAATATCCAGTGCCTAACCCAGTATTTTCAATCGCACCAACAACAGATACTGTAGCAGTGTTATTTCCGTAGGCTTGGGCTGTAGTTTCTTGCTTGATATTAGTCAAGGCTGTCAGGTTAGCCAACTGGGCATCTGAATAGATGGTTGAACTAACTTTGATTTTGGTAAACTGGGTGGATTTTCCAGCTAATAATTTGGCCATTAACGCACGGCCATTTTGTGTGACAACTGCTTGTTTAAATTCCAAGTCATTCTCCCCTTTCTGTAATTTCAATTGTTTGATAATTGACTAAAGCATTAGCTGACTTTTGATTGAGTCTGATTTCTGGAGACTTAGCGATATCCTGAGAAGTTTGTTCCAGGTCAGATATCACAACACCGAACGGCTGATAAATCGGAGCGCTAATACTAGGTACCTCCGCAACATCTTGCGTAATCATCACCAATTCCGTATTAGTCATACCTGATGCCATAAATAATTGTGTTTTGGGCACTTTAACTTTCAACTCGTTTTGGGCATCAACTAAGATATTCGCTGGCACCACCGTCCGGAAAATATACTCAATCTCAGATACCTGTCCAAGCTTTTCAAAGTTCATTTCAACCAGCATTCGATACTCGTTATAAAACATAGTCAGTTCTGCTGGATCCCCGAAACTAGACAATACTTCTTGAAGATATCTCATGGTGTAAGGCTTCTGAGTTGTCAAACGAGTAAGTACCCGAAATCTTCTCAATTCCAAAGAATCGAGTTGATCAGTGACAATTCCCAATATCTGCTCGTAAATGGCGATTGTTTTAGCATCAGCAGTAGAAACATACTGATTGCTTTGCGCTAAGTTGATTTGCGCTTCAAGGTCATCAAACAATTTTTGTTCCACATCCATCAAAACGTCCGTTTCAACGATACCCTCATACCAATTTGGCAATAGTTCTTTCAACTGGCTCATGTGTAGGTCACCGCCCCAAGAAAAGCAATTTCTTGTTTCGTATTATCCATTTGCAATGTAAGATCCGCATCCGCATTATTGAACTTAACACCGGACACATTGGCCACACCCTCCACTTGTAGCACAGACACAATCAATTGGCTTCGGTAGATCGTTTGGCCATAATGATAGAGATCATCATGATTCGACCAGGTCTTTCTCAAAGTCAAAAAGTGTTCTTCCAACTTGGCCGAAATGGCTGACTTTAGGCTGTCGAGAGAAACCCCAACCATAGTATCCACATGCAAACTGACTGCCACATTTTTCTGAGTTGGACCAGCAACCGTAACTAAGTGACCAATTGGCGCTAAGCCGTAACCTTTTTGGTCATCAGTTGGAGAAATAATCTCCTGTACTTGGTTAACCAGTGTGGTATTTGGTAATCCAAAAGCATTATTTAAAATGACCACCCGTACCGTTCCACCGCCATTCCATACCGGATAGACTTGGACAGCACCTACACCATCAATGGCCGAGGTCAAGTTAATATAGTCCTCTACGTTACCACCAAAGGCATTGACTTGGTAAGTTTTCAAAATTCTAGCTCGCAAATCATCATCGGATTCTTCATCTCGTGCAGGGATTACCACTTCAATCAATTCAGCGGTGGCCAAACCATTAAAGTGATCGATTGGCAAAAGCTGTCCAATGTATTGATTCCCACGAGTACCAGCAGTTTCAGCTAACAACGTGTAATAAAGAGGGTCAGTGTCTTGCTTAATAATCGAGTAATAAACTGGGTCATCATCAATACTTGAGAAACGATTTCCCTCGACTAAAACCACTGGCGTTCCGTCGTCTTTGGTAAATTTTCCTTTGACAATCGCTTGAGTAGCGGCAATCCGTTTAATGCCATGCTCTTCAGCGCGTAAATCCAAATAGCCACCCTGAGCAGTTTGGGTAAAGGTTTCTAGCAGTACATTTTTCAACTGCATAGTAAATTCTGCCAGTGAGTAGCAAGCCGGTGCTAAGGCATCGTACATGATGGAACCTTCTCGAATATCGATGTTATCCGGGACATGTTCCATAGCTTGTTCCAAGTAGTAGGCAAAGTCTCGCTCTTCAAGATACTTCCCGATTTCTTCATAGTTCACGCAACCACCTCCTGTTCCATGTTGATTTCACCGAACACTGTTAAAACGGTAAAACTAAAAAGCAACGAAGAACGATCTGTCTGTTGTAAATCAAAATTATCGACACTTTCAATTCGTTCATCCGCCAGTAATGCTTCGCTAACAACCCGCTCAATTTCAGACTGAATCAAATCGAAGTCATTGCCGATCAAATCTTGAATCTCAATGCCATAATTATCGGAGTAAATAACCCATTCAAAACGTTCGGTTAATAAAATCTTTTCAACCGCTTGGCGCATGGCTTCTAAATCATCAATCCAACCATTCACACGGCCGTTTGAAATCTTATAAGTCCTAGTGGGCATCTGCACTTCTACTTCTTCATCCATACCAATCACACCCTTTCTAGCACATAAAATTTCTGACCTTTACTCACCCGGAGCATAGAAACTCGATCACCCACTACCAGTGGTCTGAACACTTGAGCTGAACCAGATTTTCCATCAATGGTAATGGTGATTGTTAAATTTTTGACCATACGAGATAGAATCAGATGCTCACTGGACAATTGCATGCGACTTTCAGCTTGAATTCTTAAAGGTGAAGTACTAGTCACAACGCCAAACATCAAGTCAGACAGTTCACCTGATTTTGGCTTACTGTCTTTTAAAGCTCTCGCTAATTTTTCTCCAGCCATTATGCCAGCACCTCCACTTCTAAACTCATGGTATGAGGAAAACCAAGACTGTGGTCACAACTATGAACCAATGCTAAAGTGTCTTTTTTAATTCCTTCCCGTTCTAAATCAGACAATCGCAAAATAAAGCTATTCCCGGCTTGAATCGAAATGTTTCCAACGGCTTCAAGACTAAGCGTTCTTGTCTCTTTGTTGTTTTCCCGCAATAAATCGTTAGCTTGTTTCTGGAGTTGGGAACTATTCAAATCTGCATCACTAGCAGTTTCAACCATTTGAAGCTTGCCCCATTTTTTGATATTTCCGGCATGAGTTGCCGTATATACCTCACGGGTTTTCTTATCCTCATTTTCTCGAATGACTTTAACAGCATTAAAGGCTTCATCAATGGAAGATTCATAGTCATAATCTGTGACCAAAGACTGATCTCCTAAAACGAGTTTCGTAATCATCCGATTGTAGTTATAAAACTCTAATGTGCCGGCATTGTCACGAATACCATAGCGAACACCATACCCTTTTCTGGTCTCCTCAAGGGAATCTTCTAGCATGGAGAAATACGTTTTTTGATCCATGACAGCTGCCGCACAGTTGTAGCCAGCGTTGTCCAAAATACGAAAAGGCAACCCCTGGGTCTGACAAATCGTTTTAAATCTTGCAGAAGCACTGGAAGCATTGAAAACAAGCGTGTCTTCATTCTTCAAATACCGCAGATTATCGTAGGCAGTAATTTGCCAGGTCTTATTTTTCTTCTTTTTTCGAGTGAAAATTTTTCCTTCAAAAAAAGCCTTTCCGTCCGCTTTGGCGGTAATAATATCACCATTGCGGAGAAAGACCATTTTGTCTTCTTGGATATTAAAAGTAAATTTTCCAGGTTGTGAACCAGTTCCTGTGGACCAACTTACATCACTAACAATTTCGGATAGATCATACATGGACCAGTAGGTAATGCTTGTTTCAAACACTTGTAGCTTCATCAGATTCGCCTCACACTTCCAGCCGTTACCCAACCTCGCCAACCACCGTTAAGCAGCGTGACGTGATACGGATGGGAACGTCCCTTAGCAATAAAGTTGACCTTTCTCGTAGCATTCACTTCCGTTACCCCTGGTCCACTACCATAGCTATCCCGATGAAGGCGACCATTCACGATCACGGTACAACCAGGAGTGATGGTTTGACTGACAACAGGTCTTGGCTTTGGCGGTGTGGGTGAAACTTTTTGAGCAACGGTCTTTACATATTTAGCCGCATATTCTCGATATTCTTTGAAAGACACCGAATACTCCACATCCCCTGTAGAATCCACAAGGGACCATTTAAAGGAATCAATCGAAACCAAAGTGTTGATTTTAGTATCCGTAATAATCAATCGAAGCGCCTTTTGGTCATCCATTGCTTTTTTGAACAGCGCCACATAATCATGGGGAGCTTTCCAATCAGCGCCGGGTGTCGCAAACGATGAGTTCTTTTTTAACGGAAAAAAACTACTGAAACTAATACTTTGCAATCCGGTTGGTGAAAACTGCGTAATTTCTCCCAGTTTCACCACTTCTGTGGATTGATTATTAACAGGTATCTCTACCTCTAATTCACCCGGATTGACAGGAAGCATGTATCGCTTCCCGCCAATGTCGAGATAAAACTTAATTGCCATTCTACATGCCTCCTAACTTAAATCCGATTCATAGAGTTCCATTACTTTATCTTCAAATTCTTGAAGCAGTGCATCAGTATCAATTGGCTCGCCGTCTTTGTTATCGACGTTAATAGTAACTTGTGGCACTACTTGTTTGTGCTGAACTACTACTGTTTGAGTACTAGAGGCTTTGAGACTTTCGACTTCTGATTGATCCAGGTGCATAGTGCTGGTGACACTACCACTAGCAGAAACATCCGCCAACGGACTAGGGACAGCTGCAGTTGCCAAACGATTGCTGGCGTTGGCCACCAGGTTTTGAGCTGCAGTGATCCCTTTGGCCAAGCCAGCAGAAACAAAGCCACCGACCGCCATCATGACACGAGACGGTGAATGGATATCCAATGCTTTCCGGACTGTCGCAGCGACTTGGTTCGCCACCGAGTTGGCGGCAACAATCGCTGAACTAGCTCCTGCATTGATACCTGCAGCTAAGCCAGACATGGCATACATACCAGCTGACTGGAGTTGACCACGCAAGCCAGAAAAGGCCGACACAATCAGCGCGGATCCGGAACGAGCCGTTGCAGCTGCCAGAATCATTCCTGCAGCAATTGCCATTTGGAAGCCAGCCATGCCAGTTGCTGCTACTTGTGGCAATGAGGTCATGGTTGTTTCGGTACTCGTTTTGATGGTTGTCATTGCCACCTGGAATGTTGATCCAACGGCCGTAACTCCTGCAGCCATGGCTTGGGCCGTAGAAGTAAAAGAAGCAATTTGTTGCGTAACAGCGGAAAAGCCACTAGCTACGCCTTGGAGCCCGCCACCGTCGCCACCTGCAGTAATCGTGCTTAATTGCTGAATGGCGGTTTTAATGGCAGTAATTGCAGTTTGAACATTTTCATTCAGGGTTCCAGATGCAAAAGTATTCAACTGATCTCTAACTTGAATTAGTGTCTGTACTGCTGAAACAATCTCCCCAAGTTGGGCAGATTTTAGCATAGTACCAAAGTATTCACTGATACCTGCAGTTCCAAGCGCCTTGATTACTTCGTTAATTTGATTCACTTTAGTAGTAGCAGCATTTACATCGAACTCGGCTGTTGCTAACTGAGTTATTGGACCAATAAGATTATTCATGGCATCAAGAGAAGCTTTCACTTCACCTAATTGTGCACCTTTAATCATTGTTCCAATATATTCACCGATACCGGACGTACCAAGTTCTTCAATAACAGAATTGATATCTTTCACTTTCTGCTTAACGGTCCCGGCTTCAAAAGTAATCCCTTGAAGACTTACGAGACTGTTACCAATATCAATCAACTGGTTAAATGCTTTCTTTGCTATACCAAAATTCGAAGTGTCTAACTTCCCTCCAAAAATAGAGCCAATCTTATCTAAGATTCCACCATTTCCCAAATCATCAATAACTGATTGAATGTCTTTGATTTTGGTTTTCACAGAAGCGGCATCAAACGTTAGCTGATCAATTCCAGTCAATGAGTTACCTATATCAATCAGGTTATCTAATGTCTTTATGACAATTGAAGTATCAATAGCAGTAAAACCATTGGAAATCAAATCACCTAAATTAGATTTTGCAATCGATTCAACTACTTTTTGAATTTGCTTAATCTTATCGCCAGCAGTTGTCGATATTTCAATAGAATCAAATTGTTGCAAAGCTGTTGCCAATTCAGCAAACTTATTGATTCCTGTAGTGACGACACTGACATTTAAAACACCCACTGCATTTGAAAATAGGTCTAAAACACCACCCAAATTAGCTGCAGTAAAATAACCAATTGTTTCAGCGATATTGTCAATCTTAGTCTTAACTGATGAGAGGTCTTCCGGTATTTTAGCATCCATTTGTGCTATAGCTTCAGCTACGAGCATCATGTCACCTGCTAAAGCGGCAACCGCTAAAAGACCAGCACCACCAATAACTGCGCCAATTCCTGTTGAAACAAGTGCTCCAACAACTCCAACTAGGACACCCATACCACCGATAGCAATCGCCATATTAGCTACTTTCGAAGCAAAATTACCGATGTCATCAGGCACTTTATCGTTGACCTGTTTCATGGCTTCAGCAGCTAACATCAGTTCTAACGAAATTCCAGCGACAACGGCTAAACCAGCAATCGCAGCGGTAGGATTCATGGAAGCTAGTTTCCCAGCTGCTAATACCAAAACACCCATGCCAGCAAGCGCGATTCCCATATTGGCCATCTTACTAGCAAAAGAACCAATATCGTCAGGCACTCGGTTATTAATCTGTTGCATGGCGATCGCAGCAATAATTAAATTAGCGCTGATTCCGGCAACCACAGCTAATCCCCTAGCAGCACCTTTGGCATCCTTGGATAACCGTTCTGCTAATTTTACAAAGGCGCCCATACCTGTGAGAGCAATTCCCATATTAAGAAGTTTCGGTGCTAAACTGGATAGACTTTTAGGAACTTTGGTATCAATTTCTTTCATAGCCTGAGCTAGTTCTTCAATTAATTTAATTACACCAAAGACCAAAGCTAAATTAGTGGCGCCTTTAGCAAAGCTATTCATTGTACCCAAGAAAGTTTGGAAAGGCGTAAGAGCTTTAGCCGGATTTCCAGAAGTATCATCTCCACCTGGAATTGGTAGAGATGGCGCCTTTTTAGGTAATTTGGTGAAAAGTCCACCGATTGCTTTAGCTAATCCTCCACCGAGTTTTCCAAATCCTTTAGTCAGGGTCATAATCCCAGAACCGAAATTCAGAAATGGTGTCAGGATCCCTTTGCCTAATTTGAAACCAACAAATGCAGCTGCAACTTTAGGCATGATAGAAATCAGCTTAGCAATCCCATCTGAATGTTTTTCAGCGAAATTCGCTAGTTTCTTGATACCTTCAGCAATTCCTTCAACAAAATCTTTGAAGCCGTCAACGCTCTTTTTACTACCAAAGCCACCGGTTATCTTGTTTAGACTGTCTCCAACAGCGCCAAGCGCATCGGATACCGGCCCTTTAACATCATCAAAAGCAGACTTGAGGACAGAGCCATACTTTTCTAGTTGATCAAAAAACTTCCCTACGCTTTCGATAGACAACTTATCTTCCAAAAAGCTAGTAAACTTTTCGATAATTGGACCCATAATTGGGAATAAACGATCCCCAATGTTGATTAGGCCAGATTCGAATGCCCCGCCTAATTGCTCCACTTTAGACTGTAAGTTATCCTGCATGGTCTCAGCCATTTCAGCTGCGGCACCCGAGCTATTTTTCAAAGACTTCGTTAACTTACCTAATGCATCAGGTCCTTTGGCAACTAAGGCCATCATCCCAGACAATGATTCCTGCCCGTACAAAGTAACTAAGGCGTTCTGTTGTTGTTCAGGAGTTAACCCTTTGAACGCATTTTGAAGCATGCCCACTTGCTCAGTTAATGGCTTCATCTGCCCGTTGGCATCGTAAAAACTCAGCCCTAACTCATCCATTTTAGAAATCATTGGATCAGTAGGCTTGGCCAAACGAGACAAAGCACCGCGCAAAGTAGTACCCGCTTGGGAACCCTTAACCCCAGCATCAGACATAATCCCGATAGATGCGGCTACTTCCTCAATAGACAACCCCATTGAGTTCGCAACGGGAGCGACGTATTTCATCGCTTCGCCCATATCGGCAACTTCAGCATTGGTGTCAGCAGCCGCACGAGCGAACACATTGGCAACATGACCAGCTTGACTAGCATCCATGTTGAAACCACGCAAAGCCGTTGCCGCATTTTCAGAAGCGAGAGCTACATCACCACCGGAAACAGCTGCTAAGTCCAAAAGCCCTGGCATTGCTGCCATGATTTCTTGGGCATTGAAACCAGCTGAAGCCAAGTTTTCCATACCGGCTGCAGATTCAGTTGCGCTAAATGCGGTTTTAGCTCCGAGTTCGATTGCCTGATTGCGCATTTTGGTGAAGGCGTCCCCAGTGGCTCCGGAAATCGCCTTGACACGAGACATCTGAGTATCAAATGTCCCCGCAACATCATAGACCTTCTTCCCTAAACCGACTAATGCTGCACCACCAGCAACGGCACCTGCTTTGAGAAAAGTTCCGAGAGGTGAAAAAGCACTCTCGATTTTACTCATGCCGGCTTTAGCATCATTACCAAATTCTTTGAAGGCATTACCTGATTGCTTCAGGAAGTTTTTGATCTTCGTGGCACCATTTTTAACGACAGAAACTGCTGCGTTAAACGGACCTGAGATCTTGGCTTTCAGACTAGAAAGGACATTTCCAACAGCTGAAACGCCACTTGAGACTTTTGATTGAATAGAGCTGAACGCCGATGTGAATTTATTCGTCACACCAGACAAGTTCAGCTTGCCCGAGATACGGTTCCCGAAGTTCCCAAAGTTAGATAGGATTCGCTCAGTAGTGGATTTCACCACATTGCTGGCTTTCTCCATACCGCTTTTAATGCTGGAATTCAACTTGTTAACAGAAGCAGCTGCTGCTTGGGCCATCTGATTCATAGCTTGAGCCGGGCCAGATACTTTCTGCTTAAAGTCTTGCATAGATTTCGTAGCTTTTTGCATGGAAGAATCCACTTTTTGAAGAACTGCGGTGAACTGATCACGTAGCCTTAGACTTGCTTCTAAAGACGTTGCCATCAGCGTTCACCTACTTTTTGAATTTCTTAGCTGCTTTCTTTTCTTGATCTGTTTTCACATCAATGAAAGCCATAATCACTAGTTGCTCCCGACGTGGCAAAGCAGCAAAAACAGACGGCAACATCCCGTTTGCGTGGTAAGCGTGATATGCATACACGAAATCGGGGTTGCCGTCATTAATTAGTTTTTTACTTCATCCTTGATTTCTTCTTCATCTTCGTTGAATCCGTTGAATTCAAGAACTTCTTTGGTCAAATTCGCGTACTCACCAGCGCGAAGCATGGCTTTCAACGTACCAATCGCATCACCAGGAGTTGCAAAGAACGCTTGAAGTTCTGCATTTTGCAAATCAGGAGTGACTACGCAACGAGCCAGTAAGGCATCACCATATTTATCCGTATCCAAATCTTTCACTAGGTTGCCGGATTTACTCCGACGAGTTTTGGTGCAAGATTTTTTGATACGGTCATTTTCAGTTTCACCCAAAGAAGAAATCACGAAAGGTTCAGGGAACCGCTCGAACTTGACTTCCTTGGTTTCATCCTCATTTGGTACTAAAAAGCTTTTGATATCAACAACGTTACTCATGTATGTTTCCTCCTAATTTAGCCTAATGTTGGTTCGGCAAATGATTCAAGAATATCCGTGTCACTGAATGTGAAATCCACGTCTTCATCTAAGGTTTCGGATTCCACGTCCAATTTTGCAATGACAATCGAATCGAAAATAACGTCTTTCAGTAAGACTGTTTGCCGACCAATTGTTGAATTCGGATCATCGTTGGTCACTTTGACCGTAATGTCCGGAATCGTACCTGACTTCATGTAATTCACTGCGATATTCGCAAATTCGCTGGTTACCTTGTGAATTGTCATGGATCCCGTGCCGTTCGCACCAGTAACCTTTTGTTGGTTCGTCCGTTTTCCCAAAACTGGCACTTCGGTTTTGACTAACTCAACAGTTGCCTCAATCGTTTTAAGGAAAAACATCGGCACATTCCGGCCATCGATGGTCATGTAGGCAGTACCTTCACGACCAGAAATCACATCTCCTGCTTTTAAAAATCCCATTTCCTATTCCCCTCTCTTAGACCACTTGCACGGTCATGTAAAGTTTTTCCATTGCATCAACAGGTTGGACAGCAACATTCATCAAGATGGAATCCTTGGCTTCACCAGCCACCACTTCCACATCTTCAGCAGCAAAATTGGTAATAGCACCTGCTGCTTGTAACGTATCGAAGTAAGTAATCCGGTTGGCCTTGAACATTTCCCGACCGTCCTGATCGTTGTTGACCTTACCGATGAAATTGTCCTCGAACGTTTTCTTAGTGTTGTTAGCAATATCATCTAATACCCGTAATACCCGGTTTTTGCTGAAATCTTGGCTCTTATCACTGGTGAAAGTATGAAGGCTATTAATATCCTGCTCAATCACAGCTTCCCCGCGTTTTTCGGTAAAGACGAACTCCCCAGCTTTCAAAGCGGCAATGATTTCGCTATTTAGGTAACGCTGGCTAACATCCACGGCACCATCATATTTCCGGTAGGTCAATGAGGTAGCTACACCAGCTGCTGCAGCCGCACCAGCTACCCAAACAGTTGCCTCTTCAGCACTAATCACAGTTCCATCTTCTAGCTTCACGCCATTTTTCACGTTGATAACAGCTTCATGGTCTGCATCAAAGCCGGCAACTACTAGCTGGCATTTCTTACCCTCCTCATCACGCATCCGCTTGATGAAAGAAGCACCCGCCGTTTTAATAGCAGCTTCCGTTACCGGCAAAGCCATAGCGTTAAAATCGTACACCTGGATAGCTGTGAAGTAGTCCATGTAATCTTGAACTGCAGGAGCGGTATCTGTTCCGCCTTCCAGGCTGACAGAAAATGCAGTCAAATCACCTTCACCAGAAAACTCCACCAAAGTATTGGCTTTCAGATTTTGAACTGTAGCGGCCGTTTGCGTATCAATCAATCGGCCTGCCAAATACGTTTCCACATCAAAAGATCCAGTAACATTCACATTTGCTTTAGAAACTAGGTTAATAGCATTTCCCCGAGCTCCACCAGACAGGGCAGTCGCAGTCACGGGACCTTCTGTCACGGTAGCCTTGGCACCAGAACCAACACGGTAAAGTAATACCGTTGCGGCTTGTTTTAAAGCCTCACGCAAAAGCAACATCTTTGGATCCGCCAAGTCATAGCCGAACTGAGTTAGGTTCGTATTTGCTGCTACCTCCACTACTTTCTTTTCCGGACCAAAGTCCAAAACTAAAGGCAACGTCATTACCCCACGAGTAGAATCCGTGGTGCCGACATTACCTGTTGAATTAATATTGATATACGCGCCAGGGCGCACTTTGTTTTGTGCTTGCCATGTTCCACCTGCCATTATTTCACAGCTCCTTTTCTAATTTTTTCGAGAACCTTTTTCGCTTCTGCAATGGTATGGGTACCATCAGGCAGATACGCACTCAAAAAGTCTCGTTCGATTTTGGTAAATTCAGCCGACTTCAAAATATCTGCTTTCGGATATCTTGGCTCAGTCGGCTCTTTTGGTACTGATTTTGTAACTCGTTTAGCCACGTTTCAGACCTCCTTGTTGATCTAGTGTTTCTAATTTTGGTGTCTCGTCATTTGGCACAGTCCTGTATCTCATTCGGAAGGTGAGCTGTAGCGCACCATCAACCATCTTGGCTTCTTTCCCGAACACACCGATAGATAATTCGTCCAAACGCTGAAACTCGTCTAAGAGCTTCTCACGCATGATTTCGCACTGTTCTCTTGGTCCCGGGTCATCTAGGCGACTATCAGGAAACCACATAATGCATAAGGTATGTTTTCTCATCTCATAGCGGTTTACTTCACCGTCTCCAGTAGCAGTGATCTCATAAACATAAAAAGACGGTTCGTCAAAGCTTTGTTCCTGCTGTTCACGATAAATCGTTGCTCCCGGAACAATCTTGGCTAATTGATTGGCAATCGCTAAAGTAACATCCATTTGATCACTCCTAACTGAATCCGAATTTCATCAAGTATTCTTTGTAAGCTGGCCCAACGATTGATGGTAGTTGGTCCATGATTTCATCCATGGTGATTTTCATGAAGAACTGACCTTCGACCCAACCTGAATGGTCCGCAGTGCGGTGTCCGTTCTCAACGTATGACGCATATTCCGTATTATTGGAGATAGTAACCACATAGGTGTCGCCCTCTTTTGTGCATCCGTCAAGAATCCAATTTCGTCGAAGATAGCCCCCAGTCCTTTTAGTTCCTCCTTCAAAGACTAGGAGTTTTCCTCCTTTAACAAAAAATACGGACCCGTCATACTGCCCAACTGGCGTTTTGGCTTTCACTTCCCGAATCATGATGTTGCCAAGATGATTCATAACGTCAATCACAAACGTTTCTTCTTGAAGTGTTTTGTGAAAATTGGCAGCGAACTGTTCGAATTCCTCAAAGAAAAAGCCGTCACCGCTCATAATACAAACACCCTTTCCATCACAATCTCTTGGTGCGTCCGGTAGCTACTGAATCCTTCAGAGGATCGTTTGTAGTCTCGAGTGACACCATGCACATCGGTAACCTTAATTCGGCTACCAGGTGGTATCTCTGTCACAGGGTCACAGTAAAGAGTGGTGATGTACGACACCTGGGGCGCATTGCCTTCTGTAGATGGATTTACCACCCGTTTTTGGGCAATCCTGCATGGCTGATTAGTGATTTTCTCAACCCATTTTGGTTTAGTGACAGCTCCAACTTTTACTGGTTCATTGACAGATACAGTCAGTAAGGAATCGTATTGTTTTTCAAATTCCTTCTTTGCGTAATCATAAATTCCCATAGACTCACCACCGAAACTTTCGAAATGAGTTGAGACGATCTTCATAGTTTTGAGAAAAAGAAGGAACATTCACCATGGCGGCCATCATTTCGGCAGACGTTGCTTTTGTAATAGAAAAATCCCCTTCAGTAATTGACTTAACTTGTCCCTCTGAAACTTCATCAGCAGATAGTACTAACTGAGTAGCTTCAATAAGATCTCTAGTCATCATGATCACAGTATTTTCCAACTGCCAAGGCAAGTCTTCCAGATTGCAATAATTCAGCACATCCATGATTTCAGTCTCGAGTGCGAACTTCAGAACTTCATCTAAATCAGATTGATCACTTGGAATCTTCAGCAGCTGCTTTAGCTTTGGCAACAGCTTTAGAACTAGGCTTTGTAGATTTTCCATCATCCGTTGCCTCCCCTTTTGGTTCTGCTTTTGGCTCCGATTTACTATCTATTTTTGGTTCTGCTTTAGCTTTGGCAACAGCTTTCGGCTCTTCAACTGTATAGCCATGATCTTTGAACCATTGAATGAGTTTTGGATTTTCCGTTTGTCCAACACCTTGGGCAAAGGCAACGCTAGCCGAAACTCCTGTGTATTGTTTATTCGGTGCGATAATTTTGGCCATCTTACTCACCTCCACCAGTTGCAGGTTTGATTTGTATATTACGGAATACACCAGCGGCTTTTGTCGCTTTCAAGGCTACGGCTGCCAACATTTCAACTTCACCAGTTTTCACAGCTCCCGCTTTAGAAAAATCAGGCAACCAAGTTTTGATTGGCATGCCGTCCGCAGTAGTAACACCATGGAACCCATCCAAGCCAAAGCGCACAGCATAAAGGGAAGTCGTCCCATCAGCTTTAGTAGATACGATTGGATCATTAGAACCGGCTTTAGCGCCTAAGTCTACCAATGGAACGATACCGTAATTAGAGATTACCCGACCGAAACCATCTTTTGTCTCTTGGTATTGCCCCATGCGACGGGCCACAGCACGAATCCGAGCAATCATCATTGAATTTCCCATCAATGCGCCAGGTTCGCCATCCAAGCCCATCAAGAACTCATCTAACGCATCAACGAAATATTTGTAGTTTGTATCAATAGTTGCAGAAGTAGATAAATCAATAAGCCCGGTGTCAAACTCAGTCGTAGAACCTGCCAAGGCCTTGTCTAAGCCATCAAAAGCTTTAGCGTTAACAGCAGAATCGCCATTGATAACAGTATCGTTAAATAAAGCAGAAGCAGCTTTGATTTTTTGAGCCTGTTGCAATTCAACTTCTTTTACAATCCCACCCATATTCGCAATCACGCGGTCAATTTGGTAAGATCCACCAAAGATTTTCAAGTCAACAGAATGACGTTCCTTTTCAACTTCATGAGGAGTATATTCAGAGTTCACTTCACGAAAATCAGCAGTAGGTTGAGTTTTCAACCGAGTATACGAATAAGTTAAGGTGGTGCCGCCACCTGTTGGTGAAACAGCATCGTCAAAGGTTAAAGTATCCAACAAGAAATTATTTTTTCGGAATTCATCGATGACTCCTAATTGCAAGTCATCCTGCACATTTTTTTGTGCTTCTAGTAATGTTACTGGCATTTATCATGCATCTCCTTTTAATTGTGATTTGATGCCGGATTCGATTGCTTCCGCCATCGTTTTAGGTGCTTTCGGATCCACACCACCAGCTGGATCATAAGACGGTACGGCCGGTTTACCGGTTTGAAACAACCACGCCTTACCTTCTTGCAAGGACTTCAACTGACTATCAAGGCCCTGCAAATTTCCCTTATCATCCAAAGTGATGGAATCCTGGTCGAGAAACTTCATCAAATCGGTGACATCATGAGCGTTTGATTTAGCCAAAGCAGCAACTACTTTACTGTTCTTTTCAGCAGTAGAAGCCTTAGATTTGAGTTCGCCATTTTCCGTTGTAAGAGTGCCGACTTGCTCTTCAAATGGTTTCAGACGTTCAATTTCCTTCTCCTTGTCAACTGTTTCTGCCTTAGCATCCTCAGAAGCTTTTTTCCAATTAGCAACTTCAGCATTTAAAGCATTTACTGACTGACCATGGCTGGCCATTACCTGGTTGATTTGCTCATCTGTCAACCCCATCTTCTTCAGTTCTTCTCGGTTCATAAAACATCTTCCTTTCGATTTTTTTACGTGGCGACGACCACGATTAGGAGCGTTGTTCTTTAACGCCTACAACAGCAAAAAAGGCAAAATAAAAAGCCCTATTGCTAGGACTAATTAATCAATGAGCTCATAGGTTTTTCTGAAAATATCCGGTTTGCATGGATAGAGTTCGCCATTCACTCCCCGAATCACATAATCACCAACGTTTACCAACATATCGCCCTCAAGAGTAGTAATATACAGGTCACCCTGTCCTTTAATTTTGAAGATGCCATTTTTGTCAGCCTTAGCAGCCCACTCCGGAACATAATATTTCCCATTGCTCGCCATGAGGTCACCGTCGTATTGGAAGGCTTCAATAACGACTGGCTTCTTTCTGTATTTCATTTTGCAAAATCCTCTCTTTTTTAAATTAAAAAGGCCAACTACCTCTCTCAAGGTCATTTGCTGCCATTTCTCATTTTTCATAAGGTTCACCATTTTTAGGCACAAAAATAGCACTCAATCACATTGCGACTGTGTGCTAATCAATAATTTCGATTGATTCGATTTCTTCTTCGCCAACTTCATTTAGCCCGCCATATTTGGTTCCCGTCAAGGCAATCTCGTCGTAAAGCTCCTCTTCTGTATCGATTGCAGGTGTGTATACTTTAACAAAACCAGTAATAATTTCACCGTCTTTATAGACAACTCGTACATTTTTTTCAAAATACTTTCTAAGGTTCACTGGTCTTCACCCCTTTCAGTGTTGGAACAATATGAACTCCAGTTTTAGAATAGTGAATCTGGAATCTATTTGTAAAAGGCATAGTTCCATCTAGACTACTATTCACACCGATAAACTCATCAATAATTATCAACTCTTTGTTAGTCCACTTTCCGCGCCGACGTTGGATTTCTCCGGTTCCAGCGTACTTATTGACTAAATCTTGCGGGTCAATAACATCTAGCAAATAACTTTTCCCATCCCTGTAGTTGGCATGGCCTAAGATATGCTTACCTTGCCGCCCCTCATGAATTGAAAGGTTATAAGAGCCACTGCGGATCTTATTTTTAAGAATTTCATCTCTGTAGGCAAGGTTGATTGTTGTCCATTCCTCGCTTTTATTATACTTCAAATCTTGAAAATCAGCGAACTTCTTGGGTAATGAGTTGCTATCCAAAACTGACTTATAGCGCTCAAATTGCTTCTTATCAGAGGAAATGGCGCGCTCGATTTTTAGTTCTCGTTCTACTTCAGGAGATACTTTTGCCTTTTTCCATTCTTCAAAGGTGACATTCGGTCCAATTTTTCCTTTGCCAGTAACTGGATCTCGCTGCCATCTGGAAGCAGATTCCCAACCAGCAATCACAGGTACTCGTGTACAGCGACAATTCGGATGGTCTGGACAGTTAGGTGCAGTCTCATCGTCAACATCAAATTCTTGTCCATCCAGTCCACCGCATCTGGCACAGGTATGGATTTCCAAAGTAGCCAACCATTCCCATTTTTTGACACCAGTCTGTTCCATAGCATGGTCATTGGCTACCTCAGCAATATGGGCCGATTCTGTCTGCACCAGGGTAGTCATGCGATTTTTAAGCGAAGAATCTACACCTTGCATCATCTCTTTGACAGTACGATCAATCCCCCATCCTTGGCTAACGGCCACAGACATAGTTTTTGACAGTTTGTCCGGAAGGTAATTCAGATGATTACCCCACACCCGACGAGAAAAATTACTACCTTTCCATGGCTTCATGATAGCCAATTCCAGCGCCTTGGTTGAGTAACGGTCAAAGGCGATTGAAAAAGCACCACGATCAGTCATTTCATAGATATGGCGCAAGTACGTCTCATTGAGAGTATCCTTCAGGTAAGTTCGCATGGTTGTTTCCTGGTTGTTAGCTGCTTCAGCAAGTTCAAAATACAACTGTCGTTCTAGCTGTTCCAAGCGGGTGATGCGAGATTTGAAATACTCCCGATTCAGTTCTTGGTCATAGCCGCCCTCGATCGCTTTTTGGCGAAATTCCTTCAAAGTCATGCTCCAAGTCAGTTGTTCGTCCTTGGTCAGTTGCTTGTATGCGTCCTCAGCAGTGATTCCTTCGTTGTCAGCGTAACGATCCATCCAGACTTGGATTTCTTTGTAAATTCGTTTAGATAACCGCTTGTATTCTTTTTCCATCTTCTGGATGTATTCTTGGTCTTTCGCATCTCGCATTTGAGCAATCCGGAGCATCCGCCGTTTCCAGTAAGGAAGCTTACTCTTCGTCATCCGAATCCACTTCTTTATAAGTTTCCCACGTATGTTCGTTACAAATGGCTGTCGCTGCCTTTTCCACAGATGACCAGGCATCTATCTGCTTGCGTTGAACTTCTAAAAAAATAGAGTGCCGTTCTTTTTCACGGTATTCTGATCGCTTCGAGAAATAAAACTGAATCAAACAATTCACAGTCAATGCAACTAATAGCAAAATACTAAATACTAGATTCATCTTTACCTTCCTCCTCACCCTCTAAGTCTGGCTCTTCCTCAGAGCGATAATCACTGGTCATACGATTAGATTCCTCTTTTTCTTTGGCCAGCGCCTTCAGCTCAGCTTCCCAGTCTTCAACAATCGGATTCGATTTAGCAATATTCTCTTGGCTAGTAGCTGTCATGACTTTGGCCACAATTTCAGCTTGCTCCAGATCATTGTTAATAGATGTCCGTGTCCAGGTCTGTTTGATTGTCCTGGTATCAGCATCTGGCACCTCTAGATAAAAAAGGATGAATCGTAACAATTGAGCGAAACCAATACGAAATTCAGTTTCCAACATGCCCATTTTCAACTCCAGGAGAGAATACAGCTGCTTAATAGCCACGCCAGAACTGCTGGCTCCTAGCTCTTTGATAGGATTGACGCCTTGGCCAGAAACGAATATCTGCTCCCGGGTCATTTCCAAAAGCTTGTCTCGTGCCTCGATTGGAATTTCAATGGCCATGGTATCGACACCAGAACCCGTTTGTCCTTGTTTCTGTTCCACTTTTACCATCTTGTATCGCTTCAGATTGCTTCGGAATTCATCGGGATCAGCGCCACTATAGTTAGTGACTACTAGGACTAGCTGCTGGATATCATCGAGATCATTCACAAAGCCAGAAAAAACTTTGTCATAAACATCAATATGCTTCTTGACCTTATCCAAATCAGACGTGTGAAATTCGTTGTTAGCAAAAGGAATAAACGGAACCAGCTTCGCTTCAGCAAAAGAATGGGGAACTCTTTCTGATGTGTCTTTCACTTGTTTCGTATCAGGATCCACAAGATTGAAACTTTGGAATAATTGAAGATCATCAACTTTTCCTTTGGTCCTGGTTCGAATGACCTCTTTTTCATCCCAGTATTCATAAACAATCCATTGCTCACCTTTATCGTCAGTCATCCCATAATTCCGGACAAAACCTTTCAGACGCTCATCCAACGAATCTTCATAAATAGGGATACACTGCTTTGAATCAACAGGTGCATAGCGAAAAAGACCATCATCATCTATCCAGACATGGAGCCATGCGATTCCTGCATTCCCAGCATTCACGCAAAGGCGCTTTGCCTTTTTAGGATATGCATCACCTAGTATTTGAACGATTTGACGGTTCAATTCTTTGTCATCTACATCAAATAGTGGTGGCACCGTAAAACCATAGCCGGCTTTTTGATCCAACAAAAGTTGGTGCCAGTTGTGAGATACACGATTATCTGCAGCTCTCAATGGATTTTCAGCGGTATCAGCCAATTTTGCGGGATCAATCACCGTTTCGATATCATTTTTATTCTGATAATACTGTTCAGCAACTTCTATTTTTTTGATTTTCTTGCCCTGTTTTTCAACTAGGGGCTTCAGTATTGCTTTGATTTGATTTAAATCCAAACGTCTACGCCTCCTTCTTGGTTAATAGTTTCGACAATGCCGGTCACTGCATCAGGAGCATCATCATGCGCATTTTTGCCTTCTCGCTGGTAGCTAGTCATGGCTTCATAGAAATCAGGCCAACGAATCGCCCAGTCTTCCGGGAAAAATACAGTTTGTTGAACTAAGGCTGAATTGGCTAAAATCCGAGATACCTTATTGTTAGATTGATGGAAGTCTTCGAAGTAGGCGCCATAGTATCCTTTTTCTTTGGTGATTCGTTCCGAGTTTCGGCGGAATCCTCGACCACCATTATTCCCTTCAATAACCACATGATTGACATTATTGCGAATAATCATATTCGCATGGCCAATTTCAGTCGTTTCCATGGGTTCCTTGGTATACATCAGATCAACAACATACGCTTTGTGATCCACAGTTTCGACCCATACCGGTGAAGCAAAGTAATCGGCACCAGTGTCAGCCGTATCGGTATAGTTCCATACTTTAACAATTTCTTCCGGATTTGGAAGAACGTTGTAGGTTTGAAGCTTTTGATAAAGCCGGCCTTTTTGGTCAATTGGCTCTTGCTGGTAGTTCGCATTTGCAATAGCAGTACCCATTGCAGCACGTTTCTTGACAAAGTCCTCATAAGATAAAACATCAGAACAAAGCATCTGACGATTTTCTTCATCCAGTAAGGCTTGCATCTTAACCACTCGAAGCTTGTAGCCCATGCCTGGCATCTCGTCCAAAATACGACCAGCTAAGTCTTTCGAGTGCCAGCGGGTCATAATTACGATGATCTTGCCGCCTTTTTCAACCCGGGACAGCATTTGCTTCGTGAACCAATCCCAATGTTTTTGAAGCTCATTCTCATTCATGGCTTCCATAATCCCTTTGATAACGTCGTCAATGATTAGCAGGTCAAAACCTTTACCAGTGGCAGACCCGCGGGGAGAAGTCGCCAAGTATGATAGTTTAGCCCCTTGCAATGCCCACCGTTTGGCAGCGGTGGAACCATATTTCAGTTTTGCATCGGGGAAAATATCGCGAAAAACGATCTGATCATCAATCACTCGCTCTTCCGCAATAGTGTCACGAACATCTTTTGAAAAGTCAGTAGCCATGTCTTCGTTGTAAGATCCTGTTGCTACACGAAGCTTGGGGTTCTTCCCCAGCTCCCATTCCACGAAACGCCCAGCTGTCAGCGATTTGCCGTGACGAGGTGGCACATTCAAAAGCATGATGTCATCTTCTGACTGCATGAACTCTTCAAATTCATGGCACAGGCGAATTAGATACTCGCGATCAGACTTGTAAAAATCCGGCACAATCAACTGGCAATAAGAAAAGAAGTCATCACGGGCTTGCCGTAACAACTTCTCTCGTTGTAATTTTTTCAGCTCTTTTAGTGCGCGGTACCTTTCCAGTTTATCCATCGTCATCACGAGGAAGGTCCAGCTCATTTTCCAGTTCCCGGATACGCTCCTCGAGCTCACTATCCGTTAAACCGTCCGCATTCGTGTTCACATTTGCTTGAATCTCATGAACATCAACTGCTTTATAACCAGCACGATCCAACAAATCCTTGGCAGCACTCGCACGATCTGCATCCTTGGCTTCAGGATTATTCATGATATCTGATAGCACTTGACGGGCATCTATAGCGTCGAAAAAGAATTCACGCTTCAACTCTTTCTCCAGCTGCTTTTCCCGTTTTTCCAAGTATTCCAAAACTATAGGATTTTGAAGGAGTTGATATGCCTGAGAAGATGCAGACTTAGGACTATACCCAGCGTCCACAGCAGCTTGTGTCTGGTTCTTTTTTCTCAATTTCAAGTAATTATCCACGAAGAGCTTCTGTTGCCCTGTAGGTCCTCTCACGGCCATATTTGACTACCTCATTTCCTAATCTTTCGACACTACCATAATATCATCCAATACCAGCAAGTGATCAGTATCTTTCGTGGATAAAAACCGGACAATATCCCGAGTTCTTACCGAAATTGTAAGAGTTCTAACGCCGAAGCAAACTGCACAATTGCTGTACTAGATTCTTGAGAGACCAGGTCTTCGCTAATGTGGCAGCGTTGAGCCACCAGATAAACACCGATTCCACTGATGTACCGGTCGTAGAAAATTTTCTTTCTTCGTTCGGCAATCTCTGGCTTGAATGGATGCTGAATTGCTGCATACCCTTTTTTGAAAAGTGAATGAAGATACCAAAACTCTTCTTCCGCTTCTTCTTTTTGAATCAACATCTGTTCTGCTTGGGCATGGTTTTCGGTAGAGAAAGAAGGTGGTACTAGCGAAAAACTACTCGTGATCTTTGGCTCTCTTGGCTCTCCAACTCTGGATCGTGCCGAAAGATATGCTGCCATAAACACACCAACATTGTATTTTGTCTTTTCCAGGTCCACATTCTTTGGATCCGGAATCTCATACTTAGAAACATCAAAAAGCGCCATGTACACTGATTCCTCCTGTCGCTGGTATGGTATAATATTTTTGTCGAAATATTACCCAGCGGCCGGAGGAATCCGGCTTTTTTATTTGTCTTTGCCTTGACGATTTCGTATTTCACCGACAACTTTATTTACTTTTTCCACAGCAGTCTCATATTCATGAACCACATCACCTCGTCCTGCATATAGGAATTCTTCATTCATGTAGTTCAATGCCACTGCCAAAGCGATCCATTCTTCTGCCGTAAGCTCGTTTTTCATCCTTCGTCCTCCCAATAAAACAAAACCCATCTATCCTTGGCTGTATAAACAATCTTCTGTATGTTATCAGGCATAATTGAGCGCTCGATTACAAACTTGTACAAATCGTGTTTGTCATCAAAAGACATATAATTAAATTTCATTCCACTACCTCATCTATCTCAATCTCCACATCTTGACCTTCAAGAATTTGCTGTGTATCGACAGCCACGGTCTTCAGTGTGGCGCTATCATCTGGATTTCTGACAACTACGCTTATCGTAAGCGCCCTGGTGTCATCAGGTATATAAAGCATTAGCGGCCTACTCATAACCTCTCCTCCTTCGGTTTAATCCTATTCCGTTCCATTTCCCGACTGAGTTCTTCCTCAACTTGGCGAAGAACCGTTTTTTCTCGATGGATATCTTTCGGCTCAGCGTTGGGACGTTGAATGTAATATTGCAGGGCGTGTTTGATAATTTGTTTTCTTGTATATGGTGACATTGCGCTATCCCTCCTCATCCATTAATCTGATAAAATTCTGAAGCATTTCTGCACGTTTTAGGTCACTAGGTGCACCGTCATACCGTTCGTATGCTTGGTCATCACATAACCAACGCCATTTTCCCATGTGTGTTATGCATAAATCATGAGGGCAGTACATTTCTGCAACAACTTCATCATTACAATAAGTTGTAGAATTGAAGCTACCATCGGCAACTTCTCCACAAACATCACAAACGATTGTTTCAATTTCTTGTATCTTCCTTGCCATTAAAATCAACTCCTTTAATTTGGTGGTTAGCTGCTACCTTCCACATACTTCCTCAAATCGTATAAATAAGTTTGAACTCTTGTTTTAGTGAAACGATACAATCGGTTTGAACCTAAATGATATGCAGGTAATCTAAATGAGATACCTGTTGCCCCAATCGACGCTGACCCATCATTATCAAATTCACGATCATAGTATTCGCTATAATCATTTCCTGCTCCTGTTACATCTTTAAGCTCTAGATCTGTCCAAATTTCTTTAGCTAGACGCGAAAGTGATTCATAATAAAAAGTATATTCCGCATCATTAAGTAAAAATTCCACATACGCTGGATAAGGTGGATTTTCACCCAATTCCAAAATGATAGATTTTCCTTTTTTATAAGCATTCAATGGTGGTGTATCACCACCTGCGATGAAAAAACCGTCCATGTTACTGTTCCTCCTCTAATTCCGTCTTTATCGAATTACCCATAATTAGCCAAAATATTCAAAAGGTGCATCCAAAGCTCCTGCCATTGAGAAAAATGGTTGTTTAACCAAAATAAAATCTGGCGCAGTATTTCGATGGTTTCAGCTGTCATAATTTCACCTCAATCAACTTCTTCCTAATTTTTGAAACTTCCATCCTAGCCATCTACCGGCTTTAGCAGGAACTCTTGAATACTTGTCGATGTCGCCACGATTAGTATTTAGCGCTTCGGCCGCTTGACGAACGGTTTCGTAAGTAGTGGTATTGCCTTCTGGATCCGTCACCCGAACTTTTCTGCTAATTCGGAGGGACTTCCGTTCCTTCGGCATTTTTTGTTTTTTGCGTTTTACTACGTGTCGATTCCCGTTTTTTTCTTGAACTATGATGATGCTGGTATATTCCTTACTTGCATCAACTTCTTCCGCAATGACAATCTCATTGCATACCGTAGTATATTTTTGCAATCAACCTATCCCCCTATCCAAATAGTGACATCTGACCTGATGGCTCAAAATTGCACCAGATTACTTCTACTCGTCGCTGACCTGCTTCAGCATTTGACTGGAACTCCAGTTTCCACCAATCCGACAGCTGACGGTTGTATAGCTCATTGTCGTATCCGGAAAGAATTACCTTTCCGGAAAAGTTTCGTAGTATCTCAAGTAAAGCTGGTTGCCGTTCATCTTCTAATTCCGTTTGATAATACCGGCACTTCCTGGTGCTCATCAGATACGGTGGATCAACATAGGCTAAAACTTCTTTGCTATCATATCTTTCTAGCAGTTGGAGCGCATCCTGGTTTTCGATTTGCGTCTCCTTCAGACGGCTTGCCACTTCAAAAATCAGCTCCGGTAGTCCAACCCACTCATTGATTGTTTTTGACCCATAGGTGATAATGTTAGACCGCCATCCGGTGAGACTACGTTGAATCCCACCGATAGACTGCCAGGAGAGTGTCAGAAAACGGCGTGCATCTTCTAATGGATCCGGAGAAATCTCAAGGGCCATTTGCTGCTCTTGACGACTGACGGGTGTTAAGTCGACCATTCTAGCCAGCTGTTCTGGCTGCTCCCTGCACACTCTAAAGAAATTGATTAGTCTACCATCAAGATCATTTATCGTTTCAATCTTGGAGCGGTCTTTCGTGAAAAAGACTGCTCCAGACCCGAAGAATGGTTCCAGGTAAGTGGTATGTTCCGGCATAATTTCGCTGATATAGCCCGCAAGAGACCACTTGCTTCCTGGATAATTCAAAATACGTTTCACTCCCGAGCCTCCTTTCCTAGTTCTTCTTACCGCCATTGGAAAACTCCTCTCCAATCGTATTAATCAGCAGACTGCATCTGCTCCAGAAGTTCCTGTTCTTCTTGTGTCAAACCACCATTTCTTGGGCGTAGCAGCTCATACGCGTGATAATAATTTCCTGCTTTATCCTTCTCACCAAAATGATCGGCTGCTGGTTTGTTGTGTAATCTAGCATCGCAACTTGGACATTTTGTATAAGTGTTTCCGTATCTAGTTGTCGGTCTTCCCTGATAGCCACAGGTAGGGCACATGACTTCGACTTGTACATATTCTGGAACTGGCCGTGTCTTTGTCTCCGTAGATGATGGTGTCACAATGTCATATTCATCCACTGTTTCCTCGTCGGAGACGAAAAGAGCCTCAAAGTTGCCAGTTGATAATTGATGCCCCATCACAATTTCTTGTGTGGTTAAGTCTCTATCAGCTTTAAGCATAACCGTCAGTTCACTGCCTTGGATCACAATTCTCATGCTATTTTTCTCCTTTTCCCAATTGATTAATCAAAACGGCAAATCATCATCACTAATATCAAGATTAGTACCTTGATTGGCAAAAGGATCTCGGCCAAAATTTGGCATCCCTGCAGTCGTATTTCCTTATGCATCCATTCCAGGAATGTTCGGCTGTGTAGATGCGTTACTTTGTGGCATATTTGGTGCGCTATTGTTATAGATTGGGGCTTGATTGCGACTATTTGATGCCTGATTGAAGGCATTTTGCATCTCGTTACCACGGTTTTGAGACTGCTGACGAGATTCTAGCAACTGGAAGTTATCAGCAACAACTTCGGTCACATAGACACGTTGACCTTGCTGGTTTTCGTAATTCCTAGTCTGGATTCGACCAGTGATAGCTAGTAAGCTCCCTTTCTTGGCATAATTCGCCATATTTTCAGCAGCCTTGCGCCAGATTACACAGTTGATGAAATCTGCTTCACGCTCTCCATTTTGGTTAGTAAAATTCCGATTCACAGCCAAAGTGAAGGAAACAACCGCTTGGCCACTGGCTGTATATTTTAGGTCAGGAGATTTGGTCAATCTCCCGACTAATACGACATTGTTAATCATTTGGGTTCCTCCTTGTAGAATTCCTTTAGTTTACGATCTAATTCAGCCTCCATGGCCGCTTGTTCCTCAGGCGTTCGTTGGGCCGATTGGGCTAGTGACTCCCAGTCTGTCAGCACTTCCGTTTTCTGCGGGCGCTGGTACCCCTGATAGCTCTGGGTTACTTGCTTTTTAACAGCTGGGCCTTTTTGCTGACTATAACTTTCGAATTTTGTACCAAACAACGTCTCCGGCCGAAGATATTGAGACATATTAGCGTCGTTGAGCCATTCAGCACATTTGATATCGATAACTCGCTTAAAATCATCAATGCTGAACCCCTCGACTAATCTAGCCTTAATCTTGGTCTGTGTTGCTTTTGTACTCGGTCGATAGTTTGAATTGGTTTTTCGGTTGAGATAATCAATTATTTCTTTGATTGCTGGCATGTAGTCGGGTTTACCCGACAATATATCTTTCTTTATCTCTAACTCTTTCTCTAACTCTATCTCTAACTCTGGTTGACATTTGTCGGACATTTGTCCGCCATCCTCTATAAACGCTGGTTTATCAGCATTTTCAACAAACGACTTGTCCCGTTTGTCGGACATTTGTCCCGACGTTTGTCCGACATTTGTCTTTTGGTCATTTTGTAACAGGAGAAAATTTTTCTCTTGATCAATCTTATTTCTCAGGGCTCTTTTTCGGTCTGCTTCCGTGCTAGACTCTCCAATGAAATTTTGGATTTCAAGCATATAGATTGCCCCATTATCCAGTACCTCAATAAGGTTCAGCTGCTCAAATATCTTTACTGCCCGTTCGACATCACCAACACTACAGCGAGTAATTTGAGCCAACATTGTTGAGTTAAAAGGAATTCGGTCATTAAACATCAAGCGGCCATCATACTTTAGGCTTCTTAGGTAAAGCTTCAAAAGTATATTGGTGTAAATATAGCCATCCGGCATGCTTTCTAACACAACCATTTCGTCACTGTCGAAGAAATTATCTTTTAATTTGAGGTAATAGTATTTCTTGTTGTCTGCCAAAAAGGATTCTCCTTCCTCGATATCAACCGCCAATATGCAGTTTCTTTCGTTCTTCATAATCCAGGTACACTGGGATTATCTGGTAAAGTTTCAAAAAAAGTAGAATGCCGATTGTGTGCTGTTCGGTGTGATGTTTCCGACAAAGGGCCATAAAACGATGGTCACTATGATCAATCTCTTGTCGATTTCTACCCATGCCGACCGTTTCTACATGAGCCACGTCGGCATGTTGGCCACAAATGCAACACTTCCGATATTTGAGGCAGTAGTAAAACCAGCTCGTGTTCTGAGTCAAATGCTCATATCGCTTCGGCAACGGGACATCATTGGACAGAACAAACTCAATCAAAAAATCAATCCATTCCCTCGCCTGTGACCGTGTGGCACTTGCATGAGAAAACCAATAACCGGATTCGGCCATAAAGTAGTATTTGAGATACTGCTCGACCAAAATCGGATAATCACCCGACCAGGTGGCTACATCGCTAATAAGAGCGTGTGCCACCTTATTTTGCTTGCCTGTAATTCCCCGGTTATCGATTAGGCGAATATCCACATGATTTTGACCACCATGTGCTAATAGTTCTAAATAATCAGCATTCAATGTTTCATCTAACTTGAGCTTGACCATCTTGCCATCGATGGCCATGATGGTCCCAAACATCAGCCCACCTCTTTAACAGCAATCCCAAGCTCGACTATTTTCTGGTTCAGTGCCTGAAACTGATGAATAGTCCCAGTTAATTGGAGAATAACGGTTTGGGTTTCAACCTCTGGAACTTGGGTAGGTGCTTCATCAACAATTTCGCCAGTTTCCCGGTCGATCATCACTTCTCCGACCTGCTCCTGCTTTTCCAATTCCATTTGAGCAATGGCGGCATCATATTCATCTTTGGCCTTACGCTCCTGTTCTTCCTTGGCTAAACGATTTGCCTTGTCCTCGGCCGCCTTATCAATCAAAGGCATCAATTCAGCCGCAAAATGACCTTGTTCGACCATTTCCATCCAGCTATCAGGTTCTAGGCCTTTGATAGTGGCATAAGAGACGATTACTTTCTTGTCGCCAGCGATTCGTTCCAATTCCTTCCAGGCGATATCGACAGCTGATTCGATTTCCTCCAGCATCTTCTTACCAAGAAATCCAGTCTTATTACTCCAACTAGGCTGCACTGGAATCATTTCAAAAGGCACGCCCTTGGCTTCGGCAATCTCAGCGATTTTCTGGCTTAATTCCTCAGAACGTTTTTGACGTTCCCGTTCATCAAAATCTTTGATACCAGCATTAATGTTGTCCGAAACTTCTTTAATAGTTCCGGTGAGTTTCTTCATCTTGCCTTCAAATTCATTCAACGGTGCAGAATAGCCATTTTTGACAGCCTTCCGTTGGTCATCAATCATTTTGGAAATATCATTAAGTTCTTTTCTGGCTTGTTTTGCCTCCAGAATATTTTCATCAGAAAAAACGAGTGACTTATAATGCTCCGCCGTTTTCTCCACCATTTCAGTCAGTTTGTCCTCGTTTTTTACCGCAATCACGCTTGGTTCGAATTGGACTTCAAATTGAGTTAAGGTCATCAGTTCGTTCATTACACTGCCCCCCATTGCATTCTGTTTTGAGTCTGTTGTGGTTGTTGGTTCTGTCGAGCTTGGTTTTGCTCCTCATATTTCCGTTGCCAATCTGACAAAATAAGAACTGCGGCTTCAAAGGTTTGCTCATCAAACTTTTCAAAATCAACCGTCACTCGTAATTGCTGCTTAAGTGCCCCAACAATTTCTGATGCAGGCCCGCCAGCAATATTTGCTGTTTTCATTATAAAATCACGTAAGTACTGAACCTGGTCATCTTTGATATATTTTGGTTGCAAAGGTTGCCCTTCTTTTTCAGGATCATCACCAGTAGGAATCAAGAAAAGAGAAGTCAAAGCATATTTTAAGGCTCCTGTTTTCGCCTTATATACGGCTTTATCCCCTGCGTCTTGCCCGTCTCCATACCCTACAAATTTAATGGTCTCGCCACTTTCCGAATCAATCAGGGTGTATTCCACTTCAAGCGTGACAATCTGTTCTGTGGCCCCCTTTTTTGTTGTGACCGACAAAGTAGTACGGCTTAGTTCGTTGCTAAACATCATGATTTTACGTTTAGCTAACTCAGTCCTCACCACGTCTTTAATATCTGCTTCCAAAGCATAATCATAATTATGAAAATCATTATGGCCACGCTTGGGAATTCGTTCGATATCATTCATGATCTCTGCAAGTTTTTGCATGAGATTTAGTTCTGGTTTTGGATCATTTACTGTTTCGGTCATCGTTAGCCCTCGCTTTCATACGGTCGATATTTTGCTGTGCTTTGATGATTGGAGAACGTTGGCGCCACCATTCATCGGCCAACATCTTGCCACGAGCTAATCCCTCTGCCCTACTCATCTTCGTCACCAAGGTCAAGGCACATTTGACGTACAATAGTCTTCGTAGCTGTAGAAGGCTCCCAATCAGTGATATAGTCTAGGACTGTCTGAAAATGTTTTTGGCGCAGTTGGGTTCGGGTACTGACACCAGTGACTTTCTTCACACCTCCATTGATATCTCGATGGAGTTCGCCACGTTGTTTGTTGTTCAGCTTTCCAAAACCACGTGCAACTTCTGCCACGCGCTGATTGATTCGACGAGTAATGTAGCCATAATCACCAGCACTCAGTACAACGTTTTCTTCAAGATCCACAATACGGTTTTCTACGTCCTCAACCCTTTGGCCAGTCTCTTCTTGGTATTCAAACATCAGACGGAGAGCTTCCTGTGGAGATGAAGGGATTCTTATTTGCTGCTCTTTTATGTGATTTTCCATTTCGTTAAATCGTTCAATATAAGCAACAGCGAACTGGGTTCCTTTCGCCCCAGTCATTCGCGTACCGTATAATTCACATCCCTTTTTGGTAAGCAAGTAGCAAGGAAGTTTCCTACCAGTGCTGTCCTCATAGTTCGAATCGATGAATAATTCACTCACCACACTTTTGTGGTCAGCTAAATGTTCTTTGATTTTGTTGATATCGCGTAGCACCTGGTCATGTCGACGCCCAACCATTTCAGCTACTTCCATGCTAGAAATCGTATTTTCTAATTGCTCCATTAATCGTCGCCTCCGAAAATTTCTTTCAAAATAGAATCGATATCAGTGTCATCCCCAGTCATGTCTACAACATGGATATGCGGCTTCTTGGATGCATTCCGTTTACTACGTAAGCCAAGTTCGGTTCTTGCAAGCTCACAGGCTTCACAATCGCAAGGTGATTTGGTCATTGCTTTGGCGGTAGCCTTTTTGATGTTCATAAAATTGATATAGGCACCTGCACCGGAACCACAGCTGGCCACATGACATAGGCCATTTTCAAAAGTTACAGATACGAGAAGATGTACATTCTTCTTTTCGCATTCTTCTTGTAGTTGATTAACTAGTTCATTTATTTTGTCCATTAGATTTCTCCTTCTGCCCATGTTAAAATGGACATGTAGTATTATTTTTGACTGACTCCGAGCTTGCCGGCCGAGTCAGTTTTTTTGTTTATCATCAAGCTCGCGCCTCCTAAAATAGGTACTTAATCAGTACTGCAATCAGCAAAGCTACCGCTAAGAAATTAGCTGCTAAACTCAGATAGCAAATAGCTTGTACCCTTCTAGCGTTTATCTGACGATCTTCTGCCAATGCTGCTAACCATATTTTTTTCATTTCCTTCTCCTCTTTAAATATCAAATTCTTTTCTTGCCACATACTCGTAAAGAGCGATGGATGAAAACTTCCAATTTTTTCCGACTTTAACCCCCGGAATAGCCCCCGCCTCGGCTTCCTTATTGACTGTGGAAGCGGATGAGCCAAGATATTCGGCAGCCTCCTGAGAACCCCATATTTCATTCTCAATGGCTTTCTCTGACAGAATCACTCGCAGGTCTTCAAGATTTACTAGTGCTAATGTCTGTGGCATCTTCACGCACCTCGCTTTCACGAATGTATTTGCTTAAATCGACATCTAACAGATTTTCCATTTGACGTAGTCGCTCAACAGGTCGGCGTTTAAAAACTAGAATATCCTGCAAATAAGTTGCTGTGATTTTCATTTGTCTGGCCAATTCTCGTTGAGACCATCCCTTCTTGATCAACGCAATTTTTACTTCATCTTTTAGTGACATTTCCTTTTCACCTACTTTCTAAATTTATTAGTAACTAAACGTCCTTCTGGTATAATTTTGCTAAAGAGCAAAGGACTGATTTTATGGATGATGTGACTATTAAAAACGAAAGAAAACTTCTCAAACGTTTAAACAAAATCTCAGATCATTACGCAGATAGAATGATACCCATCAGCCAAATTGAAAATGGTTTTGATAACTATTACCTTCAAAGACTTATGAATAAACAGCTTGTTTTCCGGGAAGCAACCAACACTGACTCAGAAGGCAATGCAATCTATGATTCAGTAAGAGTTTCATCAAAAGGACTTCACTTCTTTGAAATTGATAAAGAAGAAATCAAGCGTTTTTTAATCAGAAGCATTGCTACCCCAATAGTTGTA
The DNA here is from genome assembly GCA_027692465.1 of Enterococcaceae bacterium OF42-14pH9A. GTDB lineage: Bacteria > Bacillota > Bacilli > Lactobacillales > Enterococcaceae > Enterococcus_C. The sequence goes on along the minus strand of JAQEYU010000001.1, from coordinate 170,771 downwards.
TCTGCGGCCACCACCTTGCTAACAATGTTTCTCACCTGGTTAGTAAAAATGGCAATAGGATAGCCAACACGACTAAGGTTGTAATTAGTGCAACAGTTCCAGGTACAATGTAATCCGCTAAAAGTTTCTTATCTTTTTCATCAATCTCTTTTTGATTCATTTTCGTATCACCTCCATCAATAGAAAATTTTACACAGAAATTTTACAAAACAGTTGACCTAAATTGTAAAATATTGCATAATGTAAGCATAAGAAATACAACACACAAGAAACCTATTACATCAGTGTCTTGGCGGACGTTTAATAATGTATTATCAGCTTTTTGTGTGCCGTATAAAACTCGCTTACAAAATGAGTATATTGCAAAATTTTCGTTTTGTCAACGAAATAAGGTAAAATTTTGCAATTGTATATTTTGTGGGCTAGAAGGAGAACCTATCATGCTACTAGACCGCGTGAAACAACTTATTAACGAACACGCTATGACCATGGCAGAGCTTGAAAGAAAATTGGACTTAAGCCAGGGAAGTATCCGAAACTGGGGAAGAAGTATTCCATCTGGAGATAAAATCAAAAAGGTAGCAGACTTCTTTGATGTATCCACTGATTACCTACTTGGAAGAACGGATATCAGAAAATCTGTGAATATTGATGAAGACCCAGTAGAAGCAATGCTGAAAACAGTCATGTCTTCGAATGGTAAGCCCCTGACAGAGAATGATCGCAATATTCTCCGCGGAATTATCGAAGCTTATCTGAAAAACAAAGAGTAGGTGTTGCCAATTGGACAGACGGATTAAGGAAATTGTAAAAGAGCTTGGCGTGACAATAAGCTATGATCCTAATTTGGATGCTAAAGGCCATTACATCGCTGGCATGAACAGAATAGTAATTAATTCAAGCTATTCTGAGTTCTGTATGACCAAAGCACTTCTGCATGAACTTGGGCATGCCGCTCAACATCAAGGAAATGAGGAGTTATATCTAGCATCTTTTACTCTGCACTCAAAGATGGAGTGCGAGGCAGAAGAGTTTGCTATTAAACATCTAGTAAAACAATTCGTAGATATTCACGCTTTTGAACTGGAAGCATTCAACTATGAGGATTTTGTTCGGGATAATGAATTAGATGAATCGATAGCTCCTAAAGTTCGAGAGTGGTTTCTAGAATATGGAAAATAAAAATATCATCACCACTAGGAGGTCACCATGGGATTTTTTCAACGAATAAAAGAATTAGCCAAGTTACGAGAAACAATCACTCAAGAGCAAGCTAAACTTGAGTCCTTAACTGAAAAAAATATTGAATTGGAATCAAACAATTATAAACTTGGTCTAGCACTAGCTGACAAAGAAAGTGTCATGAAAGATATCCGAGATATTTTAGAAGCTGAAAATGCCCAAAAAAGGCAAGCACTCATTGATCAAGGAAAAACAGAGGCTGCATCATTAATCACTAACGCAGAAAATGAAGTTGCCGAACTGAGATTGTTTATTTCTGAAAACGAAAATAAAATTGGATCACTTAATGAAGAGCGAGATTCTTTAATGAAAGAAGTCAATCGCTACTTAAAGCAGGCTCGTAAGTTTAAATCGGAGATTGTAGGGCTAAAAAAATATCATAAAAGATTCAATACGGGTAGCCGCTCCGATTATGATACATTCGAAGATCAATTATTCGTGGCAGCCGAATATTTAGAAACAGATGGATTAATTGATACTATTATTAAACTCCCTCTCCATTCAGATAACTCAAGAGAACTTCGCAAGCTATCAAACGAAACTAGAAAAGAAATTAATACTGTCCTTGAAAAATACAAAGATAGGTATAATACAAAAGCAAATAAGGCCATTTATCAATTAATGATAATTGGCTTGCAAGCTGAAATGCAATTACTCCTGTTTCAGCTTGGTTATCAAAAACTTAATGAGGCTAAAGAAAAAGTTAGTTTGATTTTCAATAAATACACAACAATCGCTGCAGAAGGAAATCGTTCCATCCTTCCAACAATTACTCGATTTATTACTGAAATTGAACCCTTGTATATCGAATTAGTCGACATAGAATATCGGTATTATATTAAACGACAAAAGGAAAAAGAAGAACAACAGGCTATTCGAGAGCAGATAAGACAAGAAAAAGAGGAACAGCAAGCCCTTGCTGCCGAGAAGAAGAAACTTGAAAAAGAAGAATCTAAATATCAAGCTGAAATGGAGAGAAATAAGGAACTCTTAGCTGCCGAAACGGATGAGACTAAAATTCTACAATTAGAGGAACATCTTAAAGAATTGCAACGTCAACTTGATTCAGTAGCCGAGAAAAAAGAAGAAGTCACAAGTCTAGCAATGGGTAAAGCTGGGTATGTATATGTAATTTCTAACTTGGGCTCATTTGGAGAAAACATTTTCAAAATCGGTATGACTCGACGTTTAGAACCTCAACAACGCGTTGATGAACTTGGGAGTGCATCTGTCCCGTTTAAATTTGATGTACACGCTTTAATTTTCAGCGATGATGCTGTTAATCTTGAAAATACATTGCATAAGCGTCTTTCTGATCATCGTGTTAATAAAGTCAACTACCGAAAAGAATTTTTCAGAAGTACAGTGAACGATTTAGAAAAATTAGTCGAAGAGATTGATCCTACAGCAGAATTTACAAAGACTATGTTTGCAGAAGAATATCAACAAACTCTTGTGATGGAAGACAATACAGAAACTATATTTCTAGATGAACCAGTTCATCAGGAAGATAGAAATATCCTTTCTAGTGAAGCAGTTTAGATAGATTATTAAAAAAAACGCATCCCCCCGCCGGCAAGCTAGTGGATGCGCTGAAGACAAATAACCCTATACAATAGGCTTATTTCGCTATGCCTATTGTATCAAAGAAAGTGAGTTGATACAAATGGCTGAAAGACTAAAAGGATCAGTCGAAGAAATTTCTCCAGGACGCTGGCGCCTGCGTGTCACGACTGGATATAACAAAAAAGGCAACCCTATTCGAGAAAGCGATGTTGTAGATGCCAAGAATAGACGCAAGGCTGAACAAGCACTGGAAGACTTCATCGAAGAGCTAGAAGAACATGGATACAAAAACATTCGCAACATCACCTTAAAAGCCTTTTTTGAAGATACCTGGATTGAAGATGCGAAGACCCTCCTCGATTCCGATGCTGCTTATCAAGGCTACAAGTCTATCATGGAGAAACGATTCATCCCCGAAATTGGCGATGAAAAACTACGAGAGATTCGACCGTTCCAAATTCGAAAAATTATCGACACCGCAACGTATCTGAAAGATAAGGATAAGCCGGTCTCCAGAAAAACGAAACAACGGTTTCTAAATGTAATTGCCCATGTGCTAAACCTCGCTAAAAAAGAATACACACTGATTGATAGCAACCCTGCTGCGAACATTGAATTTACGAGACGGACCGGAGAGAAAAAGCACGTCTATCCTCCTTACAATCTAAAAGAAATTAACCAACTATTTAAGGCGTTAAAAACCTCCACCGCCCCACTTAAAGACCGTGTGATGATTTACACGGCTATTATCACCGGAGCGCGTCTAGGCGAAATAACAGCCTTACAAGAGAGTGATTTTGACCACGAAGAAAAAATGGTCTGGATTCATCAGCGGATAGTTTCTCAATTAGACGATGAAGGCGTCCAGCACTGGATTAGAAAAGATGGTCTGAAAAATGCTGACGAAAAAACTATGGCTGTACCAGAAGACTATTTAAAAATGGTGCGCCAGCTTTGTGATGAAAATGCACGTGTCCGGAAAAAATTAAAAGTGAATCCAGACCGGCTCTATCTTTTTATTGATGAACGTACCGGCACTCACTGCATCCCCCAAAGTTTAAGAAGACAGTGGGCTCGTTTTATGCAAGCAGAAGGGTTAAGATACATCCGTTTCCACGACCTCCGACACACCAGCGCATCTTACTTAGTAGCCAAAAACACAGTGCCAACTAAAGTAATCCAAGAGCGATTGGGTCATGCCAGCTACAAGACAACCATGGATATGTACGTCACTGCTCTGGACGAATCGGACAGGGACGCAGCCGATACATTCGGTGATGCTATCAGCAGTGTGGATGTTATTGAATAACACTCCAAAAATACTCTGCCCAAATCTCTGCCCAAACGGCTATTTTAAGTCAAAAGAAAAAAGGTTGACAGACAAGCTACTAAGCCTGTTCCATCAACCTTTTCTAATGATATAGCCTGTACGGGATTCGAACCCGTGCCTCCACGCTGAGAACGTGGCGTCTTAACCCCTTGACTAACAGGTCATGTCCGCCGATTTCCCTCGGTCAACATAGCTATAATAGCACTTCTGCAGCAAATGTAAAAAGAAACGACTTGCAGACTGACCTTTCTTAAGATTTGCTCATATGCTTTACCGAAATCAGTCAAAAGACAGACACCCTACTGCGAAAATGTTCACTCAACGACTGCTGCTGAAGGAACTGCTGCAACCGGCCGGCACAAACACAGGCCTTACAAAACTGTTCGGACTGTGTCAGTAAGACCCACTCAATTTCCGGCAGCAACTGCTACAATTGAAAAAAAGAAAGCAGGGATAGCCATGAATACAATCGGTCTCATCAGCTTGGTGATTGGTGTGATTTTCACTCTCAGCGGCATCTGGGCAACAGCACCCGCTGCCGGAGAATTACGCAAAGGAACCTACCGTCACGAGCTTTTCGATTTGGGGATCTTACTGATTACAGTCGCAGCGGCGATTGCCGGCGCCTCTTTATTGGGGATCTAAACTTTACCAAATCAGATCTGCCAACTGTGGATAGGGGATAAAGGGCTGCACCGGGTTATTAGGCCGCTGCAGCTCTTTTTGCAGCCATACGACATCATACCAGCGGGAAAACTTATAACCGATCTTCGGGAAACGGCCGACAGTCTGATAACCAAACTTTTCATGGAATCCGACACTTCGCTGATTGCCCTCTGTGATACAGGCGGTCAGGTTGACCACACCTTGTTTTTGCAGAATCTGTTCCAATTTTTGATACAACATCGTCCCTACACCTTTGGCTGCGGTTTCCTGCTGCAGATAAACCGTCACTTCACAACTCCAATCATAGGCGCTTCGTCCCTTATAAACACCCGCGTAAGCATAGCCAATAATCCTTCCCTCTTGGATCGCAGCAATATAAGGATAGCGAGAGAGCGTCGTCTCGATCCGCTGGCGAAATTCCGCGACAGAAGGCACCTCGTATTCAAAAGTGATTGGGGTGCTTTCGACATAAGGTCGGTAAATCGCTAAAATCTCGGCGGCATCAGCCGGCTGAACTTCACGAATTTTGATCATCCTGTTATCTATCCTTTCTTTGTTGCAGGCTGGCCTTTTCAGCCTGCTCTGCATTTTATGTAGCCGCATTTACAGTTTACTCTGACATCCATCAGTTCCCAAAAACTCGTATCCCATCAGAAATTGAAGCTTCTCTAATCCTGTCACACTCTTCAGAAATTGTAAATAAAAACTGCCGTCGGACTGCCGCTTTCTAAAGCAAAGGATCCGCAGCAATCCCCAATGAAAACTTTCGGGACTGCTGCGAATCCTTTTTTTCAATCGTTGTCAGATAGAAGTATTTCGGGTCCGCCGTTTTTTTGCTGCGACTTTTTGTGCTTGGTAAAGTTCTTTTTCGGCTGCCTGCAAGTGGTCACGGCTGTTTTCTATAGATGACTGACTACTGTAAAGATAAGCTTCATATTGCACGGTCAAACGGACAAATTCGCGGGACTGCTCGGGATAAACGGTAGCCAGTCTTTGAGCATAGTGCTGCAGATTTTCTGACGGCTGCCGCCAAAGCAGGCGTTCCCACTCCTTCAAAAGGAACAAATAACCGGCCGCAAACGGGTCCCGGCTGAAGGTCATGATCCCCCAGAGTCCGATCATCAGTCGCTGCTGCCAAAGTAAAAAGCCCACTGCACTTGCCAACAATAAGCCGCCTGCCAGAATTGCCGTTTCCCGCATCCCCCAGTCGCGTTTGACTGTCTGATCAGAAGCAGTACCAGCATCTGCTGAAGACGCCGTCTGCTGAAGGCTTTCAGTGGTGGAAACGGCAGTACTTTCCGAAGCTGCTGCGGATTCACTGCTCGACGCAGGAGTCGAAGCTTCTTCCACAGCCTGCGATGCTTGAGTCTCTTCATCCGTCACTGCGGTCCCCGGGCGATCCGGGTTACTGAAGGACGGTGTCGGCTCAAAGGGAATCCAACCGTAGCCTGCAAAATAGACTTCCGGCCACGAATGAGCATTGAGGTTCTTGATCTCATATACTTTGCGCGCCTCAAAACTTGGACGAGCCTCCCCTTGGCTGAAGCCTTTTACCCAACGCGCCGGGATGCCAAGACTGCGCAGCATGACCACCATTGCCGAGGAAAAGTTATCGCAGTAGCCGACTCGGGTTTCAAACAAAAACTGATCGACATAATCCTGATCCGGCAGCGGAGCGACTGCATCCACCTTGGAATAGCGAAAATTCGGCGACCCGCTCAAGTAAGCTTCGACTGCAGCCACTTTTTCATACATTGTATCCTGCTCCTTGGTCACCTCCTGCGCTAACTCGCCAATCCGCTGAGGCAGCTCTTTTGGCAGCTGCAGATAGTCTACCTCGTCTTCCGGCAGCTGCAGCTTAGTCGCCTCCAGCTTCTCAACCGGGTAATCCGGTTCCTTGGTTTCAAGATATACCCGTCGCTGGGGCGCCTCTTCCGGGATCAGATCCACCCGTTGGTTCAAGTGGGAATATTCAAAGCCGAGAAAACCGGAAATTAGGCCAATCGTCGTATCGCCATAAGGAAGCGGCAGATAGGTATTTCTGGTCATGAATTCCAGATCGATCCGCTGCTGCTGCGGATAATTCAGCAATGGTTCGAACATCGCAGGCGTGAAGCGGTTTTCCAAGGAAACGATACTTTCCCCCGCCTGCTGCCGCTGCCAGCCTTTGCCGGTATAGTCATCTTTGCTGTCGACCCGCCAGTAATGCGGTCGCAGCTGTTCAGCAGTAAAAAGAAGCGTGTCATCATCCACCATCGCGCCTCCCAGTGCTTCGTCATCCTCACTGAAGCCGGTACGGGTATTGCCGCCAACGCCGACACTCTCAATGTAGCTGTAGAGCCCGGCCTCGTTGAAATAATTGCGGACTGCCACAGTCTGTTTGGCTAAAGGATCCCGCAGCAAGGTATCCGGCAGTTGTCGGACTCCGACCCCCAACAAAACCAGCAGCAGGAGTCCACCGACAGTATAACGTACTTCAGATTGCAGTCCCCGCTTGCGATTTTGCTTCAAGCCACAGGAAAAGAAACCGCCGGCAGTCACCAAAAATAGCTGCAGCAGCGGATCCAAATGGTTGAACACAACCAAAAGCAGCAGATAACCCAGCATCAGCAGATAACTCACGAGAAAATGCTCATACTCGATAATCAACGCTGCCAGCAAAACCACGGCTGCCATAATCAGACTGAAGGCCAGCAATGACGGCGTCCGACCAAAACCTTCCGCTCGAACCAGAATCACTAACGGCCGCAACTGTCGCCAGACTGCCGCCAACCACCCTGGACCGAATGTCTGTCCCAAAGGAAAATAGTGGTAGATTCCCAAGGCAAACAGCAGCAAAACAACCGGTAGACGCAGCCAACCTTTAGGCAGCAGCGCCAACGCCAGACAGACAGCCCCGGTCACAAGGACAGCAGATTGGCGATCTTCAAAGTGATAGACAGATAAAAACTGCTGCAAAACAGCGGCCAGACTGACAAAAGCAGCCAATGCATAAAGCCCTTTTCTTCGGAGTCGTTGGCTCATGTCAGCCGCCCTCCTTTTTCTCCCGATCGGGTTTCAAAGTCAGCCACAGCAACCGGCGACAATTCGGCAAGATCATATACAGACACCTGATTGTTTTTTTGCCAAAGGGCGACCTGTGCTGTCAAAATCGGATCGACTGTTGTTGTGAAAATCAGCAGCTGCTTGTTTTTAAACTCAGGGACCGGGGGAAGTTCAGCAAAGCCCAGCGCCAACGCAAACTGCCGCTCGTCTCGAAGCACGGCTGTACCGGTCTGCGTGACCAGAAACTGTTGCAGCTCAGCCTGTCCTTTGAGCTGATTTTGCAGGGTCCAATAACGACTCAAACACAGCTCGAAGTCTTCACTATCTCGGCCCCAAAACAGCAGAATCGTCGGGGTTTCCCGGTGCTCCTCATACTCCCGAATGATCAAATCCCGCTGACGAGCACTTTGTTTCCAGTCAACCAGCTTCAATGGATCCCCTCGGCGATAATCGCGAAAATTTCGGATATGGGCCGTACGCTCGCCAAATCCGTCCAGTCGGTGTAGTTTACTGATTTCAAGGGCCCAATTCGCTGCGTCAGCATCCGTCTCCGGTAAAACGATAATCTCCGGTTCAATAGGAAACCGGCGTCGTTTGGTGAAAAAACCAAACCAGTCCCCCGCTTCCGCTTCGACAACCGTTCCTTGAAAAATTCCCCTTTTTCCTGCAGTCAATTCAAAAGCGGTTTCCGAAAGCCGACCGCGATACCAAGCCAAAAAAACCTTTTCAACGGAATACTCCGGCAGCTGCAGACTCAGTCCGGGGACCCAGTAAGCTTTGCGGCTGCTGACAGTGAGTGCCAGGGAAAACGGGCGGCCAACCGCAGTCCGAATCGGCGAATTCGTCTGAAAAGTCAGCCTTTTCAAAGGAAAAAGCAGCGCCGCCAGGTTCAACAAAAGAAAACCCAGATAAAAACTCAGCAGCAGCCATCCCGAGGTATTATTGAAGATCGCGGCATAGGCCGCAGCAGCTGCCAATCCCGCCAATGCCAGCAGCAGTTTGAAGAACTGCTTTAAACGGTTCATTTTTTCTTCCTGACGGGAACGGCCACCTGTTCGATGATTCCCTTCAGGACCTCCGCAGTCCGCTCTTTTGAAGCCCCACCGCCTTGCAGGATCAGGCGGTGGCTGAAGACTGCCGGCAAAATCTGCTGCAGATCTTCCGGGGTCACATAATCTCTCCCTTGTGTCATCGCATAGGCGCGGGCCCCTTTCATGAAGGCGATCCCGCCGCGGGGGCTCACCCCTAAACGGACACCGGGAAACTCCCGACTGGCTCGCACCAACTCCAATGCGTAGCGGGTCACCAGTTCATCTGCATATACTTCAGCTACCGATTTTTTCAACCGGGACAATTCGTCAGTCGTCAAAACCGGATGAACATCCGCCAGCGCCCGTTCCTGTTGACCGTTCATCAGCTGCAGTTCATCTTCCAGCACAGGATAACCAATCGCCAGGCGGAACAAAAAACGGTCCAACTGAGCTTCCGGCAGGACAAAGGTCCCCTCGTATTCGATAGGATTTTGAGTAGCCAATACAAAAAAATTTCGATCCAATTCGTAAGTGTGGTTGTCGATGGTGACATGCCCTTCTGACATCGCTTCCAAAAGTGCCGCTTGCGTCCGCGGAGCCGTCCGATTGATCTCGTCGGCTAACAGTACTGTAGTAAAGATCGGTCCCGGGCGAAACTCGAATTGTCCGCTTTGTTCATTATAAATGGAAACCCCTGAGATATCGCTGGGCTGCAGATCCGGTGTGAACTGAACCCGGGAAAATTTCCCTTGAATCGCTTTGGCCAATGTTTTGACCATGACCGTCTTACCGACACCGGGAATGTCTTCAAACAAAACATGTCCTCCTGCCAACATCGCCGTCAGAGTCATTTGGATCACTTCCCGCTTGCCGATAATCACTTTTTCGATCTCATTGGTCAATCGTTGCAGCTGTTGAAATTGCTCTTCCTCCATGCCATCTCCTCACTTTCACAGACCGGAAAATATCTGAAAATATTCCTCAATCGCTCGCGCTGTGCTCTGGTTGTAAATACCCGCTTATGTGCTGCATAAGCCGCGCTTTATCACATGATTTCAACGAATCCGCTTCACAGAACCGGGGGGTGCCTGAAAACACCGGGGAAATCCATATTTTTGTGGACTTTTTACCGCAATCAAGGAGTAAAGAGCAGCTTATTGTAGTGTTCTATCCAGTCAGAAATCAAATCAATTTACTCGAAAACTTCAGAGCCAGTTGGCATGCCAATCATCGCGGTACAGGGTCGACTCCAACCTCAGCAAGCTGAGTTGCAAGTTCAACTTGGCGAACTCTGCCTTAGTTGAACTGTACCAGCTGATCGTAGGGAGGGTGGTCACCGCCGCATCTCAACTTGGAGAGCTCTACTTTAGTTGAACTATATCAGCTGACCAAAGGGAGGGTGGCTCCCCACATTTCCCTTAAAGTACACTACGATGCTGTCATGTGCTGTCTCTTCCGTCTTCTTGGCGGATACATCCAGAAAAGTTACAGAAGGCTCGGAGACTGACCCCGGCGTACAGGTTTTACCGTTTGAATGGCTATCAGGCCCGTTACGCATACAGTTGCTTCTAAGCAGAATCCGCTAAGAAGAACTTGCAAATTATTGACAGTTCACCGCTGATTTGAAAAATCAGTGGTGTTACTGTCAGTTTGAAGTCAATAGGCCCAAGCCAATGAGAAATTTCCGCTGCCTTTCAAGTGGAATTTCTCATTGGCTTCGGCCGGCGGCTGTACGCCGGGGTCAGATCGGAGAGTCTTCTGAAACTTTTCGGCACTCGGCCGATTGCTTTAATTCCAGTCCGGGTAAAATAGTAATACAAAGCTGCGCATTTACAATACGGATTGCGCTGAAAAGGACCAAATAACTGCCACTGGAGTTTTCAGGTGCACCTGACTCTTCAGCGAAGTTCTCGGACACACTCAATTCTTGTTTTCATTGTATCGGTAATTGGTCCACCCGGCAATCCTAAAGGTCACACCGCTTCATAAAACAATGGTCAAAAAAACGGGAAGAATCTGCTCCCTCCCGCTTTGCTGTCTTCAATAAATCAATGTCAGCAAGTCCTCTTTTTCGATGTTGCCAAAGTATTTCTTCACATCGATTTGATCAATGACTGCTTGCAATGCTTCTTTGTCATATTTTGTGCCCACCAAGGCCGCTTCCACATCTTTGACTTCTCCGAGACCAAAGAAATCACCGTAGATTTTGGCTTCCGTGATTTTGCCTTGTTGCACATTCAGGCGGATCTCGATGGAGCCAATCGGGAAACGATGGCGTTTTTCGATATCAAATTCCGGTGATCTGCCGTAATTCCAGTCCCAATTACGATAGAAATCTTCTGAGATCTGATTGATTTTTGTCCAATCGGAATCAGCCAGTTCATAGGTTTTAACCTGATCGGCAGAAGTGACACCGAAAATCTTCAACAGAATCTCCTGACGAAATTCTTTAGTGGTCATGTCTTGTTTGTCCTGCGGCAGAAACGGCTTGATATTAGTTACCCGCGAACGGATTGATTTGATCCCTTTTGATTCGATCTTGTCTTTTTTAACCTTCAAGGCATTGACGACTTCATTGATATCCGAATCAAACATGATCGTTCCGTGGGCAAACATCCGACCGTTCGTCGCATACATGGCATTACCGGAAAACTTCATATCATCGATCACCAGGTCATTGCGCCCCTTCAACTGCGCACCTTCGACACCCATTTCGTGGAGGGCCGCAACGATGGGTTTGGTGAGTTTTTCGAAATCGCGGAAAGAGTTGCCGTCATCAGGCATGATGAAACTGAAATTCAGATTTCCCAGATCGTGATAGACCGCACCGCCACCGGAAAGACGACGTACAACATGAATCCCGTGTTCTTCTACATAATCTTTGTTGATCTCTTCGATCGTGTTTTGATTGCGCCCGATAATAATCGAAGGCTCATTGATATAAAACAACAGAATCGGCTCATCCAAAGGCATTTCATGAACAAGAAAATGTTCAATTGCCAGGTTCACACGGGGGTCATTGTTTTCATTCGGTACAAAAATCATTCAGATCGTCTCCTCTTTTGCTTTTTGACGACTACCTGCCGAAAGCTTCGATACTGCCATCGAATCACTGCTTGCCAAAGCTGCAGAAGCTTCAGATCTCAAAAACCTTTTTGACTTCTGCCAATTCTACAATAGCCGAGTTTTCGCAAGCGTCGGCCGCCTCCTGTTGCAGCTGCTTCAAATCTCCGAACTGAGGCAGGTGGGTCAGGACCAGGCGTTTCACTCGCGCCTCTTTGGCAAGTTCGCCGGCTTCTTTGCTGGTGAAATGAGCTTTGTGCCGTTCATTGCCGGCAAACAGGTAGGTATCCGCCAAAAACAGGTCGGCGTCTGCGGCAAACTCCTTAAAGTCTGCCAGATAACCGGAGTCGCCGGTGAACACAAATATTTTACCTGTACTATTCTCAACAAACCGCATTGCATAGCAAACAACCGGATGTATCGTCCTCATAAATGTAACAGAAAACGGACCCAATTCCAACTGTTTCGCCTCGAAATAAGGACGGCCTTCCGTGACCTTGTCCAGACTCAGCTCTTCAAAATGGACAGTGTCCAACGTATGTCCATATAGCGGTAGGATCTTTTGCGGATCACGCTCCGGATGCAGCTGCCAATAATATTGCAGTACACCCAGATCGGCAATGTGATCGTGATGGTAATGGCTGATGATAGCTGCATCCAACGCCAACGGATCCAAAATTTCTTCCAGTCTGACCAGCGTCGTGCTGCCGCAGTCCACCAGTAAATTAAAGCCCTCCGACTGCAACAGGTAGCCGGTCGTTCCTGCTCCGTTATAAGGATATGCTCCGAGACATCCCAAGACTGTTAATTTCATATGCTCGCACCTTCCTGTTGTTGTTTTTTCGTGACCAGAGTGTGTCTAAATTCGCTCCAAAACAGCCGCTGCATTTGGCAGACAGCTCTGTTTTATTCCCTATCCACTGTATCATTGAAGCTGTCTGTTCGTCCAACCGAAACGATTGCCTCCCACAAAAAGACCGAGCAGATCTGCTCGGTCTAAAAACACTGTTAAAATCAGTAGCTGCGCAATTCTTCTACTTTTTGATCGTCCAAACGACGAACGACTTCTGTCACCAGTTTTACCGTGTTCAGGTAATCGTCTTCGTGGATTACAGAAGTATGGGAGTGCAGATAACGAACCGGCACCGTAATTGCAATAGAAGGCACGCCGTCACGGGTCAGGTGCATTTGACCGGCATCGGTTCCGCCACCGGCAATCACAGTATACTGGAACGGGATCTCCAATTCTTCAGCCACACTGATCACAAAATTCAACAGCTTTTTGTGAGGAACCATCGAAGCATCGAAAATCAAGATCTGCGGTCCTTCCCCTAAAACAGAATCGGCTTCTTTCGGGCTCATCCCCGGTGTGTCTCCGGCTGTCCCGGTATCCAATGCAATCGCGATATCCGGATTCACCAAGTGGGTACTGGTACGTGCTCCCCGCAAACCAACTTCTTCCATCACGTCACTGCCGGCAAACAGGCAGTTAGGATGGCCTTCGTTGGCCAGATTTTCCAAGACCCGCAGAGAAACGGCGGTACCTACACGGTTATCCCAGGCTTTGGCCAGCAGAAACTTGCTGTCATTTAAGCGTTGGTATTGGATGTAAGGGGTGATCATATCCCCGGGACGAATGCCCCAGCCTTTTGCTTCATCCGCTGAAGAAGCGCCGATATCGATGAACATGTCTTTGATATCGTAAGGCTTGTTGCGGACTTCCGGAGTCAAGACATGGGGCGGTTTTGAACCGATGACACCATGGATCAGCTTGCCGTCTTGTGTTTTGATCTCCACTTGTTGTGCCAACATGACCTGGCCCCACCAGCCGCCGAGTGTTTGAAATTCGATAAAGCCTTTTTCAGTGATCTTGGTGACCATGAAGCCGACTTCATCCATGTGACCGGAAATAAAAATCTTCGGCCCGCCACCGGCACCTACGTGTTTGGCGATCACGCTGCCCAGACCGTCGAAGAAAATATCTTCGGCAAACGGTTTGGCGTAGGCTTTAAAGATCTCCCGTACTTCTTCTTCGTTTCCGGGGACCCCTCTGGCACTGGTCAGATCGATCAAGAGTTGTTCATCTTTTTGTTCAAGCATTGTTTATCTGCTCCTTTAAAAATATACTGAACGGCTGCCCGTTGAAAAAAGAAGGACCCCTGCTGCCATAAAAGGCTGAAATTGTTGCTGCTCTGGACAGCAACAGTTCAACTGACGGCGTTTGGCATCTTTTTCATTTTTCACGGCACTCCTGCCTTTCAAGCAAGACCTCTGCAGACGCTCGATCTTTTGATCAAAAGCTATTATAACACGCAGCAGGCAGTTTTCGAAAAAAACCGTTTCGTTATTTTCAGCTTCTTCGCTTCGTGAGCCGAGTCGGCAGCTGACGTTTCCCGCGCTTCTGAAAATACCCGATTAACCGGGACCGCATTGTTTTCAGGCGCTCTTCACAATTAGAAAAAACTCTTTTTGCTGCCGACTGTTTAGCCGTGGACAGCAAAAAGAGTTTTGGTCAATGGATTGTGTCTCCGGTGTGAGGAAGTTCTTCCGGGGAGCGTTCCTGCCATTCTTTTGTGAAGAAATAATCTTGCAGGTGATAGGTCTCTTTCTTAGTGATTCCCTGGTCCAAAAACGGTGCGATTGCATGGTCGGCTGCCAACCAGCCCCGCCAGCCCAAGTGGATCGTGTCTTCCATGAAATAAGGCTCAGCCGCTCGATCGGTAAAGTCGGCAATATTATGAAATCCCTGCGCCTGCATCTGGAACTTGATCTTTTTAGCGAATTGTTGCAGCATTTCCTGTGAAAGTCCGGTAAAATCCGACCACTTTTCATTCACCGGCGGAATGATGAACAACACGTCAGCGTCGACTTCGGCCAACTGACTCAAAACCAGTTGGAAATCCGCAAACTCTTCTGAAAAACGATAATCCAGCCGGCTTTGGGAATCCTTCAGCTTCGGCAACCGATGTTTCAGACGTTTGTCGTAAAAGGTGTCGGAAATCCCGAACGAATTGTTTCCGGTTTTTGCTGCACCGATCTGACTGGCCAACTCATCCAAAGACAGAGGATCATAATCCTTGGGCAGTTGCGCTGCCGCTTTATCGATACTCTTTTGCTTGGAGACCAGACCGATCTCACTGAAGAGCTCATCTTCTCTGTTCAGTAGATTAATATGCAGCTTAGCCAGATCCTGCTGACCAGAAGACGGCGCCTCCCCTTTTGCAATCACTGCCAGCATGGTCTCCAGATCGGCATCGTGATGCACTTTGTCATAAGCCAGAAGCCGCTGAGCCAGGTAGCGATCTTCCTCGGTCACCTTTTTAATCCCCGAAGCCCAGATATACGTTTGCAGTTCGGAAAAATAAGCATCGAAATAAGCCCGCGTTACCCCGCCTTTAATGAACCATTGCGGCGAAACGACGAAGACAACTTTCTTGTGGGCCAGGTCACTTCCCAGCGACTGCATCATCATGTACTGGGTCAGCGACTGGGTCCCGGGAGCCCCCAGAAGAAAGGGAGTGTAATCTCTTTTATACTTTTGTGCCAGAACAGACGGATGAAACGGACTGATGCGGCTCAGTTCCGAAGATCCGAAAAAAGGAACGTACTTGCCGGAGCGAACAGCGTTATTTTTGATAGAGTTGCCCCGCAGGACATTTCCCGACATAGAGCTGGCAGCTTCCGCCCATAAGGCCGGATTACCGGCATCGATCTTGAAGGGCGAAAAGAACAACGCCGCCAGCAGCAGTCCGGCGGTAACCAGCGGGCCGAAAATCGACAACAGCTTCTTCTTCATGATTAAGCCTGCAATTTCTTGACTTGTTCGATGATCTTGTTGGGCGTATCCCAAAGCGTCCGATCAAATTCGGAAACCGGAACCTGAACGTCCAGCTGACCGTCGATTTCTACCAGCAGCTGGACCGTTGCCATCGAATCCATCAGTCCTTCTTCAAACAGATTGACATCGGGATTTTCCCGTACCTCGTCTGTTCCGGTGATCTCTTCCAAAATAGCAAAAATTGTCTCTTCCATGATGATTACTCCTTTTTATTTAAATTGAATGTATCTGCTAAGATTCGCAAACAGTTGCGGTACCGAGAGGCCTTTCCCTGCGTTAACGGCGGAAAAACAACTGATCCAAAAAGCCGGAAAAAATCAGAAAACTGAAACAAACGGCTTGGAAGGTGAGAAAGACCGACAGCCAGTGGGTCAGCCGATTTGAAGGCAGGCCTTTGTGTTTTTTCTTGAAGCGCAGCCAGACATCTGTCAGACAGATTAAGGCAGCGTGATAAAAGCCGTACAGCAGGTAATACCAGGTAAGTCCATGCCAGACGCCCATAATCATAAACAAGGCAAAGTAGCCGACATTCGAGGTCACCACACGGCTTTTAAACGTCTTCTTTTTGATCAGCGTGAACATCAGGCGCATGTAAATGTAATCACGAAACCAAAAGGACAGCGTCATATGCCAACGATTCCAGAACTCCTTGATGTTCCAAGACAAGAAGGGTTTGTTGAAGTTTGGCGGCGTCTCAAAGCCCATCAGGTTACTGGTACCGACTGCAAACAGACTGTAACCGGCAAAATCAAAGAACAGATACATGCTGTAAACATACATGTACCCCACCAGTGCCCAGGACAGGCCGCCATGACTCAATGATTCCCGGGAAACTACCGGCAGCATGACTGCTCCAAAGTAATAGCCGATGATGAATTTGTACAAAAAACCCAAAAAGATATTGTGGACTCCCTTTTCCAGAAGTTCGGCATATTTTTCCGGTGCCGGTGCTTCCAGCAGGTCCTTTTCAAACCGACGATAGCGATCGATCGGTCCGGATGAAATCGTCGGAAAGAACAACAGAAACTGAATGTAGCGAAACGGATGGTACTCTTTGATCATACCGTCGCGGATTTCCATGATCATCTGGACTGATTTGAAGGTCAGATAACTGATTCCCAAAAAGCCCAGGATCGAGGCAGCGCCGTCTGCAAAGAAAGGGGTCAGCTTAGTGGCAGTCAAGGGCAGGATTGCCATAAAAACCGCCAGATAGAACACTTTACTGTTGTTTTTTTCTTGCCGATAACAAAAATATCCCCATACCAACAGCGTCTGGAACACAACATACACGAGCAGCGCTGCTCCCTGGTGCCAGTCTTTGCCGCCAAAGCTCATATACAAAAAGAACAGCGTCAACAAGACTTGGTAACCGTTCAGCCGTCTGCCCTTCCATAACAAAGCGACAATCATCGGAAGCAGCGCAATTGCCAGAATCACAAAATAAGTCGGATCGGCATAAGGGATCATATGAGGAAATACCATCAGCTGTTCACCTCATTAATCAGGCCTTTGCGGTCAATCTTACCGTTAGCCGTCCGTGGCAGCTGCGCCACATAGACAAACCGCTGTGGAATCATGTAAGGCATCACCCGCCCCGCCAATTCTTCTTTGATTGCTTTGGTCAGTTGGAACTCCTTGTCAAAAGGATCCGCTTCTTTGACGATAAACGCCACCAGTTGTTGAACTTTATGGTCTTTGTACTTGGGCACTACGGTTGCCTGCCGAACGTAGGGAATCTCATTTAAATGATGGTCGATATCCTCCAACTCAATCCGGAAGCCGTGAAGCTTGACCTGAAAATCAATCCGCCCATCATACAGCAACAGGCCGTCAGGTGCGATGCGACCGGCATCCCCGGTACGGTAAGCCGGCTGTCCGTCAAGCAGAAAGAAGGCCGCAGCCGTTTTTTCCGGATTATTCATGTAGCCTTTAGAAACACTGGGACCGGCAATCACGATCTCACCGACTTCCCCTTGTGGCAGCAGCTGATTATCCTCCATAATCACGACCCGAGTATCCTCTTTGACATAGCCGATCGGCAACCGGTCGTTAGCCGCCAGCAGCCCCGGTGTCACTTGGACACCTGAAATGGCAACCGTCGTCTCTGTCGGGCCGTAGGTATTGAAGATCTGTGCCTGAGGAAAGCGTTCCAACAAAGTTTTAGCAGTTTGTTTGGTCAACTCTTCGCCGCAGAACATAAAGAGTTTGAGGGTAGGCACTCGTTTTGCATCAAAAGTCCGCTCCATCAAACAGATGTCCATGAATGAAGGGGTCGATACCCAGACATCCAGCTGCATTTCCGGCAGACGGATAAAAAGCTCTTTGAAGTTTTCAATGACCGCTTTTTTCATGGGTACCAAGGTGCCGCCGGAACACAGAGCCGGATACAGATCCATCACTGACAGATCAAAGGAGAAAGGTGCCTGACACATGAAACGCATTCCGTTTTCAATAGGAAAATCCTGCAGCTCCCAATTGACAAAAGATACCAGATTCTCATGGCTGATCTGCACACCTTTGGGTACACCGGTAGTCCCGGATGTAAAAATGATATAACAGGTCTCTTTGGGCTGCAGCGGAACCAGGCGGGCAACTGCCGCCTCACTGACGGGAGCTGTAAAAACTTCCTGCAACTGCGCTGCCGACACGACCGGTACTGCAGCTGCGATAGCCGGCCACTCCTCCACCGCAATAATCAGCGCTGGTTTGGCCACCTCCAAAATCAACTGGATCCGCTCTTTAGGGGTATCAGCCTCAATCGGGATGTAGCCGTGGCCGGATCGCATAGCCGCTAAAAACACAGCCGGCATTTCAAATTCCAGATCGCCATAGACCATGATTGGCACGCTGGGAGCCAGCACTTCCTCAAAATAAACAGCCAGTCTTTCCGAGAAATCCCCCAACTGGCGATAAGTATAGCCTACTTCGCCGTCTTGATAACAAAGCGCATTCGGCGTCTTTTCCCGCCAACTGTCGACTGCTTGAATGATATTGGTCACAGACATCTTGTCACCTGCTTTCTAAAACTCATTATAGATAAAATTGCCGCCTTGGATATTGCGGTAGTGATACAGATAGATCAATATGAGGATCACTGCAAAATAAAACAGCGTCTTGCCGATAAAAGACAGCCAATAAAGCGTCTTGGGCTTATTCAACCATTGTCGCATGTCTTCTCCTCCTGTTTTTTGTTATGGAAATCCGCTTGATCAGAAGACGGCCGGTCCATTTCTTGTAGACAGGCTCGCAAACGCTGAGCTGCCGCTTCCTGATTTTTTGGAAAACAGCTCTTTGAGAAGCTCTACCGGTGCACCATCGACAGATCAGATCCTTCATGTAGTGCGCAGCAAAAACTTTCGCCAACTGTACCGATTTCTGATTCTTTCCCATTCTAGTGTCTCTTTTTGAAAATGAACAGCGATTACCCCTATCAACAAGCGCTTTCTCGCTAACAGTTTCGTCACATCGCAAAAAGGTGCGGCCGTTTCCTGATTTTTTCTTAAGAGTCGCAAAGAATGGTCGGTGATCCGAATACAACCGAAAACGCTCCCGCCAGCCGGCTGCTTGATGAGCCTGCCGGACTCGAAATTGCAGATGCAACCTTGCACCCAAAATAGCGCAGAAAGGACCCAAGGCAGCAAGCAAAAAAGCGTTGAGAAGACCGGTAAACCAGGCTTCTCAACGCTTTTTAGCAGCTTGCTTTATTCTGAGTGGCAGCTATTGCGGTTCTTCTCATCGCAAGCTGCATCGTACATGCGCAGTTTTAGCAGCGCATAAGCTTCTTGATTCCGACAGGTCTGCAAAAATCAAAATCCCACCGACTTTTTTGATGCACCCTATTGACTTTCTACCGATCGGACATAAAAGTGGGCAGTGATCAGGTAGGCAATCACATACAACAGCGCCATGACCAGGCAGAATAGATAGGCCAGCCAATAGGCATCACTATGGATGAACTGCGCCCACAGATGGATCGCAAAACAGGAGTGACCGGTGATCAGAATCACCGGCGGCCAAAAGACCCACGCCAGCTGCCGATAGATCAGACCGCGGATTGCACCACGAGAGATTCCCAGTTTTTTCAGCAGCAAAAAGTTCTGCCGCTCATTACCCATCTGAGAAAACTGCCGCAGCATCATGATACCGGCGGTGGTAACCGAGACCGTCATCCCCACAAAGATTGCAACATATACAAAGATTCCTGATTCTCTGCGAAAGCGCCTCAGCTCCCGATAGCGGCTGGTAAAATTCAGTCGGTTGTAACTCAAAGTATCGGGATCATCAGCCGGATTCGCGACTGCCCCCTTGACAAATTCAGCCGTCAAATGCCCGCCCAGGTATTGGTATTTGTATCGGATCTCATCTCCCCAGCCGGTGGTCAGGCTTTCTCCCAACTTTTGAGACCAGGTACGGTTCTTCGGCATTTTGGCGTCAACCATCGCAATCGGATACGTCAAACCGCTGGCCTTTTGATAGACGGAGCGCTTCACCACCAGCACACCGCCGCCGTAGCGCAGTTCGGCATCCCCCAGATAATCCGGATGAATCCGGGTGACCTGCACGCTTTGACCGTTTGGCAGCAGAAACTTGCGGTCTACTGTGGTCAGGTTACGAAATATGTTGTATTCATAATCGAACAAGACTGCTTCTTGATCATTTTTCAGCTGGATCTTTGGCAGCGCGGGATGTTGTCGGGAAAATGCGGCATATTCATCTTCAGTCAAAAGATCATACAACTGTTCCTGTTGGCTTTCATCATTGTGAAGAAAGCGGCGGGTAGTGTGGGCCACTGTCACCTTGAAATTCAGCAGAGTCTGATCCTCGACTTTCCCGCCTGTTTCTGTGATCGCCCGGGCCAACTTTCCGGTATCTTCTCCCCGAATCTGAAAATCGGTGGGGTTGCTGTTGAACAGGATCTGGGAACGAATGCTGATTACCGAGATAGCACCGGCGATTACCGTGATCGCCGCAGCTGTTGCCAAAGTTGCAAAAGCCAGCGAGCGCCAATTGTTCAACATCTGAAAACGACCATTGCCGTATGCGTAAAAGCGCAGTTTTTGATAGGAACGGCGCCGTAACCGACGCAGCCCCTCGAACAATGCCTTCAAACTGAAGCGGTAAAAAAGATAGGTCCCCACTATACAGAGGATTAATACCAGAAGCGGCAGCCAGAAAACGATCCCGTATTTGTCGGTGGCGGAAATATAACGGATCATGTAATCCCGGCTGAAAAAAGACAACCAATAACCGCCGACTAAAAAAATCAGCCCCGTAGTGCCAAAAATCCCGGTCCAGACCGTAGCGGGCATTTTCCGAATCGTTTTCTGGGACTTGGCTTCAAACAGATCAATCAGCTGATGCCGATAGATCAGCCAAACGTTTTGACCAGCGATTACCAAATAGATCCAGAAAAAAACGATCATCGTCGCATAGATGGAAGGCAGCGAGATAAAAAAGTGACTGGCCAGCTCCAAATCCATCGCCTTGATCAGGATCATCGAGAAAAATTTTGAAAAGATGATCCCCATCACGATCCCGGAAATAAAGGCCAGGATATTCATAATGAAATTTTCCATAACAAATTGAAGAATGATCCGACTTTTCCGCAGCCCGAACAACTGGTACAAACCGATCTCACGATAGCGTTTTACGACGAAAAAGCGGTTGGCACTCAACATAAAGCCGGCCAGAATTATCAGCATAAAGAGATTTCCCAAACTCAGGACATAGGAGATCTGGATATCCGGCTGAGCCCGTTGCACCAACGGTTGGTCATTGGTCATGGCTCCGAATGAGTAATAGATCATCACCGCCAGCATCATGCAGATGAAATAGATACTGTAATCCCGATACTGGCGCAAAAAACTGCGCCAAGAGATCTTAGTAAGCATGGCGCCGGCCTCCTCCGCCAATCGTCGCCTGCATGTCAATCACGCGATTGAAAAACTCTTTGCGGCTGCCTCTTTTGACGATTTCTGAGAAAAAGACCCCATCTTTGATGAACAAAATACGATTGCAATAGCTGGCAGTGTACGGATCATGAGTCACCATCAAGATCGTAACATCCTCTTCTTGATTAACGGTTGCCAAGTAATGCAGCAGTTCAGTCGCAGATTTTGAATCCAAGGCGCCGGTGGGTTCATCGGCAAAAATCACTTTGGGACGGACAACGATTGCTCTGGCGGCGGCTACCCGCTGTCTTTGTCCCACTGACAACTCTGCCGGATAACGCTCCAGCAGATGCGTGATTCCCAGCAGTTCCACAGCATGGTGCAAACGAGCATCGATCTCTTTGATGGGCAGCTTATCGATAGCCATCGGCAAAATGATATTCTCTCGGGCCGTCAGCGTATCCAACAGGTTGAACTCCTGGAAAATAAAGCCCAGATCCTGACGGCGAAAATCACTCAACTGATTTTCCCCCATCTTGGTCACATCTTTGCCGGCAACTTCCACGGTACCGAACGTCGGCAGCGCAATGGAGGCCAGAATGTTCATCAACGTGGTTTTCCCGGCACCGCTGGGACCCATGATCCCGACGAACTCCCCTTCGTCGACACTGAATGACAGATTATCCAAGACCTTGGTCTCATTGAAACGGTTGCCGTAAGTTTTACTGAGGTGTTTGACATCGATGATTTTTTTCATAACTGCTCCCTTCCGCCGGCCTTGCAACCGCCGGTGATCTTTGCTACATACTAACAAGAATTCAGTCAATCGACAACTTTCCTACGAATCACTGCCGAATCTTTTCTTCTATAAAATAAATGAAGCTGCCTGTCTTCAACCTTTAAAACTGATGTCCGTTAAAAATAGTGGAAGCGTATCCTGATGCAAGCTGTGGCACTTTTATCAAAATGCCGTTTTTTATTATCGGAAAAAGAGTTTGGCAACGACGTATTTTTTTTGAGATGACAGAGCTGTTTGAAGCTTGCTCTCTTGTGCTTTCATTCTTTTTTCAAGAAGGCCTACCACAATATCTTGTGTTCTTCAACGTTTTTTTCAGTATTTTAACACTACATATAGGTTGCCTGTTTGTGCTTTTTTCGATATGATAGGACCTGAAGAAAGACAGGCTCTGCAGTCGACCGGCAAAAAATGGTCGCCCGCTGCTGTGTCAGCGGCTGTTTCACAGTCAGCAGATCTTGTCACAATAAGGAGTGTATGCCGTATGATGGAAATAAAACGCGAGAACGCTGCAACTTTCGGTTCTCATCCCCGCCTTCGCGAAATAAAGATCATTAAGCGGGACGGTCGTCGGGTGGATTTTGACGACCAGAAGATTTACGATGCCCTGATCAAGGCCAAACGGGAATCTGTGGATTATCAGCCGCTTTCGCCATTGGATCATGAACGGATCTTGGAGATCGTGGAACGGGTGGACTCCGAAATCGTGGAACGTTTTGCGGAAAATGTCAAAATCTACGAGATCCAAAACGTCGTAGAACACATTTTGCTGGAAAAAAATGAGTACGCCTTGGCAGAAGCTTATATCAATTATCGAACCCGCCGAGATTTTGCCCGCAGCAAAGCGACCGACATCAATTTTACCATCGGCAAACTCATCAACAAAGACCGCACCGTCGTCAATGAAAATGCCAATAAAGATTCCGATGTCTTCAACACCCAGCGGGATCTGACCGCCGGGATTGTCGGCAAATCTATCGGTCTGAAAATGCTGCCGCCACATGTCGCCAACGCCCATCAAAAAGGTGACATCCATTACCATGATTTGGATTACCATCCCTATACACCGATGACTAACTGCTGCTTGATCGACTTCAAAGGCATGCTGAACAACGGCTTCAAAATCGGCAATGCTGAAGTGGAATCACCAAAATCAATTCAGACAGCTACGGCTCAAATCTCACAGATTATCGCCAATGTCGCTTCCAGCCAATACGGCGGCTGCTCTGCTGATCGTACTGATGAGCTTTTGGCTCCTTTTGCCAAGTTGAATTACCAAAAACACATGAAGGATGCCGAGCGCTGGATCGAAACTCCGGAAAAACGGGAAGCATACGCCAAAGAAAAAACCCGCAAAGACATTTTTGACGCGATGCAAAGTCTGGAGTACGAAATCAATACGCTCTTTACATCCAATGGCCAGACACCTTTTACTTCTCTGGGCTTTGGTCTGGGAACCAACTGGTTTGAACGGGAAATCCAACGGGCAATCCTGCAGATCCGGATCAACGGACTGGGCAGCGAACGCCGCACTGCTATTTTTCCGAAGCTGATTTTTTCCATCAAAAAAGGGATCAACTATGCACCTGATGACCCCAACTATGACATCAAGCAGCTGGCTTTGGAATGTGCTACCAAACGGATGTATCCGGATATCCTGAACTACGACAAAATCGTGGAACTCACCGGCAGCTTCAAAGTACCGATGGGTTGCCGTTCCTTTTTACAAGGCTGGAAAGATGAGAACGGACAGGAAGTCAACGTCGGTCGAATGAACCTGGGCGTCGTAACTTTGAACCTGCCGCGGATTGCCATGGAAGCCGGCGGTGACTTGGATAAGTTCTGGCAGATCCTTGAAGACCGTCTGGAAATCGTCAAAGATGCGCTGGTCTATCGAGTAGAACGCTGTAAAGAAGCAATTCCGGCCAATGCTCCGATCCTGTATATGTATGGCGCATTCGGCAAACGCTTGAAACGGGCCGACAACGTCAACGAACTCTTCAAAAACAAGCGGGCTACCGTTTCGTTGGGCTATATCGGTTTGTACGAAGTCGCTTCAGCCTTTTACGGCGGCGACTGGGAACAAGACACCGCAGCCAAAGATTTCACTTTGTCCATCATCAAAGAATTGAAGGCCCATGCCGATACTTGGGGTAATGAATACGGCTACCATTTCAGCGTCTACTGCACACCCTCAGAAAGCTTGACCGACCGTTTCTGCCGTTTGGACACCGAAAAATTCGGTGAAGTCGAAAATATCACCGATAAAGATTATTATACCAACAGCTTCCATTACGATGTCCGCAAAAATCCGACACCTTTTGAAAAACTGGATTTTGAAAAAGATTATCCAAAATACTGCTCCGGCGGCTTTATCCACTACTGTGAATACCCGATGCTGCAGCAAAATCCCAAAGCTTTGGAAGCGGTCTGGGATTATTCCTACGATAAGGTCGGCTATCTGGGGACCAACACTCCTATCGATCACTGTTACGAATGCGGCTTCGAAGGAGATTTCACTCCGACTGAAAAAGGATTCGAATGTCCGCAATGCCATAATCACGATCCGAAGACCTGCGATGTCGTAAAACGGACCTGCGGCTATCTGGGCAATCCGCAAGCCCGCCCGATGGTTCACGGCCGTCACAAAGAAATTTCTTCTCGTGTCAAACACATGAAGTGACCAGGCCACCGCTGAAAACCAAGATGCTGTTTTCAGCAGCGGAAACGATCCGAACGATACGGCGATCCCGCTGGCTCTTGTCCCTAACGGCAGAGCTGCTCCCGATCCCCGTTGTCGTTCGGATATTCTTATGCCTGCCGCTCTTTTTTCAACACATCTACCTTATACAGAAAGAAGTCTTGTCATGCGCAATCCGAAACCGCAAGAATGGCTGTCAGAAACTTACAGCCAACATCGCATCGCCGATTACAAACCCTTCAATTTTGTTGACGGTGAAGGCGTCCGCAACAGCCTCTACGTCTCCGGCTGTCTCTTTGCTTGTGAAGGCTGCTTCAACAAAGCCGTGCAAAATTTCCGTTATGGTACACCCTTCACCCCCGAACTTGAAGCGACCATCCTCGCAGACCTCGCTCATGATTATGTGCAGGGACTGACACTTTTAGGCGGTGAACCGTTTCTGAATACTGCCGTCTGCCTGCAGGTGGTCCGTCGCGTGCGGGAAACCTTTGGGACAACGAAGGATATCTGGAGTTGGAGCGGCTATACTTTTGAAGAGCTGCTTTTGGAAACTCCTGATAAATTGGAACTGCTGAAAACGATCGATATCCTGGTAGACGGCCGTTTTGAACTGAGCAAGCGCAATCTCAATCTCCAGTTTCGCGGCAGCAGCAATCAGCGGATCATCGATGTGCCCCGCTCTCTAGCTGCCGGACACGCAGTCATCTGGGATAAATGCAAAGATGCTGCTGAAAGTTACGAACAGATTCGTAAGCACGACTTAATCTGAAAGCCTGCCGCACTTTTCGACAGTCAGCTATCCAAGACAGCTCAGTAAAAAATAAACCCGAAAAAAACAGGAGATTGCCGAAAAAAAGCAGCTCCTGTTTTTTGAACTGTAAATTTTAGGGCGTGTCTGAAAACTCTGGGGGGATCCAGATTTTTGCGGACTTTTTGCCGAAATCAAGGAGTAAAGCGCATCTTATGTGGTGCATAAGCGAGCATTTACGACGCAGATTGCGGTGAAAAGGACCAAAATATCTGCCACTGGAGTTTTCAGACACGCCCTAATATTCCACAGTATATCATCTGAGCCATTTTCAAAGTAATCAGACATCTCTCTCGTTTTCCAGAGTTTCTCCTACTAATCCCCCGTCATCTGTCGCATCTGCGGTTTTTTCAGGCGCATTCTGAGCGTAGAAAACACAACCCCTCTCCGCTGCCGCCCCGGAATAGATCACGAATCCTTTCATCCTGATTCCTGCGGCTGACCCCCGGACTGTTCTTGTTTTTCCCACAATGGCAGTAGGATATTCTCATAGGTAACAGGATCGAGATTGGTGATTGTAATCCCTAAAAGGCGGATCCCGTTTTCCAAACCTAGAATCTCTTCCCAAATCAGGCTGGCCTCAGAAAAGATTGCCTCTTTATCAGCGATATACCGATTGAGAGTGTGGCGTTTGGTGATAGTAGTATAGTCGGCATAGCGAACTTTTAAGACAACCGTTTGACCGTGCTTGCCTTCCTTTTTCAACGCCAGTGCTACCTGTTCAGCCAGCTGGCGCAGTTGTCCCAGAACCTCATTTTCCGTTGACAACGGATTGCCGTAAGTGTGCTCTTTGCCGACGGATTTGCGGTCGCGGGTGACATTGACCGGCGAGTCGTGGATCCCGCGGACCTTTCGAAACAAGGAATAGCCCATTTTGCCAAAGAGACGGATCAACTCCATCTCGCTGACTTCGTAGAGATCTGCTCCGGTAAAAATTCCTAATTCATGCATTTTAGGCACTGTTTTTTTGCCGATTCCGTGAAATTTTTCCACCGGCATCGCTTTCAGAAAAGCCACTGCCTCATCCGGAGCAACCAGCGTCAGCCCCCGAGGTTTGCGATAATCAGAAGCCAGCTTGGCCAGAAATTTATTGTAGCTGACACCTGCCGAACAAGTCAGCCGAACCTCGTTCCAGATATCCCGCTGGATCATACGGGCCACTTTCACAGCCGACTGAAGCTGCATTTTATTCACCGTCACATCCAAGTAGGCTTCATCGATGGACACCGGCTCGATGATATCGGTGTAGCGATGAAAAACTTCTCTGACCTGACGAGAGATTTCCCGGTATTTTTCATGATTTCCGGGAATGAAAACGGCCTGCGGACACAACTCATAAGCTTTTTGAGCACTCATGGCAGAATGGATCCCGTATTGTCGGGCCAGGTAATTGGCGGTAGTCACTACCCCGCGACCACCGGTATCACTGGGATGGCGGGCGATCACCAGCGGATGGGCAGCCAGCTCCGGATTGTCTCGTTCCTCCACTGAGGCAAAAAAAGCATCCATATCGATATGGATGATCTTACGAGATGTATCATTTTTCAAGGGAAACTGCAATTCGCTCATCCTGCCACCTCCTGATCCAAGCCGCAAGCTGCCGGCCGCTGAAATTCCCCTTTATTATAACCGAACGAACGTTCCGGGACAATGACGAAAAACTGCAGCCGTTGCTGAAAGACGGCTGCAGCAGACTGCTTATTCCAATCCTAAAGTGGTGTTGTAGGCTTTTTCATCATGCAGTGCATGGTCCAGCCCCGCTGCTTCCTGTTCTTTGCTCACCCGGATCGGCATCACTTTTTTGATTACCGAAATAATCACCCAGCTGACTCCTCCGGCAAAAGCCAGCGTAAAGAGAATACTGAGGATTTGAGCAATAAAGAGATCGGTTTGACCGAAGATGAGTCCTGTCTTGCCTCCGATAGCCGGATCGGCAAAAATTCCCGTCATGATTCCACCGAAGATCCCACCCAAGCCGTGACAACCGAATGCATCCAGTGCATCATCCAGACCCAATTTGTCCTTGATCAGTTGGATACCGAAAAAGCAGACCGGGGAAACCAGCAGACCGAAAATCAGCGCTGCCCCGATGGAAACAAAACCGGCCCCCGGCGTGATCGCTACTAAGCCGACGATTGCGCCGGTACAGGTCCCGACAATGGAAGGCTTGCCTTTTGCCGCCCATTCGATTCCCATCCAAGAAAGCATTCCGGCAGCGGCTGCCGTATTGGTCGTCAGCAGTGCGTGAATCGCGGTACCATCCGCTGCCAGTGCTGAGCCGGCATTAAACCCGAACCATCCCAACCACAACAACCCGGTCCCCAAGACAACGAACGGAATATTATGAGGTGCAAACGCCTCGTCTTTTTCCCGATGACGTTTCCCCAGCACAGCTGCCAATACCAGTCCTGAAATCCCGGAACTGATATGGACCACATTCCCACCTGCGAAATCGATTGAGCCGATCTCTTCCAAAAAACCGTGACCCCAAACCATGTGCGCAATCGGTGCATAAACCAACAGGATCCAAGCTGTCAAGAATACCAGAATTGCCGAAAAACGCATCCTGCCGGCCACCGCACCGGTCAAGATCGCGGTGGTAATCAAAACGAACATCATCTGAAAGGCTGCAAACAACCCTTCCGGCAAACCGTCGACAGCAGTGGTCTCAACCCCTCTGAAAAAGACCTTGTCCAGATCCCCGATAAAAGAATTCCCTCCGCTGAAAGCCAGGCTGTAACCGGCTATGATCCACAAAATAGAAGCCAGCCCTATGACTGCGATCACCATCATCATGGTATTCAAAATGTTTTTCTGCCGTGCCAAGCCACCGTAGAAAAAAGCCAATGCCGGTGTCATGATAAATACTAATCCGGTACAAACGATGATAAATCCAATGTTTCCTGAGTCCATCCAAATTCCTCCTTTATTTCCCCAATCCTCTGCATAACAACTTCGGCTTGGCGCGCACAAGCCCTCAAAAGATGATGTCCGGTCATCTTTTGGATTACTATGTGAGAAATCATAACACTGGTATCCGGAAGATTCCAGTGATTTTCCTGAATTAATGAAATTTCTGAATTTTTATCGCCTTTCATGTTATCTTTTATCACACGAAACAGTGGAACGGGCGTATTTTAATCGGAGACCTCGGAAAATAAAGCGTTGCCCACTGCAGATAACCCTTGCAACCCGGTCTGTCAAATCGCAAAAAAGCAGCCAGCCCCACAATTTTGTGGCGATCGCTGCTTCGTCCTCCTGCTTTCAAACAGGTTCAGTTCAAATCATGGTATTCGTTATAGATTTCCTGTTTCTTTTTGGAAAGGCGCTGAGCGATTTCCTTGATCGCTGCATTCGGCTTCATTCCGGTGGCGATCAGTTCTTCCACCTGTTCTTTTACAGAACGGGCAGTGTCAGGTTCGGCGACAGCCTGCCAGCCCACCGGATCAGGATTACCGGCCACCAGCAGGCAGCATTCTCCCTTCAGATCCGTTTCTGTAAGATAAGACGCCATTTCTGCAAGTGTTCCCCGCAGGTATTCTTCATGAAGTTTCGTCAGTTCCCGGCAAATCACCCCTTGACGCTCACCGCCAAAGACTGTCACCATATTTTTGACAGTTTCACCGATGCGATGGGGCGATTCATAAAAAATCAGCGTCGCCGTCTGGGGCAGCAGCTCAATCAGTGCTTTTTGCTGCTCACTTTTTTTCCGAGGCAGAAAACCGTAAAAAAGATTCGGCTGCGGGTTCAGTCCGGAGGCGATCAAAGCTGTCAAGCCGGCAGTCGGACCGGGGAGGGAAACCACAGGGATCCCCGCCTCGATACAGGCAATTACCAGTTCGTGGCCCGGATCACTGATGGAAGGCATACCTGCATCCGAAACCTGCGCAATACTGCGCCCCCCCAGCAAAAAAGCCGTCAGCTGCGGAATCCGCTCCTGATAATTGTGTTCATGGAGACTTTTCTGAGGTGTAGCAATCTCGAAGTGGTTCAACAGCTTTTGCGTGTTGCGGGTATCTTCCGAAGCGATCAGATCCACCGTTTTCAAGGTATTGAGACAGCGGATCGTCATGTCTTCCAGATTGCCGATGGGGGTGGGCACCAGATAGAGTGTCCCGGAAGCGGATTTTCCTTTGAAGCTCTGTTGTTTTTGCATGGTCTCCTCCTTTTTGCAAGTTGTCGAAATACAGGAACAGGCAGTGCCGTTCGTTTTTTCTGCAACCTGCCGAGCAATGAAAAAACGTCCCCCACAGCAGTCCGCGGCGGACGTCAGACAGTATCTTTAAGCTTGGCTTTCCCGATACAAAACTTCCAGACAGAAGACACACTGTTCGTCGTTTTCTCTGCGGGCGCCGTATGATTCGCGACAAATATGGAAACCGTCTTCGTAAATCTTCTCCAGATTCATGCGGGACTTGGACATGCCCGGCTCTTGTCTCGGATCGGTTTCCGGTACCGGCGGATTGTTTTTTTCATCCAGTTCCTGCAGGTATTCCCGCAATTTCTGATTTTCCAACGCCAGTGTCGTATTTTTTTCGACGATCTGTTGCAGCGCGGCTTTCATTTCCGAGAGCTGTTCCAAAGTGGTCCGCAAGTCGTCTTCCATTTTTGCCAGGCCATCGTAAAGCTCCCGTTTATCCATGGACATGCTGATCACCTGCTTTTGCTTTTGGTTTCCCGCGGCTCTTGGTGAATTCCAGCTCACTGGCCAGGTATTCCACCGGGGTTTCCCGACCCACCAAGCGAACCCGGACGATTCGGTTCAACAGATTCAGACCCACCACGCGGCCTTTGCCGTCAGGAGTCTGGACCTCTTTGCCGTAATCCGGCATTTCCTTTTTAGCCTGTTCGTATTCATCGTTTTCATACTTCAAGCAGCACATCAAACGGCCGCACAAGCCCGAGATCTTGGTCGGGTTCAGTGAAAGCCCTTGATCTTTGGCCATTTTGATGGACACCGGGATAAAGTCCCCCAGAAACGTCGAACAACACAACGGACGTCCACACGGTCCCAGTCCCCCCAACATCTTGGCTTCATCACGAACGCCGATCTGACGCAACTCGATCCGGGTTCTGAATTCTCCCGCCAGATCCTTTACCAGCTCACGAAAATCCACCCGACCGTCTGCAGTGAAATAAAAGATCATTTTGCTGCGGTCAAAGGTATATTCTACTCCTACCAGCTTCATATCCAGATTGTGGCTGCGGATTTTACGTTTGCCTACCCCCATCGCAGCCTCGGCATCCACCACATTCTGGCGGGCTTTTTGGATTTCCTGTTCACCGGCTTTGTGCAGGATCGGCAGGACTTCGTGGGGCAGGTCGCTTTTATCGATGTCGATCTTGGGAATCGCCACCTTGGCCATCATTTTGGCCTGTTGGGATTCAACGACCACTTGCTCATCATAAGTATATTCGGCTTTGCCGGGGGCGTAATAATAAACATGCCCCGACTCGCGGAAACGGACACCAACGACTTCCATCGGCTGTTCCCCCCTGTTTTCTATGGTATCAGCAGCTGTTCTTTGCTGCTGTCAGTTCAATCATCTCCGACCGTCTGCTGCAGGATACGCAGCACTAGCTGTTCACTGACGTTCTGGAAAGAAACATTGGCCGCCAGCTTCTGTTCAGCTTCCAAGATCAGCTGGCTCTTTCGGGTATTGTCAAAAAGCAACGGGTTCTGCTGTTGAACCAGCAACTCATCCCGCTCCTTGCGATACGCCTGCATCAGCATCTGCAAAAGCAGTCGCTGCTGTTCTTTTTCTTTGGCCAGTGCGGTCAGTTTCTTTTGGATATAGACAAAGGCCGCCAAATCTCCTTTACGCAAATAAAGGTACCATTGTGCGACGGCATCCTTAGCATCATTAAACCATTCATCCTGCGAGATTTCAACTGCTTTTTGGTAACTATTGGTAAGCCCTGCCAAGAGCTTGGCAGACTCCCCGGTCAAGCCGTCAGCTGTCAATCGCTGCGCCAGCTCGGCCGGATTCAGCGGTGCAAAATGCAGGACCTGACAGCGGGATTGGATCGTCGGCAAGATCTTGCCGGGTGCATCCGTCTCCAAAACAGCGACAAAGTCCCCCTGAGGTTCCTCCAGAAATTTCAGCAGACTGTTAGCAGCACTGGCATTCATTTTATCCGCCTGCCGAATCGTGAAAAACTGCAACCGGGATTCAAAGCCGGAGCGGACAAACTCTTGCTGCAGCTGTCGAATCTGATCGACTTTGATGCTTTGGCCTTCCGGTTCGATCAGCCGGACATCCGGGTGTTCGCCGGCGTCGATCCGCAGGCAGTTGTTGCACCGGCCGCAGGGTTCGTTGTCGACTACTTCCGTACAGAACAGCCGCTTAGCCAACCAGCTGGTCAGCAGGTGCTTGCCGGTCCCCATGTCCCCTTCAAAAAGATAAGCATGAGCCAGACGCCCATGCTTTACACTTTTTTTGATCTGAGAGAAGACAAAAGGCTGATGCTGCGTCAAAAAGACTGTTTCTTCCATTTGTCGGCTCCTTTTAATATTGATGGAATCCTTCCACCGGTAAGACGAAGACAGTGGCACCGCCAACTTCCACTTCCACCGGATAAGGTACTTGGCCATCCAGAGAAATATCCAGTGACATCGGAGTCGAAACATATTGCTTACGGGATTGACTGGTTTTTTTGATCAAATCCAAGGTTTCCTGCACTCGCTCATCGTCAATCCCGATGATGAAGGTGGAGTTGCCGGCCTTCAAAAAGCCGCCGGTAGACGATAATTTCGTCGCCCGGATGTTGGCATCGATGAATTCATTTGCCAAACGGTTGCTGTCTTTGTCCTGTACAATAGCCATGATCAGTTTCATGAGAATCCCTCCGTCATAAATGTAGTCGGTGCAAGCAAAGCCAGCCGTCTGATTCAACAGGCTGCTTTCGCCGGAAAATCACTGTTGTTTCACGTTGAACTCAAAAGAAATGTGGATAAGTTTCCGTAATTGCGGTAAAGCTGGCATCGACTACGTCTGTCAACGGCATGCGGGCATCCACTTTATGGATCCGCACCGGTTCTTCTTCTGCCAACTTCAAGTAAGCATGTCGCACCCGCTGATGAAACTCAAGGCTTTCGATTTCCAAACGATCGGCCGGGCCGGAACGTTCATTTTCGATACGCTTGAGACCGGTATCACTGTCCACGTCCAGATATAAGGTGAAATCCGGTTTGGTCCCTTCCGTCGCAAAATCATTGATCTTACGAATCTCAGGCATTCCGATACGGCGCCCGGCGCCCTGATAAGCCAAAGAGCTGTCCACAAAACGGTCGCAAATCACGATCTTGCCGGCATTCAAGGCCGGTAAAATGACTTCCACCAAGTGCTGGCGACGAGCAGCTGCATACAGCAATGCCTCCGTCCGATCATCCATTTCCTCGTTTTTAGGATCCAAAATGATACGGCGGATCTTTTCAGCAATCTTGACGCCTCCCGGTTCCCGGGTTTTGACGATCCCTTTTTTTGCGATCAGCTGCAATCGCGGATAAAGCTCGTTGATGACACTGGTTTTGCCGGCGCCGTCTGGTCCTTCAATGGTAATAAATAATCCGTTCACGAAGCGTATCCTCCATCTCTTGTAACTCTATTGTACTAAAAAAAAAACAATTGCACAAAACCTATAGTTCTCTGCGGCCTTCTACTGCCTTCAACAAGGTAACTTCATCGGCATATTCAATATCACTGCCTACAGAAAGTCCATGAGCCAGACGGGTAACCTTGATTCCCGCCGGCTTGATCAACCGTGACAGATACATCGCAGTCGCCTCTCCTTCGGTCGTGGCATTGGTAGCGATGATCACTTCCTTCACGGTATCATCATGAAGTCGTTTAATCAATGACGGAATATTGATATCTTCCGGACCGGTACCTTCCACCGGTGACAACACACCGTGCAAGACGTGATACAGGCCGTGGTATTCCCGCATTTTTTCCAATGCCATGACGTCTTTGGGCTCTTCCACCACCAGGATCGTACTGCGGTCGCGGGTGGTGTCCCGACAGATTTCACAGGGATCTTCTTCGGTGATATTGCCGCAGATACTGCAAAAATGCAGATCCCGTTTGACACTCAGCAGCGACTTGGCGAACTCGTTGACTACCTCATCTTTCATGTCGATCGTATAAAAAGCCAACCGAGTAGCAGTTTTCTGCCCGATTCCGGGAAGTTTCATATAACTGTCGATCAGTTTTGCGATTGGTTCTGGGTATTGCATCTCAAGTCATCTCCTGCTGTCGGCATTGCCGCTTGTCATAACCTTATCTGTTGCGGTTTAGAATCCCGGCAGGCCTTTGGTATATTTGCCCATGGTCCGTTCGGTTTCACCTTCGATCTTGGTCAGGGCGTCATTGACTGCCATGATAACCAGATCCTGCAGCATCTCCGGATCTTCCGGATCGATGATAGCTTCGGCAATCTCGATCCCTGTCATTTTGCGATCGCCGGTAAAAGCTGCCTTTACATAACCGTTCGTTGATTCCCCGGTGAAGGTTTTGGCATTGAGTTCCTCTTGTGCTTTCACCATATCCTTTTGCATTTTTTGCATTTGTTTCATCATACCTTGCATGTTGCCCATTCCTCGCATCATATCAATCACTCACTTTCTGTTTTTATTCAATCATCGATAACTGTCGTCAAATCGCCGAAAAGTTCATCAGCTTTGGTTACCAGCCGGTCTTCCGGGGCAGCGGCTGACGGATCTGTCAGACCATCCATGAGTCCGCTGTCAGCCCAGTTTTCCGGGGCCTTAAATGCCACCGATGCCTCTTGGGGCACAGCGGCTGTTTGCTCACCGAATCCGGCTGCTTGTGAGACAGCTGACTGTTCAGTATGCTCACTGCTGTTTTGAGACCCGCTTTGGTTCAAAAAGCCCTGCCGCAGTTCCAGCCACGCCGACTCGGGAATGAAGACTGTATCCGGTGCATACCCGTCAATTAACCGACTGAGATTATTGGAGATCATCAGCGCCAGTTCTTCATCCTCGGAGGCTTTTTGACAGACCATCTCGGATTCAAAGGAAAGTACCAACCCCCGTGGACCGGCAGCCTTGATCTGGGTATTGACCAGCAATCCTTTGCGTAGCGCATTGAACATCATCAACAGGTCCCCCCAGACATTGCGGACTTTCACCACATCGTCTTTAGTCGCCTGTTCCAACACCTTATAGACCTTGTCTTTCGGCAGCCGGTATTTGCTGTTAGTAGCAGCCGCCTTGTCTTTGCTGCTGTGATGCGAATTGTGGCCACCGGAGCCGTTTGTCCCGGCAGCCGTTCCTCCTTGTTTCAACTGCTGCAGCTCTTCTGCCAACTGCCGCACTTGATGCTGCAGCTCCAGCACCAGCTGATTGTCGGCAGCCGTCGCCGGACCGCTGTCTGTCGAACCGACAGCTGCAATGGGAGCGGGCGGCGGTCCGGCCAACTTGACGGTAGCCACTTCCAAATAGATCGTTGGACTATTGGTAAAGCGGATCTCATTTTGCGTCTCATTCAGCAGCTTGATCCAGTTGAACAGCTGCGCTGACGGGATCTTGCCGGCCAAGTCTTTGAAAGCAGCTGTCAGATAACCGCTTTTTTCCGCCAAAAGATTCGGCGCTTTTTGATAGAGCAGCAGATCCCGGCAATAGACCAAAAGATTTTCCAGCAGGCGGCGGGCTTCTTTACCGGAAGCCAGGATCTCATCCAAAGCTTCCAGAGCAGCCGTTGCATCTTGTGCAAAGCAATCTCCCATGAATCGGTCCATCATTTCATAGGTCAGAGAACCGGTGACGGCCATCACATCTTTCATAGTGATGGTCCCTTCGGCAAAAGAAATTGCCTGATCCAGCATGCTCAAGGCATCCCGCATGCCTCCTTCTGCAGCTTGGGCGATCACAGTCAGCGCCTGTGCTTCATATGGAACATCGATTCGATCGCAGATATAGGCCAAGTGCTCGGCGATGTCCTTGGTATCAATCCGCTTGAAATCAAAGCGCTGTGTCCGGGAAATAATTGTTGCCGGAATCTTGTGGGGTTCGGTGGTTGCTAAAATGAAGACGAGACTTTCCTGCGGTTCCTCCAGCGTTTTCAATAACGCATTGAAGGCCCCGGTGGAAAGCATATGAACTTCATCAATGATATAGACTTTGTATTTGGCCTGAGTCGGTGAATATTTGGCCCGGTCGGTGATGAAACGGATTTCATCCACCCCGTTGTTGGAGGCCGCGTCAATCTCGATGACATCTTCTTGCGCCCCTGCGGTGATTGCTTTACACATCTCACATTCGTTACAGGGCTCACCGTCATGACTGTTGGGGCAGTTGATGGCTTTGGCAAAAATCTTGGCGGCACTGGTTTTACCAGTCCCCCGCGGTCCGGTGAACAGGTACGCATGAGAGATCTGATTTTGCAAAACAGCATTTTTCAATGTCTGGGTGACGGCCTTTTGCCCCACCACATCATCGAAGCGCTGAGAACGCCAGACTCGATAAAGTGCTTGATACGCCACGGATTTCTCCCCTTTCTGTCTGCCGCTTTTCCTTGGTGATCCGAAAAAAACGGCAAAATTCACTAGCTACTATTATACGCAAAACCCGCTTAAAAAACTACCCTTGAAATCCCCCGGCTGCTAAATTTCGCCGCCGTCTCCTGCCGACAGCTCCCCCTCTGGGAAGAAGCGTTTTCTGTTAAACCGAGTATTTTTTTCGGCAAAAAATCAGTCTTGCGTCTGATAAGGGAAAATCCCTATGCTATGCTATAATTTTAGAAGACACAGGTGTTGCGGAGGACAAAACAAAAAATCCGACACCGGCTGTGCGCCGGAGCTTTTTACTTCCTGCGCTGCAGAAAACATCCCAAAAGGAGGAAAAATTCATGGGTATCATCAAAGCTGCAACAAGTACGATCGGCGGGGGCCTGGCTGATCAATGGCTGGAGGTCATCGAACCGGAAGATATGGGCGACACCACCGTCATGACAAAAGGTGTTAAAGTTCGGCGTGACGACAAACGAGGCGCCAATCGAAAAGGAACAGAAGATGTCATCACCGACGGCTCGGTGGTTCACGTTTATCCCAACATGATGATGCTGCTGGTAGACGGCGGCAAGATTATCGATTACACCGCTGAAGAAGGTTACTACACGGTTAAAAACGATGCCGCTCCTTCCATGTTCAACGGTCCCTTGAAAGAAGCAGTCAAAGAAACTTTCAGCCGCTTTAAATTCGGCGGCGTAAGTCCGCAGAAACAGCAAGTCTTCTATATCAATCTGCAGGAAATCAAAGGGATCAAGTTCGGTACCCCGGCTCCGTTGAACTACTTCGACAATTTTTACAATGCCGAACTTTTCCTGCGGGCTCATGGCAGCTACTCGATCAAGATCACCGATCCAATCTTGTTTTATTCCAATGCAATTCCGAAAAATAAAACACAGGTCGATATCAATGACATCAACGAACAATACCTTAATGAGTTTTTGACCGCTTTGCAGTCTTCTATCAATCAAATGTCTGCCGATGGTCAACGGATCAGCTACGTTCCGTCAAAAAGCATGGAGCTTTCCAAGTATATGGGCGACGTGCTGGATGACAGCTGGCGCCAGTTGCGGGGAATGGAGATCGTAGCCGTAGCAGTTGCCAGCATTTCTTACACCGATGACTCTATGCAACTGATTAACATGCGCAACCAAGGGGCAATGTTAGGCGACCCCAGCGTCCGAGAAGGCTACGTTCAAGGTTCGGTCGCTCGCGGAATGGAAGCTGCCGGCAAAAACGAGGCTGGCGCAACTACCGGTTTTGTCGGAATGGGCATGGGGATGAATGCCGGTGGCGGCTTCTTAAACCAGGCTTCACAAAACAACAATCAGCAGATGCAGCAGAATCAGCAAAATCAGGCAGCCGCAGCCGATTCCTGGACTTGTCCGAAATGCGGTACCCAAAATACCGGCAAGTTCTGCAGCAACTGTGGTGAACCCAAACCGGTAGCGCAGGCAGCCGGCGGTGTCAAAGTCCAAATGAAATGTGCGGAATGCGGAGAAGTCGTCGATCTGACAAACGGCGTGCCGAAGTTCTGCCCGCATTGCGGCAAACCTTTCAAAGGAATCCCGTTAGATGACTAATAAAAAAGGCAGGTCGAAAATATGGACGTAATTACACACAAATGTCCCAATTGCGGCGGTCCGTTGAGCTTCGAACCTTCCGACCAGAAATTTCACTGCCCTTACTGTCTGAGTATTTTCACCGAAGCGGAAGTCACAGCGTTTGAAGAGCAGCAGAAAAAAGCCCGGATGGCCGAGGAACCCACCGGGTCACAAGCTTCTGATGACAGCCTCCGTGGTCCCGGTGATCCCTCGGCGACTGCCCAGACCTCCGACAGCCAGACAGAAAACACAGCCGGTGGCAATATGGAACTTTATCTGTGCCCCAACTGCGGTGCGGAAATCGTCACCGATGCAACCACAGCTGCGACTTACTGCTATTACTGCCATAATCCGGTAGTGCTAAAGGGACGTCTGTCCGGCAAATTCCTGCCGGACAAGGTCCTGCCTTTTGCAGTAGCCAAAGACGAAGCCGTGGCGAAATTTTTGGAATGGTCTCAGAAAAAATGGTTCGTCCCCAAAGATTTCTTCAACAAAAACCAGGTGGAAAAACTCACAGGCGTTTATTTTCCTTATTGGAATGTCGATGCCGAGGCAGAAGGCGGCCTCAACGGGACCGGGACATCGGTTCGGATCTGGATCGTCGGTGACGTCGAATACACAGAAACCAAGCAGTACTCCATCCGGCGGGCCGGGCGCTTCAAGTTCCGCGATTTGGTGAAAAATGCCCTGTCAAAAAATGTTCAACAGAAGATGGTGGAATCCGTCCAGCCATTCCAGCTGGAACGGGCGGTCACCTTCAAAGACCAGTACTTATCGGGCTTCCAGGCAGAAAAACGCGATATCGAGTACGAAACACTGGAGCCGGAGGTAGAAAAGGAACTGAAGGGCTATGCAGAGAAACTGCTGCGGGAAACAGTCGGCAGCTTTTCCACCTTTGTCCCCAACAGCAGTCATCTGGAGCTTTTGAAGCAGCAAAAGGAATATCTGCTGCTGCCGATTTGGCTGGTGACTTATAAGGCGGATGACCCGCAAAAGCGGACCTTCTATTATGCGATGAACGGCCAGACCGGCAAAGTCGCCGGGATCCTCCCGATCAGTTACAAAAAACTGGGGCTGGTAAGCTTTGGGATCTTTGCTGTCTTGGCAGCGATCTTTTTGGGGGTGGCATATCTGATATGAGAAAACGACTAATTTTTTTGATTCCACTGTTGGCAGTTCTCTTGACAATGATGGGCCTGCCTTTGAATGCCGCTGCTGACAGCACACATATTGAAGATGGTGCCCGGCTCTTTTCTGCTGCTGAGATCCAAGCGCTGGAAACCAAAGCGCAGGCGCTGAGTGAAAAAATCAAAGGCGACGTCTACATCGTCACCAACACCGACAACACGCGGGATCCTCGAGAATTTTCCGATGATTATCTTCGTGACAAAGTAGGCAACAACAACAATGGGGCTGTGCTGCTTTTGGATATGGGCCAACGGGAATTTTATATTTCTACTTCCGGCAATATGATCGACTATCTGGATGACAGCCGAATCGATAATATCAAAGAGCAGGTCAAAGAGGGCATGACCTCCGACCAGCCTTATGCTGCTGCGACCGCCTTTTACGATCAGGCAGATGCCTATGTAGATGCCGGCGTGCCCCGCGGTCATTACCGAATCGATGAAGAAACCGGCAAGATCACTTATTACAAGACGATTTCACCGCTGGAGGCAGTCATCGCATTAACTGCTGCTGCAATCGCGACCCTCGCCTTTTTTGTGGTCATCAAATCCAAGTATCAGCTGAAGTTAGGTACCTACTCCTATTCCTATCAGGAAAACTCGGATGTCAACCTGACAGTCAACGAGAACCAACTGGTCAATTCCTTTGTTACGACTCGCCGGATTCCGAAAAGTACCGGTGGTTCCGGCGGATCAGGTGGAGGCGGCTCTACCACCCATTCTTCCGGCGGCGGAACTTTCGGCGGCGGTGGCGGCAGTTTCTGATGTACAAAAAAAGACCCGTGCATTACAGCGGATCCTGCAGAGGTTGGCTTTACAGTCCAACTTTTGCAGGATCGCTCACTTTGCACGAGTCTTTTTTGATGCAGTCTCAGATGATCTGCCGGAAAAAGAGCGGTTAATAACTCCCCGCTGTTCTCTTGGCCCTCAGTCTTTTGGTCAACCTTCACTTCTGATGCGTTCGTGCAGACTCACAAAAAACAACAGCAAACCGACTGTCAGAAGGATGTGTCCCAATCCGGCAATCCCCGAAATCGCTGCCCCGCTTTCTTTTCCCAGCACGGTCAGAATACCGTGAATCAGCATCATCAAAAGAGTCAGCCCCAGTCCCGTATTGTAAAAGCGGTAAAAAAGCTTGAAGCGGGCTGCTGTCGAGATCCGAAAAAGTTTTTCTAAAACCAGCAGGATCAAAAAGAAGAACATTCCCAACATCAAGGTATGCGTATGCAAAACGGCTAACTGCGTAGGACCGGTATATTCATTGAACTTAGTAAATTCCCGATAGAAAACACCCAATGCCAGTCCCAGGATCAAATAATTGCGGCTTGTTTTGTACAGTTTTTCCACTGTCGCCACCTCCATTTCTCTGCTGTACTCAGTATAGCAGAGAAAGTGACAATTTGTCACCGAATTTACTTTCCTGTTAGTGTACTTGCTCAATAATCAGACAAAAAGAAAGCAAGCCCGGGGAGAATTCGAACACTCCCCGGGCTTGAGACATCTTTAAAAAGAACTTCTATTGTATTGGGATCGGCCAGCTTTACGCTGCGATCCTGGTCACTTTGACGAAATGTCCTTCGTTGGATTCGATGATTTTCTCTACCTGATGATAATATTCACCAGGTTCGACACTGTCCAGTTCCATCAAGATCACCTCGTAGTTGGCCATCGGTATGCCGACTACGAGCCGATCAGTAGTCAAATGCAGCTGCATCATATTTTGTAGCTGTCGGGACAGCTGCTTCAATTCATCGGCTTTTTTATTCTGCCGCCATTCGGTCTTTTGAAACAGTCGCAAGCCACCGAAAAGAACAGAATTTTTGACGGTTTCAGTGTGGAGCACTTCGATATACATCCCCTTCACCTCCTGTTTTTTTGATAAGGAGATGATCAGGCCGCTCTTTTCAGCGGGCGTTCCTTGATACGGATCTCTTCGTCACCGTGAACGGTCACTGTAATGCGGCTGCGGTAGTTTGCTGCGATGTCGGCCAAGCGCTCCGCCTCTTCCGGGGTACAGTCGACATAAAAAATCATGCCGTCAAATTGTTCTTCAAATTTGGCAATAAATGTTTCGGCTTCAGCAAGCCAATCCCGCTGTCGCAACGCCTCGTAAAAAATAACCTGCTTGTTTCGCAGATAGTTCTCCGGTAAGCCATTGGCAAAACCCACAACACAGATCTTGTCTCCTGTGTGTCGCCGTTTGATATGCTCCCAGACAGACTGTGTCTTGCGACCGTTTCCTTCAATAATATACATGTGTGCGATCCTCCTGATTTTCAGGCAGGAAGCTGTCGTCCGGTTTAACGACCGGTCTTCCCGCCAGCTGTTGAATGTCGATGGATCCGCCAGGTGATGACCTGCCGGAAGTGATCGTCATGCATGGTTCATCACCCCCTTTGTCTTGTCAGCCTGAAAAAATAACAGGCACTATGAACCATTCTAACAGGTAAAAAGATTAAAGCAAGTTTTCCGATTTGTAGGGATTTTTTCAGACAGCTACCATTTTTTATTTTGAACTGCTAGAATAAAGCAGAAGTTGACCGGCGGCGATTGTGCCGGATCTCCCTTAAGAAAAGGATGACCCCCATGGACAGTAAAAAATTACAGGCACTTTTTCCGGAAGGACACTTCTCCGACGAACCTTCCGCTGATGATGGACACTTTACCCTCACTACCGACCAGGGTTTTTTTCTTTTGGAAAAAAACAGCTTGACGCCAAAAGAACAGCAGCTGATCGCCCTTTTTGCACCCCAGGCTCCGGCCGAAAATCCAGCTCGGGATCACCACTGGTATCGTATCTTGTTTGAAGGGGAGCCGGCTACAGCCACTGTCAGTATCCGGGTAATCCAGATCCGGCTGCGGACGCAAGGCAGCTTTTTGCAAAAAGAATGGCTGTCAGAAATCAAAGATATGTTCCTGCAGCTGGCGGACAGCTTTTTTATCAGTGAAACCGAGTTGATCCTGGTGGAAGAAAAAGCTGCCACCAACTACCCTGTTGAAGAGATTTTTGGTTTGTTCCAGGCTCTGGACAGCGATTTCGATCTGTACACACAAGTTTTTATCGGTGCTTTTCATCATGAACCCGCACTCCTGGCCGCCAATTTTCAAGAGGAACGCCGGATTTTCCAACGGGAGCTGACTGCCAGCACCCGACAAAAGGAGTTTCCTTTCACTCGTTCGGCGATCAGTTTTTTCATCAGCGATCCCGTCAAAAAAAGCCCCTTGATGAACTCGCTGTACCGAGAATGGTTCAGCGATTCCGAGATGGTGGCAATTCTGCGGGCCTTATGGGAAAACCAGGGCAATGTCAGCTCAGCCGCCAAAGAACTGTTTTTGCATCGCAATACGGTCTTGTACCGGATCGATAAATTTCAGGAAGCGACCCGGCTGGATCTGAAAAACATGGACGACCTGGTCTTCTGTCACCTGTTGATCGAAGTTTTTGCAGAGCAATAGGCCCAAGACAATGAGAAACATCCGCGGCCTTTCAAATGAAATTTCTCGTTGGCTTCGGTCGGCGGCTGTATGCCAGGGGTCAGAGCGGAGAGCCTTCTGAAACTTTTTGGCACTCGGCCGATTGCTTTCATTCCAGTCCAGATAAAACACTGAGCATCACAAAAACACCCGTATCTCCGTTGTAATGCCCCCAAAAACTTCTAACTTTTGGCGGTCATTACCTGTTTTCGGAGGAGCGGGTGTTTTTGTTCTTGAATCATCCCGGTGTCACTGAAAAACCATATCCCTGAATATGCTCCTTTAACAGCTCCAGATATCGCTCTCCCAGCGGTGACAAGATGACTTGGCGATGCTTGAGCCAGCCCAGTTGGATGGGATCATCGATGTCCAGCGGGATGGCGACGATCTTGTCGTCATTGAGTTCGCTGGAAATGATCCCGGAACTGATCGTATAGCCGTCCAGTCCCACCATCAGATTGAAGATAGTCGCGCGGTCACTGACCTTGATGTTTTTTTTGCGGTCCAGCGTGCTGAGGATCTCTTCGGAAAAATAGAAAGACTCGGCATCTCCCTGCTCATAAGACAGGTAAGGATAGTCAGCCAAATCCGCCAGGGCCACTGTTTTTTTGGCAGTCAAAGGATTGCTGCGGCTGACAAACACATGGGGCGTCGCAGTAAATAGTGGCTGAAATTCCAGATCCAATTCCTTGAAAAGCTTGGTCATCACCTGCCGATTGAAGCCGTTGAGATACAAGATGCCCAGTTCACTTTTGAAAGCCGTCAGGTCATCAAGGATATTGCGGGTCTCGGTTTCCCGCAATGTAAACTGGTATTCCGCTGTTGTGACTTCCCGAATCAGCTGCACAAAGGCATGGACCACAAAGGCATAATGCTGAGCGGAGACCGAAAAAGCCTGCTTGCGGGGAGTGCCCCGCTTGTATTTTTCTTCCAAAAGATTCACCTGATCCAGAATCTGGCGGGCATAAATCATGAACTCCCGTCCTTCGTCAGTCAGACTGACACCGGCTTTTCCCCGCCGCAAGATCTTGATCCCCATCTCCTCTTCCAGTTCCTTCAAAGCATTCGACAAGCTGGGCTGGCTGAGAAAA
The DNA here is from genome assembly GCA_027692465.1 of Enterococcaceae bacterium OF42-14pH9A. Classification (GTDB taxonomy): domain Bacteria; phylum Bacillota; class Bacilli; order Lactobacillales; family Enterococcaceae; genus Enterococcus_C. The sequence continues at coordinate 126,911 of JAQEYU010000001.1, read as the reverse complement.
AGCTCTTTGGCCGCCTCATTGATAGAGCCTTTCTCGACGATTTTCTCCAAATATTCCAACTGCTGGATTCGCACAGGCTTCCCTTCTTCCTTGTTTTTCTTATAGTTTAATCCAATCTATAGCCTAAAGCTATAACCGGTGATACTTTTTTTCAGTTATCCAAGGTTTCTCAAACATGGTAAATTGCTAACAAGCAATTGAAATCTTACATTTCCGAAAGTTTTCGGAAAATGATGAAGGAGCAGATACTATGACAACCACGATCATCGGCTTTCCCCGGATCGGTGCGCACCGGGAATTGAAATTTGCCACCGAAAAATACTTCCGCCAAGAAATCGACGAAGCGCAGTTGCAGCAGTTCGGTAAAGAGCTGCGGCAAAAGCATTGGCTGACTGTCAAAGAAGCCGGCATCGATCAGCTCCCCTCCAATGATTTTTCTTTCTATGATACAACACTGGATACCGCCTTTTTGTTGAACATCATTCCCGAAGAAGTAGCAGCCGTCGACTTGTCTCCCCTGGATAAATATTTCGCGCTGGCTCGCGGCTATCAGGGAGAAAAAGGGGACATCAAAGCCCGCCCTATGAAAAAATGGTTCAACACCAACTACCATTACCTGGTGCCGAAATTCGAGAAAAATACCGCTATTAAAGTTGTCGGTGATAAGATCTTTACCGAGTTTGCCGAGGCCAAAGCATTGGGAATCACAACGCGACCGGTGATCCTGGGTCCTTTCACGTTATTATCATTGGGAGAATTTTCCGACGGGCAAACGGCCGCCGACTATCAAGAAGCCTTGATTGCTGCCTATCAGGAAATCTTTGCCAAGCTCGCTGCTTTGGGGGGTGACTGGATCCAGCTGGATGAACCCGCGCTGGTCAAGGATTTGACCGAAGAAGAATTGGCACTTTTTGTCGCTCTTTATACCCCGCTTTTGGCCGCAAAAGCTGATTTAAAGGTCCTGCTGCAAACCTATTTCGGCGATATCCGCGATGCCTATCAGACGGTTGTTGCGTTGGATTTTGACGGCATCGGCTTGGATTTTGTCGAAGGTGTGCAGACACAATCCTTGGTCCAAAGCGGATTCCCTGCGGACAAGCAGCTTTTTGCCGGGATCGTCAATGGCAAAAACATCTGGCGCAACGATTACGAAAAGAGCCTGAGATTAATTCAGCAACTGCCGGCCGAACAGATCGTACTCTCCACCAGTTGCTCATTGCTCCACGTGCCTTTTACCACTGAAAACGAGGAGCTTCCGCAGACGGTTTTGGAACATTTTGCTTTTGCCAAAGAAAAATTGACGGAACTGGTGGAGCTGTCCGCAATCTTGTCAGCAGACAAACAGGACCTGTTGACCCGCAACCAGCTGCTCTTTACCAAAGAACGAATTCAAAAAGACACTGCCGTCCAAGCCCAGGTAGCTCATTTGACCGAAGCAGACTTCACCCGGCTGCCGGCTTTTGCCCAGCGGGAAGCCCTACAGGCTGAAGCCTTTGCTCTGCCTCTTTTGCCTACCACGACGATCGGTTCATTCCCTCAAACCCGAGAGGTAAAGCGGACGCGCGCCCAATTCAACCGTAGCGAAATTTCACAGGAGGACTACGATACTTTTGTTGCCGCACAGATCAACGACTGGCTGGCGTGGCAGGAAGAGATCGGACTTGATGTTCTGGTCCACGGTGAATTCGAGCGTAACGACATGGTGGAATACTTCGGCCAGAACCTGGCGGGCTATCTCTTCAGTAAAAACGGCTGGGTCCAATCCTATGGTACCCGGGGTGTTAAACCGCCGATCATCTGGGGGGATGTCAAACGGGAACAAGCCATCACTGTCAAATGGTCCAAATACGCCCAGTCGCAAACCGACAAAATCGTCAAAGGCATGTTAACTGGTCCAGTGACTATTTTGAACTGGTCCTTTCCTCGTGAAGATATCTCATTGAAGGAATCTACCTTGCAGATTGCGCTGGCTATTCAGGAAGAGGTGTTGGATCTGGAGGCAAACGGGATCCGCATCATCCAGATTGATGAAGCCGCACTGCGGGAAAAACTGCCCCTGCGTAAAAGCGACTGGTTCAGCGAATACCTTGACTGGGCGATTCCGGCCTTCCGTCTGGTCCACAGCAAAGTCCAGCCGCAGACCCAGATTCATACTCATATGTGTTACAGCGAGTTCACCGACATCATCAAAGCCATCGACAACATGGACGCAGATGTCATCTCCTTTGAAGCTTCCCGCTCCAACCTGGAGATCCTGGATGAACTCCAAGCGCAAAATTTCCAAACTCAGGTGGGTCCTGGCGTCTACGATATCCACTCGCCGCGGGTTCCGTCTGTCCCAGAGATCACGGATACCATCCACAAGATTCTGGCAAAAGTTCCTGCCCAAAAGGTCTGGATCAATCCCGACTGCGGCCTGAAAACCCGTGGTATTCCGGAAACCAGAGCCAGTCTGATCAATATGACGACAGCCGCAAAACAAATACGGGCTGAGCTGTAAACTCTGTTGTATCCGTCATAACGGCAGGCTTCAGCTTTTACAGACCCGCCGCTATGATCGGGCATAGCCGCTTTCCTAAAACCGTTTTGCGAACCGGTTTAAAAACACTTCGCCAGCACTTTTAAAATAAAACAGACCGCCGCCAAACTGTAATACCCAGGCAGTCGAGAAAGGAATTCCAGCCATGTCAGCTGCTCAACTGCAACACGCGACACTTTCATTTGAAATATTCCCCCCCAATACCCAAGTCGGAGAAGAAAAACTGATGGGTACCTTAGCCGAGTTGGGCGGCTTGGCACCGGATTTCATCAGTGTCACCTGCTCCAACAACAAACGCAATATCGAAGAAACGACATTGAAGGTGGCCGGCTACGTGAAAAAAAATCTGGGTGTACCGACGATCGCCCATCTGCCGGCTGCTTACCTCACCCGCGATCAGGTAACCGCTATTTTAAAAGCCCTCGACAAACTGGGTATCCATCAGATTCTGGCACTGCGAGGCGATATCATTCCGGATGTAACACCGAAGACAGATTTCCGCTACGCTTCGGATCTGGTGGCCTTTATCAGAGAAACTGCCCCCCATTTCAAAGTCAGCGGCGCCTGCTATCCTGAGATCCATCCGGAATCTTGTGACCGTGTGACTGATATCAAACATTTGAAACACAAAGCCGATCAGGGCTGCGAGCATTTGATCACCCAGCTTTTTTTTGACAACGAGATCTTCTACCGTTTCCAGGAAAGCTGTCAGCTGGCCGATATCAAAGCCCCGATTTTGGCGGGGATCATGCCCATCATCAATCGTAAGCAGGCCCTGCGCTTGATCAAAACTTCCGAGGCCAAACTGCCTCGCAAATTTTTAGCCATCCTGGACAAATATGAACACGACCCGGTTGCTTTGAGAGATGCCGGCTTGGCCTATGCCATCGATCAAATCGTCGACCTGGTCACCCAAGACGCAGCCGGAATCCATCTGTATACGATGAATAACGCTGCCACGGCCCGCCACATCTACAACGCCACGGCTTCGCTTTTTGGTAAACCTGCACAAGAAAACCGGCAGATCCTCCAACTGGGTTGAATCCTCATTAAAAAGACGTTCTATCAACCATTAAGACACCACCGACTGAGAAAAGCAGCCGGTGGTGTTTCCGTTTTCAACAAAGTATACAAAAAAAGGCGCTTTCTTTTGTGCAGATTGTCATAGGACAAGAAAAGCGTTTTCAGTTATATTATGGGTACAGAAAAACGAAAAGAGGTAACCAACTATGGTAGAAATGGCATTAAAACACGTTTACAAAAAATACGACAATAACGACGCTTATTCCGTTACAGACTTCAACTTAAATATCGCAGACCGCGAATTCATCGTTTTCGTAGGTCCCTCCGGTTGTGGTAAATCCACTACCTTGCGGATGATCGCCGGCTTGGAAGATATCTCTGAAGGTGAATTGTACATTGGCGACACAGTAATGAATGACGTGGCTCCTAAAGACCGCGACATCGCCATGGTATTCCAGAACTACGCATTGTACCCACATATGACTGTTTTTGACAACATGGCTTTCGGTTTGAAACTGCGTAAATACGACAAAGCCGACATTAAATCCCGTGTTGACAATGCTGCTGAAATCTTGGGCTTGACTGAATACTTGGATCGTAAACCAGCTGCCTTGTCCGGTGGTCAGCGTCAGCGTGTTGCCTTGGGCCGTGCCATCGTCCGTGATGCCAAAGTCTTCCTGATGGATGAACCTTTGTCAAACTTGGATGCGAAACTGCGTGTTGCCATGCGTGCGGAAATTGCGAAATTGCACCAACGCTTGAACACAACAACTATCTACGTAACCCATGACCAAACCGAAGCGATGACCATGGCTGACCGGATCGTTATCATGAAAGACGGCTTCATCCAACAAATCGGTACTCCTCAAGAAGTTTACGATACACCGGTTAACGTCTTTGTAGCAGGCTTTATCGGCTCTCCTGCAATGAACTTCTTCAACGTTACCCTGAACAACGGCGTGATCTCTGATGGCCACGGCTTGAACCTGCGTATCCCTGAAGGCAAAAACAAAGTCTTGGTAGAAAAAGGTTACGAAGGCAAACAATTGATCTTCGGTATCCGTCCGGAAGATATTCATTCTGAACAAGTAGCTATCGAAGCTTCACCTGAAGCAACAGTCAACGCTGAAGTTGTCGTATCCGAATTGCTGGGTGCTGAATCCATGCTGTACACCAGAACCGGTGATACAGAATTCATCTCTAAAGTTGATGCCCGTGACTTCCACAAACCAGGCGAACAAATCGACTTGGCCTTCAACATCAACAAAGCGCACTTCTTTGACAAAGAATCCGAAGAAGTCATCAAATTGCCTTAATCCGCAATTTGACCTAAACTCTGTGTTCATTTCTTTAAACCCCATATTCTTTATTTTCCTTGAAAGACCCGGTGCGCTTACGCCGGGTCTTTTGTATTGCTCGTAATTTCTGCTGAGAAAATCAAACAGCCGCAACTACCGATCGTTGGCATCGGCGGTTGCGGCTTTGGGGTGTGGCTGTAAACTTATATGGTAGCTGGCAACTCTCTGACGCTTTTCAGGAGTCGACAGCTGCCAACTCTTCATTGGTCTTTTGGTGCCCGATAGCCGGCTGCTTCGGCTTCTTTGACCGTCTTGAACCAGGCTTTAGGATTGGTGGTCTGCTCATAGTGCTTTGAGCCGGGGATATGATAGATTTTGGAATTGGAACCTTTGATCAGACCCTTGCCGTTTTCATCGACATATTGTTTTTCTGTGGTCTCTGTTGCCGTATTTGCAGCTGACTCCTCTTGAGAAGTAGCCGGTTGAGCCTCGCTGCTGTTTGACGCTTCTGTGGGGTCAGATGTAACTGTGCTGGAGCCGTCCGCATAATCCAGTGTTACGCCGTCTTGTACATTGAAGATATAGACATTGAAACGGATCGCGTCACTGCCGATCGATTGCCCCTCCATTTGCACACCTCGAGCCAACAGCTCATCCCCGCGAAAAATCGGTGTGACCCGATAGCGGACATAATTCTCAGGACTTTTTTCCAAGTAATATTTGATATCCATTTCAAACCGCAGCATTTCCGGCGAGTTCAGCTGTCTGGTGCCGGTAAATAAATTTTTCCAATTGGCATTTTCGCCGGCCAATGCATAGCCGATCAAATGGGAGCGATTGAAGAGATAGCTGCCGTTGATTTTTTTATTCTTCCAACCGGTGGGCGTCACACTGGAAATATCCCCTCTTTTTTCAGTAGGCATCAGGTCTTGATTCAAGAGCGCTTCGGCAGTCGTGACCCGATTCAAATGATCCAGCTCACCATATTTTTCCCAAGAGCCGTCTTTGGTGACAAGATCCGCTTTTGAAAAAAAAGGTTGATTGTCATTGACTTCGATCGTTTGCGTTCCGCGGTAATCCTTAGCTGCCAGTTCAGTGAGCGTCTGGTTCCGTAATTCTTGCAGCTGCTGGGCCGTTTTCGTCGCTTCATCCGCTGAACCGGAGGATTGAGCGGTAGTGGATAGCGTCGTGTCAGCCGCTGCTTCCGAGGATTTTGAAGTAACCGCTGTCTCGCTGCTGCTTGCAGCAGGCGTCTGGTCACTGTTGTTGCTTTCTTGACAACCGGCAACTCCCAATAATAAAAGCAGCGCCCCTGCCGTCAATGTCTGTTTGATGATTTTTTTCATAGTCCACCCTCTTTTCAACATACAGCGATTATCCTGCTTCTTTGGTGCTGCGTCAATCCCGGAAACTGATTTCCCTCCTGAATAAAACTGCAGGCCAAAAAATCCCGTAACGACTTTTTACGGCCGCTACAGGATTTATTCAATCGTCATTCATTTATTTCAATCCGTAAACACCCATTTCATAAATACGAACAGCTGAATCAGATCCTTGGGTCGGTTTGTCGGAAGCCAGCTTCACGTAGCGGGCCTTGACTGCCGGGAAAGTATCCACGGACTCAGCCGCTGCGTTATTGATAACTCGGGTAACTTGCGTGAATTCCTTGCCGTCTTCGCTGACGAAGATTGTATAAGCTTTGGTATTCATATCCGGACTTTCGCCACCGGCTTCCGCATGAGCCAAATGGACTTCGCTGATCGTCTTCACAGCGCCCAGATCCAAAGTGATCTCGTGAGGCGGTGTTCCGGTCGCACACCATTTGGTATCCAGCTTACCGTCAACAGCCATCTGCGGTGCTTCGTTGTCATTGGTAAAGCCGGATGCTTCGGTTTTAGCCCCTTGTGACAACAAGGCCAGATCTCCTTTGGCATCCTCGGAAACCGTGATGAAACCTTTCATCTCCACCGGAGTTTCGCCGGCTTTGTTCTTCGCAGTCAACTTCACGGCATACGTACCGGCTTTGTCGTAGGTGACCACCGGTGCTTCGTCGGTACTGTCAGTGATACTGCCGCCTTCAAATTCCCATTTGAGTGATTCGGTGTTGGCAGAAGAAGCATTGGTGAATGTCACGCTGTCACCAGGTGCAATCAAGGTGCGCGAAGCTTTGAAAGCCGCTTTCGGAATCGCATTATTCGGCCATTCCAGTGTTACTTTTTCGGAATCTTTGCCACGATTGCCCCAAATATCAACCGGTACTACGACAAAATTCGTTTTGTTGGTATCGTCGTTGCGTTCCAGTGCATTGATATAGTGGTTGGCCGCCGGTGTCGCACCGATGAATGAGCGACTGTCGTCTTTGTTGATGCGATAGATTTCATAATGAGAGAAGTTGTCGCCAGTTACGGCATCCCAAGTCAAACGCACGCCGGCATAATTGCTTTCTTCTTCATCAAAGAGGGCGTCTTCGATCTTGACATTTTTCACAGCCATATCTGTCTTAGCTTCTTTGCCGGTAGCCGCGATCTGGCCGAAGTTCAGCTCGTAAACATCGCTGCTTTTCTCACTGGTGATGCTATAAGATATCCCGGTGATTTTCTTGCCGGCAGCTTTGGCGATATCGTAGCTGATAGTTGTCCAATCAGTGCCGACTTTTTGATCGGCTTTGAAGGTTTCTTCCTTGCCGTCTGCTGTGGTCAGAATCAGATCAAGGGCGGTGCTTTCCGTTGCCTTGGCTGTAGTCGTGAAGGCAGTATCCTTTGCCGGTTCAAAATCAGTCGCATAGAGTTTGATAGTGCTGGCCGTTTTTTCATTCATATTGCCCCGCAGTTTCAAAGAGTTGCCCCCTTGATAGGCTTCGGCATAATCCATCAGCACATCCAAATCATTGCCCGCTCCGTGGTTAAAGATCCAACGGTAAGTCGGCAGAATATCCTGCAGGCTGCGGTTGTTCCAATCCAGACCAGAGACTTTTTGGCCATCGATGAAATAGTTGTAGCCATTCCCCAGGTTGAAATTGGTAACAAACGGCAGCTGGGTAATCGCGGTCTGTTCTACCGCATAAGTGGAGACCCCGGGCCAGTCACCGTCTTTGACCGGCACACTTAATGTCGGATCGGCCTGACCATTGACCCAGAAGGTATTTTCCCGAGCTTGAATATCATCGGGCGTGCCACCGGAGAAGTAGGTCCAGTCCGGTACATACAGCCCCAAAGAAGTATAAGGTTTGTTGTTTTTATCGGCAAACAGGCTCCAGCGGGTTGACGTCATATAACCGTTTTCCTGAACGTCGATCCCGGCAAACAGTTCATAAGGATCGATCTTCAGTTCTTTGGCTTTAGCTGCCGATTTTTCCAATAATTTTTCACCGGCCAGTTCGTCCGTGTTCCACCAGAAGTTTAAGAACATATTGTCGGCTACCGGATTCATATCCCCGTCCACCATGAAGGCATCGTTTTTGTCAGTCAACGCATTTTGCCAATCCATCTTGCCTTCTTTAGTCATGGAGTCGTACCATATGAGATCCTGCTTTTCACCGACTTTGGCTTTGTAGGCTTTGATCAGTTCCTGCATCAGATCTGCATGCTTTTTGTTCAGTTCCGCCGTTGCTTTGTCTTCTTTGGTTTCGGCTTTGACATCAGCCTTGTTTTCAGCTGCTTCGTCAAAGCTGGTGACTTCATTATCGGTTTCCTGGTTGATGAACCAGCCGTCAAAGCCGTATTCATCTGCTACGGCAATCAGTTTATCCACGATTGGGAAATTGCCGTCTTTGTCCTTTTCCAAAAATTGCGACAGCCACTCGATCTTGCCACCGTGGGCAGTTTGCGGGAAGAAGATTGTGCCCAGAATCGGCACGCCGTTTTTATGAGCAGCATCGATCACATCGGAACTGGGCGGCACGATGATCCCTTCACCGGAAGAACCGCCCCAGTAGACCATTTTATCGATGTATTGCCAAGACGAGAAGACATTGGCATCGAAGGTATTGATCCCATGAGGTGCGTTGCCGCTCGTGCTGGAGTTCATGATGGACAGCGCCACCACCTGCATTTCGGGATCTTGGGTTGCATTGACTTTAGCCAATGACTTTTTAGCGGCCCGTTTTGCCAATGGGGTCGTGCTGACATTGTATTGGGCATCCGGATCTTTGGCGAAGTCCCACTTCAGCAGGTCCTCCGGGAACCAATAAGAAGATTGGGGTTGATTGTCCATCCCTCGGTTCAATTTGGCTTCCTCAGTTTCGGAATATACCACCTTGGACTCATTCTTCGCCTGACCCTGATCCTTGTTGGTCTGACAGCCGGCAGCGCCTACTGTCAGCGCTGCCAACAATGTCAAAACCGCCACGCTTTTGAAGCGAATGTTTTTCATACTGCCCCTCCTTGTGCTTTTTTTGTGGCGACGAAAAAGCGTCACCACTGACCTGATCACAGCTGTCATTTTTAGAAACAGACCGGATTCTGACACGGATCCTCGGTTTTCTCTCTTCACAGACATTTTCCGCAGCGTTTAAAAAATAAAAGCAGTTTTCTGATAAATAACATCTCCCTGCAAAATAAAACCCTCAATTCGACAGAGTTCGGCCGTTTCATAACTAAGACAGCTTGTGATCACCACAAAGATACCGCTTCCAGACAGGAACTTATAGGAACAAACTAAAGGGAAAAGGAAACAAATTAAAGATGTTTTTGAAGTTGCAACTTTAGCGAATTTTATGACAATTCAAGCTCACTTTTAAACTTCCAGTAGGCACAAAAAAACGAGCATCTGTGACGACACTCGTTTCTTGCCTTTCCTATTTCCTCAGTGGAAGATCGCTTTGATCTCGACATAATCCTCCAGACCGAAGCGGCCGTTTTCCCGACCGATCCCCGATTGCTTGTAACCGCCAAAGGGAGCTTTGGGACTGCGGGCACTGCCGTTGATGATGATATTGCCGGTCCGCATTTTTTTCGCAACCTCATAGGCTTCATCCGCCGGACCCACCACACCGCCGGACAAGCCATAATCCGAGTCATTGGCAATCGCGATTGCCTCTGCCACGGAAGGATACGTCAGAACTGTCAACACCGGTCCGAAGATCTCTTCTCGGGCGATGCGCATCTGGTTTGTCGCATTGACAAAGACAGTCGGCTCTACGAAATAACCGGGTCTGTCAATCCGATGACCGCCAAGCAAAACTTCAGCTCCTTCATGCTTCCCGATTTCGATATATTCCAGCACCGTCTCCAGCTGATCCTCGGAAACCAAAGGCCCCACTCTGGTCTCCTCATCGGCGGGATCTCCTACACTGACCGTATCATAATAAGCTTTCAGGGCTTCTTTGGTCTGTTCCCGCAGCTCCTCGGGCACCAACAGCCGAGTCAATGCCGAACAAGTCTGTCCCTGATTGTCCAGCACCGTACTGGCGGCCAATTTGACTGCCAGCGTCAGGTCCCCTTCCGGAAGACAGATCATTGCCGATTTACCCCCCAATTCCAACACCGTCTTCTTGACAGTCGCCGCCGCACTCTCGTACAGCTTCTTCCCAACTGCCGTCGAGCCGGTGAAGGACACCACTGCCACCTCTTCGTGTTCAGCCAAATAATTGCCCGCATCACTGCCGCTGCCGGTCACCAGATTGAAGACCCCCGCCGGCAGCCCGGCCTCCTGGATGATTTCGGCATATAAGATCGCTGTCAGCGGAGTATTCGACGCCGGCTTGACTACCACCGTATTGCCAGTCAACAGCGCCGGCGTAATCTTCCGCTGAATCTGATTCAGCGGATAATTCCACGGGGTGATACAAGCCACCACGCCGAATCCCTCTTTGATGATCGTCGCATTGTCGATCTCTTCTTCAAAAGCAAAACACTCCAGCTCTGCCAATGTGGCCGTCAGCTCTTTGATGGATAACTCTACCTGTCCTTGTAAAGAAAAGGCCTTCCCAGCTCCCAACTCCTGCACGATCAGATCCGCAAGCTCTGTCTTTTTTGCCTTTAGTCCTGCCAGGATCTTCTGTAAATAGGCCGCCCGCTCAGAAGGCGGAGTTGCATTCCAAGACGGAAAAGCCCGTTGTGCCGCCGCTACTGCCTGGTCGATATCCTCATGATCGGCTTGAACCACCTTTGCGATCGTCTCCTCTGTTGCCGGATTGATCACCTCTGCCAACTTGTCCGAATGCGCTGTCTGCCAGTTCCCATCATAAAAAAGCTTGTCATAAGTTTTCATCCTGCGCCTCCTTGTGATTTTCTATCCTGATTCCACCGTAACATGGATGAAAATCAAGGTCAAAAAAGCGGCTTCATTGGGGCTGGAAGGAATTGGAGCAAATAAAGCTGCTGCTGTTTTATTGAGCATTTGTGTTTGCTTCAGAGTATAGATATAAAAGTACAAAGTTTTGAAACGCAGTCAAAATGCAGTCAAAAATGTATTCAAACGCAAAAAAAAGAGGCCCTCCCGGACTGGGGAGAAACCTCCAAGATGCTTTCGCACCGGTGTTTTAGCTGTGTCAGAATTATTCCGCAGCGTTGGCGTCCTTGAGACCGTATTTCTTGTTGAAACGGTCCACGCGTCCGTCTGCTTGGGTGAATTTTTGACGGCCAGTGTAGAATGGATGAGAGTCGGAAGTAACTTCGACACGGATCAACGGATAAGTGTTGCCGTCTTCCCATTCAACAGTTTCTTGTGAAGATTTAGTAGAACCTGACAAGAATTTGAAACCTGTTGTTGAGTCCATAAATACAACTGGATGGTAATCCGGATGGATATCTTGTTTCATAGTCGTTTTCGCTCCTTTGCCCTGGTCCATCTGCTGCACCAGAGTTAATTTTGTCTGATTTACAACATGAACATCTTACCATGATTCAAAATCAGATGCAATTATCTTTTTTGATTCCGGCTATTATTTTTGCGGCCGAAGGAAACTTCGCTGAAGGCTGCAAAAAGTTCTTGGTTGTTCTTGGTTTTTTTCAATAATTGCCGAAATTGCTCCGTATATTCTAAAGCGTCGCCGGTCATATTGTTTCGCAATTTCCAGGTTTCATCCAGCTGATCAGCCGTCATCAGCAGCTCTTCTTTGCGGGTACCGGAGCGCTTGATGTCGATAGCTGGGAAGATGCGGCGTTCCGAGAGTTCTCTGGAAAGATGCAGCTCCATATTGCCGGTTCCTTTGAATTCCTCGTAGATCACGTCGTCCATACGGCTGCCGGTATCCACTAACGCCGTCGCCAGAATGGTCAGGCTGCCGCCTTCCTCGATATTACGGGCGGCACCGAAGAATTTTTTCGGCTTATAAAGTGCGGCGGGATCGATTCCGCCGCTGAGCGTCCGACCGCTGGGAGGAATCACCAGATTATAGGCCCGGGCCAGGCGGGTAAGGCTGTCCATCAGGATCACTACATCGCGCTTGTCTTCCACCAGTCGCATGGCCCGCTCCAGAACCAGTTCGGAAACGCGGGTGTGGTTTTGCGGCTGCAGGTCAAAAGTCGAAGAAACGACATCTCCTTTGACGCTGCGTTCCAAATCAGTGACTTCCTCCGGGCGTTCGTCAATCAAAAGTACGATCAGTTCTACATCCGGGTAATTGTCGGTAATCCCGTTGGCAATCTCTTTTAAGATGCTGGTCTTCCCGGCTTTTGGCGGCGCTACGATCAGCCCCCTTTGACCAAAGCCCACCGGTGCGAAAATATCGATCATCCGGGTGGCCAGCCGCCCGGGCGTAGTCTCCAGTTTCAATTGTCGCTGCGGATACAAAGGAGTCAATGCCGGAAAATGCGGACGCTGCTTGGCTTCTTCCGGATCCTTGCCGTTGACGGATTCCACATGCATCAGACCATAATAGCGTTCCGACTCTTTCGGCGGACGGGCTTTGCCGGCTACTTTATCCCCATTGCGCAAGCCAAAGCGGCGAATCTGGGACGAAGAGATATAGATATCTTCGGCACTGGGGCCATAGTTGATCGGCCGTAAAAAGCCGTACCCTTCCTGACCGATGATATCCAAGATTCCCTCCATGTAATAAAAGCCCTGTTTTTCCGCCTGTGCGCGAATAACTGCCAGAGACAGTTCTTTTTTGTTCATCTGGCTGTAATAAGGGATCTTGAATTGCTTTGCGTAGTTGTAGATTTCTTTTAACGTCTTGTTTTCCAACTCCGCCATTGTCAAATAATCAGCCATGGGCCACCTCGTCTTTTCTTGTTTTCTTGCTGCAGCTCGTCATTGGCACTCATCGACTTCGATCATCTCGATATCGGCACCCAATGCAGTGAGCTTTTCAACGATGTGGTCGTAGCCCCGCAGAATGAATTCGACGTTGGTGATAGTGGTCTCGCCGTCAGCCATCAGTCCGGCGATTACCAAGCAGGCCCCCGCCCGCAAATCGCTGGCGACAACTTCGGCCCCGTGAAGCTTCGTTGGTCCATTGATGATCATCATGTTGCCTTCAATCTGGGCATCGGCCCCCATCCGGCTCAATTCCGGAATATGGTTGATCCGTTTGGAATAAATCGTGTCGATGACTTCGGAGGTCCCGCCGGCTTTGATCAAAAGTGGCGTAATCGGTTGTTGCAAATCAGTAGCAAAGCCTGGATAAGGATAGGTTTTTACCACAACTGGTTTCAATTCATTGGCTGTCCCAACTTCAATGGTATCTTCGGAAATTGACATTGGCACCCCCAACTCTTCCAGTTTGGCAATGTAGCTTTCCAAATGTTCATAGATCACGTTATTGACTTTGATTCCTTCACCTACTGCTGCGGCTAAGGCCAGATAGGTTCCGGCTTCAATTCGATCGGGAATAATGGAGTGACGGCAGCCGTGAAGCTCTTTGACGCCTTCGATCCGGATCTCGTTGGTACCGGCTCCGCGAATCTTGGCTCCCATATTGTTCAAAAGAGTGGCAACATCGATAATCTCCGGTTCCCGGGCAGCATTTTCAATAATCGTCCGTCCTTCTGCCTTGACCGCTGCCAACATGATATTGATGGTGGCGCCGATAGATACCATGTCCAAAAAGATCCGCTCCCCGTGAAGCGTCTTTTCTCGGGTCCGAAGATACATTGCACCATGTTCATTGGTCACCTGGGCGCCGAGAGTTTCAAAGCCCTTGATGTGCAAATCGATCGGTCGCGGTCCCAAATAACAGCCACCGGGCAGCCCCACGACTGCTTCGCCGAATTTCCCCAAGAGGGCCCCCATGAAATAATAAGACGCCCGCAGGCTATTGATCTTCCCACTAGGCATTGGAATCGATACGATGTTGGTGGGATCAATCATCAGGGTATTATTGGAAAAATTGGTGCGGACTCCCATGATCTCTAAAATCTCAATCAAGGAATGGACATCTTGAATATCCGGCACGCCTTCCAGCGTCACCGGCGAATCGGCCAGGATTGCAGCCGGAATCAGTGCTACGGCGCTATTTTTGGCACCGCTGATGGTGACTTCGCCCTTCAATGGACGGCCACCGCGAATTTTGATTTTTTTCATCTATCGTCACCTTATGTCATGTTTTTTATGGATAGGTTGTAACTACATTCACCTTCGATTTTAACACAGGGACTGTCATTTCTAAACAGCAAATCCCCCTCTCAGCGGCTCACTCCTGTCTCGACCCATAAAAAGAGCCGCCATATGCAGACGGCACGCAATTCGCTCATTCCAAACTAGTATTTCATCCGAACTGGAATTAAAGCAATCAGCCGCGTGCCGAAAAGTTTCAGAAGGCTCTCCGATCTGCCCCGGCGTACAGCCGCCGGCCGAAGCCAACGAGAAATTCCACTTGAAAGGCAACGGAAATTTCTCGTTGGCTTGGGCCTATTGACTTCAAACTGACAGTAACGCCACTGATTTTTCAAATCAGCAGCGAACTGTCAGTAATTCACTCAAACGGTAAAATCTGTACGCCGGGGTCAGTCTCCGCGCCTTCTGAAACTTTTCTGGATGTACCCACGGAGAAGACGGAAGATCCAGTGCATGACAATATCGTAGTGCATTTCAAGGGAAATGTGAGAAGTCACCCTCCCTTTGGTCAGCTGGCTCTGAAGTTTTCGAGTAAATTGATTTGATTTCTGTCTGGATGTAGCACTAGGGGTGTATCTGAAAACAGCGGGGAAAGCCAGATTTTTGCGGACCTGCCGAAATCAAGGAGTAAAGCGCAGCTTATGTGGTGCAAAGCTGCGCATTTACGACGTAGATTGCGGTGAAAAGGACCAAAATATCTGCCACTGGAGTTTTCAGACACGCCCTAAACTTACCTAAAGACTGACACTTTAAAGACAGGCCAAGTACCCGCCGACAAACGACGAGGACTTGGCCTGTCTGTTTTTTATCCCTGATCACCGAAAAATTTCCAAAAATGATTGGTGGGTCCGTGGCCGTGCCCCAATGGTAAGGAATAGCGAATTGCTTGGGTGATGTAGTCTTTGCCGCCGGCGACAGCCGTTTTCAGATCAGCCCCCAAAGCCAATTGGGAACAGATAGCAGATGACAGTGTGCAGCCGGTGCCGTGGGTATTTTTCGTATCGATTCGAGGAGAATTAAAGCTGTAGTAGGCATTCCCGTCAAATAAAATGTCCGTGGCATCCCCCACTGCATGACCACCCTTCACCAAAACAGCGGCACCGGTTCGCCGCTGAATCGCAGCCGCGGCTTCTTTCGTCTGTTCAAGGGATTCGATTTTCATTCCGGCAATGTGTTCGGCCTCCGGAATATTCGGAGTGATCAATGTCGCTAGGGGCAGGACTTTTTCGATCAGTGTTTCAATCGCCGAAAGTGCCATCAGCGGCGCACCATTTTTGGCGTACATCACTGGATCCAGGACGATGTTTTGAGGCTGCCATTTTTCCAGGCTTTCCGCCACTGCCAGCATCGTTTCTTCTCCTGAAAGCATCCCAATTTTGACGGCATCAGGAAAAATATCTTCACAGACCGCATCAATCTGCTCCTTGATGCTCTCCGGGGAAATATCTTGTACGCTGATCACCCGCACGGTATTTTCTGCCACTACCGAGGTGACAGCGGACATCCCGAACACGCCGTGAGCCGAAAAAGTCTTCAAATCTGCCTGGATCCCTGCACCGCCGCTGCAGTCGGAACCGGCGATGGTCAATGCTGTTTTCATCATTTGCTTATTCTCCTTTGAGCTGATTCTCACTGCTTTTGCCAACAAGCTGACACCGATCTGACAAATACCTTGCAAAAAAGAAAGACACCTCCCCGTAATAGGAAGATGTCTGAGTTCGCTTGACCGGTAGCCGCTGAAAGCTACGAGACTGCGCTTGACGTTGCTCCCTACGCTGGTGTTAGCCAACAGGTTCAAAGGGTCAGGTTTTACCTTCTCAACGCAAATGCGTCCCCCTGCAAACAGTGATTTGATTGCATCATAGCGCAACCGGACGCCGTTGACAAGTCTCTTTTTCCGCCGGTTGCAGATGAAATGACGAAAGTGTAAGAGCTGATTGGTCCTAAAGGCTGATATCATCAGCTTTCCTCCTTGATAAGATAAAGCCATCCACTTGACGCCGCTTGCGGCAGTCACTACTAAACAAAGGAGAGTCATTTATGAAAAAATTGTTCATCACATTATTAGCAGGAGGTACGCTGCTTGGCGGTGCCTTTTTGATCACCCCACAGCTCACCAAAAACAGCGGCGGAGAATTGGCCGGCATTATCGATCGTTTCAATCCGCTGATACCCCAAGGAGAAGTCTACGTCAAAACCAAGAAAGCCGATGAAGTCAATGGCTACGGTACAGCTACCTACCGACAAACCGCTATAGACAAGGAGGGGCAGACCAGAAAAGTCGAATTCTCCGGAATCAGCGAACTGAAAGTCGATCGCTACTTGAAACTGAAAAACAAAGGGGCCTACGTGGAGACCTACGAAGAAGTCTTTGAAGATGAGATCCCCGCAGCCGCACTGGCAGTATTGAAAAACTGAGCAATAACCACAGCTGCAAGCAGCCCTTTGTATGACGAATCCCTCCAGCAAAATTCCCGGAATAGCAAAAAAATCCCTGCCGCCGAATTGGAAGCAGGGATTTTATCATGCAGTCTCAGATTACGCTTTACCAGCTGAACCGAACCAGTCAATGTGTTCTTCAGCATCTTTGATGATGGCAGCTTTACCAGGTGCCAACAATTTACGAGGGTCAAAGCCTTTGCCTTCTTTATCTTTGCCGGCTTCGATGTATTCACGAGTTGCTTTGGCAAATGACAATTGGAATTCAGTGTTAACGTTGACTTTGGAAACACCCATAGAGATTGCCTTTTCGATTTGTTCTTGAGGGATACCTGATCCGCCGTGCAATACCAATGGTACGTCATGGCCGACAGCGTCAGCGATTTCTTGCAGGTGGTCAAATGCCAAACCTTGCCAGTTTTCAGGGTAAACACCGTGGATGTTACCGATACCGCAAGCCAGTGAGTCGATACCTGTAGCAACCATTTGTTTACATTCTTCAATGTCAGCCAATTCGCCGGCACCGATGATTCCGTCTTCTTCACCACCGATAGAACCAACTTCACATTCTACTGCGATCCCTTTTGCATGAGCTGCTTCAACAACTTCGCGTGCTTTTGCCAAGTTTTCTTCAAAAGGCAGATGAGAGCCGTCGAACATAACTGAAGTGTAGCCTACTTCGATACATTCCATTGCTGCATCGTAGTCGCCGTGGTCCAAATGGATAGCAACAGGAACAGTGATATTCATGGATTCAACCAAGTTTTCGATCATGTTTTTGATCACTTTGTAGCCGCCCATGTATTTCGCAGCGCCCATAGAAGTTTGGATCAGAACTGGAGCTTTTTTAGCTTCAGCTGCTTCCAAGATTGCTTGGGTCCATTCCAAGTTGTTTGTGTTGTAGCCGCCAATTGCGTAGCCGCCTTTACGAGCCGCTTTCAGAAATTCTGCTGATGATACTACTGGCATGATAAAATTCCTCCTAAAATTGAGTACTTTATTTGTTAAGCCTCGACTTAACCAACGCTTATATTTTAGCAAACTTATCCGTTAAGCGCTAGTGTTACCGACTTTTTCTTCCCGTATTTACAATAAAATAGCGAAAATTTTCTAACCTTTTCAGAAAACTAATGATTGTTTAAACAAAGAAAGCGGTCTGCCTGAGATCAAAAATAACTAAGGCAACTGTTTAAGGCATATCTGAAACCGCCAGTGGCAGCTATTTTGGTCCTTTTCACCGCCATCTGCGGCGTAAATGCGCAGCTTTGCACCACATAAGCGGCGCTTTATTCCGTGATTTCGGCAGGTCTGCCTTCCCACAGCGTTTTCAGACACGCCTAGCCCGGTAAATCTTTTAAAAAGCCGGAAACAGTCGACTTGCGACTGCTTCTTGGTATAATAAGCCCAATGATAGTTTGCGGCCAGTCTAAGGCAACAGCTGATTATTTGTGTCGCTCCCTATCCAAACTGTGATCGGAGGTTGTTACGATGGATTTGATCAAAATCAACAATCTGAAATTTTATACGAAAAATGGTGTTCTGCCGGAAGAGCGGATTTTGGGCCAACAATTGGAAGTCGATATCGAATTGCGCCTTGATTTGGCAAAAGCCGGTAAAAGCGATGATGTCGCCGATACCGTCAGCTATGCCGAGGTGAACGAAAAGATCAGTCGGACCATCACTACTCGTTCCTTCAATCTGATCGAGGCAGTCGCTTCCGCCCTTTTGGATGATATTGAAACCGACTTCTCTCAGCAACTGGACAGCGCCCTGGTTCGGGTCCGCAAATACGGTGTGCCGATGCCGGGAGCTTTTGACAATGTCGAAGTCCAATTGGAAAGAAGGTTCGACAAATGATCGGTTACCTGGCGCTTGGTTCCAACATAGGTGATTCGTTGAAAAATCTGACTGCTGCCAGAGAGCAATTAGATGCTTTAGAAGGGGTTCGCGTGTTGCGCTCCTCGCAGCTGTACGAAACTGATCCTTATGGTCCAGTGGTGCAGGATGATTTTTTGAATGCGGTGATTCAAGTGGAGTGCCGACTGCAGCCGGAAGTCCTGCTGGCTGAAATCCACCGCATTGAGGCTGATCTGGGACGAACTCGGGAAATTCATTGGGGGCCTCGGACCGTGGATATTGATATTCTTTTATTAGGCGAGCTCACGCTGGATACGCCACAATTGACGATTCCTCACAAAGAGTTGACCAAGCGTTCTTTTGTGTTGGTGCCGCTGCAGGATGTCTATCCGGAGGGTGAGCCGCTGCTGGGGCATTCATTGTCAGAATGGATCGCGGCCTCCGGCAATTGCTCAGCAGTACGAAAAAGTGAAAAGGTGTGGTAAAGATGCAAGAACAACAAGCAATCATTGAAAAAGCCGTCAAAGAAATCCTGACAGCTATAGGCGAAGATCCCGAACGTTCCGGTCTGAAGGAAACACCGGCTCGGGTCGCCCGGATGTACGCTGAAGTTTTCAGTGGGCTGAACAACGAGTTTGACGACTATAAATTATTCGAGTCCGAAAGTGCCGGCGAAATGGTCGTGGTCAAGGATATTCTCTTTTATTCCATGTGCGAACACCACCTGCTGCCGTTTTTCGGGCATGTCCATATCGCTTATATCCCGTCGGAAAACCAGGTTATCGGTCTTTCGAAATTGCCGCGGCTGGTGGAACACTGTGCCCGCCGTCCCTCCGTTCAGGAAAATCTGACCCGCATGATTGGTCAGGAGCTGGAAGCCCACATTCCGGTCAAAGGTGTGGCGATTGCTGTGGAAGCCGAGCACATGTGTATGGCGATGCGGGGCGTTCGCAGTCCGCAATCCCAGACCAAAACCTTCTATTATTCCGGTTGTTTCAATGAAGATCGAGAACAAAAGGATGATTTTTTGTTGGCGATTCGGTCATAAGTAATCCCACGAAGTTATTTCTGGAGGTGGACTCATTCAATGGAGCTGATTGTTGCAACACATAATTTGGGAAAGCTCGAGGAAATGCGCAGAGGACTAAGAGAAGCAGCTCCGACGGTTCGGTTGCGACCGGTGACTGATTTTATTTCCTCTTTGCCGGATGCTCCCGCAGAAAACGGCTCGACGTATCTGGAAAACGCTCTGATTAAGGCTGCCTTTTATGCTGATTTACTAGGCCGACCAGTCATTGCGGACGATGGTGGTCTTGAGCTGACGGCTTTTCCCAACCTGTTGGGCCTTCATACCAGTCGTTTTTTTAAAGGCGAAAGTGACCGGGCCAAAAACCAAGAAATCCTTTCCTTGTTTGAAAATACTGCTGCATCACGGGAAGCTCATTTACATGCCTGCCTCGTCTATTATCGCTCCCCCGAGGATTTTCTGACAGCAGAAGACACTTTGACAGGAGAAATTGTTTCTGAAAGAGGCGAAATGGGCTACGGCTTCGATCGAATCTTTTGGTTGCCAACTGTAAAAAAAACGCTGGCGCAGTTGCCGCAAGCACAGCGAGACCACTACAGCCCGCGAGTGCAGGCGCTACTGGCACTTATTGAACAATTACGAGGTGAAACGGATGTATGATTTTAAAAAGAAATACCAGGTGATGGGGATCTTGAACGTCACGCCGGATTCCTTTTCCGATGGTGGTGATCATTTCAGTCCCGAGCAGGCACTGGCTCACGCCCGGCAATTGATTGCTGAAGGCGCTGACATCCTGGATATCGGCGGACAATCCACCCGACCGGGATATGTCGAAGTCTCACCGGAAGAAGAGATTGCCCGTGTCGTGCCGGTGATTCGTGAGCTGAAAAAAATCACACCGCTGCCGTTGTCGGTGGATACGTATTTCCCTGAAGTGGCCGCCGCAGCCATCAGCGCCGGTTGCGACATCATCAATGACATCAGAGGGCTGGACACACCGGGCATGCTGGCGGTTTTGGCGCAAGCCCCTCACGTCGGTATCATCATCATGCACTCTCGTCCCCGCAGAAAAGAGCTGACAGTCGCCGCGGATATTCAGTCCTTTTACCAGGAAAAGTATGATGCCTGCCTAGCGGTCGGGATCGATCCGACACGGCTGTGTTTTGATCCTGGTGTTGGTTTCGCCAAATCTCCGGCAGAAAATATCACGATCATTCGTGAACCCGGCAAGTTTCGTTTTCGCGATTTTCCAGTCCTTTACGGGGTTTCTCGCAAACGAACCATCGCCCACCTGACGGATGAACCGAATCCAAAAGAACGGGATTACGGCACCATCGCAGCTTCTTTATTTGCCTGTGATCGGGACAATGTCGAAATCCTGCGGGTCCACAATGTCAAGGGCATGGCGGATGCTTTGAAGGTCTGGTCCCGTTTGAAAGAAGGCACTGCAGATGCCTGATTGCCAAAAGGTCGGCTATGTCGCGGAGAATTCCGCCAAGAGCCTGCTGCGAACACCAGGCATCAGCTCCAGCGGTCTCTTGGTCTTCATCCTCGGTGTTATCACCTACTGTGGCGGCAACGGCTTTTATCTCTTGAGCCGCTGGTATCAAGAGGCGGCGGCCCGCACTGCTGCCGCCAATGCTGACACGCCGGCTTCACTGATCCAGCTGGTTCAGACACCGCTGATTCCGATCCGCCTTCTGCAAGTCGTGGCCCTATTGGTGACCTTGTGCGCTGGTGTGCTTTTGATCGCCTACTGCCACCGAACATTCCGCCTTTTTGCCATGACTCAGCTGGCTGATTTCAGGACCATGAGCCTGATTGGAGAAAGCACCGAAATCATCAGCGTAGAATTCACTTTGCAAAGCATCTACTTGATCAGTGGCAGCCTGATTGGCAGCAGTTTGTGTGCCAATCTGCTCTATTGGTTCGTATTGGCCCCCGAAGCTTGTCAAAAAGCGTTTGGAACCTTGCCGGTGCTGCTCTGGCGGATGCTGCCCGGCCACCTGCTTTTTTTCCTGCTGGTGGCCGGTTACCTTTCACTGCGTCTGTTTTGGCACGTCCGGCGCTATTTATGGTCCTGGTTTGATAATTTAGTGTCAGGGTCTTAGACAGCTGCTTAATAGAAAATAACGACTTTTTACTGTTTATGTAACGTTTTAGGCTGCTGATCCCGATTTCAGAAAGGAGTCTGCCGTGTTATTAGAAGAATTCGATCCAAATCCAAAGGCTATCATCAATCCAGATGATTCCGATGTTGTACTACTGGATTATCAATCACCTCTCCCGGCAACGATTCTTTGTCCTTTCTCTGGAGAAATCATCACTCATCTACTCCACAGAAAGCAGATTCATCCGATTGGCTATACAAAAAATATCAATGGAAAGTCACCAATCTATTTATTGTCTCGGTCAGACGGTCCTGATGTTCTTGTCACGCTGGCAAAAGTTGGTAGCCCTGCCTGCATCGGGACGTTGGAAGACCTGGCTCCTTTAGGAATCACAAATTTTATTATTTTCGGCAGTTGCGGTGTGTTAAAGGCAGAACAGGCTTCCGATCAAATTAACCTACCTACGGCTGCTTTGCGAGACGAAGGAATGAGTTACCATTACGCCCCACCAACTGATATCATCAAAGCGGATCCTAGCGCCATTCACTTGATGG
The DNA here is from genome assembly GCA_027692465.1 of Enterococcaceae bacterium OF42-14pH9A. Taxonomy (GTDB): domain Bacteria; phylum Bacillota; class Bacilli; order Lactobacillales; family Enterococcaceae; genus Enterococcus_C. The sequence continues at coordinate 104,562 of JAQEYU010000001.1, read as the reverse complement.
AAAGAGTTTTACAACGTCACGAGATTCGCTATGAAAAAGGACTTACTTGGACAACAGATGCTTTTTTTCGGGAAACGCCAAAAAAATTAGCACATCGCAAAGAACAAGGTGCCGTTTTCGTTGATATGGAGGCGGCAGCAGCCTTTGCCTGGGCTCAGTTTCGTGGTCATCGCCTGCTCCATTTTTTCTATTCTGCCGATCATATTCATATGAAAGGTTGGGATCGTCGGGCTAATCAACGCAGGCGCCACGTTGGCGACTATTTCGATGTAGCCTTACTATTTGCTGATGAATTATCAAAGACAAAATAAGAGAAACGGCGACTATAGCTGCGGTCGCCGTTTCTCTTTTAATCTGCTTTCGCCTATCAAACCAGCAAAAGGATGCTATTTGTTTATTTGCTTTCTTTATCTGCCAACGCCGCGCCGACAAAGGCTTTGATTAAGCGTTGCGGACGATTTGGACGAGAGATCAGTTCCGGATGAAATTGGCAGCCCACGAAGAATTTCTTGTCGGTCAATTCAACGATCTCTACCAGACGGTTGTCAGGAGAGACACCGGAGAAAGTCATACCGTTGTCTTCAAAGAGTTCGCGGAAACGATTGTTGAACTCGTAGCGGTGACGGTGACGTTCCTGAACAACATCTTCACCGTTATAAGCTGCCGCTGTTTTAGTGCCTTTTTTCAGCTTGCATGGATACAGACCCAAACGCAGGGTCCCGCCGAGGTTTTCGATGTTTTCCTGATCTGCCATCAGGTCAATGATGTTGTTGGCGGTATCCGGGTTGGTTTCTGCCGATGCCGCATCTTCCAAACCGACTACATTACGGCCAAATTCGACGCAGGCCATCTGCATCCCCAGACAGATCCCCAAAAACGGCACATCGTTTTCACGCGCATAACGGATAGCTTCAATCTTACCTTCTACCCCGCGATCACCGAAGCCACCGGGAACCAAGATTCCGTCTGCATCCTTCAATAATTCGTCGACATTTTCCCGAGTCACGTCTTGGGCTTTGATCCAATCGATGCAGATATCGGAATCATAAGCAAAGCCGGAGTGTTTCAATGATTCGACGACTGAGATATACGCATCCGGCAATTCAACATACTTCCCTACCAAAGCGATCCGCACGGTTTTCTTCAAGTTCAGCACCTTCTCTTCCAGCGCTTGCCATTCAGTCATATCCGCCGCCGGAGCATCGATCTTCAAATGGTCACAAACGATCTGGTCCATTTTCTGAGCCTGCAGTGCCAAAGGAATCGAGTACAGTGTTTCTACATCGCGGGATTCAATAACCGCTTCCGGTGCCACGTCACAAAATTGTGCCAATTTATTTTTCGTGCCTTGTTCCACCGGCAATTCTGTCCGTACCACTAAGATATTTGGTTGAATTCCCAAGCCCCGCAGTTCTTTGACGCTGTGCTGGGTCGGTTTGGTCTTCATTTCGCCGGCTGCCTTCAGGTAAGGAATCAGTGTGGTATGGATGTACATCACATTATCAGCGCCCACGTCGGCTTTCATCTGCCGCAAAGCTTCCAAAAACGGCAGGGATTCGATATCTCCGACTGTCCCGCCGACTTCGGTGATGATGATGTCGGAATCGGTCATTTTCGCTGCCCGCATGATCTTGTCTTTGATTTCATTTGTAATATGAGGGATGACTTGGACAGTTGCCCCCAGATATTCCCCTTTGCGTTCTTTACGCAGGACTTCGGAGTAGATTTTACCGGTGGTCACGTTGGAATACTTGTTCAGATTGATGTCGATGAACCGTTCATAATGCCCCAGGTCCAAATCAGTCTCGGCACCGTCATCAGTCACGAAGACTTCCCCGTGTTGGTAAGGACTCATCGTACCCGGATCGACGTTGATGTAAGGATCGAATTTTTGAATGGTCACTTTCAATCCGCGATTTTTCAAGAGCCGTCCCAGCGATGCTGCTACGATCCCTTTACCAATGGAGGATACCACGCCGCCTGTTACAAAGATGTATTTCGTCATTAAAACTACTCCTTCTTCCTGTTGTAGTAATGATCCTTTTGAAGATCATCCGCACTGCTGAACAGCTGCTGCCGGTGAGTTTTGCTCTCCAGCCTGCTGTCTGCTTCATTTGGAAAGCACTGCTGAAACGCTTTTAGAGCCTGCTGACTGCCGTCTTTAGCTCCAAAAAACTTAAAAAGCTCCCTATCCGTCCGAATAGGGAGCTTTGAGATCACAGTTTGTGTACCCTCTTCAAGGGTGCCCAAGTAGGATAATACAAGCTGGCGAAAAAAAAGTCAAGGCGTGAATTTCAAGTAAGGGGTTTCTGTCGGGACAGCTGTTCGGCAAAGCGCTTTTTAACCTGCTCACGATAGCCCAGTCGTTCATTGATCGGCACCAGGTAATCTGCGTCATGGGTATGAATTTTACCGGTACGCAGCTGCTCCTCGTAGGTTTCGATATATGGAAGATCCCGTCGGACAGCCAGCGCCTTCTCCGCCTCGATATCATAAGCGGTCTTACGAAATTCGACTGACCACTGCTGCTCATCAGTAATCGTCAAAAGAGCATACTGCGCCCGCAGATCCTTTCCTAAAGGCGCATGTCGGACAAAAGGCGCCCCGATGGATCCCGGGTTGATAACTGCCTGATCAGCCGACGTGTAGCGTAACAGCTGGTGATGGATATGGCCGTAGATATAAATATCACAGGCTGCCGGGACCGCCTCGTCGAAATTTTCCACTGTTGCGCTTTGATCCAAAAAACGGCCGTAATTACAGGTAGGCGTATGGTGAGCCAGACAGATTTTCAGACCATTGACCTCCAGTTTTGCAGTCAGTGGTGCTGTCGTAACCGCTTGAATCTTTTCTTGCTCCCCCTGGTCCAGCAGATAAGCTGTCAGCGCACCAAAATAAACATCAGTGGGATCGTCGATGTCAAAGCCCCCTGCCAAAAATTCACGAATACTGGAATCCCAATTCCCCTGTAAAATCACCGAAGTCCCAACCGATTCCAACAGCTCCAACAGATCAGCCGCCCCGGGTCCCGGAAGAAACAGATCCCCCAGATACCAGCAATCGGTGATTTCCTCTTTTTTCAATTCCTCGCAAACTGCCTGCAACGCCGTCACGCTGCCATGCACATCTGAAAGCAGAGCAATTTTTCTTTGCAAATGACTCACTCCTGTCAACTTTCCCTATGGTTTTCTTTCTGTATATTTTAACACAGCTTACGAACGACTTTTCGTAACTGCCCGAGATATCTCTATACGAATAATATTTTTGACAGGAAGTGATTCCCGCTTCTTTTTCTCGATTTCCTGCCGGGACAAGAGGAATTACAACTTTTTTTCAAAAAAAGTTTTCGAATGTTCGGTTTTTCCTTTTCGATAAATCCCCGCCAAATCAACATTTCTAAAATTTCAGAATATTTTTTTGATTTGCATGTTAGAAAACCTGACATATGCCGTTGACGGATTTTTTGTCGGTTGGTATAGTTATCACAAGTTAAACAGCCTGACAGTTCGATCGCGATTTTTTCGTAGGCTGTCCGGTATGTCAACACTTGCCAGACCCGGTCTGGACCTTTAGCAGGAAAGGAGTATTCTCATGCGCGAAAAAGAACTGCGGCGCTCGCTATCCGTCTTTCCTATCGGTACGGTGATGAAGCTGACAGATTTGTCCGCTCGCCAGATCCGCTATTACGAAGAGCAAGACCTGATCCATCCGGAACGCAGCGAAGGCAATCGCCGGATGTATTCCCTCAACGATATCGATACGCTGCTGGAGATTAAAGATTATCTGACAGACGGACTCAATATGGCGGGAATCAAGCACGCCTACCAGATGAAACAAAAACAGGAACAACAGGCCAAAGCCAAAAAACCGTTGACCGACAACGATGTGCGGCGCATCTTTTATGACGAGCTCCTTTCGCAGGGCGGTCTGAATCAAAACAATCCATACCAACAGGGTCCGCGGATGTAGTCGCTGTTGTGGAAATAAAAAAACTAACATAAGGATGGGATCACATGCCAAAATCAAATTACACTACCGACGATATCAAACGTATCGCACAGGAAGAAAATGTACGCTTCCTGCGCCTGATGTTCACTGACATCATGGGAACGATCAAAAATGTTGAAGTCCCTGTCAGCCAGCTGGAAAAAGTATTGGACAACAAAATGATGTTCGACGGCTCTTCCATCGAAGGCTTCGTTCGGATCGAAGAATCTGATATGAACTTGTATCCCGACCTCTCTACTTGGATGATTTTTCCTTGGGAAAGCGACCATGGCAAAGTTGCCCGTCTGATCTGCGACATCTACAATCCGGACGGCACCCCCTTTGCCGGTGACCCTCGCGGCAATTTGAAACGCCAATTGTGCAAAATGGAAGAACTGGGCTTCACCTCCTTCAATTTGGGACCGGAACCGGAATTCTTCTTGTTCAAATTAGATGAAGACGGCAACATCACCACCGACTTGAACGACGCCGGCGGATACTTCGACTTTGCCCCTACCGACCTGGGTGAAAACTGCCGCCGCGATATCGTTTTGGAATTGGAAAGCCTCGGTTTTGAAGTGGAAGCTTCCCACCACGAAGTCGCTCCCGGCCAGCACGAGATTGATTTCAAATATGCAAATGTCGTTGAAGCCTGTGACAATATCCAAACCTTCAAATTAGTAGTCAAAACAATCGCCCGCAAACACGGTCTGCATGCGACCTTTATGCCAAAACCGCTGTTCGGTATCAACGGCTCCGGCATGCACTGCAACATGTCCATGTTCAAAGGCGGCGAAAATGCTTTTTACGATCCTAAAGGCGAGATGGAATTGTCCGACACAGCTTACCACTTCCTGGGCGGTTTAATGAAACATGCGCGGGCCTACACTGCAGTCTGCAACCCGCTGGTGAACTCTTACAAACGTCTGGTTCCCGGCTATGAAGCACCGGTATATGTTGCCTGGTCCGGTCGCAACCGTTCCCCATTGATCCGTGTCCCTGAATCTCGGGGCCTGTCGACTCGTTTGGAACTGCGCTCAGTGGATCCTTCTGCCAACCCTTATATGGCAATGGCTGTCCTGCTGGCTGCTGGTCTCGACGGGATCAACAACAAATTGACACCTCCTCCGGCCGTTGACCGCAACATCTACATCATGAACGAAGAAGAGCGCAAAGAAGCACAAATCCAGGATCTGCCTTCTACTCTTCATAACGCCATCAAAGAACTGCGCACTGACGACGTGATGAAAGAAGCTTTGGGAGACCATATCTTCTCCAACTTCCAAGAAGCCAAACGCCTGGAGTGGGCTTCCTTCCGTCAAACTGTTTCTGAATGGGAACGGGAACAATATCTCGAATTGTACTAAGAGCCACAACAAACAGGAAATAAACCGCTGCGGGCAAAGGCTCGCAGCGGTTTGTTTGTATAAAGAGCAGCCTCCATTCCTCAGATAATCTATTTTCGAGGAGGTCTCTGTTGAGAAGACAGAAGAAGCAATATGTGACAACAACAGGGTGCATTTCATTAGCCAATCTGATACCGACTATCCACTGCGAAGGTTGTTATACATATTCAATCTGGATTCCTCGGATAAATTACTCTAAATCTGAGCATATGGAGCTATCTGTTGGTTACCTTATCATACTTGTGTATTATCAACAGTAGTAACGACAGTATAGCTATACATAAAAACAGACCAATCAAATATATAACTATGGAATCAAGAATATCACGGACCAAAGAGACATTCGCACCATCGAAAAAATCATAAAAAGAAAAAAACTCCATGATAAAAATGGTAATGACAAAGGAGACTCCCACCATTAGGAGCTGAAGCCATAACCGGAGTGACTTCCATACAGTATCTACAGTACGTATAAAGGGATCAAACATAAATAATTTTCAGCTCCATCACTTTTGTTCTTCGAAAAATTCCATTGTAATCATATATCGCATTAGTAATATCGACAACTTCATAACCTTTTTCATAAAAGATCGAAATCAGCGCATTAATAGAACAATTCAAGGCTATATCGATATTTATCACATTCGGATCTCCATCCGGAAAGGGCATACTAAACAAAAAAACATGTTTACTGCCATTTGAAGGAAGTATGACATTTTCAGCTATTCCCTCTGCGAAGGTTTCTTCAGCCATTTTCAGGTATTCATTAAATTCGAAATCATTTTCCATTAGATACACCCTTTGCTTACGAAATCTTTCTATGATTTCATTATATTGTTTGCAATTAACGCTTGGCTAAGCATAAACAGGAATCAATCGATTGTCAACGCTTTCATTTCAGAGACTATAAAAAGCTGTCTCCATCGAAGAAAGACAGCTTTTTACCTGGTTCATTCAAATAAATCAATATTTTTCCTTCGTTGCTCTCACCCGCCATGATATACCCGATTGACCGCATTGGAAACAGCAATTTTGACGTGCTCATAGGTCAGCCCTCCCTGGACATACAGGGAATACGGCTCACGGATCGGACCGTCCGCTGAAAGCTCGATGGAGGCGCCTTGGATAAACGTACCCGCCGCCATGATGATGTCATCTTCATAACCGGGCATATAGGAAGGAATCGGTGCGACAAAGGCATCTACCGGCGAAAAGGCTTGGATTGCCTGGGCAAATTTGACCATGGCGTCTTTTTCCTTCAGGTCTACCAGTTGAATCAGATCCGTGCGGGGATCATCCCAGCGGGGCGTCGAATCGATCCCGTATTCTTCCAGCAGTGCCGCCGTAAAGACCGCGCCGCTGATCGCCTGACTGACAACGTGGGGAGCTAAGAAAAAGCCCTGCAGCATATCAAAAACCGTATTGAGCATGGCGCCGCCTTCGCTGCCGATGCCAGGAGCCGAAAGCTGGTAGGCGCAGCGTTCCACCAGGTCCTTGCGACCGGTGATATAGCCGCCGGTCTTGGCGATGCCGCCGCCGGGATTTTTGATTAATGAACCGGCCATCAGATCCGCTCCGACTTGGGTAGGCTCCAGCAGCTCGGCAAATTCCCCGTAGCAGTTGTCCACAAAGATCGTGACCTCCGGCGCCAGACTTTTCACATAATCACACATCTCTTTGATCTGTGCGATGGTAAAGGAAGGGCGGCTGGCATAACCGCGGGAGCGCTGGATTCCCACAACTTTGACCTCCGGCGTCAGTTTTTCTTTGATACCGGTGAAATCGACCCGGCCATCTGCTGCCAGGTCCACCTGATCATAACCGATCCCCCACTCTTTCAAGGTGCCGATGCCGTTGCCTGCCAAGCCGATGACTTCCATCAGCGTATCGTACGGAGTACCGGTGATGTAGACGAGTTTCTCACCGGGACGCAGCGTACCGAACAAAGCAGTGGCGATGGCATGGGTCCCGGAAACGATCTGCGGGCGCACCAATGCCGCTTCTGCGCCGAATACATCGGCATAGACAGCTTCTAATGCATCTCGCCCCATGTCGTCATGACCGTACCCGGTAGAAGGCATAAAATGGGTCTCCGAGATTTGTTGGTGATTGAAGGCGGTCAACACTTTTGCCTGATTCGACAGTGCGATCTGGCGGATTTCCTCCAACCGACCGCTGATCTTGCGGTCCGCCGCTTCGATTTTTTCGACTAATTCTGGTGCAAATCCTGCTGTCCAACTCATGTTTATCTTCCTCCGATTTTTTCGATTCAAAAAAAGACCCGTCTCTTCTCACGGAAAAGACGGATCCTGCTTGCTTGTGCATTAGCGCAGTACCCAACTGCCGTCTTCTGCAAAGCCTCTCACATGATAGGCTTCTTCTTGTTCTGCATAATCTTCACGTAAAAGCAGTGTCTCCCGTTTCAAGCGGCTCAGCTTCCCGCCTTCAGTCTGCGGAATCGTCGCCACATAAGGGGTTAGGATCTCCATCAGCCGCAGTTTGATTGCCTCCGTCAGCTCGTCTTTACCGCGACTGCTTTTGGCCGAAATCAAGACATTGGGAAACATCGTCGGCACAAACTGATCTTTAAGGATCCGGTCGGCCTTGTTGTAGACCGTCAAAAGCGGAATATGCTGCAAGTCCAATTCCTTCATCAAATCCATCACGGTTTCTTCCTGCTGCTGGCGATCTTCGGAGCTGGCATCCACCACGTGCAACAGCAGGTCCATGTTGCGGCTTTCTTCCAAAGTCGAATGAAACGCATCGATCAGCTGCGTCGGCAGATCTTGAATAAAACCTACTGTATCCGTCACCGTCACCTCGAATCCCTCCGGCAGCCGCCAACGCTTTGTCAAAGGATCCAACGTCGCAAAGAGCTCGTCTTTTTCGTAGGTATCCGCACTGGTCAGAATGTTCAAAATCGTTGATTTGCCGGCGTTTGTGTAGCCGATCAGACCGATCTGGAATACCTGTCCCTGCCGTTTTTGACGGGTCCGTTCCCGGTGGGCGGCTACTTCTTTGAGCTCCCGCTTGATGATAGTGATGCGGGTGCGGATATGCCGCCGATCGGTTTCCAGTTTGGTTTCACCGGGGCCGCGGGTTCCAATACCGCCTCCCAGTCGGGAAAGATTCTTCCCCTGACCTGTCAGTCGCGGCAGCAGGTATTCCAGCTGGGCCAGTTCCACCTGCAGCTTGCCTTCTTTGGAGCGGGCCCGCATGGCAAAAATATCCAGGATCAGCTGGACCCGGTCAATCACCGGCACACCGACGATTTCCTGAATCAAGGAACCTTGCCTGGGCGTCAGCTCGTGATTGAAGATCACCAGATCCGCCTCGTGGGCCTCCACCAGTTGGGCCAATTCCTGCAGCTTGCCTTTGCCGATGACCGTCTGGCGATCGACTTGCGGCCGCTTTTGGATCAGCGAAAAGCAGACCTCTCCTTTGGCCGTTTTGGTCAGTCCTTTTAATTCCAGCATCGATTCTCCGAAGTTTTTCCAAGTTTCTTCAGTCTCGACACCGACTAATATCACACGTTCATGTTTTGTTTCCAATATTACACCCCCAACCAATCATTGATCTCTTTTTCCAATTCTGCTGCCGACTCCGGATCCTGCACCAGATCCAGCCAGCGGGGCGTCATCCGATTGCGAAACCAGGTCAGCTGCCGCTTAGCATAGCGGCGGGAATCCTGCTGAATCTGTTCTTTGACTGCTGCCAGATCGCTTTCACCTTTGAAATAAGGGAAAAATTCCCGATAACCGATTCCTTTGGCAGCCTGCGTTTCTTCTGCTTGCTGCAGAAGTCGAGCCTCGTCTGCCAAACCGGCAGCAAGCATCAGCTCCACCCGCTCATCGATTCGCCGGTACAACAGCTCCCGGTCCGTATTCAGTCCCACCAGAAAATAATCGTACAGCTTTGCCGGTGTGACCTCCGGCGCGGTGATGCTGCGCCCGGTCTGTTCCAAAACTTCCAGCGCCCGCACCACTTTCCGCTGATTATTGAAATGGATCTTTGCGGCAGCTGCCGGATCCCGTTTGGCCAAAAGCTCCCACAATCCTTGATTGCCGTGAGCGGCTCCATAGGCTTCATATTTCTCGCGCAGTCCCCGCTCCTGATTTTCCTGGCGGCCTCCCAGACTGAAATCATACAGGAGGGCTTGGATATAAAGCCCGGTGCCTCCCACCACAATCGGCAATTTGCCGCGCGCAGTGATTGCATCGATGGCCGCCCGTCCCATTTTCTGAAACTCAGCTGCCGAATAGCTGTCTTTTATGTCGCAGATGTCGATGAGATGATGGGGAATCCCCTCCGCCTCAGCTTTCGTAACCTTGGCCGTACCGATATCCAGTCCGCGATAGACCTGCATGGAATCGCCGCTGATGATCTCACCGTTGAATTTTTTTGCCAGTCGGATACTGAGCGCCGTCTTTCCCACAGCGGTCGGTCCAACGATTGCCAATACTTTTTTCATCGTTTCTCCTGTCGATAAGCCGTGATCACCTGACGACAGCGTTCCGGGTAGTTGGTGATGATCCCCGTCACTCCCAGTGCCAGGCATTTACGGATATTTGCTTCGGTGTCCACTGTCCACGGGCGCACCGCAATGGGAAAATCACGGATCTGTGCCCCATGCTTTTCTACCCAGTCCAACTTGGGGTGAATGCCTTCAATAAAGGGCCGCTTCATGGCCTGTGCCGGCTTGTTTTCGGCCGTTCCCATAATGAAATCCAACTGCGCTTCCGGCTCCAATTCGTGGATCATCTCCAAAGAAAGCAGATTGAAGCTGCAGTACCAGTGTTCAAAAGGCCACTGGCGGCTTTGCAGCAACTCGCTGACCTTTTCCTCAATCCCGGGATAATGATATTTGTCAGTTTTGAGCTCAATGGTCAAGGCTCCTCGAAAATTGCGCATCAAAAGCAGATTCAAAACTTCCTTTAGGGTAGGAATCCTCGTTGAGCTGTACGCAGCCGAGAACCAGCTGCCGGCATTCAGCCGTTTCAGTTCCGCCAGTGTTTTTTCCCTGATCAGCCCTTTGCCGTCAGTGGTGCGGTCTACTTCTTCATCATGCATCACAATCAGCTGGCCGTCTTTTGACAAGTGGACATCCAGCTCGATCACATCCGCTTCGACACGGATTGCTTCGGCAAACGCCGGCAGAGTATTTTCCGGCCGGGTCCCGCTGGCTCCCCGGTGGGCCACTACTTGGGTCATCGCTGTTCACTCCAATCTGTCTCATTGTACCACTTTCCTGCTGATTTGCGGAAACCTGTTCCAAAGCAGCCATCCCGTCTCAAAAAAACGGCTTCTCACCAACTGCGACGGCAGATCGCTATGAAAAATGACCGCCACCTTCTTGCAGCCAGAAGGTGACGATCGCTTCACAAATCAATGGGAAAAATAAGTCAGTTCTTCGTTGGACAACTGCTTCAATTGGCTCTTGCGCTCGGCCACCAACTCCATCAACGTGTCGGAAAATTGTTCCAGCAGGACGCGACCGCCCTTGTAGGCATAGCCGCCGATCTGCACCGTTTCCTCCGGTGTCAAGATCACTTTTCGCTGACCAATCTGCTTGAAAAATTCTTCAACGATGTAATTTGGCAGATAAAAATTATTCTGCGCAGAAAAAGACTGCAGGTAAACGTAGTCATCCACTGTAATATAGGCGTCATCAAAGGCATCGAAACTGACGTATTCAGCCATCGTTGCCGAACGTTTCTGCAGGATTTCCTGAATCTTTTTGTTCAATATGAGCAAGGTCTCAATCTCTTTGACTTTGTGATCCAATTGGCGGCGCCGTTTTTCTTTGCGTTCATCATAACGGATCCGCAGATCAAACGCGATCGTAACCATCACTGCCCCTACCAAAACGCCTCCTAAAGCAGCCAGTCCCGTAACCATCATCGGTGTCATAATAATTCCTCTCTTTTTCAACTGTTTTCCAGATAAAAAGCGGGTTGTACCAGGGCTACCCATTCCTATCTTTCGTTATTTTTATTTTAGCATAAAAGGATAGAAAACCGGCAAGAGAAAGGGCAGCTGTCTTGAAGTTTTTCGTTTGACCAATTTTGACCATGCGTGTATACTACATGTCAGAGGCTACCGGAGAGCTGTGTCTCGTCTGTAGTCCGCCACACATATTTTTAGTAGCCCTTTCGTTTTTGTGCTACACTTATTTGTGAAGAAAAGTGCCGAGCTTGCCGGTCATCTCTCTTTCCAAACCGGAAACAAAGAACGACGAAAAAGCTTCGGCGGATAATTTGAAGGAGGATACATCATTATGAATTTGATCCCTACAGTAATCGAACAATCATCCCGCGGTGAAAGAGCCTATGACATCTACTCCCGTCTGTTGAAAGACCGCATCATCATGTTGAGCGGTCAGGTCACTGACGATTTGGCAAACTCCATCATCGCCCAACTGCTGTTTTTGGACGCTCAAGACTCCGAAAAGGATATCTACTTGTACATTAACTCCCCAGGGGGCAGCGTGACTGCCGGCATGGCCATCTATGACACCATGAACTTTGTCAAAGCAGATGTTGTGACAATCGTAATGGGGATGGCAGCTTCAATGGGTTCATTCCTGTTGACAGCTGGTACTAAGGGCAAACGTTTTGCTTTGCCGAATGCTGAAATCATGATTCATCAACCGCTCGGGGGCGCTCAAGGTCAAGCAACCGAAATTGAAATTGCCGCTCGTCACATCCTGCAAACTCGGGAACGTTTGAATGCTATCCTGGCAGAACGTACCGGCCAACCGCTGGAAGTCATCGAAAAAGATACCGACCGGGACAACTACATGACTGCGCAGCAAGCCAAAGATTACGGTTTGATCGACGAAATCATGGAATCATCCAAAAGCTTGAATAAGTAATCAGAAAGTCCGAGACAGGTGCCGTTTAAGACGGTGCTTGCCCCGGATTTTTTACACTCGTATAGTTCCTGCTGTTCGGAATAGGTAAAACCCGTCTCGCTAAAGTCAAAAAGAGGGCCGCAAAAGAATGCGACCCTCTTTTTCATTTTTTTATTGCTTGACGGTGTCGTTGAAGTTCCTCAAAAAGAGTAAATTATCGATGGCCAGATAAGCCTGCCAAATCCTCTTACTGATCGCTTCTTCCTGAGGATAGTCTGTCCACCAGGACCAGGTAATCGGCCAAATGCCTGCTTTATCCTGCTGCTGCCTGATCCATTCTGCCTCAATTGATACCAATTGCTGCAAGTCCGCATACAACAGACTTTCCCGGTCTTTAACAAAATTTGAGGGACGCGGAACATATTCAACTCCCCAGCGGCTCGGATCTTTTTCAACAGCTCGGAGACAATCCTTTTTCAGTTTTGCAGAAAAAGCTCTCAAATTCACGCCCGCTATCCCCCCGATAGCGACAAGATCTTCATAAGCTTCTACAAAACAATTCAGGACATGGGATTCCACGGGGGTAACTGGACCCATATTCAAATAATCTGCCACACACTCTGCCAGTGTCTCAGCAGCTCGTCGGTAAAAAGGGTGTGTCTTCGCGGCAGACCGCAGGAAAAATGCGGCCAGTGAAACGGTCGGATTTTCACTTTTCCGACGATCATAGTCTTCTGTCGCCCGCCACCAGACAGCATGGGGATAATCATCATTTTCAGGAACCGTATTAAACCAGTAGCCGCCATTGAAATATACACCACTGGCAAGGTAGCGGAGTACACCGGCTGTTAACGGGTGCTCCTGATCAAATGTCTGTGTCTCCCGCAGGATTTTGACAGCTGCCCAGGTGGCAATCGGCGTCGAGCCCGGATTCCAAAAATCAGGTTCCAGTCCATGACCAAATCCACCATCCGTATTTTGATAGTATGCCAGGATCGATAATACTTTTTCGGCTCCCCCCTGTTCGAAGTGATACCAGTAACGAGCCAGATCCAAAGGACGAGCATTACGATAGATGAAAGCTGCTGCTTTTTGCTCATCGTACATTTCATATTCCTCCTCAATCTTCAATCAGCGGAAACTCACCTTTGCGATGAGCGGCACCCATCTCCATATAATGTCGGATATTCTGCTGATTTTTTTCGATTTCGCCTTCCGTCAGCGGTCGAATGACTCGGGCTGGCCTGCCAAACGCCAAAACATTCGGTGGAATCACCGTTCCCTGCGTCACAAGAGAGCCGGCGCCGATCAGACTATTCTCTCCGATTACTGCATGATTCAAAACGATCGAGCTCATCCCGATCAGTGCCCCCTGTTCGATGCGGCAGCCGTGGAGCATGCACTGATGGCCTACCGTCACATCTGCGGCGATTTCGGTAGGCGCATCATGGTCCACGTGAATAATCGTCCCATCCTGAATGTTGGTCCGCTCTCCAATTATGATCCGGTTGGCATCCCCGCGAATCACGGCGTTATACCACACAGTCACATCTCTTCCCAGCATGACATCCCCCACTACGACGGCATTTTTTGCGATAAATGGTTTCATCTCGACCCGCTCCTCTTTTTATCTCTGGCTGACGGCCAAGCGATACGGCTGCCAACGAAATGCTGCAACCTGATTATAGCAATATTTCTAAAGAAACCGCAAAGAGCAGCTGTCAGTGCTCGGGCACAATCAAAATGCGAAACAACAACTGCTGCCTGTCAGTTGCTGTTTCGCATTTATTTTTTGAACATCAAAAAGAACAGCTTTGAAATACCGGATGGCTGCCTCGCAGTTGATACGCAGCCGGCATTTCCTTTTACGGTATTTCGATCATTTAAAATCATTTGCCATAACGGCTTTTCTGTCATTCTGCAAAGCCGTTATGGTCTGCTACTGTTGCAAACCAGCGCCCTGATTTTTTAATCGTACGCTTTCCTGCCTGCTGCAGATCGACAGAAATGAAGCCATAGCGGTTTTTGTAGGCATTCGTCCATGACCAGTTATCCATACAAGTCCACATATGGAACCCGCGACAATCTGTCCCCTCCTGGATAGCCTGGTGAACATAGCGCAGATGATCTTTGATGAAATCGATGCGGTAATCATCCTCAATCACCCCGTCCGCATTTTTGAATCGTTCTTCACCTTCAACCCCCATTCCGTTTTCGGAAATAAAGCAGGGGATATTGCCGTAGTTTTCTCGGGTATTGGTCAAAATGTCATAGATTCCTTTTTCATAGATCTCCCAACCCCGATAAGGATTCATTTTGCGACCGGGCATTTCATAGTTGTCAAAGTAATCATCCGGCATTGGTGCGGTCCGCGGATCCTTAGGGGTTTCTTTGGCCTTGACCCGCCGCGGCTGGTAATAATTGATTCCTAAAAGATCAACGGTATTTTCCCGAATCGTTTCCAAGTCTCCCGCTTGGATCTCAGGGACCATATCCAGCTCTTTTACAACTGATACCAACTCTGCCGGAAACTCACCTTTGACTGCCGGATCCAAAAAAGAGCGGTTGAAGAAGGCATCGGCCATAATCGAAGCCTGTACATCTTTTGGATTTTCCGGATTCCGCGGATAGCTTGGAGTCAGGTTCAAAATGATACCGATCTCCCCGCCTAAATCCATTTCATGGTAGACCTCGATTGCCTTGGCACTGGCCAGCGTTTCGTGGTAACCGACAGCGACCGCTTTTTTCATATCTACGATGTTCGGGTAATGAAACTGATACAGGTACCCGCCTTCTACCGGCACAATGGGTTCATTATGAGTAAACCATTTTTTTACCCGATCGCCGAACAGCTCAAAACAAGTCTTGGCAAATGCCACATAAGCGGTTACGGTTTCTCGGTTCAGCCAACCGCCGTTTTCCTGTAGCGGCATCGGCATATCAAAATGATACAGATTCATAAAAGGTTCGATACCGTTAGCCAGCAGCTCATCGATATAAGAATTATAGAATTTCACTGCTTCAGGATTGACTGCACCGGTTCCTTCCGGGATCAATCGACTCCATTGGATAGATGTACGAAAGGAGTTGTGTCCGATTGCTTTCATCAGTGAGATATCCTCTTGATATTTTTTATAGACACCGGATGCTGTGTCGGGACCTACACTGTTGAAAAATTTTTCCGGTTCCTGCTGATACCAGTAATCCCAGATATTTTCTCCTTTGCCATCACCTGTAAAGCGTCCTTCTGTTTGCGGACCGCTGGCGGAAGATCCCCACCAAAAGTTTTTTGGAAATGTATAGTTCATCTTTGAAACCTGCCTTTCAATTCATTTAGGGAGCTGTCCATGACGAAGCTGCTCCTCAGCTGCTGGCGCAACCTGTCTGAGGTCCCGATTTTCCGCAGCTGTTCTCCCCCTATAATAGTTTATCGCTAAGTAAAAATCAATCATTTTAAATATATGACTAGACATATAGATGGTTTAGTGTTAAATTAAACCAGTAATCGATTACAAAATATCAGTAGAGGTGAATAATATGAATGGGTTTATGGATAAGCTGGCGGAAAAAATCATGCCGCTGGCGAACAAGTTAGGGCAAAACCGTTATTTGACAGTACTGCGAGATGCCTTCATGCTTTCTTTTCCTTTAACAATGTTCGGGTCGATCGTCGTAGTCATCAACAACCTACCGTTTTTCAGTGATGGGACCAAAGAAACGCTGTCGATGCTTTTTGGTAACGGGCAGAATGCGACCATGAGTATTATGACGGTTTTTGTGACATTCGGTATCGGGTATTATCTGTCTAAATCCTACGCTGTTGAGGGAATTTTTGGAGGCGCTGTCGCATTTGCCAGCTTTCTGATTCTGACGCCTTTTGTCATGACTTTGGCAGACGGTTCTGAAGTTTCCGGTGTCTTGTCATTGGATCGCTTGGGAGCCAAGGGGATGTTTATCGGGATGATTGCCGCTTTTCTTGCCGCTGAGCTCTACTGTTACATCACTAAAAAAGGCTGGCAGATCAAAATGCCTGATGGCGTTCCACCGGCGGTTTCCAAATCATTTGCCGCTTTGATTCCGGCAGTCCTGACTTTGACAGTCTTTTTAGTAGTCAATGCGGTAATGACGGGTATTTTCCACGCCAATCTGCACGATGTCGTCTATGATGTGATCCAAAAACCGCTGACCGGCCTTGGCTCCAGTCTGCCGGCAACTTTACTGGCATTGTTTCTGGTACAATTTCTCTGGTTCTTCGGCCTTCACGGTCAGATCATCGTCAACTCAGTGATGGATCCGATCTGGAATACCTTGATGCTTGAAAATCTGGATGCCTACAAGGCTAACCAGGAACTGCCTCACATCATCACCAAACCATTTATGGAAACCTTCACAGTCGGTCTCGGTGGTTCCGGGATGACCTTGGCTGTCGTCTTGTTGATGGCCTTTGTCTTGAAGAAAAAACAATATCGGGATGTCGGTCGTCTGGCATTGGCACCTGGGATCTTCAATGTGAATGAACCGGCGATCTTCGGACTGCCCATTGTATTGAATGCCACCATTTTAATTCCGTGGGTCCTGGCCCCTCTGGTAGTAACAACTCTGAATTATCTGGTCATGGCGGCTGGTATCGTCCCAGCGCCTACTGGTGTATCCGTTCCTTGGACCGTACCGATCATCGCCAGCGGTATCCTGGCCACAAACTCCTGGCTCGGTGGGCTTTTGCAGGTAGTGGACTTCTTAGTTGTCGGTCTCATCTGGTATCCCTTCCTTCGTATCTTAGATCGTCAGGAACTGGCATAAAAAAACAGTCATGGGCTTGCACTTATACATATTTCCCAAAAGGATATGTTTGGTGCAGTTCATGACTGTTTTTAGTTTGTTGTTATGTCAAATCTTGGGTATAATCAGTTCGAGGTGGCAAAGATGGCAAAATATGAAGATATCGCAAATACACTGAGGACCCGGATCAAGAACGGAGATTATCCGGCGGCCTCTTTCTTACCAAAACAAACTGAACTGGTGGAAGAATTTCAAGTCAGCCGTATGACTGTTCAAAAGGCTTTGGAAATTCTGATGATGGAAGGCTTGGTGTCTTCTAAAAAAGGCGTCGGTACAACGGTACTCGATCATCCTTTCCCCACAAAAGATACCTCCGTCTTATCCGAATACGAAGGGCTCAGCTCAGAGATGGCGCAGGCGCACCGGCCACTTACCAGTCAAGTCATTGAATTCGGAGTCGAATTTCCGGATGAAACTGTTCAAGAGCGGCTGCGTTTGACTGAAGAAGAGCCGGTATATAAAATCATTCGCTTACGTGTGGTCGAAGGTGAACCTTTTGTCTTGGAATATACCTATATGCCCCTGAAGCTGGTTCCCGAGATGAAGAAGGAAATTCTGGAACATTCTGTTTATCAATACATCCGGCAACAGCTGGGGCTGAGGATCAGCGGCGCCTATCGCACGATTCGCGCCGATAAAGCCACTGATTATGACAAACTTTATTTAAAAGCCCAGCCAGACGATCCCATCCTTGAGATCCGGCAGATCGTTTATCAGCAAGAGGGCAAGCCCTTCGAATACTCTCGCAGCCGCAACCGGTATGACGTTCGCGACTATTCTTTTTTGGATATGAAGGGGAATTAGTGGGTTAAGGCAGAACCCGTCTATTCAAAGACTTGTATAAGGAGTACCACAGAGCGCTCGTTCGTGATGCGCTCACAAGTAAAATGACCGGCTGCAACCGATTAAAGATCGGTCGCAGCTGGTCATTTTTGCTTGATATGAGAAGTCGGATCAGAATGAAGCTGCCCCATCGCAGGATCATTCATAGTCCCCGTCTTCGGCAAATTGGCTTTGATAGAGCTTGCTGTAGAAGCCGCCTTGAGCCAGCAAGGTTTCGTGATTGCCTTTTTCGATGATGGACCCGTGATTCATCACCAAAATCAGATCGGCATCCCGAATGGTGGACAGCCGGTGGGCAATCACAAAACTGGTCCGTCCTTCCATCACTTTGTCCATTGCTTTTTGGATGAGAGCTTCCAAGCGGGTATCGACTGAACTGGTGGCTTCGTCCAAGATCAGGATCTTCGGATCGGAGATGACGGCACGAGCGATGGTCAAGAGCTGCTTTTGCCCCAGTGAGACGTTATCGCCTTCTGCATTGATCTTCATCTCGTAACCGTCCGGCATCGTGCGAATAAAGTGATCCACATTGGCGGTCTTAGCCGCATCCACTACTTCATAATCAGTAGCATCCAGTTTCCCGAAGCGGATGTTGTCGGCGATGGTCCCTTCGTAAAGCCAGGCATCCTGCAGCACCATTCCGAAAACAGAGCGCACATCACTACGAGCCATCAATTTGGTATCAACACCGTCGATTTTGATGGCGCCGGCATCTACATCGTAAAAGCGCATCAAAAGATTGATCAGCGTGGTTTTCCCTGCGCCGGTAGGACCGACGACTGCCACGGTCTGTCCGGCTTTGACCTCAAAGCTCAGATCGGTGATCAGCGGATTTTTAGGATCATAGCTGAAGGCCACATTTTCAAATGTAACATTGCCTTCCACGGAAGCCGGTAGCGGCAGATTTTCCTGGTTGACGCTTTCTTCCGGCTCATCCAAGATCTCGAAGACCCGGCGTGAAGCCGCCGAAGCTGCCTGCAGGACCGAAGACAGCTGAGTGATATTGCCCAACGGCTGACTCACCTGCCAGATATACTGGATAAAGGCCTGCAACTGCCCTACCATGATGACACCGGCAATAACGTAATGCCCCCCCATAACTGCCATCGCGATATAAGCGATATAGGCCGTCAAAGACACCAGCGGCATCATCAATCCGGAAATAAAGGAAGCTTTGAAGCCGTAATTTCTGACAGAATAGTTGACCTTCTTGAAATTTTCCAGTGTTTGTTTTTCACGACCGTAGACTTTCAAAACGGAAAAGCCGGTCATGTTTTCCTGCACAAAGCCGTTCAAATCCCCCAAGGCGTTCTGCATACTTTGAAAATACTTTTGCGAAATTTTGATGATTCCGCGGGAGATCAAAAATGAAGCCGGGATCATCAAGATGGCCACCAGTGCCATTTTCCAATTGATGTAAAACATCATCACCACAGCGGTCAAAATCCCCAAGACTGCCGTCACGATTCCTGTCAAAGTCTGCTGCATGGCACCGGAGACAGCATCCACATCGTTAGTGACGCGAGACAAGATGTTTCCCTGCTGATTGCGGTCAAAATAAGAGACCGGTAACCGATTGATCTTGGTATCGATATCTGTTCGCAAATCGTACATTGCGCTTTGCACCACGCCGGCCATCAGGATTCCGGCAATCAGCTGTGCTGCACAATAAGCCAGTCCCACAGCGGCGATTGCAATCAAGCACTTAATAACATAGTTAAAATTCAGCGGCTCACCGTTGCTGATATTTTTGGCGATTTCTGTTGTGGGCAGACCGGCTACATAGGGCAGTGCCGCATTGCTGGCAACAGTCATCACGGTAAAGAACATCACCAGCGCAAAATTACGCCGATAAGGTTTCAAGTAGACGAATAAACGTTTCAAGGAAGAAAATGATTTCATTGGGCTAATTCCTCCTCTGATAATTGAGATGCAGCAATGTCATAGTAGACCTCGCAGGTTTTCAACAATTCCTGATGCGTCCCCATGCCCACGACATCCCCTTCGTTCAAAACAATGATCTTGTCGGCATGCATGATGGTCCCCACCCGCTGAGCGACGATCAAGACAGTCGAGCGAGTTGTTTCCTTCTTCAAACGTGCCCGTAGTTTCGCATCTGTCTGATAATCCAAGGCAGAAAAGCTGTCATCGAAGATATAGATCTCCGGTTCCCGAATGACCGCCCGGGCGATTGCCAGACGTTGTTTCTGACCTCCGGAGAAGTTGGTGCCGCCTTCAGCCAACCGGGCATCGAATCCATCCGGCTGCTCTGAGATAAACTCGGCCGCTTGGGCAATATCAGCTGCCCGCTGCATTTCGGCAACTGTCGCATCTTCTTTGCCGTAGCGGAGGTTTTCTGCAATCGTACCGGAAAACAACAGCGCTTTTTGCGGGATATAGCCGATCTTCTGCCGCAAAGCCGCCAAGCTGAAGTCCCGGGTATCGACACCGTCCACCAGCACACGACCGGCACTGACATCATAAAAGCGCGGTATCAGCTGAATCAGAGTTGATTTCCCGGAGCCGGTACTGCCGATGAAGGCCACCGTCTCACCGGGCTTAGCGGTAAAGCTGACATTGCGGATCACAGGACTTTCCGCATGACCCGGATAAGCAAAGGTCACGTTTTGAAATTCCACATAGCCTTTCATTTCGGTTTCGGTTACCGGATCAGCCTTCTCGTGAATCTCAGAAGTTGCATCCAGCGCCTCTTGGATCCGACGGGCTGAAACGGCCGCCCGGGGATACATCATAAAGACCGATGCAAACAACATAAAGCTGAACAAAGCATGAAAAATATACTCGATAAAAGCGATCAGATCC
Source organism: Enterococcaceae bacterium OF42-14pH9A (assembly GCA_027692465.1). Classification (GTDB taxonomy): domain Bacteria; phylum Bacillota; class Bacilli; order Lactobacillales; family Enterococcaceae; genus Enterococcus_C. The sequence goes on along the minus strand of JAQEYU010000001.1, from coordinate 83,811 downwards.
CCAATCTGCAATTGACCGGCATCGATCTGTTTGGTTCCGTTCCAGATGATCAGCACCATTACGATGTTGAACAGGAAGGTAAAGCCCGGCTGTGCTACGGCCATCAGCTTGAAGAGACTCTTGGAACTCTCAGTGTAGGCGGTGTTGACCTTGTCAAACCGTTTTTCCTCAAACTTTTCATTGACGAAGGCCCGAATCACCCGTAAGCCGGAAAGGTTTTCCCGCAAGATTCCGTTAATCTTGTCGAGATTTTTTTGCTGGCGGGTGGAAAGCGGGTCGGAAATCTTGGCGATCGCGACCACCGCAACCAACAGGGCCGGCAAAGCCAACAGGACGTACCAGCTCAGAGAAGGACTGGTTCGAAAAATCATGTACAGACTGACAGCGAACATCATAGGTGTCATAAAGCCCATCCGCAAGATATTCTGCATGAAGAGCATGATCTGATAGGCGTCATTGGTCACCCGAGTAATCAAAGACGACACACCGATTGTTTCGTACTCCCGGTGAGAATAGCCTTGCGTCTTGGCAAACAGATCATCTCGGATATCTGCCGTAATATTGGTAGTGATTCGCGTTGTGAAATACCCCAAGAGGATATTCATGATGACGCCAATTACCACTACCACGGCCATTAAGATCCCCAGACGATTCACATCACTGGTACTGCCCGCCGGGATCGCCTGGTCGATCATCCGTGCCAGGATCGTCGGCAGCCCCAGCTCGATCAGAATAAAGCCGAATACGCAGATAAAGTCAAAAAGCAGCAGCTTCTTGTAGCGCATCGTGTAATGCCACATCAATTTCAAATAAAAACCCCCTATTTTCTTGTTTTGAAGGATCCTTCATCACTTTTTCAAAAGCTCCTCCGCAAAACAGATACCCGATTTCACACCTTCACAACCATGAAACGACCGCTGTTTCAAAGGCCGCAACTGTTGCGGAAGGCACGTAAAATCCCGCTGCATCCATCGATACCTGCATGCAAGTATCTAAGCAGTTCTTCAGGTCACAAACAAAGGATCTTGCGGACACCACCCGCGGAAGATCCCTGCCCGTGACATTTCGGGCGACAGAAAGCCGGCTGCCGCCTCGTGAAATGCCCCGAAGTCGACAGCCTGGCTCGAAAATTGAAGGACTGCGTCAAGAAACATCAAAGGAGACTTGCCCCTTTGATCTTCTCTGCCGTCGCAATTACTTCTACTATATCACAGGCAAAATTTTAAGAGAACCCAAACATCCGGCTTTTTTTCAGGCGGAAACCCTTACACGCCGGTCTGTTTCTATACTTATCAAAAGTTCTGTGCTAGAATAATGGTAATTGACGTATGGTGACATACATGGACGGTTGAAGAATCACTCGAACATGCGGATAGGCAAAGACAAGGCCTTCTCTTTTTACTCACAAGTTGTCTGTAAAAAGTATAGTGATCGACGGAGGTTGCCCTTCGTGTTTTTTCGTGCACCGTTTCACGCTGTTCTTTCACACATTTATCACAAAGGAGACTAACACACACATGATCTACAAAGTTTATTATCAAGAAACCAAGATCCGCAATCCAAAACGGGAACAAACCCACTCCCTGTACATCGAAGCTGCCAGCGAAGTCGATGCTCGCGCGGAAGTTGAAAAAAATACCCCATACAATATCGAATATATCCAAGGTTTGGAAGGCAACCACCTGGACTATGAAAAAGAAAATGCCGACTTCAAATTGACGGAGTTTTAAGTTATGAAAGTCAATATAAAAAACAATGAAACCGGCGTATTCGGCGTCGGCGGTTTAGGTGAGATCGGGAAGAACTGTTATGGGGTTCAATTCCAAGACGAGATCATCATTATCGATGCCGGGATCATGTTCCCGGAAGACGATCTGCTGGGGATCGATTACGTAATCCCGGATTACAGCTATATTGTACAAAATATCAACAAAGTCAAAGCACTGGTCATCACCCATGGCCACGAAGATCATATCGGCGGTGTCCCTTATCTGTTGAAACAAGTCAACATTCCGATTTATGCCGGTCCTTTGGCGATGGCTCTTATCCGTAACAAACTGGACGAGCATGGCCTTCTACGAGATGCCGAGTTGCACGAGATCAACGAAGACACCGTGTTGCGCTTCCGTAAGACCTCTGTCAGCTTTTTCCGTACGACCCACTCCATACCGGATGCTTTGGGGGTAGTTGTCAAAACACCTTCCGGCAATATCGTACACACCGGGGATTTCAAATTTGATTTCACTCCGGTCGGCGAGCCTGCCAATCTGCACCGGATGGCCAAAATCGGCGAAGAAGGCGTATTGTGTCTCTTGTCTGACAGTACCAACGCAGAGATCCCGACCTTTACCCAATCGGAAAAAGTCATCGGCCAATCCATTCAAAAGATTTTTGAAAAAATCGACGGCCGGATCATCTTCGCCAGTTTTGCTTCCAACATCTTCCGTCTGCAACAAGCTGCCGATGCGGCGGTTGCCTGCGGGCGCAAGATCGCTGTTTTTGGCCGCAGTATGGAAAATGCTATCGTAAACGGTCAAAAATTAGGCTATATCAATGTCCCTGAAGGAACTTTCGTTGATGCCGGCGAGATCAACCGCCTGCCTGCCAACAAAGTGATGATCCTCTGTACCGGATCCCAAGGTGAACCGATGGCTGCTTTGAGTCGGATTGCCAATGGGACCCACCGGCAGATTTCGATCCAGCCGGATGATACCGTGATCTTCTCCAGTTCTCCAATCCCGGGCAACACCACCAGCGTCAACCATCTGATCAACTTGTTGATGGAAGCCGGCGCACAGGTGATCCACGGCAAACTGAACAATGTCCACACTTCCGGTCATGGCGGCCAGCAGGAACAAAAACTGATGCTGCGTCTGATCAAACCGAAGTTTTTCGTGCCGATCCACGGGGAATACCGGATGCTGAAGATTCATGCCGGCTTAGCACAGGATACCGGTGTACCAAAGGAAAACTGTTTCATCATGGAAAACGGCGACATGCTGGCACTGACTGCTGACAGCGCCCGAATTGCCGGTCATTTCAGCGGTGGCGATGTTTACATCGACGGCAGCGGCATCGGCGACATCGGCAACGTGGTCTTGCGCGATCGCCGCATTTTATCAGAAGAAGGTCTGGTTTTGGCTGTTGCAACAGTCGATCTGGACAAAAAAGAGGTCTTGGCAGGCCCGGACATTCTTTCTCGCGGATTTGTCTATATGCGGGAATCCGGCGACATGATCTACGAAGCCCAAACACTCTTGTTCAGAGCCCTGCGAGAAGCTTTGAATCAAAAAGATGTCAACGAACACAAACTGAAAGAAGCCATGAGCAATGCGCTCCAGCCTTTCCTGTTCGAAAAAACAGAACGCCATCCGATGATCCTCTCGATGATCATGGCACCCGAATAAACAAACCAACGCCTCCACGTTTTTTGCGTGGGGGCGCTGGTTTGTTTTTGCAGATAAATGCGGTTGGGCTGGATGGAAGACGGTCGTTGTTGGAAACACGCCTGACAAACAGCCTGCTCTGAAAATTCATTTGTTTGTTGAAGGTCCCCTGTTAACTGTCGCTTAAACTGCCCTCACAGATCCAACAACTGCAAGCGATCGTTGAAATAATTTCGATACGCCGTGTACCCGGCAATGATTGCACCGAGACTAGTGGTAGACAACAGCATGAAGGTCACCATGATTTGATACTTGATCGCATGAACCGGATCGACACCGGCGAATATTAGTCCCGACATCATCCCCGGCAGGCTCACCAAGCCCACGGTTTTCGCAGAATCGATTGTCGGCTGCATGGCTGTTTTGATACTTTCGCGCAAAATCGGTAAAGATGCGGCCTTGGCATCTGCACCCAAAGCCAGTTTTTCCAATACCGGTTGCCGTTGATCCCGGAATTGGCTGGCCAGATTACGATAGCACAAGCCGATTGCCACCATCGAATTTGAAGCGATCATCCCGCTGATAGGAATGATCTGGGAAGGGACGAACTTGATTGCACCCGCTGCTACCAGTACACCCAAGGTTACGTAAGTACTGATAAATATCGCCAGCAGGGAAGTCCAATATTTCTTTTGGCGGTTTGGATTGCGCTTATGAGCATTCCAAGCAGCATTGAAGACGATGAACAGACTCATTCCCCCCGTCAAAAACAGATTATTCAATTGAAAAATATATTTCAACACATATCCGACGGTCACCAACTGCAGAACCGCTCGAAAAATACTGTAAAAAATATCTTTTGATAACTGCAGCTGCTCCTTATAGCTGATTCCGACAGCAATCAAAACCAGCAGGAAAGCAACTACCAACGACAAATCGTTAACGGCCAATTGCGCCATGAGCCAACCGCCCTCCCTCCATTTTCAAAACTCCGCCCGCCTGTTGCAAGTCCTCTTCGTCATGACTGACCTGCAGGATCGTTACCCCTTGTTGGTGTACATTTTTCACCAGTTGCTGAACGATCCGCTTGCTTTCTTCATCCAGGCCGACAGTCACCTCATCCAAAAGCAGGACCTCCGGCAAGAATATCAAATTGCGGATCAGCGCCACCCGCTGGCGCTCACCGCCGGAAAGTTCAATAATGGGTTTATCTAAAAAAGATACCGGCAGATCTACCAGCCGCAGCAGGTCCCGAACTTTGTCCTCTGAAAAAACTTCATTGCGGATCGTAAACGGAAATTCGGTATTGTTCCGAACCGTTTCCCCGAACAAAGTCGGCTGCTGAAAACAATACGAAACCCGGCGGCGATAGCCGGTCACCGGATAGGCTTTCTGGTCTTTACCATTGAATAAGATTTTCCCGCCGGTGGGAGTCAATAAACTGGCGATCAGTTTCAGCAAGGTGCTCTTCCCGCCGCCTGACGGACCGGAAATCGCCAAGTACTCTCCTTTTGAAACCGAAAAAGTGACCCTGGTAAGAATCTGCTCTGCCCCTGACTGATAACTCAGCTGCTGCACTTCCAAAACTGACATGCTGCCACTTCCTCTCTTCTTTAGTATAGCAAACTTCGCATCTTTCAAGCAGTGAAGTTCCTCGAGCTCTGGGAAAATCAAGAGCAAAGAAAAAAACCGATCACCCTTAATGGATGACCGGTACGTTAGTCAGATATTAGTCTTTAGTAACGTTTGCTGCTTGAGGGCCGCGGTCTGAATCTTCAACGTCGAAAGTTACTGCTTGGCCTTCTTCCAAAGTTTTGAAGCCGTCGCCTTGGATAGCTGAGAAGTGAACGAATACGTCGCTGCCGTCCTCACGTGAAATAAATCCGAAGCCTTTTTCTGCGTTGAACCATTTAACTGTTCCGTGTTCCATGTTAAATACATCCTCTCTCGTGCGTCAGCACAAATAAAATTTAGTGTAACATTGCCTTGCATACGATAGAGGTATAACGTTAACAGGTGTTAAGCACTTCTATGGAGCAAACAAAATTACATACTTATTCTACACGTCCCCTGGAATATTTGCAAGTCTGCTGTGTCCTTTCTAAAGGGATTTCATCCGGAAATGTTCGGTTCTTGCGAAAACAGGAATAACTTCAACGGTCCCAAAGCCCTTCTTCCCGCAAGCTGACATAACTGTCATGGCCGATGATGAGATGATCCAACAGCTCAATCCCCATCATCTCGCCGCATTCTTTCAAGCGGCGGGTGAATTGGAGATCATTCGTGCTGGGTGAAGGATTGCCGCTGGGATGATTGTGGACTGCGATCAGACGGGCTGCGGAGACTCGGACCGCGCCCCGGAAGATCTCTCTGGGGTGGGCAACAGATTGATTGAGGGAGCCAATGAAAAGCGTCTGCCGCTTGATGATCTCGTTTTTTGTATTCAGATACAGGCAGACCAGATGCTCCTGTTGATAATCCTTCATATCTTCCATCAAGGTAAAGGCCAGATCCATGCTGGTGCGAACTTTGCCCAGTTTCGGCTGCAGCGCTTTTTGGATGCGGCCTCCCAGTTCGATCATGGCACAAAGCTCCAGCGCCTTCACCTGACCGACACCGGGGATCTGCTGCAACTCGTCAAGGCTGGCCAGCTTCAGCTCAAACAAGGAAGGAAACTCCGACAAAACCCGTGCGGCCAGTTCCATCACATTCATACCGGCGGTTCCTGTCCGCAGCAGGATCGCCAGCAGTTCTTGATCTGACAGACTTTCCGGACCGTATGTCAGCAGGCGCTCTCGGGGGCGGCTGCTTTTGGGGATTGATTGGAATCCATGGGTCATAGAAAAAACTCCCTTGCGCAGTAATAGCCGCGACCGGAGTATTGTCACCGACCGCTTTTGAAAAATCTGCCGCAGCAGCCTTTTCAAAAGAACATACGCAAGAGGGCTTTACTTTCAGTTGTTTTTGAGCCATTCCCGGACTGCTAAAAGATCCGGCAGTACCGCAACCGTTTTGGCGGCCAAAGCTTCATCCGGCCCCAACAGGTCCGGTACCATGATTACCGGAATCTCAGCGGCATACGCAGCATTGACTCCGTGTTTGGAATCTTCCAGAACCAGCAGATTTGCTTTAGGAAGCGCCAATTTTTCGGCAGCCAGCAAAAAGATCTCGGGATCCGGTTTGGCCCGGGAGACATCATCGGCAGAAACCACTACCGGAAATTCTGCCACCAGATCAGCCTGTTCCAACAAGCGTCCGATTGCTTCCCGGTTGTTGCTGGAGGCCAAAATCCGAGTGATGCCCTGCGCATCCAGATAAGCCAGCAGTTCTTTTACGCCGGGTTTCAGCGCCACCAGTCCGGCGGCAAACATCGCTTCTGAATTTTCATAAGCCCGTCGGATAAACTCAGCGATCTTATCAAAGCCATATTCGCTATCGAAGTCTTCATGGACTTTTTCAACGAATTCTTCATCACTGATCCCCAGGTAGCGAAGATAGGTTTGCTTGTCATAGGCAATCGCCAGCGAGTCGGCAGCCTGCTGATTTCCTTTGTATACCAAGGCCTCCGTATCGAAAATCAGTCCATCCATATCAAAAATGATTCCTTTAGTCTGCATGAGCTTCTCCTCCCATTTCCAACAGCAGCGCCCGGACATCGGATACAAAGTATAAGGAACCGGTCACCAACAGCAGATCCTCGTCAGTCATCTTTTCCAATACTTCTCCCAAGCCGAACTGCCACAAGGAAACGATTGTTACCCGCTTGTCAGCGGCATTCTCAAACTTATCGTCCAATTCGATAGCTTTCGGATAATCAAAGGTCGTCACATAGATTCGGGCATTGGGAATCTCCAGGAGCAAAGCCAGCATCTCGTCGACATTTTTCGTAGACAATGCCGAAAACAAAATACTGATGTTGTAATCTTTGAACTCTTTTTTCATCGTTTCCACAAGACGCCGCATCGCATGAGGATTGTGGGCACCGTCCAACAAGATCAGCGGCTCTTTACTGAGGCGCTCCATTCGTGCTGGCCAATGGGTCTTTTGCAAGCCGTTGCGAATCGCCTTTTCAGCAACCGGAATCCCTTTGATGCGACAGTAGCATTCAAAAAGTTGAATCGCGACACCGGCATTCTCCGGTTGATGACGCCCAATCAAAGAGGTCTTCAAATTAGTGAGCTTGCCCCGGTCATTGAAGAAATCGAACACTTCTCCCCACTCATCAGCCGGCCGTTTATAAACAACTTGATAGTCCGTTTCATACTGATAGAGAGCAGCCTTGTTTTCGGTTGCCGTCTGCCGGATGACATTCATTGCATTGGTCGGGATGTTACCGGTCACTACCGGAATACCCGGTTTGATGATTCCAGCTTTTTGGCGGGCGATTTCTTCCAAAGTGTTGCCCAGAATCTCTGTATGGTCCATCCCAATGGTAGTGATCCCGCACAAAAGCGGCTTCACAACATTAGTGGAATCCAGCAGTCCCCCCAGGCCGACTTCAATAATCGCGACATCGACTTCTTTTTCCAAGAAATAATCCAGTGCCATCGCAGTCAGCGTCTCAAATTCCGTAATCCCTTTGACCTCATTAGTGGCATCCAACTGAGCTACCAGCGGTTGGTACTTATTCACCAACTTCACCAGATCTTCATCAGAGATGTGGCGACCGTCGATGGCGATCCGTTCATTGAAGGATTCGATGTAAGGGGATGTGTATGTCCCCACCGTGATACCGGCTTCCTGCAGCATTTCCCGCAGATAGCTGACAGTCGAGCCTTTGCCGTTGGTGCCGGCGATATGGATCGTGGGCACTTTGTCTTCCGGATGATCCACGAGATCCAAAAGCGCATTGACCCGATCCAGTCCCGGACGTGATCCGAAAGGCAGTCGGCTGTGGATCCATGCGATTGCTTCATTTCCTGTTTTTACCATTTTTTCCGCACCTCATTTTCGTTTGCCTGCTTTTCTTTCAGACAAACCTGATTGCTGAACATCCCCATTATAGCAAAAGGCCGAACCGCTGTCCTATCCGGTTTGCTATGAGAACGCTGTCCGGCAAGTTTTTTTCCGGCCTCGCTCCTGCTGAAAAGATCCGGCAGCAATTTTTTCGGGAAAACGTCTCGAGGTTTGCTCCCCTGCGGATGAAACCCGCCAAAGCACTGAAAAAACCAGCGGAAGCCGTCTATACGACCTGCCGCTGGTTTTTTAGTTTTCCATTCGAATAAAAAATAAAGCCAATTGTCCGCAGACAGCTTGCACAATAATATTGTAATGCGCCTGTCTCCCATGAAAAAGCCAAAAGCACAAGCCGCAGCTGCTGCGACTTATGAGACTTTTTTCAACCGAAGTGGATGGTCCGGTACCAGTGCCACTCATCGCTGATAAAATGATTCAGGTCCCCTCCTGCCAATGCAGCCGCCGCAGCCATCAACAACAGCCCCAGCAGCACACAGGCCAGAGCAGTCCGGCAGATTTTCTTAGAATCCATAGCCGCGAGCCCCCCTTCTCAAACTATTCACGACCGCCTGCACTGATTTTCTCGTCACGCTCAAAATCCAGCCGCTGCACTTGACTGTCAGCAGTCCGCAGAGCAGACCGATGCCGACCAGCGTCAGGCCACTGCCAAACTGCATCAATGCGACCGCCACTCCGTCCTGCAGGGCCACCAGACTCAACAGCATCGAAGCCAAACCGCCCAGCAGTCCGGCTACTGTGAAACTTGCGGTAATGATCAGCGGCGTCCACAACAGGATGTACCCTGACAATAACAGGCAACAGGCCGCCAATAGCAGGCTGCCCCACAGCGGAAACCCTAACACCGCAAGCAGCAAAAGGCCAATGCTGATCTTGCCGCCTCGGCGTGCTTCGCTGTTGTCATAGGAATCTGCAAATCCTGCACTCGCGACAATCGCTCGCGGATCCCCCACCATTGCCACTGCTTCCTCCTCGGTATACCCGTCCGCCGTGAAATCCCGGAGCATCTCGTCGTAATAATCCAGAAATTCCGACCTTTCGATAGCCGGCAGGTCTTTCGGCAGATACACCATCAATGCTGCTAAAAACTGTTTTCTATCCATTTTTCCTCAAACTCCTCCCGATATAGTCATAGATTGCGGTCACGCTGTCTTTTCCTTTATAGAAGATCCGCAGATTGTCCCGACCCTTGCTGCTGATCTGATAGTATTTGCGCAGGCGTCCGTTATACTCCTGCTTATACGTGCTCACCAGTTTTTGCGCCTCCAGTCGTTTTAAAATCGGGTACAGGGTGGACTCACTGATATGAATGATCGGACTGATGTTCTTGACGATCTCATAGCCGTAGGAATCCTCCTGTAATAAAAACGCCAAGACGCAATATTCCAAAAGCCCGCGTTTTAGCTGACTATCCATCCCGGCACCTCCACTTCCTGCCTTCATACTTTGGTTGCCATAATTGCGTTGGGAACCAAAAACAGCTCCTGACGACACGCAAGACACTTTCCTTACACCAATACTATACAACACATAGTATATAGGAAAAATCAGCCTGCAGTCTGATTTTCTCTGTATTCGTAAAAAAAGCGCTCTTCTCACCCGAATCCACTGGCGGGAGAAGGAATGTGATGGGCTGATCGAGCATCAGCATCAGCACCTCTATAAAAAGCGCAAAAAAACTGTCCCCCCATGGTGGCAGGGACAGTTTTTACGCAGATTAACCGATCGTCTTCAATTGAGCGATACGGTCAGTGACTGCTTGTTGTTTTTCCAGATAGTCTTTTTCTTTGGCCCGTTCTTCGTCTACTACGGCTTCCGGTGCATTCGCTACGAAACGTTCGTTGGCCAGCTTGCCTTGGACCCGTTTGACCTCTTTCGTCCATTTATCCAGCTCTTTTTCCAGACGGGCGATTTCTTCTTGGATGTTGATCAGTCCTGCCAGCGGCAAGTAGATGGTCGCACCGGTCAAGACAGCCGACATCGCCAGCTCCGGCGCATCCAGTGAACCGGAGATGACCAGCTCTTCCGGATTACAGAAGCGTTCGATATAGTTTTGGTTGTCGATCAAGAAGTTGTCGATTTCCGGATCGGCTGTTTGGATCAACAGCGTGATCGGTTTGGAAAGCGGTGTATTCACTTCTGCGCGGATATTGCGGACTGAGCGGATCAGCTGGATCAAAGTCGCCATCCCCTTCACCGCATTCTCATCGTCGAATTCCGGATGAACTAGCGGATAGTCCGCCACAACCAATGATTCACCTTGATGCGGCAGTTTGCTCCAGATTTCTTCTGTCACAAACGGCATAATCGGATGCAGCAGTCGCAGGATTTGATCCAATGTGTATACCAAAACGCTCTTGTTGGTCTTCTTGGCAGCTTCATCCTCGCCGTACAAGACTTCCTTACTCATTTCGATATACCAGTCACAAAAGTCGTCCCAGATAAAATTGTACAACTGACGGCCGGCCTCGCCGAATTCAAAACGATCAAAAAGGTCGGTGACTTTGGCAACTGTTTCATTGAGACGGGTCAAGATCCAGCGGTCTGCCACTGTCTTTTGACCCGTGAGATCGATCTCGTCGTAGGTCAGATCCTCGACATTCATCAAAACAAAGCGGGAAGCATTCCAAATCTTGTTAATGAAGTTCCAAGCGGCATCCATTTTTTCATAGCTGAAACGAACGTCCTGTCCCGGAGCAGACCCGTTGGATAAGAACCACCGCAAGGCATCAGCACCATATTTATCGATGACTTCCATCGGATCAATCCCATTGCCCAGTGATTTACTCATCTTGCGTCCCTGCTCGTCACGGATCAACCCGTGCATCAACACATTTTCAAAAGGACGTTCGCCGGTAAATTCCAGACTTTGGAAGATCATCCGGCTCACCCAGAAGAAGATGATGTCGTAACCGGTCACCAGCGTATTGGTCGGGAAGTAGCGCTGGTAATCAGCCGCCTCTTCATCCGGCCAGCCCATTGTCGAAAACGGCCACAGTGCCGAGCTGAACCAGGTGTCCAGCACATCGGGATCTTGTTGCCAACTTTCCGGATCAGCAGGATCTTCCATGCCCACATACATTTCGCCGGTGGTCTTGTTGTACCAAGCCGGGATCCGATGTCCCCACCAGAGCTGGCGGGAAATCACCCAGTCATGGACATTTTCCATCCATTGCAGGAAGGTCTGATTGAACCGCGGCGGAAAGAAATCCACCCGATTGTCAGACTCCTGGTTGGCAATCGCTTTTTGGGCCAGCGGTTCCATGCGGACAAACCATTGTGTAGACAAGCGCGGCTCCACCACAACGCCGGTCCGTTCGGAATGACCGACACTATGGGTCATTTTTTCGATCTTCACCAGACGCCCAATCTCCTCCAGGTCTTTTACGACCAGCTTGCGGGCAGCAAAGCGGTCCATACCGGCATATTTGCCAGCCAGATCATTCATGGAGCCGTCATCGTTCATCACGTTGACCCGCGGCAGATCATGGCGATTACCCACTTCAAAGTCGTTGGGATCGTGAGCCGGCGTGATTTTAACGACACCGGTTCCGAAATCCATGTCGACATATTCGTCGGCAATGATCGGAATCTCTTTGTCCAAAAGCGGCAGGATCACGTTTTTGCCGATGAGATGCTGATAACGAGTATCATCCGGATGGACCGCCACCGCCGTATCCCCCAGCATGGTCTCCGGACGGGTCGTGGCGATTTCTACCACGCCGCTGCCGTCTGCCAGCGGATAAGTCATGTGGTAAAAGGCCCCTTCCACGTCCTTGTGGATAACTTCGATATCAGAAAGTGCTGTCCGGGCTTGCGGATCCCAGTTGATGATGTATTCTCCGCGATAGATCAAGTCTTTTTCGTACAAGCCGACAAAGACTTTGCGGACTGCCTTGGACAAGCCTTCATCCAAGGTGAAGCGTTCCCGGCTGTAATCCAGCGAAAGGCCTAATTTTGCCCATTGTTCCCGGATATGGCCGGCGTATTCTTCCTTCCAGTCCCAGACCTGCTCAACGAATTGCTCCCGCCCCAGATCGTAGCGGGAAACGCCTTGTTCCCGCAGTTTTTCCTCGACTTTTGCCTGCGTCGCAATCCCAGCATGGTCCATCCCCGGCAGCCACAGGGTATCAAAGCCCTGCATCCGTTTTTGGCGAATAATCATGTCCTGCAGCGTCGTGTCCCAGGCATGCCCCAGATGGAGCTTACCTGTCACGTTCGGCGGCGGGATTACGATGGAATAAGGTTGCGCATTTTGATCACCGCTGGGTTTGAAAAGATCGTGGTCCAACCAGTTTTGGTAACGACCGGCTTCCACTTCCTGCGGATTGTACTTTGTTGACAGATTTTCAGTCATAGCAGTTCCTCCGTTTCATTTTTGGAATCAAGAGTTGGGCAGACAGCTGTGACAAGCCGGAGCGCAGGTCGCGGAGAGCCGGTACAAAATAAAAAGCGCCCCAGATGACGGATCATCTTAGGGCGCGGATGCGCGGTACCACCTAATTTGCAGAGTAAGCCTCTGCCGCTTCGGCGTGCGTTAACGGGCACGATGCGTCACTTCCTACTTCACCGATACTCTGCATTCGGAAATGATGACTCCCAAGCTACCTTCACCGTCTCGCTGCGGGGACCTTTCAGCCGGGGATCCCTTCTCTGAACCAGCACAAATGCGGTTACTCCTCTTGTTCCTTGTCTGAAGTCATTCTACAATGGAATTTTCTGAAAGTCAAACCGGGATCTATCGGAAAATTTCCGGTGAGATCCAGAGGGAAGGGCCTGCCGCTTGGTCTTATGCACTGCTTGCATAAGACCAAGCGGCAGTACGCCGGGGATCAGAATGGAGAGCCTTCTGAAGCTTTTCGGCACTCGGCCGATTGCTTTAATTCCAGTCCGGATGAAATACTAGCGGAATTTTTAGACCCCTACGAAGTCATCAGACTTTCTCCGCCATTTTGCTTTGGTAATTTTGATCGAAGAAGATCAGTGTCTGCAATTCAGTCGTCAGGTCGATATATTGCACGTGCACATTGTGAGGCACATCCACCCGGTCCGGCGCAAAATTCAGGATGGCCGTGATTCCAGCTTCTACGATTTGATCGACAGCACTTTGAGAAAACTGGCTGGGTACCGTGGAGATCGCTACGGTGATGCATTCTTCAGTGACTTTTTCCTGCAGTGCTTCGATGGGATGCACATAATGTCCATCCACGATCGTCCCCACCAGGTCCGGATTATTGTCAAAGATCGCCACAATATTCAAATTGGAATTGCGACGGAAATTATTGTTGGCCAGTGCCTTGCCAAGATTGCCGTAACCCACCAGTGCGATGCGTTTTTCCTCGTTGGTGTCCAGAATCCGGTTGAAGACTTCGATTAAATAACCGACATCGTAGCCATAACCGCTGCGGCCCAACTCCCCCAAATGGGAGAAATCCCGCCGGATCGTGGCGGACGGCACCTGCGTAATCTCGCTGAATTCCTTTGATTTGATCCGAGTCACGCCGGAATCCTGAAGCATATTGAGATACCGCAGATACAACGGCAGTCGTTTTGCCGTGGCCTTGGGTACATTTTTTAAATTGAGTTCATCCATCTGGGGAAGCTCCTTTGTTCGTTTTTTCACATAGTTAGTGTATCATGCCAAAAACAGATACGCAACGTTTTTTAGATCTTTCACAAAGAACATTTATTTTCCGCCTCCCAAAAATCTGCTAGTCAGGCGGATAGCTGAAAACTTGGGTGGATTCTGCTTTTTAAGGACCTGTCGGAAGCAGCCGAACGCCGGACAGCAGCAATTTTGCGGACGTCCCAGATTCCGGAAGTCATCAGGTTACTTGAAGCCTTGCGAAAACAGCGCATCAGAAAAAGCCGCCCGTTTTCGGACGGCTTCATACTTGATTACAATAAATCAGCAAATTCGGCTTCGGCCTGGGAAGCAGCTGCTTTGGCAGGACTGATTTCTTCGATTTTCAAACCGGCCAAGGAGCGGGCGATCATGCCTTCGACGTCTAAGCGGTCTTCATAATAATGGACTTTCTCCAGATTCGGACGAGTCTTAGGCTGTGGCGGCGCAAAGATCGTACAGCAATCTTCAAAAGGCTGGATTGCCAATTGGAAAGTGTCGATTTCCTGAGCAATCTCGATGATTTCCAATTTATCCATCGTCACCACCGGACGGATGATCGGTGTCGCCGTCACTTCATTGATAGCCACCATCGACTGCAGGGTCTGGGAAGCCACCTGTCCCAGCGATTCCCCGTTGATGACCACCAAGCCGCGGCGCATTTCACGAATGGCGTCGGTGATCCGCAGCATAAAACGGCGGGTCAAGGTCATCCAATAGCCCTGCGGCACACTGCGTTTGATCTCTTCTTGGATTTCTGTAAAAGGCACCTCGATAAACTGGATCTTGCCGACATAAGGCGTCAGTTTGTCGGTGAGGTCTTTGGCTTTTTGCAGTGCCTGCTCGCTGGTATATGGCGGTGAAGCAAAGTGAACGGCTTCGATTTCAACCCCCCGCTTCATTGCCAGGTAACCGGCCACCGGTGAGTCGATCCCGCCGGAGAGCATCAGCATGCCGCGGCCGCTGGTCCCTACCGGCAGTCCGCCGGCACCTTGGATTGTTTCATAAGAAAGGTAGGCGCCGTTTTCCCGGATCTCTACCCGCAGATTAATATCCGGCTTGCGCATCTGGGCTTTGATATCCGGAATTGCCCGAAAGACGGCAGCCCCTAATGTTTGGTTCAGCTCATTGGAGTTTTGGATGAAGTCGTGATCGCTGCGCTTTGCAGTGATCTTGAAGGTCTCGTGACCGGTATAGACTTGTTTCATTAAGTCCTGCACCGCAGTGACGATTACATCCAGATCCTTTTCCACCCGAATACTGGGCGAAAAGTTTTGGATGCCGAAGACTTTTTTCAGCTTTTCGATGATAGGTGCAGCCTCGGCACCATTCAAATACAGGTGCATCCGGTCCCGGTCCGCCCGCACGATGATTTGCGGATGAGCAGCCAGTGCTCCTTTGACATTTTCAGCCAGGCGCATGATAAAACTTTTGCGGTTCTTTCCTTTAGTAGAAAGTTCTCCGTATCGCACCATGATCTCGGTATAATTCAAATTCACTATCGTTTCCCCTTTACTATGTCTATGTCGGTCTTTATCCGGCAGGGCCGGTTGACAGACTGTTCTCAGTTGATTTTTGAAAATTTACGATACAGCTGATTGAAGATAATCAGAAACTGTTCAACTTCGGCCATCGTATTGCTTTCATCCAGACTGACCCGCACAGCAGAAGTTGCCAGGCTTCCCGGCACATTCATCGCGTGCAGTGTACTGCTTTCCGTTTTGCTGCGGGAAGAGCAGGCACTGGTGGTGGAGATATAGATCTGCTTTTCTTCCAAGGCATGGACCATTACCTCACCTCGGATCCCTTTCAGTGCGAAACAGAGAATGTGGGGCGCAAAATTGTCTTCCCCACTGAAAACCGTGACCTTGTCAAATTTCTGCAGCTCTTCCGTCAAATAGCCTTTCAGCTTGGCCACATGCTCCGGACGCTCGGCTTTTTTTTCCACCGACAACCGCAGCGCCTTGGCCATGGCAACGATTCCGGCGACATTTTCGGTACCGCTGCGCTGATTTTCTTCCTGACCGCCACCGGTCATAAGCGGCGCCAGCTTCCGCCCTGTGCGCCAATAGATGAATCCGACACCCCGCGGGCCGTGAAACTTGTGAGCCGAAAAAGTGGCAAAGTCCACCCGGTCAGTCAGCCAGACCTCCTGCGGAACTTTGGCAATCGCCTGCACAGCATCCACATGAAAATGGATTTTGGGATGATCGGCCAGCACTTGACTGATTGCCTGGATTGGTTGGATCATGCCGACTTCGTTATTAACTGCCATCACCGAAACCAGAATCGTTTCTTTACGGATTAAAGCAGCCAGTTTCTCAACATCCACGAAACCGGCTTTGTCCACCGGCGCGATGCTCACTTCAAAGCCCAGTTCTGCCAATTGTTGAGCCGTCTCTGAAACCGCCGGATGCTCGACAGCGGAAATAATCAGATGATTGCCGAATTCTTTTTTGGCGATGGCGGTTCCTTTCAAGACCCAGTTGTCCCCTTCTGTTCCGCCGGAAGTAAACCAGATCTCATGGGGTGACACCTCCAGGATCCCGGCAATCTGTTTGCGGGCCTGTTGCAACAGACGATTGGCCTGGGTCCCCAAATCATGAAGACTGGAAGGATTGCCGATGATCTTCTGGCTGGTCTTTACATAAGCATCAAGCGCCAGTGGATGGATCGCGGTTGTGGCACTGTTATCAAAATATATCATAGCTGAGGTCCTCTCTGTTTGCTCGCAGATGCTGCCTCTGAAAGCAGCTGTCGGCGATATGCAAAAATTCTTTCTCATTATATACGTTGTTATCCTGCCTTTCAAGGGAGCCTGCCTGGTCTTAAGACTTTACCAATGGTAAGCTGATACTATACGGGTCTGAAAACGCCTGGAAGAAACCTGCTCGAGGGGACAGGGATACGGCCGCTGTATCATGGGGAATGACCCTTTATCCCGGCTATATCATTGCACCCGGAACTCCTGCCGACATGGCTATGAGGATGCCGCTGTGCCGACTTTTAGCGGTCGACACTAAAAAGACTTTTAATCACCTTGTTCAAGCGGTTAAAAGTCTTTCCCTTTATTCACACCTATGATCAGCGCCCATCCATGGCAGTCTTAAGTCTGTCAGCATCAAAAAGACCTTCCGAAACGCTTTATCGGAAGGTCTTTTACTCATTTAGAGGAATCAAACCAGATCTCGGTTATTGAAGTAGAAGCTTTCGATCCGTTTGAAAGCACCGGGTTCGACCCGTTCCAGTGCTTGACCGATCTCATCCAATGCCGACTGGTATTTGTACTCTTTGCCAAAGAGGGTCAGGCTGCGGTCAATGGCAGCTTTGATCTCCGGATGAGAGTGGCGGTAACGGTTGGCGTATTGCATCATCTGCTCGGTAAGTGCTGCCGCATCCACCAGATCGTTGGTTCTGGTCTCCAATGATTTGATGTCGCTTTCGCAATCAGCTACCAATTTGTTGACTTCCACCATGTTGACGCGGATCTTGTTCAAGGACTTGCTCAGGTCTTCCACCCGATCAGTAGCCATGAAGAAGGACTCCAAGTAATCTCCCGGCAGACCAGGCAGACGTTGTTTTTCTACGTAGCGTTTCAGGTTGCGCAGACGGAATTCGTATTGTTCGATCTTTCGTTGCGCATCCTGTTCCCCTTTGCGCAGTTCCCGCAAGCCGTTGTCGATCTCAACTTGCTGGCCTTCCACATCGTCCAGGATCTTGTAAGCATCCTTGTAGAAAGACTGGGCATTTGAGAAGGGCAGCTCGTGATTGTCCAGTTTAGGGTGGATAACATTTTTCTGACGGTTCAGCTCATCGATCTCCTGTTGGAAACCACGAACCTTGCCTAATTCGTTGTGATTCAACGTATAGCTTTGTGATGTGTGGTCGATCTCGATCATCAATTGATGGTTGTTCTTGTTGGCATGCTGAATGTATTCTTCCACTACCGGACGATTCTTGTGGACGTATTTACGGGCATTCATTTCCCGCTCCATGACACTGTAGAGAGAGTCGATGGCACTGGAGGTATCCCGATTGGCCACTTCCACGGTTTGGACTTCGGTCTTTTCCAGATCTCCCATAGATTTTTCGACCCGCTTTTTGACGCGATCGATTTCCGCTTGGAAGTTTTCTTCCGGAAAGACGTAGTTGTCGGACAGGAGTTTTTGGTAACCGTCTTGGATTTCTTTCAGCTGATCCGGGAAGGTTTTATTCAATTCTTCGTAAGCTGCCGGAATCCGCTTCATCGTATCTTCCAACTCATACGTGTGCTGCTCGGCTTGCTCCAACACTTCCCGAGCTTCCACCGGGTCACCGGAGGTATTCAAGGTTACGAATTGCGTGAATTCGATCTCGATGTTTTTCAATTGTTTTTGCAGTTCGGAATAGGCCGGGCCGTATTCTTCCCCGTTTTCCCGCAAGGTCTTTTTCAGTTCTTCGTAGACATCCAGGGCTTTTTGGACTTCCAATGAATTGCGTTCTTCGGATTCCCGCAGTTCTTTCAAGCCGTTTCTGACCTGCTCGACTTCGGCTTCCATCTCGTTCATGGTTTCTTCTGCATCCACGATAGCGGCTTTTGCTTTCATAAAACGGAAGGTCTCATTCAGGCTTTCCACTTCGAAAATACGACTTTCCAATTCTGCAAAAGAAGAAGTCGAGATATCCGTCCATTTTTGGTTCCATTCGCGGAAAGTGTTTTGGCTTTGGCCTACCAGATGCATCTTCTTCACATCGTCGACTTCTTCCAGGACCGGCAGATCAAAGAGTGCTTCCCGCCGCTTTTCCAATTCATGAAGCTTATCCTGATTCTTTTTTCTCATCACAAAGCCGACGCCATATAAGATGGCCGCCACGGCGACGATGGCGATGATGATCCCGATGATAACTTGTGTAGACATTTGCTGGTCTCCTCCGCATTCAAAATAGCTGGTATTATGCCCTTGAAACAGGCTTGATTTATATGAAAAAAAGAGTCAAAAATACTGGATATATGCAAAATACCCTAAAAGGCATCTACGCTAGATTATAGCACAAAGCCCAGATACTGGCACTAGCTATCATAAAAAACTTTACATTTTTTTGCAACGCTTAATTTTCATAGATTCCCCGCAACCCGGCGGCTTGGAGCAAACTTTAAAAAGTTTTTTCACAGTCTTTATGGTGGGCCATCGATGGTCTTGTGATCCTTCTCAGCGGGAGTATCGTCGTTAAAAGCTGCTTGCGGACTGTCCCTGGTCCGGATCCCCGCAGATTGATAAAAATCCGGAGTTATCCGTTTTTTTCAAACCCGCCCTGAGCCTTTCTGTAAATTTTCCATTTTTCTGACAATTCAACTGGAAACACCTTGCAATTTGTGTCAGATTTTTGTACTCTAAAAACAATACTTAACTTCAGTCACGGGAGCATCGGAGGGTTGGTGTTCCACTTTACAAAAAGGGGTAGATCAAAATGAAGGTTATCAAATTCGGAGGCAGCTCGCTGGCCTCCAGTGCACAGGTTCGCAAAGTCGTGGACATCGTCAAGGATGATCCCGCGCGTCGTTTTGTCGTGGTTTCCGCACCGGGGAAGCGGAACAGCTCCGACACTAAAGTCACCGATCTGTTGATCCAATTATATGAAAGAAAACTGGCTCACAAAAGTTTGACACCGGTCATCGAGGAGATCTTTTCCCGTTATCTGGAGATTGGGGAAGCTTTTGAAGTCGGCGAAGAGCATCTGGCCGCGATCCGCCTTGATCTGGAGGCAGTCAATCAACTGCCCATCGAAAACAATCCCCATCTATACGATCACATTTTAAGTCGCGGGGAAGACAACAACGCCAAGCTGGTCGCCGGGATTTTGCAGGCACAAGAAATCAATGCCCGCTACATCAATCCCAAAGAGCTGGGGATCCTCGTGTCTGATGAACCCGGAAATGCCCGTGTTCTTTATAAAGCCTACAAAAAGATCAACAAGTGGGCCGACTCAGAAGCAGTCCTTGTCATCCCCGGCTTTTTCGGATACACCGAAGAAGGCAATATCTGTACCTTTTCCCGCGGAGGCTCCGACATCAGCGGTTCCATCGTCGCTGCCGGCGTGAAAGCTGACCTTTACGAAAATCTCACAGACGTCGACGGAATCTATTCTGCTCATCCGGGCTATGTGCACCATCCGGAGATCATTGAAGAGCTGACTTATCGGGAAATGCGGGAGCTGGCTTATGCCGGGTTCACTGTTTTCCATGATGAAGCATTGATGCCTTCTTATCGGGCCAAGATTCCCGTGGTTATCAAAAATACCAACAATCCCAACTGCAAGGGTACCAAGATCATCCCGAAGCGGGACCAGCATGAAAAACCGGTCATTGGCATCGCCAGCGACGAGGGTTTCAGCATGATCTACATCAGCAAATACCTGATGAACCGGGAGATTGGTTTCACCCGCCGTGTCCTGACTATCTTAGAAGAGTTCGGAATCGGTTATGAACACATGCCGTCGGGAATCGATGATATTTCCATCGTTTTACGCAGTAACCAGCTGGATGACGAACTGCAGGAACAGCTGATGCGCAAGATTGCCTATGAGATCGATCCCGATGAACTGCGGATCACTCATGACCTCTCCATGATCATGGTCGTCGGTGAAGGTATGCGGCAACGGGTCGGGGTCACAGCTGAAAGCACTGCGGCTCTGGCCCGCAAACGAATCAACTTGGAAATGATCAACCAAGGCTCTTCTGAAGTCAGCATCATGTTCGGTATCCACAAAGACCAGGAAAAGCTGGCAATCCGCACCTTGTATTACACCTTCTTTGACTAAATGACAAATCCGAGCCTTTTGCACACAGGCACTGCCGCTACTCAGCGGCGGCTCCGTGTACTAAGGCTCGGATTATTTAGTTTATCGACTGCGACGGATCACCTTCAACGTTCCTCAGTAAGGCGTTGGGACTGTGCAGCTTGTGTCTGCCGCTGCAGCTCCTTTTTGATCTTGGCTTCCGGCGCAAAGGATTCCGCCCAGTTTGCCGGCTTCATCACTTTATTGGTGATTGGATCATAGTGAGGCTGGCCGTCGGGAAAGAGTTTGCCCATGTTCGCTTCATGAACGATGGCCATGATCGGCTGCGGGTCCACTCCCATCAAGGCAAAGCTCCCATAAGTCAGGTACAAAAGATCCGTCAAAGCATCGGTTTGAGCCACCAAAGGATCGCTTACCGGCTCCATTTTTTTCAGCACCTTGGACTGTGCCTGATCGACAGCTTCGTGCAAACCTGCCACCAGCTCATCAAAATGCCGGCGCTCTCCGCCGGATGCTGCAAACAAAAACTCCACCAGTTCTTCGACTTTGAAGCCGGCCCGAAAAAGCGCCTCTTTCCCATCGAAGGCTGTCGGCTGCGTCGGTTTGCGGGGGTCGAAAATCTCGTGAAATTCTGCTACCATTTCATAAGGGGTTTTGTGAGTCGTCATTGCTTGATTCTCCTTTGTCAAAAATCAGATGATGCCGAAGTGTTTGAGGGCTTTGGCGATCCCATCGGAATTGTTGGAGCCGGTCACGTAATCAGCGGCATCTTTGGCTTGGCGCTGACCATTGCCCATCGCCACACCGATCCCTACTCCCATCAGCATATCGATATCGTTCAAATGATCGCCAAAAGCCATCGCTTCGCTGGGGGCGATCTTTTTTTCCGCCAAAAAATGCTGGATTCCAGCCAGTTTCGAGCCGCCTTTGGGAACGATATCCACCGAAAAGCTGTTGGAGCGCAGCAGATCACACGCCGGCAGGGCTTTAGCCAAGTGCTGATCCCCGGCGACCGGACTGAACATCATGCACTGATACACCGCCTGATTCACGATTCCCATGTGCCGATAATGCTGATTGGAACGAAGAAAATGGACCCGCTGCAGTACTCTTTTCATGAATCCTACCGGCAGGTGTTGCGGCAAAAAGCGCACCAGCCGCTGCCCCGCCACTGACTGGCCCAATTTCATCAGGCGGCTGCCGATGACATGATCTGCCAAGCCAAAATTCACGGAGCGGCTTTTTTGATCGGCATAATTCACAATCTGCTCCAAAGCTGCTTTTTCAAATGTGCGGGCGTAAATCAGTTCATTATCTGTATAGACCAGCTGGCCGTTATAGGTAACATACATGTCCAGCGGCAGACTCTTCAACAGCCGGGCTACCTTGGCGGGATCCCGTCCGGTGGCAACTCCTACCAGAATTCCCTGCTCCCGGGCTTTGCGGAGTGCTTTTTTAGTACTGGGAAGTACATGACCGCCAGCCGACAGCAGGGTGCCGTCGATATCAAAAAAAATCGCTTTGATCATGTGCTTTCCTCCCTGTTCTTTCCAATATGTTTATCATAACAAAACAGCCGAAAAATGGTAAGAGCTGGGCTGCTGTTTTTTCAGCTTGGGGGAATTCCGACGGCGTGTTACAATGGCTTCAAAATGAAAAATGGATCCTTTTGATCTGTTGTATTTGAAATCCTTCTCAAAGCAGGTGCACTATGAAAAAAATACTGGTTCTTCATACCGGTGGTACCATCGCCATGAAAGAAGATGCGCTGACCGGCGGCGTCACTCCCGATGTTGCCAACCCTCTGATGGATGCAGCCGTCGTTTTACCCACTGACGTCGAGCTGGTGGTGGAAGATATCTTCAATCTGCCCAGTCCCCATATCACGCCGGAACACATGTTGCATCTGAAAGAGCGAATTCAGATCGCCAAAATCGCCGGCTTCGACAGTGTCGTCATCACCCACGGCACCGATACGCTGGAAGAGACCGCCTTTTTTCTGGATACTACGATCGGCAATCTGTTGCCAATCGTGATCACCGGTGCGATGCGCTCGTCAAATGAGCTGGGCAGTGACGGTCTCTACAATTTTGAAAGTGCCATCCGTGTCGCTGCTTGCCACGAAGCTTGCGGCAAAGGCGTGATGGTCGTGATGAACGACGAGATCCACTCCGCCCGTTATGTTACCAAGACCCACACTACCAATGTTGCCACCTTCCGCACCCCGACACTGGGTCCTATCGGTCTGGTGACCAAAAGCCGAATCCTGTTCATGCAGGAGCTGCTGCCGACCCTGCATTGGGATGTGGATCAAGTGGAAGGCCTGATTCCGATCATCAAAGCTTACGCCGGCATGCATGGAGAGTTGTTCACAGCCTTGGCTCAAAGCAGTATCGATGGTCTGGTGATCGAGGCCTTGGGCGCTGGTAATCTGCCGCCGGATACCCTGCCGCCTTTGCAGCAGATGCTGGATCGAGGTCTGCCAATCGTGCTGGTGTCCCGCTGCTTTAACGGTGTGGCCGAACCGGTCTACAGCTACACCGGCGGCGGCCGTCAGCTCCAAAAAATGGGTATCATCTTCTCCAACAGTCTCAACTCCCAAAAAGCCCGCATCAAACTGCTGATTGCCCACAACCGCGGACTGAGCCGGCAGGAACTGATGACGTTTATGGAAAATTGAAACCCCGCCACGCCCCGTCGATCTGAGACTGCAATCTGAGGCTGCCTTGTTTCGCTTTGCCAACAACGCCGGCTTGCACCACCCTTACCCAAAAAATCAGCCTGCTGCTCGTTTTACCGGCAGCAGGCTGATTTTTAGTTTCCCCAATCAAAACCCTCTCTATTGGCGGATTCCCCTTTTTAAGATCACCCGCGCGCAACAGCTCAAGAAAACCGCAAAGCAGCCGCGGTTTTCTTCAAAGAGCCTGAAAACCTTCAAGAAACAGCCTATTTCTTCAACCATTTGATATTGGCTTCACAACACAGGCTGTCTCCCAAGCGGATCTCATGACGCGTCACAATCAGGCCGTCACTGTCTTTTTCCGGAGGCAGAATCTCAAAGTGGCTGGTAATTTCGTTGCCGTACTCCACTTCCTTGTCATAGCGAACGATAACATAGACCGGCAGATGGGTGGTCAAAAACTCCCGCCCCAGCACATCGATAATCCAGTTGAAATAGACAGCATTATTGACGTGATGATTGCTGTCGATGTCATAAAAACGCACGCGATACGGCAGAAACTCCCCGCTTGTTATTTTTTCGATCTTCGGATAGCGGCGGATCCGCTTCACCTTTTCACTCTCGTAAGGGGCGATGATTGCCTCAGGGACACTGGCCATTTTCCGGTTTTCCATATCCATCAAGGCAAAGACCGCTTCGATCTTCACCAGCTCATTGCCCGCCTGATCCTCAATCCAAAAATGGCGGTAGCAAAAGTACTTATTGTATTCCATCGCCATCGTGGAAATCGTCAGCACTTCTCCGACAGCAGGCATTCGGGTGATCTCCAGTTGGTAATTGGTCAAGATCCAGGTAAGACCAAAACTGTGGACAAACTCGGTGCCGCGATCCAGACTGTCGCTTTGTTCCTCCGAAGCTTTGATCGACGCCGAGATCAGCGCCGGAAAAGTCATGGTTCCATTGATATCGCACTCATAATAGGCGACTTCATGGGTCATTGCATATTTAACTGCCAAAATAATTCCCCCAAAAAACGGGCAGGCGGCTCTTGTTTACGGCCGCTGCCCACTGTGATTTTTATTAACTGTATTGTTTGTGAGTCTGTCGAAAGCCGGGAGCCAAGCCCGGTTTATGTGGTGTATCTGCCCCGACACAACTTTCGGAAAAGCGGGTCAGCGGTTGGCGGCCAGTCACGTGCTAAAAGGCTGCCAGGATTTGATCCACTTGTCCGCCATAGCTTTCGCCGAATTGATTCAAATGCACCAGCAGGTAATATAATTGATAGATTGGTTGGCGCTCCTGCCAACCTGTCGGCAGCGGAAACAAATCCAGGTACGTCTCCAAAAATTCTGCTTTGAAGCCTCCGAAAAGCTGACTCATAGCGATATCCATCTCTCGGTCACCATAGGATACAGCCGGATCTACAAACACCGGCTGACCGTTGGCGGCAAAAAAGGTGTTGCCGCTCCAGCAGTCCCCGTGCAGCAGACTGGGCATGAAATCCCGGTCTTGCCAATGCTGCCAGATGTATTCCTTGAGTTTCAGGTAATGGGCTTCCCGCTCCGGATTCCACACATTGTGCAGCTTGGCCAGCTCCACCTGCACATCCAGCCGGCAAGTCAAAAAGAAATCCACCCAGCTGCCGGTTTGAGCATTCACCTGCGGCAGAATCCCGATGAAGTTGTCTTCGTAAAAGCCGAACTGCTCAGCGGTCTGCCGATGCAGATCAGCCAAAGCCGCCGCTAACTCCCGATGATCCCCTTCCCCAGGCTCGATCCACTCCATCAGCAGATAGGCGCCGGAAGCAACTTCGCCAAAGTCATAGATCTTGGGCACCCGTACGAAATCAAAGATCTCCTTGAGACCGTGGACCTCTGCGTGAAAGAAGTCGGCGCTCACATTGGGATGGTATTTCAGAAAAAAACTGCCGTCTTCGGTATTGATCCGAAAACTCTGATTGACATCCCCGCCGCTGACGGGCAGGACCTGTCCTTTCAAACCAAGTTTTATCATGACTTCTGTGGTTCCCATCGGTCATCCCTCCCGTTTCCCTGGCTGTTTACCCGGCTGCTGTACTTGAAAATCTTTCCAAAAAAAGCGCCGTCAGCCGTCAATTTTTCCTCGACGCAAAGAAGCTTTTATAAAGAGGCTTTTACTTAAAAAACTTTCCTTCACTCCTGATTTTGCGGCGGTGGTCAGCGGGATTTTTTCGCACCCGCTTTTCCCGTTTTCCCGGCGAAAACAGCAGGATTTCCCACACCTTCAGATCAAGAGAGCGCCGTGTAAAGCTTATGGAAATCTGTCAGATCTTCTTTCGACAGTTTTAGTCCGTTTTTCAAAAAGCCGCTCATGTCGCCGTAATTTTCGGCAATTGCTGCAAAACTTTCTGTCAGATAGCTTTGATCAGCTTTCATCAGTTCCTTAATCCCGTCCAGCATCACTTCCGGAGCCCCGGCCGCCTGCGCCTGTTTGAGCATCTCAGCGGTCTTTTGTACCATATTGCGATTGGTTTCCAAGTAGTTTTCCATGATTGTCTCTTGGTCCACCTTCAAGATGGATAAGATCAGGGCCGCACCAAAACCGGTCCGATCTTTGCCGGCGGTGCAATGGAACAATACCCCGGTATCCGGTGCCTCGTTTTCCAACAAAATCTCGATAAAGCGGCGGTAAGAAGCCCGCGAATAGTCTTCTTCGATGAAATGACGGTAAACTTTCCGCATCTGAGAAGCTGCGTCCATTCCCGCCTGAATCTGCTCCATCAATGTGCGGGGGGCTGCCGAAACCTCAGTCTCATCTTCTTTAAAGATCGGCAAGAAGATATTTTCGGCGTGAGGGATCTTGACATCCGGCTCTTTAGACTGTTCTGCGGTGGAACGAAAATCCACTACTTTTACAATGCCGTATGCCGCCAACTGTTCTGTATCGGCTGCCGTCAGCTGGGAAATCGCCGCCGAACGCACCGCTTTTTTGAAGCGCACAGCTTCGCCCTCTTGGTTGCGATAGCCCCCAAGATCCCGGACATTCGCTGCTCCCTGCAGGTTGATCAATCGTTCTGCCATCTTGTCTTCTCCACCTTTTGCTGCTTTGATTTCGGGCCGGTCCACTGCCGAACCAGCGGCAGGTTTCCTATCTCTTAGTACCCTTGTTACTATTGAGTATAGCAGAAACTTGTAAAATCGTCTTAAGATTGTGACCATTTTTACAGAGATCCGCAGAAACCGCGTAGGCACCGGACACTTGAAATCAAATCACACTCCGAAGACTTCGGAGTCAGCTCATCTGTCAATCAGCCCGGCGCACGAGCGGCTTTTATCTTATCAAGTCAAACTAGCGCGTGTCTGAAAACTCTGGGGGGATCCAGATTTTTGCGAACTTTTGGCCAAAATCAAGGAGTAAAGCGCAGCTTATGTGGTGCAAAGCTGCGCATTTACGACGTAGATTACGGTGAAAAGGACCAAAATATCTGCCACTGGAGTTTTCAGACACGCCCTAAAAAAAGACGAAAAAAAGCGCCCTTCACAAAATATGAAAACGGGTTATAATAATAGAAGATAACATGACGGCGCTGTCCTTTGCCGTCGTTTGAAAAAATCACGCTGGAGATGATAACGATGTTTTATCTGCTGATCGGCCTTTTGACCTGCTGTCTGCTGTATTTGATCGATTTGACCTTTCAGATTCTGGATGAGCGGGACCCGGAGTTACATAAAGAACAGTATTAGGGCGTATCTGCTTATTTCGTCTTCCTTTTTACTGAGGGCTTTTGCCCGCTTATAAAAAAATGTCCCGGATCAAGGGATTCTGTAAAGATCAGTAGTTTACTGATCCTTGCCCCTTGATTCGGGCTTTTTTGCTTGTTTTTATTGTGCGTCGATTACTGCATTCGGATCTTCCAGAACGCTGCGATCCAATTCCTTGATCCGGGCACTGGTTACGATGCCGGCGACCATACTGTCAGAAACATTGATAGCCGTCCGGGCCATGTCGATCAAAGGTTCCACGGAGATTACCAGACCGACAATTGCAATCGGCAGGTTCATCGCTCCCAAAACGATCAAGGAGGCAAAAGTTGCGCCACCGCCGACACCGGCTACACCAAAGGAACTGATCGTCACGATCGCTACCAACATCAAAATGAACTCAAGACTGAAAACGTTGACGCCGGCTATCGGTGCCACGATGGTCGCCAACATAGCCGGATAAACACCGGCACAGCCGTTTTGACCAATCGAGATCCCAAAGCTGGCCGCAAAATTGGCCGTCGCATCATCTACACCGAAAGCCTTAGTCTGGGTTTCGATATTCAACGGCATCGCACCTGCCGAAGAACGGGAAGTAAAAGCAAAGCTCAGCACCGGCAAAGCTTTTTTCAGATACGTGACCGGATTGACTTTGACAAACGCCAGCAGCAGCAAATGTACCAGCATCACCACAATCAGCGCGGAGTAAGAGGCCAGGATGAATTTGCCAAGATTGACGATGGCTTTGAAATTACTGGAAGCCAAAACGTTGGTCATCAATGCAAATACCCCATACGGTGTCAAGCGCATCACCAGCGTCACAATGCGCATCACGATCTTGTAAAGACTGTCCATCAAATCAGAAAAAGTCTGGGCTTCTTTGGGCGCTTTGCGTTTAACACCCAGGTAGGCCACGCCGACAAAAGCTGCGAAGATCACGACCCCGATTGTACTAGTGGGACGTGTGCCCGCCAAATCGGCGAAAACATTTTTGGGAATAAAGGACAGGATCTGTTCGGGAATCGACAAAGCCGCAACTTCTGTCTGGCGTTCAGCTAATTCTGCGATCCGAGCAGTTTCCGCCGAGCCCTGCGTAAAGGAAGCGCCGTCCAGACCGAAAAGCATCGTGGACCCGATCCCGATCAAAGCTGCGATGGCAGTCGTACTGAGCAGAACCGCCAGCACAGTGAAGCTGATTTTGCCCAGCTGGTTACTTTCCCTCATCCGGGTAAAGGCACAAACAATCGAGACGAACACCAGCGGCATGACCAGCATTTGCAAAAATGCCACATAGCCGTTACCGACGATCTTCATCCATTCCAACGCACCGGTCACCACTTGATCTTCCGTCCCGAAGATCAGCTGCAGTGCACCCCCGAAGACGATCCCGGCGAACAGGGCCGAGAATACCCGGGTGGAGAATTTCAGGTGTTTTTGCTGCATCCGATAAAAGACATACAGCGCCGCCGCAAAGACGACTAAAATGAGTACAATGAGCAGAGTTGTCATAGAATCAACCTTTCTTTTTCCGCCATTTTGCCCACACAAACAGACTGCGTCATCGGGACGGACAACGACAGACCGGCTTCAGACAACAAGGCAGAGTTATTAAATGACAAGTCCGTCAAAGGAAGTAAAGGTTCCCAGTGACCATTCTTCAACAGTTCACTCTGATAACTTACTTATTATCAGTGACGCTTTTATTATAGCGAAAGACAGAACAAATGTCTTTTCAGGAAACTCGGAAATCTTTCTGAAAAATGAAAGCTATCTGCTTTTTCGTTTTTGCCGAATAGCCGGCCTGCTCAAGCTCTCAAAAGATCCTCCTCCCGTTTTCAGTTATGCTTCCGGCTAAAGAAGCTCTTGAAAAGCGTAAAAAAACAGAGGGCTCCACGACGGTATCGTGATGAGTCCCTCTGTTGTTAAAGCATTGAAGCTCTGGGCTGAATCCTGCGGTTAGGCTCTTTACGCCAGTGCACCCATCGGATCCCAAGGATTTCCCACAACTTTTGCCATTGTCGGAAAAGCCCGTAAAATCAACAAAATAATGCTAAATAACAGTAGAAACTTTTTACAAAAAACACGATAATCTGACAAAGTATTACTACTTTTGCCCCCTTTTTGCCCCCTTCGTGTGATACACTTTTTATATCAAAATGAATTGAGGTGTATGTATGAAAAAGTGTTTAACGGGTATTGCATTGTTTAGTCTGTTAATTTTAGGTGGCTGTTCTAACGGGGAAGCTGAGAAGCAAGTGACCGAGCAGTCCAAAACTATTGAATCAATGCAAAAACAAACAACTGAAAATTCAGCTACTATTGAATCGCTAGAAGCTCATATCGCTGATCTCGAAAAGGAACAGGGTGGAATGGCAAAAGTAGAAACTGGAGAAAAAGTTACATTATCTGGTCGTGTAGTTGTTGGTGAAGATCTTGAACCAGGTGCGTACGATATTACTCTTCCTGGAGAAGAAGATGTTGCTTTTTCTCTTTTTGATGATGAGCAGGCAGAAAAAGATATGAAGTATAAACATGAATGGTTATTCCCTAAAGGTGAAGACAAAGAAACAGCTGATGAACTGAAGTCATATAGCCTACGCAAAGGTAATATTTTGGATATTAATGGAAACATGGATTTTACAAAAGTCAGATAGCAAAAATAATCCCTCCTACTCAATTAAGAGCAGGAGGGGTTCGTATGTACTGCCCTCGGAACTATCCGGGGGCTATTTTTTATGAAATTGTGCCGTATGCGGTGATTGGTCCAATCGCTGCATAGCCTTTAGAACCATCTCCTCGTGGTTGTACTGCCCAGATATAGCCTCCAGAGATTACCACATCATCAAATTTGATGACTGTTCCTTTTGGCATATTTGATGCAATCTTAGCAGCTGATGTGCTAGGAGATTTCCGCAGTTGCAGGACTTCCTTAGTCTTAAAACTTTTCATTTTAATCTTCCCTCCTGTACTTAACGGTGGCGTTGAGTTCCCGGCATCTGAAGTTCCTGTCCATCTCAGATAGCAGTTCCACGGATAGTTGTAATAATTGCTGATATTGGTTTCTCGACCCGATTGGTCTCCGCCTTTACCACCAGTAATCCGTCCGTTTTCATCAATCGATGCTTGAGCAAGCTTACCACCGCCAATGTAGACTGCCACATGGTTGACATCATTTAGAAGGATGTCCCCTGCTTGAGGATTCCCATTAACGGCTACTACCTTCCACCCTCGTGCAGTTAGATTCGATCGCATGTTTCCGGTGTAAGATGCACTACCCGTGCTAAATCCAGCTTCTTTCAAAGCATAGATCACTAGGGCCGAACAGTCCGTCTCCCCGCCATCCCGAAAATCTTGACGATTGCTTTGGTCATATCCCAAACTCACAGATGTGCACCAGTATTTCATGCGGTCAATAAACTTTTGAACACTTCCTGCCATCACACATACCTCCTATACATTATTTTCTTGGTCATCTTTGTCCACTGAGCCTACTTCTCCACTCAAACCATCCATAAAACGAGTGAAGGCTTGATGTAGCCCTGTTGATGCCAGTCCGCTAATGGCACCAGCAATAACTGTCTCCACATAAAAACCATTCAGCAAGCCGCCAATAATTGCGCCGGACAATGCCAGAATGGTTGGAATGTAGTCATTAATTTTTAAGGCTTCAATGCGCTTCAGGCAGTAGCCGATGACCAAACAACCAACGACTACTCCCGGGACTAAAAACTGCGAAAAATCCATACTATTTTCCACCTTTCAAAATCTGATTTTCTTCTCTCAACTCTCGGTTCTCTTGTTTTAATAGCCGATTATCTTCTTCCAACTCACGGTTGATTTTCTGCACTTTTTCTACCAGGGCCTGGAGTTTTTCTTTCTCTGTTTTCAGAGCTTCTTTTTCTTTTTGGTAATCCTCAATAATTTTTCGCATCTCAGCCACGTAAACAGATTCCACGGTTGTTCGGGATGCTGCTACATCTGAACGCCCTTTGATACGAGTAGCTAAATAAGTTCCGCTAGACGTAATGGCTGCCACAAGAATCGTGGAAAGTAATTGATTATCCGACATCCTCATCACCCCACAAGGCTAAAAAGAAAATGGCCGCATTCATACAGGCAGCCATAATCCAAGTAGAATTCGGAAAGCCACTAACCGCTCGCCAGGCATACGCTAAGAGCAAAACCATCCAAACAAACTGATAAACCACTAGAAAAAAAGAACGAAACTGTCTCATATTTAAAATAAATAAGATGACACCGACGATTCCGCTAACCGATATCGGCACGGAGAAAACAGCATCATCTAACACATTGACAATAAAAGCGTAGGCGCTATGGTCGTCTAATAGTCCTGGATGCGCCAAGAAATTGAGACCAATCGCCGCCGTGGTCACCGCCACCACTAAGAAATGCCAATCGGTGCGGATCCGTTGTTTTAAATCTTTCATATCTCACCAACTTTCAAAAAAAGAGAGAGGCAAAAGCCCCTCCCACTATTCCCCAGCTAACTCTGGTAATTCCATGTCAATCAAGATTTCTTTGACTTGATCACGAATCACTGCTGGTACATCACCAATGACTTTCTTGCCTTTGATGATTAAGGTTGCGTATACGACTGCCATAGTTCTCACCTCCCTTCGTAGTAAATAAAAAGCAATCCTAAACCGCAGTTTCTGCAGCCAAGATTGCTTCCACTTCTTTTCTAATTTCCTCCGGCACGTCCTCAATAGACTTCGCCCCTTTTTTGATTAAGTTCACATACACTTTAACCAACTTCAACCATTCCTTTCTATTTTGGCAATACGATTGCTTCTAATTCTGCTACACGGTTTTCTAACAATAATTTTTGCTCGTACAATTCAGCAATCGCCATCATGGCATCAGTCAGCTGCTGGTCCTGATTCTGTACATCTTCTGGCGTGGCCACTTCCATATATTGCCAGGTCTGAGTGTTGAAATTAAATCCAGTCACCTTGATATTGGCATCAGATGGCGGGTCCACCTCAGTATAAGGATTAAAGATCTGCTTCCCTTCTGGCCAAAGCATCGGCTGTAAATTGGTTAAATCTCGCGTGTCATACACATTTTTAAATCCATCCATGTTAGATTCCTCCTGTTACTTGGCTAGCCAAATCATTTAATTCGGCTTTAGTGGCAAATAAGTAATTCATGTATTCGTTCGTCATTGACCAGATATAATCTGATGGATCACTCGATTCTAATCCTGCTAATCCTCGATATTTAAACATAATTTCTAGCGGGTCAGTAGCTTCAGCAGGATTTGGTGTGTAAATTTTAGAATCACCAATACACATCTTGCATTTATCAATATAGACGGTAACAGTCTTCGGGACATTTGCTAACCGAATATCCACGTATGTGTTATTCATCCAATTTTCCGTAACAATCAACGTAGCACGAATTTGGATTTTTTCACTTTGAATTAGATTGATAGATATACCATCTGGCATCATAGAAATCCATTTATCAGAACCAAATCTTATATGAATCGAACCAGAGAACTCTGTTCCGGTAATATCAACATCTGCCATAAAGGAAACTTTTGTACCAGCAGTTATCCCTAAATCCCGAAACGTCTGGTCCCCTTCGAGCCTATACATTGTGAATAATTGATTGGTGTTATTAGCTCCAATAATAGTTTTAGGAAACTTGGTATTCGCCAGGAAATTATTCGAATTAGACAAAGAAAAATCAGTCAGTCCATCATACGAGTTAGACCATGCCTGCTTCAGCTTCGCCACATCGTTTCTTAAATTTGAAATATCGGCATGTGTTGCAACTGCCGCAGGATCAACAGTCAAATCAACTTGGTTTGCATTTCCTACCTCAGAATAGATTTTAAAGTTAAATCCAGACTTGCTGACGCCCGTGTCCGGTGGCATGTAGCCATTAACCGAAGCGCTGGACACCGAGTAGAGAATTTCTCCTTTATCCGGATCCATTGCGTAAAGTCCAACAGTATTGATATAGTAACCTGTCTGAAGACCAGTATTTTCAATTGCACCAACAACTGAAACCGTAGCGGTGTTATTCCCGTAGGCTTGTGCAGATGTTTCTTGCTTGATATTAGTCAAGGCAGTTAGGTTAGCCAACTGGGCATCTGGATAGATAGTTGAACTAACTTTGATTTTGGTAAACTGGGTGGATTTCCCAGCTAATAATTTGGCCATTAATGCACGGCCATTTTGTGTGACAACAGCTTGTTTAAATTCCAATTCATTCTCCCCTTTCTGGAATTTCAATCGTTTGGTAGTTGACAAAGGCATTAGCTGACTTTTGATCAAGCCTGATTTCTGGAGCCTTAGCGATATCCTGAGAAGTTTGTTCCAAGTCAGATATCACAACACCGAATGGCTGATAAATCGGAGTACTAATACTAGGTGCCTCAGCAACATCTTGCGTAATCATCACAAACTCCGTATTAGTCATACCAGCGGCCATAAATAGCTGAGCATTAGGAACTTTAGCCTTAAAATCATTTTGGGCCTCAACCAGAATATTCGCTGGCACAACCGTCCGAAAAATATACTCAATCTCGGATACCTGCCCAAGCTTCTCAAAGTTCATCTCAACCAGCAATCGATATTCGTTGTAAAACATGGTCAATTCAGCCGGATCACCAAAACTAGATAAAACCTCCTGAAGATATTTCAAAGTATATGGTTTCTGAGTCGTTAGACGGGTAAGCACCCGAAATCTTCGTAACTCCAAAGAATCTAATGGATCAGTAACAATTCCCAACATCTGCTCATAAATGGCGATTGTTTTGGAATCTGCGGTAGAAACGTACTGATTGCTTTTCGCTAAGTTGATTTGAACTTCAAGGTCATCGAACAACTTTTGTTCCACGTCCATCAAAACATCCGTTTCAACAATGCCCTCATACCAATTTGGTAATAGTTCTTTTAATCGGGTCATGTGTAGGTCACCGTCCCGAGAAAGGCAATTTCTTGTTTCACATTATCCATTTGCAGTGTAAGATCCGCATCCGCATTATTGAACTTAACGCCAGACACATTCGCCACTCCTTCCACTTGCAGTACGGAAACAATCAATTGGCTTCGATAGATTGTTTGACCGTAATGGTAGAGGTCATCATGATTTGACCAGGTCTTTCGCAAAGCTAAAAAGTGTTCTTCTAACTTGGCTGAAATAGCTGACTTCAGACTATCCAGAGAAACGCCAACCATGGTATCCACATGTAAACTTACCGCCACATTTTTCTGAGTTGGACCAGCAACGGTAACTAGATGGCCGATTGGTGCCAATCCATAGCCTTTCTGGTCATCGGCGGGGGAAATAATCTCCTGTACTTGGTTAACCAGTGTGGTATTCGGTAATCCAAAAGCATTATTTAAAATAACCACCCGTACCGTTCCACCACCATTCCATACCGGATAAACTTGCACAGCGCCCACACCATCAATGGCCGAGGTCAGATTAATATAATCCTCTACGTTACCACCAAAGGCATTAACTTGGTAAGTTTTCAAAATTCTAGCCCGCAAATCATCATCAGACTCTTCATCTCGTGCCGGAATTACCACTTCAATCAATTCGGCGGTGGCCAAACCATTAAAGTGATCGATTGGCAAAAGCTGGCCAACGTATTGATTTCCACGAGTGCCAGTGGTTTCAGCTAACAACGTGTAATAAAGAGGGTCAGTGTCTTGCTTAATAATCGAGTAATAAACTGGGTCATCATCAATACTTGAGAAACGATTTCCCTCGACCAAAACCACTGGCGTTCCATCGTCCTTGGTAAATTTTCCTTTGATAATCGCTTGGGTGGCGGCAATCCGTTTAATGCCATGCTCTTCAGCTCGTAAATCCAAGTAACCACCCTGGGCAGTTTGGGTAAAGGTTTCTAACAGTACATTTTTTAACTGCATAGTAAATTCAGCTAGTGAGTAGCAAGCCGGTGCTAAGGCATCGTACATAATGGAACCTTCTCGAATGTCGATGTTGTCCGGGACATGTTCTATAGCTTGTTCCAAATAGTAGGAAAAGTCTCGTTCTTCAAGATACTTCCCAATTTCTTCATAGTTCATGCAACCACCTCCTGTTCCATGTTGATTTCACCGAACACTGTTAAAACGGTAAAACTAAAAAGCAACGAAGAACGATCTGTCTGTTGTAAATCAAAATTATCGACACTTTCAATTCGTTCATCAGCCAGCAATGCTTCACTAACAACTCGCTCAATTTCAGACTGAATCAAATCAAAGTCATTGCCGATCAAGTCTTGAATCTCAATGCCATAATTATCGGAGTAAATAACCCATTCAAAACGTTCAGTTAATAATATCTTTTCAACGGCTTGGCACATGGCTTCTAAATCATCAATCCAACCATTCACACGACCATTTGAAATTTTATAGGTCCTAGTGGGCATCTGCACTTCTACTTCTTCATCCACACCAATCACACCCTTTCTAGAACATAAAATTTCTGACCCTTACTCACCCGGAGCATAGAAACTCGATCACCCACTACCAGTGGTCTGAACACTTGAGCTGAACCAGATTTTCCATCAATGGTAATGGTGATTGTTAAATTTTTGACCATACGAGATAGAATCAGATGCTCACTGGACAATTGCATGCGACTTTCAGCTTGAATTCTTAAAGGTGAAGTACTAGTCACAACGCCAAACATCAAGTCAGACAGTTCACCTGATTTTGGCTTACTGTCTTTTAAAGCTCTCGCTAATTTTTCTCCAGCCATTATGCCAGCACCTCCACTTCTAAACTCATGGTATGAGGAAAACCAAGACTGTGGTCACAACTATGAACCAATGCTAAAGTGTCTTTTTTAATTCCTTCCCGTTCTAAATCAGACAATCGCAAAATAAAGCTATTCCCGGCTTGAATACTGATATTTCCAACCGCTTCAAGGCTAAGAGTTCTGGTTTCTTTGTTGTTTTCTCTTAACAGGTCATTGGCTTGCTTCTGCAATTGAGAGCTATTCAGTTCTGCATCGCTGGCTGTCTCAACCATTTGGAGTTTCCCCCACTTTTTGATATTCCCAGCATGGCTTGCGGTAAAGACTTCACGAGTTTTTTTGTCCTCATTTTCCCGAATTACTTTAACGGCATTAAAAGCTTCATCAATAGAAGATTCATAGTCATAATCTGTGACTAAGGACTGGTCCCCTAAAACTAACTTTGTAATCATGCGGTTGTAGTTATAGAACTCTAATGTGCCGGCATTGTCACGAATACCATAGCGAACACCATACCCTTTTCTGGTTTCCTCGAGGGAATCTTCTAGCATGGAGAAATACGTTTTTTGATCCATGACAGCTGCCGCACAGTTGTAGCCGGCATTGTCCAAAATGCGAAAAGGCAATCCCTGGGTCTGACAAATCGTTTTAAATCTTGCAGAAGCACTGGAAGCATTGAAAACGAGTGTGTCTTCATTCTTTAAATACCGCAGATTATCGTAGGCAATAATTTGCCAGGTCTTATTTTTCTTCTTTTTCCGAGTGAAAATTTTCCCTTCAAAAAAAGCCTTTCCGTCCGCTTTGGCGGTAATAATATCACCATTGCGGAGAAAGACCATTTTGTCTTCTTGGATATTAAATGTAAATTTCCCAGGTTGCGAACCAGTTCCTGTGGACCAGCTTACCTCACTAACAATTTCGGATAGATCATACATGGACCAGTAGGTAATGCTTGTTTCAAACACTTGTAACTTCATCAGATTCGCCTCACACTTCCGGCCGTTACCCAGCCTCGCCAGCCTCCATTTAAAAGCGTGACGTGATACGGATGAGAACGTCCCTTAGCAATAAAGTTGACCTTTCTCGTAGCGTTCACTTCTGTTACCCCGGGTCCACTACCATAGCTATCCCGATGAAGACGACCATTCACAATCACCGTACAACCAGGAGTGATGGTTTGGCTGACAACAGGTCTTGGCTTTGGCGGTGTGGGTGAAACTTTTTGAGCAACGGTCTTTACATATTTAGCCGCGTATTCTCGATATTCTTTGAAAGACACCGAATACTCCACATCCCCTGTAGAATCCACAAGGGACCATTTAAAGGAATCAATCGAAACCAAAGTGTTGATTTTAGTATCCGTAATAATCAGCCGAAGCGCCTTTTGGTCATCCATTGCTTTTTTGAAAAGCGCCACATAATCATGAGGAGCTTTCCAATCAGCACCGGGTGTTGCAAACGAAGAGTTCTTTTTTAACGGAAAAAAACTACTGAAACTAATACTTTGTAATCCGGTTGGTGAAAATTGGGTAATTTCTCCCAGTTTCACCACTTCTGTGGATTGATTATTAACAGGGATCTCTACCTCTAATTCACCCGGATTGACAGGAAGCATGTATCGCTTCCCGCCAATGTCGAGATAAAACTTAATTGCCATTCTACATGCCTCCTAACTTAAATCCGATTCATAGAGTTCCATTACTTTATCTTCAAATTCTTGAAGCAGTGCATCAGTATCAATTGGCTCGCCGTCTTTGTTATCGACATTGATTACAACTTGAGGCACTACCTGTTTGTGCTGAACTACTACTGTTTGAGTACTAGAAGCTTTGAGACTCTCCACTTCTGATTGATCCAGGTGCATAGTGCTGGTGACATTGCCACTAGCAGAAACATCCGCCAAAGGACTAGGAACAGCTGCAGTTGCTAAACGATTGCTGGCATTCGCCACTAAGTTTTGCGCTGCAGTGATCCCTTTAGCTAAACCGGCAGAAACAAAACCCCCGACTGCCATCATGACACGAGATGGCGAATGAATATCCAATGCTTTTCGGACCGTTGCAGCGACTTGATTCGCCACCGAGTTAGCGGCAGCAATCGCTGAACCCGCTCCGGCATTGATACCTGCAGCTAAGCCAGACATGGCATAAGAACCAGCAGATTGAAGCTGTCCACGTAATCCGGAAAAAGCCGACACGATTTGTGCGGATCCGGAACGGGCAGTAGCGGCCGACTGGCTCATTCCTGTTGCTATAGCGTTGTTAAATCCAGTCATTCCGGTTGTTGCGACTTGAGGTAGACTCGTCATAGTGGTTTCTACACTAGTTTTGATGGTAGTCATAGAACTTTGGAAGGTGCTAGCAACTGTTGAAATTCCAGTTCCCATAGATTGGGCAGTTGTGTTGAAAGCACTCATCTGCTGAGTAACGGCAGAAAAACCACTAGCAACGCCTTGAAGCCCTCCACCATCACCACCTGCAGTAATCGTGCTTAACTGTTGAATGGCGGTTTTAATGGCAGCAATTGCTCCACTTACTTCGCCGGAAAGAGCAGTACCACCGAATTGATTCAATGCATCTCGAATACCAATTAAAGCATTAACAGCACTTTGAACTTTAGAGAGTTGTTCAGCAGAAATCATTGTTCCGGTGAGTTCGCTCGTTCCCGAAAGCTCAATGATTACATTTTTGATACTACGGATCTTACTGATTGCTTGAGATGCTTGTACAGGAGTATCGCCCAATAAATTGAGCGCTGTTACCACCCGATTGATAGCATCCAAAGAAGCCTTCACCTGGTCAAGCTGTGCTGCTTTCAGCATAGTCCCGATTATTTCACCCAAGCCACCAGTTCCAATTTCAATAATCACGTTTTTTATACTTCTAATTTTCGAAATGGCCGGTGAAGCTTGTACCGGGTTATCTCCGAGAGTGTTCAGTGATACGACTAGTCTATTTATCGCATCCAATGAAGCTTTAACTTGGTCAAGTTGAGCCGATTTCAGCATGGTTCCGATGACATCACTCAACTCACCGGTCCCAATCTCCTTAATAACATTCTTGATGCTTCGAATTTTTGATATTGCAGGAGAAGCCTGTACAGGTGAATCACCCAGAAGATTCAAAGGTTCTACGATACGGTTGATGGCATTTAGTGATGAGACAACTAGATTCAGTTGCGAGGCCTTCAACATGGTACCAATAACATCAGATAATTCTCCTGTACCTATTTCTTTGATGACATTTTTTATACTTCTGATTTTTGAAATAGCTGGAGAGGCTTGAACAGGATTATCCCCGAGAGTATTTAACGGAGTAACAATTTTGTTGATCGCTTCCAGAGCTTTGACAGCTTGCTCCAACTCAGATGCCTTCACCATTGTGCCGATTATTTCAGCAATACTACCTGAACCGAGTTCCTCAATAACATTCTGAATGCTCCGGATTTTGGAAATGGCCTGCGAAGCTTTGATTGATTCATCCCCTAATAAATTAAGAGGGGATACCAGTTTATTCAATGCCTCCAGGGTTTGCTGAACCTGATTCAATTCAGCTTGCTTCACCATTGACCCAATTATCGAAGAAATGCTGCCAGAACTTAGTTTTTCAATGATGGAAGTTAAGTCATCGATTTGTTTTTCAACAGTAGATTTCTTAAAGGTAATTCCTTCAAGAGCAACCAAACTGTTTCCGACATTTACCAACTGATCAAAAGCTTGCTCTGCCATGCTAAACGAACTGGAATCAATTGTGTTGGACACAAGGCTCTTCAATTTACTGAAGATACCGCCAGAGTTTCCTAGGTAATCAATCACTTCCTGGATTTCTCCGACTTTTGTTTTGACGCCGGAAAGATTGAAGTCCAACTGTTCGATGGTCCCAAAAGTATTTCCAATATCAATCAATTTGTCGAATGCTTCTTTGACTACATATAGGTCTACCGTCCAAATGGCATCACTAAGCAACGAACCCAAGTTAGATCCAGCGAAAGATTCGATTATTTCCGTGATTCGCTTTAGTTTTTCCTCAGCTGTATCCGGAACTGTAATGGCATCGAATCCAGCTAACGCAATTGCTAAATCACTAATCTTTTCGATTCCGGACGTTACAACGGAGACGTTGATATTACCGACTAAGTTAGAAAAGATGTCTAATACCGACCCGAGATTTGCTTCAGTGAAATAGCTAATGGTCTTGGAGATATTGTCAATTTTAGCCCTAACCGAAGAAAGGTCATCCGGCACCTTGGCATCCATCTGAGCGATAGCCTCGGCCACTAGCATAATCTCACCTGCTAAGGCGGCTACAGCCAAAAGCCCAGCACCACCGATGAGAGCGCCAATACCTGTTGAGGTCAACGCGCCAACCGCAGCTACTAAGACACCCATGCCGCCGATGGCAATTGCCATGTTCGCAACTTTTGAAGCAAAGTTCCCGATATCATCCGGAACTTTGTCGTTGACCTGCTTCATTGCTTCAGCGGCTAACATTAGTTCCAAAGAAATCCCGGCAACAATGGCTAGACCGGCAATGGCACCAGTTGGATTCATCGAAGCTAGTTTCCCAGCCGCTAAAACCAGGAGCCCCATACCGCCCATAGCAATGCCCATGTTAGCCATCTTACTAGCGAAATTGCCGATGTCGGCTGGTACCCGATTGTTGATCTGCTGCATAGCAACCGCAGCGACAATCAGATTCGCACTGATTCCAGCAACAACGGCCAAACCACGACCAGCACCTTTGGCATCTTTCGAGAACCGCTCTGCCAGTTTAACAAAGGCTCCCATACCTGTAAGGGCTATGCCCATATTAAGAAGTTTCGGAGCAAGATTTGAAAGGTCTTTTGGTACCTTTGTATCAATATCCTTCAACGCCTGAGCCAATTCTTCAATCAGCTTGATCACACCAAAGACTAAAGCTAAGTTGGTTACACCTTTAGCAAAACCGTTCATGGTTCCGAGGAATGTCTGCAATGGACTAACTGCTGCAGAAGCACCTAAATCGCCACTACCCCCTCCAGGAGTATTACTTTTCCCTGGAAGTTTTGTAAAGATACCACCAATAGCTTTTCCTAGGCCTCCGCCTAATTTTCCGAATCCTTTAGTAATTGTCAGAATCCCTGAACCAAAATTAAGAAATGGCGTTAAAACACCTTTCCCAATTTTGAAAGCTAGAAATGCTCCGGCAACTTTCGGCAAAATAGTAATCAATTTAGCAATCGAATCGGAGTGTTTCTCAGCAAAATTCGCTAGCTTTTTAATTCCTTCGGTGATGTTTTCTACGAAGCTTCTAAAACCATCAACGCTTTTTTCACTACCGAATCCGCCAGTAAGTTCGCCTAAGCTCTTTTTAACCGCTCCAACCGCTTCTGCAATCGGTTCTTTGATTTCATTGAATGAATTCTTCAAGATATCAAGATAAGGCGATACTTTGTTGGAAATGTCACTTATAACTTTTTCAAAATCAATTTGTTCCAATCGATCAGAAATACCTGTTACAAATTTGATTCCTTTCGCACTTACCTTATCGAAAACTGGCTGAAGCTTATTGGTCAATCCCTCTTTCAGACCATCCATTGCTTGTTCAACAGTTTTAAATTCAGTGGCCATTTTTGTAAAAGCATCGTTAGTGCCCGTTTTTGCAATTGCATCGAAAAAGTCTTCAGTTGCTACTTTTCCATCTTGGACACTTTTAACCATTTCCGAGGTACTCATACCCATTGTTTTAGCAATCGCCGCAATCCCAGCCGGAGTTTGCTCTAGCATCAATTTAAAGTCCATCCACTGAACAGCTGGTTTAGCAGCCATTTGCGTTGCCTGCTGGCTCAATGTCTTCATTGCTTGAGATGGATCTTCAGCTGCTGCGGCTAATCCACCAAAACCTTTTACCAATGCGGTAGTATTTTTTGTTCCAACAGCCGCTAATTGAGAGTAAGTTCCAGCCATATCAGAAGCAGAATAAATGGTTTGTTGAGCAAATTGTTGTAAATCTTTTTTTACAGTAGCGATTTCTTGATCGCTCTTGCCAAACATACTCATGTTCCCTTGGAAGACCTTCCAAGTAGCACTTGCAGAATTCAGCTCACCAACCATGGATTTAATACCATTCGTAGCAGCTGTAAATCCTGCACCGATTAGCTTGGTTACGCCGATTGCGGCAACCATGCTTTTAAATCCACCAGTTGCTGATGTAGCAGAAGATTGCATTTTAGCTAATCCAGATTGCATATCAGAACCAAACTGCTTGAAAGAGTTCCCTGATTGATTCAAGAAATTCTTGATTTTATTCGTACCATTTTGAACTGCAGACGAAGCTTTTTCCATTCCTGACTTAACAAAGTTCGCAGCCGTAGTCATTCCAGATTTAAGCTTTGAAATTCCGGATGAAAATGAACTAGTATCAATTTTCAGCTTTTGATTATTCAGTTTTTCAATTTCTTGCCGAACAAGTCCCAAATGTGCCTTTGCATCATCAAGCTTATTGGTTTTCAATTCCAAAACAGCCTTTTTATTGTTGAGTCTGCTCATACTCTGGTCGATTGAGTCAATCTTTGCTTTAGCATTCTCAACATTGGAGGTATTAGCTTGAATCGTTGCTTTTCGGTCAGATAATTTTTTGACCATTTCATCGATTTTCTCGATGTTGCTTTTGGTCTTTTGCATTTGATCAATATTAATCTTGATCTTAGCTTCTTTATTTTTCAGCTGATCCAATTGCTTGTTAATATCATCAATTACAGCGATCTTCTTAGATTTACCGGTTATCTTGTTAATGGTATTTCCAATTCCAGAGATAGCTTTTGATACTTTTGATTGAATAGAGCTGAACGCCGATGTGAATTTATTGGTCACACCAGACAAATTCAGCTTGCCCGAGATACGGTTCCCGAAGTTCCCAAAGTTAGATAGGATTCGCTCAGTAGTGGATTTCACCACATTGCTGGCTTTCTCCATACCGCTTTTAATGCTGGAATTCAACTTGTTAACAGAAGCAGCTGCTGCTTGGGCCATCTGATTCATAGCTTGAGCCGGGCCAGATACTTTCTGCTTAAAGTCTTGCATAGATTTCGTAGCTTTTTGCATGGAAGAATCCACTTTTTGAAGAACTGCGGTGAACTGATCACGTAGCCTTAGACTTGCTTCTAAAGACGTTGCCATCAGCGTTCACCTACTTTTTGAATTTCTTAGCTGCTTTCTTTTCCTGATCAGTCTTCACATCAATGAAGGCCATAATCATTAGTTGCTCGCGACGAGGCAAAGCAGCAAAAACAGACGGCAACATCCCGTTTGCGTGGTAAGCGTGGTATGCATACACGAAATCGGGGTTGCCGTCATTAATTAGTTTTTTACTTCATCCTTGATTTCTTCTTCATCTTCGTTGAATCCGTTGAATTCAAGAACTTCTTTGGTCAAATTCGCGTACTCACCAGCGCGAAGCATGGCTTTCAACGTACCAATCGCATCACCAGGAGTTGCAAAGAACGCTTGAAGTTCTGCATTTTGCAAATCAGGAGTGACTACGCAACGAGCCAGTAAGGCATCACCATATTTATCCGTATCCAAATCTTTCACTAGGTTGCCGGATTTACTCCGACGAGTTTTAGTGCAAGATTTTTTGATACGATCATTTTCAGTTTCTCCCAAAGAAGAAATCACGAAAGGTTCAGGGAACCGCTCGAACTTCACTTCCTTGGTTTCATCCTCATTTGGTACTAAAAAGCTTTTGATATCAACAATGTTACTCATGTATGTTTCCTCCTAATTTAGCCTAATGTTGGTTCAGCAAATGATTCAAGAATATCCGTGTCACTGAATGTGAAATCCACGTCTTCATCTAAGGTTTCGGATTCCACGTCCAATTTTGCAATGACAATCGAATCGAAAATAACGTCTTTCAGTAAGACTGTTTGACGTCCGATGGTAGAATTCGGATCATCGTTGGTCACTTTGACCGTAATGTCCGGAATCGTACCTGACTTCATGTAATTCACTGCGATATTCGCAAATTCGCTGGTTACCTTGTGAATTGTCATGGATCCCGTGCCGTTCGCACCAGTAACCTTTTGTTGGTTCGTCCGTTTTCCCAAAACTGGCACTTCGGTTTTGACTAACTCGACAGTTGCCTCAATCGTTTTAAGGAAAAACATCGGCACATTACGGCCATCGATGGTCATGTAGGCAGTACCTTCACGACCAGAAATCACATCTCCTGCTTTTAAAAATCCCATTTCCTATTCCCCTCTCTTAGACCACTTGCACGGTCATGTAAAGTTTTTCCATTGCATCAACAGGTTGGACAGCCACATTCATCAGGATCGAATCCTTGGCTTCACCGGCTACCACTTCCACATCATCGGCAGCAAAATTGGTAATGGCACCCGCCGCTTGCAAGGAATCAAAGTAGGTAATCCGATTAGCCTTGAACATTTCCCGGCCGTCCTGATCGTTATTCACCTTGCCGATGAAGTTATCTTCAAAGGTCTTTTTGGTGTTGTTGGCAATATCATCCAACACCCGAAGCACACGGTTTTTGCTAAAGTCTTGACCTTTGTCGCTCGTGAAAGTGTGCAGGCTATTGATATCTTGCTCAATCACAGCTTCCCCGCGTTTTTCGG
The DNA here is from genome assembly GCA_027692465.1 of Enterococcaceae bacterium OF42-14pH9A. Classification (GTDB taxonomy): domain Bacteria; phylum Bacillota; class Bacilli; order Lactobacillales; family Enterococcaceae; genus Enterococcus_C. The sequence goes on along the minus strand of JAQEYU010000001.1, from coordinate 39,273 downwards.
TAAAGACAAATTCACCGGCTTTCAAAGCGGCAATAACTTCGCTATTCAGATAACGTTGGCTTACATCCACTGCCCCGTCATATTTTCGATAGGTCAATGAGGTGGCCACACCAGCTGCAGCGGCTGCACCAGCCACCCAAACAGTCGCTTGGTCAGCACTGATCACAGTTCCATCTTCTAGCTTCACGCCATTTTTGACATTGATGACAGCCTCATGGTCTGCATCAAACCCGGCAACTACTAACTGGCATTTCTTACCTTCCTCATCGCGCATCCGTTTGATGAAAGAAGCACCAGCCGTTTTGATAGCAGCTTCAGTTACTGGCAAAGCCATAGTATTGAAATCATATACTTGGATAGCAGTGAAATAATCCATGTAATCTTGAACTGCAGGAGCAGTGTCCGTTCCGCCTTCCAAGCTGACAGAAAAAGCGGTCAAATCACCTTCACCAGAAAACTCCACCAAAGTATTGGCTTTCAGATCTTGAACTGTAGCGGCAGTTTGCGTATCAATCAATCGGCCTGCCAAATACGTTTCCACATCAAAAGACCCAGTAACATTCACGTTCGATTTCGATACCAAATTAATGGCATTTCCCCGAGCCCCACCAAATAGAGCAGTCGCAGTCACGGGACCTTCTGTGACGGTAGCCTTAGCGCCAGAACCAACACGGTAAAGTAATACCGTTGCGGCTTGTTTTAAAGCCTCACGTAAAAGCAACATCTTTGGATCACCTAAATCATAGCCGAACTGAGTTAGGTTCGTATTAGCTGCTACCTCCACCACTTTCTTTTCTGGACCAAAGTCCAAAACTAAAGGCAACGTCATTACGCCACGAGTAGAATCCGTGGTGCCGACATTGCCTGTTGAATTAATATTGATGTACGCTCCAGGGCGCACTTTGTTTTGTGCTTGCCATGTTCCACCTGCCATTATTTCACAGCTCCTTTTCTAATTTTTTCGAGCACTTTTTTCGCATCCGTAATGGTGTGGTCACCATCAGGCAGATACGCAGTCAAAAAGTCTCGTTCGATTTTGGTAAATTCAGCCGACTTCAAAATATCTTCTTTCGGATATCTTGGCTCAGTCGGCTCTTTTGGTACTGATTTTGTAACTCGTTTAGCCACGTTTCAGACCTCCTTGCTGATCTAATGTTTCTAATTTTGGTGTCTCGTCATTCGGAACAACCCTGTATCGCATCCGGAAGGTGAGCTGTAGCGCACCATCAACCATCTTGGCTTCTTTTCCAAACACCCCGATAGATAATTCATCCAAACGCTGAAACTCGTCTAAGAGCTTCTCACGCATGATTTCGCACTGTTCTCTTGGTCCCGGGTCATCTAGGCGACTATCAGGAAACCACATAATGCAGAAGGTATGTTTTCGCAGCTCATAGCGATTTACTTCGCCGTCCCCAATCGCAGTGATCTCGTAAACATAAAAGGACGGTTCGTCAAAGCTTTGTTCCTGCTGTTCACGATAAATAGTTGCTCCTGGTTCGATTTTTAACAGCTGATTTGCGATTGCTGCAGTAATGTCCATGCCATACCTCCTAGCTGAATCCGAATTTCATCAAATATTCTTTGTAAGCCGGACCAACGATTGCTGGTAGTTGATCCATGATTTCATCCATGGTGATTTTCATAAAGAACTGGCCTTCGACCCAACCTGAATGGTCCGCAGTGCGGTGTCCATTCTCAACGTATGACGCATATTCCGTATTATTGGAGATAGTAACCACATAGGTGTCACCTTCTTTTGTGCATCCATCGAGAATCCAATTTCGGCGAAGATTGCCCCCAGTCTTTTTAGTTCCTCCTTCGAAGACTAGGAGTTTTCCTCCTTTAACAAAGAATACAGACCCATCATACTGCCCAACTGGCGTCTTGGCTTTCACTTCGCGAATCATGATGTTGCCAAGATGATTCATGACATCGATCACAAACGTTTCTTCTTGAAGAGTTTTGTGGAAATTGGCAGCAAACTGTTCGAACTCCTCAAAGAAAAATCCATCGCCGCTCATAGCACAAACACCCTTTCCATCACGATTTCTTGGTGCGTCCGGTAACTACTGAAACCTTCCGAGGATCGCTTGTAGTCCCGAGTGACACCATGGACGTCGGTAACCTTGATTCGGCTACCAGGTGGTATCTCTGTCACAGTGTCACAGTAAAGCGTGGTGATGTACGACACCTGGGGCGCATTGCCTTCTGTAGAGGGATTTACAACCCGTTTTTGGGCAATCCGGCACGGCTGATTAGTGATTTTCTCAACCCATTTTGGTTTAGTGACAGCTCCATCTTTTACTGGTTCATTGACAGATACAGTCAGTAAGGAATCGTATTGTTTTTCAAATTCCTGCTTAGCATATCCATAGATATCCATGGAATCACCTCACTAATCGTCGGAAACTATTTAATGTTCGGGAATAGTTTCGTGCAAAAGATGGTGCCTGCATGATTTTCTGATAAGCCTCAGCTTTGGTTTCTTTACTGATTGAGAAATCCCCCTCAGTCAAAGATTTTACTTCACCTTCCATTCCATCTGCGGACAAAGAAAAACTTGTTTCGTTGATGTTGTCCATAGCCATCAGAATCGTGGTGTTGTCCAGTTCGATGGGCCAATCCTCAACAGGAAAATGGCAATAATTCAAAACGTCGAAGATCGCTGTTTCGATGGCAAAAGAAAAGACATCATCTGATTTTGTATCAGCGATGCCTTTTAGTTTCTTCAGCTTTTCAAGTAATCGTGTTTTGATAGCATCCATCAGAATCACATCCTAGTTTATCCTTCAGTTACAGGTGGAGTAGTTGCTTCAATGTCAGCACTAATTTTGTGCCGTAAGCAGATCAAACCAATTTTTTTATCTTCTCGAACTTTTGCCCAGTTTTTAGGCAATGCCAAATCAGCATTTGTTGGAGTCAATTCAGATACTTGAGCATTGGTAAATTCCAATCCAAATGGATGCAAGACGCGCGCACGGCGAACATATAACATGTTGTTTCCTTTTGCTTTGTCACGGTCAGGCTCATAAGTCACCATATCCTTTGGTGTGGCAGTATTTCGACCAAACGCACCAGTCGCATACAGATAGGTATCATACACACCGTCTGCATCCGGCAGTAACTTGTCATCTTCCACAACTCGCATGCCCAAATAAGTATCAAAACCCGCTTTAGACTCACTTGCTGGAATATAATGCTTTGTTTGAGTGTTTTGTTTTTCCAGCTCTGCTTTAACTTTTGAGTGCATAGCAATTGCAACCAACTTACTACGAGAAGTCCCTAAAATTGAGCGGGCATCAATTACCATCTCAGGACAGATAACTGGATTAGCGGCTGCTGATTGATCAGAAACATGAGTATCCGTCAATGCTCCTTTGCTGACACCAGTTCCCTTCGCGAATAATGCTTTAATAATATTTTGCAAAATTTCTTGATCAGATTCGATAGTGTAGACACCAAAGTCACTTAAAATTTGTGTAGCTGGATTAGATCCAGAAACGATTGCAGATAAGTCTGTATATGCTGCACCAGTCCCACGATACAAAACTGGAGCCACTTGTTTTTTGGCTGATGTTTTACCAGTTTCCAGTGCTTTGTCTTCACCTAGAACTTGGTCAGTCAAACTTGTTTTTGACCATTCCGGCATAGTAACTAACAATCCGCCCGATTCAATCATTTGGTTTAAAGATGGTGTATCAACCAAAATTCCACTTTGGATAAACGCTGAATGCTGTTCTGCGTACCAGTTGGTGTATTTGGTGTATTGTTCTGGCGTAATTGTATCCAAAATTTTTGTAATTTCATTTGCCATTATTATTCTTCCTCGCTTTCTTCTACTTGTTGTCTTAGGAAACCATCAATGTCTCCTTTTTCCATTGCCTCCTCAAAGGAAGCATAATTTGTTGAAGCTGAACCAGCTGGCGGGTTGTATCCACCTTGCTTTTTGCCCAAATCAAATAAGTAACTATCTGATTTCTGCAACGCTTCAACTTGTTCTTTGGCGCCGGAAAGTTCGCCATCTTTGAAGACGATTTTATCCTGATCCAAAAGAGCAGCCACGGCTTTCGGATTTTTCACCTTTGCTTCAGCTAGTAAATTATTCAAAGCGGACTCTCTTTGGATAGCAACTAGCTTTTCAGCACTGGATTTTTCCAAATCTTTGTACTGCTGTTGCAGATCATTGATTTGAGTTTTGAGGGCTTCGTTGTCCCCGTGATCCTTTTGCAACTTTTTCAGGTCTTTGTCACGGCTGGTCAATTGGCCTTGTAGGTCATTTTCAGTCTGTTGTAACGTCGCGATTTGATCGTTAAGAGACTGGACTGTTTGACCATGTGCTGCAATTACTGCCTCAACCTGTTCATCTGACAAGCCTAGCTTTTTCAATTCTTCTCTTTTCATTCCGTTCATCCTTTCGAGTTTTGACGGTGCTACGACACCGATGGATTTGATAGTTTAACGACGTTCCGGTCGGGTTTGGTGCAAAATAAAAAGCCCTATTGCTAGGACTTCACTTCCAATTTTTCAAAAATATGAAATAGCTTTGGTGCTTGAATAGCAATCCAGTCGACTATTTCTTCGTTTCTTGCCCATTTTGTGTTGTGGTCTAAGCCAGACTCAAAAAGAATCGCATGAACAATTTCATGGCGGATAGTTCTGTCCTCATAGACACGCATATTTTGCATGTTCATCGGGTCGTCATCATCCAAAATAGCAATAAAAATCTCTTTGGTAGTAAAGTCCGTCACTCCGTCGCTGTCTTTCATAAACGGCTTTTCTTGCTCACTAACATTGGTAAAGATCGTATATTTTGTCCCGAGAATATTGATTTTTGCTCTTTCTTCCGTAATAATCACATCCCTATTTTTTATTGGCTTTGACCCTGGCTAGGGAGATACAGGATCACCCGCCAATCCGGCACTATCTGCCTGATTAGTATTCGGTCTACTATCCGGTGGTTTCTTAATCGGCAACGCAAAAAGACCGACAATCTCACGCAGAGTCATCGGTCGCCAAGGGTTATTCAATCTTTCATCATTCATTAGAATACCTCCTTAATTTTGGGTATATAATACTATTGAATTGGTCGAGAGTTGAAAGGAGTCTGCTAATGCCAAAAAGAATTACTGTAACATCTGAAAATGACAATGGAAGAAATACAACCTTCCATGATAATTTTAAGAATAAAGATATGACTAGATCGCAATTTGTTAAAGAAATCAAACAAGGTAACTACGACAACTATCACGTTCGCAAAATTAACGGAGTAGAAACTCCAGTCTCAAACCCTGACAAGTCTGAGAATAACAATCTAGACTAATTATCGCTTTTCTCGACCAATTCTACTTTTATTTCCCCATAGCTGATTACATCGGAATCACTGATTGATACTAGAAGGGCGCCTTCTTTGTCAGTGATATTAACTTCACTATATTTTTTCTCTCCAATCTGCATAAACTTGTGTCCTCCTTTCATTTTGGGTACAAAAATAGCACTCAATCACTGGAGCGCTCGATTTTTAGTTCTCGTTCTACTTCTGGAGTGACTTTGTCTTTTCGCCACTCTTCGAACGTCTGATACTTCTCAACACTGCCTTTTCCGGTAACTGGGTCTCGCTGCCATCTAGAAGCAGATTGCCAACCAGCAATCACAGGTACTCGTGTACAGCGACAATTTGGATGGTCCGGACAGTTAGGTGCAGTCTCATCGTCAACATCAAATTCTTGCCCATCTAATCCACCACACCGTTCACAAGTATGAATTTCCAAAGTAGCCAACCATTCCCATTTTTTGACACCAGTCTGTTCCATGGCATGATCATTGGCTACCTCAGCGATATGGGCCGATTCCGTTTGAACTAGGGTAGTCACGCGGTTTTTAAGCGAAGAATCTACACCTTGCATCATCTCTTTGACTGTACGATCAATCCCCCATCCTTGGCTAATGGCCACAGACATGGTTTTCGACAACTTGTCAGGAAGGTAATTCAGATGGTTTCCCCACACCCGGCGAGAAAAATTACTACCTTTCCATGGCTTCATGATAGCCAATTCCAGCGCCTTGGTTGAGTAACGGTCAAAGGCTATTGAAAAGGTGCCACGATCAGTCATTTCATAAATATGGCGCAAGTACGTCTCATTGAGAGTATCCTTCAGGTAAGTTCGCATGGTTGTTTCCTGGTTGTTAGCTGCTTCAGCAAGTTCAAAATACAACTGTCGTTCTAGCTGTTCCAAGCGGGTGATGCGAGATTTAAAGTACTCTCGATTCAGTTCCTGGTCATAGCCGCCTTCAATCGCTTTTTGCCGGAATTCTTTCAGTGTCATAGTCCAAGTTAGCTGTTCATCCTTGGATAACTGCTGATAAGCCTCATCGGGGGTAATTCCTTCATTGTCAGCATAACGATCCATCCAATCTTGGATTTCTTTGTAAATCCGCTTAGATAACCGCTTGTATTCTTTTTCCATCTTTTGGATGTATTCTTGGTCTTTAGCATCCCTCAACTGAGCGATTCTAAGCATGCGCCGTTTCCAGTAAGGAAGCTTACTCTTCGTCATCTGCTCACCTACTTAGCAGAACCAGTAAAAACTCCGATAGTGAACTGCAAAGCTTGCTGCTCACTAAATCCTTCTGAAACACACTCATCAAAAAAATACTTTCCCTGTTTGGCTAGAATGCTCAACCCTTTTTGCGCTTCAAAGAAAGTAGCTTCCAATGTTTGATTATTTTCATTAAGTTTCATCAGTTCTTCTAGCTGTTTTTGATTCATCTTCGTCTTCCTCCTCATCTTCCAAATCTAGATCCTTATCGGAGCGGTAATCACTGGTCATACGGTCAGCGTCTGCCTTTTCCTTGGCCAAGGCCTTCAATTCTTCTTCCCAGTCCTCCACCAACGGATTGTTCTTGGCGATTGATTCAAGAGACGTATTAGGCGCTACCTTTTGAATGATATCAGCCATTTGGGATTCATCTTTAATAGACGTCCGGGTCCACTTCTGCTCAATCCGTACATCAGGATCTGCACCAGAGTATTGAAGAATCATGCGGACCAACTCGGCAAAGCCCTGTCGAAACTCTGTCTCCAACATGGAAGCTTTCAGCTCAAGTAAGGAGTACATATACTCAAGCGCAGCACCACTATTGTTCTGGCCGATATTTTTCAGTGGATCCACACCTTGCCCTTGAAGAAAGATAGCCTCACGAGTCATATCAAGAATCTTGCTACGGGCTTCGATTGGAATCTCAACTGCTAAAGTTTCAACGCCACCTTTCGCCCCATTGCCATCATCTTCAACCTTAACCATCTTGTATTTCTTTAGGTCATGGAGAAATTCTTTTTTATCCTCCCCGCCATAATTGGTCAAAACGAAGATGATTTCTTGAACATCATCCAAATCATTCACAAACCCGGAAAACACCTTGTCATAAACATCAACTAGTTTCTTGTACTTCTTCAGGTCTGATAGTTCAGAAGGGTTATTTCGAAAAGGAATGAAAGGCACTCGGCCCCAATCATGCTCGAAAATATTGGTAGAACCATCCAACTCACCAGTACCCACGTCATACAGATTGATGACATTAAACTCTTCCAAGTCTTCAAGCTTGTTTCGCTTCTCTCGGAAGTAATAACTGCATTCCTTATCATTCCAGTATTCATAGATCACGATGGTGTTGCCTTGCTCATCAAAGTCCTCATAAATTCGTAAGACCCCTTCAAGCTGGCTATTCAGCTTTTTAGACCATACAGGAATAATCTGCTTGGAATCTACTACAGCGTAACGAAAGAAGTTCTGATACTCTTCATCTCTCCAAACATGCAGCCAGGCAATCCCGGCATTAGAGGCATTGACCGCTAAGTCCTTTGCTATCTTAGGAAAACTGTCGCCTAACAACTTAGTGATTTCATCGTTAAGATGTTTTTCCTTAGCATCAAAAGTTGGCGGTACAGTCATGGTGTAGCTGGCTTTTTGGTCAACTAATAGCCAGTGCCAGGGATGGCTAATTCGATTATCTGCATTGCGTAGCGGGTGTTCCGGATTCTCCTGCTTTAGTTTTTCCTCGAGGGGATCTCGCCGTCGGAGAATGTCGTTTTCGTTGGCATAGTACATTTCCGCTTTCCGGATTCGTTTCATTCTGCCAGTATAACCACGGATATTTTCTTTGATAATCTTTTTAATGGTTTCTAATTCCAAGTGTTTAGCCCTCCTTGTTTTGATACAATCATTCTTGAAAGGTGGTGATTAAATGACTGACGGATTTGATGATATTATTAAGCAACTGAATGATATGCAACAAAAAGCCCACAACCTAAGTGAACGCACTGAAGTCCCTATTCTCGAAATCTACAACGATAAGTTTATGAGTGAGAACACCGACTTCAGTTCGTTTGAGGAATTCTTGGAAAAAGGCAACTTTGATATTGAAAACATTGAAGAAATCGAAGATGAAGTCATCGATGCCTTCGTTGCACAACATTCAAAATTCAATTCTTGGGATGAATTTCTTGATCGTGCCCAAGAAACTTGGCTTGCTGACCAACTTGGATTTTAAAATCGTTAATGTCTTTCAAAGTTTTTTGAAGCTGCTGAACTTGGTTAAGGGCCTTGTTCAGTAGCTTTTCTAATTCTGCTAGATTATTCTTTCTTAGTTCCAAGAGGACACCTCCTATTTCATGATAGATATTCCTGATTGTCTTCTGCTTCGATGCTCAACAGCATATCTAGTCGCATCAATCAAGTGATTATATGAATCTACAGGTTCATTGAAATACTCACCTGTGTTTTTGTCTTTTTTCCAGGTATAATTTTCTAACTCTTCGATTAATTTAACGCATCGATCATCAACAATTAACTCATACTGAAGTAGCCATTGTATCCCCTGCCTAATTGAATCTGGTCCTTTTCTTGCCGGACGAATTCGTCTAATACCTTTATTTTTTATTTCCGCAATAGATTTTTTTTCAGAAGAATCAGCGGTGATAGTTTCTTTTGAATATCCCAACTGGGTAAGCTGCTCAGCAATTTGATCATTTAATAGCCCTTTTCTTGTAAATTCTTCGAGAAAATAAATTTTTTTATTTTTTTCATCTACTCGAAGATGTATAAAAGCCGAGGGGTCGTTTACATATCCGAAATCAAGACCAAAATCTGATTCCAGGTTTTTCAAATCATCACTGTTCTTATCCAAGCGACATTTCTTATATTTTGGAAAAACTAATTTATCCAATGTTGCAAACTCACCTAATGCATAGATTCGGTAATAGGCGGGATTCTTTAGCTGTAGTTCTTCGATTGTCTTTCTGTTTTCTTCATCCAAAAATCGATTATTCTTGTAGCTGGTGTGATAAATACGGATTCGTTTCGGGTCATTCACTACATCCTCAGCAAAAAACTGCTTATAAACCCAGTTCAGCTTAGACACTGGGTTAAACATCAAAAATATTTGACGAAATTTATGCCCACGATCCCGCAACCGTAAAGTCAGCTGAGTGTAGTCATCAAGCGTGAATTCCGTGGCTTCTTCCATTACAACATCCGAAATTCCTTTGATGGACTTGATTTTTTCCGGGTCATCCATTCCCTTAAACAGAAACTCAGCGCCGTTTGGCAAGGTAATGCGGAAGTCCGTCATGTTAACTTTGCAACGGTCCAAAAGATTCCAGTCGCTTAAGCAGGCAATCACATCGGCAAAGATAGAGTCTCGGATAGACCTACCTACCTTCCGCAAGAAAAGAACTTTGCGGGGCTTTCGCCACTTCTTGCAGGCCTTCAGTACGACTTTCTGCACCACTCCATGAGATTTGCCAGAGCTGGCACCACCATAGTGAATTTCAGTGAAGCAGGTGTAGTCATCTCGGATATCAAAAATATGTTTATTAAAAACTCTAGCCGGCTTTGGAAACTCGAGGACGATATTAATTTTCGGTTTCGTCTTCATCCCATTCACCAACCTTGATTACAATATCTCCAGTTTGGAGGTCTACTTTATCGGTGAATAGCGCATGACGTTTACCCATTAGCTCTAAAGCTTTATTGACATCAGAAATTTTAGCCGGCATTTCCACTACTTCAGCGGTCTCACTTTCAATAATCATCTTTTTCAAAGCGCCATCTTCTCCGGTAGGCACCCATTTTTCAGTCTTATTTCGAAGGGTTACGACTTGATGCTCGCTGACCTCTCGACGGCCAACAGCGGTAAGTCTTTCCATGACTTCCTTAGCATCCATGATTTTAGAATCCTCGATTTCTTGCAATTTTTCAGCAATATAATTCTTAATGTCAGGTTTTGTCAGGTTCTCTTGTCCAACTGATCTAGCCGATTTTTTCGAGTAGCCAGCTTTTATTGCTGCATCAGTCGCATTTAGGCTGATTAAATATTCTTGGCAGAATCTCTTCTGTTTAGCGGTCATTGTCACGTCTATTCACCTTCTTTCTGCATAAAAAAGACATCCGCCGAAGCGAATGCCCTTTAGTCACCTTACCATTTCTGGTTAGTAACCATCTCAGATTTATATTAGCTACTTGGGTCTCACCGTCGCTACAACGGACAGCGAATTACAGAGACATCAGGGCCCTGTAGTCTCAAACCATTCCGCTAATATTTCACGGTATCATACTAAAATAAAAAACCGGCGCTTTCAAGACACTGCTTTGGACATTTCAGAAGATAAGCTGTTCCAGGTCTGCCAGCGTGTCAATTCCAAAAAGAAAAACAGCTAATTCTTGAATAGCTTTGGACTCATCGCGACGAACTGTTCGCTCATCTAAGCCATATAAGTCAGCAACTTCACATTTTTTCATCTGTGGTTCTTGGAGATAGAGTTTTCGAAGTACTTCACATCTCCGTTCAACGGCCCCTCCTTTTGCTCTGCAGTACTCCCGATAAGATCCCCAAGTAGCGTCAAAATAATCCATCATTCGTTTTGTTTTGATTTTATATTTCATAAGGGCATGGAGATTTAATTCTTTAGGATCAAAAACAATGTCTTCGTAATACTCCAAATCCTCGATGATTTCCTCGGAATGTCTTTGTAACCAGAGGTAGTGCCGTAACAATGTTCTAGTATTTCTCAACCGCCAGTCCTTCTCGACTGACTCGGTTTTCTTCTCCTGCTTTTTTTGCTGTTTGATAACAGCTTCTGCAATGATTTCTAGCTGGTGCTTCGTTAACCCATTTGCCAATATTCCTACCTCCGATACTCGTGTATTCGTGCTTTAACGGCTACCATCAAAGCCTCTTGACCTACTTCTTTGGTTTCTAATGCCTTCATGACATCTTCATCGATTGTTCCTTTAGCGACTAGGTGGTGGACAATGACAGGATTCTGCTGTCCCTGCCGGTCGAGTCTGGCGTTGGCCTGTTGGTAAAACTCCAAAGACCACGTTAGCCCAAACCAAACGATGATGTGGCCTCCCGCTTGAAGGTTTAGCCCATGACCCGCGGATTGTGGGTGGGCCAAAAGGACAGGGATCTTACCTTCATTCCACTTTTTAATGTCGCCCGCAGATACATCTAAAACTTTAGCTTGTTTGAATCGTTCTCGGATTCGTGCTAAGTCGTGCTTGTATTGGTAAAACACCAAAACTGGCTGACCCTGTGCCTCTTCGATGATTCGTTCCAAAGCGTCTAGTTTTTTCTCATGGATTTGTTTTGCCTCTCCGTTCTCGTCGTAGATACACCCGTTAGCCATCTGTAAGAGTTTGTTCGACAGTGTGGCAGCATTACTAGCCACCACGTCAGATTCTTCAAGCTCCAGTACATAATGCCGTTCAAGCTCTTTATATTTTTTCCAATCCACGTCGGATAGCTCCACTTCAATCACATTGTTAGTTCTTGGTGGCAGTTTCAAATAATCTTTGGCTTTCATCGAAACACAAATATCACTGATTTTCTTGTAGATTGCCTCTTCTGCTCCCGGCAGTAGTGCCCAGCTGTAAACAATGTGGCCGTTTTGTGATGCTGGCGTGAAATAGTGGTTCCGAAAAGCGGTGATTGTTTTTCCTAGTCGCTCGCCCTGGTCTAGTAAATAAATCTGACTCCAGAGGTCCATCAGGTTGTTCGGCGATGGTGTCCCAGTCAATTCTACTAATCTCTCAATCATCGGCCGGACTTTTCTCAGCGCTTTAAACCGTTTGGCTGATGGAGATTTAAAGCTGGACGACTCATCGATGATAACTGTTTTAAAAGGCCAATCCTTTCGGTAGTAATCAACTAACCACTCCACATTCTCCCGATTGATTAAATAGACATCTGCCTTTTTTGCCAAAGCGGCTAATCGCTGCTTTTGGGATCCTAACACTTTTGAAAAACTTAGGTGGTTCAAGTGGTCCCACTTCTCGATTTCATCGCTCCAGGTCTTCTCTGCCACGGATAAAGGGGCAATCACTAGAACATTTTCAATCACTTCAAACGTGTTTAGCAGTTCGTCAATAGCAGTTAGTGTTGTCAAAGACTTTCCTAATCCCATATCTAAGAAGAGTGCACAGTAGGGGTGGTCTAAAATCCAGTCCTTGGAATATTCTTGATATGGGTGTAAGTTTGCTTTCATGTTTTGGATCCCTCCTCTCTATTGATCAAAACAGCCAATCTTTGTTAGATCATCAATCAGTCTATCAACTTGCATTTTTGTGTAGCAGATGAAAACGGGTTGGTTTAAATCTCGAAGCTTCCAAATCATCCTATCCTGCAGTTTTCTAGTTTTTCCGTCGGGTTTCTTTACCTCGACAAAAATCGTTTCTCCATTCGGTAGGCAGATAATTTGGTCTGGCACTCCTCGCACAGTCGAAGTCCATTTCAGACTCAAACCACCCTTTTTGGAGATTTGCTTTTTCAAATACCTTTCCACATCTTTTTCTAGGTCCATTTTCTTGCCTCCTTTTCGTAGTATCCAAAGTATCCCTCGCGTACGCGTATAGGCGAATACGCCCGTTAGCATATATATGTATTACCCGTATATATGCTATTTATATATTTCTACAAATATAGAATATTTATGGATACAATGGATACAACCGCCCATAAATTCAATAGTACCAACGCTTTTGCCCGTATCCACCCCCGTATCCATCCCGTTTTTAGGTGGATACATTGGATACACCTCTACAAACATACGTTCTTTGGGTGTATCCATTTTCCAAAAAAGATGGATACGCGACAAACGTTGATATAACAACATTTTCTATTTTGGGGAATCTTTGACGGATACCGGTAATTCTCTGATAAAAGCTGTTTGAAGACCGTAATCTTTTCCAAATCGAAGGCGTCCTCGGCTCAATTTGTACTTTGACCATCCAGGTAAATGGGTCAAAATTTGACGGATTTCTGCAGCCTTTGCCGGATGAATATTTTTGGAATCTCCTCCATACAATTCATTCCAAATCTCCGCAATACAGACTTTCTGCCGCACCGAACTGCCCTCTTCGCCGATATCATCCCCCTGTCCTTGAATAAATGAACGACGATCTTGCTTACTTCGTTCATACCAGTCCTCAGTAATCGGGATATCCAAAAACTCCAATATTTCCCCTTCCATTGAAGAGGCTTCTGTGTGGAGTTCTTGGGCTTCCAGGGCTTCTTTTTCCTGTTCCGCGTCCAGATAGAGAACTTCTCCTGCTCGCCACATTTCAACAGCTTCTGCCCAGATTTGGTCCCTGTCTTCATCAGTCATCTCCCAGACCTTCTTCTTAATCTCATTAATGCCCACATCTACAGGCCAGAATCTGCGGTTCCCAGTCTTGTCTCGTAGAAACTCGTTATCATTGGTAGTCCCCCAAAAAACGCATCGGCGCTTGAAGTAGGATTTGTGCCGGCCATAAGCTACTCGGAAGATGTCTTCCTGTTTCGAAATGAAGTGCTTAGTGGCCTCAATATCAGCTTTTTTGGTGGCAGATAATTCTCCCATTTCCATAATCCAGACGCCTTGCAGGGCTTCATAGGCATCTTTTCCTGTCACACCTTCAAGACTATTGGAGAACCAACCCCCCGCCAGTTTAGAGGGTAGCAACGTTTTCCCAATGCCCTGCGGACCACTCGTAACCAACATATAATCGAACTTAACTCCAGGGACATAGATACGCCCAACAGCGGCACATAAGAATTTACGAGTGACAGTGCGCACAAACGAAGTGTTCTCCGCTCCTAAGTAGTCCACCAAAAGGGTTTCTACCCTAGACTCTCCATCCCAGGTTAGACCCTCTAAATAGCTTTCTACCGGGTCAAAGCTGTTCCGTTCAATCTCTTGGGCCAAAGCATCATCTATTTTCCCTCGAGCTACGATGCCATAAATCTTTTCTATATAAACACGAAGGCCAGCATCGTCAGCATCCTTCCAAGTCTTTTCCTGACCAATTTTTCTCCAGGGAAGATTTCCTTGAAGCTCCACACGATTTGAAAAGGTGTTTAGAAAAATGCGCTTCGACAAATACGGATCTTGCATCATGATTTTTTCCAGGTTGCTGGCGCTTGCTTGGAAGTTACCCATCTCATCAATTTCAAGGTCTAACTTTTCAATCCAATTGACATCTTCAGGCTCTAACTCCTCGAGTACGCCATCAAAATCATCCATGGCAGCCGTTAGCTTTTCCCGTTGAATCAGCTTGCGGGTTTCCTTATCTTCCATGGCAAACTCCCGCATGGCCTTATAAGACGGGTATTTCGTAATATTGGTTTTTGGATTAACATCTTCATCCAAATCCCCGAACTTATGGATCCGCACGAGGTCAAAAGCGTTCGCCAATTGGTCTCCTACTGGGTCCGTTCCGTGGTGGCTGTACGCCCATTTGTCTTCATAGATTACAAGACCGCCTGAGGTAGTTCCGCCTAAGAAGGTCCAGCGGTCATCTCGTCCAGTCGGACCATAGACATCAGGCAGAAAAGTTTCAATCGCTGAGACAATGTCATACGTCCGGCAAAAGGCACCCACGATACCTTTTTTCTCCAAGGGATCCCCAGCTTTTTTCGCCTGAGCGTCTCGGATAGTATGCCCTCTACTACTCTCAGGCCAAAAACTGGCATCTCTCCAATCCGAGTATTCACTCAAAACAGTGTCGGGATCCAACCAAGGCTGGTCCAGGTAATCCGTGAAATATTCACCATCGAATGAATGGCTAGGCCGGTACATCAAACGTTCGCCTTGATAGGTGGTGTCGTCGAAGTTATCCATCCCGAACATCTCAGCGACTTTACGGGCTAGCGGTTCATACTCCTCAGCTGTCACAGGTCGCGATAGGGGAATGATTAACCGATACCGCGGACCTTTGACCAGATGACTGTGAGTCGTGTACACCGCACAGGCAAAATCTGCCATCAGCTGCACGTCATCCCAGAAGTCCAAAGTCGTGCTGTCGGCATCAAGGGTCACGAGGCTACGCTGTTGCACGTAGCCCCGCTTCCGCTTGCCTTCTTTCAGCCAACCACCTACGAACCCGCCAACATCCTTGATGGCGTCCTGTTGGCTCTTAGGCATCTTCTTGTAGTCCGCCACCGTCTCTTGGGTCACAGTTGGCGTGTTAAGACCAAGAAGAAACTCTGACCAAGACTGCTCTCGGTTCTTCCACTTGCGTTCGGTCTTGGAACTTCCGATAGCGAGTTTGATCTCACCGTCGTATTTCAGTTTTGGTGCTACTTTCGGTTGTTCCATACGTCCTTATCCTTTCTCAAAAACTTCTCGCCATTCTTTATTCGTCCAATTCTTTATCAAATCAGCAGGTTCGACGTGGAAAATCTTGGCAAGTTCTTCGACCCTTCGAAGTTTAGGACTCTGTTCCATTCGGCGATATTCTCGCCAAGAATCCCGTTTTATGCCAAGATCCTTAGCAATTTGCTTATCTGAAATGCCTCGAAGGTTCTGGTAACGTTCAACATTTACCCAGAACGTTTCAGTCAGTGATTTTCTCATTTATATTCCACATCCTTTCACCCGTAATTCGCAAGGTAGTTCAACAGATGCATCCACAACTCCTGCAATTCGGGGACATGCCGATTCAGCCAAAATAGCAGTTGCCGTAAAAAAGCAATCATTTCAGCATTCATTCCTTACACCTCCGAGATCTCTTTGAAATAAGGAAGCCGCAAAAGCACATTGCAGAAATCTCGCCATTCTTGGAGCTTGTGTTTTCGTCTTGCCTTGTACATATTTAGCAAGACTTCGTAGTTAAGCGTTACTGTACGTTTCTGTAGATAGCTCGAAGGTAGAAGCTGTATCATGGCGTACCAGTATTTCTTATCTCCGGTTTCGTTGAGATTAGAGCGTAGATAGTTTAATTCAGTAATCACGTCATACATGAAACGAGGCGCCACATACTCACAACTAAAATCACCAATATCAAACTTTTTCGTGTGGATTTTATGCATCGTGCTAGTCGAATTGGCTACCGTTCCGACTTTGTAAGTATCAAATTCTTTCCACCAATATAGCGGCGCGGCGATATCAACAGAAACCATCATCTGACGAAGAACTTTTCGGTGATCAGTGCCAGCTTTCGTCAAACGAAGTAATAAATCTAAATCATTCGGGCCGATGTGTTGATGAACACTATCCGATTTCGCCCAGCTGTTCATGGGATTTCGCATTCCTCTCACTGCGCCTTCAAAATTGTAGGTTTCCCATTTTTCTGTCTTAATCATTGGCTACCTCCTTCGCATAATCAATAATCTCCACTCCAACAATACTGCTTTCGATTTCTTCCCATTCTTCTTCGACTTCTAGTTCCTCGCCTTCCTCATTTGTCAAATACATCTGGTACCACCCCTCTCCGCTATCTCGAAGGCGGGCATTATTATCTAAAAAAGTCGTACCAGAAAGATCGTAGAGGTCTATATGGAGCACACCAACTCCTTTTGCGTTACCCCCAATTTGGTAGGTTACATAACCTTTATAATCCCAGCACTGAAAAGTTACTTTAATCGTATGTTTCCCCCAATAGATGTTTGGATCGTAGTTTTTCACCCTGCTACCTCCTTCACGTCAATGATGCGAGAAAGGCCCTGAATGTTCTTTGCAGATAACTCAGCGTCCCGTAAATCGTAGGCGGCAATATAGTCACCGCAAATCTTATTATTCAAATTCAAATAGGTTACATAAAATTGTTTCATCGGATATTCCTCCTTCATAAAAACTAACCAGTGAGTCTCAGAACGACGATTTCCAAAAAGAGGACTGATTGGCTCAATAGCTTTCAAAACCTCTTTGAGTTTTACCTGGTTCTCGTTCCACTTGAAAATTAGCGTCCCTGTTGGTTTCAAGACTCTCAGGCACTCTTCCATACCACGCTTGATGTCTTCCGGCCAATGCTCTCTATCCAGCTGACCGTACTGAGCTTTCATAATTGATTTTTGGCCAGCCCATTTTAGGTGTGGCGGGTCAAAAACAACTAAGTCATAGGTATTATCATCAAATGGCATGTCACGAAAATCTGCTACAACATCTGGCTTCACATTTACTTTCTTGCCACAGATTTCGTAACTTTCTTCCCGAATATCCATATAGGTTGCAAAGCTGTTATCCTTATCAAACCAAAATAATTTTGATCCACAGCAGGCATCTAAGATTTTCACTTTTTTCACCGCCTAATCTTTCATGTAATATTTGGTCTCAAATCCCTCAGCGTTCAACGGCAATCCGTCCGCCCAATCAGGCACCACAGCCATTAGCTCGTTCATCTCCTCGATAGAGTGCGAACCATCCGGTACCTCGGCTACCGCCTCATCGTGGATATGAAACACGATTGGGTAGCCTGCTTTCTCCAGCCGCAGCATGGCTTCGGCCAAAACATCTCTTGCTGTCGCCTGTACAATGTTTTCCACTAATTTACCGCCGTAGGTTTGCTGTTTCGTGAACATTACTTTGTCGCCTTGTCCCTCATAAAACACAGCGGGACCATACTTACCTTCCTCAAGATGTGCCTTAGCATAAGCCAAACGTCGACCACTTGGTAGCTGGATGAAAAGGAAACCGGACTTCTTGAAAAACTTGAGTCCTCTTGGCCCTTTTCTCACACCACCGTTTTCCAGACAATCAAGAACCGCCGACTGCGTGTCATACCAAAATCGAGTAATCCGTTTATTTGATTCTCGCCACCGACTGACGATTTCCGGCAATTCATTTTCTGCAATGCCGTTGTCTAAGGCACCCATCGCGATCAATGCACCAGGTCCGCCTTGATAACCAAGAGCCAATGTCGCTACCTTCCCACGCTGTCGCATCGCTTTTCCTTCATGGCTTTTCCAGTTGTACTCCTCCACATCACCAAGACCAAACATCTGAGCCGCTGTTGCTTCATAGATTTTCCCATGCGTGCGGAACACGTCCAGCACCCATTCTTGGTTCGCATACCAGGCGATGACTCGGGCTTCAATCGCAGAAAAGTCGGAAACAACGAAACGGTGGCCATCTTTAGCAATCAACCCTGTGCGGATTAGCTGTTTGAGGGTGTCTGGTACATCGCCATAGACCCATTCAATCGCTTCTAAGTCTTTGACTTTCACTAGGTCACGGGCATAGCCGATATCATCTAAATAGTTTCGGGGAAGATTCTGCACTTGCAAAAGACGCCCCGCCCAACGGCCGGTCCTGTTGGCGCCATAAAATTGCAAAATGCCATGGATACGGCCATCACTACAACGTGCGCCATCCATCATCAGATACTTTTTCGTACTTGAGTTCGAAAGGCTGAGACGAAGCTTGAGAGCCTCCTGCACCTGTTCGGGTAAAGTACCCAGCGCCAGCGCCTTTTCGACGAACTCCTTACCCAATTTTTCAAACGGTGTGCCTTGAGCGGCTAACCACTCTTTGAATTGCTTCAAACTGTTTGGGTTCTCCAAACCCGTGACAGCTCGCATTTTCTCCATATTTTCTTCTGTTAACTCTTCCATAATCTCAATGGCTGCGGTAGCCAGTTCGTGGTCAATTTCAGCACCTAAATCGTTAATCCTTTGATCTAGTGCATAAAGCTCCCACTCTGATCCCTTGACTGGGAAACGACTTAGTTTGTCAGCGATAGCCATTTCTACCACCACGTCTTGAATACAGTATTCAGTAAAAGTAGCCCATTTTTCGGGATCATGTTCCGGCAGATTTCGTGTCCGCATCCCGTTGGCCTTTGTTGGTTTACACGGCTTCGAAAAATAATTGATGAGCTGTGTGCCCCGGGTATCTTTCTGCTGTTCGATACCAAGGTACTTCGCACACTGTCCAAGTGAAGCTGGCAAACCTAACTCGTTGGCGTGGACCATGGTGCAGTGCCACTGACGGGCATCCAGGTAATACGGAATTCCTAACCACTTCGAAAGGCAAACTCGTTCGAACTGGGCGTTAAACGCGACTTTCAGAACATTCTTATCCGTCAAAGCCTTAACCACTTCATCTGGCACACCCGAAAGTGTCATGTCTTCACACTCGACTTGACCACCATCAATGGCATAAGCGAAAAGAAGGATCTCGAAGCTAGGACTGTCCGCATACTTGTAAACGCCGACTTTGGTTAAATCTTCTTCGGAGTAAGTTTCGATATCAATATTTAACGTTTGAATGATTCTCACCGACTTTCTTTGATATAATTAGTTATTAAATAAAAAGGAGTTGTTCAAATGAATATTTACCAGATGCAAGCTTTAGATTATGTTTTGAAGAATAGTTACTTATCTTCCGATATTGATTTTTCTTATCAAATCATTTTTAAGTTAAACGATGAGCTAATGTCGGGTGAATTCCTTGGTGTTTTTGAGAGTTCTCCAGGAGAACTAAGAGTTCACGAAAATCTCCAAGTTGGAATAATTGGGGATATCAACTTCTACGAGTATTATCCTCGTGGAGAAAGTAGCCCTATCAGCCGCCTTAACAATTTAATATATCCAAGAAGTTCTGGACCATCGGGACGAACATACTCTCAATTAATCAAAAAAGGGATTTCGCTCCCAATGGTTTTCAAAACTCTAAAGTCTTTGGTTGAAAATCTCGACGGAGAAAACGACCTTGAACCAATCGTATATAATATCCACTCTCTTGATAAAGGCTATGATTTACCATTCTTATTCGTAGATGAACATGACAAATTTGAATGGGTATCGCTTAACAAAATAGACAAATAATATAGGAGGCCAATCGGCCTCCTATTCACTTTTATGCGAAGAAGTCGTCTCCAGATTCCTCTTCATCGTCCCAGTCCATATCACCAAAGTCCGCATCCGCAGAAGCACGTCCGCCTAGATAGTCCCCTTTACCAGTGGTCATTACATTGTTCAGTCCAGCAGAAATCCCTTTATTTCCGGCAGTGTTGTAAGCGTAAAAGTTAATAGAAGCGAAGGCATACACACCGCTATAGATTTCATCGGGATCTTCGGTCTTAACGGTCATCCCGCCTTCCCGTTTTACTAAACCAGGTTTGGTTTTAGAAGAAACATTGATGAAGTATTTGTTGGTGAACTCAGGACGTTCTTCTGTGTCAAACTCATCATCCCCATCTCGGAGAGTAGTTTTCAGGCGGTCAGGTTTGACTCCTTTTAGTTTGTCCCCCTTAGCCGCTTCATAAGCTTCTTTGATAGCTTCCTTCATCAGCTTGATAGTTTCCTTGTCGTCCTTATCAATCAAGAGCATGGTAGAGTATTTCGCTTCTTGACCTTCAAAAGCCTTTGGTTGTAAAAGGTTGGCATAGCTCAACCGTACTTTATTTGTGATTACTTTCGTTCCATTTCGTTTTGCCATTTTAAATTCCTACTTTCGTTTTTTTTAGTTGAATAATTCATCATCTTCGGCTGAAAAATGTGCCTCGATGTCGTTCATAATTTTTTCTTTGTAGACTTGAATTTCGTTCAGGTATTCTCTGATATCTCGTGTTTCCGTGCGATCCATTAGTAAATCTTGGCGAATCAACGCCTGCAAAGCTTTTACTGTTGACGTGTAATAGCCAACGAATTTGTAGTTACCTTCACTGTTTAGGATTTCTAGCATGACGTTGTAGCGATCCATAGCCAAAACTCGATAGTTAGAACCTTGAAAGAGAACTACTTTTTCCTTCTTCTCTTTTTCAGTCATCCCCGACACCTCCGAAGTCCTCATCGGCAGAAGCTAGACCGTTCAGAGCTGGGCGCTTGTCTTCTTCGGGTACGAGTACAGGTTTCCCTTCTGGCTTCACTACATATTCCCCAAGAAGTTCAGCAAAGCGTTTTTTGCCAATCACTTTCTCTAAGGCAGTGATAGTTTGGAGTGTGCGAGGCTTCAAAATGTCGTCGTCTTCAAAGCCTTCTGCTTCAAGAACGAAGATGGCGGCTTCTTCATCCGTCAGCTTCCTATTACTACGACCTTCAACCAATTTCCAACCAGGAACTCGGGCATCATGATCTCGGACAATCTCAAGAGAATACTCTTCTACATCTTTAATCCAAGATGTTATTTCCTTGGCTTTTGCCAAAATATCAGCTAACTCTAAAGGAGATAGAAAAGCCGGGTTCTTAAATTCATAAGATGCTATCTCTAAATTCTTATCAGCCCGGGCTTTGCAAAACCCTTTTGCCTTGCACCACTGACAGGTGTCTGGTGATGGGTCAAACTCCCCTTCACCTTTAGAGGCTTTTTCGGCTTGAGGCTTCACAAAATCATTCGCCCAACTCAAAAGCTCCTCTATCGTCATCTCAAACGTGCTGATACTACCCAATCGAGGTTGGACGATTGTCATGCGAACTTCCTGAAAATCATAGATCATGTCGTATTCGTGAAAGGCACCTAACCCATATAGCATGGCTTGTTCATTCCACTCTGCGCTGACCGGCACGCCCTTCCCATATTTCAGGTCGATTACTTCAATCACCCCATCTGCGGCAATCACTACGTCGGAGGTCCCTGTTCCGTCTGGTACCCAATCGGAGTAGTCCACGCGCACTTCCAAGTCGATTGAAGCATTCGGCAGAGCATTGAACCGTTCCATCACCGTGCCAACATATTCGTCTACATAGTCGTCCATCCCCGGGCTGTAAAATTCATTGTTCGTTTTAAACTTGTTGTAGCGAAGCGTGAAGGTTCGCTTGGTAATCTTACCCGTTTCATATTGCAATTTTAATTCTGCCAAGCTGTGTGCCACCGTTCCTTCTGCCGCATACACACTGCCACTATCAGGTATCCCGTCTTCCATCGTCGGAGCCATCGTGCAGTGAAGCCACCGCTTGGCACCAGAAGGGGAAAGCCGGGCATGAAAAGTTGGACTTGCCATTATTTAGCCCCCTTCATCAGTGCCTCCAGATCTGTCATGAATACACCGTAGTCTTCTTCCGCCAGTTCGCTAATCTTAGTGGCGTTATTTCGTTGAAAAGCTGTCTTAACCGAATCCCGGTGACCTTTAGACATTGCTTTTTTCATCAGCGCTTGGACATCCGCTTTCGTAGCCTCGGGATGATGATTAGCCGTGGCAGACTTCTGCGGTTCTTCAATAGGCTCTGACGCTTCTCCAGTTTCGGACGGTTCGGTGTCTGAGGTCGAGTCCGTAGAGTCCTCTACCGGTTTTTCCTTCTTCGGTGCTGGTTTCTTCTTTGGTGTTGGCTTTTTTGGTTTTTCAGGCTCTTCCTGTTTTTCTGAGACAGCTTCTGCTAGCGATTTGGCCAAGGAATCCCCCTCGATGCCAATTTGTACAACAGGTACAGGATTCATGGCCGCATTCAAGTCTTCGATAGTCGCTTTCAAATCTTTCGTATTTTCTGCCTCGATATTTAGTGTAATTTTTGCCATTATTTTTTTCCTCCTAGTTAATACGAATCGGTGTGATGATGTAAGTGATCTCGCCAGCGATGAAAACTATTGGCAATATCGGAGAAGTCACATACATTTCGAATTCTTTGATTTTCAGTTGCTTGAACAACTTCAACATATCCGCCAAAAACTTCGGATTAATGCCGAACTTGATAGGTTCTTCAATCGGTTGATCCAATGTCCAAGTGGCACTTTCAAAGACTTCTTCAATCGTTTGGTTATAAACACCTTTGAAAGTCATAGCAGTGCCCTCAATCTCAACTTTTGCTACCTTCGTGGCTTTGGCCACCGTTTCCACAAACTTCTTAAAATCCGCCACAGCTGTTATTGTTGTGATGCACTGAGCGGCTTCCACTCGATTAAAAATTCTCTCAAAGTCTGGGAACTTTTTGCCATCCCCACCAAGGTAGTATTTTGTTTCCAGTTCGTTTTCTAGCTCCGTGATACGAATAGCGCGGAATCCAGAGCCCCCGTAAAGTGTGCCATTTTCTTTGATTTGAAGTTGGCGAAGATTCTTCAAGCGATCCTCCTGCGCTTGCCACGATGGATGCGTTTCTTTCGACCACTTGACAACTCGCTTCTCCCAGCCTTTATGTCTTTTCGGGTAGTCTTTCATAGCCCGTTCATACCGCTTCACCTCAAGGTCTGATGAACCGAAGTCCGGTTTTTTCGGCTTTTGTGGTTCGATGGGTTGCTTTGGCTCTTTCGTGTCAGGGTAGTTTTCTTTGAAGGACAAAACGTGTTTTTCGATGATTCCTAAATCTAACAAGGTCTTTCCACCTCCGAATCGTGCTATAATGCACTTGAATAGTTTTTACTGAACTGACTCATTGCTTGCAGGCGGAGTCAGTTTTTTTATGCAATCTTGAGTCATAGTTAGTTCGTCTTGCGTTTCTGCAAGAATATTTTGTAGGCTAGTTACAGCTACATCCACTAGACTCTGCCCTTGTTTAAACTCTCGAGGTAACCTTGCAAATAAATCTGAGGCTACGATTAAAACATCAACTACTTGTTCGAGATCTGTAGTCAAGGTTTCCAAATTTCCCAGATGCGTTTCTACATCGCTACTCACTTATTCCTCCCTCCCCACTTTTTTACCGATTAGGTACGTGCCCAGTAGGATGATTGGCGCCCACGTCAAACACAGAGCTGACATCCTCGAATACTCCGCGACGAAAATCAAAACAGTGGCGTATCCACCTAAAAGTGTTGTAACTAAAATTGCTGCAAACGTGTGATCTTTCTCCATCAACTTCTCCTCCGGTATCTGTTTTTATCCATCCATCTGACAAACTCGTCAAAAACATCTAATTCAATTAGCACAATCTTGTGTGTCGGATGCAGAAGACCTTGAGCAAACTCAGGTCTGTCCTGCATCAAAGCCAACCATTTCTCGAGACTGGCCTTCGTGATAGAGTACATCTTCTGGACCACTTCTTTGTTTCCGTACTTAATCGCTGCACGGTCCGGATTCTGTTCCACTTCATCAAGATTCACCTGAACGGGTTTCGGCATCTTTTGTCACCTCTCTTTCTTCACCCACTAGACTTTCCATGGATACACCGAAGTACTTCGCTACTTTGTAAAGATTTGCTGAATTCGGTGAAGCCGTGGTCCACTTACTAATCATCCCATTTGGAAAATCCAGAGTTCTCTCTAATTCCGCAATCGAGACTTTTCTTTGTGCCGCCATTTCCTTAATCTTTTCATAAAGCATTTCTCACCCTCCTATCGAATCAGACCGTATATTTTTCATCTAAATCTATTGACTTATCTCCGAATAAATTCTATCATTAGAGCATAGAAAATAATCTAATCTAGAGGATGCTTCATCACACTAGAAATAGCTCGAAAATATATGGTCTGAATGGTAGTGCCTCCCAAGCACATTTAGAATATATCACAGAACTAATTCTAATGTCAATGATATTCTCTGATTTATTTCGGAGGTTTTTACACATGAATATCTACGATCGCGTAAAAGAGCTGGCACGCCAACGAAAGATCAGTATCGCCCAGCTAGAAAGAGACTTAAATCTATCAAATGGATCAGTATCAAAATGGGCAAGTGCTAAACCTAATTCCGAACCTCTTGAAAAAGTTGCGGGGTACTTCGATGTATCTGTGGATTATCTTTTGGGGCGAACTGACCGAAAGGACCCGTGGCCTGCATCTGACCCAGAAGAAGATTTCAGAGATACGATGACAGATGATGAAAAAATCAAAGCCGCTCTCGCCTCTGTAATGTCTTATAGCGGGGATCCTATCACTGACAACGATCGGGAAATCTTAAAAGGCATCATTGAAGGATATTTGAAATCGAGAAAGTAGGCAGGTGGCTGTTTTTGGACAAACGTATTAAGGAAATCATTGAAGAACTGAAAGTTACAATCATCTATGACCCCAATCTTGACGATAATGGCCACTATATTGCAACTTACAACTTGGTCGTGCTGTGTTCCGGGCTCAACGAATATGAGATGACCAAGACCCTTTTGCACGAACTCGGGCATGCTGCAAAACATCAGAAAAACGAAGCTCTCTATTGCGCTACATTTGCGATGCACGCAAAGATGGAAAATGAGGCGGAAGAATTCATGATACGTCATTTAGTTAGGCAATACATGGAATTACCAGAGGCCAATCCGTCAACGGTTAATTACTTAGACTTCATTGAAAAAAACGCTCTTAGCATGAACATGGCCCCAATCGTTCGAGAAGCATTTCTTGAATTTGGACAATAAAAAAGACATCCCCCGACTAGTTTGGCGACCGGCGGGAAATGCCTTGCGAAAAAACAAGCCTAAAATAGGCCTATTTCTTATGCCCTATTTTAGCAGAAAATAGGAGGAAATCATAATGTGGACAGAAAAAAGAACTACTAAAAATGGTGAAACAGTGTATAAGTATATCGAACGTTACCCTGACCCTGCAACAGGGAAAACAAAAAAAGTATCTGTTCGACTTGCTAAAAATACAAAACAGGCAGCTAATACGGCTCAACGAGAACTGAATGAAAAAATAAAAAAAATACTTGATGATTACGAAGACAAAAAAAATCTAGATGACACTGTAAAAAAAGAAGGAATCATCCCAAATGAGAAGACTTTGGAAGATATGATCCACGAATGGTTTGAGCTGATTCAAAATCCGAAATCTAAAGCACACAAAAAAGGATCTACCATTTCAGGCTACAGCTACGGGATTGATGGTTTATTGAATGAATTTATGGTGATTGAAAAGAATATGTTAATTCAAGATATCAAGTTTGAAGATTTACAAGCTTTCTATGACCGCATGATCTTTGATTTTGAATATGAAAAAAGTTATGTCAAACGATTCCGCGCCATCATCCGCGGTGCTTTTAATCTAGCCTATAAAAAACGATACATTAAAAATTTAGATGCCATCAACCTCTCCAAAATTATTACTCCCGCAAAAACAGTTGAGGACCTTACACAAGAGCAAGTTCCCAAATACCTAGAAAGAACCGAAGCAGAACAAATCTTTGAAGTCCTCGAAGGATACAACCCTCTTTATACGCAAATTCTCAAAATGCAATACTACACAGGGATGAGATTTGGCGAAGTGATTGCTCTGGAAACCAAGAACTTTCACGACGATTTTCTTTTAGACATACATGGCACGTATGATCATGCGCACCGCAGTATAACAAGAGGACAGAAAGTTCCTCCGAAAACTAGGCGCTCCTTTCGAACGATTGAACTCGGAGATGCCCCTATCCAAATCTTAAAAGACCGAATGTATCATAATCATTTCTTGAAAGAAAAGAACACAGACTTCCTTTTCGTCACCGCCAACGACCGACCTTATGACCTAGGAACCATCAATGGATTTATTAACGATCATCACCTCGAATTTAAAACATCAACAAAAGTTAGCACTCACGTCTTCCGCCATACTCACATCAGCATGCTTGCCGAAAAAGGCGTACCCATTCAAGTAATAATGGATCGAGTGGGTCATGAGGACAGAGAAACTACGGAAAAAATTTATATGCACGTTACTAGAAAGCAAAAAACAGACCTGGTCAATACTCTCAACGAGCTATAACCAGGTCTTAAAAATAAATTATTTTTGCCCCCTTTTTGCCCCCCTAGAGGTTTAAGGAGCTAGAAACCTTGCTACGCCAATGCTCCCATTGGGTCCCAAGGTGCCAAAACGGTCGGTGCTGCTTCGAAGGCTGCCAGTTGTTCAGCAGTCAGAAATTCTTTACGCACGACGATTTGATAAGTGTACTCGTCCATCCAGTCATCGGAAGCGACGAAGAAACCGTTGTCGCCGACTTTTTCGCCCCAGCTGTTTTCGACTTTCCATTTTGTGGATTTACCATCCACAATGTCCACTCCGGTCAAGACCATAGCGTGAGTCATCAAGCTTTCGCCGAAGTCCAGACGTTGCGCTTTGGTCATCGTGAAGTCGATATCAAACAAATCATTCACATCGTAAGCATCCAAAGCCATGATACCGGATTCCCGAGTGGAGGATTGACCCACATCACATCCGAACCAGACCGACTCGCCGGCTTCCAATTGTGCAATAGCCAGCTTTTTAAAGGTGGTCATATCCACATTCAGATATTTGACATCTTTGCCGCCGACAACATTACCCAGCATTTCCACGGTGTAGGATTTGTCATACGGTTTGTCAGCAGTCGGCGCATTGATGATCGACACGTAGTCGTTCAAATCGACACCGACATATTTTTCATAAAAGCTTTGCGGAGTCAGCTGTTGGTCGATATGGTAGTTTTTGTCTTCGTCCCGGTATTCAAAATCGAATTCAGTCGGCGGTGTCCCCAAAGACATAGCCAGGAAATTGTAGACATTTTGCAGCATACCGTCTTTGGCATCTTGGATCTCAGCAGCTGATTTGCCTTCAGATACCATTGTCCGCAAGGTAACTGCGTCTTTGCGCAGCAGTTTGTTCAGGTAGTTGTTCAAATCCCGAGAGTTGGAAGAGTTGCTGCTTTCCGGCATCACCGTTTTCGGAACTACGCCGTATTTTTGGAAGATGGAAACAATCATATCCCATTGGCCGCCGTCTTGTTGCGGCGTTTGCAGCAGGAAGGCCACTTTACGGCTCGTCATGTCCTGATCGGCAGTCGCCAGGATATTTTCATAAAAATAATTGGCTTTTTCATACTTATCCCAGAAAAAAGTGTAGTTTTGGGACAATTCGAAGTCCTTGAGCTTGAAGCTGTTGAGCATTTTGTGGCGGAAGGTGTTCAACGCAGCAAACATCCAGCAGCGGCCGGATTGTTTTTGGTTGGCAACTTTCCCGGTAGCCAAGTCTACGGAGAAAACCGGGACATTGTTGATTTGTGTCTCGAAGTTTTCTGCGGAAGCGGTGATCCCGTTTTTGATAACGCTGCGCGCCAAAGCATTGTGTTTATTGTTGGCATTGAAATCGTCCGCGAATTTGGTTGTCATTTCTTTGGTGATTTCTGACATGTGATCCATCCTTTCATTCATGAGAAGCGCCGCTGCAGTCCCCTGACAACAGTCGGCCCTTCTTTACTGCATCCGGCAGCCGTTATGACGACAGCCGAGACACTTACGAGAACCATTGTACTCCTTTGATTTTTTGAAAACAAATAATGTGCAAAAATTCTGTAAAAACCATGTCGCCTTTAACAGAATCCTTGTTTTCTCTTCAGATTGAAAACCGGCACGGATCAGCTGTGGGACCGTCGGCTGAATCCGATTTTTTGTTTTTTCGGCGTTCTCGTCTCAAGCAGTCTGATTTGCGTTTTTGTATTATTTGTATTAACATTTATAATACAAAGAGGTGATTTTATGCTGCTTGAAATCGATACCCGCTCGGAGACACCCATTTATCAGCAATTATGCGATCAAATCATCTTAGGGATCGCCCGGCAGGAATTGGCCATCGGTGAAATGCTGCCTACCGTCCGCCAACTGGCCGATGAGCTGGGAGTCAATACGATGACCATTTCCAAAGCTTACAATCTGTTGAAAGACGCCGGCTATCTGGTGACGGATCGCCGCAAAGGTTCCATCGTGACCCAACCGCCCCCATTTAAAGAAAGCGGCCGCCAGGATTGGGAACAGCGTCTGGCGCTGCTGTTAGCCGAAGCCAAAGTACGGCAACTGCCAAAAATCGAGTTGGAAACGACAGTCGCCGCCATCTGGCAGACCTTTGAAAAAGAAGCAGAGGCTCCCTTAGCGGAACAAAGTGACTGACACGGCTTAAAAAGCTATAGAAATCTTGTTATTCCGACGTATCTGAAAACGCGTTGGCCGCAAGTTTAGGTCGCAGCTGCGCAATCGGTACTATTTTATGCTGTTTTTTTATCCCTGGCTTCCGGCAAGTCGCCGCCATCGGACTTTCTCGAGACCTGACCTGTCACTAAAAAGGAGGAACTACTCATGACTATTGATTTGAATGAATACCTGCCCGTACTGATCCCGCTGATAATTTTGCAACTGGGTCTGGCGCTCTTTGCCATCGTGGATGTGCTGCGGCATCCCCACTACCGCTTCGGCAATAAACCGATGTGGGTGATTGTCTGCGCCCTGCTGTCTTTTATCGGACCGATCTGCTATTTTGCATTCGGAAAAGGGGCAGAAGAATGAACGCCATCACACTGGACCAAGTCACCAAACGCTTCGGTCAAAAAACCATTCTGCAACAGCTGGATCTGACAGTTCCCGCAGGCAGCATTTTCGGTTTCGTCGGTGAAAACGGTGCCGGCAAGACAACGACCATGAAGCTGTTACTGGGGCTCTTGCCACCTGACAGCGGCACGATTACCGTTTTGGGGGAACCTGTCCGTCTGGGCAAGACAGCGACCAATCGCCATATCGGCTACCTGCCGGACGTGCCCGGCTTTTATTCTTACATGCGGGCCACCGAATACCTGCGGCTATGCGGTGAGATCACCGGGATGTCCCCGTCCCGGATCCAGCAACGAACTACCGAGCTGCTTGCCTTGGTGGGGCTCGCCGATGTCAATAAGAAGATCGGCAGTTACTCTCGGGGGATGAAACAACGTCTGGGACTCGCTCAGGCGCTTTTGAACGAGCCGGCAATCCTGATCTGTGATGAACCCACTTCTGCGCTGGACCCGCTGGGGCGGCGAGCCTTTCTGGATATTTTTGCCGGATTGCGCCAAAAAACCACCGTCCTCTTTTCTACTCATATTCTGAGTGATGTGGAAGCCATCTGTGATCATGTGGCGCTGCTCCATGACGGCCAGATCCGTCTGACGGGGGCATTGGATCAGATCAAACAATCGTACGGCGCTTTTTTATATGAAGTGAGCTTTGCCGACAACAACGATCGCGACACATTCGCCGCAGCCCTCAAAGCACGACCGGAGCTGCCCCAGCCGCTTCAAACGACGGAGAACCGTCTCACGATCAACGCACCACAACCGGAAACAGATGGGCGTCTGCTCTTGTCCCTTTTGCCACAGCTGGCACTTTTGCCTCGCAGTTTCCGATTGGTGGAACCGGATCTGGAACAAATATTCATGAAGGTGGTGGCTGAGGGATGATCAGACAAACCCTGCTTCTGGTAAAAAAAGAGTTTTTCGAGGCTTGGCGCCGCAAGCGGCTTTTGGTCCTGCTGGTAGTCTTCACGGCCATCGGTCTCATGTCTCCTACATTGGCCAAATTGATGCCGGAAATCATGAAAACAGCATTACCGGCAGGGATGGACCTCAAACTGCCGGCCCCCACTGCCACTGATGCCTGGACCCAGTTTTTCAAAAACAGCCTGCAGTTCGGACTGCTGGCATTGGTCTTATTTTACGCTGATACCTTGTGCGGTGAGGCAGAAAGCGGAACATTAGTGAACTTATTGACCAAGGGACTGAACCGGACGGCTGTTGTTTTCGGGAAAACGGCTTATCTGCTGAGTACCTGGACATTGGGATTTGGCTGGGCTTTTCTGGTCAGTTGGGGCTACACCCGCTACTTCTTTCCTGAAAGCGGCGAACTCGCTTTAGTGACCAGCTGCCTGCTGTTGTGGCTCTATGGCTGCCTGTTCCTCAGTCTGATGATGGCTGCCTCGGCTGTCGCCGCCAACGGTATGCAAAGTCTGCTGCTGATGGCCCTGCTGTTAGGCGGATCGATGCTTTTGGGGATTTTTCAAAAGATCAAAGATTACGATCCCTTTACTTTAGGCAGTCGCAATCTGGAATGGCTGACCGGTACAGCGGCAGTCAGTGACAGTCTGCCGGCGATTTTATTGGCAGGTCTCTTGATCGTCGCAGCTGTCTGGGGCGCCGTTTTCATCTTTAGCCGTCGCTTGATTTAAGGAACGTTTGAAAACGCCCCGCTGTTTATTTCATGCATGCTGAGAAAGTAGGTAGACTTATGACTCTAGTTAATTTGATTTTGGTGGGGGTCTTGATCTTTCTGTTTGTCATTATGGCTTTCAGTTTGGGGATCGCCGCCACCCCGCATAAAAATGTGATCTTGGAAAATACGCTGCCGCCTGACAAGCTGACCGCACCCGAAACACTGGCGTTGGCAAAAGAATACAAGAAGCGGCTGTGGCTCACGGCTGGTCTGTGCACCCTTTTATCCCCTTTGATCCTGCTGCCTGCCTATGAATCGGTGATGATGACACTGTTTTGGCTGTTGCTGTTGTTACCGCTGGCGGCGTTTTACGGAATCGAGATTCTTTACATTCGTAAAATGGCGGCCCTCAAAGCTGCGATGGGCTGGCGGTTGGCGGTTGAGCCGATCATGGTGGACACGCAGCTGACCGCCACTAAAAACCGGCAGCTGCTGAGCATCGGCTGGCTGCTCCCACCGCTTTTGGCAACTGTCGCATTGGTGATTTGGCTGATGGTCACCGATCCGGACGGCAGTCTGATCATGAGTGTGACGGCCCTCTGCGGCTGGCTGTTGGCATTAGGCTGCTGGTATTCGGTCAAACGGCTGCCGGTCGCTGCCCCCACCGACGATTCTGAGGTGAACCGCCGTTACAACGACCTCACCAAAAACGGCTGGTCAAAAGTAGCAGTCGCTATCGCTTATGGAATCGTGGCGCTCTTCGCTTTTCCGACACTGGCCATGTCGCTTTCCGGGACCCCGGCAAAAATCGTCTCATTCCTTTTCTTTCTGGCGGTCTTCGGCTGTATTTTCTGGTGCATCGGCTTTTTGCTGGCGCTGCGAAAAAAACAGGATGCTCTGCTGGCTCGAACTGAAGATTTTCGTTATGCCGGCGAGGATCGTTACTGGCGTTTCGGCGTCTATATCAATCCCAACGATCGCCGGCTGATGGTGCCCGATCGGATCGGATTGAATATCAGTATGAATCTGGGACGCCCGGCCGGAAAAATCGTAATGAGTCTGATTGGCCTGCTGTTGGTGGGGGCCATGGCTATGACCCTCTTGCCCACCTATATGATGGACTTCACCAAAGAACCCTTTACCGGCGAAATCAAAAACGGCGAAATCCGTCTGTCTGCCCCCCTTTCCGGCAGTTCAGAGATCCCCGTTAGCCAGCTGCAAAAGGTGGAGCTGACGGAAAAACTGCATGGCAATGTTCTGCGCACCAACGGCTATAGCGGAGCTTATTATCAGATCGGTCGTTTCACGGTTGACGGCAAACAAGCCGTCTGCTATCTGGATGAACGGTCCAAGCCTTTTCTTCATCTGGTGACAAAGGAGCGGGACTACTACTTTACCTTTAAGGATCCCGCTGCGACCCGGACTTTCTTTGAGGAGCTTCGTTCAGTCCAAATAGGCGAAAATAAAAAATAAGCGTTATCATTTTTCTTTTTCCGGCAACGGTGCTAGACTTGAATTGTCAAAGAAGTACCTCAAATTTTGGGAAAAGAGATGTCTGATAATGGATAAAATCAAAGACTGGTTGGCTGACGGCGGCGAAATCTTCGTCGTCCAAGAAGGTGAAGGCGGCCGTAAGATCCGTGAATACGACGAACTCACCAAGCTGAAGCTGCCCAAACACGGTGACGGTATCGCTGAAGCCGTCATTGTGGAAAAAGGCGATAAGAGCCTGAAGTCAACCGCAAATGTACCGGTATTGGCCGACCTGATCGCCGAAATCGAGCGCATGCTCACCGAATTCAACAACTGAGTCCCGCAAAAAATGCGTCCCCTTTTTTCTTGAAAAAGGCGGCGCATTTTTGTTTTTTCCCAGTTGAAGGACCTGTCCGGTTGAAAGCAGCTAAAAAACGCCCTCTCACAGATCTGAGAGGGCGCTTGTGACTCCGGCAGTAGGACTCGAACCTACGACATCATGATTAACAGTCATGCGCTACTACCAACTGAGCTATGCCGGAATATTCATGTGAACCCGCCTGCCAACCGGTAACGGCGACAACTGATTCGTTACAAATATAGTATCAAGTTCCCCGATATTTGACAATACCTTTTTTGCCATTTTCCTAAAGAAAATCCCGAACGTTCAGTAATTCCGGCTACCTTGCAAAACTGTTCGTTTCCTGCGACGGCTATCGCTTGTAAAAAGAAAGCAGCTGAGTAAAATGAAACCAACTATCCGTTCCGATTCAGACAGCCTTTGCAGCGCAACCAAAAAATTGAACGGAATCAAACGAAATCAGGTGTCCCTTATGCCCATGCGTCACGCCAAACCACGAAAACACTTCACATTCCCCCTGCTGTTAGGCAGTCTGCTTTTGGCCGGTCTGCTTGGCTTGGTCTGGAATACCTCATTGGCCGAAAAATTGGCAGATTTACTGGAGCCGGCGCCTCCTGCCGCTGCCGCAAAAGCCGCGGTCTTGACCCAGCTGACGCAGGCTCCCTCGGCAGATGACTATGCCGCCTTAAAAACCGCCGTTGTCACAGAGGAGGCGGTGCCCTTTGATAAAGAAATCAGTGAAACCCGCTTTGTCGGCAGTGCATTATTGATCAAAGCCGGTCGAATCCTCTTGAATAAGGGCTACGGACTGGCAGATGCACAAACACAGCAGGCCAATACCCCGCAGTCCCATTACCAGATCGGCTCGATCCAAAAGAGCTTTACCGGTTCGTTGATCATGCAGGCAATTGCTGCTGGAAAATTGAGCTTCGGGACACCCCTCAGCACGTTTTATCCGGACATTCCTTCAGCTGAAACCATCACCATCCGCAGTATGCTGGAAATGACTTCCGGATTGCGTCTGCCGCAGCTGCCGGAATCTGTCACTGGCGATGAGGACCTGCTGCGTTTTATCAATGGACATGCCACGTTGAAAGCACCCGGCCGCTATTTTTATTCGCCGGTGAACTTCATGCTGCTGGCTGGAATCTTGGAAAAGCTTTATCGAACCGACTACCAGAGTCTCTTTCAAAAGGTCTATCAACAGCAGCTGGGACTAGGATCTTCGGATTTTTATGAAAACTGGCCCTCCGATCCGCTGCGCACCCATTCCTACCAGCCTTCAGAAACAGACCCTTACGCAGAAGAGATCAATGAGTCCCCCGCCAGTTTTGCCCATGAATTGGGGACCGGTAATGTTTCCATGGATATCCGCGACCTCTACTGGTATTTTCATCAGCTGATTGCCGGCAAAGTCGTCGACAAATCGGTGCTGGCGGATCTCTGGGCAGCCAATAATGAGCCGGCGTATCGCAGCGGCTCCTATATCTATCCCGACCACATTCGGGCACACGGCAATGAGCAGGGACAGCGGGCCATGGTCCTCTTAACCTCGGACGGCAAAAGCGGCGTGCTCCTCTTGACCAACAGTAATCAACCGGATGCCTATACCAAGTTGATTACCCGCTTGTTTGACAGCATCACCGGGAGCAGCGCAGCTTTTTAAGGCCGTACTGCTCATTGATCATGATATCAAATCCATAAAACCCGCAGTATCTGTCGCAGAGAGCGCCAAAGCTGCGGGTTTTGCGCATATAAGAAAAGACCGCACATTTGCGCGGTCTTTTCTTATATAAGCCACTTAACGGACTTGAACCGTTGACCCCTTCCTTACCATGGAAGTGCTCTACCGACTGAGCTAAAGCGGCGTGTTATAATAAAGAAAGATTTAGTGGACAGTGCCACCTGATTGTGATTCGCATCATCAGCTTTTTTGTTATTCTAACGACGAGCACAAATGAAATTATAAGGTATCCCAAGGGGTAAGTCAACACTTTTGAACAGGAAAAATAAAAAAATCCACAAAAAATTTTTTCACCGATTTTCTACCGAATAGCGGAGAGGAAAAAGCTGCTACAACAAGCTTTTCCCCCTCACGGCTATGAAAAAGAGAAGTGGCCGATTCGCTGGCATCGCCACAGATCCCCGTCAGCTGACGGTTGCAGCTGATACACATCCGGCTGGCTCATTTTCTGAAAGTCTTCGAAACCAAAGCCGCCCTTTGTCAGCTGGGCTAGCAATACCGCAAAAGCCGTACCGTGACCGGTAATCACTAAATTGCCACTGCTTTGTTTCAAGATCTCAGCAAAAGCCCTTGTCATCCGCTGGGAAACCTCCCGCAAGGATTCCCCTTGCGGCAGTCGAAAGTCGGGATCTGTCCATTGATGCCGAGCGAAGGACTCAAAGTCGGCCACCCACTCGCCGATGCTGCGTTCCCGCAATGCCGCCACGCAATGCACCGGCACCCCCATCGGTGCCGCTATCGCTTCGGCAGTCAGCATCGCCCGCTGATAGGGAGAGGAATAAACTGCTGCCGGAGCTTTATCTTGAAAATAAGCAGCCAGCTCCGGCAACCGTGCCTGTCCTGCCAGTGTCAAGGGTGCCGCCTGATCCTCTTGAATGGTCGTGTCCCGTTGCGAATGCCGTACCAACCAGATTTCACGCATCCCCGTCCTCCTTGCCAACAGCGGCCAAAATTTCCGTCAGCTCACTGGGAGTTTGGACCAGATACGCGGCCCCGGCGGCAGTCAGTTCACTAGTGTCACCAAAGCCCCACAGTACGCCCACCGGTGTCACACCATTCAGCCGCCCGCCGATCATGTCGTGTTCACGATCCCCAATCATCCAGACGGTAGGATTACCTACAGTACCGCTTTCTGTCAAGGCGTAAGCCAAAACATCTTC
Organism: Enterococcaceae bacterium OF42-14pH9A; assembly: GCA_027692465.1. GTDB lineage: Bacteria > Bacillota > Bacilli > Lactobacillales > Enterococcaceae > Enterococcus_C. The sequence continues at coordinate 3,512 of JAQEYU010000001.1, read as the reverse complement.
TTTAGCAACCCGCTCTCCTTCCAGATCTGCACCGTAAATCCCGTCAAAATACCCCTCCAGCTGAAAATGTGCCAAAATCTGCTTGGCGAAAACTTCCGGCTTCGAAGTTGCCAGATAGAGTTTGATTTCGGGATCCCGGCTCAGTTGCGCCAGTAGCGTTTCAATCCCCTCATAGACCCGCGCCTGGAAAATTCCGCCGTCCCGATAATTTTCCCGGTAGTAGGCAACACCGGCAGCAGCCTCTGCTGTCGTCAATCCCAGCTTTTCAAAGGATTTGCTGAGTGGCGGTCCGATAAAGCTTTGCAACTGTTCATCTGTCAAAGGGGGCAGTGCCATTTTGGCCAATGCATAGCGCACCGAGGCAAAGATCCCTTCCGAAGAATCCACAATCGTTCCGTCCAAATCAAAAAAAAGTTCTTTCATCCTGTTTCCTCCTCATTGGGCTGTGCCGGAAATGATCAGTGAAAGCCGGCATTTTGGACGCTGTCGGAAGCAAATCCCGAGGTCGCTGTCGTGTTTGTTCAGCGTTCATATAAGCTCCCGCAGATACAAGCCAAATCAGCTATCCTCCTTCTACGAACACAACCGTATGAATTCTGTCTTTTTCATTATAACGTGAATTGCCGCCAAAAGCAGAACGCTTGCCAATAAAATCAAAAATCGTTATACTTACTTTTAGTAAGATATCGTTAAAAATCCCCGCACAGCCCTCGAAATTCCAAGCATATTCATGGTTTTTTTCGAAACAACGACTCTTGCGGGTTGATAATCAGGAGGAAATAAAAATGGATACACAAATCAGAGGACTGCACCACGTAACTGCCATGACATCCAGCGCCAAAAAAATCTATCGCTTCTTCACTGATATTCTGGGATTGCGCATGATCAAAAAGACGGTTAACCAGGATGACATTGAGACGTATCATTTGTATTTCACTGATGATCTGGGCTCGGCCGGAACCGATATGACCTTCTTTGACTTTCCCAACGTTCCCAAGGGCACCAAAGGAACCAACACGATCTCCCGGACGTCTTTCCGGGTTGCTACTGACGCTGCTTTGACTTGGTGGTCTGAGCGATTTTCCGCAAATGACATCCAGCATGGCGCGATCCAAGAACGTTTCGGTAAGAAATACTTGGAATTTGAAGACTTTGACAATCAACGCTATCAGTTGATCTCTGATGAAAAAAATATCGGAGTTGCCGGCGGGACCCCTTGGAAAAACAGTAATGTACCGTCCGATATGGCAATCATCGGCTTGGGCCCGGCTTTTGTCAGCGTCCGCAACTTTGACCATATGAATCTGGTTCTGCTCAATGTACTGGGCTTTGAAAAGACTGCTGAAGACGGAGCTCTGACTTTGTACGAGATCGGCGAAGGAGGCAACGGCGCTTCCATCATCGTGATTCACGACGACGTCTCTCCCGATGCCGGCGAAGGCTACGGCAATGTCCATCACCTGGCCTTGCGGGTAGCTGACAAAGAAGCTTTGGAATGGTGGATCAAGCGCATCAATGATCTGGAATTCCCGAACTCCGGCTTTGTCGAACGCTTTTACTTCGAATCGGAATACTTCATGGCAGCACCTAACGTTTTATTCGAATTGGCAACTGACGGCCCCGGCTTCCTGCAGGACGAAACCTACGAAACAGCCGGCGAGATCCTTTCTCTGCCGCCTTTCTTAGAACCGAAAAGAAAAGAAATCGAAGAATATGTCCGTGAATTCGATACTTCCGATGCCAACCGCAAACGGCAATAATCGTATCATATTCTGAAGGACAAGCCCCTCTTTCGCAGCGGGGCTTGTTTTTGTGTATCATGGAAGTAAGTCATTGAACTCGAAAGGATGAAGCCCAAATGTCTCATCATCACTACTCAGCCGACCGCCTCAGCCAAAAGCAGCTCTATAAATTTCTCACGGGAGCGATCGCCCCGCGTCCAATCGCCTGGATCAGTACGCTAGATCCGGAAACCGGTGTGAGCAATCTGGCTCCCTTCAGTTTTTTTACAATCCTCAGCAGCCGGATTCCCCTGGTCATGCTGTCAGTCAACCGCCATCCTGACGGCACCCTGAAAGATACCGCACGTAATCTGCTGCAAGCCGCCAAACAGCAGCACACAGACTCTTCAACGCGACCGGTGGGGGTAATTCATATCGTGACTCCGGAGCTTTTGACAGCCATGAATCAGACTGCAGCAACACTTGCTTCCGAACACAGTGAGCTGGACCTGCTGCCGTCGGACCTGCTCCTGCTCCACGAAGAAAAGCGCCCGGATGCCGTAGCAGCTGCCAAGATCCGTCTCAACGTAATACCTTTCTCTCATCAATTACTGTCAGATTCTGAGGGTCTGCCGATGACGGACGTCTTTTATCTGGAAGTCACAGATTTTTATTTCGATGAGACGATCTTTGATGCCGAGAAGGAGTACATTTTGACAGAAAAATTGGCCCCGATAGCGCGACTGGCCGGCAATGACTACAGTCACCTCGGTCCCCTTGAAACACTCCGACGTCCCGATTGAAAGGAAGCAGATGAAAGGAAACAGAACATGCTACAATTAGAGATCCTTCCCGTTACAGAAAACAATTGGCGAGCAATCGCTTCATTAAAAGTCGCTGACCACCAACGTGATTTCATTGAAAGCAATTGCCAGTCGCTATTGGAAGCCGCGTACGATCGCTCTCTTGCCTGGCGGCCCCTGGCATTGTATGACGATGATACCCCTGTTGGCTTTGCGATGATCGGCGCCTGGGATCCAGCCACCCACAGCGTATGGCTGGACCGTTTCATGTTGGGTCAGCGTTTTCAAGGGGCCGGCCGCGGCGGTGCTTTCTTGGAACGCCTGATTACTTTTTTGTTCGCGGAATATCCCGCCACCACAATTCTCTTAAGTCTTCATGAAACAAATACGGCGGCCGCCGCTCTCTACCGGCGCCATGGCTTTCGTGACAGCGGTCGCTATGATCCCGAAAACGGCGAAAAAATCTTTCTCTTGTCAAAAGATCTCCAAGCAGCCCCACGAACACAAGTATAAGTTGTGTCTGAAAACACCAGCGCAATCGTTATCTTACCGGAATCAAGATAGAAAACGCCGCTTATATGGTGGTGTATAGACGGGACCGTTTACCGCAAATTGCGGTAAGATCTGCCGTGTCATTTCTCCGATACGCCCTAACAAAAGAAGCCTTACCGATTCCTCAATGATAAGTTCTGCTGAGGACTCGGTAAAGCTTTTTTGCTGCTCTCTGCGGGCCTTCCCTTTTAGCTGTACACGGCTGTCGTCTTGTCTCATGAGGTGAGGTGTCGCCGCTATAGTCAAACGAGTTTTCAGCGGAACAAAGTTTAGCAGGACTCGAACCTCGATAGGCTCCCGGCATCAGCACCGATTGTATACCGCTTAAAGTAAAGTTAAACGCAAAAAAAGAGACAGTCTCAAACTGTCTCGAAAGTACTCCGGCAGTAGGACTCGAACCTACGACATCATGATTAACAGTCATGCGCTACTACCA